>OZ255705.1:0-3402372 GCA_965277015.1 Henriciella sp. | reverse complement strand
GGGCGCTGGTTGAGTATTTATCGGACTCAGAAATTTACGGACATGGACGCCAACTGTTTGATGGCAAGATTGTTGATCTCAGGCGTGAAACAACCGGTGGGTTTTCCATCGGACATTGCAAAATCAAAGGGATTCACGATCCGAGCTGTACCCTGGATTTGAAGTTTCAGAATGAGAACCTGGTTGCGAAACAGGGGGACGACGTCCTGGCAATTGTGCCGGATTTGATCACTGTGATTGATCGCGAAACAGCCCAGCCCATCCCCACAGAAGCCCTACGCTATGGTCAGCGCGTAAAAGTTATCGCCGCAGCGGCGCCAAAACTTCTGCGCACAGAGGCAGCCCTGAAATTCGTCCATCCTCGCTGTTTCGGATTGGAAGAAGACTACACACCCATTGAGACACTCCCATTGCCGAAGAGCGGCATTGGGCAGAGAAATTGATCAGGAGGCCCCGATTATGGGAAAACAAATTAGATCTACGCTTCTCGCTACAGCATGCGCTGCCGGATTGACGCTGACTGTCCCGCAAACCACGTTTGCGCAGGCGTCCAATGAAGCCACCACGGATGAAGATCGACGACTCGGCACTGTTACGGTCACGGCTCAGTTCCGAGAGCAATCACTTCAAGACGTTCCAAATGCGGTGACAGCATTCACAGCCGAAACAATCCAGGATGCAGGCATTCGTTCAACAGAGGACTTCATCGCGTTGACACCAAATGTCACGTTCGATGACTCTTTCACCTATCTAAATAGTTTCGTCGTTGTGCGCGGGGTGACACAAATCAACAATGCTGACTCCCCGATTGCGATTATCGTGGATGGCGTACCGCAGAATAATCAGAAGCAATTCAAAATGCCGCTCTTTGATGTCGAGCAGATTGAAGTTCTCAAAGGTCCGCAAGGCTCGCTCTATGGGCGCAATGCGATTGGCGGGGCGATCAATATCGTCACCGCGCAACCCCGCAATGAAATGGAAGGCTTTGTCGTTGGCGAAGCCGCTAATGGTGGCGGTTACCGTGTTCAGGGCGGCGTTAGCGGCCCTATTGTAGATGACAAGCTCCTCTATCGCGTGTCCGCCAGCTACTATCAAACAGATGGTTTGATTGACAATGCGTTCCTTGGACAGGAAGTCGATTTTGTCGATCAGGACCTCTCCGTTCGAGGCAAACTCGCGTTTACGCCGACCGACCATTTTTCACTGGATCTTAGAGCAGCGTACAATGAGGTCGAAGCGGGATCGAGTTATGACACGATCGTCAACAGTTCGCTGAACCCGACCTTCCGAAGCGGCAACGATGCCAACCAAATCTTCGATCCGACCGCGAATTTGGCGGGCGTCACCGATGCCAAGATCACCGAACTCACCGCGAAAGCCGAGTGGACTTTAGGCGGCACCGTAGCCACCTATATTCTCGGCTATACCGACATTAAGGAGGAATACCGCGCTGATCTCGATTTCTCCAATGCCACACAGGGCACATTTGGTGCGTTTGGAGAACTGGGACAGGGACAGAATCTCGGTGTCGAGCTGACCAGTCACGAGTTAAGATTTGTCTCACCTGATGATCGTGCGTTTCGCTGGCTTGGGGGCGCTTACTATCTCGATACGAAGAGAGATTTGCTCACCCGCGGCTTTTTGGACCAAAATGGACAATTCAGCCAATTTAATGATGGCGTGATCATTATTTCGCGTGATGAAGCGAATGAAAACACCGCCTGGGCGCTTTTTGGGCAAGTTGAATTCGATCTCAATGAACGCACCACGTTACAGGTTGGGGGGCGTTATGACGAGGATGAGCGCAGTCAAACCATTCCTGGAACCGCTGATTCTGAACGCAGCGAGACGTTTGATTCCTTCCAGCCCAAAGTCACACTGAGCTATGATTTTACGGAAGACTTTATGGGATACGCAACCTATAGCACGGGCTTCAGGTCAGGCGGTTTCAACGCGCCGGGTGTCGTGATTGAACAATTTGATGATGAGACGCTGACCAATTATGAGCTTGGCTTTAAATCAGAATTCGCGGATGGGCGCGGCGTATTTAATGCCGCAGCATTCATGTCGCAAAGCGATGGATTCCAGTTTTTCTTCATTGATGTCAGCACAATTTCGCAGATCATTGCCAACCTCGATGAAGTCGATATTTCCGGCTTCGATGCGGACGTACAGTTTCAGGCAACGGATGATCTGACGCTGTATGCGGGTATCGGATTTACGGATTCCGAAATCAATTCGATTGGGAGCGCTGAGCTGGAGACATTCCTGACGAGTTCTGGCGTTGATATTGGACGCGTGGTTGGAGCGAGCACACCGAAGACGACTGAACTCACATTCAATGTTGGCGGCCAATATGTTCAACCACTCAAGAGCGGTGTCGATCTCGTGTTCCGCGCTGACTATGAATATCAGGGCGATAAATACTGGCAGATTGACAATTTGGATGTCCGCGACCCGATAAATCTGCTGTCTCTTCGCGCAGCCGTGGAGGGTGACGGCTGGACGTTGGCTTTGTGGGGCCGCAACTTGCTCGACGAAGAATATTATGCGGACTTCAACCCGAGTGAGTACGCGGGTGCTCCATTCGATCTCGGCTTCCAAGCCCGTCCCCAAACTTATGGTGTGGAACTCCGCTACGACTTTTAGTCTTACGCCGTGCCATGAGCTAAAGCGGCCTCAGGTTGGCTCTCCACGACCTGAGGCCGAATTGTCAGCGCAAAGCGAGGCTTAACTGCCCAATGTTTATATCGATGAGAAATGCCGCCCTCTCCGAATGACGCCAGAACCTGATTGAGTGACTGCCTCTACACCCTGCGATTCTGGACACGGGTTCGCATAAGACTGACAGAACCCTTGGATGAGTTTCTTGAGATGCAGATATGGCCGGAGTTCCCATCGGAGAAGCCATTTGTCCGGTCTTCAACTTCGAGTTTCGCAATGCAAGGATGCTTGCGTTTCGGATTAGCATTCCTGTCGTGTGGCGCTTCATTTCCAGAGACAGTCTCAAACATGCTTTGGTCTCACGCCCCCTCTGAATGGGCGCGAAGTCGGGCGGCAACTGAGAACGTGTCTCGCGGCCGATTTCTGGGGTCTACGTCGATCAACTCTTTGACCAGTTTACGAAGTTTCGTCGACATTGGGTCAGACGGGTGACGGCGTGATGATAATAAGCGACGCAGCCTCAACAAGAATCGCGGGCCTGAATTTTTGGGAAGCGAAACTCCCATCCATTCCAGGGCCAAGGCACCAATAACATAAAGATCGGACTCAACCACTAAGTCGCGACCAGCCAAGTACTCCGGCGCCATGAAGTCTTGATCAGCTGAAGAAATACGCCGCGCGGACGAACCTTGAGGGTTCGTTCGAATAACCGGGTGTCCACCTGACTTTATCAATACCTGGCTTGGACGAAATGCCGTTGGTTCGAGGCCAATTTCATATTGATCTTGAAGCGTCTCTGCCAACCTCGCCAGGATTTCCAATTTCAAATCGAGCGCGAATTCTTGCCCAATCAGATCCAGCAACGAGACATCCGAATTGATGTGTTCGCTTAATCCACTGCGAGGCACAGAAACCAGTCGCTGCGCTTCGGTCAAAATCCTTTGAGCTTCGGAATCATCTAGGCTCAACCCGATTTTTCCTGATGCAAGCTGCAGTTCGTTCAGCTGAAAGGTGATGGCTCGCTTGATCTCGCCGAGTGTATCGTTTCGGTCGAGATCAAGCAGACTCAGATAGGCGTCGATCGCGGCGAGGCGAAGCCGGATTTCGTGTGGTCTCTCACGTGGGGCGTCGGCAAACCCTACTGCTGATCTTACGATTAAGTCGACGCCGGCCAATCGAAGTTGAGCATCATTGTCTGGGTCGAATGCCGCGATAGAACCTTGTAAGCCGCGCAGGGTTAGGAGCTCGAAACCATCCCGAGCGGGCTGATCACCGAACAGCGAAAGCGCTTGCTCGACAAAATGCCTCGCTTTGGAGAATTGATCAGCAGAAAGTGTTGCTGCACCGCGTTTTGCTCTCATTAGGGCGATTTCGCCCAGATTTTTCAGAATCATCTGCTGACGAAACGTGTCGGATCCACTTGCCGCGAGCAATTGCTGCAGCAGGGCTTCGGCGTCATCGAGATGATCTGCTCCGATCAGCGCGTCCCCTAATCTCTGCTTCGCACGTAAAAGTTGACCTGGCGCGACTGAGACCGAGGCATAGTCTTCGATGACACCTTCCAAAAGCGAAATGGCTTGCTGGAAGTCGCGTCTATCAATCCACAAGTCCGCCAACTGATATCGAACGTGCGCTGACATCACTTGGTTGTTGGTTTCGACCCAATATTCCAAAGAAGATTGGAGCATAGGCAGCGCAAGCTCTTCGCGCCCTTGCCAAGCTTTGAAACGGCCGTACTGAAACTGCACTTCGGCAACTGACCGGCGATCATCAAGCTTTCGAAAAACCGCCAAGGCTTGCTCAAAATCCGCCACGGCGGTCTCAAGCTTGCGCGCATTGACCCCGGCGATCCCACGGGCAAGTCGCAAATGGGCGCCAAGCGACTTATCCTGCGCACCGCCATCAGGAAGGTTGGTCTCCAATACCGACAAAACGTCATAAGCCGTTTTCTGGTCCTGAATCCGGCAGCTCTCGATTTTGGCGCGAATATCTAAAACCCCATCTGGCGACAACGTCTCCAGCTCGGCTAGAAACATCGCTGCATTGGGTTTTTCACTTTCCGTCTCCGAGGCGGCCCAATCGGACTTATTTCGATATCCCAGTTCGCGAAGTGCGATTGCACTTATCAACGTGTCGCGACGTCGGTCTTCCAGCTCCCCGCTTCTAAGTGAGATGGTTTCGAGACGCAGAAACGGTTCATAATTGCCCGACTGTAGAGCCGCGCTCAACGTGGACGGGTTATTGGCGCCACCGATAATCATGGTTCAGTTCTCCGGTGAACAATAGTCAATTGTGACCTGGATCGTATCATTTGGTGACCCGCTAATCTCAACCCGAGCGTTTTTCGGATTATTGAGCTGACTTTTCACAACAGCAAATGACTCTATCCCAACCGATGGTGGTGCCTGGGTTTTAGCGCCCGCCTGGCTCACACCTAATCCGACCGATTTATCGGACTCCGAGACCGCCGAAAACAAAACATCTCCAGTCGGAAAATTCTCGACTGAATCAAGATGAATGGTCGCCATTGCGGGCCAGACTTCTGTCAAACCGGGAAGGTTCTGCGGCGGCAGGGTCCTTGTTTCTATCTCGCGGTGTTTACATAGTCTTGCTCGAAACCGTGCAAGCTGCGCTTCTGGGAGTTGAAGCTCATCCCCGATTTCCGCTTGTGTTCGTCGCCAGTATGGTTCGCGATCCGGCAGCGAAGACGGCGCATCAACGAGCTCCTTCACCAGATCGACGCCGTAGGCGTTCGTAAATCCAATTGGGACGCGCACGGAGTCTCGATTGCTCGGGTTTGGGTTCTCATTGATGCTCGATGCATCGATCAGCAGAACATCCCCGGATGAGATGATCCCAATGACTTCACCTCTGCTGTTGAATAATGGGCTCCCGCTGGCGCCGCCCATGGCTGTGATATCCACCAGAATAAGGTTTCGGTGTATCTCATCCTCGGTTGCCAAACCGAACAGATCCGTGACTCTGCCGACAGTGCCTTTCACGAAAATCGGAACCGGGTTCTTGGCTTGGTACCCGCCCGATCCCAGGTTTTCGAACGGGTATCCAATGTAACCAACAAAGTCGCCCACCTCTGTATCTGAAGAGGAGCTGAGCGAGAGCGCGGCACCGCTCAAAAGCGGATCGTTCGATTCTTCTGCGAGTTGGATCGCAGCAAGATCAAAAACGTTTGCTTTCTTCAGATTGGCTTTGTTGACGAAGAAATTGTCAAGATCGGCGTGATGTTCATGGAACGTCACTGAATCCCAATTCAGCGCTAACGAAACTGGTTCACCATCAATGGAGCGCCGGATATAGGGCTGTCGCCGAGGGTCTGAGAAATCAAAGCTAAGTTGATCAATGACATGGCGATTTGTGATTAGAACCGGGCGTTGATCACTGCTCTGATACACCCAAGCCGTTCCGTAGCCTCGAAAATCTGCCGTATCTGTCTCGTTGAGCGTGCCGATCAGCCATATCGCGTCGTCGTTTTCGGTCACCCAAGGCGGGGATGCGTGCGTGGCGGATAGTCCGATGCGTATGTTAGAAATATCTTCAACCTGGGCCAGAACCTCATCCTGAAACCTGACGTCTCGCAATCGGTCCTGAAACTGACCAAACAGGGTCAGAGCGCTCAGACATACAGCCAGCCCGATACCTGCAAGCGTTGCCAGGGATACAAAATTCGAAACGACCGTTCGAAACCTTGATCGAGCAGAGCGTTTTGCTGAGTCTGAGTTTTGCGTCGTTGGTAGAAGGTTGGAAGGCTTCACGACTCTGTTTGACAAGCCAAGTCGCAACCTGAACGGGCTAAACCCCGACTCCGTTGAATCACCCCGAAATGCGCTGCCCAGCTCCAAATCATGCGTGCGTTTTTTCTCAAAAAGCGCGTGCAAGCTTGTTGAGCTGGAGTCGTCTTCTTCAATCCATTGTTGATCGAGGCGAACGGATTGCAATGGAAGGCGCTCGAGAACGATTCCGTCTGCGGTAGATTTCAATCTACAATGCTCAAGACCGGCAACATCGTATTCCAAAGGGATCTGGATGTCCGCCTGCGTCGATCTCCCAATTGTCAGCACAGTATCCGGCTTCAATGGCTGATTGTAGATGAGATCGCCATCCTTTACGCCGCCATCTATCGAAATGTAGAGAGTCGTACCTGTCATTTTCGCGCTCTGTCTTTGCGCTCAAGTTTCGGCCAGCGAAACAATGCCATCCGTGGCAAGGCCGTCAAATTGCTGCATCTCCACAACGGCATAATGCATCGATCGATCGAACAGTCCATTCGATGCAACCTCCGCCAACAGATTGCCGCTTTCTTGAAGGGCCAGAACGTCTGGTCCACTCGATCCAAACCGTAAGCGGCGCAGGTTCGGCTCACCAGGGTTTTCGGCGTGCAGCCTTGCTTCGCGGCCAGTAACAATCGCGTATGCAAACGTGCCTTGAGGATCTGACTCACCCGCTAATTCTCGCAGAAAGTTTGATATTTGCCCCCAATACGGCCAGCGCCCGCCGCCGCCATGGATGCAATTACAGCCGGCGGATGCATAGTTTATCCCGTCAAACGACCAAGCGGGGTGAATGTTATCGACAACCCGGCCTGATGAGACGTCCCAATCGGAATATCGATAACCCAAGTCGTTTCGAGCGCGCTGGACCGGACCGTACCAGTCTCTATGCTGGGTCAGCAAAGATGGCCGTCCTGCATGACTGCCAAATGACATCAGATGCAGGCCTTGTCCCAATTGATTTGTCCGCCAATTGGATAGCCATTTTGATCGATCTGCTTCCTTTACCTTGTCTTCGGGACTTATGGCTGCGTCATTGACAACGATATCTCCCTTTAGATGAAGGTAAGCTCGATAAATCTGCATGTAACTCAAGTGCGGGGCGGTTGAGCCCTCGTGCGCAGAAACGGTTTGGTTCTGACGATCCCATACACCTATTATACAGCGCATGTTCAGGTGATCTATTTTAGTCTCTTTGAGGCTAATTGTCTTTAGGGGTTTCCCCAGCTGCGCTCGATCAACAATCCCGCATCCGCGCAACCCGAAGATGACACGCGATTGATGGGGTGCGAACGAGGATAGACCCGTGGTCAGGGCATGTTCAAAGCTATTGGCAGCGAAAATTGATTGCATCACATCATGCGTCAATGCGAATATTTGGTCAGAGGCGAATTCAGAAATATGAACATAATCCGCAGATTCCGTGTCAGGCACCTCACTTGCCTTGAGCGCACCGGAAGCGATTGCCGGCAAAACGCGCTCGGATCGAATGTGATTTCGCAGGGCCTTGTCAAATTCTCGATCTTCAAAAGTGAACGAATCTGAAGGTGGCATGCCATTCGGCTCTCCCACCATTACGTCAAGATGGATTTGAAGAAGCTCTTCCTCTGACAGTCTTAGGTTGGAAGTTGCTGCCAGATCGGGAGACGATGCGGGCGCATTTTCACCAAGTCGGACCGGCGGCTCTGAATCTGTCTGCGGTGCGCATCCGCCCAAGCCAAGTCCGGCAATTGCTGGGGTTGCAGAAATGTAGCTCAAGCATCTCCGACGGGTCAAATTGTCCATGGCGTCCTCCTATTGTCCCACTCCGCTGACAATTGTTGAACGCAATTTGTAGAATTGCAAACGCTAAACCCAACGCTGAGGGTTTTTCTTTTG
Source organism: Henriciella sp. (assembly GCA_965277015.1). Taxonomy (GTDB): domain Bacteria; phylum Pseudomonadota; class Alphaproteobacteria; order Caulobacterales; family Hyphomonadaceae; genus Henriciella. Next base: position 3,394,045 of record OZ255705.1, on the reverse strand, counting down.
GAGCGACCGACGGACCATAACTAGGTACGGCAGCGACAGGTCTTTCGTGTTGCTTAGGTCTAACGCGGATAAAACTGTCGTGGCTTTGAACGGGTCAGCAGTGAGTCAGATCTCCACGCTGTCTCACGGATCATAGGCGTTTGAACAGCCTGCGTTTACTGGAAATCCAGCCCACCACACCACGTTCTAGGCAGTATCGCGGTCAAAGCAGTATGGAGGAGGCTGGTCTCCTGAGTTTCGCAAACATTATACCCCGGCTCGACCCCAATGGAATTGAGAATGGGCGCGGCACCAATGTCGGGACCTGCTTCAACGGGGCGGATGCCCCCCCCCTGTAGTGCAGGATAATGCGGAAACTCAAGCCTCCTCCGAACCACCATTCCTCGTTTTCAATGACAAGCATGCTCAAATGATATATCATTTGATTTGATCAAAAAACGACAGGGATTTTCGATGAAACCAATTTATGCTTGCATGGCGCTTTTTGTTGGCCTCTGCCTATCTGCGTGTACCAGCCTTTCCAGTGCACCGGTCGCTGCAAGTACGCCCCCCGCGATTGAGTATCCGCACATCAAACGGCCCAATCTGGTGGTCTCGGATCTCGCGCGATCATTGACGATCTATCGCGATATTCTCAGCCTTACGGCATCGGATATTTCGACCTCTTCGGAAGATTCCTATTCGTATCCGGTATTCAAGATTCCGGACGGGGTACAAATTCGCGGCGTGACACTGCACGAGCCTGGCGAACAGCGCGTGCTGGCGCTCACCGAATTGGCCAGCCTCGACCTGCCGCATCCGTCTGATGATCCGCATATGAGCGCCGTGGTGATTGGTGTGACTGACCTGCCGGGTATTTTTGAGAAAGTCTCAGCCCTCGGCCTGACCATAACAGAACCAAAAGTCGCAGGCGGCGCCGATTTCACCTTCGTCGAACAGGCTTTTGTCGACTTTGATGGTCACTTGATCGTCTTGTACGAAGTTTTGCCAGATCCAGTTGGCTGAACAGGTCTAGCGCTGATATTTGATGAATTGCGTTTTCCGCGCAATGCGGTCGTAAAGCAGGCGCGCCGTGTCATTGTCGTCAGCGGTATTCCAATACACGACGGGACACCCGGCCTCGTCGGCTTCGGCGTAGACAGCTTCAATTAGCGCTCTACCGACACCCTTTCCGCGAGCTTCTGGCACCGCGAACAGGTCTTGCAAATAGCAAACGTTTTCAACCCGCCAGCAATGCCGGTGATACATGAAATGCACCAGGCCGAGAGCAGTTTCGCCATCCCAGGCGATGAGTCCGGAAGGTTCATAAGGCCCAGTCGTCAAAAGGCGTTCGAATGTGGATCGATAGACCGCTTCGCTGACCGAAGATTCGTAGAATTCCAGATAACCAGTCCATAATTCGCGCCAGATCGTCTCGTCACAGGCGCGCACAGGTAGGATGTTCACTGGCATGGGCTCTTCCAGTCTAAGGAAACAGTGCTTGCAGGCCCGCAAGACCGAGCGTCTCGTCCCAGCCCATCATCAGATTAAGGTTCTGGATCGCTTGCCCGCTTGAGCCTTTGACGAGATTATCAATCACCGCAATGATCACTACCCGGCCTTTAACCCGGTCGGGATAGATGGCAATCCGGCAATTATTCGTGCCCCGGACGTGGCGTGTGTCCGGCGGCGGTGAGCCGAGCGGCAAGACTGAGACAAATGGCGCATCTGCATATTTGGCCACCAGCGCCGCCTGGATCTGATCGACGTCGCCGCGCACATGGCAGGTGACAAGCTCGCCGCGCGTCATCGGAATAAGGTGCGGCGTGAAAGTGACGCCAATATCGCTGCGACCCGCCTGCAGGTTAAGCTCCTGCTCAATTTCCGGTGCGTGGCGGTGCGTGCCGACTCCATAAGCATGCAAGCCTTCGGCGGCTTCTGAGAACAGATTGCCCTCTTTCAGGCCGCGACCTGCGCCAGAGACACCGGACTTGGCGTCTATAATGATGCTGTCCGAGTCGATTATCCCGATCACAGGCAACAGCGCGAGCAGGCTGGCGGTCGGATAACAACCGGGGCACGCGACCAACTGCTCACCATGCAACTGCGTGCCGCGCCATTCCGGTAAGCCATATTTGACGTTGGCAGTCCGATCCGCATTGAGATGTTCCCGGCCATAAGTGTCGGCATAGAGCGCCGCATCGCGAAGGCGATAATCGGCCGACAAGTCAACGACGCGAACGGTGTCCGGCAAGGTTTCGATCAGATCCTGACTGGTGCCGTGTGGCAGGCATCCAAACGCAACATCAATATCGCTCCAATTGACGTCTTCGGCTTTCACGACGGGCATGTCTGTCGCGCCAGCAAGATGCGGGAAGATTTCCGAGAGCGGCTTTCCCGCAAGGCTGTGCCCGGTTGCAGCCACCGCTGTGACGCGCGGGTGCCCGGCCAGCAAACGCACGGTCTCAGCACCTGTATAGCCTGACGCACCCAGCACAGCAGCTTTCAGTTCCGTCTTATCATTCATCACCAAACCTCTGTTTTAAATGCAAAAAAGGCGCCCCATCGGAGCGCCTTTATCACGTGTTCGAATAAACCGTAACGCTTAGCGCTTGGAGAACTGGAAGCTACGACGCGCTTTCGCACGGCCATATTTCTTACGCTCAACAACGCGTGGGTCACGTGTCATGAAGCCGAATGGCTTGAGTGTGCGGCGCAGTTCTGGCTCATAAGCCACCAAAGCGCGGGCAATACCGTGACGAACGGCACCAGCTTGACCCGAAAGGCCAGAGCCTTTGACCGTCGCGATGACGTCGAATTGTGTCCGGCGATCCGCTTCAACAAGCGGCTGCTCAAGCACCATACGCAGCACAGGGCGCGCGAAATACTGCTCTTGGTCTTTGCCGTTAATGGTGATCTTGCCAGTGCCTGGTTTGATCCAGACGCGGGCGGTTGCAGATTTACGGCGGCCCGTTCCGTAAGAACGACCATGCTCGTCAATCTTCGGCTCAGCTGTAATTGGCGCAAGCTCTACAGCGGCGCCTTCGCCTTCGGTGACGTCTTTGAGGTCTTCGAGGGATTGTGCAGTTTCAGCCATCGTTAAGCGACTTTCGTGTTCTTGGTGTTCATGGCAGCAAAGTCGACCGCTTCAGGGGCTTGCGCCTCATGCGGGTGCTCAGCGCCAGTATAGACGCGCAGTTTTGAATACTGCTTGCGGGCCAGCGAGCTCTCTTTTGGGAGCATGCGCTTTACAGCCATCTCGATCGCCCGCTCTGGGAAACGACCTGACATGATCTTGCCAGCAGTGGTCTCTTTAATGCCGCCCGGGTGACCGGTGTGGCGATAATAGACTTTGTCAGCCAGCTTGTTGCCGGTGAATTTGGCTTTCTCAGCATTGATCACGACGACGAAGTCACCTGTGTCAATGTGAGGCGTGAAGTCAGCGCGGTGCTTGCCACGCAGACGTTTCGCGACGTAGGAAGCAAGACGACCAACGACGACATCGGTTGCATCGATGACGATCCACTTGTTCTCAACGTCGGCTGGTGCGTTATAAGTTTTCATTGCTCCGCCGGAGCCTCTCAATTCGGAGTTACTGGATAATGTTCAAGCGCCCGCATCTACGCGCCGCGAAACGCCTTGTCAACGCGCCTTCCGCGCTGATCCTGCTTTTCCTTGCCACAGCCTGCAGCCCCGGTCAGGAGCCGGTCGAAACTGAAGCCGTGGAACCGCCCGTCGAGTCGGCTGAATCCACTGAACCAGGGGGCCTCGTTCTGCCGGCGGTTTGGCAAACAAATGACCTTGGCAGTCCGATTGGATCGATCGGTGTAGCGGGCGGACTTGGCTCAACGGTCGCCGTTGCTTTCGCCGATGGCGGGCTGCAATTCCTCGATCTGGAAGGCGAACGGATCACCGACAAAGCGGATATGGGTGTTTCGCGGGTCGCTGATGGCCAATTCATGCGTCTGCAGGATACCTCCGTCACGGTTTTCCCGGGGATCACAAATCAGGGCGCTCTATCGCTCTATATACACGGCGGGGTGCTCGAGGCGCCACTGCCCTACCCGCTCGATGCTGGAACGACAGAGCCGATCCTCGGCCTGTGCAGCGGCGGCCCGACCTTTGATCGTGACGGCGTCATGCGGATCGGCTTCTGGACCGAAGATGCCCCCCAAGAGTTGAAGCTAGGCCGCCTGGTTGAAGTTGGCGACAATCTCGTCCTGCTTCTCGACGAACCGGCCATGGCGGCAAGTGCGATCTCGGCATGCGTGCTGACCGATACGGAAGACGTCGCCTATTCCGATCCGGTCCGCGCCGCCGCAGACCTAAAATACCGGAACAAGACTTATCGATTCCTGCTTGATGAGTTTGGGGGCTACACGCTGATCACGGCGAATGGTGAAGCGGCTGATTTCCAGGTTCTGGACGGGATTACCGTTCGACCGCCTCCTCGCCCCGTGGATATGGCCGGCGTCGGCGATTCAAGAGGCGGCGGCTATCCGGGCGGCGTGATTGTGACCGCCGGTGAAACGACCAATGGCGTTCACACTGTCACGTATATCGATCCGAGCAAGGTTACGCTGCAACCGTTTGGCTATTCTTTGCCTGCTGCGGGCGAGTAGTCCAGACCAACCATATCGAAGTCAGCAGCACAATCACGCCAAGCCCCTGGTGCACCAGCGCTATGGGCAGCGGCGCGGCATTCACCAATGTGATGATGCCCCATACGGCTTGCGCCGTTATCAGGCCTGCTATGACCGAAAAACCTCCGAACAGGCTCGACCCGCGCGCTTGAAACGCAGCAAACAGCGCGAGCGCCCATAACAGATAAGCGCCGAGACGGTGATTGAACTGCGTCGCGGCGCGGCCTTCAAACAGGCTGAGAATGCCGAGATTGGCATCAAAATAATGCGACGGCACTAGCTCGCCCGCCATAAGCGGCCAGTCAGTATAGCTTCGGCCAGCATCCAGCCCTGCGACCAGCGCGCCAGACAGCATTTGGACACTGGTGAGCCCGAACAGACATAAAGCTAGCGTCCGCAGGGCCGGCGTAACCTTTTGAGATTTCTGTTCGCTGAGATCGAGCCAATACCAGGCAGTGATTGCGATGATCAGGAGCGCCAAGCCAAAATGCGTCATCAGGCGATAGGACGCGACATCGAGGCGGTCCGTCTCGCCAACGCCGCTGGACACCATCCACCAGCCAATAAAGCCCTGCAGGCCGCCAAGGGCGATCAGACCGAGCAAGCGGAGCGTCCATGTCTTTGACAGCCAGCGCATCGCCGAAAACCAGACAAACCCACCAATCGCAACCAGGCCGATCAATCGCCCAAACAGACGATGACCCCATTCCCACCAGTAAATGAACTGGAATTCGGACATCGTCATATTGTAATTCTGCTGTTGGAACTCGGCGGTCGTTTTGTATTTTTCAAACTCACTCAACCAGGCCGCTTCCCCAAGCGGCGGTAAGGCGCCTTTGATTGGCGACCATTCGGTGATCGACAGGCCTGAATCGGTCAAACGCGTCGCCCCACCAATCAGGATCATGGCATAGACCATGAGACCGATGAGAACGAGCCAGCGTTGAATCCAGCGTGCGGCGATGGGAGAGGTTGCGTCAGGCATGATCCGCTCTATTTGAAGCTCCAGACGCGAACAGCAACCGGCCACACGGTCGCAGGAATAAGGAAATTACAGTTCATGCCGCAATCACAGCGCCGGATTGTCGCCTGCATCGTCCTGCTCATCTTCCTCGGACTGTGGGTGTGGGGCGCCGCCACAATCGGCTCGATGCTGGTCACCGCACCGAAATGGCTGAGCCTGATTTTCTTTGCCGTCGCCGGAATTGGCTGGGCAGTGCCTCTGAAACCTATGTTCAAATGGATGAATTCGGTTCCGGAAGACTAGCCAGCTCAGGACCGCGTCGACACCTGCCCATGCAGATGTCGACAAAGGCCGGTCAGCTCGAGACTTTCGCTCGATCGCGGTTGCGCTGGTTCTTTCCAGGACGCTTGCGTGAGCGCTGCTTTCCTTTCGAGACGCCTTCCGGGCGATCTCGGCGGGATCCACGCTGCGGCGGCTTGCCAGAGCGGCGAGATGGCCCTTTTGGCTTGCGCACGCGAATGCTTGGATCAGGCGTCGGTAGAACCAAGTCCTCGCAACCGTCTGGCGGAGACAGAACTTCAACCGCAACGCGGGTGATTTTCTCGATCTCGCGCAGGTAATAGACTTCGTCTTCGGCGACCAGAGAGATCGATATTCCGTCCTTACCCGCGCGCGCGGTGCGCCCAATGCGGTGGACATATTGTTCAGCAACATTCGGCATTTCGAAATTGATCACGTGCGAAATGCCATCAATATCAATGCCCCGCGCCGCGATGTCAGTAGCGATCAGAATACGGCACTCGCCAGATTTAAACGCGTTCAGCGCTTTCATACGTTGCGGCTGTGATTTGTTGCCATGAATGGCAAGCGCCGGATAGCCCTTGGCGATCAGCTTGCGAACGACTTTGTCAGCGCCGTGCTTGGTGCGCGTAAAGACCAGTGCCCGGTCCATTTTGGGATCATCGAGCAATTTGCCGAGCAGTTGCAATTTGTCACTATTGGCGACGTGGATGACACCTTGAGTGACGCGCTCAGCGGTCGTGCTTTCCGGGGCAACAGAAACCCGCACCGGGTCACTCAAATAGCGTCCTGCCATGTCTTCGATGAGTTTCGGCATCGTTGCCGAAAATAGCAAGGTTTGTCGGTCTTCGGGGACTTTGGCGATGATTTTCCGCAAATCGTGGATAAAGCCCATGTCGAGCATCTGGTCGGCTTCATCGAGGATCAGGACTTCCAGATCGCGCAAGTGAACGGCCCCCTGATTCATCAAGTCGAGCAAACGTCCTGGGGTCGCCACGAGGACGTGACAACCTTTTTCGAGCGCCCGGATCTGGCGATTAATCTTGACCCCACCAAACACAGTTTGTGTGACGCAATCCATGAATTTGGAATACGTCTGGAAGCTCTCAGCGATTTGTCCGGCGAGCTCACGGGTTGGTGCCAGAACCAGAACATAAGGGCTTTTGGATTTGCGGTTCTTACCATGCTTGAGCAAGCGGTTCAGGGTCGGCAAAGCGAAGGCGGCAGTCTTGCCCGTTCCCGTTTGGGCAATACCCAGCAGGTCACGGTCTTCCAGCAAATGCGGGATCGACTGCAATTGAATCGGTGTCGGGGTTTCATACCCCTCGTCTGTAACGGCTTTCAACACGAGTTTGTGTAAGCCTAGATCGGTGAATTTCGTCACGCAGTATCTTTCTATCATGCATGCGCAAAGGCGATCGTCGCCCATGCGCAATTGCTCCGTATGGAGCAAGAGTGGGAACGACCCGCGTGAAAGAGGGCGTTAGTTCAGGAAATTGCCTAAAGGAGAAACCTCAAACCAAACCCGATCAGGGTTGGATGCGATTCACGCTGATCTCTCCATGCGCAAGCAAATGCGCTGTAACGCGGGCCACATGCCCGTGCTTGCCTTAATGGTCAATGAATAGTCTGCGAAAACCGCCAAAATCAGCTTTCAGTCGTCCTGCATTTTCTTGGCCTCGTTACGCAGCCGGGCAAACATTTCAGAGACATCTTCATCTTCAGCTTTGCGGGCTTCGGGTTCGCCTTCCAGAGCTTCCAGTGTCAGCTCGGCCTCATCATCAAGCACAGGCTCGGCCTCGATGCGCGTGTCTGGCTCTAGGTCTTCACTCGCCTGCGCGACGTCTGGCATGGCGGCCTGCATTTCGTCGCCACCAAACCGTCCGAGGATGGTTTCTGACCCAATCAGCGTTTGGCCGGGGGTCGGCAGAACTTTAACCGAGGCCGGAAGATACAGATCGCACCAGCCACCCAGTCGCAGCGTCCCGATATTTCGGCCGAGGCGCACCGCGTCGCCCGCTTCAGACACCACTTCCAGGCGCGGCCCGAGGCCACCTGTCGCGAACCGCATACCAACGCCGCGTTCACCGCTCTGCAAAGAAACATAAGCGACCGCGAGACCTGGTCGGTCCGGTTTCATTGCCGCGAATGCTGCCGGATCGCCAGTTTCGCGGATGATATGGTCAATCGCGCCGTCCATAGGCGCGTGAATGCCGTTCGTCATGGTCGGGCCAATCGAGACCCGAACGCGGGTCCACTCAGAGCCTTCAAGTCGCAGCTCATCCGGCGGCCTGGCACCGCTGACAGAGACAACGATGCCGTCGGTTGGCGACACGATCAGACCTTCAGCCATCGGCGGTGTGCGCTCGGCTGTACGCGTCGCAAACAGGATGATGACGGCCGCGATGAACCCGATCCAAAACAGAAATCCGACGACATAGCCGAGCAGAATTCCCACCAACAAAGCTGCCACCGCCCCGACATAACCCTCAAGGTCAAAGCCGCCGCGCAGCCATGGGAAGCTCTCTCGACTGAAATCCTTATCTGACATTGGGCCTGAGTCTCCTATTCCGCGGCCACAGCCAGCGCATCTCGCTTGGCCTGGCGCGCCCACATATCGGCATATTCGCCCTCTGCTGCCAAGAGGGCGTCATGTGTGCCGCGTTCAATCACTTGCCCGGCCTTCAGAACAACGATCTCGTCAGCATTCTGAACTGTCGACAAGCGGTGCGCGACCATCAATGTGGTGCGTCCTTTCGAGGCTTCGTCCAAGGCGTCCTGAACCGCGGCTTCAGTGGCGCTGTCGAGCGCTGATGTCGCTTCATCCAGGACCAGAATGGCTGGATTGGCGAGAATGACCCGGGCGATCCCGACGCGTTGTTTTTCCCCGCCTGAAAGCTTCAGGCCACGCTCGCCAACGCGCGTGTCCCAGCCATCTGGCAGGCTTTCAATAAAGTCGAGCAATTGCGCGCGCCTAGCCGCATCGCGCAACTCGTCAAGTGTCGCTTCCGGTTTGGCGTAGCTGATATTGGCGCCAATTGTTTCGTTGAAGAGCACAACATCCTGCGGCACTAGACCGAGCGCCTGGCGCAAACTTTCCTGGCTCAAATCGCGGACATCCTCGCCATCGACCAGGACGCGACCGCTTTGCACATCATAGAAGCGGAAGAGTAGTTTCAACAGCGTTGACTTGCCGGCGCCGGAGGTCCCGACGAAAGCGACTTTTTTGCCCGCCTTGAGGTCAAAGCTGACATCCTTGACGCCGACTGCGCGGGCATCATGAGTGAAACTGACATTGTCGAACATGACGTCGCCGGCGGGCGCCGTGAGGACTTTCGCATCTTCCTTGTCTGCAACTTCGGGTTTCATGCCGAGCAAGCCGTAGAGTTTTTCAAGATCAACAGCGCCTTGCTTAATCTCCCGCCACGCCCAACCGAGTATATTGAGCGGTGCGTAGAGACCCAAGAACATCATCATCACAGCGGTGAGATCGCCGATCTGCATATTCCCCTCAGAAATATTGAAGGCCGAAATGACCAAAGCGGACAATAAGCCGACATTCATGACCAATGCTTGTGCGCCATTGAGCACGTACATCGACCGAACGGCATCGACATAGCGCAAATTGTAATTGCGCATCGCATCATTGAATCGACCGGTTTCCCGAGTCTCTGCCGCAAACGATTTTACGGTCTCAAAATTTGTCAGGATATCCACGGCGATACCACGAAATCGGGTATCGGCTTCGTTCATCCGCCGCCGCTGGCGCACCCGCCATTCGGTGATCATGATCGTCGCGACGGCGTAGATCACAATAGTCACCACAGCGATCAAAGACAGGATTACATCAAATGCTACTGCCAACGCGATCGCCGCAAGAATCAGACGCACAAATGTAGGCCCGATGTTAAAGGCAAGGAAACGGATGAGGTAATCGATCGCGCCAGCGCCGCGCTCGATGACCCGGTTCAACGCGCCCGTTCGCCGGGTCTGATGAAAGCCCAATGACAGGCCTTGCGCATGACCAAAAGCATCGACACAGGCAACGCGCTGTGCGTCCTGGCTGACCGGAGAGAAAAGCCAATCTCTGAGTTGCGGCAACCCCGCGGCCAAAAACCGAATTCCAAATGCAACCGCCAACCAGAACACGGCCGGTCCGAAGCCTGCAACGATGCCAGCCTCGTTCGCAACCAATTTGTTGATCGCGTATCCGATCAATAATGGAAACATCACTTCGAGCACGGCTGCGCCCAGCGTTAGCAATATAGCCAGCACCATGACCGGACGCCATTTGCTGAGTTCGGGGCGGGCAAGCAGTTTCAGAATACGACCAATCGAGACGCCAATGCCGCCATCAGCGCTTTCAATCGTATCCGGATCCGCAGTTTGTGTATGAGCACTCATAGCCCGCCATATGGGGCGAGCTATGAGATCTGCATAGGGGGTTTGATGAAAGAAACCGCTGATCCAGGACCAGCGGCTTCGATTTGGCTTATCGTCCTAGAACCGGCCACTGAGGGTAATCTTGGCACTCAAGGGTGCGCCGACGGTCACCTGATGGGTGCTGTGCGACGTTGGAAAATAGGTCTCATCAGTGAGGTTTTCGACGTTCAGCTGAACCCGCATATCGTCGGAAATTTCGTAATAGGCTGAGGCGTCAAACCGGGTGTAAGATGGCAGAGTTGGATGCGGTCCTGTGCTGCCAATATCGAAATCGGTAATGAACGACTCATCCTGATATGTCGCGCCGAGGCCGACACCCATCTTGTCATTGATCTTATACTCGCCCCAGATCGAGAACATGTTTTCCGGCAATTCACGCGGAATTTCGAGACCATTGTCGGTCTCGCCATCAAGATAACTATAACCGGCGGTGACGAAAAACTGTTCTGTGACCTGACCCTGCAATTGCAGCTCAAAGCCATCGACTTCAAGTCCACGCTCCTCGAACTCTTCCTCGGTCACAGGATTTCGTTCGGCCGTTGCCTGCTCGTTCTGGAAATAGGCTGCCGTGAAGCTAAGGCCGGGATTGAAATCCCATTTCAGACCAATCTCAGCCTGCTCGAACTGATCCGGGTCAAGGCTGCCAGTGCTGGCAAATTGCTCACCAGATGTTGGCAGGAAGGCTTCGCTATAACTGGCATAGATCGAAACATTCTCCATCGGCTTATAGATCGCGCCAAACCGGGGAGAGAATTCTTCGTCTGTACGGCTGGCGGTGACCGGCGCGGTGGGGTCGATCAGATTGGTTGTGCTCTGCTCGAAGCTGTCAAAACGACCGCCGAGAACGATGTCGAAATATTGATTGATTTCGATCTGGTCCTGAATGAACAGCGAGAAGACTTCGATATTGCCTTCATTCCGGTCATTCAAGGAGCCGGCCGCCAAGAAATCATTTGTCGTCGCAACGCCGTCAGCGTTGATACCCGTGCCACCGCGCAGGTTTAGCGGGCGCGTGACGATGAATGTATCATTGTCATCTGTGAAGCCATTGGATGACCAACGCGCATTAAAACGATCATTATCATTGCTGGTGTCGAGATATTCTGCCCCAACAATCAATGTATGCCCGATCGCTCCTGTCGCAAACTCGCTCACCAGATTACCGGCCAGTGTGAGACGCTGGCGTTGTGTGGTGTCGACATAACCATCCAGGGTCACGCGGTCTGGCGTGGCGGCTTGATTGTATCCTGACGCGTAGAAGTTCTGATACAGCTTGTCATAATCGCCATACGCGACCGTGAAATTGCCTTTCAGATTATCCGCGAATTCATGCTGCAAATTTGCCCGCAAGATATGCGCTTCAAATTCAGCTGTGTTCAAATCTGGATCTCCAAAGACGATGTCTTCAAAGGCCTCAACCGGACGGCCATCGGTGCCTGTCGGAATACCACGATCAATGAAACGCTCGTGATTTGCATACTCATAGGAAAGATCCAGCGTTGTTGCTGGGCTCAACTCGAACCGTGCGGTCGGGTTCAGGCCATAATTGTCACCATCGAAGAAGTCGCGGTGGTTTTCCATGCTCTCATAATAAGCATTGATGCGAAATCCGGCCTTGTCGCTGATCTCGAAATTGCTATCGATCTGACCACCGAACGCGCCAAATGTATCAGCGCTAACAGAATAACCCGTGAACGACTCGCCAATTTGGGCCTTCTTGGTCACCCGGTTCAACACACCTCCGGTGCCACCGCGACCGAACAGCAAAGCATTCGGGCCGCGCAGGATCTCGACCTGCTCGAGATTGTAGAAGGGGCGGTAATACTGAACGTCGTCACGAACGCCATCTACGAAAAAGTCAGCCGTCGAGCGCACGCCGCGGAAAACAATGGCGTCACGATGACCCTCGCCCTGCGACGCACTCACGCCAGGGACATAATTGATAATGTCAGAGACACGATCAAACCCGCGATCAAGAATTTGATCTGCCGTAATGATCGTCAAGCTTTGTGGAACGTCGATAATTGGTGTTGGCGTCTTCAGCGCATTGACCTGGTCAGCATAGAGATACTGACCAACAACAATCACAGCATCCTGGACATATTCGCTATCAGCGGCAGCGGCATCCGCGTCCTGTGCGGCTGCGACCTGGCTTACCAGAACAATTGAGAGGGCGGCGGTGGCAAGCAGGCGGGAGGAAAAACGAGACATTTACGAGTGGATCCTTTGAACTCTGTACGGAGCGGGTCTATTTCAGTCGTAAATGAAAATCAATCGCAACTAAGGTGGAAATGACAATCAGTCGCAATTAAGTCACACCCCCTCTTCCCGAGCCACCTGATGCCACGAAATCTGTACCTGCCGCGCTTTGTTGTGGTTTTTGCAAGAAACATCATTTAAGGCTTCAACGGTTTGATTCAGAGGCAGAACTTATGGGCGATTTGAAATCTATTTGTGTGTATTGCGGCTCGTCGAATGACGTGAAGCCAGAATATTTGCGCCTGGCTCAGGACCTTGGTCGGACACTGGCACAACGCGATATCCGTCTGGTCTATGGCGGCGGCGGCGTCGGCCTGATGGGCGCGTGTGCCAGCGCGGCGCATTCTGATGGCGGCGATGTACTCGGCATCATGCCGCGTTTCCTGCTGCAGAAAGAACGCATTTTCGAAGACGTCCCGCATGAGATTGTCGATGACATGCATACTCGCAAACAGCGTATGTTCGACGAAAGCGATGCCTTTATCGTCCTGCCGGGCGGCATTGGTACGCTCGAAGAAGCGGTTGAAATGCTCAGCTGGGCGCGTCTGGGGCTACATGCAAAACCAATGGCATTCCTGGATGAAGACGGCTTTTGGGCGCCATTCTTTGAGCTCATGGATCACATAATCGATGGCAAGTTCACGCCGGAAGTGTTCCGCGCCGCACTTGTACATGAGCAAACCCCTGAAGCGGCAATCCAGGCCCTCTCAGACCGCGTCGTCAAGCTTGGCGAATAGGCATTCCGCGCGAAGCAAGAAGGCATTATTGAAAGAATATTTTCACGATTACATAATATTTTATGACGAATACTGAGACTCTGCAAACAAGTAGAGCACTTATATATTCAGCTATGATTAGATATTCTACAAAACCAGCTGGCATCCTTTCTGAAAACATGATCGTCGGGGCAGTCATTGCGCTTGCGGCTTTTCTGTTCATCGTCATCGTAATGTGGCCATCTGGCTCGAAATCCGTCACGTCGCAGCAATCTGTCAGCGCAACACCACTCGCTATGGCGTTGAATGATCCAGAAACGGTCGCTTATCTTGCGATCCTGCAGCGCGTAGAGCCTGCAGCCTCGCAGGCGCTGCATCAACAAGCCGAAGCAGCGATCACTGCCGGCGCCGACAAGGATGAGCTGGCAATGCTCGTATTGGGCGCCATCGGGGATGATCTCGACAACGATTATGGGGTCTTTTTCAAAGCGGACGTGAAATATTTCGACAAGACCCTCAACGTGACCAAAACCGGCCTTGCCCGGCTCTCCAATCATGCGCCGAAATATTGCCGCATCGCGCATTATGAATCGCTGACGGCGAGCGGATCGAACGACGCGCTGACGGAGTTTCTCGAAATATTCAAATATGACTCAGCGATCTACAAGTTCGGATTGGAACTCAACCACGTCCTGCTCGAAGGCATCGAAGATGGGCGCACGTCACAGAACAATTATGGTCGGCTGAACCCCAAAGATGAAGAAGAATTTCAGGCATTGATGATGCGAATGATGTCGAGCTCGAAAATCGCCAATGCAATGCGGATTCGATCCATGCCTCCCGCGGACCAGAAACGGGCCATGGCGACTCTGAATATGTGTGATCTCTCCAACGAAATTATCGCTGGTGTGCAAAGTCTGCCGCAAGATACAAAGAAACGCGTCATGGGCGAAATGAGCCGGATGGCGAAGAGCGGAGGAATCGGCGGCGCCTGGCCAGATTTGGGCTTCGGGTTCTAGAGCCTGCAGGTCAGGCGGTTTCTACGATGTAGCGGTCTAGTGCTGCCAACAGGATATCGAGATCCTCCCGCTGCGTGCGGTGATTGGTGATGTTTACACGGATCGCCAGACGCCCACCAATACGGGTCGTCGAAGGTGCCGCAATGCCGTCCAACTGCAGGCGCGCGACCATCTGCGCATTGCGATCATCAAGATCTGCGTCCGAAAGACCGGAACGGAAATATCTGAAGCAGCAAATATTCAGCGAGACTGGAGCCAAGAGCTCAAAATCAGGATGCGCATCGACGCGGGCGCCGAGATACGCCGCTTGCTGGCAATTATTTGATATAGAACAGCCGATTTTGTCTGTTCCGTGCTCAAGCAGATGCGCCCAGACTTTCAAGGCATTGAAGCCGCGCGACAAATCCGGACCGAAATCTACCGGCCATGGCTCGCCGCCGGCAAGTGCTTCACCATCTGCGGCAAGATAGTCCGGACGGTTCGCAAAGGCGCGGCGATGCAAGGCGCCGTCCCGGATCAGAACGCAGCCGGCAGCATAATTCACATGCATCCATTTGTGCAAATCAAATGCAATCGAGTCGGCCTGCTCAATACCCTCAAGGCGCGACGCAATTTCAGCACTGGTCATAGCACAGGCACCAAACGCGCCATCGACGTGGAACCATAGTTTCTCTGTCTCTGCCAGTTTCGCGAGGCCCGTCAGGTCATCAATCGCGCCGGTATTCACAGTGCCGGCGGTCCCCGCGACAAAGAAAGGCTGGTAGCCGCTCTCCCGATCGCTGCGCACCTGATCGGCGAGCGCTTGCATTTCGATTTGAAACGCCGCGTTGACCGGAACAATCCGCAGCGCGTCCGTGCCGAGGCCAATCATATCGAACGCGCGGGCCAAACAGCTATGCGCCTCGGCTGAGACATATCCGGTCAGTTTCGCCTGACCAACGCCGCGCGTTCGGCTGGCATAGTCCAGGGCAGCATCGCGCGCCGTTTTCGCGGCAACGATAGTTGCCATAGAGGTTCCCGAAACGATCAGACCGCTCGAATTATCAGGCAGAGCGAACAAGGATTTGCACCACGCGATAACCTGGCGTTCGATATAGATGGCGATATGGTCCCGGCCGCCGCAATTGGCGTTCATCGCTGCACCGACAATTTCCGCGAGCAGGTTTCCCGGCGCCCCGGCGCCATGTACCCAACCAAAAAAGCGCGGATGGGTGTTGCCGACTCCGTAAGGCAACAGCTCGACCAATCGTTGCGTCAGCGCCTCCAGGGGCACCCCCGCTGCGGGGATTGGCTCAATGAGCTTTTGTTTCAGTGCCTCTGGCGGCGGGGTCCAGACACGGCCTTCATCTGCGGTTCGCAATTTCTCGATCGCGGCGCCCAATATCGTGCTGAGCGCATCTTCAAAAGCGTCCCAGTCATTTGGATCGAGATCACCCATCACAACGATCCGTTCGCCTGCGCGAAGCGCCGTTCAGAGGTTTAGGCGAGGCGCGCAAGAGCTCGCTCACGCCCCATCAGGACCAGCATATCGCCGACGCTTGGGCCGCGCTCCATACCCGTCAACGCTTTGCGAAGCGGCATGAACAGGCCTTTGCCTTTGCGGCCGGTTTCGGCTTTTAAGGCCGACGTCCAGACGCCCCAGCTTTCTGATGTCATCTCGCCGTCCGGCAACAAGCGCGCAGCCTCAATGATGAAGTCTGCATCCTCGGCATCCACCAGCGGCGAAATCTCGCCAAACGCGACGGGCACAAAACGCGCGGCATCTTCGACGGTCACACAATTTTCGCGCACAAGGGTCCAGAAGGTCTCATTCGCCGCGTTGGGGTCAATCGCCTGCAGGCGCGCTTTCGCCGCCTCAAACGTCATCGAATGCGTCAGCGCTGCGTTGAGATTCTGCAAATCAGCCTCATCAAAGCGCGCCGGTGAGCGGCCAATCTTGGCGAAGTCAAATTCTTCAGCCAGCTGATCGAGCGACTCGCGGATTTCGACATTGTCGCTGGTGCCGAGCTTGCCCAGCAAAGAGCAAATCGCCAACGGCTCAATGCCTTGCTTGCGCAATTCACCCATCCCGAGCGAACCAAGTCGCTTGGACAGACTGGAGCCATCCGCGCCCACCAGAAGCGGTGTATGCGCCATATCCGGCGCGGTACCGCCAAGCGCTTTGAAGATTTCGATCTGGGCCCCGGAATTTGTCACGTGATCTTCACCGCGCACAACATGTGTGATCCCGGCTTCGATATCATCGACACAGCTTGGCAGCGTGTACAGATAAGACCCGTCAGCGCGAATCAAGACTGGGTCCGAAAGGCTGCTCGTATCAATTGCCTGCTCTCCGCGAACCAGATCATTCCAGACAATCCGTTCGCCGCTCAGCTTGAAGCGCCAATGTGGTTTGCGACCTTCGGCTTCGAATGCGGCTTTTTCTGCATCGGTGAGCTCGAGCCCGGCGCGATTATAAATTGGCGGCTTTCCGCGGGCGCGTTGCAATTTGCGTTGGCGGTCGAGCTCATCCGCGGTTTCGTAACAAGCATAGAGCAAGCCCGCATCGCGCAGCTTCTTGGCCGCTGCATCATATTGGTCGAACCGCTCGGATTGTTTGAACGTGTCGCCCCAGGTCAGACCGAGCCAGGTCAGGTCGTCCTTGATCCCCTGCTCATAGGCCGCTGTGGAGCGTTCGAGATCCGTGTCATCGATGCGCAGGATGAATGTCCCGCCCTGCCCTTTGGCGAACAGCCAATTGATCAAGGCTGTCCGGACATTACCGACATGCAGATTACCCGTCGGAGACGGAGCGAAACGGACAACAGGTTTGGTCATGGCCATGCCTTAGATAAATTGAAGCGACCCTTCCACACGAAAACGCCCCAAAAGCCAAGCCATTGCCGCCACATTTGACAGAGACAGTAGAGTCCGCGCACGAGGGTGCGGGGACTGATGGAGGTAGATATGATCCGTTTCACCATAGCAGCTGCGACTGCTGGACTATTGATAACGGCGTGTAATCCGTCGTCGCAAGACGCAGCGGACCCAACCCCCACGCCTGATACGGGGGCACCAATTGAGGTCCCAACCGTGGATGAGCCCGACGCGGCATCGGAAGATGCAGAGCCTAATGACAGCAATGGCATCGAGACGATCGGTTATCCGGAGGGGTGGGAACTCCAACCTTTCTGGTCTGGCGAATACCCGAATGCGTTTTCCGTAACTCAGGAAGGCGTCACCGTGATGGGCCATGAAACCATCACCTATAAGGTTTATCCGCCGATTTATTGCGGTCTACCCGACAAGGCGACCTACAGCCCGTGGAATGGCGCGCGGCGTGAGGCAGACGATCTCGACTTTGTCGCCATGGTTTATCCGACGACATTCACCATCATGGAAGATACCAGTGTTGAAGTCTTTGTTGGCGACGGGGCTGAGCAATTGGCACTAAAGTCCGGCGACCAGATGGTCTATAAAAGCTATCTCGCGGAGGGCTATTTCATCGCTGAAAAAGATGGCGTTCAATATGAGCTGAATGAATCCGATCTGCCTGAAAGCACGGAGTTTCAAAAGGGCCCTGACGATCAGGAATGGGTACTGGTCACATGCGATGATGCCGAAAAGACCCGCGCCTGGATTCTGTATGAAGATGCTGTGAACGCCCTGGGCGTCGAGCCGTATGAATATACAGGTTTCGGGGAAGCGGCAGATTTGCCGTAACCCTTTCGCTGCGCAAAAGATTTCCTTGTTGCTCAGAATGGTCTATCTCGCGCTGAACGGGATAGAGGAGGCCACCCATGAGCGAAGCGATTGAAACCCCAAAAGCCGGATGGCGAATGAAAGTCGCCGTGTTTGCGCTGGCGGTCTCCATATTCACCGTTCTATGGTTCGCCGTTGCGGCGCTCGGGACCAAGTTCGGGCTCTGGCCCTGGCAAGTTGGTTTGGGTCAAATGACGATTGGCATCGGACCCGCCATCGCTCTATTCGCGCTCGGATTGGCAATTGTTGCGCAAATTATTTCATTGATCAAAGCCCCCCGAAAGCAGGCGTTTATCCTCGCCCTCGCTGCAACTTTGCTGGCGGCATTCTGCATGCTTCGGCTCGTCGGCATGGGCGGTCAGGCATCGGCGCTGCCGCCACTACACGACATTCAAACAGATTGGTCTTCGCCGATTGCATTCAGCGAAACACTAATGGCCGCACGCGCAGCAGACGGCGAAACCAACCCGGTTCTGGATGCGCCGACTGTGCCGGATTATGCCGAAGAACGCTGGCCTGGGACGTCGGGTCGTCTGGTGTCTGAAATCCAGGAAGAAGCCGAAGCCAAAGAAGCCGGAAAAGGCACGGTCTATCCGAATATGGAAACCATCTATTTCTCTGCGCCACCCGCAGCCGTTGCGTCTGTTGCCGAAGGCATCATGAAGAAAAAGGGCTGGGACATTGTCAGCGCCGCACCGGCATCGGCCGATGATAGCGCTGAAATCCAAGTCGAAGCGACAGCCACCTCGGGCTGGTTTGGGTTTAAGGATGACATCGCGGTTCGTATCCGGCCAGTTGAGGGCGCGACAGCGCTTGATATTCGCTCGACCAGCCGCGTCGGCCTGTCAGACCTCGGCGCCAATTCGACCCGCGTCTATGGCTTGATGATCGAGATGGAAGACCGCGCGGAAGGGCGCCGGGTTCCTTAAGCGTCGACTTTGGTCAGACGGAATTCGCTCTGAACCACCGGGTGCGCGTCGCTGGCTGTGACGCGCCCGTCTTCGATCAGCTTGAACATATGCCCGAGCAGGCTCATGCAAGCGGCCGGGAACAAACGCTCCTCAAGCCCGACATACATGGTCTTGACCATTTCCGGGATCGATGTCTCGCCGGCTTTCATTTGCGCGATGACACCGTCTTCGCGGTCCTGCCGATGTTGGCGATAGGCCTGGATGAACTCTTTGACGAAGGCCTTGCCTTCTATCGGTGAGCCATGAGTGGGCCACAGAATATCGAAATCCCGATCTTCAATCTTGTCGAGGCTGTCGAAATAGTCCGCCATATTGCCGTCTGGTGGCGCAACGATGGTCGTTGACCAGCCCATGATGTGATCGCCTGACAGACAAGCATTCTCTTCTTTCAAAGCGAAACAGAGGTGATTGGTGGTGTGGCCCGGCGTTTCGATCGTCTCAATCGTCCAACCTGGGCCTTCGAACAGATCACCATCACAGGCGCACTCATCGGGTGAGAATCCAGCATCATCCTCGCTGCCGAGTTCACCCTTGGCGGTTGGTTCGCCGCAGCCTTTTGCGTAGACTTTGCAACCCGCCCACTCCGCTAAGGGCTTGGCCAGCGGTGAATGATCAGAATGGCCGTGCGTCACAAGCACATATTTGACGGTCTCGCCTTTGAGCGCAGCTTTCAGAGCTTCGAAATGAACCTCATCATGCGGACCAGGATCAATCACTGCGACTTCGCCATGCCCGATAATATAGACGCCGGTACCCACAAAAGTGAAAGGTCCGGGATTGTTTGCAATAACGCGGCGGATCAGCGGAGAGACTTGTTCCACTTTGCCATATTCGAATTCGATTTCACGTATAAAAGGTATAGCCATGGGAGTTTTGCTGCTTTGATTCTTCTTATCTTGTCGTGGACATAGGTGCCCTGATTTCACAAGCCCGGCAAACTACTTACGTTTCGGCGCGAATGCAGCAACAAAGGCCTTCGCCATACGGCGGGTCGATTTCAACTTGTCCCCAAGCTTCAAAGCAACCGGTGGTCCCATATCGGTTTTATTCGCGTCAACAATGTAAATCTTGCCAGACGCATTGTCGCGTAGCACGTCGACGCCGCCCCATTCCAGACCGATCTCATCAGCAAATCGTGAGATCACGCGAATTTCATCTTCCGAATAACAATTTTGCGGCGTATCGAGCAAAACTTCGGCATTTTCATTGAGGAATCGACGGTCAATCGGGCGTCGCTTGCGGAAAACAATTGCAGGCTCGCCGCCGCAAATGCAGCAACGAAGGTCCTCAATCAATCCGCCTTCAATCTCATTATCGACCAGAACCTGATAGGTTTTGTCTTCAAGCGGTTCAATCGGGCCTTCGAGGATGCGGCCATCATGGCAAGCATTCTTCTCGGACTTTTCGACCATGGTCCCAGTAAACGTCCGCGGATCGACAGCCAGACTATATCCCGCGGCACGGCCAAAAGCCGCCGCGACATTCGATTTGGAAATGTCTTTGCAGCCAAAATTGACCAGTTTCGCGCCCGGTTTGGTCACAGGTGGCTTATGGTCGGTTTCGGTCGCATCATCGAACTGAAATACAATATCGGCAATGCTGGGGTCAGAAATCAGTTTTGCGCCTGACGCATGCATGACGGGCCAGATGAAATACCATGGCCGCGGTTTTTCAGGATAGAATGCGATCGTCGGGCGTTTATGGCCGGAAACTCGCCGCCAGGACCGCCAGGATTGCGCCAGCGTATAGAATGTTAGCCAGGTGAAGACATCATTGGTCAACTCACGCGTCGCAGGGACCCTGTGTCCGGTCTTTTTGACCAGCCACGCGCCATCTTCGTATTTAAAGTCTGTCAGCCAGTTTCGTGACATACTTTACTCCTCACAGCCTTCGCAGCGGCATGATCTGCTGGATCGCATGCCTAACTCTAGCTAGCAACCTCTTTCCGACACTGGAAGTGAATAAATGCTCACAAATGTTTCGCGCTTATGTTACAACAGTGGTCGTAGTGCAGATAGGTCATAGCCTGCACCTGCTGCAGCATCGACGATTTCATCGCCCATACCCTGCCCACCATGGCTCAGAGCCCAGGCACTGATCGATCGGGTCCCGGTGCGGCAATAGGCCAGAATTGGAGTCGGCGCCTCAGAGAGTGCGGCGCCAAATCGCTCCAGAATATCCGGGGTTGGCGCGCCGGAGAAGGGAATCGCCACAAATGTCAGGCCCAAAGCCTCAGCCTGCGCCCGAATCGCGCCCATGCGCGGCTGATCAATGCCGCCTTCGCCGTCCGGACGATTGGCGATCAGCGTTTTGTAACCCGCATCCGCAATCGCCTGTACATCCGCCTCATCGATTTGCGGAGCAACTGCAAATCCATCTGAGACTTTGCGTAAATCAAGCATGTAACGACTCCAGTGTAGATGGGCGTTGACTTTAGCCCTATGGGAGTGAACGTAAGAACAGTTGTCGGGGCTGCCAAGCCCTTAGCGTTGATTCAATTACACACATTCTCGGGAGCCTCGAACTGGTGTCAGGCCTACAGCGTATCGTCTCTCGCATTCCTTGGGCATATACCGGACGGCGTCTGCTCATCGCGATCCCGACATTGCTTGTCATTATCACAGTTGCCTTCTTCATGATGCGCATGGCGCCGGGTGGTCCGTTTGACGGCGAACGTAAGCTAAATGCGGCGACCGAAGCCGCACTGAACGCGAAATTCGGGCTCGATAAACCGCTTTGGCAACAATATACCGATTATCTCTGGGGCGTCGCGCACCTGGATTTCGGGCCAAGCATGAAGACGCTCGGCAAAAGCGTGAATGACCTGATCGCAGATGGCCTACCAATCAGCCTCGCGATTGGCTTTCTGTCGATCACGCTGGCGATTATCGTCGGCACCGCCATGGGCATATTTGCCGGTCTGCGCCAAAATACCGCCGGTGATTACTCGGTTATGGGCTTTGCCATGGCCGGCATTTCGATCCCAACTTTTGTCACTGGCCCCGTCCTGATCCTGATCTTTGCGCTGACCTTTGGCGTGTTCGCCGTCGGCGGTCTCGGCACCTATCCGAATATCGGCATGACCCTCCACAATATGACGCTGCCTGTGATCACGCTGGCGCTGCCGCAAATTGCGATCATTTCGCGTCTGATGCGGGCCAGTGTGATTGAGACGATGCGCGCCGGGCATATCCGAACCGCTCGGGCCAAGGGCCTCAGCGAGCGCGATGTTGTTCTCAAGCACGCGCTACCGTCTGCCATTCTGCCACTGGTTTCATATGTCGGCCCTGCCATGGCGCGCGTGATGACCGGGTCGCTGGTGATTGAGCGCATTTTCGGCCTGCCAGGCATGGGATCCTATTTTGTCGATGGCGCGATCAACCGCGACTATACGCTGGTCATGGGCGCGCTGATTATCTACGCGACCCTGATTGTTCTGTTCAATCTTGTCGCCGACATTCTTTATGCCCTCCTCGATCCGAAGGTGAAGTATGACTGATACGATGGACCTTACCGGGCGCAAGGAAGCTGTTGAAACCGCGATCCAGGGCGGTCGATCGCTCTGGGATGACGCAAAAGCCCGACTGTTCCGCAACAAGGCAGCGGTGGTCTCCATGTGGGTGCTCGGATTTATCTTTGTGTTCGCCGCAATCGGCCCGTTCTTCTGGGTGCATGATTACCGCACCATTTCAACCAGTGTTGAGCTCGCGCCGACTTTTGAGAATTTGCATCTTCTCGGCACTGACACGCAAGGCCGCGACAGTCTGGCCCGCCTGATGATCGGGCTGCGTATTTCGCTCGCCGTGGGCCTGGTCGCAACTATTGTATCGCTGATCATTGGGGTCACATGGGGCGCTGTTGCTGGATTTGTTGGCGGCCGCGTCGACAATATAATGATGCGTTTCGTCGACGTGCTTTATGCGATGCCGTTCATTTTCTTTGTCATTCTGTTGCTCACGGTATTCGGTCGAAACATTATTCTGATCTTCGCCGCGATTGGCGCCGTTGAGTGGCTGACCATGAGCCGGATTGTCCGCGGGCAAACTTTGGCGATCAAGAATATGGACTATATTGAAGCCGCTCGAGCGACCGGCGTACCGTTCTTTACAATCATTCGGCGCCACATTTTGCCCAACGTGGTTGGCCCGGTTGCCGTTTATGTGACGCTGACCATTCCCGTCGTGATCCTGGCCGAGAGTTTTCTGTCTTTCCTCGGACTGGGTGTGAATGAGCCGCTGACATCGCTCGGCGTGCTGATTTCGGATGGCGCGAAAGAGATGCAGGACAAACCCTGGATGCTACTCGCACCCGCGCTAACCATGATGGTCACTCTGCTCTGTCTGAATTTTATTGGCGACGGTCTGCGAGACGCGCTGGACCCGAAAGAGCGCTAAACTCGCACGCGGCGGTCTACTCCACTCACCCGGCGCTCAACCTGCGCCGAGACAATCGGTGCTTCGGGTTTCTTCAGCATGCGACGGGCTGCGTCACGACAAGGAACCTCGATCAGTCGATAGGTCACAAAGGATATGCCGACGACAGCAGCGAGAAAACCGAGCGCAACAATTTCGTTCGGAACGCCGGCTATTCTGAACGCAAACTCGTTGCCCGTGCCGGTATCAATCATCGAATAGCCTGTCTTGTTTTCGATGAGACTGGCAAGATTGGCCATTCGATCAATCACAAAGACATGCGTCATGTAGACGGAATAGGACAATGCTCCCAACAGCGTGAAAATGGGTCGATGCAGGATCCGCGACACCGCGCCCTGATCGAACGCGAAGAAGAAGACACAAGCCCCAAACACTAACGGAAGGGCCACGTGAAGCGCGGTGTTGGCGCCGGCCGAAACAAACAGAACGACTGCGACGACTGACAGGATTTCAGTCGACGTCGCCATGCGTAATGAAGACCCGTCCGGATTTCGGTCTATGGTCCGACGATAGGCGCGATAGAAAATCGCCCCGGTGAAGAAACCGATATAGCAGCGGAACAAGCCAAAATCATAGGTCGCCAGGAACTCTCCTTGATTGAACACAATCAGGACCAGAAAGCTGATCGCGATCAGCACAGCAAAGGCAATCCACTTCAGACGCCCAAACACCGAAACGATGGCGGCAAAGGTGAAATAAGCCATCATCTCGGTGGAGATGCTCCAGGCCGGCCAGTTCCAGGTCAATTCTGTGGTCGCGCCCAAGCCCTGCGTCATGAACAGATTGGAGACAAGCGATTGGAAGTCATTTGGCGCGGCAAAGGCGTCGCCGCTGGTCCCAGTTTGAAACAGCGCAATGCCGAGTTTGGCGCACTCATAAGCCACGAAGGCCATCAGAATTGCGAAATGCAGCGGATACAGCCGCCCGATCCGTAACCAGGTAAACCGTCCGACTTGCCCCAGATCATTCAGGCGCTCGGCATAATTGGCTGCAATGACAAAGCCGGAAAGGACAAAGAAGAAGTCCACAAACATCTGTGAATTGGAGATCAGACCATTTGTGTCCATCCATCCACCGATCGGAAAATGGTACAAAGCCACCATAAGGGCACAGATCCCTCGCCAGCTGTCTAATGCGATGAAGTGCTTTGGTTTTGTGGCAGTCTGGCTCATTCCACGCTCCTGAACTCTTATTATTCCAAGAATTCAGCAACCCCCGTGCCAATTAGGCTATTTCTTATGCACGCATCGAATCTACTTGCATTCATTTTGAGGTGCGTTACGAATGTAACATAACCGCTGGAGAGTTCGAGTAGGAGAAGTGAGATGGGTCGATGGTTAGCGGTTTCGGTGCTTGCGATGTCTCTTGCCGGGTGTTCGGTCATCGACAAGTCCATGCCCAAGAACTCAGCGCCTAGACATTCCGAGATAACCACACAAGCCGAAGATGGCGTCACTGTGTTTGCGACGACTTATTTCGCAAACCTCCCCGATACAGCACCTCTGGTCCTGCTGTTCCATCAAGGCGGGTCGAACGCGCGGGCAGAGTATGCGCCGCTGATTCCCTGGCTGCTTGAGAATGAGTTCCGGGTCATCGCCTGGGATTTGCGGGCTGGAGGCGACATTTTTGGTTTGGCGAACCGGACTGCAGACGCAATGCTTCCCGAAGAAGCATCTTCATATTGCGAAGGTTATGGAGACATGAAAGCGGCGCTTGCGGCATCGCTGCCATTCGCGGCATCCGGCGAAGCGATTATCTGGGGCAGTTCATATTCCGGCGCCCTCGTGGTTCACCTCGCAGCAGACAATCCGCAAGTGGTAAGCGCCGTTGTATCCGCATCCCCCGCATCTGGATCGCCGATGGCGGCATGCCTCGCGCGCGCACGTCTGGGTGACCTCAAGAGCCCAACGCTTGTTCTGCGCCCGGCTTCGGAAATGGAACGCGAGAGCGCAAAGATGCAAAAAGCGCTGTTTGACAACGCCAACGTGCCAGTGCTGATTTTCGAAGATGGAGTGCACGGCTCGTCCATGCTGGTCGATGCGCGCACCGAAGCAGACATGACGAATGCCCGCGCCGCTGTCATGGCTTGGCTGACGCAGACGCTGGATCCTTCTTAGACGAACAATTCTAGCGGATCTCGCCCAGCCTCGCTTTCGAGGAAGCCCAGTGTATCAAAAGTTTGCTTCATCGTGCCAGAGAGCGGGGCCTGCACGACCAGTGGCTTACCCGATTTGCGCGGAATGACCAAAGCGCGGGCATGCAGATGCAAGCCTTTGGCGACGCCTTGCGGCACTTCGCGGCGCGTGATGTATTTGTCGTCGCCGAGAATGCTGGTGCCAAGCTCATGCATGTGGAATCGCAATTGGTGCATCCGTCCTGTGGAGGGCTTGAGCGCCACCCAGGCGGCGCGCCGGGCTGCCGTCGAGACGACCATGTAATCCGTGATCGCATGTTTCGAGATCCGGTCGCCATGCGCGCCCAGCACCATTCGCTCGCGGCCCTCTTCGTCGACGCCTTTGCACATCCACGAGCGTAATTGCCCAGCTGCCGGATGCGGCACGCCGACCGTCACCGCCCAATAGACTTTGTCCATCTCGCGCGAATGAAACAGGTTCCCAAGGCGCGATGCCGCGGAAGGATGCTTGGCGATGACCAGCAAGCCGGACGTTGCTTTGTCGAGGCGGTGGACGAGACGCGGCCGATGTTCGCCGTCTGAGAGCGCATCCAGCATGCCATCAATGTGCCTCCCGCCCTGGCCCGTGCCGCCTTGTACGGCAATACCGGCGGGCTTGTTGAGAACGAACATTTCCTCGTCTTCATGCAGGATGAGCGGCTTTAGGAAAGCCAGGGCCTGGGCATTCGGTTTGGACGGCGCACTCCACGGCGTGTCGCCATCCTTTGCCGTTTTCGACGTGAAAGGCGGCAAGCGGACGCTCATGCCGGCTTCAAGCCGCGTATTGGCTTTTGCGCGCGCGCCATCGACGCGGATCTGCCCGGTCCGGAGCAATTTTGCCAGTTCGCCTTGTGTCATCGGCATGCGGCGTTTGACCCAGCGATCAAGGCGGACACCGCCTTCTTTGTCAGTGACGGTTTCGGTAATCACTTGTCGGCTCATGCCAGCAACCTTTTCAAAGCTAGTAGGCCGATCGCAAATGCAGCCAGCGCCCCGACCATGTTGAGACCCGCAAACACCAATCCCTTCATCATTTCACCCGTCATGAACATGTGCACAGTATCTCGAGAGAATGCCGAGAAGGTCGTAAACGCGCCCATCATGCCGACCCCGAAGAGCAACCAAAGCGTATTCTCCATCGCCAATTCGCGGCTCGTGAACCAGCCCATCAAAGCCCCAAGAATGAAACTGCCAACTACATTTACAAACAGAGTCGACCAGGCGCCGGACACGCCGCCATGCTCGGTAAAAGCAAGGCCAACGCCGTACCGCATCGATGCGCCAATCGCACCGCCTAAAGCCACCAGAAGAAATCCGTTCATGCGCGCCTCTTAGATTGTTTATTCCGTCAGCGGAAGCACCCAGAATCGCTCTCGTTGGCTCAGGCCGAGATGTTGACGCTCGCACCTTCCCCTCGCATCATCGTCCCAGGGAGGAATTCAACAATGTTTATTGGCCACTATGGTGCAGCCCTCGCGGCGCGCGCGGCAAAACCAGCCATACCGCTTTGGCAACTTTTCGTCGCAGTACAGCTGGTCGATTTTGCCTGGGCGGGACTGGTCCTGGTCGGCATTGAGAAGTTCGATGTCACACCAGGCTTTATGGAGGCGTCGATCCTCGACTTACACCATATGCCCTATACCCATTCCCTTGTCGCAGCGGTGATCTGGGCGATCGCGGCGGGTGTCCTCTATGCCGCGCTGCGCCGCGGCGCGAAAGCGACGACGGCAGGGGTCATTATTGCGCTAGCTGTTTTCTCGCACTGGATCACAGACCTGATTGCACATGGTCCAGATCTGGCCCTTTGGTTTGGCGGTCCAAAAGTCGGGCTCGGCCTTTGGAACAGTCTGTTATGGACGCAAGTTGTCGAGATTGGCCTTCTGCTGATTGGCGGTGCGCTCTATCTGGCGCACACAAAGCCAAAAGGCACGGTCGGCCGCTTTGCGCCTATTCTGTTGCTCGGCTTCATGCTGGCGCTGCAGATTTACAATCATTTGCCCGTCGATCATCCGCCAGCCATCCCGCAATTCGCGATCATGGCGCTGATTGCTTATAGCTTACTTGCCCTGCTTGCTTGGGGAGCAGACCGAACGCGCGAACCCGCTTAGCGGGCCTGCCGCTTGAGACGGTTCAAAGCCTCGTCCAGAGCGGACAGATACCGCGATCGATCCGCCTTGGAGAATGGCGCAGCACCGCCGACCTGATCTCCGCCCGCGCGCAAATCGGCCATGATGGCGCGGGTGGCTATGGCCCCGCCAATCGAGTTTTCGGTGAATGGTTTGCCCGTTGGGCCGAGCACAATCGCGCCTTTCTGCAAGGCACGCTCGGCGAGCAGAATATCCGCTGTGACAACGACACTCGCGGGATGCGCAAGCTCGACGACATGATCGTCCGCAGCATCGAAACCATCACTGACCGTGACATGTTTGATCAAGGGGTGAGCGGGCACGCGCAGAAAGCTGTTCGAGACGAGCGTCACGGGCACCTCATGGCGCAGCGCGACTTTATAGGTCTCGTCCTTGACCGGACAGGCATCGGCATCAATCAGAATGTCGATCGCGTCCGCCACTACTTATACAGACACCAGCGCATGATGGCTTTTTGCGCGTGCAGACGATTCTCAGCTTCGTCCCAGACCAGCGAGTCCGGTCCATCAATCACTTCAGCATCAACTTCTTCGCCGCGATGCGCTGGCAGGCAGTGCAAGAATTTCGCGCCGCCTTGCGCAATGTCCATCAACTCATCGGTTACCGCGAATGGATCAAGTTCCGCCAGGCGCGCCGGGCCGTCTTTATCACCCATTGAAACGAACGTATCGGTGATCACGACATCAGCGCCAGCGACGGCTTCTTCGGCAGTGTCATAAAGATCGATACGGCCCTGCAAGTCGCGCGAGATCGCGACATCGTCCTCGTCCGGCGCGAAGCGATCCGGTGTCCCCACCGCGAATGAGAACCCAAATTTTGGAGCGGCATGGATAAAGCTTGAGCAGACATTATTTCCGTCTCCGACCCAGGCGAGACGGGCGCCTTGAAGCGTGATTCCGGACTCTTCAAGGGTCATTAAATCCGCCATGATCTGGCACGGATGAGAGCGGTCGGTCAGGCCATTGATCACCGGAACGGATGCGGCTTCGGCGAAAACCTCCAAGTCGCTATGACTATTCGCCCGCAGCATCACCATATCGACATAGCGGCTGAGAACGCGCGCTGTGTCTTCGACGGTCTCGCCGCGGCCAAGCTGCATGTCAGAGGCTGTGGCGATAATCGAGTCGCCACCAAGCTGGCGCATCGCGGCTTCAAAGCTGAACCGTGTGCGTGTTGAGTTCTTTTCAAAAATCATCGCCATTGTATGGCCTTCGAGCGGCGCATCAGCGTCGGCTTTTCCCTTCGGCCAGCCTTGTCGGGCACGCTTCATCGCATGGGCCTGATCCAGAATAGTGCGTAGCTCGCTCGCCTCCAGCTGCCACAGATCAATGAAATGCCGATAGATCATGAAACCCCTCCGGTTCAAAAGCAAGCGGCGCTCTTAACGCATTTCCTCAGCGAAAGCTACTGATAGAGAGATCGTGCGTAATTTCCTGATCTGACAACAGGTTCGTGCCAACCAGGTGCTGAAATGGGACTTTCATATGCCAGATAAGTTGAGTACATGCCGAACTTCATCTTTGAACGCATACAGGGTTTTCTGAATATGGATCGGGTTCTGATTATTGGTGCTGGCGCCGCTGGGTCTGTTGTCGCGCAAAAATGCGCCATGGACCGTGAAACTTTCAAACACATCACGCTGGCGTCCCGTCGCCTGGTGTCATGCGAGAACGTGGCGGCGCTTTGCCAGACCCCGATCGAGATTGCACAAGTCGATGCCGACAATGTCGACGAGACTGTTGCGCTGATCGAACAGGTCAAACCTGATCTCGTTATCAATATGGCGCTGCCATATCAGGACCTGCCCATCATGGATGCCTGCCTGGCCACCAAAACCCACTATATGGACACCGCCAATTACGAACCGCGCGATGTCGCCAAATTCGAATATCACTGGCAATGGGCCTATCAGGAACGGTTCAAGCAAGCCGGGATTACGGCCATTCTTGGCTGCGGGTTCGATCCTGGCTGCACCAATATTTACTGCGCCTATGCTCAGCAGGAAGGCCTGCTCGACGAGATCGAATATATCGACATTGTCGACTGTAATGCTGGCGACCATGGCAAGACCTTCGCGACCAATTTCAATCCGGAAATCAATCTCCGCGAAGTGACCCAGGATGGGCGCTATTGGAAAGATGGCGCATGGATCGAGATTCCAGCTCTGTCGATCCGCACCATGATCGACTATCCTGAAGTCGGGCCGAAAATGTCCTACCTGATCTATCACGAAGAAGAAGAAAGCCTGGTCAAACATATTAAAGGCCTGAAACAGATCCGCTTCTGGATGACCTTCGGCGAGGAATACATCAAGCATCTCGACGTGTTCAAATCGATTGGCCTGATCGGCCTCGAACCGATCAAGCACAAGGGCATGGACATTATCCCGATGGAATTCCTCAAAGACTTGCTGCCCGTGCCAAGCACGCTGGCTGAGGGCTATACTGGCAAGACGTCGATTGGCGTCATCCTGCGCGGGACCAAGGATGGCCAGCCCGCGACCAAGATGATCTATAATGTCTCAGACCACGCCAAGACCAATGAGGAGGTCTCCGCTCAGGCGGTGAGCTACACAACTGGTGTGCCACCGGTCTCCGGCGCGGCGATGTTCTTTAAAGGAGAATGGTCAGGCGCTGGCGTCTTCAATGTCGAGCAATTTCCCGCCAAGCCGTTCCTGGAAGATATCGCGAAACGTGGCCTACCCTGGCATGTAATCGATGTGCCAATGGGCAAGCAAGAAGACCTGTTCGGCGTGGAGACCTGACTCAAACAAATCGCGGAATGTGTCCTGCGGCCTAGCAACAGCCGCCGGTGGAAATTGATTGCGGCGTGTGAGGGATTTCGTCTCGTAAATCCTCGCCATAGGTCGGCGCAGCATCCATCGTGTGAAACATCTCCCAGACCACACCTTGCGGGTCACGGGCCCAATGCTTGTTGGATTCTGCGTAGCAACAATGCGCACCAGGCTCGGCCAGAGTTGATTGCTCAGCCGCCTGCAAGGACGCATTAACCGCCTCAAGTGCGGCATCGCTGTCTACTTGGATGCCAACATGATCGACGCCTCGGGTCGCGCCCTCCCGCTGACTCACCGCCAGATTAAGGCACGGATCGTCGAGCATCCATTTCATGTAATCCGGCTCATCGACACTTGGCGCTTGCCCAAACAATGCTGAATAGAATTGCTTGGTTGCGGCCAGGTCTGCGGCGCTAATGTGTATATGAATCCGTTTCATTTGGTCTCCAATTCGGTAGAGGTGAGAGGGGTAAAGACACCGCGGCAGCAATCTTCCATCAGAAAACCAATGAGGTTCTGAAGCGCGGCATAATTGGCTGTAGAAATCAGAGAGCGGCCGCGCTTGGTTTGTGAGACAAGCCCGGCATCGGCCATGGCTTTCAAATGGTGACCGAACGTCGTCGCTGGCATCTTCAGATGCGTCCGCATTTGCGACACAGACAGGCCGTCATCACCGGCTTGAACCAGCAAGCGTAGAATAGCGACCCGGCTGGCATGGCCGAGGGCAGCGAAAGAGTTTGCAGCTTTGATATCCGTCATACAATCTATATATCTAGTTTTATAGATATTACAAGCCGAATTTGTCTCGCGCTAGAAATCCTAGTCAATACAGGCGCCTCGCCCTAAGGTCTCAAGCATGTTCGACACGATCCTTTATGAAATTGAGTCCGGGCGCGCCCGGATAACCCTCAACCGCCCGACCAAACTGAACGCGATGAGTCTGAAAATGCAGGCAGAATTGTCGGAGGCATTATGGGATGCAGATGCTCGCAAGGACGTGCACTGCGCCATTATCAAAGGCGCTGGCCGGGCCTTCACAGCAGGCTATGACCTGGCTGGCGGCGACAGCGTTCCGGTGTCGCGCATGCAGGCAGAAAACCCTGACGCACCGTATCGCGGGCATAGAAGCGTCGACGATGATATCTGGCAACTGGAGCGCGCCCAGCGCTACCGTATGACCGCGTTCGATATGCACAAACCCGTCATCGCGCAGGTGCACGGCCACTGCAAAGCCGGCGGCACTGATCTGGCGCTGCTCTGTGATATGGTGATCGTCGCTGATGATGCAGAGATCGGCTTCCCCGCCGGGCGAGATCTCGGGGCGCTGCCGAACCAGTTCTGGCTACACAATCTCGGACCGCAATGGACCAAACGGCTGCTGCTCACTGGCGACAGTATCACAGGCAAGCAGGCGGCCGAGATCGGTTTCGCGCTGAAATCGGTTCCGGCGGACGTGTTAGAATATGAAGTCGAAGGTCTCGCCGATCGCTTTGCATTGATTGATCCAGATATTCTCGCCGCGAATAAGCGCGCCGTAAATATGGGTCTCGAACTGATGGGCGCCCGAACGCTACAACGCTACGCGGTTGAGAATGATGCACGGGGTCATCAGGCCGCCAGCGCCAGAGCTTTTGTCAAACATGCTGGCAATGTCGGGCTGAAGCAGGCTTTGAAAGATCGCGACGCGCCCTTCGGCGATGGTAAAGTGCGGATACACGGTCCGGAGCGCCGCGATGAGACTGGCCGCTTGATCGACGAAGAATAAGAGCGCAAATGCGCGCTATGACGTTAGACACACTTCCCACTCCTTGTTTTGTCCTCGACATGGCGCGGCTGCGCGCCAATCTGGAGACCGCAAAAAGGATCCGGCAAGAAGCGGGGTGTCAGATTTTGCTCGCGACCAAGGCGTTTGCCTTACCCGCGGCATTTCCAATGATGCGCGAATATCTCGATGGCACCACCGCCAGTGGCGAACAGGAAGCCCGGCTCGGTGCTGAGGCATTTGGCAAAGACGTGCACGTCTATTCCCCTGCCTATGCCCCCAGCGAAGTCGAGCGCCTGACCCAGACCGCACAGCACATCTATTTCAATTCGGCGGCGCAACTCAGCCAGTACGGCCCGATCGCCAAAGCCGCCGGAGCGAAAATCGGATTGCGGGTCAATCCCGGCTATTCCAATGCGACACTGGGCGGCGAGCTGTATGATCCGTGCGCGCCAATGTCCCGGTTTGGAGAAGTGCCAGAAAAGCTCGATCAGATCGACTGGGACCTGGTCGACATTTTTCATGTCCACGCCTTGTGCGAAAGCCTGGCGGAAGGGTCTGTCGGTCTGATCAAACACGTCGCCGATCGGTTTGCGCCCTATCTCAACCAGGTCAGCGCGGTGAACTTTGGCGGCGGACATTTCATCAACAAGCCCGGCTATGATGTCGAAGCCCTGATCCAGGCGATCAAAACCTTCCGGCAGAAATTCAAAACCGAATTGATCCTGGAACCGGGTGGCGGTCTGGTTGTGAACACCGGCGAATTGCATGCCAGCGTCATCGACTTGCACTGGAATGACGGGGATATTGCGCTCCTCGATGCCAGCGCGTCAACGCATATGCCGGACGTTCTGGAAGTCCCGTATCGACCTGAGATTGTCGGCGCTGGCGCTGCAGGTGAACTCGAGCACACTTACCGACTGGCCGGACGCACCTGTATGACTGGCGACGTGATCGGAGATTATTCCTTCCCGCACAAGCTCAAGCCTGGCGACAGAATCGTGTTCACGGACCAGATGCATTATACGTTCGTGAAGACCAATACGTTCAACGGCAATCCGCTGGCAAATCTCGCAATCCAATATGAGTCCGGTGAAATCGAGATACTGAGCGATTTCGGATATGACGCATTTCGAGCACGACTTGGTCGTTAAATGCCCATGTCCGGGCGAAACATAGGCCTGATGACCCGCACACCTGATTCCCGCGTTGATGAGATTCTAAGTCGCACATTGCCGCCGATTGAACGCTGGCTCGAACGTGCGCTGCCGGCTTGGCTGGCTCGGGCCCTGATCGAGTTTCTGGTCTTCGGTATCAAGCAGGCCTGGGCCTGCTTGTTCGGCGGTCTGTTGCTGCTCGGTATTATCGTGACGCATTACGCCTATCCAGACACGGCGCCGATCGCGCGATATGACTTTCTCGTCATCTATGCGGTCGCCATTCAAGTCCTGTTTCTGGTCACCCGATTGGAACGGCCAAGCGAAGCCATTGTCATTCTGATCTTCCATCTGGTCGGCACCGGAATGGAAGTGTTCAAGACCGATGCAGGGTCGTGGACCTATCCGGAAGAAAATATATTGCGGCTCGGCGGCGTGCCGCTTTTCTCCGGCTTTATGTACGCTGCAGTTGGGTCCTATTTTGCCCGCTGCGCTCGGCTGTTCGAGTTTCGCTGGACCCGGTATCCGCCGCTTTGGAGCACCATCATTCTGGCCACGGCGATCTATGTGAACTTCTTCAGCCACCACTTCACCTGGGACATTCGCTACGCGCTATTTGCCTTCGCTGCGCTGATTTTCATGCGATGCAATGTCCACTACCGGGTCTGGCGATGGCATCACCAAATGCCGCTGCTGCTAGGGTTTTTCCTTGTCAGCCTTTTTATCTGGCTGGCGGAGAATATCGGCACGTTTACGCAAACCTGGCTTTATCCCGGTCAGGAAGCGGGGTGGCATATGGTGTCGCTGCAAAAGCTGGGCAGTTGGTATTTGCTGATGATTGTCTCCTGGGTGCTGGTCACCCTCGTCCACCGCCCGCAATCTCTGAAAAAGCGCTAGCTCGGATTGTGCTGCGGCTCCCAAAGTTGAATGGGGTTCCCTTCAGGATCGACGACATTCGCGAATAATCCGTTCGGATAGGGATTGCCGTCATCCATCTTCACTTCATTGCCATTGGCGCGCAGTTGCGCGACCATTTTTTCGAGATTCTCAACGCGAAAATTGAGCATGAAAGTCTTCGACATATCCTCGCCGAAATAAGTCGTATCTGCACTAAAAGGCGCGAACACGGTCGGGCCTTCATTCTGATGCCAGGGCTGGGTGTCATAATCGCTGGGGACCTGATCAATGCCAAAATTCTCATCATACCAGGCGGCCAGAGCCTTCGTGTCCTTGGCGCGAAAAAAGAACCCGCCCAGTCCAGTGATCCTCTGTTTCTCAGTCATTTGCGCCTCCTCGATCCTGCGGTCCACACTATGGCCGAGAATTCGGTTGACGTAAAACACGCTCCGACGATAAGTGTCTCCCCACTGATGGAGCATCCGAGTAAAATGAACTAGCGACACCGGTTTTCCGGAAAAAATTGATTTTGCCCAACGCGCGCTCGCCGCGCGAAGAATTCATTTTTGTTCGAAAGTTCTCTCATGCCCAATTTACAAAACAAAACCGCACTCGTGACGGGTGCCGCCCGCGGCATCGGTGCCGCGATTGCGAAGGCCTTCATTGAAGAAGGCGCCAAAGTTATCGTCACCGACATTCTGGAAACCGAAGGCCAAACCGCAGCCGATGCCATCGGCGCCGAGTTTCATCGTCTGGATGTTCAATCCGAAACAGACTGGACGAGTGTGCTCAAAGCTCACCCGAAACTCGATATCCTGGTCAACAATGCCGGCATAACCGGATTTGAAACAGGCGAGCTGGTCCATGACCCGGAGCACGCCTCGCTCGAGGCGTGGCGCAATGTCCATGCCGTCAATCTCGACGGCACCTTTCTTGGCTGCCGTACCGCGATCGCCGCGATGAAAGCGTCCGGCACGGGCAGCATCATCAATATCTCATCCCGTTCCGGCCTGGTCGGTATTCCCGGCGCTGCGGCATATGCCAGTTCCAAGGCAGCGATGATCAATCACACGCGCTCGGTGGCGCTCTATTGTGCGCAGCAAGGCTGGGCAATCCGCTGCAATGCCATCGCCCCGGCCGCAATCCTGACGCCGATCTGGGAGCCGATGATTGGCGACGGACCAGATCGCGATGAGAAGATGGCGGCGCTGGTCGCCGATACGCCCTTGAAGCGGTTTGGCCAGCCCGCTGAAGTTGCCGCTCTGGCGGTCATGCTGGCCGGCGACGGCGCCACATATATGACCGGTGAGACACTGACCCTGGATGGCGGACTGCTGGCAGGCTCGGCGGCGAGCCCAGGCTAGCGCGACGTCGGCAATCGACGCCGCCCGGGTTTCCAGTCTAGATATAGCCAACCTTGTTTCTCAGGATGGACCGGTATGCGTTTGAAGGATTGTCACAATTTCGGAGATTTCCGGCAGCTCGCCAAACAGCGACTGCCGGGACCGATTTTCAATTATATTGATGGCGCCGCCGATGATGAAGTGACCTATCGCCGGAACACCGCCGCCTATGATGATGTCGATCTGGTGCCGAGCGTTTTGAACGATGTCGAAACCGTGGATCTGTCGGTGGAAGTGATGGGGCAAAAACTCGACATGCCCTTCTATTGTGCGCCGACCGCGCTGCAGCGGCTATTTCACCATGATGGCGAACGCGCCGTCGCCCGCGCCGCCTCGCAATATGGCACCATGTTTGGCGTCTCCTCTCTGGCGACGGTTGCGGTTGAAGAAATTTCAGAGCTCGCGCCTGGGCCGAAAATGTTCCAATTCTATTTCCACAAGGATCGCGGGCTGAATGATGCGCTACTCGAACGCGCGCGGGCCGCAAAGTTCAATGTCATGGCTTTGACCGTGGACACAATCACAGGCGGCAATCGCGAGCGTGATTTGCGGACGGGCTTTACGTCGCCGCCGCGTCTGACGCCAAGCTCCTTGTTCAGCTTTGCCGCGCATCCGTCCTGGGCCTGGAATTTTCTGACGAAGGAAAAATTCGACATGCCGCATCTGTCCGAGCATGTCCGTCAGGGCACCAATCTCGCGGTGTCTGTGGGCGAGTATTTTTCGTCCTTGCTCGACCAGACCATGAATTGGAAAGACGCCGAAAAACTCTGCGCGCAATGGAATGGTCAATTCGCCTTGAAAGGCATTATGAGCGTCGAGGATGCCAAGCGCGCCGTCGATATAGGTTGCACCGGGATCATGGTTTCCAACCATGGCGGCCGCCAACTTGATGGGGCCCGCGCGCCGTTCGATCAACTCGCCGAGATTTGCGACGCTGTCGGTGACAAGATCGATGTCATTTGCGAAGGCGGCGTGCAGCGCGGCACGCATGTGCTGAAAGCACTGTCAGTGGGCGCAAAAGCCGTCTCCGGCGGGCGTTACTATCTCTA
The DNA here is from genome assembly GCA_965277015.1 of Henriciella sp. GTDB lineage: Bacteria > Pseudomonadota > Alphaproteobacteria > Caulobacterales > Hyphomonadaceae > Henriciella. Next base: position 3,357,195 of record OZ255705.1, on the reverse strand, counting down.
CCCGCTAGCCGCAGCCGGACAGGCCGGTGTTGCGCGCGCGCTCGGCAATCTGCGGACTGAGATTGAACGCGATATGAAACTGATGGGCGTCACCAAAGTCGATCAGTTGAGCCGGGATAATCTACGCTGGCGCTAAAAGATGTGGCGATTTACCAGCCGCCACCGCCACCGCCGCCGCCGCCGCCACCCGAAAAGCCGCCACCGCCGCTGCCTGAAGAGCCTGAGCTTTGCGGCATCGCTGAGGTCACCCCAGAACTCATTCCTGACACCATGCGATCGGTCATGCCGCCAATCGAGCCGATCCGGCCCGCACTCATATTCGTCCAGCCCGGATTATAAGCGGCGGCCTCGTCCGGGATCAGCTTTTCGAAATGCTTCGTCCAGGGCTTTTCGACGCCGAGCGCGACAGCGTAAGGCAGGAATTTCTCATAGCGCTCTACCGTCATTGGCGGCGGCGCTTCGCTGCCAACCTCGACCGTGTTGAGCTGCAATTTCTCGGCCTTTTCCATATACAGCCGGAAGCCTTGCAAATGAGTGCGCACGTCTTGTCCCTTACGAGACGGCGCCGGCATCAAATACATAAACAACCCATTCAGCCCAATCAGCCCGACAATTCCGAGCGTGTGCCAGATGCTCCAATAGGAATGCTGTACGATCGCAAAAATGATCGCGGCCGCTGACAGAATGCCGCCGACTACGACATAGCCGGCATTCCATTTGAAATAGGAACTGCCAAAGTCATCAGACACCCGTTTGCGAAAGCTCGTATAGGCGTCCGTGAAGCCGGCATGATATTTCTCGCCAAGCTTGATCGAACTCGTGCTGTCAAACAAATCATTGTAAAGCTCATCGAGCTCGATAGGCAGTTTGCCATATTCAGCCGATGTGCCTTTTGAGAGCGTCGTCTTCTTTTTATTATCCGCATCGACATCAATTCGCATCTGCCCGTTCGAAGCGAGATACATGAGGCTGGCAATCAAGCCGTCATGGCCGGAAAAGCCGCGATGATAGATGTGATGGGCCGCGGCAGGAGAATAGCCTTTTGGGGGCTCGTATTGCGGAAAGACCGGGCCTTTGGCGGGGTCACGTCCGACCCGGTTGAAACTGCTCTGGTAGAAGCCCAGCAACCCGAGAAAGGACGCCGCGAGCGCCGCCAGGGCGCCGTTCCGCGCCCACCATAGCCAGCCCTGATCGGACGCAGATGGTGGATCAATCAAACCCTTTTCGACTGTCAGCGAAATCGACAGTCCCTCGCGTACACCCAGCGGCTGCGTGGTGGAAATGACATGTGTACCGCCTTCAGGGCGATAGGCCGCATTCTGATCGGTCGACCCAAACCCGCCCGTGAAATAGTTTGTCTCGAGCGGCCTGGCATCGTCCGGAAAGGTTACGCGCACGCTCGCGGACAGAATCGGAAACAACCAGTACGACCCCGTGGCGTTCCAGTACAATTCATCATAGTCATCGAAATACCGGATCTGGTTTTTGACTCGATAGCTGATTTCATAGACGTGCTCGCGATAATCGAGATAACGATCAGCATCGCCAATTCGAATCATCACGGCATTGCCAATACGCTCGCGCTCATAGGGTTCACGCTTGCCATCTTTGCGAACGCTGAGGACGTCATAGCGATACGGCAATTTCCCGGGGCCATCATCATCGGCGTAATAGGCTGGCAATTCTCTAAAAATGCCGCGGCGAATATCCCGGCCCTCGACATTTACCGCTAGGGTTTCAGTGACGACAATATCCCCATCACGCTCAACGTCGATCACCACATCAAAGCTGCGAATCTCTTCCTCGGCGAGTGCCGATAGCGGTCCCAGAGACAGCAATAAGGCAACACATAGAATACGTAGCACCTGCATTACGCATCTCCGCCCAGATCAAGCTTTGGAACCGCGCGATCAGACATGTCGATTTCAAAAAATTGCCGCCGGGCAAATCCGAAAGCTCCGGCAATCAAGTTGCCCGGAAAGCTCTCCACAGCAACATTCATCTCGCGCACGGCCCCATTGTAGAAACGTCGCGCCATTTCGATTTTGGTCTCGGTTTCAGACAGCTCGGTCTGCAGCTCACCGAAATTGTCACTGGCTTTCAGGTCCGGATAATCTTCTGCCAAGGCCAGGAGACGCCCAACTGGCGCCGCGAGTGCGCTTTCTTTATTGCCGCGCGCGTCGGGATTGTCGCCAGCTTGCAGCGCCGCGTTGCGCTTCATAATCACATCTTCGAACAATTGCCGTTCGTGGCTGGCATAGGCCTGCACCGTCGTCACCAGTTGCGGGATCAGATCAGCGCGGCGCTTGAGCTGAACATCGATATCCGCCCAGCCATTATTGACCATGTTGCGCTTGCCAACCAGATGGTTGAACAGCATCGCCGCAGTGACCAGGATGGCCGATAGTGCGCCTAGTCCCAAATAAAGTCCCATCATAACCGAGCCCTCCTGCATGCCGTTAAGCATAAGGCTTACGGCAATTCTGCGTAATGTGAAGGCTCGGACAGAGAAGTCGTTTAGCTGGCGACTTCCCAACTGCCGAGGGCGGCATCCATGATGCTGACAGCTTCGCGCACGTCAGTGTCTTCAATCACCAATGGCGGCGCCAGACGCAGCACATTATTACCAGCGACGCCGACCAATAGGCCTCTGTCGCGGCAATCATTCTGGACCGGTTTGGGCAGCGCTTTGAGCTTCAAGCCCGTCAACAAGCCTTTACCCGTGACACCTTCGACTTTGTCAGGATGGCTATCAGCCAGCGACTTGAGGCCTTGCGCGACGGTTCCTGAGACACGGCGCACCTGGGCCAGGAAATCCTCATCGGAAATGAGATCCCAAACCACATTTCCGACGGCCATGGCCAGCGGGTTGCCACCATAAGTCGAGCCATGGCTGCCTGGCTGCATAACAGACCCGGCCGCTTCACTGGTCAGGCAGGCGCCAAACGGAAATCCGCCGCCCACACCTTTTGCAACACACATGATATCCGGCTCGGCATTCTCAGCCCATTCGTGCGCGAAGAGTTTTCCAGTGCGGCCCATACCGCATTGAACTTCGTCATAGATCAGCAAAGCCCCGCGTTCGTCGCAAAGCTTACGCAGGTCAGTCAGGCAGGTTTCAGGGATGGCGCGCACGCCGCCTTCGCCCTGCACCGGCTCGACCAGAACCGCGGCGGTTTTTTCAGTGACCGCAGAATCGAGCGCATCATGGTCGCCAAATTCAACTTGCGTGAAGCCGGGCAAAGCTGGCCCAAAGCCTTCGAGATATTTTGGATTGCCGCCAGCATTGATCGCACCGAGCGAGCGGCCGTGAAAGGCGCCGCTAAAAGTGACAATCTCATAGCGCTCAGTGTCGCCCTTGGCCCAATGATATTTGCGCGCCGTTTTGAGCGCACACTCAATCGCTTCGGTTCCGGAATTGGTGAAGAAGACACGGTCAGCAAATGGCAGGCGTTCGCACATTTTGCGGGAAAGCTCTTCAGCCGCTGGCACGCGAAACATGTTCGACGTGTGCCAAAGCTTGCCCGCCTGGGTCTGTAACGCTTCAACCATGGCGGGATGCGAATGGCCAAGCGCACTCACGGCGATCCCCGCAACGAAGTCGAGATACGATTTTCCGTCTTCGGTGATCAGACGAACCCCCTCGCCACGATCGAACGCCTCTTCCGGTGGGCGATAGACCGGCATGATGTGCTGACGTGGGTCGGACATGGTTTTCTCCTGTCTGATTCCTAAAAGGTAGAGCGATTTGCGTTGTCCGCACGCTTGGCGAGGGTCCATTCGAAAGTCAACACATGACGTGAAAGGGGCATGAATTCATCGCACATGCTACAAATGAGACACGTTCTCTCCCTCGCAGGACATTTTGCGCAGGCAAAAATTCCTTACAAAATTTTCAGGCTAGATTTTTGGAAAAAGCATTGACGAAAAACGATAAACTGTTATTGTTATTCAATAATAAATGACTAGGCGGCTCACCCTACCCCTCTCTCCCCCCCTGAGCGTCGCCCAGTTGATAACTCTCACTCCAAACATCTTGGCGACTCCCTCTTGGGGGTCGTTCTTCTTTGAGGTGAGCTCAGATGAGATTTCGGGAAAAAGAAAAGGCGCGACCATCCGGTCACGCCCTGAAAGTGATTGCAGCGTTTCCTCCCAGAAACTTGCAAAACCCTTATTGTCAGAATGTCGCATCACGTCAAGCCATCTGTGACATCTTCTTAACAAAATTTTCGAAAACTGGGTTACCGGATTGAAAAACCTGGGACACTGGCGCAATTGCTACAGTCTCCATCCCAGCCTGATTAAGCGCGCGTGCGGTTTCACTGACATTTTGACTGGCACAAAGAGCAACCCGTTCTGACAGTACTGTGAGTCCAAGCTCAGAGGCTTTTTTCCGCGGAATTGGATCCGAAGTTTCGAGACGCGAAAGCGACTTGGCCGCGGCCGTGGCTTCCACGCAATCGAGGAAAACCCGCAAGGTTGAAAGCGCATCGCCGGACCAGTTCGCCTTCAACGATCCGGTTAGTGATGCCTGACTTTTGAGGATCACACCATCTTGCAGAATCTTCAAATCATTGGCTTTCAGCGTCGCCCCGGTTGACGTGATGTCGACAATCACTTCAGCGCTGCCAGCCGCGGGCGCTGCTTCAGTTGCGCCAGGACTTTCAATCAAGCGGTATTCGCCTACGGACTTGTCAGCAAAGAACTGACGCGTCAGGCGAAGATACTTGGTCGCAACGCGCATGCGCCGGCCATGACGCTCGCGAAACAAGGCGCCGGCTGCTTCGAGATCAGCCATCGTATCCACGTCTAGCCAGGCTGCCGGAACGGCCACGATCACGTCGGCGCTGCCAAACCCTAATCGCCGCAACACGGAAATATCCGCCTCTGCGGCACTGGAGAGGTCATTGAGCAAATCTTCGCCGGTAATGCCGATATGCAGCTGGCCAGCAATCAAACCTTCTGCAATCTCTCGTGCCGAGAGCAGCATAACCTCGGCGTCGGGCAGACCTTTCAGCTCAGCGCTATAGCCGCGGCCTCCGCCTTTTTGGCGTAGCTTGAAGCCACTTGCCGTCAGCCATGCTTCTGACTTTTCCTTGAGCCGCCCTTTGGACGGAATAGCGATGGTTAAAGCCGTCATGATTCTGCTCCCGTCTGAGCCGGTAAGCGGTGCGGGATCAAGATCCCGCCCAAGGCTGTTTGATCTACATCGCCGCCAGAAAGATCGGCCAATAGCGAATCGTATCGACCGCCCGCCAGGAAGGGCTGGGCAATTCCGCCATCCTTATCATCAGTGCCGACTTCGAAAACAAAGCCATCATAATATGTAAAGCGCCGGCCGAACCGCGTGGCGAATTTCGCGTCGTCGGTGAACCCGGGCGGCGCGTCCGAAATCAGTTTTTCCGTTCGCTGCCGGAAACGGTCGAGTTTGTCTTCCAACCCATCAAGACCGGCATTCCTGGCGATTGCGAGCAGCGCGTCAGGGGCCTCGCCAAGCGCAACATCGAGAGATAAGAGCCGGTCGAGCATCTCAGTCTGGGCCGCGCTCAGCGCCGCGCCGGCGGCTGATTTAGATCGCTCGAACAAACGTTCGACAATTTCATCAGCGCCGCGTTCGCCGACCGGACGCACATTGGTCATCGCAAAAATATCGTCGACAAAAGCCGCGATGTCGTCTCGTGGCATGCCTGAAAGACGGCTTGATAGGCCGCTCTGGTTTTGCCCTTTGAGATAGGCACGCACGCCGCCCGCCTGACGAAATGCCCGTTTGAGGCCGGCCGCGATATCATCGGATACGTTCAACGCGTCGACAAAAGCTGGAAAGATCGAGAGGTCGCCGAACCGCGTCTGTCCACGCTCGACACCGCAAGCAATACTGGCGTCCGCCAGCGTCTTGAACAGCCAGACATCTTGCTCACCGCTGCGCGGTGCGCCGAATTTCTCGAGCCCGACTTGATCATATTCGACAGGCTCTCCCGCCATGGATGGCAGACGGAAAACCGGACCGGCATAGCGCCGGACTGTTTCCCCTGCCGAGTTTGATTTACGGGCGACGAGTTCGGCCTGAGCCACCACCAATGTCAGGTCCGGGCGCAAGGCCCACTCGCGTCCATTCTGATCAACAAACGTACAGATCCGGCTGCGTACCGCTTCACCAGACAGTTCCAACGGCACTTTGGCTTCGATCAGGATGGGCGGATCAACCAGATCGCCGCCAATCAGGGCAAGCGCTTGCGTTGCGGTTTCAGCGGGGGTCATTGATCCGCCTCCACGATTTTGCGCAGGCGACCAACCATCTCGCCGCGCGGCGCTTCGAACTGGCCGGGACGCGCCTCGCGGTAAGCGTCATTGCTCTCAATCGCGGCCGCCTGTCGCGCACCCTCTTTCAGATCCTTGATCGTGACCACGCCTTTTTCAAGCTCATCTGTACCGACCATGACGACGGCGGGTGCGCGGCGCCGATCGGCATATTTCATTTGTGGGCGCATGCCTGAGCTGCCCATATAGGCTTCTGCTCTCAAGCCAGCAGAGCGCAACTCGGTCGCCAGTTGAAGCGCGACCGCAGGATTGTCGCGGTCCATGTTCAAAACAACGATCGGACCGTTCAATTCATCAATGTCACCACTGATCGCAAACGCCGCCGCCAGGCGACTCACGCCAACGGAGAATCCTGTTGCGGGAATTTTCTCGCCCGTGAAGCGAGCGACCAGATCATCATATCGCCCGCCGCCACCAACAGAGCCAATCCGCACTGCGTTTCCGGCTTCATCCAGGGTCTCTTTCAGGAGCTCAGCTTCGAACACCGGGCCGGTATAATATTCCAGACCGCGCACAATCGAAGGATCAAACTGAACGTCTGTCTCAGGTGTCGAGAACGCGGCCAGCGCATTTGAAATCTGTTCGAGTTCGGCCAGTCCAGCTTTCGCTTCATCGCTTGTACCGACGGCTTGTCCGAGCGCCTCTAACGTGGCGCCGCGCGTCGCACGCCCAGCTTCTGCAAATGCAAGAACCCTTTTGACGCTGTCCGCGTCGAGGCCAGCGCCTTTGGTAAAGTCGCCGCTTTCATCCATTCGCCCGGCGCCGAGCAATTCTGCCACACCGCTTGGTCCGAACTTGTCGAGCTTATCCAAGGCGCGCAGAATGGTCAGCCGGACACTTTCATCGCTTGCCCCGACCCCTTCCAAAACGGCATTGAGCAAGCGGCGGGTATTTACCCGAACCACGAATTCACCATCACCGGCGCCGGCCGCACGCATCGCTTCGGCCGCCATGGCGATCATTTCGGCATCTGCATGCGGGCCCGCGGCACCGACGGTGTCAGCATCGCATTGCAAGAATTCGCGGAATCGTCCGGGCCCCGGCTTCTCATTTCGCCAGACTGGTCCAGCCGCATACCGGCGGAACGGCTTTGGCAAAGTCTGCCAGTTTTCCGCAGCAAAGCGCGCCAGCGGCGCCGTCAGATCATAACGCAAGCTCATCCATTGCTCATCATCATCCTGAAGCGCGAACACGCCGGCATTCGGACGATCCTGATCTGGCAAGAACTTGCCGAGCGCATCGGCAAACTCGAATGCACCTGTATCCAGACCCTCAAACCCCCATCGGCGATAGACGGCAGTGATCCGATCGATCATGCTTTTTTCAGCCTCGATCAGACCTTCCCGCTTGTCTGGAAAGCCACGCGGCTTTCGCGCCAGATCAATCGGTTTTGGCTTTTTTTGCTTGCCCATGGGATGGCCTTTGTCTTGGGTCGCGCTCCGCATAGACGAAGCGGTTGAAACTGTGAAGGTTTGGTTGCCGGGACTGGGATCGGTGGAAATTGATTTGCTGAGCTATTTGCGAGCAGACCCGGCGAGGTCAGTTCGGTGGCCAAACGCTATTCAATCAAGAGATGTTCAGAATGAAAACTTGAAGCGCACCGAGATTATTCGCGCCTCTTCGGGCACGTTAGATCTTTGGATGAAGATGATGCAAAACGGTTTTCATGGCGGCCGCGTACCGAACCCAAACCGTCTGGTCAAGTCGAAACGCTGTCCATTGATGGACGCATTCCGCAATAGAATCAGTAAAATTTCACGTTCTAATCAACGTTATTTTATCGACACTCGCCTAGAAGTAGAAGAAATCGAAGGACGGTTATATTGAATCGTTTGTTTTCCATGTTGGGCGGCATTCTTCCTAAGACACGTTGGGTCCGGGATGATGGCAGCTTCATTTTGTCGACGGATGACATCCATCGGCGGCGAATGGTATTTGTCTCATTCTTCGCTTTGGTGATGACAGCTGGCTATACCGCGCTGCAATTTCATCAGCTGGGCGCCGAACGGACGGCCTGGTTCAATCTCGCAACGGGTAGTCTGGGTTGCTTGTTTGCAATCCTCGCCATCAAAGTCAGCTTATGGAGCGCCAAACCGCGGCCTTATATTCGCAGTCTGTTGCTTGGGTTTTCAGTGTTACTATGGGCCGAGATCTATCAATCCGGCGGCGTCACTGGATACCATATTGGCATCTTGCCCATTCTTCCAGTCGTGGCAGCAATCCTGCTGAATACCCGCGACACCGTATTCTTCACGCTCCTGAACATTGTCATTATTTTCGGAATTGCCGGAATGGCGATCAATGGCAGCCAATTGCCGCCGTTTGATATCAATGCGCAAACCGATATCTTTCTCTCGGCCTTTATCATCATGATTTCGACTCTCGGCTGCGGCGCCGCCGCGATCATGCTGGTTCAGCAGAGTGAAAAGGTGAATCGGCAATTGCTCGACTTGGTGGAGTATCAATCCCACCTCGCGGCCCATGACCATCTTAGCGGCCTCGGCAATCGTATCCGGCTGCAGGAGCGCTTTGAACGCCTTGAGTCAGGTCAATCCTTCGACATCCTGCTGATCGACCTCGATGGCTTCAAAGCCGTCAATGATACGCATGGCCACAATGCGGGTGATTTCCTGCTGAAAGAACTGTCGGATCGTCTGCGTGAAGTCACTGATGCGAGCGATCTCCTGGTCCGCTTGGGCGGCGACGAATTTGTCATCCTGCTTGAAGAAGTGGATGGAACGCTGGCCAGCGTGCGCAAATATGCCGAATATCTGATCAGCATTATCAGCCGCCCTTATCGTTTTGAGCAGAATGTCCTGCGCGTCTCCGCCTCGATCGGACATGCCCGCTATCCGGACCATGGCAGCACTCCAAGCAAAGTCCTCAGCCTGGCTGATAAAGCGCTGTATGAGGCCAAGGATGCCGGCAAACGCCAATGCATCACGTATGGCAAAAAGAGCCGGGTGAAATCCAAACGCGGCGCGCAACCATCGTCGCATCAACCTGAAACAAAACGCAAAATTGCCGCATTCACTGCAAATCTGCGCCAAAAATCATGTTAAGAGTGAATAATCATCCTAGCCGGGGCTTCCGGCGGCACTCGAACCGTGGTTCAACAGCCCGCAGAATTTGGCCCAGGCTTAGGACTGGGTTTGAGAGCAAAGGGCTGAACCATGACGACACTGGCTTTGGTAGATGATGATGAGAATATCATTGCTTCCTTGAAAATATTTTTCGAAGCTGAGGGCTATGATGTCCGCACTTATCATGACGGTTTGACCGCGCTCGGTGCTCTGACCGATAGTCCGCCGGATCTCGCCATTCTGGACGTGAAGATGCCGAAAATGGATGGGATGGAATTGCTCAAGCGCCTGCGCCAGACATCTGAGCTGCCCGTCATCTTTCTGACCTCGAAAGACGAAGAGATTGACGAAGTCATCGGGTTCAATATCGGGGCTGACGATTTCGTTCGCAAACCCTGCTCGAACCGCCTGCTTTCAGAGCGCGTCAAAGCCGTTCTGCGCCGCTCGAGATCATCTGATGCAAGCCCGGAAGAAGGCGACGTGAAACCGATCGTTCGGGGTCGTCTGACCCTGGATCCGAACCGTCACTCCTGTTCCTGGGATGGCCATCCGGTGCGATTGACGGTCACGGAATTCCTGATCCTGCAAGCGCTGGCTCAACGCCCAGGCTATGTGAAGTCACGCGACAATCTGATGGACGCGGCTTACGATGATCAGATCTATGTCGACGACCGCACAATTGACAGCCACATCAAGCGACTGCGCAAAAAGTTCCGTGAGAGCGATGATGAATTCGACTCGATTGAAACCCTCTACGGAGTCGGCTATCGATATAATGAGAGCTAGGAGCTCAATTATATTGGGGGATTGCATGAAAACGAAAATCGCAGCTGTCGGGCTGGCAATCACACTTGGCGCGTGCGGCGGGGAGCCGACGGTCGCGGGACCCTACGCTGATCTTGCAGAAGACAGTTTGCTGGTGCGCTTCGAAGCCAATCCGGACATACCCGAAGGCCAATGCAATCCGAATGTGCATTATGCGATGCGCACGACAGTTGGCGTCCACATGATCAATGCCAATTTTGAAGTGGTTGACCAGAATCTCAATGGAGCCGGATTTGGCATTACCGACCCCGATGGGACCGGCGTGGCGAGCAGTACAGTCGAGTTCAATATGTTTGACGCGTACCCGGTGGCCTGCGCAGATTTGAACATCCGCACGCAAGATCTGACTTGCCGTCTGGAGTCCGAAGAGGACTCACAGCCGTGCCCTAATCCGGTCTTTGAGGGCACGGAAATGTTTGCGAGCTTTGAAGGCCCGCGGACAAACTAGTTAGCCAGTTGTAGCCAGGCCCGAGCCGCAGCAAGCGCAGACTTGATGTCTTCCTTGTCGAGTAGATCAGCCATTTCCTGACGGCAAATCTTTGCGTCATCATGACCTTTCAACACTGACAGGTTGAACCATTTGTGGGCTGCGATCAGGTCTTGCTCGCAATCAACGCCTTCTGAATAGGCCAGGCCAACGCGGTATAGCTCTTCGCCAGTTGCGGTTGAAGCGTTCAAACCGGTCTCTGGTGCAATATCAATCGCCAAATCTGAATATGGCATTCTTTTATTCCTCTCACTGTTTTGTGAGGTACTCGGTCAAGTTTTCTTGATCCGAGACACCCACCATCACTGTCTCCAACACCTTGGCGACAGACGTGAGATTGCCGGACAGGCTTTGCATTAAGGTTAACGCCTAGAGCTCTGAAATGGCAGTGTATTAATAGATTGGCGGGCGGCGGTTAACTTTCGGACCTAAAACTGCGACTCAATGAGAAGAAAGCGCATTTATTTCAACTCCGGTGTTCAGATCCACGAATTTTGCGGTCCCCCTGAATTAGGCATAATCAGCCACGGTCATCCGGGAACAATCGCTGCGATCAAGCGCGGACCAGGCGCCGCAATCGCCTCTGCCAGAGCCGCATCGAAGTCTTCAGCGGTTGAAGCCGCAACTGCTGGCACGCCGAGACTGCTCGAGAGTTGCACCCAATCGATATCCGGGCCACCGATCGACAACATGTTCTTCGCCGTTGGCCCGGGGTTGCCGGCGCCGGTTCGGTACAATTCGATATTCAAGATGCGATAGGAATGATTGACGAAGACAATTGTCGTCACATCGGCGCCTTCGCGCGCCATGCTCCACAAGGCTTGATTGGTATACATCCCAGCGCCGTCCCCGGACAGACAAATGACTTTGCGCTCAGGAGCGGCGATCGCAGCCCCCAGCGCCAGCGGCATGCCCTGCCCGATCGCGCCGCCGGTCAGCATCATCCAGTCATGCGCGCGGGCATTCATGGTTGGCAGATAAGACAATAAGCCGTTTGAAACGCCATCATCAGAGACGAGTGCATTCTCTGGCATATGCCGCGCCAGGCTTTGGCCCACACTCTGCGCCGTCAAATCGCCTTTTGGCAGATCCGGTTCGATCAGAACTTCCGGCGCCGCGGCGTCTTGGGCACCCATCGCATCGGCAAGCGCCGCCAACGTTGCGGCGCTATCGGTGCTGGCATCGCCAAGATTGAGCAGCTCGCATCCCTCAGGGACCAATAGGCTCGGCTTGCCGGGATAGGCAAAAAACGCCACCGGCGCGCTGGTTCCCGCCAGCACCATAAGGTCGCTGCCTTCAAGATCGGCCACGGCGCCTTCAGCAAAGTACTGCATCCGCTCGGGGGCAAATACACCGGCACCGCGTCGCATTTTAGTATAGAAGGTGTCCGTCAACACGCGCAGCCCGGCGGCTTTGAGCCGTGCTGCCGCGGCGAGCCCTGCTTCGCTGAGTGCTGTACCATTGATCAGGATAACCGGCGAGTTTGCGCTGCTAATCTGTTTTGCCGCCGCCGTAATTTTGTCTTCCGCAAGGCGCCGCAGCGGCGCGGGTTCTATCGCTGTTCCTTTCGTGCCCCCTTCGAGCCAGGCGCTGTCGGCCGGCAAGAGCAGTGAGACCGGACCAGGTTTCGGACCGAAACTCGCAGCGTAGGCCTCCGCGGCGAGCTTGCCCGTGTCTGCGACTTTGTCAGCGGACTTGATCCATAGAGAATTGGGACCGGCCAGGCCGCGAATGTCTGAGGTGAGCGGGGCATCGTATTTAAGATGCGGGACGGCATGATCGCCAATCACATTGATCATCGGCGAGTTGGCACGCCCGGCATTGTGAATGTTCGCGCCCGCATTGAGATAGCCGGCGCCAAGATGCAGCAAAGTCATCGCAGGAATTCCCGAGACGCGCGCAAAGCCATCCGCTGCGCCAGTTGCGACGCCTTCAAACAGACATAGGACAGACCGGATCCGAGGCTCGCCATCAAGCGCCGTCACCAAATGCATCTCCGAGGTCCCGGGATTTGCAAAGCACGCGGTCACGCCATGATCTGCGAGGGTGCCGACCAATGCCTCGGCACCCGTCATTGTCTGTGTCTGTGGTTCGCTCATATCCGTCGCCTCGTATTGCTCGCTTCAGAGGCGTGTCTAGCGCTGCTGATCCGGAAAAAACAGATCTAAATACAAGACAGGACGACCAATCGCGAAAAGCGTTCGATCGTCCTGTCAGGGTCCGTAGACAAGCCACAAAGGGGATATGGCTGCAAAGGAGATGTGTATCTCGCTCTGCGTCAGCAATATCTGACCCCGAATGGCAAATATCAAGTCAATACTCTGTGAATATCTGTCATTGCTGTGTATTTGAGCACTACAAAGTGATCACACCGCTCGAATTACGATCGGAATACAGACGCTCAACATCCTTGGCCCGCAAGGCTTGGGCCTTGTTTTGATTGATGTACCCCTTCTCGGTGATCTCCCCGGCATCCGGTTGCGGCGGCGTTGGCTGTAGAATGACACAGGTGATACGGCTCGCGGCATTCGGGTTTTGCGCATTGTGAGATGACAGCCCCTGGCGCACCGCATCGATCACTTCCGGCCGCTCAATCAGCTGCGCCATGGGAAGTTGCTCACCAACCAGTCGCTGGCAATAACTCTCATTGATAAAGCCCAGCAGAGCGACATCATCCTTGTTCAATCCGCAAACCACGGCGTCGGCCAATGCGCCGTCCGCAGCTTGCACAGCCTGAACCCGTAGCTTGCCGGCCGACACCCAGGTGCCACTCGCCAGTTTAAACTCTTCGGCTGTGCGGCCATCAAACGCCAGGCCCTTGCCTGGATCATCAGGATCCGCGAACCGCACAGCGTCACCAAGGCGATAGAAGCCTTCGTCATCAAAGGCAGCGCGCGTCTTTTCTTCATTGCGATAGTAGCCGGGCGTGACGTTGACGCCTTTGACTCGCAATTCGAGTTTATCGCCCGCTGGCACCAATTTGAACGTATTACCCGGCAAAGGCAGCCCGATCAGGCCCATTGTGTCATTCGGCCAGTGAACATTGCTGGCTGTCGGTGACGTCTCTGTCGCGCCATAGCCAGCCGACAATGAAATGCGCTTGCCAGTGACTCTGACCGCGATGTTCTGAATCCGCTCATATATATCCTGGCCCATAGCTGCCCCGCCATAGGACATGCAGCAAATCCGCTCAAAGAAGGTCTGGGCGAGTTCCGCGTCGCGCTCGAACTCCGTCGCCAACGCAGCCCATGCGGCAGGTACAGTTGTGTGCTGTGTGGTCGAGACCTCTTTCATATTGCGGATCATTTCCGGCAATCGCGCTGGGGTCGGTGCGCCCCAGTCAAGATACAGCGTGCCGCCCCAATCGGTCATATTGTGCAGAATCGCATTGGCGCCATAAGTGTGGCTCCAGGGCAGGAAGTTGCACATCACCTGGACGTCGCCCGTCACTTCCGCCAGCCGGTCTTCATCCCACACGGAACGGATCATTTTGGCATTCGCCGCGATCATACCATGCGTATTGATCACCGCTTTCGGCTCTCCCGTAGATCCAGACGTCAGCATGTACTTCGCCACGGTTTCTGACGTCAGTCGATCAAACGCGTCAGCGACAGAGTTTCCGCCCGGCACGGCGAAGGTGTCCAGCGACTGGCTCTGATAGCCTTTCGGTGCATTGCGCGAATAAAGCACGAGCCGATCGCTGACCGTCATCCCGTCCAGGCCGCGCTGATACTCTGCGCCGTCCTCGACATAGATGAATTTCGGCTCGACCAGATTATCGACATAGTTCAGCCGGGCAAAATCCTGGCTCAGCAGCGCATAGGCGGGCGTAACTGGAACCACAGCAATCCCGGCGAGCATCGCGCCATACATGATCACCGCGTGATCAATCGTATTGCGTGACAAGATCATTAGAGGCGCATCCGCGCCAGCATTCAGAAATCCCTGAGCCAGCGCCTGCACGCGCTGCCACCCGTCGGCATAGCTTATTTCCTGCCAGCCATCGCGCGATGGGTCGACGGGATCACGCTGGGCCAGCCAGATGCGATCCGGGGCCTGCTCCGCCCAATATTTGAGCGGCCACAACATGTGCGGCGGATGATCCTTCAACGGCTGCCCATTGTCGAGCAGAATGGTGCCATCATCGCGACGCTCAATATTTGATTTCTGGGGTAGATATGGCACGTCCCGAAAGGGAATATGACTGGTCTCACTCATTGCCTATTCGAGGCCTCGCGTTTCGATTTGGATCCGTTCACCGCAATGTTTGCAGTGCACCGCATCGGGATCATGTCGGGTTAGTCCACATGCCTCACAGGCATAGTCAACCTTGTCGCCGGGGAGGGCAATCGCGCGCAGCAGACGCAGGAAAAGCGTCAGCCCGAGCACCATGATGACCACGGCTAGCAAGCGCCCCCAAACGCCTTCCATCAATATGTCACCATATCCGGTTGTCGTCAGACTGGTCACTGTAAAGTAGAGCGCATCGACATAGGTCTCGATGCCCGGGTTGGACTCACTCTGCAGCACATAGACCAGACCCGACATCAAGAAGACAAAGACAACCAGATTGGTCACCCGGTCAAAAATCCTCTCATGCTGTTTGAGATAGGTCGACACGCCTTTCAGGCGCTGCAGCAGAGTGAACGCGCGGATGATTCGAACCGCGCGCAACAATCTCAAGAAGGCCAGGTTTTGCGTGAATAGCGGCGCCAGCATTGAAATGACGACAATCAAATCCGCCCAATTGTAAAACCGTCGCCAGAATTTGACTTTTGGATTCGCAATATAGAACCGCGCCGCGAGATCGAGCCCGATCACAACACCAATGCCGTAATCCGCAATCGGATGTGAGACGCCATCGCCGCGAAACGGCGCCCAGAGAAAATAGGCAATCGTCAAAATGTCGAAGGTCAGAAGGCCGATCCTGAAGAAGTAAGGCGCCCGTCCATGCCCTTCATAAAGCCAGAAGAGCGTCCGGTTTAGCCCTTTTCGTTCGCTCAAAGCGCACCTCTTCGAATCGATCCTTGCCTTCGCCGAGTATGACCAGCGCAGAGTTCTCTGTCACGCCGCTGCGCTCAGCCCCGAAACAATTGCTGGCAAGCGGGACGCTGAAATTGTGATGACAAATCGGCGTGAGCGAAGGTGAGCGTTGTTTGATCAGACGTTAAGTGCCGCGCCGGTCATCTCCGTCTAGGTCCGTCTCATTCGCAGAAAACAACAAATGCAGAAGGACCGATCACCATGTCTAAATTCACTGCGATGGCTTTTGCCGTCTCCTCCATCTTCGCCCTGCCCGCCCTCGCTCAGGATGATGATGGGTTCTATGTTTCCGGCTTTATCGGTGCAGGCTTTGCTAATGATGCCGAGCTAACGGGCACGCAAAATCCGGTCGCCGGTGCTCCAGGCGTCGCTGGTGCCCCAGCGCGCATCCAGGCCGAATATGATAGTGACACCACTTTCGGCGTTGCGCTTGGCTACAAAACGCCCTGGGAGTTTTTCGGCATTTTCCACCCCCGCCTTGAGCTCGAATATTCAACCCTCGATGTGGATGTCGACAATGGCAGCTTCAATAGCGGCACCCAGTCATTCAGCGGCGATACCAGCATCGATTTCTTCCTGGTCAATAACTATAGCGACATCATCTGGGACGATAATCAGACCATCATCCCATTTGTCGGCGGCGGACTGGGCGTCGCCAATGTTGACGCCAATATCCTTTATGCTGGCGGCGGATCACCGACCCCGAACTTTGTCGCGACCGGCGAAGACACTGGTCTGGCCGGAACCGTGGCTGGCGGCCTGACCTGGCTCACGGGGTCGCATTGGGAAGTTTACGGCGAAGCCCGCTATTACCAGATCCGCGATCTGGAATTCGAACGCCGCTTCATTGGCGGCGGCGCAAACTTGCTCAATGCCCGCGTCGAAGATGATTTTGACGGCACCAGCCTGACCGTTGGCGCACGTTACAAATTCTAGGAGATGTTCCCTCCCTTTCGCATCTCTTAGGCGTTGGCCCGGCGACAATCCCCTCTGTTGCCGGGCCTTTTTCTTTGTGCCGGATGACAAATCGTCAGGGCCAACTTAAATGCCAGCTTATGGCAATTCCTATGATCTATCTTCCACATCGCGCCGGTCTCTCTCTAACGGGTCCGGATACGCTGGTTTTGCTGGAGCGGCTGGTCACCAATGCCACGACTGACTGGGACCAGGGTACGACGCGATATGGCGCGCTTCTGACGCCGCAAGGCAAAGTGCTCGCTGATTTTCTCGCCCTGCGAATTGCTGATGGCGTGCTGCTGGATGTGTCAGCCGAGCATGTCGATGACCTCGCCAAACGGCTAAAAATGTTCCGCTTGCGCAGCAATGTAGAAATTGCCCGTCTCGATGAATTCGGTGTCATGGCAAGCATCGAACAAACACCGGACGACATGCCGCCGCTGTCCGGTGCTGCACATATTTACCAGGATCCGCGCTATCCCGGCGGTCGTGTGCGTCGTTTCGTGGCAATCGAACAGGTCGATCAAGACCCGTCCCTCAGCGCCTATCATGCCGACCGGATCGCCAATCTTATTCCCGAACAAGGCGTCGACTTTGGGTCAGCCGAGGTTTTCCCGGCCGACATCAATATGGATGTTCTCGGCGGCGTGGCGCTGAAGAAAGGCTGCTTTGTCGGCCAGGAAGTGGTCAGCCGCATGCATCGCCGCGGTCAGATTCGTAAACGCACGCTTCGATTCAGCATCAATACGAACAATGCGATCGAAACCGGTGCCGAATTACTCGCCCCTGCGCCGGTCGGATCAGTCACCAGCCATGCAAGTGGTCACGGTCTCGCGCGCGTGCGCGTCGATCGGTTGATGAGGGCGGAGGCGGCAGGCGAGACAGTCTCGCTAAATGAAACCCCTGTCACAATTACAAAACCCGATTGGCTTGTCCGCGAACAGGACGCTATGAAACAGACATGACAGATCACACACATTGCGGCTGGGCGCCCGTGGATGACGCGCTGTACCGCGCCTATCATGATGAAGAATGGGGTGTGCCGGAATATGATGCACGCGCACTTTGGGAAAAGCTGCAGCTCGACGGTATGCAAGCTGGCCTCTCCTGGATCACCATTCTGCGCAAGCGTGAGAGCATGCGTGAAGAGTTTGACGGCTTCGACCCGGAGAAAATTGCCGCATGGGATCAGGCCCGCGTGGATAAAGCGCTGACCAATCCCGGCATCATTCGCAGTCCGAAGAAAATTGAAGCCTGTATTGGCAATGCTCGTGCTTTTCTGGATGGATTCGATCAGGGTGAAGACTTTTCTGAGTTCTGCTGGAGCTTTGTCGACCACAAACCGATCATTAGTGATTTGAAATATTATCGCGACGGTCCGACCAAAACCGACATTTCGGACGCCTGTTCAAAAGCGCTTAAAAAGCGCGGCCACAAATTTGTCGGACCGACAATTGTCTATGCCTGGATGCAAGCGTGTGGGCTATATAATGATCACGAAATCGGTTGTCCTCGCTACACAGACGTTCAGGAGTATACGCAATGAAACCATGGCTCATTCTCGCCGCTGCCGGGCTGATCACAGCCTGCGTCTCATCCACTGAATATGATCGCGACCGCGCCTATAGCAAGTGTGACGGGATCAGCGACGAATCCAGCAAAAATCGCTGCATTGCGGACGCCATTCAGGACGCTGAACGCGACCGGCATGAGCAAGCACAGGATGTCGAACGCCGGGAAAGCGATGCTGAGCGCCGGGAGCTCGGACGCGAGATTGCAGGCGCCGAGAAGAATTGATGAAAACGGCGGTCCTTATCCTGATGCTTTCCGGCATGCTCGCAAGCTGCGCGCTGGGCCAGGACTTGTATGACGACCGACGCGTCGATGAATGCCGCGAATTGCCGACACCTGATGCACGCCGCGATTGCGAACGCGTCGCGCGCGATGAAGCAGCCGGGATTCCCGTCTCGCGATAGTGCAGCTTCTGCTCGACCGAAATCGATCCAGGCTCTACACAAAACAAACAACGAGAATGCGCGACAAGGTGAATGAGGTCCTTATGATTACTCCTGTTATTTCGGCCACTGGTCTATGGACACCGTCAGAGTCAGTCTCGAACGCGGAACTGGTCGAAAGCTACAATGCCTGGGCCGATAAATGGAACGCGGCGCACGCGGCTGAAATCGAAGCCGGCACAGCTGAACCGAAAACGCATTCAAATGTCGAGTTCATCGAGAAAGCTTCCGGGATTAAATCCCGCTTTGTGGTCAATAAGTCAGGCATCGTGGATCCGGACATTATGCGGCCTTCGATTCCGGAACGGCCGAATGAGCAAATCTCTGTGCTCGCAGAAATTGCTGTCAACGCTGCCAAAGTTGCCCTGGAAACCGCCGGACGTGATCCGAAAGATGTTGGCGCCGTCTTGTGTGCCGCCTCGAATATGCAACGCGGTTATCCGGCTATGGCGGTTGAGATCCAGGATGCCCTCGGCATTGATGGCTTCGGTTTTGACATGAATGTCGCCTGCTCGTCGGCCACATTCGGCATTCAGACCGGCGCCGATTTTGTCCGTTCTGGAAGCGCCAAGTCGGTCCTTATGGTCAATCCGGAAATCTGCTCGGGCCATTTGAACTTTACCGATCGCGACAGCCATTTCATTTTTGGTGACGTGGCAACCGCTGTCCTGATCGAAGCCGAAGACATCGCCCCGGCGGCACATTGGAAAATCCTTGGCACCAGTCTGAAGACGCAATTCTCCAACAATATCCGCAATAATTTTGGCTTCCTCAATCGCTGCGATCCGGATGGGATCGGTGCGACGGACAAATTATTCGTTCAGGAAGGCCGCAAAGTCTTCAAGGAAGTCGTGCCCATGGTCGCCAAAATGATCATTGCCGAGCTGGAACGCCTCGAACTCGCCGCACCAGATTTGCGCCGGATGTGGCTGCATCAGGCGAATGCCAATATGAATCGCTTGATTGCCTCAAAAGTCCTGGGCCGCGAAGCGACACCGGATGAGAGCCCGACCGTTCTCGACACTTATGCGAATACCAGTTCAGCTGGCTCGATCATTGCGTTCCACAAACACAGCCAGGACATGAAAGCCGGTGATAAAGGCCTGATCTGCTCATTTGGCGCAGGCTATTCCGCTGGCACCGTGTTTGTTGAGAAAGCCGCTTAAACCACCAGACTCATATCTTCACTTGCCGATTGGGTCTCTGGCGGCTTGCGCCCATAGAGCAGCAACAGCGACACGAAGGCGATGCTGGTCGCTTGCGATGAAAACAATTCCAGCATCAGCGCAAAAAACCAGGCGGGCAGATTTTGCGCGGGTCTGACCTCTGTTTGCGCGGCCACAGCTTCACGAAGATTTGCGCGCGCGGCTGAAATATTCTGTTCCAGCTCCGCGCGACGCTCGGCGAGCCCTAACTCATTCTGAGCATCGCGATAGGGTTTTTGATGCGTCCGTCCGGCCGCCTCTACACCCGCCAAATAGGCCTTTAGTCCATCGATTGAGCGTGTTTCTGCCGGGATGCCGTCAAGCTGGCGTGTCCAGTCAGCGATTTCGGTTTCAGTGAGATGCTTCATCTGCTCAGCGCTCTGCCAATCGCTCGCCTGGCTGTCCGCATTATTCATCATGAACATGGTGGTGCCAGCGATGCTGGTGCCTGCCCCGGCAAGCGCAAAGACCAGCGCGCGCGAGGCTTCACCACGCCGATGAGCAGACAAATGCCACCAGAAAAATGTAAAACCGCCAAACGAACACACTGACGCGATCACTCCGCTCCAGCCCCAGATATTGGCTTGTCCGGGATCACTGACCCCGAGGCTGAAGGCCTGAAAGTTTGCGAAGCCGGAGAGCGCCGCCGCCGCCAGTCCAGCGCCAAGAAAAATCAACGCCAGGAGCGAAATAATGATCCGCTCGCCAGCCCCTGCATGCTTGCCAGGCTTTGCTTTCGGGCTTGGTTTCTGTCTCCGGCGATCGGGTTCTGACACGGCCGGTGTCTGAACTTCTTCGACCCATTCGGCCACGAGCTCTTTTTGATCATGCACACTCGGTGCACCGCCAGTTTCCACTTCGACAATTTCGCGCGACGGTGATTTCAGACGCGGCTCGATGGGAATAATCTCGGCCTCTGAAAAGGGTTGATTGTTCCAATCGCCAGCATCGACTTTCTCGCGCAAATAGACCAGAAGCGGCCCTTCACTGCCGCAACCAGCGCATTGCACTTGACCACGACCGAGGGAGAGCTTCAGTCCATTATGCGCGCCGCAACCGGGACAATCTTCATAAGCCACGCCGCGATCATCAAACGCGTGCTCAAGTCCGGCAGATCGCAGCGCCTGATCCAGCACGTCAGACGTTGTCGTAATTGCAGTCATTTTGGCTAAACTCAACTCTAATGATCTCTATTTGTTCTTTTTATGTTTTCTTTTTGGGCCCGTCAATGCCTCCGTTGACGTAAACGAGAAGATTTTAACTCGACGGCAAGGTGCAGCGACCATATACGTCATACTATGACACGCTTACGTACTCGCACGCCCGCCACTGGAAAACGCCGTCTGCACCGCCGTCGCTGGCGACAGCCCGATAGTGTCCGGCCCACCCGCGAAGATCTGCTCGAAGCGGCCGCTGACGAGGCGCAGCTGAATGGCAAGAGCCTGACCGCGATCCGCAAACATGTGCTTAGCCTGCTGCTCGATGCGAAACGCCCAATGACCGCTTATGAAGTCCTAGGATCGCTGGACGGCGTCGGATCGGTATCGCCGCCAACGGCATATCGCGCTTTGGATTTCCTGGTCTCGCTGGGATTTGTCACGCGAGTCGAAAGCCTCAACGCCTATTTCGCGCTCGACCTTGGCCCGAGCGATGTACCGCTGGCCTTTTTCGTCTGCGAAAAGTGCGGACAAGCCGAAGAGCTGTCAGCAACAGACGCCGTGATCAGCCTGGTCAGCACAGCTGACGAAAAAGGATTTGGCGTCAGTCATGCTTCGCTGGAAGTGCGCGGCGATTGCCGCGGCAAGCTTGGTTGCGAAACCTGGGCCGAGAGTATCGCCTCGGCAGACGTCTTAAGTTCGGTCGACCAGCACGGCCACGAATAAAGCTGGCTCATCGCCTTCCACCGCCCAGGCATGATTTGTGGCGCGCTGGATCACCACATCGCCTGGTCCAATCACAGTCTCTTCCTTATCCAGGATCAGCTTCACCTGACCTTTGACCAGAATGATCGCATCCAGTGTGTGAGTTGTATGCATGGCCGGGTGTTTGGATGTGTCCGGCTGATGGTCACCAGCGCCAATCGCGACAAAAGCCTGGCGGGTCAGATCGGCGATCATTTCCGGCGGCGCGCCCTCGGGTGACGGACCGGACGTGAACCAGCGAATTTTCACTTTGCCCTGATCGGGCGATAGGACCGGCGTGCCAGCGCCTTTGTCTTCGCATGGGGCCGCATCGATCGGACCCGACGCGTCATCGTGCCAGATCTCAAGCAAGCCGCCGAGGTCGCCTGTGCGAAATTCGTCCGCCGGGCCGCCATCAATCATGATGTGGGATTTGCCATCTCCGTCGTTCGCCGTCACCACACGGCGCAAGCCGGACAACATCTCGCTCATTTTGGTCATATCGAATTTCCTCCTGCGTCGAGTAAGGCATATTTTTTACGCATCGGCGAGCGCCCTTGACGAAAACCAACTTAGTTTCGTATGTCGCTCGCTCAACGGAGACTTTATGTTCAACCAGTCTGAGCCCCGGTAAAGGCCCCATGCCGCGATCATATCGCTGCGGGGCCCGAAACAGACCTAAGCTCTGATCCACAAACTGGATCAGTCTGTTTCCATGCGCGTTCTTCGCGCTCTATCGGACATTCAAGACAATGGATATCTCACGCGCAGAACAGCGCATCCTTCACCTGCTCGCGCAAGGCGGGCGGATCGAAATCGAACGCGGCGAAAATCGAAAAATCGAACGGGTCACCTGTATCAATCGCGAAGGTTGGAGGGCGCCCGGCCTGAACCTGTTCCTGTTTCGCAAACTGAAACGGCGTCGGGCGATCGCGTCAAAGCAGGGCCGCCCTTATCGGATCACCAGGCGTGGTCTGGAATTGGTCCGCTCGGAATATGATAATCGTTAGGATAGGCGGGAGAGTCGCAAAAATCGTGACTCTCCCGTCACACTTCAAAAGATTGCAGTGAATTGATCGCGAGAGGACTTTGCGGATTTGCAATCGAGACTTAACCAATTCGAAGGCGACTTGCTCGCATCGTAACAAATCATGGATATCCGGAGGCCTTCAGAATGATCCCTCGCTCAATCGCGATCCCCAAAACCTGGTCCACCTTCAATTTTGCGAGCTTCTTCTCGGCGGTGCTGTACCCCGTGCTTGGCGTCGCCATGCTGATCACAATGGTGACTCTTGGACTGGCCCTCTCGGGTCTGACGCTGCGCTGGTATTATTTGCCATTGGGAATCGGGATTGTCGCCCTATCGATCTTTGTCTGTAATGCAGGCATCGGCCCATTGCACCGGATCATGCAACACAAAGCCGGCGAGCTGAAAGCCCCGGGTCAGGTCCTGACCATGCTCAACTTGATGATCGCGATGCAAGGCAATGTCCGCGACTGGGTCAATTATCACAGCCAGCACCATCGCTTTTCCGACAAGCCTGGCGATCCGCACAATCCGTTTGAATCGAAGCGCTGGGCCTGGGTCGGCTGGATTATCTGGCGCGATGCAAAAGACATGATGCGCCCGATGCCGATGTGGCTGAAAAAGCATCCGATCGTCGTGTGGATGGATCAATTCTACAATCAGCTGTCTTTGGTTCTGCATCTATTTATCCCGGCTGCGATCTATTTGATCGTCTGGGCCGCGGGCGGCTCACTTGTTCTAACCGCGATTTGCCATGCCTGCTTTGTCATAGGCCGCGCCATTCAGTTTCACGCCACGGTCTACGGCATCAATGTGCTCGGCCATTTGCCAACACCGAAATGGGCGGATCATTTGATTGGCTTGCTGACCGGCGGCGAGGCGTTTCATGACCACCATCATGAACAGCCGCAGAGCGCGCTGCACCGCCCCCGCAAAGGCGTCTGGAACCGGATCGTTGATTATAATGGCACCATCCTTCTGGCCTATGAAAAGCTTGGCTGGGTGAAGAACCTGAAAATCGCGCCGCAATTCGCCTAGTCGTCGGCACTGTCGCGACGACAAACTAGCCTGCTGCCACCCTCTTATGCTTGTCTCTCTGCCTGAGGCAGGGAGTGGAAACATCATGGCAGATATCGCAAACGACACGCGGCTGGATCCTCGTATCAGGGCGGCGCTTTCGGTTTTGCCGAGCCCGACCGAAGACAGCAATGTTTCTTCTCGCGAGGCACAGCTGGCAGAAGCGAACACTCCGGAAGCCAAGGCTACCGCAGAGCAACTCCGCATGATGCTCGAAATGATGGACAATGAGTCCCTGGCACCGTCCGACGGTCTGTCGATCAGCGAGCATGACTTTATCTCTCAGCCTGATGGCAACACAATCAAGATCCGCTTCGTTCGACCTGCCGGCAAAGAACAGGTCCCGTGCATCTATTATATTCACGGCGGCGGGATGATGACTTTTTCCTGCTTCTACGGAAACTATCGCGCCTGGTCGAAAATCATCGCTGCGAACGGCGTCGCGGTCGCGATGGTCGATTTCCGAAATGCGCTCGTGCCGTCCTCAGCACCAGAAGTTGCGCCATTCCCGGCTGGTCTGAATGATTGCGTATCCGGCGTGCACTGGCTGCACGACAATGCCAGCGAGCTTGGTATCGATACCAGCCGGATCGTGATTGCCGGCGAAAGCGGCGGCGGTAACCTGACGCTCGCAACCGGTTTGAAACTAAAACAAGATGGCGATCTAAACCTCATCAGCGGGCTCTACGCGCTGTGCCCATATATTGCCGGTCAATGGCCGCAGGACGATCTGCCCTCTTCAGTTGAGAATAATGGCATCCTGATCGGGCTGCACAGCAATCGTGGCGCGATGGCGTACGGCATGGAGGCTTATGAGGCGAAGAACCCACTCGCCTGGCCACTTTTTGCCAGCGTTGATGATGTGAAGGGTCTGCCGCGAACCATGATCAGCGTAAATGAATGTGACCCGCTGCGAGATGAAGGGTTGGTGTTCTATCGACGTTTAATGGCGGCCGGAGTGGCCGCGCGGTGCCGAGAAGTGAGAGGCACGTGTCATGGCGCCGAACTGCTGATCAACGTTTGCCCTGATATTAGCGGCGATACGGCAGCAGACCTCGCCCGGTTCGCAAAACTGAGCACCTAAACCCGTTTTAATCAGATGACGCGTGTTGAATGGACGCGTGTTGCTTATCCGCCTGCATCAGGCCTTTCGTCGCTCAACTTATGTTCGTAATTGATCCACTTTGAACGTCGCGGCAAAATAAAAATTCCCTGTTCTGTATAATCCATTACAGATCCGCGCCTGTTTCGAATCGAAACACTTCCTGAAACGAACAATTGAAAACACGGAACTCAACCGAGAAGTGCCCCATTCCAGAACAGTTTTGCAAACAGCCTCCTAACGTCTCACCGTGGGTTGTTTCCAATTTTCTTGAAAATTCTCCGATCGCTCTGAAACCGACTTTAATTCACCTCCTGTATGAACACTGCATGGCTGCAGAAGCGGCCTGTCTTACTGACTAACAGTGGTGGAAAGAATGATGCAGAACGCACAATCACTCAGCGTTCGGGGACCAGATGGTCGCCCGCTTACGCTTCTAGACCTGCCAAAACCTGGCATTACCCGTTGGGTCACACGGCGCAAAGCCGAAGTTGTGGCCGCTGTCACCGGTGGATTGCTCACTGAGGAAGAAGCGCTTCGGCGATACGACCTCAGCGAAGAAGAATTCACGTGTTGGACGGCGCTGTATTCGAAGCATGGCCGCAAAGGCCTGCGGACAACGCGGCTTCAACAATATCGCAAGCCCTAAGGCCTGCGGAAAAACAATAAGAACAATCGGCACTTATCCGATTGTTAAAGCGCCGTTTACGACGCCGACCGTACAAAGCGTATGGAAGCCCGCATATGTGCCGGGCAAGGTGTTGAGGAATGAGCGAAAGAGACAGACCGTCCACCACGCGTCTCATGGCCCTCGCTGCGTTCATTCTCGCGGCGGGGCTTTTCTCGTTACGGGCCTATGACACATTCGGTGCCGCTGGTTCCGAGCCCAAAGGCGGCGCCCTGGAACAAGAGCTGACTTACTTGCTCGAACCGATTGCCGGCACCGACAAAGTCCGGGTCTCGGTCACTGGCAGCTCGCCAAAAACAGTTTTGGTCATGATCGATGGCGCAGTTGCGACAGATTTGCGTTCTTTGCAGACTCGGATCGAAACCATTCTTGTCGCCGCCATGGCGTTTGACCGTGAACGCGACACGCTGACCCTATCGCAATTTCCATTTGCGCGCGGTGTCGGGGCTTCGCTGACGCCTTTGCAAATCGCTGAACTGACGGGTCTCGGCTTGCTGACGCTCTTGCTGCTAATGGTTTGGGGGGCACCGAACCGGCGCCCGGCCGCCCTGCCTGCGCAAAATGATCCGCGCCCGCCTTCGCAGCCGCCCCGCCAACCCGCACGCCTGCCAGCGCCGGCCGCGGCGATTGATCCTGATTTTCGCGATGCATCGGCCCTGGCTGAAGCCAAACCCAACGAAACGGCACATTTGGTCCGTGACTGGATGTCTTATGGTGAAGACTAAATGACCCTGCCTGCCCTTTCCCCGGTTTCGCCGCCCACGAACGGCCTTCGACGCAGCGCCTTACTGATGCGCGCGCTCGGCGCCAAAGCCGCGTCCGTCTGGAGCCAACTATCTCCAGACGAAGCTGAAAAACTGAGCGCCGAAATGCAGGAGCTGCCGGAAGATGATGTGGCAGAGCGCGGAATCTTGCGCACCTATGTCGACGCCATGCGTTCGACGCCATCAGCTCCAAACTCAACAGTTGATGGGGTCTGGGCCAGTCTGTCGGCGCGGAAAGGCGGCGATATTGTCAGGCTGGTCGAAAATGAGAGCCCGCAAATCATTGCGCTCATCTTGTCCCGCCTGACCCCAGACGCTGCCGCGAATACAGTAAGAGCCTTGCCGCGCGGACTGGCCACGGAAGCTTTGAAGCGCTTGCTCAACCTCGGCGCTGTTCATCCAGGCGCCGTGAAAGCCCTGGAAAACGTCTTGCGCAGAGAATTGGCGCCGGCATCTGAGAGCGCCCTTAAAGGCGGACATGCGAAAGTCGCCGAGATCTTTGATCGCCTCGACAGCGAATCCGAACAATCCCTTCTCTCTAATCTGGATGGCGCTGAGCCTGGCGCTGGCGAGAAAATCCGCGCGCTGATGTTCACTTTTGACGATCTGTCGCGTCTCGACCCAGCCAGCCTTCAGACCATTCTGGTCAATGTTGACCGGGCTGTCCTGACCATCGCGCTGAAAGACGCGGCGGAGGCTGTCACCGAAGCTTTCTTCCAGAACATAACTCAACGCGCTGGCGAATTGATGCGCGAAGACATTGCCTCAACCGGTCCCGTCCGTCGCAGCGAAATCGAAGCCGCCCGCGCCGAAGTCCTGACCATTGCACGCACTCTGGTCAAACGCGGCGATATTCTCGCGCACAAACCTGATGACGAGCTGGTCGAATGAAGCGCCGCATCGAAAAAATAGAACCGTTTCCATTTGCCAGCGATTTCAGCGCTCCGGCGCCAACGCCGCGCGACACCGTGCAAATGTCGACCGAAGAGCTGGCTTTGCTGCTCGCCGACGCACAGGCCAGCGGCGCCAGTATTGCCCGCAATGACGCCTTGGCAGAGCAAGCCAGCATTCTCGCCAATGCCTCCACAGAACTAAAGCAGGTCTTGACTGGCATTGTTGATCTGGCGGCATATCTGGAGAAAGCGTCGATCGAAGAAGAAGACCGGCGCGCCGCCCTCGACCGCGTGCGCCGCCTCGCCGCAGTTGTGATTGACCAACAAGGTGACTTATTTGGGCGCTAGACAGATTTGTTCATGTCTCGGCAACCATTCACCGCCAATTTGAACCGACGCAGAGCCAAAGAGATAGATCCGAATGACTGTGAACCGCGCCCTGGAAACCAGCTTGATGGACGCCCCTGTACGCGTCGACATTGTGCTCGGTGAAGCGCGGATGCCAGTTGAGGAATTGATGTCTCTTTCAGAAGGCGAAATTGTCGAACTGGAAAACCAGACAACAGATCTCGTCGACATCTATGTCTCAGACCGCCTGATGGCCCGCGGCCGTCTGGTCGTTGCTGATGGACAGCTCGGCGTCACGTTGAGCGAAATCGTCGATGGGCGCGCATAGGGTTTCGATTAAGTCCCGGAATTTGCCATCACACTGCAGACCCACCACGCTTTTCAATGCAATACTGTTGCAATGAGCGGCGGTTTTGGGGCCAGCTTAAGACTCCCACGCAATGACTGCTTTCGGCGTCAAAGCGGACGTCTTAGTCGATTTCCGATAGAATTATAACGGGTCCCGAAATGACGTCGGAAGACCGAGCGCTTCATTGTGTTCAAGGATTGTTTTGCGCAGCTCAGAATGGAGATAAAGTTGATACACATGGCCGCGCTCCCACCAGTAAAAAGCCTTTGAGAAAGAGCTGTCAGCACACGCTTGTTCAGGTGGCACCGCCAATCGCGCCCGTCTAATGTCGATACCATTATTGGTCTCTTCGGGTGCAATAATGCCGGTGAAAGCAATCAATGGATGCATTTCGATTTCCTGGATAGGATATCCTTCCTGAACGCGACGCGATACATCGTTCAACCGGTTAATCGTCTGACTATAACTCCGGAGTGTTTCTCTCTGATTAGGGGCTTGTTGCCGGACCAAAGAGTCTTCTTTGACAAGCAATTCGAGGGCATCGGAGTGTGCGCTGAGTCCGATCGTGCCGCGGACGCTGTTTAACCCCTGGTCTATCTGCATTGCCGACTGTTTGTTCGTCGAACAGGTCTCCAGCGCCAAGATGGCCGCTTGAACACGGTTTAGCTGCCGCTCAATATTGTTGGAGGTGTCCAAAGAATAATGAAATATGTTCGCGCTTTCTTCTGCTAGTCTGCCCGTAGCTTGCACATAGGCTGATGAATCAGCTCGGTTTTCGTTCCAATTAGAAAACTGCAATCCGACCACCACGCCGATAACAACAATAACGAAATCCAGGGTTACTGCCGTCCAGTTTTGTTCTTTGACGTGTTTGGTGACGCGCCGTAGCAGCATGATAAACTCTCCAACCCAGCTGATCCAGGCATGCCTCATACAAGCTGCAATGGCAAAAGCTTATGTCTGCTCATGACCCAAAGCAGACGTCACGCCCAATGCGGCCTCTTACCCCCTGTCCGCAATTCTTAATTCTGTGAAAAACTAACAAATTAACAGATTCTGTTAACCATTTCGGCGCAATGCTCGATTCGCTATAGTGGAGTGTGCCGTATGCGAATGAAGATGTTTGCCGCTGAGTCCTTAGAGGCTGCCAAGGCATTGATCTTTGCGGAAATGGGCGATGATGCGATCATCTTGTCCGAACGCGAAGTGCCTGGCGGGGTCGAAGTCCGTGCTGCGACGGACAAATTGGGCGGCGGCATGGTCCCGAATGAATCCCGCATCCTGACCCGATTGGGCGCAGCTCCATCCCCTCGCCTGGTTGAGAGCCCGATCCGCAACCGCGTCCGAGACTCCTTATTATGGCACGGCGCCCCGGAACGCTTTGCAGACCGTATTGCCAATGCCGGCTTTAATGGCGGCTTTGAAGGCGAAGAGCCGAGCACGGCGCTCGCGGCAGGTCTCGAGAGCACGATCACGTGCGATCCGATCCCGCCCTCACCGCACCGAAACATTGTTCTGGTCGGCGCGCCTGGCCATGGCCGTACGGCAACGGCCGCGAAACTCACCCGCCGCGCGGCGGTTGCGAAAGCCGAAGTCTTGCCGGTTGCGGCTGACCTCGACCTGACGGCGGGCGACGCCCAACTGGCTGCTTATCTCGAGAAAGAGAAAAGCCAGATCCGGTCCGCCACCAATCCGAACGATCTGTTCAAACTGTTGAAAACGATCAAAGCCGAGGGCAAACGCTGCATCATCGATCTGCCAGCGATTATTCCGTTTGATCATGATGACATGGCCAGCTTGCAGGACTTGCTTGCCGTGATTGATGCCGAGCCGGTGCTGGTGATCAGCGCTGAAGGGCATCCGGAAGACTTGAATGAGGCCGCAAGAGCCTTTGCACGCTGCGGCGTCAGACGAGCAATAGTAACCAAGCTGGACGTCACGCGCCGTCGCGGTGGGATCGTTTCAGCCCTGATTTCTGCGAAAATCGCCTTTTCGCACCTGGCCATTACACCGTTTATCGGTGGTGGCTTGGTTCCCGCGACGCCCTCAAGACTGGCCCAATTGCTGACAGAAGACGCACCGGCCCATGTCGCACTTAAAGGAGCTGCATAATGAGCTTCCTTCTTCCTAAATCGCAAGAACGCCCCAATCAGCGCCCGCCTCGGCGGGTTGAACCAGCCTCGATTATCGCGATCGGATCTGGCAAAGGCGGCGTCGGCAAGACATTCATGTCAATCACTCTGGCGAGCGCCATGGCCCAGGCGGGTCGCCGCACATTGCTGGTTGATGGCGACCTTGGCCTGGCCAATGTCGATGTCCAGCTGGGGATTGCCCCGGAAACAGATCTCGCCGCGGTTATCGCAGGCTGGGTCGAACTTGAAGACGCCGTGACCCCGGTCGATGGCGGATCTGGAGATGGCGGATTTGACGTGCTTCCGGGCCGTTCTGGATCCGGCGCTCTGGCTGAAATGTCGTCTGAAGAAACCGCCCGCCTCGCCGCCGGCCTGTCCGCCCTCGCCCTGCAATATGATCAGGTCATCCTGGATCTTGGCGCCGGCATTGAATCGAACTGCATGCGCCTGGCGCGTGCGGCCGACAAAGTGCTGATGGTGATTACCGACGAACCAACATCAATGACTGACGCTTATGCCTTCATCAAAGTTTTGAAGGGTTACGCGCCAGGTGTTGAACAGACTATCGCGATCAATCAGTGTGAAACCAGAGCTGCCGGACAGAATACGTTTTCGGCCGTGGCTCAGGCGTGCCAGACATTTTTGGGCTTCCGCCCACATCTGGCCGGGACTGTAATGCGCGATGATGCCGTTAGAGAAGCGATCCGCAGTCAGCGAACGTTAATCTCAACAAATGCGTCCTCACAACCAATTCAGGACGTTATCGCCATTGCTCACACGCTTCTCGGGCGCACTGGGCAAGACCTTCATTCTTAATAGGTGTAAATAAAAATGTCGTTTCGAATCCGATTGTTAAATCTTCAGTAAGCTTCATTACCTAGATTCACAATGGTTAACGATCACGCTAGGAATGCGATTACACCGATTCGGGGAGCTGAAAATGCGAGTGTTACTAATTGAAGATGATAATGCGGTCGCCCGTAGCATCGAACTGATGCTGAAAGCGGCAGGCTTTAACATCTATACTACGGACCTTGGTGAAGAAGGTGTCGATCTCGGAAAAGTCTACGAGTATGACATCATCATTCTTGACCTGTCGCTGCCAGATATCTCTGGATACGACGTGCTCAAGCAGCTCCGTATGGCACGGGTAAACACCCCTGTCCTGATCTTGTCTGGTAACCCAGACATTGAAGCGAAAGTGAAGACTCTCGGCTATGGCGCCGACGATTATCTCACCAAGCCGTTCAATAAAGACGAACTGATTGCCCGTATCACGGCCATTGTCCGTCGTTCCAAGGGTCACGCTGAAAGCGTTATCCGCACCGGCGAAATCCTGGTGAACCTGGATGCTAAAACCGTCGAAGTCGACGAAGACCGCGTCCACCTCACCGGCAAAGAATATCAAATGTTCGAGCTGCTGAGCCTGCGCAAAGGCACAACGCTCACCAAGGAAATGTTCCTCAACCACCTTTATGGCGGTATGGACGAGCCTGAGCTCAAGATCATTGATGTCTTCATCTGTAAGCTGCGCAAGAAATTGCAGCAGGCAACAGGCAGCGAGCATTATATCGAAACAGTTTGGGGCCGCGGCTATGTGCTTCGCGATCCGAAACCCAAGAAAGAAGCTGTGGCGGCGTAAGCCCACCTTCTTTCCCCGAATACCTTTTAAACCCGATGCCTTGGCATCGGGTTTTCTTTTTGGTCTAGTGTCGTCATCAAATGGCAGGACCAAAAATGACAATGAAGATTATCCCCAGCGATCAGGCTTGCGGCGCCGCCATTACCGGGATCGACCTATCAAAAGACCTCAGCGCGGGCGAAATAGACGACATTCGCGCCGCATGGCTGGAGCATCACGTAATTGCATTCTCAGACCAGCCCCTTTCGGATGATGATCTTGAACGATTCACGCTGTACTTTGGCCCGTTCGGAGACGATCCCTATATCGCCCCGATCGAAGGACGCGATCATATTATTGCGGTAAAGCGCGCGGCCGATGAAACATCGCCGATCTTCGCGGAAGCCTGGCACACCGACTGGAGCTTTCAGAAAGTTCCGCCCGCGGGCACATGCCTGTTCGGAATCACCATCCCTCCTCACGGCGGCGATACGCTTTTCGCCAATCAACACAAGGCATTAGATGACATGCCTGATGAATTGCGCGATCGCCTTGACGGCAAGATCGCGATTCACTCTGCGGGCGGCGCCTATGGCCGAAAAGGGTTTTACGGCGATGATGATACCGAAAGCCGGAGCATGGACATTCGTCCCTCTGACGATGCACACGCGACCTATAATCACCCGATCTTTCGGACCCACCCAGAAACCGGGCGCCCAGCCATATTCGGAACAGCAGGCTACATTACCGGTTTTGAAGGCATGGACTCAGAGGCGTCGAGCGAGCTTTTATTCGAACTCTATCGCTGGCAGACCCGACCGGAATTCCAGTACCGACATGAATGGCAACCAAACACACTTCTGATGTGGGACAATCGATCGGTCCTACATATGGCCACTGGCGGATATGCCGGACATGACCGCCTGCTACACAGAACGACCATCGGAGAGCGACTGTCGGCTTAGACGCGCTGAATAGAAGTGTATTTTGCCTGCCCAGGGTGTCCCCACAGGGCTCTGGCGCGGGGGTCTTAGATGGGGCGAGTTTAAGACGCTCCGTCCGCTCGAATGCGCATCAGCTCACACGGCCTGTGGGTCCTGCATCTAGTATCCCTATGAATTTTCTGACAAGCTTGATCGCGGCAGGGGGATTGGGACGCTATGTCATCGGGAACAATTGACTACAGGGGCCAAACAGTACCCGGTTATGCGATCAAAGGGACAGCGTTGGCGATCATCACACTCTGTTACGGACCGCAGACGTCCACAGACAAAGAGGTAGCCTGACATCATGACCGACATCCTGCTCGTCTATCTGCAAATCGGCGTCACGTTGTTAGGCTTTGCGACTATTGCGACAGTTGTGTTGAACGTCTCGTCCACAACATCTGAGGGGCTATTTGCCATTCGGCTGCTTAACCTCATCGGCATGAGTAGTTCGGTGATCGTGGGAGCAATCACACCGCTTGTAGTGTTGCAGTTTACAAATGATCAGTCACTGACATGGATAATCTCAGCTAGTTTAGCGTTAGTCGTCGTAATGGTGCCGAATATGACGATACAAGCCAAGATAGTCAGCCTTCAATTGAAGGACGAGAGATTACAAAAATGGCGTTATATTCCGACCTGGACACTCGCCATAGCCTGCATCTTCCTCCTGGTTATGACGTTCTTCGTTAGCAACAAATCCGCCGTTTATCTCGCCAGTCTCACGTGTGGTCTCCTGAATGCGCTCATCAATTCAATCTATGTTTTGTTATCATTCCCCATCTTCGACACGATTTTTGGTGTGAAGGAGAAAACAGATTCTGACCAATCTTCGGCGAAGCGGACCTAAGAAAGTCCGGACAGACACTCTTTATCGGTCTTACCCAGCCAGCGTCCTATTTAGGGCGTTTTACGTCATTGGGGCGGGCATGGGCGACGGTTGCAAAAAGGCCAATGCAAGCCTGTTTCTCAACCATCGCGATAGGCAATTCATCACAAATTGCGGTCATTGCGCTCTTGATGCAATTGGAACCCCATTGTGTGTGTTGAATAATCACCGCGTGGTGGGTTGGAATTTGATTGAAGAACTCTTGAGCGGGATGAGCTGGTTATCGATTGGGCCAGCCACGACGGCCATTGTTGCGTCGATAGCTCAGCGGACTGTCTGGATTTCTGCTGCGACCTTGTCCGCCGTTTCCATGGTACGGTCTGTCACCACGGGATAGTTTTGCATGGCAAAAAGGTGCTGGGTGAGCGAGAAACGCAACATTCCTTGAATTTCCGGGTCGCGCTTGATTTCTCGAAGTATCCCGGCGGCGTCAACGGTTTTCAGTCGCTCCGCACACCCGCGTGTCAGTGTTTCTGTTACGGTGGCTACGTCGATCTCCCAGCACTCACTCCACAAAAGTCGTGCGACTTCAGGTTCGAGATATGCGCGCACCGCCTCGCGGAAAGGGGGAGAGACAAGGTTGACGATTCCAAAGCTGTCGGTCAGCTCATAGGTCTTAAAAAGCTCCCGTCGCAGAGCATTGTTGGACGGAAATCCGAGCTCAACCGCCTCACGAAAAGCTGTTTGGTCAAATATGGTAGCCCTGAGTTGTGACGCATGAAAGAAGTCTATTAGAAGGTCTTCGCAATTGGCTTCACACGCCTCATCTCGCTTCAGGAAATCAAGCGCGCGCTCGCCAGCGTCCGTGACACCGGTGTAGTATTCAAGCAAGTCAGCAGACCGCTCTGCGTTCTGGACGAGCTCATCGCGCAGCAGAACAAGGTAGGAACGTTCCTGCGTCTGAAGGGTCCGTGCGTCATTCCAGTTCGCGACCTGAATACCGATGAAGACACCGACGACGACGATGACGAAATCGATTCCGACGGCGAACCAGTTCTGGTCTTTTACGTGTTTTGTGACGCGTCGAAGTAGCATTCCAGTCCCCAGGCCCAGTCTGGAAGAACCATGA
Source organism: Henriciella sp. (assembly GCA_965277015.1). Lineage (GTDB taxonomy): Bacteria > Pseudomonadota > Alphaproteobacteria > Caulobacterales > Hyphomonadaceae > Henriciella. Next base: position 3,322,416 of record OZ255705.1, on the reverse strand, counting down.
GGCAAACTTCTCTAAATGCAAAGCTTTAAGCGGAAAATCAGCCAGAAACCGATGTCGTGAGCGTCCGCTTTAGGGCAACTTAAGCCCCTCACCCATGCCGTCTTTGACGCCCTAGGCAGAGCATGACTTGAACGGATGTACCGTTCAAAATCAGCATATCATCAGAATTGGAATGAGCGGTCGCCCAGAGCGATTGCGCGACCGTTCTACTCGTCTTCGTCCAGCATGTCGGCCCAGAAGACCTGTTTGCTGGCGCGAACTGCTTCGACCAGAATGATCGCCACAGCTCCGGAGAGCACCCACCATGCTGTGCTGGATTGACCAGCCCATTCTACCATTGCTTCTATCATCACCATGCCTCGGTCTTACGCCGTCGATGGGATCAATATGACGTCCACGTCTTAACGAGAGCTGAGTCAAATTGGGCACGCTTGGGGCAATTCGTAATCAAAACCGCCCTAATTCTTTACCCGGGATGACTTTTGCGTAAACAGAAACAGATGAGCAGCCGAACCGCCTCCCGAAAACCACCCGCCCGCGTCTGGCAACGCATGTTGTCCGGGCGTCGACTCGACTTGTTGGATCCGTCACCGGTTGATGTCGAGATTGAAGACATTGCCCATGGCCTCGCCCGCGTCGCGCGCTGGAACGGTCAGACCAAAGGGGCGCACGCTTTTTCAGTCGCTGAGCATAGCGTCATCGTCGAAGCGCTTTGCGTCGAACTTGAGCCGCGACTGGATCCGCGATCCCGCTTGGTCGCGCTGCTACATGACGCGCCCGAATATGTCATCGGCGACATGATTTCGCCGTTCAAAGCCGTCCTCGGCGACGGCTACAAGGACATCGAATCGCGCCTCGCTTATGCCATCCACGCGCGCTTCGGATTGCCGGCGGAGACCCCGGCCAGTCTGAAACGTCTGATCAAGAAAGCCGATAATATCTGCGCCTGGTTTGAAGCCACGCAATTGGCGGGCTTTTCGGAAGCTGAGTCGGATCGCTTTTTTGGCCACCCGCCGCGCGGCGTCCAGCTCACACTGGCGCCGCAACCTGCCGAAGCGGCGCAAGCCTTATTCATCGGCCGAACGGTTGCGCTTTTATCAAAAATTGAGGCGCCTGTATGAGCCTGATCATCGGCCTGTCCGTGGTGATTGTGGCCTTTGATGGCGAAAAGCCACGGGTCCTGGCGATCCGCCGCGAGGATGGCATTACCGCCTTGCCCTTTGGCGCGTTTGATCCGGAACAGCATCGCACTTTTGAGCTCGCCCTGCGCGGCTGGGTGAAAGAGCAAACCGGCTTCCAACTCGGCTATGTCGAGCAGCTCTACACCTTTGGCGACCGCGACCGTGAAAGTCCGGAAGCGACTTTGCTGGATGTCCCGACCGAGTCTCGCGTGGTCAGTGTCGGCTATCTCGCTTTGACACCAGAGACGCAGCGTCTGCCTGATGCCTTCGACGCGCGGTGGCGCGGATGGTACCGCCACTTCCCCTGGGAAGATCGACGCCCGGGGCGGCCGGCAATTATCGACGACCTGATTGGCCCGAAACTGATGACCTGGGCCGCAGGCAATCCAGACCGCTTGTCGCGCGCCGAAACCGCCTTTGGATTATCCGGCAATGACTGGCCGGATGAAGCCGTGCTGGAACGATATGAGCTATTGTATGAAGCGGGCCTGGTAGCCGAATGCGCCCGCGATCGCGGCTTGCCGGTCCCAGACGTTCGGCTTGGCGAACCCATGGCCTCCGACCACCGCCGCATCCTCGCCACCGCGATCAGCCGCTTGCGCGCGAAAATTCGCTACCGCCCCGTGGCGTTTGAACTGATGCCTGCGCGCTTCACGCTAACTTCCTTACAGAGCACCGTGGAAGCGATCCTCGGACAAGTCTTGCACAAGCAGAATTTCCGCCGCGCACTTGATCGAACCGGATTGGTGGAAGGGACAGGCGAAATGGAGAGCGGAACAGGCGGACGACCAGCAGAGCTTTATCGCTTCAAGCGTGAGGCGTTGCGAAAGACAGGGACCAGAGGGTTGAGCGCGCCGGTGCTGAAATATTGAGGGGACCTGACGAAGCTGTTGGAGATAACAGCATGGCAAGTTGGGACAAAGTTATCGCCGTCGGAACAAGATAAACTTGATTGAAAAAATGAATCCGGACTGGCGGGATCTGTATTTCGATTTGCTCGAGTAGCGATTTGGACTGCGTCACGCCCGACCGCGTCAGCGGTCTGGGTGCCCATCTCCGATGTTCAAAATAAGGTGTTAGGCCCTCAGACGGGCAATGCCCGTCGAGGGTGACGCCGTCAAGCAGACCTCGGATCGGATATCATCGCGAAAAGCGGATAGCTAAACCCAGCCGCCAGTCCGCCGAGATGGGCTGCCCAGGCGATTTGCATAATCCCGACATCTCCGCCGAGAAATGCCAGGACGACATTGATCAGGATCCAAGGCACACTGATTGACCAGGCCCCTTGGAAGCCATTGCGGATAAATCCAACCGCTGGCAGCAATCCGGAAATCGCGGACGAAGCGCCAATCGCGATGCCATCTTTGGCCTCGATCGCATACCAGAGCATTTGCGCGAGCCCGCCGCCAATCGCGCAGACGGCAAAAAAGCCCAGAAATAGCCCAGCGCCCTTCGGTGAATTCCCCAATTCCTTTGCAATGATCGGTCCCAGGGCAACCAACATGGCCATATTCATCATCAAGTGAAACGATCCGCCATGCAGGAACGTGTGCAGGACATAAGGCGCAAAATCGCCCCAGGGACGGTAGACATTGTCAAAGCTCGGCCCGCCGGCAATCGCCGCGACGGAGAACATCCAGTCCTGCAAATTCATTGAGACATTGAACTGGATCAGCGTCACCGCGACAATCGCTCCGGTCAGGAGCAACACCACGACTGGAAATCCCTTGCGGAAGATTGGCGGCTTTTCCGGTAACGTGTTCGGATCATCATAGACTTGCATCTGTCACATATGGCGTATTCCGCGAAGATCGCCAGCCCCACTCTGCCGCCACGTGACGGCTTGACCTCTGCGCGCGCACGGCCACGATCCGGCTTATGACCCTGACTTTTGATGACCTCCGCCCGCCCTGTCCGCATATGGATGACACCCATACCGAATGGCGCCGCAGCGTCCGCGGCTTTGTTGACCGCGAAATCATGCCTTATGTCGAAGACTGGGAAGACGCAGGCCGGATCCCGCGCGAGCTGTACAAAAAGGCCAAGGCAGCTGGCATTCTCGGCATCGGCTACCCAACCGAATATGGCGGTGAGGGCACTGAATTTGACCGCTTCCATGGCATCGTGACGTCTGAGGAATTGGCGCGAATTGGCGCTGGCGGCGTGTCGTCTGCATTGATGATTCACGGCATCGGCCTGCCGCCCATCATGGCGCTCGGCACGGAGGAGATGAAGCAGGAGATTGGCCGCGCGGTGCTGTCTGGCGACAAACAAATCAGTCTCGGCATCACAGAACCATCCGCAGGGTCGGATGTCGCGCAACTCAAAACCAAAGCCGTGCGCGATGGCAATGGTTGGCGCATCAATGGCTCGAAGACCTACATTACAGGCGGCATGACGTCGAAATGGCTAACCACGGCTGTACGGACCGGCGGCGATGGCATGGGCGGGATTTCACTGATGCTCATCGACCTTGAAAGCGAAGGCGTCAGCCGCACCGAACTGCCGAAACAAGGCTGGTGGGCGTCCGATACAGCAACGATCCATTTCGACGATGTCTTCGTCCCGGCAGAGAATCTGATCGGGGCCGAAAATAAGGGCTTTTATGGCATCGTCGCCAACTTCAATGGCGAACGCCTCGGCATGGCGGCGGGCGCTGCCGCGTCGGCGCGGGTCTGTGTCGAAGAGGCAGCGGCTTGGGCACAAGAGCGCAAAACATTCGGCAAACGTCTCGCCGACCATCAGGTCATCCGGCACAAGATTGCCAGCATGGCACAACGTGTCTGGGCGACGACGACCATGCTGGATACATATGCTTGGCACGTGCAGAACGGCAATACGCCCGTCGCCGAGCTGGCTATGCTGAAAGTCCAGGCTACAGAGACGCTGGAATTCTGCGCCCGCGAAGCGATGCAGATTCTCGGCGGCGCCGGGTTCATCCGTGGACACCGTGTCGAACGCATTTACCGCGAAGTGCGGGTGATGGCGATTGGCGGCGGCTCAGAGGAAATTATGCGCGACCTCGCCGCCCGCCAGCTTGCTGTATAAGGTCTGCTTATGGAGACGATGAGCATGGACAATTTCAAAGATAAAACAGTCGCGATTACGGGCGGCGCAACCGGCATCGGCTTCGGCCTGGCCAAACGGTTTGGCAGTCTCGGCGCGAATGTCGTGATTGGCGAACCTCGCCAGGACCGGTTGGATGAAGCCCTGGCAAGTCTGAAAGCACTCGGCATAGAAGCGTCGGTAATGGTGATGGATGTCACTGACCCGGACAGTATGGAAGCCTTTGCTGACTTTGCCTGGGCCACTTATGGCGGCGCACATGTGCTGATCAATAATGCTGGGATCTCGATTGGTCGGGCAGCCGTCCAAGATGTCGATCTGGCGGCCTTGCATCGCTTGTTTGACGTCAACTTTTTTGGGGTCTGGCATGGCTCTGCATCGTTCGGGCGAAGGATGATCGCGCAAGGCGCGCCCGCGGCCATTTACAATGTCGCCTCGGAAAATGCCTTCTTCAATGCAGTCAAAAAGAGCGCGCCTTATATCGCTTCCAAACATGCCGTGCGCGGTCTGACCGAAGCGATGCGCGATGAGTTTCCCGACTTTATCAAAGTTGGCATGATTGTACCCGGCTTTGTCGCCTCTGATATGACCGCGGGCTCAGAACAATTTGCCATGGATGCGGACACGTTTGCCGAAAAGGTCGTGGCGCAAATCCAGGCCGGTGAATTCTATGTTGTCACACATGCTTACAATATTGAACGGATCAAACCGATCCACACCGAGATCGAAGACGCCTATGCCCGAAACGCACCGCGATATGACGGCGATGATGAGTATGACGTCCCGACCCTGATTGCTCGGTTGAGAGCCCAGCGCGACGGCGCTTGAGATATCTTGTGCTTACGGGCTTCCAAGCTACCGCGACTTCTCGGTGGTAAGGCACAGGGATCTTAAACGTCGGGTTCAAATACGCTCGTCGACCAGCCCAGATTTTCAAGATGCGGATCGAGGAAAATCAGAAGATTGGCGACAGTCGACATCGGTATCGAAATGGTCTCACTCATGGCCAATGCGTCAGCAGGAATAGTCCGATCCGGATATTGAACGATGAGGTCGTCCAGCATCATGTCCAAATGGCCTTTATAATCACCTGGGGTCATGAAATCGAATGAAAACTCGCTCTGCGACACGCCTGGATCATTGCCGGTTTGCGCGCCGCTCTCAGGGAGCATTGTGCCCGTTGGAACGAAATCTCTCGGCTCAAGGCCCTGGTTCAGCGTAAACGGATCCAGAAACAATATTAGGTTGACCACGTCGTGAAGCTCTAGCGTCATGGGGGCGCCGCTTGAAGAGAAGCTCGACGAAACCGTTTGATCTGGATATTTTTGGGCAAGATCAGTCATCATCAAAACCAAATAGAGGCTGTATATTATGTGGTGGGGAGGCATGTTCCCCAGCTCAGCGTCAGTTGAGATTGTCTCGGCATTCGCCGACGCAGCCTCACATCCCGGCCCCGCACAATAGGATTCAGGACTTGCCGTCGCCGCCAATGGCCAAACACAAATAAGCAAAGAACATAGCGCAATTCTCATATTAAAAGCTCCAGACATCACACAAAAGAATCATTCTATATTAACTGTATATCATCTTTACTTGTTTTGGCAAAATTTTATATTAGTACTTAATTTGATCGCGTTGCCTCAAGGGCCGCACGAGACCCAAAAAACCCCGAACCGCAACCGGTTCGGGGCAATCTGAGTTGGCATTGTAAGGAGGCGATTTTGGCTAGAATTTATAGCCGAAACCAATGCCAACCACTGTGGGATTAATGTCGACCTCCGCGTCGACAGTCGCTCCCAAAGCCGTTGTGAAATCGACAGTTACGTCGGTATTGATCCAGACTTTCTTGACATCTGCATTCAATAGCCACCCACCTGGTTCGCCATCGAGATCATAGTCGACGCCGATTTGCAGCGCGCCGCCAATGCTCGAGTCGTAGTCTATCCCGTCAGCGACCGAGCCTGCATCCTCGTCGAAGAACATGGTCGCGTTGATGCCTGCTCCGACATACGGCTTCCACTGCGTGCCCGTATCGAAGTGGTATTGCAGCGTCAGCGTTGGCGGCAGAAGCCAGACATCGCCAAGGTCAATATCGGCATCTGTTAGGGCCCCGGGCACCGTCACACCGACCGCGTCAACATCATGCGGGGTGACAGCAAGAATCAGTTCCACCGCAATATTTTCATTGAAGAAGTAAGTTATATCGAGTTCGGGGACATATTGGTCACCAATATCAACATCCCCGACCAATGCGGTCCCGGCCACGGAAAGATCCGCGCCTGCGTCTGGCAGGACGCCGAGCACCCGCCCGCGAACCATCCATGGATTGTCCTCAGCATAAGCCGCGGTGCCGATCAGCGCTGACGTGGCCATCAAGACAGAACAGAATAGTGATTTCATGACTGAGCCTTTTTTCTACAAATCATGATCGTCACGTAGAGGCCTGATCTATATATAAAAATGCACCAGTCTGACGCGCGGAAACGTGCCGCGCGACAGGTCCGCTCAAATCCGTATTCTTCCTGAGTGACGCCGCCGGGACGCTCTGTCAGAAACGCAAGAAGCCGCGCGTGTTTGTAACTTCCCCCCTTCCCTTTTGTCCTCGGATCACCCAGATTGTCGCCCATGGCTCATTCACACGCACATGCCCACGCCAACACGCCTTGCAGCCCGCAAGAAGCCGAAGCCTTTTTGGCCGAGGCTGAGCAATTGGTTGAAGGCAAAGGTCAGAAGCTAACCAAGATCCGCCGCAAGGTCTTACACTTGCTGCTGGAAAGCGAAGAACCGGCAAAGGCCTATGACTTGCTGGCAAATCTTGATGGCGAAGGTGCTGCGAAACCGCCAACCGTCTATCGTGCTCTGGACTTCCTGCAGGAAATGGGGCTCGCGCATAAGATTGAAAGCCTTAACGCCTACGTGGCTTGCGGCCATACCAAACACGCGCACTCAGCTGTTTTCATTATTTGCGATTCGTGTGGCGCCGCCGAGGAGCTGCATGCCACCAAGACCAGCAAGGCGATGGCCGATGAAACACAAGCGGCTGGCTTCACGATCAGAAGTGCGGTTATCGAAGCGCGCGGCACGTGCCGGAAGTGTGCCGCATGATCCCTTTATGGCGGGGCATCCCAAATACCTGGGATTGCGACGAGATGGGACATATGAATGTCCGCGTCTATGTTGAAAAAGCGATGGAAGGGCTCGGGACTTTGGCCGGCGCGATCGACATGCCGCACGCGTTTCACGCCAATGCCTTGTCGACGCTGATCCCGGCTGAGCACCATATCCGCTATATTCGTGAAGCCCATCCTGGTCAGCCGCTAACGATGACAGGCTGCGTGTTGGAATGGGACGAGACCAGCGCGCTGATCTATCAGGACATGCGCCATAGTGATGGCCGCCCCGCCGCAGCGTTTCGCACCCGGGTGCTGCATGTCGCCACCAGCACCGGCAAGCCGTTTCCATGGAGCACCAAGACACGGGCTCAACTGGAGGCGCTGACACAGACCGCGCCGGATGACACCAAGCCGCGCGGACTGGATCCGGATGCCACGCCCCTGCCCGCGAGCGCGACGACGATGGCGCATGTCGAAAGTGTTGGCGCCCCCGAAATTGGCCGCGGCCTTGTACTGCCACGCGAGTGCGATGTCTTTGGCCGCTTCTGGGCCCCCTGGTTCATGGGTCGTATTTCCGACTCTGTTCCGACGCTGCTCAATGACTGGCGCGCGAAGGTTGCCGCTTCAAAAGCTGGTGCGAGAATGGGCGGTGCTGTATTGGAATACCGCCTGATCTATCGCAAATGGCCGCGCACCGGCGACCGGTTCGTGATCCATACCAGCCTCGCAGATGTCGCAGAGAAAACGCACACTCTCGCACATTGGGTGATGAACCCGGACACAGGCGAAGCCTATATGACCAGCGAAGCCGTCGCTGTGACATTCGACCTCGAAACACGCAAAGTCATCCCAACGCCGCCAGAACAGATTGCCGAATTAGAGAAACTCGCGCCAAAAGGATTGAAACTGTAACTGGCAATACGCATCCGGCGCCCTCGGTATTTCAACGTTAGATTGAATTTCATCTAAACTTGCCAGCGCAACTTGGCCGTGAATTTAGTATATTCGGCTAAGACCACCTCATGTCAGGCTTTATCAGGTCCGTTTATCGTCTCGTCGATCGCATCGCACAGCTGCCATCCGAAACGAGTTCAGCAACCCGTGCACGTTCGCGCGCGTTGATCATCTGGACATTGGTCTCGATCCCGTCTGGCGGGATTTTGATTTTCGCATCACAAGATCTCACACTGACCTCACCGGCCAGCCTGGGATTGATGGTCGGAATTCTCGGCATGTTCGGCTCAATCCGTCATTTGCGCGCGACCAAAAAAGTTGACCAGGCGAGCTTGGTTTTCGTCGTCAGCGCTTTGATTGGCCTCGGGGCCGGCGCATGGTTCGTCAATCAACCGACTTTGGTGCCACTGATATTCCTGGCTGTCACACCAGTCTATTTCGGGCTCATCGCAAACTGGACGCAGTGCTTGAAATACACACTCGGTTTGTTTGTCTACTTTGTTTTACTGGCTCAGTGGGGAGCGTTTAACAGCGGCGGTGCGACCGATCTGACGATGAACCTATATGCTTGCGCGTTGGCAGCACTCGGCGGTGGTCTCTCGACCACAGCCTATTCCTACACCGTGTCACGTGCGACCAGAAAACTGACGCGCCAACGAGACGAAATCATCTCACTTGCATTCAATGACACGCTCACCGGGTCGTTCAATCGGCGCGCCTTCAATGATGCGCTTGCGCAGACCCAACCGGCAGGATCAGCGCCTTACATTGCGATGATCGATCTCGACAAATTCAAGTCCGTCAATGAGCGCTATGGTCATGATATTGGCGATGAAGTGCTGGTCGAACTTGCCGTGCGGATGAAAGCAGCGACGCCGGATACCGCGAAAATGTATCGGGTCGGCGGAGATGAATTTGCGATCATCGCGCAAGGCGACCGCAGCGACGCTGAACGCACGGCACAGGAAATCTGCGCCGGCTTTCAGGCGACATTCTCAACCACTGCCGGATACTTGCCGATCAAGGTCTCCGTGGGGGTTGCGAGCTGTGACACGCCCGACCCGGACCTCAAACAGATCTTTTTTGAGGCCAATACGGCTTTGGTCGAGGCAAAGAAAAACCCCGGCTCTCATTGGGCGGAATATTGCGACACGCTCGGCGCGCGCAAACGCCGCGAAACCAGACTATCGGAACTTCTAAAATCAGACATTCAGACCGGCTCGATCGACATTGCCTTCCAGCCGCAATTTGACATCAAGCACAATTCAGTCGTCGGTTTCGAAGCCCTGGCGCGCTGGAACACGGATGAGTTTGGCGCCATCTCGCCTGGCGAGTTCATTGCTATCGCCAATGAGGGCGGTCTGATCAACGGGCTCGACCGTGCGATCTTTCAGAAAACTGTTTCGGTGGTCGAGGCATGGCTGACAAGCGATCAGAAAATCGCCATCAATGTCTCAGGCAAAACCCTGCTAAGCCGAGATTTTGTCGAATTTGTTCAGCACGTGATCAGCGGCTCAGGCCTGATATATAATCAAGTACAGATCGAGATTACCGAAACTGAAATTATCGAGAACAAAGCCGATGCTCAGGCGACATGCGATAAATTGCGCCGATTGGGAATCTCCATTGCCTTGGATGATTTCGGCACCGGCTATTCATCCCTGAGCTATCTCTCCAGCCTGCCCATTAATATGCTGAAAGTCGACAAATCTTTCGTCCAGGCCTGTCACCGCGAGTCAAACCTGAAAATCATTAAATCGATCGTCGGTCTGGCGCAAAGCCTGGGCATGGACCTGATGATTGAAGGCGTCGAACGCGACTGGCAGCTCGACACGATCAGGAATCTCGGCTGCCGAAATGTTCAGGGCTTCTATTTCTCGCGACCCCTGACGGCAGAGAAATGTCAGGAATTGATGGCGCGACAGAGGGCGCCATTGCCACCCGCGATCGAGCCGCCACTGAAGCGCCCTGCAGGCACAGCAACCCGCACCGCTTAGCTGCGCAGACTGCGCTTAACGGACCCGATTTCGTCCTCGGACAATCCCTCGATCAGGCTTGAGATATAAGTTGAGAGCTGATCGCGCACGTCATATGGCGCTTCCATTGGCAGGAAATGGGTTGTGTTCACACGCTCTTTGAGCACCAGGTGCGGACACTTTTTTGTCAACCGGATTGCGACTTCGTCGGTCAGGACAGAGTCCCGGTCCGGTCTTAAGACCGTGATCGGAATCCGGTGTTTTTTGACTTTCGCCAACGCGCCCCAAGGCCGATTGCGCTGAGCCAGGAAAGTTGCAGCTTCCCATTTCGGATCGCAGAGCAATTGCCAAGTCTGCTTGTCGCTGTCCGGATCATTGCCGTCAGTGCGATCAAAGGCATCGAGGATATAGTCTTCCAGAAACGGCTTACGCCAGGTCTCGAACGCGCCGCGACCCTGATATTTGAATTGAATATGCTCTCTGGAATCGAACTGATTGCGGCGACGACGCGCCTGCTTGGCCATGTGATGACCACCGCGCCGAAACGGCGACAGATGCATGGCCAGATAGTATCGCGCCGGCAGAATCACAGGGTCGACAAGGACCAGGCCGGCAACTTTTTCCGGCCGCGCCCCGGCGACCATCAGCGCGACAGTTGCGCCCATTGAGTGTCCGCCAAGCACAACCGGATTGACCGGCGCTTCGCGATCGAGAAACGCCACAATATCATCTCGATAGCGTTTCCACGATTTCAGTTTCTGAGGCCGCGCGGTGAGTGTTGACCGCCCGTGTCCGCGCAAATCGACCGCATGAATCTTGGTCCGCAATCCAAGCGGCGCCAGGATTGACTGATACGTCATTGCATTAAAGCCCGTTGCGTGAAGCCAAACAGCCGCAAGCTTCTTGGCCGGATCCCCAAACTCTAAGGCGGCCAAGTCGCCTTCTGGGGTTTCAAATGTGAAACGACGCATTCTCTTCCTAAACTCTACCCAAACACTCTACGCAGCAATTCTGTCGTTCTTGCGACAGGATTATCACGAATTTTCTGCTCTTCGACTGCGAGATATGTAAACAGCCCATCAAGGCCATATTGGACCGCAAATGTGGTCAGGTCGGATTTATAATCAGTTGCTGCAACTGCCAGCAATGGCTGACTCGACGTTACACTGTCGAGCGCGCGGTAGGCGCCTGACGATTCAAGGGCATTTTCAACAAATGGCGTGAAGGTCTGGCGCAAGCCAGCTTCGGTTCGTCCGCGCAAAAAGTCTGTTGCCGCTGAGTCGCCGCCGCGCAGAATACCGAGCGCATCTTCGATTGTGATCGACTGCACAGCATCAATGACAATTCGTTTGCCCGCCGGGACAGCATCTTCAGCTGCGCGGTTCATCCGCAATTGTAAATCATCAAGTGGTCCGGCCAGGCCGAGTTTTCCGAGTTCGTTCTGAACTTGTCCCAAGCGCCCTGGCAGCGGGATCTGGATTTGCGGATCTTTCCAATAGCCATCGGTCACACCGATTTGCGATGCAACGCGGTCAGCGCCAATTTCCAGAGCTTGTCTCAGCCCGGCATCAATCTCAGCCAGTGACAGTTCGCCGCTTGTCGTTTGTCCGGATTCTATGCCGCCTAACACTTCGCCCAGAACCTGACCAAAGTCGCCGTTCGATCCGGTTTCGCACCCGGCCGGGAAAACGCACAAAGCGAGTGCCCCAATAATCGTATACCGCATCCATCACTCCCTTTGCATTCCGCCAGATCAAAACCGGATTCACCCATAAAATCAAACATTTGCATGCTTATCGCCGGGTCACACTGGAGATTGTAGCCTGCTTGCGCTAGTTTATCGAGGGAATTGGAGACAATGAGATGCTGAAGAAAACACATGAATGCTTCACGGTGTCCGTAGAGGGCAAAGTCGCGCATATCGTATTGAGCCGACCGCAATCGATGAATGCGATGAACAAAGCGTTCTGGAACGAGCTGCCAGCCATCGTGAACGAGATCGATGCAACCGCCGCCGCCCGCGTGATTGTCATCTCTTCTGAAGGCAAGCACTTCTCCGCCGGAATGGATTTGTCAGTGTTCAGCCAGGACGGCGCAGTGACCCACGGCAAAGTCGATCGCCACGTCGCAGCTGAGGCGTTTCGCTCCAATATCAAGCAAATTCAGTCGTCATTTAATGCGCTCGAAGACGCCCGTATCCCCGTACTGATTGCTTGTCAGGGCGGCGTGATTGGCGGTGCAATCGATATGATCTCCGCTGGCGACATTCGCTGGTGCACCAAAGACGCTTTTTTCTGCATCCAGGAAACCAATATCGCGATGACCGCTGATGTCGGCACCTTCCCGCGTCTGCAACGCTACATCCCAGAAGGCTGGGTCAAGCAAATGGCCTATACGGGCGAGCGTCTACCAGCTTCCAAGGCGAAAGAGATCGGCCTCGTCAATGAAGTGTTCGAAACGCAAGAGGAAATGCTCGAGCATGTCCTCGGTGTGGCCAAGGAAATCGCCTCCAAGAACCCTGTTGCCGTGACCGGTTGTAAAGTGCTGATCAATTATGGCCGCGACCACTCCACGGCGGATACGCTGGATTATATCGGCGTATGGAATTCCGGTATGCTGCCACCATCGCACATGCAGGAAGCGTTCAAGGCGAAAGCCGAAAAGCGCGACGCAGAATTCCCGGATCTACTGCCGCTGCGCACCTCACCCATGTAGGCAGGCGCGTTTAGTCGAGCCGAAACACAACTGTCGCTTTTAGCAAATGTCGGTCGCCTTGGCTGGCAAGACCGCTGGCAAAGATCAATGTCCGCGTCCGGCGGTCAATGCGGCTTTGAAAACTGACCTGATCCCCCAAAGCGGCGTCAGCGGACACATCGTAAGTGATTGAGACAAAATGCAGGGACTGATTCTTCAGCTGATCCGTCGCATGTTGTTCGATCACAGTTTGCAAAAGCACGCCGATTTGAGTCGTATTCCAGTTTTCTGCAATCGCTATGGCAGCGCCGTCTTGTTGAAATTCGAGCGCGCTCAGCGGGACGGTTAGATCTGATCGTGTGGACATGGCCCTTCCCCTAATCGCGCCGCGCCGAAAAGAAAAGGCTCACGGCGCGAAAACGCTGTGAGCCTTCTATTGTGACCTGTTTTTGCTTGACCTTAGGCAGCAGCCGCAGTGCGCCCTGTTCCAGTCAGCATGTCGGCAACGACGAGATCGCCGAGGTGACCGAAAGACTCCATCCCGTAAGTGGTTTGCATATAGCCGCTGATTGCCGGCAACATTTGCGAGATCTGTTTATGTCCGAGCCCGGCTTGGTGCAGGCTGGAAAACATCCCTTCGCCAACATGACGGCGGCCGCCCGGAGTCTGTTCAATCAGGCGAGCAATCACGCTGGTCGCCGCGCCCTGGGCTGCACCTGTTGTCGCAGACAATGTACGCGCGCCCGGCATTTTGCGGAAAATAGCTTCAGCCAAAGGCGAGCCCTGGCGTTCCGCTGTATTCAGGACGATCCCCAATGCTTCGCGCGTTTTGACTTGGCTCAGGCCAGTCGCATCTGCGCAGGTTTTGATCATGTTCTTCAGCATCGGGTTGGGTCCTTCCTACAGGTCTAGGAAGACAAGCCTAAGCTGAGCGCATTGACCGAAGGTTACCAGAACGCCAGTTTTTGTTCACGATCGGCGCTCAGAAGTTAAATACCGTTAGGGCGGCGTAAACAAAACTGTCGATTCTGTTTACTTTTGGCGCCCTACATGCGGTCAGGCGCGGTAATCCCGATAATGTTGAGACCGGCTTCAAGTTGATGAAGGACGGTCTCACACAAAGCCAGGCGCGACGCACGGACATCGCTGCTGACATCGTCTTTCAGGATTGGGCACGCGGCATAGAAGGCGCTGAACGCCTGCGCCAGGCCATAGACATGCTCGCAGACATAATGCGGCATACGCTTTTCGCGGGCCAATCGCAGCGCCAGTGCGAAGCCATCAAGCGCCAGAACAAGTTTACGCTCCTCAGCGGCAGCGATTTCGACGTCGCCTGCAGAATAGCCCTGCTCTGTGGCGCGGCGCAAAATCGCTTTGATCCGCACCGCGGCATAGAGAAGATAAGGCCCGGTTTTGCCTTCAAAACTGGTAAACCGCTCCAGATCGAACACGTAATTCGTTGTGCGCTGGTTTTGCAGGTCTGCAAATCGCAACGATGCGCGGGCGACCAGTTCGCCAATTTCAGCTTTCTCAACGTCGCCAATATCGCCGGACAGCCCCGTCTCACCGATGCGCTTTGTCGCTTCCTCGAGCGCCATGGCATTCAAATCTGACAGCCGCAGCGTTCCGCCCTCGCGCGTCTTGAATGGCTTTCCGTCTTTGCCATTCACGGTTCCAAAGCCGAGATGCTCCAGGCGGTCCTGGGCAATATAACCTGCCTTGTCAGCGGCGCGGTAGACTTGCTCAAAATGCAAAGCCTGGCGCTGATCGACGACATATAGAATACGGTCCGGCCCGATAGTCTCAATCCGGTCCTTGATCGTGGCCAGATCCGTCGCGTGATAGCCTGTTGCGCCGCGCGAATTGACCAGCATGAAAGGCGGCATCGGATTTTTCAGCCGCGTTTGGCCATCCTTGCCGACCGCTTCGATATTCTCATTCTCGCGGGCAATATCGATAATCCATGCACCGTCATCCTCGATGGCCAGTCCATTCGATTTCAGCTCATCAATCATAGGCGCAATCAACGGATCGACGTCACTCTCGCCTTTCCACAAATCGAAAGACACATCGAGGAAGCCATAATCGACTTTCAGCGCCGCCACTGAGACATCAATGAAGTGTCGCAACAAGGCCCGGTAACCCGCGCGACCGGCCTGCATTTCGGCGACCGCCTGTTGCGCCCTTTTGGCATAGGCTTCATCGTCTTTCGAGCGCGTGGATGCCATCGGATAAAGCCGCGATAGATCGTCCATCGTGACCGGCGGCTCGGATGGGAATGGCCCCGTCTGATCGGCGTCAAAATAGGCGAGGTCCGGCTGCTCATCTGACACAGCGATGATCAACAGGCCCATTTGCAGCCCCCAATCGCCGAGGTGGACATCGCCAATGACCTCATCGCCGAGGAAGCGCATCAGGCGGACCATCGTATCGCCGATCACGGCAGAACGAATATGGCCAACATGCATCGGCTTGGCGACATTCGGGCCGCCAAAGTCGATGACGACTTTTTCAGGATCCGGGGCAGCTCCGCCGCCCGCTTTCGGGTCCTGCGCGATAAACGCTGCCTGCTTCGCCAGAGCCGTATTGTTGATCGTGATGTTGAGAAATCCCGGACCCGCAATGTCGACGCGGTCGATGGCGTCATGATCGGCCAGCCGCGGCGCGATCTTAGCCGCAAGTTCGCGCGGGTTCATGCCAGCTTGTTTCGCCGCACCCAT
Organism: Henriciella sp.; assembly: GCA_965277015.1. GTDB lineage: Bacteria > Pseudomonadota > Alphaproteobacteria > Caulobacterales > Hyphomonadaceae > Henriciella. The sequence goes on along the minus strand of OZ255705.1, from coordinate 3,306,712 downwards.
ACAGCCATTGCACTGAAAGTCCGCGAGTTCTGGCCGGTCGGATTGCTTGACCGCGCCCCAGCGGGCTTCAAGCCCTTCGGCTTCAAAGGCAGCGCTGCACGCGCCCGCCAATTGCGTCGCGAGATCTGTCATGTCGAACCCCAATCCCTGAACTATTGTCCCGCATTCAAGCGGAAGCGTCGTCCCTGTTTATTGTACTCGAGCTGCGCTTCAGACAGGTCGAACCCGATCAGAACTTCAAAGTTGGCGGCCGAGACTGATTCGTCTGCGCGTGGGATAATGATTTCCTGAATTACTTCGGTTTTGCCAGCTACCGGACCATCCGAGAAATCTGCCTGAACGGTGAAATACTCCTTGTTCAGGACTTTCCCGCTGCGCCGGGTCACTGCAACCCAATAGCTATAGTCGCGGCGATTGGAATCGCTCGCCGGACCCTTGCCGAAGGCAAAATCGATCTCGACTTCGGCGCGCACCGGATTGGTACCAGCATAGCGGCAATACAGCCGCACATCGACGATCTCGCCAGTATATTCGACATTTGGGAAAAGCTGCTTTTCGCCGTCGAACACAACAATGCGAGACGCGTTATAGATCGACCCTGCGGGCGGACAGGTGCCGGAATTTTGTCGCGTGTCGAAGGCACTGCCAATGTTAGAATTTGACTGACACGCGCCGAGCGCCAACAAAATTGTCGAAAGGGCGAGAATTCGCATATGTGCTGCCTTGTCACTCTTGGCCTTGCACGCAAGGCTATCCATTTATTTCCGAGAGTGTTACCGGGCCATGGCAGGGCACGCAACGCCCTATATGCGTCGCAATCATGAGGACACTGTAAGGTCATGAAGCCGCTGACTATTCTACTCGCCGCGCCGCGCGGATTTTGCGCCGGTGTCGATCGGGCCATCCAGATCGTCGAGGAAGCTCTGACAAAGTGGGGCGCGCCCGTCTATGTCCGCCATGAAATCGTTCACAATCAACATGTTGTGTCTCGGCTCGAACAGTTGGGTGCGGTCTTTGTTGAAGAGCTGGATGAATGCCCTGGTGACCGGCCAGTCGTGTTCTCGGCCCATGGTGTGCCCAAAGCCGTTCCGGCAGCGGCAGCCGCGCGCGAGATGGTCTTTGTCGATGCCACCTGCCCGCTGGTCTCTAAGGTCCATGTTGAAGCCGAGCGGCATCATAAATCCGGGCGCGAAATTGTTTTGATTGGCCATGCCGGACACCCCGAAGTCATCGGAACGATGGGGCAATTGCCGGATCAGGCCATGACGCTGATCGAAACTGTTGACGATGTGGACTCGTTCGAACCCAAAGATCCGTCAAACCTGGCTTTTGTCACGCAAACCACGCTCAGCGTTGACGACACGGCAGAAATCGTCGCGGCATTGCAAGCCAAGTTTCCAGGCATCAGCGCGCCGCATAAGGAAGACATTTGCTACGCCACCACCAATCGCCAGGAGGCCGTCAAAGTCATGGCGGAGCGCTCTGAGCTCTTTCTCGTGATCGGTGCTGAAACCTCGTCCAACTCGAAACGTCTGGTCGAAGTGGCGATTCGCGCCGGATCTGATGACGCGAAGCTGGTGGCCAGCGCGGAAAATGTCGACTGGTCATGGTTCGAAAATGTCCAAACACTTGGCCTGACGGCTGGCGCCAGCGCACCCGAAGATCTGGTTCAGGGATTGATCGCCGCCTGCCGCGCACGCTTCGAAATCACAGTCGAGGAAGTCACCACAGCTACTGAAAGCGTGGTGTTCAAACTGCCCCGCGTGCTGGAACGCACATAAGCGGCATATGGCCCGGCCAATTGCGACTCGTGCGCGCTAAGGCTATAGCCCGCCACGACTCATTCAATCTATGCCGCTTGGACCCCTGACATGATCCCACGCTATGCCCGCCCCGCCATGACCGCCATCTGGGAGCCCACCAGCAAATATGGCATCTGGCTGGAAATCGAGACTCTCGCCGCTGAAGCGATGGAAGAGCTCGGCCAGATCCCGGCCGGCACCAGCGCAGTGGTTCGCGAAAAGGCGTCTTTCGAAGTCGCCCGCATTGATGAGATCGAAGCCGAGGTCAAACATGACGTCATCGCCTTCCTGACCAATGTCGCAGAACATGTCGGCGAACCCGCCCGCTTCCTGCATAAAGGCATGACCAGTTCAGATGTGCTCGACACCTGTCTGAACGTCCAATTGGTGCGCGCCACAGACCTGATGATGGAAGGCCTGGACCGCGTCCTGGCCGCCCTCGAAAAGCGCGCCTTCGAACACAAAATGACGCCAACCATTGGCCGCAGCCACGGCATCCACGCAGAGCCGACAACGTTTGGTGTCAAGCTGGCGACCTTCCATGCCGAGTTCCAGCGCGCCAAGCGCCGCCTCGCAACCGCCCGCGAGGAAGTTGCGACATGCGCCATTTCCGGTGCGGTCGGCACGTTTGCGAATATCGACCCGCGGATCGAGGAATATGTCTCTGAAAAACTTGGTCTGACGCCGGAACCGGTCTCGACGCAAGTCATCCCACGTGACCGCCATGCCGCCTATTTTGCCACGCTCGGCGTGATTGCCTCATCTATTGAACGTCTGGCCGTCGAGATCCGGCACTTGCAGCGCACGGAGCTGTACGAAGCAGAAGAGTTTTTCTCGAAAGGCCAGAAAGGCTCATCGGCGATGCCGCATAAGCGTAACCCGGTGCTGACAGAAAACCTGACTGGGCTGGCTCGTCTGGTGCGTATGGCCGTTGTCCCGGCCATGGAAAATGTCGCGCTCTGGCATGAGCGGGATATCTCGCACTCCTCTGTGGAACGCGGCATTGGCCCGGATTCCACGATACATCTGGATTTTGCGTTGCATCGCCTGGCGGGTGTGATCGAAAACCTGCTCGTCTATCCGGAGAATATGCAAGCGGTGATGGACAAAATGGGCGGGCTGCATAATTCGCAGCGAGTTCTACTGGCGCTGGTCGAGGCTGGAAACAGCCGCGAAGATGGCTACCGCATGGTTCAGCGTAATGCGATGAAGACCTGGGCCGGCGAAGGTGATTTTCTGGATCATTTGAAAGCCGACGCCGACGTGACGGCCAAACTCTCAAATGAAAAACTCGATAGCCTGTTTGATGACGCCTATCACTTCCAGCGCGTCGACTACATTTTCAAGCGCGTGTTCGGACGCAGTTCATAACGCCTCTGTGATCTCTGTTTTGTTTGTGACTGTGCTAGTCCGATCATGCGAGGAGACGGAATGATGCGCTATTTATTCGCCTTATTGGCATTGATCCTGGTCTCAGTTTCGAGCGCCAGCGCTGAACCTGTGCTGAAAGTGATCAATTTCACGGCGGACTGGTGCCCGAATTGCCAAGTTCTGAACCCCCGGCTGGATGAAGCCATCGAAGCCTTCGAAGATGGCTCAATCGAGCGTGTGGATCTGGATGTCACCCGCATGCGGCGCGGCGCTTCACCTATCGAGCGGGCGGAAGTGCAAATGCAAATGCTGAAACTCGCAGATTCGCATCAAGCGGCATATCTCTGGGATTGGTATGGCGGGGTCACCGGGATCGCAGTTGCCATCGCCGCTGATAATGGCGAGCCGATTACGTGTTTCATGCGGCCAATGAAAGCCGATGAAATCGAGGATCGACTAAACCTTGCGCGGATTCTTGCCGAAAATGGCAAGCCCGGAACGCGTAAACCCAATGGGCCAGATTGCCCGGTGCTGAAATAGGCACAGCCTACTTTCTGGTAAGGTTTGCTTAAGCTCTTCGCCTTCACCCTGCCTCAATCTCTGTTCACTAGATGAGGCTGAAGTCTTGCGCGAAAGGTGAGCGGTCGTGAAAGCTTCAAACGGAAAACCGGGCCTCAAAAAACGGGCTCGCAAACCAGCTGCGCGGACGTCGCAGGGAGCATCTATGGGACTCTTTCGCGGTCGCCCCATCCTCAAATGGGGCTTGATTTCGAGCTTCGTACTGACGCTTGTCGGGCTGCTCGCGGTGTGGCTCTACTGGCAAAGCCTGTATCGCGGTATGCCCGCATTACCGGAAACCGCAGAATTATGGGCCGCCAATCGTGAGCCGGCCATCGAATATGTCGACCGGACCGGCAAGACGATTGCGATTCGTGGTCCGCGCTATGGCCGCGCTGTAACACTGGATGAGTTGCCCCCGCACGTTCCGCGCGCTTTCATCGCTGCGGAAGACAAGCGATTTTATGAACATGACGGCGCCGATACGCAGGCCATGGCTCGCGCGGCCTGGGCCAATGTGATCTCGGGCAGAACCGTTTCAGGTGCCTCGACGATTACACAGCAATTGGTCAAGAACCTGGTCCTGTCGCCTGAGCAGACGATGAAACGGAAAGTCCAGGAAGTGCGCCTGGCGCGGCAATTGGAAGAGAAGCTTTCGAAAAGCGAAATCCTCGAGCTATATCTCAACCGCGTGTATTTTGGCTCGGGCTTCTATGGTCTCGGAGCGGCCTCACGATTCTATTTTGGCAAAGACCCGAAAGACCTGACCCTGGCCGAAGCAAGCCTGCTGGCAACGCTGCCAAAAGCGCCGTCGCGCCTGGCGCTCGATGACAATATGGCGGGCGCACGCCAGCGTCAGGCCTATGTCTTGGCAGAGATGCAACAAGCCGGGTTCATCACACCGGAAAGCGCCCAGATCGCCCTGGCCTCTGATGTCGCGATCGCGCCAGAGCCCGAGCAAGACCCGCAATTTGGCTTCATTCTCGACGCCGCAACAGAACGTGCCAATGAGTTGATGCCGGAATTGCCAGATGATCTTGTGATCAAGCTGACAATTGATTCCGAACTGCAAGCGAAGATTTCCGAAACTCTGGAAACGCGCATGGCGGCTGAGTCCGAAGAGTCCAATGCCGGACAAACCGCAGCGATTGTGATGAACCGCCAGGGCCATGTGCTCGCGCTATTCGGCGGCCGCGACTATACGGAAAACCAGTTCAACCGCGCCACACAAGCCAAGCGCCAGCCCGGCTCAGCGTTCAAGCCATTTGTCTATGCCGCCGCTCTGGAAGACGGGATCAGCCCGTATGATGTCCGCATTGACCAACCCGTAACCATTGATGACTGGTCACCCAAGAATTTCACGCTGGCTTATATGGGACCAGTCACGGTCGCAGAGGCCCTGCGCGACAGTCTCAACACGATTGCCGCGCTGCTCGCGCAGGAAACAGGTGTCGACTCGGTGGTGGCATTGTCGCGCAAGTTCGGCATTAGCGCCGATTTACAGCCTTTCCCGTCCATCGCGCTGGGCAGCCAGGAAGTCACACTCTGGGATCTGACACGCGCCTATGGTCCGTTCATGACCGGTGGAAGACGTGTCGACCCGTATCTGATTCAAGCCATCGAAACGACCCGCGGCGAAGTGGTTTATGAACGCGCTGAATATGATCCAGCACAGGTCTATGATCGCGAACTTGCCGAAACCATGACGGCGATGCTGTCGGAAGTCGTGCGCTCTGGCACGGGCAGCGCTGCGAAGATCAATGGCTGGCCCGTCGCTGGTAAGACGGGCACCAGCCAATCCTTCCGTGATGCCTGGTTTGTTGGCTATAGCGCTGAGCTGCTGGGCGGCATCTGGACCGGCAATGATGATGATACGCCCATGGCAAATGTCACGGGCGGCGGCCTGCCAGCGCGCCTCTGGGCGGATATGATGAACGTGGCGCATGACGGTCGATCGCCAAGCCTGCTTCGCGGTGCGGACAAACTGATTCAATTGACACCTGAACAGCAAGCAAGAGTTGGCTATTATCGCGATATCGGCATGGCCTTTGCCGGTCTGGCGGGCCCTGGCACGGAATAAGTCTGGCCAGCGCCTCCCTCATCCCGTAACCGACAGCATGTCATCTGCCTTGCGTCTTTTCCTGATCACCAGCCTGGCCATGATCGCCTTTGCGGCAAACTCGGTCCTCGGACGGCTCGGCCTGGTCGAGACAGAGATTGGTGCAGGCAGTTTCGCCGTCATTCGACTGATCAGCGGCGCTGTGACGCTGGCGGCGATTTGCGCGCTGCAATCGAAACGAGTTTCAGGCTCATTCAAAGGTGGGCTGTCGCTGCTGATATATGCGGGCTTTTTCTCCTATGCTTACATCGCCTTGCCCGCCGGAATGGGCGCGATCATTCTGTTCGCTATGGTTCAGATCACCATGCTGGGCTGGGGCCTGAGCCAAGGCGAGCGCTTGTCGGTTCAGCAATGGACCGGGTTCGTCATCGCCGTCGCAGCCTTGCTCTGGCTGGTCTCGCCAAGCCTGGAAGCGCCGCCGCTCTGGGCCGCAGCAGCCATGGCAATTGCCGGGATGGGCTGGGGCGCCTATTCGCTGCTCGGCCGCAGCGCGGATGACCCAACCAGTGCCACGACAGGGAACTTCATCTGGGCCAGCGTCCTTGCGCTTCCGCTCTTTGGCCTCAGCGTTCTGGTTCAGCCTGAGCCTGTTCCGCCGGTGCAGGGAATCCTCCTGGCAATCACGTCCGGCGCGATCACGTCTGGCCTCGGTTATGTTATCTGGTACCAGGCGCTGAAAGGCCTGACCGCGACTCGGGCGGGCATCGCACAGCTGACAGTTCCCGCGATTGCCGCGCTGGGCGGGGTGATCTTCCTCACCGAACCGATCACGTTGCGATTTAGCCTCTCGACGCTGGCGATCCTTGGCGGAGTGGCGCTTGCCGTCTTGACCCCGGCGGCGGGCTCCCGCAAAGCGGGTCGATGACAGATACGGCGTCTCCCACCACCAAGCCTGGCAAGAACGCTTTCATGTTCGTGGTTGTGGCCGTGATCCTGAACATGATTTCATTTGGCATCATCATGCCGGTCATGCCGGCATTGCTGGAAGACATTACAGGATTGATGGCGGAACAATCGGTGTCGATTGGCGGTTGGCTCAGCATGGTGTTCGCTGTGGCCAATTTCTTCGCCATGCCCATCCTGGGTGGCCTTTCAGATCGTTATGGGCGTCGACCCGTCTTATTGGCTTCGATTGCGATGCTGTGCGTCGATCTCTTGATCATGGGTCTCGCGCCAACCCTCGCAGTCCTGTTCATCGGACGCTTCCTGGGCGGCATGTTCTCTGCGACTTATTCAGTCGCCAATGCCTATATCGCCGACGTCACAGAGCCTGAAGACCGCGGGCGCGCCTTCGGCATGATGGGGGCAGCGTTTGGATTTGGGTTTATTCTCGGGCCGGTTTTTGGCGGACTGCTCGGTGAAGTAAACCCCCGCTTGCCATTCTTCGTGGCGTCTGGAATTGCCGGGATCAATTTCCTCTACGGCCTGTTTATCCTACCAGAAAGCCTACCGAAAGAAGATCGCCGCGATTTCAGCATCGCCCGCGCCAATCCATTCGGGGCGATGGTGCATTTCTCGAAAGTGCCCCGCGTGGCCTGGTTCATCATTGCGATTGGCCTGTTTCAGATTGCTCACGCGGTCTATCCATCGACCTGGAACTTCCATGGCGAAATTCGCTATGACTGGTCAGAGTTTGAAATTGGTCTGTCCCTCGCCGCGGTTGGCCTTGGCTCTGCGGTCAGTCAGGCGCTGTTGACGGGCTATCTGATCAAACGATTCGGACCGATGCGCGCCGGCATGATTGGCTTGATCACGAATGCTATTGCCTTGCTTTTATTCGCCTTCGCTGATGCGCCTTGGATGGCCTATGCCGTGATTGCCGTCTCTGCGATTGGCGGCGTTGCGATGCCCGCTATCAACACGATCACATCGACGCTCACCCCGCGCAATGCTCAAGGCGAGCTGCAAGGCGCGCAAGCCAGCATGATGGCTTTCACATTGATCTTCAGCCCAGTATTGATGACCCAGACGCTGCAATATTTCGCCACACTGCCGGATTCGAACCCGCTTCAGACCGGCGGGGCTGCGTTCCTGCTCGCGGCGATTATTACATCGCTGGCACTGATCCCGTTCATTATCGGGGTCGGTATCAACCGGCGGGCCATTCAAGCCGCAGCGGCCAGCGACGCAGCCGCGGCGGAATAAAAAAGGGCGATCATTGCCGACCGCCCTTGTCTAATTGCTTTTTTAAAAGCGACTATTTGGCTTTGGTCACCAAAGCGATAATGCCGCCAATGATGCCGCCGCCAACGCCGCCATTCAGAACGCTGCTAAGCATCCCCATGATCGCTTCGCTGCCGAGCAGTGACTGGAAGCCGACGCCTGCAGCGCCCATGCCGTATCCACCGGCGAGACCGCCAATGATTCCAGCAATGGCACCTGTGCCGCCTTTTCCGCCCAGTGCTTTTGAGACGATGGGTCCAAGAACCGCTCCGCCAACACCGTTCATGATGAGTGGAATGAATTGCTCCATATTCGTGCCCTCCCTAGGCTTTTTAAGGGGCCTGTTTTCAGATCTCCCGACGTTAACGCACCAGAAATTGGAAATTATGCCAAGGGCTCTCGCGCAGCTGGGGAGTCTGGGTTAGGCAGAGTCATGGCTGAGCTGAAACCCGCTTTGTTCCTTGATCGGGACGGCGTGATCAACATGGATCACGGCTATGTCGACCGTGTCGAGAACTGGCAATGGGTCGACGGGGCGCAGGCCTGTATTGCCCGTTTCAAAGCCCGCAACTGGCTGGTTTTCGTGGTCACCAATCAGTCTGGGATCGCCTTTGATCATTACAGTGAGGCCGATATGCAGGCCGTCCACGATCACATGATCGCGGGCTTGCAGGCTGCGGGGACCAAAGTTGATGCGATCTACGCCTGTCCATATCATCCTGAGGGCACCAATTCGCGCTTTCGAAAGGACAGTTTTGACCGCAAACCAAAGCCCGGAATGCTGCTCCAGGCGATGGCTGATTTTCCCGTCAGGCGCGAAGCGAGTTTTCTGATTGGCGACAAGCAAACCGATATTGACGCCGCTCATGCCGCCGGAATTGGCGGATTTTTGTTTACGGGCGGGAATCTTGCTGCTTTCGCAGAATGGGCATTAGCAGGCTTTGAAGAAGGTGCGAGATGAAGACCATTGGTATGATTGGCGGCGTCAGCACCGAAGCCACATTGATATATTACAAAACAATCAACGCCATGGTTCGTCAGCGGCTTGGCGGCTATCACAGCGCCGAAATGCGCATCCATTCGGTCAATTTCCATGACTATAATGGCGCCCATGACACCCGCGACTGGCCCTTCATTCGATCTGGTTTTGATCACGCCGCAAAAGGCTTGAAAGCGTCTGGTGCAGATTTTCTGGTGCTGGCCTGTAACACGCTGCACACCGTCGCAGAGGCCATTGAAGACGCAACAGACCTGCCTTTTCTGCACATTGTCGACGCATGCGGTGCCAAGCTTCAGGCAGATGGCCGCAAACAGCCTGGCCTGATTGGGACGGCCTACACAATGGCAGAGCCCTATTTCAAACGTCGTCTGGCGGCAAAAACGGGCATAACCCCCATTCTGCCGGATGAAGACACCCAAATAGAACTCAGCCGGATCATTTTTGAAGAGCTCACGCATGGCATCGTCAAGGATGACAGTATCGCTTTTTACGAATCCGCGATCCAGACGCTGAAAGATCAGGGCTGCGACTGCATCATCTTAGGCTGTACTGAACTTGGCATGCTGATCACTGCGAAAAACAGCCCGCTGCCGCCCTATGATACGGCGCGGATCCATTGCGAGGCGATAACTGACATGGTTTTGTCATAAACATCGCACTGGATTGATTTCTAGAGAATCCCCTCTAATCAGGCGAAATCAGACCATTGGTGTCTATCATAAGAGGCCCGCAAGAATCGCTATGCGCTATCTCATTGCTCTGTTTTTATAAAGCTTTTCACCATTTGCCGCGGCTCAAAACATTAGCGGCGTTACTGGGCCCGTTGTCAAAGACGGACACGAATCCGCGCAATATCGAACCGGTTATGACCTGGATTCTGAGCGTTTCGCGCACCGGCTACATTATCAAAAATCGATCAATGGCGATTTGCGCTGGCGGGCCGTTATCGCTGCGCGAGAAACCGATGATTCCGATTTCGACTTCAATTACGTTCAGGCTGAGCTGCTCTGGGAACTCAGCGATGATGACGATACGTGGAAGCGTGCGCTGCGCTTTGATGCGCGCATCCGCGGCGATGGCCGGCCGGGTCTGTTTGGCGCGCAATGGGCGAATGAATTCCCCCTCAGCGATGCCTGGACCGCCCGCATTTCAGCGCTTTCAGCAATCGATATTGGCAATGATGCGGATGATGGGATCGCGCTGCAAACGCGAGGTCAGATCTATACCAAGATCAACAGTGGGCAAAAAATCGGTCTCGAGCTGTTTAACGCATATGGCGACGCGGACGATATCGCAGATTTCGAAGATCAGAAGCACACGCTTGGCCCGTTCGTATCATTTCCAGTGAATGATGATTGGAGCCTGTTTACAGGCGTGCAGATTGGATTGACCGAGGCCAGTTCGGATACTCAGCTCAGACTGCACATTACGCGCGGCTTCTAGAGCGGTTTCAGGGTTTTCCCGTTCAAGCCGCCCATGCGGCAGACTTCCATCCATTCGTCTTCCAGAACCGGCTGTACTGACAAACGCATGCTGGTGACCAGTGACATGGCGGCGAGTTTTTCGCTGGCTTTGACGGCTTTCAGGGTCACGGATTCGGGCATATCGGCCAAGGCGCGAATATGGACGCAGTCCCAACGTTCGTCATCTGTCGTCGAATCCGGTGCGCTTTCGGCTGAAACCTCAACAATGCCAACCACTTCCAAGCCTTCATTGGAGTGATAGAAAAACCCGCGATCGCCGATTTTCATCTCGCGCATATTGTTGCGCGCCTGATAATTGCGGATGCCATCCCATTCTTCGCCAGCATCGCCTTTGGCCTTTTGCTGGTCCCAGCTCCATTTGAAGGGCTCAGATTTAAACAGCCAGTATTTCATGTGCGCTCCTTGACGTGACGAGGAGCATTTAGGTCGCTTTGGCTGGCCCGTCCATGCCTGGTGGGCCGAGGCCCTCGGATTGTCGCACCGCCGCTTATGTCGACTTGCCCTTATCACCGCCCGCGCGGTCCAGGGCCCCTTCGGCCTGACGGCAAGCCCGTGCCACGAGCGGCTCCAGGGCGTCCCAATGTTTGTAGCGTCGCACACGCGGCGGCGCGCCCAGCCAAGCGTCTTCAAACGCTTCGCGCATCTCCGGATCCTGCAAGATCGGCGCTAAAGGATCGACACTAATCCGGATCGTGAACAGGACCGCTCCGGTTTTGTAGAGTTTGCGGATGGTTTGGCGCTCAACTCGCAGATACAGATCTTCGACATGTTTGCCCGTCACACCCGGGCGGTCCGGCGTGTAACGTTTCTCGCTCGCCTGCACGGTCCAATTGAAGCGCTCCAGCACGACATCCGGCTTCAGCCCGGAAAAGATCCGTGAGACGCGCGACGAAAGTCCAGGATCACCGCCAGGCACAGGGCCATGCAGACCGGCGAGGTCAAGCCCGATCCGTTCCGGTAGCATCCAGTAAGTCGGCGCACACAATACGCCAGCGATTAGGCGCCAGTCACCGGGGCGTTGCTGCGATAATATGCAGAGATCGTCCGAGACCAACGAGGCAGCTTCTTCCAGTGCGGTCGAGAAAGACTGGCTGGGAACGCGCCCCGTCGCCGACATGATCAATTGCAGCGCTTCCTCAGCCGCCTCACCATCGAGCGCACCGCCAACCACATTCGCGCGCATCATTTTGAGGATCAGGCATTTGTCCCGCAGCCAGGCGTCAGCTTCAGTGTCCGGGCTGAGCCATTCGGCTTGCGGAATCGGTTTCAGGCCGGGTTCAAACCGCGGCACGCCTTGAAGGAATGGAAGATAGGGTGGTGTGCGTGCGCTAAGCGACACGCGCGCTGCCCCAGGCGGCAAAGCCGGCAATCTTGGGTGTGTTGGGCAAATACATGGTATCGTGCTGCTCAATCGCGAAGCCTTCGGCTTCCAGCATCTGCTTGGTATCACGCGTCAGGTGGCAGCCGCCCGCCATGCGTTTCCAGACCGGTTCGACCCGGCGCTGCCATTTGGCGACGCCTTCATCTGGCGCCAGGCCATGCTCGGAATAGAGCACGCGGCCGCCCGGCTTCAGTACCCGCCGCAATTCCTGTAATGAGCTTTGCCAGTCAGGGATCGTGCAGAGCACAAAGGTCACGACCGCTGTGTCGACGCTACTATCATCAAGCGGTACGTCCTCTGCGCCGCAGAGATGGATGTCGCAAGGCGTTTCACGCGATGTCGCGTCCCAAGTTGCCTTGGCGCGCTGGATCATGCCCTCAGACGGCTCAATGGCGTGCAAGTGTTTGACTTTGGCGGCGTCATAGAGATCAAAATTGGTACCAGAGCCGCAGCCAACTTCCAGAACGACGCCTTCGGCTTCAGGCACGATCTTGGCGCGCTGCTTCATGATCGGCTTTGACGAGCAGGCGCAAGAGATTAGCGGCGGTACGACATAGCGATCCCAAAGTCCGAACATATCTCTTACTCCCTGTCGCCGAGGCTGGACTTCGCCGCGGCATTGGCTGGGCGCAGAACCAGCGCACTTTGTGTGATTGAAACCTCATATTTCAGACCATCACCCATAGGCGCATAGACGGCCGAACCAAAGCTGGCATCCTTATGGCTGGTGCCGATGCCAAACCGGCTGCCCTGATCCTTGGCCAGCGAGTACACATCTAGGCCTGGATTCTCATAAAGCTGGATGCCGGTGCTGGTCGCCTGGCTTACGCCATTGGTTGTGTATCGGCGAGCATATCGCCCTTCCAGGAAATCCAGGCGATAGACACTGTCATAGCCGAGCATTTGCGCCATCGGCTTGAACGTAATCACTTGCGCTCCAAGCGAGAATTGGTCGCCTTTGATTTCATCGATGATTCGCACCTCGTCATCCGGCAATGCCAGCGTGACGCTAAACGTATCTTCGGCGTTCGGCGCCTGATCGAAGCTCACGGTAGCGACAATGCGCTCATAAGTCAGACGCTCATAGGTTTGCAGGTTGAGACCGACAAATGTGCCAATCCCAGCGGCGCCGAGAAAACCAATCCCGAACAAGAATCGCATAGCGCCCGCGGCCAGACGCAATTTCATCAATCGCCCTATCCCGGCAAAGCTCAGCATCAAGCCGATTACGCCGGACAGAGCCGGTAAGACCCACCACAGTAAATCCATACGTCACCTCCTTGGCGTCGCCCCTTACGACGCATTCGTAACGACTATAGCAATGGTTAAAGAAATCGCGAGGGTTGAGATGCAGGGCTCCCCTTTTGCGACAAAATTCGCTAGCAGCAGATCATGACAGATTTAAATGCGTTGATCGCCGCCCTCCCGAAAGCTGAACTCCACTTGCACCTTGAAGGGAGCCTTGAACCGGAACAGCTGATGCAGTTTGCGGATCGCAACCAAGTCGAGATCCCGTTCAAGACTCTCGATGAGGTAAAAGTTGCTTACAATTTCTCCAATCTGCAGGACTTTCTCGATATCTATTATCAGGGCATGTCGGTCTTGCAGACCGAAGCCGACTTTCACGACCTAACCGACGCTTACCTGCAGCGCTGCCACGCCGATAATGTCCGCCATGTCGAGGTCTTCTTCGACCCGCAAGGTCATACTGAGCGTGGTTTGCCGTTTAGTGTCCCAATCGACGGTATTCTCTCCGCGCTCGACGCCGCCCAGGAAAAATATGGTATCAGCTACAAGCTGATCATGTGCTTCCTGCGCCATTTGCCAGAAGCGGACGCTTTCGCAACACTGGACCAGGCGACGCCATATCTGGACCGCATTCACGGCGTTGGGTTGGACAGCAGCGAGCTGGGTCATCCGCCGTCGAAGTTTCAGAAAGTCTTTGCAGCGGCCCGCGAAAAGGGTCTGAAACTGGTCGCGCATGCCGGCGAAGAAGGTCCACCGGAATACGTCTATGAGGCCCTGGATCTGCTCAAAATTGACCGAATCGATCATGGCAATCGCTTACTCGAGGACGAAGCCCTGATCGCCCGCGTTCGCGACGCGGACCTGACGCTGACTGTCTGCCCGCTGTCGAATCTCTCGCTTTGCGTTGTCGATGATTTGAAGGACCATCCGATGAAGCGGATGCTGGACCTTGGTCTGCGGGCCACGATCAATAGTGATGATCCAGCCTATTTTGGCGGCTATGTGAACCAGAATTACCGCGAGACCGCGTCTGCTGTCGGCCTCACGCGTGATGAGATTATCACTCTGGCACGCAACAGTTTCACCGGATCTTTTCTCAGTCCGGATGAGCAAGCCAGACATTTACAGGATATCGACAAAGCCGTCGCAGCGCTGACTTAAGGTCCGATCAGGCGAACTTGCTCCTGGCGGCCGCGGCCGACTTTAGCGCGTTCGCGCCAGCCGAGGGCGGTATAAGCCTCGATCGCCGCCTCGTTCTGAACATCGACATCGAGCTGCAAAGGCTGGCCGACAAAGCGGCGGGCGACGCTTAGCAGACCGCTACCCACACCGCACAGTCGCCAATCATGGTCGACAAAGACATGCGGGACATAGGCTTTGCCTTGCTCCAAAGTCAGGAAGCCGATGACCCCGGCCTGCTTTTCAACCGCAACGAAAGCGACGTTCGCAGACAAGGTCTGCCGCAGCCGCATGATCTCGGTATTTTCAGGACCGCGCCATGGAAAGGCTTTGAGGCAATCTCGAAAGATCGCTTCGATTTGCGGATAATCGTCCCGCCGCCAATGACGGACAGACCACCCCGCACCAGGATGCGACAGCAGGCTCATCCAATGAATGTAGTAAAAACTTGTGGCCAGTAAAAGGCTTAGCTTGGGCGCACCCGAAAAATCATGCTAGGCCAACGGCATAGAGATAATGGGAGATGATGTAATGCGTTCAACGGTTCTGACCGGCCTGATCCTGGCGAGCAGTGTAATAGCTGCGCCAGTTATGGCCGATGACCATGGCGAGGATGATCGCCGAAAATTCACTGCCGAGCGGGTGTTCGACATTGAATATGCCGCAGATCCTCAAATCTCTCCGGACGGCAAGACAATTGTCTATGTCAGGCGCTCGATGGACAAATTGAAGGACCAGGACCGCGGCGATCTGTGGACCATAGACGTTCGTTCCGGCGCGCATCGCCCGCTGGTCACAGGCGGCAGTTCCGCCGGTGCGCCGCGCTGGTCACCCGATGGCACACAGCTGCTCTATTCCACAGCGACCGATGGCAAGCCGGACCTACGCCTCTATTATTTCGACTCCGACCGGTCCGTGTCGCTATCGCAATTTGAATATGGCGCCGGCAATGCTGCCTGGTCACCAGATGGCAGCACCATCGCGTTCACCATGTTCACGCCTGCAGAAGCACCGAGTTTTGCCAAACCCATCGCCGCCCCGGAAGGCGCCGAATGGTCAGCCCCAGTCCGCGTGTTCGATGATCTGCAATTCCGCTTTGATGGTCAGGGCTATCTCAAAGAGGGCGCCACGCACGTCTACACGCTCTCCGCCACAGGTGGCACGCCGCGCCAGATCACCTCTGGTGAGGCCGACTTTGGCAGCCCGACCTGGCTCGGCAATGACACGCTTCTTGTGGTTGGAAATGATGTCGAAGATCGCGACCTCGATCCGATTGAGAGCGAGATCTACACCGTCAGCCTTAGTGATTTGTCGCGCCAGGCGCTGACCACGCGCGATGGCCCGGATCTCTCGCCAACTGTCTCACCAGATGGCAGCAAGATCGCGTATCTTGGCTATGATGATTTGCTGAAATCCTATCAGCAGAACGACCTTTACGTGATGAATGCGGATGGCAGCGAAGTGACCGAACTGGCGGCAGATTTTGACCGCTCTTTTGGCACCCTTGCCTGGCATCCGAATGGCCGCGCCGTAATCTCGCAAATCGAGAATGCCGGGGTCGTCGACCTGGTTTCCGTAACCATGGAGGGCGAGGTCGAAACCCTGGTCACCAATCTTGGCGGCACGTCAATTGGCCGCCCTTATGGGGCTGGTTCCTTCTCAATCTCTGACACGCGCCGTCCTGCCATCGCTTACACTGCGGGCGCGACAGACCGTCCGGCGGAGATTGCGGTCATGGGCCGCAATGTTGATGACCGCGTGCTGACGGACTTGAACTCCGATCTGCTTGATCATCTCGATATGGCGACGATTGAGGAAATCAAAGTCCCGTCACGCCATGATGGCCTGGAAATCGAAGCCTGGGTGGCGCTGCCACATGGCTTTGAAGCCGATGGCTCAGCGCCGATGATCCTGGAAATCCATGGCGGCCCGTTCGCGATGTATGGCCCATTCTTTGCCAGCGAAATCCAGCGTTTTGCCGCTGAGGGTTATGTCACGGTCTATGTCAATCCGCGCGGCTCAACTGGCTATGGCGCCGACTTTGCGATGGCCATTGATAAAGCCTATCCGGGCTATGATTATGAAGACCTGATGAGCGTCGTCGATGCCCTGGTCGAGCGCAATTATGTCAGCGCCGACCGGCTGTTCGTCACTGGCGGGTCCGGCGGCGGCATCCTGACCGCCTGGATTGTCGGCAAGACCGATCGCTTTGCCGCAGCGGCGTCTGTGAAACCCGTGATCAACTGGATGACCATGGCGCTGTCCGCAGACATTGCGCAATTTGTCCGCCGCCACTGGATACGTGCCGACCCATGGACCGATCCCGACGCGTTCCTCGATCTGTCACCGATTATGCTGATCGAGAATGTCGTCACGCCAACCATGGTCATGGTCGGTGAAGAGGACTGGCGCACCCCAACTTGGGAAGCCGAGCAATTCTATACGGCGCTGAAACTGAACGGCGTCGACACCGCGTTGGTCCGCGTCCCGGGCTCACCGCATTATATTGCTGGTCGCCCGTCCCGCCTGATTGCCAAGACCGACAATATCATGGGCTGGTTCGCGAAATATGATCCCGCGAATGCGGATGATGCGGACGAGTAAATATCTCAGAGCCCGCGGCTTTGGTCGCGGGCTTTTTTAGACCAGATACGATCTTTTATCATCACTGAAGACGCCGAGTTTGGCGGTCGACACTCGTCCTCCTTGCATCGCCTCAGCACAGGTTTCCCCTAGGCAGCATTTCCAAGGTCCTCGCTTTGTGTAATGTTTATTGCAGGGAGAGAAACAATTGCATTCTGGCGAAGACGGTAGACTAGACGGGCAGTCGGACGACGCGGCGGACCTGAACACAATCTCGAGCGTGTTGGCGGTTGTGGAAAGTGTCGCGCGCGAGATGGCTGAGAAGAGCGATTTCCAACGCAGCGATTTTGCCGACGAACTCGAACGGACGATTGAGGTCCTGCGTAGATTGCTCCCAAATGATTGATTTGGTATGGATCTCGCCATGTCCGTCTTCACAAGCGCCAAGCATGGAATAGCGTCTGATGACCGTCTCTGAACAGAACGACAAAATGAAAGACCTCAACGACAACGCCGATCCGCGTACGATGAAGCTTGTTTCGATTGGTAACACATCGATCGAAGTTGAAGTGATGATTTACCGACAACCTCTTGGTCCGAGGAAGCCGCTGGTTATCGTTAATTCAATTGATCTGCCTATGCCGCCTTCCTGCGAATTCTGCGAGCAAATGTGGGAAATCGGATACCAAGTTGTGTTTATTCGGCGCCCGGGGTTTGGAAGAACGGCTGATTTGCCGCCAGTCTTGCTCGATAGCCGAGAAGTCAAAAATCTCGCGCCCATCGGCGCCGAAACAGCGCTTTTGAAACTGGTCATCGAATCGTTGGGATTGAAAGATTTCGTGTTGATGGGCCTGGGCACGTCAAACTCGATTTGTTTTCGATTGGCGCAAATATGTCCTGAAATCGGCCTTTCAATATACGCTAACCCATTGTTTCATCCTGCCATTTGGGATGTCATACGACCGGCTTGGCTCAGGCGTATGATCCGGCAAACGCTTCTGTCAAAAAGCGGTTTGAAAATCGCAGTCAGCGGATTGCGGGCTGTTTTGCGCCGTGACCCGATTTGGTTTTACAAGCAATTCTGCCAGAAAAGTCCGGGCGATATTGCATATGTTGTAAGCAATCTGGGAGACTTCCAGCAAGCTGGATTGCATCTTCAACGGATCAGTCCGGAAACCATGTATTACGAATTGCAAACAGCGCTCATTGAGGATGTGCACTGGCAGGCGAGCGTTACTCAATCCTCCAATGCGGTTATTCTCTCTGGTGCTGAAACCACGCGCAACTGGAAACGCAAGATCACCAAGGAAGCCGACCGTTTAGGGCTACCAATCGTATTTGCCCCTGCAGGCGATCTGTTTGTTCCGTACGTTTCTCCGGAAACCTTGCGCGATATCTTGGAGGGCCGTTTCCGAGACACGGAAACGGCAGACTCCAAAACTCTGAGTCTCTAAGACGGGCTGACCGCCCCTAATCGTTCGCCGACTTTGGAAATGTAAGTCAAAGACCGTTCCAGGGTCATTTGCAGCGGCGGGGTCAGGCGCACTGCCTCATCCGTACCTGAGGCGCGAACATTGGACAGTTTCTTCGAGATCATGATCGCGGTGCCGCGGCCTCGGTCGCGAGCTTTTTACTAATTATTGGCCGTTGTCGGGTCGATGACCTGAGGCACTTCAAAAATGCGGGTGATCGGAAAACCGCTGAGCTCGGCATGCTGCCTAATCTCGTCTTCAGATTCGGCAAGATAGATACAAAACGATTTGTCGCCCGCAACATACGAGTGTTGCCACTGGATACTCTCACCCACTTTTGCGACGGCTTGATTGGACGTTCGCGCAGCGCCGCAAAGCTCGACGATCGACATTCCGCCAATCCCGGGAATATCACGTTCAATCAGGTACCGTTTCAGAAAAGCCATGCTGTGTCTCCAAGTTGTGTTCTGTAGTCTCAACTGTCTGCCCAACGCCAAAAAAACGCAAACTAAGCTTTCTTTGCACAATGAAAGATTTTCTTTAGTAGTGAGTGATGAGCATTAGACACCTCAACGCGCTTCAAGCACTCGATCTCGCTGTGCGGCACGGTAGCCTTAAGGCCGCAGCTGAAGCGCTATCGATTACGCCTGCCGCCGTTGGGCAGAGGATAAAGACGCTAGAAGACTATCTGGGCGTCGAGTTGCTCGTCAGAGCGCGAACCGGATTGCGCCCATCTACCGAGCTTGCGGGTGCTGTGGAGCATTTGCATCTCGCGTTTGACGAGTTGGCCAAAGCGTCGAATGCGCTTGAAATGCAACGCGGCAACGAGATCCATATCGCAGCTGATACAGACTGGATTAATCTTTGGTTGTTGCCGAGGCTGCACGACTTCCAATCACAATTTCCGAACGCAAAGTTTTGTCTGAACGGGGAAGGAGAGATTCCAGCCCGGATTGGTCCTGCTGACTGTGAAATCCGATTCTGCGCGCCTGCGAAAATCGCAAACCAGGACGTGCTTTTCCATGATTACCTGGTGGTTATCGCATCCTCGGAGAATGAGCGGCGCATAATGGCACTGCCAGCGGACCAGAGGCTAGAAGGCTTTCCATTGCTTCATCTTGATTTCTACAAAAATGATCCGAATGCGATTACCTGGCCCACATGGGTAAAACACCATGGGCTTCGTAAAGAGGCCCCGGAACGCGGTATCAGGTTTCAGCGGATCGAACCGGCCATCGAAGCGGTAATCTCGAATGCGGGTTGTGTGATCGCCGGCGTCGCGATGTTAAAGGATGATATTGAGGCTGGTAAGCTTGCTCTTCCGCTCGCCGCAACGGGCGGAAGTTGGACAAAACACGCGTTCTGCGCAAATTTCAAACAATCTGTCGTGGGCAAGCCCGCCATTAGACAGTTCCGAAAATGGCTGATTGAGCAGGCTGAAGAAAGTCGTGTTTGGACCCGACATGTTTCTATGCCCAAACCCGTTTAAAGTCACACGACCGATCAGAATTTTTGCCCGCTGACAGACCCTAAGCGTTCGCCGACTTCGCAGCGCGTTTCCGCTCGTGCGGATCAAGGTGAACCTTACGGAGGCGAATGCTTTCCGGGGTTACTTCGACCAGTTCATCATCAGAAATATAGGCCAATGACCGTTCCAGAGTCATTTGCAGCGGCGGGGTCAGGCGCACAGCCTCGTCGGTGCCTGAAGCACGAACATTAGACAGCTTCTTGCCTTTCAGGACATTCACTTCGAGATCATTGTCGCGCGTATGCTCGCCAATGATCATGCCTTGATAGACCTTGGCGCCCGGGTGAATCATCATCGGGCCGCGATCTTCGAGATTCCAAAGCGCAAAAGCAACCGCTTCGCCTTTATCCATGGCGATCAGCGTGCCGGTGCGACGGCCCTGAATTTTGCCTTTATATTCAGCATATTCAAGGAAGATCCGGTTCATGATTGCGGTGCCGCGTGTGTCAGTCATCAGCTCGCCCTGATAACCGATCAGGCCGCGCGTCGGGGCGTGGAACACCATACGGGTGCGACCAACACCAGATTGTTTCATCTCGACCATGTCAGCTTTGCGTTCTGACAATTTCTGGACCACGGCGCCCGAAAACTCGTCATCAACATCGATCACAACTTCTTCGATTGGCTCGAGGCGTTTGCCGCCTTCGCCTTCCTTATACAGCACTTGAGGGCGCGAAACGCCGAGCTCATAGCCTTCACGGCGCATGGTCTCGATCAGGACAGCCAATTGCAGCTCGCCGCGACCAGATACGACGAATGATTCCGCGTCGGTTGAACGCTCAACTTTCAGGGCGACATTGCCTTCGGCTTCTTTTTCAAGCCGCGCCCAGATCACACGCGAGGTGACTTTGTCGCCTTCGGTGCCCGCCAGCGGGCTGTCATTGACGCGGAAGGTCATGGACAGAGTTGGCGGGTCGATCGGCTGCGCTTCAATGGGCTCTGTGACGCTTGGATCCACGAAAGTGTCCGCCACGTTGGCTTTTTGCAGGCCAGAGATGGAAACAATGTCGCCAGCCTCGCCGACGTCGATGGTTTCCCGCTGCAAGCCTCGGAACGCCAGGACTTTCGAGACCCGGCCCGTTTCGACCAGCGAACCATCGCGCGCCAGAACTTTGACCGTCTGGTTTGGTTTGACCGTACCAGATCTCACACGGCCCGTCAGAATGCGGCCGAGGAAATTGTCGGCGCCAATCGTTGTCGCCAGCATCCGGAACGGGCCTTCTTCGACTTTTGGTTCTGGCACGTGTTTGACGACCAGGTCGAACAGCTCGTCCATATTGACGCGCTCTTCTTCATACTGTGTCGACATCCAGCCATTCTTGGCTGAACCGTAAAGGATCGGGAAATCGAGCTGATCATCATCGGCGCCAAGCGCGTCGAACAGGTCAAAGACTTCGTCGATCACCTCGTCCGGGCGGCGTTCCGGCTTATCAATCTTGTTGACGGCGACGATTGGGCGAAGGCCGATTTTCAGGGCTTTCGAAACGACGAATTTGGTTTGCGGCATTGGGCCTTCTGCGGCGTCGACGAGCACAATCGCACCGTCCACCATGGACAGAATACGCTCTACTTCACCGCCAAAGTCAGCGTGTCCAGGCGTATCAACGATATTGATCCGTGTATCGCCCCAGACGACACTGGTGGTCTTGGCGAGAATGGTGATGCCGCGCTCGCGCTCAAGATCATTTGAATCCATCATCCGCTCGGATGTGGCTTCATTCTCACGGAAGGTTCCGGACTGTTTGAGCAGGCAGTCGACCAAAGTCGTCTTGCCGTGGTCAACGTGGGCAATGATTGCGATATTACGCAAGGATTTTGGCTCAGTCATATCATCATGTCCTGGGGAGGCTGAATGCAGCTTATCTGTCTTGCCGCGCGCCATACACGGGACCGAGGGGTTTGGCTATGGCCTGTGGACAGGGCGGATTGGCGCGAACGCATTTAGGCCGCTGACAAACGCGCTTACATTGGTTAATTCTAAGCCGGGGCGACACGTATGAGGGACAGTATGCGT
This sequence comes from Henriciella sp., assembly GCA_965277015.1. Taxonomy (GTDB): domain Bacteria; phylum Pseudomonadota; class Alphaproteobacteria; order Caulobacterales; family Hyphomonadaceae; genus Henriciella. The sequence continues at coordinate 3,284,810 of OZ255705.1, read as the reverse complement.
CTGATTTTTTTGAGCTTTCTCGTCATAGCCAGCCTGACGCTAGAGGCGATCGCGGAGAAACGCATCGCATTGGTCATCGGTAATAGCGCCTACGAGACCACCGGATGGGATCTGGAAAACCCGGCAAATGATGCCGAACTCCTGGCCAGTTCGCTGGAGGCGGTTGGGTTTGAAGTCCACACCCTGCTTGATGGCGATAAGGACGAAATGGAAGAAGCCTTCCAACAGCATGCCGACCGTTTGAAAGACGCAGGAGAGGACGCTGTCGGGTTTTTCTTCTATGCCGGGCATGGCGCACAGCATCGCGGGGTGAATTACCTTGTGGCGTCCGATGCGACGCTGCGCTCGGCCCTGGATCTGATGCGCCAGCCAAAGCTCGACCTGGTCATGGATTATCTCGAATATGCCGGCAATCGCACCAATTTCATCGTGCTCGATGCCTGTCGCAACAATCCTTTGCCCGCCTCAATGCGCAGCGCCCCACAGGGCCTGGCCAGCAGCCAGCGCATCCGCGGCACGCTGATCGCCTATTCCACCGCGCCAGGCATGGTGGCTGATGATGGCACCGGCCAGGACAATAGTGCGTATTCGGCTTCGTTGGCGGCGTTGATGACACAGCCGGGTTATTCGGTTGAGACCTTGTTTCGAGTCGTCGCAACCCGCGTCGAGGACTTGTCTGACGGCGTCCAGATCCCATGGACTGAAAGCGGCTTGCGCGGCGAGCAAGATTTTTGCTTCGCCGGGTGCGAGCTAGTTGCCGAAGACGATCTTGAAGCCGAAGCCCTGTCAGAAGTCATTGCCAGCAATGATATCTCGCTGCTCGAAGTGTTCCTCGATGCGTTCCCACAAACGCAGCATCGGACATTTGTTGAATCCCGCGTCCGCCAGCTCGAAATTGAGCGCAGTGCTGCCGATGCGATTGCTGAAGCCAAAGCTGGCAATGACGCTGTCAGAGAGGCGCTTGGGGTCTCTTCGCTAATCTCCGAAACAATCACGCCCTGGCTCGATGATCCGCAGCAAATCACAGCCCGGATCGGCATGGCGGCGCGCGTCGCAGAAACAGACCCGGCATTCGAGAAGCTGGATGACAGTCTATTCGTGTTCTTTGAAGAAGGCTCATCGGCCTTGTCAGAAGGCGCAAAATCGCAACTCTCGCTCTTCGCGCAATATTCCGCAGAACCGCACATGCTTGAGGCTGGGCCCGCAAGTCTGACAATTGTTGCGAGCTGCAGCCCGGGCGAAACCCATGTCAAAATCTGCGAAGATCGCGCCTATGCCGTCCGGTCTCAGCTGATCGAGAACGGGATATTCGATGTCGCGATCCGGTTGACTGAAAACTGGGGAACGATCCGGCAAATCTCGCCTGGAGATAGTGGATTCGATGCCGATGCGCTCAACCGCTACGCTGCCGTGATGCTGCTTAGCGAATAGGCGGTGAGTCGACAGACCCGATCGTCAAATCCAAATTAGCTTGACTTCTAATTATCGAAACTGCTAATTAGCATTTATGGCAAATGAAGTGTTCAAAGCTTTGGGGCATCCCCTGCGGCGCCAGGTCATGGCGCTGCTCAGGCAAGGTCCCAAGAGTTCTGGTGAGCTGGCAGAGGCGTTTGACGCTGCCTGGCCGACCGTGACGCGGCATCTGACGGTTCTCAAGGACGCAGATCTGATCACGGCAGAGCGCCGCGGCACATCGATCATTTACCGCACCAATACAAGCGTCGTTGAGGACGCCGTGACGTCCCTGCTGGGGATGATCGGACGCGACAATGGCGATGACGAGCTCAAGGAGGCCGCAGAATGATCCGCACCGGTTTAATTGTATCCGCCATTGTTCTGGTCCTGATGGCCGGAATCAGCCTTTGGGCCAGCGGGCACCTGCCCGCTGAGAACATTCCCGTACACTGGGACGCCAATGGCGTCGCAGACCGGTTCGCAGATCGACAGGAAGCACTCTTTATCCTTTGGCTTGTCCCTGGAATCGCCCTTCTCGGCGCTGCAGTGTTTTCGCTATTACCGCAAATCGAACCGATGCGGGACAATCTGTTCAAGAGTCGCAAAGCCTATAATGCGGTGTGGATTTCATCTATGACCCTGTTCCTGGCGATTCAGGGCGGCATCGCTTACATGATGGTCCAGTCGGCAGGCGATCAGATGCAGTCGAACGAGTTTGTCCGCGTCGTCATTGCTGGCACAGGTATCCTGTTCATCGTGCTCGGAAACTATTTGCCCAAGACCCGCCAGAACTGGATCTTGGGCATCCGAACACCCTGGACCTTGTCGAGCGAATATACCTGGGAAAAGACCCACCGCCTGGCCGGGCGCCTGTTCTTTGGGGTCGGGTTTATCTGCCTGTTCAGCGCCTTCGTCGTCGACGGCATCGGCCTCGTCGTGGTGGTGACCGGATTAGCCGTATCATCCGCCCTGATTAGCGCCGTCTATTCGTATCTCGTCTATCGCGGCGCGCCGGATAAGCGCGTCAATCCGGACTATATCGTCTGATATGATCGCCGGCATGGAGCTGCCTATTCGATGGTCTCTTCAGCTTCCAGGATGATCGCCATTTCGCCATCCGCCTGCTCCTGCATCGGTTTCGCAGCCTTGCGCGCATCCTCGACGGATTTCCAGTCGCCGACCTGGATCGGAACGGCATAACCGCGTCGCTCGCCTGTATCTGCCATGGCTTTAACGTTCAGATAATGCAAACCATCCGCTTGCCCGCGAAAATCGATGCGCCAGGAATGCGTGGTGCCATCTGATGCGTTCAGAGTGGTGCTCGCGCTGGTTCCCGCGACCTCAAGCCCTTCATCGGAAGACGCCACAAGCGACAACATGCCCGTCGAATAGCCTTCATTGATGGTCAGCGTGACATAGCCATTGCCGCCAACTTGGACCGGCCCGGACGTTTCGTGCGAGAAACTGACTGAAGCTCCAGGCTTAATCGTCGATATTGCTGGTCCGAGTTTCGCCGCAGGCTTTTCAGTGGCCGCATATAAAGTGGCTTCGGGTTGAACGCTGACGTCGTTTGTGGCTGGCGCCGCGCAGGCGGCGAGCACCAACGAGACGGCGGACAAGGAAATATTGCGTGGGGTCAAAATCATAATGTGTTCCCTTTCGGCCTAATTGACAGTGAAGCTGAAACAGCTGTCGGCGACGCCGGCTGGGTTACATCCGGCATTGTTACAGTCATAGATGTCGATGGCGTAGGTGCCGGCATCGAGGGTTCCGGTCCAGACTTCGCTGCCATCAGCACTCGACTGAGAGCGGCGGTCCTGGCCGCGCGAGTCGCTGCTGAAAAGACGGCCTTGCTCCCAGATTTGGAAATCCGGGTCCGTCGTTGTCGCAGGTCCCGAAACTTCGGTTGCGGTCATCGTCACCGCGCCCGTAGAAGCCAGTGTGACGCTGATAAATTCGCGCACGCCATGCTTGTTGGATTCACCATTCAAAGCTGTCGAGCAGACCGTAATTGGAGCGCCGCCCACAGTCACAGTATTGTAAACTGGGATCGACTGCGCCACGCCGCCAATATTCGTCTCACCCGTGCCTTGCGGGCCGGAGCCATTAATGTCTTCGGCGGTCAACAGCGCGTCCAACGCGGTCCCACTGACACTCGCTTCGGAGCGAACGCGATCGGCAAAAGCAAAAATCGTCGTGAAGTCGACATTGTTGATATAGGCCGGGTCCGTGAAGGCATTGTACAAGGGCGCGAACCCGCCAGATATCGTGTCTGCGCCGTCATTCGTGCTATCGAAAATATCGTAGAGAATTTGCTGAACTGAGCCTTCATTGAACCATCCCTGATCGCGGGACGTTCCGGTTGCCGTCGTCAGATCTGCTTCAACACTGAAAGCGAAACCGTCCGATTGCTGCGCGCCACTTGTGTCGCGATAGACCGGATCACCAAGGATCATGCCGGCAAAGGCATTGCCCCAGCCCTCGCCAAAGGCGAGCCGAGAATCGAGCCGGTTTTCGACACTGTGCGGCCCTCCTGGAGAGTCAGATCGTGACAGCTGGTCTTCAAAATAGTGACCGAATTCATGCACAATGACCGACACGTCATATTCATCGGTATCGCCATTCTCATCACCCAGAATGCGAATGGTCGGCGTTCCACCCGCGGTTCGAGAATAGGAGGATGTGCCAATCTGACCGATTGCCACATTGCCGGGTGCATCGACATTATTGACGCTCCACAAGACATCGAGTTCAGGGAACACGACATCCGTATCCACAGCGGCAATCGTCGTTACGGCTTGATAGATCGCATCCAGGATCGAGAACGGTGCCGCGGCACGCGCAGCATCAGAGGTGTAACCAGAGCCGTTCCAACCCGAGCCCGCATTGAGGTTTCGCGTTGAATTCGCGGTTCCTGAATCTGTCAGACTGCCCGCGAGCACGTAAATCGCATTACCGCTCGTATTGTCCAGAACCTGAATGTCCCAAGTCGCACCAGTTGTTTGCTGCATTTCGCTGCGCGCCTGAATCCGAACGCTGGTCGAAGAATCCACTGTGACGGAATAATTGCCGCTGGCATCTGTCGTCGTCGTGTCCAGAACCGTTCCGGCACCATTAACCGCTTGAACAATGACGCCGCGAACAGGTTCCTGCGTGATCGCATTATAATTGAGCGATGACCGAACAATATTTGAGCTGACGCCGGCCGCGGTATTGTGCGGCACTTTATCAAACGTCACTTGGCCAGAAATTGTCACAGACGACGGCGGCGGAGGCGGAGGTGGTGGTGACGGCGTCGGAGAAACAGATGCTCCACCGCCGCCGCCGCCGCCACAAGCGGCGACCATACCGGCCGCAAACACGACAGCCATGACGGTTGCGACACTTCGCATTTTAGAGCTGCGTATTCTTGTCATTTCGACCCTCCGACTAGATCACTCGACGTTAAATTAGATTAGGCGACGCATCTTGTCGGCCTGAACACCGCACAGGAATGTCCCTTGATTCCAGATACGCTGCGCGAATCCTCAATCAGTGACAAGATTACAATTGAAGTGGTGACTAAAAATTGAACTTATCCGGTGCAATTGGGAACCGCAATTGTCCGAACATGTCAGAAGGCGCAGAGATTTATCTCCGCGCCTTCCTCTCTCACCCGCGTCACGTCCCGAGCCTGCGGGGGAAGCTCACTCACAGCATCGAGTTTATCGGCTTGAACCTTTGCGTTCTTTGACGTCTTCTTCTTCGGCGACAGCACGATCCTCAGCGTCGAAGACGATTTCGGCTTCTTCGCCTTTGCCGTAATCGCGGGCTTTTCGAGCCAGACGCTCCTGCGTCACGGATAGTGAGCCAGCACTGACGGCCATCTGCTTATTGGCGCTAACCCCGACCGCGTCGGCATCGCCAAAACTGGCAAATTCAGCGCCCAGGAAGACCACTTCCCAACCGCGGGCTTCGGCGCGATCAAGCGCCGCTTTGGCGCCCTGACGAGTCACTTCGCGTGAAGAATTCTCATGACCATCCGTCATGATCACAATGACAGCTTTTTCCGGATTGTCGGCTTCGGCCATTGTGATGGTGCGATTAATCGCATCAAACAAAGGGGTCATACCGCGTGGGCTAACCTCGTCATTGGTCACTTCGGTCCAGGCATCCGGCTGCACATCCTTGCGCAAGACGTCGAACTGGAAGCCTTCCTGATGGTCAAACACAGCCAGCGTGACAGATGTCTCGAGATCGTCAGCTTCGCCGTCTTCGACTTTACCAATCGCATCCGCATAAGCGTTCACAGAGCCCAGGGCTTCATCCCAGATATCTGACATTGACCCGGTACGGTCGAGGAGGATGTAGGAAGAAACAGCATTCATGATCGGGGTATCCGCAATTGGTTCCATTGTGGGTTTGGTTTTCGCGTGGGCCCCAAAGGCCAGTGCGGCTGCGGCGACGACGCCGGCGACGGTCAGACTTGTACGTTTCATGTGCTGTGCTCCCTATTCACTGTTCGATGCGGACGAGTGTGGCGCGCAAACAAGGCAGGGAACCGGCGGCAAACAAGGCATTTTGCCCTTATTTGTGACCAGAATATCAGATTTCAGTCATCTTCTATTCACCTGAGGCGAGAGAGCGCTTGCCTCGATAGACGAATAGGCTACTGCAGCGGAATGCTGCGTGACCTTAGCCTCCTTGCCATTTTGGCCTGCCCGCAAACCTGTTTTATGGCGGCGGCCCACACAGCAATGGTCTCGTCCAGCGATGCCCCGGACGGCTATGAGCTGGTCTGGTGGGACGAGTTTGAAACCGATGGCCTGGTCGACGAGGCCCGCTGGAACCATGACACGTTCTGGAATCTCAGCGGCTGGTTCAATCAGGAGCAGCAATATTACAGCCGCAAGCGCGCCAAGAATGCCCGGGTCGAGAATGGTCATCTAATCATTGAAGCTCACCGAGAACAGACGACGCGTAAGATGTTCCGGGACTCATCTGGTCAGGAATACACTTCAGCGCGACTGGAATCACGCGGCCGCGGCTTCTGGCTTTACGGCTATTTCGAAATCCGCGCCAAAATGCCGTGCGGCGTCGGTCTGTGGCCGGCGATCTGGACGATGCCAGAGTATCAGGACGACTGGCCGGAAGGCGGCGAGATCGATATCGTTGAATTCTATGGTCACAAACCCCGCCAGTTTGAAGCGACAGTCCACACACCGAACGAAAATCATGAGATCGGCAATAGTTCCGCGAAATTCTATCGCACGGATACGGCCTGCACGGAGTTTCACACCCACGCCTTGCACTGGACCGAAGACGAAATCCGCATCAGCGTCGACGGAAATGAATATTACACCCGCAAGCGCGACAGCGACGATAAGGATGACTGGCCGTTTGTTGAACCGCATTATCTGATCCTGAACATCGCGGTGCGTAATTGGGTTGGCGGCGAGAATGGCATAGACCCGGACGCCTTCCCGGCCCGCATGGAAGTCGACTATGTTCGCGTTTATCAAAAATCAGATGGCAGCTAATCGCTGAAGCCTCTTGCGCCGCGCCGCAACCCGCGCCATACGCGCCTGAATTCTCAAAAATCCGATGGAGTTGACAATGTCCTCTACGCCCAAAAAAGTTGTGCTCGCTTATTCCGGAGGGCTCGACACCTCCATCATCCTGAAATGGCTCCAGACTGAGTTCGGCGCCGAAGTGATCACCTTCACCGCAGATCTCGGTCAGGGCGAGGAAATTGAGCCGGCCCGCGCCAAAGCGATCGCTGCTGGCGTAAAGCCTGAAAACGTCTTTATCGAAGATGTTCGCGAAGAATTCGTCCGCGACTTTGTCTTTCCGATGTTCCGCGCCAATGCGGTCTATGAAGGCGTCTATCTGCTCGGCACGAGTATTGCCCGCCCGCTCATCTCGAAGCGTCAGATCGAAATTGCCGACCAGCTCGGCGCTGATGCGGTCTGTCATGGCGCCACGGGCAAAGGCAATGATCAGGTCCGTTTCGAGCTCGGCTATTACGGCCTCAACCCCGACATCAAAGTCATCGCGCCATGGCGCGACTGGGACTTCAAATCGCGCACCGATCTGATGGCCTTTGCCGAAAAGCACGGCATCGAGATCGCCAAGGACAAGCGCGGCGAAGCGCCCTTCTCGGTCGACGCCAATCTGCTGCACTCATCATCTGAAGGCAAAGTCCTCGAAGACCCGGCCGAAGCCGCGCCGGAATTCGTCCATATGCGCACCATCGCGCCGGAAGACGCCCCGGATCAGCCGGAAACCATCACCATCGGTTTCGAAAAAGGCGATGCCTGCGCGATCAATGGCGAAGCGATGAGCCCGGCAACGATCCTGACCAAGTTGAACGAATATGGCCGCAAGCACGGCATTGGCCGCCTCGACTTGCTCGAGAACCGGTTCGTCGGCATGAAATCGCGCGGCATTTATGAGACCCCAGGCGGCACCATCCTGCTGACCGCCCATCGCGGCATGGAAAGCATCACCCTCGACCGCGGCGCGGGCCACCTCAAAGACGAGCTGATGCCGAAATATGCCGAACTGATCTATAATGGCTTCTGGTGGAGCCCGGAACGCGAAATGCTGCAGGCAGCCATCGACCATTCGCAACGCTTCGTCTCCGGCGAAGTGAAAGTGAAGCTGTACAAAGGCGGCGTCCACCTGGTTGGACGGTCGAGCCCGTACTCGCTCTACCGCGAAGACATTGTCACATTCGAGGATGATCACGGCGCTTATGATCAGAAAGACGCCGAGGGCTTTATCAAACTAAACGCCCTACGCCTGCGGATCCTGGCCGGACGGGACCGGAAGTTTGGGAAGAACGGTTAGGTACAAGTCTAACCGCACGTCCTTAGCCCTCCCTATTCGCCCCAAACCCAACCCCACGTTCTAGCCCCTCTCCCGATTGCGGGAGAGGGGTTGGAGTGAGGCGGGGCCCATCCCTGTCGCTCTCCACGGCTGAGCTTTGCTCAGACCGTGGAGCCTATCGCGGGATGGTGAGCCTTTGCTCGGGGGAAAGTATGGTGATGGGCCCCGCGGTCTCGCTGCGCTCGCCGTGGGGAGCGACCGGCGGTAGGTGGGGAAACGTGGATCTCAATCCGACCGGGTTCGAGGGCGTCTATAGTCCAGCTCATGATTATTCATCGCTATCTTCGGGCTCATTACAGGCAGGTCCCAGTCTATTTCTGGCCAATCCTGTTCTTTGAGCTATGGCGCGTGGATCGATGGAGCGCTGAAACCGGGCGCCAGGCCTTTGTGCAAGTCGACCGCTATGGCCGCGCCTGGGTGCCGTATTTTGAAGGCATGGCCCGGAATTTTGCGGCGTATGATATCGCGACGAGATTCTATTCACCGAACGACGTGGATAAACTCTGTCCGGATGTGTTCGAGCAAGCCCTCGCCACGTTATCCGTCGACGCCTGCGAAGGCAGGGGTCCAGGGACGATCATCTCCACCATTCCAAGTGGCAAGGTCATGCCATGGATACCTGCCTGCGCAGGTATCGGCGGAGATCGGGCGCGTCTGGAGCCGGGGTAGCCTCGCGCCTCGCACCCAACCAAACGCCGCATCCTGAGCTGCACCTGTCCTCGACTAGATCGGGAATCGAAGGACGAGGCGGGGCTTCCTGAACGCGCCCATCTACTCCTTCAACAAGGTCAGAAAAAGCGGCTGTATAACAAAACACTCCCACAACACCCGAACGCCTCTGCGGCTCGGGGCGCAGGTGCTGGCCGCAACGTCATCTCTTGTCCTATGGCTCGCCCTGCCCCACATGCCGACGAAATCAAGAAACGGCTGGAGGACACGCCATGACCACTCAATTCTACAAATCGACCATCGGTGTGATGATCCGCCAGGCGGAATCCCTGGCCGCGATCATGGCCAAAGGCCGCGAACATCTCGGTGCCGACGCCGATGCTTTTATCAATGAAAGCCTGTGCGAAGACATGCTGCCCTTCTCGTTCCAGATCCGCTCTGTGTATCACAGCACTGCAGGCAATCTCGACGCGCTGCGATCTGGCCAGGCCGGTCCACCAGAAGCCATGGATCTGAATTCCTATGCCGATCTGGAAGCCCTGCTTGCCAAAGCGATCGATGCACTGAAAGCCGTGACGCCGGATGAACTGGACGATTTGCTGGTCAAGGATGTCGTGTTCGCCATGGGGGATTTCAAAATCCCGTTCATTGGCCTCGGCTTCATGACCTCATTTGCTCTGCCAAACTTTTTCTTCCACACCACCACAGCTTACAATTTGCTCCGCCAAAAAGGCGTGCAGATTGGCAAGCGCGATTATCTCGGCGCGATGGATTTGAATATGGGGTAAATAGAAACCATGCGTCCCGGGGGGCTTTCGAGCCCAACCGGGACGTACGGGATTGTCTATCCAGCGTGGAATAGCGACGTGATCACATCGGTGCCGGCTGCCCCGCCAGAACGGCGGCGACGACGGCGTCGCATCCGAGACTGTAACTCGTCGCGGGCCACTTTCAGCGGCTGGGCGTCGGCTTCTTTTTGCGCCAGGTCATCACGGTTATCGCAGAATTCAGCATAGGCTTCGAGTTCCGGGGCCAGGTCTACGGCGGCCAGATCGACCATGATCGTGTCGTCCAGAAATCCAATCCCGGGCAACTCGTCCGGGATGATATCATTCGGGTCAGCAAAATAAGCGAGGACTTCCAAGACCCGTTCGCGATCATCATTTTCCAGATTCCAGTCGCGGTCTTTCAGCATGTCGACCATGTTCTGAAGCGTCAGCATACGCGACACGACAAAAGTCGGCGGCTCACTTGCCAGAGCTTTTACAGCCAGAGCTTCGGCGGCCAGAATGACCCGGTCATCATCTTTCAGCGCGCGATTTTTGCGCGCCTTGGAAAGGCGATTCCGAAAATACTCAATGTCCTTTGAGCCGAGCTCAAAATTGATACGCAGCGTTTGCTGATCCTGAACGTCCATAGCGGTAATCTCCCCGTAAGCGGTTGTTATCAAACACGATGCAGAGAGACGCCCAATCATGCAAGACCGAATTTGGCTCAAACCCCAGGCTTTTTGTCTTGCTCAAAAGCAGTATCCGCGCTTCGCTTGTGCGAAATAGAAGGAGATACGATCATGACGCGCATTGCGCCCGCCCCACAAGACAAGCTCGACGCCAGTCAGGATCTGCTCGCCATGGCAGCGGCCTCAATGGGGTTTGAGGCTAATTCACTGAAAGTCATGGCGCGTAATCCGGCGCTATTGCAGGGCTTCATGGCGCTCGCAGCGCCGCTCTTGGGGCCTGGCGCACAGCTCGACGCAGGCCTGCGCCAAATGGTGGCCCACATTGCCAGCGCCGCCGCAGGGTGCGCCTATTGCCAAGCGCACACGGCGCACATCGCCGAACATAATGGCGCCTCAGCAGAAAAGCTTGCGGCCCTTTGGGAGTTTGAAACCAGCGACCTGTTCAGCGATGCAGAGCGGGCTGCGCTGGGCCTGGCGCTGGCTGCGGGCAGCGTCCCGAACCAATCCACTGAAGACCATTTCGAAGCTGCACGCGCGCATTTCAGCGAGGACGAAATTGTCGAGATCGTTGCCGTCATTTCTCTGTTCGGCTTTCTAAACCGGTGGAATGACACGCTGGCGACGACGCTCGAGGATAGCCCTCTCGCTTTTGCCGAAGCCTATCTGGCGCCGAAAGGCTGGAGCGGCGAACGGCATAAGGACTGACATGCCCATCCGGCTCTACCAACCCGGCGACCTGCAGGCTTTGCACGATGCCAATCAGGCCTCAGTCCCTGGCGTTAGCAGCGAGCGCATAGACGACCTCGCATTGTGGATCGACTTGGCGACCTGCCTGGTTGCGACCAATGACACGGATCAAGCGGTTGGCTTCATCACCCTTCTGCCACTCGGGCTGAGCGCCTATCCAAGCGATAATATGCGCTGGTTTGAAGCCTATGCAGACCGAATCGGAAAGTCGGTTCTATATGTCGACCGAATCGCTTTTTCGCCGCAAGCTCGCGGGAACGGCCTTGGCAAAGCGCTCTACGAAGCGGCATTTACGCGTTTTCAGGATGTCGACGAAATCGGTTGCGAAGTGAACACGCTGCCACCAAATCCCGGCTCTCATCGCTTCCATCAAAGGCTTGGGTTTCGTCAGGTCGGCACGCAGGAATTTGTCCCTGGCGAGAAAGCCGTCGCCTATTATTCGCGCCGCTTGCGAGAATAGCCGAATGGGGTTGACGCGGCGGAGCCCCAGAGGCTCTCATTCACAATTGTGAGATTTGATCTCGACAGAGATGGATTTCGGCGCTTCACTCTTCATTAAGGCGTCCAATGGAGGGTCTCAAGCGGGCTCAAACTTGGCCGGCAAGGGAGCGACAACAAACCTCATGAAACCCACAGACACTAGCGATCCGGACTATTTTCACAAAGTCGTAGATTGCCAATGGGCATGTCCGGCACACACACCGGTTCCGAATTATATCCGACTCATCGCGCAAGGCCGTTATAGTGACGCCTATATGGTCAACCGCGCCTCGAATGTGTTTCCAGGGATTCTCGGCCGCGTCTGTGACCGACCTTGCGAACCGGCATGCCGCCGCACACGGGTCGAAGAAGATCCCGTCGCGATCTGCCGTTTGAAGCGCGTCGCCGCTGATCACCGCGATGATATCAGTGATCGCCTGCCAAAGAAGCCCGCGCAGACAAATGGTAAGAAAATTGCGCTGATTGGGGCTGGTCCGGCCTCATTTACAGTCGCCAACGACCTGGCCCCGCTTGGCTATGAATGTGTGATTTTCGAGAAACTCGACAAACCCGGCGGTTTGATGCGCTCGAACATTCCTGCGTTCCGCTTGCCGGAAAGCGTGCTCATGGACGAGCTTGGCTATATTCTCGACATGGGCGTTGAATTACGTCTCGGCACCCCGGTCGAAAGCATGAGTGCGCTTCTGAAAGAAGGCTTTGATGCCGTCTTTGTCGGCACCGGCGCCCCGAAGGGCAAAGACCTTGGCCTGCCTGGCCGCGAAGAAAGCAATGACAATATCCATATCGGCATCGATTGGCTGGAATCGGTCGCCTTCGATCATGTCGACAAGATTGGCGAGAAAGTTCTGATCATTGGCGTCGGCAATACCGCCATGGATTGCTGCCGTACCTCGCTGCGCATGGGTGCCAAATCTGTGAAGGTCATGGCCCGCAAGCCGCGCGCCTTTTTCAAAGCATCAGCCTGGGAACTGGAAGATGCCGAAGAAGAGAATGTCGACATTCTGGTCAATCATTCGCCGAAAGCCTTCGTGCATGAAGGCGGCAAACTGACCGGTATGCTGTTCGAGACAATGGAATATGATCTCGATGAGGCTGGAAAGATCACTGATCAGCGTGTCATCGGCGAAGAAATCATTCCGTGTGATGACGTTATCCTCGCCATCGGACAGGAAAACGCCTTCCCTTGGATTGAAGCAGACGCCGGCATTGAGTTTGATAAATGGAACGTACCGCTGGTCGACAAGACGACGTTTGAGTCAACCAAGAAAGGCGTATTCTTTGGCGGCGATGCGGCGTTCGGACCGCTAAACATTATCTGGGCCGTCGAGCATGGCCACCAGGCCGCAATCTCGATCCATAATCATTGCCGCAAACTGCCGCTCACAGACCGTCTGCCAGATGGCATCAAGCTCAGCTCCGCCAAAATGGGAATGATGGAATGGCGCTATTCAAATGCGTTTGACGATTCCGTTCGCCGCAAGATGGAACATGTTGAGCTGGTCGACCGGTTCAAGGATCTCAACACAGAAGTTGAGCTTGGATTCTCGGCAGAGCAAATCGCCACCGAAGTGCAACGCTGCCTGAACTGCGATGTCCATACGGTGTTTGATCCACCGCTTTGCGAGGAGTGCGATGCCTGTATTGATGTTTGCCCCGTCGAATGTCTGACGATAACGCCCAATGCGCCAACCGAAGCTGAGCTGCGCGCGGCCCTGACCGCTTCCGACGCAACCGTAGATCAGGACCTTTATGTATCGGCGCCATTGCCGCTGACCGGCCGCGTTATGATCAAGGATGAGAATATCTGTCTGCATTGCGGCCTATGCGCTGAGCGCTGCCCGACATCGGCTTGGGATATGAAAGAAGGCGTGATTGAGATCGGTCACGCTGCTGATCAATTAGAGACGAGTGAGGCTTAAGATGAGCGGTCCTGGACTCAACGATTTCGTCATCAAGATTGGCACTGTAAACGGCACCGGCTCGGCCAGTGCAAATGGCCTGCTGATGAAGTCCATTTTCCGAATGGGCGTCCCAGTTGTCGGCAAGAATGTATTCCCTTCCAATATTCAAGGCTTGCCGACCTGGTATGAAATCCGCGTCTCTGGCGATGGCCATGCCGGACGCTCGGGCGATGTTCATATGACTGTGGCGATGAACCAGGCCACGTATGAGCAGGATCTCGCTGAACTCAGCACCGGCGGCGTTCTCGTGTATGACTCCACCTGGCCCAGACCTCAGCTGGAAAGCCGCCCGGATGTGACCGTCATTGGCGTGCCGCTCATGGCGATGTGCAATGAAGTGGTGAAAGCGGCCCGATCACGCATTCTGATGAAGAACATGGCTTATGTCGGCGCCGTTGCAGCCCTGGTCGACCTGGATTTGAACGTCATCCGGTCGCTGGTTGAAGAAACCTTCGCAGCAAAAGCAAAGCTGATCGACAGCAACATGCAAGCGGTCAAGCTCGGCTATGATTATGTCAAAGAGCATTACGAAACACCGCTCCGCTTCCGTGTTGCGCCGCTAGACAAGACCAGTGGCAAAGTCATGATTGACGGCAACACCGCAGCCTCTCTGGGCTGTGTCTATGCAGGGGCCACATTTGGCGCCTGGTATCCAATTACGCCCTCCACATCAGTGATGGATGGGTTCGCGAAATACTGCAAAAAACTTCGTGTCGATCCGGAAACCGGGAAAAACAAATTCTGTATCATCCAAGCCGAAGACGAGCTTGCGGCTGTCGGACTGATCATCGGCGCGGCCTGGAACGGTGCCCGCGCGTTTACGCCGACATCTGGCCCGGGCATCTCGCTGATGAGCGAGTGGATTGGCTTTGCCTATTATACCGAAATTCCGATCGTCTTGTTCGATATTCAGCGCACAGGTCCTTCAACCGGGATGCCGACGCGGACGCAGCAATGCGATATCCAGACCACGGCTTATGCTTCACATGGCGACACCAAGCATATTGTGCTGTATCCGGCTGACCCGAACGAGTGTTTTGACTTCTCTGTTCGCTCCTTTGACTTGGCGGAGCGGTTCCAGACACCTGTCTTCTTCCTCTCAGACATTGATATCGGCATGAATGACTGGATGGTTGATGAGTTGAGCTGGGACGATAATTACATCCCAGATCGCGGCAAAGTCCTGTCAGAAGGCGACCTCGCTAAAATGGAGTCCTTCTCGAGATATCTGGACGTTGACGGCGACCACATTCCGTATCGAACATTGCCCGGCACTGACCCGAAAGGCGCATATTTTCTGCGCGGTTCCGGCCATAACAAACATGCGCGCTACACTGAACTTGGCCACGAGTATCAGGAAGTCGTTGATCGTCTGAGCGCCAAGTGGGAAAGCGCCAAAACGGCGGTTCCGGCACCTGTGGTGCGTAAAGCATCAAGCGCCACTCGCCAGGGCATTATCGCGATTGGGTCAAGCGATGCAGCCGTCACGGAAGCCCGCGACCGTTTAGAAGCCGATGGCATGCCAGTCGATTATATGCGCGTCAGAGCGTTCCCGTTCTCGGACGAGGTCGAGGCCTTCATGGCGGCACATGATGAAGTCTTTGTGGTCGAACAAAACCGCGATGCACAATTGCTCGGCCTTCTATTGAATGAGACCAAAGTCCCGCGTGAGAAACTCATCCCCATTCTCCACTATTCAGGTGAGCCACTCAATTATCGGTTTGTCTGTGACGAGTTGATGAAGCGGATCAAGCTTAGGAAAATCGCATGACATCTTTCCTCAAACCGAAAATCCGCCGACCGAATGAGCCCTTGAATTCACTCGGCCTGGCGCGCGCCGACTATGAAGGCAATATGTCCACGCTTTGCGCTGGGTGCGGACATGACAGCGTCACGGCTGCAATTGTGCGGACATTTTATGAGCTCGGAATTCCGCCGCATCGGGCGCTGAAGATTTCAGGCATTGGCTGTTCGTCCAAGACCACGACCTATTTCATGAAAGACTCGCACGGCGCCAACACAGTGCATGGCCGAATGCCGTCTTTTGCGACTGGCGCCCTGTCCGCGAATAATGATCTCGCTTGTATCGGGATTTCCGGCGATGGCGATAGTCTCTCAATTGGACTCGGGCAGATGGCACACGCCATGCGCCGCAATGTGAACATGCTCTATGTTCTTGAAAATAATGGTGTTTATGGTCTCACCAAAGGCCAGTTCTCGGCCTCCGCAGATCTTGGCTCTTTGCCCAAGAAAGGCACACCGAACGAGTTCCCGGCAATTGACCCTGTGGCGTTTGCCCTGTCTGTCGGCGCGACATTTGTTGCGCGTAGTTTCTCAGGTGATCGCAAGCAATTGGTCGCGTTGATGAAAGCCGGGCTGAAGCATAAGGGCTTTGCGCTGATTGATGTGATCAGTCCATGTGTCAGCTTCAATGACCATAAAGGATCGACCAAATCCTACGCCCACACTTACGAATTCTACAGCCAGGCTGTGCACGCTGATTATGTGCCGCCAAGCGAAGAAATCGTCGCAGCTTATGATGAAGGTGAAATGATGCCGGTTGAGCTGCATGATGGTGGCCACATCCGACTGCGCAAACTCGAAGCCGGCTATGACCCAACCGACCGCGCCGCCGCCTTTGGGCGCGCCGTCGCCAGCGACAATGCAAATGAAATCCTGACAGGGTTACTATACTTGGATGAATCTCAGCCCGATCTGCACGAAATCCAGAATATGGAAACTCGGCCCCTGAATGAGATTCCGTATACGGACCTCAATCCAGGCGCCGAGAGCTTGAAAGCGCTTCAGGCAGAGTTTCGCTAGTTTCTAAACCGCGACGACTTTCTGCTCAATCGCGCCAAAGATCGACTTGCCTGCGGCGTCCATCATTTCAATGCGAACGATATCGTCCGGTTTCATGAATGGGGTTTTGAACGCGCCGCTGGCAATCTTCTCGATCATCCGGATCTCGGCGATACAGGCATAGCCTAGCCCGCCTTCGCTGACCGGCTTGCCGGGCCCGCCATCAGCGCCTTTGTTCGAGACCGTCCCTGAACCAATCACCGTTCCGGCGCTGAGCGGACGGGTCTTAGCCGCGTGGCTGACCAGACGCGCCAATGAGAAAGTGGCGTCTATCCCGGCTTCGGCGCGGCCAAAGGGCTCGCCATTATAATCGACGCGCAATGGCAAGTGGACGAGGCTGTCTTTCCAGACATCGCCAAGCTCTTCCGGTGTCACGGCAACGGGCGAGAACGCGCTTGGTGGTTTGGATTGGAAGAAGCCAAATCCTTTGGCGAGCTCTGGTGGAATCAGACCGCGCAGCGAAACATCATTGCACAGCATGATCAGCTTCATGTGACCGGCTGCTTCAGCCTCGCTAACGCCCATCGGGACATCGTCCGTAACCACAGCGATCTCGCCTTCCATATCACAGCCCCAGGCCACGTCGCCGAGCGGGATGTCATCGCGCGGCCCCAGAAAGGCGTCAGAACCGCCCTGATACATTAGCGGATCATCATAGAAACTCGCTGGCACTTCAGCGCCGCGGGCTTTGCGAACGAGCTCGACATGATTGATATAGGCAGAGCCATCGGCCCATTGAAAGGCGCGCGGCAAAGGGCTTTCGCAGTCTTGCTCGTGAAACCGGAAGGTTGGCACCGAGCCGAGCTCAACGCCTTCTGCCATACGCGCGAGACGCGGTCCTGTCGTCTCCCAATCATCAAGCGCCGCTTGCAGAGTCGGTGCGATGCGCGCCGCATCGGTGCAGCGCGTGAGGTCTTTGGAGACAATAACCAGACGCCCGTCACGGGTGCCGTTTTTGAGAGTGGCGAGTTTCATTTATGAACTTTCTTCCGCAATTTTCTCGTGCAGCCAGGCCGCATGGCGTGGCGCTTTTTTAGTCCGGGCCCACTCTTCGAGCATGTCCGGTGCGACGCGCTTCAGCTCAGCATACTGGTCCGGCGTTCCGATATCGCAGGCAAGCTCGAGGCGGTGGCCGCTGGGGTCAAAGAAATAGATCGACTTGAAGATCCCGTGATGCGTTGGCCCGAGAACTTCCAGGCCGTGGGCTTCTGCACGTGTTTTCGCGGCGAGCAATTCTTCCATCGAGCCAATCTTGAAAGCGATATGCTGCACCCATTCCGGGGTCTTTTCATCGCGGCCCATTTCAGGCTGTTCCGGCAGTTCGAAAAAGGCCAACACATTGCCGTTCCCGGCATCGAGGAAGATGTGCATGTATGGATCATAAGCACCCGTCGAGGGGACATGATCTTCGGCAATGGCCAGTTGGAAATCCATGCCAAGGACTTGATTATAGAACTCGACGGTCCGTTTGGCATCTTTGCAGCGATAAGCGACGTGATGGACGCCTTGCAGGTTCGGAGCTTCACTCATCTTTATCTCCCTTTTTGGGGAACAGGGTCATACCGGCAATCGCGCCGATCAGGCCGCCCACGGCCCCAGCCGCGGCGCTGGCGCCATATTCAAGCGGGCCTTCGAAATTCAGGAACAGGTCTTTGAAGTAAATTGCGCCAATCGCTCCGAGCAGAAAAATGACAATAGCGGGCGGCGACAATCTGCTCATTAAGCGGGCTCCTCAACCTTCAGCACTCCACGATCCAGCTGATCACGTTCAATGCTTTCGAACAAGGCTTTGAAATTGCCTTCGCCGAAGCCGTCTTTGTAATCGCCAACGCGCTGGATAAACTCAAAGAAGACCGGGCCGAGCTGCGGTTGCGCAAAGATCTGCAAAAGCAGGCGCGGCTCGCCGCCCTCAGTTGTGCCGTCGAGCAGAATGCCGCGCGTCTGAAGTTCGGCTTCCGGTTGCCCATGTCCGGGCAAGCGCTCCGACAGCATACTATAGTAAGTCTCTGGCGGTGCGGTCATAAAGGGCACGCCTTTTTTCTGCAGCTTGTCCCAGCAAGCAACCAAATCATCGCAGATCAGCGCGATGTGCTGAATACCTTCGCCGTTAAACTCGCGCAGAAATTCCTCGATCTGGCCTTTACCGCCCTCGCCTTCTTCGTTCAGCGGAATGCGGATCTTGCCATCTGGCGCCGTCAACGCTTTCGAGGTCAGGCCGGTATATTCGCCTTTGATGTCGAAATAGCGGATCTCCTGGAAATTGAAGAGGCTCTCATAAAAATCAGCCCAATATTTCATCCGTCCGCCATATACATTGTGCGTCAGATGATCGACCAGCTGGAAACCGCAGCCTTCCGGTTCGCGGTCAACGCCGGGCAGATACTCAAAGTCGATGTCATAAATTGTATGGCTGCCTTCGCCGTCAGCATAGCGGTCGATCAGATAAATGATTGAATTGCCAATGCCGCGAATGCCCGGAATGTGCAGCTCCATCGGGCCTGTTTCAACCGTCACGGGCTCGCCGCCCTGGGCCATCAAATGCTCATAAGCCTTGGTCGCATTGCGGACGCGAAAGCCCATCCCACATGCGCTCGGACCGTGCTCGCGAGAGAAATACCAGGCAGCAGAGCGTGGCTCGTAATTGGTGATGAAATTGATGCCGCCCTGGCGCCAGAGCTCAACATCTTTCGATCGGTGACGCGCGACTTTGGTGAATCCCATGCCCTCAAAGACTGGCTCGAGAATGCCTTTCTCAGGCGCCGAAAACTCAATGAATTCAAAGCCATCAAGGCCGGCTGGGTTCTCAAACAAATCGGCCATGTGACCACCTCCGCGCATCTGTTGTGATTGTGTTCTGAATCATCTATCAGATAATAGTTGCATATACAACTATATCTGATTTGCGGCGCACCCACGGCCGGCTTCATCGGCCGCAAGAGTCTAGGATCAATCTCCAAGATTGGGATTGCAGGTACAGGCATTCCATGGATACCTGCCGACGCCAGCATCAGCGGAGGGTGATGATATGATTATCGACCGAAGAGAGACTCTCACCCGTATTGCCCAAACGTTTGCGAATAGCCCCGGCGATATTGCCGTGATTGTGCAATCGAAAACAGACCCAGCGCTTGAGGTCGCAATCGATGATGAAAAGCCCCTGCCCTCAGCAAGCCTGATCAAAGTTGCGATCGCGTGTGCTGCGGCTGATGCAGATCAGATCGATCTTTCAGCGCCGATCAAAGTTTCCGACCTGGAGGCGACGTTTTACTGTTCGATCCTGCAAGCCTTCGACGAGAAGGATGAAATTTCATTGAAAAGCTTAATCGGCTTGATGCTGATCGTCAGCGACAACCCCGCGACTACCGCCGTCCTAGACGCGATAGGCATAGACAGGGTTAACGCTTGGCTCGGTGCAAATGGCTTTAATCAAACGAATCTCGAAATCGGTTTTGATGACGCCTCCCTCGGCGCGCCGCTGCGGGTCAACCTGACAAACGCGCGGGATTGTCTTCGCTTGCTCCAACTGGTCGATACTGAACCGGCCTACGCCTTCATCAAACACATGATGGCGAACAATTTGCGCAATGAGCGGATGCCAAGACATTTGCCGGACGAGGCCGTCATCGCTCATAAGACTGGAACGCTGAACGGGGTGATGCATGACATTGCCATCATCGACAGTCCAGACGCGGCCTATTATCTCATCATCCTCGCTGATGGCTTGCCGGATGACGTGGATTTCGCTGGTAAGATCGCTCAATTCTCGCGCGATATCTATCACCTGATGTCAGCCTAGCGGCGCGGCAACAGGCGTGCATCCTGCGGAACAGGGTCCTCGAACGTCTTGATCGTGTCGCCAGTGGCCTCATCGATCAAGTGTTGGATCAGTTCCGGAAACAGCATCGGCTCGGCCGCCGCTTCCCACAGGAAAAATCCGTAGGAGCCCGGGATCGCATTGATCTCATTGAACCACAGCTCCCCGGTTTCCGAATTTGACATGAAATCGATTCGCGGCGCCCCGCGTTTGCCGAGGGCTGAGAAGGTTCGCCGCGCATAGTCATGAATCTTGTCTTGCAAGTCGCGTGGCAAGTCAGGATTGATATCGCGCGTCAGCGACAACATCCCTTCCGATGGCTTGAATGTTCCCTTTGTGCCGCCACTATCTGACAGGTATTTCTCCCGAAAATCGAGCAGCTCGGCGCCGGATTTAGGACGTTCGATCGCAGACAATTTGATCTCTTCGCCTTTGGCGATCATCGCGATATTATATTCGACCAAATTTTGCACTTGTGGCTCTATCAGGGCCAGCGTGTCTTTCTTGAGAACGTATTCGACCAGCGGCCAAACCTCTTCCGGCGTTTTGGCAAGGCCAACGCCAACACTGGAGCCGAGATTGGCCGGCTTCACAATTACCGGAAAGCCCAGCGCCGCTTTGACATCTGGCAGGATCATTTCGGCGTCTTCGATCTGGGCGCGATTGACAGTGACATGTGGCAAGACATTCACGCCAGCCTCTTTCACCAGGGCTTTTGTCACATCCTTGCGCATCGCAATCGAGGTGCTGGAGGCGGACAGGCCTGTCACTGGAATGCCGAGTAACTCGAAATAGGCCTGAATCCGGCCATCCTCGCCAAATGTTCCGTGAAAGACGGGGAGGATACAATCGACAGGCTGAATGACGGTCCCGTCCATGCCGCAAATGACCGGCCCATTGTCGCTCCAGCGGAAGGTCACTTGCTGGCCGAGCGGCGGGCGCGGCTTGTATTTCGAGATATCGCGGAGGTTTGCGCCAATCCAGAACCTGTTCGCAAAGTCCGTATAGACTGGCAAAACATCAATATTTCTGACGTCCGCAGCATCCATCAATTGGTGCGCGCTGACGACACTAACATCGTGTTCAGAGCTCGCGCCGCCAAAAATAATCACAGTTTTGAGCGATTTTGCCAATTTTTCACCAGTCTTAAGTCTAAGGTCCGCGTAGAGTATAGAGAGCGAATCGTCGAGCAGGATCAAGTCAGTCTATGATCACAGCATTGAAGCCAAATCTGGTTCAAATTGGGGACACGTCGAAGCCGGCTGTGGTGTTCGGCCATGGCTGGGGCAGAACCTATCGAGATTTCATCCCAGTTGCCGAAGCGCTCGCCCCCGTCGCGAGCTCTTATCTGGTCGATTTTCCCGGCTTTGGAGACAGCCCCCGACCAGACGAAACGTGGGGCACCGAAGACTATGCGGATCATATGCTGGGCTTTTTGAAGTCGGAGCACGGGCTATCGAAATTTATCTGGGTCGGTCATTCATTTGGCGGCCGGGTGGGAATGCGCATAGCTGCGACACATAGCGACGCGATCAGCCATCTCTTCCTGGTTGCCTCTGCGGGGGCAACGCGTACCCGGTCATCGCTGCAAAAACTGCAAGGTCGCCGACGCGGCCTGGAGTTCAAACTACGCAAGTCCATGGCGAAAGGGGCGGATGCACTGCAAGCCCTCGAAAACCAGTATGGCAGCGTCGATTATGTGCAAAGCCGCGAAACGGGTTTGCGCGATATCTTCGTGAAGACCGTCAATGAAAATCAAATGCCGACTCTGCCAAATATCACCTGCCCAGCCACACTGATCTATGGCGGCCAGGACAATGACACGCCAGTTGAAGTGGGAGAGAAGCTGGCGGCTGCAATCCCCAACTCAAAGCTGATTGTCTGCCCCCACTATGACCATATCTCGATCCTCGACCGGGGCCGTCATCAGATCGCGCTCTGCATAAAAGAGCAGTTGGACGTGGAATGACCTATTTTGCACACCTGCCATTTATGCTGTTTGTCGTCGCCCTGCTGGGATTTGGCTTGGTACGGATCAACACGATCCTGACCTATTTCCAGCAAGAGGAATATGACAGCTCGCGCTTTCTTGGCGCCGTTATGCGCGTGCGATTATTTGATGTCCTGGCCACGCTGGGCCTGATCGGACTGTTCGTCGCGAACGCCTATTTCGGTTTGGGACCATCTCTGTGGCTCGCAGGTGCCGCACTTTTGGCGCTTCTGGCGCTGCGGGAGCGCAATTATGCCTATAAGAAGAAGCTGGTCGCAACTCAGCGCCTAAAACGGATCCGTTGGCTGAGCCGCGGGTTTTTCGTGCTCAGCCTGTTGCTGCTTCTGGCGCATGCATACGCGGTGTTTGTTGTCCTACAGATCATTCCATTTCTGATCATGCTCAGCAATCGCCTGCTTCGACCATTCCAGGACTCCGTCAATCAACGCTTCATCGATGAAGCTGTGACCAAATTGAATACGTTTCAGCCAGCAACGATTGGCATTACGGGATCATTCGGAAAGACGACAACCAAGCATATCCTGGCCGAAATCCTTGAAGCCGCTGGCCCGGTATTCTACAGTCCCGGCAGCATCAATACCGTGCTTGGTCTGACCCGGAATATTCGCGAAAAGCTGCAACGCGGACATAAGTATTTCATTGCCGAGATGGGCGCGTACGGCATTGGCTCCATCAAACGGTTGTGCGATTTCTCCGATCCGGATTTCGCCATCGTGACGGCGATCGGCAATGCTCACACTGAGCGTTTCGGCGATATTGCGACAATTGCCAAGGCCAAGTCGGAACTGGTCGAACATGTGAGCGGAAAAGGCGGCCTGTCGGTCATCCCGTTTGAGATCCTGGAGCACCAGCCCTTCGCAGATCTGAAAGCGCAGCACCCGGATCTGGTCCGCACTGTTGGTGACACCGAAGAGGCCGACTTCCAAATCGTCAAAGCCGACCTAGAAGCTAGCAACTGGTCGATCGAAATTCACGACCGCCGCACACCCAATGCACCTCCGATCGCTTACACGCTGCCATTGCTTGGCGACCATAATATCCTGAACTCAGCGCTGGCCGTGGCCCTGACCTATCTGGTGGATCCTGCCGCGACCACGCGCATCGCAGCGTTTTCCAAAGATGTTGAGCAGGTTCAACACCGTCTCCAGAAAGTCGAACATCCAGGTCAGCCTTTAATTCTGGATGATGCCTATAACTCGAACGAAATCGGCTTCAAGAACGCCGTAAAGGTCCTGCATAAACTGGCCAGGAACCGGGATGGCAAGGCGATTCTGGTAACCCCGGGCGTGGCCGAACTTGGGCTTGAGCATGACCGCGTTCACGGGCGACTTGGGGCTTTCTCATCAACCCATTGCGACATTATCATTGCGGTCAATCCAGACCGGATTGCCGCCTTTACTGAAGCGCTCGATGAGGCGCAAGTAGAGACCCATACACTTGCTTCATTTGCTGATGCCCGTCGCCTCGTCAGTGAACTGGCATCCGAGCAGGATGTTGTGCTGTATGAGAATGATCTTCCGGATCTGCTGGAAGAAAAGCGGCTCTTATAGAGCCTCCAAACCCAGACCGGGCTACGCCGCCGACGATACCATGTGAATTCGGTTCAGCGCATCATGCAATTGATTGATCGGCGACGCGGAATGATCAAGTCTTTCGCTGCTCCAATGCTCTGAATGGAACCGCCCCATGGCCACTTCACGGGCGCGGCTGACGCGGCTTTTGACGGTTCCAGCTGAACAGCCGAGTACCTGGCCCGCTTCGTCATAGGTGAAGCCTGCAGCAACAACAAGTAGGAAGGCATCCCTTTGAGCCGTCTTCAATGAGTGCACGGCCTGAAGCATGCGCGATAGGTTGGATCGAGGCTCAAGATCACAATCTGTCATCAGCTCCGGCTCAAGCTGATCAGTGTCTTCCGACCGACGAACACGGTCGCTTCGCACCTGTTGGTAGAATTCGTTCCGGACGATACGAAACAACCAGCCGCGTAACGCGCCCTTTGCAGGATCAAAACTGTCGCGACTTTGCCAAGCTTTCAAGCAGGCATTCTGGACGATGTCATCGGCTTGAACAGGATCGCCGCAGAGCATGCGTGCATAGGCTCGCAAGTCCGGCAAAAGGCTCTCTAATCGATCAGAAAACATCGCGAATTCCCCATATTTCTACCCAGGATAGATTTAGTTACCTAATACTTAGTTTCCAAAATCGCGGAAAATACGGGCCGCTATACCCCTCATTTGCCTCTGACGCGGCATCGCAAACGCTCTTGTCCGTCGTTCGAGATCCCCTACAGAACGTTGTTTTCAATGCATAATCCCAACACCCCCGCCTTTGAAGAGCGGAGCTTTTCTGATTTATTCTGGAACAACTTCCTCAACACAAACTTTGACTTGAGAAGCGTTCGAAAACGGCAATTACTTCCAAGTTGTTAACACTATTTACCTTTAATTAACCAACCACGCAGAAACCCTGAATGCGGGAAAGGGTTAATTTATGTTTGCGGCTGATATCGAAAAAATCATTCCAGAATTGCGCGGTTTTGCCCGAATGCTTTGCGGCGACCAGGTACGCGCAGACGACATCGTCCAGAATGCCTGTTTGAAAGCCTGGAGCGCGCGAACATCGTTCGACGCCGAAAAAGGCTCGTTCAAGTCCTGGATGATAACCATAACGCGCAATGAGTTCCTTCAGGATCTGCGCAAGAATAAACGGATGGATAGCCACGCCCCGCGCGATCTCGAGGATTGGTTGATTACCGACTGCCAAATCGCCCGGCAGACCGAATGTTCTGACGCAATCCAGCAGATTTTCACGCTCCCCCGCAACCAGCGCGACGTGTTCATCCTGGTTGTTGCAATGGGCTACTCGTATGACGAAGCCGCGAAAATCTGCCACTGCACTATCGGAACCGTTAAAAGCAGAATTCATCGCGCCCGCGCCAACCTACTCGCGCTCAGCGAGGACGAGGCGGATGCCCTGATCCAGTCCGAAGCGCCTTCTGGACTGTACCGTATCCAGGACCTGTGCGGTTATGCCGACAACCTTGTTCAGTCTGTAGCCTGATCGGGCGCGCTTCGAGCCGGTACTGAAACCAATTACAAAAAAAATGGAACGCTTTTTCGTTCTGAGACGTAGGAACTATGGAAACGCCCGTTTCCAAATCTCCATTATGACTGACCCGCGCGTTTGCGCGGGTCTTTTTTTAAGTCACCCGACCGAAATCGTGACCCACATCACAAAAATCTTCGCCATGTAAACTAATTTACAACCCATGGTGGAATATAGGTGTATTCACGTACAAAAAAAATGTCGGGAGATTATGGGGCATGATATCGTATCCAGCGCCAAAGTTTGAAGAACAGAAGTCTGAAATTCTTCAAAGATACCAGATTTTAAGCGAGGATCAGTCCGCTGGACCGCTTTGCGTTGCCGATTCAATCGCGATTGCCTTGAAAACGCCGTTCGTCATTGCCGCATTGAACCGTCGATATCGACAATGGTATCTCTGCGAGCACGGGACCGAAGGCTATTCTGCCGCGGACTTGCAAACATATTTCGCACGTATGCATCTTTCGCAAACCCGCTTTGACGTCACCGACATAGGCGACGAGGCATTCTTTTCGAGCAATACGCAAGGCCTGAGCATTCCAAAATTCAAGTCCATGGCCGGCGTTCCGCTGATGGATCCAAATGGCAAGCGATTTGGCACACTTTGCATAGCTGATACCGAGATCCGGCAAATGTCAGAGGAAGACCTCGCGTTGCTGAGCAGTTTTGGCCGCATGGTTAGTAATGATATCTGCGTGCGCAGCGCCGCCCGGTATGCTGTGCGCGATTTGATCGAGCTAGAGCATGAGAAATGCGACCTGTTCGAACTCGCCACAATTGATCCGCTGACCAAGGCGCTGAACCGCCGCGCATTCATGCGTTTTTCAGAGCGCGAACTGGCACGGTTCA
The DNA here is from genome assembly GCA_965277015.1 of Henriciella sp. Lineage (GTDB taxonomy): Bacteria > Pseudomonadota > Alphaproteobacteria > Caulobacterales > Hyphomonadaceae > Henriciella. Next base: position 3,258,507 of record OZ255705.1, on the reverse strand, counting down.
AGCGCGACAATAGCCACTTGTCCGCGCTGATGCTCGATATTGATCACTTCAAGCAAGTCAATGACGTGCATGGCCACGCGACAGGCGACAATGTGCTGTCCAAATTGGTTTCAATTGCCGCCAGTGTACTGCGTCAGGAAGACCTGATTGGCCGCCTGGGCGGCGAGGAATTCGCCATCGTCCTGGTCGACTCAGATGCAGAAGCCGCAGCCCGCGTTGCCGATCGGATCCGGCTGGCTGTCAAGCAAGTCAAATTCCCGAGTGACACGGGACCTTTCAATGTCACAGTCAGTATTGGCGTTTCAGAGCCGACATACGCTGAGTCTAGCATTAACGATGCGCTGGAGCGCGCGGATGCAGCGCTTTATCGCGCCAAACGCAATGGCCGCGATCGTGTAGAACTGGCCGCCGAGAACGGCGCCCTGCCCGAGCCTGTCTTGCAGAACATTGATGCCGCGCCGCACGCCCACTGACAAATAAGAACAGTGCGCTTAGCCTGGTATTGTTGCGCTAGATTCCTCCCAAAAAAAGACCGCCGCCCAAATCAGTTGGGCGGCGGTTTTCTTTGCGGCTCCTGTCTGAAGCCGTTTGGCCTGGACCCTAGAGTTCGAAGTGATCCATGACGGAGACAATCCGGCGAACCGCAACCATATAGGCAGCCGTCCGAAGGTCCGGGCAATCGGGATGCGCGTTGCGCTCATTTCGCATTGCGACATAGGCGGCACGCATTGTGTCATCCAGGCCAGACCGAACCAGGTCGATTTCGCCAGCACCGCATTCCAGCTTTTCCTTGGTCGCCGCATCGACGCCATTTGGTACCAGAGATTCAATCTGCTGCAGTAGCGCACGGCTACGGGCTTCTTCCTGGCGACGCTGCATGCGCCCAAATCGCATGTGCGAGATATTCTTCGCCCATTCGAAATAGGAGACCGTGACACCGCCAGCATTGGCGTACAGGTCGGGAATGATTGTGACACCGCGTTCGATCAGAATGTCATTGGCTTCTGCAGTCACAGGGCCATTCGCCGCCTCGATAATCAAGCGCGCTTGAATACGGGGGGCATTGGCGTGCGTGATGACGCTCTCACAAGCAGCAGGAATGAGAATATCGCAGTCATATTCCAGCCCAGCCGAACCATTGGCGCTGAATGTGGCGCCCTCAAACTCTGCCAATGGACGGCGCGCGGTAAGGTGAGCCTTCAGAGCTTCGATATCGATGCCATTATCATTGAAGACCGCGCCGTCTCGCTCAACAACGCCGACAATCTTGGCGCCATCTTCTTCGCTGAGGAATTTAGCAGCATAATAGCCAACGTTGCCAAGACCCTGAACAACAATGCGTTTGCCTTCGAGCGTGCCCTCAAGACCAGCGGCTTCGACATCGTCGGCATGGCGGAAAAATTCCTGCAATGCATATTCAACACCGCGACCTGTCGCTTCGGTGCGGCCGGCAATCCCGCCAGCATTTAGGGGCTTGCCCGTGACGCAGGCTCGCGCATTGATATCGGTTGGGTTCATGCGACGATATTCGTCCGCCATCCAAGCCATTTCGCGAGCACCTGTTCCCATATCCGGAGCCGGGACATTTTGGGATGGATTGATCAGATCGCGCTTGATCAGCTCATAAGCAAATCGGCGGGTGATTTTTTCCATTTCATGCGGTTCCCACTCAGACGGATCGATAATCAACCCGCCTTTGGAGCCGCCAAATGGAGCTTCAACCAGGGCGCATTTATATGTCATCAGTGCGGCAAGCGCTTCGACTTCATCCTTGTTGACTTCAATCGAGTAGCGAATACCGCCTTTTGCCGGTTCCATATGCTCGGAATGGACCGAGCGATAGCCTTTGAAACTGTGCAAACGACCGCGCAGTCGGACCGAGAAACGAACCTCATAAGTCGAGTTACAATCGCGAACTGTCTGAGCCACATCTTCTGGAAGGTCGAGCAATTCAATCGCCCGATCATACATCAGGTTGACGCTATCGAGGAAGCCAACAGTTAATGGTTTTTTGTTCTGGAAGTTCATTTCATCCCACCTTTCTTGTTATGAAAAGAGGATACAGAACACTGTTTTAATTGAAGATAATATTCGAACTGAATTTCTTTATCGTTCGCAGCCGAATCGTAATCATGGTTAACGAGGACTGCAAAATTTGGCGTTCACCTTGACCTTTTCTTATTGCGAAATCCGCAAGTCGGAGATCGATGTCGCGATCTGTTTGTACGCATCCGTCAATTCAGCAGCCGTCTCTGGCTGGAAGAAATATTCAGCTCCAGATGCGCAATATTCTAGAACGCGTCGACCAGACGATGGCGCATTCAAAGCGACCGTATATACTTTGACGCCAGTGCGTTTCATATTGTCACAAAGCGACCGCGCCTGGGCATCAGACGTACCTTGATCCGGAAAAACTTCGGAGTTGAACGATCCATCTGTCATCAGGATAACGACTTTTTCGCTATCTGGCTCGCTATAACTGAAAGGCGCCTCACTACCCGTGAAAACACCATCCCAATATTCCGACACGAGATACCAGCTCCAGGCGACGCCCAGGTGGCCCGCGGTTCCGCCGCCCGCATTCAGGCTGTTGATATAATTGTTCAAAACCGCACGATTATTCGTCAATCCCACGGGTTCGCTGGCGCGGCACTCAGTCCCGCGATACCAGCTATGATCTTCACGGTTCGGATGCCCAGTTTTCCATTCGCCGCCATCCCGGTGATCTTCATCTTCAATGAACCAGGCCTGACGGTGAGCGAGATAAGCCCCGGTTTGAGGCGCGCCGTCGGTAAAGCTCTCGCTTCCGTCGCGCTCCCACACACATGTTGATGTCAGCGTGTATTCCACTGTTTTCGGAGCCGAATCTTCCGAACGGACGATTTCAAACTCTATCGTTTCGTCAAACAGCTTGCGCCCGCGAGCACCGCGCTGATTGTAGATCCGAATACGCAGCTCATATTCGCCTTCACGCCAGTTGCGGCCATTGTATCGCCCGCGCCGATCGCCATACAGCGCATAGGGCACGATATTCTCAGTTTGCCGATGCCGTTCGCGTCCGCTCAGTTCGAGGCGCATGCTTTCGAAGCGGCCATGGATAGAGCTCGAGCTCGGAACTTTGACATCAACGCTCAGGCGCTGGCTTGTTGTGTCGTTCCGGCTCCAGTCTTCAATCGCGATCACGGCACCATCTCCCAGGGGAGAGAGCTCACGCGTGCGGTCGGCATCCATCAACGTGACTTCGACATCACTTAGGGGTTTCCCTTCATCCGGTCGCGCCCCAGAGCCACCAGCGTCAATCACGTGCGTATAGGTTCTGGTTGCGGGTTGGCCGGTGACGTCTTCGAAATAGTCGCCCGCATTGACCATTGTGTTGTAAGAAATCATCGCCAATCGGGTATCTTCGATCAGCTCAGCGGGCGCATCCGGCGGGAGCAAGACATCGACGGCGTCCTTGGCCGCGGCTTTCAAATTGGTCAGCCGGCTACTGCTATTCATCGACCCGGAAACATCAAACATGAAGGCAACGTCGAGCTTGTCGATGCCATATTCAGCAGTCGAAACGACGCTGAAGGACATTTCACTTTGACCGATTACACGCGTCAGACTGGTCGTCTGAGAGCACGGCACTGTCGCAGAAATGACGTCATCCGCGGCACGAATAGAGACCGTTATGGAATTGCAACTCAATCCTGTCGCTGTCGGAGCCATTTGCGCCAGCACAAAGTCCTGAAGCGCTTGCTGGACCTCGGCATCAGAAGCGCCGGTTTGCTTGATGCGTGCGGCGGCAAGAACAGCGGAATCTAAAATCATTTGCACGCGCTGTTTTTGCTTGATGGTGTTCTGGAAGTCGATCGCGAACCCGGCCACCCCAAAGATCGGAATCACTGAAAGGGCAAAAATGATCGCCACTTGCCCGGCATCGTCCCGGAGCTTTTTGAAGTGTTTTAAACGCATTATGTCCAACCAACTGTCCCTCGCAGCGATCAGATTTAGCAAATCATGGTTAATTCGCGCTTTAGTTGATGTTTGTGGATTTACTACTTTAACGCGATGTTTCGTTAAGAAGTCCCGAGGCTTCTCTTCGCTTAAGAACCGCCATCCTGCTCACTCAACCAGGCCTTCAACCTGTCTCGCTCGACTAGGATGAGAGATCGCTCGGCGCGCTTGATCAGACCCTTCTCTTCCAGGGCTTTGATAGCTTTCGAGATGCTGATCCGCGTCACAGCAAGGATATCAGCGAGCTCAGCCTGGGTGAATTCGACCGATGGCGTGTGGCGGGTAATCGTCAGGATCCGCTTGGCGAGACGAATGATCAACGGCTCGACACGCTCTTCACGCAAATAGCCAAGCGCCTGCATGAAACGCTGCGACAGATCCTTGAACAAGAATTCTGCAAATGCGCGATCAGAGGCAATCAAATCATAAACTGACGCGCGGTCGATCAGCACCACCCGGGTATTGTCCCCGGCAGATTCTATCCGAAATGGATTTGGCGTGTGCAAATGCATTCCAGCATGATGCAGAACTTCGCCAGCAATGCGGTAAATCGCGGTCGGCTGCGCAATACCGTCTTCGTAATAGATCAGTGTGGCTTGCCCTGAGAGGATGATCAGTAAATGCTCATCCGTCTGTTCCAGCTCAAGCAAAGCGTCGCCGGTATCCGCTTCGAAGAATGCGCCATTCTGTTGAAGGTAGCGCCAACTGGCATCCGACAGGACGTCAATCTTGTCATCTTGTGTTGGTGAAAATTCTCGAGTCATTCAGCGTCCTAGCCCCTGCTGTCACCGCATAGCACAAAATCGAGGCGGTGAGCTGTGATCAAGCGCATCAATCCCGCGATCAGATCTGGGTGTCCATACCCTACAACCCGATGATCACGCAGCTATGACTCGTAGAGGTCCGAAATGCGTAGTCGAATCGCGCGAAACCATACGGCTCAACGACAGAACCATGCTCTGCGTCTTCGGTTCGCGCCACGCACTGCATTGGGTAAGCGTTCATGTTTTTCAGGCTGACAGATGCCAGAACGCGATCTGCATCACATCGATACGCTTGCGTGACGTGCACACCATTGCTCACAGATTGGGTTTTGTGGGGGAATCCAATCGTCTGGGTAAGGGATTTTCGGCACGCCTCGCCATCGACAATATCCATGAACGGTGTCGCTTGAATGCGACCCAGGGTTGATGTGCGTATGGCACCATCGCCAAACTGGGCCGCGCTGGTGCAGCCGCTGAAAAGCCCGATTGAAAACAATGCAAAGAGCGAGGTTCGAATACAATCTGTCACTTTGAGAGCTCCTGACCAAAACTGCGCTGCGACACCTCTATCCGCTGGATAATGTTGGGGGAGCAGCCGACATTTGGGCAGGCCACTCCCGCCGAGCATAGCGAGTGCAAAACTTCCATATCCGCGGCGCCGAGAGGTGGGGACCCCGGCGCCTCTATGGAGCGCGCCAAATTCGTATGTCACAGGCCGCATTAACAAAAAACTACTTTAGGTTGTCGCATGTCGCGAAAATGGCGACATTGTCGGGAGCTCGCTTCGAAAAGTAGTAGTTTTTCAACTTAATGTTGAAAAACTTGTTCAAATTGATTCGATTTGCGACTGGGGATGACATGCAAAACACCTTTGATCTGGTGGTTATTGGGAGCGGCCCTGCCGGTCGCCGTGCTGCGATCCAGGCGGCAAAGCTGGACAAACGCGTTCTGGTCATCGAGAAATTTCCGCGCGTTGGCGGAGTGTCGGTCCATTCCGGCACAATTCCAAGCAAGACGCTGCGCGAAACAGTGCTGAATCTGTCTGGCTGGCGCGAGCGCGGCTTCTATGGCCGAACCTACAAAGTTAAAAATGATATCACGGTTGATGATTTGAAGCACAGGCTGTCGCAAACGCTCAATCATGAAGTCGATGTGCTTGAACACCAATTCAGTCGCAATGGCGTTACCCTCGAAAAGGGTCACGCCCGGTTTGTCAGCCGCACAGAAGTCGAAGTCACTGGCCCGTCCGGGCAAAGAACGACTTATACGTTCAAGAGCGTCCTGATCAGCGTTGGCACAAAACCCTATCGCCCGGAGAATATTCCCTTCGATGGCACGCATATCCTGGATAGCGATGAGATCCTCAGCATTGAGGCGCTGCCGCGCTCTTTGACCGTGATCGGCGCCGGCGTGATTGGCATGGAATACGCGACGATATTCAGCGCCCTGGATATCTCTGTGACCGTGATCGAACCGCGCGCGCATATATTGAGTTTCATCGATGATGAGCTAATCGCAGAGTTCACTCACGAGCTAAGAGACCGCGGCGTCAAACTGCGCCTCGGCTGCCGGGCCGAGAAAGTGACCCGTCAGGACCGGCATTGTGTTGTTGATCTGAGTGATGGACGGCGTGTGAAGTCAGAAATGGTCTTGTATGCCGCGGGCCGGGTTGGCGCCTCTTCAGACCTGGGATTGGACGCGGTTGGCCTTAGCCCGGATTCGCGCGGCCGCTTGAAAGTAGACCCGACCAGCTTTGAAACCGAAATCCCCGGCATCTATGCGGCGGGTGATATTATCGGATTTCCCAGCCTTGCATCCACATCCATGGAACAAGGCCGCATCGCTGTTTGTCACGCATTTGATCTGAACAACCAACCCAAGCCGGAGCACTTTCCCTATGGCATTTATGCGGTGCCTGAAATCTCGACGATCGGTTATACAGAACGCGAATTGCGCGAAAAGCGCATCCCGTATGAGTCGGGTGTCGCGCGCCTACGTGAAACGTCGCGAGGCCACATTATGGGCCTGCAGCGCGGCATGCTGAAAATGCTGTTTCACCTGGAAACGCAGAAAATACTCGGCGTCCATATTGTCGGCGAAGGGGCGACTGAACTGATCCATATCGGTCAGGCCGCTTTGGTCCTGGAGGGCACTCTGTCCTATTTTATCGATAATGTTTTCAATTACCCGACGCTCGCTGAAGCCTATAAAATCGCGGCCCTGGACGCCTGGAACCGCATTACACTGCATGAACCCAACGTTTCAGAGATGGCAAAACCGGCTGAACTATTGATCGCGAACGGATGAGGGCGACCTGATGAATGAACCACAATCAACCCCGTCAAACCTACGGCTTAGCCCCTATACACTCCTCGCCACGACGGCTCTGGCAGTGTCCAACCTGATCGTCGGTATTATTCAGAATAATACGTTCCTGATCCTCGCCAGTGCCATCATCTCTGGCGCATTTGCGATCGTCTATGCCCACAAAAGCGGTATGATTAGGCTAACCAATGGTCCCGCAGAACCTGCTGAAAACGAATTGGCATCCGGCGCCCCTCAAGATGCGAAACCGAGATTTCCGTTATGGCTATTCCTCGCTGTGATCTTCGTATTGATGCCCGCTATTCTGTTATTCCTGCAGACTCTGGATCAATAAGGCGCTCAGGCATGAATTCACTTTTCAATTTAAGATTGAATTTACAATCTCCGGGGTAAATTCTGTTCAGGGACAAATTCATGACCAGAAGACCAGATCCAAACGTCGATTCACAAATCGGTCAGCGCATCAAATCGGCGCGAATCGATGCCTCAATGACGCAATCTGATCTTGGCGTGGCGCTTGGCTGTTCCAGCCAGCAAATTCACAAATATGAACGCGGCAGCAATCGGGTTTCCGCTGGGACGCTGTTCATGATTGCTCAGGCGTTAGGCCAACGCGTCGACTGGTTCTTCATTGATGCAGATCGCGCGACAAGCCGCCCAGTGAACGGATCGTTCACCATCAATTGAGACGGGCCAATCTCGCCATTAGCATAGGCCTGATCCTCGAACAAAGCCGACTCTGCGCCAATCACCGTCGAGTATCCACAGTGATGAAGCAAACGCTGCAACCGCTCAAAAGTGCTGAGCGCAGCCACACCAGCGAGCTGAATCTCCCGCTCTGCGCGCCCAACAATGAAATCGATCAATCCGGACGGCAACGTGCCGCCAAAATCGCTGACCGTAAATATCGGCTCATAGCGACCAATTCTTAGACCTATACCGTCAAAGCTGAGGCCTTCGGTTCCCTGTAGAAAGGCCAGTGGGCGCTGCGCAACGCGCGCCTGATCAATCAACGCGTTTATCCGCTCAGAGACATTGAACAAGCGCCGCCGATCGAGCGGCTCACAACAATTGCTGATGACCAGTAAGCACATTTACGCCGCCACATTGCGAATATCGCCGCCCCGCGTGCTGGATGCATCCAAGACACCGGGCTCGTCCCATGCGCCCTCCGGTCGGATCATTTGATACGGGTCGGAATTAAAGCGCAGCGCCTCGGGATGAGCCGCTAGCGGGATCTCTATTTCATAATACTCAAAATCAGAGAAGAACAGGCTCGGGCGATCTTTCAGCAGATTACAATTCAGTATGCGCGACCAAAGCGGCCACAGGCGGGCCTGGATTTGCGCCGTCATTCGACGAAACCCTTTGCGCGCGCCGAGTTCGAAAGCCGCCGCCAACATGACTTTGACAACATTGCTGCCGCGATAGGCAGGCAAGACGCAGACGCGCTCAACTTTACCAAAGCCCGCAAACCATCTCAATCGAAGCGTTGCGACAGCCTGACCATCCGCATAAGCGAGCAGATGACTCGCGCACAGATCATTGCCATCATATTCTTCATCAAACGGGCAGTCCTGCTCCGCCATGAATGTAATCGCGCGCAGGGCGACCATTTTTTGATACGAATCGAGCGTTCGCACCATTTCAATTTTGAATTGGTCCATATCCTTAGTCTTCAACTGCCGAGCCAGTCCAGACTGTCCAATCTCGCTAATCTCAAGCATTTAAGCGACTTTCTGATCTGGAATCGTCAATGCGCCTTGCATCCACAATTTGTCTGGGCCGAATGTTGCCGGCGCCCAACCGAGGCTTTCCATGGACCGGGCACCATCCTCGGTGGCAGCGCGCGCAAAGCACGGCACCTGGCTAAACAAGCCCATCCTAATGACGCCCGCGCCTGTCATAACGGCCTTTCGCGCCCGATGAGTCGCGCCCGCATAGATCCCGATATAGCAGGCTGCACATGGCGCCCCGAGCGCCGCGATATGCGCCTCGTCCGGCGCGCCTGGTTGAAATTTATTGGCTTGTAGCGCGTCAAGCCCCGCAACCGAGAGTGGTACGGCCAGAACAATCCCTTCGATGGGCGCGCCAAAAGCCCAAGCCGTGATCCCTGTCACGCTATGCACGCGCTCGATCGTTTCGACATCTGCCAAACGATCGCCGATAAGCCGTTCGCCAAGCGCAACAAGTTCCGGGATTTCCTGAGATGTCGCACTTCGCCATCCAAACAATCCCATTTGTTCGACCATTTTCGCCTGATCGACGACGAAAGGGTAGGTTGCGAGATTGTTTTGCTGTGTGGACATCGAAAATACTCCTTTAGCCTCAGGAGTTTGCACAATTCGTGGGTGTGCGATGCAGACAGAATCGAATTGGGGTAGTACAGAAATCGTATAAGAGGCGATGGATGTTTGAAAATCTGGACTGGGACAAGCTCAAAGTCTTCATTGTGGTTGCCGAACTAGGCAGCATGAATGCGGCTGCGACACGCTTAAAAGAAACCGCGCCGACTGTATCTCGAAAAATCGATGATCTTGAGCGGACACTGAACGCACGTCTTTTGTACCGGTCCCCTCGCGGCGTGACTTTGACCGAAGCAGGCCGTAAAGCCCTGCGCTATGCTGAAATCATGTCCGACGCCGCCGATGGTTTGCGCAGCGACGTGCTGGACCATGACCTACCAGCAGAAGGCCCTGTTACGCTTTGCGCAGGAGACGGATTAGCGGCGCACTGGATTGCCCCGCACTTGCCGGATTTTCACTTGCAGAACCCGAAGATCGAATTGCGATTAGTGACAACTGATCGCCCGGATACGGACATATTGAACGATAAGGCAGATATCGCAGTTCAGTTTCAGGAACCCGGCGGCCGACAGGACATTGTCTCCAAACGATTGGGGATTCTGCACTACATTTTTTGGGCATCTCCCGAATACGTGCGTACATTCGGGCACCCTACGAGTGTCTTCGACTTACATGAGCACCGCTGCATCATCCATTCCGGATACGTTAATCAGATGGAGCGCTGGGCCCCGAAAGCCAAGCAGTTCAGGGACCTCATAGATTTTGCCCTGGTGACCAATTCAGGGTCTGTAATGCTGGAAGTCTGCGCCAATGGCGGCGGTATCGCATTGATGCCGACTTATGTGAACGATTTGGACAAGAATCTCGTACCATTGAATCTGCCAGAAGTCGCACCAATCCGATTCTGGTTGACCTATCCGGAACGCGTTCGACGCTTGCCGCGTGCACAAATCGTCATCGATTGGCTTCGCGGATTGTTCAACCCGCGCAAAACGCCTTGGTTCAAGCCGAATTTCGTCCATCCATTGAGCCTGGATCCTGCTCAGCCCCCAGCGCATGTTGATATTGCGGAACTCGTCGTGCCTCCAGCGGAGTGAGTGGCAAGGGAAGACCTATCTCTAAAAATCAGTATTACAAAAATTATGTAACTGACTTGCTTGCTTGAACATAACAACTTCGGCTCCAACCTCATCAAAGGGAAACATTGATAGAGTAGGCAGTATGTCCGGCGACAAAGAGTCTCCAGAACGGCCAGCCGATTGGTCTCGTAAGAAACCGCTCGGAGAAGCGCTGCGTGAGCAATACAAGCAAGTGCTCAAGGAACCTGTTCCTGAAAAGCTGAAAAAGCTGATCGAAGCCCTGAAAGAACAAGAGAAAAAGCAAGACAAATAGCCTGTCTTTGCTTCGGATCCATTTGGAACCGCTCCTGCTTTGGCAAAAACTCAAAAAAAATTCAGAACGCGGGAACAAATTTGCGCGGTCCTGCATTGTATATATGTCAAGCAATTCAGCCTGACCAAATCTGCGATGTGACCTGAAGGGAATTATCATGGGGACCGACAAGCTGATCGAAAGCGAGCTACCGCAATGGACGAAATCTGTCCGACGCCACGCCCATTTCGCCCAATCGATTGAAACAGAAGAATTGGCGGACGCTGAACTGGATGTACAATTGAGCATCATTGACGCCCTGAGCGACAAGCCGGCCCGCAGCCCGTCAGAAATGTTGCTCAAGCTGAAACTCTGGGAAACCTATGTTGCGCCGGATGGCGATCACACAAATCTGCCGACAGAAGCGCAACTGATTTTTTCGGTGATCAACGATCTTGAAGCCTTTCTCGACACCAGAGGCGCCGCAATGGCTTCATACCCAGACGCGCAGTGGGCCAAAGTCAGCTAAAACGCTGACTTTGGCATCGCCAAAACGCTAATGGTAACGCTACTTGTAAGGACTATCGACCGCCGGCGAGGCGCAACACTTCGCGCACCGGTCCAAGGTTTGAACTCTGGCGCAAGTCGAGCAGCAAATTCATGCAATCACTGAATTCATTTGCTTCTTTGCTCTCAGCTTCGCCGATACGATCGACAACGTCTTCGTCGAAGAACCAGCTGATGTGCAGGCCGAGGACTTTCGAAATCTCATAAAGGGTACCAGCTGAAACGCGGTTCACGCCTTTTTCGTATTTCTGGACTTGCTGAAATGTCAGTCCAATCATGTCCCCTAATTGTCCTTGAGTGAGTTTCGCGTCGCGGCGGGCTTGCCGAATACGACGACCTACTTGATGGTCCACGTGGGACGGTGTCTTGGCGCTCATAATGTATCTCCATGCATTCCGGTGGCTCGTTATAATTGAATTTACCACTCTTCGCGCTTGGATAGTATGGCGAACATGATGAACAGAACGTAAACTGGTTTACATTCATGGCTCATCCTGCAGCATTGATTGAGAAAACACGGATTTTCGCAACTGCGATTGCACCTCGCCAACTTGCTGATTCAACACCTCAATTTGCCGAATCAGCGCCTCGCGGCGGTGCTGCACGTAGCGCAAATAGCCATTTTCCACACTCATTTGCGAGAATCCGTCCTCGCGCGAATCCAGGCGAGCCGTTTCTTGCGCCAGATCTTCGAGCTTCTGTTCGAGCAATCGCTTTTCGCTGACGATTTCCAGTAAGCGTCGCTCTTGGTCTTTCTGTTTCATGTTCAGAAGTTTTGGGATGATTGGGTCAGGTGTGCTCATCGCGGCCTCAAGTGTTGACGCACGCGTTCAACATACTGCACGGCGGCTGCAACCGCAGCGAAATGCTCTTTCTTGATCTCTTCATCAATCTCAACCAACCGATAAAGAGACCGCGCTGTCGGGGGATCACGATAGATCGGGACTTGATTGGCTTGCGCAACCTCACGGATTTTGGCCGCCAGGTGATCGACGCCTTTCGCAACGCAAATCGGCGCTGTGTCGCCGTCCGGATCCCATTTGAGCGCCACCGCATAGTGCTCCGGGTTGACCATGATGACCGTTGCCGTTTCGACATTTTTCAGCATGTCGCCGCGGGTGATTTCCGTTCCGCGCTGGCGGCGCTGCTGTTTGAGGTGGGGATCGCCCTCATTCTGTTTCATTTCCTTTTTCAGATCTTCACGGGTCATTTTCAGGCGATTGGCGTGCAAATAACGCTGCAGCGGGACATCCAGCAGCGCCAGCACAATCTGGAACGCCGCGAAATACATGATCAATTTCAGGATCTGCGTCAGCGTAAAATCAGCCAATTGTCCGCGCCCCATAGCGCTGCCAGCATAGTATTCGGTGGCAAAATACAGCATGAAGTAGGCGGCGATTATGCCCGCGAAAATCATCTTCGCAGCATCTTTCAGGAAATCGAGCAGACCCTTTGCGCCATACTTGTTCTTGATATTCTCAATCGGATTGATTTTCTTCATTTCCGGTTTGATTTTCTTGGTCGAGAAGGCGATTGCGCGCTGTATGATCAGGACAAGAATGACGGACGCCGCCAGCACCACAAACATCGGCGCAATCGACAGAATCAGGTCCAGCAAGACTTTCCGCGTCTGTGACCCCTGATCGGTAAAGATGTCCGCCGCATAGCGATCGGCGTGATAGAACATGCTGGTAAAGCCATCGCTCATCGCTTGTGAGCTGAGCATCAGGAAAACCAGAACAGCCAAGCCAATACCTATGATCAGGCCGGCGGCGTTGGCCTCTTTGGATATCGGAACATCGCCGTCTTCTCGCGCCTGTCGAATGCGCTCATCGGTGGCATCAAATTCCTTTTCGCCGGACTGGTCGTCTTGCTCTGCCATTGTCTATAACCAAACCACCAATTGCGTGATCTGGTCCTGCCAGACCATCAGCATCGCGCCGATCGATACGGCCAGCAGGAACAGACCCGCGCCGACCAAGAACGGCGCGCCGACAAAGGCCACCATCATTTGCGGCATCGCCTTATTGATGAAGCCGAGACAGACATTGTACAAAAGGTTCATCGCCACAAAGGGCCAAGCCAGCAGCACGGCAAAGGCGAACGCCGCGTAGATGCTGTCAAACAGGAAGGCCTGGGTGACCCAGGACGTGCCGCCAATCGGGATCGTTTCGTAGAGCCCAATCCAGCTCGAAATAACCTCAATGTGGAAATTCATCGAGAAGAGCAGCGCCGCGCCGGCCATTGATAACAGGTTTGCGGTCGCGGTCTGTGCTTCATTCTCGAGCGCGATACCGAGCGGCTGCGCCAGACCAATCGATTGCGCGATAACACTGCCAGCAATATTCAGCGACCAGATCACAACACGCAAGCCAATCCCGAGGAACAGACTGAGCAGCAATTCTGTAATGATGACTACGCCGAGATCGGTCAGGCTTGCGGGAAGTACATAATTGGTGATGCCGAGACCGGACACTGCGGCGGACAGCCCGAGCAAAACATAGACCCGTATTTGCGGCGGAATCATTTGCTCGCCAATGCCTGGGATCAGAATGATCACGAACGACAAGCGCGCCACGGTCAGAATGAACTGCGCAACCCAATATGAAAGATCCGGCCCTAGCAGATCCAGAAACGGAATCATACAACGCCTACGATTTGCGGTTTGCTGCTGGACCGTATTTCTTCATAGGCGAGCACGGCGTTTCGAATGCCTTTGCTGGCTAGCACAGTTTGCAGGAAGCGGCGGCGCTTCGAGCTCGTCGCGATCGCCGCAACGACGCCCTTCTGCGCCGTTTCATTGAGCTTTTCCTGAATGCCGTTGAGCAACTCGCTGAACAATTCAGGCGGCAGCGCAATATCGGTTGCTCCGGCTTCTGATTTGATTTCATGCTCAGCGAATTTCTGCTCCCAACTGGTCGACAATTGCACCAGTGGCAGCCGGCCTTCACCATCCTGCAACTTGTTGAGAATCTGGAAGGACAAACGCTGGCGCACAAGCTCGACCATTTGAGTCTGACTTGCGCCTTGTGATTTTGCTTCGCCGACAGTTTCCAGGATCAGGAAGATATTGCGGATCGAAACACGCTCCTCCAGCAGAGACCGCAAAACGGCCAAAAGCGTCTCAGGCGGCACTTTGGTCGGGATATACTCATCCAGTAGACGTTTATTGCTGGCGCCGCGTTCTTCGTCCGAAACACTGGTCAGCGCATCGAGCGTCTGGATCATCACCATGCGCGTAAAGATCAGAGAGAAATTGGCCTGGATCAATTCCAGCATATGCGTTGCCAGGACTTCAATCGGCTCAACCACGGGCACGCCCGCGGCCACCAACTCCTGCTTCTTGGTCGTTGGCAGCCACCGCGCCGCTGCTTTGTAAACAGGCTCTTTCACGCGCTCGCCCTGCAAATGCGGTAGCTGGCTTTCCTCTATCAGAGCCAACAGAGACCCAGGGCGTAACAGGCCTGTATCGACCGGCACGCCCTGGATCTTGAGTTGATACATGTTGCGCGTCAGAGTCGGATTATCCGTCATCCGGATCGATGGCAGGACGAAGCCATACTCTTCAGCAATATAGCGCCGGATTTTCTCGATCCGGGCTTCAACGCCGCTTTCACCTTGCAGCACCGTCGCCACCAGGTCCGGCGCGACTTCGAGATGAATTTCATCAGAGTGAATTGAGTCGCCAATCTTATTGGCTTCTGTTTCTGGCGTTTCCTCCGGTTGCTCAGGATTGGCTGCCATCGCCTGTTGCTGTTTTCGCAAATAATAAGCGGCCACCGCGAACCCGATCGCTGCTACCATGAAAGGCAGGAAGGGCAGACCCGGCATCAGCGCGAAGACGGCCAGTAGGCCTGAGACAATCATGAATGCCGTTGCATTGCCGCCAAGCTGCTTGCCAAGCGCTTCGTCAATCGCGCCATCATCGCTGCCTTTGGACAAGAGCATCGCCGCTGAAACAGAAACAATAACCGCCGGGATTTGAGAGACCAGGCCGTCACCCACTGTCAGGATTGAATAATTCGCCAGGGCTTCTGACAAAGACAGGCCATGCGCAGCCAGTCCAAAACCAATACCGGCCAGCAAATTGAGCGCTGTAATCAGCAAGCCCGCAATCGCGTCGCCTTTGACAAATTTCGAAGCACCATCGAGCGAGCCGAGGAAAGCGGCCTCTTCTTGTTCTTTGGCACGCCGCTGCTTGGCCTCTTCATGGCTGATCGCGCCGACCGCCAAGTCAGAATCGATTGCCAGCTGCTTGCCCGGCATCGCGTCCAAGGCAAAGCGCGCGCCGACTTCCGCCATCCGGCCAGCGCCCTTGGTAATGACCATGAAGTTCACAATGATCAGAACGGCAAACACCACCAGGCCGACAAACAGATTGCCGCCCATGATAAACATTGCGAAGCCTTCAATCACCCCGCCAGCGGCACTGGTGCCCGTATGGCCCTCAGAAATGATCAGTTTTGTCGAGGAGACATTCAATGCAAGGCGCAAGATGAGCGAGGCCAGTAGCACACTTGGAAAGGAAGAGAAGTCGAGTGGCTTCTCAATAAAGATCGCTGTTGTGAATATCAGGATTGCGAATGCAAAGGAGGCGGTTAGCCCCAGATCCAGCACCCAGGAGGGCACGGGCAAAACCATGACCAGAATGACCAGCATAAGCCCAATCGCGAGGAGCGCGGTGGGCTTTGAGAGGTCGAGCATTTTGATATCGGACATCTGCTCCTCAACCCGCAATCATCGGGAGAATGAAATTGTTGAACAAGTCGAGACAGACGCGCGTCATATAGCCAATGGTCAGAAAGAAGACGCCAACCACGGCGACAATTTTCGGCACGAAAGTCAGCGTCATTTCCTGTACAGATGTAAGTGCCTGAACCAGACCAATGACAAAGCCGAGCACCAGTGAAACGCCCAGAATGGGCATTCCCATCATGACGCCGGCCCACAAAGAGGCGCGCAATACTTCAAAAATTTCAGATTCGCCCATCGCCCCAGAGCTCCGTCTATACCGGCATTCGCAGTAATTCCTGGTAGGCCTCTACGACCTTGTCTCTAATGGTGACCGCAGTATCGAGGACCATTTCCGCATTCGCCAGGGCTTCTACCATGGCGTGGGGGTCGGCCCCGGTGACTGCCGTATCGATGGCCGCCTGTTCGGCTTGCTGAACGGCAGCTTTAAAATCTGACACACCTTTGGCGACGGGATTTTCATCCTGTGCAGGCTTTGCCGGTGTTGATGTAGGGGTCGCTATTTTCGCTGGATTGATCGAGTTGTACGCCCCAAACCCGAAATTGGTCACTTAGCTCTCCTTATCGTCGCAACACTTCAAGCAAAGAGGAGTACATACTCCGCGCCTGCTTGAATGAATTGAGATTGGCTTCGTAAGTGCGGTTGGCTTCACGCAGATCTGCCATTTCCGTCACCAGTGATACATTTGACAATGTGATATATCCTTCGCCATCCGCCATCGGGTGAGAGGGATTGAATTCCTGCTCGCCCGGTGTCTGATCAAGCGCTGTGCGCAAAGCGCCAAATGTCACGTCCGACCCGAAACGCTGCTCGGTGGTCAATATCTTGCGTTGATAGCCAGGCGTGTCGACGTTCGAGACGTTCTCCGCGCTGACTGTGATGCGCTGGGCGTTGGTCCGCATACCAGACGCGGCTTGCATCATTGTAGCTTCAAATGGATTCATAGCTTAGCCCCTAACTCCGCCGACCAAGCGCGAGCTTCATCATTTCAATTGATTTGGAATAGACCGTCAGCGCCATCTGGTGCTGGTTCGACGCTTCGGCAGACCGGAACACTTCTTGTTCAATGCTCACCGTATTGCCGTTTGGAGAGGCTGCGCCCTTGCTCAAGATCTGCTCGAAGGGCTGATTGAAATCGATTTTTTCCAGCGTCGGCCCATTGCGTTTTACATAGTCGGCGAAGGATTCAACTTCGACGGCTTTGTAGCCCGGCTCATTGGCGCGAGCGAGATTTTCAGCACTGGTGCTTTGCGTCTCAGCCGCGTGGCGCGCCATCGCGCCATAGACTTTGAAGAGAGAAAGATCCGAAAGCATGCGAAAAATCCATTAAGGTTAACGTTTCCGCAAAATTTGCGACTATAAGTTGAATAAAGGATTAACAGATACCCTAGGTTTAATTAACTTTTGACGATGACTCACCAGCTTTCACCCCCCTGTCGGATATGGGGCGCCGTGACGGAGATCCTGCCAGGCATGATCGAAGTGTCAGGCGTCAGCCATGCTGTGGGGATTGGCGACAGCGTCGTGATTGAAAAACCGGGGCAATCGCTGATCGGCGAAGTTATGACAGTTACCGGAGCACTCGCCAAAGTGCTGATGTATAGCTCTACCGAGGCCGTCCGCATTGGCGATCGGGCCTTTGTCTCTCACCAGGACCAGGTCACGATTGGCGACCATTGGCTCGGCGCTCTGGTCAATTATCGCGGCCAGGTGCAAATGCGCCGGACACCAGATCCAGCCCAGCACAAAGCCGTCACCATCCCGCTGCAATGCCCGGCTCTGTCGCCCGCCGATCGCAAACCGCTCGGGCCGCGCTTGTCGACGGGCCTGAATGTCACAGACACGCTGCTGCCCATTTGTCGCGGCCAAAGGATCGGCCTGTTTGCGGGTTCTGGCGTCGGAAAGTCGACTTTGCTCGGGACGCTGGCGGGCCGCATGAATGCGGACCGAATCGTTATCGCCCTGATCGGGGAACGCAGCCGCGAGGTTCAGGAATTCATCGACGAGGTTCTACCCGCCGATGTCTTGCCGAAGACCACGATTGTTGCTGCAACGGCGAATGAGCCTCCCGGCGCCAAGAAACGAGCCGCATTCTGTGCCATGGCAGCCGCTGAATATTATCGCGACCAGGGCCACTCAGTCCTGTTCCTGTTTGACTCGCTGACACGATTTGCCGAAGCGCATCGTGAAACAGCTTTGATGGCAGGCGAGACGCCAGCGTTAAACGCCTTCCCGCCATCCACGGTCCGAGTTGTATCTGAACTCGCCGAACGCACGGGTCCCGGCACGAAAGCGGGTGGCGACATAACCGCGATATTTTCGGTGCTCGTCGCCGGTTCTGACTTTGAAGAACCCGTGGCCGACATGGTGCGCGGCATTCTGGACGGGCATATCGTCTTGTCACGTAAGATTGCAGAACGCGGACGCTATCCCGCCATCGATGTCTTGCGCAGCGTTTCTCGGGCCTTACCGAAAGCTGCGACGGAAGCCCAGAATAGCACGCTGCAGACCTATCGACAGCTGATGACGACCTATGATGAAATCGCGCCTATGGTTCGGGCTGGATTGTACGAGTTTGGCAAAGATCCGAAAGCCGATATTGCTTATACGCTTTTTCCGGACCTGGATCGTTATCTGACCGAGCCGAGTGATGGCATTGAAACTGCGTTTGATTATTTGAATGGACTGCTTGTTCCAGCGCTTGATGCGTCAAAAGCGGGCATAGATCCAGGCCCGTTAGAAGCTGCTTAGAAACAGGTTCTGGCTCGCGACAGTGCCAAAACCAGCCGCCGCATTACCCAGCAGAACAAGAGCTGTCGATGCTGAACTCGTTGCCGCAGCGCTTTGATTCAAACCTTGCAGGACCTGATAACGCTGCACAGCTTTATCGATCATCTCTGGCGATTTGAGGTCTTGCAAAGAACTGATCCCAAACTGACTCGTCAGACGCTCTTTCAAATAGTCCGCCTGGCTATCAAGATCGAGATTATTGAGGCTGGTCGGAAGACTGAGGGCCGTCTCGAGAACCGTCCGCACCGGCACGCTGCCGAGCAGGCGAAACAGGATCGCCTTGTCGCTTGAACCCTCAGTGACCAATTCAGAGATATCGCCCGAATAGTTCAAGCTGAGCCGCATACTGTTATCTTGCTCGCCGACGGCGATTTCAAACGATTCCGCTGCGTAGCGCGAGGTGATGTCCTCAATGTCGCTAGAGGTCAGCGAAATCATGCCGTTTCCGGGCTCCAACGCTTTGGCGAAGCTTGCATATTGCGGGTTGTTCAGGCGCACCAGAAACGTGCTTTCCGGGTCCTGAACCTCTTCCAGCACATTGCGGATGTAACCGGTCTTCCACTCCTCGCCCGATAGGCCAAAGGCCGCCATGGATATGCGGCGCAAACGTGGATCACTGAGGTAGTCTTCCACCGCGAGAGGCTCAGAGAACTTCTCGGCAAAATACGCGCTGTCACGCTGTATTTGCGGTGCCTGCGAGAAGGTCTCCAATTGCTTGTCATATGTCGTCTGGAGAAAATTCCAGCCGCCAAAGCCTGAAATGGGGATGACCGGTTGAAACATTTTTTAGGCCGCCAAAGCTCCCGCTTCTTCCTGGCCCAGTAATTGGCTTTCCAGCTCGATGATCTGCTTCATATAGCAGAGCGCAGAATAGTAGTTTCCGCGGCGGATCATTTCCTGAAGGATTGGGATCAAGTCTGGTTTTACGGGCTCGAATGCCGCCTTCAAATCATCACAGGCCCGATACAGCGCGGGCAGTGTGTCTTCTTCATCCAAGTCACGCGTGATCAGCAGCTGGATGGCATAATACACTTGCTTGACCGGTGTATCGACTTCGTTTGGTTTCAGGGCGTCGCGACAGCGAAGCACCATAACATCAGGGCCAGGCACGCGAATGCGTCCTGGCTTATCGCCGTTTTCCAGCATCGTTCCATTGATAATGAACCGCTCGCCTGGAGCTAGCTTTAACATTAATCCGGACATTCCTAGTCCCTCCTGGTTTACTCTAACGCTTATCCCGAGTTCGAAAGCCCTTGCATTATCGACTCGTTGATTTCGATAAGATCTGAAAGCTCGTCTGAACCGCCGAGAATCTGCATGCTGGCGCGGCGAACAAAAACAGAGAGTTCAAGCAGCGATTTGCGAATGGATTCGTCGAGGCGATTTTCGGGGTGCATTAAGTCCGTGGCCAGGAGGGTCCACAGATCTAGGTTTCGATTAATTGCATCAGCCCATGTCGATGGATCGCTCTGCTTCAGGTCTTTCGCTTCGATCAAGCCGTCCGTGATTTGCCGAAACAAGGCACTTTCAACTGATTTACTATCAGCGGTTCGGTTACGAACTTCGCCATACGCTTTGTGAGCTAGAGCCTGCAATTAAATACCCTCATAAATTAAAAGTGACCCGGAGCGTTCAGGTGAACGCTCCGGGTCGATTTGATATTATCTGAACAGTGACAATAGAGACTGCGGCGCCTGATTGGCGATCGACAGGGCCTGTGTACCGAGCTGCTGCTGAACCTGCAGAGCCTGCAAGCGAGCCGAAGCTGCTTCAAGGTCTGCATCAACCAGCGTACCGATGCCCGAAGTCAGAGCGTCGCCCAGTTGTGTCACGAACTCAGACTGCGTTTCAATCCGGCCTTGGTCAGAACCGAACGATGCCGCAGCAGCGATCGAGTTACCGAGCAGCGTTTCGATATTGTTCAATGCTGCGGTTGCTTGGTCAGCTGTCGATACGTCAACATTGCCGAGGCCGAAAAGACCACCAGATGCAACACCGCCAGCCTGACCAGCGTCAGACAGAGCAATTGTACCTGAACCAGAGTAATCAACATCGACACTCCAGGCACCTGTCGTCGCATCCTGAGATACGCTCGTCGTTACGCCTGTCTCGGCACCAGCATCAATCGCGGTTTTAAGCCCCCGAGCAACGTCCTGCATGCCTTCGCCTTTACCAGCGACATACTCATAAGCATTGCCGTTGACATTGATGCGGTAGCTGTCGCCATCATTCACAGAAGCAACTGTTGAGAAGTCAACTGATTCAGCACGCTGTGTCAGAGAAACAGTGACGTTCTGAGTGTCCGCCGCAGTAGCGTTTTCAGTTGTGTCACCATTATTGGTAATCGCAACAGTGTTTGTGCCACCAGCATCATAAGTCACATCATATTCAGTGAACGAATTGGTGTTGATCAGCTCAAGCGTGGCGCCGTTGTCGACAGCTGTGATGCCGTTCAGACCCAGGCCATTGATCTGACCAGCAAGCGCCGTGATCGTTGTGGCTTCGTCTGTATCGAACGCCTGCGTTACAGTTGAACCATTGATGGTGACAGAGAACGCAGATGTATCAGAGCTGACCTGAGCAAGTGTCAGTTCCAGCTGTTTGGCAGCCGCGGTTCCATCAATCGTTGTATTGCTTGATGTGATGTTCGTCGCAAGCGATGTTCCGTTACCGAACGTACCAACCGATGTGGTCAGGTCCTGACGATTAACGCTGATATTTGATGTTGAAACAGTACCGTCAGACTTACGGTCAAGCGATGCGAGGAAGTTCACATCGTCTGTACCTTCAACAAGGTTCACACCATTGAACTGAGCAGCGCTAACAATGTTAGTGATCTGGTCACGTTTCGCAGCGATGTCAGTTTGGATCCGGCTACGGTCGTCTGCGTTCAGGTCATCCTGAGCCGAAACGATCAGCTCTTTCATGTCCTGCAGCAGGCTTGTGACAGACTCAGCAGCGTTACGCGCAACACCAACTGTCGCAGAACCTTTGTTCAGCGAGTCATTGATTTGCTTGAAGCTTTCAACGTCAGTCGACATCACAGTAGAGATCGCCCAAACGGCAGCGTTGTCTTTGGCGTTAGAAACTTTCTTACCGGTCGAAATCTCAGACTGGACTGTGGCCAGATCTTTGTTGATTCCGCGGAGGGTCTCGAGCGCGACCATTGCGCTGTTATTTGTAAGAAGACTATTCATTGATGCATATCCCGTTTTTTGTTTTGCCCGATGCCGGGCTCTTTGTTTGATGTCATCCTGACAGCCCTAAAGGGGGTAACCACTCGTGGTTGTATTTTCACGTTTACCATTCCTAGGTGAAAAAAGTTTTAACCGACTCACGCTTTGCTTTCGAAGCGTCCACGGGCGCCAGAGAACTGAACGCGCGCGCCATATTGATTGTATGATCCGACTTGTGCATCGCTCTGCAGGCGGTCAATCCGTTCACGGATTCTCGTCAATCCGTGGCGCATGGCTTGTAAGTGCTGGTCATGTTCGACTGCGGTCGACTGCAAACGCTGCACTCTTTTAACAAGGGCTTCTGGCTGTCCGCGCAGGGCGCCGCCCTCTATCGCATTCGAGAGCGTCTCGAGATGCGCCAGCTTGGTGTGAGACACGGCGCCGAGTTCGGCGATCTCTCCGTTGACGATGAAGGCTGCTTCTTGTTCGAACGTTTGCTCGATTGAAGTCAGGCATGACTCTAAAGTAACGCTATCCATTTTCGTTCTGCCCCGTAACTATTTCAACGGACTCGGCGCTGTCACTCGGTGAGTCCGAATCCAGCAAGCCAAGCGGATGCTGCTTGGCAATGTCAGCGGCAATCGCCTCAACAAAGTAGCGAGAGAACATTGAAGCCCCTTGCCCGCCTCCGAGAGTGAGCGCGTCCTCCAGGCCGGTGTGAACCAGGAGCTCTGCCCAGAGTAATTGTTCAAACCGCATCTTGGTGTCGTCCGACATCTCCTCCGTTTTCACAGATGGCGCAGCCGGTGCCGCGGCTCCGGCGGGGCTGGATGTCATAGCGACTGGCGATGTAGGGAGCATGGCGCACCTCAACGTTTCTAAATCAAGATTAAACTTTAAGTTGTTAATTCACTCTTTACGCCCTGCTGTTGTATTAACCACAAGTTTCAAAGAGAGAGACATGAACGCAGGTCTGCTAGGAGAGCATCTGGCGTCGCCGAGGACGGCAACAAAGACGAACCAGAACACAGCCCTCGAACCGAAATCGACACGTGACAGCGCCCCATCAAATGAGGATGGGTTCGCGGCTTACGTTGCTAAAGAAACAGACGCCGCTGGTCCAGACGCGCCGAGCGCTGAAGATTCAGTTGCGCCGGTCACCGACGCCGCGCCCCCGCCTGATACCACCGCCACGAAAACGCCCGAAGGCGAGTTGATCGGACTGGCTGCGACACAGGCAGATATTGCACAGACGGATGGACCCGCGGCTGACGCGGCAACAGCCGAACAGCTTAAGACGACCGGCGCCGATCTAACGAGGATGGCACCCGTCGGTGAAGAAAACTCGTTACCCGCTGGGCCAGCGACCGGTGAGATTTCCGGAGAACCTGGGAGCGAAGACCCACGCATTCGGGCGGCGACCAATGCGCAAGACGGCGCGGACCTACAGACTGCAGATACCGTCAAGCTCGCGCAGAACGCAGCCATGGGCGAAGCTGACGCTGCAAATGACCGAACCGCACGTGCGGCGGCTGACGCAATGATCACGGCCCGTACGGACGCCGATACAATTGACGCAGAAGCGCAACGCACAGCGCGCACAGATGAGAGTATCGACGCAAGACTCACCAACGATATTCAGGCTCGCATGACTTCAGCGGACGCCAATGTGCTCAATCAGAACGCCACACCGGCAACATCCCGCGAACCAGCCATGTTCGGCGCTGAGCCGACCGTAACAATTGGATTGGCCTCGTCCGGCAGCGCACCTGTGCAGGTCAATGTCGGCCTGACGCCAACCCCCGCTGCTATCCCGGTTGCCGCGCCGAGCGATTTGACCAGCGTCATCCTCAACGCCGTCAAGAATGGCGCTGACCCACAAGAGCAATTGGTTGTTCAACTCGATCCGCCTGAGCTTGGCCGCGTGATGATTGACTTCAAATTCGATGCCCAAGGCGTGCAGCAAGTCACCGTCACGTCGGAAAATCCGGAAGCCCTGAAACGCTTGCGCGAACTGCACTTTGAATTGACTCAAGCCCTGCGTGAAAACGGCCTTTCCGATCAGAACATGTCCTTCCGCCAGGAGGCTGGGGACCAATCCCAGGAAGCCTGGCAGAGCCCAGACCAACAGCGCTCGAATGCGCCCCTTATCGCGGCGGACGAACGCCGCGCCTCACTGTCAGCCACCCCTGCCCAACCGAATGTTCAGGCCAGGGACCGGCTCGACTTATTGCTTTAGGAGTAAGCTATGAGTGAGATCAATCCAGCAGCGTCAACCGGAACAACGGCGACGTCTTCGACGCCTGCCGTTAGCACGTCCGCGATTAGCGAGGACTTTGACACGTTCCTGCAATTGCTGACCGCGCAGATCAAGAATCAAGACCCCTTGGCTCCGCTCGACTCGACGCAATTTGTAGAGCAACTGGCGACGTTCTCCTCACTCGAACAACAAGTCGAGACAAACAGCACGCTCGGAAGCATCGCTTCAATGATTGGTGATTTGCATTCGGCCCTGGCCAATGAATGGCTCGGCCAGGACGTTGCCGTTGCCTCTCAACATGTTGCTTATGAGGGCGATCCGGTAGAGTTTGAAATCGATCCGTCATTCACATTCGACGAAGCGGTTCTGACCGTTACTGACTCTCAAAACAATCTGGTTTGGCAAGAAACTCTCGATCCGAACCAGCAAAGACACACTTGGAATGGATCGGTCCTCAATCAATTCGAACCCGCTGAAACCGGCGTCTATGAGTTTGAGATCAATTTGTTCCAGAACGGACAACCCATCGCGTCGACTCAAGCCGAGATTGTCAGCAAGATCACCAATCTTGCGAATGAGAATGGCCAGCTGAAATTGGGTACGAACAATTACCTGACGACCGATCTGAACAATGTCCGGAAGCTCGCAGCAGAATAATTTGAGCGGGTAAAGGCTAGCTTAGAGATCCTGTTTCGCAACATCGACGATCAGGACATTCTTGATCTTGTCCGAAATCGCATCCTTGAGGTTCATCAAAACCATAGCGCGGATGGTTTCGTAATTGCTGACCTCTGTCGGTCGCTCAAGCGTGCGGCCATCATTGCTCAGACCAATCAGCGTCGTCATGATATTGTCGCGGAGCTTCGGCTCTTCAGAGAACAATTTCTCAGACGTCGCAGAATCCGTTTCGAGACTGATATGCAGGATGACCAGGCTTTTGACCTGACCGCCCCGCATGATGGGCACAACGAACTCACGGCTGAACTTGTAATAGGCCGCGTCACCTGAGCTCTTGCCATGGTCGTCGCCATGTGAGTCCTTCTTCTTTTTCCCGTGATCATCACCATGATCTCCGCCGTGGTCATCACCATGATCGTCGCCATGATCATCGGTTGCGGCTGCGGACGCAGACGATGGCGTCTTCAGCACAACCCCTGCAAAACTGCCGGCGGCAATGAAGATGATCGCAACGATGCTGGTAATGATGAGTTTCATGACGGTTTCCTTAGACTGCCTCTAGAAAGGCAGCACCTTTTCGAGAACTTTCGGGACCATGCCGCGCTTGATGCCGGCCATGGCTTCCCCTTGACTGAGATACGACAAATTGGCGTCGGCGATTTTCTCGTACGAGACAGTGTTTGTGCGCGTGATGTCCTGCGCGCGGATGACGCCCGATACCGTGAGATAACGGACTTCATCGCTGACCTGGGTTTGCTGATAGCCCGCAATCACGAGGTTGCCGTTTGGCTCTACCCCGACCACACGGGCCGACAGACGGAAAGTGACTTGTTCGGCGCGGTTGACGGCGCCGTCCCCAGTAAGCGCAGACGTGCGATCATAATCGACCCCTGGCGATAATGTTGCGCCGCCAGGCAGAACACCATTCGCCCATTGCGGCAGGCCGAACAGCGCGCCGAGGTTAAACTGCTCATTCGTGGCACGATTGCGTGACAGCGACGTTTGCAGGCTGGCCTGATCGTTCATATCAACCATGACTGTCAGCAAGTCCCCAACATCCTTGGCGCGACGCATGCCGAGCAAGGCATTTGGCGCGGTCGTCCAAAGCGATGCCGATGAGGCTTCCTGCGGCGCCGAATAAGCCGCCTCCGTTGCCCCCCAGAATGTAGGTTGCTGCTCGGTGGCAATTTGCGGCGCCTGTTTCGGGCCACTGGACGCGCAAGCGCTTAGCGAAACAGCGATCAATCCCGTCGCCATTGTAGTTTTCATTGTACCCATATCCAGCCTCCTGCCTGAACAATTCCTTCAACAACCTGGCGTGACTCCAGGTTTAAAACGGAAACGCTTTCATCTTCGCCCGCTTCGCCGAGCGCGCGCCCGGTCAGAGAGATTTCGAGCGGACCTCTCAGATACTTGATCGCGACCAATTGGTTGCGCTTCACAAGCCGCGGCGAACGCGTGTCCCCCGCTTTGATCGGTTGGCCCGCATAGACGGTCTTGCGGACTTCACGCCCGAGCAGATCCGCATGCTCCTGCTGCCAGACATCATCCGGCGGCGAGGTATTGTCAGTGGTGATGACTTCACCTTTTCGCATCACATCATTGGCAGTGAGCGAAACCGGCGACGCCATGCTGAGCCCGAGGCTGAGACAAATAATATCAATCATGATCTTATCTCAGCCTTGTTGTGGCGGCGAGCATCTCATCCGATGCCGTGATCACTTTGGAGTTCAGCTCATAGCCGCGCTGGGCCTCGATAAGGTCGGATATCTCCTTCACCACATCGACGCTGGAATCTTCCAGAAAGCCCTGGCGAACGGTCCCAACACCCTGGCTGCCAGGCACCTGACTATTGGCCTGACCGGATGCTTCGGTTTCACGAAACAGATTATCGCCAAGCGCCTCGAGGCCCTTTTCATTGACGAAAGTCGCGAGCGAAATGACACCGATCGATTGACCGTTTGGCTGGTTGTCGAAATAGGCCACGACTTCGCCATCGCGTGTGATCGAGATGCGGTTGGCATCTGAAGGGATGGTGATCCCATCGGCCAGTGAATAGCCATCCATCGTGACGATCTCGCCATCCGGACTGCGATTGAGTTTGCCATCGCGTGTATAGGCCGACTCACCATCGGGTAGCGTGATCTCGAGGAAGCCGGAACCATCGATACCGATATCAAGCTCGCCGCCGGTCTGCCGCATCGACCCTTGTGTGATCTCGATCGAGACTGTTGAAGCTTTCACACCGGTACCCAGCTGGATCCCTGCGGGCACAACGGTGCCGGTTTGCGACGTCAACGTGCCTGGCGTCAGATATTGCTGGTAGACCAAGTCGGAAAACTCGGCGACGCGCGGCCGATAAGCCGCGGTGCTCATATTGGCGATATTGTTGGATATGACATCGACGCGCATTTGCTGTGCGGCCATACCTGTTGCTGCAATCTGGAGTGATTTCATGGCTATCTCCTGTGCCTACCGGTCTCTTACCGTTGAAATGAATTGCGTGATGCGTTGGTCTTCTCTCTCCAACACAGTTTGTCCGGCTTCATAGGCGCGCTGGACCTCAATCATGCGCGCCATTTCCAGGACGGGTGAAACATTTGACGCTTCCAGAGCGCCTTGAAGAACATTCGCTGCCTCAAGTGGCTGAATGCCGCCTTGCGCGACAAAGCGCGTATCGGTGTCGCGCTGCAGCTGTCCTTCAGCTGTAAAGACGCCAACCTGGCCAAGGATCTGGCCGTCAGCGGATATGGTTCCGTCGCCGGCGATCGAAAGACCTTCGACGTCTGGTGGGATCTGAATTGGTGTTGTGCCGCTATCGAGGACCCGCGCGCCGTCCGGCGTGATCAGCTGACCTTCGGATGACAGCTGAAACGCACCGGCGCGCGTCAGGCGCTGTCCCGCATCGGTTTCAAGCGCAAAAAAGCCCTCGCCCTGGATGGCAAGATCAAACTTGCCGCCCGTAAATTTCACGGTGCCTTGCGTCAGGTCAAAGCTGTGACCTGCGAGCCCGCCCATGGACAGAGACGGATTATCATTACCGGTTGCCATGACATATTCGGCGAACAAGGCCCGGTCGGTTTTGTATCCTGAAGTATTGGTGTTTGCGATATTGTTGGCGACGACTTGCAGCTCTTTCAGCAAGCCGTCCTGACGGGAAAGTGTAGCGTAAATACTATTGCTCATAAGCGGCTCCTGCCTGAGATTTCGACAAAGCTTGCCGAGATGATTCCAATAGGTCTGCAATTTCGTAAGGGCGGATCTTGCGGCGCTCGGAATGGTCTTTCCGGCTGGCGACTTGAATGGTGCGAACACGGTCAAGGCGCACAACTTCTTCATCGCTCAAGCCCGCAACCAGGGCGCTCAAATCAGTTTTCCAGAGCGCCCAATTGCCTTCTATGGCACCTTGTTCAAGCAGTTCGAGTTGGGTGCTGGGATGCGCAGCAAGCGCTGAAAACGCCGTGGCAGCGATGCTTGGCAGATTGGCCTGCAGCGCCCGAATGCCGGCCATACGGTTGATTTCAGCCTCACTCGGGAATTCATCGCGGACATCGAATAAGTCCTGATTGGCGTGTCCCCAGAATGCCGCGGTGGCCAATAGCAGGCCAACTTGCGGCTCACGGTCAACCGGCTCGAGGAAATGTTTCACCATGCTGAACAGGCCAAGCTCAATCGCCTTGCGTGCGCCCTGCTTGCGTAGAGCGTTGCCGCGGTCATCGACAGGCAATTCGGTATGGAATGAGTTTAGAGTTTCGAGCGCATTGATCGCATTGGCCGGGTCCTCATCTTTGAGATAATCATCCAGAGCCAGCATCGTGTAATTGTCGATCGAGGCGCGGACATCTTCGCGATCCGCAACCGGCAAGGCGCGCACCCGCTCCAGGCCTGCATAAAGGTCGTCGCTGCCCAGATGCTTGATGACGAATTCAAGGATGGGGTCCAGATCATGCTGGGTTTCGCTCTCCTCCAGAACATTCCAGGCCTCTTCCAAGGCGAAGGAATGTATGGTGGGACGCATTTGCCCGTCGCGCTCAACAAGGATTAGAAGTGCTGCCAGTTTCAGCTTTGGTCGGCTCATCAACATGACCAGGCGATCATCTGACTCCGCGCCGCTTGGCATGTCGACAATTGCCGTTTTCAACGCGCTCAGCCGCACAGAATTGTCGATTTCCTGAGGCGTAAACGTCGCAAGGATTTGCTGGGCGAGGTCGCCGCGCCGTTCGATCAACAGCGCTGGAACCACCAGCATCGAAACATCTTCGCGCAAATTGAATGGCAGGCTGCGAATATTGGCGATTTGCATCGCAATTCCGTCAACCCCCTCCGGATCAAAGACCACCAGCTGCGCTACGGCATGCCAGAGTGCGGCCTCAGGATGACAGCTTGCGAGCTTTTCGAAATAGGCCACATCCGGGCGATCCCGGTTTTCCATGAGTGCGATGAATTTCTTGTGCGTGCGCCACTCAGCGTCAGGCGTCAGTGTGATGAGTGATTTCGCTTCGGCATACAGGCCGAGCGCCATCTTCGCTTTCAAGTCGGTAAGGCGACGAGCGTCTGGCAAGGTATCATCTTCTGCCGCCAATCTAGGCAGCTCCGTGAACCGCCGCAGCGATTTCACGACTGAAAAATCAAGCGGGTATGGTTCCGCACAAATGGCAACGAGCTCAGCCTGAGCCGCTGGATCTTGCGCGACCACACCATCTTCCGGCGCCACCAAAAGCCCGCCAGCGATCGCGGTTTCCACAAATGCATCTAACCCGGCAGCGCTTTCTTCAGCAGCCGAATTTTCAGGATTGGAAACGTCTTTCGCTCCAGTGTCTGCGGCGGCCGCAGATACCAGAGCGAAGCAGATGCTTGCAGATGCGAGGCGTTTTATCATGCCGCTTGGCGTAACCCTTTCACCGCTTGTTCAACTTCATCAAAAGATGGCCGGACTCTGCCAGGGGCATGACGCCGTGCCACTTCAAGACAGATGTTGATTGGGTTCTTGTGCAGACTGGACACCAGCACTTCGCCAATCATCGAATAGAAGAAGTGTTCTTCTTTTCTGGTATGACCAACTTTGGTGGCGAATGGACCGACGACACCATAGGCCAAGAAAACCCCGAGGAAGGTTCCGACCAGCGCGCCGCCAATCATTCCACCGAGCACTTCTGGTGGCTTATCGATCGAGGCCATTGTTTTGATAACGCCGAGAACCGCAGCAACAATCCCGAGCGCTGGCAAAGCGTCAGCCATGTTTTGCAAAGCGTGTGAACCGTGAAGCCGCTCCTCGAGCAGGCTCTCTAAGTGCTTTTCCAAAAGCTCTTCGACCTGGTGCACGTTGTCGAAGTTCATGATCATTGACCGGATCGTGTCGCAAATCATATCGATCGCTTCATGATCTTTGAGGATTTTCGGATATTTTTGAAATATTGCCGACTCTTTCGGCGCCTCGATATGCGCCTCAATATCAACCGGATTCTCTTTTAAGACACTGAGCAACTCATGCATCATGCAGAGCAAGTCCTGATAGTCTTGCTTTTTCCATTTCGGTCCGGCAAACGCGGCGCCCAGGTCGCCCGCCGTATGCTTGATCGTGGCCATATCATTGGCCGCGACGAAGGCGCCGGTAGCGGCACCGCCAATCATCATCATCTCGAATGGGAGAGATTTGAGGATAATGCTCATCTTACCCCCGGCGAGGATATACCCCCCAAAGACCATGACCATCGTCACCACCAAGCCAATTACTGCGTTCACTGGTTCTCTCCTCTTGACCCAAAATCACCCTGATTGGTCATGCTGCCGTGACCTCGGTTAGAAAGCTCGGCTCAATTTCTGTTTTCAGTCGGACGGCGCGCTGGTGTTTCCAGACGCCCAATTCGCCCACCGCGATGTCGACAGGACCGTCGACTGTCTTGGCGGAAATTGTCAGTTTTGACCTATGCGTACCGGGCAGTGAAATCACCGCTCCGGGCTCAAGGCGCGCGCATTCGGCAACACTCATCGGCACGCGGTCCAGAATGATATCCAACTGCACGCTGGAATTTTGTATCAGTGGCTCGGAAAGCGAAGTGTTGGTTCGTTTGCCGCCATCCGCATTCGCGACGCCATCGGCGGTCGCTGTCGCATAAGCGATGACTTTCTCAAGTTTTAGAGCCACACCGATACGGATGGCCTGGCCTTCAATATCGCAAAGATAATAAATCAGCAGACAATTACCTTCGACTTCAAGTGATTCGAAAGCCGCGGTTTCCGGTCCGTCTTCGTTATCTGAGTCGAGGCCGAACGCGGTTGCGACAACGCCCGCAAGATCCTTTGCTGGACGCTCCAGCAATAGCTGCAAAAACAATTGCGGGGCCTCGGCCAGCGCCGCTGGATCTTGCTCCAATTTGCTTCCGGCGACGCGCGCTGCGACTAAATTGTCAATCGAGACCGCGAGAATGAAGTCGCTCGCATTGCCTTGAAAACCATAGAGATATGCGCCGAACAGATCATCGGCCAAAGCCGCTCCTCGGCACACTTCGCGTGATTGTAGACGCAATTCATTTTCGCCGCCTAGAGTCTCATTGAGCCAGTTTGCGACAGCCGTTTCCAGCGACATCCAGAACGCCTGGTTCTGAAGGACGGTTGGCGGCAATCCGCCACTCGATTCAAGTTTTTTCCGAAGAACGGCGCTCACACTATACCCCTAGATACGCTTTATAGCTAAACCTAGGATTGAATTTCTTAGGTTGATAAAACGTTATCGGAGCCGAAAAAATCGACCGTTGGTTGTATTTCTGAAATTTACCTTACTTTGCTACTTCACCCATTCAGAACGAAACGGGTTTGCATTATGTCTGCTGAGGGTACGTCGGGTCTCGCGCCGATCATTATCAAGAAGAAGAAAAAAGTTGTTGGCGGAGGTCACCATGGTGGCGCCTGGAAAGTCGCTTATGCTGACTTCGTGACGGCTATGATGGCGTTCTTCCTATTGATGTGGCTCTTGAACGCCACGACAGAAGAGCAGCGCAAAGGGATTGCTGACTATTTCAATCCCACAATCCCGATTAGCCGAATTTCTGGCGGTGGGTCAGATGGTCTCAATGGTTCCTCGATCTTTACCGAACAGACCTATGCCAAGATGGGGACTGGTGCGACACGGGACGCAACTGCGGGTCGCCCATCGACCAACTTTAGCGCAGATGACGACGCAGGCGATTCAACCGGTTCTGAGGCCAATGAGGCGGCGATCATTGAGCAACTGGAGCAGACTCTGCAGGCTGAGGGCTCGGCACTGAATGAACATATACAGGTAAAACTTTCTCCTGAAGGCATCGTTATGGAACTGGTTGATTCAGAGGATGTGCCACTGTTTCAGGTCGGTCAGAGCGAGCCGACGGAGCTACTCATTACGTTGGTTCAGACCGTGACTGAATCGTTCGGTGCCTTTGGTAATTCTATCGAGATTGTCGGGCATACTGATGCCCTCGCCTATAGTGATGAGTCACGCTTCGACAATTGGGACCTGTCTGTAGACCGGGCTAATATGGCGCGACGCCTACTGGTCGAGAATGGCTTTCCAATGGGCCGGATAGAGGAAGTCTCGGGACGCGCTGCGACAGATCTTCTGATTACGGACAATCCGTATGCCGCGCAAAACCGTCGCATCTCAATCACTCTGTTGAAGCGTGACCCAGCCAGTTAATCAGAGTTATCCGTCTATTAACCAATGATTTCTACTTTCGGTTGCATCGACTGCAGGAGCAACCGACATGAGTATATCATCATCATTGAACGCGGCCGTCATGGGCCTGAACGCAAACTCAACCCGCCTATCTACAATTTCCGACAATATCGCCAATTCAGAAACCTACGGTTACAAACGAAGTGACGTAGACTTTTCAAGCATGGTTCTGGAACAGCGAACATCGGCCTATTCGGCAGGGGGCGTGCGTGTAGACGCGTTCAAAGATGTGAGCGCCATTGGCTCTCTGATTTCGACCGGCAACGCGACAGACGTGGCTGTCGCAGGCAGAGGCTTGTTCCCCGTCACAGACTTACAAGGCGTCGATCAGCAAGCTACGGAGCGTAGCCTGCAATTGGTCCCGACCGGGTCTTTCACAGCTGATGAGAACGGCAACCTGCGCACGCAGAGCGGCCTCTTCCTGCTCGGCTGGCCAGCAGACTCGACTGGCGATATTGGCAATGTCAGCCGCAATAGCGGCACCAATCTCGAGCCAGTCAACATTTCAACCGCGCAGTTTACGGCGTCGCCAACCTCGGCGATCGAAATTGGCATCAACTTGCCGGCTGATGCGACCAATGCCGGCGCCACGACGGGCGCCTACACGCTGCCAATTGAGTATTATGACAATCTTGGCCGTTCGCAGTCCTTGCGCATGGAATTCACACCAACTGTGCCCGGCACGGGCTCAAGTAATCAGTGGCAAGTGCAAATCTTTGATGATGCTGGCGATCCAACCACGTCCATCGGTCAACTGGACATCAACTTCGATGACTCAGTGACCACTGGTGGCCGGATTGACACCGCAGCCGCCTCTGGCGGCGCGTCATACAATTCTACGACCGGCCAGGTTTCAATTAATCTGGTTCACGGTCCGGTTGACGTGTTCATTGGACGCCCAGGCGAGCTAGAAGGTATGACTCAACTGGCCGCGCCATTCTCGCCAACATCCGTCACCAAGGACGGGGCGCCAATTGGCGACCTGCAATCTGTCGAGATAGATGATCGCGGCTTCTTGCAAGCAATTTACGATACTGGCTTCCGCCGGACTCTGTTCCAGATCCCGGTTGGCGATGTGCCAAATCTCGATGGTCTCACTGCAAGGGATAATCAGGCTTTTGCTTTGTCTGGTTCGAGCGGCAGCCTCTATCTCTGGGATGCGGGTACTGGTCCGGTCGGCGGACTTGCAGGCTTCGCCCTGATGGAATCCACCACTGACATCGCGTCCGAACTCACCGACTTGATCGAAACCCAACGAGCCTATTCGTCCAGCGCCAAGATCGTCCAGACTGTCGACGAGATGTTGCAGGAAACCACAAACCTGAAGCGCTAAGGCCGTAATCGGCCAGCGAGGCTTTTGATGTGAGCATTTCAGCCGCCCTCAATACCGCCAGAGCCGGGCTCAACGTTGTTGGTGCCCGCGCTGACCTGGTCGCAACCAATGTCGCGAATGCGTCGACGCCGGGCTATGTCCGGAGAGCGCTATCGGTCAGCGAGACCATTCTTGGCGGTCAAACCTCGGGCGTTCAAATCAATGGGATCGATCGCTCGGTCGATGCTCGCCTGACCGAAGAGAGACGACGTCTCGGCAGCGATATGGCGCAAGCTGATGTGCTCAGCGAAACCTGGGGAAAATTCTCCCAGCGTATTGGCGATGATATCGAAAGCTCAGTCCTGTTCAGAAACATGGCAGCGTTCGACACAGCTCTAAAAGATGCTGCGCAAAGCCCGGAATCAACCACGCATGCCAATCAAGTAGTCTTGTCGGCGAACAATCTGGTCAGCGAATTTACCAGCCTGTCTTCAATGATATCGCAAGAACGTCAGCGCGCGGATCAGGATATCGCGGCCAGTGTCGACGCCTTGAATGAATCCTTGAAGGATATCGAAGACCTCAACCGTTCGCTCGCCAGCATTGACCGCAGCAGCGCCGAAGCGGCAGCTCTGTTTGACGAACGCGGCCGAGTCCTCGACCGGATCTCTGAATTTCTACCTATTCAGACCCATCCGCGCGAAAGTGGCGCGATTGATGTTTTGACGAGTGAAGGCGTTTTCCTCGTTGCGGGTGATGCGCGAGAAGTCAGTTTCACGCCATCTAATGCTGTTGGCCCAGCGCAATCGCTTGCCGGTGGAACGCTTTCTGGGCTGACCGTCGATGGCACAGATATTACGCCAGGCGTCGGCACGTTTGGTGCGGTCTCAAGTGGCTCTCTGGCAGCGCTGTTCACATTGCGCGACACCGACTTGCCGGAACTTGAAACTCAGCTCGACACAATGGCGCAGGACTTGATTGATCGATTCTCTGATCCGTCGATCGATGCGACCAATCCGGCCGGGTCTCCTGGTCTGTTCCTCGATTCAGATGCGACGGCTGGAACCGGTATAGCCGGTCGTTTGCAGCTCAATGCTCTTGTTGATCCAAACCAGGGCGGCGCTGTCTGGCGTCTGCGCGATGGGCTCGGCGCCGCGACGCCAGGATCACCGGGAGACAATACAATTCTGTCCAATCTGTCTAACGCGTTTGAAACCGTACGCTCGGTCAGCGTTCCAGGCCTACAAGGCGGCTTCACCGCGACGGACCTGGTGGCGCAATTGGGGTCGCTTGCCGGACAAAAACGCATCCAGAATGAGTCCGTTCTGTCATCGACGTCGCTTCAGTTTGGCGCTGTCCAGCAAGCCGAAGGCGATGCGACCTCTGTCGACATCGAACAGGAAATGCAAAACCTGCTGATCATTGAGCAGGCCTTTGCCGCGAACGCCCGCGTGATTGAGGCGGCCAGCCAGATGGTCAGAGAATTGATGGAGATCTAGACACATGACAGCCCTCTCCTTGAATGGATTTCTGAATAGCGCCGTGACGGGCAATATTACCAGCCTGCGCGCGCAAATCGCAGATCGCGCGCAAGAAGCGACCACCGGATTGCAAGCTGACCTTGTTAGCCATCTGAGCGGCCGCGTCGATCAGGCGCTGCTTGGCGACCAGGCGATCAAGGATAATGCAGACGATCAGGCGCGGCTTGGGCTGCGCGAAATCAGGCTATCGATCACCACGACAAGCATGGCGTCTGTCCATGACCTCACCGAAGGTCTGCAGCTCGCCATGCAGGACGCAATCGGCACCAATGAGGCTCGCGCCCAGGATCTCGTCTCCATGGACGCCAAGAACGCCCTCAATGACGTTCTGTCGCGCCTGGGCGCGCGGCATGGCGAGCGCTTTCTGTTCTCTGGTGATGCGACTGCCACGCCGCCTTTCGGAGATGCCGATGCCCTGCTTGATGACCTCCGAGCGATTGCCGGAGGCGCCGTCGATGAAGCTGACTTTGCAGCGCAAGTGGAAACCTATTTCGACGATCCAGCCGGCGGCTTTCAAACAAGCTTCTACCAAGGCGCACAAACCGCCAGCGACCCGGACAGCGTGCTCGCCAATCAGTCCGGTTTTGCCAACATCTTTCAAGGCCTGGCCATCCTGGCGCTTGCCGGGTCAGGTGAAGGCGTTCCATTTGCGCGCGGTGACGTTCCTGCGATGGAGCAAGCGCTCGAGCGCCTGGAAGGCGGCCGCACTGCAATTGTCGATGCCCAGGCATCTGTCGGCCTGCAGCTCGCCAGCATAGAATCTGAGAAAAGCCTACTTGAACGCGAAGAAACGCTGCTCACCAAAGCGTTCACCGATCTTGCTGGCAAAGACCAATACGAAGCCGCAACCCAGCTCAAGGAATTGGAGGCCAATCTTGAAGCCTCATATCTTTTGACATCCCGACTATCCAACCTCTCACTCCTGAACTTCTTGAGATAATTTGATGCGAACACTGACCTCTCTTCTCTGCCTTGGGCTTTTCGCCGTCGCGACGGTGTTGCCCGCGGCGAGCGCGCAGACGAAACTGCGCGATGTCCTCGATATTGAGGGGGTTCGAACCAATGACCTGGTCGGCTACGGTATCGTTGTTGGTCTGAACGGAACGGGCGATTCCGTACGCAATGCTCCGTTTACGGAAGACTCGCTCTCACACATGCTGGAACGCCTTGGAGTCAACGTTCAAGGCGAAGATATTCGGCCGAATAATGTTGCCGCCGTATTGGTGACGGCTTCGCTACCTGCCTTTGCCCGAAGCGGGTCGAATATTGATGTCTCTGTGGCCTCGATTGGCGATGCCGGCAGCCTGGCAGGCGGCACCCTGATCCTGACGCCATTGCGCGGAGCAGATAATGAAGTTTACGCCGTTGCACAGGGCAGCGTTATGGTCAGCGGCGTGAGTGTCGAAGCCCCTGGTGCGCGCGACACGGTCGGCACCCCAACAACCGGCGCAGTACCGAGCGGTGCGATTGTCGAGCGTGAAATCGAATTTGATTTCAATACCCAGGACGTCATCACTCTGGCCCTGCATACGCCTGACTTCACAACTGCCGCGCGCGTCGAGGACACAATCAATGCAGCCCTTGGCGGGCCTGTCGCTTACATGCGTGACCCGGGCTCTATCGATCTAAGCATGGCGAACGCTGGCGGCTCCCCTGCCCGCGTCTTGGCGGCAATTGAAAACCTTCCAATAAAAGTCGAAACACCGGCCAGAATTGTCATCGACGAAAAGTCCGGGACGATTGTGCTCGGACAGGACGTGACGATTTCACAAGTCGCCATCGCGCAAGGCAATATCTCGATCAAAGTGAGAGAGAACCCGGTCGCTGTACAACCTAACCCATTTGCGGAAGGCGAAACAATCGTCCTGCCACGCACTGACATTGCCGTCGGACAGACCGGTAATCAGAATATCGCGCTGCTGAATCAGAACACGACTCTGTCGCAACTGATTGAGGGCCTCAATGCACTCGGTGTGCGACCACAAGAAATGGCCGACATTATCCGCGCCATGAGCGCCGCTGGCGCCATCCATGCTGAACTGGTGATACGCTAGGCCTGATCGTGTTCTCGCTGCCGGTGAGAGACCGTTGAGGTAACTTAGGCTGAGGCGGCTTCGTCTTCTTCTTCAGGACGCTCAATGACAATCACTTCGTCCCGCTTCAGGCCCATCAGTGTCATCAGGAAGTCTTTCTGAATCTGTTCAGACGCTTCCGGGTTCGGCGCTTTCATTTGCTCAAGGTCAGACTTCAACTGATCTGCCATACGGTTCGAGATGTTCGCCAGGAAGTATTCCGACACCTCCTTATACTCATTCTGCAGGCAGTTGAGGACGTCCAGCATGATGGCCGGATCGACACTCTTGAACAGGATCGGCACCTGATTGCGGTTAAGCAATTTCGGAATATCGGCAATCTCGAACATCCCCTTCTGGATCTGGTCCAGTTTGCTGGCATGTGATTCCGCTACATACCCCATCAAGGATGTGCGGCGCTCGTTCGGCATCAGACTCAGCATTTCGCCAAGCGTCTGAAGCTGCGTATCGCCGCTATCATCATCTTCTTCCGGCACCAGCAGGAACTCCATTCGTACCATACGCGCAACGACAGAATCGATTTCATATGAAGGCGGCGGCGGATCGACCATCTCGCCGAGAATTTTGGTCTGCAGGTCTTCGTCGAGCAGGCAGATCAATTCAGAGCACAGAGTGGTGTCCAGATTGCGCAGGATGAGACCAATAATATTAGGGGTCAGGCCCGATAGGTATTTGACGATATGGGCCGGTTCTCGTTTTGAAAACGTCTGCCACAGCCGCGAATAGTCTTCCTTATTCTCGGGCTCGGGAACTTCCTCTTCGACGATGATTTCGCCGTTGCCATATATAACGTTCAGACGCGGCTCGTCGAGCACACTGCTCAAGAACTCTTTGGTCGATTCAGGGCTACCCCGCATGGATCCACTGGAGCGCCGCAATTGCTGCAGGAAGTCGATGACGATTTCGATTAACTGTTCGCGGGCGAGATAATTAATCGACTCCAGGGACGCCGCGATATTGATAATCGCGCCATCATCAAGCAGGTCCACAATTGGTTTGGCAGCCGTCTCGCCCAACATGGCAATCACTACAGCAGCGCGCTGAGACGGCGATACATTGAGCGGCGTTTTTTCCGCGGCAGCGGTGGGCGATGAAGCGTTACTCACTTAGGCATATCCTCTTAACAGGGCTTCGGTGATCTTCAGCCAGCCATCGGCCAGTACGAAGAACCCGAGCTTGAACGGTAGCGATACAACAGTCGGCGGAACCATCATCATACCGACCGCCATCAGGACGGAAGCCACCACCAGGTCGATGACCATGAATGGCATGAAAATTACGAAACCGATCTGAAACGCATGCTTGATTTCCGACAGCATGAAAGACGTCGCGAGCAATGAGAATGTTGGCTCTGTCTCAGGGCCGACTGGCCGGTTCAGCGCGTCAGAGAGCACGAGTAGAGCCTCTGGGTCCGTGCGCCGCATCATGAATTCGCGAAACGGTTCAGTGGTCAGGCGCCATGCCTCTTGTTCTGACAGCGCCCCTTCGATGTAAGGCGACATGCCATTGGTCCAGGAGTCCATGAAAACCGGCTCCATGATGAAGAAGGTCAGGAACATGGCCAATGCCATAATCATCATGTTGGGCGGCGCCTGCTGAACGCCGAGCGCCTGGCGC
This sequence comes from Henriciella sp., assembly GCA_965277015.1. Lineage (GTDB taxonomy): Bacteria > Pseudomonadota > Alphaproteobacteria > Caulobacterales > Hyphomonadaceae > Henriciella. The sequence continues at coordinate 3,219,244 of OZ255705.1, read as the reverse complement.
AGAATTGAAAAGACGATCACCATGAATGGCAGACAGGTGACCATCATTGCGATGCCCGGCACCAGGCTGAGTACAGTGACGAACAGGAAGAGCTGGATAACTGTGCCGCTCAGGCCTTCGCCATCACCGCCCAGAATACCTTCAAGGGCGCCGGCTGGATCCGGCGCCACTTGCGCGTCTGCAATCCCTAGAGAGGTCAGCAGGGCGATTGCAATGAGCAGGAACGACCGAACAGCAAGACGCTGCCCGACCGAAGACAATGCTCTAGCCATCTTCGCTTTCCTCGATCTGCGTCAGACGCACACCGATGGCGCCGTCTTCAAGCTCTATCAGCTCGCCATGCGCAATCAGGCGGTCCTCGACGAGGAGCTCAATCGGATCGTCAATTTTCGCGGTCAGTGGAATAATCGTATCCGGCTTGAGCGTCAGCAGCTCGGCGACGCTCAGCTTCTTTTGGCCGATTGAGACCACGACATTCACGGGCAGTCCGTAAATCGACCTCTTATATTCGTTCTCAGGCGATACGCTGCGGCGTTCTGCTTCACCGACGACGGTTTCTACTGTTTCTGGCTCAGACATTATGTCCCTCTTGCGCATGCGTTGGTCCAGCCAGGCGCGCCAGGCTGGATTCCAGGAATTGATTCATATCGAATTGCAGGCCGCCAGTACGCCAATCGACGTCGACGACAATTTCATCGCTGTGGCCGTGCGTTTGCAGCTCGCAGATCTCAGTCATTTCGGGCGATGCTTGTACGGCGCGCTGAAATGCAGGCTCAAACCCCGCCGGGACTTTCAGCACCAGGCGCTCAATCTCGTTCGGCGACATGGCATTGGTGGCGTGCATGACTTCATCCGCCAGGAAAGCTTCGCAAAGGTTCGGGAAAGCCGCCCGAAGGAACTCTGCAACCAATGCCTGACTGTGTGTCAGCGCCTCTTTCTGAAGACCCGCGACAGCTGCCTCGAGGCTGTTCAGGATTGTGCCGGTATCAATCTCCGGCGGCGGCGGGGCGACCGGTGCTTCAATGGCGTCAGGTGCGACTTCGACATCCTCTGGCGACTGCGGATCGTCGGACGCAACCTGAAAGTCGCTTTCAGCGGGCAGGTTTTCCGCCTGCGCCGACTGCTTCTTGGGCGTTTGCGACAGCGCGTTGACATGAAAACGCGGCAAAGTGAGGGGCGGCAGGCTACTCATTGGCCGCTATCTTTCGGTCTTCCTTCAGCCAGTCCTGTAGCAAGGCTGCTGTTTGTTCCTGATTGTCGCGCGTATAATCCTTCAAATAGTCGATCGGGTCGCTGGCGGCGCCAAACAAGTCCGCCTCAACGCTGCCGCCATCGGCTGCTTGTCCGCCAGCGCCTTCGCCAGCCGCACCATCAGCGCGATTAGCAGGTCCGGCCGCGAAGACAGGCCGCATCACACCAAAGCCCAAGGCGAGGACAATCACGCCGAGGAAGGCCGCCTGGATGGCGGACCACATATGCTGCTCGATCATCCGTTCAATCATGCTGGGGGCAGATGTCATTTCAACATCTGGCAGAGCCTGGAACGGCATCAGCTCAATCGTCAGCGAATCCCCGCGCTCGGCTTCCAAACCTGCCGCATTGCGAACCAGGGCTTCAAAATTCTGTCGGGCTTGCTCGATCTGAGCCGCTGCATCTGGCGCCGCCAGGTCAATTCCGAGGGCTTCCTGATTGAGGAGAACCGCAATCGAAACACGCTCAATCTTGCCCGGCATCATCTCGGTCTGTGTGCGCACTTCATTCAATTTATAATTGACTGTTTCCGTGGAGTTTTTGCTCGTGCTCTCACCTGACCCCGCGCCGCCACCGGCCTGCGGAAGATTACTCGCTACAGTCAGATTGCCGGAACCCGTCTGATTGGTTTGATTTGAGTCATTGGTGGTTCGTGACCGCACAACGCGCGAATCGGGATCGAATCGAACATCTGATATCACCGACCGCTCGCGACTAACATCAACGCTGACGGACACTTCAGCATTGCCGTCGCCAAGGCGCGCAAATAGCAGCCGTTTGATTTTCTGTTCTAGCGCGCCGGCCTGATCGGCCGCCATCATTGCTGGTGGCTCGACTGTATCTGTGTTGGGACCAGCGAGAATACCGTGGCGCGGATCAATCACGACGACATCTTCAGGGTTCAAGCCTGAAACGGCCAGAGCGACGAGATACTGAACGGCTTCCGCCTGACTGGGACTCAGACGGCGGGTCGAGGACAGCGTGACGGAGGCCGTCGGGGTCGGTTGCGAGCGCGAGAAGCCAGAGCGCAAATTGGCACCGATATGCACCCGCGCAGAGTCGACGCCCGGCGTGGTCAATATGGTCCGTGTCAACTCGCCTTCTTTGGCGCGCCAATAGGCAGCATTGTACATTTCAGACGTCACGGAGAAACCGTTCACATCATCCAGAAGCTCATAGCCCTGAATCGATTGCCGCGGCAGTCCGTCCCTCGCGAGCGCGAAACGTGTCTTGTCGCGGACATTCTGCGCGATGAAGATTGCTTCACCGCGAATCTCATAAGCCACGTCGAGCTGGTCCAGCTCGCTAATAACTTCACCCGCACGGACAGGATCAAGTCCCGAATAGAGCAGAGACATGGATGGCTGCATCGTCCCGCGCACCAAAAACGTCATTGCCCCGAGCACGCCTAAGACGGCGACTCCGAGCATTATTTGACGCTGAAGGCCGAGCGCACGCAGATTGTCGATAAACCCCATTCGAATTAATTCCGTTTTCTCGCTACGGTTGATTTAGGTTAATTTCTCGGCCGAAAGCGTTAAGGCTTCCTTTACTAGGAATTGATTTAAGCAGGAAAACTACTTCTAGTTTAATGAGGCTCCTATGAGTGAGACGGCGGACGCGAAAAAAGACGAGGCTCCTGCGGCGAAGGGTGGCCTCAACATGATGGGATTATTGGTGCTGGGCCTGGCCTGCGCCGCGACCTCATTTGCCAGCGTTTACTTCCTGGCCCCGGCTCCAACGCTGGCCGAAGCGTCGACCACGACCGCATCTGCCGAAGAAGATCACGCCGCCCCGCCAAAGCCGGTGGGCGAGAAAAAGCCTTACACATATACACCCGTGCAAGAGATCCTGATCACGATCGGCAATGCGCCAGCAACGCGATACCTGAAAATGAACGTCTCGCTGGCCACCGAGAAAAGCGAATCCAAAACCGTCAAAGCCAATGAAACAGCGCTGATTGATGCTTTCTTGCTGTATTTGCGCTCGGTCAGTGTCGAGGATTTCGAGGACCCGGCATTCTACAAACATATGCGCGAACAATTGGGTCGCCGCGCCGACCTTGTCCTTGGCGACGGTATCGCCAAAGGCGTCTTAATCACTGAATTCTTGTTGAGGTAATCGCGTGCCAATTTCCCCGTTCGATATAGCAATCATCCTGATTTCGTCTGTTGCCTGTCTGTATTGCATTGTGCTGAGCCGGCGCCTGAAAGCGCTGCAAAACACACGCAATGGCCTCGGTGCGACGATTAAGGCGCTGTCAGACTCAATCAGCGCTGTTTCGGCCACCACGGATGAAACCCGATATCATGCCGGCGAACTCGCGGCGCGGTTGGCCCGGCTGATCGAGGAAGCCAAGCTGTCCTGCGCCCGTATCGAGGATCTGACCACGCGCCTGAAAGACACGCAGGCTTCTGCCGAGGCACAGCTCAACCGCACACCGCCGCCCATGCCGCAAGTCCAGTCGCCAGCATATGCGCCAGTACAGACGCCCGCCGCAGCACCTTATTCGGAAGATCATTCCAGCCAACGCCTGCAGGAAATCACTGACCTAATGGACCGGCTAAAAGACCTGACTGAAGCCTCGGTCACAGCAGCCGAACAGTCATCGCCTGCCCTTCGTCCATTGCCCACTCAGCTCAGATCCAGAATGAAAGTGGTTTAAGATCATGCCGATCAAATCTGCCAATCGTTCAAATGTGTTACTGACGCTCGGCGTGCTGTTCACGCTCGGCGCGGCGACGCGGTTTGTCCCGACGAACTTTGCTGAAGCCAAAGAGGCGAATGCCGAAGAAATTACGACGACGACGGCAGACGCCCCTGCCACAACCCGCGCATCTCAATTGGCGATGCCGGTCGAAGGACAGATCTGTTTTAGCGAAGATCTTTCCGCGCAACTGGCAAGCGATCAGCTTCGGCTGGAATCTGAATCTGACAAATTGCTCGAACGGGATCTCGAATTGCAGGCTTGGGCAGCAGAGCTCGAAGAGACCCGCTCGGAACTCACCGCATTGCAAGCCACGCTCGAAACCCGCTGGCAGGATATGCAGGCTTTTGCAGGTGAAGATCTGAAGCACCTCGCCCAGATGTATGGCGCGATGAAACCAGACCAGGCCGCGACGATATTTGATCAAATGGATCCAGGCTTTGCGGCTGGGTTCTTGCGCCTGCTGAATAGCGAACAAGCCGGTCTGATCATGGCCAATATGGAATCTCAGCAAGCTTATATTGTCAGTGTTCGCCTTGCCAGTCTGAATGAAGACCTGCGCCGCGAAGAATCCTGATCGCGCCTAAATTCGATCCATTTCAATACGTTTCACGGCTTCGAAAGGCGATTGCCCCGCAATCAGTTTTCTACCTGGAGTAGTTTTTGGCCCGATCTTTGCTTTTAGTCCCGAGTTAACCAAGCAAAGCGGTCGAGGACAGATGGCAGACACTGAGACAAGCATATCATTCGAAGTTATCCGACAGACCTGGATCACTCGCGAAGATCTGCGTGCCAACCCAGACATCATCTATGTATATGGTGACAATGTTGCGCGCGAGGGCCAACGCGGCCTGGCGCGTCAAATGCGTCATGAACCGAATGCCCATGCCGTGTCGATCAGCTGGGGGCCGTTTGAACCCTTTTCGTTATCGGCGTTTGAAGCTGCCGCAAACAAGATTGACGCCGACCTGGTGGCCCTGCGTGACCGCCAACCGCGTTTGGTCATCTGGCCGCTGACGGGTCTTGTTCCTGAATTTCAAACGATGCCCGAAGAACTTAAGCTGCTGTTGAGGCAGAAAATCTGGTTTCACTTGGGAATTGAATCGCCCATTTAACTCGATTTTGCGACCCGCAATGCACTGCCCCAAAATTCGCACACAGCCTTCCCCCGATTAACCTTAATTAAAACAACCTTGAGTAGAAGTTTGACCTGAGCTTCAAAACGGGGATTGCGATGGCATCCGCAGCACATGCCGCAAAAACAGATGAGCAGGACACGGCGCCTGTCAGCGATCGCACGCAAATCTTTCAGCACTGCAAAGCTGCGTTCGATGAAATCCAGAAACATGGCACACCGCCAGACCCAGTAACCTATGCGCTGTGGTACGCCTATGTATCGCGGACGCCGCCGGAGGTTCGCCTGGCAGTCGACAAATTGCTCGCCAATGGCGGCGCCCTGGACAGTTATGAACTGAGCGAAATCCACAATGAGCATCTTGGTCGATCAGAAGCAGACACCGCCCAGGAAACCATCGGCCGTCAAATGGAAGACAGCATTCAAAATGTCTCTAAATTGCTTGAGACGGGCATTTCCCAGAACGCCCATTTCAGAACCACACTGAATGATTTGCAGGAAACGCCAACCGGCGACGCGCCGGCAGAGGATTTCAAGTCGCTGCTGACCCAATTGATGTCAGAAAGCCAAAAAATGTCCGTGGTTTCAACGCGCCTGACGGATGGCCTGCGTGAGTCTCAGGAGCGCGTCAAAAAGCTCAACGAAGAACTCGAAACCGCGCGCCGCCAGAGCCTGATTGATCCTCTCACAGCCGTCTCTAATCGGCGCGCATTTGAGAACCGGTTGAAATGGCAGATTGAAGACGCTGAAGACAATGGCACGCGATTCTGCCTCGTTTTGGCGGATCTAGATGAGTTTAAAAGCGTCAACGACAATCTCGGACATCAGGCTGGCGACGCGGTGTTGAAATCGTTCGCAGCAACACTGTTCGATCACACAAAGGGATCTGACCTTGTTTCCCGATATGGCGGCGACGAGTTCGCGATTATTCTGCCCAATATCGATTTGATGTCGGCCTACAATTTGATGGTGTCCGTTAAGCACCAGTTCGAACAAACGCGTGCCTCCATGCCGCAATTGAAAACTTCGACAGTGCTCGCCACAGCTTCGTTCGGGATCGCCGCGTTTAAGACACGCAGCACAGGCGAAAGCCTGGTCGCTGCGGCCGACACTGCGCTCAATCGTGCGAAGTCACTCGGCCGCAACCGAGTCTGCGCTGACGGGCTATCCTAGAGAGCGAGGCGCCCAGCTGAGACGAGCAGTGTCAGACCGAGGGCCAATGTCGAAAGCGCTGTTAAGCCTGCTCCTGCAGCGCGCATCAATACAAATACGCGCCCAGACCCTGCCGCATCGACAAGATGCGAACCGGAAGCACTGGTAAAGCCAATCACGTGCGACACTCGCGCGATGATAAAGGTGATACCAATCACCAGCGCCAGCGTGGTCGCCCCGAACAGCAATTCGTACAGGGCGAACACGGTGACAAATATGGCGGCATTCTCGGCCAGATTGCCGTGTCGCCGGACCAGACGCTCAAGCTTCATGTCACCTTCGACGCCAACGCCTTTACCGGCGCTGGTTCGATACATGCCAACGGTGAGCATTAACACCGTTTGCAGTGTCAGTATGGCGGCGCCGAGCATCGCGGCGACGAGTGGCGGGTTGAGATCTTCCATAACGAGTATCCTCTCTGTTCAGGGTGTTTTGACCGACGGTTCAGCCATGATTAGGCGTCAGCAGGACTTTCCCGTCACGACCACTTGCGGCTGCTCGCGTAACCGCATCAGCAATTTCTTCAAGCGGGAATCGCGAGTCGATTTTGGTTTTGACCTGACCGCTCGCGACCAATGGGATAAGCGCTCCGAGCGCCGCCTGCTTTTGCTCAGCACTTGCCGTTTCGAACCATTTGGCGAGCCAAAACCCACGCGGGCGGACATCATTCGCAATCAAGGCACGCATATTCAGTTCCGGCAAAGTCCCGGACAGCGTGCCATAGGAGACCACAGGCGCACCATAGCCTAGCGTCTCAACCAGGCGTTCAAACGTCGCCCCGGCAACGGCATCAAGGGCAAGCTTGATTTCGGCGCTATTGGTAGCGGTTTTAACGCGTTCTGCGAGATCCGGACCATCGACCAGAACAACAGTTCCGCCGAGCGATTTCAGATCATGGACCAGTTCCTCCCGGCGAACCACATTCACGGTATTGATGCCGCGTTGCGCGGCCAACTGAATGATCATTTCGCCAACTGCAGAATTTGCGGCGCTCTGAATGATCCAATCACCTTCTTGCAAGTCGACATAATCTGCCAACATCAGATGCGCCGTCAGCGGGTTCACGGCCAGCATTGAAAGTTGCTCGATGTCACCAGGAGGCGCCGGAATGAACCCCCCCGCTGGGGCAACGATCTCACTTCTCCACGTCCCGCCGACACCGGCGAGCAGGACATTTTGGCCGGGCTGCAAATGACTGACGCCGTCACCGACTTCGATGACTTTCCCGATGCCTTCGCCGCCAGGAATGGATGGCAGCTCTGGAGCCGCCGCGTATTCGCCAGCAATTTGCAGCAGGTTCGCAGGATGAATGGGCGTGGCCAGGACTTGGACTTTTACCTCGCCTGCACCTGGGCTTTGCGCCGGCATTTCTCGAAGTCGCAGGACATCTGCAGGATTACCTAATGAATTAAACTCGATGATTTTCATGGCTTTCACCTCCAATGAGTGGGTCTGTGGAAGCGTCTAGATGGCCCATTTGATTAACTAGAAAAACAAGCATAATACGAGAATTGTATTGTCTTTTTGGCAATGGTGGTTTTGACTACATGAAGCGCTGTCGCAGGAAGTGAAATCACAATGGACCGTCTCAGAGCGATTGAGTATTTTATCAAAGTCGTGGAACTGGGCAGCTTTACCGCGGCTGCAAAATCGATCGGCGTACCGGCCTCATCCGTCTCGCGCCGGGTTCAGGATCTCGAGGATGAGCTGGGCACCACGCTGCTCCACCGGACGACACGCACAGTGAGCCTGACGGAACTCGGCGCGCTCTATATAGAACAGGTCCGCCCGGCCGTCGAAGCCATCGATCATGCTGGCGACGTCATCCTCGACCGCCCGGCCTCGCCGACGGGGCGACTGCGCATAACGGCGACACCGGGCTATGGACGCTTCGCCCTGATGCCGGCAATCCAGAAATTGCGACGCAAATATCCCGACCTGATGATTGATATCGAATTGACAGATCAGCTCTACAATCTGGCCCAGAACGAGGTCGATATTGCCATTCGAGCGACCGCCGATCTGCCGGACCGGGCGATCGCCAAGAAACTGGCGGATAGCGATCACCAATTGGTCGCTGCACCGAGCTATCTGGCCAAAAACGGCACACCAAGCACGCTCGCCGACCTACAGGAGCACCAGAGCGTACTTTACCGAAGCCCAGGCAGAATTGTCACCTGGCAGGCCAAGACCGCCGCGGGATGGCGGGACGTCAAAACCCATCCTGTCTTTGTTTCAAATGTCAGCGAAACGATGCTTGATGAAGTGCTCGAAGGTCGCGGGATCGCGCTATTCCCCCGCTGGGGCATCGAAGCCGAACTCGCCAGTGGCGCGTTGGTGTCAATCCCGATTGAGGCGGCGACCTTATCACTTTCACGAAGCGTGGAGTCGGGTATTTATATGCTCTACATTCAGCCCAAATATCGGCTGAACAAGATCAAGGCGACGGTCGATTTTCTGGTCGCGGAATTGACCTGAGCCACCAACTAGAACGCCTCAGCGATCCCAACGAATTTTCACTAGAACTTGCCGCTCAATCCAAATATGAGAACGCGCTGGTTCTCAACCCGGCTGCGCTCAATCTCAACCAATGCGCCAGTGCGATCAGGAGAAAACAATAACCGCGATCTCTTATCGATCTCCTTAATCGGGCGGAACAGCTCCAGCCTACCGGTCAAACCCCATAGGTCCTTGTGCTCGACATACACACTCATCCGACCTGGCAGATCCCGCTCACTGCGAATTGAGTCCAATCGGAAACTGTCAGCAGATAGTTGCGGAGTAAAATCCCCGCCCCACGCGAAATTGGTTCCAGCGATGTCATGACGAAGTTCAATCTCGATCTCGACCAAGTCTTCGCCATTGATCGAGCGATCTTCCCCGGTGAGCTGATCTTCGATTGTCGAATCTTGAATGACGGCCTCATAGGTCAATTGGGCCCCGGCAATCCCGATCGGATCAAAATTCAGGGTTCCCGAGAATTCGATTCCGAACCTCGACCCTGAATCGATGTTACCAGGCCCTTCGCCTGCGCCGATTGGAACCTGATCGACAATATCTTCGAGAGCTTCCGCAAAAACCAAAATGTTGCTCGCGCCCCAGGCGCCCAGGCGCCGCTCGACTTCCAGTTCGCCGCGCCAGCTTTGCTCAGGGACAATATTTGCGTTGCCAATCTGATCTTCGCCATCGTCCAGGTCGAGCTGAGAAACAAAGTCGAAAAAGTCCAGTTGACCAACGTCCCGATTGACGCGCGCATTGAGCTTTGTCGTTTCATTGAGCTGCCAGCTTAGAGTTGCGCCGCCTTTGGGACGGGTAAACCGGCGCGTTTGACTCTGTGGACCATCCGAACTCAGTTCTGAAATTTCTGTCCCCAGCGAGACTTGCAACTGAACGTCATCGTGAATCGGTCGGGAATAGGTGACAAAGCCTTCGCTACGGTTTTCTTCGACCGATACCGTGGTGTCACCAATATCAACTTCAATAGCCGGCCCGCCGCCAAATCCCTCCAAGAAGAATGAAGTGCTGTCCAGCGTGTTGACCGCACTTTCCAGCGACGCATCCCAAGCACCGCCCAGGCCGGACCATTTATATTCTCCGCGGACAATGAGTTCTGTTTCATCTGCGATACGGCGGAAAAATTGATCCTCAGTGGGCGCCCCAAACTGGTCGCGCACTTGTCTGGAATTGGTGAACGGTCGATTCCGGTCTGTATAGACCCCGATAAGTTTGATCCGGCCATTCAAGCCATCGAATTCAACGTCACTACTGAGTTCGGCGGTGCTGGTTTCACTAATCGATTGAATCCGTTGCCAGTCGGAGACACCGTTAAGTGGTGTCCTAGACGCCGTTTCCCGCCTTTCTCGCTTGAAATTTTCATAATCGATATTGATGTTCGCAATCAGTCCGGATGGCGGCGTCCAGCGGAGACCAGCCGCACCGCCCATAGACGGAAATCCACCAATGATCGCGGTTTGGTGATCCTCTAAAAGAGCACCGGATGCGTCGAAGAATTGATCGATTCCGACCCCGGAGCTGCGCCGCGGGGTATTGTCCAGGCTTAGATTCCAATTGAGATCGCCAGTTTCACCTGACATTGCCAACTCGGCTCCGAATAGACGCGGCTTTTGATTGACGATTGCGCGCCCGCGATAGGCCCAGGTTCCGCTCACGCCGCGTGGTTTGGCCACAACATTTACCACCAGGCCCGATAGGCCGGGAATGTCGAGACTCGCACCATCCAGCAGTTCGATCTTTTCAACGGTAGATGCAGGAATACGCTCCAGAAGGTCCGCAGCTGATGACGATTTGCTTGATACTCGCTGACCATTGATCAACACGTTTTCGGTCGCCTGCCCCAGTCCCCTGCTTTCATCTTGCTGACGCGAATTACTCAACCTAAATCCAGGAATGCGAGAAATCATGTCGCGCGCGTTTAGCGGCGCGTATTGCGCAAAATCCGAAAGCGTAAACGTCGTTTGCTCTTCCGCCGGGCTTTGCGCAGCGGCGACCGGCACAGCAAGCGCTGCAATGCAGGTTGAAAGCAATTTCATAATTGTCCTTTCGCGTTGCAGTCCCGGCAATCGCTGAAGGGGAGATACACCATCTAAGTCGACGGCCCCGTCACACTCTGCATGACGGGGCGCGTGTTGCGCTGGCGCTCACCAAAGCCCGTAACGCTGGACCTCTGCACGCCCGACGACCATGTGATGAACCTCATCCGGGCCATCGGCAAAGCGCAAGTGGCGCATATCCGTGTACAGACCAGCAAGCGGGGTCCATTGCGAAATCCCGGTCGCGCCGTGGATCTGGATGGCATCATCGATGATCTGGCAGACTTTCTCCGGCACCATGGCTTTCACCGCACTGACATAGACGCGGGCTTCTTTATTACCGAGCACGTCCATCGCCTTCGCAGCCTGCAGCACGGACAGACGCATCGCATTAATCTCAATCCGGGCGCGAGAGACTTTCTCCAAATTGCCACCCAGCTTGATCAGCGGTCGGCCAAAGGCTTCTCGCGTGGCGCCGCGCTTGACCATCATTTCCAGAGCCCGTTCAGCCTTACCGATCGAGCGCATGCAGTGATGGATGCGGCCTGGCCCTAGGCGCAACTGAGAGATCTCAAAGCCGCGGCCTTCGCCAAGCAACATATTCTCTTCCGGCACGCGGACATTGTCGAAAACGATATGCATATGACCGCGCGGGGCATGGTCTTCGCCAAACACTTGCATCCCTTCGAGGATCTTCACGCCGGGCGTATCAACCGGCACCAGGATCTGGCTTTGTTGCTTGTGCGGCGCGGCATCAGGACTGGTTTTGACCATCACGATCATGATCTTGCAGCGCGGGTCCCCGGCGCCGGAAATGTAGAATTTCTCACCATTGATCACCCATTCGCCATTCTCAAGCACAGCCTGGGTCGAAATGTTCTTGGCGTCAGAGGATGGCAGAGCCGGCTCAGTCATCGCGTAGGCCGAGCGGATCTCTCCATTCAGAAGCGGCTTCAGCCATTTCTCTTGCTGTTCAGGGGTGCCGACCCGCTCCAGCACTTCCATATTGCCGGTATCCGGCGCGCTACAATTCAGCGACTCTGATGCCAGCGGGTATTTGCCAAGCTCAGCTGCGATATAGGCATAATCGAGATTGGTCAGGCCAGTGCCGTATTCGGTCTCCGGCAGGAAGAAATTCCATAGACCAGATTCCTTGGCTTTGTTCTTGGCCCCTTCCAGCAATTCGAGCTGGCGCGGGTGCCATGACCAGCGGTCTTCTTTTTCCTTATCCAGAGCAAAGAACTCTTCGCTGATCGGCACAACATTGTCTTCAATATGCTTCATCACCGCGTCCATGAGCGGCCGCGCCCCTTCTGACATGGCGAGATCGAACAGGTCTTGAGTATCGGTATGCACGGGAAATCCTCCGGAAATAGCTTTAACGCGATTTTTAGACGGGATGGCCCGGACCACAAGTAGGCACGCCGGGGAATGCTGGCACATTGATGCTTGAACGCGCGGTTTACCAATCGCAGCCTATTCTGCGGGCAATAAGAGACTGGAGTTCAGCATGGCGACCGCACCGGCGCGAGAAACCGACTTGTACGACCCGATCAAACGGTTCCTGGAGGGCCAGGGATATGAGGTCAAAGGCGAGATTGGCAAAGTTGACGTGGTCGCGTGCCGCGGCGACGAGACCCCCGTTCTGGTCGAGCTGAAGACCACATTTTCGCTATCGCTATTCCATCAGGCCGTCGAGCGCCTCAGCGTCTCTGACATCGTCTATATGGCCGTGCCGCATAAGCCGGGAAGAGTGTTTGCGAGATCGGTCAAGCGCAATGCCGCCTTGTGTCGACGCTTGGGGATCGGCCTGATCACGGTCCGCCTCAAAGACGGCCTAGTGCAAGTACATGTCGACCCTGGACCATATCGCCCACGCGTGTCTGTTCAAAAGAAAACCCGCTTGCTCAAAGAGTTTGCCAAGCGCGTCGGTGACCCAAACAGCGGCGGCGCAACCCGTCAGGGCCTGATCACAGCCTATCGCCAGGACGCGTTGAGATGTTTGATCCACCTCGATAGAAACGGACCGACAAAAGCCGCTCTGGTGGCCTCCGAGACGCGCGTTGAGATGGCGCGTCGGATCATGGCGGATGACCATTATGGCTGGTTCGAACGCGTGAGGACAGGCATTTACGATATAACCCCAAAAGGACGCGATGCGTTGAAACAGTATCAACGCCAAGTAGATATCCTGGCGGCTTAGGGTCTGCGGCGCCCAATTGCCACCAATAGAAGAGATAATAGAAATTTCTGGGATCGCTATTGGATTTGCCTTAAATTCTCGCTCAAACTTGAGTAGACCCAACTATGATCAACACCGTCGCAATATCTGGCTATCGCTCTTTGCGAGATGTGGTCTTGAGACTAGGGCAATTGACCGTGGTCACTGGCCTGAACGGGACTGGAAAGTCGAGTGTTTATCGCTCGCTCAGACTGCTCGCTGACATCGCAGATGACCGAATAATCTCATCCATCGCCAGAGAAGGCGGGTTTCGCAGCGTCCTTTGGGCCGGGCCAGAATCGATTTCAAAAAGCATGCGCGACGGATCTGTTCCCATTCAGGGTACGGTGCGGAAGGGGCCCGTCTCACTTAAGCTAGGCTTTTCGAGCGAAGACTATTCCTACGCCATCGAGTTGGGGCTGCCTGCTCGTGATTCCACATCCTTGTTTTCGGATGATCCGGAAATCAAAAGAGAAGTGCTCTGGACCGGCGATAAACCAACGCCGTCAAAAATTATTGCGGATCGACGCGGTCCCGGTGTGCGGGCCAAAAATGACCAGCATGAACCGGTACAGCTCGCGACGCGTATGAGCGCTTATGACTCCATGGTTCGGGAATTGGTCGGCCAGAATGCCCCCTGGGAGATTTCAATCTTGCGCAGCCAGCTATCCAATTGGCGCTTCTATGATCACGTTCGGACGGATGAGAACGCTCCGGCGCGAAAGCCGCATGTTGGAACCCGCACCATATCACTGTCTCCGAGCGGCGCTGATCTCGCAGCAGCCGTGCAGACCATTTATGAGATTGGCAATGGTGACGCGTTGGACGCCGCGATTGATCATGCCTTTAACCGGGCGCGGCTAGAGGTTCGCGTCACGGATGGCGGGTTGTTTCAATTGATGATGCATCAACGCGGGATGCTGCGATCCCTGGGTGTCACCGAGCTATCAGACGGTACGTTGAGGTTTATCCTGCTAGCGGCAGCAATATTGTCGCCGCGCCCATCTCCGTTGCTGGTCTTGAACGAGCCCGAGGCGAGCTTGCACAGTTCGGTCATACCGGCTTTGGCCGGACTCATCATCAGTGCCGGGGACAATTGCCAGGTGATCACGGTATCCCACAACCAAACCCTAGTTTCGAGTTTGCTCAGTGCAGACGCCGAGCTGGTTGAGCTCTACAAAGACACCGGTGAGAGTTTCATCGAGGGAAATCACCGCCCGAATTGGACATGGCCCGCACGCTAAAACCCTAAGTCACTCGAAGATTCAGACAAAGAAAAACCCCCGAAATCCGTAAAGATTTCAGGGGCTTATTTGGGTGCGGGAGGGGGATTTGGTTCCTACAGTAGACAACTCATAGAGGCCGCAAAATACCTACAACTCTTTGTGGGTAAAGGGTTTTCCTGGATAATTCGAGGTTAAAAATGCGACCTACTTTACAAATCCCCCGCACCCAACAGTAGGTAATTTGAGTTACTCAATCGCCAGCCGAGATAATAGGATTTCATTTGCGACTTCTCGAGCGTGCGCCCGCCATTAAGATTGCTGCGACCCCAGTCATCACCGCTCCCGCTCCCACAGCGATACTTTCAAAGCTCTCAATCAAAGTTTCCATCACCAATCTCCAGTTCGTTAAAGAACTAGACGTGGCATCCGACCACTACCTTAGCATGAACGATTTCTTATTATGACGGAATGGCGTGACTCAAATCGCGTTCAGCGTACTCGCAGACAAACAAATTTTCGGCGAGCGAGCATTGAGGATTTGCTTCAACCGCGATACTTTTCGGCCAGGTGTTTGCGTATATTGCGCCCCAAATAGGAAGACAAATTTGTTCAAACCGAATTCCGTTGTCGTATTAGGCGCAGGAGCGGGCGTCGACTTTGGATTGCCGCTTGGTTCTCAATTGTCCACGACTATAACCGATGCGTGCGAGCCAAGAAATCTGGACGGTGAACTAGCCACTATCCGCAGCGGTATATTAAACGCTGTAGCGTTTTATGATAACGGTCGTGTCCTTCATGAACAATGGTCGGCTGTTTCAAGAATGATCTTCGACGGAATGCTCGAAGCAGATTCAATCGATTCCTATATTCACACCATCCAAAATGAATTCGTAGAGACGTTTGGCAAGCTTGCCATAGCAAGTTCGCTTTTGAACGCTGAAGCGAACTCGCGCTACTTCGACCTTGAGGCATCCCCTTCGCAAGTGGTCGCATCCGAAGAGTTGAGAGACACGTGGTACCAGTCCTTTTTAAAAATCGCGACACAAGGAGTTACTGTCGGTGAACTTGATGAGCTGTTCACGGACGTCAAGGTGATTTCATTTAACTACGATCGGTCTCTAGAATTGTTCTTGATTCGCAAATTGCAGAGACGGTACAATTTGAACGAGACTGAAGCCGCATCGCGAGTAGCACAGCTGAATATCGTTAGACCGTATGGATCGCTGGGAGCGTTGAGAACTGGCTTCTCGAACGATCCACTGGTTCGATTCGGAGATCACATGAATTATGGAATGATTGCTCAAGTTGCTCAGAGGCTTCGAACGTTTAGCGAGCTCCCTAACTCGGAAACTCAAAACGAAGTAGACGAGATAATCAACGCAGCCAATCAATTGATTTTTTTGGGATACGGCTTCCATCCACAAAACAACGACGTTCTGTCGTCCTCAGGAAGCGCAACGCGTCCTAAGGTATATGGCACCGTTTTTGGATTTTCTGATCCCAACATTGCTGAAATACAGTCAGATATTGCCTCGAGGTTTAATATATCGAACGATCAAGCGACCAGTCGAATATTCCTCGAGAAAAAGGGCTGCGCTGAATTCTTGAGGGATTACGAAAGGGTTCTCAGTTCACAGAACTAAAGAAACCAATAGGAAGAGGTTGAACAAGTGAGTAGCAGCTAGCAACCGCTTCGGTTTCCCCGTCGTTTATAGTTTTCCAGCAATTCGCAACGGCGAACATTTACCCAAAAGAAAACCCTTGAAATCTTCAATGATTTCAAGGGTTTAGCTTGGGTGCGGGAGTAGGATTTGAACCTACGACCTTCAGGTTATGAGCCTGACGAGCTACCGGACTGCTCCATCCCGCGTCAGAGTGGAGATTGCCGAAACAAATCTCCAGAAACGAAAAAACCGGCACAAGGCCGGTTCTTCATGTCCGCCATAGTGGCGGGCCCGAACCAGTCGAGCAATCTATAAGGGAAGACGTCTGTTATAAAAATCACTAGCTTTAGCTGACCCGGCAGCGACTTACTCTCCCGCGCCTTAAGACGCAGTACCATCAGCGCTAGGGGACTTAACGACCGAGTTCGGGATGGGATCGGGTGGGGAACCCCTGCCATAACCACCGGGTCGGCAAAAGCTAGCAATTTCAAGAAACCAATAAGTAAAAAACCGCAGATTATTAAAAATTATTCTGGGATGTTTCTGATCTCAATCCGTATGAGGCGTTCACCACCACACACGAGTTTCTAGAGATCAAGCCTATCGAGCAATTAGTACCAGTAAGCTCCACGCTTCGCAGCGCTTCCACACCTGGCCTATCGACGTCCTAGTCTAGAACGGCTCTCAAGGGAAACCTGGTTTTGAGGTGGGTTTCCCGCTTAGATGCATTCAGCGGTTATCCCGTCCATACATAGCTACCCTGCAATGCGGCTGGCGCCACAACAGGTCCACCAGAGGTATGTCCATCCCGGTCCTCTCGTACTAAGGACAGATCCTCTCAAGTTTCCAACACCCACGGCAGATAGGGACCAAACTGTCTCACGACGTTCTGAACCCAGCTCACGTACCACTTTAATCGGCGAACAGCCGAACCCTTGGGACCTGCTTCAGCCCCAGGATGTGATGAGCCGACATCGAGGTGCCAAACGATGCCGTCGATATGGACTCTTGGGCATCATCAGCCTGTTATCCCCGGAGTACCTTTTATCCGTTGAGCGATGGCCCTTCCACTCGGGACCACCGGATCACTATGACCGACTTTCGTCTCTGCTCGGTCCGTCGACCTCACAGTCAGGCAAGCTTATGCCATTGCACTCAACAGCCGATGTCCGACCGGCTTGAGCTTACCATCGCGCGCCTCCGTTACTCTTTAGGAGGCGACCGCCCCAGTCAAACTGCCCGCCAGGCTGGGTCCCGGTCCCATCCAGGGACGCGGTTAGACAACGAAAAGAATAAGGGTGGTATTTCAAGGATGGCTCCACAACGACTGGCGCCGCTGCTTCAAAGCCTCCCACCTATCCTACACATATTATTTCCGGTGCCACAGCCAAGCTGCAGTAAAGGTTCACGGGGTCTTTCCGTCTGACCGCGGGTACCCCGCATCTTCACGGGGACTTCAATTTCGCTGAGTCGATGCTGGAGACAGTGGGGAAGTCGTTACGCCATTCGTGCAGGTCGGAACTTACCCGACAAGGAATTTCGCTACCTTAGGACCGTTATAGTTACGGCCGCCGTTCACCGGGGCTTCAATTCGACGCTCTCACATCTCCTTTTAACCTTCCGGCACCGGGCAGGCGTCAGACCCTATACGTCGCCTTGCGGCTTCGCAGAGCCCTGTGTTTTTGATAAACAGTCGCAACCCCCTGGTCTGTGCCCCTCAGTTCTAGTTGCCTAGAGTGAGGCCTCCTTCTCCCGAAGTTACGGAGGTAATTTGCCGAGTTCCTTCAGCATCGTTCTCTCAAGCGCCTTGGTATTCTCTACCTATCCACCTGTGTCGGTTTAGGGTACGGTCTATATGGGAGGGCTATTTCCTGGGACTTCCAGGCTGCCACCCCAATCCATTAAGGGATGACAACTTTCGAAATCCGTCACACACTCCCAGGCCCACGAATATTAACGTGGTTCCCATCGGCTACGCCTTTCGGCCTCGCCTTAGGGGCCGGCTAACCCTGCGCAGATTAGCTTTACGCAGGAACCCTTGGATTTTCGGCGAGCGGGTCTCTCACCCGCTTTGTCGCTACTCATGTCAACATTCTCACTTCCGATACCTCCAGCACACCTCGCAGTGCACCTTCGCAGGCTTACGGAACGCTCCGCTACCGCTCTTTCGAGCCCACAATTTCGGTAAATGGCTTTAGCCCCGTTACATTTTCGGCGCAGGATCGCTTGATGAGTGAGCTGTTACGCTTTCTTTAAAGGATGGCTGCTTCTAAGCCAACCTCCTCATTGTCAAAGCAATCCCACATCCTTTCACACTTAGCCATTATTTGGGGACCTTAATTGGTGGTCAGGGTTGTTTCCCTCTCCACGACGGACGTTAGCACCCGCCGTGTGTCTGCCGATTAGTACTTCTTGGTATTCGGAGTTTGATAAGGTTTGGTAATCCGGTGAGGACCCCTAGCCCAGTCAGTGCTCTACCCCCAAGAGTATTCGATCGACGCTCTACCTAAATAGATTTCGCGGAGAACCAGCTATCAGCAAGTTTGATTGGCCTTTCACCCCTAGGCACAGGTCATCCGAGAGCTTTTCAACGCTCAACGGTTCGGGCCTCCAGTGCATGTTACTGCACCTTCACCCTGCCCATACCTAGATCACTTGCCTTCGGGTCTAATGCTGCATACTCGGTCGCCCTATTCAGACTCGCTTTCGCTGCGCCTACACCTAACGGCTTAAGCTTGCATACAACACTAAGTCGTTGACCCATTATACAAAAGGTACGATGTCACTCCGAAGAGCTCCATCAGCTTGTAAGCATCCGGTTTCAGGTACTGTTTCACTCCCCTCATCGGGGTACTTTTCATCTTTCCCTCACGGTACTAGTTCACTATCGGTCGGTAAGGAGTACTTAGGCTTGGAGGGTGGTCCCCCCATGTTCAGACAGGATTTCACGTGTCCCGCCCTACTCGTAAAGGTCTTCATTTTACAGCTACGGGGCTATCACCCACTATGGCGCAACTTTCCAGATGCTTTGCTTTATTTCAGACCAGGCCTGGTCCCCGTTCGCTCGCCGCTACTAAGGGAGTCTCAATTGATGTCCTTTCCTCCGGGTACTTAGATGTTTCAATTCCCCGGGTTCGCTTTTTAACACCTATGTATTCAGTGTAAAATATCTCACTATTGAAATGTAAGACCAGCATTCAACCGAAGTTGAATAATAGTCTCACATCTCGGAGATGGGTTTCCCCATTCGGAAATCACGGGATCAAAGGGTGCTCTCGCCTCCCCCGTGCTTATCGCAGAGTGCCACGTCCTTCATCGCCTCTTACCGCCAAGACATCCCCCGGATGCCCTTTTGACGCTTGATCTCATTGTTGAAACTCATGTGCAGAGGTGAACGCCCCGTACTAGACGGCGCAATCACCCATACATATGGGTTTCGATCAGACTTTGTTGGTTTCTTTAACAGACTAACCCTTTATGACAGGCTCACCTCTTTACTCCATCCGGTTAGTGAGGAGCTTGCCGCTCAAATAAATGAACAGCGAGGCGGATTAATCTTCCCTTACGATTACAAACATCCCGGAGACAAGCTCCGGAAACTTAGACACTTTCTTCATTCGCAATACGGCTATGCCGTGCACGCTATCCACCAGAAAAATGGTGGAGCCTAGCGGGATCGAACCGCTGACCCCCTGCTTGCAAAGCAGGTGCTCTCCCAGCTGAGCTAAGGCCCCGAAAAAGGTGGTGGGCCGAGGAGGACTTGAACCTCCGACCTCACGCTTATCAGGCGTGCGCTCTAACCGCCTGAGCTACCGGCCCCTTTATAGGTTGCCCGGTAGCACCAGGCTATGTTCTCGCCAATGGGCAAGAACAGCGAATGAAGGAAGAGAAACGAAGACGGCATAAACAACCGCATAGTTTTTGTTGGTCACCGATTGCTCGGGCCAACGATTGTCTTTGAACGTTGCCATAGAACCGAAGTCCAAATGACAAACATCCTTAGAAAGGAGGTGATCCAGCCGCAGGTTCCCCTACGGCTACCTTGTTACGACTTCACCCCAGTCGCTGAACCTACCGTGGCTTGCTGCCTCCGAAGTTAGCTCACAATCTTCGGGTAGATCCAACTCCCATGGTGTGACGGGCGGTGTGTACAAGGCCCGGGAACGTATTCACCGTGGCATGCTGATCCACGATTACTAGCGATTCCAACTTCATGCCGGCGAGTTGCAGCCGACAATCCGAACTGAGACAGCTTTTGGGGATTAACCCATTGTCACTGCCATTGTAGCACGTGTGTAGCCCTACGCGTAAGGGCCATGAGGACTTGACGTCATCCCCGCCTTCCTCCGGCTTAGCACCGGCAGTTTCCCTAGAGTGCCCACCCAAACGTGATGGCAACTAAGGATGAGGGTTGCGCTCGTTGCGGGACTTAACCCAACATCTCACGACACGAGCTGACGACAGCCATGCAGCACCTGTGCACTGGCCCCGAAGGGAGAAACCGATCTCTCGGAGTCGTCCAGGCATGTCAAGCGTAGGTAAGGTTCTGCGCGTTGCTTCGAATTAAACCACATGCTCCACCGCTTGTGCGGGCCCCCGTCAATTTCTTTGAGTTTTAACCTTGCGGCCGTACTCCCCAGGCGGAGAGCTTAATGCGTTAGCTGCGTCACCTACAGGCATGCCTGCAGACAACTAGCTCTCATCGTTTACGGTGTGGACTACCAGGGTATCTAATCCTGTTTGCTCCCCACACTTTCGCACCTCAGCGTCAGTATCAGTCCAGTTAGTCGCCTTCGCCACTGGTGTTCCACCGAATATCTACGAATTTCACCTCTACACTCGGTATTCCACTAACCTCTCCTGATCTCTAGACTCCCAGTTTCAAATGCAGTTCCAAGGTTGAGCCTTGGGATTTCACATCTGACTTAAAAGTCCGCCTACGTGCGCTTTACGCCCAGTAATTCCGAACAACGCTAGCCCCCTTCGTATTACCGCGGCTGCTGGCACGAAGTTAGCCGGGGCTTCTTTACCAAGTACTGTCATTATCATCCTTGGCGAAAGAATTTTACAACCCTAAGGCCTTCATCATTCACGCGGCATGGCTGCATCAGGCTTGCGCCCATTGTGCAATATTCCCCACTGCTGCCTCCCGTAGGAGTCTGGGCCGTGTCTCAGTCCCAGTGTGGCTGATCATCCTCTCAGACCAGCTATAGATCGTCGCCTTGGTGAGCTCTTACCTCACCAACTAGCTAATCTAACGCGGACCGATCTTTCACCGATAAATCTTTCCCCCGAAGGGCGTATACGGTATTACCTTTCGTTTCCAAAAGCTATTCCGTAGTGAAAGGCACGTTTCCACGCGTTACTCACCCGTCTGCCACTATATCGTTCGACTTGCATGTGTTAAGCCTGCCGCCAGCGTTCGTTCTGAGCCAGAATCAAACTCTCAGGTTGAGAATTGATTTCTGACGAAGATCCCATAATGACCGGGAAAAACCGGTCGGGATCATTTGCTATAAAGCAATTTACGTTTTGACGAGAAACCCTTGCACAAATCACAGTCGGCCGAAGCCGACAATTTGTGAAGGTATTTCTTTTGAAACGCATTCGTCATAGTCATAATGGTCCTTATAAAAGGACCGCTAGTCGCCTATGCCGCCTGCGTTTCTCTTCCTAATTCCTGCGATGTCAAACAGCCGGGCCGGAGCCCTTTTTTTGGCCTCAGAAGCTTGGCGCCCCGTCGACCGAGAGGCGGCTTATACAGCCGCCGAGTTTTGCGTCAACACCCTTTTTTCAACTTTCTGCAGAGCAAGTTCAGCGAACTGAAAAAGCCTTGTTTTAAGTCGAAAAGTCACCGCTTGAGCCGTTTGACCGGCCCCAGATAGATGAGGCATTTCCGTGAAGTCGCGGTCAGTACAGACCGGCCCTCACCCCGTCAACACCCTTTGTCACCAAAACTGCAGAAAGGTTGCATTTGCAACTTCTCTAGATTTTGGCGACGCGAAACCCGTTGAGCCGTTTAACCGGCCCCACAAACTTGAGGCATTCACGAAGCAAGCCCCCATATAGAATCTGTTCGGGGGGTTTGGCAAGTAAAAAATACGCCTGAGGCGCACATTTTCGCAGCTCTGCCATTAACCATTGGAACGTCGCCGCAAATACAGCGTCAGCCGCTGCGAATATACGCCGTCATAGCCTCTTTTTCCGCCAGGACCGCGTCAATCTTATACTTCACCAAGTCGCCAATCGAAATGATGCCTTTAAGCTTACCGTCTTCGAGGATCGGTAAATGCCGGATCCGCCGATCCGTCATGCGTCCCAGGCAAGTATCCACGTCTTCGCCGGGTGCCGCCGTGATCACGCCTCGGGTCATCGCTTGCGAAACCGTCATATCCACAGTCTTTTCGCGATTGCGCGCAAACCGCCTTACAATATCCCGCTCAGAGAGCACGCCGCACAAGTCGCCTTTGTCATCAACTGCGACAATCGCACCGATTCTCTTCTGGTCGAGCACATTCGCGGCTTCCGCCAATGTTGCCGTGTCGGGGATCGTCTCCACCGTGTTGCCTTTGTCTTTGAGAATCGTATCAATCAGCATGCCTCACCTCCCTGCATAAATATGTCTGCTGAGAATATAGCACAGCTCAGGCCAATTTTGGAAATGTCGGGCAATTTGTTTCAAAGCGAAACAGAATCGCCCGCGATTCGTCCCTATTGGGCGAAATCTGCACGGCACGACTTCTCCTTTTGCGCGAGTAGCGCTCCAGAATACCCCTAATCTGGCATGGGCGTTGCACTCGTTTTCTCAAACGCAACTTTGCTGGAGAGACGGCTCAATGAAAGCGCCTAAATATACACGCACTCTATGTATCGGGGGAATGGCCACACTGGCGGCCGGCGCCCTGGTTCTGGCCGCGCTGCCGGCAAGCGCTCAAGAAGCCTCATCGGTTTCCGAGTTTGAGCGCCCTTATGGATTTGGCTTTGGCGAAGAATCTCGCCCCTTCTCAACCAATGGCCGCGACCGCCTCGGCAATCGGGTGATTATAAATGGCTTGATTGAAGGCGGCACCGGCCTCGGCAATGGCTTGTTCACGGAATGGGGACAAACCGATGGCGCCGCAGGCATGATCGGATCAGGCACAGCCGTCGGCAACCAGCTGAATGTCATCACCAATGGATCGAACAATACGATCATCATCGATTCAACACAGATCAATAATGGCGACCAGACAGTCGTTCTGAACGGGGAGCTCGACTTCTAATGATCAACCTATTGACCCTCTTCTCCTCGGTCCGCGCCAAAGCGCCTGCCGCTGCGCTGGCCTCAGCCATGGTGCTCACGGGATGCATTTCTCCTGTCGCTGGCCCAGGCGGCAACTACACTCAGCCGATTGGCGGCTCGCCAGTGACGGCCAACCCGACGCCTTATTCCAAAGGTCTGGTCTGCATGGGACATTATGCACGCCAGTCTGGCGTCCGTGCCCCGCGCATCGCCGTCGGACGGATCCTCGATTATACCGGCAAAGCCGATATTGAAGGCGGCCGGCGCGTCACCCAAGGTGGCTCACTGATGGCCATGTCGGCTCTGGCAAAAGCTGGCGCGGTTCTTGTCGAGCGCTTTGACACATCTGTTGCTGAGCTTGATCTGAAATATAAGAATAACAAGCTGATCGGCGACGCGCCGGGCCAGTTCGACAAGATCCACGCCGGCTCGATCCCGGGTTCTGACTTCTACCTCGTTGGCGGCATTACTGAACTGAACTATAATATCCGGTCTGTTGGCGGTGAAGCTTTTGTCGGTGATACCGATGCAGTCGATCCAAAAGGAACCGCCGGTGCGAAACTGTTCGTCATTAATGTCGGTCTCGACTTGCGTCTGGTCAAAACGGACACACTCGAAGTGTTCGATGTGATCTCTTATCAAAAGCAGATTATTGGCCGCGAACTCTCTTTCGGCATTTTCGACTTTGCCAATGGCAATGTCTTTGATGTCGGGGTTGGTGGCCGCGCCCAGGAGCCTATCCAGCTCGCCGTTCGCTCAGTGATTGAGCGCGCATCGCTGGAGATGATGGCCAATCTGTATGGCGCACCGAACGCAGATGTCTGCACGCTAACCGAAGGCATCATTTCAACCAATAGCGTGACCGGCGATTACACACCGTTCCGGGCACAGGTTCAGGATTATAATGGCGGCTCCCGTCAGTCCCCGAACAAATGGCACGAAGATCGCGATAGCGGCTTCTCGCTGCGCGGAAAGACATCAGCACAATGATGCTTGCAGCCATCATACAACGGTCATCGAAGCGGATGAGCCTGGTTGCACTTGCGGTCGCATTGGCCGCCAGTGCAACCTCCCAGGCCCAAAGCTCCGAAACCGAAATCGAGCAGGTTCAGCTGGGTGACGTCTGGTCGGATATGCAAGTCGAGATTACCGGCTATGCATGGGACGCGACGTCGACGTCGACGGCAGCAGGCAATACTGCAGCAGGTCTGGTCACAAGCGGTGATATCACAATCCGCACGGATCAAACGCTTGATGGCAATGTCACCGCGGGCAATCAGATGACCGGCGGCAGCGCTGGCCTGGCGGTCGCCACGACCACTGCTTACGGCAACTCGACCACTGGCGGCACCTGGGCGGGCAACACCTATTACCGCGCAGACCAAGTCGCGAATGGCAACGTTTCGGCAAACACCCGTATCGACCTTGAAAATGCCGGCACAGTCGCGGCAGCCACTACGGCGATGGCGAACGTTTCGGTTCCCGCAAATGAATTTGGCACCGGCTCTGCGTTCCAGACCCAAGACAGCAACGGTTCCGTTTCAGCGACGACAGATGTCGATATGTGCTGCGACGGCTCTTCGGCCAGCTTTGCGACGACAGCAGGCGGCAATGCCATGTCTTCAACAGGATCGACCAGCACAAATTATAATGGCGCCGTCCAGACGACCGCAGCAGGTGAAACAGTCTCTGCATCAGGCGACGTCTATATGGGTTATGGCCACAACGTCCTGAACGCGACCACAGCGTTCGGCAATTCAGCGACGGTGGACAATGAGTGGGGCTATGGGACCCTCGGCCGTGATGGATCAGAAGTCTTTCAAGGCAATGATTCCGACATTGATAGCCAATCCTATGTCACGCTCGACAATTGGACCGGCTATGCGACATCCAGCGCTTATGGCGTCGGCAATGCGGCAACAATTTCGAATGTCGCATCTGATACCGGCCTCTACGCCGTCCAGAACAATACCGGATCGGTTTACAGCTCAGCCGGCTTCAATGGAAACTCGCCTGACAATGGCGCCGGCATCGTCACGTCAACCGCGATCGGCAATGCGGCGACAGCAACGCTTTGCAATGTTTGCGGTGACGCGGCGCTGCAAGGTCAGACCCAACAATTCAATTCCGGTTCAATTGTGGCACAGGGTCGTGCCACAGTTGGGCAAACAGGAAGCGTCTTCGGATCTGCGACCGCGGTCGGCAATTCAGCAACTTATCAATCAAACGGGGACTGAGGCGGAGCCTACTCTGCCTGGGTGAGCCCCGCCTCCTCAGAGGCGGGGTTGTTTGATTCCAGAACAGACCTGTTTTATTTCAGGATGAATGTCACTTTCATGACGACCCGATATTCCTTGATTTCCCCTTTATCGAGGATAACCGATTGGTCTTTGACCCAGGCGCCTTCGACATTTTTCAACGTCTTGTTTGCGCGGGCGATGCCTTTTTCGACGGCATCTTGAAAACTTTTCTTTGAGCCAGAGATGATCTCTGTAACGCGTGCAACAGCCATGATGGCCTCCCTTTGTGAATGCAGGCATTCTCGCCTGTCTCCTAAGGGTGCCGATTAGAACGAAGCCTGGCAAGCGTATGCACCTGCCGGTTGAAAGATCGAATTATGCTGCAAGCTTTTCGGTTGAGCGTGAGCCGCCTTCAGGACTGACTTCAACAGGGATCCAGCAAACCACTTCTGTGCCGCCCCCAGGCTGCGACTTGATGCCGACATTACCGCCGTGCAGCTGCACGAAATGCTTCACCAGAGACAGACCGAGACCAGCGCCGCGCCGGTCACTGGATGTGAAGCTGTCGAATCGGGTCGCTTGCTCTTCCGCTGGAATGCCGCGGCCATTATCCTTGACGGTGAGTTTCGCCGTATCGCCCATACGCTCTGCAGATATGGTCACTTGCCCCCCCGGATCAGTGAAGCGAAGGGCATTCGAGACCAAATTGAACAAGATCTGGCGAATGCGTTTTTCGTCCGCTTGAATCGTGCCCAGGCTCTTTTCGATATTGGCAATGACTTCAACTTCAGTATCCGCCGCATTGGTCACGCCAATCGAGACCGCCTCCTGGATCAGTGTTTTCAAATCAACATCACTAATATCAAGGTCCATGCGCCCGGCTTCGATCATGGCAAGATCGAGAATATTATCGATCAGATCATTCAAGTGATTGGACGCTTCACATATCGCATCGACTTTATCGCGCTGCGCATCGTTCAAATCGCCAATGCGCTCCATTTGCAGGAACTCACCATAGCCGAGAATAGTCTGCAGCGGCGAACGCAGCTGGTAAGACACGTTCTTGACGAACTCAGTCTTCAATCGGTCTGCCGTCTGGAACGCTTCGGCGCGATCACGCAGAGCCGTCTCAACGGATCGCTGCGCCGACACGTCGGCAAATCCTATCAGTGTATTGCCGTCCGGAAGCGGTTTGGTGACATATGTCAAAATAGCGCTGTCCGAGCGCTTCATTTCACCTGTCGTTTCCTGCCGCGCACTCGGGTCAGTGATATGGCCCTTGATGGCGGTCCAGGTGTCGCGGTCATGGAAGAGCGGCACACAGAAGTCAGCGATATCATCATAATCCGGTTCGTCTTTGAGTAGATCTTCTTCAATCCCCCAAAGCTCCGCGAAGGCGCTGTTCCAAAGTTTCAGACGACCATCTGTGCCAAACACCACCACGGCTTCATGCAGACTGTCCAGGGTTTTGCCCTGCGTCTTGATCATCGCATTATATTTGGTTTGCAGGCCAAGTTCGCTGGTAATGTCTTTGAACAGAATCAACAGGCCGCCCATGGGGTGGCGCTGGCGAGTCACTTTCAAAGTGCGATTGTCGGGCAGGTGCCACTCGTCTTCTTCGATGCCGCTGATGTCGAGATAATAAGACAGCTCCTCAGCGCGCCACTTAGCGTATTCCGCTTGCGCCGGTAGCTTGCGTCGCTCGCGCAAGCGGTCAAGCAACTGACCATGGCTCGGCATGTCGAGCAGGAAGCCCTCATCCATGTCCCACATTTTCGCAAAGGCGCGATTGTGGAAAGTAAGCTTTCGCTCGCCGCTAAAGATCGCCACGGCGTCGGCGACATGATTCAGCGTTTCATCATGCGCACGCACATGCTTGTCGAGTTCGTCACGGGCGCGTTCCTGTTCGGTAACATCAAACGCCATAGCGCCAACGCCGCCGGACAGCGGGAAGGATAAAACCCGCATCGCGCGGCGGTCACCCTTGATGGCGATGTGGCGCGTTTCATCCAGATCCTTGCCGTCTGTCAGCGTCTTGCGAACTTGCTCAACAGCTTTCTCGTCAAGCATCACCTGGCGCTCAAGCACACGATCTAGGCTGTCACCATCGACGGCGTCGACATAAGCGGGGTTCGCCCATTGCAGACGGCCAACACCGGAAATCCGCCAGGCCGGGAATGGCGCCTTGCCGAGCATATCTAGGAAGGCTGTCGGATCACGAGCAATCACTTGCCGCGCTTCTTCCAGTCGGCCGCGCGCAGAGCTTTCTTCGAGCCCCTTGATCGTGGCGTCTGAAATCCAGACAACAACGCGCGCACCCGCAGTGCGTCCATCCGCTTCAAGGAAGCGACCATTCTGACCAATGATGGTCAGCGAGAAAGGCTGACCTTCTTCGGCTAACTCGCGCAGACGAATGCGCAGTGATGTATCGACACCGCTGGCGTCACGGGCTTCAAGATCGGCCAGACCTTCGATGATCCGGACAGCAGGGTCGATTGAGACGGCGTCATCTGTGAATCTAAGAAGGCTGGCCAGCGCAACAGGAGACCCGTGAATATCGGGCGGCGTAATATCATCGGCGTCGACATCAATGTCCTCGCCTTGCCAGACCAGGATCACGCCCGGGTGCGCCCCGAGCACTGACTTCAATTCGGCAACGGAGGATTCTGCGTCATTGGCTTTATCTTTGTATCGCTTGGCGGCGCCGCGCGCGCCATCAGATGTCCGCAAGGCCCACAAGATAAATGCCAAGCCGAGCGCCAGAGCCCCAACAGCAATGATCAATGGGATTTGGTCCGCCGTGATTTGCATACGATACTCCGTGCTGGCAGGCGAATCACTCGCCAGCCAAGTCCTCCAACAGTTAACCGAATGCTAGCTCAGCGTTAAGTCCGGGTTAACGCAACGGCCAATCTCGTTAAGAAATTGGGGAATCCATAACCAAAAAGAAAAAGGGCCGGAACGTCAGTTCCAGCCCTTCTCAATTCGATTCCGCTATTGCTGTGGTCTATTTGAACACAGAGCCTTTGCGGAAATGCTTGACGAGAAGATAGTACACGACAGCACGATGTTTCTTGCGAACGCTCTTGCCGTACGTCTCCATAACGGC
This sequence comes from Henriciella sp., assembly GCA_965277015.1. Taxonomy (GTDB): domain Bacteria; phylum Pseudomonadota; class Alphaproteobacteria; order Caulobacterales; family Hyphomonadaceae; genus Henriciella. The sequence goes on along the minus strand of OZ255705.1, from coordinate 3,190,647 downwards.
AGCGATGCCTTCATCAAGCTTCGGTGTATCTTTGAGACCGAGCTTTTTCATCAAGAAGCTTTTCTTGACGGTCTCCAGCTCTTTTTTCTGACTTGCCGCAACGGTCGACGAGTCATTGTTGTAAATTGATGGGCCGCACGCGATGGTCACTGCGGTCAACAATTTCATGTCCGGCTTCATGCCGCACTTTTCTTCGAGATCTTTTGCATATTTTGCGATCAGATCGTCACGTTTTCCCATCATAAACCTCCGTGGGATCAGACCGCAAAATATCTGCGGCCATAGAGTTCAATTGCGATACTCAACTTTACGAAGAGACACATCCAACCGGACTCGACACTGCGGTCAAGACTCTGCGTCAGCAATGCACGCACTAAGCAATCGAAAGTTGCGCCATGCAGGCCGCATAAACCAATTCGAAACCGTTCCATTTATAACTGGCGACGCTGCGTTTAACTGAATGAAACTTTAGGCGCAGACTTCATGAAACACTCAGACAACCCCCGTCCATTAGGGATGACTTCCGCATTCTGGATAGGAACGGCACTTGTCGCCACGCTGAGTGCGGCCCTGCTGTATGCGCTTGGGCCGTACCTATCCGATGTCTCCTTTCTCATCATCGTTAATGAACGGATGTTTGATGGCGAGCGCCTTTACCTTGATGTTCGAGACATCAACCCTCCATTCTCGATTTGGCTCTATTCACCTTACGTCCTGCTCCAGAACCTGACAGGCCTGAGCGCATATATCTGGATTGGCATCGGATTGACCGGCTGCCTGGCGGTTGCGCTTCTACTCGTCGATTACCTGCTGCGCGAAGGACTGGGAGTTCCCGCCCACCGCACCGGGCGTATCGTGCTGTTCATCGCCTTGGTGGTTTTATTGATCATGCCCATTCAGTTCGCGCAAAGAGAGCATTTCTGCACGATTGCTGTTCTACCCTGGCTGTTCCTTCTCGGTGCGCGCATTGAAACGGGCTTTCGTCCTTCGCTGACACTGGCCGTTTTGATCGGCGTGTTTGGATCGGCGTTGGTGATTCTGAAACCACACTATGCCCTCGGCTACGGCCTGCCGCTTCTGTATCTGGCATGGCATCGAAAAGACTGGAGGCAATTATTCCCGCCGGAAGCACTGACCGTTGCGCTCATGGTGATCGGCTATTGGACGATCGTCTATTTCGCTGCGCCGGAATTCTACACGGAGATGGTGCCAATCGTGATAGAAGTGTATCTGTTGAAATTCGCGAGCACGCAGGCGCTACTCCTTCTGGTGACAGTGTTCTATCTGCCTGCATTACTGATTGCCGTTCTGTCCATGCGCGCCAGCCAACGAGCCAGCGCCATGGCAGCCTTGCTGCTCGTCGCCTCGATGGGATTTGCTGTCGCTTTCATATGGCAAGGCAAGGGGTGGTCATATCAACAACTGCCAGCCATCATTACTGCTCTGAGTGCCGCTATTTATATCATCGTCAGACATGAAGATGCGCTGTCCCGCAAGAGAATGCGCCGATTGGGCCCAATGCTCATTGTGGCACTCATATCCTTCACTGGCGCTCAAACAATTATAATTTATCGCACCGTCAGGGTTCCCCCGGAAGTCCATGCCCTGACCGACCACCCGAGCCTATTTGCCATTTCGATGGATATCGGGATCACCGCCCCAAGTGCACGCCAACTCAAAGCGGATTGGATTGATCGCGATCCTTCCGATATTCTCGCTGTGACCGCTCTTGTCGGCGCTAAGCACGCGACGGACCAGAACGCGCAAAAATTGCAAACAATTGTGGACGACTGGATAACGCAGAAGCGACGCAAGTTGCTGTCGCTGCAGCCAGACGTGATCATTATTGATCGACACTTCGAGTTCTGGGTTGACTATGTGTTATCAGATGCCGAGATCTCGCGTGAATTGGAAAATTATGAGCCGATATCCACAGTCGGAAAGGTCACCTATCTGATCCGCTCAGATTTCACTTCGGGTTCTTGACCGCGCAGTGACGTAATCGTCATGTGGCATTCATGTGCGAGATGTCTATATAGATAGCCAGCGTAGAGTGGAGACCCCATGATCCGAACTGTATCCTTGGCCTGTCTGGCCCTCTTGCCTTTTGCCGCGATGGCCTCCGCTCAAGTCGACGAAGATGAAATCATGCGTCTGCCCGGCCAGGGCGAAGTGAGAGAAGCTGGCTTGCGCGACCGCACCAATGCCAATCGCCTGAAACCTGGTGCGGGACTGTTCCTGACATTTGATACAAATGAAGATGGCAGGATCAGCGCGTTTGAAATCGATGCCGGGATCCCGGTGGCGTTCAAGATGGCGGACGAAAATTCGGATGGCTATCTGACAGCATTAGAACAGCAAGACTGGGCCGCCGGATTGCCGACACGCGACGACAGTCTTGCAAACCCGTTCCGCTTTGACCCTAATCTTGATCGCCGCGTTGACCTGGAAGAGTTTACGACTGTGATCGTCAATCTCGGGTCAGATTATGCTGACGAAGCCAGCGGCGATGTCCTGATTGATGACTTGAAAGATAATCGCCCGCGTCGCGGCGATCGGCGCGACCGCGCTGAAGAAGATGCACAGCAACGCCAGGGTGAACGTCGCCCAAGCTAACGCAACCAGTCGTCAGCCAATTAACCCGCGCGATCGAAGGCCTGATCAAGCCAGGCTTTCACATCTCCATCTAAGTCTTCAGCACCGGTCAGCTTGATCTTATGCGTGCACATGCTGTTCATCGCTTCAAGCCGTCCGGTCGGTTCAACGCCTTTCAAGTTCAGGCCGAGATCAATCCGCGTTTTCGTGCTCGGCTGAATGAGTGCGAATTGCTTCTTTCGGCGCAGGCTGACGCTGGTCTTCTTTGGCGAGATTTCGAGCTCATCTCCGTATGACTTCACATAGGCGACGATAGCATCATGGATCGGCTTTAATCCCTCTTTGCCTTTATATTGATTGGCGACGAGATCGTCGGCGCTGACATCCATGTTGCCGATACATTTTTGCGCAATCAAGTTGGCGAAGCCGTGCGTGATACCATGCTCGCCTTTCAGCAGCTTCATGATCTCGCCATGCTTTACTGCGGTGCTGCTGGCGACAAGCGTCTGCCATTCTGAGAGAGACTTTCCTGTCTTCTCCGGCAAATTGTCGATCATCGCCTGGGCGAGCGCTTCTGGTGATTTAGCCATCCCTGTTCCTCCTCTTCTATGCGTCGCGTCGCCGGCTCTAAAGCGGCCAGTTCTCGATGCGCTGTTCTTTCTTCGCCATCATCCCGACCAAAGGCGACATCACGGTCACCATTGTCCCGGTAAAGGCGGGCTTGCCCGTTTCAGCAAGGCGCTTCAGGTTCTTGGCGATGAATTCCTGACCGCCGACCATCTGCTTGTGCAAGTCGCTGCCTTCAATGGCATTCTCAATAATCAGATCAAACTCGGTGCCGCCATTCTTTTCGCGCAGCTCGTACGTCACGGTGCACGGGTCGTCTTTGAGGTTGGTCATTTTGAATGTGTGACTGTAGCGATGCGGCGGATCAAACGCCAGAACGTCGCCAACCACCATAGCAATCTTGCGGTTCGGATGGACCATGCGCATACGGACCCCGGCCCTCAGGCCATCCTTGGTGTCGCATATGCTGCCAAAGAAAAAGGGGAGCGGTTTGTCTGTCGCCACAAGGATCGACCACACGGTTTCAATCGGCGCCTCAATAAAGGTTCTGTGGATCGACTTCTCGGCATAATTGGGTGTCTCAGTCATTTTCCTCGTCCCGTTTGCGTTTGGTATTTGTTTTGGCGACGTGCTCGGCCGCTTGCTTGATGAAACTCAACCGATCCGCCCAGACCTCACTGAACGAGTCGATCCATCTCTCTTGAATCGCCTTGATGGGCATCGCGTTGAGATAAAGGCGGCGCGTGCGGCCATCCTTCTGGCTGATCAAAAGCCCCGCGTCCTCGAGAACTTTTAGATGGTTCATGATTGCGATCCGGCTGACATCGAACGCCTTGGCGAGTTCGCCCACGCTTTGCCCTGGCTTGTCTCGCGCAAGGTCCAGAATGCGACGACGCGTTTGGTGCGCCAAAGCATGAAAGACCAGATCCATATCATCACTAGTAATCATGTAATTACCTAATTACATGATAGCGTATGAGTCAAGGTTGATTTTGAGGTGCTGAATTTTCGGTAGCAAACCTTGCGATGGCTGTGACCGCAAACCCGGACTTAGAAGTCTACAGCGCGACCAGCTTTTTCCCAGTCTCCATAGCGGACGCGCTCCGCGCTGGGCCCGCCTTTCTCACTCGAGCGCTGGGCATCAAGTTTTTTTTCTTTTTCTTCCTGCGCCTTGCGACGCTCTTCAGCTTCTGCGAGCGCCCGCTGCGCCGCGGGAGTCAGGGCTTTGGCTGTGACGAATTTGTCATCTTTCATAAATGAGACTCCCAGATCTATTAACTAAACCATATATCTTCCACGACAGAACGTATTGCTTAAATCACAACCTGCAAGGAGCCGCCTGAAATGGGGACAGCGAAAACTTTTATGTTACTCGCAGCGCTAACCGCGCTGTTCATGGCGGTCGGGTATCTTGTCGGCGGTGTCATGGGGATGGGCATTGCGTTCGTCATCGCGGGTGGTTTGAATCTGTTCTCGTACTGGAACGCCGATAAAATTGTGCTTCGCATGCAAGGCGCACGGGAAGTCGATCACCAGGATCGCAGCCCTGTCATTCGCACCTTTGTGAATGACACCAAATCGCTGGCCAAATCAGCGAACATGCCAGAGCCAAAAATCTACATCATTGAGACTGAACAGCCCAACGCCTTTGCGACGGGTCGCGACCCAAACAACGCAGCCGTTGCGGCGACCACTGGTCTGCTCAATATTCTATCTCGCGAAGAGACGGCAGGCGTCATGGCGCACGAGTTGGCGCATGTTCAAAACCGCGACACACTGACCATGACGGTGACCGCGACGATCGCTGGCGCCATCGGAATGTTGGCCAATTTTGCTTTGTTCTTCACCAATCGTGAGCGCGGCGGCATGCTTACCGGCATCGCGATCATGATCTTTGCGCCCATGGCAGCCGGTCTGGTTCAAATGGCGATCAGTCGCTCACGTGAATACGAAGCTGACCGACGCGGCGCCGAAATTTGCGGCAACCCGCTATGGCTCGCCTCGGCCCTGGCGAAGATCGATCGCGGCGCCCGCGCGACTGTTAACCGGCGAGCAGAACAGAACCCGGCCATGGCCCATATGTATATCATGAACCCGCTGGCAGGCCGGCGCGGCGACAGCATGTTCTCAACGCATCCAGCGACTCAAAACCGGATTGAATCGCTGCAGCGTCTGGCGGCCGAAATGGGAGTTGAGCCGTCAAGTGTTGAGCCCCGCCGCGCAGCGGGTCCGTGGGGTTGAGCGGCGCATATGCCCGCCTCGCCGCCGCACAGCTTCTAATGACCGTGCTCGAAGAGCGACGGACTTTGGACGAAGCGCTGGCGACAACCGACACATTCAACAATTTGAGCGGTCCGGATCGCGGATTTGCAAGAGCTATGGCGAGCGCCGCATTGCGCCATCTAGGCCGCATCGATATCGGACTCGCGCCGTTTCTGGATCGCCCGTTGGACACCGCTCCGCCGCCATCACGCGCCTTGCTCAGAATTGGCGCGGCGCAGGCGTGGATCATGGAAACACCGGACCATGCGGTGGTCGGTGAAACTGTTTCTGCGGCGAAACTCTGGCCCCGCGCTCAAAGAGCAACCGGCTTTCTGAACGCAGTGCTGCGAAAAACCGTTGCAGATAGAACGGCGTTTGACGCGGCTCCTATTCAGGCATTATGGCCAGACTGGCTGAACACTATCATTACAAACGGCTTGGGGGCTGAAGCCGCAGCAGGACTCGCCCGAGCGCAAATCCAGCAGCCTCACACTTATCTCACCCCGAAGGACGGCGATGCGTCCGCACTGGCAACCAAAACCGGCGGTGCAGTGACCGCGGGCCGATCTGTTGAAGTCAAAGGCGCGACAATCGATGCCCTGCCCGGTTTTGACGAAGGCGATTGGTGGGTGCAGGACGTCGCTGCAACACTCCCTGCGAGCCTGCTGGACGCGAAAGAAGATGAAGTGGTCATCGATATTTGCGCCGCACCAGGCGGAAAGACGATGCAGCTCGCAGCAACCGGCGCCTCTGTTACAGCCGTAGATCGGTCCAAACCGCGTCTGAAACGCCTCAAGCAAAATCTTTGGCGGACCGGTTTCAAAGGTCAGGTCGAAGTCGTCCAAGCCGACGCCACCAGCTGGAAACCGAGTGAGCCCGTCGACAAGATTCTCGTCGACGCCCCATGCTCTGCGCTGGGAACCCTCCGGCGACATCCAGAAGGCGCATGGATCAAGTCGCCGGACGATGTCACGCGGTTTCCGGATATTCAGGAACGGTTGTTGCGCTCCACGCTCGACATGCTGAAACCCGGCGGCACGCTGATTTATTGCGTTTGCTCTCCCCTACCCCATGAAGGCGTGGATGTTGTGACCCGCGTCCTGGCCGACTCCGACGCGCAACGCGACCCTATCATTGCTGGCGAAGTCCCAGGCTTTGAGGCCGCGATCACGGAATTCGGGGACGTGCTAACGCTGCCAAATGGTCAGTTTGGACATGACGCGTTCTACATCGCTCGCCTAAAACGCGATTCCTGACAAATTTGTCATGGAATCAGGCGACATTGCCCAAATCATGCCTTTTCAGGTTCATAGGGAGTTCACCTGACCTGCCGCAATATGCGTTCAGTCTATTCTCGTGCGGAAGGAGCACATTCCAATGACGACAACTATTTCAGCCTTTACGGCCCCGACAAAACTCTTCGCCGGCGCAATCGCCGCCATGACGCTCGCTGTTACCGGTTGCCAAAGCACTTATGGCGCCAACACAGTCAGCTCTAGCACTGTTGGCTATGCCATGACCGTCAAACCCGGCGTCGTGACCAATGTTCGTGCCGTTACGATCAAGCCTGATCGCTCAATCATCGGCTCAGCAACCGGTGCTGTTCTCGGCGGCATTGCCGGTTCTGAACTCGGCGGCGGCGACAAAGCCAATACCGCTGGCGCGATTGGCGGCGCGGTCCTGGGCGGCATTGCTGGTAACATGATCGGCACCGCAGCCGGCACAAAGCAAGGCATGGCCGTCACAGTCGAGTTCAATGATGGCAATGTTAAAGCTTTCATTCAGCCCGCTGATGCGAACATTCAGCCTGGCCAGCCCGTGAATGTCGAGTTCCGGGAAGACGGCGCATATGTGGTGCCCGTGCAATACGCTCCGGGATACTAATCCGGATCTGCTGAAATACCGAACCAAGTCCGCCGCCAGCCTTGTGCTGGCGGCGGTTCCGTTTTAGGCCTGCAGCATGAGTGAGGTGTTGATTTCACCGTCGATTCTATCGGCGGATTTCGCAGAGCTCGGCGCAGAAATTCGCCGAATTGATGACGCTGGCGCGGACATGATCCATGTCGATGTCATGGACGGCCACTTTGTTCCGAACCTGACCTTTGGGCCACCCGTGATTGAAAAGCTCAGGCCGCATTCTGACAAACCATTTGATGTGCATCTGATGATCGCGCCCGTCGATCCTTTTATCGATGACTTTGCCAAAGCGGGTGCCAATTTCCTAACTGTGCATCCTGAATCCGGCCCCCACCTGCACCGAACGATTCAAGCTATTCGGGCGGCAGGCATGAAGCCGGGTATAGCGCTCAATCCCGGCACCCCCGCTGATGTCGTGGATCCGCTTATTGATGACATTGATCTGATCCTTGTGATGTCTGTTAATCCCGGGTTTGGCGGCCAAAGCTTTATCGAAAGCCAGTTGCGGAAAATCGAAATCCTGCGCCAGAAAATCGATGCCACCGGCCGCGATATTATTCTCGAAGTCGATGGCGGTCTGAATCCGCAAACTGCGCCGAAAGCCATTGCCGCCGGTGTCACCGCGATCGTTGCTGGGTCCGCTGTGTTTCGCGGCGGCCCGGATCAATACGCCATGAACATTGCAACGCTTCGCGCTGGTGCGACCATTTAAGTGTCTGGGCGCCGCATGAGCGAAGCAAACCCTTCTGAGACGCCAAAAGCGAAACGCAGCGACACTGAAGACGCCGCTGTATGGGCGCGCTTTGCCGGGCGCCCCGGCGAGGACGCCAAAGTCTCAGCGGTGCATAGATTGCGCATTGCAGGCAGCGCGCCAGATGGGTTCGGCTTGCATATGCGCCAAATCATTCCTGCGGACGCGCTGCGCGGTGAAATGCTGATGCGCGGCATCTGGCGAATTGGCATGGACCGCTTGACTGTCAGTGACGGCACTGCGCCCTGGAACAGCGCCATGCCTTCGCGCCATTATGCCAATCGACTCCACCGGTTTGACTGGCTCGCCGATTTGTTCACGCAAGGCGAAGCGGGCGCAGATCGCGCGCGCTATCTGGTCGATGACTGGATTGAAAATTTTGGCCGGTTTGATGGTTTCACCTGGCGCACGGGCTGCGCAGGCGATCGTGTCTGGAACTGGATGCGATGCGGCGCGGCTTTGTTCGAAAACGGCACGTCAGAGGCGCGCGAGGCGCGATTGGAAGCGCTCGGGCGCCAGGCCCGCCATATCCTGGCTCTGGTCGATAATGAACTGGAACCCAAAGCCCGCTGGCGGGGTGTTACGCTTGCCGTTGCGCACGCGCTTTGCCTGGGCCGGGGAAAAGGCCTCGACGACGCTGAGATGCAATTGGAAAGTGAATGCACAGCGCAATTCTTTCCAGATGGCGGACATGTCAGTCGATCTCCAGCGCGGGCGCTCAGATGCCTGGCAGACCTGATCACGATCCATGATCTGCTATCACGCAGCGAGCGCGATGTGCCTGAATTCCTCACCCGCTGGATCGCCCGAATTGGCGGAATGGTGTCATTTTTCAAAGCCGGCGACGATGCCCTCATGCCATTTCATGATGGCGATGAGCGCTGGCCGGAAGCTGTCGATGCGGTGCTTGAGCATATGGAGACACCGCCGCGACGATTCTCCGTTGCGCCGAAGTCCGGCTTCCACAAATTACAGAAGGGCGAGACTGTTCTCGTCCTCGACGCTGGCGCTGCGCCGGAGCCTCCTTTTGGCGACAAAGCCCATGCGGGCGCTTTGGGATTTGAACTACATGACGGCCCGGCGCGTTTGATCACGTCGTGCGCCTGCAGCCCCGAAATTGATATCGCGTTCCGTGCCGCGGTACGCCGGACGAGCGCGCATTCGACGCTGATCCTGGGCGATATGGATTCTTCGCGTTTCTCGAATAATGAAGATACCCGCCTGCTTTATCCGCAAGGCCCGGATGGCATATCTGCAAAGCGTCTTGAGGAGGATTCGGAAATCTGGCTCGATGCCCAGCATGGCGGCTATAAGAGGGAATTTGGCCTATTGCACCGCCGCCGTTTGTTCATGGCGGGCGACGGGTCACGTCTCACGGGCGAGGACTCGTTAGCGCGCCCAGTTTCAGCAGGAGCGACGGAAAACGAAGCGCCAATCGTTTATGCTTTGAGGTTTCATTTGCATCCCACTGTGACAGCCGTCATGACAGGCGAGGCGATTGTTCTTTACAGTGACCTTGGCGTGAAATGGCGATTCAAAACAAGCCATGCAAAAGCAAAACTAGAAGAGACGATTTACTTGGGTAGAGGGATTGTAGAACGCAGCGAGCAGATTGTGTTGAGCGGAACGGCCAGTCCGAATAGTGATGGCTCAACACCGCCCAATTGCATTCGTTGGGCATTCTTGAAGGTGGATCAGGGATGAAACCTGAAATCGAAGCCAAACGGGCAATGGCCCTGACGCTTGGTTTTGACGTTATGGCAGCGTTTTTTGCGATGCTTTGCGCTGTGTATGTCCGGTGGATGTCGACCGGCGGCGCACCACCGTCCGCCTTTCTGACATCGTTCACGGCGTCTTTGACATTCGCCTTTGCCGCAGCTTTTTCTTTCTTTTTCTTGCGCGTGCATCGACAAGTCTGGCGGCATTCCGGATGGCCCGACGCGGTCAAGATTGTTCAAGCGGTTCTACTCACCGCCCTGATATTCCTGCCTTTGATGTTCTTGTGGAACCGTCTTATCGGGTTTCCACGATCGAGCCTACCTCTGGCCCTAATTGTTTGGGTGACCATGGTTTTCCTCGGTCGGATGGTGGCGCTATCGCGTTCGACCCGGCGGCCTTTTCAAATCTTTCGAGGCGTTCGCGCTGACGCGCCCCCTGCCATCCTGGTCGCTAATGCCAGCGAAGCCGCCGATGTCCTGCGCGACGTACAGTCGACAAAAGGCGGTGCGCCGGTGCGTATTCTCGGATTGATCGAAGCAGACGGCGCAGAGCCAGGGCGGGCGATCCGCGGCGCCCCCGTCTTTGGTGGCCTGAGCGAACTCGGAAAAATGCTCGACCTTCTCGCGGTTCGCTATAGCGCAACGCCATGGGTCGCTGTGGCGGGTAGCGTGCGTTCGAATGAAACCATGAATGCTGTGCTCGAAACAGCCACGCGCCATGGCTCGGAAGTGATGGCGCTGGGGTCAGACCGCGAAGGGTTACATTTACAGCGTGTTCGTCCTGCTGACTTGCTGGCACGGCCTCAGAGAAAACTCGATATTGAACCCGTCAGGAGCCTTTTGGCAGGCAAGCGAATTTTCGTCACTGGCGCTGGCGGCACGATCGGGTCAGAGCTCGTACAGCAATGCGCGGATATGGGGGCCTCGCAACTCACGCTCTACGACGCGTCGGAGTTCAATCTCTACGAAATCGATTTAACCCTGCGCGAGCGCCATCCGGACCTCAACGTCTATGCCCAGATTGGCGACGTCCGGGATAAAACGCGGCTCCTCGAAGCGGTGGAAAATTCGAAACCCGACATAATGATCCATGCGGCGGCACTAAAACACGTTCCGCTGATGGAATTGAACCCATGTGAAGCGATCCTGACAAATGTCGGGGGCGCAGTTAACGCCGTTGACATCGCCATTGAATGCGGGCTCGAGCGTTTTGTCTTCATCTCAACCGACAAAGCCGTGGACCCTGACAATGTTATGGGGGCGACGAAGCGCCTCGCAGAGCTGGCGCTGGCATATCGCACGAAAGATACCCGGCTGGCTGTCTCAATGGTTCGGTTCGGCAATGTCCTTGGCTCGTCCGGGTCAGTAGTGCCTCTCTTCGAGCGCCAGATCGCAGCGGGCGGACCACTCACCCTGACCGATGATCAAGTATCCCGCTATTTCATGACTGTCGAAGAGGCCGCTTCCCTCGTGTTGCAAGGCACAGCCCATAACGGCAAGCCAGGCAACTCGTCGCTTTATGTTCTGGACATGGGTGACCCGATCAGAATTCGCACGCTAGCCGAAGCGATGATCCGGATGAAAGGCATGGTTCCGTACCAGGAAATCAAGATCAAGACGACGGGTTTGCGTCCTGGCGAGAAGCTACACGAAGAGCTCACTTATTCGGATGAACGACTGATTGATACGGGAATCAACGGGCTGAATAAAGTGACACCGCAGTCCCGTACTCAGAAACCTGATGGCTTTGACGACGGATTGACGGCTTTATTGAAACATGCCGGAGAAAGGCATTCGCTCGACGCATTGCGCGCCTTGGCGCAACTGGTTCCGGCCTATGACCCACCGGGCTGCTCCAAATAAGTGACAGAGACGCGTTGACGGCGCTGGGACTCGTGATAGGCGGGCCAGCGTGATCAGCCCTTTTTGCCTGAAAGCCGTTTCATGACCCACGCCACCAAAATCCGCCGCGCCTTGATTTCCGTTTCTGACAAGGAGGGCCTGGTCGAACGGGCAAAAGCCCTGGTCGGTTTCGGGATCGAACTTGTTTCGACCGGCGGCACTTCTCGCGCTTTGAAAGAAGCGGGTCTCGACGTCAAAGATGTCGCGGATCTGACGGGCTATCCGGAGATGATGGATGGCCGGGTCAAAACCTTGCACCCCGCGGTCCATGGCGGCCTGCTCTTCTTGCGCGACAATGACAGCCATAAGGCCGATGCACAGCAACACGGCATCGACGCCATCGATCTCGTTTACATCAACCTCTATCCCTTCGAAGCGACTGTGGCCTCTGGTGCGGGATTTGAAGATTGTATTGAAAATATCGACATTGGTGGTCCGGCAATGTTGCGCGCGGCAGCAAAGAATGGCGATTCCGTATCGGTTTGCACCGATGACGGCGACCTGGACGCGGTGCTGGCTGAAATGGCGAGCACTGGCGGACGCGTGTCTCGCAGCACGTCGCGAAAACTTGCGGCCAAAACATATGCCCGCACAGCCGCTTATGATGCGGCAATTTCTGGCTGGTATGCCCGCCAACTCGATGATGCGGCGCCAGACTGGGTCGGCTTTGGCGGCAAGTTGAATGAAGCCTTGCGCTATGGTGAGAACCCACATCAGAAAGCAGCTTTCTACGTCACCGGCGAAAACCGTCCGGGCGTTGCGACAGCGCGGCAAGTGCAGGGCAAAGCTCTATCCTATAATAATATCAATGACACAGATGCGGCTTACGAGCTGATCGGCGAACTCGGAGACGAAACGCCTGCTGTGGCCATTATCAAGCATGCAAACCCATGCGGCGTGGCGCTGGGCGGTACCGTGATTGGCGCCTATCGCGAGGCGCTTGCTTGCGACTCGACATCAGCATTTGGCGGTATTGTTGCGCTCAACAGGCCGCTGGATGAAGCGACTGCGGCCGAAATCACGTCCGTGTTTACGGAAGTTGTGATCGCGCCTGGCGCCGATGATGCTGCCATTGAAGTGTTCAAAAAGAAGAAAAATCTTCGCCTACTCCTCACCGACGGTTTGCCCGACCCGGCTGCCGCCGGAACGTTTGTGAAGACAGTTGCAGGCGGATTGCTCGTGCAAGACCGGGACTTTGGCCGGATCAGTAAGGATGACTTGAAAATCGTCACCAAGCTGGCCCCGACGGATGCACAGCTTGAAGATCTTCTATTCGCCTGGCGGGTCGCCAAACATGTAAAGTCCAATACCATTGTCTATGCCAAAGATCGCGCCACAGTCGGGATCGGCGCGGGTCAGATGAGCCGTATCGACTCGGCCCGCATTGCCGCCCGCAAAGCCGAGGATGCAAAGGATAAAGAAGGCTTCGATACGCTCCGCACGACAGGCTGCGTCGCGGCATCTGATGCGTTCTTCCCGTTCCCGGACGGCATGCTTGCTGCGGCTGCGGCGGGGGCCAGTGCCATCATTCAACCCGGTGGGTCCATTCGTGATGATGAAGTGATCGCCGCCGCAGATGAAGCTGGCCTGGCCATGGTCCTGACTGGCATGCGTCACTTCCGGCACTAGCCCTGTCCCGGCGAGGCTTGCTAGCAGAGACAGATGAGCACGCTAACGCCCCCTTTTGATGAGCAAGGCCAACACTGGCTGAATATTCGGGTCTATTATGAGGACACCGATTTCACCGGCATGGTTTATCACGCGAATTATCTGCGCTTCTTCGAGCGCGGCCGATCGGATTTCCTGCGCGATGCTGGCGTCAGCCATCAGAACCTGTTGGCGCGCGAAACCCCCGCAGCCTTCACGCTGACCAATGTCGAAGTCGACTATAAGGCCGCTGCAAAAGTTGATGACCTACTCACTATCCGTACCCGCTGCCTTGGGGTCAAAGGGGTTCGGATGTATTTCCAGCAGACCTGCCTGCGCGGCGATGACGTGATTGCCGAAGGCCGGATCACAGCCGTGATGATTCACACTGATGGCCGGCCGATGCGGCCGATCAAGGATGTCGTCGAACAGCTTAAGCCTTACGAATTCAAATCGTCTGAGACCGGATCAACCTGACGCAGGGCACGCGCCGCCATTCGCCTGCATCGCTTCGCTAATGCGTTGAAAGTCCTCGCCCGTTTCGTCCAGTTGAGCTTCAGTGAACGTATCGATTTCGCCTGCCTGGATCATCTCCTCGACTTTTTCCGCGGCATCCTCAGCCCCGCCGCCATCGCTCTTTCGCGCCACTGCGATGGCCATCACCACATCCTTGTGCAGCGGTAGTTTCACTGCGTCCGCCGCAATGCTTGTCCCGTAGCACGCGCAAAAACCATCCAAGTCTGTACTGGCATCGCTGGCGAGCATGCGAACAATTTGATCGTCGCCGGCAAAGATATCCTGGCACAGGCCTGTGAGGATCTTCTCATTCGGCGGCGCGCCATTGCAAGCGCTCAGAGCCATCGTTGAAACCGCAATCGCAAATAGTGTTTTCATAGTCTTCTCCCTCGAACAACAAGGTCAGGGAAAACGCGTTGAAACGCAAGCCGGGCTATTGCACGGCGTCTTGCCACTCTGCGTGCTTGTCCAGCGTTGCTTTTGCGAATGGGCAAAGCGGAATGATCTTGAAGCCCTCAGCCCGCGCATCTTTCACTGCAGCTTCCACAAGAAGCTTGCCAATGCCGAGCCCGCGCATCGAATCCGGCACGCCGGTATGATCAATGATGATCCGAGTGGCGCCCGCGCGGGAATAGGTCATCTCAGCTTCATCCCCCTTGATCACGATGACATAACGGCCGCCTTTGGGACCGTCTTCTCTGGTGATATCAATATCGGTCATCCAAACCTCCAAACTTGAAGGAAGAGATAGGACGATGCTTTGCGCCTGACCATATCGAAGGGCGAAAATCAGATATCCCAAACATGCATCAGACCCTGCCGGGGCTCCTGACAGGATTTGTCAAAGCGATCATGCTATACTCCAGCCGAAACGTGGAGGAAAACATGGCCAAGAAGTCAGCCCGCGAGAAGCTCGCCGCGAAGAAAGAGACCAAGAAAGTCGTCATGGACAAGTCCTGGGCCGGTATGCAGCCTGGTGATACAATGCTGGTCGCGACACCGCTTATGGTCGATGCCTATATTCGCGACATCCCACATGGAGCGACCAAAACCATCCCGGACATGCGGGCCGACCTGGCCAAGCGCGAAAGCTGCAGCGGCACGTGTCCAATGTCGACATCGATATTTGTTCGCATGGTCGCTGATGCCGCTCTGGAAGATATTGCTGATGGCAAACCCGTTGCCCAAGTTAGCCCATTCTGGCGAATGATCACCAGCAAAGACAAAATGGCGGCGAAGCTGAAAGTTGACCCGGCCTGGATTGATGAGCAACGCAGTCTTGAAGCGCGTTAGCTCGGATCAGGGTTCATTTCTGCGTCTCTGAGGCGCTCATACACATTCTGCAAATCATGCCCATCGCGAACAATGATCGAACGACCCGGGTGTTCTGAAACGTCTTTCATAATCTCGGGACGAACCCGGTCTTTGAAAGCCCAGATGATCTTCAAAAGTTGCGGAACAATGCGGATTTCCGGGCAATTGTCGGGAAGCTCCGGACGACTGCTGAACAGAAATCGCCAGTTTCGTTTTGCACACCTGACAATCGATGTTTTGCGGCTGACATCGAGAAAGATGAAAACATCTGCGGCATCCCTAACACCGTGCGACACACCTTCAATTATCCATTTGGGTTTGGAAATCAGTTCTCTCTCTTTGCATTCGACGATCTCGCGCGGTGTTTTTACCCAGCCGGCTTGCCAGACGATTTTGTCCAGACCAAACACCGGCAAATCCAAGGCAGCGCCAAGTTCGCGCGCGAGCGTCGTTTTTCCAGACCCTGCATTCCCGGTGATGTGGATTTTATCCATTGCCGAAATCTATAGATTCGCTGGCGCTTTGTCGCGTCAGCTTGTGAGAAATTGGGTGGGAAATCGGCTAGTGCGCTTCAGCCCAATTCTTGCCCGCGTCGGCTTCGACCACCAGCGGCACACTCAGTTTGAGCGCCGGAAGCGGCGCCCGCTCCATCACGCCGCACACAAGTTCAATCGTTTTCTCGGCTTCGGCTTCTGGCGCTTCAAAGATCAGCTCATCATGCACTTGCAGCAACATCTTTGCCTTCAGGCCTGACTTTTCCAATGCTTCAGGCATCTGAATCATCGCGCGTTTGATAATATCCGCGGCTGAGCCCTGGATCGGTGCATTGATGGCCTGGCGTTCAGCGAAGCCGCGCTGAGGTCCTTTCGACTTGATGCCTTTCAAGTGCAGGACGCGGCCGAAAATCGTTTCGACTTTTTCATGCTCCGCCGCGTATTTCTTGGTCTCGTCCATATAGGCTTTGATGCCCGGGAAACGTTTGAAATAGGTCTTGATGTAAGCGGCTGCCTCGTCCCGTGGGATGGATAATTGCCGCGCCAGACCAAAGGCCGAGATGCCGTAGATAATGCCGAAATTGATCGCCTTGGCCCGGCGGCGGATCATTGGGTCCATGCCCTCAATCGGCGTGTCAAACATTTCACTGGCCGTCATAGCATGAATGTCGAGGCCCTGATTGAAGGCGTCTTTCAACGCATCAATGCCGGCAATATGGGCCAGCAGGCGCAGCTCGATCTGGCTATAGTCCGCACTGATCAGAACATTTCCGGTGTCTGGAATAAAGGCCTCGCGGATCTTGCGTCCCTCTTCGGTCCGGATCGGGATATTCTGCAAGTTCGGATCATTTGACGACAGACGTCCGGTTTGCGCGCCGGTCATGCCAAAATTAGTGTGCACGCGGCCCGTGCGTGGGCTGATCTGTTGTTGCAGCGCCTCGGTATAAGTCGAGCGCAGCTTCGAGACAGTACGCCAATTGATCAGGGCGCGGGGCAGTTCATGGCCTTCCGCTGCCAGATCCTCCAGAATGTCCGCGCCAGTTTGCCAGGCCCCGGTCTTGGTTTTCTTGCCGCCTTCTATCCCCATTTCGTCAAACAGGATCTCGCCCAGTTGTTTCGGCGACCCGAGATTGAACTCGCGGCCTGCCAACTCATATGCCTCTGCTTCGTAACGTGCCATGGATTGGCTGAAATCTGCCGATAGCCGAGACAAGTGTTCCCGGTCGGTCTTGATGCCGTGCGCTTCCATGTCGGACAGGACCTGCACCAGCGGGCGCTCGAGTGTTTCATAGACCGTGGTGACCTGCGATTTGTGCAGCCGTGATTTGAAATCGAGCCAGAGACGCAACGTGATATCAGCATCTTCAGCGGCATATTCAGTTGCTCTATCGAGTGGCACGCGGTCGAATGTGATCTGCTTTTTGCCTGTGCCGCAAACGTCCTTGAAGGATAGCGGCACATGATGGAAATAGCGCTCTGAGAGTTCATCCATGCTGTGATTGTGCATTCCGGCATGCATCACAAAACTGAGCAGGATCGTATCGTCAATCGGCGCAGCATGGATGCCATAGCGGGCCAGAACCGAGACATCATATTTAAAATTATGTCCGATCTTCAGGACGGAATCATCCTCGAATAGGGCCTTCAGCGCGTCGAGAGCGGCGTCCATCTTGATCTGCCGCGGCGGCGCAGCGCCGAACATGTCATCCGTTGCGGCAGCCGGATCGCTATCTGGATCGACATGGGCGAGCGGGATATAGCAAGCCTCACCGGGCGCAAGCGCCATGGAGACACCCACCAGACCAGCCTCATGCGCGTCAAGCGCGTCCGTCTCTGTATCCACCGCAACATACCCCTGCGCCCTGGCCCGTGCGATCCAGTCTTCAAGCGCCGCAAAGTCACGGATACATGTGTAAGCCGAGCGATCGATTTGCACGGCAGTGTCCTCGCTAACCTCATCGAGAGCGCCTTCCAGTTCGAAGGCATCGCGGACCCGCCGGGTGATCGTGCGAAACTCCATCCGCTCGAGAAATTCCAGCAAGATTTTTGGGTCTGGATCGGCAACCGCGAGCTCCTCCATCGGGACTTCAACCGGAACGTCGACTTTCAGCGTGACCAGATCACGCGACAATCTGATCTGATCAGCATTGTCGATCAAAGTTTGCCGCCGTTTCGGCTGTTTGATCTCCTCTGCCCGCGCCAGAAGCGTGTCGAGGTCGCCATATTCAGTGATCAGAGTGGCAGCCGTTTTTACACCAATCCCTGGCGCGCCGGGCACATTATCGACGCTGTCGCCGGCCAAAGACTGAATATCAATGACCCGATCCGGGCCGACGCCAAACTTCTCGACCACTTGCTCATGCCCGATATGCTTGTTCTTCATTGTGTCGAGCATGGAGATCTTGTCAGTGACGAGTTGCATCAGGTCTTTATCAGACGAGACAATCGTGACCCGGGCGCCTTTGGCTTCGGCTTGCCGGGCATAAGTCGCCATCAAGTCGTCGGCCTCATAACCCTCTTGTTCCAAAGCATGTGTGTGGAAGGCGATTGCGGCTTCGCGCACCAATGGAAATTGCGGCACCAGATCTTCCGGCGTTTCGGAGCGGTTGGCTTTATATTCCGGGAACATTTCATTGCGGAACGTGTATGATGATTTGTCAAAGACACAGGCGAAATGCGTTGGTCGTTCCGGCCCTTTCAAGTCTTCAAGCAGCTTGTACAACATGTTGCAAAACCCAGATACTGCACCGACCGGCAAGCCATCTGAAGCCCGCGTGAGTGGCGGCAGAGCGTGATAGGCGCGAAATATGTAGGCACTAGCGTCAATCAGATAGAGATGGCTGTCAGAATTGATCGGCGCGCTGGGCATTGGCAGTGTCCTTCATTGAAGGACGACTATTAACCGCGAGTCGCGCCTGTGGGTAGGGGGTTAGCCGCATCGGCCCGGTTATTCCCGCTGTCGCAGAATTGACCTTATGATGAGTATCAAGGCGGACAGAAAAAACCCGGCGCTGATCAAAATCTTCGTCCAGTTCGGAAAAAATTTGGTCTTCTTCAGAACGATCTCGTCGGTTTGCGAATGGTACGTCTTGACGAACGTATACTCACCCCACGGCGTTGGTTCGGTCAGCGCAACGGTTCGGCTGCCATGGTTTCGCGAATTCGCCGTATATCCAACCGTAGCGCAAGGATATGGGGCGTTGCGACAATGCTCACGACGGTTGCTGATAATTTCATCGATGGCGTCGTTCGACACCGTGAGTTCCAAGCGCAAAATTGTGAAGGGTTTCAAAGAACTATAGGCGAAAACAATTATCCACGCCAATAAAGCGAACCGGGGAGAGATGCGCATACGCAGCTCCTTGCTGCATGACATCCCCGAGCCCCAAGAGAACGCGCGGCGGGTTAACAATGGGTTTAGTTGAGAATCAATGCTCAAGCAGAGGTGTATTGTAACCTTCTTGAATGCGGCGCGTATGAGCATCAAGATCGCTTTTTGGAAACGTAAACTCGAAATCCTGCTTCGGAAAATCAACTAGAGACCCGGGAGAAAAACCGAATTCATCTTTCACAGCGCGATTGAAGTTCGAGTCTGAGGAAAACCCCCAACGCTCTGCGGCTTCACTGACGGCGCCGCGCTGCTTGGCGCTCCGGCTGATATCCAGCACGGCACGATGAACCCGGCGTCGATTAACGAATCGGCGAAATCCGCCATCACCCTCAAACATCCGAAACAAACTGGCGCGAGAAAGGCCGAAATTTCTTAGAATGGTCGCCGAAGAAATATCAAAATGTGCCAGATTTCGGTCGACATAAGCCCGGATCATATCTGCCATTGCCTCTCTTGCTTGGCGACGTACGTCGCCGTCCCTACGGTCGGAAGACAGTGACGTCTTGATGCAGGCTAATAGCTGATTCAGCGCTGCCGGGTCGACCTCGTCTCGACGCGATACGTTACGAAACACGCGATCAAAAGTACGGTATAGCAAGGCCCCCTGAACGCGATTGTCTGAGAATCGGATGAATGGCGCATGTCGATCAGGGTCGTATCCGATCAGGTCTTTCGGGATGAAAACCCCCTGAACCTCATTCGGGAATTGAATACAGTAGACCTGCCGCGATTGATCCATCAGATACATCTGACCGGGATCACGATCTATGCTCAAATCGCCCAGCAGACCGCGAATTCCAGCCTCGAAATAGCGATGAACAAAAACCAGGCCTGCTCCAGCTTCAGCTTGGGCTTTAGACCGTCCAATCACACTTGCTTCATTTTTGGCTCGCACAAACATGACGCGATCAAAATACCAGTTCTTTGACCTATAAACTCCGGTGTTTCGATCCGAATGGATCGGCGTCATATCATACATGAGGGAGGTTCTTTCCCGCATGAATTCTGCTGGACCCTCAGTCGCCGATATTTGCAAAGGGCGAATTGAAAGGTCTGAAAGAGTCTCTGTTTCTTGCAATTTTAGCTCTGCTTCAGAATGGCCGCGCCCTGGGCGTTCAGGTTTGGCGTCTCAAATTCAATCTCGATTTTTCCGCATATTCTTGGACACAATGACACATCGCATGGGAAAATCGCAAATTACTGGAAATTCAGGTTCTGCCGAGACAGCGTTCGCGCACCTATAGACAGGGCCCGCGTCGGATCGTTAAGCCGCTTATATGAAGACCTACTTCTCTCCAGCCACCGCCCTCGCCATTGTCATTGCCAACATGATTGGCACCGGCGTGTTCACCAGCTTGGGATTTCAGCTGATGACGCTGCAATCCGGGTTCGCGCTGATCATGCTGTGGGTGGTTGGCGGCGTCATCGCGATTTGCGGCGCCTTGTCTTATGCTGAACTCGGCGCGGCCCTACCCCGGTCTGGCGGCGAGTATAATTTCCTGGGTCAAATCTATCACCCCGGCGCTGGATTTGTGTCAGGTTGGGTGTCTTCAACGATTGGCTTTTCAGCGCCGGTTGCACTCGCGGCCATGACGTTCGGCGCCTATACAACATCTTCTATTTTGTCGGGTGCGTCAGACACAGTCGCCCATTGGACAGAGCGCGGTCTGGCCATCGCCTTGATCGTCATCCTGACTGTGATCCATACCCGTCAGCGCGAAACCAGCGGCCGCTTCCAAAACGTCTTCACCGCCATCAAAGTCGCCGTCATCCTGGCGATCAGCCTGGCCGGTCTGATCCTGGTCACCGACTATCAGCCGATCAGCCTTTTGCCGCAGGTCGGGGATGGCAGCGCGCTGACATCGAGCGCTTTTGCGGTGTCTCTAATCTATGTCAGCTATGCTTATACAGGCTGGAATGTCGCGACTTATATGACGGATGAACTTGAGCGTCCGCAGCACAGCCTGCCGCGCGTCCTGTTTGCTGGCGCGTTTGGCGTCATGCTGCTCTACATTTTGCTCAACGCGGCCTTCCTGTTGACCACGCCGATGGCAAAAATGGTCGGCGAAGTCGAAGTCGGCGTCATCGCGGCGCGCCATGTCTTTGGCCAGACCGGCGCGATGTTCACGGGCGCGGTTCTGGGTGTGCTGCTGATATCGACTGTTTCGGCGATGACGATTGCCGGCCCGCGGGTGTTACAAGTGATCGGTCAGGACATTCGCCCGCTAGGCTTTCTCGCCAAGTCGAACGCTGATGGCATGCCGACCAATGCTGTTCTGGTGCAATCCGGATTGGCCCTGATTTTTGTTGTCACGGCGACGTTTGATCAAGTGCTGGTCTTTGCTGGTTTCACATTGGCGCTGAACAGCTTGTTTGCGGTGTTCGGCCTGTTTGTCCTGCGCTTCCGACGGCCGGACCTGGCCCGGCCGTTCAAAGTGCCTCTCTATCCGATCCTGCCTTTGATCTATCTCAGCCTGACGATCTGGACGCTGATCTATGTCGCGCTCGAGCGACCACAGGAAGTCGCGGTCAGCGCGGCGCTGATCGCATCAGGACTGGTCTTGTATGGATATACGCGCTGGCGGGCAGCGAGCCAGACCTAACGGCCGGCGACTTTGTCCTGGAACGCATTGATGCGCGGCACGATTTCAGCTTCGAACCGGCGACCATTGAAGACGCCGTAATGGCCGACGCCGGGCTGGACGTAATCGACTTGCATCTTTGACGGGATTCCGGTGCACAAATCATGCGCCGCCTGTGTTTGACCTATGCCGGAAATATCGTCCTTCTCGCCTTCGACCGTCATCAGGCCGACTTTCTTGATCGCGCCTGGATTGACTAGTCGCTCGCCGCGATAGCGGAATTTGCCCCGCGCCAGATGATGCTCACGAAACACCCGGCGAATGGTCTGCAAGTAAAACTCTTCCGACAGGTCCAGAACGGAGAGGTATTCATCATAGAAGACACGGTGCTTTTCAGCGCTATCTTCATCGCCTTGCACCAGGTGATCGAAGAACCGGGCTTGCGCATCAACATGCCGATCCCAGTTCATATGCATGAAACTGGTTAGCTGAACGAAGCCAGGATAGACCCGGCGCATCATGCCCGGCCAGGGCGCCGGAACTGTGTAGATCATTTTCTCGCGGAACCATTCAAAACTGCGCTCCTCAGCAAGCAAGTTCGGCACAGTTGGCGATTTTCGAGCATCAATCGGTGAGCCCATATAAGTCATCGTTGCTGGCAGCGCTGGATCTTTGTCTTCCGACATCATCGATATCGCTGCCAATACAGCTGGGCCTGGCTGACACACGGCAACGACATGCGCGCCCGGTCCGATATGCTGAAGCGCCGACCGGACATGATCGATATAATCGTCGAGATCAAATCGACCGAGCCAGACCGGCGCCATTTTGGCATCGGTCCAATCAGTGATGTAAACCTCGTGCGTGGGCAAAAAGGCCTCGACTGTGCCCCGCAGCAGGGTCGCAAAATGGCCCGACAGCGGCGCGCAGATTAACAGGCGCGGGCGGCCTTGTGGCGCGCCTTCAGTGGAGAAATGGATCAGATTACACCACGGCGTCGACCAGCTTTTCACCGGCGTCACAGCGCACGTTTTGCCGTCAATTTCTGTGCTGGGAATCTGCCATTCCGGTTTGCCATAATAACGAGTGGCCCGCTCGAACACACTGCTCGCAGCATGCGCGGAACGCCCGAATGAGGTTTTGGCAAATGGATTGAGCGGGTTCTCGAGCGCCTGCATAGTGCCTTTGGCCAACAATCGCATCGGCGCAAGAGCCGCGCGATTCATCTCGACGAACGTGTAAAGCATATGATCCCAATCCCGTATTTGGTGCACTGCAACATAAGTCACTGGCTTGGTAAAGCCTCCAGCCTGCACAAGACATGTTTTTGGTGCAGGATTCGCGCCGTTTCCCTCGCATGAAGAGGCCGCAGAAGTCTTAACCAATTGTGAAGCGTTTCAACCGCAGGTTTAATCCATGAATGATCTAGCCCTGCCTTTGACGCAATCCGAAGCCTTTGAACGCACGTGCAACAAGCTTGGGCTGACAGTGACGCGGGTTTCCAATCCGTTCGGCACATGCCTGATCCAGACGCGAAAGCTGCCACTGATCGGCGCGTTTCATCTCATATCCCGAGGCCCCGTTTTGCCGAATCCGGCTGCGCTCAAGCCATTCTTGCGACAAGTACGCCGTGACTGCAAAGGGCCGCTGGTGGTGAATGCCCCGGCCGACGCGCTGCAAACTGGCGGGGTCAAGCTCGCGCGCGGCGCGGAATTGGCCATAACGGATCTCATCGATCCATCCGAGATGCGTGCGCGACTGCATCAAAAATGGCGCAACCAGCTCAAAAAGGCCGAAGCGTCCCAACTGGTGGTGACGGATCAGCCGCTGGACGCCGCTCGGCATAAATGGTTCCTCGACGCCGAAGCCGCGCAACAGACATCCCAGGGTTACAAGTCTTACCCAAGTCCCTTCCTGTTGGCATACGCTGCGGCGAATAAGGGTCAGGCCCGGCTCTATGCAGCGTCGCTCGAAGGCCGGCCCGTTGCGGCCATGCTGGTGCTGAAGCATGGCGTCATGGCAACGTATCAAGCCGGGGTCACAACTCCCGAAGGGCGCGCTCATTGTGCCCATAATCTGATCCTGTGGCAAATCATGTGCGACTTGCAAAAACGCCGCGTGCTGCGTCTCGACCTCGGACGTGCCGACTTGTCACCCGGACTCCGCCGATTCAAGCTGGGCAGCGGCGCTGGCATTGAGACGCTTGCCGGGAGCTTTCTGTTTCATCACTGGTTTTCGCCGCGCACCGCGCCGTCATCCCCACCAGACAGTATCGCGCCAAGTATCGGGGCCTGATCGACAGTAATTCTCGGAAATTCCGAGATTACAAAGTTTTCATGTGGATTTCGTCAAAATTCGTCGCGAACTTCCGGGACAAAAGCAGGATATTGGCAGTCTATTCTGCTTATTCCCGGTTGCCATAGGGGGTAACTAGATTATGCGCGCGCCGATGACTTTTGATAAGATAGAATCTTGCGCGAATTCGGGCGAAGTTTGCTTCAAAGTGGGCAATTACGGCCTGTCACCGCAACGCACGCCAAACGAAGCGCGCACGCATTTCGGGCTATCGCATCGCGAAGTCGAACTCCTGATCTGGATCGGTGCGGGATTAACCAAAAATCAGATTGCTGATCGGATGGGCGTGTCGCCGTCTACAGCGGACACGTTCCGTCGCCGGGCATACGTCAAACTCGGTGTCGGCACGAGTGCTGCGGCGATTGCGATCTTGTTTTCGTTCCTGTCGGGATCTCAAGTCGAACAGAGTGAGCTCGTCCCGGCCGTCTAGCTCAAATGCTGGGCCAGACACTGGGCGATATAGTCCGGATTTGCATCAGCTTCGGCAAAGAACGTCTTCAGCTCCCAGTTCTCATCCATCAAATAAAGCAAAGATGTATGATCCATCGTGTACTCGGCCAAACTATCTGGCGTTTCGATACGCTCATATTGTGCAATGAAACCGTCTGCAGCCGCTGCGATTTCCTCGGATGAACCGGTCAGGCCAACCAAATTGTCTGGAAACGCCGCTGTCGAGACATATTGCGCCAGCGCTTCTGGTGTGTCGCGCTCCGGATCGACAGTGATCAATAGGGTTTGCGGCGGTGTGATATTTTCAGGAAGGGCGTCATAGGCCCGGTTCAGCGCCACCAGAGTGCCTGGACAAATATCCGGACAGAAGGTGAAGCCAAAATAGATCAACGTTGGCTGGCCTTTGTAAGTCGCCTCGGTGACCCGTTCGCCCGTGTGCGAAATCAAGCTGATCGGACCACCAATCGAATCATAGGCGCGGGTCATGCACCCCGCTTGCGCGCCGCCTGCAGTGGCATCTGGCGTCGATGGGTTACAAGCGGCAACGGCAAGACCTGCAAGCCCGAGTGAGATTGACTGAAAGACTTTCATACAAGCGATATGGCATGTCTACAGATTATGATAAGGGGCCGTGTCGCCGCACTCGGAGAGTTGGTTTGGAAGATTTAAATGCCTCGCGCGCCGGTATGGATGAGGCTCTGGTCAGCTTGTTGCCCGAGGGGTTGTCGAATGTCGGCGCGGCGCGCGGTCATACCAGACTTGCGACGCTGATGACGCTCCGATGGCTAGCTGTTGTCGGGCAGACTCTGGCTGTATTATTTGTCTATTTCGGCCTTGGCTTCAGCTTGCCGCTTGGCCTGTGTCTGGCGGTAATTGCGGCTTCGGCGTGGCTCAACGTATTCTTGTCCTTCGCCGCCATTGGACCCAAGCTCCTGAAAGGCTGGGAAGCCGCCTTGCAAATTGGCTTTGATGTCATTCAACTTGGTTTGCTGATCAGTTTCACTGGCGGTTTGTCCAATCCATTTCTGCTCTTCCTCATCGCCCCAGTCACCGTGGCCGCCTCGAGTTTGCGAGGGCGATATACTGCGCTGATTTCAATTCTGGCGATTGGCTTCGCGGCGCTATTACCAATGTTTGCGCTTGAACTGCCCTGGCGCGAGGGTGAGGCGCTGGTCTTCCCGCAATTGTTTGAAGCCGGACATTTCGCAGCTTTGTGTATCGGCATCGTGTTCTTTGCCCTGTCAGCTCAGCGTGTGAATGAAGACGAAGCCAAAATGGTTCGTGCGCTGGATGCTGCTGCAGTCGTGATGTCGCGCGAGCAAAGACTATCCGCCATCGGTGCGATGTCAGCGATGACGGCGCATGAGCTCGGCACGCCTTTGGCGACGATCCACCTGGTGGCAAAGGAATTTCTCGCAGAATTGCCGGATGACAGCCCTTATCGCGAAGATGCCAGGCTTATGGCCGAACAAGCCGAACGTTGCAGAGACATCCTGCAGCGACTCGGTAAAGCTCGAGAGGCCAGTGATATCGTGCATGCCCGCATGCCGATCAGCGCCCTGGTCGAAGAAGCCGCGGCACCGCACAAAGGTCTCGGCGTGGCCGTACAAGTAACTTATGAAGCTGGCGAAGAAGGCGAAGCAAAGGTGCCGATCATCCGGCGCAGTCCGGAAATCCTGCACGCGCTCGGGGCGTTTATCGAAAACGCTGTGAGTTTTGCGGACTCAGAGGTACGCGTCGTGGCCAATTGGACGGCAGAACAGTTTATTGTCACGGTCCGCGATGACGGTCCGGGGTTTGCAGCCGAAGTGATGCCGAAGCTTGGTGAGCCTTATGTTTCACAACGCGGTGAAGAACAGCTGGGCGGCGGCGATATGGGCCTTGGCTTCTTTATTGCAAAAACGCTGATTGAACGTACAAGCGGCCGAATTGCGACACGCAACCGCGCGGCACCTCGCCACGGGGCAATTGTGCAGGCAGTATGGCCTAGAACTGAATTACAGCCGTTGGACAATACGGAAAATAACATAGATTAACGGCTGAAGGAGCAAGAAATGGAATCTCCAGTTACTGTAAAACTGCATGACAGCCTCAAAGACGTTGAGGATCGGACCTGTCTCGTGCTCGACGATGATGGTCCATTTTTGCAACGCCTGGCGCGCGCGCTCACGCAGCGCGGGTTTTTGGTCTCAGCGACATCAAAAGTGTCGGAAGCGCGAGATATTGCTCGGCTAAATCCGCCGGCGTTTGCGGTCCTGGATCTGCGCCTTGAGGATGGCTCTGGCCTGGATGTGGTGGAGGTTCTGCACCGCTACCGCC
Source organism: Henriciella sp. (assembly GCA_965277015.1). Taxonomy (GTDB): domain Bacteria; phylum Pseudomonadota; class Alphaproteobacteria; order Caulobacterales; family Hyphomonadaceae; genus Henriciella. Next base: position 3,163,867 of record OZ255705.1, on the reverse strand, counting down.
CGGAAGCGCGGGCTGTCATCCTCACTGGCTATGGCGCGATCGCAACAGCGGTTGCAGCCGTGAAAGCCGGCGCCGTCGATTATCTGGCCAAGCCAGCAGACGTCGAAGACATTGTTCGGGCCCTGGTGAATTCCGGAGACGGGCTGCCAGCACCGCCAGAAAACCCGATGTCCGCAGATCGCGTTCGCTGGGAACATATTCAGCGTGTGTACGAGCTGTGCGGGCATAATGTTTCTGAAACGGCGCGGCGTCTCAATATGCACCGCCGGACTCTGCAGCGCATTCTGGCCAAACGGGCGCCGCGTTAGCGCTAGACCAACTGATATAATGAACCTAGTCTCAAAGCCTATTCGATGATCGAGGGGCGGTTTTTATGTTCAGTCATATAACGTTGGGAACGGATGATTGGGCGCGGGCTAAAGCGTTTTACCAAGCGGTAATGGCGTCATTAGATATCCCGCTCTTCATGGATACCGAAAGCGGTGCAGCTTACGGTGACCTTACCGGTGCCAAACTGTTCATTGGCCCAGCTTTTGATGGCAAGCCCGCATCAGTGGGCAATGGCACGCATGTCGCTTTCGTCGCCAAAACGCGCGCTGATGTGGACGCGTTTTACGCGGCAGCGATGGAAAACGGTGGCACCGACGAAGGTGCCCCTGGACTACGTCCACATTATCATCCGAACTATTATGGTGCATATGTTCGCGACTTGGATGGCAACAAGCTTCAAGCCGTTTGCCATTCTTCTAAAGGATAAATGATGACTGCGCCTCCTCATGCTCTTGGACACAAACTCTCGACGCTGAACGGCATCAAGCACGGCTTTTTCGGGCGAAAAGGCGGGGTTTCGACGGGGCTGTATGAGAGTTTGAATATTGGCCAGGGCTCAGACGATGAAGCCCAGGCCATTCGCGATAATCGCGCTCGAATTCGTGACGCCATGGGAGCGGAGAAACTGCTCTCCTGTTTTCAGGTTCACAGCGCCAAAACCGTCACTGTGACTGAACCCTGGCGCACAAGGCCGCAAGCCGATGGCATGGTTACAAAAATCCCTGGCCTGGCATTGTGCGTCTTATCCGCCGACTGCGTCCCGATCCTGTTTGCTGATGCCGAAGCTCAAGTCATTGGCGCCGCTCATTCCGGATGGAAAGGCGCTCTGGCCGGAATTTGCGAAGCGACACTGGACGCGATGGAAGCGCTCGGCGCGGCGCGCGATAATATTACCGCAGCCATTGGCCCTGCGATCCAACAGGACAGCTATGAGGTCGGCCCTGAATTTCGCGATACGTTCGTCGGCACTCATGAATGGACCGATCGCCTGTTCAAGGCCGGGCGAGAGGATCGCCTGCATTTTGACCTGACAGGCTATGTACAGACTGTGCTTTTGCGTGAAGGCGTCAGCGCCGTCGACAGTATCGGACATGATACATGCGCCATGGAACACGACTATTTTTCCAATCGACGCCGCAACCATCGCGGCGAACCCGACTATGGCCGCAATGGCAGTGTCATTATGCTGGAGGCATAGGCCAACATGAAACTCTATGATTTCAAAACCGGACCCAATCCGCGCCGGGTCAGGATCTTCCTGGCCGAAAAAGGGATTGAAGTCCCGCTGGTTCATGTCGATATCATGAAGCGCGAACAGAAAGCCCCGGAATTCCTGGCAAAGAACCCGATTGGCAGCATTCCCGTGCTCGAAATGGACGACGGCACCTGTATCTCGGAATCCGTTGCGATCTGTCGCTATTTTGAAGAAGTTCATCCCCAGCCACCTTTGTTCGGGCGCACCCCGGTTGAGAAAGCTCAGATTGAAATGTGGCTTCGCCGCGTTGAGCTGAATTTCATGGTCCCGGTTGGAATGGTCTGGATCCATGGGCATCCGCTAACGGCACGACTGGTGAAGCAAATCCCGGAAGCTGCTGAGCAAAACCGCAAGCGGACCCAGATTGGCTATCGACTGCTGGACACGCAGCTGGCCGACAACGCGTTTGTCGCCGGCGATGAATATAGCGTCGTCGATGCCGTCTTATTGGCCAGCCTCGACTTCGCCAATGGGCTGGTCGGTGTCCCCTATGATGAGACGCTGACGCATTTGAAACGTTGGCATGACGCCGTTTCTGCGCGGCCGAGTGCGGGTGCATAGGCCCATAATTCGGCCTCGACAGGCTATTTTTCAAATGCGTTGAGGATTTTCTGCAGCTGACTGGCTAGCGTGTCCATTTCTACTGAACTGATGTCTGCATCAAGTTTTGCGTTGATCTCACCAAACGCTTTTCGAGTCGCCGATAAGGCGGTTTCGCCGGACTCGGTAATCGAAAGACCGAACGCCCTGGAATCCGTTGTCGACTTGGTTTTGGTAATGAACCCGGCTTTGACCAGCCGCGACGCCATCGCCGTGATCGCGCTTTCTCTTTGTGACAGCGTCAACGCGATATGCTTCTGCGTAACCGGACCATCCTCAGCGACGATCGTCATTACTGCGGCTTGCGCTGTTGTCAGACCGCACGTTTCGACAAGCTGACCATCCGCTTCGGTTTTCAGGCGGTGCGCTGCGCGTTGCAGTAAAAAATAGATCCGGTTTTTCGATGCAGACATCTCTCACTTCCAGTCTTGACGCCCATTGCCACAATATACTACACTAGTGAAGTATATTGAAACAAGGATCTTTCTCATGGCAGCGATAGACGTCTGGGCTCAAATGACAACAGAGCGCATGGCGGCGTCACCATGGCTCGCCACCCTGCTGCGATGGACCGGGCAGGAGGAAAAACCGCTGGTTCCCACGACAGAGATGACGCTCAAAGCGATGGATGATGCTGGTGTGGAAATCAGTCTGCTCTCAGCATGGTGCGGACCACAGGGCTGGTTGATCAGCAATGAAGAAGTCGACGCCCAAATCAACTCGGCGCCAGACCGCTTTCGTGGATTGGCCTCAGTTGATCTTACGGATCCGATGCAAGCCGTGAGAGACATTCGCCGCTGGGTGGATGGCGAACGATTTGTCGGTGTCCGCGTGGTGCCTTGGCTCTGGGATTTGCCGCCAAATGACCGACGATACTACCCGATCTATGCCGCGTGCGTTGATGCTGGCGTTCCATTCTGCACCCAGATCGGACATACTGGTCCATTGTTGCGGTCAGAAACTGGCCGCCCCATTCCATACCTGGAAGATGTCCTTCTGGATTTTCCGGACCTGGTTGTCATTGGCGGCCATGTTGGGTTTCCCTGGATCAATGAACTGATCTCTTTGACGATCAAGTTTCCGAATTTCTATGTCGACACCTCAGCCTATGCCTTGCACCGGTTGCCCAGAGACTTCGTGGAATTCATGAAAGGCATCGGCTCAGATCGAGTGATGTTTGGCACCAATTGGCCGATGATCTCGCCTAGCCAGTGCTTGAACAAGCTTAGCAGCTTAGAGCTCACGGAAGCGCAAGAAAACGCATTCCTATCCGGTAACGCCCGCCGGGTCTTCAAACTGTGATCAGGATTGCAACGGGCTGGCCAAAATAGCGGTTCTCCCTCACTCCAGTATGTGCGAAACTCAAACGATGACAAATATTCTGACCAAACCGCTTACGCTCTGGATTCTGTTCACGCTGTTCATTCTGCAGACCATTGGCTTCGCTGTGATCATGGCGGTTTGGGACTTTCAGGTAATTGATGAAATCAGCGATCCCGAGAAAGTACGCCACCACATCGCCGAGATGAGCGCGCTTCAGAAAACCGTACACGCCTGGACAACAGCGACCTTGGATGTCGCCTATCCGCTAACCTATGGCGCGCTATTTGCCGGTCTCGCGTGGCGCGCGTTCCAACCCGTATTCGCGTTGCCAGCCATAGCCGTCATTCCGACTGATTTGGCGGAAGGGTTTGTGCAAGTCATGGCGCTGACTGGCAATAGCGATCTGGTCTGGTTAAAGGCCTATCTCACGCCCGCAAAGCTGGTCCTGTTCTTCGCAGCAATTGCCATTTCCCTTGCCGCTTTATGTATGAGCTATTTGCGTCGTAGAAAATCAAAAAACGATTCACTTGAGGCTTAAGCCTCTCCCGCATAGGCTATCCTGAAAGATCAGGAGGGCGGAAAAGATGCGCAAATCAATTGGCTCAATTATTGCCATTGCCGGGCTGTTTGCAGCCGCGTGTACGACGGAAACTCTGGCGCAGCCGGATCCTGCAGCAGCCGCGCCAATGGCGCCGCGCTGCGATTATGGCAGCCCGCATCCACAAGCCCCAGCCGAGCTGGCGCAGTTCAGCTTCCTGATCGGCGATTTTGAAATCACCAGTCACATCATGACCCCGGCAGGATGGTCACCTCCGCGGCCAGGCCCACGCGCCCGCTGGAATGGCTGGTACAGTATGGGCGGCATGATGATCACCGATGAGTGGTATGATCCTGACCCGGGCCTGCAACCCGACGCCCCGCGCGGCGTTAATGTCCGCATGTATGACGCTGAAGCGGAAGAATGGAAAATGATGTGGGTCGCGACGCGCACAAAGCGCGTGCAGGATCTGCGGGCGGCTATGAAGGATGGCAAGCTGACCATGTCGCAAGTCTAGCCGACGGAGATCGATTTGCTGGCCGACTTCACTGTTGAAGACGACGATCACTGGTACCGCGTCAGTTATGTCCAGGATGATGCTGGCGACTGGGTGCCGCAATACAAACTTAGGGCGACGCGGATCGCCTGCGACTAAGCCCAAAAAAGCCCGCGACCTGAGCCGCGGGCTTTTTCACTATCTCTGACAATTGCGCTTAGGCAGGGACGCGAAGGCGTGGTCCTGCCGCTTTCACGTCAGCATCGACATGCGCTTCATAGATCTTGAAATTGTCGATAAACATCTTGGCCAGCTTTTCAGCCTGTGCATCATACGCACCGCCATCCGTCCATGTATCGCGCGGATTGAGGATGGTGCTGTCGACGCCGTCCAGCGCAGTTGGCACCATGAAGCCAAAGGTCTCATCCTTGCGGAAGTCAGCCTGGTTGAGCGACCCGTCGAGCGCGGCATTGAGCAGCGCACGTGTGGCTTTGATCGGCATACGATGGCCTGCGCCGTGTGCGCCGCCAGTCCAACCTGTCGAAACCAGCCAGCAATTGACATTATACTTGGCGATGAGCTCGCCGAGCAGCTTACCATACTCGCTTGGATGGCGCGGCATGAATGGCCCGCCAAAGCATGTTGAGAACGTCGCTGTAGGTTCGGTGACACCCTTTTCTGTGCCAGCGACTTTCGCCGTATAGCCTGACAGGAAGTGATACATCGCCTGTGCTGGCGTCAGCTTGGCGATTGGCGGCATAACGCCAAAGGCATCGCAGGTCAGCATGATCAGGTTCTTGGGCTGACCGCAACGACCGCTCAGCGAGGCATTCTCAATCGCAGAGATCGGGTAAGCGCCGCGCGAATTCTCAGCCAGCGTGTTGTCGAAAAAGTCGAGCTCACGGGTCTCGGGGTCCATCACGACATTTTCCAGGACTGTGCCCCACATGCTGGTCGTTGCGAAGATCTCTGGTTCATTCTCGGGTGAGAGATTGATCATCTTGGCATAGCAGCCGCCTTCAAAGTTGAAGAGGCCATTTTCGGACCAGCCATGCTCATCATCGCCGATCAGGGTACGGCTTGCATCGGCTGAAAGCGTCGTCTTACCGGTACCGGACAGGCCAAAGAAGATGGCCGCATCATCATTGCCACCATCATTGACCGAGCAATGCATCGGCATGACGCCTTTGGTTGGCAGAATATAATTGAGGATCGTGAACACTGACTTCTTGGTTTCACCAGCATAGCTGGTGCCGCCAATCAGGACGATTTTCTTGGCAAAGTTCACAGCGATGACAGTGTCAGACACTGTACCATGCTTGGCCGGATCGGCGCGAAAGCTTGGGCTATTTATGATGGTGAAGTCATGAGCGAAAGTTTCGTACTCGGCAGCTGTTGGAATGCGCAGCAGGTGTCGAATGAACAGACTGTGCCAGGCAAACTCGTTGACAATCCGAACCGGGGCGCGGTGATCGAGATCTGCGCCGCCGAAGAGCTGCTGGGTGTACAGCGTCTTGCCCGCAAGGTGCGCCTGGAAATCGTCATATAGCGCGTCAAACTGAGCTGGCGTGATGGACGCATTATTGTCCCACCAGACAGTGTTTTCAGTGCTTTCGTCGCGCACTGTGAACTTGTCTTTGGCCGATCGCCCTGTGTGTTTGCCGGTTTTGACGAGCAAGGCCCCACCCTTGGCAACTTCGCCTTCACCGCTTCGAACCGCTTGTTCGTACAAGCGTTCCGCACTCCAGTTCTTTCGAACTTCGCCAGCCTCGATACCGAGATCTGCCAACTCTACATTCTGCTGAGACACGTTTTTCTTCCCCTGAGCTTCTGCGCGCACGTAAGATTTGGTCGGTGGAAAATTGGTCTAACCACCGAAGGTGGCGATACAACTGCAAGCATTTGGCCAATGCCACCCCTTAGCCGGAGGTAAACGCTGTCAAAACTGATAGTCAGCGCTGTCAACGCCAGCAAAATCCCCGACAAGGCGAAAAATTCTTCTTTCGCGCTATTTCTTGGTGAAATATTCCAACCGAAACACCGGCTAGGCGTGCGAGTTTCGCTTCATTGCGCGCAGAATTTGCCGATTCGGGACAATCGCCCGCATCGCTTCATATCTGGCAGGTCGCGGGTCATTGAAGATCCGCGCTGTGAGAATTGCCGCCGCCCAGGGCCCCCAAGTAAAGCCGCGCGATCCGAACCCGCCGGCGATGTGTAAACCAGGTAGGCCATAGGCGTCGGGGGCGGTACGCCAAGCCGCGCGTTCGAGGGCATTTCTATCCGCACGCATCGCCGCCATGTCTGGCCACGGCCCAATCAAAGGTAGACGATCCGGCGTCGTTGCCCGTACCCCCGCCCGCGATAGGATTGAATGCTGTTTGATCTGCGGCCACCAATAGGGCGCAAGCGCCCGCAGCGCTTGGTGGTTCTCGTCGCTCGCTGTCTCACTGGTTCGCGGCGGGCCACCTGGATGGTCCTCGAACGTTGCCCCCCAGAGACGTGTGGTCCCGACGGCGACGGCATACGGTCCGGCTGCGATGGCGCTTGCAGGCGCGTCAATGTCAGATGCGACCCAGTCGACTTGACCCAAGCGAGCATTCAGATTGAGGTCCGGAGAATCCTGTCGCAGGCGCCAACCACTCGCGAGCACGATATGCTCAAAAGGCTCGTCATTTATCGTGCGCGTCTCAGGGTCGATATCTGCGGTCTCTGCCCAGCGCACGTCAATCTCCTCGAGCAACGCGGGCAGCAGCTTGGCAGGCTCAATCACCAGGCTGCCTTTATGCAGAAGGCCACCGCCTTGCAGCGCTTCCAATTGCTCCAAACCGAGCGGTGGATCCGCCAGGACTTTGCCAAACCGCACAGCTTCGGCGTCATCACGCGGGCGGTGCACGGTTTCCGCTTGGCTGACTCCTGGCCGTCCCGCGTAAAACGACTGAGCGTTGAGATAAGCATCAATTAATAGCCGCGCCTGAACCGTGTCGCCCGCATCCAGTCTTGGCATGACAAGCGCCAGCGGGTTGCCGCTCGCCCCTTGGGCAGGTCCAGGCGCAGCTTCAAATACGCTGACAGCGGCGCCGCGCTGCTGCAACGATACCGCCAGACAGGCGCCGGCAATTCCAGCCCCCACAATTGCCACGCGCGGGGGATTGAGTGGTTTGGATTGTTCCGTATCGATGTCGCCTTCATAGACCGCCTCCAGGCGTTCGCGCTTTCGCCCGTGACCCGGTTTCTTTTCGACTTGAAAGCCCGCCTCGGAAAGGCCGCGTCGGACCGTGCCAGCGACCGTAAACGTCGCAGCGCGTGCTCCAGGGGCAGAACGCTCTGCGATCAGAGGCCAGAGCGTTTCATCCCACATGGCCTGGTTCTTGGCTGGGCTGAACCCGTCAAGAAACCATGCATTTGTGGTAAACACAGCTTGCGGTAATGTCTCGTCGATCAATCCAACATGCAGTGTCAGTGTCACGCGGTCCTCTGGCCAGACGATTTGTCGAACCCCTTTGGCGCGTGCTGGCCATCTTTCGCAAAGCTTGTCTGCAAGCTCACGTAATTCCGGCCACGGACGTAGAGCCCGTTCGACATCTTCGCGATCCAGCGGGAAGCCTTCAAAGCTGACAAAATTGAGCCAACCGGTTTCGGGCTGATGATCGCGCCACATTTGCCAGGCTGCGAGGAAATTGAGGCCGGTTCCAAAGCCCAGCTCGGCAATCGTAAACTGCGCACGTGCGCGCCAGGCTTGCGGCAATCCGCATCCAGCGAGAAACACGGCACGGCTCTCCGCCAGTCCATCGGCGACGGAGTAATAGACATCATCGACGCTTGGATCGACAGGTGTACCATCATCTTTCCAGATTAAGTCAGGGCGCGGCGGTAATCTCATTGCGCGGCATTAGCGCTAAACCACAGAGCGATCCAGCACCGCGACCCTGGGAAATTGGATTTTCTCGACCCGGCAACGGAATATTGCTATCGGTTACTCAGGATAGCGAGGGCGCCGACATGTATACTCCACCAAATCAAATGATCAGCCAGAAGACCGACGTGCCTTCGATATACGGGAATGTCGACTTCTCAATCACCCCTGAACGCTATGCTGGCGCTCCGGAAGACGTCTCAGAGCTTGAAGGCATGGACCCCAAAGTGCGCACCGATCTGCTGCAGAATCAGACCCGCATGGAAAAGATCCGCAAATATACGATGATGGGCGATGTCGTGGCCGATGCGTATGCCGCACTGATCCCCGAATACGGCTTTCGCAATCTGGTCAGCATGCTTGAGACCGCCTGCGATCATGGATTGGACGCTGTCGAAGGCCCACCCCCCGAGCTCGTGCAGATGATTGAGTCAATGGAGAACACACCCGCTTGGCTGAATATGGAGCTGGTCGAAAAAGGCGCCCGAATGGAGCGCAATGAATTCGCCAATTTCGTCCCTTACGCCATTCGCGGAACTTTCTTGGCGACTTTCATGAATGCTTATGCCGCTCTGCCCATGGCGATGACGGGAACACTGTCCAACTCATCCTCCGCAGGCCGCGTCAAGGAAACCGCCAACTTCTTTACCACCACCGTCATGCCGGGGGCGCTGGAACGACATGGTGCGGGCTTCAAAGCAGCCGCGAAAGTGCGATTGATGCATTCCATGGTGCGCTTCAATATCATGCGCACCAATCGCTGGGATGTCGGTGTCTATGGCACGCCCATTCCGCAAGTTGATCAAATGCCCGCAGGCATGGTCGGCATGTTCTTTGTTTCGGCAAAGCTGCTCAAGAAAGGTCGCACCGAGTTTAATGCGGACGAACGCGCAAAAGTTGAGCTGGCGCGGTTTCGCTGTTTCCTGCTCGGCCTGCCCGCCGATTTGCTAGCGGACGATCCTCAGGAAATTGTCGACCTGATGCTGACGCGTCAGGCAACGCTGCGAAAGGCCTGGGATGATGACACGTGCGGCGAGCTTGTTCGCTCGACAGTGAATGCCGAAGTCGCCAATGAAAACCTCCTGCGCGGGCCGTTGCGCAAGCGCATGGAACTCAGCCTGTCGAAACTGCTGCTGGTTAAGAACCATTGCGGCGGGGACTATTCAGTCGCCAAGAAGATGGGCGTCGAGATTACAACTGGCGACAAGATCATTGGCTCACTCACAGCGCTGGTCATGTTTGGGCGGCTCTATGCCTATCGCTTCGCGCTGAATACGCCGGGGCTCTCGGATATCGCGGATCGACACCTGATCAAGAAGCTGACGCGCTTGCTCAAAGGCTATGGCCGCGCCAAGTTTGAGAGCAATTCCGAACAATATAAACCAGCATCTGGAGCGGCCGCGCCGACGGCCTGATCATCCGCGCGGCGAAATTTCGACGCTCATCTTTTTATGCGGCACGAGCGCCAGGTCGGTTTTGGGCCAGACCGTTTCCCGCTTTGGCGGCGTGATTTTCACCCTCGGCAATAGCGTCGCCAGGATGCAGCGCATTTCAGTCAGCGCGAAGGCGGCACCGATACAGATCCGAGGCCCAGCGCCGAATGGCATATAGGTATAGCGTGCCGGATCAGGGTGTTCAGCAGAGAATCGATCCGGGTTAAAGACGTGCGGATCCGGCCAGTATTCGGCGTTGCGATGGATCGCCCAGATCGGAATATTGACCCTCTGGCCACGTTTTACGCGGTGCGCGCCAAGCTGTGTATCCTGACCGGCAATCCGGGTCAGCATGAAAGCAGGCGGATAGAGACGCAAGGCCTCTGAAACAACTTGCTGGGTGAAGGCAAGGCTCTGCGCATCCTTGAGGTCGGCGCTGCAACACTCATCAAACAATCGCGCATCGGTTTCGGCATGGGCCGAGATTAAATACAGCGTCCAGGTCAGGGCCGCTGCCGTTGTCTCATACCCCGCCAGAATGAAGCCAAGAAGATTGTCGGCGATTTGTTTGTCACTCAGCGGGACCTTGCCCTCCGGATCTTCCGCCACCAGGAGCAGGTCAATCAAGTCACCCCGCGGCGGCGCAGCGCGGCGATGCTGGACCAGGTCTGACATATGAGCGATCAAAGCTGTGCGATACTGAGACGGCGCGGACGGTCGATCCGCGTGATAGGCATCGCCGCGAAAAACATAGCTCATGCGCAATTTCGAGATATCGTCAAAAAAGGTCTGCACCTTTTCCCGAAATGCATCGCGATCAATTTGTGCCGCGCCGGAGAGCATGGTTTCAACTATAATATTGAAAGTCAGGCGCTTCATTTGCGCATGCAGATCGATCGCACCGAAGCCGGCATCAGCCCATTCTGAAATCAGGGCTTCCGTTTCAGCAATGAAGATCGGTGCCAGCGCCGCCATACCCCCGGCGCGAAAGGCCTGCGCAGCCGCCCGCCGTTGCACTTTCCAATCATCGCCTTGCGCCAAGAGTAAGCCTTCGCCCCAAGCCGGGCGCATGATCCGTTCGAACAAGGCGCCATGCGGGAACTGGTCAGCCTGATCCAGCAACACTGCCTTTACCAGCTCAGGCGCCATGACAAAAAGCGGCATCCCGGGAAGCGGCGGTTTCCATGCCTCGGACGAATAGACCGCTTCCGGCAGGCTGCCGATTTGGGAGGTGATGTTCCGACGCAGTTTTTTCAGAATCCCGAGATCCTTAGACCCGGGATAAGGCGCAGGCGGAATGAACGAACCTGGATTCGGAGACGGAGCCATATGGACCTCTGATACAGTTTCATGCTACAAACCATACCATATGGTATGGAGTCAATTCAGAATGGCGAGGTTTAGCAAAACGCATTGGCTAGAGCTGGGTCAGGCCTTGCTCAAATCCGAAGGCCCCGAGGCTCTGACGCTGGAAAGACTGACCGAAGCCGCCGGCAAGACTCGGGGGAGTTTCTACCACCATTTTAAATCCCGAGACGCGTTTCTCATGGCGATGATCGAGGCATGGCAGTCAGCCTCTCTGGCATCCCTGGCGACGCGCCTGCAAAATGAGGACAGCGCGGAAGGCAAGCGTAAAATCATGCGCGGGGTCTCTATGGAATGGGACGGTGCCTTTGAACGCCAACTTCGTATCCTCGCAGCGCAGGAGCCGCTTGTCGCAAAGCTGTTGTCGCAAGTCGACGAGCTGCGCATTCAGGGATTAGCGGGCATGATTGCCCTGCTTCAGCCAGGCGTCGAAGATCCAGCGTCTTTTGCCTTCGTGCAATACGCAGCAATTGTCGGCGGACAGATGTTGCTTTCATCAGACCAGGACGCCCGAATTCCAGCCATCCGCAAAACCGGAAACCAGATTTTCGGGCTCGTTTAGCGCGAATTTTTTTTAGCGCGCGACCTAGTAGAACAATTTACGAAATCTGATCATCACGCTGCGACCGCGCGGATCGAGCAGATCGGCCTGGTAGTTTATTGGCACGAGACCGGTCGTGTTGGTCACGCGTTGCTTCTGGTCGAACAGATTGTCGACACTCAACGAGACCCGAGTGCTGTCCAGATAAGGGTATTTCAGGAGCAATTTCGGGTTGTTGCCGAAATTATACTGAAGACGGATATTGGTGGTGGTAAGGTCGTCGAATTGCAGCGCGCCGCCGGCGCCATCATCAAACTCGGTCTCGCTTTGCCAGCGTACGCGCAGAAATCCGCCAAGCGCTCCTTGAGAGGCGCCGACTTGCCCAGTGACCTGATGTTTTGCGGTTCCGCCCTGATCGCTAATCTCGTCACCGCCTAGCAAATCGAGGCGCTGACCGCCTGTTGCAATCAACAAAGAATCTTCCAGCACCAAAGTGTGATTGAGCGAGGCAAACACCCTGCCCGATCCGCGAGGGCCCCCACGCCCGCCAGGACCACCCGGACCGCGCCCGCGGTTGCCTCTGGCGTTCCGGGGCGGACGCTCGCCGCCTGCCGCGCGGCGCGCTTCGCGCTCAGCAATCCGCTGCTCAATCCGCGCGCGATCTTCTTCATCGAGTCGCTGAAAAATGATCTCCCGCAATTGAGCTCGTTCTTCCGGGTCGAGATCGGGGCGTTCCGGTCGCGGCAATTGTATCGACCAGTTGAAGCCGTAGCGTAACTCGCGCCGGTTCGATTCGGCGATATTGATGGAGCGGGCATCGACCAGAGTCAGCTGATCATCGCTATCGCGAAATATTCGGTCTGGAAACGCCAATTCAATCTGCGGCGTCACCCCTGGAAAATCGAGAATGGCGTTTTCAATATCGATTTCTGTATACGTCAGATTTAGGCTCACCTCATGGTCCTTGAACGGATCCCAGGACAGATTCAAATCGCGGATGTCGCGTGTCTCTGGCCTCAAACTTGGGTTTCCTCCACTGATCAGCTCAACACCATCGACTGTCTGGCCTGTGGCAAAATCGAAGATCCGGGCATTGTCGATTGACGAAATCGGGTCGCCCAGCGCCGCAAGCGACGGGGCATCTTCGGATCGCGAGCCAGAGGCGATAATTTGAACGGACTCAATCGGATGCCAGTTCAGGCCCATGCCATACGTTGACAGCCCACCGACATCAGAGACATCATCAACCCGCGCATTCGCATTCAATGACACAAATCCAAGCGGGTTATTGGTCATATCCCGATCGAGCAACGGCGCGTCCAGATTGATCTGCGCATTGACACTGTCTCTGGAAAGATTGGTCCGGGTCAGGCCGCCATCGCGCTCTGACTCTGTCGACAAGTCTTCGGTTTCCGCACCGGCTTTCAGAGTTGTGACCAGGTCGCCCGCTGGCAAGGCTGCAAGTTTGAAAAAGCCAACCGCTTCAAGGCTCGCCTCATCACTCGTGGCGTCAGAGCGGTCCGCCAATCCGCTTAGCAGATCAGGCTGCGTGGTGCTTTCCGTATGATCGCTTGCCAAGCGACCATTCACGGACCAGTTCCAGTCATCATATGTCTTGTTCAGGACAAAGCTGGCATCGACGCCCCAGCTGTCTGTATCCCGGTCTAGTGTATCGCTGGCTCCGCTTTGCGCGATGGACGTACGCTGTTCGCTGGCATCAAACCCAAGCGTATAGGTTGCGCTGATATCGCTCGGCAGAAAGTGACTATAGCTGCCCGTCAATCCGGCGGTGTTCTGTTCAGGCTGCAAGGTCCGGTCAGCGCCCAGATCGCCATCCAGGCGAATAATATCGCGGTCCGACTCAAACAGCGCGTCCTGATGCTCGACTTCGAGATCAATATTCCAGCGCGAGTCATTTCGGATCCGCAGATTGGACAGCCTCCCCTCGCCCAGAGCCTGCCCCCCTTCTGTTGGTCCGCCCAAACGCGTCGACGCTGTGAGGGCATGGAACCGTTCCCGCAAAATGAAATTGATGACTTTCTGATCCGCGCGAAACCCAAATTTGAGCGCCACTGTTTCGGGCAGAATTTCGACACTTGCCAGCGCTTCCGGCGGATAGTTGCGGATCTCTCTAAGGCCTGAAACACGGCGCCCATTGAGCAGGATTGCTGGCGTGCCGCCGCGCGATGATTCCGTCAGCGCCGACAAATCCGTCAATAGGTCTTGCAGGCTTTCTGCCCCGTATGATCTGATTTCCGCAACATCGAGCGTAATTTCAGGTTCAACATTTGCGAGCATCGGATTTGAGCGATTGCCCTCGACGATAATCGCATCCTGAATCAACAATGTGTCTTCTTGACCGCGGGCTTGGACATTGGTCGACAGAAGACCTGCAATCACGACAGTCAGGCTAAGTTTCGAATTCATCACGGCGTCTTTCTCAGGCTTAAACTACACCCTGCTTTAACGTGTGATGTCCACCTCTCCGTCGCTGCGACCCGATCTAAGTCGCCGCTCGCACGCTCTGGTATCGGCGAAAACTTCTAATGCTGCATCCCAGGGCAGCGCGGCGGATGGTCAAAGCAGCGTGACACTGTTCCATATGCCCTCATTGCTTGCTCCGGCCTGCGAACGCAGTAGGTTGCGCCGGTGACAAAAGGGAGCTTGGTATGGGCGACAGGATCTTCATCGGCGGCGCAGATATGGATGGCGAGGGCACGCCAAATGACGCCCAATCGCTGCTTCTGAATCGCGCCAACCGGCACGGCATTGTTGCTGGAGCAACCGGCACCGGGAAAACCGTCACGCTGCAAATTCTCGCCGAAGGTTTCGCGAATGAAGGTGTGCCGGTATTTTGCGCTGATGTGAAAGGCGATCTTTCAGGGATATGTGTGTCGGGCAGCCCAGACCACAAATTGCACCCTAAACTGATCTCACGAGCCGAGAGAATCGGCTTTGAAGACTATGATTATGGTGCCACGCCGACCGTCTTCTGGGATGTGTTTGGCGAAAAGGGACACCCAGTCCGCACAACGATTTCGGATATGGGGCCGCTGCTACTGTCGCGCCTGATGGACTTATCCGAAACCCAGGAAGGGGTGCTGACGGTCGCCTTCGAATATGCCGATGATGAAGGCATGCTGCTGCTTGATCTCAAGGATTTGCGCAAACTGCTCAATCATATGGGTGACAAGGAAGTCCGGACCGCGATCAGCCGTGAATATGGCAATATCGCGTCGGCCAGCCTGGGCGCCATTCAGCGCCGCTTGCTGGTGCTGGAACGCGAAGGGGCGGAGCAGTTTTTTGGTGAGCCCGCACTCAACTTGAAGGACTTCATGCGCACGACGCGCGATGGCCGCGGCGTCGTCAATGTTCTCGACTCGACGCAACTAATCAATAGCCCGCGGCTTTATTCCACGTTCCTGCTTTGGCTTTTGTCACAGCTGTTCGAAGACCTTCCGGAAGTCGGCGATCCCGACAAACCGAAAATGGTGTTCTTCTTCGATGAGGCGCACTTGCTGTTCAACGACTCTCCGCGCGCGCTGCTTGAGAAGATTGAACAAGTGGTGCGCCTGATCCGCTCAAAAGGTATCGGCGTGTTCTTCGTGACGCAGAATCCGCGCGACTTGCCGGACAGCGTCCTGGCCCAGCTCGGCAACCGGATCCAGCACGCTTTGCGGGCCTATACGCCCGCCGAACGCAAAGGCGTCAAAGCCGCCGCCCAGTCGTTCCGGGAAAACCCAGCCTTTGATGCAGAAGAAGTGATTACAGATCTCGGCGTCGGCGAAGCTCTGGTCTCCACGCTAGACGAGAAAGGTGCTCCCGGCATTGTCCAGCGCACATTGATCCGTCCGCCAAGTTCGCGTCTCGGTCCGGCCACCGACGAAGAACGCAAAGCTGAAATCGCTAAGAGCCCCGTCGCGGGCCTCTACGATGAAGCGATAGACCGCGAGTCGGCTTACGAAATCCTGCTCAAGCGCGAAGAGGATGCTGCGAAAGCGGCTGAAAAACTCGCTGAGGAGGAAATAAAAGCCGAGCGCGAACTGGCCAAGAAAAAAGCGCGTGAAAAGAAAAAGACCACAACCCGGCGCCGTTCGACCCGAATGACCACCACGGAGCGCGCCGTAAACACGGCAACACGCACGATTGCACGCCGGGTGACGGACTATGTTCTGCGCGGCATCCTCGGCTCACGCCGGCGATAAGCGATCACAATAGACCCAGCTCAGGTCTCTTTGCCGAAGGGTTGAGGCCGTTGCGCCGACCCGGACAGATTAGATAATTCTTGCGCCTGTTCGACCCATCGATCGCGGGTGATGCGCCCTTGATAGCCTGGCAGCAATGCATCCACAGCGGCAACGTCTTCTTCTGTCCATTCACCTATCTGCCAATAATAGAATATGCCGGTATCGTTTAGGAGTTGCCTTAGCATCGGCCCGATGCCGCGAATTTTCTCGAGGTTGTCCGCTGGCCCGAACCCAGGCTCGAGCAATAGATTGCTGCTCTCGTCTTCTGCGCGGATCATGTTGACTGGATCGAGGGGTGCAGGCGGCGTCGCGATCGGCATTTGCGAGGCAAAGGCACTGTCCTGCGGCGGCTCATGGAAGGGCGCACGTTGAGGCACGGGCGGGATTTCAGTGTTTTGCTCAAGACGCGACCGCAGCATGTGGTGGGTCGCGGCAAGGCCATATTCAATCGATGTCAGGCGGTTCTCGACACCGGCAAAATCGACGCGGCTCTCCATCGATCGCACAGCAGCATTTAGCGTCGATAGATCCCGTTCTCGTAGATTGAAGACCATTTGCTGGAGGCGTGTCACACTCTGCTCGAGCGGTTCGAGACTGGTTTCGCCAGGCATGCTCTTACGCAGCGCAGACAACTCCAGCGCGGTCTGGTCGAGCCGGGTTTCTATTGCCGTCGGATCGACGCGCTGATCCAGCGCCGCCAGGATCGCTCCGATTTGATCCATGCGTTGTTTGATTCCGGTGATCGAGGATTCAAACCCGAGCAATTTTTGGTCCATGCCCGCCAAAGCGCGGTGATTATTGGCAATCGACGCAGCATTCGGACCCATTTCGTCGAGCTTATCATTGATTGGACGAAGCCCGTTCTGGCTGCGGACAATCTGTTCTTCTATGGCCCGAAGGCGATCCTCAAGCTGCCGGGTCAGGCTGTCCGAAGACGGCGTTTTCGTCGCCAGTGCCTGAAGGTCTTTTTGAATTGGCTGCCAGACCCCATCAGAAAGCCCCGCCAGACGCTGCTCGACTCTGGCGATTTCGGCTTTCACCGACGTTTCTTGAGTTTCAGCCAAAGTGCTTGCCTGCTTGGACAGAGTCGCGATTTGCGGCGGCATCGAGGATAGCGGTTCAATATGCGCCTGGAGTTTTGATAAGTGAGTATTGATCGAAGAGAGATCTACCGGTTCGGTCTGTTCAATCGTCGTCCGGAGACCATCAATCGCGGTCTGGAAACTTCCCGACAGTTCGCTTTCAACTGTCTGCAACCGGTCATAGAGCGCATCCAGTCGATCCTGGTCGCTGGCCGACTTATGGGCGATGGCTTCAATCGCGGAAAGACGCTCATCAATGCCCTGCGAATAGCGATCCGATTGACGGACATCCGAGGCCAGCGCATCAATCTCCTTCAGGATCGGTGAGAGCTCTGGCTCCGAACTCGGCATATCATTGGCCAGGCTGAGCAATTGATTTTCCAACGGCGACAGATCGGTGTTTTCCAGACGGTCGAGCTTGACAGAGAGCCTGTTCAAGCGGCCCTCGAGATCTGTACGCGTCATGAGATCCGGCTTTGAATCGTCGCCGGATATCAGTTTCGAATATGACTCCGTGACATCCTCATAGCGCCCATGAAGCCACCAATAGGCCAAGCCCGCGCCGCAGACCGCCGCCAGAGCGAGCAAGGCCAATATTTGGAGCCAAAGATACCACATGTTCCCACCTTCCATGGGACGCCTTTCCCTCAGCTTTTACGGGGTTTCTGGCGTCCTTACTCTAAATTCTATTCGTCTGTTCTGATTGCGGCCGTCCTGCGTCTCATTACTCGCCACGGGGCGCGACGCTCCGTACCCTTCAGCAACGATACGCGCGGCCGGGATGCCTCTGACAATCAAGGCATCCCGAACGGCATTTGCGCGCGACAGACTGAGCCCATCATTGAGCGAGGCTGAGCCAGTTGAGTCAGTATGCCCTTCGACGGTGATATCGACATTGCAGGCCTCTACAGCCTGGCCGAGCTGATCGAGCAGCGGAGCGCTCTGCGGCGTAATCTGCGCGCTGCCCGTGGCGAATTCGATTTTGGAATCGACGAGCAAAGCCGCAATGGATTGCTCGCAGGCAACGACATCTAGGCTCGCGGTCTCGACTTCTATTTCCGCTGGCTCTTCCGCTGAGTTTAGGGCGGGGGTTGGCGGCGTGGTCTCATCCGATTCAGGGGCAGCCATAATAGCGGCCGCAATTCTCGTTCGGTCGATTATCCGCGTCACCGGCCGTGCCGTGCTGAAGAATGCGGGTGCGCGCGCGTTGCGCACAAGCGTGACAGCCTTCGCGGCCCGTTCTGAACTTGGTGCTTCTCCACTCAAGGTCACCCATTGCCCAGATGCGGTAGCCGTCGCCCAGCCTTCGCCTGCATCGCGCAAGGAAAACGTGGCCGCTTGTTCTGTCTCGTCTTCAATCGTTAGCGAGGCGAATGGAACCAAAGCGAATAGCGTGACAAGAAACAGGCCCGCCGCCGGGATCAGGCCATAAGGCAAGAATGCCAGACCCGCGCCAGGTATTTTTCTTACATATCGACGCGTGCTTTCTACACGCCCGTCCTGCGTATTCTGCGCATGGTCAGACACTCAAATTTCCCCTCAGTTGGCATACATAACCATCCTGAGAGCGTAACGTCTATAATCTGCGCGCACTTTCAATCACCCTGCCGGCGAACAGTGACAGGGATTGCGGCATTTTGCCAGGTGCCGGACCAGCGGCGCGACGCAGGATCAGGCTGCGACGGAGGCCTTACGTGATTTTTTCAGAATTTCGGTTCGCGCAATCGGTTTGCCGAGCAAGAATCCCTGGCCTTTGAAACAGCCGATCTTTCGAAGCAAGGCCAATTGCTCCTTGGTTTCGATGCCTTCTGCAACCAGCTCAACATTCATCTTGTGGGTCAGGTCAGTGATTGACTGCATCACCATAGCCGTAGGCTGCTCACTACTGCGTTCTAGGAAGGAACGGTCGAACTTGATTTTCTGTACCGGGAATTCAACCAGATAAGACAAAGACGAATAACCAACCCCAAAATCGTCGAGCACAATCCGCACACCGTGCTTCCTGAGCATTTCGACCATCAGCTTGGCTTTCTCCCAATTCTCGATCAACGCAGTTTCGGTAATTTCGATTTCAACTTGCGACGGCTTCAGGTTGCAGCGCGCAATCTGCATCAGGATGAAGTCAACAAACTGCTTCGAATTCAGCGACCGGGCAGAGACATTGACCGAAATGCGCTGATGGCGGGCCAGCCAGACGCTTGCTCCGCGGAGGGCCGCGACAAAGACATGACGGTCCAGGACTTGTATCAGCGTGCTTTGCTCAGCAATTGGCACGAACTCGCATGGCGACACTTTGCCAAGCAGCGGATCATTCCACCGCGCCAGGGCTTCATAAGCGACGATCGCGCCGTTTCGCAGATCGACTTGCGGCTGGAAAGCGACATCGATGGCGCCTTGGTGCACGGCGGCTTTCAGGCATTGCTCGACTTCGAACTTGCGAGTTGTCGCGCCGTCCAGCGTGGCGTCGAAGATCACGAAATGCGAACCAGACCTCTCTTTCGCAGCGAACGCTGCCGCATCCGCTTGTTGATAGAGCCGATCGAGTTTTGCGCCTGAATCATCAGACAAGGCCATGCCGATCGAAACGTCAAATTCCAAAGCACCGGTCGCTGTCAGAATAGGCGCATCAGTCGAACTCGCGATTTGCTCACCGGTGATCTTGAGCGCCTCCTCATCGGACACGTCCTGGCAGATCAAGGCAAACTCGTCGCCGCCGAGGCGAAACGCCTGATGCTGATCGCCAGCAATGGTTTTGAGACGATCAGCAAATGTCTGCAGAACCTGATCGCCGACATCGTGACCAAACGTGTCATTGATCTGTTTGAAGCGGTCCATATCGATAATGACCAAAGCATGCCGGACACCCGTCTCAGCGTCTGAAATCAGGTCATCAATCGTCTGTTGGAAGTCCCGGCGATTGCCGCAATCGGTCAGAGAATCTGTCAGGGCTTCTTTTTTGATCCGGACATTGTCTTCGCCAAGCGCATTGGCCTGGATCTGATTGGAATTGTCGAAATAGACAAACACAAAGCAGGCCATCAGGGTTACGGGGCCAGAATATGTGATCAGCGCAAAGTCTTGCAGGGCATCCCCGCCTTCAAGCCCGAACGCGCGGACAGCCGAACTGATGTAAACAGCGAGCACGGAGGTGGCGCCCAACGCACTGGCGGATGGTCCTGCAATCAGTCCCATTACGACCGGGATCAGGACTAAAGTCAGCAAAGGCAAATGCTGAACATCGCCATGGACAATCGGATACGCACCAATCGATGCGACCAGCCACAAGCAAAATAGGCTGCCTGTCAGTTTCTCGAGCTTGAAAATCCGCAACCCGGCCAGACAGGCCAAAGCGCCACCAAAAATCAACGTCCACCAGGTTGAAACATCAATATACTGAGCGATGGCATCCGGAAACGTCACCAAGAGCGGTAAGACACTGGTCGCCACAATATAGAAGAGGAACAGGAAACTGATTCGACGGCGGCGCAATTCCGGCATGCTGGCACGCACGCCGAGTACAGCATTTTTGAGCCGGACCAGAATACGCGCCTGGTTCTTTTCTGAATGGCTTTCAGCATCCATCGGTTTCGGTCCCCCAACCAAGTGTCCCGAGGGACCTGTGATGACCCGCATCCAAATGAAGATGCTGATCTTGCAAGTAAAATAATCACAGTGTGCTGAAAATCCGGCTAAAGAAGTCCGGCATTTTGATCGAAATTGCCGGACTTTCGGAACAGTTCTCTTAAGAATTTAAGCTGGCATGGCCATCGCGCCGTCAGTCGGAGAGTTTCACTCAGCCGCTGACTGCGCTTCAGATTCGGTCAGAAAACCGCCAGACTGACGCGCCCATAAATCCGCATAAAGGCCCTCATTCTCTAGCAATTCAGCATGCGTTCCCATTTCCGAGACCCCGCCTCTATCGAGCACGATCAGCCGATCCATCGCAGCAATCGTCGACAGGCGGTGCGCAATGGCGATGACAGTCTTACCTTGCATCAGATCGAAAAGGTTTTGCTGGATCGCTGCTTCAACTTCGGAATCGAGCGCTGAGGTCGCCTCGTCGAGCACCAGGATTGGCGCGTCCTTGAGAAAAATTCGCGCGATCGCGATACGTTGACGCTGTCCGCCGGACAATTTGACACCGCGTTCACCAACTTGCGCATCCAGCCCTTTGCAGCCATCGAAATCTTCCAGATCGCGAATAAAGTCAGCCGCATCTGCACGTTCAATGGCTGACCAGATTTGTGCGTCCGTCGCATTGGCGACGCCATATGCAATGTTCTCCCGGATCGACCGATGCAGGAGGGAAGTGTCCTGGGTCACCATACCAATATTCTGACGCAAAGAGGCCTGCGTCACGCTGCGAACGGACTGGCCGTCGATTTGAATGTCGCCGCTTTCGACGTCATAGAAACGCAACAGCAAATTCACCAATGTCGATTTTCCGGCGCCTGACCGTCCGACAAGACCAATTTTCTCGCCGCCAGCGACATCGAGATTGAGCGCTTCGATGACGCCCGCCTCTTTGCCATAGTGAAAGCAGACATTGTCAAAGCGGATATTGGTGTTCGTGATCTGGAGGCCCGAGGCGCCTTTCGCATCCTCGATCGTGCGGTGCTTGGACAGCATCGACATGCCGTCATAGACAACGCCGATATTTTCAAACAGAGCCGAGACTTCCCACATCACCCATTGCGACATTCCAACAATTCGCAAAGACAGGCCAAGCGCAACAGCAATCGCGCCTATGCTGACCGCGTCATCCATCCAGAACAGGATGCCCAGGCCACCAATCGACAGCACGCAAATCGCATTATTGAGATGCACGAGGCTGTAAAAAGCGGTGATCAGGCGGAATTGACTGAACACTGTTTTCAAAAAGCCATTCATGCTGGCGCGCGCATAGCTGCGCTCCCCCCCGGCATGCGCGAACAGTTTAACCGTCATGATGTTCGTATAGCTGTCGACAATCCGTCCGGTCATCGCAGACCGCGCATCGGCCTGTCCTTCGGCGACTTTGGTCAGGCGCGGAACGAACCAGTAGATCAAGCTGACATAGCCTATCAGCCAGACAGCCAGCGGCGCAGCCAGCCGGATATCTGCGCTCGCCACGAGCACGAGCATGGTGATAAAAAATACGACGGTGTAGACCAGCACATCCAGTAACTT
The DNA here is from genome assembly GCA_965277015.1 of Henriciella sp. Taxonomy (GTDB): domain Bacteria; phylum Pseudomonadota; class Alphaproteobacteria; order Caulobacterales; family Hyphomonadaceae; genus Henriciella. Next base: position 3,141,575 of record OZ255705.1, on the reverse strand, counting down.
GATCATCACTTCGCGGACCGCCAGGGCTGTCTGCATGACTTTCGCCCCGACCCGGCCGGCATATTCATCCGAAAAGAAACCGATCGACTGGCCGAGCAGATATGTGTGCATGCGCCAGCGCGCGCTCATCGGCAGATTGCCATACATCACCTGATGGACGACCAGTCCCCAAAGAAAGTGGCCGAGGGGCATGGCGAAGACCACAGCGGCGACCATCAATCCGAGCAGAAACCCATAATCGCTGAGGAAGGTCTCAGGATCAGAAACGGCCAGCCAATCGACGATCTGGCCAAGAAAGCCAAATAACAGCACTTCCGCCGCGCCGAGCAGTGCAGATAGAATAGCCATGGCGATCAGCCACGGTCTGGCATCTTTCACATAGTGAGAAATGAACGGCCACAATTGCGCCGGCGGCATACCTGCGCGCGTATCCGGAAACGGATCGAGACGTCGTTCAAAGAAACCAAACATGCGGGTCCTATGGCATGCGCAGCCTGATCGCTCAACGATTCCTCAATCGGTTTCGATGGCGGGGCTGACCCGCGAAATCCGCGGACCGTTCTGTGTTTCCGCGGCGTGTGGTCTTCCCTAGAGGCATTGCTGTGCTTAGATAAAAGGTGACGCCCGTGTCAGGCAGACATGCGGGCCCAACGTCAAAACAGATAATGGGAGGCGCAAGCCATGAAAGAGTATCTCCAATTCTACATTAATGGTGAGTGGGTCGACCCAGTTGAACCGCGTACGCTCGACGTCGAAAACCCAGCTACTGAAGAACCGTTTGCGACGATTTCTCTCGGATCTGCAGCCGATGTCGACAAAGCTGTCGCAGCAGCAAAAGCTGCGTTCACGACCTTCTCTCAGACCAGCGTAGAATATCGCGCCGACTTGCTCGACAAGATCACAGCCGGCATTCAAGCCCGCATGGGTGATATGGCCGAAGCCATCTCCGACGAAATGGGCGCGCCAATGTGGCTCGCCAACGCGGCGCAAGTGCCTGCTGGCATGGGCCACGTCGCGACAATGAGCCAGATCTTGCGCAATTATGAGTTCGAAGAACAGCGCGGCACCACCCTGCTCCGCAAAGAGCCAATCGGCGTTTGCGGCTTCATCACGCCGTGGAACTGGCCACTGAACCAGATCACTTGTAAAGTTGCACCAGCGATTGCTGCGGGCTGTACGATGGTGCTCAAGCCATCTGAAATCTCACCGATCAACGCCATCATCTTTACTGAAGTGATGCACGAAGCGGGCGTCCCACCAGGCGTCTTCAACCTGGTCAATGGCGATGGCCCTAGCGTCGGCGCACACATGTCTGGCCACCCGGATGTCGACATGATGAGCTTTACTGGTTCAACCCGCGCCGGGGTCCTGGTTGCTCAAGCGGCCGCACCAACTGTAAAGCGCGTTGCGCAGGAACTTGGCGGCAAGTCGCCAAACATTGTTCTGCCCTCTGCGGATCTGCAAAAGGCTGTCGGCGGCGGCGTCATGCAAATGATGACCAATTCTGGACAGTCCTGTAATGCGCCGAGCCGGATGTTCGTCCCGCGTGAAAGCAATGAAGAGGCCAAGGCCATCGCCAAAGCCACGGCTGAAATGGTCAAAGTTCAAATGCCGCGCGACGCCGACAAAGGCGCCATCGGACCGATCTCAAATGGCAATCAATATGCCAAGGTTCAGGACATGATCCAGAAAGGCATTGATGAAGGCGCCACTCTGGTCGCTGGTGGAACTGGCCGTCCGGAGGGGCTCAACCGGGGCTATTTTGCTCGCCCAACTGTGTTCGCAGACGCCACCAATGAGATGACGATTGCGCGCGAGGAAATCTTCGGGCCCGTGCTTGTCATGATCCCGTATGACAGCGTCGACGAAGCCGTCGAAATGGCCAATGACACTGAGTATGGACTGGCCGGTTATGTTCAAGGCGCACCTGCCGAAGCGGCCCAAGTTGCCAATCGCATCCGCGCTGGTCAGATCCAGGTCAATGGCCAGGGCCCTGACTTCTCAGCGCCGTTTGGCGGCTATAAGCAGTCCGGCAATGGCCGCGAATGGGGCGATCATGGATTTGAGGAATTCCTCGAAGTGAAAGCTGTCATGGGCGCTGCTGCGGCTTAACCCAGCCAAAAAAATCAAAAAAACAAGACGGGGGGCGAGCCAACATCTCGCCCCCTTTTTATTTGTGAGAATTTGAACTCTCGAGTTATTATTTGTATTTAAAACTTTTTATCTAGCACTTCTTCATTTTTGTAAGAATTCGATTGCATATTTCTATTTGTTGAATCTATTTTGCTCATTGATTATTTCTTGGTTTTGTTTTCAAAACCTACGAATACATAATCAAACAACTCATGACTTGGGCGGAAAAAACAATGAACTTCAAGTTTAAGCTAAATAGACAATTTCTACTTGCGGGCGCGTCGGCGTGCATTATCGCAGGGCCCCTCGCCAGCGCGCCAGCGCACGCTGTTGTGCCAAATGATACCCAAACGCCATCCGATATCCTTGACAACGAAACGGATTTGACGGGCGTGGGAATGTTCGTAATCGAGTATACTGAAGACAACACAACATATTACGGGTCTTGTACGGGCACGCTGATCAATCCGAGGACCGTCCTGTTTGCCGCCCATTGCGTAAATGACGTCCCCGCGAATGCACTCGGATCCAACTTGCAGGCCGGCATGGCGTTCCAGGCGGATGCCACTGCGGGAGTCACACATCTCGTCAATAATGGCTTCTCCACCAATACCGCCCGCTCGGCCTATAGCGTCAATCAAATAAACTGGCATCCGGACTCAGTCGCCAGATCTGAAGCGGCCGGTTTTCTGGAAGCTGATGTCGCGCTTGCAACACTTGATACACCTGCGGCAAATGTGCCGACCTGGGTGACTTTGTTCGCCCCTTTACCCACGCCAGATCAAATCGATCCGGAAACAGGCACCGGGTATCATGTGAATCTTGCTGGATATGGACGCACCGGAAGCGGGACAGAAGGGTCCAATGTCGGGCTTGATTACCGCCGCCGTGCGGCCGAAAACATGTTGGGTGCACTCACATCCCTTGATGAATTTGACGAGCTCATCCTTGGACGGAATTCAAATCTACCCGCCCTTCTCTATCAAATCGACTTTGATGATCCGGACGGCACAAGCCAGTTTGACTATAATTTGCTACGTGATGAACCTCTGCCAGAAGAAGGCTTTGGCGGCCCCGGTGATAGCGGTGGTCCCCTCATTCTGGATGCCGCAAACAATCCCGGGTTTTCCGAGGACCTGTTGATCGGTGTGTATTCAGGATCACGACGATTCTTCAACGATGCGGCACAAAGCGGTTATGGCAGTACCGGCCTCTATCAGCCAATCTTTGCGTATTGGGATTGGATCGCCGAAAACAGTTCCTATCGCTATGTTGGTGCCGCCGCTGGATCGGGAGACTGGGAGGATCCCGCGCATTGGACATCCCTGCAGGACCCGAACTTCAAAATCATCGATAGCAATGGCAATGTTGTGACCGGCCTGCCAGACCGACCAGGGGCAGGCATCGAGGCAAATGGTCCGGGCTTTGGTCAGGCCTGCATCGATGAACCGCCCCGAGACACCCCAATTGGCTTTACTAATTGTGCCGATGCTTCGCCAAACGGTTCCGATGAGGGGTGGCTCAGCCCCAACGCACTCCCGAACGCGACCATCGAAAATGGCCTGCCCGGAGCAACCAATTTCGTGCCGAACAACCGGGAACCGGACCCAAATGCGAATGTTGCTGCGCGGTATTTCGACGTGACCCTATCGGAGCCGGGTACGACATCCTTGTCCAGTAGAATTGAAATTGATCGGCTAACTCTTTCTGGGGATGCAGGACTGCACATTGCTAGGAGCGGGCACCTCATCAGCTTGATGGATATCACCCAAACTAGTGCGACCTCACATGTGTCTGTGGATGGCACGCTATCCACCCCAGGCGATTACCTCCTGATGAGAGGCTGGCTTTCCGGATCCGGCGAAATTGAAGTGGACTATCTCACCAACGTCTCTGGAATCATCCTCCCCGGAGGGAACAACTCACCCGATACTCTTATCGTTGATGGATCAGTTATCTTATCGTCAGGCTCCATTCTGGCGATCGATATCAACGGACAATCAAACAAACCCCTAGTTGTGCTCGGCGATATCAGCCTGGGGGGAACTTTAGCACTTATCGGGCAAACACAATATGGCAATCGCCACGAGGTCGTGCTTTACGTCGGGGAGGCGACGGGCGCATTCAACCGGGCGGTGCTTCCCAAGCATCTCGGTGTCCTAACGGTCAACACTGTCTATGAGGACGGCCGGGTTTTTGCAGATATTTCCGCGACATCCTTGGCGGCGCATCTGCCGACGCGAACGTCTTTGAACCAGAACGCAGTTGGCCGTGCATTGGACGCCGCCCGTGAGACAAATTATGATGCCTTGAAAAGCGTGTATCAACCCATCGACCAAATGGATAGCACGACCCTCGCATCAACATTTGAACAGATGGTGCCTTCTGATGCCTTGCTCGCCGGACAGACGATGCGGGAAATGGGCGTAACACTCGACAGGCGCGTTCGCAAACGCCTGAGAAGAGCCCGGCGGAATAGAAGCGGCTTTTCCGTATCGGGATCGAGTGACATGCTCACACAAACCGCGGTTGCTCGCCAATCGCACAGCAATCTCGGACTGGAACAGCTGGCATCTCTGTCAAATCTCGACAGCAAACCAGAATCAGAGCGCGTGAACGGCTTTGGCGGGTTCGCCAGCATCTCACGTTTCGCGCCCGACAGTCTGGCCGGGTTTTCGGCAACGCAGGTCGATATGGAAGGATATTCGATCACCGGCGGACTGGATCGCGCACTATCGAACGGTGCCGTGATCGGAATGCTTGCAAGTCATTCACGGTCAGATGGCATATCGGGCCTCGAATCGGAGGCCAGCAAGCTCGACGGAACCACATTCGGCTTTTATGGAACAACGCCGTTTTGGGGCGCGACATTTATCGACGGCTATGTCTCGGTCGGACAGATTGGAACATATTCCAATCGTGTGACGATTTTGGCGGAACAGACCGAAACTTCGACCGGACTGACCAACGCGCAGATGACGATGAGCAGTGTCACATTCGGACGAGAATTCGAGTTGGACGGCGGGATGAATGTCACTCCAATGGTGCAGGTTTACGATGCCAAATACGCCATCGATGGCTATGAGGAGCACGGATCTGTGTTCGCCCTGAACATAGATGCGCGCGAAGTCTCGACGACGCAGTTGAAGCTTGGTGCCAGGATGGATTGGACTCGTCACGAGACCGACGGGGTGTACCCTTCTTTGAGCGTATCCTGGGTGCAGGACTTGGCTGCCGAGACGGACGAGATTCGCAGCCGGTTTACGGCCGCACCTGAGGCAACTGAAATCGTCTTTAGGGGCGCGCCAAGACGCAAAGATTGGCTCGAAATCGACGCGCATCTGGCAATTCAGTATTCCGAAGCACTGCAAGGCTCATTCGGGCTCACCTATTCCGACAATGCGCAATCTCAGTCGGAAACCATGCTTGGCGGTGCCGTCAGACTGCGCTTCTAGCCCGTATCGCGCGCCGCCTGATCGGCGCGCCTGCCAGGTGAATCAGATAAAGGCGGGCTGCAGGTCCGCCTTTATCTGATGCAGCTTTCCTGCGCCCGCACCCTTGCATCATGATTTATCTAGCACCTAAACATGAGGCATGCGGGCCATTTGATGGCCCGATAGAGATTGAACAACAATAAAGGGGGCGTTCATCGTGGAATTTATCAAATCAATATTAGAACCCGTCGGTTTGGACGGACATGCAGACAGTGTGCTGGCGGGCGGGACGAATGTCTTGCTTGCGCTACTGATCCTGATTGTCGGATTCTGGATCGCTGGCCGCGTCGGCGCCATGGTCCGAGGTATTGGTAAGCAGCACGAGAAACTGGACAATACATTGTTCAACTTCCTCGGCAGCCTGGCGCGTTACATCGTTCTCGCTTTTGTCATTATCGCGGTGCTCAACCGCTTTGGCGTTGAAACCACATCAATTGTTGCGCTGCTCGGTGCCGCGGGTCTGGCCGTTGGTCTGGCCTTGCAAGGCGCCATGTCGAACCTCGCTGCGGGGGTCATGTTGATGGTGTTCCGGCCCTATAAAGTCGGCGATTTCATCGATGCCGCCGGAAATTTCGGTAATGTCGAAGAAATCTCGCTGTTCACGACTGTGCTGCGAACCTTCGATCATCAGCAGATCATTATCCCGAATGGCAAGATCTGGGGCGAGCAAATCGTCAATCACAGTCACCACGAAGTGCGCGGCGTTGAGCTGACTTTCGGCGTCTCTTACGACACTGATATCGATAAAGCCCGCGATGTGATCAAGAAAGTCTTCAAAGATCATCCGCTCATTCTCGATGATCCAGAGCCAGTCGTCGTCGTGTCGACGCTGAATGACAGTTCAGTCGACTTTGCGGTGCGCCCATTTGTCAAAGGCGAGCACTGGTTTGATGTCCGCTTCACTGTGCCGGAACTGGTCAAAAAGGCGCTTGATGAGGCTGGGATTGAAATTCCATTCCCACACCAGAAAGTCATCATGTTCAAAGGTGACGCATAAGCGCCAAAAAAAATGCCGGGAGACAGCGTTGTAGCGTCCCCCGGCACGCGCGTAGCGGACGCCTAGAATTCTAAGCACCTCCGCATACGTCCCCCGCATTCGCGGTTAAAGCGTATTCCCATTCAAAAGACTGTGACAGATATCACGATTTGGCGATTTATCTGGCGTTCACATTGCATATGTTAATCAGATGTGAATGCTGCGATCAGGAGGTTGATGAACATGTCCAAGCTTAAACTCATTTCTGCCTGCGCTGCCCTCGCTGTTTTGGGGGCATGCGCCACGGCGACACCCTATCAGGCCGCCACAGGCGGTCAGAAGGGCTATGTGAATCAACAGATCGAAACCGATCGCTGGCATATCAGTTTTGCCGGAAACAGTCTGACAGACCGACAAACGGTTGAGACCTATCTCCTGTTCCGGGCTGCAGAACTGACGGATATGGAGGGGTTTGACTATTTTCGAGTGGTTCAACGCGAAACCGATGAGAACCGTCGATTGGTGTCGACCGGCTTCGGACCGTACGATCCGTTCTACTCAAACTTTTATTGCGATTATCGCTTTTATGGACGCAGCGGACGTCTGGCCGGGTATCCGCGCAGCTGGCGCGTACGCCACGGCGCAGGCTTGCACGGCTTCCACAGCCCATTCGGATATCGTGACCCATTCTGGCACGATGCCTGGGATGTTCGCGAAGTGGTGCGCTATGAAGCAACATCCGAAATCATCATGGGAAAAGGCGAGACGCCGGAAGATCCATCCTTTTTTAACGCCGATGAGGTCTTAATGAACCTGGCCGGTCGGATCGTGCGTCCTGACGTATGAGCTACGGTTAAGTAGAGTACACGTAGAGTATAGTAGAGTGGAAAAAGCCCGCCTTTCTGGCGGGCTTTGACCGTTTTAGAGAAGCTGGTTTTAGCGCGGCGCCATACGGATCGCGCCGTCGAGGCGAACATCTTCGCCGTTGAAATAGCCATTCTTGCACATCTCGACAGCCAGAGAGGCATACTCGTTCGGATTACCGAGACGGGCTGGATTTGGCACTTGAGCGCCAAGCGCCTGGCGAACTTTTTCAGGTGCTCCGGCGAGCAGCGGCGTATCAAAGATGCCGGGAAGGATCGTATTGACCCGGATCAATTCGCGCGACAGGTCGCGGGCGATTGGTAATGTCATCCCAACAACGCCGCCTTTGGACGCTGAGTATGAGGCCTGCCCGATCTGGCCATCTTCAGCCGCGACAGACGCCGTGTTCACGATCGCACCGCGTTCGCCGTCAATCGGGTCCAGGCTCATCATGCCAGCCGCAGATTTCGCGATACAGCGGAAGGTGCCGACCAGATTGATCTGAATGATCAGGTCAAACTTATCCAGCGGGAAGTGGGTGATTTCACCGGTTTCCTTGTTACGGCTGGCCGTTTTGACGGCGTTACCAGTTCCGGCGCAATTGATCAGGATGCGTTCTTGGCCGATTGCCGCGCGAGATTTCGCAAAACCTGCGTCGACACTATCATCTGAGGTCACGTTGACGTTGCAAAACACACCGCCAATTTCGCTCGCCATGGCTTCGCCTTTTTCCTCGTTTAGATCGAAAAGCGCGCACTTTACGCCTTGGCTCGACAGCAGACGAGCCGTCGCTGCGCCGAGACCAGAAGCACCGCCAGTAATGACGGCTGAGATGTTAGAGTTGAGTTCCATCAGGTATCCTCCAATATAAGACTTGGAGGCGATGTATAAGGAAGTATGCTAGCGGCCAATGTCTGACCCAACGGAAATCATCATAGAAAACGGCGATACTATCCCGACTCAGCTGCCAATCGCGACGGAAAAGCAGCGGAAACGTACCAAACGCAAGCTGATTCCAAAGCTGTTGCGCGTGGCGGGCCGCATTCCATTCGCGGATGATCTGGCCGCAGCATATTATTGCGCGCTGGATCCTGACACACCGATAAAGGTCAAAATGGTGCTGTTTACGGCGCTCGGATATTTTGTCCTGCCAGTCGATGCGATTCCCGATGTTCTGACGGGGCTGGGTTTTACCGATGATGCGACCGTCCTTGCCACCGCGCTTGGTATTGTTGGCGCACATATACGCGAACCACACCGTCAAGCGGCGCAGCGCTTGTTAGGCCTGCCAGCCCGCCCTACAGCATAGACATGCTCTACCTGCTCCTCGCATCGGCTGTCAGCGCCCTGCTTTACGGTGTGTTTTTCAGCAATTCTGACCCAAGTCTGCCGCGCGTTGTAGTGAAAACCGCGGCGACCACCCTTCTCACCCTCTGGGCGTATTATTCTGGCGCGCCGCTATTGATTGTGATGGCGCTCGCCTTCAGCGCGTTGGGCGACGGTTTTCTTGGCGCCAGCGAAGAGAAATTTCTGTTGCCGGGAATGGCCGCCTTTTTCATTGCCCATGCCGCCTATATCCCGATCTTCTGGGACCACGCCGCTGAGTCCCGTACAATCATGATTCTGGGCTTGCAGATTGTGATGACGATAGGCGGGGCCTTATTCGTCCGAGCAATGTTGCCCTGGATCGACAAGGCGATGCGCCTGCCGGTTCTGGCTTATGCGATCATTATTCTGGTTATGGCCAATGGTGCACTGCGGTTAGAGCCAGCGCTATGGCTGGCGACGGCCGGTGCCCTGGCCTTTGTCACATCAGATCTGATCCTGACTCTGGAATTGTTCCGACTAAAACCGGACGCCCCGATCAAACGTCTGACGGCGCGGGCGATCTGGTTTCTGTACTATGGCGGTCAGGCGGCGATCGCGTGGAGCTTCATCCACGTTCTGTCTTAGCCAATCGTCGGATCAAAGCTCGGAGAAACGGGCAAGATCTCCTTGACCCCGCTGCCATCTTCCAGCGTCGGGTCGATTTCCATGATTGCCAGCGAGCGCTCAGCGGTGCCATCATCGCGGAAACGAAACAGGCCATTTATACCCATAAAGCCATCCCGGTTGATCAGTTCATCCGCTGTCAGCTCGCCGTCGGAAGACAGCGCCGCAACCAAAGCTGCCGCATCATAGGAGACCGCCGCCAGAGAGGTTGGCTTGGCGCCATACATGCGGTCGAAACGCTGTTCGAAATCGGTTACATCCGCTGACGGGGCTGTTGGGAACCAGGCCCCGCGCAGGCTTGGCTCGCGCCAGATATTAGGATCATTCCAGCCGCCCATACCGAGCATTTTCACGCGCCGTGTATCGACTCCGTGATAGGCCAGCAATGGCGCAATCCGGCGCAGGCGGTTGCCGCGCTCTGGCACCAGGACCGCAACGCGGGCGCCGCGCTCAACAGCACTCGCAACGGTTTGCGCAAAATACGCCGCTTCGGAATCCGGATTAGTCGTCGATGACGGATAGAAGGCAGAGGTCAGCATCGAACCGCCATTCTCCAGCACCGCCATTTGCATCGCAGTTTCAATCCGCGCGCCGAGACCGCTTTGTGGTCCAAAGAATGCGAACTGATCATAGCCGCGCAGCGCGGCATATTCGATGATTGCAGCAACTTCTTCTTCCGGCGCAATCGAGGCCAACCAGGCACCATAGCTGGCAACGGAACGATCATTGGAGAAGGCGATAATCGGTTTTGCGGCTTCCACTGGCTCTCTGTTGAATCCAAACAGATCCTGCTCCTGGACCGGGGTAAAGATCTCGCGGACTTGCTGGACATTGGCACCGAATAGCGGGCCAAGCACGACATCAACGCCTTTGGCCTTCAAATCTTCCGCCGCCGTTGCAGCCTGGCTCTGTGAGCCGCCCGTATCCTTCGGCAGAAGCACAATGTCTTCAAAGCCAATATCAAATAGCGCGAGCTCTATACCGGCCAACATGCCCTCAGCTTGTTGGCGAACGCGCGGGTTTGGATGTGTAAAGGGCAGCAAGACGCCTGCCCGGATGATCTCACGACCCGCCATATGCGGGGGTGTGTAAGGGCCTTGCGGCTGACCATCAGCCATCTCGCCCATCTCATCTTCACCAACCGTACCCGTACCGAGGTCACCTGTATTGCTACCCGGAACCGGATCGACGCGGGGATTTCCGGTTGAAATCGGCCCCACCGGCCCTGGCGAAGAGGTCGCACAGCCGGCAAGCGCCAGAACCGCCGCAAAAAAGAGGATTGGCAGAGGCGCACGGACGCGCGATGTTGTCGGCAATGTCATCAAAAATTCCTTCTTCCACTGCACCCAATGGCCGCGATGTGAATCGCCGTTCTGGCGAACCTAAATCTCGGACCGACGCGGCGCAAGCACTCGATCCCGGTCTTTACATCATCGCAACACCGATCGGGAATTTGCGTGACATTTCTCTGCGCGCTCTGGACACGCTCGCGGCCGCCGATGAAGTCCTGGCCGAAGATACGCGCGTGGCGCGCCGTTTGTTAGATGCTCATAATGTACGCGCCAAACTCAGCCCCTATCATGACCATAATGGGGCGAAGCGCCGCCCGGAAATCCTCGACAAGCTCGGCGATGGCGGAGTGATCGCGTTGATCAGTGATGCTGGAACACCAATGGTCTCTGATCCGGGCTGGAAATTGTCGCGCGACGCGCTTGACGCAGGCCACAGAGTTTTCCCCATTCCAGGCGCCTCAGCCTTACTCGCAGGCCTGGTCGCCAGCGGACTGCCGAGCGATCGGTTCATGTTTTGCGGATTCCTTCCGCCTAAGTCCGGCGCCCGCAAACGGGCTGCGCTTGAGCTCGCGGCGGTGCCCTCGACGCTGGTCTTCTATGAAAGCGGACCTCGCCTTGCCGATTGCTTGAAAGATCTCGCCGAGACGCTGGGCGGCTCACGAGACGCCGCAATTGCCCGGGAATTGACCAAACTGTTCGAAGAAACCCGGCGCGGATCGCTCGACGATCTGGCTGTCCATTATGCTGAGCACGGCCCACCAAAAGGCGAAATTGTCGTGCTGATTGGCCCGCCAGAAAAAACTGAGGCCAGCGAAGAAAGCATCGATGCGGCCCTGACAGAGGCCTTGAAATCACAATCGGTCAAACAAGCCTCGGCCGAGATCGCTGAGCTGTTTGGATTACCAAAACGAAATGTTTATCAACGCGCGCTCGCTCTGAAGGATGGCTAACCGGGATAGACGGGGAGCAGAGAAGCGCGGTCGAACCGCCGAAACCATGGCTGTGTTGTGGCTGCGCATAAAAGGATATTCTATCCTAGATCAACGTTTCAAACGCGCCTCAGGCGAGATCGACATCATTGCCAAACGCGGACAAGTGCTGGCATTTATCGAGGTAAAACAACGCCCTAGTACGGCGCTCGCACAAACCGCCGTGAGCGAACGATCCTGGCAGAGAATTGCCCGCACCGCTGACCTTTGGGCCTCCACAAGGCCAAACCTTCGTTCCCTGAATTGGCGGTTCGATCTTATCGCGGTCACAGTATCCAGCCTGCCGAAACACTTCCGTGACTATTGGCGCCCTTGATCGATGCCGCAATCTCGCCCAATCCCTCTTCTAAATCCACGCGATGATTCTGCAGTCCCACTGCACAAGGAGCTCTTCACATGTCACGTCTTATTGCCAGCCTTAGTCTTATTGCATTGCTCCCGATTGCGAGTGGGTGTGCCACCGCTATTGTTGGGGCTGCTGGCGCCACGGCCGTAACGGCGACACAGGAGCGGTCCTTTGGCGAAGCTCTGGATGATGCAGCTGTGTCGAATGAGATCAAATCCCGGCTGCTTGCTAATGGCAGCCTCGGCGAAGTCGATGTTGAAGTTGCTGCTGGCCTGGTCTTGCTTAGTGGCCGGGTCCAGACGCCGGAATTACGTTTAAAGGCAGAAAGCATCGCCTGGTCGGTAAAACGCGCTGACGATGTCGCAAATGAAATCAAAATTGAATCGCCCGGCGGATTTTTCGCCAACGCGTCTGATGAACTGATTTCCACCCGGGTTCGGGCGCGCCTACTCGGATCATCTTCCGTGCAGGCGAGTAATTTCAATGTCGAGACTTATGGCGGCACAGTCTATTTGCTTGGCATCGCGCGGTCCGCTGACGAGCTTGAAAAAGCCGCTGAAGAAGCCAGCTATGTCGGCGGAGTCAATCAAGTGGTCTCGTATGTCCGCCTGCGAAATGCCCGCGGACAAGTGGTGGCGTATCAGCCTGGAACCGCGCAAACCGAAGACATGGGTGAGCTATTGGGCGGCCCCGGCAGCTAAAACTCTTGTTGATCAGGGCTTTGCAATCGAAACGATCATCCTCATATAGGCGGCTGCCAGACTGAGGAGCCGTCATGAGCCTGCGTGTTGCGATCCAAGCCGATCCCCTAGAAACCGCGAATGTCGAGTCTCATACGACATTCGCCCTCGCCGAAGCGGCGCAAAAGCTGGGCGCGCAACTGTTCGAATATCAGCCTGAAGATCTATCGTATCGCGAAGGCGCAATAACGGCATATGCTCGGCCATTGCGGGTCCAGCGGGTTCAAGGCACACCGGCCCTGTTCGAAGATCGCGTGACATTGGATCTGCGCGCCGACATTGATGTCGTTCTTATGCGACAAGACCCGCCATTCGATATGGCTTATATCACCGCATGCCACATTCTCGAATTGTTGAAACCCGACACGCTGGTTCTGAACGACCCGGAACATGTCCGCTCCGGGCCTGAAAAGCTTTACCCCTTGCTGCAACCGGAATTCATGCCGCCAACGCTGATTTCCCGCGACAAAACGGCGATCAATGCCTTCCGCGCCGATCATAAGGACGTGATCGTCAAGCCGCTCTACGGTTTTGGCGGCGGCGATGTGTTCCGCGTGAAGCCGGACGATAGCAATTTCGGCCCGCTGATCGATCTGTTTCTCGGGCGGACGCGCGAGCCTCTGATTGTTCAGGCCTTCCTTCCGGCGGTTGCCGAAGGTGACAAGCGAATCATCTTGATCGATGGCGAGCCAATTGGCGGCTTTAATCGTATTCCTTTGAAAGGTCATGCGCGCTCCAACCTTGCTGTTGGCGGCACTGCCGAAGCCAGCGATTTGAGTGAAGCTGATCTGGCAATCTGCCGCGCCATCGGTCCAGATCTCAAAGCCCGCGGGCAAGTTCTCGTCGGGATTGATGTGATTGGTGGGCGACTGACCGAGGTCAATAACACCTCTCCAACGGGCGTACAGCAAGTTCGAGACTTTACAGGACGCGATCCAGCGGCAATGTTCTGGGATGTTGTGCAAGACAAGCTTGCCAATCAATAGTCTGACAGCCAACAATGGAGCCATGATGATGAAAGCTCTTTCGATCGCTTCGATCTTTGCAATCGGACTTGCGGGCACCGCCTGTTCGCAAGCCAGCGAAGCCCCCGCAGAAACGGACAATGCCGCCGTTGAAACCACCGAAACCGCGGAAGCTTCCGTGGATACCAGTGGCTTCAACCTGGGCCTGCCGACGGACGTCAACACCTCGGCGCCCGCAAGTGACGGGTTTAACCTCAACCTGCCATCAACAGATATGGCGAGCACGGACGGGTTTAATCTCGGCACCGATATTACCGCCTCAAATGGTCTCGCAGAACTTCCGGAGATCGCCGCACCTCTTACCGAGGACGCCGTCGAACCGCCTGCACCGGAAGTGACGGATGATGAACCGGTAATACGGCTCGATTAAAAAGTAAAAAATCGTTCTTTATTTGTTCTAATCTTTCTGATATCAAGTATTCAGGAAGACTAGATCAAGTATGGTTGCAAGAATTACGACATTTGCATTTGAAGGCATCGAGGCAAAGCCTGTCGATGTGCAAGTCCACATGGCTGGCGGCAATCAGCCCGCCTTCATGATTGTCGGATTACCGGACAAAGCTGTTGGTGAAAGCCGCGAACGCGTGCGGGCAGCATTCAGTGCAATTGGACTGGCGCTGCCACCGAAACGTATCACTGTTAATCTCGCGCCCGCCGATTTGCCCAAAGAAGGCAGCCACTATGACCTGGCAATTGCCCTCGGGATCATGGCCGTGATGGGATTGATCTCCCCGGACGTCCTGGACGGTCATGCGGCTTTGGGCGAATTGTCCCTGGATGGACAGCTTGGCCCGACGCTTGGCGTGTTGCCGGCGGCGATCAAGACACTTGAACTCGACATGCGGTTGATTTGCCCGGAAGTCTGCGGTCCAGAAGCCGCCTGGGCCGGTGAAGGCAACCTAGCGGCGCCCAGCCTGCTAAGTCTGATCAACCATTTCACCGGCCGAACGCCCCTCTCCTGCCCCCCACCTGGCGCTATTTCGGAAGTCGAGCATTCTAACGATCTGCGCGACGTGAAAGGCCAGGACGGCGCCAAACGGGTTCTGGAGATCGCTGCAGCTGGCGGGCATAATCTGCTATTCTGCGGCCCTCCAGGGTCTGGTAAATCCATGCTGGCCAAGCGGTTACCGGGATTGTTGCCGCCTCTGTCTGCCAAGGAGCTGCTCGAAGTCTCGCAAATCCAGTCCGTATCTGGTTTGCTGGAACGCGGAAAACTCTCACATTCCCGGCCCTTCAGAGCGCCGCACCACTCGGCCTCGATGGCGGCACTGGTCGGCGGCGGGATCCGAGCCCGGCCCGGCGAAGTTTCGCTGGCCCATCACGGGGTGCTTTTCCTTGATGAGTTGCCAGAATTCACGTCTCAAGTCCTGGATAGCCTCCGACAACCTCTCGAAGACGGCGAAGTGACAATTTCGCGCGCCAATCGTCATGTGAAATATCCGGCCCGGTTCCAGCTGATCGCTGCGATGAATCCCTGTCGCTGCGGCGGTGGCGGCGAGGCTGGCCCGTGCCGCAAGGGCCCGAAATGCGCGCAGCAATATCAGGCACGTCTCTCGGGTCCGTTCATTGACCGGATTGACCTATTCTTCGACACACCGGCGGTCACAGCGCAAGACCTCAACCTGCCGCCCGCCCGCGACGGATCTGCGGACGTCGCCAAGCGCGTCACCCATGCCCGTGCCGTTCAGCTTCAGCGTTATGAAACCGCGCGCAGCCCCACAAGTCGCGGGCTCAACGTCGATGCAACAGTTGACCTGCTTGAAAAATACGCCACCCCGGATGAGGCTGGTCAGGCGATGCTGACAGATGCCGCGACAAAGCTGTCTCTATCAGCACGTGGATATCACCGTGTCCTGAAAGTGGCGCGAACAATTGCCGATCTGGCAGGCGCAGACCAAGTGCGCCGATTGCATATCGCCGAAGCCTTATCTTATCGCCGAAGACCTGCCGATACCTCGTATCCGGACCGTGCAGGCGGCCTGGCATTCTGACCCTCCTTATTAAGCAAATCCTCAGCGAAATGTGCGATATCTGCCGGAATGAGCGACAAATCGACAAATCTCAACGCTGAACAATCCTTTCTGGCGACGACAAGCCACGAAATCCGAACTCCTTTGAATGGTATTCTCGGAACGGTTTCACTGTTGCTTGAAACAGATCTGAACCCATCGCAGCGCGAATATGCCGACGCGATCCGGAATTCCGGCGAGCGTTTGCTCGATTTGCTCAATAATGTTCTCGATTTCGCGCGCCTCGATGCCGGCGAAATCGAACTTTCTGAAGATGTATTCCGGCCTACTGCAATGGCGCGCGAAGTCGTCGAATTATTGTCCTCCCGGGCCCATAGCCGCGGTCTCGATATGGCCCTGCGATGCAAGACAGACCGGGCGCTGACGGTTCGCGGCGATTCAGGCAAGGCAAGACAAATCCTGTTCAATCTGGTCGGCAACGCTCTGAAATTCACTGAAACCGGCTCTATCCTGATCGACTTGGATTATCGCCATGGCGCGCTGTGCTTAGACATTTTTGACACCGGCCCGGGCATTTCCGAGACCGATCAGGAAAACCTGTTCAAGGCGTTCCAGCAAGTCAGTCATGAAGACGCACAGAAAGATGGCGGTGTTGGGCTCGGTCTGGCCATTGTGCAGCGTATTTGCGACGTGATGGGCGGACGCATTTCTGTTTCCAGCCAGCTCGGT
Organism: Henriciella sp.; assembly: GCA_965277015.1. GTDB lineage: Bacteria > Pseudomonadota > Alphaproteobacteria > Caulobacterales > Hyphomonadaceae > Henriciella. Next base: position 3,125,025 of record OZ255705.1, on the reverse strand, counting down.
ATCGGAACTTGTTTTAGCGTGAGATTGCCCTTCCAACAGGTCGCCGCAAAAGACAGTTTCCCAGCCAATGACCCGATCGATGGTCGAATCGCGCTGGTCGGACTACCAGGCGCAACGACGCTATCTGCCGCCGAGACACTGATCCGCGCCGGCGCGACGGTGCTCAATATTGCGCCGCCAGCCGCCGCGCTCCGGTGTGATGCGACGTTGATCATCGCGAATGCCGATCTCCCCAAACGAACTTTGCGGGCGCTGTGCAAAGCCGCCCCGACTTTGATCGTGCTGCGCCATGAAGATCGCGCCGAGATGCCGCGGTTCCGCACGCTTGGCGCTGCCGGTTGGCTGATCAGACCATTGCGTGCGGCTTCGGTGATTGAGCGGGTCGGGCTGGCGATTGCCGGCGGACAGACCAGCGACACCGAGACGCCGGATATCGGGACCGGGCATGTGCTCATCGCTGACGATAATCCGATCAATGGATTGATCGCGCGGCGTGCCTTGGAATCGTCAGGATTTGCCGTCACGGTCGCGTCGACTGGACGAGAAGCCCTCGACGCCGTGGAGCAAATCAGTCCAGACCTCATTCTGATGGATTTGCGGATGCCGATTATGGATGGATTTGAAGCAACGAAACGCCTTCGCGCTGCAGGAACGACAATTCCTGTGATTGCGGTGTCGGCTGAAATGAACCCTGAGATAGAGCGCCGCGCCCGCCGCGCCGGTGCCGATGGGTTTGCTGCAAAACCGCTCGACGCCGAAGCCTTACGCCAGCTGGCCTTCAAATGGATCAACCTGCCCTCGAAAGCAGGCGCAGCGTGAGCGAGACAGCGACCGAGGCTGAACCCAAGTCTGACTCACGTCTAATCCGAGCCTTTCGATCGCTTAGAGATCGCAAAATGGCAGCGATGATCATTCTCTCATTCGCTGCGAGTTTGCCTTATGGCGCTGTGCTGGGCGTCCTGACCGCATGGCTGACAGAAGAAGGCATAGGGCCCGCAATCATTGGCGCAATCGGGCTCGGCACGATGGGCTATGCGTTCAAATACTTGTGGGCGCCAGCCTTCCAACGCGCAAAAGAACTTCCCTTCCTGAAAATTGGCGGTCGTCGGTCCTGGCTTATTGGCCTGCAAATCGCGATCTCGATTTCGCTCTTGGTGCTCGCGTTTTCAAATCCGTCTCAGAATATTGGCCTTGTGACCATCATTGCCTTTGTCACCACTTTATTGTCGCCAACACATGACTTGATCCTGGATGCCTGGCGGATCGAAGTCGCTGAATCAGAAGAAGACAAAGACCTAATGTCGGCACTGTACCAGTTCGGGTACAAATTCGGCGGCTTTATCAGTGGCTTTGTTGCTTTGATCCTGGCCGCACGGATTGGCTGGGTCGGGGTCTATGTGATGATCGCCATCTTCATGGCCTTGTGCGTGATTGGCAGCTGGCTCGCCCCAGAGCCCAAAGCCACAGAAACCGCCGCAGATGGCAGCTATGAGCATACCAGCTTCCAGCCCAGCTTGCCGGCGAACAAAGTGAGCTGGAGTGTCGGGCTTGTCGCGGCCAGTTGGCTGATTGCATTTGCGATGATTGCCAACTTCCTGATTACATTTGCGAACAATCCGGAAGGCGCCAGCGCGCGAACCTTTGTTCGCAATCAAGGCTGGATGATTGTCTCGCTGACTGTCCTGGTCCCGACGCTGACCTCTGCATGGCTGTTGTTCACACAAAAAGGTGCGCCGTCCGCTGTGCGCATTGGCGGCGCTCAACCGAACAGGCTGGTCGCTCTGACAGCGGTTCTGTTCCGGGCGATTTTTGATCCATTGATGGATCTCCTGGCGCGGCTGCGATGGGGCATCATTCTCGTGCTTGGTCTGGCTTTGATGTACCGGTTTACAGATGCTGTGTGGGGCTCGCTGGCTTATGCATTCTATCTCGGCGAAAACTTCGGCGCGCTCGGCCACAGTCTGGATGATGTTGCGATCGCTTCAAAATTCTCCGGCGTTATCGCAACCATCTTTGGCGCCTTTCTCGGCGCGGCCCTGATCACCACGCTTGGCCGCATGCCGATCTTGTTCATTGGCGCGATTGTCGCTGCCGTGACCAATTTGCTTTATGCCGACCTGGCGGTTGGCGGTGCGAATGTCGACGCTTTCCTGGCCTTTACCCGTCTGGATATTCCGCTGATCGGCTTTGCTGAATGGGCCGCGACGATGCAGCCCGAACAAGTCACCATCCCGCCAGATCAAGGCCAGCGCATGGCCCGGCTGATGCTGACCATATTCGCTGAAAACATAGCGGGCGGTTTAGCCCTGGTGGCGATCACCGCCTATTTGACCAGTATCGTAAACCCACGCTTTGCGGCGGTTCAATATGCGCTGCTGGCATCTCTGACCATGCTATTGGGAACACTCGGCCGCGCCTGGCTCGGCGAGATGATGGAATCCGAAGGCTTTTATCACGTCTTCATTCTGACATTCTGGCTCGGCGGAATCGCGGTTATTCTCTGCATCCTCGAGTGGATCAGGCAAAGCCGATCCGCCCCGCACAGTGACAGTCTGATCTATAGCGAACAAAAACTCGGTTGAGGCGCTAAGACCCCACCCGGTCAATATCAAACGCCGCAACGGTCGCCAGATTGACGATGTCGTTCACAGTCGCGCCGAGCGACGCGATCTGCACGGATTTCGACATGCCGAGCAAAACCGGCCCAATGATCGTCGCGTGAGACATGCCCTCAAGCAGCTTGGTGGAAATCGACGCCGAGTGAATGGCCGGCATGACCAGAACGTTCGCTTCGCCGGAGAGACGCGAGAACGGGTACAGTACTTTATGCATCGGGTTCAGCGCCATATCGGCGGCAATATCGCCTTCATACTCAAAATCGCAGTCGCCGCAGGCATCCAGAATTGCAACCGCATCGCGAACTTTTTCAGACCGCTCGCCCATCGGATTGCCAAAGGTCGAGTAAGACAGGAAAGCAACGCGCGGCGTAAAGCCGAGGCGTTTCACCGCCTTTGCGGCTTCCTTGGCGATCCCCGCAAGCTGTTCGCCGTCTGGTAACTCGCTGACACTCGTATCAGCGATGAAAATCGTCTTGCCGCGATTGACCACCATGGACATGCCGATGACGTCCGCATCTGGCAGCGGATCAAGCGTCAGTCGCACATCGGTCAGGCAGACATCGTAATTTCGCGTCACACCCGTGACCATGCCATCGGCGTCACCATGCGCGACCATGCAGCAACCGAACACATTCCGGTCCTGATTGACCAGGCGCTGTGTATCGCGCTTCAAATATCCCCGGCGCTTCAGGCGGTCATAGAGATAATCGGTATAATCAGCATTGCGGTCAGACAGGCGCGCATTGACGATCTCGAGGGCGCCTTCCGGCACGCCCATTTGTTTCATCGTGCGCTCAACTTGCGCTTCGCGGCCGATCAGGATCGGCTGGCCAAGGCCCTGTTGCTTGAACGTCCAGGCGGCGCGCACGACTTGCGGCTCTTCGCCTTCTGCGAACACAATGCGCTTCTGCTGACGGCGCACTGCCGATTGTACACCTTGGAGGAAAGCTGCGGTTGGGTCGAGGCGACCCGCTAGAGAGTGGCGATACTCTTCCATGTCCGCAATTGGCTTACGGGCAACGCCAGTGTCCATCGCCGCTTGCGCCACGAAAGGCGGGATAAAGCTGATCAGACGCGGGTCGAACGGCGTTGGAATGATATAGTCGCGGCCAAATTGTGGGCGGGCACCATGATACGCGGCGGCGACTTCATCCGGCACATCTTCACGTGCCAGTTCTGCCAGCGCGCGGGCGGCAGCGACTTTCATTTCTTCATTGATACTGCGGGCGCGGACATCCAGCGCGCCGCGGAAAATGTAGGGGAAACCGAGAACATTATTGACCTGATTCGGATAGTCGGATCGGCCGGTGGCGATAATCGCGTCTCCGCGCACGGCTTTGATCTCTTCCGGCGTGATTTCCGGATCCGGGTTGGCCATGGCAAAGATGATCGGGTTCTTGGCCATAGATTTGACCATGTCCTGCGTCACTGCGCCTTTCACCGACAGGCCGAGGAAACAATCGGCGCCCTCCATGGCTTCCGACAGCGTGCGCTTTTTGGTCTTTACTGTGAACGCGGATTTGAACTGATCCATCTTTTCAGTGCGGCCCTCATAGAGCACGCCGCGGCTGTCACACATCAGGATGTTTTCGCCTTTGACGCCCAAATGGCGGATCAAACCCGCGACAGACAGCCCTGCCGCACCGGCGCCAGACACAGCCACGGTCAGGTCTTCAAGGCGGCGTCCGGTAATCGCGCAGGCATTGATAATACCTGCAGCAGCAATGATCGCCGTACCATGCTGGTCATCGTGAAAGACCGGAATATCCAGCTCGTCGCGCAATCGTTGTTCGATGATGAAAGCTTCGGGCGAGGCGATATCTTCGAGATTGATGCCGCCCCAGGTCGCGCCGATATTACGGACAACCGTACAGAACTCGTCGATTTCCTTGGTTTGAACTTCGACGTCGAAGCTATCTATGTCCGCGAAGCGCTTAAACAGGACGGACTTGCCTTCCATCACCGGTTTAGACGCCATGGCGCCAAGATCACCGAGGCCGAGAATCGCCGTTCCATTCGAGATGACCGCTACCGTATTGCCTTTGGCAGTATAATCATAAGCCAGATCTTCATCGCGGCCGATGGCTTCAACGGGCACCGCAACGCCCGGGCTATAAGCCAAAGACAGATCTCGCTGAGTCTGCATCGGCTTGGTTGGCATCATCGAGATTTTGCCCGGGGTCGGATGCGAGTGAAAGTCGAGCGCTTCCTGATCGGTGAAGCTTGGACGCTTGGTGGTCATGTTCAATTCGCCTTTCACGGCTTTTTCGAATTTGTGCTGCCTCATAAGCGTGTCCGCAAGGGGGGACAACCCGCGCGCATTGCTTTATTCGAAACTGACAATGAAGGATTCGCATAAACGTGCCCGACACCGCTCGCCCTGTTAAAAAGCCTAAGGCGCCAACGCCGTTCATGGCGCAATACCTTGCGATAAAGGCGCAACACGAGAATGCGCTGCTTTTTTTTCGCATGGGCGACTTTTATGAGCTGTTCTTTGACGACGCCGTACGGGCGGTTGAAATCCTCGACATCACTTTAACGTCAAGGGGCGAACATGATGGAGCGCCGATCCCGATGGCCGGCGTTCCTTATCATGCGGCTGAGGGGTATCTGGCGCGGCTGATCAAAGCCGGCGAACGCGTCGCTGTGTGCGAGCAGACCGAAACCCCTGCCGAAGCCAAGAAACGCGGCTCGAAATCCATCGTCAATCGCGAAATCGTCCGCATCGTCACGCCGGGCACAATTACAGAAGAGAGCCTGCTGCCGGCACGGCAGGGCCAGGCATTGATCGCAGTGGCCTTCTCATCAGCTGGGACAGAAGCCGCTTTTGCAGCCTGCGATGTTTCCACTGGGCAGTTCGAGATTCGGGCGTTTGCGCCGGAAACCCTGGCGGAAACGCTCGGGGCGCTGCCAATCAGGGAGCTACTACTCACAGAACGTGATGCAGATCGGCCATTGGTCAGAAATGCCGAAGAGGCATTGCGTCCGCCAGTGACCTATCGTCCAAACAGCGCCGCCAGCACCAAATCCGGCGAGCGTCTTCTAAAAGACGCGTTCAAAGTCGCCGCGCTGGATGCGTTTGGTGTGTTTTCGAAGATCGAGCTCGCCGCGGCCGGGCTGTTGCTGGATTACCTGACGCTGACGCAAGCCGGCGCCGAGATCCGCCTCGACCCGCCGCAGCGCGGCGCTCGCACGACGGCGCTCGCCATCGACCCGGCGACACGCGCCAGCCTCGAAATCGACATCGCCATGAACGGCTCGCGCCAGGGCACATTGCTGGCCACAGTGGACCGGACGCTGACGTCGCCAGGGGCCCGTCTTCTGGCGGCGCGGTTGGCACGGCCAGAAACGGATGCCAGCGCAATATCAGCACGCCATGACGCGATTGCATACTTTCTGGCCAATGATCATTTGCGGGCGACCCTGCGCAGCGCCTTGAAAGCGGCGCCCGATCTGGAGCGCGCGCGTTCCCGCATTCGTTTGGGCCGCGGCGGGCCGAGAGATCTGGCGGCGATTGCCAGCGCTTTAAAAGCTGGCGAACAGGCCGTCGCAGAGACCGCCCGCGCGCAAACCAATCCGCCTGAACTGATCGACATGGCGCTAGACGCGCTGACACTGTCGAACCAACCTGACCTCGCGGCGCTGCTGCAAGACTTGCGCGCGGCGCTGGCAGAAGACCTGCCCACCTTGGCCAGAGATGGTGGCTTCATTGCCGCTGGATGGGACGCTGCGCTGGACGAAGCCCGGTCCCTGAAAGCCGATAGCCGCCAGATCATTGCCGAGCTGCAAACCCGCTATGCTGAACAAACTGGCATTTCCGGCCTGAAGATCAAATTCAATAATGTGTTGGGCTATTTCATCGATGTCACGGCCCGACATGCTGACCCGATGATGCAGGCGCCGCTCGCGGAGACCTTTATTCACCGGCAGACACTGGCTTCGAATGTTCGGTTCTCGACCGCTGAACTCTCCGAACTGGCAGGCAAGATTTCGCGGGCGGATGATATCGCCAAAGGCCGCGAGCTGGCGATCTTCGAAACCTTCTGCCAACGCGTCGAAGCCCAATCTGCGCCGCTCAGCAATGCCGCCCACGCACTGGCCGAGCTCGACACTGCAACCGCCGGCGCAGAATGGGCGAGCGAGATTGGCGCCGTGCGCCCAGCTCTATCCGATGACCCGGTCTTTGAGGCTGACGGCTTGCGCCATCCGGTTGTCGAAGCAGCTCTGCGCAAACAAGGCGATGGCTTCACGGCGAACAATTCCAGCCTTGATGCGCGCGGAGACGGAAGCCCGCGTCTGGCGCTGGTCACGGGCCCGAACATGGCCGGTAAGTCGACCTATCTGAGACAGACCTGCCTGGCGGTTATTCTCGCCCAGGCTGGCCTTTATGTTCCTGCTCGCAGTCTTACGCTGGGGCTGGCAGACCGGGTCTTTTCACGGGTTGGCGCCAGCGATGATCTATCCAGAGGCCGGTCAACATTCATGGTTGAAATGGTCGAGACAGCGGCGATCCTGACGCAAGCGACGGCCAACTCATTTGTTATCCTGGACGAAGTCGGCCGCGGCACCTCGACATATGACGGTCTCGCGATTGCCTGGGCCGCCGTCGAGCATTTACACAATACCAATAAGTGTCGGGCCTTGTTCGCCACGCATTATCATGAATTGACCGGCCTCGCTGAAGACTTGCCCTCGGCGACCAATCTCTCGCTACGCGCCAAAGAATGGAAACACGAGCTGGTCTTCCTGCATGATGTTCAGCCCGGCCCGGCCGACCGCTCTTACGGCGTGCAAGTGGCACGTCTGGCCGGACTCCCAGCCCGCGCCGTGAAACGTGCGGAGCAAGTTTTGAAAAAACTGGAAGCCGCTCCGGATGCGGTCGACACGTTACCACTATTTGCAGCGATGACAGAGGCGGAAGACGTAGAGCCGGTCTTAGAAACGCATCCTGTGGTTGAACTGCTTGAAAATCTCGATCCGGACAGTCTGACCCCTCGCGAGGCGCTCGATCTGATCTATAAGCTGAAAGACCGGACCTGAGGATCGCTATCGACGCGTGCCCCAATATAATTTACAGGTTCCCGGGAATTAGACGCCGCTCCAGACGGCTCAATTCGGGCAAGATAAGGATAGCTGGGAATTCCATGGCCTATGAAACACTCTTAACAGAGGTCGATGGCGCTGTTGCCATCATCACTCTGAACCGTCCGGATGCGCTGAACGCGTTCAACAATCAATTGATGGATGAATTGACGGCAGCGCTGGATCGGTTCGACGGTGATCCGGATATCGGTTGCATAGTGATCACGGGCTCGAAAAAGGCATTCGCCGCGGGCGCAGACATCAAAGAGATGCGCGACCAGTCTTATATGGAGGCCTATTATAATGACTTCATCACGCGTAACTGGGAGCGTGCCTCGCGGACTCGCAAGCCGCTCATCGCCGCAGTCAACGGGTACGCCTTAGGCGGCGGTTGCGAGTTGGCAATGATGTGTGACTTCATCCTCGCTGGTGAGAAAGCCAAGTTCGGTCAGCCCGAAATCACTATTGGTGTTTCGCCAGGCGCTGGCGGAACGCAACGCCTGACCCGATTTGCCGGCAAGTCGAAGGCGATGGAAATGTGCCTGACCGGCCGGATGATGGATGCTGAAGAAGCAGAGCGCTGCGGCCTGGTCTCTCGAATTGTTCCAGTTGACGATCTGGTCGATGAAGCCAAGGCGGTTGCCAAGAAGATTGCGTCTATGCCGCGTGCCGCCGCCATGCTGACCAAGGAAATGGTCAATACGGCCTACGAAACCCCGCTCAGTCAGGGAATTATGTTCGAACGGCGTCTGTTCCATTCCCTGTTCGCGACAGAAGACCAGAAAGAAGGTATGGAAGCGTTTGTCGAGAAGCGTCAGCCGCATTTCAAAAATCAATAAACCAGCGCTCAAACCCTGAGCTGCAAAGAGTCAGTAGATTCTTCACTTGCCGGGGCATGCAACGGTTGACGCAAGGGGGTGCTTTCTGTACTTAGCGCGTCTTCGCCAGATAGGGCGACCAAAGGAGTTTTAGATGGCGAATACGAAATCAGCCAAAAAGATGGTGCGCAAGATTGCGACCCGCACCGAAGTCAATAAGGCCCGCCGGTCTCGTATGCGCAGCTATGTGCGGAAAGTCGAGGAAGCGATCGAGGCCGGTGATAAGTCTGCCGCGGCTGATGCCCTCAAAGCAGCGCAACCTGAAATCATGCGCGCAGCGGGCAAAGGCGTCCTCCACAAGAACACGTCTTCTCGCAAGATTTCGCGCCTTTCCTCGCGCGTAAAAGCGATGGGTTAAGTCACCCGACAACTGTCCGAACACTGACAGATTTGCATAGCCCGCTGGCCCTGCCATGCGGGCTTTTTGTATGTTGTTGCAACAAAAACATCTGAGTGTCTCAATGCCTGAAAATCCACAGAGAAAACACGTTTTCAGCGTTGACAGAACAAAGCTTGAATACCCTGTGGAGGCGATGGGTTCAAACCTGTCAAGTGCATCTTTTTTTGAATATTTTTGCGTGATTCTTCAAGGGGTTTTCGCGAGTCAACAGGTCCTCTGGCGAGCGATATCAGGTTTCTTCAGTTGCAACCAAAATCTGTTCCTGATTAACTATATCTATCGACGGAATGTCCTCTGTGCACAGCGTAATAGTGGGGTAGACCAACCAAGGTCTAAATCAGGGGGCGTGTTGTTTTCCGATCGGTCGCCAAGATGAGCATGCTTAGGGATAAGAAAGGAACATCTTATGGGGCTGACGTATGGGGTTGATGGGCAGAAAGCTTCAACCGACGGTGCACGAGCTGGTGATCAGCTCGGAGCAAAGTCGCTTTGGGCACAATCTGTCAGCGCGGTGGAAGCCGAAGCTAAACCCGATAACTCACAACAGTGGCTGACAGCCATCCGGTTTGTCGCCGAAATCAACAATTCAATCGTCATCGCGGCGCCAGATCAATTGACGCTGGACCGTGTGACAACAGACTTTTCTCGCCCGCTGCAGCAAGCGTGGCAAAAACTAGATCCCAAGAAGCGGCGTCTGAAGTTCGAACTTTGGAACCACGTACCAGACGATGTCCGCGACATGGTCGGCGATCCGTGGCTGCGTGAGCAAAAAGCCGCTGACGCCAACGGGCTCGACGACGAGCCGGATTATGCCGCGCTGGATCTCGATCACACGATGACGTTCTCGACTTTGGTGACAGGTCCATCGAATGCTCGGGCCGTCGGACTCGGCAAACGCGTTGCCAGTGGCGCGCCTATTCCAGCTGGTGTAATTGTCATTTACGGACAACCAGGAACTGGCAAAACGCACATTCTCAGAGCTATCGAAGCCGACGCTGCGATCCGCAATGATAAACGCCGTCTGGCCTATATCTCGGCGGAAGAGTTCATGACTCGCTTTGTCAGCGATGCCCGCGCCGGCGATACCAGCGCCTTGCAGGCCTATGTCAAAAAGAACGACCTTCTGATGATTGACGACCTGCACTGGATTGCCGGCAAAGCGAAGACGGACAAAGCCTTCTTTGGGGCATTGCGGTCTGTGACGTCTATGGGCGGACATGTCATCATCACAGCGGACGCTGCACCGGGTGACATGGTGGGTTTGTCAAAAGAATTGGTTGGCGAAATCAAAGGCGCCGCTTCAGTAGAAGTGGCGATGCCGGACAATGAAATGCGCAAGGCGATTATCCGTCGTCATGTCGCTTTGATCGCCAAGGATACGCCAAACTTTGCACTGACCGACGCAATGATTGATCGCATCGTTGCAACCGTTCGCGGCGCGGGCCGTGAACTGTGCGGTGTATTGTGGAGCCTGCAGCTGGAAACCGGGTATGGCGAATTGGCACCGACGCCAGAAATGCTGGAAACGGTCATTCGCCGGATTGCGGGCGAACCACGGACACCATCTCTCGATGATATCAAGCGAACCTGCATGGACGTTTACCGGATTTCCAAGACTGACATTGAAAGCGCGAGCAAAGTGCGAACGATCTGCCATCCTCGGCAAGTCGCGATGTACCTGTCACGCGTGATGACGGATAAGTCCTTCCCGCAAATTGCATCGGCCTACAAAAAGAAGGATCACACGACGGTCCTGCACGCCTATCGCAAAGTAAAAAAGGCCCTGGATAAAGGCGATCGTGACATCAGTGACGAAATTGATCGAGTGAAGAATGCGGTCTTTGATCGTCTCGCTGGCCACGATCAGGACTGATCCACAGCACAAGGCTGACAAAGACTTGCAATTCGTACGGAATTCGTGATTTTAGCGGCCCGCTCCCGAAACGGAGCGGGCCGATTCGTAGATGATGGATTGAACGTGGGCTTAGACCGGATAACCGGCAAAGGGATGATGAGATGAAACTGACAATTGAACGTGGCGCGCTACTGAATGCGCTTGGACATGTCCAGAATGTCGTGGAACGTCGCAATACAATTCCTATTCTGTCCAACATATTGATTGATGCCAAAGATGGTGCCGTCCGCTTCACGGCGACGGATCTTGATATTGAAGCGGTTGATCATTCCGATGCCAAGATTGATCAGGAAGGCGCCGTCACTGCGCCGGCAGGAACGCTGTTTGATGTCGTCCGAAAACTGCCTGCAGGCGCGGATATCGAGCTTGAGCTGAACACCGAAAACCGTCAGCTGGCGATCCGCTCGGGGCGGTCCAAATTCTCTCTTCCAACACTCCCCGCTGGCGACTTTCAGACCATGGTGCCGGACGAAGACGCAACCGAGTTTGAGATGGCCGCCGCAGACTTGCGCCGCCTGATCGACAAGACACGGTTTGCGATTTCGACGGAGGAGACGCGCTATTATCTCAATGGCGTCTATCTACACACAGCCGATACCGATGCCGGTAAAAAGCTGCGCACAGTGGCCACAGACGGACACCGCCTGGCGCTGTCGGAAACCGATGCCCCGAAAGGCGCTGAAGACCTTGAAGGCGTCATCGTACCGCGCAAAGCCGTGGGCGAGGTGCGCCGCCTGATCGATAGTGATGATGGCGACGTCTCGGTGTCTGTCTCGGATACCAAAGTCGTGTTCAAATCCGGCCGCGCCCAGCTGACTTCAAAACTGATTGACGGCTCCTTCCCCGACTATGCGCGGGTCATTCCGAAAGGGAATACCAAGGCGATGGTCATCGACAATAAGCTTTTCGAAGCTGCGGTGGACCGCGTCGCAACCGTTTCTGCTGAGCGATCACGATCCGTGAAACTGTCAATATCCGAGGGCAAACTGACTCTCGCCGTGAACAGTGCTGAGACGGGCCAGGGACACGAAGAAATCGAGTGCGACTATCAGGATGACGGCATGGATATCGGCTTCAATGCCAAATATCTGCTCGACGTCGCGTCGCAAATCGAAGCGGAAGATGCGCGCTTCCTGTTTAACGACCCGGCCAGCCCGGCGCTCGTTCTTGATCCCGGCGATGAAAGCGCGCAATATGTGCTGATGCCACTCAGGGTCTAAAGACCGCCATGACGATAAAAAACTGGAGTCCGCAGCGCCTTTCCGATCAATCCGGAAAGACGTTCGTCATTACGGGCGCCAATAGCGGGATTGGCTTTGAAGCCAGCAAACGCCTGGTTCAAGCCAACGCAAATATCGTCATGCTGTGCCGAAACCTGGAAAAAGCTACGATTGCTGCCGAAAAACTCAAGCAATTAGCATCCGGCGGAAATTCAGTCGCCATTGTCCAGATGGACCTTGCTAATTTGAACTCGGTCCGGGCGGCCGCATCACGGGTTCTCAAAGACACGCCGAAAATTGACGCGCTGATCAACAATGCCGGGATCATGTTTCCGCCTGGCCGCCAACTCACTGAAGGTGGCTTTGAAATGCAGTTTGGCGTCAACCATCTCGGACATTTCCTGCTCACGGGTCTGCTCAAGGATCGTGTCCTTGAGCGTGATGGCCGGTTTGTGAGTGTTTCCAGCCTCGCGCACAAATTCGGGCTCCGGCGCATCCGCTTCAAAGATCCAAATTGGCAAAGCGGCTATCAAACCACGCTCGCGTATAGCCAAAGCAAGCTGGCAAATGCGATGTTTGCCGTCGAACTGAACCGGCGCCTTGAAGAGTCCGGGAAGGCAGCACGAGCTTTTGTTTGCCATCCAGGGTATTCGGCGACGAATTTACAATCGACCGGCCCTGGCCGCTTGATGACTTTGATGATGGCGCCAGCGAATTTGCTCGTCGCGCAATCAGCGGATCGCGGCGGCTGGCCGATTCTGCTCAGTGCGACCGATCCGGATGCGCAAGGCGGCGGGTACTATGGTCCCCGGCAGTTTGGCGAGTTACGCGGCGCAGTCGGCACTTGCAATATGATCGGCGCAGCACGCGACCAAGCCGCCGCAGAAAAACTCTGGGCGCTGTCCGAAGAGGCGGTGGATCTGGCCTGGAGCGTTTGATCAGACGCTCATGACTGCCATTACGCGCCTTCGCCTCACGGATTTTCGTAGCCATACGCGCTTAGACTTGGCGCTCGACGCGCGCCCCGTCTGTCTCTGGGGGGCAAATGGTGCGGGTAAGACCAATATTCTCGAAGCCATCAGTCAGTTGGGGCCGGGTCGCGGTCTGCGGGCTGCGGCACTACCAGAAATGAGCCGGCACGATGCGGGGACCGGTTGGACCATCTCAGCGACCCTCGATGATGATCAGAAGATTGGCGTCGGTCTCGACTCGAATGGAACAGGTCATAAGCGGATCATCCGATTGGACGGCGCGCCAGCCACGGCTACAGACCTTGCTGACCTGATCCGGATCGTCTGGCTCACGCCGGCCATGGACAGCGTCTTCCGCGGCGGTGCCAGCGAGCGGCGGCGCTTCTTTGATCGCCAGGTTATGGCCCACATCCCAAGCCATGGCAGCGTCTCCAGCCGCTACGAAAAGGCCATGCGTGAGCGCAATGCTTTGCTCGAACGCGGCCGCGTGGATCCAGCCTGGGCCGATGCCATTGAAGGCCGTATGGCCGAAGCCGGGGCTTTGATTGCCAGCAATCGCGCCCGCATTCTGGTTGCTTTGCAGGCCGCCATAGATGCCCGGCCTGAAGGATTTTTCCCAAAAGGCGACCTGGCCTTTGAGGGTGCCGCAGAACAAGCGGCAACTGAAGGGGCTGGTCTCTTCGATATCCAGGACCTGATTGCCGAGCAGCTTGCCAAAGGTCGCTACCGGGATCAGGCTGCGGGTCGCACTCTGTCCGGGCCGCACCGCACCGACCTCTCGGTTATTCACCGCCCAACAGGCGCGGCGGCTGGCAATGCTTCAACTGGACAACAAAAAGCCCTATTGATCGGCTTAATCCTCGCCAGTGCCCGAGCGCTCAGCGAAGACGGCGATGGCCCGAGCCCGCTTATCCTGCTTGACGAAGCCGCAGCACATCTCGATCGTGACCGCCGCGCCGCGCTGTTTGACGAGCTTCTCGAGATTGGCGGGCAGGCCTGGCTGACCGGTACAGAAGCATTTCTGTTCGAAGCGTTCGGCGATCGGGCGCAGACAGTCGAAGTGACAGCTGAAACGCCATAGTTCGGCCCCCCGCCGCAAGCCCTGGAAGGAGATCATGATGCGACGCCATATCGGATTGATCGGACTTTGTTTCACACTGCTCGCTGCTGGGTGTCAGTCTGCTTTGCCGGCTGATGTCGAAACCGCGCTCTTCAATCCTGACCAGACCGGTATCCGCTGGGGTCTTGTCGTGGCGGATATGGACGGCAATGAATTGCTAGCGCTGCAACCTGATCAACGGTTTACGCCCGCTTCGAACACAAAAGTCATGACCAGTATGGCAACCTACCATCATCTGGACAGGCTGCAGCGGGACGCGATCAATCCAGGCACCCGCGTGTTTCTCGAACAGGACTCGGAAGATGAACCGCCCACCCTGATATTGAAAGGTGGCGGCGATGCGATGCTCTCAGATGCCACGGATTGCGAGATCCATTGCCTCGCAGCCCTGGCGGATGCGGTCGCCGCAACAGGCAGAACCGAATTTGCCAGCATTGTCGGCGACGATACGCTCTTCCCATTTGAACGCTGGGGTCCGGGGTGGAGCATTGAAGACTTGCAGTATTATTACGGCACCGCGGTCTCAGCTCTGAGCCTGAACAACAATCTGGTCTGGATACAGGTCGAGGCCGGAGCCACGCCCGGGGATGCGGCGCGGATTTCCTGGAAAGCGGGGGATGAGGTCTATGACATCTCCAACGAAGTCAGAACCATTGCTGCTGACACCGAGCGCGCCCTGCGTGTCGAACGGTATCCAGGCGCGGCGACCGTCCGAGTCTATGGCACGTTACCAGCGGGGTCAGCCGAACTGAGTTTCGGCCTGGCTATAGATGATCCAGCAGCGTTTGCCGCGGTGCGGTTCAAACATTTGCTTGAGGCGCGCGGAATCTCGGTCGGCTCGACCAGCGCTCGGCATCGGCCTCTGCGATTGATCGACGAAGCGCCGGATCCGGATGCGGATACTTTTACTCGTGGATCTCTGATCAATCGCACGCCTGAACGCCCCCTCGCTGTGTTGCCCGCCTCGCCGCTCACCGAAAGCCTGGCACGGATCTCCAAGGACAGCGAAAATTTGCATGCCGAGATCGCGGTTCGCCGCATGGGGTTGCTCGAGGGCTCGGGGTCGCGAGATCATGGCGTGGCTGTGCTCAATGCTTTTCTGCAGGACGCTGGCTTGGCGGAACATGAGTACGCGATCCATGGCGGTTCCGGCATGTCGATCTATAATCGCATCAGTCCACGCGGCATGGTGCGTCTCCTGGCTTTCGCTGCACAGCAACCCTGGTTCGACGCCTGGCGCGCCGATCAGCCAATTGGCGGCGTCGATGGCTCACTCGAACGCCGCTTTGTCGGAACACCGCTTGAAGGTAGAGTTTTCGCAAAGACCGGCACGCTGAACGGCGCCAATGCGTTGTCAGGCATTCTGGTCGCTGCGAGTGGACGCGAGCTCCTTTTCTCTATCCTCGCCAATGATCGCCCCGCCACGACGCGGTCAGCGATTGCCGAAATGGATGCCGCCCTGATTGCAATCGCAGAACACTACTGAGCGAACCAGTCGACCAGCCAGGGATTGATTTGTTCATGCATCTGATAGTTCAACCCATGCTCACCACCTTCGACAATTCGGATGTCCGCATCGGGCATGAGGGATTCAAGCTTAGTTGCACTGGAGACCAGAACCGTCTCATCTGCATCGCCATAAATGGCTAAGACAGGCACCCCTGTCGCTGCAAGACGCTGGAAAGTCTCTTCCCGGCCTGCCATCGGCATGTGGCGCAGCGTCGATAGCAGCGCTTGCAAATAGCCGCGATACTTGAACTGCTCAGTCACATCGCCTTGCAATTTGTCAGCGTCTGACCGAGCGCTCTCATCATATTGCGCGTCGCCAAGCAAAATGCCTTTGCCGAACATCCGCCAGATCCAGTCGCCAATAATCGGCGTTCGAACCAGTTTCGCGGATGGGCTGTCGGCGCCGGCTGTATCAAGCCCTGCCGGGACCAGCAGAACAAGGTGCGATACACGTTCAGGATAGCGGGCAGTGAACTCTGCCACAATCGGGCCGCCCATAGATAAGCCCGCTAGACCAAATGGCGCGTCAACGCCCTCATGTGCCAACAGCTCGGTCAAGGCACGATCGTAGAAATCGACATCGTATCGAGTACGCGGGCGATCAGACCAGCCGCGGCCGAAATGGTCGAACCGCAAAGTGCGGTACCCTGCAGCATTCAAGGCTTCAACGTTTTGCGTATAGATAAAATTCGGCGTTGAGAAACCGTGCACCAAGACGATCACCTGTCCGTCTTCCGGACCGTCCCAGCGATAGTGAATCTGACCGTCACTAAGCTCAGCAAAGGCCCCAGGCGCCGCCGCTCGGGCGTCATCATCAAGCGGTTTCAAACGCAAGTCCGCCAGTAAATAAGCCCCCAGGATAAGCAGGATTAAGAGGCTGAGCGCGCGTAAAAGCCATTTCATTGCAAGTTCCCATTTTGGTCCGGTTCGGACCCTTATTACCCGGTTTTCGCAGGGGCAGAGCGAGCGGATATTCAACACACCCCAAAATGCCGCATAACATATTGTTTTATATACATTTTTAACCCTCGAAAATACCAGTCATTCATTTCCCTTTTTGGCCAAGACAACGTATAAAAGAAGGGAATTCGACGAATCACTTGCAAGGGTAAGTTCTGATGACAGACACGGCCGAAAATAACGCAGAATATGGCGCCGACTCGATCAAGGTTTTGAAAGGCCTGGAAGCCGTCCGGAAGCGACCCGGCATGTATATTGGTGACACCGATGACGGGTCGGGTCTGCATCACATGATTTACGAAGTCGTCGACAATGCGATCGACGAAGCTTTGGCCGGTCACGCGGATGAAGTGACCGTGACGCTGCACCCGGACGGCTCTGCCGAAATCACCGACAATGGCCGCGGCATCCCCGTCGGTCAGCATGCCACAGAAGGCCGCTCAGCCGCCGAAGTGATCATGACCGAACTGCATGCTGGCGGTAAGTTTGACAGCAATTCCTATAAGGTCTCCGGCGGTCTGCACGGCGTTGGCGTCTCAGTTGTGAATGCGCTGTCGGTCTGGCTCGATCTGACCATCCACCGTGATGGCTCAGAGCATTATGTGCGCTTTGTTGATGGCGGCCGCACCGAAGCGCCGCTGAAAACAGTCGGTCCCAGTCCGAACACCGCAGACGGCTCGCCTTATACCGGCACAGCTGTCCGCTTCCTGGCAAGTTCTGAGACGTTCACGATGACGGTGTATAATCGCAAGACCCTGGAACACCGCTTGCGCGAACTGGCCTTCCTGAACTCAGGTGTGCGGATTGTCTTCAAGGATCTTCGCGACGCAGAAACATATGAAGCCGTGCTTGAATATGAAGGCGGCGTTTCGGCCTTCGTTCAGCATTTGAACGTCACCAAGAATGCGCTGATTCCGGAAACGATCTTTGTTACTGGTGAGAAAGACGATATCACCGTCGAAGCGGCGCTCGAATGGACGGATGCCTATCACGAGAATGTCTTGTGCTTCACCAACAATATCCCGCAGCGCGATGGCGGCACGCATTTGGCGGGCTTTCGCGGCGCCCTGACCCGGATCGTCAACAAATATGCCGCCGAGACCGGCATCGCCAAGAAAGAGAAAGTCGACATTTCAGGCGATGATGCCCGGGAAGGTCTGACTTGCGTCCTGTCGGTGAAAGTGCCGGATCCGAAATTTAGCTCGCAGACCAAAGACAAACTGGTGTCTTCGGAAGTGCGCCCTGTCGTCGAAAGCCTGATTCACGAAAAGCTCGCGGAGTGGTTCGAAGAACACCCGAAAGAAGCGGTCATCGTGATGGGCAAGATCGTCGAAGCGGCGGCGGCGCGAGAAGCGGCCCGCAAGGCCCGTGAACTGACCCGCCGAAAAACCGCGCTCGACATCACATCCCTGCCCGGAAAGCTGGCCGACTGTCAGGAAAAAGATCCATCCAAGTCCGAAATCTTCATTGTGGAGGGTGACTCCGCGGGCGGCTCTGCCAAGCAGGGCCGAGACCGGTCGAACCAAGCCATCCTGCCTTTGCGCGGTAAGATCCTCAACGTTGAGCGCGCCCGCTTTGACAAGATGCTATCCTCTGACCAGGTCGGCACGCTGATCATGGCGCTTGGCGCCGGGATCGGACGGGAAGAGTTCAACATAGAGAAGCTGCGCTACCACAAGATCGTCATCATGACCGATGCGGATGTCGATGGCGCGCACATTCGAACGCTATTGCTGACCTTCTTCTATCGTCAGATGCCGGAAGTGATCGAGAATGGTTATCTCTACATCGCGCAACCGCCGCTCTACAAAGTGTCTCGCGGCAAATCCGAGCGCTATTTGAAAGATGATGACGAGCTCAACACCTATCTGATTGAATCCGGGACAGATGGCGAAGTTCTGATCCTTGCCGACAGCACGCAGATTGCGGGCGAAGACCTGCGCGAGCGGGTGCGGCTGGCGGCGCAATTCAAACAAGCCTTATGGCGCCTCAGTTTGCGCGCCCCAGGCGAGATTGTCGAACAGGCTGCGATTGCCGGCGCGATGGCGGCTGGCGCATCGAACGAAGATGCAGAACGCGCTGCAGCCCGCCTCAATATCATTGCTGAAGAAGGCGAAGACACATGGTCTGGCCGGTTTGAAGACGGCCATCTGATTCTCTCGCGTGAAGTTCGCGGGGTCGAGGAAAAAGCGGTGCTGGACGCGCAATTGCTGGCCAGCGCGGATGCCACACGTTTGAACAATCTCGCTCAGTCGATACGTCCAATTTACGTTGAAGCGTCAATTCTACGCAACGAAAAAGCCGGTGAGATTAATGTCACCGGACCGGTCAGCCTGCTTGAAGCTGTCCTCGCGTCTGGCCGAAAAGGGCTGAAAATTCAACGCTATAAAGGTCTTGGCGAAATGAATGCTGACCAGTTGTGGGAGACGACACTGGATGCCAATGCGCGAACCTTGTTGCAAGTTCAAGTCGATGATGCGTTGGAAGCTGGCGACATGTTCTCGCGCTTGATGGGTGATGTTGTTGAACCGCGTCGTCAGTTTATCCAGGACAATGCCCTGGAAGCTGAAGTCGACGTGTAAGCTACGGCAACCGGCGAGTGAACGCTCCAAAACCTTCGCATGTGAAAATAAAAATCTGATATATTCAATGGTTTTTGACGAATACTGAAAAACCTCAGAATCAACACTTGTCGTCATGTCTCGTTTTCTGGCATAATGTCGATATGGGGATTGTGACGAATTTCGATACGCTAAGTGGCATCTGGTCCGGCCAATACTGGTTAGGCGATAGCGACCCCTATAGCGTACACTTCTCTGCTTGGGTCTCCGTCGAGAATGGCCGCTTGAGCGGCTCCATCCTCGAACCGAGTTTTTTTGGTCGCGGTGAGCAAACGGAAAACGAAGCCAGCATTCGTGGTCACGTGTCGGCAGACGAGTTCGTGTTTCTGAAATCGTACAAAGATGTCGACCATGAGCCTGCCTATTACGAAGGCGAGCTCTCCGAATGCGGTCAGAAGATTCTTGGACGATGGTATTTTGGCTGGCCGGATGAAGCCTCTGGTCGTTTTGTGATGAGCTTGAAGAGCGCAACAAAAGACAAAACGCCAAGCCTGTTGAATTCGGCACGCTCGCTGAAATAGCCGCGCAGACCACAAGGCTCTTCTAAGCTGGTCTTATCGCGCATGACAGCTTACAGCGCCCCAATGCGCCGCGCTCTTTCTGCCCCTCTCCTGATTGCCCTTATCGCAATAGCGATGGGATCTGCGATTGATGCGCTGGTCAAAGGCGTCGCCCCAAATGCTGGGCTTCAGCACTTACTGGCCTGGCGGTTCTTGTTCGGCGCGCTGATCGCGCTGGCGGTGTTTCGGGCTCAGAAGCGACCGACGCCGTCCTGGGAATCCATCCGATTTCATACGGTTCGCGGCCTGTTGCAGCTCGCGGGGGCTGGCACATTCTTCTACGCCCTGATGCATCTGCCTCTGGCCGTCGCGACGATTATCGGTTTCACCGCCGCCCTTATGGTGCCCTTTGTCGCCTGGGCTTTGATGCGGGAGCGGGTGTCGCCCATTGCATTGATCGCGACTGTGATCGGGTTTGCGGGTGCAGCCTTCGCCGTCACTGGGCGGCCGCAAAGCGGCGCAGTCAGCGAACACTGGATGCTCGGCGTCGCCAGCTGTTTCCTTGCCGCCTTCCTTTACGCTTTGATCCTCGTCATGCTGCGCATGCGGGCAACCAAGGAAGACGCAACGACGATAGCGATGTTTACCAATCTGGTACCCGCCATTGCTATGCTGCCCGTCACGTTCGGTCTGTTCGGCGCCGTCGACTGGCGCGATATTCCGGTTTTCCTGTTGTTTGGCATTTTCGGCTATGCCGTCTGGTATCTGATGACTCTGGCTTATGCGCGGGCGCCAGCGCAGCGCCTCGCGCCGTTGGAATACACAGCCTTGATCTGGAGTGGTGTTTTTGGCTCGATCTTCTTTGCCGAATATCCAGGTTGGCAGACCTGGGTCGGCGCCGCGATCATTATCGCCGCTTGCCTCATCGTGGCGTTCGAGGAGCGTTTCGTTACAAGGAAAGAAACCGGGATGCCGGTCAGCGACTTACCTGAATAGAGTTCAGGCTTTGCTGAGGTCGCGGTGGCGCTCGAGCATGCCGTCCAGCGCCTCTGTGCCGGCCTCGCCCATATAAGGCACAACCAGCAACATGAATTGCAAAACGGTATCATGAATCAGCGCCGGCCCATCACGGTCGCTACCTTCAATCAAATCATGGCTGAGCCAGAAGGTCAGCGTCGATAGCATTTGCTGAACCAGCGGCGCTCTCAAGCGGCGGTCAACATCAACAATATCCTGCTTTTCCAATTGCGCCAGGACGTTTTGAATGGCCTGGCGTTTCATGGCGAGGATTTTTCGGAACCGACTTGCCAGTCCCGGATAGCGTTCCATCATGTCACCGACATTGCGATAGAAGAACCGGAAATCATAAATCTCTTCGAGCACGATATAGACAAAAACCCAATTGTCCTCGATCGAGGTGACCGCACCATGGCTGCCGCCAAGGATGATTTGCATCTCTTCTTCGAAGCGATCGAACAAGGCCTCGATGATCGGTTCCTTGCCCTTGAAATGATAATAGAGATTGCCCGGCGACATATCCAAAGCATTGGCGATATCGACAGCCGTTTGCTTGGCTTCGCCTTCCGCATTGAAAAGCGCCAAGCTGACATCAAGAATACGATCGCGTGTCTTCATCTCTTCCTGTTCGCCTATTGGCTGAATGGCCTGTCTCGAAAGTATATTTGACAGTAAAAGGTCAATATGGAACGAATTTGATCGGCCAAGGTTATCGTAATTTAGACTCTTAACCATAAGAGCAAGCTTTGTGCCGGACGAGGGACCCCTCGTTCTGGGAGGAAATCGGAGGCATTAATGAGCAAGACCGCAGACTTTATTGGTCAGGCAGCAGCGGACTCGACGAACGCGCTAAATCCACTCTTGGGCGGGATAAACCGACAAGAGCTACTCGGCTCAGTGGCGATGATGCTGCGACGCACGAGCATCTCGCCAATGGCCAACGCCAAGTTTGCCGGCAAGATGGCCAAAGAGACCTATGATATTGCCCTCGGCAAATCAGAGCGCGCGCCCGATCGCAAAGACAAACGTTTCCGTGATCCGGCATGGGCCAATAACCCATTCTACAAGCGTGGCCTGCAAACCTATCTGGCGATGCAGGACCATCTTGATGACTGGGTTGGTGATCTGAAGCTCGGTGAAATGGAACATGCGCGTGCCGCCTTCGTGATGAATATGATCACTGATGCGATCTCGCCAACCAATTCTCTCGCGACAAACCCGGCCGCCAAAAAGCGCGCCATTGATAGTGGCGGTCTGTCTCTGATCAAGGGTCTGCAAAACGCTTATGAAGACCTGACCCAGAATGGCGGCATGCCAAGCCGGGTCGACAAGTCACCTTTCGTTGTCGGTGAGAATGTTGCCATCACGCCCGGCAAAGTCGTGTGGAAGAATGAGATGCTCGAGCTCATTCAGTATACCCCAACGACCGAAGAAGTGCGCGAAATTCCGTTCCTGAACATTCCGCCGCAGATCAATAAATTTTATGCCAGCGACCTGGATCCGATTACCAGTATCGTACAATTCCTGCTCAAGAATGGCTTCCAGACCTTCATCATTTCCTGGCGAAACCCGACCAAAGAGCACAGCGAATGGGGCATGACGGAATATGTCGACAGCCTCATCCAGTGCACGGAAGTGATCAAACAGATCACAGAGTCTGACAAAATCAACATTTCCGGCGCTTGCTCAGGCGGCATCACGACGGCCTCATTTGCGAGCTTGCTGGCCGCTGCTGGCGACGACCGGATCAATTCTCTGACTCTGCAAGTCTGTGTCCTCGACCCGGAACAGGATGATAGCGAGATGGGCCAAATGGTCTCAGAGCGCAGCTTGGAAATTGCCCGGCGTTACTCGCGGCGCAAAGGCATCCTGAAAGGCGATGATCTGGCCAGAATGTTTGCCTGGATGCGTCCGAATGATCTGGTCTGGAACTATGTCGTCAATAATTACCTGATGGGCGAAGATCCGCCGCCATACAATGTCTTGTTCTGGAATGATGATACGACCAATCTTCCCGCGCAGTTGCACTCGGATTATCTCGATTTCGGCATACAGAAGCCGTTTTCAAATCCGGGCAAAGTTGAAGTCGCCGGCCATATGGCTGATTTGACCAAGGTCGATGTCGACACATTTATCGTGGCCGGTGTGACGGACCATATTACACCGTGGAAAGCGGCGTATCGCACGACGCAATTGCTCGGCTCTGATAGTATTGAGTTTGTGCTTTCTAATTCCGGTCATATACAATCACTACTCAACCCACCCGGTAATCCGAAGGCAAAGTACTTTCGTAATACGAGTATCGCGGCTACAGCTGATGAATGGGCAGCTGGCGCTGAGGAAGTTGCTGGATCCTGGTGGACCCGTTGGGCAGAGTGGTTGCATGAACATGCTGGTGAAATGAAGCCAGCACCAAAAGAAGGTGGATCGGAGCAATTTAAACCGCTCTACGATTCGCCAGGAAAATACGTGTTCGAGTAAGGCGGAAAACCTTAGCGCGGCACTGACAGGAAAAGGAGGCCCGAATGGCCACCAGGAAAGTTGCCGGCAAAGCGTCTCCACGCCTGCCACAGATCAGTATGGAAACCATCGGCGCGCACACGGTGCGTGTCGGCTACTGGCCCGCTGAAACACAATCAAACAAACGCCCTTTGCTTTTCTTCAATGGCATTGGCGCGAATATGGAGCTGGCTTTCGGGCTGGGCGACTGGATTCGGGATCGCGAAATCCTGACCTTTGACATGCCCGGCGTTGGCGAAAGCCCGCCCGCCAGATTCCCTTATCGTCCCTGGATGATGGCGCGGCTGGCGCGCAAGCTTTGTGACCAATTTGGTATGGGCGATGTTGACGTCATGGGTGTCTCCTGGGGCGGCGCCATGGCGCAGCAATATGCGTTTCAGTACCGCAACACCGTGGGCAAGCTGATCCTCTGCGCAACGACGGCCGGTATGACCATGGTCCCGGGCAAAGTCAGCGCCATTTCGAAAATGGCCGATGCCCGACGCTACACCGACCCCGACTATATGCGCGAGAATTTCCAGCGCCTGTACGGGGAAGCCGCGGATGAAGGCGCCGGACAGCATATTGAAAATCTGAAACCGCCAGCACCAATGGGCTATGTCTATCAGCTGACGGCGTTTCTCGGCTGGTCATCGCTGCCTTTCATTCGCTTCTTGCGGATGCCGACTTTGGTCATGGCCGGTGACCGCGATGCGATTGTTCCGATGGCCAATGCGCATATTCTGAACTTTGCCTTGCCAAATGCCAGACTGCACGTGGTTGAAGATGGCGGACACCTATTCCTTGTCACCAAGGCACAGGATACCGTCAGCGAGATCCTCGACTTCCTCGATGAACCGATGGAAGCGATGGAGCCGAAAAGCGTCTGGTCCCAAGGCGTCTCAATGGCCTGAAAGCGCTATGTCGCGTTCGAACGAAATCCAGGCAAAAAAACGCGGCGGGCGCAACCCTGAACCATTAAGGTCATAATTCCGCCGTGCGCAGCGCTTTGATGAGCGTCGGGTTCTGAGGTAAGGAATGCACCATGAAAGTCAGGCTCAGCACAATCGCCTTGCTGATCATCTTTTTCTTGCCGCCTCTGGTTGGAATTATCGAGAACAGGCTTGACCCCAATACCGCAACAGCGCTGGGTGTCCCCCTGTTCGCCCTGCTCGGATTGGGCGCAGGTCTGATCGCGACATTGGTATTCAGTCTGGTCGGACGATATTGGCCGGTTTGGAAACCCAATTTAACCGTCGCTGGCACCGCTTTCGTGATCAGCGCAGTATTGGTCCTGACCGCTGATCGAGGTTGGATCTCAATCGTATCATGAGGCTGACTGGCGCCTAGCGCTTCAGTTTCACAACGTTTTCAGCCGGTTGCACCCTGGTGTCCTGGACCAGTTCCATGCTGCGCAAATAGGGCAAAAGCGAGGATTGGTCCTGGGGCCGGCTGAACAGATAGCCTTGCAACTGGTCACAGCCATGGTCGCGCAGGAATTGCGCCTGGGCTTCGCTCTCAACCCCTTCAGCTGTAACGGTCAGGTTCAGCGCATGCGCCATAGAGATTGTCGCGCGCGCGATGGCGCGACTTTGCTCGCTGGTTTCGAGACCCCGGACAAAGGTTTGATCGAGCTTCAGCTTGTCGAACGGGAAGCGTTGCAAATAGGCGAGCGACGAGAAGCCAGTGCCAAAATCATCCATGGCGATCCGCAAGCCCAGCTCTTTCAGCTTGCGCAACCGATCAAGAATAAAGGCATTGTCCGACAGGAAGACGCTTTCAGTGATTTCCAGTTCAATCCGATCCGGATCAATCCCGGTCTCATCCAGTTTGGCGCTGATCAGCGAGAGCAGGCGGCTACTATGCAGCTGTAGCGGCGAGACATTGATGCCGACTTTTGTCGCGTCGGGCATATCCATGGCGGCGGTAATGGCGTGCTCAACAACGCGATCGCCGAGCGAGATAATGATACCATTGTCTTCAGCGATCGGAATGAACTCTGACGGTGCAACAGTGCCGCGGACCGGATGATACCAGCGCGACAAGGCTTCAACGCCTGTGATCGCGCCGGTTTTCGCATCGACGATTGGCTGGAATTGCAGATTCAGATTGTCTGACTCAATCGCTTTCGCCAGATCATTTGCCAATTCTCTTTGTCCACGCACCCGGGCTTTGAAGGATTCTGAGTATTCCTTCCAGACGCCGCGACCGCTCGATTTGGCCGCGAACAGCGCGAGATCGGCTTCTTTCATCAGAGACGTCACATCGCTGGAGCGTGATTCGATGCGCCGAACCCCAACACTGGCGCCGCATTGAACATCGGTATTGGCATAATGGAAGGGCTCCTGAAGCGCCTCAGTCACATCCTCAACGAATTTCAGGAGACGGCTGCCATTTAGCGGGCGCGCGATTAAGAGGGCAAACTCGTCCCCGCCATAGCGGCACAACAGATCCATGGGTTCGCAGAGATATTCGAGACGCGTGGCGACAAGTTTCAGAACGTCATCGCCGCCACTGTGCCCAAATGTGTCATTGATCCATTTGAAATTATCCAAGTCGATCCAGATCAGGGCGCTTTCCGACGAAGACCGGATCTCGCTTTGCAAATGCGCCTTCAGCGCCTCCTTGAAGGAAACACGATTGAGCAAACCGGTCAGGGAATCATACTCGGTCAGGAATGCGGCGCGGTTTTCGCTGACCCGTAACTGCGTAATGTCTGTGGCAGACCCGCGATAGCCAACGAACCGACCATCTTCAAAGACTGGCCGCGCAGAGAGCTTCCAAAAACGCGCGTCGGCCTCGATGGCGTCTGACAGTTCGAGTTCCAAGGCGACAATTTCCGACCCTCGCGAAATGCGGGCTCGCAACAATTCGCGTTCTGGCGAAGCTTTGAATAGGCCAAGCAAGTCTCGGTTGAGGATGGCATGCCGCGCATCATCGCCGAGCAATTCGTCATTATTGATTTCGCTGACTCGGCCATCTTCCGTGCTGGACCAGAAAAACGTGTCCGTCGCGAAACCAACATCGCGGAGTACGCTATTGATCTCGCGCGTGCGTTCAGCCGCTGTTTCAACTTCGGTGAGACGCCTATTATAGTCCGAGAAATACCATTTGGTGCAGATCGCCAGGCCGCTGAAATAGGCTAACATCACCATCGAGACGAAGGCCGAGCTGAGCTCTGGCTGCATCACGGTATTGGCCAGGAAGCCGCCAACAATCGCCGCCAACAAGAGACGTCCCAATTGCGGCATATATTGTAGCAAGACAGCTGCGGCGAGCATGCCGCCTGACAGGATGGCGCCAAACACGAGATGTGACTCAAACGGTTCGATCATGGCCAGTATGCCCGGGACCACACCCCAGCAGACAGAGAGAATGACGAACGGAAATCCCTTGATCAGGCTTGCGGCAACCCTGTCACCATTGAACAGTTCGCTGCGTTCTCGGGTGCTGAATAAGAACAATGCGGCGCACAGGAATATGTGTCCAGTGAGCCAGAAATTGAACAGCCAATTCTCCCCCATCTCGCCCATCAGCAAAACCGCTGAACTGACCAGACTGGCCATGAACAGGATTGGAGCAATCAGCGAAACGAGCGCGATCTCCCGTGCTTTGGTGAGGTCGATTTTTGGCGCACCCAGATCCTTAGAACCCGATGACGGCTGTGCATTGGTAAGCATGTTCCACCCAACTTGCCATGATGTCCGTCTTTCAGAATACGCAACAAAGGACAGGGAAGCATTGAGTTGATCTCGGCAATTTTCGCGCAGTAGTTTACTTTCCGGAAATCACAACGCCCCGGCTGATCCAGCCGGGGCGCATACAATAAATTCCAAAGTATCAGAAAGTTAGACGTCCAGCAGCATCCGCTCTGGGTCTTCCAGAGCCTGCTTGACCCGCACCAGGAAGGTTACGGCTTCCTTGCCGTCGACGATCCGGTGGTCATATGACAACGCTAGATACATCATGGGGCGAACAACCACCTGGCCATCGACGACGACGGGGCGTTGTTCAATTCTATGCATGCCCAGTACGCCAGATTGTGGCGGGTTGAGGATCGGTGTCGACATCAGAGAGCCATAGACACCGCCATTGGTAATCGTGAAGGTTCCGCCTTGCATATCGGCGATTGTCAGCGTGCCATCGCGGGCCTTTCTGGCAACGTTACCAAGTTCGGCCTCG
Source organism: Henriciella sp. (assembly GCA_965277015.1). Classification (GTDB taxonomy): domain Bacteria; phylum Pseudomonadota; class Alphaproteobacteria; order Caulobacterales; family Hyphomonadaceae; genus Henriciella. Next base: position 3,097,533 of record OZ255705.1, on the reverse strand, counting down.
ACCCCGGCCAGGGAGAGCTGATCACAATCGCGCAATACCGGCACAACCAGACCGCGCTCTGTTCCGACCGCCATACCGATATCATAATGGTTCTTGTAGATGATATCCGTGCCATCAATCTCAGCGTTGACCGCTGGAATCTCCTGCAGAGCCGAAACAACCGCCTTGGTGAAAAAGCCCATGAAACCAAGTTTCACACCATGCTTTTCAAGGAAGGCGTCCTTATAGGTTTTGCGCAATTCCATGACCGCGCTCATGTCGACATCATTAAACGTCGTCAGCATGGCGGCGCTGTCTTGAGCTTCTTTCAGGCGTCGCGCGATGGTCTGGCGCAGACGCGTCATGCGGACGCGTTCTTCACGCGGACCGAGATCACGAGGCGCTTTGGATTCAGCCGATGGAGTCGCAGGTTTTGGCGCGTTCACATAAGCCAATGCATCAGCTTTCGTGGCCCGGCCATCACGGCCAGAGCCCGGAATATTTGCCGGATCCACGCCGGACTCGGCGGAGATTCGTCGTACCGATGGCGCAACCGGGCGTTCGCCCGTGGCCGCTGCGGCGGTCGCTTGCGGCACTGCTGCTGCGGGCGGCGGAGATGCTGCGGCGCCAGCGCCAGCAGAAATGCGCGCTATCACGGTGCCGGGCGTAACGCCGTCGCCTTCTGCAACCAGCCATTCTGCAATGACCCCATCGGCCGAGGCCGGCACTTCCAGTGCGACTTTGTCGGTCTCGATCTCAGCGATTGTTTCATCTTTCGAAACCGCATCGCCGACTTGTTTGGTGAAACTGGCAATTGTGCCCTCGGCAACACTTTCGCCCATGCTCGGAACAGTAACATCGACACTCGCGCCGCCACCTGATGGCGCTGCAGCGGGCGCTGCGACCGGCGCGGTAGCAGCCGGAGCCGCTTTCGCAGCACCATTCGCACCGCCCAGACGACCAAGTAGAGCACCGATTTCAACAGTGTCACCTTCCTGAGCAACAATTTCGCTAAGCGTGCCAGCGGCTTCAGCAGACACTTCGACGGCAACTTTATCCGTCTCAAGCTCGACGAGGACATCGTCCTTCGAGACTGCGTCTCCGGCCGTCTTCAACCATTTGCCCACGGTCGCCTCGGTAACGCTTTCACCCAAGGTAGGGACTGTAATATCGGTCATATTTGGTCTCTGTCTTCGTCTTTGATCATTTAGGGGTCAGACTGTCTTCTACAGGCTTGTCGCCGAGAGCTGCGGAGATGAATGCATCTTTCTCTCGATTATGTGTGGAGAGCAAGCCAGTTGCTGTTGCAGCAGCGGGTGGCCGCCCGGCATATTTGGGACGCGGGTGCGCGCTACCAACATGGTTGGCCGCCCATTCGATCTCGTCACGAATAAAGGTCCATCCCCCCATATTGCGCGGTTCCTCCTGGCACCAGACGAGCTCAGCTTGCGGGAAGCGTTTTAACTCGTCCATAAATGCCTTACGCGGCACAGGGTAGAATTGTTCCACGCGGAGCAGATAAATATCATCCTGGCCTTGCTCCTCACGTGTTTCGAACAAGTCATAATAGACTTTCCCGGAACACAGCACGACGCGGCGGATCTTATTATCCTCGACCAGCTTGACTTTGCCTTCACGCCCCGGCGTTTCAGCATCGTCCCACAAAACGCGGTGGAATGAGGATTTGGTATTCATGTCCTCAAGCGCGCTTGTCGCTAGTTTGTGCCGCAGCAATGATTTTGGCGTCATGATCACCAATGGCTTGCGGAAGTCACGGTGAATCTGACGGCGCAGCGCATGGAAATAGTTGGCCGGTGTCGTCAAATTGCAGATTTGCCAATTATCTTCCGCGCACATTTGCAGGAACCGCTCGAGACGCGCCGAGGAGTGTTCTGGTCCCTGCCCTTCATAGCCATGCGGCAAGAGCATTGTGAGACCGGACATGCGCAGCCATTTGCGCTCAGCTGACGAGATGAACTGATCAAAGAAAACCTGCGCGCCATTCGAGAAGTCGCCGAACTGGGCTTCCCACATGACCAGTGCATTCGGATTGGCCAGCGTGTAGCCATATTCATAACCGAGCACGGCTTCTTCGGAGAGCAACGAGTCGATGACTTCATACTCGGCCTGGCCGTCGCGCAGATGGTTTAGCGGTGTATAGCGCTCGCCAGTTTTCTGATCGATCATATGGCTGTGGCGTTGTGAGAACGTCCCACGGCCGCAATCCTGGCCCGACAAACGGACATGAAACCCGTCATCCAGCAGCGTCGCAAACGCCAGATGCTCAGCTGTGGCCCAATCGAGGCCTTTACCGGCGCCGATGGCATCAGAGCGGCCTTTCACCACCCGGCCCAAAGTACGGTGAATGTCGATATGGTCCGGAACCGTCGTGATCGTCTCGCCGAGCTCTTTCAGCTTGGCTTTCGAAACGCCGGTTTTCCCGCGCCGGTCGTCATCTTCCGGCAGACCAAGGCCAGCCCATTCGCCTTGCAGCCAATCAGCTTTGTTGGTTTTGACCTCTTTGCCTTCGTCGAAGGCCTTGTCGAGGAAAGCCTCAAATGCTTTGACTTCAGCATCGACTTCTTCCGCTGACATCAGACCTTCGGAAACCAGGCGTTCGCCGTACAATTCGCGGGTCGATTTATGCCCCTTGATCTTGGTGTACATGACCGGCTGGGTGAACATTGGTTCGTCACCCTCATTGTGCCCGAAACGGCGATAGCAGAACATGTCGATGACAACATCTTTGCCAAATTTTTGGCGATACTCGGTCGCCACTTTCGCAGCATAAGTGACCGCTTCAGGATCGTCACCATTAACGTGGAAGATCGGTGCCTGAACCATAAGCGCCACATCTGACGGATACGGCGATGAGCGCGAATACATCGGGCTTGTGGTAAAGCCGATCTGATTGTTGATAATGAAGTGGATAGTCCCGCCAGTGCGATAACCCTGCAGGCCCGACAGCGCGAAACATTCCGCCACGACGCCCTGCCCTGCAAATGCCGCATCGCCGTGCAGCAGCAAAGGCATTTTTTTCGACCGATTAAGATCGCCCGTTGCTTCATATTGCATGAACTGCTTGGCCCGGGTTCGCCCCATGACAACCGGATTTACCGCTTCAAGGTGTGACGGGTTGGCATTCATTGTCAGGTGGACATTATTGCCATCAAACGAACGATCCGATGAGGCGCCGAGATGGTATTTCACATCGCCGGATCCGAACTCGCCACCGCCTTGTGTCGAGCCCCCCATGAATTCATGGAAGATTTTCTCATAATCTTTGCCCATCACAGCCGCGAGCATGTTCAGGCGGCCCCGGTGCGGCATGCCAACAACGATTTCGTCAACGCCAAGGGCGCCGCCGCGCTTGATGATTTGCTCAAGCGCCGGGACGGCCGCTTCGCCGCCATCCAATCCGAACCGTTTGGTACCGGGATAGCGCTTGTGCAGGAAGCGCTCAAAGGTTTCAGCTTCGATCAACTTGGACAGGATCGCTTTTTTACCTTCAGGCGTAAACGCGACGCCTTTGTCCGGGCCTTCAATCCGCTCCTGAAGCCAGCTTTTCTCTTCCGGGTCTGAGATGTGCTGAAACTCGATGCCAATTGTCGAACAATATGTCCGGCGGACGATTTCCAGGATTGTGCGTACGTTCGCATGTTCCAGACCGAGCACACCATCAATGAAGATCTCGCGATCCAGATCGGCTTCCTCGAAACCATAGTTTTTTGCGTCCAGCTCAGGCTGATATTCCGAAACGTCCAGACCAAGTGGATCCAGCTGCGCCTGCAAATGGCCGCGCACCCGATACGCGCGGATCATCATGATCGCGCGCACAGAATCTTTCACGGCGCGCTCTACATCGGCGCCAGATGCGCCCGGCGATGCCGCTTTGATTTTCTTTTCGAGTTTCGGTTCGATCAGCGCCCAATTGCCGTCAAAGGCTGCGGTTTCCTCTGGTGAATCCGGTTTTGGCCATTGGGTTCGCTTCCAGCTGGCACCGTCAGCATTGCGCGTCGCGTCCGAGCTACCATCGCCAAGCTCTTCGAAAAAGGCGCGCCAGCTTTCGGGAACGGAGTTAGGATTGGCCGCATACTTGGCCTGCATCTGTTCGATCCAGACGGCGCTGCCACCGTACAAAAACAGGGTGTCGAGCATCGCTGCGTTTTGAGCGCTGCGGCCGCCATCAACGGGTGAACCGTCATCTGCCATGAAATACCGTCCTCTGTATCGGACGGCCCAGCGGGGTCATGTCTGGCCGCGTCTGGCCGTCCTGAAACGCATATAGTGCGTTCCTATCCTTTCAAAACCTCTACCATGGTCGTGCCCAATCTGGCAGGGCTTGGGGATACTCTGATTCCGGCAGCTTCCATAGCTGCAATTTTGGACTCAGCATCGCCTTTGCCGCCTGACACGATCGCTCCAGCATGGCCCATAGTCCGGCCTTTTGGTGCGGTGCGTCCGGCGATAAACCCAACCATGGGTTTCTTGCGGCCTTTCTTGGCCTCATCAATCAAGAATTGAGCGGCTTCTTCTTCTGCAGAGCCTCCAATTTCACCAATCATGACGATGCTTTCTGTTTCGTCATCCGCGAGGAACATTTCCAACACGTCGATAAATTCTGTGCCTTTGACCGGGTCGCCGCCAATGCCGACCGCAGAGGTCTGGCCGAGGCCTTCAACAGAAGTCTGGTAAACCGCTTCATAAGTCAGCGTACCTGAGCGTGAAACCACGCCGACAGAGCCTTTTTTGAAGATCTTGCCAGGCATGATGCCGATTTTACACTGTTCAGGGGTCAGGAGACCCGGGCAGTTCGGGCCGATCAGGCGTGAGTTTGATCTGTCCAGCTTGGCTTTGACGCGCACCATGTCGAGGACAGGAACGCCTTCAGTGATACAAACAATCAGCGGGATTTCAGCATCGATGGCTTCTTCAATCGCTGCTGCCGCGCCGGCTGGCGGGACATAGATGACCGAGGCATTGGCGCCGGTTGCGCCTTTTGCATCCGCGGCATTAGCGAAGATTGGCAGCTGAGCGCCATTGTCCGCGGCCCAGGTTTCGCCTGCTTTGCGCGGATGGGTGCCTGCAACCATTTGCGTGCCGAAATAGTCGAGCGCTTGATTGGTGTGGAAAGATCCGGTTTTGCCCGTAAGGCCCTGGACCATAACTTTTGTGCTTGAATCGATAAGAATGGACATCTGTCTTACGCGCCTTTCACGGCTGCAACAATTTTCTGGGCGGCATCGTCGAGGTCATCAGCAGGAATGATGTTCATTCCGCTATCAGCCAGAATGGCTTTGCCCTGATCGACATTGGTGCCTTCAAGGCGAACCACGAGCGGCACGGCAAGGGAGGTCTCTTTCACCGCCTGGATGACACCTTCAGCGATGACGTCACATTTCATGATGCCGCCAAAGATGTTGACCAGAATGCCTTTCACGGCCGGGTCCTTCATGATGATCTTGAACGCAGCCGCGACTTTCTCAGCATTGGCGCCGCCGCCAACATCACAGAAGTTTGCCGGCTCTTCGCCATACAGTTTGATGATGTCCATCGTCGCCATAGCGAGGCCGGCGCCGTTGACCATACAGCCAATCGTCCCGTCGAGCGCGATATAAGCGAGATCCCACTCAGACGCTTCGATTTCTTTCTCGTCTTCCTCTGTGGTGTCGCGCAATTCCATAATGTCCGGGTGACGGAACAATGCATTGCCATCAAAGCTGACTTTTGCATCGAGGACGCGAAGATTGCCGCTCTCCATGACGATGAGCGGGTTGATCTCGAGCATCGCCATGTCCTTCTCAGTGAAGGCTTTATAGAGGATCGGGAACAGGTTCATGCCGTCTTCGCGGGCCGCGCCGCTGAGGCCGAGCGCATCACAGAGTTGGCCAGCCGCCGCCTCAGTCACGCCGTGCATCGGATCGATGGGCAGGGTGAGGATTTTTTCCGGTGTATCGTGAGCAACAGCTTCAATGTCCATGCCGCCTTCAGTAGAGGCGACAAAAGCCGGTTGGCCAGTTTCACGATCGACGAGCAATGAGAGATAAAGCTCAGAGGCGATATCCGCGCCGTCTTCAACATATAGGCGATTCACTTGCTTGCCTTCAGCGCTGGTTTGCGCTGTGACCAAGTGATTGCCGAGCATCGCTTTGGCGTGGCTCATTACTTCGTCTTTGGAAAAGGCCAGGCGAACGCCGCCTTTTTCGCCGGCTTCAGCTTCAATGAACTTCCCTTTACCACGGCCACCAGCATGGATCTGGCTTTTCACAACCCAAAGCGGTCCGGGCAGTGTGTCTATTGCCGTCTGGACATCTTCCAGGGTGAGAATCGGGACGCCTTCCGCCACGGGCGCGCCAAATTCTTTCAGGACGGCCTTGGCTTGGTATTCGTGAATGTTCATGTGAAATCAGCCTTTTGCAGCATGCACAGATTCGGGTTCGAACCTGCGAAAGTCGCGCCGCTTATACCACCGCCATTCCCCGTGACAACCGGGTCAACCGCGATTATTGCAAAGCAGAGTACGGGATTTGGACCCACACAAGGTCAGTCCAGCTGATACACACAGATAACAATGCTACTCGACACCGATGTCACTGAAATCAACCGCGTTCTCACGAACGGTGTTTCCAGCATTGTCTTTGACTTTCAATCGGATCGCACGGGCGTCCCAGTCAATTTCGACAGCGCCGTAATTTTCAGGCGGGAAACCGGTTCCGACTTGCCGCTCATCCATCTCGTCTGTCTCGGTTGCGAACGCAACATTCAGCGACGAAGCCGTAAGCTCATTCGCGTCATAAGGCAGGACGCCGCCTTGTTCATAAATAAACGAGGAGTGACGATCGCCTGACAGGAAGACCACGCCAGTCGCATCGGTTTTCTGGATCAGGTTGAACAGACGCTGACGTTCATCCGGCATGGTCGACCAGGCCTCCCAGCCATGTGTCGTTGGCATGACCTGGATCGAGGAAACAATCAGTCGAACATCTGCAGGCTGCTGCAACTGGTTTTCGAGCCAGGTCCATTGCGCCGCGCCGAGCATGTCCTGCATCGACCCGGACGGGGCCGGCAAGTAGCGCTCCTTGCCTTTCGCTCCAAACTCATCAGTCGGGGTCAGTTCTGAGCGGAAAAAACGCGTATCCAACATGATGACTTGGGTGCGCTGGCCCTCAGGGCCGAATGCGCGCGCATAGTATGTGCCTGGCCATTGACCAACATCTTCGTCTTCCAGCCCCCAGAACACTTCATGGATGCGCTCCGCATAACCGCGGAACGGGAATTCCTTGCCAGCATCATTGGCACCGTAATCATGGTCATCCCAGGACACCATCATAGGGTGGGTCGCGCGAACTTTCTGAAAGTCATTGCGGGCGGCAAGGTCAGCGAAGGATTCACGCACTTCGTCCAGGTCTGGCTGATTGCCAACATATGCGCGGCCATCACGGTCGCCGTAAACATTGTCGCCAACCATCAGGAACAAGTCAGCCTTCTCAGATGCCACGCTCATCATCGCAGCCGATTCTTGTTTTTCTTCATCCAAGCAAGAGGCGAGCAGAATTTTGGTGATCACAGCATCGCTGGCGGGCAACGACAAGCCTGCTGGCGCCTTAGGCAAAGCAGAATCAGGGATCGTGTCATAATAATACTCAAGCGCCTCTTGCGCAGAGTCAGGTTTGGGCGTGAAAATGCTGATTCCGCCGGTTTCTGTTGTACACCCGGCCAATCCGAAAAGTACGGCTCCGGCTAATAATCCCCGCTTCATGCTCAACTCCTGTAAAAAACCCATCGTGATTCCTTATGCAGGAAGCACGACAGGTATGTAACAAGATTCTTGCGACTCACATGGTGACAAACATGTGCCACATCAAACGGCCGGGCAAAAACGAGAACAGCCCGGCAATCAAGATGGCGCCGACAAACATTCCGGTCATGCTTTGCCGGTGTTCACTGATCTTGCGGCGGCGGACAGCCGCAATCCCGAACGGCAAGCCGATCAAGGTCCAGGCCGACAGGGCGTGGATCGGGCTCATCGCCGATCCCATCATTCCGCTGAGAAAAAACGATGAAGAGGCCGTGACCACCATGGCGATGACCCAGGACCAGCCAAGCGTCTTGTGCCAGCGCAGGCCTTTCGGCGATAGCAATATAACCACGCCGATCACAAATGCGCTGATCGCCCCAGTGACATGAATTTGCACTATAGTGGAAGCCGCCAATAGGGGCTGGATTGAAAATCGCAGGCGAAGCTTGGCATCAGGATAGGCAGCCAGAATGAAGTGACTGGCAATCGCGTAGATCAACAAGAGGCCAATCGTCAGCCAGACCACACGGGGCACGCGCCGTACCAGAGCGCGAGGCGAGATCATCGGAGGAAACGCAGCTTTTGCTGTCATGATCTTTGCCTCACGCCCAGGTGCCGTGAAAGCCGAGGGGCCAGGAATAATCGGCTTGCCAGATACAGACCGGACCATCGCTGACATTGCCTGCATCGAAGACGCAGATTTCCGTCACCCCAGCTTTCAAGTTTAGAACCGGGCCAATCAGCCAGCTATCTTTGTCCGAGGATCCACTGGCTTTTGGAACGAATAGGAATTCCTCAACCATGCGACCCGTCCCAAATTCAAATTGGCGGCTTTCGCCCGTCATCCAGTTATGAGTGGAGAGGCCGGTGGCGCCCGGTCGGTTCGGTGATGTGCCGCTGACCAGAGCTGTCAGGTGGCGTTGTTTACCGCGATAACGGGCATCGACTTGCGGGAATTCGCCCACAATGCCGGTCTCGATCAGTTTGGCATCGCCGCTGGTCGGAATAATGACTTGCGTCAGGACGCCGTCGACGCCGGCATCAGCCACAGTCCAATCACCGCGAATCTCGGCTGCTCCGCCGCCAACTCCGAGGACCGGTTCTTTATACAGCACGACATCAAACTTGATCGTGCCATCATTTTCTTCCCAGGCTGAGCCGGTATGGAAGAAGGCTCGTGCTGGGGCCTGCGCCCAGCGTTGATTGGTGAAATCATCCTTGTCGACGATCAGCATTTGAAGACCATGCTGAGGCTGCCACTCAAATCCGGCGACGACCGGCGGGCGGAGATTCTCATTGATCCAGGGCTGCACCAGAATGATCAAATGGCGCTCACTCATCGTCCAGTCATGGATATAGGCCGCTCGGCCAATATCAACCATGCCGAAATCCTCGAGCCCGCCCGCTTTGCCAATGCGATAGATACCCACTCGCGAGCCACTGACGGCGAGGTTCCAGACTCGGCCATCCGGCTCAACTTTCGGGTGGGCCAGGAACGGCATCGCCTTCAGATCGTCCCGCCAGACCTTTGGGCCTTTGGTTTCGAGGCTGTCTGCATCCATCGCAAACGCAGACCCTGCTTCCCAGAGCGCCAGCAATTCGCCATCGACGACCATAACCGACGTGTTCGCAGCGTTCACATCGTCCGAGCTTTCAACATAGTAGCTCTCATCTCCAAGTGTCCCAAAGCCAGGCGCCAGGAAGGCCCCCGCAGCTTGTTCTTCACGACGCTTTCGGGTCTCGACAAAGCGCGCTTTGTGCACGGCATGACCGTCTTCAATCGCGATGCGATGGATCAGACCGTCGCCATCAAACCAGTGACTGGCATATTGATCGCCATACTGAAACTGGGCTGGGCCATTGCGATAGAGAGAACCGCGCAGGTCGGCGGGCGGCTTGCCAAAGACCAGTTTCATGGCGGCTGGTTCGAATCCGTTAGCCGGGGCGTTTTGATAGCCAAGGTGCCAGGCCGGACGACCGGGCGCGCCCGCCGCTCCATCTACGCCACTTGTATTGATGGCGCAGGCGCCGAGCGTTCCCGCCATGCCCGCACCGAGGCCGGCTTCGATAAAATGACGTCGTGACAGATCCATAATTATTCTCCTTCAGCTCGCGTTGGTCGGACTAGTTCATTGTGATTGTGTGCGTGGTGCCGTCGGCTTCGACGACAAATTTTGCGGCGTCCCACTTGGCGGGGCCAAACCGACCTTTTGCGTCATTCGAGAACGCATAAGGCTCAGTCGGCATGCCGAATGGGTTGGTGTTCATCTCGCCATCAGCATTGACGTCATGGTAGAGACGAATGGCGTACTCGCCAGGCTCAAGGCCTTCGAAAGTCGCTGTTACGCTGGTGCCTTCAACGACCAGGTTAGCGCCATTCACCGCGCCGTCGCCATTATACGTCGCCTCATCAAACAGACCGAGCATGATCGAGCCTTTGGCATCAGCAATGCCTTCCACACTCACCGTCAGGTCAGCCGCGCTGGCCAGAGGGGCGGCGACGAAGCTGGCGGCGATCAGAGCAATCAGAGAAGAGGTGCGGGTCATGGATAGTCTCCTTAAACAGTGAAGCGAGGCAGGTTTTCCTGCTGCCAAATCAGAAATGGCAGACCTTGGCGACGTCATCATCTCGAACTACGTCTGGGGACTGGAATCCTTCGCGAAATGCCGCCATTGTCATTCGCGAAACGTGAATGAAGGGGCTTTGCAGTTTGCGTATCGCGAATGAAATATTGAAGTTCTGCGCTATTGTGCTCGGGCTGGGGCTGATCTTCGCCTGGCTTGGCGTGTACAATACCGGACGCCTGCCATTCTATAAGAGTTTCGTGTTCTGGAGCACAACCATGGTGGTAGGTCTGGGGAGTTCGCTTGTGATCTCGCCCTATATTTGGGGTCCGCGATTCGCCAACATGGCAGCGGTTTTCAAAATCGGCATTGCAGCAGCGCTGATTTCCCTGCCCGTCACGATCGTATTGATGTTGTTCTTTACCAATGCGCCGTGGCAGCCAATCTATTTCCTGATGCAATATGCATATGTGCTTGTGATCTCACTGATCGTCACTTCGGCGGCCTATGTGCTGGATATGTTGAAGGACAAAGACACCGATGAAAGCGATGGGGCTGATCCCATTGCTGGGTTTCTGGAACGACTGCCGGTGAAGTTTCGCACCGCGGATCTCTATGCGATTTCATCTGAGGACCATTATCTTCGTGTGCATACCAGCCTCGGCGAAGAGCTGATTCTGATGCGCCTCGCGGATGCGGTCCGGGAGCTGACGCAAGTTGACGGCTTGCAAGTGCATCGATCCTGGTGGGTGGCCAAATCCGGCGTCACGGATGAGAAGAAAGCCGATGGGCGCAGCTTCCTGATCCTGCCAACGGGCACCGAAGTGCCGGTCTCGCGCAGCTATCGCGCCAAGGCCAAAGATGTCGGGCTTATTCGTTAACCACTAAAAAGCCTTATTCGAAACACGCATAGCCCCTATTCTGTATCAACAGTGTTCATCAGGGACGCAGATCCCCATCTGGCCGTTAACGAAACATACCGGCGAGATCGCCAGACCGATGAAAGCAAGACCATGAACACCAATCACATCTTCTCCCGCAGCCTGACGGTTATCTTCACAGGCGCCACCGCCATCACCCTTTTCCTGGTTGCCTTCGCGCCGAGTGCGCCTTTGTTCGCAGGCTAAGGCGAACCGGATGCTGATCACAAAGCTGTCTTTCTAAGCCAGCGCAGGGTGACCCGACCGCCGAATATTGATAGGCGCCAATCAGATTGGCCAATGGAGTCGCGCGTGCGCCGGTATTTGATTCTATTCTCCTTCCTCCTGCTCAATGCCGGTCTGGTCAGCGCGCAGGAAACCCATACGCGCGGCTGGATTGAACATGCCCGCGTCATGCCGGATCGATTGCTGATGTCGGCAAAGCTCGATAGCGGCGCGAACACAACTTCCATCCATGCTGAAATCCTTTCAGATGATGAATTGAGAGAAGTCGCAGGGGAGCAAAGCTTCGCCGGACAATTGGCCGACACCGAGTCTGATGCCAGCGCCATGATGAGCATCAAGATGATGGACGGCCCAGCCCCGGATGACCCCTCTGGCGAGGAAATGGAATCAGACGAAGACGTCACGATGACGGATGATATGCCTGATACGATCACATTCCGTTTGACCAGCCGCGGTGGCAAAGAGGCGATTTTTACAGCCCCGATTGTGCGCTGGGTCTCGATCCGGCGGCGCGGTGGCGGCGCAATAACCCGCCCAGTTGTGCTGATGGAACTGTGTGTTGCCGGGCGATTGGTCAGGGGCGAAGTGAACCTCGCGGATCGCTCCGGGTTCAACTATCCGCTCCTCATCGGCCGCAATATGTTGAGCGAAGCGGCGATTAGCGTCGACTCACGGCAAATCTTCGCCTCGCGCCGCGCCTGCCCCAAAGACGTTTAAGCGCCGAAGGATTAGGCAATCTCGAGATTGCGTCCTATACCCGCTCGACACATCAGAGTGGGGACAAATCATGCAATTCAGAAACACGAAATGGCTCGGCGCGGCGATCGCAGCATTCAGCCTCGCAGCCTGCGGCGGCGGCAGCTCAACTGACGCGCCCAATGCGTCGGCGGCGCAGACCGAGGCGCCGGCTGCTGCAACGGGCAATGAAGTTAGAGCCAACGTCGCCTTACCAACAACCCCCCTCAACCGCGACGCGATGTTTGGCTTGATCTCTGAGACTGTCTTGGAGACCGGCCCCTGCCCGTTTCTGTCTGAAGAAACAGCGATTGCGACAGCTGATACCAATCGCGAATTGCTGCGCCGTGAAGTGTCCAACCAGGTCTGCCGATGGTCGATGAATGCTGGCTTCTCGATCCGGGCTTCTATTGCACCGCTCTCCTCGGCGACACCGCTCAAGGACCGTGCCTACAATATTGACACACCGCCTGTGATCAAAAACCAGCCCGGCCCCGGCGACGAAGCGGTAATCCTCTACGACACGGCATGGGACAAGGAGCTCCCTTATGCCATGGGGTTCGAGCAAGGCGACAAGCTAGTCGAGATCTTTGTCACCGGCATGGAAACGGATGAGACGCGCCTGACCAATACGGCGATGGAAATCGCTGAGAAACTGCCAAATGCGCCAACCGTCGAGCACCAATATCGTGAGATTGTGCCAGCGCAGGATTTCTGCACGATCTGGCCGAATGACAGCCTCGGCTCTGCGGTCGGTGTGACGACAGATGAAGGCCTGCATAGCGCGCCTTATGGCCAGGCGGGCTGCAAATGGGATAGCGGCTACGGCGCGGCCGCGATATCGGTCACGCTGGCCCGGTATAAACAAGGCGACACGGATCTCGACCGAATCGTCGAGCTTGGCGGTACGGTTTTGCCTGACTTTGGCGACCGCGCGATCATCCTGACTCGCGGCCCGTCGGACGGATATGCGGGCGATTCGACGATCTGGGTCGAATCCGATGACCAGCAATTCAACCTGACTCTCTCCGGCACCATCGCCGATCACCCCGCCGTGGCAAAAGACCTGATGGAGAACCTGTTTTCACGCATGTGAGTGGGAAGAGTATTAGACGCGGTGCGGACGAAGCGTTTAGCGCCAAATCCTCTTAAGCCTCATCCAGCGCCGGTCGAAGGACGAAGCTTTTGTTGGACTAGTCCTTCGGCCCGCCCGGCATGATCGGGCGGTCGCGCCAGGCGCCCTGGGTGCGGATGCGGTCATACATGACCAGCGCGCCGGCGAGGCTGACATTGATGCAGAATTTGGTCGGGATTTTTATAATATGATCGCAGCGCGCCACCATCTCTTCCGACAGGCTTCCTCGCTCAGGGCCGAGCACATAGGCCGCCATGCGCGGGTGTTTGAATTCCGGCAGTTCGATCGCGTCATCCGTCAGTTCGATACCAACCAGCTGGCAGCCTTTCGGAAACACCATTTCATCCAGTGAATCCCAAGCATAATAAGGCACAGTCTTGAACGTCCGGGAGGTGTCGGCGCGATTGGCGAGGCGGGTGCGGTCTGCGGCTTCGACCGAGAACACGAACGCCGCGCCGAAAGCATTTGCCGTACGCATCAGCGCGCCGAGATTCATCGGCTTGGAAATGCCTTCTGCGCCGATGGCGAAATAGCCCTTCATCAGATCACTCCCAAAACCAAACGCCCGAGACCGAGCAGCCCTAATAATAAGATCGGCAGAAGGATGCTATAGCGCCGGGCCGTCCGCAAATGGCCAAGCGGCATCGGATAGACACTGCGCAAATGCGCCGCGGCGTCGGCAATGTCTGTATCCGTGTCGCCGGGAACGGGTGTCGCAGCGGCTGCCAGGATCACAGCTTGATTGGCTTTCAAACGATCTTCCAAAGCCGGTCGCCAGGCCTTCAGCGCGCGGCGCAGGACCATCGCGGTGATGACGCGCATCTGCACAGCCAGCACGAAGGCAAAGCCAAGGCTGCCCAGCACAATCCAAAAAAGAACAGTTTTGTCCAAACCCGGTGTCTCCGCTACGTCAGACCTTCACAGCGCCGGTTGCCATGGCTACCAAAGCCCCGTCAACGAATGAGATGAGGAAACCTCAAGATGAAAGCCCTGCTCTCCAAAGCTCCAGGCGGTACAGATACTTTGGTTCTGGAAGATATTGAAAGCCCGACCCCCGGCAAAGGCCAGGTGATCATCGAGGTCAAAGCCATCGGTGTAAACTTCCCGGATACATTGATCATCCAGGACATGTACCAGTTCAAACCTGAGCGCCCATTCAGCCCAGGCGGCGAGGTGTCCGGCGTGGTCAAATCCGTCGGCGAAGGGGTCACAAACCTGCAAGTCGGACAGCGCGTCATTGGCTCTTGCGGCTGGGGCGGTATGCGCGAAGAACTGGCCCTCGAAGCCGGCCGCTGCATTCCGATTCCAGACAGCGTTCCGTTTGATGAGGCCGCCGCCTTCGTCATGACCTATGGCACATCCTATTATGCCTTGAAGGACCGCGCCGACCCGAAACCCGGCGAAAAACTTCTCGTACTAGGCGCGGCTGGCGGGGTTGGCATTGCAGCGGTTGAACTTGGCAAAGCCATGGGTCTGGAAGTGATTGCGGCTTGCTCGACGCAGGAAAAAGTCGATTTCTGCCTGTCCAAAGGTGCCGATAAAGGCCTGGTCTATGATCGCGGCCCACTCGATCGCGGTCAGCAAAAAGCCTTCTCCAACGCCATCAAGGAAGTCAGCGGTGGCGGGGTCGACATCATTTATGACGGCGTCGGCGGCGATTATGCTGAACCTGCGGTCCGGGCGATGAATTGGGAAGGCCGCTTCCTGGTTATTGGTTTCCCGGCCGGCATCCCGAAATTGCCGCTGAATCTGACATTGCTGAAATCCTGCGATGTCCGCGGCGTCTTCTGGGGCGCCGCCGTGGCGCGGGACCCGGAAGCCAATCAGCGCAATCTGGCTGAGATGTTCGCGATGTACCAAGAAGGTAAGATCAAGCCGCACGTGTCAGAGAGTTTCCCGCTCGAACGCGGTGGTGAGGCGATCCAGTATCTGATCGACCGCAAGGCGCTCGGCAAAGTCGTCGTTACGGTCTGATTGGCAGCGCTGCTGCGCTTTTGCATCTAATACGAAAAAGGCCGTCTCCTCTTGCGAGACGGCCTTTGTTTTGATTGAGGTTTGAACCTTAGTGGCGGTTGCTCATCCGAGCGCGACGCCGACGCCGCTTGTCCAACATATTTGCACCGTGCTCGTCTGCATGATCGGGCGCTGGGGCTTTGATCTCAGGCACGGTCGGGATCACTTGCAGGAGATTGACCGATGCCGGTTGAGAGGTGGTGCGAGGGGCCGCGGCGGGGGCTTGCTCAAATGCGCGGACTTGCGGGGTCATGGTTTTTTTCTTTCTTCAATACAGGCACTTAAGCCTAGTCAGCGGGGGTTGAGGGAGGTTTTGTTCGCCGCCGATGCATTGAAGTTGGGAGCAATTTTATTGTTTTTCAATAAGCACATATCGTTTTTCGGCAATTATTTTTGAAAACCCAATGTTTTCAAGGTATAAATCGCACGATTTTTCGAAAATTCTGCACCCGGGTGGAATTTGGATGATCTACCCATCCAGGATGACCTTACGGGTCAGCCCGGTTAAGGGTCATTCAAATCGACCTCTTCTCCAAACAGCGGGACGATTTGACGGTTGAGGACCTTTCCGACGATTTGCGCCCAGACGACACTTGACTGTCCACCATCATATTGCGGCGTTCCATTGGTATTCAGGATGATCGTCAGATCTCGCGATGGCATGTAAAAATGGCGCGTATGGGTAAAGAAGTCTCCGGTATTATAGATAATCAGCTCACCATCCAGATCGCTAATCAGAAACCCGTATCCGCGATCAATCGGCGATCCATCATTGAGCGTCTTGGGCGCGACGGCCTGAGCGAACATGTCTGCGGAAATCAGCGTCCCGTTACTGACCGCGCGCTGCCAGCGCCTGAGGTCGCCTAATGTGCTGACGATCTCGCCTGCGCCGAATGCGCCGGAAAGATCAAAATCGAATTGGCGAGGCTCGTGCACCCCATCCAATTCGTTGTAGGCGCGTACTCGCCGCTCGGAATCTGGGTCCTCAGTGATCAGCGAGCTTTCCGTCATTCCTGCCGGTTCGAAAAGGCGCTCGCGAATATAAGTCGCGCGATCTATCCCACTGACTTGTTCGGCAATGATAGCCAACAGATAGTAAGACGTGTTGCCGTAGGCATATTGCTCGCCTGGCGCAAATTGCGCGCCTTGCGCGCGAATGTGTCCAAGCGAGGTCTCCAGCGTGCGCGGGATCATGTCATCATAGTCTTCGGCGGCGCGGATCTGCGGCAAGCCGTGCGTATGGGTCAATAGATGATGCAGCGTGATGTCGTCGCCATTTGGCAAATCTCCAAAATATTTGGAAACTGGGTCTTCAATCGACAGAGCGCCCTGTTCGGCTAATTGCATGATCGAAACCGAAGTGAACTCTTTACTCACAGACGCAATATCAAACGCCTCATCAACCCGCCGATCGGTCCCGCCAGCGATATCGTCGAGACCAATGGCCGTCGCAAATGGCGGTTGGTCGCCTTCCACAATAGACACGATGGCGCCCGGTCCGTCACTTTGGAAGTAAGTCTCTAGCAGCGGCGCAAGGTCTGCCGCATGGTCGCCGGCGGTCGCGCGGTCGGCTGAGTAGTCCCCTGTATATCGGGCGATCTCTTCGATACATTTCAACTCTGTCAAAGCGACGATATCATCGTTGACGATGACATCGAACTGAACGCTATCTTGCGCCAGCGTCATCGGGATGGTTCGTGTTTCCACATCTGTTGTAAACGTGACTGGGACAGTTTTGTCCTCTGGGCATTCAAGCACCAGAGTATCAGGCGACAGCGCCGGTGTGATCGTCCAATCTCGCGCGTCAGCCTCACCGATCTGGAATTTGATCACCATCTCACTCGACTTGATCGGCAGGATTTCGGCCTGGTGGGCCGACTCCGCGGGTTGTTCGACGTCGCCAACTTGCGTGCAACTCGCAAGACAAAGGGATGAAAGGATCACTAAAGGCAGCTGATTTATCATACTCGGAAACCTCTGATCTGTTCGATTCTTCATGCTTGCTGTCTTAGCTGGACCGGACAGCAGCGCAAGCGGAGACTACGATCAGGGCGATCCAGCGCCGCACTTGTGCCCGCTGAAAAAGGCACATACCAGAAAACGATGCCTGAACTTCCCGAAGTCGAAACGGTCAGACGCGGCCTGACACCTGCCATGCAAGGCAAGCTGATCACCCGTCTGGACGTTAATCGCCCGGATTTGCGCTTCCCATTCCCGGACGATTTTCGCGGACGCGTTGAGGGCGCCACGATCAAACATATGGGACGGCGGGCCAAGTTTCTGGTCACGGAGCTGTCGACGGGTGAAGCGCTAATCATGCATCTCGGGATGTCCGGCCGCTTTACAGTGAATGAGGCAAGCACCGCCGCATTCCATCATGACCCTGGCACCAACCCGGCGCATGATCATGTCGTCTTTCACATGCAAGGCGGCGCCACGGTGACTTATAATGATCCGCGGCGGTTTGGCTTTATGGAGCTCTGGCCGATGGCTGATCTCGATCGCTATCCGCGTGTTGAACATCTTGGGCCTGAACCTCTCTCCAATCATTTCAACGCGGCCTATCTCGATAACAGCTTTCGCGGCAAAGCGGCGCCAATCAAAGCCGCATTGCTGGATCAGTCGATCATTGCCGGGCTGGGGAATATCTATGTCTGCGAAGCCCTGTTCCGATCGGGCATCAGTCCGCGCCGCAAGGCCAAGAGCGTCGTCGGCAAGCGCAATGCACGCCTCGCCCCGGCGATAAATGATGTGATTGCCGAAGCCATTGCGGCAGGCGGCTCATCGATATCAGACTTTGCCAGCGCCAGCGGCGAACTCGGATATTTCCAGAAACATTTCTCTGTCTATGACCGTGAGGGTGATGCCTGTGACCAGTGCGGAAATGAAATCAAGCGAATTGTCCAATCAGGACGATCGAGTTTTTTCTGCACCACCTGCCAGAACTAGGCGCCACGCTTTTTGCAGAACTTGTTGGCTTTTTTTCCGCGCATCGCCCGTTTGGCGCAATTCAGGTTTTTGCGGGTCCGTTTGCCCACACGGGTCAAGCTGCCGACCAGAACCACACCCATCAAACCTGCGATCAGCCCATACTCGATCGCTGACGCGCCGTGTTCAGAAGCTAACAGGTTTTTGGGGCTCTGATCCGAATCAGAGCGCCCGAACAATAGATCGCGGCGTGATAGCATTTTGTCGTCCCTTGCGCAGTTTGTACTGCATTTAGGTTACAAAAAGCCTACTCACGCCGCGAGAATTATCGCGGATATGGTCGCAATGGACCGATATCAATCCTCAGCCATTGCCCCAAAGGCGCTGCCACCATTTGCGCTTTGGTTTCGGCTCGGACACACCGACAGAACTTGCAGAGTAACCACCATCGGCCATTTTCTGTTTGATCTCATCGAGCTCCCAACCGGTGAGCTTGGCCAGGCTTGTCGCCTCTTCATCCCAGCGTGAAACGAGATTCTCGGCATAGACGCCTGCTTCTTCGCATTGACCATAATCGCCGCGCCAAGGATGGCGCAGAACATAGCGGCCCTGATAATTCTCACGGTCACCTGTGACCTGGAAGTTCAGATCTTCTGGGAAGCTCTTGCCATCATAGCGCACATGCAGGCGCGTGACGAACGCGTCCACGGGCTGTGGTCCAGGGCGAATACCGGGACGCGGCATAGGCTGAATGTCGCTTTGACCGCCTTCATCAAACCACATCACACCAAGCTCTCTGAGCTCTGAGCGGGACAGCGGGTTGGCCGCACATGGATCGCACCAGGACATGTCCCAGGCATATTCCATAAACACGGCCTTGCCGTTCTCTTTTTCGGTTTGGTGCGCGAACATGGCTTTGTAGAATTCGCCAAACTCGTCTTTGATAAAAATTGGCACATCCATGTCAGAGGGCAGTTTGACCGTCTTGTAATTGGTTGCCTCTACCCGGCCTTCGCGGGTGATGGCGAAGACGAACAGTTCTTGTTTGCCTTCGGCATTCACGGTGCCGAGGCGGATCGGCAGCATGAAGTCCTCGTCTTCATAGGCGACTTGAATCGGCCGCAGCATGGCCGAGCCATTATGGCGTTCCAGATTCACTTTCGCGACGAAGAATTTCATGCCGCGATTGAGATAAGCACCGACCACGTCTTCAGCACCGTCTGGAATACGATAACCTTCCTGGTTGAGCCAGGTGATCAGACCGTCGCTCTCTTCAGCAGAGAGGATGAGAATGTCATATTCGCCGACTTCATATTCGGCCTCAATGGTGACGCCGAGGTCTTCAGCCTCTTCCATAGCCGATTCCATCACCGGTTCAGGGGCAGACGACATCGCCATGGTATCGCGTCTATAGCGCATCCGGTCGCACGGATTCTCGTCATAATACTCGACCAGTCGAGGCGCGGTATATTCATCGAGATGATCGACTAAAGCCGGATTGGCGACATTGATCTGCTCGCGCTCGGGAATGTCGACCACCGGCACAACCATGGCAAACTCGCTGGCATCACCGCGATAGTCGGATGCCATGGTGATCACGGTGCGGTCATCATCGCGCACCAGGACGACTTTCGAGGCATCATTGAACAAATCGGTATCGGCTTTGGCGACATAGAAGCCGCAAAAGGCCGACGCCACCGGCGCGCTAAGCGCGAACGATGTGAGGCCGAGGGCGCATGCCCCCGCGAGGTGTTTCAGGTTCATTGGTTTTTCCCTTTGTGGAGGTCCATTCAAACCGCTTCGCTGGCAGCAAATGGTCTAGAATTGGAGTAAGAAGCGCTAGCCCGGCCAGGGCATAAAGCATAGCGCCGCGAATGTGATATTCCCAGCCAAGCCAGGCGGCGAATGCGGCAACCGCAAACGCGAAAATCAATCTGGCGAGACGCGAATCCGGCGTCGAGCGCGGATCGGTGATCATGAAGAAGGCAAACACCAGGAGCGCGCCGGATTGCAATTGATGGATCGGAATGGCCATTGGGTCGCCAAGATAAAGCGCCCGGCCGAATAACATCGCCGCAAAGCCAACGAGGAATCCGAGCGCGATATCAAGCCGCTTGGCACTCGACAGGACCAGCGCCGCAAAGCCAATTGCAAAGGCCGCAAAAATCGGCGCCTGACCCCATTGCCCAGGTGAGACCCACGCGGCATTCCCGCCGACCAGGCTGACAGCCACGATGCCAATACAGGCCGGATTGAAAATATGCTTACCGCGATAGCGGATCAGGAATTTGGCGCTGATCGCGATCAGGCCTGCCGCGAGCCAGAACCAGAGCGAATTCGCGCGCAGCAGGATCGACAGGGACAGCGTTGTGATCAGCGCAGACTTCCATTGAAAGCCGGCGAACCAGCCGACAATCCCGGCTTCGAGATTTGAGGCGCGCCAATGGCTGCCCCGTCGCACCTGACGGTTCTCTTTACGGGCATTGGTCCAGACGGTCCCCGCCGCTTGCGCAAACATCGCACCGACCAGCGCGGCGATCAGGGCCTTGGGTCGCGCGCCAAAATCACTGGTGGTCAGAGACATTGCGAACAAACCAGAGAGCGCCAGGATCTGCCAATGTCTGGCATCCCGGTTGACGGCCTTAAACAGCCTCAAACTCTGCGTCCTCACTCCCATGAGGTGAAATCAACACTCTAATTGCGGACGAAATAGGGCGCTGATTTAACTGATCCGCGACACACACGCCTATAGCGCTTTAAGACTTGTCCGCTTAGATGGCCTTTATGAGCGAGCAAAACACTGTTTCCTTCGGGTTCGAAACCGTCACGCCGGACGAGAAAGTCGACCGCGTCAAAGGCGTGTTCCGATCGGTCGCGTCGAAATATGACGTGATGAATGATTTCATGTCTGTCGGCATTCACCGCTTGTGGAAGCATGACACAATGAACCGCGTGAATCCGCAGCCCGGTGAAGCGCATCTCGATGTTGCAGGTGGAACCGGCGAACTGGCGCGCGCCTTTTTGAGCCTGGCCGATACGGCCGGCAAACGTCGCAACGACACCCGCCAGGCCACGGCAATTGTTTGCGACATCAATGATGCGATGCTGGAAGCGGGCAAAGCGCGCGATGACAATGCCCAATGGGGCGACCGCTTGAACTGGGTCTGCGCAGACGGCACAGCCCTGCCCTATCCCGATCGCAGTTTCGATGCGCTGACCATCAGTTTTGGGATTCGCAATTTCGCAGATCGCATCGCGGGTCTGAAAGAGTTTCGCCGCGTATTGAAACCTGGCGGGCGCCTCGCCGTGCTGGAATTCTCACAAATGACCGCGCCTATGCTGCAAAAGGCCTATGACGCTTATAGTTTCTCGGTGATCCCTGCGGTTGGTAAAATCGTCACCGGCGACCGCGACAGCTATCAATATCTGGTCGAGAGCATCCGGCAATTCCCGGATCAGGAAACGTTCAAAGCGGAAATTGAATCGGCCGGGTTTTCGAATGTTTCAATCACCAATTTCTCAGGCGGCGTCGCTGCTCTGCATTTCGGTTGGGCTATTTGATCGATGTTTAAAGCGCTGGCCGATTATGGACGATTATTGCGTGCGGGCACGGCATTGGCGCGCCACGATGTCATTCTGCCCGGCGAATATCATGCCCGCCTGCCTTTCCCGGCAAAGCTCGCCGGTAAGACGCTGCGCATTTTCGGCGGCGGCGCAAAAGGCCGGCAAGGCGAACGCCTGGCGACAGCGCTGGAAAAGCTCGGACCGGCTTATATCAAGCTTGGGCAATTCCTCGCCACCCGGCCAGATGTCTTTGGCGTCGAGACCACGACAGACTTGTCGCGCTTGAAAGACAAGATCCCGCCTTTCTCGATGAAGGCGGCAAAAAAGGCGCTGGTTGAAGAATTTGGCGAGGCTGAAGCCGACAGGCTGTTCCCCGAATTATCCGAGCCCATCGCGGCCGCCTCTCTGGCGCAAGTGCATCGCCTTCAAACCGATGACGGCGCAATGGCCGTGAAGATCCTGCGTCCCGGCGTTGAGACGATGATTGGCCGCGAGTTGCGCGCCATGAAGCGTGCGGCGCGAACCGTCGAGCGCGTGAATGTCGAAAGCCGCCGCCTGGAACCGGTTGCCTTCACAGATACGGTCGCCGTGTCGATGGAGAAAGAACTCGATCTTCGCCTCGAAGCGGGCGGCGCAGACGAGATGCGTGAGCTGTCCTTCAAAGCGGGCTATTTCCACATCCCGCAAGTCGACTGGGAACGCTCGGGCAAACGGGTGCTGACGACGGAATGGGTTGAGGGCAAATCGCTCACCGATCCGGAAGCGGCAAACACACCCGGCATAGATCGCCCCGCGCTAGCTAATTCGATCACACGCGGGTTTCTTGACCATGCCATTCATCACGGCGTGTTTCATGCCGATATGCATGAAGGCAATATGATCGTCACACCAGATGGCCGCCTGGCCCTGGTCGATTTCGGCATCATTGGTCGGATTGGCCTGACCGAGCGCCGTTTCCTCGCAGAAATCTTGTGGGGCTTCCTGCGCCGCGACTATTACCGGGTCGCAGAAGTGCATTTCGAAGCCGGCTATGTCCCAGCAGATAAATCCGTCGGTGACTTTGCGCAGGCTTTGCGCAGCGTTGGCGAGCCGATCCATGGCAAATCTGCCAGTGATGTCTCCATGGGGCGTCTATTGCTGCAATTGCTCGACTTTACCCACACGTTCGGCATGCATTTGCGGCCTGAACTGGTGCTGTTGCAAAAAACCATGGTGCAAGTTGAAGGCGTCGCGCGGGCGATTGATCCAGGTCATGATATCTGGGCCGCCGCCGAACCCATCGTCAAAGACTGGATCACGCAGAATCTGGGCCCGGCAGGCGCCGCCAAACTGATCGCGCAAAATGTCAAAGACGTCGCGGATCGCTTGAAACGTCTGCCTGAGGTCATGGATCAGGTTGAAGCGCAGCTGAACAAGCCTGAGCCGGCGCCACTGCCGCGCGAACGCTTTGCGCCCTGGTGGGGCTGGATGGGATTTGTCCTGGCCTTGGCAGCAGCGGGCGTGGCAGTCGTTTATGCCTAAATGCGCTGATTGGAACATGGGTGCGACCGGCATTAGCGAGGCCCCCGAGAGGGCAGCTTAGGTCGCCTTAAAACGTTCGCCGCGGATGACGGCTTAGGGGTCAGAAGCGGACATTGGCTCAGTATCTTACTTGGGGCGGTTTTAGCCGCTCAACGGACGGATTTATAGCTACATCCAACTGATCTAGATTGACAGTGCGCGACGCCATGTGTCGAATGCTAAGAGGCGGAAGGATATTGCGGGACAGTATGACAGCAGACACTACGACTTTCATGTTTGTTCTCGCCCAAATCGCCGGGATTTTTATTGGCTTTGGAGCGCTTATCAGCGCATCGAAAAGTTCAGCGGCGACGAAACACGAAGCGGAGACCTTAGCTTCAGTTGTTTTCATCGGAATAATGGTCGTGGTTGGATCGCTCCTGCCATTACTTCTCGATAGATATGGTCTCAAACCCGAATGGTCGCTCCGGGTAGGCGCGTTGGTTTTTCTGGCAATGGCATGGGGCTTAGCAATTGCAAATTGGACGATAATTCAAGACGGATTCCGGAATACGCCCGCTTCAGCAACGTTTTTTTGGATTCAGGAAGCTATCATCCAAATTCCGTTAATCATCATTTTGATGGGTTTTCTGAGCCAGTATTATGAGGCGCTATATCTTACCGCGCTGGTCGTGGCAGCATTCGAGGCGGCGCAACTACTTGTTGGTTTGGTGTTCGCAAAGCCCGATGGCGCAAACGACACGACATCGGACACCGATCAATCAGATTGAAGACTGCGCCCGTAGTAAAATTCCATTTTCTAATGGCTGTTGTGGGGCGAATTTAAGCCTCTTGGCAAATGGCTGATTTTAGCTCCGACTGTGATGAAAACCGTTCCTGTGGAGTCGTCTTCCAGCAAGTCGTCACGACCCGTTATTGAAGGGCAACAGGATCTCGCATTTTGAGGAATGCTTCTGATCCCAAAGCTTCAGGAAGCGCCAGGACGTATACGACTTTGTCCTTCACCGCGCCTTCCGCGTGCAAAGTTCGTGCGGGTACAATGACCTTGTCGCCCGCCGCAACTTTCGTCCGAACGCCCGTTTCAACGTCCAGAAAGTCTGTCTCCCCTTCCATAATGTAGGCGTGCACTTCTTCAGAATGCCAATGGGGCTCCAATCCTGGAGATGGCGGCGAGACAAAAGTCGTTGGCCACGTTCCGTTTTGCTTCACATCCTCCATGACCTCTGAAAGAGACGAGAAGAATTTGTGGTGAAATCTTACTGACATGCGCGCGGCTCCTAAGCTCGATGCCAATTGTATGGCTCATGCGAATATCGAGATAAACCTAGCAAACCGCATCATGTTGATGCAAAAGTTACATCATGCAGATCACAGCTCTTAATACGTTCGCTGATGTCATGAAGCTCGGAAGCTTCGCCAACGCTGCGAGATATCGTGACGTTGATCCATCTTCTGTTTCCCGAACCATTGCTGGACTGGAAGCGGAGTTGGGATTTCGACTGTTCCAGCGCAATCGGCGAAAACTCGCTCCGACTGAAGCGGGTCAGAGCTACTATGAGCAAATCAGAAACCTGATTGAAGACCTCGACCACGCGCAAAAAACAGCGCGAGACCTGGCAACCGAACCTCAAGGCCTTCTTCGCATTACAGCCTGTACGTCGATGGGGCAGCGCGTTATCGCGCCTCTACTCGGTAGATTCATGGAGAAATTCCCGGCGTTGTCGCTTGAATTGATCCTGACAGATTCGCAAGTTGATTTGGTCGCAGATCAAATAGATTTGGGAATTCGGTTTGGGCCAAAACCAGAAGGCGAGATTAGCGCTACGAAACTGGCGCCGCGAAACTTTCAAATCTGCGCGAGTCCATCCTACATCCAGCGCGCAGGTGGGCTGATCCATCCAACAGAACTATCTGAGCGCGAGTGCGTGCTGTTCCCGTTACCAGGATATCGGACCCATTGGCTGTTTCGCGACGGAGAAGGCGATACGCACGAGGTCCCTGTCCACGGCCGACTGCTTGTCTCACATGGCCTTACGATGACACAGTGCGCTCTGGCTGGTCTTGGACCGACATTGCTGCCAGATTGGCTCTGCAAACCAGAGCTTAAAGCCGGTGACTTGGTCGACTTGTTTCCAGAATATGAGTGTGCCGCAAACCAGTTCGACACCGCGGCGTGGATGGTGCACCCGTCCCGCCGATATGTCCCGAACAAGGTTGAAGCCTTCATGCAATTCTTAAAGGAAGAAATGTGACGGAGTACGATTGTTCGTAAATTCAAGTTTCGTTTCGAACCCGAAAAAGACATTATGAGCGTCCGGTTTAGGGCGTTTTACGCCGCTAAGCCAATGACCGTTTCGACGCCGAAAGTAGACATTAGCTCAGTGTCTTAAACTCGCCTCGCACCGGTTCCTCGGAATATTCACTCTCGAACCTCAGTGTCAGTGCACTCCGTCCCCGATACGAAAAAAAGAACGGCCGCAGCGTATGCGGAGGCTTTGCTTGTTTGCCCTACTGCGCGGCGATCAGTGTCGTTTTGGTCGTGGGCAATGTGCCATCTGGCCAATGGGTCCACAACTCGGCTTCTTTTGCGGCGGCTTCGGAAATCGCCGCTTCCTTGATGTGGCCATAGCCGCGAATATCGTCCGGGATTTCGGCAATCGCGACAGCAAGATCGAGATTTTTCGCTGACAGGTCTGCCAGCATTCGATCAATATTCTCAAGATACTGGTCGCGAATCCGGCGCTCAAGCTTACGCTCTTCGGTCCAGCCAAATGGGTCCAACCGCGAGCCGCGCAGCCATTTGAACCGCTTCATGATCTTGAAACCGGTTTTCATCCACGGCCCGAAAGACTTCTTCCGCAAATGCCCATTCTCATCCTTCTTGGAGCCAATTGGCGGCGCCAGATGATAATTGAGTTTGCCGCCTTTGAACTTTTTCGCGAGATAGGCGTCGAACTTGCCATCGGTCCATAGACGGGCGACTTCATATTCGTCCTTATAGGCCATGACCTTGTACGCGAACCGCGCCACGGCTTCGGACAGACGCTCATTCAGACCGGCCGCAGATTCAGCCGCTTTGACGCGCCCGAGCAGATCGGTGTAGCGCGTCGCATAAGCCGCGTTTTGATAACCGCGCAGACGGTCCGCCCGGTCAGTGATTAGCTCATCAAGTGTCTTGGTTGGAATATGCCCGCGTGGGTCTTTGGCTGTCTCCAGGCGTTCTGGATCATACGCCGCGATCCGGCCGAGATCGAAGGCCGCCATATTGTCATCGGCTTTCACACCATTCAGCTTGATGGCGCGATAGATGCCGCGCAGCGAGACCGGCACCTGACCCTTTTGCCAGGCATAGCCGGCCATGATCATATTGGTGTAAATCGCTTCATTGAAATACAGCATAGCCAGCGCTTCGGCATCAAATGCGGCAAAGTCCGTCGCCTGACGCTTCACCCGCGCGGCCAGCAAATCGCTTTCGAATTTCTTCGACCGATCACGGATAAATTCACTTGTCGGGGTGACGTCGCTATTCGCGTAAGCCGCCGTACGGTCGGCATCCATAAGGTTAAGCGCATCACCGCCCGCCGCGACCACAAGGTCACAGGCGATCATGCAATCGGTGCTCGCGGGCGGTACCCGCCCGGTGGAAATCATTTCTGGCTCGCGGGCAAAGCGTAAGTGGCTGAGCACGGGACCGCCCTTTTGCGCCAGGCCCGTCATATCGAGGCTCGACGCAGCATTGCCGTCAACATGTGCGCCCATGGCGAGGATGGCAGCGACAGTCGTGACGCCGGTGCCGCCAACCCCGGTGAATAAGACATTCCAGGCGCGGTCCAGGCTCGGTGTTTCTGGCAGTGGCAGGTTCGTCGCATCAATTTCCGGACGCGGCTCATCATCTGCGGTGAACTCACCATCTGTGACGGTGATAAAGCTTGGGCAGAAACCTTTGACACAAGACAGGTCCGTATTGCACGTCGATTGATTGATCCGGCGCTTGCGGCCAAGTTCGGTTTCAACTGGCTCCACCGACAGACAATTCGATTTGATCGAGCAATCGCCGCAGCCTTCGCAGACTTCGGTATTGATCAGCACGCGGGTTCGATCCGGCGCCCGCAAGCCGCGCTTCGAGCGTCGGCGTTTTTCCGTGGCGCAGATCTGGTCATAGATCAGCACAGAGACACCCGGCGTTTCGCGCAGCTGTTTCTGCACCATGTCGAGATCCGCCCGGTCATAGATCCGGACCCGGCGCGGCAAGCCTTTGACATTCGCATAGCGGACGGGATCTTCGGTGACGATGACAATCGTCTCGACGCCCTCACCTTTCACTTGCGTGGCGATTTGTTGCGGCGTCTGGCCCGACTCAACGGTTTGTCCGCCGGTCATTGCGACGGCGTCATTATACAGGATCTTGTAAGTGATATTGGCGCCAGAGGTCACCGCTGCGCGGATCGCAAGAGAGCCGGAATGCGAATATGTGCCATCACCGAGATTGACGAACATATGGTTTTCATCAGTGGCGAAATGCTGTCCGACCCAGGCAATGCCTTCGCCGCCCATCTGGCTGGTCATGTCGGTGTTTCGGTCCGGCATGAAATTGGCCATATAGTGACAACCAATCCCAGCCAGGGCGCGCGACCCTTCCGGCACCACGGTCGATGTATTGTGCGGGCAGCCAGAACAATAATGCGGTGTCCGCACGGTAGGGGTGGCATTCGTCCGGGCGGCTTCACCGGCGCGGCCGACGCGGGCAAAATAAGCATCCGCCTTTTGCGTATCCCAGCCTTTCGGCAAGACACCGCGCAGGGCTTCGGCCATTTCCGGCACCGGAATAGACCCGGTTTGCGACAGCAGCGGCTTGCCTTCGGCGGTGCGCTTGCCTTCAAGCATTGGGCGTTTTTTCTCTGGCAGCGGATATAGCGCGGCGCGCAACTGCTCTTCGATGAGCGGGCGTTTATGCTCGATCACCAGAACGCGTTCGAGACCGGCGCAGAAAGCGCGAATGCCTTCTGGCTCAAGCGGCCATGGCATCGCGACTTTGTAGATTGAGACGCCCAGTCTCGACGCGTCTTCTGGTGTCAGACCCAGAGCTTCCAGCGCTTCGAAAACATCGCGCGCAGCTTGTCCGGTGACAATCAGGCCGACGCGCGGCTTGGCGCTTGGCAGGATGACATGGTCGAGTTGATTGGCCCGGGCCCAGGCCTGCGCCGCGGGGAGTTTGAACTCGCGCAGACGGCGCTCTTTTTCCAGCGGCGGATCGGCCCGGCGCATGTGCACGCCGTCGACGGGAAACTCAAACTCTGGCGTGACAAAATTCATCCGGTCGAGAGAGACATCGACCACGGCACCGCTATCCATTGTATCGGCGAGTGCGATCATCGCACTCCAGCCGCCGCTGAAACGGCTCATCGCCCAACCGTGCAGACCATAGTCCAGAACATCCTGGATCGAGGCCGGGTTGAGCACCGGAATTTCGGCGTCCTGCATGGCAAATTCTGATTGCGATGGCAGCGTCGAAGACTTGCACATATGATCGTCGCCAAGCACGGCAAGCACGCCGCCCAGGGCCGAGGTTCCAGCGGCGTGTGCATGCTTGAACACATCGCCGGTACGATCAACGCCCGGCGCTTTGCCATACCAAATGCCGAACAGACCATCGCGCTGTGCGCCGGGGAATAGTCCCAGCTGTTGACTGCCCCAGACCGCCGTGGCGCCAAGATCTTCGTTCAAGCCTTCCCAGAACTTCACGTCATGCGCGTCGAGCCACTTTTGCGCGGCGCGCAATTGCTGATCATATCCGCCGAGCGGCGAGCCACGATATCCGGAAATGAAACCGCCCGTATTATGTCCTGCCTGTACATCGAGCCGCTTCTGATCGAGCGGCAAGCGAACCAGGGCTTGGATGCCCGTCATATACGCTTTTCCCTCGACAAGATCGTATTTGTCGTCCAGCGTAACTTCACGATGTTCCAAGGCGCACCTCACAAGTGTTGCGTTTAGGTCATATATCCCAACAAATTGCTGAAAATACTTGCCTTGTTTGCACAAATTGGGTTAAATCAAGCAATAAATAACTAAAAAATTACGAATTTGGGGAAAAATTTGTCCGAGCCACTAGACACTATTGATGCCAAGATTCTCGATCTGATTCAAAAGGACGCGTCTCTATCCGTCGCAGATATCGCCGAGCGCGTCGGACTCTCTTCGTCACCTTGTTGGCGTCGCATCAAGCGCATGGAAGAGGCAGGCATCATTCAGGGCCGGGTTACCCTTCTGGATCGCCAGTCCCTCGGACTCGGGTTCGAAGTGGTGGCGAACGTCAAACTCGCCTTGCCCAGCAAAGACAATCTGGAAGCCTTCGAAGCCCTGGTCGGCAAATGGCCGGAAGTGATGGAATGTATGACCGTCACGGGCGCGGTCGATTACATAATCCGCGTCACTACGACGGACATGTATGCCTATGACAAATTCCTGCGCGAAAAACTGCTCGGTTCGGCGCTGGTCTCTGATGTTCAATCACGGATCATTATAAACGTCGCCAAGCGGACCACCGCCGTTCCGCTGGGACTTGTCAGCGATTATGTTCCGGCGAGTTAGACGCTCAATTTTCAGCCTTGCCCGGGTATTGCCTGCTGCCGCTTACAGCAAATGGACGGCCTGCAGCTGAACGCCCGGCACCGCGACGACCGGCCCGCCACAGCACAACGCCTTGAAGTGGCGCAGACCGTCATTCGCAACGTCATCAATGCTGCGCTGGAAGACACTCAATATGGGTCGACATAAGTCACGTGGCCGTCTGATTCGGCATAGGTTTCGACTTGATCGCTAGGCCAGGTTTCCAGCCGCGCCCGCATGCGCGGGCTGGCTCGATCGCCGCCAAACAGAGCTTCGGATTCGTAGCTGAGCCAGGCGAGTGGTGCTTCTGGCGTGGCCGCCGCCCCGGCGTCCCGGATGATCTGCATGATGTCAGCGATCACATCCCGCGGCGGATAGATCAGGAAGATCGAATGATAGATCACAGTCACGCCGGATTTTGGACGATTGGCGAGGCGATGCTTGAGCCAGGCCAGAGCATCGGCAGGCTCAACTCGCGTGCCGCTGTCTTGCGCCAGCGCTACCGCGGCATCGAGACGGCTCAGCCGCTCAGGTTGGTCAGCCCATGTATAGCATTTCAGCCGCAGCACCTGATCTGGATCTGAAAGATCGATTGGGCTGAGATCGCAAGCCGCGCGGCTGGCAATCTGGATATCCACATCGAGATGATCAGGAACCGGGGCGCGCCAATCGGTCTGGATGGTGACATCACTCGCGCCGCCACGTCGCCAAGTTTCGGTCTGATAATTAAACTTGTCCCAATTCTGGTTAAGCCCGGCACTCGCACCGAGTTCCAGCAAATGCAGCTTTTGTTCAAACCGCGCTGCCAGTTTCAGGAAGCCCGGCAAAAGAATGATCGATCGCCGCGTCTCATTGGTCTGAGGCGGGCTTTTGATAAACGCGCGAACCTGCGCAGATTGCGCAGCGAACCAGGCTTTGGCAATCGGCCAGACCTGCTGCATATCCCAGTCCGTCGCCGCTTTCGGATAGACCGCAGCCAGGTCAGGCGACGATCCAGACAAGACCGCGTAATGCAGGGCGCCGGCGAGCCGCAACCCCAAAGCGTCCTTGCGCGGATTGGTGGGCCAGTCGCTGCAAATCTCGGCGACAGGTCCGCCGGTTTCGAAATCTACGGCGAACTGTTTCAACAAGGCCGCTGTGAAGGGCGAGCCAAGCTCGCCGCACCACTTTGCCTGTTCGACAAAGTGATCGACGATTTTGCTGTCATCGAGCAATGCGGTTACGCCCGCTCCACGCACATGGCGATACCTTCACCGCCGCCAATGCACAGGGACGCGACGCCTTTTTTGACATCGCGATCTTCCATCGCGGCGAGCAGCGTGATCAGGATCCGCGCCCCCGAGGCCCCGATCGGGTGCCCCATGGCGCACGCGCCGCCATTCACATTGACCTTGTCATGGCTGAGACCGAGCTCCTGCATCGCAATCATTGGCACGACGGCGAACGCTTCATTGATTTCCCAAAGGCCGACTTCGTCTTTCGACCAACCCGCTTTTGACAAAGCTTTTTCCATGGCCGGCACAGGCGCGGTGGTGAAATTCTCTGGCTCATGCGCATGGCTTGAGGAGGAGACAATTTTTGCGATCGGTGTCAGGCCGCGCGAGTTTGCCTCAGACTGTTTCATCAAAACCAAAGCTGCAGCGCCGTCAGAGATCGCGGAAGCATTCGCCGCTGTTACCGTGCCATCCTTGTTGAAGGCTGGGCGCAGGGTTGGAATCTTGTCAGGGCGGGCCGTGCGCGGCAACTCATCCGCATCAACTGTTGTCTCGCCTTTGCGGGTCTTGATCGTGACCGGCGCGATCTCGCGTTTGAACTTGCCATTCTCAGTGGCATCCTGCGCGCGCTTCAGGGTTTCCAGCGCATAAGCATCCTGTTGCTCGCGGGTGAACTGATACTTTTCAGCGATCATGTCCGCGAACACGCCCATCGGACCGCCGGCATAGGCATCGGTCAGACCATCCAGAGCCATGTGGTCCTTGGCGCCGAGATCGCCATATTTGTGACCGCTGCGGACATTCATCAGATGCGGCGCATTGGTCATGCTTTCCATGCCGCCGACAATGACGATGTTGGCATCGCCGGACGCGATCGACTGGCGCCCCATCACCGCCGCTTGCAAGCCAGAGCCGCACATCTTGTTGATGGTCGTCGCTTCGAGGCCCTTATCCATACCGGCTTTGAAGCCTGCCTGGCGCGCGGGGGCCTGGCCCTGCCCGGCTGGCAGGCAATTGCCCATGATAATCTCGTCAGCTTCATCAGCGCCAAGACCCGCTTCTTCCACAGCGGCCTTTACCGCAATCGCGCCGAGCTCGTTCGCAGAGAGGGCTTGCAAGTCCCCAAGTAAGCCACCCATGGGTGTGCGCGCCATTCCAACAATCACGACAGGATCTGTGTTCGACATGGTAAGCCCTCCTAAAGCTTGTTCGGTTTTGCATTTTTGTGCAGTTGCGAACAAATGGGGGAGAAGACGGGTCGACGTCAAGTCACCTCTTCGTGGATTAGGCTGGTTTTGATCCACACGGGATCAGCATCAGGTGCAGATTATCGAACTCGTTGCGGCACTGTTGCGTCGAGTGTCACAGCCCGGTCCATAATATCGATCAATTCGTCATTCACATCATCAACCGAATAGACTTTCACGTGACGCAGAGATTTTCCGGACCCTTCAATGCGATCAAGGAAGTCATCCGCGAGACGCGCGCCTTGCCATAATTGCAAATTGCACCGCCCGGCTTGTCCAATCACTGAAAACACGCGTTCACTGCCACTCCAGCATGGAAAGCCCCAGGCGAGTTTTACTGTCAGATGTGACCATTGTTTCTTGATCACGTCTTCCAGAGCGATCGCTATGGCATGCTGGTCAGGTTCAAGTCCATCAAAGTAAGCGCGTACCGTTTTCGGCTTCGGCATCTTCCTTCCCCATCATTTCGGTCCCGAAACACCTTTAACGCAGGGTGCACCGCACAAACCATAGGAAATTCCACATTTTTTCAGCAAAAATGCAGCCAAAACAAAAAGGGCGGACCGAAGCCCGCCCTTTTCAGATTTTTTGCCATGTAACTACCAGATCCGGATACGTTCTTCCGGAGGCAGATAAAGATCGCTGTCTGGACCGACATCAAAGGCTTCATACCATTCGTCAAAGTTCCGGACGATGCCGTTGACGCGGTAATAAGGCGGGCTGTGCGGTCCACGAATAAGCTGCTGACGCAGCGCTTCTTCGCGATACTTGTTTCGCCACGCCTGGGCCCAGGCCATGAAGAAACGCTGATCGCCAGTAAATCCGCCGAGCACAGGTGCTTCCTCGTCAGCGCTGATTTCGCCATCACCATTGGTATCGAGGCTCATCTTGTAAGCCTTGTAGGCCATTGAAAGGCCGCCA
Organism: Henriciella sp.; assembly: GCA_965277015.1. Lineage (GTDB taxonomy): Bacteria > Pseudomonadota > Alphaproteobacteria > Caulobacterales > Hyphomonadaceae > Henriciella. The sequence continues at coordinate 3,064,138 of OZ255705.1, read as the reverse complement.
AGGTCACCGGAATTCTCGCCAAGGCCGAGGCGTCCATTGACGCAGGTCTCACCATCGTCCAGCGGGCAGAACGCGTTATACTGACCAACCAGCGCGTCAGTACGGGCTTCAAAGGCTTCTTTGTCAGCCGCTGTCCACCAGTCTCTCAGCACGCCGTCACCGTCAGACTTCGAGCCCTGATCGTCAAAACCATGTCCGATCTCGTGTCCAATCACGCCGCCAATCGCACCGTAATTCACGGCTGGATCGGCATCGAGATTGAAGAATGGAGGCTGCAGGATAGCCGCCGGGAAAACGATCTCGTTGCGGTTCGGGCTGTAATACGCATTCACTGTTTGCGGCAGCATGAACCATTCTGTCTTGTCGATCGGCTGGCCAAGCTGGCTGAGCATATCTTCATAGGCCCAGGCGCCTGCCGCCATCATATTCTCGAGCGCGCCGTCACCCACGGACAGACCGTCATAGGTCTCGAATTTTTCGGTAAACCCGATTTTCGGCGTGAACTTGGAGAGCTTGTCACGCGCTTCGACTTTGGTGTCTTCGCCCATCCAGTCAATCGCATTCAGATTGTCCGCCATGGCGAGACGCAGGTTGGCCACGAGGTCATCCATCGCGGCTTTGTTTTCTGCAGGGAAATAACGCTCAGCATAGACTTTGCCGACGGCTTCACCCAGCGATCCTTCAACCGCGCCAACGGCGCGCTTCCAGCGTGGACGTTGCTCTTCCTGACCACGCAATTGCTTGGAGTAGAAATCAAAAGTTGCATCATCGATCGCTTTCGGCAGGACAGCAGAATGATCTGACAGGAAGTGGGCTGTCAGATAGGCTTGCCAATCAGAAATCGATCCAGCGTTCACAACCTCAAGAATACCAGCAATACCGCCGCCCGAAATTTTCGCGACTTGCTCTTCGGTCAGACCCAACTCTTCAATTTCTGCGGCATCCGGCGTTACTTGCCGGACGACGAATTCTGTTTGATCGGCAATGCCATATTCAGACAGCATCAGCTCAACCGGGAAGTCCCCACCAAGCGCGATCAGCTCGTCCTTGGTCAATTTGTTATATGTCAGGTTGCGATTGCGGCCGACGGTCCGGTCCCAATGTGCTTTGGCGATTTCAGTCTCCAGCGCCAAAACGCGCGCCGCTGCATCAGCCGGGTCATCATAACCAGCCTGCTCGAGCAGGAAGGTCAGATACGCCACATAGCCTTCGCGCGTCTCAGCATTCTTGCCGTCATCGGTCAGATAGGTGTCGCGATCCGGCAGGCCGAGGCCGCCTTGCGTGATGTAGAAAATGTAGTTTTCAGTGTCTTTTGAATCGACATCAACCCAGCCACCAACCGGCGACGAATATCCTGTTGCCCCGAACAGGCGTACAAGATCTTCCTTGGTTTCCATGGCGGCAATCTTGTCGAGATAAGGCTGCACAGGCGCCAGCCCGGCTGCTTCAATCGCGTCAGTGTTTACAAACGCATTATAGTAAGCGGCAACCTTGCCTTCGAGCGTTGCCGGATCCGGCTTGGCTTCTGCGAGATCATCAATGATGAATTTGACGCGCTGCTCTGATTTCTCACGCAGCAATGTAAATGAGCCATAGCGCGTTCGGTCTGCCGGCATCTCGAATTCACTATACCATGTGCCATTCACATAGTTGAAGAAATCGTCGCCTGGCGCGACCGATGTATCCATGGATGCGAGGTCGAGGCCAAATGCGCCCCAATCATCGCGTGACGTCGTTTCGACCACGCGCTCGGCTTTTGCGGAGGCCTCAACCGGCGCCTCTGCTGGTGCTGCTGCGACGTCTGTCGGTGCAGTCGTCGTTTGCTTTGCCCCTTGACCACCGCACGCGGTCAATACGAACGCCGCAGCGCTCGCCATCAATAGCTGTTTCACTCAATTCTCCCTGAACGTAGCTCTACCTTTTTATCAAATTTACTCAGCTGGCATGGGGCGAGGGCTTTCAGCGCTCGTCCCGATCAATTCTTCGCTATCGATCGTCACTTCTCCTGAATAGGTTTCGCCAATCTTGCGATAAGGACGACCCGACCAGGTCCAACGGAAGACGCGGCCAATCTCAACACCAACAGCGTACATCGCTGGCACGAGGAAGAGCGACACAAAGATCGCGAATGCCACAGCATACCCAAGCGAAATTACCATTGGCTTGAGGAATTGCGCTTGCATGGAGCGTTCTGCAATTAGCGGCAAAATGCCGACAAAGGTGGTGACAGAGGTTAGCAGAATCGGACGGAACCGCGACACACCGGCATCGATCAGAGCTTGCACGGCCCCAATGCCTTCATCCCGTTTTCGATTGACGAAATCAACCAGAACGAGGTTGTCATTGATCACCACGCCTGCCGCTGCAGCAATCCCGAAGATCGAGAACATGGCCATCGATGTCCCAGTGATGGCGTGACCGAGGATCGCGCCGGTCAGTGCGAACGGGATCGCCGTCATCAGCAAAAGCGGCTGAGCATAGGATCGGAAGGCAATGGCCAGCACGATATACATGCAGATCAAGGCTCCCGCCGCCAGCAATTGCAATTCATTGAAGAAGCGCTGCTCTTCTTCGAACCCGCCAGCGACACCGCGCTCAATCTCCGGGAATTGCTTCTCGAAGTCTGGCCAGAAATTGACATTCATATCGGCCATGACCTGCCCGCGTCCGCCATCTCCAAGCACGTCGGCATATACCGATACTGAGCGGGTCCGGTTCCGGCGCAGGATGCGGTTGATCCCTGGCGCATAGGTAAACTCAGCAACCTGGGTGAGCGGCAATTCGCGGCCATCTGCGGTCCGGATCCGCAAATTGTCGATACTATCAAGGTCCGTCCGGGCTGATTTCGGCAGACGCACCATGACGCGAACATCTTCACCATCACGCGGCAAGCGTTGCACTTCTTCGCCAAAATAGGCCTGACGAATCTGGCGTGAAACATCCGCGAGCGTAATGCCCAGCGCTTCAGCGCCTGGTTTCAACTCAATCCGCAACTCATCCGCAGCAGCGGTTAGATTGTCGCCGATATCGTAAGCTGCCGCATAAGTTGAAAGCTGCTCCTGCACGACCGCAGAGGCTTCCCGCAAACGGTCCAGATCCGGGTGGTTCAAGGCGAACCGAACCCCGGTATCATTTTCATTATCGGTAAAGTCGAACTCGATTTCATCGGCATCCTGAATAGGTCCGACCATTTCGCGGATCTTCTCGGAAATCTCACGCGTCGAGAGCAGTTCCGGACGGGCTTCTGGCGGCACAAGACCAATCCAGGCCTGAATCTGGCTGTTTGATGCGACAACAGACGCCCCATTGATGACGCCACCTTCATAATCGGTGCCTTCACGGAGGATCTGACTATTCCATTTACTATCGAGAGACTTTTGTGCGGCATCGACGCCCAATTGAAGTTGATCGCGAATCTCCAGGGTGCGTGAGAAAGGCGTGCCATCCGGCAAGTCGATCGAGACTTGCACAAGATCGCTTTCAATCTCAGGCATGAATTTGAATGGCACGACGCGATTGGCGACCAGCATGATCGCAAAGGCGAACACGATGAAGAAGAATACAATCGTCGCGTAGCGCATTTTTAGCGCAAATTCGAGAGTTGGCTTGTAAATGTATTGCGCAAACCAGAGCAGGCTATCGGCAATCCGTTGCTGGAATTTGGCCAACGCATTTTGCTTCGTTTTGTCTTCTTTTTTCATATGCGACAGGTGCGCCGGCAGAATGAACATACATTCGATGATCGAGAAGATCAGCGACGCAATCACAACAAACGTAATTTGCTGCGTAAACGCCCGGGTTGGCCCAGTCAGCATGGCCCATGGGGCAAAGGCGATAATCGTCGTGATGACGCCAAAGACAACGGGCTTGAAGACCATTTGCGTGCCAACAATCGCCGCGTCGAGACCTTCGCGCCTACCGCTTTCAACTTCGCGGTGTATGTTTTCCCCGACCACAATGGCATCGTCGACGATGACCCCGATGACCAGAAGGACCGCAAAGGTCGACAGAATATTCCACGACACGCCGAACAATGGCATCAGCAGGATACCGCCAGCGAAGGCAGTGATGATCCCGATCGTGACCCAGAACGCAACGATTGGACGCAGGAAGAGGATCAGAACCAGCATCACCAGAACGGCACCGAGCAGCGCTGATTCAGAGATCAGCTGCATGCGCTCCTGGAATGGCTGCGAATTGTCCCAGAGGATGTCGATCTGCATACCGTCCGGCATAATCCCTGTCGCCGGATTGTTGGCGCGATCAATATAGTCGCGGAAATTATCCGCATATTGGACAATATCCATCCGATCCGGCTGCACGACCATGACGAAGGCTGTTGGTCGATCGTCAAAAGTTGCTTCCAGATCAGCATCAATGAAGCCATCAATAACTTCGGCAACATCGCCGACCCGGATCGTGCCCTGGTCGTTCGACTGGCGAATAATGATGTTCTCAAACTGGTCTTTCGTGTCGGCCAGCGCCCGGGCTGTCATTGAAATATCACCGACATTCGAGCGGATCTGACCGCCAGAAGAATTCAAAGATGATTGCCGCACAGCCTGTGCGACTTCAGAGAAGCTCAAATTGTATCGCCGCAGCGCGTCTTCGGAAATTTCAATTGAAACCTCCTCATCCAGCACCGCTTGCAGGACGGCCAGTTCCCCGCCGCTAATCTCGGCAATATCATCGCGCACATCATCTGCGACGCGTTTCAGAGTCAGCTGATCAACTTCGCCGTGGATGGCCATGCCAAAATACCAGTCGCGCTGTTCCCAGCGCGTCACTTGTGGCTGAAAGGCGGCTTGCGGCAAATTATTGATCTGGTCGACGCGCAATTTGATCTCGTCGATAAAGACTTTCATGTCGATATCATCGCGTCCGCGAACATTGACGACCGCAAAGCTCTCTCGGGCAATCGATGTGATCCGTTCGAGACCATCAATATCGGCGACCGCTTCTTCAATGCGGGTAATGATCTGTTCTTCGACGTCCTGGGGCGAAGCGCCATTCCAGGTCATCGTGATCGACGCGCCTGCAACCGGGACGACCGGGAACATTTCGCGTTCCATGGAATTGAAACCAACGACACCGCCAATAAAGGCGACAACCATTAGCAGATTAGCTGCAACCGCGTTTCGCGCAAACCATGCGACCATTCCAAACATTACTGACCTCCATCACCGGTTGAAGCGATGACGTCCGACGTGGCATCGGCAATGCCCGTTTCATCATCGTCCTGATCATCAGATTGTGCATTTTCATTGTGGTTTATGATCGAGCCATCCGCCATACGCTGGAGGATTGTTATCTTCATGCCGTCATTCGAGCCGCGAATTGGACTGGTAATCGCAAGATCACCCGGCTTCACATCCAGGCTCCGGAACCAGGCCCCATCTGGCGAACTGAAGACGACGTCAACTTCAAAGATTTGCAGCGTGCCATCTTCCGGGTGACCGATGAAGACTTGATTTCCGCTGCGGATCGCCGATCGCGGTGCGACCAGCAGATTTTCGATTTTGGTGCCCGCAATAGCGGCATTCACGAACAGACCCGGCGCCATCGGCGCGCCGTCTGCTGACCCTGCACCATAGGGATCATTCAGCTCGGCGATGACATTAATCAAACGTGTCTGAGGGTTAACGGCCGCAGATGTCCGCGTCACGCGGCCCGTCCACTCTCTTGGCTCTCCTGAAACCGCCGCAGAGAAGGTTACGGCCGGTCCCGGCGCAGAGGAGGTCTCTGCGAATGCCAGAGGCAGACCCAATTGGCCGAGCTGATCATCTGTGATCGGCAGCACGACTTCAACGACATCCGTCGCGAAGACGCGTCCCAGCGATTGCCCGGGCGATGCAAATTGCCCGACTTCGACATTTTCTTCCCGAACCCGGCCATCAAATGGCGATACTACGGCGGTGCGGTTCAGTGCAAGCTCAGCATCGGCGAGCTGCGCTTTTGCAGATTCCAATGCAGCGCGGGCTTCAGCCATTTGTGGCTCGCGGCGCGCCAGTGGACTGGAATCCGTGATCCCGAGATTGATCAAATCCTGGACCGCAATTTCAGCTTCAGCTTCTTCACGTGCCAGGCGCTGCTCAGCACTCGCAACGCCAGATTGAGCGCGCACAACCGCGAGTTGGTAATCTGCTGTTTCGAGACGGACAAGAACCTGACCGCGTCGAATAAAGCCGCCATCGATGAAATCGGGAGAGACGAACGCGATGCGGCCAGCAATTTGCGGCGCCACGACGATCTCGCGCTGCGGCCGAACTTCGCCTTGTGCGGTAATCTTGAAGTCGAGATCCTCGATTGTCACTTCTTCCGAGAACACGGACAGTCCGGAAAATTTCTCATCCGCCTGCTCAGGCTCCGGCTTTAGCATTTGAACCGTTGTGAAGGCCAGCCCGGCCAAACCAACAAGGACAACAATTGTGATGATGATAGAGATAATGCGACTCATGGGAGGATGGCCTCTTCAGGGCTATTTGTGCTCGCTGAGACAGGGGCCGCCGGGTCTGAAACCGGTAATCCCCCGCCAAGCGCCAGGTGGAAACTGACACGATTGGAGGCGCGCGCCGAGCGCACCGCAATAACATTGCTTTCTGCCGTCAATCGTCGGGTTTGGGAATCAATCAGATTGAAGATTGAGACCAGGCCGTTTGTATATTGGCGGGTTGCCAATTCTTCGGCCAGACGCGCTTCTTCGAGCGCGCGGAACTGAGCGTCTTCTTGCATCGCCAGCAACGTATCTGCGGCCAGCGCATCTTCGACTTCCCGCCACGCGGTCAATGTCGTTGCTGCATAGCTTTCGACCGCAGCCTTCGCCCGGGCGACCGCCGCGTCGCGATCCGCGTCCAGCGCGCCGCCATTGAAAATAGGCGCCGTCAGACTGCCAATCAGTCTTGCCGCAATCCGTGATGGATCGAACGCATCGGCGATATCCCCTTCACTGGTTGAGACATCACCGGTCAGTCTGAAGCTTGGCAGCATGGCAAGCCGCGCTTGTTCGGCGCGCAGTCCAGCCGCGCTGATGCGGGCTTCTGCAGCGGCAATATCGGGACGCCGGGTCAGCAAAAGCGTTGGGTTTCCGGCTGGCGGGAGCGCCGGCAATTCCGGCAGATCAGCACTGGCATCCAGCTCTGCGCCGGGGTAACGGCCAAGCAGAATTTCGAGCCGGCGTGTGGCATTCCCGCTCGCCAGTCTTTGACGAGCAATCGCTGCTTCAGCTGAGGCCTGCGTTGTCCGCGCGGTGCGCACATCAAGGGCTGAGGCAAGACCGCGCGACAAGCGCCGCTCAGTCAGTTCCAGCGCACGCGTCCGGGCTTCAAATGTCTCTACAGCGACGCGCTCTTGCGCCAGCGCTTCATTCAAGTCAAACCAGGCAATGGCGGTTTGCGCGGCCAGAGCCAGGCGCGCTGAGGCAAGGTCGGCTTCGCTCGCAACCAGATCCGCTTGCGCAGCATTGATGCTGGCACGCAACCGGCCCCACAAATCAAGTTCCCAATTCAGGTCCAGCCCGACGCCATAGGTTTCACTCGAAAAACGGCTATCGGTTGCCGCAACATAGGTATCCGAAGCAATCGCGGTGCCCGAGGCAGAAACACTTGGCAGTGTGCGGCCATAAGTGCTGCGCGCCTGTGCGCGCGTCGCTTCGACAGCATAGAATTGAGATCGGATAGATGGGTTTGCTGCGAGCGCTTCATTGACCAGATCAACCAGGGTCGCGTCACTGAACTGGGTCAGCCAATCGGTGTGCGGCGCTTCGCCTGAGACACCGGTCGCAGCCCAGGTTTCCGGGGCATCTGGTGCAATTGGGAACACAGCAAAGGGCTCGCCGCCGAGAGTCGGCATGCTCGGTACAGTTGAACACGCACCCAGCGCAAGGAACCCCAATAAAATACTCGCTTGTTTCATAGAAACCTCTTCCGCATGGATCGTGGCTTTACGCCTGAGCTATTCGACTGTCAACAAATAATTATCGTTTTTCAATAATTGTGAAAAACCTTTCAGACTTGCTCATCGCAATCACCCCTGTATACGCCGAGATGCCGTTAACAGACCATAGAAAAGCGAGCCTCTGCCGCCCGATGCCGCAAAAAAGTGCCCCGAATTCATCAGAATCGCGGAAGCGGTTTCAGGACTTTTTTGTTCTGACTGCAGGCGGTATTGCAGTTCTGGCTTTGCTGCTCGTCACGGGTGCAATCGGATGGGTTGAATGGATTACAGCAGCAATTGTTATGTCCGCCGGGGCACTGGCCTTTTTTGTTGGCTCGGCGCCGTCATCTGAAAAGGCTTCCAGCGCCCCCGTCCTGGAGACCCCGTCGCAGCAAAAACCTGATCCGATTGCTGAAACGGTTGAGCCTTTCATTCTGGCGCTTCCGCTGCCCGGACTGTTGATCTCAGGCGAGGCCCAGATCGCGACGGCGAATACCCATGCGCGAAATCTGTTCCGGCTTGAGAGTTCAGGCACATCTCAGCCAGTCGCTGTGCTTCGTCAGCCCGACTTGCTTGCGGCCGTCGAACGAGTTGCAACTGAAGGCGCAAATGAGCGCGTCGAGTTTACGCAGCACGGCGATGCTGAAGTCTGGATGGCGCATATCCGGCCTGGCCCGTCCGCCGGATCAGTGATCATGGTGTTCGAGGATTTGACCGCCGTCCGACGCGCCGAGCGGGCCCGCGCCGACTTTCTCGCCAATGCCAGTCACGAATTGCGCACGCCTTTGACGGCAATTGGCGGGTTCATCGAAACCATGCGCGGCCCGGCACGAGACGATAAGGATGCCTGGGACGGCTTTCTGGACATTATGGGACAGCAAACCGAACGCATGCAGCGTCTGGTTGCTGACTTACTATCGCTCTCCCGGATTGAGTTCAGTGAGCATCGCGCACCAAAAACTCATGTCGCGTTCGGCACCCTGGCGCGCGCCACCAGTCTCGCTCTGATCCCGATCGCAGAAGATGCCGGGATTACACTCCACTTCGATGCGCCGGACACTGAAATCAAAGCCATCGCGGATGATGATGAAATCGCACAGGTCATCCAAAACCTGGCCAGCAATGCGATCAAATATGCACGCCCTGGCGGTGAAGTTCAGATCCTGGTCGGCATTGCCCCGACCATGGCCGAAGCCGCTGAAGCCTGCAGCCGCCAATCGCCGGACGCCAAACGCTCCCTGTTGCTGCAACCCTATGCCTCCGAAGAGGCCCCCGCCGTATGGGTGCGGGTGACGGATAATGGCGACGGGATCTCCGAACAACACTTGCCCAGGCTCGGCGAGCGCTTCTACCGCGTCGATGAAAGCCGCGGCGGAAAAATTGAAGGTACCGGCCTTGGCCTGGCGATTGTCAAACACATCATGGCTCGCCATCGCGGCGGCTTCGCAGTGGAAAGCCTTGAAGGACATGGCACTGCTTTCGGAATCTGGATGCCACGATTGCAAGAAGATGCCGCCCAGCAAACTGTATAATCCGCCGTCATCGGACCAACTCGAAACCGTCTTTGTCGATGACGATATAGTCGTCGCAAACAAGCCTAGCGGCTTGCTCAGCGTGCCTGGGCTCGGGCCTGCAAAAGCGATCTGCGCGAACAGTCAGCTAAGCGACCGCCACGGCGCTGTGTTGACCGTTCACAGACTGGATATGGATACGTCAGGGCTGATCATTTTTGCGCGCCATAAACAAGCTCAACGTGCCTTGTCTAAACAATTTGAAATGCGTCGGGTTGAGAAAGCATATGAGGCGCTGGTTGAGGGGCAGCTCGCGCCAGACCGCGGCACGATCGATAAAGCAATCGCGCGGCACTCCCTCAACCGCCCCTTGCGCCATCTCGATGCGGAGGGCCAGACCGCCATCACGCATTGGACCGTCCTCGCCAAAACGCCCGCCAATACGCGCATCCAGCTGCGTCCGGAGACGGGTCGTTCGCATCAGTTGAGACTGCATATGGCCAGTCACGGCCACCCGATATTGGGTGATGTTTTTTACGGCAATCCGGACAGCCATTCGCGGCTGTGTCTGCATGCCAAGACGCTGGCCTTCGCGCATCCGGCGAGCGGCGATGATCTCGCATTTACGACCGACACCCCGTTCTAGGCGATTATAGTCCACAGCCTTCTTGTTGATGTCACATATGTGTCAACGACAAGCGGTAAGAGCGCCGGACTATAGAGGTCGGCCCGGTCATGCTGGAAACTTTAGGACATCTTCCCATTGGGTGGTTGTTGATCGCGCCGCTTGCGGCTGCGAGCTTTTTCGCATTCTATTCTGGCCGGACGCAGATCGGCGCCCTGTCTACGGGATCGACGATTAGTGCGCGGCTGAACTCGCAGCCGAATTTCCACGGCTATTTCCTGGCCTTCTGTACCGCGCTGCCAGCGGCGCTGGTCCTCCTACTTTATCTGATCTTTGCCGAATCATATGCGCGCAGCGCCCTAATCAGCGAGCTGCCCGCTTATTTGCTGGAGCGCGGCAGCGCGCAAGTCGCCTTCTTCGTTGACCGGGTGTCTGAACATGCCGCACACCGCGAATCGGCCGCGACGGGCAATGCGCTGTTTGATGCCAGCGTCGAACGCTTCGCAGCTCTGAAAGGGGGCTTGCGAATCTTCGCTTTGCTGGTCGCTGCCGGGGTTGGCGCACTGGGCTATCATTTCGGCCGCAAGCGGCTGTCGCGCAGCTTCCAGGCGCGAACCTATGTTGAGCGCACCATCACGGCCTTGCTATTTGTCTGCGCCGCGATTGCCATTCTGACAACCGTCGGAATTGTCTTGTCGCTGGTCTTCGAGACGATCCGCTTCTTCAGCTTGCCTGATGGTCCATCGGTGACCGCCTTCCTGTTTGGGACGGATTGGAATGCACAGACAGGCCAGAACTTTGGCGCTGTGCCGCTCTTCTTCGGCACTTTGATGATTGCGCTTCTGGCTATGTGCGTCGCGGTTCCGGTTGGACTGTTATCCGCCATCTATCTTTCAGAATATGCCAGCCCACAATTTCGCAACTGGGCCAAACCCGTGCTGGAGCTGCTGGCCGGTATTCCGACTGTCGTGTATGGCTTCTTTGCCGCCACTTTAATCGCCCCGCGGGTTCGCGATCTGGCGCAATGGGTCAACGCCCTGCCCTTCACACCAGACACGTTGCTGGCCGCGCAACCGACCAGTGCGCTTGCCGCTGGTCTGGTCATGGGCGTGATGATTATCCCATTTGTCAGCTCGCTTTCCGATGATGTCATAAATGCTGTGCCACAGCCGCTGCGCGACGGCGCCCTCGCCATGGGCGCGACACGGTCAGAGATGATCAAGCAAGTCGTGCTGCCCGCCGCCTTGCCGGGGATCATCGCTGCCATCCTGCTCGCCGTCTCGAGAGCCATTGGGGAAACCATGATCGTGGTCATGGCCGCAGGCGGACGGGCGCTGATCACGCTCGACCCGAGCTCGGACATCACGACAGTAACCTATCAGATCGTCTCTCTGCTAACCGGAGACACCGCTTTTGATAGTGCCCGAACGGTCTCGGCTTTTGCGCTCGGCTTTGTGCTGTTTGGTGTGACCCTGCTTTTCAATGTCATCGCGCTGCGCGTCGTGGATCGCTACCGAGAAGCCTATGAGTAAGTCATTGATCTCTCCGACTGAGCTCAGCGCGGCGCGCCTGCAACGCCGACGCAATGCCGAACGTCGTTTCAAGCTCTATGGTCAAATCGCCATCGGGATCGCGATCAGCTTTCTGGCGCTTCTGCTGATCTCGGTTGGAACCAAAGCCACATCGGCTTTCTCACGCCATATGGTGGATCTCACACTGGAACGGCCAGATCTCGCGACAGGACAAGACCTGTCCGTCACGGATATCAACCTTGCGGTGCGCGATCGCCTGCTCGAAATCTTCCCGGACTCGACGCGCGAACGCGCCGCGCGCGCCGACTTGTTTAACATCACCACACGGCTTGCCGTACTGCCGTTGCGCGATCGATTGAATGACAACCTGGCTCTGGCGTCCGAGCCAATCGAGGCACGTCTGGCGCTTTCCGATGACCTTGATCTCTATTTGAAAAACCAGCTTAGTCAGCATGAGCAAGTCCAAGTCGGCGAAGCCGGCCGACTGGCCCAGACCGACACGGGTCACTATCGGCTTTCAGATGCGGGGCCGGACGGCTTTGTTGCGTTCGCGGATCAGATCGATGCGCTGGGTGAACCGCGACAAGATATTCTCATCTCGCTATCTGATGCCTGGTTCGAGCTTGAAGACGTCTCGGGCGCTGTTCTGGTTCTGAAACACCTGGCAGGGCCGCTGCCCGAATATGGCGAACAAGCGAGCGCACCAATCACAGCAACCCTGCTGAACTCAGTTGAGGCCGGTCGCAATGCCTCCAATCGGCAAATCGCTATCTTGCTCTATTTGCAAAACCGCAATCAGATCAGCCGCCGCTTTAATACCACACTGTTCACCAATGCAGACAGCACCTATCCCGAGCTGGCTGGCGCGGCGGCGGCTTTGTTCGGGTCGCTATTCACCATGTTGATCACGGCGATCTTTGCGCTGCCGGTGGGAATTCTGGCAGCCGTCTATCTTGAGGAGTTTGCCAGGAAGACGGTTTTGACCCGGGTGATCGAAGTCAATATCAACAATCTCGCTGCGGTGCCCTCAATCATATTCGGCCTGCTCGGCGCGGCGGTTTTCCTCAACACGTTTGGTCTGCCGCGCTCGGTGCCGCTGGTCGGCGGATTGGTGCTCGGCCTATTGGTCTTGCCGACGATAATCATTGCCTCACGCGCCGCGCTTCGGTCCGTGCCGCCCTCTGTTCGGGACGCGGCCCTAGGGCTCGGCGCATCACCGACGCAGGCGGTGTTTCATCACGTCTTGCCGCTGGCCGCCCCTGGTATTCTGACAGGTGCGATTATCGCCATGGCGCGGGCGCTGGGAGAGACAGCGCCGCTGCTGCTGATCGGCATGGTCGCGTTCATTAGCGAAGTTCCGGCCTCACCAAATGATGAAGCCACTGTGTTGCCGGTGCTGATCTATAAATGGTTCTCCGGTGCGGAGCGCGCCTGGGAGCCGATGACATCGGCGGTGATTGTCATATTATTAGTGGTTCTCGTGGCGATGAACCTGATTGCCGTCCTGGTCCGGCGCCGATTTGAGCGGAGGTGGTAAGCATGGCCGATACCAGCCAAAATCTCGACACCCTCTCTGGCGCAGCGATTGGCGGCGCCAAAATCGAGTGCCGCAATATCAGTGTTCGATATGGCGACAAGCTGGCCATTCAGGACATCTCGCTGAAGATTCAGGACAAAGCGGTGACCGCCCTGATCGGCCCGTCGGGCTGCGGAAAGTCAACCTTCCTGCGCTGCCTGAACCGTATGAATGATACAATTGAAGACGCCCGGGTCGACGGCGAGATCCTGATGGACGGCGCGAATATAAACACCCCGGACATGGACCCGGTTCTGGTCCGGGCAAAAGTCGGAATGGTGTTTCAGAAACCCAATCCGTTTCCAAAATCCGTCTATGATAATGTCGCTTACGGCCCCCGCATTCACGGGCTGGCAGGATCGAAATCAGAGCTCGATGAGATCGTTCAAGTCTCACTGCAGAAAGCCGGGCTTTGGGAAGAGGTCAAAGATCGCCTGACAGAGAGTGGAACCAGTCTGTCTGGCGGCCAACAGCAGCGTTTGTGCATCGCGCGCGCGATTTCGATCAGTCCGGAAGTCATCCTGATGGACGAGCCTTGCTCGGCGCTTGACCCGATCGCCACGGCCCGCATCGAAGAGCTGATTGATGAATTGCGGATGCGTTATTGCATCATCATCGTCACACATTCGATGCAGCAAGCCGCGCGCGTGTCACAGCGCACAGCTTTCTTCAATCTCGGCGAACTGGTCGAGTTTGGCGACACTGAAACAATCTTCACCAATCCTGTTGAGCAACGCACACAGGATTACATTACAGGCCGCTTTGGGTAGGGAACATCGTGTCAAAACCTCAGCATATTGTCAGCGCATTTTCGGAAGAGCTGGACCGGCTTTCCGCCGACTTGCTTCGCATGGGTGGATTGGCGGAAGCCATGATCCGCGACGCCTCTCGCGCCGTGGTCGCACGTGACATCGCCCTCGCAGAAACCGTGATCGAGCGTGACCGCGAAATGGACCGCTATCAGCGCGAAGTTGAACGCAATGTCGTGCGCATGCTGGCGCTGCGCCAGCCCATGGCCTCGGACCTGCGCAATGTGATCGGCGCGATCAAACTGTCCAGCGGCATCGAACGGATTGGCGATCTGGCCAAGAATATTGCCCGACGCTCGATTGCGGTCGCGAATGAAGACCACCGCACCACCCTGCGCGGCATTGAGCGGATGGGGCAAGCTGTCTCGCGGCAGCTACAAGTTGCGCTGGATGCTTATCAACGCCGCGATCCAGTAACTGCTTTGTCGGTTCTGGACCAGGACGACGACATTGATAGCCACTATAATAGCTTGCTGCGATCAATGCTGGTTTTCATGGCAGAAGAGCCAGATCAGCTGCACACGCGGTCAAACTTCATTTTCATCGTCAAGAATCTTGAACGCATTGGCGACCATTGCACCAATATCGCAAAAGTCGTTCACTTCATCGCGACAGGCCAGCAAGTCGGTGACGTTGAACCCCTGATCAGACCTCAGCCGGAGTAAGGAAGCTCGATCATGAAACCTTTCATTGTCATTGCTGAAGACGAAAAAGCGGTCTCTGAACTGCTCAGATACAATCTTGAAGCGGAAGGCTACGAGACCGCGATCGCCAATGATGGCGATGAGGCCATGCTGCTGATTGATGAGCGCATCCCGGACCTGATGCTGCTTGACTGGATGCTGCCCAAGATTTCCGGCATCGAGATCTGCCGCCGCGTTCGCACGCGTCAGGAGACCGCCAACCTGCCAATCATAATGCTCACTGCCCGTACCGAAGAAGCAGATCGCATTCGCGGCCTTGAAACCGGCGCGGATGATTATGTCACCAAGCCCTTCTCGACGAATGAATTGATGGCCCGCGTGAAAGCCGTCCTGCGCCGCATCCGGCCAGCTTTGATGGATGACACAATCCGCGTTGGCGACATTCAGATTGACCGCACCACCCATCGCGTCACCCGCAACAATCAGGACATCCATCTCGGGCCGACTGAATTTCGCTTGCTTGAATATTTCGCCCAGCATCCGGGGAGGGTCTTTTCGCGCGAACAATTGCTCGACGGCGTCTGGGGCTCAGACGTGTATGTCGAAGCGCGCACAGTTGACGTGCATATTGGTCGGCTCCGCAAAGCGCTGATGGGCCAGGGCGGCGATAATCCGATCCGCACGGTTCGGTCTGCGGGATACTCCTTGCGCACGAGTTAGAGCATCTCAAATCGTCCGCAGCAGGTTCTTCTGGCAGACAGTACGGATCGCGAATTGTGAGATGACCCGTTCGACATTTGGCAACCGCGTCAGCACATCTCTGTGCACACGTTCGTAATCAGCCGTATCGCTAACTGCCACGCGCAATAAATAATCGGCGGCGCCTGTCATCAGATAACAATCGGCGATATCCGGCGCTTTACGCACCGCTTGCTCGAAGGCCTGCAAGCCATCATCCTGCTGATTGTTGAGAGTAACTTGTACAAAGACGCTGGCCGCACGATTGAGTGCGGCTTCATTTATTCGGACCCCGTAGCCTTCGATAATCTCCGCCGCTTCCATGGCGCGCACGCGTCGGTGCACTGATGAAGTTGATAGGCCGACACGTTGGCCAATATCAGAATGCGCCAGTTTCGCGTCATCCGCCAACAACTCCAAAATCTTTCGGTCTTGATCAGAAACGTTCATTCAAACACCATAAATCGAATAATTTTCCCAATATTTTTCCTACTATCGGATAATTTGACGAGATATTGCAAGATAAATTGCGTATTATCCCGAAATACAATCTTGGGAGTGTCGTCATGCGCATTGGTGTACCAACAGAAATCAAAAAGCAGGAATTTCGCGTTGGGCTGACGCCCGAAAGCGTTGGCGAACTGGTGAGAGCTGGCCATGATGTGTTTGTCCAAGACGGCGCGGGGACGGGCTCAGGCTTCTCAAATCAGGCCTATACTGAGATTGGCGCTGAAATTGTTGCGGATGCAGACGCGGTGTTCGAAGCGGCTGAGCTGATTGTCAAAGTCAAAGAACCTCAGCCAGAAGAAACCGCACGCCTCAAACCACACCACACATTGTTCACTTACCTGCACTTGGCCCCGGACCCGGTTCAGGCAAAAGGCCTGATCGATAGCGGCTGTCTCGCCATCGCTTATGAGACAGTCACCGACCGTGACGGCCGCTTGCCGCTGCTGACCCCGATGAGCCAGGTGGCCGGTCGGATGGCGATGCAAGTCGCGGCCTGGGCGCTGATGAAGACCAAGCGCGGACGCGGCGTCCTGCTCGGCGGCGTGCCCGGCGTGATGCCGGCAAAAGTCGTGATCATCGGTGGCGGCGTCTCCGGCTCTAATGCCGCCGAGATCGCCGTTGGCATGCGCGCTGACGTAACCATTTTCGACCGCAACAATGCCCGCCTGGCTGAGCTCGACGCGCAATTCAATGGCGCAGTCAAAACCATGTATTCGACCAAGGCCTCGCTCGACGCTGCTGTGCGCGAAGCGGATCTGGTCATCGGCGCTGTGCTGATCCCGGGCGCGGCAGCGCCGAAACTGGTGACCCGTGACCAGTTGCAACATATGCGCCCTGGCGCGGTGTTGGTGGATATTGCGATTGACCAAGGCGGCTGTTTCGAAACCTCGAAAGCGACCACGCACGAAGATCCGATCTATGAAGTCGATGGCATCCTACACTATTGCGTTGCCAATATGCCCGGCGCGGTGCCGCGCACGTCTACTTATGCGCTGAACAATGCAACCCTGCCTTTCGTCATGCAAATCGCAAAACTTGGCGGGCGCGAAGCGGTCAACACCAATGCCCATTTGGCAGAAGGGCTGACCGTCGCTGATGGTGCGATCGCGCACGAACAAGTCGCGCGCGATCTCGGAATGGAATTCAAACGTCCAGACTGGTTTAAAGCCTAGGAGTCTGTTTCATCAGCAGGGGCGTCGGCCATTTCCGGGCCGTCACCCTTGAGATACGTGTCCAGGAACGTGACATAGGCTTCGGATGCCGTGACGCGGTTTTCCTTGCGCAGGAAACCATGCCCTTCGTCCGGGAACAGCACATATTCGACGTGCACGTCATTGGCGCGGATAGCGGCCACCAGCTCGTCGCTTTCGACTTGCAGGACGCGCGGATCATTCGCGCCTTGAACCACCAGCATTGGCTTGGTGACGTTTTCTGCATGGAAGAGCGGCGAGATCGCGTGATGACGCTCTGCATCTGTCGCAGGATCGCCCATCTCATCATATAGCGACTCGCGGAATGACGCCCACCAGTCCGGAATGCTGTTCAATGTCCGGACCCAGTTGGTGACACCAAAGATATTGACGCCGACTTCAAACTCTTCCGGATGGAAGGTCAGGGCTGCAGCGGTCATATAGCCGCCATAAGATCCCCCCATGACGCCGACTTTCTCGCCATCGACCCAATCAAGGCTACGCAAGTAATGACCGGCCTCGACAATGTCGCGCAGGTCTTCCTGCCCGTGGCGCTTATCATCCATATGGAAGAAGGTTTTACCATAGCCGGATGAGCCACGATTATTGGCGCCGTAAACGGCATAGCCATGATTAACCAGGTGCTGGATCATCGCGCTATAGCCGCGCGTGGTCTGGCCGCCAGGACCGCCATGAACAAACACAATCGCGGGCACCGGATTCTCAGCTGAGGCCTGCATTGGCTTATACATGATGCCTGGAATGATGACGCCGTCAGAGGCTTCAAATCGCTCCACGGACGCGGTGACCAGATTGGCTTCATCAATCTCCGGATTGAGTGCATCCGTCAGGCGCACAGCGTCGCCGCCAAGTTCTGTCATATACAGGTTATAAGGCGAGGTATCTGTATTCACCCCAAAGGCGATTTTAGACTCGTCCCGCGAGAAACGGATCTGACCGAGCTCACCTTCTGGCACGCCGTTCAGAACAACATCTTCACCGGTTTCAGTGTTCAGGATGGTCAAGTCCGTCAGACCGTCTGCATTAATCGCGTGAACACGGTATTGCCCGCTTGGCGAATAAAAGACAAAACTGACATCCCAATCAGCTTCGATCAGGGCCGCCTTTTCGCCGCTCGCCAGATCATGCGTCCAGGCCTGATTGAACTCACCAAACTCATTCGTGCTATAGACCAGTTTGGTCTCGTCCGGCGTAAAGTCATAGGTCCCGTGCGCGACATTGCCCTCATGCGCGGTCACCAGAACCGGTTCAGGCGACTCAGCTGACAGATCGACGACATAGACGTCGGAATCTGCGCTTGTGCGCGGCTTGTCCAATGCGAGCCAGCGTCCCGAATTGCTCATCGCGCCGGGTTGGAAGCCTGGATTTTCAAACACCATTGTGGCGCTGTAATCGTCTTTATCCATGGCATAGAGGTCGAAACTCGCAGAGTCGCGGCCATTATGCCAGACATAGAAGACCTCATTATCCGCGCGCCAGCCGCCGAAAAACGCCTTCACGTTTTCGCCCGGCGTAACATCTGTCAGTGTGCCATCGAGTTCGCCGACATAAATGTGGTTCAGCTCGTTGCCGCCCTGGTCAGCCGACACAATGAATCGGTCGTCATCGGGGAAAAAGGATTGGGCAAAATGCGCGTCTGTTTCTGAAGATGTGAGCTGGGTGGTGGTTCCATCCGTGCTGATCGCGATCGCATTGAACACGCCGCTGGCGTCCGATTGGGCGAGGATTTTGCTATTGTCACTCGACCAGACATGGCCGCCGCCATTGGCCAGGCCAAAGCTGGTGGTCTGGAAGAAAGCTTCGGCAGAATAGGACTCGAACGCGACTTTTTCGACCATCACTTCCGGCGCATCCGCAACTGTGTCTTCGACCACTGGCGGCGCCGCGGCTTCGACGGGGTCAGTCTCGATGTTACTCGTATTGACGCATGCAGCCGCCAAGGCCAGCGCTGATGCGCCCATTAGAAATTTCATCATTTTTTTGATCATCCCTCAAATGCTAAATATGGTTAACACTATCAGCGCAGGGATGGCTTGGCGAGCTTAAACCGTCTCGCCAACACGCAGCGCCGCGACCCGGCCGATTGCCGCCTCTGCTTCGCTCATAATCCGGTCGACAATCTCTTTGACCGGCAGGATGTCCTGCACGCCGCCAGCCGATTGACCCATCGCAAAACAGGACTTTGTCCCATCGAGACGCGTCTCGTCGGTGACCCCGCCAATGCCGCCAATCACATCGGTCTGAACAGAATGTATGGCTTGCATCGGGAAAGCCTGAATATCGTCCGGACGGCTCTCCCAATCCTTGATATAGTCATTGGTGCGACAGCGCATGGGCTTGCCGGAATAGCAGCGCGTCCGAGTCGTGTCCGTATCGCCGGCGCCGACCACAGTCTCTTTGTAGGATTGCGCCGCGTGCGCTTCTGCAGAGGCAATGAAGCGCGTCCCCATCCAGACGCCGACAGCGCCAAGCGACAGGGCTGCAGCCAGTCCGCGACCATCATAGATCCCGCCAGCCGCGATCACTGGAATGTCCACCGCTTCGACCGCCTGGGCAACCAAAGGCAAAGTCCCGACCAGGCCAGTATGACCGCCGCCTTCGCCACCTTGCAGGATGACCGCATCACAGCCCGCTTGCTCTGCTTTGATCGCGTGCTTCACCGCGCCGCCAACGACCATGACTTTGACGCCAGCATCTTTGAGCTTTTTCATGATCGGCAAGGGCACGCCGAGGCCGGCCACAAAACTATGCGCGCCGCCTTCAATGATGACATCAACGCTTTTCTCGAGGCTTCCGGGGTCCGCGGCCAGCAAATCGACGCCAAAGGGCTTGTCGGTCAGTTTTTTCACTTGTGCCATCTGTTCGGCGATGAATTCCGGCGAGGTTCCGGCCATTCCGAGCACGCCATAGCCGCCAGCATTACACATTGCCGCCGCCAGCTCTGCATATGAAACCCCGCCCATACCGGCCAGCATGATCGGATGTTGAGTGCCCAAAAAGTCACAAAGCGTCGTATGTATGCCCATAAAAGCCTCCTGTTTACCTGCCTTTTAGGAGGGCAACCTTGCGGTAAGACAAGGCATTCCCGTGCGGAAATCTTGCCGATTTCTGGTTTCTGCAGATAGAGTCTGACTTTCCGGCGCGATTCCATTATGGTGCGCCGTGCCAATGAAGGCTTATCTTCTAGAGGGGAAGAGACAATGAGCATGAAACTTTGGATCGCAGCGCTTGCTGCTACCGGACTTGTTGCATGTAACGCTGCTGAAGACGCTGCAGAAGCAACCGTCGACGCAGCTTCTGACGCTGTTGAAGCAACAGTTGATGCGGCAGGAGATGCTGCCGACGCAACTGTAGAAGCTGCTTCTGATGCAGCTGATGCAGCTGGTGAAATGGCCTCTGACGCGGTTGATGCGACAGAAGCCGCTGCCGGCGAAGTCGCTGATGCGGCGGGAGACGCAATGGACGCCGCTGGCGACATGGCGTCTGACGCAGTTGATGCAACTGAAGCTGCTGCTGGCGATGTCGCTGAAGCAGCTGGCGATGCCGTCGACGCGGCGGGTGACATGGCAACAGATGCAGCGGACGCTGTTGAAGAAGCCGTGACCGACGCAGCTGACGAAGCTGAAGAAGTTGTTGAAGAAGAAACCAATCAATAGGTTTCTCTTTTCAATTTAGAGAAAAGCCCCGTCCGATGGACGGGGCTTTTTTTGTCTGGGTTTGCGCCAACGCCTAGAAAATCGCGTAGCCACCATCAATAATCATCGTCGTCCCCGACGTGTATTGTGAGGCATCACTGGCCAGATAGACCGCCATGCCGCCAAAATCCTCGGGCTGTCCCCAACGCCGAATCGGTACGCGTGTGATCACTTTCGTGGTGAAAATGTCATTGTCCTGCGCCCCGGCCGTCATATCCGTCGCAATCCAGCCCGGCAGGATCGAATTGGCACGAATGCCATAACGACCGCACTCAGCTGCGATGCCACGAATCATCGCTGGCAACCCCCCTTTTGTCGCCGCATAAGCCTGATTGCGCGCGGCGCCTTCAATGCCCGCCAGCGATGCCACGCCGACAACCGACCCACCAGGATCGCCCGCTTTGGCGCGTTCAGTCATATGTTTGACGCTCTCACGCAGGGTCCAGAACGCGCCTTCCATATTCACGGCCATGTTCTTGCGCCAGATCTCTGTCGTCATCTCAGCGAAACTTGGCGCACCAAATCCGACACCGGCATTTGCGACGCAATTGTCGATCCGTCCCATGGACGACACGACATCCGCGGTTGCGTCGATGACCGCCTGCTCATCCGCGACGTCGACGCTCCACGCCTTTACGTCGCCTGTGCCAAGCCCGGAGAGGGTTTCGACAGCCGCTTTATTGGCAGCATCTTTTCGCCCCCAAACCGCAATGCTGGCATTCGACGCGGCCAGCGCTTGAGCCATGCCGAGGCCGATGCCGCGATTACCGCCGGTTACGAGCGCAACTTTTCCGCTCAAATCAAAAGGCGCATATGTCATTGTCTGAAACTCCCTTTTTGTCTGCTCCTCTCAGTTGAGGGCGTGACCATAGGGAAGGCAAACAGTAATTCGACGGCGGTGAAATCACCGATCCGCCAGGCGCTAATGCAAAAACGTCAGACGCTTGCGATCAAGGTCGACTTGCAAGCGAAAACGCTGAAGGACATCCATGCCGATCACCATCATCGGCCCCTCTTCAAAACCCAGTTCGCGGAACAAATCCGTCTGAACGACAGGAATGGAAAATTTGTCGACTCGGTTTTTGCCAAATTCAAGGTCGCGAAACGAATATATGACCGCTGCATTGCTTTCCAGATCGCTACCGTGAACGCTTTTCTTTTCCTCGTTTTGTCGCCTGCCCCTCGCGTCTGCGGCATATGCCGTGTTTACAAAACTGATATCAGCGCCCGTATCAATCAGCGCCATTCCTCTGACTCCGTTGATTTTGATCGGAATGAACATCAAGCCTGCAGTTTCGGTATAACCAATCACGCTTTTTCGGGAGCCGCGCACAAATTTGGGTTGGCCATCATACAATTTCAGGCGCGATCTCGGAAAGTCGAAATCAATAATGGAAGACCTGAACAGGGAAATAGGTAGAATATTTAGCTGCAACGGAAAGGTATCTTCGGTGTTAACCGCCGCAGGGACATCTTGCCAAGATCGAGCACCCGCAGTCAAAGACGAAACCTGAGTGACGGAATAGACCTTTTGACCACCGACGCCCAAAATACGGGTCGCTCGATCGGTTTCAGAATCTAAGGCTTCAATCGTCAAGTAATCGTCACTTATGAGAGCAATCGTCGCTGCGGTATCGAGCACAGCGAGCGAGTCCTGCCCGTTAATTCGGACTGTTGTGATTGGCCAGTTTCGCATGTTTTTTTGCAATGCCAGCGTTTCCTGCTCGTTGGCTTGTGCGCTCTGAAAGAAAACTGCAAAGAGTGCGGCAGTGAGCAGGATCGCGCGCCCGAACAAAATGCGCTGCATTCGAAAAAGTGACTGTGCCATTCCAACAGTATGCCACAAATATCGAAAATTAGGAAAATACTTCTCTCTCGACGGCGTTTCTGAGCGGCTGCCCATTCAGAAAGCGCTTAAGGTTTTCCAGGAAAACACCATCCGTACGGATCGACGAGCCCTCTGTCAGGGCGGCGATATGCGGGGTCAATGTAATGTCAGGGTGGGTCCAGATCGGACTGTCGGCTGAAAGCGGCTCTTCGCCCACCACATCCAGATAGGCCTGCGCTGGAGCGCCGCGATCCAGAGCGGCAAACAATGCCGTTTCGTCGACCAGGCCGCCGCGCCCGACATTGATCAGCAGGCTGCCAGGCTTCATCCGCTCAAAGAATGCCGCGTCGGCGGTGTTCTCGGTGGCATCCGTCAGGGGCAGGCAAAGCAGCACGACATCTGCGCCGGACACAGCCTTGAGCGCTTGATCCGGCGTGATGACCCGGTCCGCAGCCTCCGACGCCGCGGCACTGCGACGAATACCCGTAACATTTGCGCCAAGCGCGCGCAGGCGTTTGCCGCAGGCTTGTCCGATGCCGCCAAAGCCGAAGATCAGCCAGGTCGAACCAGCGACTTCGCGAAACGGCAAGCGGGTCCAGTTTTTATCGCTCTGCGCCTGGCGCCGGGCGCGGCCATCCTGAAAAAAGTCTAATCCTGCCCACAATACCCATTCAGCAATCGCATCGGATTGTTCATGACTGCCGCTGAATTGCCCGGCCTTTTTACCCGTTGCCTGAATCATCGGGTGTTCTGTCCCAGCCGCCGACGATTGAAACCAGTCCAGTTGCTCAAACCCCATCAGCGTTTGGAAAAAAGTCATAACTGAGGGACTAAAATAGGCGTCTTGCGTTCCGTAGGCGATGGCAGCGTTTGCCTCACTCTCGCCCCACGGATGGTTCAGATGTCCATGATCATCGAGGACGAGGGGCGATATGCGATCGGAAAAAGGCTTCAGCGACTCCTCGATTCGAGCGAAGGATTTTGCATGAATCAACAATTGCCGCATCGTCGTTTTCTCCTGGCTGCCGCAGTGCTGGGCCTGTCTCTGTTGCCAGCTCTCCCGGCCAATGGCCAGAGCCGGATGCCGACTCAGGACTATTTTCGCGACGTCACATCCTTGGCCGAAGTGCTGGGCAAGGCGCATGCGATTCGAGTCGTTTGTAATGGCCGGAATGATCAATATTGGCGCAGCTATATGTTGCGCTTGCTGGAACTGGAAGCGCCATATCAAGGCGGCCTCAGACGCTCGCTGGTGAACGGTTTCAATGCCGGATTCTCATGGGGCAGCGATCTGCATCCAAGCTGTGACAGCAATGCCGAGACCGCCGAAAAAGCCTATGCGGCGGAAGGCCGGGATCTATCGGCCAGACTGGTTCAGTCGAATATTCCCGGCGCGTCGGCCCCGCCTGCCCGCCAGCGTTAATCGTCGCGGCGGATACGGGCTTTGCCGCGGCCCATCGCCAACGCCTTGATGGCGCCACGAAAGGTTCGAACTTCCTGCATTGTCCAATCGCCGCGGATGAAGGCATTGCGAATATTGGTTTTCATCAACGGCGTTTTGTCCGGCGGATAGAAATATCCGGCGCGTTCAAGTTCCTCTTCAAGATGCTCGAACATGCGGATCAGGTCTTCTTTCGGCGCAGGCGGCTCGACGCCGGCTTTCTCGCCTTCCCAGCGCCCGATAGCACCCGCGCTCGCGCCCCAGCTGGCACAGAACACGCCCACGGCTTGCGCCAGGTTGAGTGAGGCAAAAGCTGGATTCACCGGATAAGTCAGGATGGCATCTGCCAGGCCGACCACATCACTTGGCAAGCCGTGATTCTCCGCGCCGAAAATAATCCCGGCTTTGAGGCCCCGTGTCTTGACCAGATCGACCCCGCCCGCCGCGTCGACCACGGCTTTCTCCATGCCGCGCGGACGGGCGGTTGTCGCCAGAACGGTTTCCAGGTCCGCCACAGCGTGCTCAATCGTCTCGAACACTGTGACGCTGACGCCCGCGTCAAACGCCCCCGCAGAGAGCGGATCGGCCGCGACATTCGGCCAGCCATCCCGCGGCGCCACCAGACGTAATTCCTGCAATCCAAAGTTCAGCATGACGCGCGCAGCTGAGCCAATATTCTCGCCCAGCTGAGGGCGATGCAGGATGATTATGGGGAGGGTTTCAGTCATCGCGCATCACCTGCCTCAAGCGCTTGTGTTCGGTCAACCGCTCAAACACTTCAGCTGCCCC
Organism: Henriciella sp.; assembly: GCA_965277015.1. Taxonomy (GTDB): domain Bacteria; phylum Pseudomonadota; class Alphaproteobacteria; order Caulobacterales; family Hyphomonadaceae; genus Henriciella. The sequence goes on along the minus strand of OZ255705.1, from coordinate 3,039,297 downwards.
TTTTGACGCCGCCAATAGACCTGCTATAGGCGCTCCAAAGCGCAATACGCAAAGGAATAGCTCGCATGGCAAAGATTAAGGTCGAAAATCCTATCGTTGAGATGGATGGCGATGAAATGACCCGCATCATCTGGCAGATGATCAAGGATCAACTCATCAATCCCTATCTCGATATTGACCTCAAATATTATGACCTGTCGATTGAGTCTCGCGACGAGACGGATGACAAGATCACGATCGATGCCGCTAATGCCACCAAGCAATATGGTGTTGCTGTGAAGTGTGCGACGATCACGCCGGACGAGGCCCGGGTCGAAGAGTTTGGCCTGAAGCAAATGTGGCGCAGCCCGAACGGCACGATCCGTAACATTCTCGGCGGCGTTGTCTTCCGTGAGCCGATCGTGATCAATAATGTGCCGCGCCTGGTACCAGGCTGGACTCAACCCGTCGTGGTTGGCCGTCATGCGTTTGGTGACCAGTATAAGGCGACTGACTTCCTGGTCCCTGGCAAAGGCAAGCTGACCATGAAATGGGAAGCCGCCGATGGCTCTGACAGTCAGGAATATGAAGTCTTCGACTTCCCGGAAGCCGGCATCGCCATGGGCATGTACAATCTCGATCAGTCGATCCGTGACTTTGCCCGCGCCAGCCTGAATTACGGCCTGCAGCGCAAATGGCCGGTCTATCTGTCGACCAAGAATACGATCATGAAAAAGTATGATGGCCGCTTCAAAGACATCTTCCAGGAAGTCTTCGACAATGAATTCAAAGATGCGTTCGCAGAATTTGGCGGCACTTACGAGCACCGCCTGATCGACGATATGGTCGCCGCAGCGATGAAATGGTCCGGCGGCTATGTCTGGGCCTGTAAGAATTATGATGGCGACGTGCAGTCTGACACGGTCGCGCAGGGCTATGGTTCACTCGGCCTGATGACCTCTGTGCTGATGACCCCGGATGGCAAGACAGTCGAAGCCGAAGCGGCGCACGGCACGGTCACCCGTCACTATCGCAACCACCAGAAAGGCGAAGCGACCTCGACCAATTCAATCGCTTCGATCTTTGCCTGGACCCGTGGCCTGCAGCATCGCGGCCGGATGGACAACACGCCAGAAGTGACCGCCTTCGCGCAAAAGCTCGAAGACACCATCATCAAGACCGTCGAGCGCGGTCAGATGACCAAAGACCTCGCCCTTCTGGTTGGACCAGAGCAGGAATGGCTGACCACAGAAGGCTTCCTCAACGCCGTTGGGGGCAATTTCGAGAAAGCCATGTCTGCAGGCTAATATGGCGATTGGGATCAACATCCGACCAGCCGTCCCGGGCGATGAATATGCGCTCGGGATGATTGGTGCGGCGACGTTCCTGGAAAGTTATAGCGAAACCATTCCTGGGCCTGACTTGCTCAAGCATTGCCAGACCCAGCACGCGCCTGAAACCTATAAGGGCTATATCACTTCCAACGATCCAAACTATGCTTGTTGGATCGCGGAATATTCCGGCACCAAGGCCCCGATCGGCTATGCCGTGACCAGCGCCATTGAACCGCCGACCGAGGGCCAGCCCGGCGATATCGAACTGAAGCGCATCTATGTGTTCTCAAAATATCATGGCACCGGCACTGGCCGCGAGCTGATGACCTGCGCCCTGAAACATGCCCGCGAGGTCGGCGCCGCGCGAATGCTGCTCGGCACCTACGACCAGAACCACCGCGCCGTGGCCTTTTATCAACGCGCCGGTTTCGAAATCGTCGGTGAACGACGCTTCCCGGTTGGCGATCAGCTGTACAATGACGTGATTATGGGCGTGCGGCTTTAGCGGCGGGTCTGGAACAGGTGTGCGCGCGCGCGATTTGCGGGGCGCATTGGACGCTCAGCCAATGCCGGTGTCGGCGCCGGAACGGCGATGAGCGCCATCGCGAGAATTTGCCGCCAGCTTCAAATCCTTGGCAAAACATGCGACGGTATGCAGCTCAGAGAGGAACGGGACCCCTGAAATGCGTTACTCAGTATCACTCAGAATGCTTGCCATTGCGCCGCTCTTGGGCGCGCTTTCAGCTTGCTACCTTCATTCGAAATCCCAGCTCATCAGCGTCGAGGACTCCGTAAATCCCTTCGGCACAGCAGAATATGTAGAGGTCTGTCTCGAGGACGAAACCTGCAGACTCTATGAGAATTTTCGAGACAATGACTTTCGCATTTACGGCGATACAAGCGGCGAATACATGCGCCTGACATCGCTTCGAGCAGGATCAAACTCATTCATCGGAACGATTGGACCGACTGAGGCGGATAATTACACGCCAGCAGGATACGCGATTTTCGGATTGTCGCTCGGCAGTGGATCGGGACAAATCAGCGTGGTTGAAGAAGAGGTTGAAGTTCAATCCCTTGATCAAGCGCGGGTGATTCTTTTGGACGCCGCCTTCGACTCATCGCTGGAATACCTACAAGTCGAGCATTGGGCTGAATTATCGAAATCAGACGTCGAGGCCCGCGAGACACCGGCGCCTGATTAGCTCTGAAAAAACCAGCTGTTCGTACGCCGCAACGGATCGCAAGACACAAGAGAAGAGCCAATCAAGCGCTCGCCCGGTTTTTGATCCAAAGGCGTGGCTGTTTTCGGCGTCGGAGGGGACACCCCCACCTTTCCCTCTGCCGCTCCCCACGGCGAGCGCAGCGAGACCGTGGGGCCCATCACGACACATTTCCCACATGAAGAGACACTCCAACCCGCGATGGGCTCCACGGTCTGAGCGAAGCTCAGCCGTGGAAAACGGCAAGTGTGGAGCTCCCCGCTTTGCCAGAGAAAGCGGGCACCCATGGCGGCTGGCTAATTTCTCGGCCGCCATGGATCCTGACCTCCGTCAGGAATGCGGGTGTGTTTTCACCTTGTCCCAACGCGGCCTTTCTAAAGTCCGCTTTCGGCGTCAAAGCGGACGTCTTAGTCGATTTCCGATAGAATTATAACGGGTCCCGAAATGACGTCGGAAGACCGAGCGCTTCATTGTGTTCAAGGATTGTTTTGCGCAGCTCAGAATGGAGATAAAGTTGATACACATGGCCGCGCTCCCACCAGTAATAAGCCTTTGAGAAAGAGCTGTCAGCACACGCTTGTTCAGGTGGCACCGCCAATCGCGCCCGTCTAATGTCGATACCATTATTGGTCTCTTCGGGTGCAATAATGCCGGTGAAAGCAATCAATGGATGCATTTCGATTTCCTGGATAGGATATCCTTCCTGAACGCGACGCGATACATCGTTCAACCGGTTAATCGTCTGACTATAACTCCGGAGTGTTTCTCTCTGATTAGGGGCTTGTTGCCGGACCAAAGAGTCTTCTTTGACAAGCAATTCGAGGGCATCGGAGTGTGCGCTGAGTCCGATCGTGCCGCGGACGCTGTTTAACCCCTGGTCTATCTGCATTGCCGACTGTTTGTTCGTCGAACAGGTCTCCAGCGCCAAGATGGCCGCTTGAACACGGTTTAGCTGCCGCTCAATATTGTTGGAGGTGTCCAAAGAATAATGAAATATGTTCGCGCTTTCTTCTGCTAGTCTGCCCGTAGCTTGCACATAGGCTGATGAATCAGCTCGGTTTTCGTTCCAATTAGAAAACTGCAATCCGACCACCACGCCGATAACAACAATAACGAAATCCAGGGTTACTGCCGTCCAGTTTTGTTCTTTGACGTGTTTGGTGACGCGCCGTAGCAGCATGATAAACTCTCCAACCCAGCTGATCCAGGCATGCCTCATACAAGCTGCAATGGCAAAAGCTTATGTCTGCTCATGACCCAAAGCAGACGTTGCGAGCGTCCATTTTTAGGCGCCTCCCAAAGAAAAACAGGCCGGAGCTTTCGCGCCGGCCTGTCCTTGATGCCTTGAGAAATTGAACTGAATCGGTCCGTTAGAGAAGTTGGTCAAAAGGGGTGTGAGACCATCGGACCGGAGGGGATTTCAGCCAATTAGTACAGATTGAGACGATCACGGCGATCTTCGCGGCGATCCTGTATGTTCTCAAGGCGGTCAACTCGATCTTCGAGGCGATCCAGAGGACCATGGTTCACGGCTCGGTCGCGGCGGTCCTCACGGCGGTCAATGACATTCTCACGGTGGTCGATGCGGTCTTCCAGGCGATCGAGATAGGAGCCCTGCTTGATCACGCCCTGGCGTTCCAGGCGGTCAAGCCGGTTATCGAGCCGCTCGAGGCGTTCTGCGGGGCCAGCCAACGCGATCGGCGCGGCGAGAAGGGTTGCGAGAGCGATGGTTGCGAATTTCAACATGCGATCCTCCATGGTTTGTCACATGCAGGGTTAAACGCAGCGCTCGGCGCAATCCGTCGCAAAAAATGCAATAAATTCAAACATGAACAAGAGTTCATACGCCGCGGCCTCGATCGGACCGACATGGATGAACTTCAAATGGGGCTGTTTCGCGGGCGTGAATCCGGCCAGGGCCGGGTCAGGCGATCAGCTCGACGCGGTAGCTTTCGATCACGGTATTGGCGAGCAGCTTCTCGCACATGTCCTTGACCCGGGCTTCAGCATCGGCTTCGGAGACGCCGTCCAGGTCAAGCTCGATGACTTTGCCGATCCGGGCGCCGGACACTTCGCCAAAGCCCATTCGGCCGAGGGAGTCAGCAACGGCTTTGCCTTGCGGGTCAAGAACGCCGGGTTTCAGACCGACATGAACTATCGCTTTCATTTGCTCGCTCCTGTGAAATCTACGATTTCAGCGCCTTGGGCTGATTCCTTGATGATGCCGAGCCGTCTTGCGACTTCGGCATAGGCCTCGGTCACCCCGCCAAGGTCGCGGCGGAAGCGGTCCTTGTCGAGCTTCTCATTGGTTTCGAGATCCCATAGACGGCAACTGTCCGGGCTGATCTCATCGGCCAGGATGACGCGCTGCATGTCATTCTCGAAGAAGCGGCCAAATTCGAGTTTGAAATCGACCAGTTTGATGCCAACCGCAGCGAACAGGCCGGACATGAAATCATTCACCCGCAGCGACAGCGCGATCAGCTCGTCCATTTCATGCGGCTGCGCCCAGCTAAAGGCAGCAATATGTTCTTCCGAGACGAGCGGATCGCCGAGCTCGTCATTCTTGAGGCAAAATTCGACAATCGCGCGCGGCAATTGTGTGCCTTCTTCAATGCCCAGGCGTTTGGACATCGTGCCCGCGGCGACGTTGCGGACAATCACTTCGAGCGGAATGATCTCGACTTTCTTGATCAATTGCTCGCGCATGTTCAGGCGTTTGATGAAATGGTTGGGAATGCCAACCCCGCCGAGGCGCGTCATCATATATTCGGAAATGCGGTTGTTCAGGACGCCTTTGCCATCAAGAACGGCCTTCTTTTCAGCGTTGAACGCGGTGGCATCATCCTTGAAATACTGAATCAGCGTGTTCGGTTCAGGGCCCTCATACAGGATCTTGGCCTTGCCTTCATAAATCATGCGCTTGCGTGACATCGCGCTATCCTTCTAGCGAAGTGCGGTGCAGGCCGGTATCACCAACCTGCTGGATAAGGCGCCCCCTTACGCCAATCGCGGCGAATAGGCAAAAGGCTTCTTGCACCCACCCCCCTAGCGCCCCTATATCAGCGGCGATAAAGTATAATTCCTCTCATAAGGTTGGACACATATGTCTTCATTTGATGATCGCAAAAGCGCCGAAGAAGCCAAGTTCGCAATGGACGAAGCGACTGAATTCAAGATCATGGCACGCCGCAACAAATTACTCGGTCTGTGGGCCGCAGAGCTGATGGACCTGCATGACGAAGATGCCGAAGCCTATGCCAAGACCGTCGTGCTCTCTGACCTCGAAGAACCGGGCGATGAGGATGTCTTCCGCAAAGTCCGCGCGGATCTCGACAGCGCCAATGTCGACCGTTCCGACGGGCGCATTCGCGACCATATGGCAGAACTGATCCCGGTCGCCCGCGAACAAGTGTTGAAAGAGGCGCAATAGATCATGTCAGACGAAACCCACACCTCCATCGACAATGCCGTCAAAGGCAATGATGTGCTGCTCTTCATGAAAGGTACGCCGACATTCCCGCAATGCGGCTTCAGCTCTGTTGTGGTCCAGGTGCTGGATTATCTCGGCGTCGAATATCAGGCCGTCAACGTGCTCGAAGACCAGAATGTGCGCGAAGGCATCAAGGCCTATTCCGACTGGCCGACCATTCCGCAACTCTATGTCAAAGGCGAGTTTGTCGGCGGCTGCGACATTATCAAAGAGATGTTCGAAGCCGGTGAGCTGAAAGAATACATGGCCGAAAAAGGCATCGAAATGGAAGCCGCCTGATGCGAAAGCATCTCGAACCCGGCCCAGACCATCCGATTTCGATCGACCCCAAATCAACGCCCGTCAGTGTCAAACTGGCGGGCGAAATTGTCCTCGCCTCGCGCACCCACCTGGAGCTTCGCGAAGCCGCCTATCCTGCCACCCTCTATCTGCCGCGCAGCCAAGTCGACATGCGCCACCTGACGCCGTCAGAGCACACCACATGGTGCCCGTATAAAGGCGAAGCGACCTATTTCCACATCCGCCGCAACGATGGCACGCTGATCGAGAATGCCGTCTGGACCTATGAGACCCCCTTCCCCGCTGTGGCCGAGATAAAGGCCGCCCTCGCCGTCTATACCAGCCGGGTGGATGCGGTCGAATTGGGTTAGGCTTGCGCGCTGGCCTGCGGCAGGAGGATGGCGGTTTCATCGCAAAACCGGGTATTCGCGTCACGGCGGCTTCTTCCTAAAACCGGACATAAAGAAACCGACATTCAATCCTTGCGACGGACGTAGCCCGTGCGATTATGTTAGGCCTCGTTTTCCGCTTTCGCTCGCTCGTCCGCTAAAGTCGTCCAATGAGCGGCCGTCGCCTTATGCCCCTCCAAAGACAACATCATATTGACCGGGATCACAGGTTTGCTTTCAGCAATTAATAGCTCTGTTTCCATTTCAATGAGTTGCAGTCTTCCATTGCACGCTAACTCGAACGTAAATTCGTTCAAATCGTACATAGTCAGTGCTGATAGAGAAGTATCATGGTCATAATACTCTATCCCATTCAACAAATCGATACCAATCTCGCCCGCGTTGAAATCAAGCACAGCGTGAATCAGGAAAGAACCATCGGGTGCCTCAACCTCCAGGTAAACGCACCCGGCAGATACATGACTAACTTTCATGTTCAGATTTTTCAGGCGCTCATGTTGTTGTTTCTGCCTAGTTTGAAGTCTTACCTTGCGTGGTAAAGGAACGCTCCTCCTGCCGACATGCGCGCCACTTTCAATCTGTTCAACAATTTGCTCGCCGATCATCCATCGGGCACCCAACACTCTTCGAACTTTGGAATTCCAAAAATCCTCGTCCGTTTCCAACCCAATCTCTGTTCGAATTAGGTGTCGGGCTAGATCACGTATGATCGGTAAGTCCGATGATAGTCTTCGCTCGTCGGTTGGGTCATCCGGATTTATGACGTCAAAATCTGGATGAGAGTGGGCAACTGCATTCCTGCAAGATGTGTAAATGTACTCATGCACGCTTCGGATTGAGTCATCGTTCCTCAATTCTTCGACTCGCGCAGCCGCGCGGTCATCTCTGACGTACTGTAAGTTATCGCGTATCCAATTCTTCTGAGCACCTCTTTCCTTAAACACCGCATTTATCACTTTGTAGAAACTCAAAAAACTATAGGCGACGTGATCCAGCGATAAGCCCTCTCGATAAAAAGCCAGAGCCAAAGCCGAGCGCGTTGGTAGATTGCTCGGCAAGTGTTCAAAGTCGAAGTGCAAAGTACTTATTCTGCCTTGCATGCCCGCGAACCGAAACGGTCTTGACCCACTGGTCCACTGTTCGACCCGCAATCCACTCCGTTCGGTCCAACTCCATGCGCTCAAAAATCTGGCGATTTTTGATTGAGTTGCCTCTAGGGACTGAGCGCGTGCATTTATGAAGACCGCGGGTAGTGAGTCCTTTTCAGGCGGAAGGATGAATAGGCGTTCCCCTTCGAAGGAGACTGAAAAGGCTCTCTCAGGAATGGCCGCGCCCCTCGCCAAATGAGCGCCGACCCAGTTTCCCGGCCTTTCAAGAACCGATTTATCTGCGAGCTCGGCGACATTGGTTCTAGTCTCGGGAAAAGGCCCGAATCGGACTTGGTTTTCGGCGTTGTCGACTATTCGGGTCGATGTCCAAGATGGTCGGCGAAATCCATCACGGAACGGCGACATCGCCAAATTCAATGAGAGCTTCAAAACGGGCCTCACAGGTGAATGGTCACGAATGGTGAGATCAGCTAAATTGTCATTGTGGCTGTATCATGAAGTTTCGCCGGATGTCCGCTTTTGTTCGCATGGCGGCGTTAGTCCTCCAGAATTGTTCTGGCTCTAACCCGCAAGTAAGCGATGAGATCGCGATACTCTCCGTCTGTCAGATGCGGGTTTCGCGCAGGTGATATTAGACTCATCAAGCCAAGCTGGTTGCGTGTGTTTCCTTTTCCCTCCAGCAACAATCGTTTCAGCTCAGGATCGCTATAGGCCGAAACGATCGTAAGATCGGGAGTGAAGTTAGGATACCCTTGCAGTTGATGGTTGTGACACTCAGTGCAGAGGTTCCGGGCGAGATACCGGCCGCGAGCATACCCAACGCCCGCGTCCAGCGGTCCTGCGGATGCCGCCCAGGCCAATGCAAGTGTATTGGCATCTACGTAACCATCCGCTTCCCATAAAGCGATGTCTTCTGCAATCGGTTCGAATAGCGGTTGCGACTCTCCTGTTGGAGGTAGGCTCAGCAAATACGACGTAAGCGCAAGTGAGTCTGCATCGGACAAGAACTGGTACATTTCCGACGGCATCAGACGGAGTTTGCGCCCATCTAATGCCACACCGCTTCTAATCGCACGATCAAGCGAAACACTGTCATAAGCGGGAATCAACAAGGTCAGGTTTGGAGCGATCCGGCCTTGATTGAAGGCGCCACCGCTGAAATCGCCCTGATGGCATCCTGTACAACCCAGAAGTCTCGAAAGACGCTCCCCGTGCGCCAAACGCTCCACTTTGTTTGACGCGTTCGCGTCATCAAACGTCAGTTCCAGTGGTCTATCTGCCGATTGGTTGCTGGAGCTTTGTCCACAAGAAACCGAAACCCCAATGGCTAGGCTCAAGACGATGCTTTTCCAAGTTTTCAACAACGCGCTCTCCACCGCTGCTTCTACCCTTAGTGCAGAATGAAGCGAGTTAGAACCGATCTCATTTAATGAGTTTTCTTTCGTCCGGTTTTGCTCGCACAGCAGAAGGATTACTTTAGGCGCTCAAATTCGTATTTCGCCAGCCAGAACAATCCGAGCACTGCTTCTCAGGAGCACCCGGTTTTTTTGAACGCTTAGCCGCATTGAGCCGGTTCGCCCGGAGGATTGGAAAGAGTTCAGTTCACGTTTGCTGAGCTTCTTTGCCCAGTAGGGCGCCAAGAAGGTTTGAATCCCTCCCGTAACAGGATCTTCGTTTGTGCCGCTCCAAGGCCAAAAATAGCGACAATGGTAGTCGTAAACATCATCGTTAGATTTCGCTGTCACGAGCACTCCATTTATCGAATCGTGAGAAGCTTTCAGCGAGTGATAGTCGGGTTCTAGTGCCCTCAAGACTTTGGTGTTATCTATCTCCAGCATGAGAATTCTAGTCTCGGCGTTAAAGCGCGAGCTGCAGATCGTTTCCAGACCGAGCGCGCCAAGCAGACTTTGAGAAACTTCAGCGGGCGCCGTTTTGTAAATGGGAAATTCGATCTCGATATCACTTTCCCGTCGTTTGACGGGAATTTGGAGGCCATTAATGTTCACAAAGGTCAATGCGGCAGGTTCGAGTTCCTCAAACAAAACAGCAGCAGCCGCTATTGTTGCGTGCCCGCAGAGTGGAATTTCCATGACGGGAGAAAAGAAACGGATCAACCAGGTCGTAGGATCGGCGGTCTTTTGAATAAATGCCGTTTCTGAAAACCCCAACTCCCGAGCGATCAGCAGGAAATTGTCACGGTCGAATCCGGCATCGACAAAGCAGACACCTGCCTGATTTCCGCGAAACAAATCCCGCGTAAACGCGTCGACAATAAACGTTTTCATGCAGACCCTGCACGGCTCGTCCATATGATCGCTCGGCTGAGCCATTTGGGTGCATAATTTCGCCGCCATCCGCCCATCGATCTGGTGCCGCTGACACGTGTACACGCCATGGCAAAAACGCAGACTAGCAGTGCAATTGCTATATGAAAAATGGAGGGGCGATACCGCATCATGGGCAAGAACCAAATGTGTAGTCCAACAACGCGTCTGGGATCGGCGCGGTGTTATCTGCATCGGGCTGGGGAGACGCCGTGGACCAGGCTACCGGTATTGTGCCCGCCCATATTGGCCAGGCTCTGTCTTCTTGCGGTTCATCTGACGGACCAGCCCGGGTCTTTACTGATGCTTCAGAGATATTCATTCCGATAACCGCTGTGGCGCGCAGCTCTTGATCCGTCATCGGACGCAAACCTTCCCACCGTCCAGGGTAGAGGTGATCGAACATTTTTTTGAGATGGTTTCGTTTTGTCTCCGCGTCTTCTACCAAGACTGGCTTGCCAAAAAGCATTGCGGATGCATGGTTGATCGAATGCTCAAAGCCGGAGCGTGCGAGCACCAAACCGTCGAGACGCGTCACTGTCAAACAAACGGGGTTGTCGGCTGCGCTAAGGATGGCTCTGCTTTTTGAAGAACCGTGCCAGTAGACTCGATTCTCTTCCCGCCATTGCAGCGTCGGGGTCACAAAAGGTGAACCGTTATCGATGTAGCCAACGTGGCAAAGCGGGACCTCATCCAACAAAGCGTAAAGAGTGTCGCGATCATAACTCCCTTTACTATGAGCTCTGCGCAAACGCGCTCGATCGGACATAAGCGATGAATATCGGTCTATTTGGGTCATTTTCCTAACACCTCTCTCGCCGTTTGCCGTTGCTGCGCGTTTGAGCGCGTTACGGTGGTCTCTAATTTGCCGGTATGAGCTGTGGTGCTGTGTTCGATTAACGCGATTAGGCATTCCTGCTTGGCGACGGGGCAATGCGGCACACCGCGAGGAACCACATGCAAATCGCCCGCGTTCAAAGTGACCTCGTGGTCGCGATAGCGAATTGTCAAAGAGCCCTGGAGCACGAGAAACGCCTCGTCTTCATATTCATGGTCATGCCAAACGAACTCGCCGTGCACCCGGGCGACTTTAACGGCGGTGGAATTCACGTCCGCCACGATGATAGGCGACCATGTTTCCGGGCAAGACGCAGCAGCTGCTCTCAGATTGATCGGAGTCATTTTTTTCGCCTCTTGCACAAACACTTCTACACTCGTGACAAAACATATAGAGTGTTATATAGCAAGGTATATGTATGAAAAAGATATTCTAAAAGACCTTGGCCACTTGGCCTTAGCGAGTCGCCTAAAGCGTTTGGCCGACACGCTTTTGGCCGATGCTTCAATCATCCACCAAGACAGCGGTGAACCTTTGCAACCCGGGCAATTCCCGCTTATCGCAGCGCTCGATCGCTACGGCCCGATGAGCGTGAACAGCGCGGCGGAAATACTTGGGATCAGTCAACCAGCAACGACCCGTGCTGTATCGGAAGCGGTAAAGATGGGATTGGTTGCTTCCGGGCTCTCGGAAAAAGACAAACGCTTCCGCGAACTCTCGCTAACCGACCAAGGACGAAAGAGCGTGGAACGAATGAAGCGCTCAATGTGGCCGCATGTTTCTGGAGCTGCGCGCGGTTTGACAAAAAATCTCCCGGGCGACTTTTTGGAATGTATCAATGAGATTGAGCAGCGCCTATCAGAACGTCCGATGTTAGATAGAGTGAGGGCGAATACTCTGAGCATTGTGCCATTCGCTAATGAGCTCGCGCCCGATTTTCACGACATTAACACCGAATGGATTGAGGCGATGTTCACCATCGAGCCGCATGATCGAGAAGTGCTAACGCGCCCGCGAGAAAACATTATCGAGAAAGGCGGCGAGATTTATTTTGTCCGGTCCGAAGCAAACGGAATTATTGGGACCTGCGCCCTCGAACAAGAAGATGAAGGCTTCGTCGAGCTCACAAAAATGGGCGTCCGATCGACGGCTAGAGGCCAAGGCGCTGGCGAGTTTTTACTCCGATTTATTTTAGAGCGCACGCGTGAGATGGGATGGCAGGAAAAACTCTTCCTTGTGAGCAACCAGAAGAACGTCGCGGCGATCGCGCTTTATGAAAAGCTCGGCTTCCAACATGACGCCGAGATCATGCAAACGTTTGGCGCACGGTATGAACGCTGCGACGTCGCGATGAGTTATCGCGGTCATTCAGAGATTTAGACGTGACGATCGAATTCGGAGCATTGCACCGAGCTCACTGCGCAATGCGCCGTGAAGTGAGCGCGCACCTTCAACAGAACAAAGCAACAAGGAACATCCATGCCGGACTTGAAGCGCAACACCAATCAGCAAAAAACGATTTGATTTAGGGATGCTATTGCGGTGTTTTCTCTGAACACTGATCTCTTTCCATCTTCTTCGAATACGTTCGATAGCTTGGGTGAAGCGTATTTTGAGGCTGGCGATTTCACGACTGCCGCAGTTAACTATCGGCGGGCTCTAATCTTAGACCCAGAAAGCGAGAATGCACTCAAGATGCTCGAAAGGATCGAAGCGAAGAGATAGCCTTGAGCAGTCTCCTTCACCGGGAAGAATAATTGATGATATAATCGGTTCACCGATTGTTTGCGTACTTCAGCGTTTTTTTAGAACAGTCCCCGAGCCTCCTAACTTTTCTCATTTTGAGCATATGCGCTAACGTCTTCTTTTGCTCGCGTTTCGGAAAAGATGAGTGTCCTAGTTGGAGCGAATTTAGGGCGCTGAAATAGTGTTTCTTCTGGCCATCAAAAGATGGAAGCGTGCTGCCCACCATCAATGACGATGTTCTGTCCGACGATGAAGCGCGAGAGTTCACTACACAGCAATGCTGCCATAGGGCCCAGGTCATCTGCTTCCGCGATAAATCCCGCTGGAATTTTATTGTGCTCCATGAAATGAGCCAAGCAGACATCCTCAACCGGCTCCAGCCCAAAGGCATCTGCATAAGGTTCAATATTCTCATCGAAACCTTCGGTTCGGAACATCCCTGGCAGAAGATTGTTTATCGTCACGCCATGTTGGGCGACCTCGCGAGATACGCTGGCCGTGTAGTTCATCAACGCTGTACGTGCCGGGCCGGACATCAGCCGCCAGATCATTGGATTTTTCGCAGAGAAGGTCGCGATATTCACGATCCGCCCCCATTTTCGTTCCGTCATTCCGGGAATGTAATGCCGCATGATTTCAATCGGACCGATCAGCGTCGTTTCAATTGATGATCGCCACATATCAGGCGTGACCTTCAAAAAATTCCCGTTCGGGGCTGGTGGCTTGATTGTAATCGCCAGAATGTCTGGATCCGGGCAGGCTTCAAACAAGGCTTCACGTCCGGCCTCAGTAGAGGAGTCTGCAACGATTGGCGTCACCGAGGTTCCATACTTGTCGGACATTTCCTTGGCGGCGTTCATCAGCCGCTCCTCGCCTCGCGCGCTGATGAATAACTCAACCCCCGCTTCGGCCAGTCGCTCTGCTGTGGCACGTCCCATTCCGGCGCTGCCGCCGGCCATAATGGCCTTTCGGCCTTTGATTTGAAGGTCCATTGTCTTCCTCCCTGATTTGTTTTGATCAATTTCGGCGGGTGTCGACGCGACTAAACGGACTTGCTCAAGCCGAGGAGGTCGAGCCGCCATCGAAGCGTATCGACACGGTCCTGCCCAAAGAAGGGTTCGCCCCGCACGACCATCGTAGGTACACCCCAGTGGCCCGCTTGTTCTAAGCCATCTTGGTTGCGTTCAATCTCTGCGAGGTGGTCACCATCTGCGGTCGCTTGCTCCATCTTTTCGAGATCGAGTCCACAGCTTGCCGCGGCCTTGGCAAGGTGCGCGCCCTCATGCCAGTTTGCAGTGCCGCCAAAAATGAGGCGAGAAACCGCCGTCGCAAAAGCAATGCCTTTGCCGCGTCGCTGAGCCTCAACGCCCAGCTTTGATAGCCGGAAGATGTGCGGTTGCTCTTCGGATACCGCCATCGTCTCATAGTTCTGGACCACCGGGTCGGGATTTGGCCAGGCATGAGGTCGTCCTAAAAATGCCGCGCGTCGTTCCCAATCCATCAATATATACTGAGTAGGCTTGCGATTGGACGCGTCAAAAAGGGCTGCTTTGGCGCGAATGGCGATCGGCAAAACGACGCGCAGGCTTATGTCTACATCGAAGTCTTTTTCGAGCTGCAACAAATCTGATGTCACCAGATAAGAGTACGGGCTCCGGAAAGACCAATATACATCCACCGCCTCTGACATGTGCTTTCCTCCAGATCATTCTTGCATCGGGTTGCAGCATGCGCGTCGCATTCAAGTCGGGCGAGACCCGACCTGGCCAATCACTCTCCATATCTGGCCAATTGTTGCGCTATCGGGCTTCGCGAAACTCTGACGGAGATTGCCCCGACCACTTCTTGAACGCTCGGCCAAAATGCGATGGATTTTCGAAACCGACTTCATAGGCAATTGCCGAAACGGGCTCATCCGTCTCAGTCAGCAGTTTCGTGGCAAGGGCTTTTCTGGCATCGTTCAAGATTGACTGGTATGTGGTCCCCGAACTTTGTAGATGGCGGCGCAGACTACGTGACGACAAACCGACTTTAGTCGCAGCCTGATCCAAAGTGGGCGGCGCCGAGATCTGCTCGTAAATCAGTGCTGAGACCGCGCCGACAACCGAAACTTCCGCGTTCAGGTCTGCGAGTTGTTTTTCGCAAAACTCTGTTATCAACCGCGTCGTTTGCGGGTCAGCGTTCTTGAGGGGTTTGTTTATCAAAACTGGATTGAGAAAAATCTCGGTTCGGTCGGCCTCAAACGCCAATTCGAATCCGAATTTGTGTGCAACGCCATCAAAGTCTATCGGTTTTGAGATTGCCAATTGCGCGTGGGTCACAAGATGCTCTCCGTTCAATGCCTGTTGAAAGAAGTTGTCGATGAACAGCGCGAATGAAGACAACGCGAAATATGCGACCAGCTCATCTTTCAGGTGTGATACGACAGACAATAATGGGCCGTCTGGTGCCTGCTCAAGTGTCGACGTCACGGTCCTTGTATAAATCGGATTGAATCGCGTAATCAGCTGAAGCGCTTTCGAAATGCGCCCACTGGTCGCAAACAAGATCAGCACCGCGTTCGAGGTTGCCTCAAATGCATGGTCCTTCAAATCCAGTGAGAAGTGCACATTGTTCGTTAGTTGGATGGCGCGTCGGATGAAGCGTTCATGTTGATCGGGATCGAGTCTGAACGCCTCACTTTCCAAATCCTGATTGGAAAATCCTAGGTCTTCAAATATCCGAGCCTCTGAAAAACCAGCTTCCCGCAAATGCGTCACAACCAGACGTGGAAATAGTGGCAAATGGCTCACGGCCGGATGGGTCAGATTGCCAGTAGACATCGTAAACTGATTTCACATCAATGCATTGATTGATCAAGCTTCAACCGACGTCTGCTCCTTTACCTGCGCAGACAGCTCGAGCGTCCGTTTTAGGGCGCTTCCTGCTGTTTTTTATAGAGAGGCTGTTGTGGGGCGAGTTAAGGATGCTTCGTAGTGTTCAATTTCAGTTTGCTAGCGACCACCCGAAAAATGAGATCCATCTAGCCAAAGCTAGGTAAGCTTTGTTCAATCGGTTGGGCTGTCGGAGCCAGAACTTGAGGGTGATCCAAGCGCTGAAACGGACTCTGCCTGTTCCTGAGCCAATTCCACCAGACGCTTTCTGAATGTCGGCGTGAAGTCGAGAAATGTGGGGAGACTTGGGTCCACTTCTTCGAGTCTAGCTCTTAGATGTTCTACAATCTCTGGCCCGATCCACCGCTGGCCGTATTGCCACCATTGCTGACCTCCCGGCGTTCGTAAAAGTGCGAGCGTAGCGCCCTCTATTCCTATCCAAGTCCCCTCGCTGAAAAAGCCGTCTTTACGCATGTTGAGAGCAGACTCACATATGAAGACGAATTCTGACATGGCCCGATTTATTTCCATTTGAACTGCCGATTCAGCGTTTTCATACTCCATCAACCCGCGAATGTAGTTGTCGCCATCGCTGCCGGATGTCGTAAATTCTCTCGACCACTCCGATACGCGTAACAAAAGCTCTCGTTGCGCAGCGGCACGTTCCATCTTTTGCGATTGCCGCATCTGGAACCATATCGCGACCAAAGAAGCTAGTATTGCCGCAACGGCTATCGTTTGTCCGATGTAATATATCGCTTCTAACGTCACCGGTGCCCCCATAAGTTTAGCTTTGAAGAGCATTTCAGCAATCAGTAGAAAAGTCTAATTCTGACCCGTAATAGACTTTATCAGAGACCGCTTTAGGGTGACTTAAGCCGCTGAGCTAATGACTGCTCAGGGCGTCAAAGCCGACGTTAGCGAGTGCCCTAAAACGCCCTAAACTAGACGCTGACTCTCCCAAACTTGGAAAGTTCGCGGCGGGTCGAAGATGACCGAACCTGTCGATGCCAGAACCCGGTCTAAAGCAGCTTATTATAGATGCGATACGTCGCTTGGCGTATTAGTGCACATCCCGCGTGCCGTCGTCTCAAACGACCTGCGTTTCAATCTGTGGATGGGTACTCAAGGGATTTTGAGTTGCCAAAAATGAGCAAATCTTCAAAGCTAACAATGGTCGTTATTGGAGTGTCTGAGGTGGGATGTGTCTGAGTATTTTAGGTTCGCCGCTTTTATAAGTTATTCGAGCCAGGATCGAGCTTTCGCAGAACGGCTGATGAAGCGGCTGGAAAACTATGAAATACCCAATCGGCTTGGCGAGTTCGATATCACAGGGGCTGGGAAGAAAAATCGCGTCTATCCTATTTTCAAAGATCGAGAAGAGCTTTCTGCGGGGGCGCTCGACGATCAGCTAAAAGCAGCCCTGAGAGCAAGTGCGAATCTTATTGTAATCAGCTCAGAAAATGCGAAGCGAAGCAAATGGGTCGATTTGGAGATCGAGTACTTTGCGAGCCTTGGTAAACAAGACAAAATCTTCGCCATCATCACGCCTGACAGCGGCGAAGATAAAGATGCTAATACAGAGCTCTTCCCAGAAAAACTGATTGAGCTTTTCGGTGTGCCGCTTGCTGCGGATGCTAGACCAGCTGGCGACGGTTTTCGGAATGCTCTCCTAAAACTTGTTGCTGGAGCAGTCAGTCTAAACGCGGGTAAGTTACAGGATCGTGATCGCAAACGCCGGAGAGAAAGAGCTTTAGCCTGGACGGGTGGGCTAACGGCCGTTGCTGCGATTGCTGCCGCGGGGATCTGGGCTTTCGCACTTCCCACATACACGTACGCAAAGGATTATGTCCGTGTGTTCGGGAAACTGACCCCTGTTGACATTGTGTCCGCCGATCAAGCCGCTAGGCGCCAAAAGACCATTCGGTTTAAAAAATACGGGCGTTTCGGATCTGTCTCTTTAATGGAGTTCGTCAATTCCGCTGGAAATTGCAGCAATTCAGCGACAACACTCCTAAGTCTGACTGGAGATGCGTTCAAATTTAAGTGCAATGCTGCCAAAGCTTGCGCAATCAAACAACTATATGAAAATGGCCAGGTGTCCGGGGAGGAGGTTCGAGATCAAGTTGGTAACGTACTCGAACGGGTTTCCTATCGTCCCGGCAGCAACCAAGCTATCCGAGAAGAGGCGGTCGTGGGATGCAGCCGATTGGATAATGGCATTAAATATATTGAAATTGACAGAAGCGAGCGAGAAGAAACGCTAGGATACGATCAAGCCTTCCGGTTCTTCTCTGCGCCAGGCGTGCCGCGAGCAAATAGTGAATTTTCTTATGGCTATCTTGAAGAAAGAGATAACGGTGGACGGCTTCTCCGGCGCACCACGATCAGCAAAGATGGTGCCCCAACGCTCAACAAGAACGGGTTTTCTATCCTAGCAACCAGCTACAATGCGACCGGTAATAAAATTGAGATCAAGATTTTAGATGAGCAAGGCCAGCTGACCGATGCCTCGAGAACTGCTGCGCGTCGAACATTTGAATACGACCGGTTTGGAAACGATACTCTCGAACAGAAGTTCACGGCGAATGGGTCCGCGAACACGGATAAAGGCTACCACGCAAAACGCTTCACCTATGATCAGAGAGGAAATCTGAGTTCTGTAGAATTTTTGGATCCGAGTTTGAGGCTCGTGCCGACTGAAAACGGAGTTGCGCGAAAAAACTATCAATACAATCAAGACGGTTTTTTTGTTGAAGTCACCCACAGTGCAGCAAATCCGAACGAAAACGTGGGTGTTTGCGCACACGAAAAATTCGAACGAACACAGCATGGTTTGCAAAAAAGCGGCGCCTGCTTCACGTCCGAGCGCGACCCGACTCTTTATGAATGGGGATATCATAGATGGGTCGCGGAAAGAGACGACAAACTCAACGTAATCGCAAACGAATATTACGCCGCTGACGGTTCACCCGCTCTCACCGCTGGTGGCTATTTTCGCCGTGAAAACATCTGGAATGAACTAGGACAGAAAGTAGCCTCTATTCACTTTGATCCGGACCTTGAACCAGCGATCAATCGCGAAGGCATTCACAAATGGGTGGATGAATTTGATGCCAATGGATATCGGGTCCGGTCATCCACATATGATGATAAGGACAATCCCGTCTACGATAACGATTCAGTTTTCCGGTATGAGTGGGAACGAGACGATTACGGGCAAATTGCGAAATCCGCACCGTACGACATAAATGGCAACCTCATCGATAAGCCAACCAAACACTATAAAACAAAACGCGATGAGTTCGGTAACGTCACCCAATACTCTTATCTGAATCCAGCTGGCGAAGTTTCAAACGCTAGCGCTGGGTTCGCCGTTCAAAAACGACAGCATGATCATCAGGGACGTCTCAGCGAAGTTCGCTTTTTTGATCAAACGGGTGAGCCCGTGCAAGGGTGGTTCGGCGCCTATATCGTGCGGTACAAATATAATAATCTCGGCAAAACGCTTGAAACACACTTTCTCGACGATGACGAGCGGCCCATGCTGTCCAATAATAATGCCGCATATGAACGATACATCTATGATGATTTAGGGCATGCGTTGGAGCGTCTTTTTTTTGATATCGATGACCAACCTACAAACTCAACCTACGGAGCTCATAGGATAGTCTGGGACAAAGACGTCTTTGATCAAATTCAGTCAGCACAATACTTCGACAAAGACGGGAATCCTGCTGTGAATACGCAAAGTGGTTATCACGGATGGTCTAACGTATGGAATACACGCGGCAAGCTCATTGAGCAAACATCGTATGATACGGACTGGGAGCCGTTCGTCCAAGTCGATCAAAAGTTTGCCACCCGGAAGTGGAAATTTGACGATCTAAATCGGCGAATAGAGACGAGATACTTTGATGCAGACGGTTCAGCGATTCAAAATCAATGGGGTGTTTATGGCACAGCCTTCGCTTATGATAGCAACAATCGAGTGATAAAAGAAACGTATCTAGGCGCAGATGGGCAACCGAAGGCGGCAGCAGGTTCTAAGACTGCCTTCGAGACCAAACAGTATGACGCACTTGGAAATGTAATCGAAAATGCGTTCTTCGAGGAAGATGGAACTCCGATCTCAGAGTTTGCCGCTATTGAAAAACTGACGCGAGATCGCTTCGGTAATTTGCTGCTGACAGAGGGGTTCGGCCCAGATGGAGACAGACGCCCCCTTCAGACGACTGGCCGCGCATCAGCCGCGTACACCTATGATGATCTGGGCAACACACTGACAGAGGAATCATTTGATCCTCTCGGCCGTCCCTTTAATCGGGTCGACAAAAAATGGTTCAGGAAAATTTACGACCGGTCATCCTCTGGGGCTCTGCTATCTGAAAAGTGCTTCACCACTGAAGCCGCAGAAGTCCCATGTGATTCGTGACCTGATGCCCGGAAACGATCTTTAAGCTCATCTCACTTATTTGAGTTGCGAGAGGGTTTCCGCACCGATTGCCGTGCCGGTATTTGTTAGCTGTTCGATCATGCTTTCCCTCAAGCTCCGCTGCACAGGATCAAGCCTTGGTCGCGCGTCCAGAAAGCGCGTTAGACTTGTAATTGCTTTCTCGGAATTGCCGAGCGCGGCATGCGCCACGCCGTAACTGTCAACATAGCCGACATTGTTTGGGAACTGTGCAGCTAAATGATCGCAAATGGGCAGGACAGTTTCGGCTGCTCCACGAAGCGCGCCTTTCCAGCAAATACTGTTCAGATCATCGTCTTGAAGATCACGGTCCTTCGCGTTCTCCACAGCGCGTTGAAAAAGAGCGATCACCGCACTTGAGTCACCTGCGGCATGCGCTTTAACGGCATCGTTCACGAGCACCTGCGGACTTTCACACGATCCAATTCCTGAATATCCACACGCGATTTGTTCCACAAACCCTAACCGGGGCCCCGCGAACTCGTTCGACGTTCTGGCTTCATCATCAAAAGCGGTGGGTGAATAAAAGAATGGAACCCCCTTGCCCCCAAGACCGCGGAAAACGCGATAATTTTTATCGAGTTTTTCCGTTCGCGAACGCGTCTCTGACGCATCAAGTTCTTCCCCAATCTTTATACCGGCCTTTTCAGCATAGGACCTGACAAGACGACCGTCGGAACGTCCTCTCCCGGACAAAATTTGATCTACAATTGTGAAGTAATCGCCGGGTCCAAGACCTGCCAAACTCATCGCGGCAGAATTGGATGCCTCGCCGAGAATGGAGGTTTGAACAAGCACGATGCGGAGTTCCGGATACCCGTCTATGAGATCTTGAAGTTTGCGGTATTCAGCGCGGCAATACCCGCAATTGGTATCATAGAATTTGTAGACTACATTTTTGCCGATGGGATTTCCGAGCACGGTTTCGCCCGCGACACCGATTCCGTCGTCCAAGATAGGCTCAGACGCTTCGGGAGCTGCGACCGCGCTGCTTATGAAACATGGCAAACTGATCAGCAAAAAACTAAAAATTACAAATCGCACGATGAATGACTGCCTTCTGCTCAATTCCTCATAGCATGTATATCTGATTGTTCTCGATTGGAGAAGGTGGGGCCCATTCTGTCGCGCTTTCTAACAGATCAATCCGACGCTTAAATCGGGGCTACTAGTTTGCCGGTATCTCTATCCCCCTTCAACTTAAACCGTTGGAGAACGGCCAACTCAGCTCATTAATCCGCGATTGGAAATGCTCCAACCGAAGCTACGTTTGGACAGAGAAAGGTTGCCCTCAAATTTGGAGATGCTTCAGCATCCTAAACTCGCCCCAAATAGGACGCTGAGGCTTGGATGCTCTGGTTGTGCGACTATCTTGCGACGGCCCTGTTCTCGAAAGTCGAAGCCCCGCTTTTCATTCAGCAATTCATCAACCCGAAATTTCAAAAAATCGATCCAGACCCAGAAATGATTGCAGCTGCTAAAGCCTTTAGGCCGCAAGTCTTTGATTACCTAGAATCGCAATTGGAGACGGGCCGCGCCTTCCTTTTGGGCGATCAGTGCACTCTGGCCGACCTCACTGCCGGCAGCATTTTCGTTAATTACTTCCATGCTGGAGAGAGCATCGACGCAGGGGGTTGGCCCAACCTGTCCGATTACGTTCTACGTCTTCATGCGCGGCCGTCCTTCCAACACATTCTTGCGCAAGAGCGAGAATTGGTGGGAGCGGCATCACCGCTTTTTGTCTAAGAACGAATTTGACCAAGCACTCTATAACTCGATACTCTCGGCCAAGCTGAGAGCATCTTCGACTTCCACGTCCAAGTATAAGACCGTGCTATCAATTTTGCTGTGACCGAGTAGCAACTGGACCGCTCGCAAGTTGCCGGTCTTCCGATAAATCAGCGTCGCTTTTGTCCGACGCATCGAATGCGTTGCGTACAACGACCTCGGGAGACCAATTGAACGAACCCAGCCCTCAACAATGCGCGCATATTGCCGGGTCGATAGATGACGCGTTTTGTCCGTTCTGCTCGGAAACAGCCAATCATGAGGTCGTATTTCTTTGAAAGCACACCACTCTTCGATCGCCTCTCGCGGTTGCTTTGTGACTTCGAATTGAACTGCCGCGCCTGTTTTCTGCTGAATGATCTTAGCTCGGCTTCTGATTTCAGCCCCCATGCGCAAATCAGAGACCTTGAGCCTTAGCAAGTCACATCCTCGAAGCTTGCTATCGATTGCCAGATTGAACAACGCTAGATCGCGCTTCTTCCCCGCGAGCTAAAGGCGCACGCGAATGGACCAGACTTCCTGGGGTTTGAGCGGGGCTTTCTGGCCGACGAGCTTCCCGTTGTTCCACGGGATCCACTTTCCCTGGGTATGATCGAACGGCATATCTTGCTCCTTTGTTGCCGTTCGGTAGCCTGCAATCGGATTGCCAGCGCCGAATTCTAATGTCTGCTTTTGCTCGCCTAGGTGCCGATGGGACTAAAACGGCAGCGCGCTACAATTTCCTAGAATACTTTCACCTTCGAATGCCGCGGCTGCGAACACTTTGGATTTCGACTGCGAGTGATTGAGTACGGTAAGATGATCAAACCCGTCAAACAAATGCGCTTCAATTGTCGACCCCGCTGCACATGCGGCTTTCACAAACCCAGATTGCATTCTCGGGGGTGTGTCGCGATCATCCGAACCGACACCGACAAAGATGGGTATGGATAACTGAAGGGATGGGAACTGCATCCGTTCGAACGCCTGCCGCAAGGGCTCAGTCGGCGCTGCCTTAAAAGTCTTATCGTAGGTCAGCCCAGCATCTGTAATTTTCGCTCGCATGTCTCGGTTGCAGATCTCGGTCACGCCGCGCGCGAGTGGCAACGCCTCTTCTGAAACATAGTCTTCCACCATGAAATTGGGGTCAATTTGCTCAATGAGAGTCAGCGCGAGAAAATTGTAACCCAACATTGGATCCACGACATCGTTAGGTCGTGCGGCTTGAACGGCAAGCAGCGCGTCTGGCGTGAAATATGGGACGCCGGTCGCAATCACTCCGCGAATATCGATCTCAGGCGCATAGGCTGGTGCATATCCAGCTGTGGCGATTGCCGCACCTGCACCCTGTGACTGTCCAGCAAGGACAACGCGATCTGAGACTGGAAAGTCCGCCGAGTGCACCGCGCGAATGACATCGAGATTGCTGTAGGCCGCTGGACGTGTGGCAAGATACGGATGCGTCCCCACCGACCCAAGTCCCTGGTAGTCCGAGGCGACAATCGCATACCCCTCGCTTAGCCACTCCGAAAGGTGCTCGTCATGAAACGGGACGTAGCCCGTCCATGTAGGTGCGCATTTGTCTGCGATCCCGACGGTTCCGTGTGACCAAAGCAGCAAAGGCCACCCACCTTCGGGTGGCTCTCCGTCGGGAAGAAACAATGCCCCTGACACGACAATCGCTCCGGTGTCAGCGAGCCCGTCGCTGGATGAATACAACAGGCGAACCGCTTTTGCCGCATTAGGCACGCTCTGCGCCTCGCTAAGCGCCTCTTGCCGAAGCAACTGACCTGGCGCGGGTATCTCACCTGCAAAGGTGTAGAATTCCGAGACGCCGCCATCACCCAACGTGTAGCGCGCGTCCAAATCTGTGGAGTTTTGGGGGGCGTCGGTGATCACGCATCCAGCTACCAGAGCTCCGAGAAAACAGGCGAATAGTATTCGGGTCATGGCGATCAGGCTCCAAATCTCGCGTCTGCTGCGATGTGGAGCTGCGTTGACCTTACTGTCGTCAACCGAAATTATTTTTGTACGCGAATTCTAATGTCTCTTTTTGCTCGCATTTCAGAAATCGCGAGCGTCCATTGTGGGGCGAGTTTAAGACGTTCAACATCGTACAATTCAAACTCGGACATCCTTCAAGTTAGCTTTGAAAGTTCGCCTGAATGCGGCTGTTTCAACACTTGAGCGGTTCTGCATCATCGCCATTTTCATCCACCAGGAACGCCTCTACAGAACTTTTTCAATAGATGCGTGAGGCTCAGCCATAGAATTCTCCAGCGCCAACTTCTTTGGGGTCATGTCGATTTTAATCGGCTTTCTCTGCCTCTTGCTGAGTGTCTTTCTCGTCTCTGTCGCGTCGCCGAGGAAAACGCCGAACTTACTTTTGGCCGCCTTTTTGACCCTGACCGCAATTGAGCTCACGGTTTGGCTGTGGGCAGGCAATATACACTCGGCTTGGCTGAACATGATTTGGTTGGCCCTCGGGCGATTGCAGATGCCGACCTTTTTCTTCTTTTTCTATGCGTCTTGTTATTCTGATTTTCGATTGAAGCCGCATGATATTCTACATTTAGTGCCGTTTGGACTTGTGGTTGCAGTGCACTGGCCAAGTGGCCCTCATCTGAACGGGCTGGCGCAATTGGTGGCGCCAGAAAGTCGCACCGCGTGGTGGCTCTCTCAGGCCGTTTATTTTGGCTATATGGCCGCCATTATTGCCTTGCTCTGGCGTTTCCGAACGCGGTTTACGCGCCACTATGCCGGGGCGCCGTCAGAAGTCCTGATATGGCTGACGCAGCTCGCAGCAGCGTCTCTCTTGGCGCGAGCAATCCTGATTGTGCGCGATGTGTTCAGCTTTGCATCTGACAGCTCCACAGCTTTGGCTTTGCAGATGTTTAGCGCCTTGCTGGCGCTGGCAATCACCACCTGGATCGCGATGAACTCGCTCCTGAAACCGCGTTTGTTCCGAGATGTAGATCGACGCTTGATCAGCATTAAAACGACCGCAGCGCCACCTCAAACCGCCAATGACGCGCAAAGGTTGATTGAATATGTCGAAACCGAGCGCCCCTTTCTTGACCCCGAATTGACCTTAGCGCGTCTTTCAGACCGCCTGGCAATGACACCGCGCGAAGTTTCGGAGCTGTTAAATGGCGCGCTCGGCGTGCACTTCTTTGATTTCGTAAACAGCCATCGGATAGCCTACGCACAGCGATTGCTTGTCGAACAGCCGAAACAGCCAGTCTTACAGATCCTTTTGGATTGCGGGTTTAGTTCCAAATCATCTTTCAACACAGCTTTCAAGAAGCATGTCGGCATGACACCAAGCGCGTTTAGGACGCAAGCAAAACTGCAAAGTAAGGGTTCAGTTTAGGCGTTCGACAATCCGCTAAAACGTTCGATTACGCGTTCTCGGACGATAATATGGCGGCGCTACGCCATGGTTTGACTTCACCAAAGTGAGGTAACAACATGATTCACAAAACGAAAACGATTGTCTCTCTCGCGGCTTTCTCCGCATTGAGTTTAGCGGCGTGCGTCGGCGCGGTTCAGCCAAAAGCGCTGCCGGGCTCGGAGGCAACCTCTCCAATCGAAGGCGCGATGGCTCCTTGGAAGTCAGCAACCGCGCCAGGCGTCGCGGTTGCTATTTCATTGAATGACAAGATTGTCTTTGCAGACGGCGCCGGCATGGCAAATTTGGAGAACGATATTCCCCTCTCGCCTGACAGCGTGTTTCAAGTGGCGTCTATATCGAAGCAATTCACCGCATTCGCAACGCTCTTGCTGGTCGCAGATGGCGCCATTGAGCTGGACGAGGACATCCGCACCTATTTGCCAGACCTTCCAGAACTGGAAACCGAGATCACAGTCCGCCACTTGCTCGACCATACCGGTGGTTTGCGAGAGCGAAGCACGCTGGCCCAGATGGCTGGTTGGTTGCCGGATGATATACACACCAAGGCCCAGCTGCGCTCTCTTGTGAGAAATCAGCGTGGGGTAAATTTCGCAGCAGGCACTAAAGTGGAGTACAGCAATACCGGATATGGATTGCTTGCTGAAATTGTTGAACAGGCGTCAGGGCAGACATTTGAAGCCTTCATGCAGACGCGAATATTTGATCCATTGGAGATGCGAGCGACGCAGTTTCCTGACACTCGAAACGCCCTCATTCCGAACCGTGCGGCGTCGTACTATCCGGATGGCGAGAGTTTCAAGAACGTGATCGTGACTAGCGAGGGGACCGGGTCGACAGGTCTATACACGACTGTTTTAGACTTGTTGAAGTGGGCGGAAAATTTCGAAACGCAATCCGTCGGTGATCCACTGGTTTTCGATCTCATGGCGGAACGTTTTCAAGTCGAAAATGGGGCTGACTCAACGTTCGCCAAAGGTCAGGAGTTTCGCGTCCACAAAGGCTTTGAAACCTGGTCGCATGGCGGTACGGATGCTGGATATCGTTCGTTTCTGCTACGGGTGCCGGAAGTGGATTTGGAGGTCGCCGTGATCAGTAATCGCACGGATTTCGACAAAGCCACATTCGCGTTCTCGCTTGCAGACCTGTATTTACCCGTCGATTCGATGGATCAGGCAGCGGTGCCTGAGGATGCGCCGGTCGCGCCTTCCGATGAGCTGGCGGCCTTTGCTGGGGATTATGAGCTTTATCCAGGCGTCATCTTTTCCATTCGGGCGGAACAAGAAGGGCTGACCTTCGCGATGCTTGGCGCGCCCCGCGACGAACTTGAACCGCTTCCCCAAATTGGACAGCGCGAGTTTTTGCTGAACGCGCAGCCCGAGCGAACGCTAATCTTCGCAACGCCAGAGCGCGGCAAGTCGCCAAAACTACAGTACCGATTGGGGTTAGATGGCGTGCTCGAAGCACCGCGCCAATCACTCACTCCGTTTGAGCCAGATTCCATTGACCTAAGCCTGTATGTTGGGCGTTGCCACAGCGACGAATTGGATACGAGTTATGAACTGAGTTTGGTCGATGGCGTATTGGGCGCCAAGCATGCGCGCCTCCCATGGTTCTCACTCACTCCGTATCAGCCCGATACGTTTTCGGGACAGGGGCCTTTGCAGAAGCTGGTGTTCAAGCGGGACGTAGATGGTCGCGTCCGTGGGTTCGATGCTTCTTCCCCACTCGCAATGGGTGTTTCGTTTTCGTGCCGGTGAGCTTACGCCCATAAAGGCAGAATGTCCTATTTAGGGCGTTTCCCGCCTCTGAGCTAATGCCTCCTTTTGCTCGCGGAGAGAACGTCAATCAGCCGTCTTTGGATACATGACCAAACCAACGACACCCAAGACGGTAATGATGGTCCAAGGGTAAGGTCCAGGCGTGCTCCACACGACTGGATCTCCAAACAACGCCAAGCCAATAGCCAAGACTGCAAATCCAGCGCTCATGAGCGTCGCAAAAACCGCGAGGACGCGACCGAGTTCAGATCGGGTTGCTGTGATAAAAAGGGCAGCCATGGTTAAGACCGCAACAGTCCCAACGTGCCAAGAAAAATGATGGAGCCAGATGACATCTGACGGTAGATTACTGGCAGCAAGAGGCGCCAGAACTTTGGGGCCACCCAAAACTTCGTGCGCCACCGCGCCGATGACGCTCAAGAGCGCCGCGAGCAGAAACATGATCGAAGAGATGCGCATTCCGTAAGTCCCATGCAAAGTCAGCTATGAATACCCTAACACTCCGCTCGCAGAGCCTCAAATCTGGAACACGGAGATGTCTCCTCGCCCCTCAACACCCAACCACAAACAAATACCCGCGGTCGCGCTTGATCGCCGTCCAGGTCAGCGCGTCCTGATCCAGCACATCTTGAAAGCCTGGCATGTTTGACCGCTCGTCGGCGATCAGGACGTGCGTGCCGACCGCCGCAATGGCCAGAACAGATTTCAGGACCGCGCGCCGTGCATCCGCATGAAGCATGTGCAGCGTGCGGTCGATCAGGATCACGTCATAGGGGCCGCGCCAGGCATAGTCGCGAATATCGGCGACCTCAGCCGTGATGTTCAACCCTTCGTCGCCCGCCGCCTTCAGCAGGTCGGCAATTCCGGTCGGGGAAAGATCAATGCCGTGCACAACATGTCCCAGTCTGGCAATGAACAGGGCATCACGGCCTTGCCCGCACCCAATGTCGAGCACCCTGGCCTGCGACGGTTCATAGGCCTCAAAAAAGTCGACAAATTCGCGCGTTGGCTCGCCGAGCCCATTGGGGTTGTCCCGATAGAATTTCTCATAGTCTGTTGCCATGCCTTAGCTGTCTCATCGCGCAATCAATCTGGCTAAGTGATTTTGCAGTGCTGATCGCTGAGCCCGTTTTTGTGCCGCATCGACCGCCGTCAATCCGACCGAGTTCGCGCGCGCCCATACTCTGCGCCATGGTGAATGCTGACCTCTCCGCTCTGCAGCGCGCCTGGCCCATGATTGGCCAGTTGATTAGCCTGTTGCAAGTGCGCCTGGGCGGGCTGGGGCCGGACGCGAAGCAGCGTTGGCAGATCTTGCATTTGACACGGCTCGCCGAGAGCCTGGTGCGGCGCTGGTTGATGCTGAAGGCGTGTACCGGCGCGGCATGGCCGATTGTGAAAGTTGCAAAGCCGCAGACGCCCTCTCGTCCTGTCATCCCGGAAAGCGCGCAAGCCCTTATCCGGGACCCAGACGGTTCTGGGACGGACCGCGCGCGGCTGGGTCCCGGATATTTTCGAAAGAGCGAAAATTCCGGGATGACAAGGAAAGTCCCGCTCTTCCCGCTTTATGAGCCTGAGCGGGCCTTGCGCTTCCTGGACGACGCGCCGCCAGCACGAGCGCCCAGCGCGCCGCCGCCTGTATTCAATCCGGAATACCTCAAACGGCGCTGCGCGGCGCTCAGCGATGTCATCGCCGCGCCGGAACGTCATGTCGCCCGCATGGCCAGATGGCTGGCGCGGGCGGCGGCACGGCGCAAGATCCGGTTTTGCCGCGTGCATCCGCTCCGCGTCGGCTGGCCACCGGGCGGCTCGCGCCGGCAAAGGCGGCTGGATCCGGACCGACAAGGCACGCTGACCTGGCTCGATGAGCTGGCGCGGCAGGCCGTGCTGCGCTGCGGGTCGCCTTGACGAGCCGTGGTTTGGCAACGTCCGAAGACGCCTGCGCCAGCAGGGGTCCATGGACGCATGCCTGAAATTGCGGCGGGGCGAAATGCGCCCCGCTCAAACAAAGAAGAATAAATAGATACAGGCCAGCAGCGGCAAGATCCCCATGGCGAACATCGTCCGGATGAATTTGTAATGCGCCACCCAAGTGTCAATTCCGGCGTCGCCGCTGTCGCGGCTTTCCGTCTCCAGGTCGATCCAGTCATGCTTTTTGCTGAACGTGTCCGAGACAATATATTGATCCAGCGAGTTTTCGAAAAACCGGTGGGCAAAGTAGAAGCTGATCGAATAGGCGATGATGGCCAGCATGATGATGATCAGCCAGCCGACCCAGCCCATGCCGCCGCCGCCCTCGATCTGGGCCCAGAAGGCATAGCCGGTGGCCGCGCCAATCAGCGCGGCGACCAGAACCAGGGTCCATAAGCGTTCGCGATTTGGCGTCTTCATCTCGTCCGTCATGACCGGCGCTCCTTTTCAAAGCTGGCTGCAGCGTATAACAGCCGGTCGATGACGACCACCCTCGACCGCCCCGCCCCGATCAAGCCTCATGCAATTCCGAAAGTTGGGATTGTTTCACTTGGCTGTCCGAAAGCCCTGGTCGATTCCGAACGGATCGTCACCCGCCTGCGCGCCGAGGGCTATCAGATCAGCCCGGACTATGCCGGCGCCGACCTGGTCCTGGTCAATACGTGCGGCTTCCTCGACAGCGCCCGCGAGGAGAGCCTCGACGCGATTGGCGAAGCGATCGAAGCGAATGGCAAAGTGATTGTCACTGGCTGCCTCGGCGCTGAACCGGACGTGATCGAGAAGGCGCATCCGAAAGTGCTCGCCGTCACTGGCCCGCATCAGTACGAGCAAGTCATGGGCGCGGTGCATGAGCACCTGACGCCGCCGCATAATCCGCATGCCGATCTAGTCCCGGAAAGCGGCCTGCGCCTGACACCCCGCCACTATGCCTATTTGAAGATTTCCGAAGGCTGCAATAATCGCTGCAGCTTCTGCATCATTCCGAAACTGCGCGGCGACCTGGCCTCCCGGCCGATCCACCATGTGCTGATCGAAGCCGAACAACTGGTCCGCGCCGGGGTCAAGGAACTCCTGGTGATCAGTCAGGACACCAGCGCCTATGGGCAGGATCTGAGATACGCCCCGCAGACCTGGAAGGGCGAAGACTATGAGACGCGCTTCCTCGACCTGGCACGCGGCTTGTCCTCCCTCGGCGTCTGGACCCGGATGCACTATGTCTACCCGTATCCGCATGTCGACAAAGTCATCCCGCTAATGGCGGACGGCCTGATCACGCCGTATCTGGACATCCCGTTCCAGCATGCCAGCGCGAATGTGCTGAAAGCGATGAAACGCCCGGCCAAGCAGGACCGCGTCCTCGAACGCATCCAGCAATGGCGCCGCGACGTCCCCGACCTCGCCATCCGCTCGACCTTCATTGTCGGCTTCCCGGGTGAGACGGATGAGGATTTTGAAATCCTGCTCGACTTCATCCGAGAAGCCAAGATCGACCGCGCCGGCTGTTTCAAGTATGAGAATGTCGCACATGCCGATAGCCGCGACCTGCCAGGACATCTGCCCGAAGCGGTCAAGGAAGAACGCTGGCACCGGTTTATGGAAACTCAGGCCGAGATTTCAGCCGCCCGCGCCGCTGCACAAATCGGTACGACCCAGGATGTGATCATTGATGGCCCAAGCGATGAACCGGGCGAGTACCTGGCCCGCTCTAAAGCTGACGCGCCAGAGATTGATGGCGTCGTCTATTTGAAATCTGACCAGACTTTATCCCCGGGTGACATTGTTCGTGCTAAAGTCACGGACGCGGATGCGTATGACTTATATGGGCAGCGACTTTAGCTGCCCCACCAAACAAGTTGGAGAAAATAATGCGGGCACGGGTTCTCGGCGCATTGATAGGAGTTGCCATGACGTCACTGACAGGTAATGCGCAAGACAATGGCGCCATGACGCAAGTCCCCGCAGAGGTCGATTCTGACGCGATCACGCTATATGACGGCGCCGCGCCAGGCTCGGAAAACGCTGAGCAATCCGAGGCCTGGTATGATGTCGGAACCGAGCGCTGGGTTGCAAATGTGACTGTGCCAACGCTGTTGCCGGTTTTGCCAAAGGACCCGGCCCGAACGCGCGCTGCTGTGATCATTGTTCCCGGCGGCGGGTTTCAATTTGTCTCCATGGACAATGAAGGCTATCCGATCGCGAATTGGCTGGCGGAGCGTGGCATCGCCGCCTTTATTTTGAAGTATCGAGTGATGCAAACCCCTGAAGGCGCTGAAGCCTTTGAGGCGCATATGGGCCGGATGTTCACGCCCCCGCCCGGTGAAGCGCGCATCGATGTCCGCCCGGGGATTCCGCTCGCCATTGCTGATGCACAGACCGCCTTGGCGCTGGTTCGCAGCGGCGCAGAGGATTGGGGCTTCGACGCTGAGAAAATCGGAATGCTCGGGTTCTCAGCTGGTGCAATTGCGACATTGGGCGTCACCCAGTCAGATAAGCCCGACGCGCCAAAACCTGATTTTATCGGCTATATTTACGGCCCCATGGGCGAGGTTGAAGTTCCCGCAGATGCCCCGCCAATGTTTGCGGCTTTGGCCGCTGATGACGACTTGTTTGCCGGCCAGGGCTTTGGCCTTGTAGAAGCCTGGCAAACCGCCGGCATCCCAGTCGAACTGCATTACTATCAGTCCGGCGGACATGGTTTTGGCAGCTATAAGCGCGGCGTTCCAGCCGACGCCTGGTTTGATCAGTATGTCGGCTGGATGGAGGCGCAAGGTCTGCTCGCGCCGGCTGAAACGGATTAGGCCTTACTCGCCGAGCTGGTCTTCGAGAAAATCGGTCTGCGCTCTTCTCATGGCCTTTCGCAGTCTGTTACTCGTCCAGCGCTTTCGCGACACCTTCGCGGCGCGGATCCGCCCCGCCAAGCAAGCCGTCTTCCGTAACAAGGATGACGTGCAAGCCGCTATTTTCTCCGCGGCGTTCCTCAACATTGTAGCCAAGCGCTTTCAGCTCATCAGCCACTTCCTGGCCGCCAGCGCGGTCCACTTCAACGCCGACGCTTTCGCCGCGTGCGATAATATTCGGCAGCGCCACCGCTTCTTGCGGCGTGTGATCCCAGGCGAGCACGCCAATGATCGACTTGGCCGTATA
This sequence comes from Henriciella sp., assembly GCA_965277015.1. Taxonomy (GTDB): domain Bacteria; phylum Pseudomonadota; class Alphaproteobacteria; order Caulobacterales; family Hyphomonadaceae; genus Henriciella. Next base: position 3,007,143 of record OZ255705.1, on the reverse strand, counting down.
AGCAACAATGGAATTACCGCCCGGAGACCCGGTGACCATTTTGACCTCGCCATCGGCATCAAAAATGATTGTCGGCGACATAGAGCTTCGCGGACGCTTTTTCGGTCCCGGCGCATTGGCAACCGGCAAGTTCGACTTACGCGGTTCGCGGGCAAAATCTGTCAGCTCATTATTGAGCAGAAAGCCATTGACCATGCGCGAGTTGCCGAATGCGGCTTCGACAGTGGCCGTCATCGCAACAGCATTGCCATCCTGATCGATAATGGAGAGATGGGTTGTGCCCGGCGCGTCTTCGGTTGGATCCTGGCCCCACATTCCGACCATAGGATTGCCACCAAGCGCCACACCCGGATCACCTGGCATTGGCTTAGCCCCGGGCTCGAAGACTTCGGTGGCCCGGACATCCAGATATTTCGGATTGATCAGATCTCTGGCCGGGACCTGCACGAAATCGGCATCCGCGACATAGTGATCGCGGTCTGCATAAGCGAGTCTCTGGGCATCCACGAAGGCCCGCAGCATTTGTTCGCGCTCGGTCGCATCTTCCGGCAACAGCCGATCATAGAGGCCGGTAATCGCGTTCTGCGTTACCCCGCCAGAGCTTGGCGGCGGCGCGGAACAAATTTGATAGTCACGCCAGGTTCCGCAAAGCGGCGGGCGGACTTTCACTTCATAGGATTCGATATCCTCAACACTGAGCGCGCCCGGTCGCGGCGCTTCATTCAGTGTCGCAACAATTGCGGCAGGAATGTCACCCTTATAGAAAGCGTCCGTACCATCTGTTGCAACCCGGCGCAGCGTTTCGGCATAATCTGGATTGTCACGAACCGCCCCTTCCGCCAGGGGCGCGCCATCCGGATAGAAATAGGCCGCACTGACCGGGTGATCATCGAGCCGCGTGAATTGGCGGATACGTTCATTTGCCAGCACACCCGCGAGGCGCGGACTGACCACAAAGCCTGTCTCAGCAAGGCCGATGGCAGCGTCAAAATTGCTCGCCCAATCCATACGCCCATAGGCATCGTGCGCGGATTTATATAGCGCGATGGCGCCAGGCACGCCTGCAGATTTCCCGGATTGCCAGGCCTCCAGGAAGCCGAGCACTTCGCCATCTTCAATGAACAGATTTTCGTCAACGGCAGATGGCGCCGTCTCGCGGCCATCGAAGACAGTCGTTTCACCGCTGGCGCGATCATACACCACCATGAACGCCCCGCCGCCAATGCCGGAGGATTGCGGTTCCACCAGGCCGAGCACCGTATGAACGGCAATCGCCGCGTCGACCGCATGGCCACCATTGCGCAATACGTCCAGCCCGGCCTCGACCGCACGTGGGTCAGCCGCCGCCACCATGGCGCCATTTGTCCAGGCGGCCTGGCTATCCTCAATCGGCGGCACAGGCGGTGTTTCGACCGTTGGCGGCTCATCTTGAGGCTGACAGGCAGCGAGAATGAGCCCGGAGGCCCCGGCAATGAGGATAGATTTGACTGACATTCAATAACGCTCCGACTTGGCGAAAACCATGTTGCACCGTAGAGCGGATGCCAGAGACAGGAAAGGCTTTTCAATGTCCCAGACCGGCAAAAACAATCTGATCACCGATATTGCCGGGATTCGGGTTGGAAATGCTCATGACGATGCCGCCCAAACGGGCACGTCTGTCATTCTCTGCGAATCGCCGTGTGTTGCCGCCGTTGCCGTTGCAGGCGGCGGGCCCGGCACGCGTGAGACTGATCTGCTCGCAGCCGACAAACTGGTAGAGCATATCAACGCGATTGTGCTTTCCGGCGGTAGCGCTTATGGCCTCGCCGCGGCAGACGGCGTGGCGGCGACACTCGGCGCGCGCGGTGAGGGGTTTGCTATGGTCGATCGACCCGGCGTCCCGAAAACCCCGATCGTGCCCAGCGCGATCCTGTATGATCTCGCCAATGGCGGCAATAAATCCTGGGGCGCAACACCGCCCTATCGCGCACTTGGCGAAGCGGCATTGACCGCCGCAACCGATGATCGCTTCGCCCTTGGCAAGGCTGGCGCAGGATATGGTGCTCTGGCGGGCCAGCATTCCGGCGGCCTCGGATCCGCCTCGATCAAGACACAGGACGGGATGAGTATCGGCGCTTTGGTGGCCGTGAACAGCTTTGGCTCAGTTTATATGCCGGGGACAGATGCGTTCTGGGCCTGGCCGTACGAAATCGATGGCGAGTTTGGCGGCGCGAGACCGGACCCATCCTATCGCGCAGATGCCGAAGACTGGGGCGCCGCGAAACAGAACCCGCAGCCAGGTGAGAACACCACAATTGCCTGTATTGCGACGGATATTGCGCTGACGCCGGGCCAGGCGAACCGTGTCGCCCAAATGGCGCTGGCCGGTATGGCGCGGGCGATCCGCCCGGTATTTGCACCATTTGATGGCGACGTCGTCTTTGTCCTATCCACCGCCAAACAGCCTTTGGCTGATCCCGCGCCGTTAAACCTGGCGCGCCTCGGCGAACTCGCCGCAAGTACGCTTGCCCGCGCGATTGCTCGCGGCGTCTACGAAGCACAGTAATTTCCTGATATCAGGTGTTGCTTTCGCCACAGGCCGAGAGTATGTGTCCCGCTGCCGCGCTTCGGTAGCTCAGTTGGATAGAGTACTTGGCTACGAACCAAGGGGTCGGGGGTTCGAATCCTCCCCGGAGCGCCACTTTCCGCCAATCGATAAACCAACCTCTCGCCGGACAACCTGTTGGGATTGTGACAAATAATTTGAGATGGTAACCGTATCGCCATTCAGGCGAACAAATCATATTGACGTAAGAACGGAAGTTCTCGCAACTCTGAAGTGCTTGTATCGGGGGAGCCCGACACGTGTTGGCATGGATCGCTAGAGGCGATCTTCAGGGATTTAATGAGAGGGAATCACGAACAAGCATTTGGGATGCCGATTGATTCGACATCGGCATCGGCGCACAAGCCGAAACAAATTGCTAATGACGCGGCCGACGCAAACAAACGCCATTCTCCAAATTTTAGGCTGCGGTCTGACTTAGGCGGGCACTTCGATGCGCCGGTAAACCAGGTCAGCATAGTCATTGACCAAAGCCTCAGAGGCTTGGCCGGGCGTGTAGCGGTGCTCGCCAATCTCAGCGACCGGCGTAATCTCAGCCGCGGAGCCGGTGATGAAACACTCATCAAACGTGTTCAGCTCTTCCGGCATGATCACGCGCTCAATCACTTCAATCTGACGCGCCTTGGCCAGTTTGATCGCGGTTTGGCGAGTGATGCCATTGAGGAAGCAATCCGGGGTTGGCGTGTGCAGCGCGCCATCGCGCATGAAGAAGATGTTTGCGCCTGTCGCTTCGGCAACCTGACCGCGATAGTCGAGCATCAAGGCATCCGCGTAACCTTCATTCTCAGCCGCGTGCTTGGACAGCGTACAGATCATATAGAGGCCAGCAGCTTTGGCATGACATGGCGCGGTCAACGGATCCGGTCGGCGATACATGGCATGCGTCATCCGAATGCCTTTCATCTTGTCAGCGAAATAGTCGCCCCAGGCCCAGACAGCGACGGCCAGATGAATGGTATTGCTTTGTGCCGACACGCCCATCATTTCACTGCCGCGCCAGGCAAAGGCGCGCACATAAGCATTTTCCAGTCCGGACTTGGCCAGGGTTTCGGCTTTGATGCTTTCCAGTTCGTCGACCGTGACCGGAAGCTCAAACCCCATGAGCTTGGCAGAATTGGCGAGACGCTCGGAATGGCGACGGGAGGCGTAGATCACGCCGCCATAGGCGCGTTCGCCTTCAAACACACAGGACGCGTAATGCATGGCATGCGTGAGCACGTGGACTTTCGTGTCGCGCCACGGGACGAACTGACCGTCCATCCAGATATAGCCGTCACGATCATCATAGGCTTGGTCTGCCATTCTCTTATTCCTATCTTGCACTTTGACCCGTTTCACGGGCATTCTCAGATCACCATGGTGAATGTCAACCAGATACGCGCAAATGCGCCCGGATTCGACCCGCGATTGTTTCTCAGAGATGAGGAGCTTGATTACGGCATCGCGCTGCTGCTCGCAAGTGAGCGCGCCTTGATGAAAGCCACGCGAGAGATCGCGCAGGACTTTCAGATACCGACCTTGGCGGCACACACATTGCTGACCATTCGATTTCAACCGGGACATTCAGTCAATCAATTGTGCGAGCAATTGGATGCCACGACGCCAACCTTCGCACGGATCATCGCCGATCTCGAAAAGCGCGGTTTGATTGAACGTCGCAAGAGCGAGTCGGGTGACCGCCGGGTGCGCCTTCTCTATCTGAGCCACGAAGGTAAACGCGTCACTGATCCCGCGACAATCGCGATGCGAGACAAGTTGCGTAAAGCCTATCGCGCTGCAGGCTCAGGTGCCGTCGGCGGCGTGCGAAGCGTTTTGGAGGCGCTGCTATGACCGCTGAAACCCATCTCCTGATTGTCGATGATGATGACCGCATCCGCGATTTGCTGAAGCAATATCTGGTCCGCGAAGGTCATTCGGTCACAACCGCACAAGATGCTGCCGCGGCGCGGAAACTATTCCAGACCTTCAGCTTTGATCTCGCAATCTTCGATATCATGATGCCGGGCGAAGATGGTCTCAGCCTGCTCAAGGCCTTGCGTGATGAAGGCAATGACACGCCTGTCCTGCTGCTAACCGCGCGGGGCCAGGCCAGCGATCGGATTGAAGGCTTGCGGCTCGGGGCGGACGATTATTTACCAAAACCGTTTGAGCCTGAAGAGTTGGCCTTGCGCACAGCCGCAATCATTCGCCGCACACATGTCCCACCCCCGCCCGATGAAATCGAGATGTCGGGCCTGGTGTTCGAGCCGACAAAGGGCCTGCTGAACGGTCCAGATGGTCATATTCGTCTGACGGATAGCGAGCTGCAGCTTTTGACCTTTCTTTCAAGACATCCTGGCGAGCCGATTTCACGGGAGGCCCTCGCCGACAAGACGTCAAACGGGACCGAGCGCAGTATTGATGTTCAAGTCACGCGTTTGCGCAAGAAAATCGAACCTGACCCGAGGAACCCCATTCACATTCAGACTGTGCGCGGTATCGGTTATCGACTGATGCCAGACTGATCAAAGGGACACCCCAGATGCTAAAAGTTCACCACCTGCGTGTTGGGCGTTCAATCTTTACGGTTTGGATGCTCGAAGAACTTGGCGCGACATATGAGTTAGAATTCTATGATCGCAACGAAATGGGCCGCGCCCCGCCGGAACTGAAAAACGCTCATCCTCTGGGCAAGTCGCCTGTCATTGATGATGACGGTTTCGTGCTCGCAGAATCTGGTGCGATTGCGCTCTACCTGCTCGACAAATTTGATCCGGAGAACAAGTTTGGTCCGCCACAAGGTGACCCGAAAGCCTATGCCGAGTGGATGCAGTGGCTAATGTATACAGAAGCGTCGGCTTTTGCCCCAATGTTGATAAAATTGCTGCTCAGCCGTTTGGAAGATAAGCCGCCCGTATTCGACATGTTCGCGACTGGCGAAGTCGCCTTGCAACTTGGTTATGTCGAAGCGCGGCTCTCAGACCGTGATTATGTGATGGGCGATACGTTCCAGGCGCCGGATATCGGAATGACCTATATCGCACAAATGGCGGAACGCTTGGGTGAGCTCGGACCATATCCGAAACTGGCCGCATATCTGGCCAAGAATACAGCAAGACCCGCCTTTCAGCGGGCCTTGGAAAAGACTGGCGGTTAATTCGCCAGAGTGCGCATTTCGTCTTTTAGATAGAGTTTCTCTCGCCGCAAGCGCTGAAGCTCTATGCCACACGGATTGGGCCGCTTGAGCTCTTCACCGACTTGCGTATCAAGGCTTGCATGCCGGCGCTGCAAAGCGCTAAGGCGAGGGCTTGTGCGTGCAGGATATAAACGCCCGCCCTCATTTTCCCAACGATCAGTTTCTGCCATCGCGGGCGCTAGCTTTTGCCGCGACGGATTCGGCGACGCCGCCATCCGCGACGCGATTCCGGCTTTGGCGTTGGCTCGGCTGATACGAATTCGTCAGTGTCGATAGCGTTGATTTCAGGCCCTTTGGACACAAAGGTAACACTGTTTTCACCTTCCGAGGGCGATCCATTTGGGGCAACACGTAACACGATACAGTCTCCTATTTTTGTTCGACTGAGATAGAATTTGGTTGACGAAGGCGATACTTCAAATCTAAAGAAACTTAGTTTTTGATAGGTTTGGACTACCAAAATGCGCCCCACTCTTAGGCAACTTCAATATGTCGTCGCTGTTTCCGAAACCGGCCGGTTTCACGAAGCTGCCAAACGTCTGCATGTCAGCCAGCCCAGCCTCTCAGCGCAAATCGCGGATGTTGAACAGCAATTGGACATTCAGCTGATCGAGCGTGGCCGCAGCGGCGCCCTGATGACGCCGCATGGTGAAGAATTTGTACGTCGCGCGCGCCTCATTCTGCGCGATGTGGAAGATCTGAAAACAGCGATGCGTACGCAGGACGGCGCGCTGTCGGGACGTATCCGACTGGGTGTCCTGCCCTCTGTTGGCCCATACCTACTACCGCCTGTCGTCAAGGATCTGCACCGAACCTATCCGCAACTCCGACTGGTCGTCGAAGAACACTGGACAGATCAATTGCAGGCCAAACTTCTCGACGGCACGCTCGATTGCGTCATTTCTACACCCGAAGATCACAAGGACATGTCGAGCGCCTTGCTGTTTGACGAAGACTTGTGGGTTTGCGCCGCGCCGGATGACCAGCTCGCCGGGAATGGACCGGTTCGCATTCGAGATCTGAAGGGCCGTGAAATCCTCAGCGTCGGGCAAAGTCATCGCCTGAACCGCGCCGTGCACGAACTCGCTGAGACCGCGGAAGCGAATATGAGCAGCGTTTTCACTGGGACCAGCCTGGACGCGATCCGGCACATGGCGGCGACGGGCGCAGGGGTGGCGATTCTTCCGGCAATCTACGCGCTGACCGAAGCCAGCCGCGGGGCTGATCTGGTTTTACGCCGCCTCGATCACCCACACGCGCATAGGCGAGTCGCGCTCATCTGGCGTAAGACCTCGCCCATGGCACAGAGCTACGAGCAAATGGCGGATATCTTACGCGAAGATGCAGGGACGATTTTGCAAAACGATCAAGACTGACGCCAAGGCTACCCAATGGCACAGTGAGCGTTTATGAAATCCCTGCGTTACTATTTCTAGGGGATATCATGAGCCAATCTGCGCAGGCGTTTCGGCCTGGCCCGCTGTCGCAAGCTCTGCTCGTTTTGTCTCGGCATACGCCGATGGGCCGCGGCGGTATGCGAAAACTGATGGCCAAGGGCGTTCGGGCGCTCAATCCGGGCCAACCGCTGGATGTCGACCTTTATGGTGGCCGCGCGCGTCTGCATCATTCGGGGAATAATTCAGAAGTCAAAGCGCTGCTCAGCCCGAAACGCTATGCCCGCGAAGAATACACATTTTGCCGCGCGCATATGCCGTCGCACGATGGTGTGTTTCTTGACATTGGCGGCAATGCTGGCGTGTTCAGCCTGTTCGTCGCGTCCTTGATGCAATCGGGCACGCTGATCTGTGCTGAGCCCCAGCCCAGAATGTTTGACCGGCTCTCGACCAATTTCGCATTGAACCCTGACCTGGCGGATCGCCTGGACCTGCACTTGCAGCCAAAAGCGGTTGGCGGAGATGCACCTGACACACTGACCATATCGACCCCCGAAAGCGCCGGACAGGCCTCCGCCCGCCTGTCCGAAGGCGTGCCAACGATTGATGTGCCGGTGATCCCGATGGCAGATCTGCTTGAACAGGCCGGGGCCTCCAAGCTCGATCTCCTCAAAATTGATGTCGAAGGATTTGAAGACGGCGTTCTGTTCCCATTCTTTGAAACCGCCTCTCCGAGCCTGTTTCCCAAGGCGATTGTCATGGAAGCCTGTCATGCCGGGCGCTGGGAGCGCGATTGCGAAGCTTTATTGCTCGAACACAAGTATAAAATCGTGCATAAGGACCGGACCAATATGATGCTGGTACTGGATCTCTGACGCATGAGCGGATTTCGACTTCGTGATTATACGCCGCGCGGACTATATGCCCGGCTCGCCGCATTGGTCGCGGTGCCTGTGATTGCGATCTTTGCGATCTTTGCGCTGTATTATTATCAGGAACATATCAGCGACGTGAACGAGAAGCTGTCACAGTCGATTGCCCGGGAAGTCGGTCTGATTGTCGATATCTGCGCTGATCCGAGCCATGACCTGGCAATGGAAACCGATATTGAAAGTCAGCTCGGCTTGCGCCTTGATTGCGCGCACCCTGAAGGCCTGACCTGGCCAGACGATGCCCGGGCTCGGTTCGGGTATGGCAAAGTCTTGCGGGGTCAGCTTGCGTCGGTAACGCCGCGGGCTGTCGATGTGCGCGCCATTCAAAAAGGCAGTGTGCTGGACTTTCGCAGCACCACTGAAACCGGAACCGTGCGTGTTTTGATTGATCGCAAGCGCGCGCTCGCAGCCAATGCCCACTTCACAATTGTTTGGGTATTGCTCGGCGCCCTATTCATGCTGGGCCTCGCCTTTGCCTTTTTGCGCAATCAAGTGCGCTCCATTTTGCAATTGACCGAAGCGGCAAAAGCATTTGGGCGCGGCCGGGACATGCCAGGTTTTCGTCCCAGCGGCGCAACCGAGATTCGCGACGCCGCACGCGCCGTCAATGATATGCGCGGACGCCTCACCGCATTTGCGGATCAGCGCACCGCGATGCTGGCAGCCGTGAGCCATGATTTGCGCACCCCGCTGACCCGGCTGAAATTGCAGCTGGCGATGATGGAGCAAAGCGAAGAAATCTCCGGCGCGCGAAATGACCTCGATGACATGTCGAAAATGCTCGACGAATATCTCGCATTTGCCAGCGGCGAAGAAGGCGAACGCCCCGAGGAGCTGCGGCTTGATCATATCACGCGGACAGTCGCCGAGCGCATCGATGGCGCGAAAGTGTCCGCGGCGACGGAAATATCGCTCACTGCGCGGCCGATGGCGCTGACGCGGACACTGACCAATTTGATGACCAATGGCGTCGGCTATGGCGATCGCTGCGATGTCAGCTTGGTCAAAGGTCCGAAAATGGCGGAAATACTGTTCGATGATGATGGTCCAGGAATCTCTGAGGACAAACGCGAAGATGCGTTCCGACCCTTCCATCGGCTCGATGATGGCCGTTCACAGAATATTGCCGGCACCGGCCTCGGACTGACGCTGGCGCGAGATTTCGCACGAGCCCATGGCGGCGATATTCGACTCGAAGATAGTCCGCTCGGCGGATTGCGCGTTCGTCTTCGCCTGCCCTATTAGGCTGCTTCAGGATCTGGCTTGCTTTTGCCGCGAGACTTCAGCCATTCGGCGCGTTCTTCCAATTTGATCAGCTCGGCATCGAGCGCTGCCATTGTGCGGCTCAAATCTGCGCTGGTTTCTTGTCGCCAAGCACGTTCCGCTTGCGCGATGGCCCACCCGACCGCGGCGACTTGCACGCCAAGCGGGATTTTGGTTGCCCCGTCAAGGCCGGCGCAAGCCAGTGCCCATTTGGCCGTTGCCGCGCGATTCTTGAGGCGTAGGCCAAGACCGTCAATCGAGCGGTCGCGCCAGCGCAAAAACGACATCGCCCCATCGCGCACCGCCTCCATCGTCTCGAAGCGCATCATGATGACGTCAAACAGACGCGTGCGTGCGGTCTCATCCGGTTCAACCGATCCTTCACTCATCCCGGCATCGAACGTGTGCTCAACAGCGGCCGAGAGCACATCCTTGTCGGCATGGGCATGAAAGTCCTGAAGGCGGAGGCCGGCTTCGTCAACAATGGCGGCGAGCGTGATGGCACTCCACTTTTCGGTTTCAGCGAGCTTCAGAGCCGCCTGAACACCTTTGTTGATAATCTCGTCACGAGTCATTGCGTCTCCTTTGACAGAGCAATGTCGCGCGCGATGGCGGCGGCGACAGCTTCCTCAAATAGAGATGGCATGGCTTCGGGCGACATCAAGACCTCGAGCGCGGCTTGCGTCACGCCGTTCGGTGACGTCACATTTTTGCGCAATGTCGACGCATCTTCATCCGCGCCGGCCATTAAGGCCCCGGCGCCCTCGACTGTTTTTCGGGCCAGCCGCATCGCAATCTCCGGCGCGAGGCCATGTTTTTCTCCCGCTGCGGCCATCACTTCCGCGAGCAAGAATCCATAAGCCGGGCCGCATCCAGATATTGCAGTGGCCGCTGGCAGCAGCGCCTCACTGATTGGTCCTTCGACCTCACCAAGCGGCGCGAGCAAGGCCGTCATGTCGGCGACAACCGCGTCTGCGGCGTCGGGCTTGGTGCACAATATGGTCACGCCCTTGCCAACCAGACCGGGCGTATTCGGCATCGCGCGGGCAACATTCGACGTTCCGAGCCTGGCCTCCAAAGTCGCGGTCGACACCCCCGCCATGATGGACAGGACCTGCGTTTGCGGACCCACCCGCAATTTTATCTCATTCGCCAGGTCGCCAAATACTTGCGGTTTGACTGCGACAATTAGGGTGTCTGCAGGCGCGGCGACGGGATTGTGGCGAACTTGCCCGGCGGCGATCCAATCTTTGACGACGCCGGCGGGATTTGGATCGACAATATCGATTTGTCCGGAATACCCCGCTTTGAGCCATCCGCCTGCCAAAGCAGACCCCATGCGGCCTGCGCCAATCAAAGTGATACTTTTTGCCGTCATCGACATAATTGTTTAGGCTTCGCCAGCCGTTTCAAACAAAGCTGCTTCGAGTGCTTCACGAGGCGTCTTGCCAGCCCAGATCACAAAATTGAAGGCCGGAACGAACATGTTCACGGCATCCAGGCCTGCCGCCATGACGGCGCGCACTTCACCTGTTTCAGGCTCTACCCGGTCAAGCATGGGCAGCGCGTGGCGGTAAATGATCACGCCCTCATCTGCCCAATAATCAAAGTGACCAAGCCAGAGGCGTTCATTCGCCATCATTACCAATTCCGCGATCGCCTGACGGCGCGCTTCAGTGGGTTTCACATCAAGCGTAATCGAAAAGTGCAGCGCAGGCGGCTCGGCGCGATTGGCGAACATGCCGCCCATGTCACCCCATTTTGACGCGGCGATGCATTGCAGCGTGGCGTCATCTTCATCGCGTTGAAAATCCCAACCTGATTCTGTCAGGCAGCTTTCAACCAGCTCCAACGCATCAATGTCAAATGTTTGCGAACGATCTACGGACAGGCTCATGGGTTCCCCCTTCCGACTCAATAAGGCATTCTTGCCTTAGCGTCAGGCTACTCATGCCCGAGTCCCGAGGCAAGAGTCTTGGTTAAAAAGCAGTGGAAATACCTATTTCTCGAGCGCGTCGAGACGCTTCTCCAGAGCTTCAACGCGCTCCAGTGCTTGCACCGCAATCGCCCTTAGCGCCTCGATTTCTTCCCGGCTGGCGAGATCCATATCCGTAATCATCGCTCTGACCCGGGACTGGCCGGCTGTCTTAACTTCTTCGCCCGCCGCGCGGGCCGCCCCCATAGCGCCAGTCATTAGTCCTGCGAGATCATCCAGCATTGGGCTCTTGGTCGACATGTCACGGACTCCTTTGCGCGTCTTGAACCTATAACGTTTTGTGCCTAGCAGATGGGAACGCAAAAGCCGACAGGAAAGACCGCCGCATGAGTCTTCTCGCATTTACTGCTCAACAGGCCGCTATGAGCTTCCCGGAAATGTCTCCGGCATTGTTCCAGATCGACCTCGGCTTTCTTGGCCTCGGCAAGTTTCCGATCCGTTGGTATGCCCTGGCCTATATTGGTGGGCTGTTGCTTGGGTGGCGTTACGCCCTGGCGCTCGCCAAACGACCATTGTTGTGGGGCGGGACCAGCCCTGCAACGCGCGACGATATCGACGATCTGCTCTTCTATGCCACGCTAGGCGTCATTCTGGGCGGGCGATTTGGCTATATTCTATTCTATCAACTGCCCTATCAATGGGATCAGACCATGGCTGATCCAGTTAGCCTGCTGCGCATCTGGGAAGGCGGAATGAGCTTCCATGGCGGTCTGCTTGGGGTCGCCGTGGCGCTCTGGCTGGTTGCCCGGCAAAGAAAAGTGCCGCTCCTGTCAATTGGCGACATTGCCGGTGTTGTCACGCCGATCGGGCTGTTTCTTGGTCGCACAGCAAACTTCATAAATGCGGAACTTTATGGCCGCCCAACCCCGGAAGACAGTTCATGGGGGATGATTTTTCCACAAGGCTATGTCCCGGGCTCGACGCCAAGCGCTTTTAATTGGTCGACAGGCGAATGGCTGTATCGCGGCGACGAAGTCGCGCGCTATCCTAGCCAGCTTTATGAAGCCGTTCTCGAAGGCCTGATCCCCGCCATTGTGCTCAGCCTGCTGGTCTGGCGATTCAAGGCGTTGCGACGTCCAGGCCTGATCGCCGGGCTATTCTTGCTTTTCTATGCCTTCGGACGGACGATATCCGAACAATTCCGCGAGCCGGATTCCTTTGTCCAAGGGCTCCCGGAATGGCTCACAATGGGTCAGATCCTGTCTTTGCCAATGTGGGTTGGCGGCGCCTGGCTGGTCTGGAACGCTCTGAAAAAGCCGAGCGTCTCGTCACCCGCGTGACCACGCTGAAAGACCGCCTGATTGCGATGATCCGCGCCAGCGGCCCGATTTCTGTCGCGACTTATATGGATCTTTGCCTGCATGACCGTCGACACGGCTATTACGCCACGCGCCCAGGGCTGGGAGAGGATTTCATCACAGCGCCAGAGACGAGCCAGGTGTTTGGCGAATTGATTGGGCTGTGGGCAGCGCATGAATGGCAAGTAATCGGCGCACCTCAGCGATTTTCCCTGATCGAGATCGGGCCGGGCCGCGGCACTTTGATGGATGACGCCCTACGCGCGACTCGAAATGTGGACGGATTTCACGCCGCGATGGACTTGCATTTCATTGAACCCAGTCCTGTCTTGAGCGCCAATCTGGCAGAGCGATTTGCTGCAGCCGACGCCCGGTTCGTCGCAGACCTGTCTGAAATTCCTGTCGATCAGCCCTTCATTCTGATCGCCAATGAATGGCTTGATTGTCTGCCAGTCCAGCAAATGGTTCGCGCCGGAGACGCCTGGTATGAGCGGGTGATTGGATTGACCGATTCTGAAGACCTGGTTTTTGGTCTTAACCCTGATCCGTTCCCGCCAGAGATCAGTCCGGATCAGACCGCCAACGCGATCGAAATCCAACCTGGGCTCAAGACACTGACGCAGACCCTGCGGGCGCTGTTCGATCAAACCCGCGGACGCGCGCTATTTATTGACTATGGCGGCGCTCAAGGAACCCCGGAAGATACGCTCAGATCCTATCAAAAAGGTGACCAGATAGACCCTCTCGCGGCTCCGGGCGACAGCGATTTGACGTGCGATGTCGATTTCGCGCGCCTGCATCGTCTGGCAACAGGCCTGGGCCTGCGCGCCGATGGGCCTGTCTCGCAAAGTCAGTTTCTGTTATCGCTCGGCGCAGAAACGCGCTTGAACCAATTAGCAAAGCAGCATTCCGAGCGCGCTGATGAGCTTTATTCAGGCGTTCGCAAGCTGGTAGACCCAGCTGAAATGGGGACGCGCTTTCAAATCCTGACGATCAGCCACCCAGACTTGCCTGCCGCCGCTGGGATCTAGGCCCCGCGAAGCCCGTTTCACACGACACGCAAATTCGCCCCATTCGAACAAGACTTTCGAGAGCTTTCGGCATCAGAATGACATTTATGGGGACCTGAGATTTGTTGAGGACAGATCATGGGTGGCATTCTAGCACTTATTCACGGCGGATGCGCAGCCATCGTCTTCGCATTTGCGCTCGGTATTTATCGGCAGAAACCGCAATTGGCGCTAATCGAACGCCGTCTGGCATCCTTTGGGTGGCCTGTGCAGGCGTCGATTCTGGCCTTGATTTTAGTGTTGTTCGTGACCGGTCGGTATGTCGTTGACGGAATGGTCAATTCGCCCCTGTTCTTGGTCGAAATTGTCTGTCTGGTCATACATGAAGCGGGTCACTTTTTCATGTCCTGGGCGGGGCGGTTCATGCACGTGTTTGGCGGGACGCTGTTTGAAATCGGTGTCCCAGCAGGATTGGCCATTTGGGTCCTCATGTCCGGCCACAAGCGTCTCGGCGCCTTAGCCATGTCCTGGCTGTTTGTCGCCCTGACCAAAGTGGCCGCTTATGCCGGTGACGCTCAGGAGCTTGCAGCACCTCTGCTCGGGACCTCGGACTTGATAGAGGATAAGATGGCCGGGCATGATTGGTACAATATGTTGAACATGCTCAACCTCCTCGATGCCACACCGCTTATCTCCGATGTGATCTGGTCGATGAGCGACGTTTCAGGTCTTTCTTCCATTCTGCTTTTTGGCTGGGCCCTCTATGCAGACCGGCGTCAGCACGGCGCCCGGGATCAAAAACTCAGTTGATCAATAGCCACGGGCTTAGAAAGCCATTTCAAATTCCCGCGCTAAATTGACCCTGACGTTAAGGTAAGCCTTGTGTTTCCTGACCGTCCTGCTACCTCCCCGGAGCAACAGAAACTGAGTAACTCTGGGAGTCGCCGATGAAGGTCCTAGTACCTGTCAAACGGGTCATCGACTACAATGTGAAGGTCCGCGTAAAGTCGGACCAGAGCGGTGTCGATCTGGCCAATGTCAAAATGTCCATGAACCCTTTCGACGAGATTTCCGTCGAAGAAGCTGTACGGATGAAAGAAGCCGGCACAGCAACGGAAGTCGTGGCTGTCTCGATTGGACCACAACAGGCACAAGAGACCATTCGAACCGCACTCGCCATGGGCGCAGACCGCGGTATCCTGATCAAAACCGATCAGGATGTTGAACCCCTGGCCGTCGCCAAGCTTCTCGCGAAAGTCGCAGCCGAAGAAAGCCCGGATCTGGTCATCCTCGGCAAGCAAGCGATTGACGATGACAGCAATCAGACCGGCCAGATGCTCGGCGCCCTGCTCGACTGGCCACAAGGTACATTTGCCTCTGAAGTCAAAGCTGAAGGCGGCAAAGTCAGCGTCACCCGCGAAGTTGATGGCGGTTTGCAAACTGTCTCCCTCGACGGCCCGGCGATTGTCACCACTGACCTTCGTTTGAATGAGCCGCGTTATGCGTCTTTGCCGAACATCATGAAGGCCAAGAAAAAGCCGATCGATATGAAAGAGCCGAGCGATTATGGCGTCGACATTTCGCCGCGCCTGACCGTCGTCAAAGTGACGGAGCCACCCGTGCGTGAAGCCGGTGAAAAAGTCGAAGACGTGGCCGCACTGATCGAAAAACTCAAAACTGCGGGAGCTGTATAATGGCTGTTCTGGTTATTGCTGATCACGACAATGCAACACTCTCTGATGCGACGGCGAAGACCGTTACCGCTGCGAAGACGTTTGGCGGCGACGTCGACATCCTGGTTGCCGGTAAAGGCGCTGGCGATGTCGCAGCCGCAGCAGCTGGCATCGACGGTGTTCGCAAAGTTCTCCACGCCGATGGCGACGCTTACGAAAAGCAACTCGCTGAAGCCATGGAAGCGCTGATCGTTCCTTTGATGAGCGGCTATGATGCGCTGTTTTCATCGGCCACGACAATGGGCAAAAACGTGACTCCGCGGATCGCCGCGAAGCTCGACGTGATGCAATTGTCAGACATTATCGGAATTGAAGGTCAGGACACATTCGTGCGTCCAATCTATGCCGGTAACGCGATCATGACTGTGACGTCGTCTGACGCCAAGAAAGTCGTCACGGTTCGCGGCACGGCATTTGATGCTGCCGGGTCTGGCGGCTCTGCAGCGGTTGAAACTGTTGACGCGCCTGCCGGTCCATTCAAGTCGACCTTCGTCTCTGACGAGATCGTCGCCAGCGATCGCCCGGAACTTACGGCTGCCAAGCGGATTGTCTCCGGTGGCCGCGCGCTCGGCTCTGCGGAAGAGTTTGAGCGTTTGATGAATCCATTGGCGGACAAGCTTGGCGCCGCCGTTGGCGCGTCGCGCGCAGCCGTTGATGCGGGCTATGCCCCGAACGATTACCAAGTCGGCCAGACCGGCAAAATCGTTGCGCCTGAGCTCTATATCGCCATCGGTATTTCCGGCGCGATCCAGCATCTGGCCGGGATGAAAGATTCCAAGATCATTGTTGCCATCAACAAAGACGAAGAAGCACCCATCTTC
The DNA here is from genome assembly GCA_965277015.1 of Henriciella sp. GTDB lineage: Bacteria > Pseudomonadota > Alphaproteobacteria > Caulobacterales > Hyphomonadaceae > Henriciella. Next base: position 2,990,913 of record OZ255705.1, on the reverse strand, counting down.
CAAGTCGCTGATTACGGACTGGTCGCGGATCTGTTCAACGCTGTGCCGGAGCTGACCGACGCGCTCTAAGCGGCATTGATCAAAATCGAATTGAAGAAAGCCCGCACCGAAAGGCGCGGGCTTTTTTAATGGATACTTGGCGTTGCCGCGCCCTAGGCCGCCAATTCACGCTCGAACAGAGCCAACAAGCGCGCCCAGGCGCGTTCTGATTGTTCCGGATTGTGGGCACGGGAATCGCTTGGCACCCAACCATGCATGGCATCCGCATAGACTTCGATCTCGGCCGGAACCCCTGCTGCTTCAAACGCGCTGACAAGCACGCCTTGCGCTTCAGGCTGACGTTCATGGTCATTCTCAGCAATTGCGATCAACACACCACCCTGGATGCTTTCAGCCAGGCGGTGCGGACTGTCATCGTCATCGGTGACCAGGCCGCCGCCATGGAACGACGCTGGTGCTTTCAGCCGGCTCGGCACAGCGGCCGCCGCGCGCAATGTCCAGGATCCTGTCATGCAAAACCCAATCGCGCCGATGCCGCGATTGGTATCGACAGGCGCCTGTGCATCGAGCCATGAAACGATCGCCGCTGTGTCAGTAATGACCGTCGCGGGTGAAAAGACCTGATAGTGCGGGCCAACCAGCTCACGTCCGCCCGGGTCGCGAATGGTCTGGCCTTGTTCGAACAGGCGGCCCGTATGGGTGCGATAATAAGGATTGGCCGCAATGACGCTATAACCTGACCCTGCCAGGCGCCGGGCCATATCAAAAAAGGCCGGGCGCACGCCATGAATGTCTGGCCAGATAATCACCGCCGCGTGGGCACCATTGCTGGGATGGACGAACAAGCCATCGACCGTTCCATCAGGCGTGGGGATCTGAACCTCGGTTTCAACGATTGTGCCCTCGTCCGGCAGCGCCGTGGCACATGCCGGGATTAACAGGCTGGTCGCCGCCAGCGTTGCCGAGGCACCAACCGTAAACCCGCGGCGCGTCACGGCTTTGCGTTTTAGGTATTCATCAAGTTCGCGGTCAGTTGTTTCGTCACACATATCGGTCGGGCTCCAATTTTGACTGCGGCTACAGGTCCAGACATGTCCGGACCAGAGCCAGCGGCACGCGACTTCTTTTGTGCGACAGCTTTTGAGACGCCGCAAGCCAAGAGTCGCGCCTTAAGTGAGGCCTTGCTTGAAATTGGCAATCGGCTGGCTGCGAACCCGCACGCCTGTTGCTGCGAAGACTGCATTGGCCAAAGCAGGTGCGATTGGCGGCGTACCCGGTTCGCCACCACCGCCGACTTTGGCGCCGCTATTAATAATCTCGACCGATATTTCCGGCGCGTCATCGATGCGCATTATCGGATAGTCGTGGAAGTTGGATTGGACGACGGCGCCATCTTCGATGGTGATATTGCCGTATAAAGCTGCCGTCAGACCATAAATGATCCCGCTCTCAATCTGGGCAATGAAGCCATCCGGGTTCATCGCATAGCCTGGGTCGGCCGCGCACCAAACATGGATCACGCGCGGCTCTGGTCCTGTGACATCGACTTCCACGACTTGCGCGACGACGGTGCCAAAGGAATCAACCAGAGCGATCCCGAGTCCGCGTCCCTCCGGAACCTCGCGCGCCCAATTTGCAGCCTCAGCCGCGGCGTCCAGAACGGCCAGATAGCGCGGCGAGTGTTCGAGCAATTTGCGGCGATAGGCATAGCCATCCATGCCCGCCTGATCGGCGAGCTCATCAATAAAGCTCTCAATGAAGAAACCATGCTGTGTGTGGTCGACTGATCGCCATGGACCGAACCGGATATGGTGTTCGGCTTCCGTATAGCGGATCATCTGATTATCGATCTTGTACGGAATGTGAGAGGCTTCCGGTGGATCATGTTTCTGCGTGAACAAATTGTCCCATGAAATCGGCATGCCGGCTTCGTCGAGGCCCGCTTTGAACCGGCTAACCGATGCCGGGCGATACCAATCCTGCTGCGTGTCCTGCTCCCGCGACCAAATCATTTTCACCGGGTGATCAAATTCCTGCGCGATCTCGACCGCCATTAATGGATAGTCGGCGTTGGATCGCCGGCCAAAGCCGCCGCCAAGCAAGACGTTGTGAATAGTGACATCGTGCTTTTTGACGTTCATTGCGCCCGCAATCTCATCACGTACGCCAAGCGGGTTTTGCAAACCTGACCAGAGGTCGATCTTCCCGTTGCGCACCCAGGCCGTCGCATTCAGAGGCTCCATCGCAGCATGCGCCAGGAACGGTACCGAATATTCTGCCTCATAGACGCGTGCGGCAGAGGCGTTGGCTTTTCTGACATTGCCCAAGGCGACATCTTTCTTGCCCTTGTCGCCAGCCTCATCCATCGCCGTTTTCATCAACCCAAATATATCAGACTGGTTCAGGCGCTCAGCACCGGTTTCAGTCCATGTCACTTCGAGTTGGCGAATGGCGTTTTCAGCTTGCCAGTATCCATCCGCGACGACCGCAACAAAGCTGCCTTTGTCGAGGATTTTGACGACGCCCGGCATTCCCTGCGCATATGTTTCATCCACTTTGACAGTCTTTGCGCCGAGCACAGGCGGCCCCATGACCGCGGCATATTTCATTTCGGGCAGATCAATATCGATGCCGAATTCAGCCGTTCCGTCCGTTTTGGCAGGTATATCGAAGCGCGGCACAGACGTGCCCATCAACGAATATTGATCCGGGGTCTTCAGTTCTGGCTGGGTCGGCGGCGCATATTTTCCGGCTTGCGCAGCAAATTCTGAATACGGGGCGGATAGTCCGTGTGAATCTGCATAGACATAGCTGTTGCGCGTGGTGATTTCGACACGCGAGACGCCCCAGGCTTTTGAGGCAGCTTTGACAATCATTTCCCGCGCGGCGGCGCCTGCGATGCGCATCCCGCCCATGCCGGTAAAGCGAACAGCGGTACTGCCGCCAGTGATTTGCAGCCCCATGGACTGCGCGATCCGCAGGAAGCTGCCATTCAGCGAGTCCTGGACAAAACCCGGAACTTTGGTCTCGCCCATCAGGAATTCGCGGCCGAGCGGGTAATTGGCATAGGCCTCATGCGCGGGAGCCTGTTCGAACGTGACAGTTTCCCAATCGGCATCCATTTCGTCGGCCAGCATTTGCGCCATGGATGTATAGACGCCTTGCCCCATTTCGCTGTGCGGGACGATTGCGGTGATCGTATTGTCCGGCGCCAGCTTGACCCAGACATTGACCAGCGTCTCGCCGTCTTCAGTCATCATCTCGGCCAGTTTCGGCGCACGGTGACCTTCCCGGATGCCAACGCCAACCATCAACGTGCCGCCGCTTACGACGCCAGCTGCGATAAAGCCTCTACGTGTCCACTTTCCCATAATCTGGTCTCCTCAAGGGGCGCGCAGTTAAGCGCTGGCCGCCGTTTTGATGGCTTGACGAATGCGGCCATAGGCCCCGCAGCGACAGATATTCCCGCTCATTGCCGCGTCGATATCTGCGTCTGTCGGGTTGGGCGTGTCACGCAGCAAAGCCACCGCAGACATGATCTGTCCGGATTGGCAGTATCCACATTGTGGGACCTGATGCTCGACCCAGGCATCCTGCACAGGATGGCGGGTGCCATCGTCAGCAGAGACACCCTCAATTGTCGTCAAAGACGCTCCATCAGCTGCCGCTAACGGTGTCGAACAAGACCGTATCGGCGAGCCATCAAGATGGATGGTACATGCCCCGCATTGCGCGATGCCACATCCAAATTTCGTGCCTGTAAGCTTCAACTGCTCGCGCAAAACCCAGAGCAATGGCGTGCTGGGATCCATATCAACGACCCGCGCTTCTCCGTTCACTGTGAACCTGGTCTCTGCCATGGCCATCTCCTTAGCATTGAATGATTTGTATATTGTTCAGTACACAAGATCGGCGTCTCCGCAAATACAAAACTGAGGACATCGCTTTGTCCCTGCATCATGACAGGCATTGCAACCGTGTCATTGCACGATAAGACGAGCCCATGACTCACGACATTTTGTTTTCGACCCGGATTGAGCACGATCAGCTGCCTTCAACTCAGCTCCTGGAAGACCTCGAAGCTGCCTGCTGGATGATTGAGGATGGCGATCAAGCCGGTCATGACTGGTGTGAGACAAAAGGCTATCCCGGCTACACATCTTATGCCTCGCTGGATGATCTGCCAACTCGCGCACCGGCCTTTTCAGATCTTGTGAAAGCACTGGACACGATGGCGGCTGCATACGCTGAGCGCCTTCATTGGGATCTCGGCACGGCGCGTCTGCGATGCGACAGTCTCTGGATCAACATTCTAGGAGAAGGGGGTCACCATTCCGGTCATATTCACCCCAATAGCGTGATCTCGGGTACCTGCTATGTCGCCATGCCAGACGGCGCAGGACGGATAAAATTCGAGGACCCGCGCTTGCCAATGATGATGGCGGTCCCGCGACTAAAACCGGACGCCCCGAGCGACGCCCAGCGGTTTCACTATGCCGCGCCCAAAGCGGGTGAAGTCTTGATGTGGGAGAGCTGGCTTCGTCATGAAGTCATGACCAGTCAGTCGGAAGACCCCCGCATTTCGATCAGTTTCAACTATTCAGTCACTGACTGAACTGCCTATTCGACGCGCGATACGCCGTAAATTCGGTTCGCTTCCTCAATTTTCAACCGTATCCCGCGTAAAATATTTTGATAGAGGGTGATGCCGGCTGGAAGCGTCTTTGGCGCTCGGATACCGCCAATTTTGCAAGCATCTTCATTTTAGTTCTAACACTTATTATCGCTTGCCGGATCAAACCACCGCTATCGTCTCACACCAAGTCAGAATGACTGCTTGACGCCATGGCAACAATCCTGCACGGGCAGCGCGAAGAGCGTACGAATAAGAGGCTGCTGACCATGGACATCTCCAAAATCATAACCGGACAGAACCCGCCAGACGACATCAATGTGATCGTCGAGGTTCCGCTTGGCGGAGATCCGATCAAATATGAGATTGATAAAGCGTCCGGAGCGATGTTTGTGGATCGCTATCTTTACACGGAAATGCGGTATCCTTGTAATTACGGATTTGTGCCACATACACTGAGCCTGGACGGTGATCCGATTGACGTCATGGTGGTTGGAAATCGCCCGCTGGTCCCGGGCAGTGTTGTCCGTGCGCGGCCTGTCGGCGTGCTGATGATGACCGATGACAAAGGCCCGGACGAAAAAATCCTTGCCGTCCCGCACCCCAAGCTCACCGCCTATTACGACAAGATCGCAACCTTCCATGATCTTCCGGACATTCTGATCCAGAAAATCACTCACTTTTTCACGCACTACAAAGATCTGGAAACCGGCAAATGGAGCCAGGTCGATGGCTGGTCAGGCGTCGAGAAAGCGCGTGAACTGATCGCAGAAGCGGTTGCCCGCGGCGAACAGGAAGACAGTTAACCCTAAAACCTGTTTGGTCGCAGGACGTCAACTTCGGTCAGGGAAACGATCCCGATATGCGCCCCGAGAAGGTCGCCGATCTTTTCCATGGTCGCGCGCACTTTGGCTTCGTCGCCAATTGAAATGATGACCACCATATCACCGCTGGCCGACAGGTCCGTATCGCGGCTCCAGCGCTTTGAATTGCCGTATCCCGCCATTGCGGGGAGCACGGTATAGCCCGTCATACCAGCTGATTCCAGAACTCTGCAGGCGCGCTTGTGAGCCATGCGCTCTATGATCAATTCGATGCGCAAATGTTTGGTCATGGATTACCCCTGTCCTGTGATCAGCAGCGCCAGGTAGATATAGAGCGGGATGCCGATAGTTACGTTGAATGGGAATGTGACGCCGAGCGACAAAGTCAGATAGATTGACGGTTTTGCCTCGGGTAGAGCCAAGCGCATCGCAGCCGGCACCGCAATATAAGATGCGGAAGCGGAAAGCGTAATCAGCAAAGCGGCGTCGCCAGCGGGCATTCCGATAAGATAGGCAAAACCTGCCGCAATCGCTGCTGAAATCAGCGGCATGTAAAGGCCAAATCCAACCGTCATGACGCTAAGCTGTCGCCAGCCCTGACGCAGTCCGCGGCCCGCCGACAAGCCCATATCCAGCAGGAAGAGACAGAGCACACCCTGGAACAGGTCGACGAAGAAAGGCTGAACACTCTTTGTACCGTCTTCGCCAGCGATCCAGCCAATAATCAGAGCCCCGACCAAAACCACAATCGAGGCATTCAAGAAGACTTCTCGAACAAGTTCGCCTTGTTCTGAACCGGCAACGGGTCTTTCGCGCTTGGACTGTCCCCGCGCCGCGAGAACGAGGGCGGTGATGATGGCTGGGGTCTCCATCAAAGCCGCAACCGCAACGAGATGACCACCACTGTCCAGTCCTGACAATCGCACCGCTTCCGTCGCAGCTACGAACGTTACAATAGAGATCGATCCATAGTGCGCCGCTGTGGCGGCTGCATCCACGCGGTCCAGTTTTGTCGTCAGGCGCAATAACACGAATGAAATGGCCGGAATCATGAATGACAAGACGGTGCCCGCCAACAAGACCAGCATCACATCCATCGTGAGCGGGTTTTTCGACATTTCGACGCCGCCTTTGAGGCCGATCGCCATCATCAGATAGATCGCCATGCCTTTCGCAACCGCCTCCGGGACGCTCATCTGCGACCTCAGCAGCGCCGCGCCCATTCCGAGCGCGAAAAACAAGATAATCGGCGAAAGAAGAGTCGAGATTGCAACGTCCACAGCGGGCCCCTTACACGTTAAGACTGATCGAGACGCGATATAGAGCGCGAAATGCGGGTGCCTACACTTTTTCGAACGTCTTGGTCTTATTGTCGCGCCAATGAAGTTCACCAAGCGCGATTGCGAACCAGGCCCCGTGCAGTTCCAAAGCACCAGACTCGACTGCCTCGCGGACAAATGGGAATGTCATCAAGTTGTCGATTGATGCGCCGACGCCAGCATGCTCCAAATCCGTTTGCGGATCATCGCTGCCGCGCGCAAGGACCGCGTCCCGCGCAGAATCTAGCAGCTGAACCCAAGGGCCCACAAATTGTCCGACCGGACGGTCCTCGGCCGCCGACAGACTGGCATGAACGCCGCCGCAGCCGCCATGACCCATAACCACGATATGTTCGACTTTAAGCGACCCGACTGCGAACTCGAGCGCGGCGCTAACACCGTGTAAGCCTTCGGTTTCCTCATAGGGTGGCACCAGGTTCGCAACATTCCTGACGACAAATAACTGACCCGGCGCAGCGGAAAAAATATCCGCGGGTTCGGCCCGGCTATCGGCACACCCAATGATCATAATATTTGGCGATTGCCCTTTACCCAAAGTTTCGTAGAGCTTCGCCTGCTGTTGATAAGCACCATCCCGAAATGCGCGATAGCCTTGTAATAGATCCGATATAGAATTCATCTCGACCCTTCCTCCCGTCGGCGTCTTGAAACAGTGGCACATTCTATGCAAGTCCCCCAAAGACAAACGCATCGTACCATGTTAACGCATTTCGCAACAAATTCAGGCAAATGGATGCCATGACGCAAAACATTACCAAGCCCAAAAAGGGTCAGCGTAGCAGTGAAGAATCATGGGCTGCGATCCTCAAAGCCACCCGGGATGAGATGGCCGAAAACGGCTGGCGCAAGTTCAGCGTTGATAAAGTGTCTCGCAAGGCGAAAGCCTCGAAGCAGACGATTTATCGATGGTGGCCAGCGATTGGAAACATGTGCATCGAAGCCGCTATGGAGCTTGTGCCCGAGCGATCAAAGCTCGGCCGGGACCCGATCGAACGGATTTCAGCCTTGCTTCAGCCACTGGAAGAGGCAACCCGCGCTGGGTCAGGGCACGCTGTATTGCGTGTCGCGATGATCGCCGCCAGTGATGATCAATCAGCCGGCGAAACTTGGCGGGCCTGGTTGAAAGACAATATCAGGGCCCCGTTGCGCCTTATTCTCGCAGAGATCGCCGCGAAAAAAATTATCCGACGCGATTTCGATCTCGACGAAGCCGTCGACATCCTGACCGGGCAAATGTGGTCTCGCGTGATGATCATGCGAGCCCCTTTACCTGAGGCGTTTTCTCAGAACCAATCACGAGTGCTCCTCAAATCCTTGGCGCCGTAAGGGCGGCTTATCGGAAATTATTTAGCGGCCGTCTGATAGATGAGCTTGTCGCTCCTTGGACAAACCGCTATCGCTTTCAGCCACGCTGGGAGCCGGTTGAGTATGTCCAATTTTCGCATTGCCGTTATTGGCGCTGACCAGCTCGACCCAGACCACCACTCAGCTTTGATCGAACTCTCCGAACATGGGCTTGCATCGGCATTCGCGCTCGATGCAGCGGCCTCTGAACAGGGGTTCGAAGCCCTCCGGCACGCCATGCGCGTTGACGCGTTGGATGCCATCATATTTGCCGGACCGCGCACCGAATTGCGCGCGTGGGCGGTGTTTGCCCTGCAGAATGGCTGGCCCCTTTACAGCACACACGCCGTCGCTCTGACGATTGAAGACATGGTCGAAATCCGAAGAGCCGAACAGTCTTCAGCGGGTGCTATGATCCAGTTCGGATTGACTGCCCGGCATCACGAATCTGTCCAAACGGCAAAGACCAAGGCGGCGAGCGGCGAGTATGGCCGTCTGATGACCGTGCGCGGTGTCTGCGGGTGCTCGGGCGGCGACACGACCGATAGCGTCGTCTTCGATCCCGGCCCTCAATTGGTTGATTTGTTGCATCTTTTCGCTGGACCGTTTCAGGATATTTCCGGCTATTCAGACCTCGACCGCACAATCGAGCCTGGCACGGAGACGAACGTCCTCGCAACACTGCGAACTCATTCCGGGACTTTGGCAAATCTGCACATTTCCGGCAGCCAGTGGCGGCCAACCTTTCGTCTCGAGCTGGGGTTTGAGCGTGGCTATTTGTGGCTCGAGGGATTGAATTCCCAACAATATAATTTCGGTCAGGAAGTTCTGGTCTATGCCCGTACTGATGGGCACGTCGTGATGCATGAGACCGTCGACCGGTTTGAGCAAAGCAATGGCGCAAAAACCGCGGTTGAAGCGTTTCTGAACCGGCTGCGAGACCGCACGCTCCCTGCCACAGGCACCAGCCAGGATGCCTTCGAGACGCTAAACACAATCCAGCGTGTCCTGGCCGCTGACCCGGTTTTTGCGCCGGCTGAAGAAAGACATGCATCATGAGCCTCACCGGAGACATACTGGCGCGCATCGCGCTGGACGCAGGCGTGCTGATCATGGACGTCTATGCCACCGACTTTGATGTCGAGCATAAGGATGACAGTTCGCCGGTGACAGAGGCCGACGAGAAAGCCGAAGCGCTGATCCTCAAAGCGCTCGCTGAAGCCGATCCGGATCTACCTGTTTTGGCAGAGGAAGCTGTATCGGCCGGACATATTCCCGCGCATGGCAGCAGGTTTGCGCTTGTGGATCCGCTCGATGGGACACGCGAATTCGTCAATAAACGCGGTGAATTCACAGTGAATATAGGCATAATCGAAAATGGTGTCCCGGTCATGGGAGTCGTATATGCCCCGGCGCTGGATCGTCTGTTCGTCGCGGATAGCCGGTTCTCCGCCTGGCAAGCGACCGTCAAGCCTGGCGCGCCTGTTCCACCGCCATCAGACCGGAGCGAACTGCGCATTCGCCGCGCACCGGAGGCCGGTCTGACCGCAATCGCGTCCAAATCGCATCGCAGCGACGAAACCAATGCCTTTCTCGAAACACAGCCAATTGCAGAGATCATTTCTGCGGGCTCGTCTTTGAAATTCTGTTTGATCGCAGCCGGTGAGGCCGACCTCTATCCGCGCCATGGCCGGACGATGGAATGGGATACTGCAGCGGGCCAGGCCGTGGCTGAGGCCGCGGGTGCCCGGGTCACAGAGACTGACGGCACTCCGCTGCTCTATGGCAAGAAAGCCCGCGGCTATGATAATCCGCATTTCATTGTCTGGGGCGACGCGACCGTGCCAATCGAGGCCTGACCCAACCTGACAGAGAGTTCACGCGGCTATGCCTCGACAAATTGAATGATTTGCGGTGTTTAGAACTGAAAATGCTGCGGGGGCGAGCATCTGAAAGCCAACCTGCATGAAATTCACCTCTGCCATCGTTCTCGGCGCGAGCATCGCCATGATGACCGCCTGCGCGAGTAGCCCGCTTACGCTCAATGACAATCAAATCGTCCCCGGCGAGCGCGTCGGAGATGTCGAAATCGGCATGCCGCTGGACCAGTTGCTGGCTCTCAAAGGGGTGCCGAGACGAACCATCCCGATTTCTGGCACAGCGGCCACAACCTATGTATTCGATGGCTTGACCGTGGCGGCTCATGACCAGGTCTATTGGATCATCGTCCAGGACAGCCGCTTCCGCACCGCAGAAGGCATCGCCAAAGGCACCGAACAGATCAGTGCCCGCGCGGCGTTTGGCGTACCGGACTGCGTCGTTACAAAAAGCCAGTCAACCGTCTATGATTACGGTAATATCTATTTCGACGTCGACAATGCCAGCGGCCGCGTCGAGATGTTGGGCGTTATGGACAAGACGCAGAATTGCGACGGGTAACTGCCAGCTCGCAGAGTTCGGCGCACGCTTATCAACGCCGCGATTGAGAAAGTGCGGGCGCACTTGCACTTTAGGGCAAGTGAAGTGTTGGGGGCAGAGTTAGGGTGTTAGGGGCGCTTTTAGTGCGCGCCGCCCCGTCCTTCGATCCCCGATCAAGTCGAGGACAGGCTAAGCTCAGGATGAGGCGTTTGGTGAGATGCGAGGCGCGAGGCTACCCCGGCTCCAAGTATTCCCCATCTCGGCCGATACCTGCGCAGGCAGGTATCCATGGCATGAGCGTGCATTTGAGAAGAGCGGTGAGGCCCGTCCCTGGACCCCTGCTTTCGCAGGCGTCTACGGTAAGGGTGGCGAGGGCTCGTTCGAGATCATCCGGACACAGCGCAACAACGTCGCTCGGTGAATAGAATCTCGTCGCAATATCGTATGCCGCAAAATTACGCGCCATGCCTTCAAAATAAGGCACCCAGGCGCGGCCATAGCGGTCGACTTGAACAAAGGCCTGGCGACCTGTTTCGGCGCACCACCGATCCACCCGCCATAGCTCAAAGAACAGGATTGGCCAGAAATAGACTGGGACCTGTTTGTAATGAGCCAGAAGATAGCGGTGGATGATCATGGCGGGGACTATAGCGCAGGTTGAACCTGGTCGGATTGAGGGTGGGAAACACCCCATCAATGTCATCCCGGAATGATCGCGCAAGCGGACATATCCGGGACCCAGTCCGCTCCGCCCATCTGGGTCCCGGACAGGTTCTGGCGAGCTTTCCGGGATGACAAAAGGCAAGATAGGCTCTCGACCGCCATGGATCCTGACTTGCGTCAGGAACGCGGTTCTGCGTACATCCAGACTACACAGCGCGAACGTAGCTCACGCGTGATCGTTTCGAATTTTTTGATCTTCCTTCATTTTTCCAAACATTTGGCGCAGACAATCGTGCTATACTGATTGCGAGCCAATTCGTGACACATTAAGCTCGCGTTTGAATGACACAATTATGGGGACGAGAAAGCGCCTTTTCTCGCCATGAATTTTACAAAAACTCTCGCGGCCAAACGGATAGCAATTCTATCTCTGCTAGCGGTTCTAACGGCCTGTTCGTACGGTCCTGAGCGACTTCATTTGAGTCTGGAAAACGCCGTCGCTAAACCCAATTCCCACACATTCGCGGTGGCTGTAGAGGTCTCGCGCGTGCGTGACCCAGTCGGGTTCGTGAACACCTTTCCGAATGGCGGCGTACAAGACGTTCTCGCCGTTGAGGCGAGGGTCTATTTGATCGATATCGACACAGCATCGATTGACCTTGTTGCCCACTTGGAAGATTTCGGTGGCATTCCAAATCCGAAATCTGTTTCCGTTTCCGGATGGCGCGACGACGCCTTATATGTGAGCCTTTTTGGGTATGGCGGCTATAGTTCAGGACGCGGCGATCACCTGGAGGACCCTCGTCATGTCTATTTTGGAGTGCTTCCGTCAGGAAGGATTGAACAAATCGAATCCCTGCCAGAAAAAATAGCCCGTGAACGGCAAACAGGACCTTTGCAGACACCGCCATTTCTCAGGCTGAGCAAAGGTCATCTGGACATCAGCATCGGCATTGATGACCGTCCTGGACAGTTAAGTCATGGCGCGATTTTCGCTTTGGATCCTGTCACTGGACAACCCAGCCTGACATTCCTGGGTACGCGACCAGCAACACCTTGAACCGGCTTAAGTCTCAGATTGTGCCTTGCTGCCGATTTCCGCTTCCCCTGCGCGGCGAAGCTCATCAAAAGGTCGGCCAGACGATGATGACTGATGAGGTTTTCCCATGCTGGACGCGATTTTGGATCTGATCCGACCCTTTGGTTTGGCGGAGAATTTGAACTTTGGACTCGCTGTCGGCGCGGCATTTCTGGTCGTTCTGAGCCTCGCCCTTCTGGCCTATCTGATCACCCGGTATGTCATTGTTGGCCCGCTGGCGCGCGCCTTGATGCGATCAGAATCGAAACGTGACGATGTCTTCGCGCGCATGAAGGTTTTTTCCAGATTGTCCCATGCGGCGCCCGCCGTGGTCATCTATGCCATGGGGCCCGCCGTCTTCGCCGCCTTCCCACTGGTCGCGCAGATCATCGAAACCGCCAGCCTGCTCTATCTGACTTTGATGATCGTTTTGTTCCTGGACGCCCTGATCAATGCCGGGTTCGCCGTGTACAAGACGTATCCGATTTCCAAGACATTCCCGATTACGAGCTTTGCACAAATCGCCAAATTGCTGCTCTATTTTTTCGGCGCGATCACCCTCCTGTCACTGATCCTCAACGAGTCGCCATTCGCCTTCTTCGCTGGGCTCGGCGCGATGACCGCTGTTCTGATGCTGGTATTCAAAGACCCCATTCTGGGATTTGTCGCTGGGATTCAGCTGTCAGCGAACAGTATGGTCTCGGTCGGAGACTGGATCGAAATGCCGAAATATTCCGTCGATGGCGACATTATCGAGATTGGCCTGACAACGGTGAAAATCCGCAATTTCGACAAGACAATCACGACTATTCCAACGCAGTCGCTGATCAATGACAGCTTCAAGAACTGGCGCGGGATGCAGGAAACCGGCGGCCGGCGGATCAAGCGGGCCATTCATCTGGATGTAAACTCCGTCAAATTCTGCACCGATGAGATGCTGGAGCGGTTTTCCAAGATTCAGTTTATCGCTGACTATATTGCGGCCAAGGACGCCGAACTGACGGAATTCAACACCGCTGCCGGGATTGATGCATCAACGGTCGTGAACGGCCGCCAGTTGACCAATATCGGAACGTTCCGCGCCTATGTCGAAGCCTATTTGCGCGCCCATCCCATGATTGGCGACACGTTCACGTTTCTGGTCCGGCAGCTCAAACCAACCGAGAATGGCGTGCCGATCGAGATCTATGTGTTCACGACGACAACCAACTGGATCGAATATGAAGGCATTCAGTCGGACATTTTCGACCATTTGCTCGCCTCCGTGCCTGAGTTCGATTTGCGCTTATTCCAGAATCCAACAGGCCAGGATTTTGCCCGCCTAAGCAGCACTGGGACGACGCACCCCTAGCAATCAGGGTTTGCCTTTGCCGCAAATCGCCTAACTTACGGTCCTAGAGGGGGGATTGGCGATGCGAAGCGAGATTGCAAAACACCTGGATCATGATCCGCATTTCGAATGGCGGGGTCAAAATGTAACGCGGATCGAGAACCTGTCTGACATTGTGTTTGCGCTTGCGCTCGGCATGTTATTGTTGACCGGTGCACCGCCACAAACCTTTTCAGAGCTGGTCCATTTCTTGATCTCGATCATTCCGGTTACGGCCAGCTTTGCGATCCTGATCATGATTTGGAATTCGCATTTCGTGTTTTTCAGACGTTATGCCTTGGCCGACAACACAGTGGTTCTGATTAACTCAGCCCTGCTGCTAATGGTTCTGTTTACGGCGTATCCATTGCGCTTCATATTTGACAGCTTCTTCTGGTTCATGGTTGGCGCGGCCACTGGGGATTATTCGCAGCTGCTTTCAACAGAGATGAACTTTGCCAATTCGGCGCGCAGTATGGCGATCTTCGGAGCTGGGTATGCTGTCATATATACATTGCTCAGCGCCATGTATGCTCACGCGATCCGCAAAGCAGACATGATTGGCCTGTCAGACGAAGAAATCTTGATCACAAGACAAGCCGTGTGGATTTACCGAGGCGAAGTTGTCATCGCCTGCATTCTCATCTTTGTTGCGCTGTTCACATCGCTTGGACCATTTGCCGGTTGTTTGATGGTGCTTAACTGGCCAGCCGCCTATCTGATCTCTGCGATGGTCAGAAAAGCCTATGAAAAACCCGCAGCGAAGGCACTCGCTGCGGGCTCTGATCAATAGGCGGAATAGGTCCGGTTAGGTATCCAGGAAGCTACGCAATTTGCGCGATCGGCTTGGATGTTTCAGCTTGCGCAAAGCTTTCGCTTCAATCTGCCGGATCCGTTCGCGGGTCACTGAGAATTGCTGACCGACTTCTTCCAGTGTGTGATCCGTATTCATCCCAATCCCAAAGCGCATCCGAAGAACACGCTCCTCACGTGGTGTCAGCGAAGCCAGCACACGCGTGGTGGTTTCACGCAGATTGGACTGGATCGCCGCATCAACGGGCAACAGGGCTGCTTTATCTTCGATAAAGTCACCGAGATTTGAATCCTCATCATCGCCAATTGGCGTTTCAAGGGAGATTGGCTCCTTGGCGATTTTCAGAACCTTGCGGATCTTTTCAAGCGGCAGGCCGAGCTTTTCAGCCAGCTCTTCCGGTGTCGGCTCGCGGCCAATCTCGTGCAGCATCTGGCGCTGCGAGCGAACGATTTTGTTGATCGTTTCAATCATATGCACCGGAATACGGATCGTACGCGCCTGATCCGCAATCGAGCGAGTAATCGCCTGGCGGATCCACCAGGTGGCATAAGTTGAGAACTTATATCCGCGGCGATATTCGAATTTATCAACGGCTTTCATCAGGCCGATATTGCCTTCCTGAATCAAATCCAGGAATTGCAGGCCGCGATTGGTGTATTTCTTGGCAATCGAGATCACCAGGCGGAGATTGGCTTCGACCATCTCCTTCTTGGCGATGCGGGCTTCACGCTCGCCTTTTTGGACGCGCTGGACGATCTTGCGATAGTCATCGATCGGAATACCGATCTCTTGCGCGACCATTTGGATTTCGTTTCGAATGTCTTCGATCTTGTCAGGATCACGGTCAGCAAACCGTTCCCATTTTTTCGACATGGCGCGAACGTCTTCGACCCAGTTCGGATCCAGCTCGCGGCCGAAATAGTTTTTCAGGAATTCAGACCGTGGCACGCCATGCGCATCTGCAAGCCGCATCAATTGGCCTTCCAGGCCCATCAGCTTCTTGTTAATTGCATAGAGTTGTTCAACCAGCGCCTCGATCCGCGCATTGTTGATGTGCATCGTCTTGAGCTCTTCAACAATGTTCTGCGAAATACCGTCATAGGACTCTCGATCTTTCGGAGTCAGCGCTTTGCCTTCCATACGGCGACCAACGAGCTTTTCCTGAAGCTTGCGGAATTTCGCAAATCCGCCAGCAATATCATCCAGCTTGTCGAGGACACCGTCGCGCAGTTCCGCTTCCATGCCCGACATGGACATTGCGGCGCCTTCTTCTTCGTCTTCGCGCTCTTCGCGGGCGTGACGCTCTTCGACCGTCTCGTTTTCGCGCGCTTCGGCTTCTTCTTCGTCGAGTTCGTCCTCTTCAGGGGCCGGGTTTTCGGCGCCATATGTGGCTTCAAGATCGATCAGGTCACGCAGCAGGATCCGCTCATTTACCAGCTCGTCGCGCCACACCATCATCGCTTCAAAGGTCAGCGGCGATTCACACAAGCCGCGGATCATCGCGTCCCGGCCAGCTTCGATGCGCTTGGCAATGGCAATCTCGCCTTCACGAGAGAGCAGTTCAACCGCCCCCATCTCGCGCAGATACATGCGGACGGGATCGTCGGTACGATCAGAGCCGCGTGCATTGCCTTTCTTGGTGACAGCGCCCGTCGTCGAGGTCGTCGCAACTGCCGTCGACTTGGCCGCTGCCTCGCCTTCTTCTTCATTGTCGACCACAGTGATGCCTTGCTCCGAGAGCATCGCCATCGTGTCTTCAATGCGATCAGAGGACAGCTCGTCTTCTGGCAAAATCTTGTTCAGCTGCTCAAGCGTGACATAGCCTTTGGCTTTGGCATCCTTGAGAAACTTTTTGACTTTTGTGTCGCTGAGATCGAGGACCGGACGGTCTTCGTTCTCTTCGAGTACTTCCGCTTTGGCTTTCGCCATGTATCGCTCCTGTCCGCTGCGTGCCGTGTCGCAACATACAATTTCAATTCCGTAAAAGGAGGATCAGTTCTGATCAGCCTTTTCAGCCGCCTCATTGAGACGCGCTGTGCGTGCCCTTCTCTCTGCCACAAGTCGATGCCGGTGACGCGCGTCTTCGGGAGTGGCAAAAGCCTCTCCAGAATTGCGGCCGGATCGATCCGTGCCATCTAGGCGTGCATACTGCTCCAGGGCGATCAGCCATTCCCGTTCCTCTGACCCGCTTTGGGGTATTTCTGGGATATCGGGATAGTTTGTTAGCAGTTCTACAGCGCGCATTTTTCCAAGATCTTTTAAATGGTTGCTGATGTCCTTGCGGTCAACACCTGATTCAGCAGTATTTTGACTGATCAGGGCGTCGCGAATGGCGGAAACATCAGGATCCGGGAATTCAGCAACGGCCAGAGCTTCAAAGCCAATCTCGGCTAAGTGGTGATAGTCTACCGCCCGCACAACCAGACCGAGCCCTCTGGTCTTAGCCGGCGCGCCGCCGCGCAACACCGGCGCCACCACCTGCCCGCCGCGTGCGGGCGCTTTGTTGTTACCACGACTTGCCGATCGCACTTGCCAGAGATGGTCCCGCATGCGGGCTTTGAGTTCACGTTCATAAGCGCTTTTCACCGCGCCGTTCTGGATCGCACTGGCAGCCTGCATCAATCGTTGCTCGAGGCCAGCCTGGCGCTCCGGCGTATCAACAGGTTCCAGGTCGCGTTCGCGGCGCCATAACACTTCGACCAGCGGCAAAGCTGCGTCCAGGGCTTTGCCCATCGCGCCCGGACCGTGATCCCGAATCAAATCATCAGGATCCAGACCATCTGAGAGAAGGCAGAAAAACACGCTGCGGCCCGGCTGAAGGCCAGGCAATGCGCGCTCAATCGATCGGTAGGCGGCGCCGAGGCCGGCGCGGTCGCCATCAAAACACAGGACAGGTTCCGGCCCGGCGCGCCATAACAGACTCAATTGTTCTTCCGTGAGCGCCGTTCCAAGCGGCGCGACAGCGTGCGCGAATCCGGCCTCACACATAGCGATGACATCCATATAGCCTTCGCAAACGATTAGGCCGCCTTCATCTGTGCCGCCAAATGCTTCGCGAGCATCCTTATAGTGATACAGAACGCGCGATTTGTGGAAGAGCGGCGTGTCTGAGGAGTTCAAGTATTTCGGCTTGGCATCCGGCTCCAATCCGCGGCCGCCAAAGGCAATCGCATGTCCGCGCGAATCCTCGATCGGGAACATCAGGCGTCCACGGAACCGGTCATAAGGCTCGCCGCCGCCGTCTTTTTCAACCGCCAATCCGGCTTCAACGATTTCGCTTTGCGAAAAGCCTTTGGATTTCAAATGCTCAAACGTCTTGCGCCAATCATCTGGCGAGAAGCCCAGCCGATAGGCGCTCCAGCGATCCGGGCGCAGGCCGCGATGTTCGAGATAACGCCGCGCTTCAGCGCCTTCAGGCGCGCGCAGGCAAGTCTCAAAGTAAGCCGCCGCCGCTTCGCAGGCGCCATACAGTCTTTGCCGGCGATCATATTGTTCCTGGCTTTCCGGCGTCGCTTTGGGCAGCGACATGCCAGCTTCATCTGCCAGCTTCTCAACTGCTTCCATGAAGGACAGCCGCTCGGTTTCCATGACAAAGGAAATCACATCTCCGCCAATCCCGGACGAGAAGCATTTGAAGATCTTCTTCTGATCGTTGACGTAGAAACTCGGCGTCTTCTCATTCGTGAATGGCGAGAGGCCGACCCATTCCTTGCCTTGCTTTTTCAGCTTCACTTTCCGCCCAATTACGTCTGACGGACGGATTCGTGCTTTCAGTTCGTCAACAAAGCCATCTGGGATGCGAATGGGGGCGTTCATTCTGTCTCTATAGCGCGTTGCGCGCGCCTCGCGAAGCAATCCCAGCAGAGAATCGATCACAACTGCGATTTTTGCCTCAATCGCAAGGCGTTGACGGGTTTACAGGTTCAGCCGTTTTGGGTGTGGAAACCTCCTGCAAAACCGCCGATTTGTGCAAATTTCATGGATCGATTCAACCATTCCCTAGCCTTGCCTCGGTATGATTTGAGACAAGTGGGACATATTGTGAACGCAAGATCAGACATCTACAACGTGCCATCGGTGCGCGATTTCACTGCCAGCACAGTGATGACCAGTGTTTTGATTCTGGTTTTCGCCGTCTGTCTGGCATTGGCAGCAACCTGGTTCACCACCAAGGGCTATGACGCGCATATTCACCACCAGGCATTGCGCACGGCGATTATTCTGCCCTTGATCATCGTTCCACTCTGTACCGGCATTGTCGGCTATCAATCCGTTTCCAATCATCGCCGCATGTTGGAAGTTTCCAGGCTCGCTCGGACCGATGAAATGACCGGGCTGGCGAATCGCCGAGCGTTCATGCACGCTGCAAACGCTCAATTCGAGATCACAGATTTCGACTATTCCGGCCTGTCGGTTCTGATCATTGACCTCGATCATTTCAAACAGGTCAATGACGTTCACGGGCACGATGCCGGAGACGAAGTCCTGATTCACGCCTCAGCGCAAATCGCCGAAGCCGCCCCCAGCGACAGCCTGGTCGCTCGTCTTGGCGGTGAAGAATTCGCGGTTCTGATGCCTTATGAAAGCGTCGCGACGCTACACCAACATGCCGAAGCGATCCGTCAGCGCGTCGGATCAAAGCCTTGCATCTATCAAGGCAAAAGCATTCACGTTTCGGCAAGTCTCGGCGTCGGCATTGCGAACGCTCGCGATTCAGTCAGTTCGGTCCTGTCTCGCGCCGACAATGCGCTTTACGAGGCCAAAGATAAAGGCCGCAACCGTTTTGTGATCGCTGCTTAAGGCGACTCTGCCGCGATATCCTCAATCACAGACGTGCCGAAACTATCTTCACGGGCGAACCAATCTGCCAGCGCTTTGTACATGGCATAGCTTTGATCATCATATCGGCGGACATAACCCTGCGGCCAGGCGCTGGCCCGGGCGACAACAATATCATTCTCGCGATCGACATAGAGGGTCTGACCATTCGCACCAGATGCCGTGAACGTGCCGTCCGCGTACGTCCACCAATGCCAGGCATAGCCGCGATTTGGGTTCGGGTGGACTTCGCCTGGTTTCAAATGGGCTTCATCCGACACTGTAGCGCGGTCGACCCAATCGGAGGGGAGGATTTGCTCCCCCTGCCAAGCGCCGCCTTGCTCAATGAACAGGCCAAAGCGCGCCCAATCCCGCAATGCGGCATTGAACATCGCGCCGCCAACTTCGGCGCCCTCTGAGCCGGGATGATCGATGATCCAAGCCCCTGCATGCTCCATACCCAGTGGCCGCCACAGCTTCTGTTCGAGATAGTCTGCCGCATTCATGCCGCTAACACGGCGCACCAGTTCGAGAAGCACCTGACTTTCGGCCGTGTTATAGTTGAACTTGGTGCCGGGCTCATTCTCGCGCTTGAAGCCAATGGCGAGATCGAAGGCCGGAGCTTGTCCAGTGACGACACTCTTGGTCATGAATTTGAGTGTGTCATCCATTTTGCCTTCCCAGAGGTCCGGGTCATAACGGATGCCTGAAGACATTTGCAGCGCCTGCTTGATGGTGACGCCGTCATAATCGGTACCGGCTACTTCCGGCAAATAGGTCACCAGCTGATCGTCGACGCTGTCAATCAGCCCGTCAGCAACCGCGACGCCGACCAAAGTCGACGTGATCGACTTGACCAGCGACCAAGTGGTGAAACGGGTCCCGGAATCAGCGCCCCGGCCATAAGATTCATGGACGATTTCGCCGTCGCGAATAATGATCAGTCCGGATGTCTCCATATCGGTATAGAGGTCTGCCAATTGCCGGGTCTGGCCTTCAAACTCATAGGTAAATCCATCTAACCGGCCATCCGTTTGAGGCAGCGGGACACTGCTCTCGGAGGAGGCTACGGTTCGGGTCGGATAAAGCTCGCTGGCATTCTGAAAGAAATAATCGCGGTCGCCTTCAAACGCGGCCGCACGGGCCAGCACATCGGCTGGCGGCGGGACGAAACTGTAATAGGTAAATCCACCAATAAAGGCCCCAAGGACCAGAGCAGTGATTGCGACAATTAGTGACTTCATCAGACAGCCTCCCGAAGATCAGGAAAGGTCATGCGCCAATTTACTGGGTCAGGTCTAGCCTATCGCTGCGCGAACAGCTTTGCTGGCGGGGCCGCATTCGATACGCCCTGGATACTTTTGTCGAAGCGCGCTCATGCAGCGACCGACATCTTTCAGTTTTTGCGCCCGGAGCTCTCGCACCACCGTTTCTGCGGCAACGTTGAGATCATCGCCAGCCAGAGGCTTAGGCAGGAAGTCATTGATAATGTCGAGTTCTTCGCGCTCTCGTTCGGCATCCACGATGCGTCCGGTATCATCATATTGCTTGATCGATTGCTGACGTTGTTCGGCCATGATTTCGAGCAATTCGATGATCACGTCATCATCGCAGCCAGAGCATTCGCCGCGGCCGCGTGCGATCACGTCGCGGTCGTCCATGGCGCATTTCACGAGACGCAACGTTTGCGCAACAACACCGTTCGAATCGCTTGCTTCTGCGCTGTCGAGCGCCGAATTTATGCGATTACGCAGTGTGATTTGGACGGATTGATCCAATTGACCCATAAGAACGCCTCTAAAAGCCGCAATTTCTACTCCAAAACCGCTTGACGGTCTTGCTCGCAGCACTCTATCTGCCACCCGTTTACCTGAGAAACCGTTAAGGCATCAGAGCGAGCGTGAGTCCAGCGAAACAACCGAGGTAAGGTCATGAACGACAAAAATCAATCCGAGTTCGCCAGCCAGGCGAGTGGTGCACTGGCCTTAGCAGATGGCACTGTGTTCCTCGGAATTGGCGTCGGCGCGGTCGGCACGGCCATCGGCGAGCTTTGCTTTAACACTGCCATGACCGGGTATCAGGAAATTCTAACCGATCCTTCATATGCCGAGCAGGTGGTTTTGTTCACATTTCCGCATATCGGCAATGTCGGCGCAAACCCCGATGATCACGAAGACTCCAGCGCCAATGCTGCGCGCGCAGCCGTTGGAACCGTGTTTCGCGACGCGATCACGCCGCCTTCAAACTGGCGCGCCGATGACCATTTTGATGCCTGGCTCGCAAAGAAGGGCATAGTTGGCCTTTCCGGCGTCGATACGCGCGCCCTCACTCGCCTGATACGCGAACAAGGCATGCAAAAATGTGCCATCCAATACGCCCCAGACGGCCAGATTGATATCGATGCGCTGATCAAGGCCGCCCAGGCCTGGCAAGGTCTGGAGGCCGCAGATCTAGCCGCAAACGTTGATGCTGATGCAGCCTTCGACCATTCGGAGCGCCTCTGGCAGCTCGGCACCGGCTTTGTCGATCAGGACCGCCCCGAAAAACACGTCGTCGTCGTGGATTTCGGGGTCAAAAAGAACATTTTGCGGAATCTCGCCGATGTCGGCGCGCGCGCGACTGTGGTCAATGGTGATACCTCCATCGAGGCGATTCAGAAGCTGAATCCGGATGGCGTGGTTTTGTCGAATGGTCCCGGTGATCCGGCGGCAACGTTTGAACGTGCCGGACCCTTGCTAAAAGCGCTGGTTGAAAGCGGTCTGCCTTTGCTCGGCATTTGTCTCGGGCACCAATTGCTGGCGCTGACTCTTGGCGCGAAAACTGTCAAAATGGCGCAAGGCCATCACGGCGCTAATCATCCGGTGAAAGACCTGGAGACCGGCAAAGTCGAAATTGTCTCAATGAATCACGGCTTCACGGTGGATCCCAAATCTTTACCGGCCGGTGTTGAGGAGAGCCATACATCGCTGTTTGATGGCACCAATTCTGGCCTAAAAGTCGCCGGAAAGCCGATCATCTCGGTTCAGCACCATCCGGAGGCCAGCCCTGGCCCTCAGGACAGTTTCTATCTGTTCCAGCGTTTTGCAGATTTGATGCGGGCTTAGCGCAGGCTTTTGACCATCACTTCAAAGGCGTCATAGACGCTGTCTGCGGTGACGCCTTTTTCTTCGCGCGCAAGGGCAAATCCAGCACCGTTCAGCGCGCTTTGCAACATCACGGCAAGCGCGTCGACGCGGTGCTCCTGTACAATTCCTTTTTTGGCCAGATAACGCACACCGGCATGCACATTCTGCGTCCCCAAATCATGATCGCTCTCATACCAACCCTTGAGTCCGAGAATGGCCGGTCCGTCAATCAGGACGATTTTCTGATAGTCCAGACGGGTGGCATATTTTAAGTAGACTTTGCATCCGGCCAGAAACGCGCTGTACGGGTCTTCCAGACTGCGCGCCGCCGTCGCTGCAATCCGGGCTTCCTGATCCATTGCCACTTGCAAGCGTGTCCAGGTTTCGAGAAAAACGTCCTGCTTGCTTTTGAAGTGGTGAAACAAAGCGCCTTTAGTAATCCCCAACACATCACAAATGTCATTAATCGATGTATTCGCGTAGCCGTTCGCTTCAAACAGCTGGGTGGCTGCTTGAACCAAGTCTTCGCGCGTCTGGTTTGCGTCAGCTTTCGTGCGTTTTGCCATTTTCGATAGGATTTTTGGTTGACGGTTCACATACCGGTGGTATGTAAAAGAACAAGAGGCCCATTGATACAGGCAATCGCAGTTGCCTCGGGCCGGGCTAGTTCACGTGAGTTGTGGGGACGTACGCGGACGAAGATGAAACCGGACCGTTTCGGCGGTCCGGTTTTTTTATTTATCTGATTTTGGATCAGCGCGCGTCTTCTTCTTCGTCGTCTTCATTAAGACGGAAAAGACGTGGATCGATACGGACATTGGTTTCGACATCGGTCAAATCGACGACCGTCGTTTGCAAATTGGCATCGACTGTCAGCCAACCCATTAAGGCATAGCTCGTCTTGTCAAAGACCATTGTCATTGTGCCTTCCAGCTCGCCCTTGGCATCGCTGACCCGAACGCCAATACGCTGATCATTTTGTAACACGCTCAGCACATCGACATCCTTTTCGACATCGAGCTGCGTGGAGAGAATAATCCCCAAAGGCGTTGCGCCGATCGGGCCGCGATCAACCGTGTCCAGCTCGCTGTCTTCAATCGCAACTGTGGTGCCGTCAGAGACAATCAGAACCGGTGTCGGATCGTCATAGTCAAATCGCATCCGCCCGGGGCGATTGAGCGCAAACGTACCGGTCATCGTGCTGCCATCGGCATTGGTCTGGATGAAATTGCCGCGCGCAGTCTTTGCCGCCGCCAAGGCTGCGCTGGCATCGCGAAGAATAGCCGACCACTCCGATTCCGGGACTTCGCCATTATTCGCGCGCACGGCTTCAGCCGCAGGGTCACTCACGGTTTCGGTATTAGCTGGCTCGGGTTCAACACTTTGCAGCAAGCTCGGATCCTCGGCCTCGGCCTCGGCCTGAACGGGCTCCGATTCGGGCACCGCGATCTCAGTGGGCGTGATGACCGTTTCTTCGACGGTCTCAATCGGCTGATCCGCAACAGGTGTCTCACTTGGCAAAGATGGCAGAGTAACGGCACGCGGGGCCTCGTCCGTCATCGTCTCTGTTGCGGGGACCTCGGTCAACGCTTGTAAATTGATGTGCAATTGCGGACCAAAGGCCAGAACAAGTGCGAATGTTGAAACCACAGCCATAACCATAAGAGTGCTCCTCTTTCAGGCTTTCACATATACGCTTCGAGGCAACAAAAACAGGGCTGAATCAAGGCATTTGCGCCTGTTTTCGTTGCCTATTGTTCAGTTGCGTTTGGTTCAGTTTGGTGTCGCTAAAGTTCAGCCAATGCCCGAAATTTTCCACAGGATTTTGTGAAAAGGATAAAGCCCTGACTTCTATGTGGAAAGTTCGCGTCAAGAATCGCGATACGCCGACTCCCAATCGGATTGCTTTTAATTCACTTGGCGAAATCAACAACTGGTGGCGTTCTAGCCACATAACTGGGGAGCTAAACATGAAAACCACCCTTACTGTTCTTGCAGCAGCTGCGCTTTTGGCGGGCTGTCAGAATGTTTCAAACCGAACCCTCGGCACAGCTGCAGGCGGTGCAATTATTGGCGCTGGCGTCGGCATGATGGCTGGCGGTGACGATAAGAGAAACGCTGCAATCGGGGCGGCTATTGGCGCCCTCGGCGGCGCGGCTGTTGGCGTCTATATGGACAAACAGGAAGAAGAATTGCGTCGTCAAACCGAAGGAACAGGTATCGAAGTTCAACGCGTCGGTGATCAGATTGCGTTGACCATGCCATCTGGCATTACGTTCGACGTGAACAGCGCTGCGATCCAGGGCGGCTTCTATGGCCCGCTCGATGAAGTCAGCACAACGCTGATCGAGTATCCGAAAACAGCGGTTGATGTCGTTGGTCATGCCAGCTCTGACGGTCCGGATGATTATAATCAGGACCTTTCCGAGCGCCGGGCCACATCGGTGCAGTCCTATCTCGCGAATAGCGGGGTACAATCGGTTCGGATGCGAGCGATTGGAATGGGCGAAAGCCAGCCGATCGCTGACAACTCTACTCAGGCAGGCCGTGTTGCCAATAGACGCGTAGAGATCCTTCTCACGCCGATTGTCGAAGACGGCGCCTGATTAAAAAAGGCCGGAGCAGAACGCTCCGGCCTTTCTTTTTAGTTCTGGGAAGCCGCGGCCTTAGGCTGCGGCTTTCGCTTTTACACCGCCCGGAGGGAAGCGCGAGTAGAACGTCTCGCCATTCGCGGCCATGTCACGCAGCAGCTGCGGGACTTTGAACCGGTCGCCATACTTCTCAGCCAGTGCGTCGGCTTCGGCGACGAATTCCGGAATGCCCCAGATCAGATCCATGTAGGAAGCGCAGCCCCCTGTATAAGGCGCAAAGCCCCAGGCCAGGATTGAGCCGATATCCGCGTCGCGGGCATCCGTGATGACGCCTTCTTCAAAGCAGCGCGCAACTTCGACCGCCTGGCGCACCAGGAAGCGATTGGTCAGGTGCTTTTTCAGCTCTGGTGGGCATTCATCGACTGTGACATCGATGCGGCTGTTCAGGTCGGGCCACAGGCGGGCGGGTTTGCCCTTTTCATTATAGTCATAGAAGCCTTTGCCAGCTTTGCGACCAACCCGGCCCTGATCTTCAACCAGCCAGGCCATCATCTGACCAAGCTCATTGGCATTATAATCAATGCCGGCGGCTTGCGCCATTTGGCGTCCGACTTTCAGGGCGGTGTCGAGGCCAACCGAGTCAGATACTTCCAGTGCGCCCATTGGCATACCAGACTGACGCCCGACATTTTCAATAATCGCAGGCTTGATGCCTTCGGCCAGCATTGCCATGCCTTCCTGAGTATAGGTCCCGAAGCAGCGCGAAGTGTAGAAGCCGCGGCTATCATTGACGACGATCGGCGTCTTGCGGATCGCGAGGACATAATCGACAGACTTGGCGAGGGTTTCTTCGCTGGTCTTTTCACCTGTGATGATCTCAACCAGACCCATCCGCTCAACCGGTGAGAAGAAGTGGATACCGATGAAGTTCTCAGGACGCTGAGACGCTTCGGCCAGACCAGTAATCGGCAGAGTCGATGTGTTGGATCCAAACACCGCATCAGCGCTGATCACGTCTTCGGCCATCTTGGTGATTTTGGCCTTCAGCTCTGGATTCTCGAACACAGCTTCGACCACCAGATCGGCGCCTTTGACGTCGTCATAATTATCCGTCGTGGTGATCAGGTCGAGCAAGGCGTCACCTTTTTCCTGGCTCGACTTGCCGCGCGATACGGCTTTCTCAACCAGGCGGCGCGAATAGTCCTTACCCTTTTCAGCATTCTCCATCGAGACATCGACGAGAACGGTCGGGATACCGGCTTTGGCTTGCACATAAGCAATGCCCGCCCCCATCAGACCGGCGCCAATAACGGCGATCTTTTTGAACTCGGTCTTTGGATAGCCCGCAGGGCGGTTTCCGCCTTTGGACAATTCCTGCATCGACAGGAAGAGCGAGCGGATCATCGCTTTCGCTTCCGGGCGTTGCTGGGTGTTTATGAAGTAACGCGTCTCAATCCGCAGCGCGGCATCGATCGGCACTTGCGTACCCTCATAGACGCAAGACAGGATGTTTTTCTGTGCAGGATAATTGCCATAAGTCTTTGCTGCGAGCATCGCGTTGGACATGGTTGCAACCTGGCCAGCGCCCGGCGCGCGGTGGACCACACCGCCTGGCATCTTGAAGCCTTTTTCATCCCAAGGCGCTTTCGCATCAGGATTGGCTTTGATCCATTCCTTACACTTGGCAACAGTATCCGAAGACGCCGCGAGCTCATTCACGACACCCATTTTGTGGGCCTTGTCGGCTTTGATGCTGGTGCCTTGCAAGATCATTGGCAGGGCTTCCTGCACACCGATCAGACGCGGCAGGCGCTGGGTTCCGCCGGCGCCGGGGAGCAGACCAATCTTGGCTTCTGGCAAGCCGAATTGCAGCTTTGGATTATCGTTCGCGGCGACACGGTAATGCCCGGCCAGTGCCACTTCGAGGCCGCCGCCAAGCGCCAGACCGTTCAGCGCGACAGCAATTGGCTTACCGCAGGTTTCAAGTTCGCGCAGAGTCTTGTTGAGGGCAAAGCCACGCTCGAATTGTTTGGCTTTTAGCTCGGCTTCAGACATTTCCGCTTCCGGTTTGCCGCCGCCAGCACTTTCGTTCATTTCGCCAAGGTCTGCCCCGGCGCAAAAGCCGGACGGCTTGCCAGATGAGATAACCAGACCCGTGATCTTGTCATTCTCGCCAACTTCCTTGGTGATCGCGATAATGTCCGCGATGGCCTTTCCGGTCAGCGTGTTCATGCTGCGGCCTGGCACGTCAAATACAGCGTGCGCGATCCCGTCAGCGTCAATATCGAAAGAGAATGTTTCGAGGTTCATTTTACTTAATCCTTGCGGGGCTCGTGGCCCTCGTCTGTGTTGTCTTCTTCGAAATCAGCCCCTGCCGACATAAACACGACGCCAAGCGCAGCACCGATTGAAATACCAATCGGAAGCCAGATGGCGAGGTCTCCTGTCGCGGCCCCGACCCCGGCACCAATTGCAACGCCGACGCCAATGCCTATGGGAAGAGCTGATTGTTTCTTCATGCTCTAAACGCGCTCAATAATCGTCGCGGTGCCCATGCCCGCACCAACACAAAGCGTGACCAGAGCGGTCTCTTTGTCAGCACGCTCAAGTTCGTCGACCATGGTTCCGAGCAGCATGCCGCCTGTTGCGCCGAGCGGGTGGCCCATCGCAATCGCGCCGCCATTGACGTTCATCTTGTCATGCGAAATGCCGAGCAAGTGCATCATCAACATCGGAACTGACGCGAACGCTTCATTGAGCTCATAGAGGTCAATATCGCCAACATCCATACCAGCTTTTTTCAAAGCTTTCAGGGTCACATCTGTCGGGCCGGTCAGCATGATGCCTGGCTCGGATCCGATCGACGCCATTTGCTTGACGCGGGCGCGTGGCTTAAGGCCAAGACGCTCGCCCATTTCTTTCGACCCGAAAAGAACCGCAGACGCGCCATCCACGATACCCGACGAGTTACCCGCATGGTGGACGTGATTGATCGCTTCCAGTTCCGGATAGCGCTGCTTGATGACTTCATCAAAGCCCATCGCGCCCATGCCGGCGAAAGACGGGTTCAGCGCGGCGAGCGACTGCATGTCCGCTTGCGGGCGCATGTGTTCGTCATGGTCTAGGCGGGTGCCGCCCATCTGATCTTTGACGGCAACGATTGATTTCGAGAACCGGCCTTCTTCCCAGGCCCGTGCGGCACGCTGCTGAGACTCAACCGCATAAGCATCAACATCATCGCGGGAGAAGCCCCACTTGGTGGCGATTGTATCCGCGCCGACGCCTTGCGGTGAGAAATAGGATTTCAACGCAATTTGCGGGTCAGAAGACCAAGCCCCACCAGCCGCGCCCATTGGCACGCGACTCATGCTTTCAATGCCGCCGCCGATGGCCATGTCGGCTTCGCCGGTCATGACTTTCGCGGCTGCCATATTACAAGCTTCCAGGCCTGAGGCGCAGAAGCGGTCGACTTGAACACCAGCGGTCGTCTCAGCGTAATCTGCGTTCAGAACCGCGATACGAGCAATGTCGCCGCCTTGCTCACCGACCGGCGAGACACAGCCAAGCACGACATCATCGACATATTTGGTGTCGAGATCATTGCGATCGCGGATCGCTTTCAAGGTTTGCGAAGACAGGTCGAGCGCGGTGATTTCGTGCAAGCTGCCGGATTTTTTGCCTTTGCCGCGCGGGGTTCGCACTGCGTCATAAATATAGGCTTCAGTCATGGGAGGTTTCTCCTGTTCGTAACTTCAAAATGGTTCGTCATGTTGCGGGCGCCTTCATGGGATTGATGGCGAGCGAGGCTCTGGCTCGAGCAGCTTCCTTGCCGCGCGAGTCATAAAGGTCGGCTTCGGCGAAGATCACTTGTCGGCCAATATTGCGAAGGCGGGCGGCGACTTCAATCGCGCCGACTCTCACGGGTCGTAAAAAGGTCGTGTGCAGATCTATTGTCGATGGAAAGGCCCGCGTGCCGGTCTTGACGGTCGCGAGCATGCCGATTGTGTCGTCCAGCATGGCCGAGAGATAGCCGCCTTGAATATAGCCGGCTGGATTGGTGAATACCGTCTTGCCGTCGAACCGCACCCGGGTTTCCATCTTGCTCATATCGAGCGAGACCAGCTCAAATCCGAGAGACTTGGAGCTCTCGGCGGGCTTTGGAAATATATCGGTGAGGAGATGGCTATCGGGCAAGCTTACAGCGTCCTCGCAATCAGCATTTTCATCACTTCATTGGCGCCGCCATAGATGCGCTGGACGCGGGCATCCTGATACATCTGGCCGATTGGATACTCATCCATATAGCCCCAGCCACCATGCAGCTGCAGGCATTCGTCAATGATCTTGCATTGCAGATCCGAGATCCAGTATTTCGACATCGACGCGGTTGCCGCATCAAGCTCGCCTTTCAGCAATAACTCAGTACAATGTTCGGCAAAGACCTTCGCAACTGTCGCTTCAGTTTTGCATTCGGCGAGCTTGAACTGAGTGTTCTGGAAATCCATGATTGTGCCGCCAAACGCTTTGCGCTGCTTCACATAGGCGACGGTTTCCTTGATCGCGCGTTCAATCATGCCAATGCCCTGAATGCCGATAATGTGGCGTTCCTGCGGGAGTTGCTGCATCAGCTGGATGAAGCCCTTGCCTTCTTCTTCGCCGAGCAACGCTGATGCCGGAACTTTTACATCATTGAAAAACAGTTCTGACGTATCAGCAGCAGGCTGGCCGATTTTCTTGAGATTGCGGCCGCGTTCAAAGCCATCAACTTCGTCGGTTTCGACCAGCATGATCGAAATACCCTTGGCGCCTTTGGTTGGATCTGTCTTAGCGCAGACAAGAACCAGATTGGCGGTCTGGCCATTGGTGATGAAGGTCTTGGAGCCGTTGATCACATAGCCATTGCCATCCTTGGTCGCTGTGGTCTTGATCGCTTGCAGATCTGACCCGGTGCCCGGCTCTGTCATGGCGATGGCACAAACCAGTTCGCCAGATGCCAGCTTCGGCAAGAGACGCTGTTTTTGGTCTTCTGTGCCGTAATGGATGATGTAGGGCGCAACGATGGCATTGTGTAAACCGATGCCGAACCCGGCTATGCCTTGTAGTTCGAGCTGTTCGATAATCACCGCATCGTGGCGAAAGTCACCGCCCGCACCGCCATATTCCTCGGGCGCGGAAACCAGTAAGAGGCCCTGCTCTGCAGCTTTGTACCAGATATCCCGCGGGACAGCGCCGACTTCGCGCCAGCCTTCAACATGCGGCTTCAATTCCTTGTCGAAGAATTGCGCCACGGCATCGCTAAAGATCTTGATTTCTTCATCCTGACGCCACTGTGATGGAGGGACATTGAGGACATCGGACATAAAGATACTCCAGGATAATGATTGTGACGTTTACGTTCACGTCAACATAGGCGATCAATCGGGTTTTGACCAGTCGTGACGTAACGAGAAGATGTCAGGCTGGGGCAGTCCACTCATGCGAACGGACCGCCCCGGCACGGATTCCAATCTTAGAACCGGTCTGCTGGCAGAGCCATCATCAGGTCGGCCCCTGTTTTCAGCTTCGCCAGATGAGACGAGGCTTCTGGCAAAACGCGAGAGATATAATACTTACCCGTGGTGATCTTATCGTCGAAGAACGGATCGTCGCCCTTCTTCTCGAGCGCCACTTTCGCCATGAGCGACCACATATAAGTCAGCGCGGTGAGACCGAACAGCTGCAAGTAATCCGCAGACGCTGCACCGGCATTGTTAAAGTCACTCATGCCATTCTGCATCAGCCAGGTTGTGCCGTCCTGCAGCTGCGCTTTGGCTGTCTTCAGACCTTCAATGAAAGGCTCGAGCTCGGCATTGCCTTCATGCGTGCCAATAAAATCATCCATTTCAGCGAAGAAACTGAACACGGCGCGGCCGCCATTTGACGCCAGTTTTCGGCCAACCAGGTCGAGCGCCTGAATGCCGTTCGTGCCTTCATAGATCAAGGTGATCCGGCAATCGCGCACAAATTGTTCCAGCCCCCATTCCTGGGTAAACCCAGAGCCACCGTGAATTTGCAACGCCTCATTGGCCATTTTGAAACCGCGATCGGTCAGGAAGGCCTTCAAGACGGGCGTCATAAGCGCCATGTAATCGCTGGCCTTCTCACGCACTTTCTCATCCGGTGACTTGTGGTGCAGGTCGCCATATAGCGCCGTCCAGTATGTGAACGCCCGGGCGCCCTCGATAAAGGCTTTCTGATCCATCAGCATTCGGCGGACATCGGGATGTACAATAACCGGATCGGCAGGTTTGTCCGGCGCCTGCGTGCCTTTCAGGGACCGCCCTTGCAGACGGTCATTGGCAAAATCAACTGCATTCTGATACGCGACTTCTGCTTGCGCGAGGCCCTGCATGCCGACGCCGAGGCGTGCTTCATTCATCATCACGAACATGGTGCGCATGCCTTTATGCTCTTCGCCGACCAGCCAGCCCGTCGCACCGTCATAATTCATCACGCATGTGGCATTGCCGTGAATGCCCATTTTCTCTTCCAGGCCGCCGCATGACGCCGCATTGCGTTCGCCCGGCGTGCCATCTTCATTGACGATGAATTTCGGCACAACAAAAAGCGAGATGCCTTTGATCCCCTCAGGCGCACCTTCTATGCGCGCCAGTACGAGGTGGATGATATTCTCTGTCAGGTCCTGCTCACCGCCGGAGATCCAGATTTTCTGGCCCGTGATTTTATACGATCCGTCGGGCTGTGGGACGGCTTTGGTTTTGATCAACCCGAGATCGGTGCCGCATTGCGGCTCAGTCAGGTTCATCGTGCCGGCCCATTTGCCGGACGCCATATTCGGTCCGTACATGGCGCGCTGCTCGTCAGAGCCGCCAGCCATCAGGGCCTCAAACGCGCCAGAAGTCAGGCCGGGATACATTGCAAACGCCATGTTCGCAGATGAGTTCATCTCATTGGCCGCCATGTTGACGACATAAGGCAGGCCTTGTCCGCCCATTTCAGGCGACTTGCCGAGCAACAGCCAGCCATTGTCGACCATTTGCTGATACGCTTCTTTGAAACCGTCGGGCGTTTTCACGCTGGCATCAGCATTGCGCACGCAGCCTTGCTGGTCGCCAATCTTGTTCAGCGGAAACAGAACTTCTTTTGCGAACTTGCCGGATTCTTCGAGAATAGCGTCGACCAGATCTGGCGTCGCATCTTCGAACCCTGGCAGGTTGGAATAATTCTGGATGGATAGAACATCGTGCAAGATGAACTGCATATCGCGAACAGGTGCATCATAACGTGGCATCTGGTTTTCCCTCAGTGATATTATGTATTAAAACCGTGACGCTTGGTGTAGCGCCACGGTCTGGAAAGGTCATTCAACTCTTAACGGTCGAACTGTAATCATTTAGGCTTCGTCGAGCTGGCGACGCGCAACCGCGTCATAAGCTTTGAGGTTTTGCGCCTCTTCTTCGCCGGGGCCAATCTTGTCGAGCTGGCCTTCCAGCCACTCAATTCCATTGTGCAGCTCTTGCAGCGCCATTTCGATGTCTTCGCGTTGGCTTTCCAGTTCCTTGATCTGGTTCTGGAACTTGACCAGCGACATACGCATCTGGGCGCGTTGGCCATCTTCGAGCCCATACAGGTCGAGGATTTCGCGAATATCTGCGAGCGGCAAACCGAGCCGTTTCAAGCGCACGATGATCTTCACGCGACCGCGGTCGCGATGAGAGTAGACACGCGTCATGCCATCCCGAGCCGGATGCAACATGTCTTTGTCTTCATAGAAGCGCAGTGCGCGAGGGGTGATTCCAAACTCTCGGGCAAGTTCCGATATGGAATAGGTGCGAGAGTCAGCGATAGAAAGAGAAGTTACGGTATCTGGCATGCCTGTAACTATGCCTCGTGTTTACGCGAACGTCAACGTCAGCTTTGACTCTTCAGATTCCGGATATGAACAAACCTTACGAATTAAAGCTGATCTGTTTACCTTTTTAACCCGGAATTAAGGGCGATCGCTTCATTTCACTACCAGAAATGGGTAAATTGGTGCGTTTTTCGAATCAAACGCGCCTGAAGTCGGAGTACCGGGCATGAGCCAGTATGGGTCTTGGAGCGTTAAAGGGGTGGACGATCGCGCCCGTGCAATCGCCAAAGAAAAAGCCCGCCTTAAAGGCATAACGCTAGGCGATTATATCAACAATTTGCTGCTGGATGGTCACAGCGAAGCGGGCCCGCGCGATATGGGTCGCTATCAAGAGTCTCCGCTCACCAGTGCGTTTTCCGAGCCAAGCCGCCCCCATGCCCTGGACGGTCTGGCGCAACGCATTGAAGCCGTTGAAGCTCGCTCCACTCTAGCCATCACGGGTATCGACCAATCGGTTCTCGGCTTGCTGGCACGTCTCGAAAGCTCTGAAAACTCAACCTCGGCTATGACTGCAGAAGTCGAGCGTATGGTCGACGAACTGCGCGAAACGCATGAAATGCTGCACGATAAAGTCGGCGCCTTGGAAGCTGATGAAAGCGGCCGCCGCAGTCTGGAAGCGATGAAAGCGCTGGAAGACGCGCTTGGGAAGCTTGCAACGCATGTCTATGAAGAAGGCCGTCTGAACCAGGACGACTCCATGGCCATGAAAGGCCGGGTCGAAGCTGGATTTGGTGAATTGAATGACCGGGTTGAAGGCGTTGAGATCAAAGTAGAGTCCACTTTGGCCGAAGCCGCCCAACGCGTGGAAAAGGCTGTCGAGCAAGCCGAGCTTCGCGCCGAAGGCACATCACGTCACCTGTCTGAACGTGTTTCGAACATCGAATCTTCTGTCGCGACCAAGCTCGCAAATGTAGATGATGTCACGGCGCGCATGAAAACCGTTGAAGGCGATGTCTCCGGTGCGATTTCTTCCATGGAAGGCACTTTGCTGCGCGTCCAGGAACGCCTCAACCGCGCCGAACAAACCACAGACACGGCGCTGCAAGCGCTGGAAGGCACATTTGCCAGCCTCGACCAACGGATTAATCGGGTTGCCGAAGACGCAAATCCTGAAAAGGCCAATGCGCTGCGCCACGAATTGGAGCAGCGCTTTGACGCGCTCGCAAAAGACCTGCGCGTCAGTGTTGATGAATCACGTCGTCATTTGGCCGATGAAATTGAGCGCGCCGCATCCGGCAATAATCCGGAATTGATGGGCGCGCTGGAAACACGCGTAAACGCCCTCGAGTCGACGGATATAGGTGCCAGACTGGACGGCGTTGACGGTCAGTTGAGCCATCTTTCAGAAACGCTGGTTCGCCATGTTGAAGAAAGCGAAAACCGCAGCGCCAGCGCCATCGAAAAAGTCGGCGAGCAAGTTGTTGGACTGTCAGAAACGATGAATCAACGTATCGCGGACAGCGAACGCCGCAGCGCTGGCGCCATTGAGCAAGTCGGTGAGCAGGTGGCCACGGCGATCAAACACGTCCAGGCGCGTCAGGAGCAAAGCCAGCGTCAACTGGCTGAACAAGTTGCTGGCTCGGAATCGCGGCAGGAAGCCCGTCTATCCGACGCCCTGTCGAACATTTCAGAGCGTCTAACGGATATGCAGAGTCAAACAGCAACAGCGGTTTCGCCGGTGCAACGAGCGATCGTCTCTCTGGCGTCGCGTCTAGAAGCGCTGGAAGATTTCAATGCACCGCCACTGGCGGAGCCGGCCGCCGCCGCCCTGCCTGACATGCCGGCCATGGAGGTCGACAGATCACCGATCGAAATAGACCCTGCACCAACTCCAGAGCCGGAACCTGTGCTCGAGGCGGCACCCGAGCCAGACCCAGATCCGATCGAGACCGAACATTTTGCAGACTCTATCGCCGCCCTGGAATCTGAAGCTGCCGAGGCTGACGCTGAACAAACTGATTTCATTGCAGGCTTGCCGGATTTTGACGATCAGCCCGGCGACGCCCACAGCGCAGAACCTGATACAATATCTCTGGATGACGCATGGGCCGAGCCTGATGCCGCGCCTGAAACAGATCATGACTATGCGCCAGAAGCTGCGGATAACGCGGATCAATCTGACGTGTTCTTTGATGAAGAATCGCCAAATACGGATGACCCGCTGGCCGAACTTGGCAGCTGGGATGAGTCGCAGGAAGAAGCGCGCGATTCCGACATTTTCTCGTCTGAAGAAACGTCCGAAGAAGCCATTGACCTGCTGCCAACCTTTGACGATGTCGATTTGGCGCACAATACCGAGGACCTGGTCGCAGAAGATACCGAACATCTTGACGAGTTCGACCCGAACGATGACGCTCCCGATGACTATCTAACTCGCGCGCGCGATGCCGCAATCGCAGCTGCGTCGGACTCGAAAGCAGAGGCAAAATCACGCCGCGGTCGACGCTCAGCAGCCTCCGTCACAGTTAAACCAAGCAGCCCTAGCAAATTCCCGATCATCGCAGCGGCATCTGTATTTGCCCTCACTGCGGCAGGGGCCGGCGCATGGGTCGCCTTACGCGGCAAGATCCCGTTCACGGAATCCAACGCGCCAGCGGTTGAGACCAAAACCACGCTCGCAGAGGCGGGAATCGAAGCCCCGACAGAACCGAGCCTTGTCGGTGTCGAGTTTGAACAACCCGCGTCTGAGACGCTGGACGAAACGCTGTTCGAAGACGAAGGCAGCGTCGCAGGGGTGATTGAGGCGCAACCTGCCGAAGCGCCGCCAATTGCCGAAATCGCGGCACCCGTCGTGCTGCCGATCATTCCAGCTTCCATGACCATCGAACAGGCTGTGAGCAACGGCAACCCAGTCGCGCAATTCCAACTTGGCCTAGAACGTCTGGAAGCTCAGGACTTTGCCGCCGCCGCTGACCTGATCAGTCAGGCCGCAGAAAAAGGCCTGCCAGCTGCACAATATCGCATGGCGAAACTGCATGAACGCGGTATCGGCGTCCCACGCGACTTTGCAGAAGCCCGCGCCTGGACAGAGCGTGCGGCAAATGGCGGAAACATCAAAGCGATGCACGACCTGGCAGTTTTCTATGCTGACGGTGAAGGCGGCGCACAATCATACGCTGCAGCGGCCGAGTGGTCTAAGAAGGCCGCCGATTTTGGCGTCGTGGATAGCCAGTATAATCTGGCCCTGCTTTACGAGAATGGTCTCGGTATCTCACCGAGCCAGACCGAAGCCTTGTATTGGTATGAAATTGCCGCTGCGAATGGTGATGCAAGCGCACCGGGCAATGTTGCAACCTTGCGCGATGCGCTGCCGCTGGACCAGGCACAACAGGCTCAAAGACGGGCGTCAACCTGGGTCAAGGCAACGCCAAATGCTGCAGCAAACGGTAATTTCGGGCCCCAGGACTGGACCCAGGCCAGCCGCGCCCAGGTTAAAGCGGTACAAGAAGTGCTGAATGGCCTTGGCTACGACGCTGGCCCCGCGGACGGCTTAGCCGGCGCCGGAACCCGCACCGCAATCCGCGCATTCCAGGCCGATAATGGTTTGCCGACATCGGGAACGATTGAAGCCAATCTGATTGAAACGCTGAACGCGCAATCTCAGGCTTTCGCAGGATAGCTGCCGCTGGCGCCAAATCTTATCCGGCGCAGCAAGATATACAGCCCGATTACAGCCGCAGCGATGGCAAGCGCGTGGGTTTCGAGCCGCGCCCAATTATTCACGACCACGCCAAGCAATCCCCAAGCGAGCGCTACGAAATACCAGCCATTGCGGCTGACATAATTGGCAAAGGCGAGGGCCAAGAGCGACGCAGGAACAAGCGTCAGCCAAAGCGATTGCCAAACAGCGTCGCTGACGCCCTGCGCCAATAACCAGCGTGTGACGTCTGGCACACTGATCGAGACCGCAACGGTCAACCAGCCCGCGAACAAACCGACTGTCAGGCCGTGCAGAATGCTGCGCGGCGTACCGTCATAGTCTCCGGACTGGTCCAACCTGTAGGCCGCTTCCCAAGTAAAGAACGCGATAGGTAAAAGCAGCAACAGATCCAGCCAGACCAAGCCGAGGCTTTGAGCGCTCAGCATCCAGATCAGATTTCCGAACGCCGCCAGGGTCAGCGGCGGCGCGATGCGTTCACTGGTATAGCTTGGGGCTCGCCAATGCTGGATTGCTGTCAGAGTCAGCCCCAGAAAAATCACACCCCAGATCGAAAAGAACACGCCTGTCGGCAATTCGGGCAGGATGCCCTCTGCGACAGCCCGGTCACCAATTGCCATGCCGATGCCGAAATTTGGCAGCAGCGGCACCAGAAATTGCGCCAGCACGACAATCAGAAAAAGGGGTCTAAAAGAAAACATGGTTGAACGCCTCCCCAGCCTCCATGACAAAGGTCTCGCGAAACTTCCAGTCATTCATTCGTGAACACATCAGCGCGCAGACGCTGCAACTTTGTAAAGCGTAATGAAAAGCTCTCGTGTCGCCGGTTCGGCAAGGCCTGCGCCGCCGGGTGATTTTGCCATCAATTCCAGATCATGCAGGCGCTCAACCAGCCGGATCAATCGCGGCGTTGGCCATTTCTTCAACCGCGCCTGAAAGGCAGGCCAATCTGACTTCCAGACCGGCGGCTTCAGTTTCATGCCCACATTGCCTGATCCACCCTCCCCTTGAAGGGCTTGAGCCTCCAGCATACGGCTGGCTTCCATTTCGAATAGACGCACAAAACTGATGGGTGACAGGCCCGTATCAAGCACCCTATCCATTTCCGCTTGCGCCGCTTCAGCTTCACCGCTCAACGCCATCAGAACGGCGCTTCTGGCGCTTTCATCGGCATTTGTCTCACACAGTGACCGCACATCAGAAACGCTCACGGGGCGGTCTAAGCCATGTGCATAGACGGCCAGTTTCTCCATTTCGGCATTTGCCAGGCTGCGATGCCCAGGCAAGCCGCCAACGAAGACCGACATGGCATCTGTATCAATCTCAACATCGCGCGATTGCAAAAACCCCCGCACCAGTTCGGACATATCCGATGCTGTATCCGAGAAAAGATGCAGCGCCGCAGCGTTTGGCGCGGCTTCAAATGCCGTGCGCAGTTTGGATCGTGTGTTCAGACTGCCATTCTGCAAAACCAGCTTCGCCGCGACGCGCTCTGACGGTAAAGCCAGAACGTCTTTGATGATCGCGAACAACTTCTCGCCCTTGGTGCGAATGCGGATGATCGTGCCTTCGCCGAGCAAGGATACTGCCTCCAGGGCGTCGAATAACCGGCTTGGCTCGCGTTTCACATCATCTTCGTCGAGCGTCAGAACTGTGCTTGGCGTGGTTTTTTCCCAGGCTTTAATCAACGCATTGGCCTGGTCAGCCACAACGCCTTCATCCTCGCCAAAAATCAGTGCGAACGGGCAGGCAGGATCAGGCTTTCTGGCAAAACGTTCAGCGCTATTGCCCTGAAACTTCATTCGGCATTCGCCATTTTGATGCGCAAATCATCGGCGATGCGCCGCGCCAGGATAAGCATCGCTCGATCCGTAGCATCGATTTGCGCGGTGATGTCAGAGAACGGCGCATCCGGCACCAGGAAGCTGGTTTCCGCGGCGCTCGTGCCTGACAGGGCGTCGCCTTCGAAGGCCAGGACGTACTGGGCGCTGACAATAATATCGGTCCGCGTCGCAGCCTCGTCCGGCTGCAGCGCCAACCGTCCAATATTCTCATTGAGAACGATATTCAGGATGGCAGGTCCATCCAGACCCGGCAAGCCCGGCGCGAGTTCCTGAGTAAGCGCTTTACGAAGCGCATGCCCGGCCCGTCCTTCAATGGTTTCAATATTGATATTGCCCGCATTGCCGCCTCCTGCATAAAGCGGCGTGAACCCACAAGCAGTGAGGGTCAGGGCGAGGAAGGCGATAGCAAGCTGTCTCATCACACAACGATATTGACGATCCGGCCCGGAACGACAATCACTTTCTTGATTGGTTTGCCTTCAACAAAGCTTTGCAGACCCGGTTCTGCGAGCGCTGTGGCTTCAATGTCATCCTTGCTCGCACTCTTCGAGACTGTGATTTCAGCGCGGCGTTTGCCATTGACCTGGATCGGCATGGTGACCGTGTCTTCGACCAACAGGCTTTTATCGGCTTCCGGCCAGGCGGCAGCGGAACAAAGCCCTTCGCCGCCCATCATGTCCCAGCATTCCTCCGCCAGATGCGGCATAAACGGGGTCAGACAACGCGCCAGCATCGCTGCGCCCTCGATGCGAGCATGAAGCAGCTCTTCGCCGCCTTGCTCAGCTTTTTTCAATGTGCTGACCCATTCATGGATCGTCGCGATCGCAGAGTTGAAACGAAACTCTTCAATGGCCTTATCAACAGCGTGCGCAGCTTTGTGCGTTGAGCGTCGCAGTGCCGTGGCCGCATCGCTGTCGCTTTGCTGCCTGTCGCGCGGCGCATCGCTCAGAGCGTTAAACACGCTCCAGACACGCTGGACAAACCGTCCCGCGCCTTCAGCGCCGGATTGGGTCCACTCGACATCCCGTTCAGGCGGACTGTCGGACAGCACAAACCAGCGGGCGGTGTCGGCGCCGAACGTTGAAATGATGTTGTCCGGGTCGACGACATTCTTCTTCGACTTGGACATTTTCTCAATCGCACCGACTGTTACTGCGTGCTGCGTTCCGATTTCGAAAAGCCCGCCATTGCGGTCTTCGACTTCGTCGGGCGTGATCCAGCGCTCATCGTCGGTTTTATAGGTCTCGTGCGTGACCATGCCTTGCGTGAACAAGCCAGCAAATGGCTCGCCGCTGGGCAGATCTACTTCGCCAACATCTCGCATCGCGCGCATGAAAAAGCGCGCATAGAGCAAGTGCAACACGGCATGTTCAACCCCGCCGACATATTGGTCTACTGGCAGCCAGTAAGCACGCTCTGCAGGGTCATCAACACTGGCGAACCGGGCGAAATACCAGCTCGAATCATTGAATGTATCAAGCGTGTCTGTTTCGCGTTGCGCCGCTTTTCCGCACTTTGGACAGTCGACATCTTTCCAGGTCGCGTGATGCAGCAATGGGTTGCCGGGTTTGTCAAAACTGACATCGTCCGGAAGCTTCACAGGCAGATCTACAACCGGCACTGGAACAATCCCGCAATCACCACAATGAATGACCGGGATCGGACAGCCCCAATAGCGCTGGCGCGAGACGCCCCAATCACGCAGGCGATAATTTACGGTGCCTTGGCCAAGCTCCATGTCTTCGATTTGGCCAATTGCCAAAGACTTGGCGTCAGTGATCTCTTTGCCATCCAGAAAGCCGGAATTCATAATCGAACCAGGGCCTGTATAAGCAGCGTCCATGTCTGCGCCTTGGCCAGACGTGACCCAGGCCGCAGAGGCTGTTTCCTTATCTGACGGCTTCACGACGGGCAGGATCGGCAAGTCATATTTGCGCGCGAAATCAAAGTCGCGTTGATCATGCGCCGGACACGCGAAAATCGCGCCGGTGCCATACCCCATCAGGACAAAGTTCGCGATATAGACAGGCAGTGTCTGCCCTTCGAGGAAGGGATGCTTGACCAGAAGCCCCGTATTAAAGCCCATTTTTGGGGCTTTCTCGATATCCGCTTCGGACGTTCCGACTTTTGCGCATTCGGCGCGAAATACCTCCAGATCCGCATTATCCGCAGCCATCTCGATGGTTAAAGGATGATCCGGCGACAGCGCAATGAAGCTTGCCCCATATAGAGTGTCCGGGCGCGTGGTGAAAATTTCAATCCCATTCGAATGGCTCTCCGGCGCAGCGCCTGCCCATTCAAATCGCATTTGAAGACCTTCAGACCGGCCAATCCAATTGGCTTGCATGGTCCTGACTTTGTCCGGCCAGCGGTCAAGTTTCTGAACCTCGGTGAGCAAGTCCTCGGCATAATCGGTGATGCGGAAAAACCATTGTACCAGTTCGCGCTGTTCAACTTCGGCGCCCGAGCGCCAGCCTTTGCCATCGATCACTTGCTCATTGGCGAGCACCGTATTGTCGACCGGGTCCCAGTTTACCTTGGCCTTCTTCTGATAGACGAGGCCTTTTTCCATGAATTTCAGGAACAGGCGTTGTTGCTCACCATAATAGTCCGGATCGCACGTTGCGAACTCGCGGGACCAGTCCAGTGACAGGCCGAGCTTTTCGAACTGCGCCTTCATCGCGGCGATATTCTGATAGGTCCATTCGCCTGGGTGGACGTTCTTTTCCATTGCCGCATTCTCGGCAGGCATCCCGAACGCGTCCCACCCCATCGGGTGCAGAACGTTGTAACCTTTCGCTTTCTTATAGCGCGCAACGACATCGCCCATGGCATAATTGCGGACATGCCCCATGTGCAGGCGCCCAGACGGATACGGGAACATCTCGAGGACGTATGCTTTGGGCATATCGCCTGCGTCCGCCGGCGTCAGGGCTTTGAACAGCTCCGCTTTTTGCCAAGCGTCACGCCATTTGGGTTCCGCAGTTTGCGGATCATATCTTGAGGCCATCGCCTCCCCCATCCATGTAAATCTTAGTCGAGTTCAGACGCTTTGAGATTTCGGGCCCGTACGAGAATCGCGTTCTCGAGCTGAATGCCGGTCTCAGGATCGGTGTCTGCATCAACCCACGTGCCGTCTTGATTCGTCTGGCGGAAGACGCTGACTTTGACGCCATCCGCACGAAGGCGCGAATCGAGAATATAGACTGTCGCCTTGATACGCTCGTCGGCTGATCCTTCGAACGACTTCCAATCATAGATGATTGTCCCGCCAAAAGGGTCCGTGCTGACCAAAGGCAATGCACTCAGCGTGTCGAGACTTGCCCGCCATAGATATGGGTTAGAGCCGCCGGCGATCTCTTCGACCACGCTTGTTTCGGCTTTATTGCCGCCACCGAATACGCAACCTGTGAGCGCAAGCGCGCCAAGTGTTGCTGCGATGAGGGATGAAACTGCCTTCATATCGTCATTTCCCGTTGGCAAGACCTTGTTGATAGACTGACTCTATAACACCTCAAACTCAGCCTGCCAGTGCTGATATGCTGAAGGTCCAGGGAGGATCAAAAGACGCTCATGTCGATACGTGTTTTTGCTTTGCTGATGCCGGGCTTTTTCCTGTTGCCCATGGTTGCTGCACAGAGCGGTGCGCCGCTGGAAACTGAATTTGGTTTTGAGAGCGTTATCGTCGTTACGCCGGTCAGCGATTCTGACGCAGCGATCAGCACTGAACCGGTCCTGGGCGAGATGTCTTTGACCGGAACGACTGAGAAAGTGCTCGACAATGGCGTGCGCGTGCGCGCCCGCGGGGCGTTGCGTCTGCAAGCGGATCATCCAAATCGCCCAGGCGGAATTGGCGGTTTCGGCCCTATCGCTGCGGCGCCAGTGGGCGCCTTTTCCGGTCTGTCTGCAGGGGCGCCGATTGACTCGAGTGACATTCGAACACGTCTCGAAACCGCTTATCTGCAAGTCGATGGCGGTTATGGCGAGCTTCGGGTCGGTAAGGATCTCGGAGTTGGTGCGCGCTTTCATGAAGGCACGCGCTCGGCGCTGTCGCACGCCCGGCTGGACAGCACATTGCTGGATCCGACAGGTCTGAGCGCCGTCCGCACACGACATGATCTCACGGGTCCGAGCCTGAAAGTGTCGTATGCAAGCCCACGTATTTTGGGCGTTAGAGGCGGCGTCAGCTATACGCCAGATGCCAATGCCGACGGCCTTGATCGCCGGCCTATGGCGGGCACAGGCGGCATCGCTCTGGAGACTGAAAATGCGATTGAGCTGGCGTTGAACGGAACGCGCCGTTTGCGCGAATCGGGCTGGCGATTCGATGTCGGCCTTGCATGGTCGTCAGCTGATGTGTCTCCTCGCGGATTGGCAGTGGCTTATGATCAAATCGAAACATGGTCTGCCGGGACACGGATCGAGCAGGATGACTGGACGTTTGGGGCGTCCTGGCTGGAGTCCGATAATGGACTGCCGCAGGGCACTTATAATGCCTGGAGCGCCGGCCTGCATAAAAACGCATATGACACTGATTTTTCAGTAGAATTTGGCGAATCAGAAGACGACGGGGCGCAGCTGGAAGCGCAAAGTTGGCGCATCGGCGCCGCCAAGGATTTCGGCCCGTCTGCGCGGCTGGCAATCGGCTATCTTGATGACAAAACCGAGACGATTAACCAAAACTGGTCGTCCCAGGGTGTTGTTGTCGAAATCACACTGTCTCAGAAAATTGTAGAGATAACTGGAAATTAAGGTTCTCTTAACCGATCTCACTGCTATCTATGTCGCAGGAGTAACAAGAAATGCGTTTGCTATTG
The DNA here is from genome assembly GCA_965277015.1 of Henriciella sp. Classification (GTDB taxonomy): domain Bacteria; phylum Pseudomonadota; class Alphaproteobacteria; order Caulobacterales; family Hyphomonadaceae; genus Henriciella. The sequence continues at coordinate 2,947,665 of OZ255705.1, read as the reverse complement.
GTATCAGTCGCGACTTTGTGCGGCCTCGCCCTTCCGGCGATGGCCCAGCAAGACGTGCCTGAAATGCCAGCGCCGACCATGTCTGAAACCGATCAGGCTGAACCTGACTGGTTCCAGAAGTTCAGCTTCAATAGCGCGCAGCTCAATTCTCCAATCTGGCAAGCCCAGCCGTCGCAAACTTTTAATCTGGCATGGATTAAGGGTGACCGCTGGAGCCTCAGCCTGGATCTGACCTCTCGTGATCAGGAATCACCTCTTCCTCGGGAAGAAATGCTGGCGGAAGCCGAATTCCGCATCACGCCTCGAATCTCTGTCGGCGGTGAACTGTCGATTGGCGCTGAAGAGCTTGATGATACAGCGCAATGGGAAGACCAAGAGATCGAAGCGGGTATCCGTTTGCGGTCGGCTTTCAAATTCTAGGCTTTCGCGCCTCGTTTTCCACCACCATAAGTCGGGTTTGCCAAGGCAGACGCTTCATCCAATGGCCAACGCGGCCGGGCTGAAAAGGCTAGTCCGTCATCTGGCACCAGGCCCGCTGCAAGACGCTCAGCCCCGGCGAGAGCAATCATTGCCGCATTATCTGTACAGTGCTGCAAAGGGGGCGCAATAAACTCCGCCTCAGCTGCGCTGGCGACGGCCTCAAGGGCGTTGCGAATACTCTGATTGGCGGCGACGCCCCCGGCCACCACGAGGCGGACATCACTTTCTTGGTGAGACTTGAACACACCCAAAGCACGGCGTGTCTTTTCGGCCAGGCAATCTGCGATCGCCGCTTGAAATGAGGCGCATAGATCGGCTTTTCCTTGCTCATCAAGGTCTTCCGCTTCGACGGTTCGCGCCGCCGCTGTTTTCAATCCTGCAAAGCTCATATCCAGGCCGGGCCGGTTCAAAAGCGGTCTCGGCAAGTCGAACCTCGATGCATGCCCTTGTCGCGCCAGACGCTCCACTGCAGGACCGCCGGGAAATCCAATCCCGAGCGTTTTCGCAAGCTTGTCGAATGCCTCACCCGCAGCGTCATCAATCGTCGATCCAAGTCGTTGATAATCCCCCAGTCCGTTCACAGCAATGAACTGACAATGCCCGCCGCTTACCAGCAGTAACAGATACGGAAACGGACAGTCGCTGGCCAAACGCGGCGAGAGCGCATGACCTTCGAGGTGATTAATCGGGATAAAGGGTTTTCCACTGGCCATGGCCAATGCCTTGCCGGTCATCATTCCGACCATCACACCGCCAATCAGGCCCGGACCGCTGGTCGCGGCAATCCCGTCGAGATCATTGAGCGCGAGACCACTATCGCGGAGCACATTTGCAACAATTGTATCTGTGATGTCGGCATGCGCGCGCGCCGCGATTTCGGGAACAACACCGCCATAAGGCGCGTGATCATCAATTTGAGAAAGCACCGATTCCGATAGAATCGTGACCTGGCCGTCGGCATCCCGGCGCAGGATCGCTGCCGCCGTTTCATCGCAGCTGGTTTCGATGCCGAGCAGAGTGAGATGTCCGTCCATCGCCGCGATATAGGCAAATCCAGAGCTGCTGCAAACCGGCTCAGTCCAGCAAAGCCGCTTTGATCTCTGGCAACCAGGCTTCATTACCGACATCGTATGCGTTCAGCGAGCCTGCAAAATCCCAATAGCACCAGGCCATTCCGCGAGCTTCCAGGCCTGTCCGCATGGTTCGCGTCCACAAGGCGCGCTGTTCGACAGGTACGCCTTGATAGACTCCAAATTCACCGACAAAGACTGGCATGCGTGTACGATTCTGAATGGCGACGGCTGTGTCCAGATTGGCTACCATGGCCGCGATATCGCGGCGCGTGCCCCATCGCAGCCCGGTTTCGGTCTGGTCGGTCCAACTGGCGCCCTGATGGGTAAAATCAAACGGCGAATAGTCATGATAGGTCAGCATGACATTAGGATCATAGTCGGGCTGTGACTCGTCAAGCGCCTCGAGATTACCCCAGAACGCTGTTCCGAGAATGACCCAGCGGTCCGGATGAGCCAGCCTAAGGTTCGCCAGGAGCCGGCGATTAAGCGCGTCGGTTCGCACCGTGGTCATCTTGGAATGGGGTTCGTTGATGGTTTCGAAAATGACGCTGTCTGGTGCCCCGTCATAGTGGGCTGAGAGCTGCTGCCAAATCGCTTCCAGGCGCGGTTCATGCGTTTCGGGGTCTTCGTTCAGCAAGTCATAGTGATGGACATTGACGATGATGTTCAGACCGATCTCGCCTGCCCATGTCACGATCTCATCAACCCGGGTCAGCAAGGCAGGATCGATCGCGTATGGCGCTTCCATGTCAGTATGCACGGACCAGCGCACGGGCAGCCGGATTGTATCGAAGCCCGCCTCTTTCAAACGCTCCAGATCGACGCGGCGGACACTATATCCCCACTCGCCTTCATTGGGCGCTTCCAGTGCGCTGCCAAGGTTCATACAGCGAGAGATTGGCGACACCGAGATCGGGTGCGATGGGCCGTCATCTACGTCGGCGTCGAGTGTCGGCGCACAATTTGCCATCAAGAGCGCCAGTCCCAGGATCCAATGCCGCATAATGTCCCTCCTGTCAGGTTCGGCTTGCGCGCCAACCGGTTCAACCTTAGCTGAAACTCATCTCAGGAACGGAGCCAGAATGAAAGCCCCTATCCCCGTCCGCATCGGTACGCGTGGTTCTCCGCTGGCGCTCTATCAAGCGCAACTCATCGCCCGTGAAATCGAGCGCGCGAGCGAAGGGGCGCTGCTCAGCGAGATCGTCGCCTTTACCACCAAAGGAGATCAGCTGACGTCTGAGCGATTGATCAATTCAGGCGGCAAGGGCCTATTCACGCGCGAAATTGATCGTGCGGTCGATGAAGGCGACGTCGATATTGGCGTGCACAGCCTGAAAGACGTTCCGAGCATTCTTCCTGACGGCCAGACTCTGATCGCTTATCCCGAACGGGTCGATCCGCGAGATGGGTTTCTGACGACAAATGGCATACGTCGCTTACAGGATTTACCGCAGGGCGCCGTGCTGGGCACAGCAAGTCTGCGCCGCGAGTCGCAGGCCTTGGCCCTGCGCCCGGACTTGAAAGTGGTTCCCTTTCGAGGCCGCGTCGAAACTCGGATTGAGAAACTCAAACGCGGCGAAGCAGACGCGACGTTCCTCGCCATGGCCGGGCTGAAACGTCTGGGGCTCGAAGATCTTGCTCACCCGGTTTCGATAAGCGACTTATTACCCGCAGCCGGGCAAGGGATTATCGCCGTCGCCGCGCGGGCGGATCAATTGTCTCAGGCCGCGCAATCAGCGCTCGCGGCGATTGATCATCCGGCGACACGCGCCATGGCGACGGCGGAACGTGCCTTCCTCGCCGAGCTTGATGGCTCTTGCCGCACGGCCATGGCGGCCCAGCTCACAAACGTAGACGGCACCTGGCATTTACGCGGTGAAGTTTTGACCCCGAATGGCCAGACCAAATGGACCGCCCATGCGGAAGCGCTGCTGTCGACATCGCTTGAAGATCTGGCAGCGCTCGGCACGGAGCTGGCAAAAGACATCCGAACCCAGGCCGGAGGTGACCTGCCTGTGTTCACAGATTAGAGCCGCCAATGTCTGTTTCGAGGGTTCCAATCATCGTCACCCGGGCCGAACCCGGGGCGAGTGACACCATCCGGCGACTGGAGCGGCTCGGCCACCCAACCTTGCGTGTGCCGGCGCTGAAGCTCCACGAAAAAACAGGTGCCGCATTACCGCCATCAAGCGCCATTTCAGGCCTGGTTTTCACCAGTGCCAATGGCGTTCGCGCTTATGCTGCACAGCGAGATGACCGGCACATCGCGGCCTGGTGCGTCGGCCCCGCGACCGCCGATGCGGCGCGGCAGGCCGGGTTCACGACGGTTCTCGAATCGTCTGGAAACGCAGTGGATCTGGCGCGCTTTATCGCCTCCAGAAGCGCACCGATGGGCGCCCCACTCTTGCACGTCGCGAATGCTGCAGCCGCTGGAAATCTGAAGCGCGAACTTGAAGCGCTCGGCTTCACTGTTCAGTTTGCGCCGCTCTATGAAATGCAGCCCGCCAAGCAATTGCCGACTGCGGTGCTGGATCTTATCGCCCATGACAAATCAGCGATCATCCTGATCCATTCAGCCAAAGGGGCAGAGGCCTTTGCCAGCATGATTGCAAGCCATGGGCTACAGATCGCGGCACTGGTTGCCATTTCCGCGCCGGCGAGCCGTCCGCTCGCAAATCTCGCCATCGATCGCATCTTCATCGCTGATGTCCCGAACGAGGATGGATTGCTAAACGCGCTTGAGCGAGCCATCGCCACACTTTCGGCCTGAACCGACGCAATATACAGTCGCCAGGACACACGCTATCAGAGATCCGAATATGACTGATTCATCGCTGCCCCCTTTATCGTCTGACGACGCCCCGATTGATGCGGAATTTGAACCGGCTGCGCGCGATGAATCCGCACCGCCAAAACATGCCACTGGACCAGGCTGGATGGCGTTTGGTGGATTAACGGTCGTGACTCTATCTGCATTCGGCCTGGCCGCCGCAACTGCGGGCTATGTGCCGGGCTTCCAACCCGGATCACAGGTCATGGAGGCGGTTCAGTCAGAGCTTGCATCTGTTCAGACCGGATTGAATGAGGACGAGTCCAAAACCGAAACACTGAACACCGAGATCGCTGCATTGCAGGCGCGCGCCGACAGCTTGTCGGCCGACCGGACACGGGCCAGCACGGATTTGCGCAATATCCGGACCGAGATCGAGACGCTGCAGGCGGATATTTCGGTCCTGCAGCGCGCCCGCGTGGCCAGTCTGGCAGATGGCAACACATCACCTGGCGCCAGCGATGACAGTCCTGATCTGTCGGCCCTGACCAATCGGGTGACCGCGATCGAGGACGCTCTGGTGACGCAGCTCAGCACATATGAAACCACGCTGGAAAACCTCAAGACCCGCCTCAACCGTCTGGAAACGCACGCCGCTTCGGATGGCTTGAATGCCGCCAATGCAACGAACGTTAAAACCGAAGCGGCGCTTGCTTTGTCAGCCATCGAGGCCGCAGCGCGTCGCGGACGCCCGTTCCTGTCGGCGCAGCAGAAACTGGCGACCGCCCTGCCCGGCAATGAAGCCGTGACGCGCCTCGCCCCGCTGGCATCGCAAGCAGTTCCCACTCTTTCGGACCTACGCGCGTCATTTCCGGCGCTTGCTCAAACCGCGCTCGACAATTCGGCACGCGCCGAGGGCGGCAGCTCGAGCTGGATCCGCGGCGTGTTTGGCGACGGCATTCAGGTGCGCAAGCAAGGCGAAGTGACGTCGAGCGACCATCTCGATCGGGCGCGCACGGCGCTCGACGCCGGAGAATTGGCTGAATCCATTGAACATATTCGCGCCGCGGACTCCGAAATTCAGCCTGTCTTCACAGATTGGATGGATAATGCCGAGAACCGACACATGTTGGAACAAACGCTTGAGGCTTTGCGCCTCACTATGATTGCGGAAGAGCGCCCATGATCATTCTTTTTCTGATCGTCTTGTTGATCGTCCTGGCGGGCGTCTTCGTGATGTGGGCCTCGCGCCTGCCTGGCGGTCTTACGCTCGATCTCGGAAATGGCACTCTATACGAATTCGAACTGGTTTGGGCACTGCTGGCCATCCTGCTTGTCGGCGCCGCATTAGCGCTGGTCTGGTCGCTGCTGACGGGTCTCGTGACGCTGCCGCACCGGTTCAGCAAGTCGCGCCGCGTGTCAAAAACAAAAGCCGCCAATAAGGCGCTCGCGGATGGCCTGCTTGCGGCTGAAGCCGGCGACGCAGCTCTGGCCATCAAGTTGTCGAAGAAGGCCGCGCAGCATGCCGAAGATGACCGGCTGAAACTCCTGCTGGAAGCGCGTGCTGCAGAGATCTCTGATGACTGGTCCGGGGCCGAGCGCGCCTGGGGGCAATTGGCGCGTCTTCCCGGCGGACAATTGGCTGGCCTTCGCGGCGCCGCCTCCGCCGCCAGCGCACGCGGGGATGCCATTTCCGCTGAAGCGCGCGCCCGCGAAGCCTTGGAAATGAAGTCCGGCGCCGACTGGCCGTTCAATGCCTTGTTCGACAGTCAGGTCGCAGCGGGCAATTGGGCTGCGGCCCTGACCACATTGGCCACAGGCGAGAAGCGCGGTCAGATCAGCGGCGAAAGCCTGCGTCGCCGCCGCGCAGTTCTCTATACTGCCCAGGCCGCCAATTTGCAGCATAATGAACGCAAAGAGGCCCAACGCCTGCTTGCCGAAGCCATTCGTTCAGCGCCATCCTTCCCGCCCGCCGCCTGGCATGGCGCGCGTCAGTTGATGATCGATGACAAGATCAAAGCAGCCCAGGGTGTTCTCGAACTCGGCTGGAAAGCCCGCCCGCATCCAGCTCTGTCACAGCTCCTGCAGCGCCTCGACAGCGCGGCAACGCCAAAACTGATCGCCGAGCGCCTCAAGACACTGATCGCGACCAATCCTGATCATCGTGAAAGCCGCATCCTTGAAGCGGACCTGGCTATGCGTGACCGCGATTGGCTGAGCTCCGTCAAATCTCTCGCCCTGCTGGTCGAGGAAAAGCCAACAGCGCGTCTCTGCTTGTTGCTCGAAAAAGCGCTGCGCGGCTATGGCGATCTAACCGAAGCTGAGCGATGGGGCCGGATGGCCGTGACCGCTGCGCGCGAACAGGAATGGTCGGATATCGATCCTCGCGGCGGCGCCTTCCAATATGGTCAGGCCGACTGGTCGCGACTGGTCTATGCTTTTGGCGATGCTGGCACGCTGGTCCATCCGCGTTATGAGCGATCCGAGCGCGAGCTGGATGCCAGCCGCCCGATTGCACTGCCCGCCCCGGGCACAACGAATTCGTCGCCGAAACCCCCGCGCACAGACGTCGTCACCCCACCGCTCGATTACGCGCCGAGCGACGATTAGAACGTCTACGTTTCGCTTGCGATTTGGCCGCGCGAGCAGTATGTCAGCGCTTCGAGTTTGGTTCGCCGCTTTAGCTCAGCTGGTAGAGCATCGCATTCGTAATGCGGAGGTCGGGTGTTCAAGTCACCTAAGCGGCACCATTCACGCTCTTTCACCCGGGGTGAAGATCAAACGTTTCGATACAAAGAATACGATCGCTGGCACGAGGACAATCGTGATCGCGAAGGCAGTCCAGTAGTGCCACCCGATCAAATTAGTCGCGACGAAGAAAATCATTCCATGCAAACTGGCGCCGCCGATCGCGACCAGTGCAAATCTCGGGAAGGTTCTCTTATGCCCTCGCCTGCTCTGGAACGTGATATAATAGTGACCGAGATAAGATACGGCGAAAGCGACCAAATACCCCAACAGGGTCGCGATCGTCGCCGGCACCTGGCTTTTTTCGACCAGCGTCCAGAGAATACTGGCATGCGTCAGCGTCGCAACGAAGCCGACCAAGCCGAACCGAATGAGCTGCAAAATGCTTATCGCACAGTCAGTCATCACCATCCTTCTCGAACCCTTGCATGTCTTCGACAATGAAAAGCGGGCGCTGTTTGGTTTCGGAGAATATGCGGGCAATGTATTCGCCGAGCATCCCAATGCTCACAAGTTGCAAGCCGCCGAGGAAAAAGATCGCCACGGCCAAAGTCGCATATCCTGGGACATCGCGCCCGAGGAGCATTGTGCTCACGGCAATCAACACCGCATATGCAAGCGCAATAGTCGCGACCAGAATACCAATGATCGACCATACTCTCAGCGGCAAGGCGCTGAACGAGACAATGCCGTTCCAGGCATATCCAAACAGTTTTGCCAGAGACCATTTGCTGCGGCCCGAGGATCGCTCAGCCACCTCATACAGGACGGCCTGTTGCGAAAACCCAACCCAGGCGTACAGGCCTTTCATGAACCGGGTTTGTTCCGGCAAGGCGTTCAACGCCTCAACCACGCGCCTCGACATAAGGCGAAAATCGCCAGCATTCGCAGGCAATCGCACGTCTGCGGCGCGCGAGAAAACATGATAGAAAAGAGACGAAAACGCGCTCCGCAATCGACCCTCGGTTCGCCTGGAATGACGCAAGCCATATACGACATCAATTCCGCGCGCCTGGATCTCCATCATCTCGCGTAGAGTTTCCGGAGGATGCTGGAGATCACCATCCATCAACATAACATGGCGTCCATTAGCGACTTGCAATCCCGCCGAGATCGCAGCTTCTTTTCCAAAATTGCGCGATAGTTTGACAATGCGGATACGAAGATCCTTGGCCCGCGCAGCGTTCAATGCCGCGAGCGTTCCATCCTCGCTTCCATCATCAACGCAAATAATATCCCAACGCTGCGACAGTTCGTTCAGAACCGGGATAAGGCGCGCAAACAAGGGCATTATGTTTTCCATCTCATTATGAAACGGGATCACAACGGAGATATGGGATGATTGAACAGGCACGATTCCCTCTATTGATATGATCAGGCAAGCCGCGGTCGGACGCGGGCAGGCCGCTTATTGTCGGCAAGGCTATTGTTTTCGCGAGATCGCTTGACTGGCTCTCCACGCATTGTCTGCTTTCGACCTTCAATCCGCATCGTCTTCACGCGGGACATCCGCAAATAGGCTGACACGGTGGTCGTGCAGGACTTTGATACGCTGATCCACATTCTGTTGTGGGCTGTGCAGGACGGCATATGTGTCCGGCAGCGTGGCCGGATAGGTTTCAGCCAGATGATCCGCAGCAATGTGAATGTCGCCGGACAGTCGGACACTTTTTTTGACCACGCTGGGAATGTTGCCAATTTTCAAGACCAGCAGCAATCCGAGCAAGCCAAGCAAGCCTCGATGCTTTTGGTGGCGGGATTTTGCGATCGCCAATGCGGCGAGGACAAATATGGCGATCCAGAAGAAAGTTCCGAACGTGATATAGCGACTGACAAAGGCCTGCTTGACCCCAAAACTCTCCCACCGCCCGAACGCCGTCAAAAGTCCAGATCCAAGCGCAAAAATGGCCATCGAGAGAAACGGCGCCAAGACCTTCCTGGCATTCGCCCGATCAGCCTGCCAGATTGTCCGGCTAGACCAGATCAGAATGCCAAGCCCCAGCAAGGTGATCGGCACCGATATGTCCCGCGCGAAACGTACAATTGGCGATGCCAGAAAGTTCATGGCGTAATGGATCAAGCCGAGCATCACGGCACCATCCAGCAGATCTGGAAAAGCACTGCTCGTATGCGCCGCGGACGGCGATGACGCAGCCTGAAGAAAATGCCAGAGCAACAGGCCTGTGAAGCCCAGCCAGATCGCCAGAGACACACGCCCTTCAAGTGTTCGCCACGCACCGTGTACAAGTAATAACGCAAACCCTATCGGGAGCAGAACCCAGCCCGTACCGAAGCCATATATCGCGGCGGCTGACGCCATGATTGCCAGCATCGTATTCAGGATTGTCGGCCGTCCGCATGTGAGCCGTTCAATTGTCCATAAGGCGCCTGCGACATTGATGAACACGGCAATTTGCCAGCCCCAGAGCCAGTTCCCGGCCTGATCCAGCGAAAACAACATGAAAGCCGAGACCGCAAAGATCCAGATACGCGTACCATTCGCAACATTCAGCGAATTCGCGGCCCGTCCCAGCATGCGTGCCAAAGCGATGAACCCGAACATCGCGATCAGAACATTGGCCGCACTTTCGGCCTGATGGCCCATAGCCGTCAGCTCACCGAGGCCAAGCTGAACGAGATAGCCAGACGCGTGCCAGTGATACCCATGCAACGCAAACAAATCGGCCCATGCCAGCGTGCCGTCTCGCCCTTGCGCAAATAGCGGCACAATATCCCAATGATCATGAAACGGCGCGCGGTAATAATAAGTCAGGCTGAAAATCAGCGTGACAGCAAAGCAGACACTGACGGCGATCCACTTCAATTGCGTCGTACGCATTTACACCCTCATCTCGAGGTCAGAGTTCAGAATGGGAAGATGTGTTGCAAGCACCAGATCCGCCGACGAGGCGAAACTAAGACAGCAAAAAGCACGTCTGAACGACCTCTCAGTGTCTCAAAAAGGCGATCGCGCACAGAATCAGTGGGACAGCGTCAGTGCGGGCGTGAGAAAATGGTGGCCGATACAAGGTTCGAACTTGAGACCCCTGTAATGTCAACCAAGCCGAAGTTCAAAAAATTATAGGTTTTTCAGGGTCATAATCTGCCACAACAGGTCACGACAATTCAGTGCGACCCCAGAACATGCTTATTTTGCGTGACACCATTTCGAGCCCCTGATCGGCCATTTGGCATGGCGGTGGCACCGCCAGCAGCGGCTCATGCCTATGGATAATCAATGTTAAGTGTCAGCCGGCTGTCAGTCTTGGATAGTTGATTTCTTAAAATCGCCTCGAACGTCGCCCCGGCATTCGCGTGCAGTGGGAACCGCCTCTGACCTGCCTAATCTGACTGGCCCAACCGATTTATTAGGATCGACGGTGGGTTCGTAGCGGCGTTCACCTCCCCCCTCCAACCCATTAGGCGGCATAAAGGTCGCGAGCAAGATGGCTCCACGGACAACCTTCTGAAGGATTTGATTATCCGGTGTGAGATCAGCAACGGCACGCCTTAGCCGGGCATCCTCAATCTCCGCGGAAAGAGGACTGTACATCACGCATTAGCCCTCAATTTAGACGCAACAATTCAATGCTTGCGGCTTTAGCTGTTTGAAAACGCCGGTCTGGATTTTCAGACAATCCAATTCGAAACACGTCTAGCAAGTCTCGACCGCCCAGTTCTTGAATCAGCGAATTTTTGTCGACGTCCAACATGTCGCGCGTCTTTCGGAAGTTCTGCACACCCAACAGGCACTCAAGCCCGACGGAGAACGCGCCGAACACATCTGCAGAAGGCCGATAAGGTAGATACATTTTGTCCAGGGCTTCTGGCGCGCAATAGTCCGGGGTTCCGAATCTAAAATGCTCATTGTCGTCTTTCAACTCAACAGCCGCCCCGAAATCTATGAGTTTGAGATAATCACTCTCAAGAATGATGTTGGACGGCTTCACGTCTCCATGCAGCCAGCCGTGTTCGTGCACAATTTCGAGCGCTTCTAGTATCTGCACCATCAACCAAATCGCTTGTTTTCTGCCCATTGCCCCCCGGTCGCGTATCACCTTATCGAGCGACGTGCCTTCCAGCTTGTCCATCACTAGAAATCCCACGCCATTGTGGAAGGCGACGTCCAAGCATCGCGGCCAAGGTCCAGATGGCAGAGCTAAAAGACAGCGAACCTCATTCATGCAAAGGTTTTCCGGCGTTAGGGCCGAAACGTCTAAAATATTCGAAAACCCGGAGGAAGCGACCGTGCGCCCTGCCACCTCAACACGGCCATAGGTCCAATCTTGTCCGTCTTGAGCGCTGGAATATGATTTTGGAATCTTCCAAACACATTTGATCGCAACGGGTAAACGTGTCGCAAATGTATGACCGGTTACAACCGCACCTGTAGCACCAAAAATTCGAGACCCCGTAACCGCATACTTATCCAAAAGAGCACCGCCCGGATTCAGTTTGGATTCAAGATCAGCAATCGTATTAGCCGAAATCGCGTTGATTACCGCTTGGTATAGTCGATCGTCCTTAATAAGCTGATTGGCGAATGCCTCATGAACATTTTCGCCCACAAAGCTATCGACGAACAGGTAATGCAAATCGTCACAAACTCGCTTCGCCAACAACTTTGATGCGTTTGGACGCCCAAGTTCATGAACACTTCGATCACGCTCGTCACTCTCAATCTGTTGGCCAAAAGCCTGTAGAAACTTCTTTTGAACGTTTGCTACTTCAAGATTATCATCCAGTTTGACCAATGCCTTCGCGGCGAGCCAGTAGCGCTCGCTCGATAAAGGCGCTTCACTTTCTAAGCTGTGCAGCGCTCGAATGAAAGTTAAAGCGGCAAGGTTGACCGATCGCTCATATTCTTCCCTATCCTGATGTATCAACCTCATACCTCCCCAAGCGATTAGAATAGTTCATAACTATGATTTCATTTGCGAAATTTCGAACCGGAGTTGATCACCGTATTTTCGCCCCGACACAGCTGCAACCCAGTTGTAAATTTTCAGATGACCGAAATGCGATAGCGATATCTATTCGCACGCTACGTCTTGATTACTGCGTACAAAGCCGCACGCATCGCGCTCGTGATTTTGTACAACGTCTCATGCAGGCTTCTTGATCGGCTTTATCGGCGGCATCAGCGCCCCATGCCCATAACGCAATCCCACCTAACAATAGGGCAGCCCCCAACGCAGCGTCGTCGTCTTTTGAGCTCGGTCGCGCTGGCAAGCCACCGCTCCAGGTGAAGCCTCGGGATCCGCCTTTCAAGAGATATGCTGGTCGTACCGTCGTTTTGCTCGGGCAATAAGACCCATTGGCGGGATAATCGACCTCAAACGCATCACTGGTGTTTCCAACACACAGCTTAATGTCCGCACCATTGTCCCAGTACAGATCGCGTCGCCCATAAATAGATGCTGTCACCCAGGCTTTTTCACCGACGCCAACGCTCCAGTCTTGGCAATCCCCCGGGTCCACATTGTACCACCCATATGTTGTAAGCCGTTGGTTGCTCAGAACGTTGAACACAAAATTCATTTTGTAAGCAGTGTTATTACAAAGGCTATTTTTTGACTGCGCGCTGGCAGTGGCTGTGAGTACAAGCGCCGCAACGAAAAGAAGAGCAATCCTAAACATTTTATCCCCCGAAATGAGTTAAAAAAATCGGATGGCAATCCCTGCATCCGTGGAACTAACGCTAGGTGCGAGCTCGCCTATGGGACACTGAAAGATTTTGTTAGCGGCGTTGGTTTCGTATCAGGGTTTGGAGCGGGGGCCTGACCCGACCGGCCAAGAAAGCACAACAGCCCAACCAGGATGATACTGCCTCTGTTCAAGTCTTATATTGGAATTGTCTGCCAATTGCCTGACCGTCAGCAATCCGATTCCATGACCGCCGCGGCCTTCGCGTGCGGAATTTGTTGCTGACACCAGTACGTGGTCGTCGAATACGTCTCGCAAGACATCTTCCGGCGGGCCATTGCCCTCATCCTGCACAGCGAGCCAAGCTTCGGTTTCGGTCTCGTCGCAAGTAATCGATATTCTGGCATTAGCAGGACCATACTTGATGGCATTATCGATCAAATTCGAAACGATCTGATCAATCGAATGGTACACAGAGACGACTTCAATACCCGCCGCGTCGACTCGGATCTCAATGCCACTCTCAGCGGCTCGTTTCCGGAATCGGGCAGCGCACAACATGCAGACTTCGTCCAAATCCACGATGTCTTTTTGCTTTGCCGCTTGTGTGTCGCCACTAGCACTTAGGAGGGCGAGCAAGGATTGCCCCATGCTAAACACGCCGTCTGCATCTCGGCTGACACCTTCCAGCTCCTTTCGCCAGGTTTTCAATCGAGCGTCCGTATAATGCGTCTGTGGATCTTTGGAGGCATCCATCTCCATGACCGTGTCTGAAACGCGCGTTTGCATCCGCTTTATTGGCGCCAGCAATTGGTGAGACAAGGACGCGCTGACTCTTCGCGCTGAGATCATATCTTGCTCAATTTGCCTCAAGGCCACGTTCGTAGACTCCGCGAGCGAGTTCAGATCTTCATCATATGGGAACGTAGGGGCGCGCACCTCACGGTTCCCGCTAGCAAATGATTCAAATGCCGAATTGATGCGTTGAATGCGATTGCCGAACCGCCTGGAGAGCAAAAAAACAATCAACCCGGTTGCAAACGCGCCCGCTCCCAGGGCAATTATTGGCCAAAAGAAGGGACCTGCGAGGCGGTCTTCATGCTGGTCAAGCGCGCGCCATACAATCAGGCAGCCACTCGGACCGGGAAGCCCTGTTGCGTCTTCCACCCCGCATCCAGACTGCCCCATCGGCAAAATCCGTGCGAGCACCTTTGTGTCTCTCCGACCCAGGTTTATCTGAGCCTCACACGCGGAATAGAAACAGGTCTCGTTCAGAATCGGGATCACACTTAGCTCGTTCCCCGCACAAACCGGCTCTTCAAAGCTGAATCCCGTTCGATTTGCGCTTTCCTCGCTGGTCGATAAGCTCGCCGTATCCAGACAGGGGAACTCCTGACCCGAAACAAGCATTTCATCGCGCATGGCGCCCATGGCTCGAATTTCCTGCCCTAGCCAAATTGCTTCCTGCTCCAAGAGCTGAGCTTCAAGATCAAGGGAGAGTTCTCGAATTTCACCATTGACCAAATGGCTGAGCAAAATCGCAACGAGCGCTAAGGGGATGACACAAATCAGGGTGAGCCGCCAAGTAAATGACCACCCTCTAATACCCAGCCTTAAGCGCTCAAGCATCTATAGCGTATCCAGGAAATCTGGACTCTCGATCGCACTCACAATGGAATCTGCGCGATTAAACTTATAACTGACCGAGGTTTGCCCTTCGTCATTGCTCGTCGAGATAAAGGCCCAGGGTCGCGCACTCGGAAGGCTAACACTTCGATCCTTCTTGCGCTCCAGTCGCGTATCGATTTTACGCCGCATTCGCGAAATCGTGGTGTGCACCAGACCGGAGTTCAGATCAGGATTTTCCATCATGGAATCAATGCGCGCTTGGGAATAGCCCCAGACGTCACGCAACAAATCTTGCTCCGTCACCCAACTATCTGATTGTCGATACAAGTGAAAGAAAACCGCCAGATCAAGATCTGTCATTTTCACTTTCTTGTAATGCTCGCGACGGTCGTGATCAAGTTTTGGTTTGATCAAGCCACCATGTTTGGCCAGTTCAAAATCTTCCCTGCGCGAGACCACCAATGACGTCTCATCCACGACGAGTCGACGTCCTTCGGCAATCCCTGGGTGATCGTATACTTTTGCCGACAGCTTTTCCTGTGCAGGAAAAATTGGTCGCGCCAAATGTGCTTCACAACGCGCTAATGTCACCTCAAGGGGCCAGCCTTTTTCCATATAATCATCTGCCCCTGCCGACCATCCGAGCCGGTGATCCGTCGGACTAACCAAATTTGTGTAGAAAATGATCCTTGCCGAAATACCGGACGCTCGGATTTCGGCGCATAATATCAACCCGTCATCGGCGCCCGATGCGGTTTTAAGTTCACGATCCAGAATGATCAGATCGTATGTATGTAAAGCAAGGTAAGTGCGTGCGTCCTCGAGGGTGCCAGCACTATCGACGTGGAGCCCTAACGCAGCCATCTCTTCTCCGAGCCGGGCGATCTGATCAGGCTCGTCATCGACGAGAAGGACTTTACTTGCCACCCAAAGAATCCCTAATAATAACCACGCAGTAAATTATCTTATCGATCGTTGGCGCAGATACAAGTTTCTGCAGCTTTGTTGATCCAAGTGTCATGGGGACGCAAATGGGGAATATTACTGGCTTCGACTATAAGCCCTTTATGTTTATCTTGGGATTGATACTGGCTGGCATAGGCGTCTGGTCTGTCACTCCCGCCTCTGCACAAGGCATCGATCGATCAGAATTTGATACTGCGCTGGCTCGAAGCGATCTCGACGCCATCCTCCGCATCATCAAGCTGCAGGAAGAATTTGAGAACCAGGCGACCGCCAACCTGGCCGGACGAGGCACCATTGCTGACCCAGGCCAACAACCTAGTGCCCCAGTCTCATCTGCCGATATGATCGAGGAAGTCTCCCGCACGCTCCCAGATCTCGACTATAGCGCGTTCAGCCGCAGTCTTGCCGGCACAGTTGTCAGGCATGTTCAAGGGGCACGCACCGTTCGCCGCCGACTGATGCCTTCAGGGCAGACGGACACGTTGAAGCTGAGTGTGAAATCAGCTGGCACATTCAGTATCGTAATTTCGTCGCGGTATGAGAATGCACGATATCATATGACGTTGCTCGACGATCGCGGTGAAATTCTGTGTAATTCCGAGCGGCCACAGTTCAAGCAATCATGCACCTGGAACAGCTTCGGCGTGGCCTCATACACGCTTCAGATTACGAGCCTGGGCCCACTAAAATCTACCTTGGAAATTGTTCTGACTTGAACGAACAGCGACCGACCTTTTTTTATGAGATCGGTCGCTGCGATCGTGTGTGAATTCCGATTACGTTGAGTTGCACGCTAGAAACTGAGGTTCGAAATCGTCGTCTTAATCATCGCAACTTCAGTGCCTAGGAATTCATCTATCTCTTTGACATCGCCTTGAGTCGGCATGTTTGGAACTGGCTTCGCCTGAAAGACGAGAATTCGCGAATTCACCGACTCCAGCTCGTTGAGAAGCGTTTGGTACTGCACTTCGGTCAGTCGGCTATTTGTCCGCAACTTTGTAAGCGTTGACCGCATTTCCGCCAAATCCTGCGCCTCAGTATCAAGCTGCGACCGCAAAGACGCATATTCATTCTGAAGCGCTGTCTGGCGAGCTTTCAGCACCACCAATTGCGATTGAGTCTCAGAAGTATCGACCTCGATTTCCTGAATTTCACCTTCAATCTCTTTATTCCGAGCCGCGACCTCATCCAAACAAACCTTGGCTGCGATTCCATACTTCTGAATACACTCTTGCGGGTCGGTGATGCCTGTCGTTGTTGCACATGCTGTTGCCGCCAGACCGGATACGCAAATAGCTGTTAATCTCCTGAGATCCATAATCTGCTCCTACGCTGCGCCTAGATCTTTCTCGAAGTCGACAACGCGTTGAGTGGCAAGTTTCACCTCAGTATTTAGGAACTCGTCATCCGCATTGATCGATTTCTCGATAGCCGGAATGAGATCTTGATTCTTGGGTTCTTCACCCTTGGCGCTATTCTTCTGAACCGTCGCAAATAGTTTTTTCTGCGCTTCGACATCGCTTTTAACTTTGTCTAAGTCTGCCGTCATCGCAATTGCAATCTGCCGCGCCTCGATGATATTCGCTTCATATTGCTGTTGGGAAATCTTGTTTTGCGCTAGGTCGTTCTTGTAACCAGCCACGACAGATTCCAAGTATACGATGTTGTCTTGCGTTTCATTGACGAGAACCTGAGCCGCGGCGCGATTGTTCTCAGCTTGCTGAAGTTCGGCTTCCAGTTTAGCGCGGTCGTCGGTGAGCTCTCTTGCTTCAGAATTCACCAGGTTGGCAAACGCCAATCCTGCCAATCCACCAGCCGCCGCACAAAGTCCGGTCTGCGTATCATTTGTGGATGCCAGGTATTTGCACCCGACGCCGCCAATCACGGCGCCCAACGCCACACCTTGAACTGTGGTTTTGGTGTATGCTTGACTGGAAGATGCATACGAATTCGACAACTTCACCTTGGTCGTATCTGCATATATGCCAGAACTGGCGAGCTCTTGTTTTCTCGCCGACAGGGCAGCTTGATTCTGTTGATCGAACATCTTGTTAAAGGAATCAGTGAACACGCTCGGAAATTGCGTTGGCAGTTCAAATTCTTGCAACTGCTCCATTGTGGTTGCGCATCCGGTCGCGAAAACTGACACTCCCAGTGTTAGACTGGCGATAATTTTTCTCATTGTTTGTCCCTCGGTTTGGTCGATTATTTGAAGTGTTGGTATGGCTATGAGCGGATCTCTCGAAGCACTCTAAAGCCAATGATGAAACTGCCTTTTTCTTCGCCGTTCTCGACGAATTGGAATTTTTGCCTCGCCGCAACTCTTAATTGAGCGATACCGCTTGAATATGCCCCTCCTTTCACTGGATGCGTATGACAATCTTCAGTTCTTGTTGCTTCACCCGTCGTCGGAATGGAACTGAAATTTCTTGTCCAGCAATCGGCAGTGATCTCCCAGACATTTCCTTGCATGTCATACAGGCCATAGGCATTCGCCGGAAATGATCCGACGCGCATCAAAGACGCCTGCGTACGCCCGGGTATGCAATCCGTACAATTCGCCAAATCGAGGCGTGCGTCGTTCCCCCAAGGGTAGACATTGTCGGAGCCCGCCTGGGCGGCAAAAGTCCACTCGGCTTCGGTTGGCAGACGATACGTATGCCCGGTTCGTTCCGTTAAAAATTGTAGATAGTCTTGTATATCAGTCGGCCGAATGCCGCGTACTGGATCGCTTGGTCTAGACGGGTCATTGACCAACTCATTCGTGGCAGGGATGCGCAGGTTTCCGATTTTTTCGCACAAGCCATTTGCAGTGCACGCTTGCCATTGTCCGACCGTAATTTCGGTTTCGCTGAGTGCATACTCATAATCAATCGTGATGCGAGTCTTGGGCGATTCATCATCGTCATGCCCAAGTTCATCAGGCGTTGATCCAATTTCGAAACTTCCTGCCGGGATTCGGACCAGCATCGGTATGTCATTTTCAAGCGCCTCAATGTCAACGCTATCCCGCCATCGATCTACGCCGCTCGGCGCCTGATTGGCAGCGCTTCGATCGACGGAGCCTCGATCAGGATCGAGTTCGGTGCCGCCAATGGTATTAACATAATAGACGCCGAAAGCGATCGCCGCGATGCCCCCCCCGATCATCACCAACGTGTTGCGTCGCTGCTGGGGTTGCCCTTGGCGGTTACCTCCCAAGGGTGTTGGCGGTCTGGGTACAGTCCGAAACCCGCCAGAATCCTTCCCGCGTTTTTTGGTATCTTGAGGCGAGTTCGAGTCATCCCTTTTACCGTTTTCGCCGCTGATAATCCCAGGCTTTAGGTGAATAAATTTGGTTCCGGAATAGGCCAGCCAGGTTTCAACATCAGTAGGTCGGTCAACGGTGCGTACGTGCATTCCCTGATTGATCGCACGACACAGATCGGCGTCGTCGTGCCTGCTTTCATCAAGATAATTGTGCGTATCTTCTTCGACCCGACCGGGTCCGTCGGGCGGACGCGAACCGGTCAAGCATTCGTATCCAACTGTCGATACAGCATACAGGTCCGTCCACGCCCCCTGTTTCTGCATTTGAGTTGAATACTGTTCATGAGGCGCATAAGGCGCCGTGACGATTGCGGTGATTGGCGCCGACCGCTTCTGGACCGTTTCACGCGCCGCGCCGAAATCAATCAATACGGGTTCACCGTCAGAGGCGCGAATAACAATATTTGCCGGTTTGATATCACGGTGAAGCACGCTCAATTCGTGCGCATGGTCCAAGCCCGCGAGCAATTTCTCCATTAAGAAGCGAACTTCCTCCGCCGAAAGTGTTCCGCGTTCTTTGATAATTTGCTCGAGCGTTTTTCCCTCGACATATTCCATGATGAGATATGCCGTGCCATTGGCGCTCTTATAATCGATTGGCCGCACAATATTGGCATGTTGAAACAGGGCAATTGTTTGCGCTTCTTGCAGGAAACTATTCAAGCCCCACTGGAACAGCTCCTGTTTATTTTCCCTCATGCACTCGACCCGCATATCCTGCGTTCGCACGGCCCATTCAACAGGAAAGTACTCTTTTATCGCAACCGCTTTTTTGAGGTTGGTTTGATAGGCGAGATAGGTAATCCCGAAGCCGCCCTCGCCAAGCACGCGAACGATTTCATAGTCGTCAAAAAGGACCTGTCCTTTGTTTAAAGCGTTGGAGTAACTCATTGATCAGTGCCCCTTGCAGAGTCTAACTCTGTACCTTCCTCGATGCCGTCGGCCCTGGCGCCTTGCCCTTCACCGCCGCTTTCATTGTCCGGAATGACCTCTATATTTGGGTCTGGTGCATCTGGGTTTTCAGGCGGTTCAGTCGGATCTTCAACGAAGCTTTCGTCTCTGGCTTCCGCGTCGCTTGTTTCATCACCAGCTTCTTCTTCAACGAACGGAGAGCGACCCAGTTTCGAGCTATCAAGGTCGCTTTCAGGCGACTGGGTATCATTCGGATGTATTTGGGGATCGGGCGAAGTATCTTGCGTTTCATTCCCGACGCCAAACCTTATGTATAACAGCAATAAGAAGGCGATGAATAGAAGACTCGCAAGCACGAACACAATCAGACTCGATTTACCGGACGGCGATTGCATTGGTTTCCGGGACTCGCTTGGAGCCTTTGTTGCTTCCCTCAATCGAACAGTCGAAGCCGGCACGGAAATTCCGTCACCTCGGCGCGTCGGATTGGCAATCGCTCTCATACCTTTTTCAGACATCACAGCGTCCATCAAAATGACCGTTGTGTTATCTTGGTACGGGTCGTTCTGCTTAGACGTTGCCAAAAGCAGCTTCTCAACGCGCTCGATCACAGAGGAATAGCGATGTTGATCGAGGATTTTCTCTATCTGCTTGACCTTAAGCGTCTCCAAGCCATCGCTGGCCAAAATCAAGACGTCGCCCGGCTGCAGCTGATATCCACTATCTTGTAGATCAATCAGTTGGGGTTCATTTCCATCAATGGCCGAGCGGAGCGCATTTCTCCGACCGTCCCGATCCGCCTCGTCTCTGGTCAGTTCACCTTTTTCGACCAGGGCATCAAGCACCGGTTTCATTGAATGATCTTTGTTCAGCTGCGTCAAACTATTGTTGCGATGGAGCCAAAATGGGCTGTCGCCAACGCTGATCCAGCGCACTGAATCCTGTTCAATCAATGCGGCAACCAATGTACACCCCATGCCTTTCAGGCTGGGCTCGACGGAGATTCTTTGCTGCAGTGCGGACGTAACCTCACTTAAGGCAGCAGACAATCGCTCGCCTGGCGATTGAGACTTTGGTGCGCTTAAATAAGCATCAGCAAACGTATCGACCGCAATCTTGCTTGCGATCGATCCCCCTACTGCACCGCCCATGCCGTCAGCTAAGATGCAAAGAACAGCATCGTCTTCGTTATGACCATCGTCGCGCAGGTCGATAACAAGAAAATTATCTTCCTGGCGTTCGCGTTGACCAATCCACTGGTCGCCGGCGACGCGGTCTTTCAGGAACAATTGGGGTGTTTCGGAGTCTTTCATACGCTTAGTCTTGCGCTCCCCAGCTAAACTCTTCACCGCACAGCGCAACAAAGCGCAAAGTCGTTTGGCCAACCTCGATTTGCGCCATGTTTTGAAGGGACTCAGACCCATAAATTGGCTGCTGATTCAAATAAGTCAGGTTCGTACCGTCACCTCGGTGGACCGCGAACTCGCTAGATCGTGGGTCGTATGACACGAAAAAATGCTTCTCGGATGAAATGGCATTATCGCCAAAGTTCAAACTGATGCGTTGGCCCGAGCCGCGCCCGACAGCGTTCATGCCCGTCCCGATTTGCACAGCCGACCCTCTACCAGGTCCGTTCTCAACGACCAACCAGCCAACAACTGGATCATCATTTTGTGCCAGCCCAGCAGAGCCGTCTTCATCTGCGGGAAGGCCTCCCACGAGCGAAGTGCGTGATGCAGTTGCTGGTTGCTTCGAGGCTCCGCCGGTTTGAGCAGAATCGCGTCTTCCGGTTTTCGACGGTTCGTCAGCGTGCGCTGTCTTTTCGGAGGATTGTAGCGGGGGTGCGCCAACAACCTGGGTTTTTTGCCCAAACACATCCGTGGCCTCGGTTGCTGGTTCTCCGGCCCCTGTCGACCCGCTAAGGGTCCGTTGGGTTTTACCGATCTGCACGTCTGTGACAGGTGTTTCGATGATGTTTCCATCTTTATCATGCTCTACTGGCATTTTCGTATCCTTTCCTAATATTCGTTGATCAACGGCGTGTCAGTTGGTCGGTCGACATGACGACGCCGCCAAATTTGAGTTGTTGACCTGCGTTCACATAATCCTGTCGAATCGGCTCCCACCGGCCGTTGATTTCAACAAAGGTGCCTCCCGTGCTCATACAATCTGTGACGAACAATCGGCCATCGGGCAGCAATACGATTTCCGCGTGTCGTCTAGAAACCGTCGGGTCTTGAACTGAGATCTCATTAAATGAGCTGCGACCGAGTCTTTTGAGTTTCATATCTGCAAATCCTGCTTGTTTTGTCTCACGGGGGCTTAGTTTCGAGCCATGGTCACTTTAAGTTCAACATCACCTATCAAAACACGGTCCCCGGTTTTGATGGAATGTGGCTGAAAGGGTTTCAACTCTTCGCCGTTCACAACGGTTGGGTTGGTGGAGTTTAAATCCTCCAGCATCAGTTTCGAGGCGTCCCAGAAAAACCGAGCTTGCCGTTTTGAAACCATCGGGTCAGCCAGCGCGTGGTGACAAAGCTCCGGCTGCCGCCCGATGACAAATCCATCGGCGCTCTTATTTGCCACGTTTGGCTCCACCTCGATGCGGATAATGTGACCATTTGATTGTGCGATTCCCGACAAAATCACTCGCACTTGACCGACTTGGCTGGCCCGCGGTCCTGGCGGTGAACTATGACGAGGCTTATAGCGATTTTGGTTGGTGCCTGTTTCGGATGGGCGAGAGTTGGCTGGTCCGGAACTCACTAATTGAGACACGCCGGTTGAAATCGCTTGTCTGACAGGACGCCGCGAGAGGGCGACGGCTGCCAGGACCAGCGAGCTCAGCGTCGCCAAAATCAACATTAGATCCCAGGTGTCCAAGGCTTGTGGCGGCACCCAAGTTTCGCAGACATTGTCTAGCAAATTAAAGTTGACCCCTTGATCACGCAGATAGGGCACCGCCTCTACAATGCTCGATGCAAGGGAAACACCAGCAATAATGTTCGAATCTCGTATTGTGACCTGGGTATTGATCCCAATCACGCGGCCGCAACCATCGAATAATGGTCCGCCACTATTGCCGTGACTGACAGCGGCGTCGTGTTGAATAATTTTGACGCGCTTGCTGTTAGCGACCAATTCGTTCCATGGTCGATTTTGGAGATTGCCGTAAATCCCAGTCGTCGGGGTCAGAGCAATTTCGCTCAAACGTGCATCGCGCAACTCCTCATACGAGTCCGGGCCGCCTTCGATAATTTGACGGCGAATTTTGTAATCTTCGGCGGCGCCCGGAAACCCCATCGCTGTCACTTTCCGCTCACTAACCGGCATCTGCGTCGAAATGGTGGCGGGTTCACCAATTGGCCGCACGGCTTTGATCAGCGCCAAGTCCAATTCAGCGTCCACCCAAAGCAGTTCCGCACGCACCTGCGACAACGAATCTGCTGTCGCGACCCAGATCTCCTCACCGAGTTCGTAGTTGAGCTTGATACCAACGCCGGAAACGACTGGGTCGATCGACGTGGTGACCACGTGCCAATTGGTGAGGATGTGGCCTTCATCGTCCAGAATGACTCCTGAGCCTGTTCCGCCTCCTTTCAGTTCGCCCCTCGTCTCTGTGTAAGTCAGGATTTTAACGACGCTCTTGGACAATTTTTCAATGTCATCGGGAGGGATCCGATCTTCTGGGCTCCCGCCGAACCAGCTGGAGATCGAAGAGACCGCGTCAGCGTGCGCTGTAGGACCTGCAGCAAGAGCGACAATAGCGATTGAGATGAGGATCTTTTTAAACATCGCATTATGCTCCGATATATTTAGCAGTGAGCGTGATTTGACCGAGCTTCAATTCACTGCCGTCTTGCAATCGCCTCGGATTGCCCTTTTCGAGCTTCACACCATCGACGAATGTACCATTGGTAGAGCCGAGGTCTTCGATCGTGAGCTCGCCGTCCTTGATTTGCACACGCGCATGGTCACGAGAAACCTCGGGATGATTTAGAACGATATCGGCGCTCGCCGGCTGGCGACCGATGACCAATCCCTCCGGAGAACGAACCAGGGCAGCGCCAGAAACCCGGAAAGCGTGAGGCGCGTTTTGGCCGTCTTTGCCCCGGCACTCAACGTCGGGAAACGTTTCCGCGAGCTTCTCATGCGCGGCATCCAAATCAGCCGACACGTTGACGAGTTTTGATCCGCGGTTGCGAATGATAATGCTGAGCCCCAGACCAAGCAGAATTAGCAATGCTGCTGAGCCGGCCAGGACATAATACAGACGCCGCTGCGCGTCCTTGAGTCGGTTTTCGAGGTCCTTTATGCGACCATCAAGAGTGTCGATTTCGGTCTGCAAGTCGCTCAGCTTCAAGGACGCTTGTTCCGCGAGCGATTCGGCTTCTGCAGCTGCCGCATCTGCGTCGTCTATTTCCGCCTCGGACGCTTCATTATCTTGTTTCAATCGATCGGCTTCTGCACGAAGACGGTCAGCCTCGTCTTGTCGTTCCTGCCGCTCGGCTTCGGCTTCCTGTCGCGCCACCTCAAGCTCGTCGAGCTTGCGCTGCGCCTCACCGAGCTCTTCTTCGGTCGACTTGGTCACTGAGACGGCTTCAATTGTTTCCTCTTCAGCACTCAGGCATCGGCCAGGTGCAACACTCAGATCGATGTCGCTCGCAAACAAAAATTGTGCCGTCGGATCGAGCGTTAGTGAATAAACACTTTGATCGAGCGCCGGCAAACGACGCGCACTTCTCCGCGACAGGTTCGGATTTGTGACGTTTATCCCGACGACTTCGCCGCATCGATTCAAGAGTGCTCCGCCATAACCCTCTGCTGTGACAAGCGCGTTATGAACGAAATATTGTACCGGTGGATTATTCCGGGTTGGAAGGGCTGCATCGCCAATTGAACCCGGTGAGACAGCGACGGTGCCGTCGCCATCCATCGACAAAGATTGGACGGGCGCGCCCTTTTCCAGGTCGAAAGAGGCGAATGTTGCGACATTCGGCAATTCAACGTCATTGGTCTTGAGAAGCGCAACCCCGAGATCTTCGTTGAGCGATATAACCGTCGCCGGAATGACGCCAACGGTTCCAGAAACTTGAACAAACCAGGTATCGTCATCATCTCGACCGATGAGCGAGGCGGACGTGAGAACATAGCCCTGCGAATTGACAATAAAACCAGAGGCGGTTCGAGAGGCGTTATCCGCCTTATTCGCGACCGAAACCATAAAAGACGTTGAAGCGTGTTGTTCCGCGGGCGACGCAACCTGTACGTCCTCCTCCTGTGCTAAGCCAAAGTGCGCCGATGCAATAATGCCAATCACCAACAGGCTCATCTTTACTATCGTCTGCATTCCCAATCTCCGGTTTGGAGTTGGACTCGTTGTCCAAACTCCGAATTCATCTTATGCTTTCAAAGGAAGTAACGCCGATCTTAAAACAACGGTCAGTGTTGTTTCCGCCCCTTATTTCCCTAAACTCACCGCACATTACGACGGAGTAAGCTAAAGCCAACATACAAATTTTGTCAGCGAGCGTTTTTTGTAAGAAGTCATCAAGGTCGGATCATGTGCGAAGCAGCATTTTAAGTCTGTCCTCGTCGATATCGTAAAAGTTGCCTGGCTTGTTGATTCCCGTTGCGACGATAAAACAATCAGCCTCGCGATATGCTCGGGCATTTTCTGGTGTGATGCCAGACGCTACCGCGATAGGATGGTCGCCTGCGCCGTCTCTAAATGCGATGACCTTATCGGGAGATGCGGGTTCTCCTGTGCCTGGCCCAGATGTCGTTATGATGTCCATGTGTCGGCTCGCAACCCTTGCAACCGAGCGATGCGACTCAATTGGAACGGTTCGCTGATACTTGAATGCAACCCCACCGAAATAGAGGCCGTTCCAACCGGAGAGGTGGCGCGCCTCGTCGATGGCGGTCGCTCGTTCTTGCTCAATTACAGTGTGATCGATTTGGGCATTATCGCTCCAATACCCATCGACTCTGCACCCGGTTTGTTGAAGATCTGCAAGCATATAAAATGCATCGGGAGCAGAGACACCCAGTAAGTTGACGCCGATCCAAAGAGACGGAAACTCCATGCGAATGGTCCGAACAATGGGAACGAGTTCAGCCGCGCGGAAATCGTGATTGATGAGAAAACATCCGTGTGCACCCACGGTCATCAAAATTTCGATATTTGCCGCCGTTCGGGGTTCGTCTAGAACGTGAATAACCGGCAGAGTTACCTGCCGATTTGTGCCAAACGCGCTTCGAAAATCGTGACGGTTCATGAGTACATCTTCAAATCATGATTTCCAGGATTGCAGCCCACGGCAGCTCTGAGCCACATTCCTCCAGGAAACGCGAAACGAATCCAAGTGCCAAAAGTCCGACATTCGAAAAAGGCAAATCTGGGTCACTCAAATTGTTGAATGTAGTTTTGCTTTGAAAATGAAAATGCCACAACTTCGGCGGCCCGTTCTGGGGTTGCGCAGAACTTCATGGTTTCCATGATTTGAGCCTCGTCGGCGCTTAACACCATACTCGCTTCAGATAGATCATCCGCCATTGTGGATTCAGGCAGATTTAGTTTTTCTGCCAGAGCAAACAACATTCCTTGCAGCAATCCAACTTTGTGCTTCTGCGTGTCTATCGCGTATTCGTCGAGGTCGGTAGTATGCATCATTCTCAGTAACGCCGCTTCTATAGCGATGCATCGGGTAACATCCCTGTATTCCTGTTCTGCAGATCTTGTTTGCGCATCTGCTAGGGGCTGGCCCAAAGCCGCAAAAAGCGTCGTAGCAACAAGCGCTCCTGACAATATCTTCAGCATAATGATCTCCGATCTAAGTTGGTATTCCTTCGTTCTAGAACCGAGTTTATCGTGTTTAAGCAGCCCAATCATCGCTAAAGTAATTTGGGGTTATCAATACCCAGCGCGACGCCTAAAATGAGCGCCGACGTTTGATTAGGTCGAGGATAATATGGGGTCTCAACGGCAACAGAGCGTTCTGATCGTCGATGATCACGATCTTACGCATTCTGGGTTGCGACTCATTCTGAATGCTGGGCGTTTCAAGGTCGCGGGCGCTCTCAAAACGGGCGCTGAGGTGCTGCCCTTCGTCGAAAGCGTTCAGGTCGATGTCGTACTCCTCGATCTGGAGCTTCCCGATCTAAGTGGTTTATCTATCCTTGCGGAACTGGTGGCGGTTCATGATGCGACCGTAGTCGTCTTAAGCGGCAGCGATGATGCGATGGCTTACAAGACAGCGATGAAGCTTGGCGCTCGTGCGGTAGTTAGCAAGAGGGATGTATCAGCATCGATCCTATCCGCTCTAGAATCAGCAACTGATGGAGCTGAGTATTATTCCCGCTACGTCGAGACCTTGATATCAATAAATGAAACACAATCCGTTGTCCTTTCACCTAGGCAAATGGCGATCTTGCACTTCATTGACCGTGGCGAGACGAACAAAGAAATCGGGTATCGGTTACGCATCGCACCGCCCACCGTTTCTTTCCATTTGCGCGAAATCAGGCAAAAACTGAACGTCGAGAACAACAAAAAAATATTGCAAAGAGCTAGAGAGATTGGCTTGATCTAGAGCCAATTAGCAACGGGTGCTGTAGCAATTCTGCGAACAATGGCTTGTAGACAAGCAGACCAATTTTGGCCGCGGCGCGGGCACGCATTGTGGAGCTGACATCGAATGTTACTCCGATCGATGCCGCGTTTGACTTTAATTGATCGATAGCCACAGCATCAAGGTCGTGCACGACAACGCCGACTTGCGGCTTAAACTGTTCCGTTGAAATCGCTGTCGGAGCTGTATCCGTGCCAAGCAGTGTAATCCTGACTTCGGTGCCTGATCCTATCGCGCTATCGACCACCAACTCGCCAGCCATTTGAACTATCAACTCACGGGCAATCTTGAATCCAGACCCCATTCCGGATTGGACTGCACTGGTTGGCAACGTTTCCGGCATTTCCTGCAAAAGATGCTTCAGCAGATCCGGCTCGATACCTGACCCTGTGTCACGCACCAAAATCACCGCTCGCCCACGCTCCAATTGAATTGAGCAGTATAAGCCACCGCTGACTGTATGCTGAAGGCTGTTTGCCATGAAGTTGGAGACGACCCGCGTGAGGAGCGCACGATCAGAAAGCAAGTGGATATTTGGGTCCACATCGATCTTGAACTGAAGCCCCCGTTTCACAAAAAGAGGACGGTAAATTCGTTCAAGTGACATCATGAGACTGTCGGCGCGAAAGGCTTGCAGCGCAACGCAATTGCGACTTTCAGCATGACCGCCCTTGGCCAGAAGAGTCGTGGACAATACGTCGTCAAGGAAAGCTGCGGAGGCTTTCAGGGTATCAACAAGCGCGGTGTCTCCCACCTCTTCTCTGGCTTCAAGATAGTGGGTGGCGTTGTTGATCGCTAATAGGGCTTGCTTCGTATCGTGTCCTGAGGCGTTCAGCATCGCATTCTGATCGCGAATAGTTGCGGCTGCCATCGCTTTGTCTTCCTTGAGTCGCGCATTGCGGTCCCGTAAAAGCGCCTGGTCGCGCAATTTTTGCGCTTGTTCGACTAATAATTCGCTGTGTCGGCGTTCGTCACTTACAATCCGCCACGCGAGAGAGAGCGTTACAAAGAAACTCTCCGTGAGTCCGGCGAACCCCATAATAGTGACCGCATAGGGCGCGCCGTTGCCGCGGAACACGACCGCCATCAGGAATACGTATCCTCCAAAAAATGCAAAACCGGACCAACCGATCAATAGAGGAATTGCCGGGCGGCCATGTATCGCAATGGCTCGCCAAGCCGCAATTGGGAATACGAGCGCGGAAAGGCAAACAAACGCCCACGTCAATGGGCGCAGAGTTGTCCGCATCGAGGTGCCCAGAAACGGACTCACCAGCCACAGAGCGACAAAGGCCAAACCTATGGCGATAATTGCGAGAAGTGCTTTTTCAAATATGGGCAGCGTCGTTCTGGTGTCCAAAAATACGCGGGCAAATTGGGCCATAAAAATTGTGAACAGACATTTGGCGAGTTCCGCGATCAGCAAGCTCGTTTGCGGGAAAGCAGCCATCCCGAACGCATCTACAAAATTGACCGAGTGCGCGATGAGAACGAACAGAAAAATCTCCGCCGCGATCAAATAGAGATACCAATACTGTTTTCTCAAAACGAACAGGACGATATTGATCAATAAGATCACAGCCATAGCCGAGAGGATCGCGATGAACTTTCCATTTTGTGCGAGGTACTCATCTAGAAATGTGCTGTGACTATAAATTTGAATTGGCACTGTGCTGGTATTCTCCAGCACCATTTCCATCGCCAGAAGTTTTGTCTCACCTGGTTCGAATAGGAGGACAGAGCCGAAGCCAATGAAGCGGCGAATGTTCAACGCATCCTGGCGGGGTCGGTCGTCTCCGATTAAGCTCACTCGTTCTTCGCTACTGATGTCATAGATTTCAAACAACTCCGCCGAGTGCCGGCGTGTTGTGAGCACCCAAGAGGCCGACCCGTCGCTTGGATTGCGAAGGTCTAGCAGAAGTATCATTCGCTGACCTTCGATACCGAGATTTATCTGAGACGAATTTACGGGTCCGAATTGATCCAGATTGCTCAGAACACCCTCGCGCGTAACCAGCCCATTAAATCGGTAGGAAACGAGCACGTGTTCGGACACCTCACCTGTATCAACGTCGTCGATTAACGACAACGTATTAATCGGCGATGCAAGTGCCTTTGTCGGCATGAGCGTGATGCAGAGAACGAACATCCAGATGATTCGATTCAGTTGTGCCAAATAAAATAACACTCTCGCTTGAGGGCCTCTGGATGATCCAAGTTAGAGTACGGAGGAGCTTTCTGACGTCAATGTCGTCTCGCCCCTCGAGTTCGGGCAAATTTGGGGCATTTCGCCTCCATCAGACTTTCATTGGCAACGATTTGCGAGTCCGCCAACCCCAAAAAAAGATGGGGTTTTTTTTGGCTTACGAAAATGGTTCCACATCGTCTGGAGTTTCGTTTGACGAGCGCCAAACCGTGCGGAGCGATCTGCCCCCACTTCGGGTGCGTGGATTAGCGCAAAGCGTGGACCGCCTTTGAGGCGGTAGACACAAACCTTGTTGATACACAAAGGAAAAAACAATGAAAATGAGTTCAACACTCAAGGCGTCAGTAGCCATCGGTTCTCTACTTTTGACAACCGCTTGCGAGAGCTGGAAGCCCGTGGAAAGTTCCAGTTCGTTCGATATAGCATGCCAATACAGGATGGTAACTGCGCCCGAAATCCTTGGCGGATCTGAGCTCATCACTTATGCGGAGAGTGTCAGAAACGACATGATTGCCTACAGTAGAGGCAACATGACGCTTAAGGTTAGCCCTGATAAGCTGACGATCATAGAGAATATCGACGACGGAAACACATACAATATTCGAGGCGTCGAACGCCTCTGCTAAGTCTTTTCGAGAGAGGGACAGAATGCTTGGATTCGCCCAGCCACCGTGTCCCTCTTTTTAAGCAAGAAAAACCGCTTTCAAGGCAAGAGTGACATTGCTTTGCCAGTCCAGGAATAATGAAAAATCGATAAGCGTCGCAAGCGATTGTCAATCAGAAGAAAATGGTGGTCGATACAAGGTTCGAACTTGTGACCCCTGCAATGTCAAGCTTTAGGGTAAAAGCAAAACCTCTGTAATTATAGGATTTTAACGTATCGGATCGTAGTCTAACGTAGTTTAACGTTGCCATTTTACAGGCTCGGTAGCGTTCCGACGTTGCCACAACGTTGCCAGGCCCTAATGTCTGCTCTTACGTGCGAGTTCAAAGGGGACTAAAGCTTCAATTGTCCAATTTCGAGTGATACGCGGGATCATGAATCAGTTTTCTCCGCCGTTTTCCACGGCTGAGCTGGCGTTCGTGGCCCCTGGCTACTTGCCGAAAAGTGGCCTTCCGCTGAACACAAGGCCAAACCAATACATCGTTTGTTTGAGTCGCCATTCAAATACGAATGATCCTTCATTCAGATATTCATTCCCCTTTTGCACGCAGTATTTTGCATATTAGAGGAAAAATTGACCGGCCGTCACCAAAACAGGGGACGCAGCATCAATATCAACATGACAAAATTGACGACGGGACAGATGGAGAGACAAAAATGCTTCGACAAATTTCATTTACAGCGGCAACAGCATCTATTTTTGCGATCGCGGCGCCATTAACTCACGCCCAAATTCAAACTTGTCCAGCGTCTCAGCCCTACATGGCAATGGTCCCAAATACAAACCCCTTGCAGTTCACTTGCCACGCCACTTTCGAAGATTTCAACGCAACGCAGACCAGATACAACTTGAATGCTGCGATTCAAAATTCTGGCGGAAGCCCCTCTCAGAACTCCTCCTCAAATTATGGTGTTAACGAGCAACAGTTCGGTCGCTCTTCAACACCGGAAAGGGGCAACTCATATCAGTCTAACGGGGCTAGAAGCGGTGAAACTAATTCTCATATTGAGCGACTTAACGCGAACGGTTGCGTTGCACTCAATAAGGTTCGCGTGTCTTATGATAACGAACCTCAATATGAAATGATAAACAATTGCGGGGCGATTGTGCATGTTTATTGGTGTCAAACTGGATCATCGAAATCTAGGAAAGCATGCAACTCAGAGGCTGGAAAATATTACACTCACAACGTCACGCTGAACGCCGGTGAGAGGAAAACAAATCAATACAGTATGCCAAGCGACTCGTCGATTCGTATCGCAGCCTGTCTGGGCGGTTACGGAGCGACCAAGCCGTTCGGTACGCGAGGAAACGCACAATGCCGTTTGACGAAGGAAACGGGAAAGTAATCAAATTGTATGTCAAATCATTTTTCCGCGGGAGCTACGCGGTAAACGGGTCGCTTGCCTGTTCCCCGTCACGGCCTATAAGACAGTTTAGTTAGTTTTGCTAAGGGAGTGTTTTGGCTCATCGTTATCCTTGAGAGGATTGAAGATGAGATCGAGAACAGGGCCGAATGGATCGGCTGATAAACACATTGGCTAGATTAAACGTAAGACACGGCGGAAGTTCTCTACCGAAGAAAAGATCCGCATTGTACTGGACGGCTTGCGAGGAGAGAGCTCCATCTCTGAGCTTTGCCGCCGTGAAGGGATCGCTGAGAGCCTGTATTACAACTGGTCGAAGGAGTTCATGGAGGCAGGCAAGAAGCGCCTGTCTGGTAACACCCAGCGCCAGGCAACGTCCGGCGAAGTCACTGGCTTGAAGCGTGAGGCCCGCGACCTGAAGGAAGCGCTAGCCGAGACGCTTCTTGAGAACCGCCTACTCAAAAAAGCATGATCGCGGATGGGGACGACGAGACATGAAGTATCCTGCATGCGAGAATTATAGATTCCGCCGACCCTCGATAAAATGTCATCAATTTCTGCACCATTGTCTGATGTGCATGACGCGTTGCAGGTTGAGCGTATTACCTGGCCTTCGAGAGTGTCAATGTAATCCATCGCTCTCTCGAAGCGTTTATTATTCCTGGATTTAGTAGCGGAATTGTTAGAAGTGCACCCAGCAAGATCTTTTGGATCGGAGCGCCCCCGCGCGCAAACCAAACTACGATCTGCCATTCCTGTCGCTTGCGCTTCTTCAATACAGTCTAGATCCGCTCTGATGAGGCGTTCTTTCCCCTCAGCGCTCTCAAAGTACAATTCTGCAGATCCTCTAACGCGATTAGCGGTTTGTTCGATCCTGCTGACTTCATGCTCGAACAGGTATGTTCGGTATCTGCAATTTCTTATTCCGGTTTTATCCAAGAATTGAAATTATGATGATTGTTCGGGGGGGCAATACGTCACCCGTCAGCCATCAATTGTGCTAGTCAAGATAGTCGATATATGCCTCGTTGATTTTTGGTTCTTCGTCATCATCGACTCGTTCCATCAATCCAAGTTTCAACTCGGTATCCTGTAACCAAGTTACTGGGCTGCCGTTTTGTTTTTTTGACTCTTCACACGAAGCGACTGCAACGCATTGATCACCAAATTTGGAGAAATTGTTCCCGCCGCTAGTTTCGTACAAAAATACAATCCTGCAATTAAACTCATGCTCTTGTGGATTGCTTTCGGTTCGAAAGTGAATCTGTCCGTCATCATCTTTTTTCCATACTCCCATTTTTCTGGGGCGGTTTTTGAAAAAGTTGTTTGGGGCCCACATTTCGATGGTGCCATCCGGCGAGACGATGAACATTTCTTGGCTAATCGGCGCGTCTACCGCCCAGACTTGTTTCTCCATGCCAAAAGCATCCATCGATTTGGGAGTATAATTGCCGTAATCAGAGTTCATGATGATTTGAGTCCATGGGCTATCTGTATCCGCCGGCCATGGCACAGTTTCTGTGCCACACAACATTTCTTTGGGGTGTTGTTCCCAATAATCATCCCAAACCGGGGTCTCTGCTGTCACGTTCTGTGCGATGGCCATACTCAAAAGCGAAACGAAGATTTTCATGTCCATGAGACGGTTCCTTCAGTATTTTTGATCCAGTCCAGCATGAAGCCACCGATTTTTGCACCCAGCCATTTTCTCAAGCGTAACCAGATTTGCGCATGCTCAGAATCGCTCTCTTACACTAGTTGGGAGCCGGAGGCGTACCCAAGTTTAGTGACGACTAGGAACTCCGATCCATTAACCTTGTTTGTAGACGGATCTATCTCAGCTCCATGGCTGGGTGGGGGGGCGCGTCTCAAAACAATCAAATGGAGTCTCAAAATGAAAGTAAGAGTGTGTATTTTAACAATTTTGGCTGGATTGGCGTTCGTTTCTTTCGCTCATGCTCAGGATAAACATCAGAAATCCTTTACTCAGAACAATGTTGTCTTCTCCACTTGGGAATATAGCAGTGGTGGAAGCGGCTATCTAAAAATCGAAAATCAGAACAACCATGCGGTGGCGCTGTGCTGGACTATTCACTTTGCCAATGGGAGTACTGATTCTGGCTGCAATTCGAGTTTTGCGGCCCGTGATGTCAGACAGTCTTCTTGCTACAGATGCGCGACAGTAAACGGTGGAGGAGTGACGCGTATTGAAGTTACCAAGAACAAATTTATCGGTTAGTAGCCAAGCGCCACGGTACCATCAGCCAAAATCTCCGTCTTCTTTGACGCTCTATTACTCTGCATAAGACAATGGAAATTGACGTTCTGTGTGGTTCGCGCAAGTGAAATTTATTCTAAGATATTTGACTTATTGCTGCGAACCGCTCAACGCTCTCGTCTTAGGTGGATAATTGTACACAAACAATAATGTTGAATGAGATAAGCGACCGAAGACTCGAGAAACTGCAGAGACTATTCGTCGAAGCAGTTTTTGAGCCACAGATCATGCCAGTCGCCTTGAAACAATTCGCAGATTTCTGTGACGCGGATGTAGGGCATTTAATGGTCGCAGACGGCAATCGTACACTTCTGCAATCAACCTTTTCTGTGGACATGGATCCAGTGCTCGCGGAGTTAGAGGCCGAACTCCAGGACATAAATCCTCGCGTCCTAGCTATCCCAAGAATGAGACCGATGATCTCAACCCGTGATAGAGACTTTATTACGCGTGATGAGATCGCAAAAGATGCAGTGTACCAAGAGCTCATTTTGCCGCTTGGCCTAGGCCACTTTTCTGCGGTGCCAATAGTTAATGCAGCTTCTCTTACCGCAGGGGTCGCATTGCATCGACGCTTTGAGCACGATGCATTTGATGATGACGCAGCAAAACGACATGAGATCGCGGCGGCTGTTTGCGCTCCAGTATTTAACCTTGCGCGTCTCGTAGAAAAGAGACGAGCCGACGACGCGCTAAGTTTTGCTGGCGAAGGCGATGCAGCAGCCATATTAAAAACGGATACTACAGTTGTTGAATTCAACAGGGCGTTCGATGAATGTTTATCCGAAAAGCGCGTCACGCTAGATTCTAACAGGAAGCTTCTCCTTGGGCGCCCTGAATTCACCGCTAAACTACACAGAGCCCTCAGCAAACGCTCAAATATCGTTGGTGGAAGTTTTATAACCAAGGATGATCTTGGCCGCCCTGAGTATATCGTTTCAATTATGCCATTTCATAGGGTCGGGATTGCCGGAGAGCTGGCAGGAGCAGCGGTCTTCATTCTCAAGCCCATCAGAAAAGCCCGTAAGCTGAATATGAGTCTTGTGAAGGAGACATTTGGGCTCACGCGGGCTGAAGCAGAAACTGCCCAACTCTTGATGCAGGGCGCGTCTTTGCCAATGATCAACAAGACTCGAGCGGTTTCCGTACACACAACCCAAACACTCATCAAGCGGGTTTTGGCGAAAACCGAATGCCGACGACAAACGGAGTTAATCGTACTTCTAACTCCATTTCTAAATTAGTTATCTCAGTCCCACGGACAAATGGAAAAGGTAGGAACTGGAGGCGGAAATTTGCCCCAGTCGCAATCTCGTCAAGTGGCAACGTGAATTAAGGTTGATAAGTTCCATCATCCTCCGATATTTGCCGCAAAGTACCACAAATATCCTGTAAACTCAGTTGCTTAGGTCTTGGATGGACCTTGCCAAGGTTGGGTTCTACCTTCGCCCGTAGCTATTAGTGAACGGGCGATAGTGGCTCAAAAATTCTTGACCCATTTTCCGTCGGTTGCAGGGGTCAATTGTACGTTGCCAGAGCGTTGCCACTCCTTCGGCACTCAAAATAGTAAGCGCTTGAAATTGTTGTATTTAATTCTAGCTTGGCTTGGAATGTCAAGCTTCAGGCAAAAGGCTAAACCACTGTAACTACGGTAGTTTAACGTAGCGTATCGTAGTCGAGCATAGCATAACGTTGCCAGTTTACACATATCGTAGTCTCCCGACGTTGCCACAACGTTGCCAGTCCCATTTTCGGAATTCATCGTGGAGATGGGCATTGGCACGAGGTCGAACCCAACCATTCTAAGGTCGGCGTCCATATTAAGGTACACCCTAAACGGAACAGCGAGCGTTCGTCCTAGATCTCAACAACCACGGATAAGACAGACTATACGCTCCCACCCTATTCTGAACGTTTTCCTGTCAATTCACACATGAAGAACATCCTATCTCCATCGGATTCCTTCAACCCCGAAGCCGCGAGCACGGGAAGGCGATCTATGGATTTCATTGATAACTCTACTTGGTCTTGTGTGTATCGAGCGGATGACACTCCTTGTAAAACGTACTCCCCTTTTTTAGGGGCTCCATGCGCGCATGGGATCTGGTTCAATAGTTGGGTGAAAACTTCGTATTCAGCCTCTCCGATCTCACCGGATCTGCTCGGAAATATACCATCACACGTAGCTTCCGCCAGGAAATAGGTTGGCGGGAAAGCGGTGGATGCGATCGCAGCGACGCGCGCCCTCGAAATTTCTCGCAGCTCGTTTAGCCGGGTTATTACACAGATTGTTCGATGGCCTTTGTGGGTTGACGTTTGGACAGTACCTGAAAGGCCAAAGTAAACGTATGTATCATATCGCTCGAACGCACACTCTTGCTCCACTTGCAGAAAACGTGTGGTGAAGAAAGAGACCAGTTCGTCATTGATGACGAGGGCCGTGAGGTCGTCGCCAACCTGTATTTCCGAATCGACCAAACTTCCTAAGTCTGAGTACGCGTAATCTACTACGCCAGGTATTTGGCGCCGCCAAAATTCTATATTGTTTTCTGACAGTCTATGCGTGCTTACAGTTTCGGTCATTACCACCCCCACCCAAGAACTGATCCACCTAAAGCCAAACGACACATATTTTCTTCGTTTGTGCAATACACTGCTAGGACGTTTTCTTATTGCAGTCGCGAGATCGTAGAGCGGTGCACATTATAATCCGCCGCAATGGCGTCCTGGCTTTCACCAGAAGCCAGACGTTCCAATGCACGAGATCTCTGATGGTCTGTGAGCTTAGGCCGTCGACCAAACTTGGCACCATTCGCCTTGGCTATTTCCCGGCCTTCATTCGCGCGCCGCAAAATGCGCTCTCGTTCATCCTCGGCCATAGCAGACAGCAGCGCTAGGATGCCCTTCCCCATCGGGGTTGTTAAGTCTAGCCATGGCTTGTCCAGGACTTTCACAAGTGCTTCGCGTTCGGCCACGCGAGAGATAATCGTAATACCGTCCATCATTGAGCGAGTAGCGCGGTCCCACTCGGCGATGACGAGAACATCGCCCGTGCCGAGCGCATCAATGGCTTTTTCAAGTTCGGGTCTTCCTCGAACCGATTTCCCCGAAGCTTTCTCTCGATAGATCTTATCAACTTTCTCAGCCCGCAGATTTGAAATCTGGCGTTCGATTGATTGGCCGATTGTCGAAACTCTCGCATATCCGATTTTCATACCGAAAAGCGTATCAGAATCCGATTATATTTGCACCTGAAATATGCACGCCCGCAATTGTCGATGAATGCTGGGTTGCTGAATACCGTGCATATTTCATGAGTTTTGCACGTCACGCAAATATTGTGAAAACGAGGCGGCAAGTAACTACGGCCCTAACTCTAGGAAGGTTGGGCACGTCCGGTGCAAATAAGAGAGAGCTAACCTACACATTTTCGCCAGAGAACGAATCGCCTTTTACTTGCGACGGTTGCAAATTGCATTAGTAAAAACAACTAAAGTGGAACCCAGCCTAAGTGAAACTGGTCTTGGTTGGTAATTCCGTCTGCATCAGCGGCAATCGCTAGCTGAGATCAATCCCGGGGGCAAATTTCACTCAATGAAGAGATGCTCAAGTCTCGATAAGAGGAGGCATGTCCGGCACATGCGGCGACGTGCTTGGCGTAAGAAGCTTCGCGCGATGCCCATGGAGGAACGGACGAGAATCGACCCCTGCTTAAAAGAAGCAGTGAACCAATTCGATGTCGACTCGAATACGCTTCCGAAACCACCTCGGTATGTAAACAAAGAAGAGAATCGACTCGTGATTGAATGCCCAGAACAACTAAGCTTATTTCTCCAGATGAGCACCCACTAACGTTGCCACAACGTTGCCAGTCCGATGAGGCTGGGAATTCGCCGGGCGGCACAAGTGTCTGTAATAATTCAGAGAAAATGGTGGTCGATACAAGGTTCGAACTTGTGACCCCTGCAATGTCAATGCAGTGCTCTACCACTGAGCTAATCGACCATCCGTTTCAGAGTGAGGGGTAATCCCCTTTTGGCGCTTTCAAGTCAAGCCTGAACTGCAACCGATATCAGGCGGCCATGACTCGCTCGACTTCATCAACCAGTTCACGCAAATGAAATGGCTTGGAAAGGACTTTGGCCCCGGCCGGAGTTGGCGCGCTGCCAGACAAGGCGACCGCTGCAAACCCCGTGATGAAGACGATTTTCATGGCAGGATCGAGTTCAGCCCCGCGGCGGGCGAGTTCAATCCCATCAATGCCGGGCATCACAATGTCGGTCAGCAGCAAATCGAACACTTCACGTTCCAGAGCTTCGAGCGCGCCTTCGCCGTCCTCGAAATCCTGAACGTCATGCCCTGCGCGGCGCAGAGACGCGCTCAAAAAAGTGCGCATCGCCTGATCATCTTCTGCCAGCAAGATTTTGCTCATTCGTCTTCGTCCCT
Organism: Henriciella sp.; assembly: GCA_965277015.1. GTDB lineage: Bacteria > Pseudomonadota > Alphaproteobacteria > Caulobacterales > Hyphomonadaceae > Henriciella. The sequence continues at coordinate 2,909,536 of OZ255705.1, read as the reverse complement.
GATCGTCTCTATGCCGTCTGCCATTATTCTGTAAATCCGGAGTGAAGATACCGCAAATTTCTCAGATAAACTGCCATTTTCCGCATTCGGCACATCAGGATTAACATTAAACCCAGGAATTTGGTCTTGACCTGAGGCGCAGAAGACAGACCTTGGAGACATGCGGACTGTCTTTGATGTCTCCCCTGAACCAATTGAACACGCGGTTGAAGCTTATACGCTGTTGCGCGCGGACTCCGTGCGAGCGCCGGTAATATTTGCATCACCGCATAGTGGAACCGTCTATCCGGACTCCATGCAAACCCTGCTTTGCGTTCCATTGGCAGACTTGCAACGCACCGAAGACGCTTTTGTGGATGAACTCTATGAGCAGGCGACCACGCAAGGGACACAGCTTTTGCGCGCCAATTACGCGCGCGGCTTTGTCGATTTGAACCGCGACGCGCGAGAACTTGATGCCAGTATGTTTGAAGACGGTGTCCCGCGCATGGCTGGGATGCCAAGTGCCCGCGTGAAAGCCGGACTTGGCTGTTTCCCACGGGTCGGCGCCAGTGGGCGCGAGATATATGCCAATCAGATGACGCGCAAAGAGGGTCTGTTTCGGCTCGATCAGGTCTATGATCGCTACCATCAAGCCCTTCAAACCGAAATTGAGAGCCTGAAATCGAATTGGTCTGACATCATTGTCATTGACTGTCATTCAATGCCGTCTCGTCAGCCTGGCCGCTCTAGCATGCCCGACATTGTCCTCGGGGATCGGTTCGGTTCGAGCTGTTCAGCGCGGCTGACATCAGTCGTTGAACGCCGGTGTCGCCAGGAAGGCCTGAGCGTCACCCGCAACGCGCCATATGCGGGCGGCTATACAACAAGACGATATGGCCGACCGCGCCGCGGTGTTCACGTCTTACAGATTGAAATCAATCGCGCACTATACATGGATGAAATGACTGTTGAGAAATCTGCAGGCTTTGGACGCACACGTGACCAGGTCTCGCGGATCATCGAAGACATCGTGGATTTCGCCCTACGAGAGAATTCGTAAAAAAAAGGCCGCGCTAAACCGCGCGGCCATATTAGGTAAGGGAGGAAACGCCAGAAGGCGTCAGCACCAAAGTGCTACAGTCGAATTTATTGTGCACCGCACAAAAAACAACCCCTGATCCGTTGCACTGCCGCATAACTTCGATGCGCCAATGGGATGCGTCGCACCAGGGGCAAGCCATTCGGCTTTCATTATCGCCTTGAATCACGGGTGTTTTTTCACTTCGGCACGGGTCTTGCTCAGAGGTCTGGCATAATTCATTTTCGGGACTCGACGATGTAGCCCCGATCAGCCGGGAGTGCGGTATGACGGACAGAACAGATCTGCATGTAGGGAAGCGCCTTCGACGTCGACGACGTTTGCTAGGCATGACTCAACAGGACCTTGCCAGTATGGTGGGAGTAAGGTTTCAGCAGATTCAAAAATACGAATGCGGAGCCAACCGCGTCACCTCTTCACGTCTATATGACCTCTCAAGAGCTCTGAACGTCTCTGTTCAGTATTTCTTTGACGGCCTCGAAACGGAAGACATGCAGGGCATGGCGGCAAATGATGCCGAACGCCTCGATGCAGATATTCTCAGCCAGAAAGAGACCTTGGAACTGGTGCGTGCGTATTATCGCTTGGGCGAAAGGCCTCGTCGACGTCTGCTGGAACTCGCAAAAGCGCTTGAATCCGAGACGTCCGGGTCGGGCGCAGCTTGACCAAAGCAGCGTCTCGCGGTTAAGCGCGAGCGATGCAACCCAATCCAGACTTTGATGCCATTGCCGTCGCACATGCGATGGCTGATGCTGCGCGCGCAGCAATCATGCCTCATTTCAGGGCCCTGACCAGCGTTGAAAACAAGCAAAGTGACGGCGATTTCGATCCCGTGACAGAGGCTGACAAAGCTGCCGAGCGCGCGATGCGCGATGTTTTGCGCACACAGCGTCCGCAAGATGCGATCCTGGGTGAAGAATATGGCCGTCAGGATGGCACAACCGGCTGGACCTGGGTCCTGGACCCGATTGACGGCACGCGCGCTTTTGTTGCCGGCCTGCCTGTATGGACGACGCTGATTGGTCTCGTTGATCGTCACGGCAACGCAATTGTTGGGATAATCGATCAACCGGTTCTGGACGAACGTTATGTCGGATCGCCAGAAGGGTCCTATTTGCGGGCTGCCGGATCTGAGACGCGTTTGCAGGTCTCTGACTGTCATGATTTGAGCCACGCAGTGATTTCCACGACCGATCCATTTATCCTGACCCAGGCCGAACAGACCTCATGGACAACGCTGCGAGATACCGCGCGGATCATACGTTACGGATTAGATGCCTATGCTTATGCCCGTCTCGCTGGCGGCTCGATCGATCTGGTCGCGGAATCTGGCCTCGCACCGTATGATGCGGCAGCGCTCATTCCTGTCGTTCGCGGTGCCGGTGGCTTGGCTTGTGATTGGCACGGGGCTCCAGCGAAACCTGGCGGGCAACTCGTATGCGCAGCGAGCCAGGAAATCCTCGATCAAGCTCTGGAATCCCTCCGCCAATCCGCAGTTTAAAGCGCCAGCGGAACTAGCCAGAGCGGGGCAATACGGGCTAGACACGCATCCATGTCTAATGAAGCTCAACTGGTCGAAACCCAAACGCCTGCGAAGCGTACCCCCGGCAAATGGCGGCTGAGCTCAATCATTGATGGCCGCGCCTTGCGCGTGAAGTTGACCTCCGCCGCTCTGATGCATCAAGGCGATGAGACCGCAGCGCGCAAAGAAGCCCTCGATATCCTGCATGGCGCTCTTTTTCGCGGCCGCTTGATTGCCCAGGAACGACTGCAGCAAGGCGCTGACGGGTTGGATACCGCTCGGTTACTATCGGCGGTTCAGGATGAAGTGCTGCACGCGCTGTTCGATTTCATTACGACGCACGTCTTCCGTGCCCGAAACCCAACCGAGGGCGAACGGCTGGCGGTCTTTGCAACCGGTGGATATGGCCGCTCCGTACTGGCGCCGTCCTCTGATATCGATTTGCTGTTCATTCGCGCTTACAAAGCCAGCCCGCACGCCGAAAGCGTTATTGAGTACATGCTCTATGCGCTGTGGGACATGGGGCTGAAAGTCGGCCATGCCTTTCGGACGCCACAAGAATGCGTACGGCTGGCCAAAGAAGACGTCACCATCAAAACCAGCCTGCTCGATGCTCGATACTTGTTTGGCGACAAGGATCTCGCAGAAGAAACGCGCGATTTGTTCACGAAACAGGCTGTGACCGGTCAGGATGCTGAGTTCATCGCCGACAAGCTCGAAGAACGTGACAACCGGCATGCCCGGCAAGGCAATGCACGCTACCTGGTCGAGCCGAATGTCAAAGAGAGCAAAGGCGGGTTGCGTGATCTGCAAACGCTGTATTGGATCGTCAAGCACATGCATCCGGACGACACGGAGTCGCTGGAAGATGTGATGAAGACACATGTCTTCACCAAGCACGAATACCATTTATTCCTGCGCGCCGCGCGCTTCCTTTGGACCGTGCGGTGTCATCTCCATTATATTACTGGACGGCCTGAAGAGCGGCTGAGTTTTGACCTTCAGCCAGAAATTGCCGCCCGGATGGGATATAAGGATCGCGGCGAACAATTGGGTGTTGAACGCTTCATGAAGCGCTATTTCCTGGCCGCAAAGGATGTCGGCGGCCTGACCCGCATCCTGGCAGCGAAGCTTGAAGCACAACAAAAGGCTCGACCCGAAGGCTGGCGCCGGTTCTTGCCGGGATCGGGCCAAGCCAAGCCGCTTTCAGATCCGCGTTTTGAGCTTTCTGGGAACCGGTTGAACTTTGCTGATCCGGGCGCGATCCATGACGATCCAAAGACGTTGCTGCAATTGTTTCAACTCGCCGATCAACAAGGCACTGATGTGCATCCAGATTCGCTGACCATCGCGACCCGCAATGACAAACTGATCAATGCCAAGAACCGCACAGATCCAGATATGGTCGAGGTATTCCTGGATATATTGTTGAACAGCGAAAATCTTGGCCTGACTCTGAATCGGATGAATGAGTCCGGCGTTTTGGGACGGTTTCTGCCTGAGTTCGGCGGCATCGTCGCGCAGACGCAATTCAATATGTATCATCACTATACAGTCGATGAGCATACGATCCGCGCGATGGAATATATTGCCAAGATGGACCAGGGTGAGGACGGTTTCAGTCTGGCGCACCAACTGTTCGGCAAGATCGAAAATCGGCGCGCCTTGTACTTGGCAATGCTGTTGCACGATACCGGCAAAGGGCTCGGTGACCAACAGATCGAAGGTATGAAAACCGCACGCAAAGCTTGCCGGCGTCTTGGCCTTGATGAGGCAGAAGTCGAACTGGTGGCATGGCTTGTCGGAAACCATCTCGAAATGAGTGAGACCGCTCAGAAGCGCGACATTGCCGATCCGCGCACGATTGTCACTTTCGCCGCGAAAGTCATGGATCTTGAGCATTTGCGCCTGCTCTACATTCTCACTGTTGCGGATATCCGTGCCGTTGGACCGAATGTCTGGAACACCTGGAAAGGCCAGCTGCTTGGGGATCTCTATTACAATACCGAAGCCGCATTGCGCGGCGGACGGACCGACGAGAAAAGCGTCACTGCAGAACTGACCGCGCGCGCAGAAACCAATCGCAATCTTGTCATCGATCAATTGGGCGCCGTCCCGCAAGTTATGCTGGAAATGGATGAAGCCTATTGGACGGGCTTCGACGCCGAAACGCTGATCGAACACGCGAAGCGACTTTCGGATGAGGACGAAATCATCGTCCAGGCCACATCTGAGGCGCATGATCGAACAGTCTTGTTTGTCTCCGCGCCAGATCGTGTCGGATTGTTTGCGCGCATGACGCAAGCGATTGGCGCGCTCGACGCGCAAACCGTCGCCGCCCAAGTCTTTACCGGGCCTTCCGGGCGCATCGTTGACGTCTTCGTGCTCGAAGATGGCGATGGTCACCCGTTTGCAAAGGATGACCGAAACCGGTTGGATCGGCTGGAGAAAATGATACGTGCGGCAATAGACCCGGATACAGAGATTCCTGAGCCGAGCCTTCGCCAGAACCAACGCAAAGCCGCATTCATTGTTCAGCCTCGCGTTTCGATCTCGCACGATGCATCGCAGGCCTATACCGTGATTGACGTCTCGGGCCGAGACCGCCCGGGCCTGTTGAGCGATGTTAGCAAAGTCCTCGCAGATGCGGGCATCTCCATCGTCTCAGCACACGTGGGATCATATGGCGAGCGTGTGTTCGATGCGTTTTACGTCGAGCTGCCCGACGGATTCGACGAGGCCATGAAATCGTCATTGCGCGACCAACTCCTCGCCGCGCTTGGACGCGAAGAACCAGACGGCCCGAGCACGCCAGCCCGTAAACTCAAACGGGCCAGCGCGGCGGATAGTTTCTAGTCTGGAAAGCCTCATATGAGTCTCCTGCGCAATACGCTCACGCAATCCTCACTGACCATGGGCAGCCGCATTCTCGGCTTTGTCAGAGACATTCTGATTGCCGCGAAAGTTGGCGCCGGTCCGATCGGCGATGCCTTCGTCACCGCCTTGATGTTTCCAAATCTGTTTCGGCGAATCTTTGCCGAAGGCGCTTTCGCGCAAGCCTTTGTGCCAGCGTATGCGCGAACGTTGGAAGCCGAAGGCCCGGAAGCCGCGACCGAAGTCGCAAAACAGACCATGCGGGGTCTGTTCGCAGCGACCGCTGCCCTGGTGATTGTCGCACAATTGGCCATGCCGTGGATCATGAAAGTTATTCATGGCGGCTATGAAGAGAGCAGCGAGAGCTTCCAGCTCGCGATTCTCCTGACGCAGATCACAATGCCGTATCTGGCCTGTATGGCGCTGGCGGCATTGCTGTCGGGCGTGCTCAACTCAGCCGGCCGGTTCGCGCTTTCTGCAGGGGCGCCGACATTGCTCAACATCTGCCTGATAACGGCGGCTCTGCTCGGCGACGATCAGCGCAACACAGCCTTCCTTGCAGCCATCGCGGTCTCAATTGCCGGAGTCGCGCAAGCCGCTCTGCTATGGTGGGGCGTATCGCGCCAGAAAGTCTCCTTGTCACTCGGTTGGCCCAAGCTCACTCCAGCGGTTCGGAAAGTTATCGCGCTGGCCATCCCCGGGACAATTGCCGCCAGCGGAACGCAGATCAACATCCTGGTCAGCCAGGCCCTGGCGAGTTTTGAAGTAGGGGCGAAATCCTGGTTATTCTATGCCGACCGTTTGTATCAGCTGCCGCTTGGGATTGTCGGGGTCGCTGTTGGGGTCGCGATCCTGCCTCGGCTCGCCCGCGCAGCACGTACTGACGATGGCAAATCCGCCAATACACTCATGGACGATGGCATTGGCCTCGCCATGGCGCTGACCCTTCCTGCAGCAATCGCACTGATGGTGGCGCCCGCCTATCTGATTGAAGGTCTGTATGCGCGCGGCGCTTTCACATTGAATGATGCCAATCAGGCCGGTTTGGCATTGGTACATTATGGCTGGGGGGTTCCGGCCTTCGTCCTGATCAAAGTTCTGGCACCCGGTTTTTTCGCACGGGAGGATACCAAGACACCGATGCGGTTTGTGTTGTTCACTGTGGCGCTCAATACCGTCCTCGGTGCTGGATTGTTCTTTTGGTTCAAATCGCAAGGCTGGCCCGGATTCCCAGGATTGGCCATCGCGACAAGCATCGCCGCCTGGATCAACGCCGCGCTACTATTCTTTGGTTTGCAAAAACGCGGTTGGTACCGTCCTGGCCCACGTCTGATCTCGCGGCTCGTTTCTGTGGCATTGGCGAGCAGTGCCATGGGGGGCGCGCTAATCTACTTGATCGGCCAGCGCGAAACACTGCAAAGCTGGGTGACTTATGGCAAATTTGTTGAGGTTTTGGCCTTTATCGCCATCGGCGCGACCATCTATGGCATCGCCGCAATCGTCTTTGGCGCTGTGCGAATGAGCGATCTCAAAGGCGCTGGCCGCAACAAATCCGCTTGAATTGCCCACTAGTCAGCTCGTCAAAAACCGCTAAACCCCGCTGCCATGACTGAGCAAGCGACTTATACTGGCCCGAACCGTATCTTTTCCGGTATCCAACCGACCGGAAACCTTCATCTTGGCAACTATCTGGGAGCGCTGAAAAAATTCACCGACCTTCAGAACCAAGGCTGGGATGGGATCTATTGCGTGGTTGATCTGCACGCCATCACCATGCCGCAACCAAAAGGCGCCTTGGTCGATCAAACCCGCCAGATCGCTGCGGCAATGATGGCTGCTGGGCTCGATCCGGACACATCGACGATATTCGTGCAATCTTCGGTCCGGGCGCACACAGAACTGACCTGGATTTTCAATTGCGTCGCCCGCATGGGCTGGCTCGAAAAGATGACGCAGTTCAAAGACAAGTCGGGCAAGGATTCCGAACGCGCCAGCGTCGGTCTGTTCGACTATCCAGTTTTGCAAGCCGCGGACATCCTGGTCTACAAGGCAACCCACGTTCCCGTCGGCGAAGACCAGAAGCAACACCTTGAATTGAGCCGAAATGTTGCGGCGCGCTTCAATCAGCAATTCGATGCGCCTGGCTTCTTCCCGCTTCCCGAAGGCCTGATCGAAGGTCCTGGCGCACGGATCATGAGCCTGAAAGATGGCACCAAGAAAATGTCAAAATCGGATCCGGCGGAGAATTCGCGGATCAATCTGATCGATGATGCCGATACAATCGCGCGCAAGATCAAGAAATCCAAAACCGATACGCAGGGCGACATGCCGGAGACCGTTGAAGCGCTGGAAGGGCGGCCTGAAGTGGCCAATCTGGTGGGAATCTATGCCGCCATGGCGGACATGAGCGACGAGCAGGTCCTGGCCGAGTATGGCGGTAAGGGCTTCGGCACGTTCAAACCTGCCTTGGCAGAGCTTGCCGTAGAGCATCTCGGCCCGATCACTCAGGAAATGCGCCGATTGCTGGATGATCCGGGAGCGATTGATGCTGCGCTCGCCAAAGGCGCGGAAAAAGCCAATGCCGTCGCTGAGCCGATTATCGAAGAGGTGCGACGGGTTGTGGGCTTCTGGCAAGTCTGATCCAGCGCTATACCGTCATCACTGTTTAAAAAGGATATTGCCATGTCTCGCCTATTGCTGAGCGCTGCTCTTCTTGGTCTCGCCACCGCGTGCTCGCCTGCCGATGCGCCGACACCGCCTGCCAGTGAAAGCGGTCCGGTATTGTCCTACACCGACGCGTTCATCATGGAACCCATCGGCGGCCGCGACATGACTATGGGTGGCGTCACGCTCAGCGTCGACGGTGGTGATGTTACTCTGACCAGCGCCAGCTCAACCAGTATTGGCGCGATCGAGCTGCACACAATGGCGATGGTCGATGGCAAAATGACCATGCGCCGGGTCGAAGGCTTCGACATCGCGGATGGCGACAAGCTGGAGCTCAAGCGCGGCGGAAACCACATGATGATGTTTGATGTCGGAACCGATGTCAGCGGTGGTGAGACCGTCGACATCACACTAAGTTTCGACGCCGATGGCGAACCGATGACGCTGGTGATCGAAGCCGACGTTCGAGTTGTGGGGGAATAGGAAATGTCAGATCTAAACCAAACGCAGCAAGACAGGCTCGACGCCGCTGCGTTTCGCCGTTTGCTCTCGCATCTCGACAATCGCAAGGATGTTCAGAATATCGACCTGATGATCCTGGCCGATTTCTGCCGCAACTGTCTTGGCGACTGGTACCGCGAAGCGGCCGAAGCCGACGGCATCGAAATGTCAAAAGACGCAGCCCGCGAGCGCGTCTATGGCATGCCCTACGCTGAGTGGAAAGACAAATACCAAGGCGAAGCGACACCTGAACAAATGGCGGCCTTCAAAGCGCGAAAACCGGCTTAATCACTGACTCGGGGGTCGATCAAAATGCGCCGATTTCTCGTTTCAGCTTGCGTCATTCTTGCAGCCTGCAGCGGTATAGATACTCTCCCTAAAGAGGTCGAAAATCCGAGTTCAATGACAGATCAAAAAGAACTTATCGTGGTCGCCGCACCTAAACCCGGCGACACCTATTATGCCGAAGCAGCGAGTGACATTTTCGATTTCCACATCGCATATGCCGGCGCTGTCAGCGGTCACGACGATTTCTTGGTTCTGACGGATGCCTCATCCCACTCGGACTATGTTGCAGCGCTCGGCGCTGACCGTGTCGTTATTGCACCTCAAGACGATATCTGGACACGCGATTTCAGCCCCTCCAATGCTGCTGCCCCAGTGATGTTTCGCTATACATCTGAAGGCCAAGGCGGTGGGCGCCAGGGTCAATCAGAGGCCGATCACGTGCAGGACCTTCTGGCGGGCTTGATGGAAACGGCGGGTCTTTCATTTAGTGAATCGGATCTGTTGAATGATGGCGGCAATCTCGTTGACGACTATGACGGTCGCGTTGTCATCGGCCGAAAATTCTTGCGCGATAATGGCCTGTCCGAAGACCAGGGACGCACCGTCATTATGGATGAAACCGGGGCTACTCACGTCGCATTTATAGAAGCCGATGAACAAGGCGGACTCGAACACGCTGACGGAGTGGTTGCCTTTATCGATGCCAACATTTTGGTGATAAACAGTTATCCGGAAGACCCTGAATATGCGGCGCAGTTAAAGGCAGACCTGCGGGCGGGACTGCCGGGGGTCACGCTACATGAAATCACCACACCTTATGATGACACCGAGATTTATGACGACAAGTTCGGGTCCGCATGCGGGCTCTACACGAACATGTTGGTCACGCCAAATCGGATCTATTTGCCGCAATTTGGCATCCCAGAAGACACTTTAGCAGTGGAGCGTGTCAGAGCGTGGACCTCGAAGCAAGTCATCCCGGTGCCGTCCGATAAGGTCTGCTATATGGGTGGCGGAGTGCGCTGCATGTCCTGGCAATTGCGTGGTCAGAATGCCGTGAAACTGAAAGACTGGGCTGAAGCGCAACGCTCCTAGCACGCGGTTTTGCTGCGCGTGGCCTAGCAAATCGCCTGAATGTCCCGACAATAATCCTGCCGCTGACGCCTTCAATAACCCGCATTTCGACCTTATCTATGCAAATTCGCGATAGGGACTATTCGCGAAAGAGGCAAAGACGCCGCCGATGATCGGGGCTATGACCCTCAACAACGATAGAACCAGAGCCGATGCCTGAACGTATAGGGTCGTGTGACGGGGAAAATGGAGGACCAGTAAATGGCCAACACAACTGCGAGCCGCGCGCTCACGCTGAGCCCTGAACAAGGCCTTAGCCGCTACCTCTCAGAAATCCGTAAGTTTCCAATGCTCGCCAAGGACGAAGAGTTCATGCTGGCGAAAAACTGGCAGGAAAATGAAGACACTGAAGCCGCCGAAAAAATGGTGACCTCACACCTGCGTCTCGTGGCCAAAATTGCGATGGGCTATCGCGGCTATGGACTTCCCATGGCGGAAGTAATTTCCGAAGGCAATGTCGGGTTGATGCAATCAGTCAAGAAATTCGATCCGGATAAAGGCTTCCGTCTTGCCACATATGCAATGTGGTGGATCCGGGCCAGCATTCAGGAATATATCTTGCGCTCATGGAGCCTGGTCAAACTCGGCACCACCGCTGCGCAGAAAAAATTGTTCTTCAATCTGCGCCGGATGAAAGGCGAGATTGATGCCTTGGACAATGCGCAATTGAGACCAGACCAAGTCACACACATTGCCACCAAGTTGAATGTCCCTGAAAAAGACGTCATCTCAATGAATGGTCGGATGAGCGGATCTGACGCTTCTCTCAATGCACCAATGGGTGCTGAAGGCGATATGGAATGGATGGATTGGCTCGAAGATGATGAGCCTAACCAGGCCGATGAGTTCGCCCGGACGCAAGAGTTTGATGCCCGGATGGATCTGCTGCAAACCGCAATGGCCGATCTGTCAGAGCGCGAGCAGCACATCTTGCAGGAACGCCGCCTGACCGACGAACCACAGACGCTCGAGCAGCTCTCGGAAGTCTATAATGTCAGCCGGGAGCGGATTCGCCAGATCGAAGTCCGGGCATTTGAAAAGCTGCAAAAAGCAATGCAGAAAATGGCCAAGGATCAAGGCCTGCCTATGGGTGCTTAAGCCAGGTGGCTAAAGCGAACATTATTCAAATCACAGACAGGGGCGATCCTCGGATCGCCCCTTTTGTCGGAATCCGCGAACGCGATTTAACCGGCGGCACAGATGGGCGGTTCATTGTTGAAGGCAAAGTGCCGCTGTCGATTCTGCTGACAAGGTCACGGTTTGAATTGGACAGTCTGTTTCTCTGCGAAACGCGGCTGCAGCCGCTCGAGGAAATACTGACCAAGGTTCCGGAAGAGGTTCCGGTTTACACAGCGCCGCAGGAGCTGATGGACAGTGTTGCCGGTTTCCCCATCCACCGCGGAGTTCTGGCCTGTGCCCGAAAAGGCGATCCCCAAGATCTGTCAGAGATTCTCCAGTCGCAACGTGTTTTGGTTCTCAACCAGCTCTCAAACCATGACAATGTTGGCGCCGCCTTCCGCAATGCCGCGGCATTTGGAGTCGATGGTGTCCTGCTCGATGATCAGTCCTGCGATCCGCTCTATCGCAAGGCTATCCGCGTATCTTCCGGGACCAGTCTTTGGATGCCCTTCCACCATGGCGGGACGGGCGCTGACCAACTGGAAGCATTGAAAACTGCCGGGTTCGAGATCTGGGCGATGACACCGCGTCCAGGCGCTGCCCCCCTTCAAGACCTCACACCACCCGATAAGCTCGCCATCATGCTCGGCGCCGAAGGTCCAGGCCTTCCGGACGCATTGATTGATGCGGCGAACGCCGTACGAATCCCAATGCAGGCGGGCTTTGACAGTATTAATGTTGCGACGGCTGGTGCGATCGCGCTGTCGCATGTATTCAGCGGCAAATAGGGGTCAAAGGCGAGACATCTGATGCGCTACATCGTTACTGGAGGATACGGGTTCATCGGCTCTGCCGTCGTGCGCCAGCTCGCAGGCGCGGGCCATGACGTGTTCAATCTCGACAAGAAGACCTATGCCGCAAACCCGGCCGCGATTGACGGTTTGGCGGTTCAAAACGTTCACGCCTGCATTACCGATCGCGCCGCTGTTGCCGCACTGTTCAAAGCCGCTCGACCCGACGCGGTTATCCACCTGGCAGCGGAAACCCATGTCGATCGGTCAATCGATGGTCCCAGCGCCTTCATGACCACCAATGTCGACGGCACGTTCAGCTTGCTCGAAGCCGCACTCGGGTGGTGGAAAGATGCAGACAAGCCCTCTGATTTCCGCTTTGTGCACGTGTCGACTGACGAAGTCTTCGGAGATCTCGGGCCAGACGATCCGGTGTTTGACGAGCATACGGCCTATGCGCCGTCTTCGCCTTACTCCGCCAGCAAGGCCTCAAGCGATCACCTCGCTCGGTCATGGCGACGAACTTATGGCTTGCCGACATTGGTGACCAATTGCTCAAATAATTACGGACCATGGCAGAATGCCGAAAAGCTCATCCCGACGGTGATCCGCAAAGCCATCCTTGGCACCCCGATCCCGATCTATGGTGATGGGAAGAATGTCCGCGACTGGCTCTATGTCGAAGACCATGCCCGCGGCTTGATTGATGCGTGCCGCGCCGACGCTGGGTCGACACTGCTTTTTGGCGCGCGGGCCGAGCGGACAAATCTCGATCTGGTCAAAGCGATTTGCGCTATTCTTGATGAGTTGCGCCCCAAATCAGCGCAGTATTCCGAGCAAATCCAGTATGTTACGGACCGCAAAGGTCATGACCGGCGCTACGGCGTCGACCCGTCCAGCGCAGAGCGGGCGATTGACTGGCACCCGGAGCACAGCCTGGACGAAGGCCTCAGATCTACGGTCGAGTGGTATATTGCCAACCTTTCAGATGATGCTGGCGATGCTGATGACCGACTTGGGCTATCCCGGGACTAGCTCGAACTTAGCTATCCGGTGCAGCACCCGCTGTTAAGCGCCGGATCGTGGCCACCACATCATCACCAAAGGCGTGATGCGGCATGTGTCCGCCATCACTCAGCTTGACCAGTTCGAGATCCTCAACCTGATGTTTCAGCTTTCCGACATGCAAAGGCGGACTGATGACAGTGTCCAGCGCGCCTGAAAACACGACAGTCGGCACGGAAATCTCGGTATATCGATCTTGTTGACTGGCGAGTTCACCGCGCAGGGCGTTTACGTCTTTCGCATTCGCGGCAAAATTTGACGGACGGAAAAGAAGTCCAATCGCCGAGTTTTCAAAATACCCCTCCGGCGCCGGCTTAGGCGAGAAGACATTGCTGATCCCGCTTTTGACTTGAGAGGGCCCGACAATCGGCACCAGTTGCGTAAATAGAGGCCCAAACAGCCCGTGGCTTGCATAATTATTGTACCAGGCCTCTCCGCCGCCGCCCCAGTCATGGCTGACCGGCGCGAGCAGAACCAGACCGTCGACCAGCTCTGGATGATCCAATGCAAGGCGCAATGATACGGCGCCGCCAAAACTATGCCCAACGATAATTGCTTTTTCGCCGGGGGCCAGACGGCGTAAAACGCCAGCCGCTTGTTCGGCTTGCACCCCCAGTGTTTCAGCATCCTCCAGGCGTTCTGAGTGACCATGTCCCGGGCGATCCATCATCAAGACACGGTGCGTCTCAGCAAGCTCGGGTGCCAGGGTCCACTCGAATTCTCGCGCATTGGCAGAGGCGCCGTGGATCATCAGGACGACGGGCCCGGCATCACCTTGCTGAAGGACATGCACATCTGCGTCATTCACTTTGACAAAGGAACCAACGGCCGGGTGACTTTGATTGACGCGCGCGGCATAGACCGCGCTATGCACGCAGGCACTGGCGCCGCCAAGCAGCAGAATTGAGACCAAAATTGTCAGCATTCTCAAACGGGACGACCTTCCTGTTCACGTCGAATGCGATTGATGCCGCGCTTGGCGGAAGGAAAGAGCGGATAGATTTCGAGCGCCTTCTCATAGGCGCTAACCGCCTCATTTTTTGAGCCCAACCCTTCAAGGACGGCGCCCAAACCGCCCCAGGCGCCGAAATGCCGGGGTTCCAGACGCAAAGCCTCGTTCACGTCCCGCAGGGCTTCGGTGTAATTCTCTTGCGCCAGAAACACCGTTGCGCGGCGATTCCAGGCTTCCGCGTAATCGGGCTGAATCGCAATCACGCGATCATACATCGCTCTGGCATGGTCGAGATCGCCAAAAGCCTGTGCGCGTACGGCCCGTTCCATGACCAGATCTGCGGCGTCTGACCCGCTTTCCATCCACGAGGCCCAGATATCCAGCGCAATGTCATTTGCCTCTTCTTCGCTTGGCGCGGTTTGCAATTCTTCGAACATCTCATCCGACGGACCAAAATCTGGTCCGCTAACAAGCAGGAGTCCGGCAAAGGCAAGAGCTTTGAGCATGATCTATTTATGGTCTTTCAACGGGTGCGTGCCAAGAAAAATAAGCGTGGATGACTGTATCGCCAGAGAATGGGGCTAAAATCCGAGCGAATCAGCAATCGCTTTGACTTTCGCTTCCCGATCAGGAACGGCCTTTTCGATCAGAGCGTGATAGCGCCTCAATATGTCAGGTGAGACTTTATCGGGCGACCCGGCATCAAAGGGCGGATGCGGGTCATATTCAATTGCCAGCTGGATAAATTTGGCATGATCCTCACCGCGAATACGCGCCGCCAGTGCTAGCGCAAAATCAATCCCGGATGTGACGCCGCCGCCAGAAAACCGATTGCGGTCCTCGACAATGCGCTGTCGCACAGGCGTCGCGCCAAAGAAAGCGAGCTGATCGACGGATGCCCAATGACACGCTGATTTGTAACCTTTCAACAGACCGGCTGCCCCGAGCACAAGCGAGCCCGTACAGACACTCGTCACCCAGTCTGCATTTGCGGCAACCTTTTGCAGCCACGCCAGGACTTCGCGGTCTTGCATCAGCTCCATTGTGCCAAGGCCACCTGGTACGCAGAGGATGTCGACCTGGTCAACTTCATCAAAGCTCGCGGTTGGCAAAAGCGGGAAGCCGGCATCGGTTGGGACGGGTGATTTGTCCTTCCAGACGAGGTTTACAGTCGTGTTGCCTAATCGCGACAACACTTGCGCCGGTCCAGTGAGATCAAGCTGCGTGACATTCGGAAAGACGAGAAACGCGACAGATATCGGGGATAATTCAGGCATGGCCAACTCCTTTTGGTGACTGGCCCAGGCGAACGGCGACGGAGGTCTAGGCGCAGATGAGGGCGCAACAAAGCCGCGCGCGGTATCGTCTTAGGCCAGGCTTCGCCCAGCCATGCAGAAATGAGCCTCCTTCCCCCGATTGCGAGAGAAGGAGTCATGAAGAGTCTAGTTCGCATCCAGGTAAATCTGCGATCCCTTCGTCTTGAATTCCGCACTCTTCTCTTCCATCCCAGCGCGCGCTTCGTCGGCTTGGCGTTGCAAGTCTGCTTTCTCATTATCCGACAGACCATCGGCATAGTCGCGCACTTCGGCGGTAATTTTCATTGAGCAGAATTTCGGGCCGCACATGGAGCAGAAATGCGCCACTTTGTGCGCTTCTTTGGGCAGCGTCTGGTCGTGATACCGGCGCGCTGTTTCAGGGTCGAGGGAGAGGTTGAACTGATCTTCCCACCGGAACTCGAACCGGGCACGAGACAATGCGTCATCGCGAATTTGCGACGCCGGATGGCCTTTCGCGAGATCTGCGGCATGAGCGGCAAGTTTGTAGGTAATCACGCCAACTTTGACGTCATCGCGATCTGGCAGGCCCAAATGCTCTTTCGGAGTGACATAGCAAAGCATGGCCGTACCGAACCAGCCAATCATCGCGGCGCCAATACCCGATGTGATGTGATCATAACCAGGCGCAATATCCGTCGTCAGTGGCCCTAGCGTATAGAACGGCGCCTCGCCGCACTCTTTCAGCTGCTTGTCCATATTCACCTTGATCTTGTGCATCGGGACATGGCCCGGGCCTTCAATCATCACCTGACAGCCGCGCGCATGCGCGATCTTGGTCAGCTCACCCAGCGTCTCCAGCTCGGCAAATTGCGCCGCATCATTGGCATCCGCAATCGAGCCCGGGCGCAGGCCATCGCCGAGACTGAAGGTCACGTCATAGGTGCGCATAATGTCGCAAATATCCGCAAAGTGCGTGTAGAGGAAACTCTCTTCATGATGCGCCAGGCACCATTTCGCCATGATCGATCCGCCGCGGCTGACAATGCCCGTGACGCGCTCTGCAGTTAGGTGAATGTAGGCAAGACGCACGCCCGCATGAATGGTGAAATAGTCGACGCCCTGCTCGCACTGCTCGATCAGCGTGTCGCGATAGACTTCCCAGGTCAGGTCTTCCGCAACACCGTTGACCTTCTCCAGAGCTTGATAGATGGGCACGGTCCCGATCGGCACCGGCGCGTTGCGAATGATCCACTCGCGGGTGTTGTGAATGTTGCGGCCGGTGGAGAGATCCATGACATTGTCAGCGCCCCAACGGGTCGCCCAGACCATTTTCTCAACCTCTTCCTCAACCGACGAGGCGACAGCGGAATTGCCAATATTGGCGTTGATCTTAACCAGGAAATTACGGCCAATAATTTGCGGCTCGAGCTCGGCATGGTTGATATTGGACGGGATCACTGCGCGGCCGCGCGCGATCTCGTCGCGGACAAATTCCGGCGTGATGAAAGCCGGGATTTCAGCGCCGAAGCTTTCGCCCTGCTCGATCTGGGCTTCAGCATTTTCAAGCTGTTCCTGCCGGCCGAGATTCTCGCGCTCGGCGACATAGATCATCTCCTTGGTGATGATCCCGGCTTTGGCATATTCGAATTGGGTGACCGGGCCCGTACCCGTACCGCGCAGAGGTTGATGCTTTTCGGGAAATTCGCGAGCCAGATATTTGCCCTTCGCGCCGCCATTGTCTTCCGGTTTCACATCGCGGCCTTCATAGGCTTCAACGTGACCCCGCTCGAGCACCCATTCCGTACGCGGACGGGCGAGCCCCTTCTCAACATCGATGGTTACGCTTGGGTCTGAATATGGACCCGACGTGTCATAAACCGGCACCGGAGGCTCATTCGCGGTCGGGTGAAGATCGATCATCCGGCGCGGCACGCTAAGACTCGGATCGGCTTTTGGGTGCGTAAAGACTTTGCGACTCGCGGGCAGCGGCCCTGTGGTCACTTCGGGGGTTTCAAACTCGGCTTGGTCTATAGGTTTGTTCATGTCTTCGTCTTTCTCGAATGATAGGTGAGCGCCATGGCTACGCAGTGTTTGAGCGGCGCTAGCGACAAGGGTGAATCTGTTGGTATCGAAATTTCGCGGGTGCCGACAAATGTCAGCTGGTCAGAATAATGCGCGCGCCATTCGTCCACCAGACTGGTCTGGCAATGCACGAGCAGGCTGAGCCGCGTACCGGCTTCGTCCCAGCTGAGGCGGATGGTCGTGCCGCTTTTGGTCTGCTGAGTAAGGTAGGCCGGCTGGCCCCATTTCAGGGTTTCTGTGATCCGGCCGGATTCGGGCAGGCCCGCAGCGATGGTCAGAATTAGTGCACGCAGCTCCGTCAGATGCGCACGTGCCACTGGTGGACAGGCATCCAGGACATTGGCCACATTGGGTGGCGGGGCGGGTAATAAGGCGGTCGTCGCCAAGAGCGTTCTCCGTTCCTACGCCGGTTCGCACTCTTCACTTTGAAGAAGACTAGCCGGATCAGGTTCTAAGGGTGCTCACTCGGTAACAAAGTGATCTCAGCGCTTCCAGACGCGCCCCTCGGATGTAGAGACAATATGGCGACAAACCCGGTTTGGAAAGAGACGAATTGACAAGCTCGCAATAGTTATATAACCAAATGGTTATGAACAATGATTTGACAACACAACAGACGCCATCACTCGATGCGGTGTTCGCAGCTATGGCTGACCCGACGCGGCGGGCTATTCTGTCGAGGCTGGCACAAGGCGAGGCCTCCGTTAACGAGATCGCATCGCCATTTGAGATGAGCCAGCCTGCTGTTTCCAAGCATTTGAAAGTGCTTGAGCGCGCTGGATTGGTGACCCGCGCCGTCGACCAACAGCGACGCCCAGCTCGCCTCAATGCTGAACCGATGCGCGAAGCCGTGGCCTGGCTCGAAGAATTCAGAACTTTCTGGACCGGCAGCTTCGATCAGTTGGACGGTCTTTTGGACCAATTGAAGAACGATGTAGAGGACTGACCATGAGTGACTTACCTGTCTATGTACTAGAACGAGAATTTGATGCCCCGAGAACGCTGGTTTGGAGAACCTGGACGGAGGCCGACTTGCTCGCCCATTGGTACGGGCCCGGCGTTGAAACCGTCATTCACGAGCTTGATGTCAAACCCGGCGGGCAATGGCTGAATGAAATGAAGATGGGCGAACGGTCCGGGTATCAAAAGTCAGTCTATACCGAAGTTAGCGCGCCTGAGCGGCTGGTCATGCTGATGTCGACAACGGACGCCGACTGGGCCCCGACCCCCAATCCGATGATGCCGGACTGGCCCGCAACTTTGCTCACTGTTGTGACATTCGAAGACTCTGGCGGCACTACCAAAATGAGATTGGAATGGTCACCGCATGAAGCGACCGAGGCAGAAATCGCCTGCTTTGCCGCTGCTGTGGAAAATCTTGGCAAAGGCTGGGGTGCCGGTATGAAGATGCTCGAGGCTCTACTTTTGGATCTGCAAAAATAGCGGACAGCGGGAATGTGATCAGCGCGGCATGGCCAGATACCCATAGGCCATGTCAGTCACTTCTTCGATCATTGCTGCGTCATCCAGCCCTGCTGCCTCGAGCAGCGTGTCTTGCGGCATCAAAGCCTGGCGAATGAATATCGTGTTGAAGAACACACCGAGCATTCGCACGCCGCGATCAAGATCTTTGACAGTGATCTCGTCCGCAAAGACCTCGAACAGGCTTTCGATCGGCGCAAAGCTCCGGACGACCAGCGCTTGCCAGTCATCATCGCCAGCCTCCGGGTGAAGCCGCGTATAGGTATGCACCGCCCGCAAGATGTGGCCGCTATCTCGGGTCTGATTGTAAACGGCTTTGACCGCTTCTCGCAGCGCTGCCTTCAAGCTGCCGAGTGACTGGAATGCCGCTTCGGTGTCCTGCGTCTCCGCCGCGAGAAGCTGCGCCTCCACTTGTTCTCGCCAATAGGTCAGCAAAGCCTCGAGAAATGCGTTCTTGTCTTTGAAATGGGAATAGACCGAGCCAACCGCAACGCCTGCTTCCTTGGCAATATCCTGCACAGAAATGGTCTCAAACTCATGCTGCCGCAAGAGACGCTCTAGCGCTGAAATCAGCTTCCCCCGCGTGCGAATAGCGCGACTCTGTTTCGGTGGTTTTGGGGTCATAGTGGCAAATTTCCAAAAATTGAACTTGAATTCATGTTCAATTTTAGTATATATGCCGTCAAAGGTTAAGCCCCGAAGGAGCAAAAAATGCCAATTCTAAGTGCTGAAAGTCTATCTCTTGTGGATATCGTGATGCTCGCGATCATCGTGATCGGCTTACCGCTTGAATCCCTTCTGACGCTCAAAAGCGGCCGCGCAGAACTCGCCTCTGGCAAGCCTGGGGTCCGGATAAAACGATATACGCAGACCATTTTCCTACTCTGGGGACTCGCCCTGCCGATCATTATCCTGTGGGCCACGAGCGGGCGTGACTGGGCCGCGCTTGGCTTTCAAATTCAGGCAGGAACAATTGCTATCGCAGGCTGGGCGCTCGCGGGGTTGATGGCGATGTTCTTCATCTATCAGTTTGTTTTGATTTCGCGTTCGGCGTCGGTGCGCAACCAATTCCGCGACGGGTTCGCGAAAGATGCGCTAATGTCGAATTTTATGCCGCATACAGAGGCTGAACGACGGGTATTCAATCTGATGGGCGTTTCTGCCGGTATTGCCGAAGAGATTATCTTTCGCGGCTATCTGATCTGGGCGTTGAGCTTGTTCATGCCTGTCTGGAGTGCCGCGATCGCCGCGCTGCTGGTGTTTACACTGCTACACTTGTACCAAGGGGCGAAGCAAATGCCGACGATCTTTACATTTGCTGCGCTGGCGACGCTGGTCTTTGTCCTGTCAGGATCGCTATGGCCGGCGATCGCAGTGCATATATTTGTCGACGTGATCAATAATCAGACGGTCTGGAAAGCCAGAATGAGCCCGGCATAGGGTGCTGACAAAGGTCCGTGAGCTATTAACAGAAACCGCTGTTTCGTTAACCAAATCATGACATCTGCGACCGAGACTGAACGCCAGACGATTCTCATTCTTGTGGAGACCACACATGGCAGACGCAATGGCCCTGGCGGCCGCGCCAGCAAAACCCAAAGCTGCGGCGAAAACCAAACGCCGTAAAATCAAAGTGGATTTCTGGGCAACTGATCTCAATACAGCCGAACTCGGCGTCATGAAGCGGACCCAGAACGAGGCCGCATCTGACCAGTTCAACAAGGATATGGAATTGCACGGCCAGACCGTGATCAATGGCAAACGCGAAGCCCTGATCGGCTATCGCCAGGAGCTCTGGGACGGCAGCGATGGCTTTGAACGACGCCTGGTGATCAAATTATTTTCTGAATCACTCAGCTGGCGCGGCACTGCGGAGATGATGATCGGACGATCGCTCCAGCTATCACTTGGCGCGGGCGGGCGCCCCATGCAGGTCTTTTCGATCAACCTGGCGCGGCATAATCAATTGATTCAGCTCGAACGGGCGGCGAATAAATGGCCCTTCCTGCCTGAGAGCTTCAGCTTCTTCATTCAAGGCAAATCGGACGTCAAATTCTACACGCTGCGCCGCCACTTTTTTGGCATCGGTGCAGATTACAGCCTTTTTGATCAGAAAGGCCGCAAGATTGGCGTGCTCGACCACCAATTGCTCAATCTGGGCGGGGCGTGGATGGTTCGCATGGATCCCTCGATCAAAGACAGAAAGCTCGAAGCTGTGCTCGAATTATTCTGCGCTGTGCTCAAATTCAATCGCGCCGGCCGCGGCCATATCCGGAAACTGGCCGAGCAGGTTTTACGCGGCAAAGTGAACCCCGGCCTGGATCATGATGAAGAGAATCTCTACCGCAATCCGCGGCGGCGCTAAACGGGCCGCAGGCAGCGCGCTGGGCTATGTCAGCGCGGCCTGGACGTCTTTGGCCCAACCCACATGGAGGTTCGTTCCCGCCTCAATCACCGGCCGCTTGATCAGAGTTGGATTGGCAACAAGCAGGGCCTCTGGATCGGTTTCGCGGGCCTCGTCCGACAAATTCCGCCACGTTGTAGAACGCCGATTAACCAGCAGATCAGCACCGGCGATGCGTAGCCATTTCGGCACCAGGGTCCGCAGGTCAGCATCCGTGCGAATATCCACGAATGTTACAGATCTGCCGACGCCTTCAAGCGCCTTGAGAGCCTTCTTGCAGGTGTCGCAATTCTTCAATCCATACAGAGTCAGGGACATCGTTTTTCCTCAGGCAAGATCATGTTCGGTCGTCGACATAGACTTCACCATCGAGATCGTCGAGCTTCGATTGTAAATGCGCCCGCACATCCTGCACTGCCTGATTGTAGATGCCTGGCCCGAGTGTGATCAGCATAAGGTCGAGCACTTGCTCGGCCCGAAAGGGCGATAGCGTCTCGTCAAACTCGGCCTGGAACAGGCTCTGCAGCTGCCCAACCAGGCGCGCGCGACGATCATCGGCGAGTGTGATCGTCTTCATTCTTCAGCACCGAGACTGATTGACCGCGTTTCGCCAGGCAGGTGCAGGAAATCTGCCCCGGACACGAACAGATCAGCCGGTAACTCGACCGGCACATGAATCCCTGTCGCTGTTTCGGTATTCAGGCGTTCGCCGGCAATCCGTCTTCCGGCCTCGGACAAAAAGAACCAGTAAGGTGGATAGGCCGCGTCGGTGCGTTTTGCTTGCCAGTGCGCTGCATGTGGTGCGTAGTGACTGTCATCCGGGTCGGCATCACCGAGATGCATGACCGTCACCCCGTCTGCCAGTGTGACCCGCCAGACCAGATTCGAAACATCCGCGCGCGCCGGCCACCCGGCATGGGGAATTCGGACCACATCAATCGTCAGGTCGCCTTCCTTGAAACTCACCGGGTCATCGAGCCGCTCTAATGACACACCTGTAACCCGATCAAATATGGCTTGATTATTCGTTTCTTCGCGCATCCACTCAACGGCTTGGCTTGGCGCATAGAGGCGGACATGATCGTGCTGCTCAAGATAAGCAATCACTTCATCCACAGAGAAATGGTCCGGATGCATGTGGCTGACAAATATCGCATCCACATCATCATAAGGCGCTTCGCCCGCCATCAAGGCTGATCGCATTTCGGTTGGCACCAATTGATAGACATCGAATCCATTGGGAAACAACGGATCAAACAGCAGCGTCGTGTGCTGATCGCTAACCATGATCCCTTCATTTCCGAGATAAGTGGTCTGCGCAGGATGGTCTGAATGCGCACATGCGGCAAGCGAGACGCCGATCGACGCGCACAGAGTTATAATCGTCCGGATCATATTGCGGCTCCCTGACTGTGAATTTTAAGCCAGTGTAAACGCGAGCCCGGTATTGCCAAGGCATGAAGAGGGGTCTTCACACGCTTTTGGCCGCCACGGCTCTATGCGCGCTGAGCGCCGCTCCGGCAGGAGCTGCGCCGGGGGATATCCTGCTGCAAGATGATTTTGACGACGGAGCTGGCTGTGCCGCCTTGCCGCCAACCTGGACGGTTTCGGACACCAATCTGGCCGGCACTTCCACTCAAACCTCCAATTCGGGATCTTGTTCCGCGTTCACGCGCGGCGATGTCGTGACGATTACCGGACCTGTCATTGACTTATCCGCCGTCATCGGCGCGACACTCACGGCATGGTTGCGACAGGGGCTCGACACATTCAGTGAGGATGTCGATGCTGGCGAAGATTTCGTATTTGAGTATCTTGATGCCGGGTCCTCCTGGGTCGCGATCGAAACCCTGGCTGGTGCTGATCCGAATGGCGAAATTACAACCGTCAGTCTTGATCTTCCTGCAGGCGCGTTTCATGCCGGATTCCAGCTCCGCTTTCGTCAAACCGGCGGCAGTGGCGGCCCGCCCGCGAATGGCGGCATCGGCTACGATTACTGGCACATGGATGATGTACTTCTGCTCGAAACGGGCACTGCCCCGCCGCCAG
Source organism: Henriciella sp. (assembly GCA_965277015.1). Classification (GTDB taxonomy): domain Bacteria; phylum Pseudomonadota; class Alphaproteobacteria; order Caulobacterales; family Hyphomonadaceae; genus Henriciella. Next base: position 2,886,248 of record OZ255705.1, on the reverse strand, counting down.
AACTGCCGTCCGGCATGGGCGTCGGTCTGTGCGAGCGGTTCGAGAGCGGCTTCGGTAACTGGACGGCCACCAATGCGACGCGGTCCGGAGTTAATGGCGACACGTTCCAGTCTTCGTCAAACGCGATGTTCCTGCGCCACGATACGGTTACAGTCACGTCTATTGCCTTCGATTCAGCGGAACTTGGCGAGATAGAAGTCTGGGTGCAGCGCGGCTCAGACACGTTCAGTGAAAACCCCGACAATGGCGAAGATCTGACCCTACAATATCTCAATGCCTCGAACGCCTGGGTGACGCTTGAAACCTTCTTCGGCAATGGCACACCAGGCGAAGAATTTTCTCGCACCTACGCGATGCCGGAATCCGCGCTGCACAGCAATTTCCGTGTCCGCGCCAGTTATAATGGCGCCAGCGGATCCGACTTTGATTATTGGCATGTGGACGATTTTTGCTTCAATCGCGCATCACCTGATTTTGTCGTCAGCAAATCTGTCGAGATTGAACGCGACCCAATCAATGACACAACCAATCCCCTTGGCATCCCAGGCGCTTGGGCGATTTACGCCATTCAAGTCACCAATACAGGTCGCGGTTCAGCCGATACGGGAACCGTTGCTATTGGCGATGTCATCGATACCAAGACAAGCCTGTTTACGGGCGATTTTGATGGCCTCGGCGCGCCGTTTGAATTTGTTGATGGCACCGGCGCCAATAGTAGCGGGCTCAACTTGAACTTCACGACACTGGCGGATGGCAGCGATGGCGTAACGTTCAGGAATAGTGGCGGCACTAGCATCACACCTAGCGGGGGGTTCGATCCCGCAGCAGCCAGTTTTGAGCTTCAATTCGATGGTGTTATGTCAGGTGCTGTTGGCGGCGCCACCCCAACGTTCACGATCCGATATCGCGTTCAAATTGAGTAATTATTCGACGACGCCAACAATCGGGCCGAGGTCCGCGCCGATTTCGTTGCGATTAATCTCAGGTGCATAGATGCGGCTCACTTGTCCATCCAGAAACAGAGCGTTTGGCACGCCGATCTCATCCCGAAACAGAGTAGCGAACTCGTAAAACGTGACCGCGGCGTCCGAAATTGCGAAGTGCACGGTCTCGCCATCGGCGCTGACGCCGACGCCATTGCGCCGTCTATGCGAGGTACCATCCGGGTTTAAGGCCGGGTGGAGCGCGCCATCTACTACCAGCATTGGCCCGGATTGGGTGGCATAGACCGGATCGATCTCCTGATCGAGAAAGGCCTGACTCTCGGTCACACCGGCGCGATCGACGTCCAGCCAAAACACGCCATTCGGCTTCATGTGGAAATTACCAGGACCGTCATTCGTATTAACCGTCGCCTGATCTCCATAGGCATCTCGAAAGAATCCAACTGGACGGCGATCTTCGTGGTACATGCCGCCATTCATTGCAAAGATCAGCGTTTCCCCTTGCTCATCCAGCTCGCGCTCGAGCGTACTGAACTGGTAGAACGGGGTTCCGCTCGCATCGCTGTGAAACAAGCGAATTTCGTGTTCCGCAACATTGTACGAACAGATATTATAGGCGTCGCCCAAGTGCTCTACGGAACGACAATTGAGCGCTTTTTCACTGTCATCTTGAACGCTATTGCTTGTCCCGGGCACGCATCCGGAAACTGCAAATACTCCCAAAAGTATACTCCAAACGTATCGCAATATTTGCCTCCAAATCATCACGAGCATTGTCGGGCCATTAAGCTCTGATGGCCTGTTTCGCTTGTGCAATCAACGAAGTCTTCACCGTCATCTGCCATCTCTTACCATCGGCGAAAAAGTGGGTGAAACTATGAACAAAGTGATGGCAATGCCCATCCGGGCCGCCCGGTATTCCTTGTCTCGGATTGGCGCAGGACCCTATATCGCCGCAATATTCCTGTCAGCCGCCCTAGTTTTCCTCGTTCAGCCGATGTTTGCAAAAATGGCAACGCCATTGCTCGGCGGCGCGCCTAATGTTTGGAATGTCTCACTGGTTTGTTTTCAGGCTGCCCTTCTGCTGGGCTATGCCTATGCGCATTTGTTGAACCATTTCGTCGCCTCGTTGCGAGCGCAAATCGGAATTCACGCCGCTCTTCTGGTCTCAGCGGCCTTGGTGCTGCCCTTCCAGCTCTCAGGCGCGCTCGGGGATCCGGACCCATCTCAACCGACGCTCTGGCTCATCGGAGTGTTCGCACTATCAATTGCACCACCATTTGCGGTTATCGCCGCCACTGCGCCACTGATTCAAAGCTGGTATAGCCGCTCAGGGCGCGCGGATGCGCATGATCCTTACCATTTGTATGGTGCCAGCAATATTGGCTCGCTAATTGGTCTTCTTGCTTACCCCTTGGTCCTTGAGCCACTCTTACCCCTGGCCGCGCAAACCATTAGCTGGTCAATTGGCTATGGTGCGCTTGCCATATTGCTGATCGCGTCCGGCTTTATTGCGCTTTCGACGGGTGGCGGCGCTGCGCCGGCGCTGGCAGTCGCCAATGTTGAAAACAGCCCGATAACCGAAACCGGACGCTGGCAGCAGCGTCTCTGGTGGCTGGCCTGCGCGTTTGTTCCATCAAGCCTTCTGGTCGGTGTCACCACTCACATCTCGACCGATATTGCCAGTGTCCCATTCCTTTGGGTCGCGCCTCTGGTCATCTATATCAGCTCATTCATTATCGTGTTCGCCAAACGACCGGGCATTTCTCTGAAACAATCAAACCGGCTGCTGCCGCTTGGTGTTGCTATTGCCGCGCTCGGCATGTCTTCATTTGCCAGCCCGCCGATCATTGTCGGGCTTATCATCCATTTGCTTGCTTTGTTCCTGGCTGCACTGTTGGCGCACGGGGCCATGGCAGAGGATCGCCCAGAGGCAAAGCGCCTCACCGAATTCTATCTGATCATGTCACTGGGCGGGGTTCTTGGCGGCGCGTTTAACGCTTTGCTGGCACCGGTTCTGTTCAGTTCAGTGATCGAATACCCGCTAATGCTGCTCGCCATCTTGTTGATCCGTCCCAATCTGCGCTGGATGGGCAAAGGACGCACCCGCGTCTGGTCATTGGTCGCCGTCGGTGCGCTTTGCGGCGCATTGGTGGTGCGCAGTCAGATGGGCACGGACACAGATACGGTCATCGTGTACCGCATCCTGCAATTCATCGCGATCATATCGATTGTATTCGCTGCCAATAGCCGACTTGGACCAGTGATCGCAGCTGCCTGCGGGTTCGGGATCAGCGCGATTGGCAATCCGCTCAGCGCGGAAATCGCAGATCGCGGTTTTTTCGGAGTCGTGAAAATTGTTGAACGCGAAGACGTCCGGGTCCTAATGCACGGAACGACCAATCATGGGTCACAATTCAAGAACCCAGAAATGGCGCTTCAACCTACAACTTATTATGCCGAACCAACGCCGATTGGACAGGTCTTCAAATCGCACCTTACGCCAGGCGATGTTGGTGTCGTGGGACTCGGTACAGGCTCAGTTGCCTGCTACGCCCAGCCAGGCCAGTCATATGTCTACTATGAGATTGATCCACTTGTGGTAAAATATGCCAAGGACCCGGCTCATTTCACTTATCTGTCAGAGTGCACACCCGATGCCGAAATCATTCTCGGTGACGGACGCCTAAATCTCGCTGCGCAACCGGCGGGGAAGTATAATTTGCTGCTCATAGATGCGTTCAGCTCCGACTCCATTCCAGTGCACTTAATGACCGTTGAGGCCGTTGAGCTCTATTTGTCACGTCTTTCGGAAGATGGACTTCTGGTGATGCATATTTCTAATCGCCATCTCGATCTGAGCCGTATTGTCGCCCGGATCGCAGAAAAAGTCGGCGTCTCTGCATATTACCAGTTCTATGTCGAAGATGACATAGCGAAGGGTGAACTGTCGGCCGCTTCAAGCCAAGTTGTCGTACTCGCACGGTCCGAAAACGCCTTGACCAAGATCAAGAGCGATGCACGTTGGAGCCTGCTCGAAAGCGATGGAAAACGCGCCTGGCGCGACGACTATTCGAATGTCATCGGCGCCATTCTGGCAAAGCACAAATAGGCTTAATCAGGAACGAGCGGCTTTCGCCAGACCGATCCAGCTTTCGACTTCCTGCCGGTCGACATTATTCTCGCCGCCCCACAAGACACGGGCGCCTTGCGGCGTGTCGAGGAAACTCGTGGCGGCATTAAGGACGGACTTGGCAGAGGCTCGGGCAAGGTCATCAACATTGCGAATACCCGCCCCGACCAGGATCTGGCTGTCCAGAACCCGAAGACCAGGTGCATCCACCATCAGGCGGGTCTGATCCTGCCAGTCAGACAGAGTGTCAGCCTTGATATAGCGTACATTCAGCGCCACGGCGGTCTCATGGGCATCAGCGTTCAGCAAATCGCCGATTGTGAAGATATCCACTTTACCAAGTCGCGACGCCGTCTTGGGTCCGATAGAGGGTGCATCGACAACGGGCGAGTCGAGCGACAAACGGGCGCGCGGCTCGGACTCATCGTCCGCTTCGTCGTTGGTAGCAGCCTCAGGCGCTTCATTCGCCGAGGCTTTGGTTTTGTCCGGCTCGGCCTCTTTCGCGTCTGATTCAGAAGTATCTTCTGCATTCAATTCCGCCAGCATCGCGGCGGCGGCGGAATTTGCATCATCCGCTTCAGGCGCATCGACGTCTGATTCAGGATCCGTATCGTCTGAAGCGAGTTCGACGACTGGTTCTGGATCCGGCTCGGGCTCGGGTTCGATTTCGATCTCGGGTTCAGGTTCGGCCTCCGCTACGAGTTCGATCTCAGGCTCGGGCTCTGGCGTGGTCGCAGCGATAATTTCAGTTTCTTCGGGCGCTTCGGCGACTTCGGTTTCGTCATTTGCAGCGACTTCAATCGGCGCAGCGGCGATCGCCTCAATGACGGGCTCTTCCGCCTTCGACGCAGGCATCGTTTCGGATGTCTCTGTCTCAAAGACTTCAGGGTCCGGTGCGACTGTCGGTGTCCGGTCCGGCGCGACGTCCACTTCACCCGTCGGCACCGGTACGACTTTCAACTGATACTCAATCGGTTTTGGATGCTCAGGCAGTGGCACATGTTTGGTTCCGATGGGCCGTATCGGCATCGCATCGAGCCACTCAATCGGTTGCCGCAATATATGCTTGCAATGTAGCGCGCGGATTTTCTTATCATCAGCAGGTAGTGTCTTGATGACTTTGCCTGTCTCGACAAATTCCTCATACATCGCTTCGACGGTCTTGCGGTCTTTGGCATCGGCCATACGGCGCGTGATCTTACGGATTGGGATATCCAGAGCGGCGAAATAACCCGGCAAGTCGAGATCGACCTTCTTCGGCTTCACGGCAGCTTCTGCAAAGGCTCGCTCAAACAGCACCGCGACACCAGATGTCGCATAAGCAACGAGGTCGGCGATTATATCGAGCAGGGTTTGATCGAGGCCTTCTGGCGGGTTCGTCGCGCCTTTGTGCAAGTCATAATGGTCGATAAATGTCTGATAATGCGGGTTGGAATATTTCGCACCCGCAAGCACCATATCGGCGACAAAACCCGTTTCCTTGCCTGCATAGACTTGCGGATAGCCACGCAAATCAATCAGTGCCTTGATCGTGTCGCGCGACTTGGCGATTGACCATTCCACTGCGCGATGGATCGCGCCTTCTTCTTCGGTTTGTCCGGTATGGAAGGGCTGAATCGGATCAGCATAATAATGCGTCAGAACGCCAAGCGCATAAGCGGCTTTCGACCATTTCTTTTCACGCAACGCCTCAACGGCTTTGCCATACCATTCCATAGCGGCATCGCGCGCGCCGCCCCATTCGCCGTCACCGACGTGCAAGACATGGTTCTGGAAATCCTTGAACTCGCTGTCCGGTGCCTTCGCCCCTTTGAGCAAAGACGTGTGATGCTTCAGCAGCAGGTTCTTCCAATCACTCGCATGATCGCCTTTCAGCAACTGAAGGGCATCAAAGGCGATAAAGTGATGTGTCGAGCGGCAGCGATGCGCGATAATGACGAGCTCGAGCAAGTTCATGGTCAGCCCCCTGGCAGCCTTGATTGAACGGCCAGCCTAGAGTGATTTGTGCGTTACACAAATGTCACCACTGCGTGATGGCAGGCGTCCAGATAGTTAATGTTTCCCTTACATCTGGGCCGCAACAGTTAACAGCGGATTAACCTTTGTGCAACGCCAAGCCGGGCTAGTTGACGACAGCCTGAAAACTTATCGTGAAACTTGGATCCGGAACGGTATCCACACGCTGCCGCATAGCACCGTCCAGAGCGAACCTAACATGCGTGATCGCGGCATCGGCGCCGCTGCCGTCCGGGCTTGGAGCGTAGGTAAAATCTACGCCATCGGTTGAGAAACTAACACCATCACTAAGATTCGTGGCACTGTCCCAGTTCAAAGTCAGATCTGACGCGGTCGGTCCGTCTGCAATTGTGAACGCCGCTGCGCCTGCGACGATCAGTTTCACATCGTCCGGAAGCTCATCGGTCAATACAACGGTGCCGGCATCCAGACGCTGCCCTTCATTGGTCACAGTGATATCATAGGCGACGACGGAGCCAGGCAATGCAAACGGTGACGGGCTGCCAAGGGTATCTGAAATCACGGTCACAGCTTTGTTCGCGACCGGCGCGGTCGAACAGGATTCAGCCGGACTGGCCGAGACCGTCACAGTCGTCACGACACAGCGCGTTGCCCGCATCGAAAAATTCGCTGTCGACAGATCTTGCCATGGGCCACCCGGCGCACGCGCCTGCCAACCGACTGGGCCATCACAGCAGCCCTCAAAACCCAGCGCCTCATATCGGTGCCAGCCCGGGGTGAGATTGATTGACCCTTCGAGCGTCTCTGCTGTATTGGCGAAATTGTTAGCCCACCAGAGATCATCATTCCATTGCTGCTCCAGCTCGGTCTCGCGCACATAAAGATGGCCGCCATAGCCAAAATCGGCGCCGTATCGAAAGTTCCACAGCCCGGCAGTCGCTGCGGTAACTTCAACCATAGCGCTGATACACCAGCCATAATTGCCATTGGTTCCGCCAAGCGCGCGATTGTTCAGCCCGGAAACCGAAGTCCGGACATCGTCATAGACGTCTGTCGTCGCGGCCGCGAAGGCCGTCCGTGCAGTCGTCGCATCAGTTGGGTCAACTGCACTGACACGCGACCGCAAACGCAGCCCCGCCGTTGGGAATACAGCATCAATATCGCCCAGCGAGCTCACGCTGCTATCGCCGTAATAGAGATATACGCCGGATGAACTCGACGGCGCCAATGCCGGAAGCCGAATATACACTGTTCCAGTACGCGTTGCCGCATCCCAGCCTGTGACGATGTGATCGATGGGCGTACTATCATCACTGGCCAGCATGACGCGGACATCAGACCCATCGGCGGTAAATGTGTAATCTGCTGGAAAATCAGACGATGTCAGATCAATACGGATTTCTTCATTATGGCCGGCAGCGCCCGCAGTGACGGTAATCAGGTTTCGGTGGGCGTTCAGGCAGTCCCAGGCGGCAGCGACCGGCACGCAGAATGATGCAGCGATGCAGACCGCAAGGATCCAGCGCGATATCAAACGTCTCCCCATAGGTCTTCCTATCGAATGACCCTCGATTCGCAATAACCCGGCAGAGGTTTGCTATTTGCGTTTGATCGGTCGCATCAGGCCTTCTTGCGCAACGCTGGCGACCAATTGGCCGTCTCGGGTAAAGATCGATCCGCGATTGAAACTTCGCGCGCCGCCGGCATACGGACTGTCCATTGTGTACAAATGCCAGTCACTGAAATTAATCGGCGCATGGAACCACATGGCATGGTCAAGGCTCGCCGACATCAGTTCACCGGTCATCCAGGACACACCATGTGGGCGATTGCCGGTCCCGAGCAACGCCATGTCCGACGCATAGGCCATCAGGCAATGGTGGAGCCAGGGTTGTTCATCAATCTCGCGGCGAACGCGAAACCATAGATGCTGCTCATCGCTAGCTTTTTCCGGCTTTAGCGGATCGAGCGGCTCAATCTCGCGAATCTCGATCGGACGCTCGCGTAAAAAGTGACCGCGGTGCCGCTCTGGCAGGCGCTCGGCAAATTTCTTGCGCCACTCAATCCGGTCATCCAACGCCACTGGCATATCGACATCAGGTTTGGTGTGCTGATGGTGCCAACCTTCTTCCAGTTTGTGGAAAGATGCCGCCATATTGAATATCTGTTTGCCGTGCTGGATCGCAACGACACGGCGCGTCGTGAAACTGCCGCCATCTCGCGACCGGTCAACTTCGTAAATGATCGGGATGGACGGATCACCGGGCCGCAGGAAATAGGCATGCAAAGAGTGGCACGTCCGGGTTTCGGTATCGACGGTGCGGTAGGCAGCGACCAGAGACTGCGCAATGACCTGCCCGCCAAAGACCCGTTGATTGGTCTCGTTTGCCGGGCTTTGGCCTCGAAACAGATCAATCTCGAGACGCTCCAAATCCATCAGATGTAGCAAATCTCCAACAGGATCAGACATTATTGGGCCTCTTTCGGAATAATTATTGCTGCGTTTGCTGTAACAGCTATGCCAGATACTGGAAACGTCGGCACGCGCAACCTAGGTGTCGTAAAGAAAACAGAATGTTAGAAATGAAAGGCGATAAATAATGGGGTTGGTTCAAACCATCAAAAGAGAAGCGACGACGCTGCTCACGCTTCAGCGACTTAAGAAATGGACCGGGGATATAGAACCGGACTCTACCAACCTCGTCGCAGATGATTTCGAAGCTGTTGTTGATAAATACCCGAACAATGTCGCCTGGCGATTTGAAGGCAACCTGACAACTTATGCAGAGATGGATGCGTTGGCCAACAAGACCGCCAATTGGGCGCTTGGACTTGGCTTGCAACCCGGCGATGCCGTCGCCTTGTTCATGGAGAACCGACCGGAATATGTTTCGTTCTGGTATGGTCTGGCCAAAATCGGCGTTGTGATCGGCCTGATCAATCACAATTTAACCGACAAAGCCCTGGCGCATTGCGTTAATATTGCGGACGCAAAGCTGATTCTTACAGGCGCCGAGCAGGATGACGCCATTCGCAGCGCCAATGGCTTATTTGAAGGCGACCCCAAGATCTGGTCATTTGGCGGCAAGGAAGGCAACGATCTGGTTGGCGCGATCGCAAGCGCTTCTGAAACGCGGCCGCCGCGCAGGCATCGTGAACATCTGCGCGGAAAAGACCTGTGTCTTTATGTCTACACGTCGGGAACAACGGGTCTGCCGAAAGCCGCGCGCCTCACCCAAGCCCGAACGCAGGGCATGATGCGGTCTTTTATCGGGACCAACAAAATCACTTCACGCGACCGTGTCTATATCACATTGCCGCTCTATCACGGCACGGGCGGTCTGTGCGGCGTGGGCCAGGCATTGATGACCGGGGCCAGCGTTATTCTTCGCCGGAAATTTTCTGCCAGTCAGTTCTGGGATGATGCCACAGATTATGGCGCAACCGCGATTGTCTATATTGGCGAGCTTTGTCGATATCTGGTCAATTCGCCGCCTCACCCGAAAGAGCGCGCGCACTCGATCCGAACCGGTTTCGGGAATGGGCTGCGCCCGGACATCTGGGAAGAATTTCTGACCCGATTCAACATACCGCATGTGTGCGAGTTCTACGGCTCGACCGAAGGCAATGTCAGCTTTCTTGGTTTTGACGGCAAAGTAGGCGCCGTTGGGCGCATCCCGAGTTATCTCGAGAAAAGCGTGTTTGGGCATATCGCCTTTGTAAAGTTCGATATTGTCGAAGAAGAACCTATCCGCGGAAATGATGGTTTTTGCATCAAAGCGCTGCCCGGCGAGCCCGGCGAAGCGATTGGCAAAGTCGGCGATGAATCGCGAACCCGTTTCGAGGGTTATAATGACGAAGCGGCAACGCAGAAAAAGATCATGCGTGACGTCTTCGAAAAAGGCGACATGTGGTTCCGGACTGGCGATCTGATGTCGAAAGACGAATCTGGCTATGTCTATTTCATCGATCGCATCGGAGATACGTTTCGTTGGAAAGGCGAGAATGTCTCAACCAATGAAGTCGCCGAGTATGTGGCCAAAGCGCCGGGCATCGCGACGGCAAATGTGTATGGCGTCAGCGTCCCTGGCACGGATGGCCGCGCCGGCATGGCCGCGATTACCACAGATGGCGACGTCGATTTTGACACGCTTTATGGCTGGCTAAGTGATAATTTGCCGAAATATGCGGTCCCGCTTTTCATTCGCGTTCAAAAAGAAGCCGAAACCACTGGCACATTCAAATATCGCAAAGTCGAGCTGGTTGAGGAAGGCTTTAATCCTGAGACCGTGAGTGAGCCGATCTGGTATTTTGACCCCGCTTCTAACAAGTACGAGCCGCTGACACCTGATGCGCATGAGACCATTCTTTCCGGCGCGGTGAAATTCTGATGCGGTGGGGCGTCGCCGGAGCCGCTTTGCTGATTGCAAGCTGTAACGGCGCAAGCCCTGAGCCCTCGGCGAGCGCTGAATATTTCGAACGCCTGACGCAGCTTTGCGACGGACAGGCCTATGCCGGACGCCTGGTCAGTAATGATGAAGCGGACGCAGTTTTTCGCGATGCTGAAATGACGATTGGTCCGGCAACGTGTTCCGGCTTGGTGGTGCGGGTCCCGTTTCGGGTTGGCGACGACCGGTCAAGAACCTGGGAGATCACGCGCACAGTCGATGGCATCCGACTGAAACATGACCATCGACACCGAGATGGTTCAGAAGATGTGCTGACCCAGTATGGCGGCGACAGCGATGGTACAGGCACCGCGGCGCGTCACGACTATCCGGCCGACGACGAAACCAAGACACTGTTTGTGGCGGAAAACATAGAAGTCTCGACACAGAATACCTGGAGCGTCGAAATCGAACCAGGGGATGTGTTCGCCTATCAGATGAGCCGCCCGAACCGGCTGTTCCGGGTCGAGTTTGATCTGTCAGAACCAACCGTTCTGCCCCCACCGCCCTGGGGCGAGGTTCCCGTCGAATGAGTGCCGAGGAGACGCCGGCAGGTCGGGTTCTGATTATAGCCGGCTCTGACAGTGGCGGCGGCGCTGGCATTCAAGCCGACCTCAAAGCTGTCACTATGCTGGGTGGCTATGCCATGACCGCGATTACAGCCATCACCGCGCAGGACACAACCGGCGTCCATGGCGTATGGCCGGTGGCGCCGGAAGCCGTCACAGCGCAAATGCAGGCATGCCTCAACGATATTGGCGCAGATGCGATCAAGACCGGCATGCTCGGCTCTGCCCCATTGTTGGATCAGGTTGCAGAGACGCTAGATCGCTTTGCAAAAGACACTCCGCGCATCATCGACCCGGTTATGATCGCCACATCTGGTGACCGCTTGGTGGATGAAAAAGCTGTCAGCGCTATCGCTTCCGTAATGATCCCAGGTGCCGTTTTGGTTACGCCCAATGCGCCGGAAGCGGAAATCCTCACAGGCAAATCGGTAGATGGCATAAATGGACAGCGCCGCGCCGCAGAGGCCTTGCTTGAGCGCGGCGCTAAAGGCGCGCTGGTGAAAGGCGGGCACGTCCCCGGCAAAACCATCCACGACGTCTTGCAAACCGAAGACGGCGAATGGATATTCGAGAGCGAACGCATCGAGACCAGCTCGACCCATGGCACGGGCTGCACCTTGGCCAGCGCTTGCGCCGCATTGATCGCTCAGGGCCAAGGCGTGCCGAGCGCAGTCGACGCCGCGCGCGACTATTTGCATGAAGCGATCAAGCAAGCCCCTGGCCTCGGCAAAGGATACGGGCCGGTTGCCCACAATTGGGCCATCAGGACGTCCGAGGACTGATCAGCAAGACTGATCGATCGCTTAGAAATCGTGGTTTGTGTCGGTCCCGGCTCTGTGACAGCTATCTCTGTCCAGACAGGAGGCCATGATGGCGATTATTCCATTTGCACAAATCGACGCTTTTGCGAGCCAAACATTTGAGGGCAATCAAGCTTGCGTGATGCCGCTGGACGCCTTTCTGCCTGACCAAACGCTGCAAAAAATCGCGGCCGAGAACAATGTCGCGGAAACCGCTTTCATCGTTTCCGCGGGTGACGGCATCTGGGATCTACGCTGGTTCACACCGGCCGTCGAAGTCCCGCTATGCGGACACGCGACTTTAGCGGCGGGACACTATCTTTATCACCTCGGTGGTTTTGATGGCGACAGGATAACGTTTCGGACGCGCCAATCGGGTGAGCTGTTCGTATCGCGCTTGCCGGACGGGCGCCTCGAAATGGATTTTCCGGCGCAGCCCGTGATTGAAGTTGAAAGCGATCCGGCGATTGCCGAAGCCCTCGGCAAAAAGCCTTTGCGCGCTTTTTCAGGCCCATGCTATGTCGCGCTATATGAGACGGCGGCGGACATCATCGCGCTCGATCCTGACCTGGAACGATTGAAGACGCTTGGCACCAGTGATGGCAAATGGGGCATCGGTAACTTTGGCTGCCTGGCGCTGGATGGCGACGGGGTAGACGTGACCAGCCGATTCTTTGCCCCTGGCAGCGGCATCCCGGAAGACCCGGCCACAGGCAGCTGGCATTGTCTGGTTGCGCCGTTGGTGGACACGCTCACAGGCAAGTCTTCGGCGCAGTGTTTTCAAGCCTATCCGGGGCGCGGAGCCTATGTCGAAACCCAACTCCTTGGCGACCGCGTCAAACTTCGCGGCCACAGTGTTACGGTGATCGAGGGACATTTTAAGCTTTAGTCGCTAGCGCGGCGTTACCGCGTTGGGACAACCACACGCCGCCAAGAATAAGCGCGAAGGCGAGAATAGCGTTCCAGCTCTGCACTTCCTGAAACGCTATATAGCCGACTATCGCAGAGAAGACGGGAATCGTGTAGCCTGTCAGCGACAGGAAAGTCGCGCTGGTCCGCTTGATCAGCAGCATGTAAACGATTGAAGCCAGCGCAGTCGGGCCGATTGCCAAGCCAGCCAGACCGGCAATCGCTGGGCTGGACGGGGCTAACGCGGCATAGTCGACGACAAAGAGAAGCGGCCATGACGCAACCGCGCCGCAGACCAGAAAACCTGCAGCGAAAACGAATGGCGGCACGTCGCGAGCATATCGCGCAGTCAAATTAGACAGTGCATAAAACGCCGTTGCCAGGAGACACATGGCCTGCGCCAGGACACTTGCAGATCCGAAAGAGGCTATCGCTTCCGGGCCAAACAGGACGGCGACGCCGCAAAATCCGACGCCAACGCCAGCAAGTTTTCGAACCGTGATACGGTCATCATGGAACAGAAAATGAGCCAGCACGGCAACAAAGAGAGGCGCCGCCGCGACGTATAACGCGGCCAGGCTCGAATCGACCGTTTGCTGCGCATTGGTGATTAATAGAAACGGCGCCGCTGTTCCGAGAATACCCATCACGGCAATCGCAGCCCAGTTCCTCCAATCTCTTATGGGCGGCCATTTTTGTCCGCTGATCGTTGCGACGATCAACAGAATTATCGCGGCGACAGTCAGACGAACCGGAATAATGAGTTCGGGCGGAAACCCCAGCGATGGCTGCGTCTGGCTAACCGCCATGCGTGTAAACCCATACGCTGAACCCCACAGCGCTGTAAGCGCTGCAAACATAAGCCAATCTTGCAGGGATCGTTGATCGCGCATCATCACTTGGCCGGACTAACCGCGCGGGCCCGCAGGTCAAGCGCGCAAATCGGTACGATCAACCATCCAACCAAAATGAAATAAAACGTAACTTAAAATTGCGAGCATCAGTATTTTTATTATACTTATAGTCTGCTTGTTTTAGTGAATTGATTTGATTGAGTTTCATTACATTATAAATAGTGCAAATATGAATGGCCTTATATTTGCCAATGAACTTTTGAAAGCAAGTGATGCCACAATAGCGCTTGTTGATGCGGATGGCTCCCCTGGCGGTCTTTGGCATCAGGTCGCAGACTATTCACGTGTTCAGCAGCCGCTCTCCAGTTTTGGACTTAGCAATCACTCGATTCAGGATTGGCAACCAGACATTCGTGAGGCGCGCCGCGAAACCGTGCTTGCATATTGCGAGCATGTTCTGAGCAATCTCATATTGCCGTCAGGACGTGTTTCCTATTTCCCTAAGTGTGACTTTCGCAGCGATGGGACGATTGCGGCCATCGACACGGGACAGACGCAAAAGGTCGCCGTGACTCAGCGCCTCGTCAATACAAAGCAATCGTCGCGGGCGCGCAGAAGACCGCACATTCCATGCTTTTCATATTCCGGCCCTGTTCAGGTTTTGCACCCGAGCAACGTGTCATCGCAGGAAGCATTTGTGGCGCGTCAGTACGAGATATATTGCATTCTCGGCTCAGGGAGAACGGCGTCGGAAACAGCACTTTTTCTGCTCGAGGAAAACATCCGGCCCGAGCGAATCCGCTGGGTGAAGTCGCGGGAAGCCTGGGCATTGTCGGCCGCCACACAAAACCCCTCCCCCGAAAGGTTCAAAGTTCAGGCCACGTTGAGCCTGGATGGGTTGCGCCTTATGTCTTTGGCGCAAACGGAACACGATCTCTATCTCGGCCTGGAGCGCCTCGGCGTCTTGCGACGCATTTCTCCAGATGCGGCGCCGAATGGCTTTTCACAGCAAATGCTCACGGCGACGGACGCCGCCAAATTGAGCAGTATCAAGGGCGTCATTCGCAAAGGTCATGTGCATGCAATTTCAGAGATCGGGATGTTACTCGACCAAGGCGCGGTGCCCATGCCGAACTCGACATTGTACATTGACTGCACAAGAAGCCGCCCGGCGGAATCGAAATCGGCCAAAATCTTCCAGGACGGCGCGATCCAGTTAGCTGATGTGCACCTTTGTCAGTCCAGCTTCAGCGCTGCGATGATTGCGGCAGTCGAACTGCGGGATCTGCCAGATCTGGAGAAAAACGCCCTTTGTGCACCGGTCCGTGGGTCAAATATCGCGTCCCTTTTTCTAACCAGCATTCTCAACAATCATGCTTGGTTTCATGACGATAGTATAAGAAAATGGTTGGCGACGTGCCACCTGGATCACTTTCTGCAAACGGCGGCATATGAAATAGATCGTCGGGCAGAAATACCGCAAAATTTGAAAGCGATCCGCACTATACTGCCGCGGACCATCATCAATCTCGAACGGCTACTCGAGCAGTCGGGCGCTAAAGACCCATGGAACAGCTAATGGACCGTCGCTGTTCCATTCGCGGATAAGATTCGAGCCTGGGAGATCCAGTCTTCACGGGCTACGCGACCCTTGAAGGACAGGTTATCATCAACCCAATTCGCGTCTGCGTCGGACCATGCGGCGATTTGCTTGAAGTGAAAAATACCGAGCGCATTCAAACGCTTCGATAGTTTGGGGCCTATTCCTGTAATCCGGGTCAGATCATCTGCTTTACCACTAGGCACTGTCAACTGCTTGGGGCGTTGGTCGGCCGGGGCCGACGCCGGGATTGGGCCCTTGGCGGCAGATTGTATCTTGTTGCCAGCCTGCCGCTGGAAATTGTCAAACCAGTCCACCAGAGCCGTCCCGGTCATATTGTTCGGAGCTTGCAGCACAGCCGGATACCCTTCCAGAAGCCGGGCGGTGTTCTGCCAATGTCGCAGATTCGCATCTGACAGCGTACGCAGGAACTCTGTCGCGAGCGTATCTGCATCAGCATCTAGCTTGGACGAATCTGACCCGGCCGCGAACTGACCCATCATAATCTTACCGGCTTGCTGCGAAAAATCCGTCCAGACGCGAACGCTTTCCCGCCAATATTCCCAAGGTGAAAGCGGCGATGGCGCTTTCGGCAGATCATGCTCGCTCATTGTGATATCCCGTCTATGCTGCGGCGCACAATAACAAGCTAGGACGGCATCCGCAACCACAACAAGATTGCGTCGCCTGCAAAGCCGTTTAGATAGACGTCATGACTGCACCTTCTGACGGCAAAGTTCTTGTTTTCGACTCCGGCATGGGCGGGCTGACAGTCGCCCGTGAACTTCAGGCATTGGCGCCCAAGCTGGCCGTTGACTATGCCGCCGATAGCGGCTTTTTCCCTTATGGCGACAAATCCGACGAAGCGCTGCGCAATCGATTGCCGGCGGTCGCGAAGGCCCTTTGCCAAGTGGCGCGCCCCGATGTTTTCGTGATTGCCTGCAACACAGCAAGCACATTGGCATTGGCGGAGGTGCGCGCGGCGCTCGACATCCCCGTCGTCGGCACGGTCCCCGCGATTAAGCCCGCAGCCGCGCTCACCAAGACGGGAACGATTGGCCTGCTGGCAACGCCCGGCACAGTAAAGCGCGCTTACACGGCACAACTTATCGATGAATTTGCTGACGATATTCGAGTCATTTCGCACGGCTCGGTCGCTTTGGTGCGTATGGCCGAACAAATCGCTTCTGGAGGCGCGGTCCCATTAGAAGCGTTTCGAACGGCACAGGCCCCCCTTTTTGAAGCAGATGGCGGCACAGACATTGATACTGTTGTGTTGGCCTGTACGCATTTTCCGCTCATCCGCGGCGAGTTGGCAGCAACTGTGCCCCACGCCGTCAACTTCATCGATAGCGGAGAAGCGATTGCCCGGCAGACACTTCGTGTATTGACGGATTCATCACGCTCGACCGGAATTGGCGGCCATGTCTGGCTGACCAGCCCAGTCAATAGCCAGTCACGATTGGTCGAAGTTTGTCGCCGGTTTGGCTATTCAGAAGTTGGACAAGTCGCCATCTAGGCGAGTGCGATGTTCAATCGCTTGTCACAAACCCTCGCTAAGGCCTCGCCTTGACCTGATGACTGGAGCCAGACGTGCGATCACTCGCTTTCGCGATAATTCTTTTCGGTGCTGCAGCGTGTGGCTCGGGCGTGAATCTGTCGGAGATTCCGGAACAAGACAGTGCAACACCAATCAACGCGATTGGCGATGCCCAAAAGATCAAGATTGTTGGTTCCTCTACTGTCGCGCCATTCTCAACCACTGTCGCGGAACAGTTTGGCGCGATCTCGAACAAGCCAGCCCCAATTGTCGAGACCACAGGCACGGGCGGCGGGTTCAAGGCCTTCTGCAGAGCCATCGGTCCGGACGAGCCGTCCATCGTCAATGCCTCAAGAAAAATCAAACCGGGCGAGCGCGACCTGTGCTCAGCGGCAGGTATTGTGAGCCCGCTTGAGATTCAAATCGGTTATGATGGAATTGTCATCGCCAATGGCAAAGACGGTCCCGACCTGAACCTGACCAAAGCGCAAATCTTTCGAGCGCTCGCCGCGAATTTGCCGGATGAGGCTGGTGGATGGATAAAAAACCCGCACCGAACCTGGCAAGATGTCGACCCCAGCTTGCCCGATATGCGCATTCTGGTCTCCGGACCGCCGCCGACATCCGGGACGCGAGATGCCTTCGTTGAAATCGCAATGCAACGCGGCGCACTATCTTTTCCGCAACTTCAGGCCCTGCAACAGAGTGATCCCGAGGCTTTTTTCGCGCGCGCTCACGAAGTCCGCAATGATGGTGCCTGGATCGATAGCGGTGAGAATGATAGCTCGATCATCAATACGTTATTGCGCAATGAGGATTCCGTCGGCGTCCTGGGCTATTCCTTTCTTGAGCAGAATCTCGATCGCATCAAAGCTGCCCGTATTGCCGATGTGGCGCCGACATTCGAGACCATTACAAGTGGTGATTATGGTGTTTCCCGCAGCATGTATTTTTACGTCAAAACCGAGAATGGCATGTTCGTGCCGGGACTTGCGGATTATGTCGACGAGTTCACGCAAGAGGATGCCTGGGGGCCAGACGGCTATTTGGTAGATAAGGGCCTGATACCATTGCTCGCCGATGAACGCAGCACTATGCGCGATCATGCGCTGGCGGTTCTTACAGGGTCGAAAAATCCACTTCCGTCAGAGAATGACCCGTCAGGTCCACAAATCGGCGAAGATCTACCTGACTGATCGCAGTGGTCGCGGTGTTGATCAGGGGATGAAAATTAACTGTGTCGAAGCCCATCAATGCGGCGTCTGCGATGAATCGAACTCTATTCTGTTTATCATTCATCAAACCAAAAGCCGTCACAGATCCGGGCACCACGCCAAGACAGTCCGACATCAGTTCGGCACTGGCGAAAGAGAGTCTGCGAGTACCGATTAACTTGTGCAACTGGTTCAACCGCAACTTGCTTTCTGCCCAGGCAGAGATCAAGACGATCGTCCCGTCCTTGTCTTTCATGAACAGGTTTTTGCTATGACCGCCGGGCATTGAGGCCTTCAAATCACGCCCCTCTTCGACGGTAAATGTCGCCGCATGTTCGACGGTCGAATGGGCGATGTCATGCGCATCGAGAAAGGCAAACAGATCAGCTGGGCTTGCAGGCATAGCGGCCTTGAGGCAGGAATTCATTTAATGGTCAAGCCTGACACGAAGGAATCGAGATGCAGCTCGAATGCTACAAAATCTATGATGTCGCCCCGGAAATCGTTCCTGGACGCAGCACTCGCGACTGGATGGACGCCTTTCCGGATCGCCAGCCTTATCGCTGCTTGCCGTTATCGATGGCCAATTCGACGGGCTGGGAAATTCTCTGTCCGATGGATCTGAAAATCATCTGGAATGGTGGTCCGGGAAAGAATGACATTTCACTCAAGACACGCGGAGACCCGCGCGCCATCGCATCTTTTGCGGACAGTCATTTCCAGCGCGGCATTGTTACGTTTCATACGGGCCACCTGTTCCGCACGCCGCCAGGCTGGGGACTGATGACGATGGGAGCGCCCAACTTTTTCAAGGACGGGATCGCGCCCCTGACGGGCCTGGTCGAGACGGACTGGTTGCCGTTTCCGTTCACGATGAATTGGCAAATGACGCGTCCCGGCGAAGTTGTGTTCGAAAAAGGTGAACCGTTTTGCTTCATCGTCCCGATCGAACATGGCAAATTGGAAGACATTGAACCTGAGCGAAAACTGCTCAGCAGCAATCCGGGCCTCGAGAAGGATTTCCACGGCTGGGCGGAAAGTCGCGGCGAATTCAACAAACGGCTTGTCTCCGGCGACAAGGAAGCCGTCGACGCCGGCTGGCAGCGCCACTACATGCGCGGCGAGAAGCAAACCGGCGACAAGGTTGATAGCCATGTCACCAAACGCCGTCTGAAGCCGCCGAAGGACGTTTAAGGCATTTCGCCTTGATTCCCGTCGCGATTTAGCCCTGTTTGGTAGACATTCTGTGGGCATTGGAGGGACCTATGAAGGCAAGAACCGTTTTATTTTCCGCGAGCTTACTCGGCCTCGCCGCGTGCGGCGGCGGCAGTGATTACGAACGCTCAGCGTCGCCCCCGCCTCCGCCGCCATCACCCGTGATGAGCGATTCCGTGATGGAGTTTGATGGCCGGGCCAATCTCAAAATGGCGAGCGGCGGTCAGCAGGCCCTGCCATCAGAACCTGCACCAGAGCCCGAAACCGGTGAACCGGCAGCGGAGCAATATATTGCTTATCGTCACAGTCTGGGTCTGACTCTCCCGAAAGGTGGTGTCGATCCAATGATGGCCGCTCATACGCAGGCGTGCCGCGCCGCTGGGACGTCGAAATGTATCGTCATTAACTCGAATGTTTACAGCCAGGAAGAAGACTATGCGTCTGGCAATCTGTCATTACGCGCCACACCTGACTGGATCGAAGCATTCCTCGGCGGCGTAGATGCTGAGGCAGAAGCAGCTGGCGGAGAAATCACGCAACGCTCAACCAGCGCAGAAGACCTGACTCGGCAGATCGTTGATACCGGGGCCCGCCTCGATGCCCAGAAAACCCTACAGGGCAGACTGCTGAACTTGTTGGAGCGCCGCGATGGTGAGCTTGGCGAATTGCTCCAGATCGAACGAGAACTGGCGCGCGTAACCGGCGATATTGAGAGTATCGAAGCCCAGCTCAAAACCTTGCGTTTACGGGTCTCCATGTCGTCTCTTGATGTCAATTACCAGACCAAAGTCCCGGCCTTTAGTGGCTCAAGAGAGAACCCGCTCGGCGAGGCATTTGGAGACTTTTTCTATAATCTGTCCGGCGCCATCGCTGCGGTGATCACAGCATTTGCGGTAGGTTTGCCGTGGATCTTGTTACTGGCGGCATTCCTGTGGATCTGGCTGAAGCTGATCTGGCCGCGTTTGCGGGGCAAGAAAAAGAAGCCGGTCTAAGCTGGCTGAACACACATCGTTATAGGTTACGCGCTCTGAACATTCAGCAGCGCGTGACCGATCACCGCTTTCAGATAGTCCGGATCGAACGGTTTGGTGATGAGATAGGACGGGCCTTGATTGGTTGTCGCCAAGTAGCGCTCGGGATAGGCGGTGACGAATACGACCGGCACATTTTCCGGCAGATTCATAGCAGCGATCGCATCGGTGCCAAGCGTACCGTCTGCCAGTTGTATATCACACAGGACAATATCCGGTTGATGAGCACGGCTCAAAGCCAAGGCCTCACTGGCTCGCGTTGCAATGCCGACGACCTGATGTCCCAGGCTCTCTGCGATGCGCTTTAACTGCGCGGCAATCAGTGGCTCATCCTCAACAATGAGCATGCTGGTGGCTGTTGTTTCCGCAAAGGCTTTCTCAGCAATGGCCAGCAATTGCTGCAATTCCTCGATCTTGACGCCCAGGATCTGGCATGCCGTCTTGTCGGCAAATCCTTCAACGGCAATGAGCAGCAATGCTCGCCGCGCTTTGGCGTTTTGAGACGTCGATACGCGATCGAGTTCCTTGTCCAGCAGACGGTAAAGATCAGTTCGCGTGAACCGGCCTAAATCAAAATCGACATCTAGCGACTGATCCAGAACACTTTCCAGCACCCGCTCGACGCAGGCATCGCCGGTCAGCGTATTTCCCGTCGACGCACGCGCATAGCGCCGAAGATAAGGCAGCAAGCCTTCAATTCGTTCTGCGATGGCCAAATCAGAATTCCCTCAGCAAAGACAACTGCTTAATCCTTATTGACCTAGAAAGGATTTCACGACGTTTAACGCAAAACCCAAAGATTGGGTTCGGAGGAAGTGTTGGCCCCAAAGCGCGGAAAATCAAGTCCCGCTGCACGCGAAGAGGTGCACCCCCTCGATTCGAGTCGATTGGCTGAGCTCGGTGCTGCGCTGCGCGAAAAATATGCGGCCGTGAAAGACGAACCCATTCCCGAGCGACTGCAGACCCTGATTGAATCGCTTCGCGCCAAAGAGGCAAAAAGCAAAAAGCCCGACTAACGCCGTCCAAACACCAGTTCATCCGAGACAATTGCGACGGGGATTTCGACTTCGAGTTTCAGGCCGTCGGGCGCGAAATTGCGCTCAACTGTGACGTTCGGCATCAACTCAAACAATTGAAACCCGAATCCAGTTCTATCCGGCGCCGATATGCCTTCCAAGCCAGACTCGGACCAGGTCACATGCAGGATGCCGTCTTCGATGCGCCAACCGATCGACAATCGCCCCGCCGGTTGGGTCAGGAATCCATATTTCGAGGCATTGGTGATCAACTCATGGACCAGCATTGACGTATCCTTGGTGGCTTTGACACTCAGCGTGATCGTCGGCCCATCAATGCTGATCCGCTCAAGAACGGGCCCAGCATAAGGTTCAAGCTCCGCTGCAACGACGCTCTCCAGATCAAGCCCCTGCCAATGCGACTCCGACAAAGCAGCAAAATTCCGGCTAATCGCAGACAGACGGCCCTGAAAACTCTGAAGAAAACTCTCATAATCCTGGGCCGCCTCGCCCGTATGTTCGGCGACGGACTGAACCACAGCCAGCGTGTTTCGAACACGGTGATTCAGCTCGGCAGAGACCAAGTCGCGCTGCACCCGCAGGGCCTCGCGTTCCGTGACATCTTCGCAATATTGCACCATATATTTGACGACTCCGGTGTCTGAGTAGATCGGAAACTGTTCGAGATCCCAAAGACGATCCAGAATTCGGCCGTCGGGCATTTGCAATTTGTAGGGTTGGTTTTCGAGCGTCGTAACTTCGCCAGCGAGGGTTCTATTGAAAACTTCCAGGACAGATTCAAGGCGCTCCGGCGTATCCGGAAAAGCATCGAAAATATACTGCCCTATCAGCTCGTCCCGCGACCGCTCGACAGCCCGGCAATACGCTTCATTCGCGGCGATATAGGCAAGATTGGTATCGAGCACCATCGAGGCCTGCGGCATGCGCTGGAATAGCGTTTCGAAACTCGCTTTCATCATTCAAAAGCCGATAGCGCGAGTCCTTGATGAGTCGAACCAAAAAAGTGCTTCAGCGACCTTCTGAGCCCGGAGTCTCTCTCCAGCGCACCTCGGGTTCGAGTCCGCGAGATCGGCAGAATTAACCAAATAGTCCCATATTTCACAAGGAGTTCATGTATGACTCTTAATTCTCGTTCCCGAATTTTTTGTGTTAGCGCTTGCCCCGTTCTCGGGAGATGAAGATGAAACTGCGAGCGAATATATCAGCACTCACATTTTCCAAATTTGCCGCGGCTGCCACCCTGGCTTTGACCGTCGCAGCGTGCGGCGGCGGAGGCGGCGAAGCCAGTTTGCCATCCGCTGCCGATAGTTCCGCTCAAGCGTCACCCCCACCGCCACCTCCACCGCCGCCTCCCCCCCCTCCCCCTCCGCCACCACCTCCGTCATCCTCGGGGACAGGTGATAATGGCCTGCCCATTCCTGCTGCTGCACCAGACGGACCGGACTTCCTGCCGGCGAATAAAGGCTGGTCAATGGTCTGGAATGACGAGTTTGATGGAACGGAGCTCGATCGCAACAAATGGGCGCCGGAGGAAAGTTGCTGGGGCGGCGGCAATAATGAGCGACAGTGCTATACGGATCGTCACGAGAATGTTGATGTCGTCAACGGCCAGTTACGACTGATGGCGCTTCCTGAAAACTATACGGCGGCGAACTTTCCCCCCGAATTCAACGAGACGCCCGTCACTTTTGTCACGCAGGAATACACCTCTGGCAAAGTCAGAACGCGCGAGCTTGCAGATTGGAAATATGGCCGGTTCTCGGCGCGCATGAAGCTGCCAGAAGGGCAAGGCACCTGGCCTGCGTTCTGGATGATGCCGATTGAGGATTATTATGGCCTGTGGCCACTTTCAGGTGAGATCGATGTCATGGAGGCGGTCAATCTTGGCGCTGACTGCAACCAATGTAATGGACCGTTCGAAGACCGGATTGCTGGCACCATCCACTTTGGCAATTCCCGCCCAGCCAATGATAATTTCGGCGATGCCAGCGACTTGCCAGATGCTGCGAAACCGCAAGATGGGTTCCACGTATACACAATTGAGTGGGGCGAAGGACAGATCCTTTGGTATGTCGACGACTTGCTCTATTTCAAAGCGGATCGATCAGACTGGTACACAGTCGCGCCAGAAGCTTCTGGCAATATCAATGCGCCGTTTGATCGGAACTTCTATATGATGCTGAATTTCGCGGTCGGCGGAAACTATCCCGAAGACACTAATGAAGCACGGTTTGAGCCAGACTCTTTCCCGGAGCAATTACTGGTCGACTGGGTGCGCGTCTATCAATGCGAAGACGACCCGGAAACCGGGCGGTCATGCATGCAGGAATAGTGGTGATTGAGCGCGCGCAGCGTCTACGCAGGCGCGCTCGTTTTAAGCGCCAGAGCGTGTAATTCGCCGCCCATATTTCCCTTCAATGCCGCATAGACCAGCTGATGTTGCGCGACACGGGTCTTGCCGCGAAACTGTTCAGAGACAATTTCTGCCTGCCAGTGATCATTGTCGCCGGCGAGATCTGTCAAAGTGATTTCGGCGTCCGGGAAGGCTTCACTGAGGAAGCCTTCCAGAGTTTCGCGTGTCATTGCCATGATTTAAGCGGGCTCCGGTT
This sequence comes from Henriciella sp., assembly GCA_965277015.1. Taxonomy (GTDB): domain Bacteria; phylum Pseudomonadota; class Alphaproteobacteria; order Caulobacterales; family Hyphomonadaceae; genus Henriciella. The sequence continues at coordinate 2,862,368 of OZ255705.1, read as the reverse complement.
CACCGCCAAAGTCACCGCCTTTATCCTTGCGGCGCTTGCCGATGACAGGAACCGCCGCGTTTGGACGTGGCGGCTCATCTGGCTCGTCCGGACGTTCGGGCAGTTTGCCGTCTTTGATCAGCGCGCGAATTTCATCACCGCTCAGCGTTTCATATTCAAGCAACGCTTCCGCCAGCGCGGACCACTGATCGCGAAATTTTGTCATCACTTCGCGGGCATCATCCATACCCTTTTGGATCAGCTTGCGAACTTCTTCTTCAATCTTCTGAGACGTTTCTTCCGAGACAGAGGACGACTGAACCAGCTGCTGACCCAGGAAGACCTGGCCCTGGTCTTCCCCATAATCGACAGGACCAATTTCGTCCGACAGCCCCCAGCGTGTTACCATGGCGCGGGCCAGACGGGTCGCTTGTTGAATGTCCGATGCAGCCCCAGCAGTGACAGCATCATCGCCAAATTTCTCTTCTTCCGCGACACGGCCACCCATGATGATCGCCAGGCGGGATGTCATTTCGATCCGGCTCATGGACAATTTGTCGTCTTCAGGGAGCTGCATCACCATGCCCAACGCACGTCCGCGCGGAATGATTGTGGCTTTGTGAACCGGATCTGCCTTGGGCACTTTCATTGCGACAATCGCGTGACCAGCTTCGTGCCAGGCTGTCAGTTCTTTCTCGTCCTGGCTCATCACCATCGAACGACGCTCTGGTCCCATCAGGACTTTGTCTTTGGCATCCTCAAATTCCGACATTGAGACGACGCGCTTTCCGCGTCGGGCCGCTAGCAGCGCAGCTTCATTGACGAGATTGGCCAGGTCAGCGCCTGAAAATCCGGGGGTTCCACGGGCAATGATCTTGGGCTCGACGTCTTTCGCCAGCGGGACATTGCGCATGTGCACCTTGAGAATTTTTTCGCGGCCAATCACATCCGGATTGCCAACTGTGACCTGACGATCAAATCGACCAGGACGCAGTAGCGCCGGATCAAGCACGTCAGGGCGGTTGGTCGCCGCGACAATGATGATGCCATCATTGGATTCAAAACCGTCCATTTCGACCAGCAATTGATTGAGCGTCTGCTCACGCTCATCATTGCCGCCACCAAGACCAGCTCCGCGAGACCGACCAACAGCATCAATCTCGTCAATAAAGATGATGCATGGCGCATTGCGCTTGGCTTGCTCGAACATGTCGCGGACACGGCTGGCGCCAACCCCGACGAACATTTCAACGAAGTCAGAGCCTGAAATCGTAAAGAACGGGACGCCAGCTTCGCCAGCAATCGCTCTGGCCAGAAGTGTTTTACCGGTACCGGGAGGCCCCACAAGCAGCGCGCCCTTGGGGATTTTGCCGCCCAGACGCTGGAACTTGGCTGGGTCTTTCAGAAAATCAACGACTTCCTCGAGTTCTTCCTTGGCTTCGTCGACACCAGCGACATCGTCAAATGTCACCCGGCCTTGTTTCTCGGTGAGAAGGCGCGCGCGCGATTTGCCAAAGCTCATTGCGCCGCGGCCACCGCCGCCCGCTTGCATCTGGCGCATGAAGAAGAAAAGGATCGCGACAATAAAGATAATGGGCAGCAAGCCCATGATCAAATCGCCCAGATTAAATCCCGTATCGGGGTCATCGACTACCGACGGGACATCCAACTCGATCATCCGCTCACGCAGGGCGCCAAGGTCCTGACTTTTCTGCGCATAGATTCGTTCATTACCGGCCGTCACTGCGGTGACCTTGGTTGGCGTAATGACCACTTCTCGCAGTTGCTGACTTTCCGCCAGCTCATAGACTTCAGAAATATCTACTTTCTGTGCGCCCGCTTGAGACGGGTTGCTTTGCATGACAGCAAGAAGGCCAAGGAGGAGGACCGCGATCAGGCCCCAAACCGCGAGATTTCGCATATTCATCGATCATTCCAGACGTTAGGAGAGTCAGAGTTTTCAATATAGGGTAAGCATTTCACGAAAACGACTCAAATCGTGACAATCTATGCCATAAGTTTCATCTATGATTGCAATTTGGGCGCCAGGCGGCGCTGTGTTGAGGGATAATCCATGAAAGACGCGCTGAAAGTCTATGGCCCATTAGCGGCTGTAATTCTGATTTTGTTAGTCGTCACAATGCGCTACATCGCACCGCCGCCTCCAATGGAGCTGCGATTCGCCGCGGGCGGTATTGATGGTCAGTATTACGCTCTGGCGCAAGAATATGCCGATGCATTGGCGTCTCACGGGATTGATGTCGAAATCCTCGAAACGGCCGGCACAGTTGAAAATTATGGTCTGCTTGAATCCGGCGATGCTGATGTCGCGCTTCTGCAAGGCGGCATAGCCGGTGACCTGCCTCACGAGGAGGCGCAATCGCTGGGTGGTGTTCTGGCCGAACCGTTCTGGATTTTCGTGCCACGCGATAGTAGCGCCATCGACTTTGGGGATTTGCACGACATGACCGTCGCAGCCGGCTCCGATGGGTCCGGCACCCGGGCGATGACAGAACGCTTGCAACGGGAATGGGGCGGCACGTGGGCCGCGCTCAATCCGCTCTCCGGCGGCGCTGCAGCGACTGCCTTGCTTGCTGGCGATGTAGACGCCGCCGTTTTTACGGCTGCAGTTGATGCAAGCTATGTACAGCGTCTATTGCGCAGCCCTGATATTCGCTTGATCGGCGTGCGACGCGCGCCGGGACTGGCCATGCGTGATGCCGCCCTCGCACCGGTCACGCTTTATGAAGGCGTGGTCGACATGGACAGTAATATTCCAGCAACCGATGTTTCGCTCATCGCTGCGATCGCGCAGCTCGGCGTGCGGAAAGACCTGCACCCGGCTCTGCAAGCGGTGCTGCTCGAAGCGGCTGAGCCGATCCACGATGCAGGAACTATGATTACAACCGGTGGCACTTATCCGGACGCATCACAGACGGATCTGGTTCTATCCGCCGAAGCCCGCCGGTTTTATCGCAAGGGGCCGACTTTTCTGCGCCGTTATTTCTCTTTTGGTTGGGCCAACTTCCTTGAGCGCGCCTGGGTGTTTCTGATCCCTTTGATCACTCTGTTGATCCCACTCGTGCAAATGGCGCCGCCCGTCTATCGCTGGCGCATCCGGCGCAAGATCTATGTCTGGTATAATGATCTCCGGGACCTGGAGCGCCGCGGCGTCGAGGCAGAAAGTGCTGCAACGCGAGAAGGCGTGTTGTCGGAGATCCAGGCGCTGCAGCATGAAGTCGGGCAAGTTGATGTGCCCGTGTCCTACAATGACGAACTCTACCATTTGCGCAGCCATATCAATTTCGTCGAAGCCCTGGTTGCCCGGCACAATGCGCAATGAATCCGATATCGTGAGCGTTTGCCGAGGTTGATCCTCGCGTATCCGATTGACGGCCGGCACATTCATCGCCCATAGTTCCAAAAAAGAACTATCGGAGACTGAAAGATGAAACCTGTATGTCTTGTGATCGGCGCGGGCGCTGGCATTGGCGGCACTGTCGGAGCGAAGTTTGCCAGTGAGGGCTATCACGCCGTTCTCTGCCGCCGCAGCGACAAGGATGGCCTCGATCGATTGGTCGACGGCATCAAATCCGCTGGCGGTGAAGCGACGGGCTTTCTCCTGAATGCTGTGGATGATGATGCGATCGAAGACTGCGTCACACATGTCGAACAGAATGTCGGCCCGATCGAAGTGGTGATCTACAATCTTGGCGCACAGATTGGTGACCGACCGCTTGAGGAGACCAGTTATAAAGCCTTCGAGATGGGCTGGCGCCTCGCAACCTTTGGCCTGTTCCGTTTGGCCAAAAGCGTCTGCCCGCTTATGGAAGCGCGCGGTAGCGGCAAGATTCTTGTCACGTCTGCCACGGCGGCCGTGCGCGGCAACCGCGGTCAACACTCGCACGCAACCGCTATGGCGGGACGCCGCATGTTATGTCAGACTCTGAACGCGCAATATGCCGCCAAGGGCATTCATGTCGCGCATATCCTGGTTGATGGCGCGGTCGATGCACCCGACACGCTCGGCAAATTGCTCGGCCCTGAACTGTTTCAGAAATTGCGTGAAACGCGCGGCGCAGCGGACGGCTTGTTGCTGCCAGTCGAAATGGCAGAGACCTATTACCATGTCGCCACGCAGCATCGCTCGGCTTGGACTCATGAGCTAGATCTGCGGGCCTACTCAGACACGGCGTGGTGGAACCACTCATAAAAAAGGCCCCGGCCGAGGCCAGGGCGTGAAGGTAGAGTGAGCTATTTGGAGCCTTATTTGTTGGGTTGCGGTGTAGTCCGCAAATAAGGCCGGATCTCAGTATAGCCTTTCGGAAAAAGCTTATCCGCCTCTTCATTACTGACGCTGGGAACGATGATCACATCTTCGCCGTCTTGCCAGTTCACTGGAGTCGCCACTTTGTGATTATCGGTCAGTTGCAAACTATCAATCAGGCGCAGAATTTCATCGAAATTCCGTCCCGCAGATGGCGGATAGATAATCGAAGCGCGGATTTTCTTGTTGTTGTCGATGACATAGACTGCGCGAACCGTGACTTTCGCATCGGCATTCGGATGGATCATATTATATAGCGTCGCGACTTTTTTCTCTGGATCGCCAATGATTGGAAAAGTTACGGACGCGCCTTGAGTATCCTCAATGTCGTCGATCCATTTCTTGTGCGCATCAACGGTGTCGACTGATATGACCAGAGCTTTGGCGCCGCGCGCCGCGAGCTGGTCTTTGAGCTTCGCGGTATAGCCGAGTTCAGTTGTGCAAACCGGTGTAAAATCAGCGGGATGCGAAAAGAACACGACCCAGTCGTCACCAATCCAGTCATGGAACCGGATCCGGCCTTCAGTCGTTTCAGCGTCAAAATCGGGGGCTGTGTCGCCCAACAGCAGACTCATCTCATGTCTCCTTGTGAATTGGCTTGATTTCTGCAGTGAAAGTGAGGCCTATGAGGAGGCGTTCCAACCGCAAAAGCCTGACTCGCAGGTTTAGTTTTCCTGTACCGTTCTGATGGAGCCTTAATGCAGCGATTGATTCTGATGCGCCACGCGAAGACCGAACCTTGGTCTGAAGGCATAGATGACCATGCGCGTGCGTTGACGCCTGTTGGGCATGACGCCGCCAAGGCCATGGCCTTCGCGCTCAAGTCTGAAGGCTGGTCGCCAGATAAGGCGATTGTTTCAACGGCTAGGCGGACGCGGGAAACTTGGGCGCATTTAGCGTCAGTATTCGACCAATGCGAGATGACGCTGGAGGAAGACCTCTATCTGGCAGGCGAACGCGGCATTTCCGAGATGATTAGCGACAGTGATAGCGCGCGTACATTGATCATTATCAGCCACAATCCCGGCCTGCATGATCTTGCACTGAGCATTCTACGCGCTGCGGGCAGTCATGATCATCAAGCCGCCATTCGAATCGCAGCGAAGCTTCCAACTGGCGCTGCGGTGTTATTTGAAGCCGACGAAGACGGGGCATTTGTGCCAGCGCATTTCCGGCTCAGAAACTTTATCAAACCCAAAGACATCATGGATCTGTAATCGCTCAAATGACAAACGCCCCGCCAGGTTGACGGGGCGCTTTGCAGAAACCAGCTGGGTGGAATTAGCGGGCGTCACGGCGCTTATTGCGGCGACGACGGCCAACCAGAAGGTGGTCACGGCCAGACGCTTTTGCGTCACGCTGCAATACTGGGAGGATGAACGCGCCGGGTTCGTCACTGATCGCGTCGATTTCAAAGAAAGAATTGGCGCTGGCACGGGTGGAGACTTGGGAGGAAGTCGCTTGCATTGTTTTAGTCCTTTTTGCGATGGGCCCGGTTCTGCCGGGATCGAACGCCTCTTTTGAGGTCTTTCCGATAAGCTCTATCTAACACGCTCCTTATTGTTTTTCAATATGTAAATATCGTTTTTCAGTAATTTTTGGCCCTTACTGGGGATTTGAACGCTCTGAAGGTTCCAGTCCGAGCGACAATTGTTGGCCCGAGACACCGCGTTTTGTTGGCCGAGATCCCCGCGTCCGCCGGGCATTCGCGACCTTTGGACGGAACAACCCTGGCAGCATTTGTAGAAAACTCGCAATCGACGCGGCCCGGATATCCAGGCCTGCTTTCAGCGCTTGCTGGTGTGCGCTTACAGCCGCTTGCCAAACCTCCCTCGGCGAGAGCGCTCCCATCTGGATATGAGGTTTCAGCGATGCAATTGCGTCGACACTCGACAAAGTGACAGACGAACCTCCGGCGCCCAGACTTTCGCGCAATGACTTGATGGCATGCTTTCGGCCTCCGCGCTGTGTTGATGCGTCTCCGTCATTCTCTGATGACGATGCGCGCGGCCATTGACCAAGGCCAATATTTGCAGTGGCGATGCGATCCGGTGCCTCATGCCGAGGACGCGCCATGAACCGCTCCCACATTGTCTGCCAGGGCTCGGTTGCTCTTGGATCATGCTGTGGACCAAATTGCTGGTGCACCCGAAATGGGATGCCGGCACGCAACGACCAAGCCTCCACGGGACGCAAATCTGGGTCATCAATCCATATTTCATGCGCGTGGACGCTCATCACCTGATGCGCGCGCAATACATCTGACAGAATAGAGGTCACATCGCCTTGCCGCAAATGCAGAGCTCCACCGCGCTGCGCCAGTGCCCCTTCCAGGTCGCGCAAAGCTTCGAACAAAAACCTGGTTTCAGCACTGTTTTCCAACTCCGAAACATCCAATCCGGGAGGCAGAATATAAAGCGCCAAAAGCCCGCCGCCATCTCGCTCAGCGGACTGGCATGCGGCACGCAAAGCTGCGTTGTCGTGCACGCGCAAATCCTGTCGAAACCAAATGATGTGCAAACCAGGCATGGAACATATATAGAACATTTGCAAAGAATGTCCAGCCGCGCACATGCTCTGGGTTGAAAAACTGCTCTCTCTATCCTGCGGTGATTGATAAAGACAGTTTTTGTGATCTTTATTTGATCTGTGCTTACATTACATCATAAATACAATATTGATTACGCTGAATCAAATATTTTTGGAATACCTGGCGCAACCTATGCCGAACCTTTTTTGCGCCCACGCACCACTGAACCGCTAGATCCAAACGTATCCGACTTCCCAAGGCTCGGGGCCGATTTGTCATTTGAGGCGGGCATACATCCCCGACAGATGACGTGGCTTAATATTGTCATGGCCGGGCTTGGGATCGGAATCATCATGCAACCGGCGCTCACCTTGACCGCCTTGTCCTGGAGCCTGTTTGCTGTGTTCACATTGCTGATCGCCTGGCGAATGCAGCTCCTTTTTGTCGGCTTGGGTGTGAGACTCGCGCGCCGCAATGTCTCGCTCATGCCCGCTCACGATCTAGAACTACCCGTCTATTCGGTACTTGTGCCGGTCTATAAAGAGGCGGCGCTTATGCCTCAGCTTGCCGAGGCGCTGTCTCGCCTCAATTGGCCGCCGAACCGATTAGATATCCAGATCCTGCTCGAAGCAGATGACGCAGACACCATCGTAGCCGCCCGAGACGCGCAGTTTCAACCGCCTGTCCGTCTGACGCTCGTCAAACCAGGCGGTCCGCGGACCAAACCCAACGCGCTGAATGTAGGCCTGGTGGAGGCTCGGGGCCAGTATGTCACAGTGTATGACGTGGAGGATTTTCCACATCCGGATCAATTACATGCAGCCTTTCAGGGATTCCAGAGCGTCCCTGCCGATATGGTCTGTTTACAAGCCCCTCTCGTCGGCGCGGCGGAAATAGGCGGCTGGCTATCAGCCCAATGGTCACTTGAATATGCTGTTCAGTTCGGACTGCTTTTGCCGGGTGCTGCGCTTTACCGCATGCCGCTTCTGATTGGCGGCACCAGCAATCACTTTCGAAAAGAGGCTTTGCAAGCGCTTGGCGGGTGGGATGCCTGGAACGTCACAGAGGACGCTGATCTCGGCATGCGGATCGCAAGGGCGGGACTCAGCAGTGGGGTGATTTCCGTGCCAACGTCTGAGGACCCGCCAAAACAACTCGCTGTCTGGCTGGCGCAACGCAGTCGCTGGATCAAAGGATTCATGCAGACTTGGCTCGTCTTGATGCGCGCGCCAGTAAAAACCCTGGATCAGATGGGCGCTGTCCCATTCATCGTGATGCAGCTTCAGTTGGGCGGGGCAATCCTCGCGCCGCTGTTTCATTTGCCCTGCACCCTATTACTTTTCTTCATTGCGTTTTGTGAGCCCTTCATGTTCGGCATATTTGGCTCTAGCCTTCTGGCAACCGCGCTGACGATTGGTTTCATTGGGGATATTTGCGCACCTGGGCCGCGGTCACTTAGTCGCTGGATTGCCACGGTGACCCGGCCGCTTTATTGGCTGCTTCATTCGCTCGCTGCATATCGCGCCATTTGGGAGCTTGCGAAGGCCCCGTTTTTCTGGGCAAAGACGCCGCACACGCCGCGTAATATGAAAGACACGTCCTCTTGCTCGACTGGATCATCAGCCTCAGCCTGTTTTTAGGATTTGTCGCACTTGGCGTCTTTGCCCATTCCAAACTCGACACGGTTCGGAAAAAGGACCAACGACCGCATCAAGTACCCTGGGGGCTGGTTATGATTGGCTGCGTGTTTGGCGTGTTCCTGATCATCGTCCACTTGATGAACGTGATCGGCGTCGAAACTGGACCCGAGAACAGCGTGTTTGGCCGATTCTAGCTTGGATTTCACTTGACTCTGATACGAGGTTCTTGTTTTGTTCCGATCCCATAAAGGAGGGACAAGACATGCCAACACCACAAGAATTGATGCAACTTGGACAAACGCTGATCGAGCATTGCAAGACTCAGCGTGACGTCGAATTGCAAGACAATCATTACACCAATGATGCCGTCTCCGTTGAAGCGGTACCGATGCCAACTGGCAGCGCAGAATCAACCGGACTGGATGCTATCAAAGCGAAGAATGAATGGTGGTCCGGCGCTCATGAAATGCACGGTCTCGAGATTGAGGGCCCGTTCGTCCATGGCTCTGATCGATTCAGCGTGATTTTCGATATTGATGTGACCGAGAAAGCCAGCGGCCAACGTACGCAAATGCGCGAGATCGGCACCTATTATGTCAACCAGTCCGGAAAAATCACGCGCGAGGAATTCGCCTATGCAATCGAAGGCTAGGGTCTAACCCGGCGTCAGACATGGTCATCCTCCCAAGCGGCAGCTATGTTGACGCTTACGCAAACGAACCCCTGCCGGATCTGGCAGAAGACTGGGAGATTAGACATGGCCTTTGATGCCCCGGAAGAGCTCGATGACTTCCGCACCAAAGTGCGCGCCTGGCTGGAAGAAAACTGTCCGGCCAGCATGCGCACGCCTATGAAAGATGACGAAATTGTCTGGGGCGGAACGCGCGAAGCTTTCAAGAATCCAGAGTCGAAAATCTGGCTTGAGCGGATGGGCGAAAAAGGCTGGACGGCGCCAGAGTGGCCAGCGGAATATGGCGGTGGTGGCCTAAGCAAAGGCCAGGCCCGTGTCCTGCAACAAGAAATGCGCAAAATCAGAGCGCGACCACCCTTGTTCTCCTTCGGCCTGTGGATGTTCGGCCCGGCACTGCTCGAATTTGGCAATCACGAACAGAAGAAGCGCTTCATCCCGGATATCGTCAACGGGCGCACGCGCTGGTGCCAAGGCTATTCTGAACCCGGCGCAGGGTCCGACCTGGCGGATCTGCAAACCAAATGCGAAGACAAGGGCGATCACTGGCTGATCAACGGCCAGAAAGTCTGGACCTCTTATGCGGATCAGGCGGATTGGATTTTCTGCCTCGTTCGCACTGACCGCTCGGTCAAGCATGAAGGCATCAGCTTCCTTGTCTTTGATATGCAAACCGAAGGTGTTGAGGCCCGGCCAATCAAACTGATCTCAGGCTCTTCACCGTTCTGCGAAACCTTCTTCACGGACGTAAAAGTTCCAAAGGACCAATTGGTCGGTAAGCTCAATGCAGGCTGGACGATTGCCAAACGTCTGCTGCAATTCGAGCGCTCTTCGATTTCCGCTGGCGGCTTTGGTGGTACCGGTGGATCCGGCATTCTCCCACCGCAGGAATATGCCAAACAGCATGTCGGCGTCGACGAGACGGGCCGAGTCGCTGACGGCGATTTGCGCGCTCGGATCACTGATCACTTGATGTATGCGAAAGCCTTTGGACTGACAGTGCAACGCTCTACCGAAGAGGCCAAAGCCGGCCAGGAAGTTGGGCATACCGCGTCGATCATGAAATATGCCGCTGCGAAAATGAACCAGGAAAAGTGTGAACTGCTTGTCGAAGCGCTCGGCACAGATGGTCTTGGCTGGGACGGTGACGGCTTTGCTGAAGATGCCAAGAAGGCGACCCGAGGCTGGTTGCGGTCGAAAGGCAACTCCATCGAAGGCGGCACCAGTGAAATCAATCTCAACGTGGTCGCCAAACGCGTCCTCGGTCTGCGGGAGCACCAATAATGAGCTTCATTCTTTCTGAAGACCAGCAAATGTTGCGCGATACGGCGATGGCGTTCGCGCGCGATGAACTTCCGGTCTCTCACTTGCGTGAATTGCGCGATGGCGGCGCCAATGGCATCGATCCCGCGACCCGCACCAAACTGGCAGAGCTCGGCTTTTTCGGCGTCCTTGTGCCTGAGGAATATGACGGCGTTGGCCTGGGTATGGTGGCCATGGGCCAAATCATGGAAGCTCAAGGCCGAACGATTGCTGCGACGCCATTGTTGCAGACCGCGGTACTCGGCGTCAGCTTGCTGACCCTCGGCGGGTCTGAAGCGCAAAAAGCCGAATGGCTGCCCAAGATTGCCAGCGGCGAGGTCAGCGTCGCGCTGGCCGTCGACGAGGGTACCCATCACGCACCGCTTAACATCGCCACCGAAGCCGAACGCAATGGTCAGGGGTATACGTTGAACGGCGCGAAACGCTTTGTGACAGACGGCCACCACGCAGACATCTTTATCATCGTCGCGCGGACTTTTGGCGAAGCCGGGCAAGCGCATGGCATAAGTCTGTTCATTGTACCCGCCAGCGCAGATGGCCTGACCGTGCAGGCGCTGAACACAGTCGACTCGCACGGCGCAGCCCATTTGCACCTGGAAGATGTTGCGGTCGCTGACGACCACGTCCTCGGCGCCGTTGATGCCGGTTGGGAAATCCTCGAACCTGCATTGGATCGCGGTCGTATCGCGCTCGCCGCGGAAGCCCTGGGCAGCGCGCAAGCCGCGTTTGATCTGACGCTGGAATATTTGCAAACGCGTAAACAGTTCGGCCAATTGATCGGATCGTTTCAGAGTTTGCAGCACCGCGCGGCGAAAATGTTCACAGAGTTGGAATTGACCCGCTCCTGCATTGGCGCGGCCCTGTCAGGGATTGATGAGAATCGCAATGACACAGCCGAGCTGGCAAGCCTGGCCAAAGCCCGTGCATCGGATCTAATCCACCTTGTTTCGAACGAGACGGTGCAATTCCATGGCGGAATCGGAATGACGGATGCACATGATAGTGGTCTCTACATGAAACGCGCCCGTGTTCAGGAAGCGCAACTCGGCGGTGCCAGTTTTCACCGCGATCGCTATGCAAAACTCAACGGTTTTTGATTGCTGAGCGATTGACCAGAAAACCCGGACAAGAATAGGCTCCCATCACACTGTTGTTGGGAGCCTTTTTTGATCCGTTTCATTCCATTCCTGATCGTGCTCGCCTTATTGGCTGTGAGTATCTGGGGGGCGCAAAGTCAGGTCTGGCTCTATGCGCCTGCTATCCTCATGGCAGGACTCGCCGCGCTCGGTCTCTATGACCTCAGTCAGACGCGGCACACATTATGGCGGAATTTTCCAATTCTCGGCCGTTTGCGCTGGATCGCTGAAGCGGTGCGGCCTTTCTTTCGCTCCTACATGGTCGAGAGCCAGACAGAAGGCCGCCCGTTCAATCATGAAGAGCGCGCAATGGTCTATCGCCGCGCCAAGAATGTCTCGTCAGTCGAGCCATTTGGCAGTCACCTCGATATTGAAAGCCCGCCATATGAATGGCTGGCGCATTCGATTGCGGCACGTCATCCCGGCGAAGACAACCCGCGCGTCATGGTTGGCGCCCCTGGAACCGCCAAGCCTTATTCGGCCAGCGTCCTGAACATTTCCGCGATGAGTTTCGGGTCGCTCGGCGCGCATGCCATTGAAGCACTCAATCGCGGCGCCGCGAAAGGCGGCTTCTTTCACGATAGCGGCGAGGGCGGCGTCTCGAAACACCACAAAGCAGGCGGCGGGGATCTGGTCTGGGAGCTCGGGTCTGGCTATTTTGGCTGCCGCAGCCCGAATGGTGAGTTTGATCCTGTTCAGTTCGAAGCCACGGCCAAGCTTGAGCAAGTCAAAATGATCGAGATCAAACTGAGCCAGGGTGCTAAACCTGGGCATGGTGGAGTCTTGCCAGGCGCGAAAGTAACGCCGGAAATCGCGGAAGCGCGCGGCATTCCCGTCGGCGAAACCTGTTATTCGCCCGCGCACCATACTGCCTTCTCAACGCCGAAGGAAATGCTCAACTTTATTGACCAGCTGCGCGAATTGTCTGGCGGAAAACCGGTTGGATTCAAACTCTGCATTGGCAATCGTTGGGAATTTCTGGCGATCTGCAAAGCCATGGTCGAGACGGGTCAGCGCGCCGACTTTATCGTCATTGACGGCGCCGAAGGCGGCACAGGTGCGGCGCCCGGTGAGTTTCTCGATCATGTTGGGACACCGCTGCGTCAAGGTCTCGTCTTCGCGCGCAATGCGCTGGTCGGGTGTGGCTTGAAGGAAGACATCAAACTCGGCGTCAGCGGCAAACAACTCTCAGCCTTCAGCATGGCAGCGTCACTGGCGCTTGGCGCGGACTGGATCAATACTGCTCGCGGTTTCATGTTTTCGCTGGGTTGTATCCAATCACTGCATTGCCACAATAATACCTGTCCAACCGGCATCGCGACGTCAGATCCAGGGCGGCAACGTGGACTGGTCGTTGCGGACAAAGCCGAGCGTGTCTATCATTTTCATAAGAATACAGTGGCTGCGCTCATGGAAGTGGTGGGCGCCGCGGGCTGCCAGCATCCGTCAGAGCTGGCGCCGCATCATATCATCCACCGAGTGACGGAAGACGTCGCAATGCCAGCCGATGAAGCCTACAACCTGATCGATCGCGGCATCCTGCTTTTGGCGCCGAGTGAAACGCCGCTCGCGAAAGATTGGCGAATGGCAAGGAGTGATAGTTTCTCTGCCGCTTAGACCATTGAGGATTGCGCCGGGTGGTCCTCATAGGGGTCGGTAATGCCGGCATCTTCACGGCGCCGGATCATGTCTGAGACGATCACGGCTCCGACCATTTTACCAATCACAAAGACGATCCAGTTCGCTAGAGTCAAAGTGTTACCAGGCTCCGCGCCGAGTTGCATCTGCTTGGCCAAATCTGCACCATAAAGAAAGATTGTCGTATCAATCGGAGTCGCCACCACACTCGAATACAGGATGCGCTTTGACAACTTCATTTTGGTGAATGTGAAGAGCAACCAATCGAAGAACTCAGACACAAAGAAAGCCAGTCCGGATGCAATGACGATGACGATCCATGCGTAATACATCGACCAGGACAGAGCCAAAGCCATCGCTAACAAGACCCACTGACCCATCTCACGTTGTACAAAATCGCGGATCACAAAGACCAGCCCCGTCACCAGAGTCAAAGGATGCAACATTAGTCCATTGGGATCTGGCGAATCTGCAGGAAAGATCAGTGAGAACATATTACCGGCATTCTCGACCCATGGCCCGACAAACTGGATGTTCGGCACAACGCCAAATGACCAGTTCAGGAACGGGATCATCATCACATAGATGATTGCCCAGAGTCGCCCGCCTAGTCGCCAGAGAATGGCGACCGACATCGCCAATCCAACCAGAACAGGCAGCAGGAAGCTAGGGCGATTGTTGGTCAATATGCCAATAAACGCATCCCAAATCTCAATCAGCATTCGCAATCCTAACTTCTCAAACCGACGCTTGCTCTTAAGGGCCAAACCGTCCTAAGGCCAGCATCTAAGGCGGACGAGACGCAGGAGAAGGCCGTGAGCACAGACGTGAAGCTATGCTTGATCGTGGCCCGCGCCCGCAATGGTGTGATTGGCAAGGACAATGATTTGCCCTGGCGCCTGTCTGACGACCTCAAGCATTTCAAGACAACCACGCAAGGCTGCCCGGTGATTATGGGCCGCAAAACCTGGGAGAGCCTGCCGCGCCGTCCGTTGCCAGGGCGGGACAATATCGTGCTCAGTCGCGATGGGCAGTATGCAGCGACAGGAGCGCGTGTTTTTACGTCGATCGCAGCCGCAATCGAGACAGGTCGCGCTTTGGCGCGTGTCGCCGGTCGATCAGAGATTTTTGTCACAGGCGGAAGCGCGATTTACGCGGCAGCCTTGCCGTTCGCTGACCGACTCTATGTCACCGAAGTCGAAACCACGCTCGACGGCGATGCGCGCTTTCCCGAATTTGACGAAGCGCAATTCAACGAAGTGTCCCGGAGAGAAATTGCCGCCGATGAGAAGAACGAGTTCGCCTTTACGGTTCGCACGTTGGATCGCCTCGGGGCACCCTTGCCGGTTTAATTCTCTGCGGTCAGACTGCTGAGATCGTCACAGGAGGCCGGATCATGGAATTTGAAATTGTTGCGGAAGGGCTCGGATTTCCTGAAGGTCCGGTCTGGATGGAAGACGGATCCATTATCCTTGTCGAAATCTCCAAGGGTTGTATCACCCGGATTTGGGGTGACGGGAAGAAAGAAGTCATCGCAGAGACAGGCGGCGGCCCAAACGGGGCAGCGATAGGCCCCGATGGCGCGCTGTGGATCTGCAATAATGGCGGTTTCAAGTATCACGAACGCGACGGCTTGTTGATCCCCGGCAATTGCCCGAATGACTATTCAGGTGGTCGGATCGAGCGAGTTGATCTTGCAACGGGCAAAGTCGAACGCGTACTGGACACGGTTGAAGGGTTCCCTCTGAAAGGGCCCAACGATCTGGTTTTCGACAAGGCCGGAAACCTCTACTTCACGGATCATGGCAAGACCTATTCACGCCACCGTGATTTTGGCGGTCTGTTCTTCCTCGCCAATGGCGCCAGCGACGCAATTGAGCTGGATCATCATCATACTTCGCCTAATGGCGTCGGGCTGTCCCCTGATGAATCGACCGTCTACATGGCCGATACAATGACGGCGCGGCTTTGGGCGTTTGACTTATCTGCGCCGGGTGAGATCGTCTCGGCCGGCCCGTTCGCGAAGGGGCGCGTTATTGCGACAATGCCGAACTTGCAATATTTCGATAGTCTCGCAGTCGCCGCGTCCGGCAACGTCTGCGTCGCGACGATTCTGAACGGTGGGATCACGACGATCATGCCTGATGGCACGCATTCACATATCGCCTTTCCTGACCCTTTCGTGACCAATATCTGCTTTGGCAGCGATGGTTTGAATGAGGCTTGGGTTACGCTCTCGGGCACGGGTAAACTGGCCAAATGTCGATGGCCGGAACCAGGCCTTCGCCTGAATTATTATTGCTAGACAAACAAAAGCCCTGACGGAAACCGCCAGGGCTTTTCTCCGAGATTTCTCGGTATGTCTATTTCAGGACGGCCATATAGCTGATCGCACCAGAATCCGCGGGAGCTATCGGCGCACTGAACGCCCATTTGATGTGCGTGATCTCACTCGCATTCGCGATCCGTTGATCATCCCCATCAACAATCGTCAGCGCGTCGCGCATCGTATAGGTTTGACCATCATCAGCAGAGAATGTGACCGTCCCTGCTGCACCTGCGACAGACGATTCAAGATAGGTCACTTCCGATGGGATCGGCATCACCAGACTGACACGGTCGGCTGGCTCTGAGCCTTCATTCATATAGGTCAAGCTATAGCGCACCTGCTGACCAGGTTCGACATCTGTCGCGGGTGCGAATGTCAACGCATCCTCACCATTGGCATCGACTGTGACGGTTGCCACTTCAACCGTTTGAGTGGCCTTCAATCCCGTCGCATGGGCCGGGACTGTAAACACGCCAAGCATCGCCAGCGCAAACGCAGTTGCACGCAACATCCATATTCTCCAAAACAAGCTCTTATATTTTCCTCAAGGATGCGCCCTTCCGATTAAGTAGAGCTTAACACCGCTGTATGACGCGCCAGATTTCGGGTCGCACAGCACAACGCAGAATTGTGTTTGGGTTAGACAATACCAGTCAGCATGGATAGAGTCCGGCTTATGTTAAAAGCCTTGGCCACCTGCTCGAAAAAATGATGGGTCAAAGCGCCTATGATCCGCGGGAAATGACGCGAATTTTGATTGGCGAAACGTCAATTGCTGTAGATGTTATGATTCATCGCGGCACGCTGACCGATCGGCAACCCTTGGTGATTGTCAACTCTCTCGAATTACCGGTCCCGCCATCTGAAGCCTTTTGCGAACAGATGTGGCGTGCGGGATACCAAGTCGTTTTCTTCCGCCGCATTGGGTTTGGCGGGGCTCCCGGATTGCCAACGGCGCTTTTGACAGAACGTGAGGTCAAAAATGGCGCAGCCGTCACCGCGGAAGCTGCTTTGCTGAAATTGCTGATCGAGACGTTGGGCTTGAAACGAGCCGTATTACTCGGAATGGGCACATCGAACCCGGTCTGTTTCAGACTGTCAAAACTCAGCCCGGATATCCAGTTTTCAGTGTTTGCCAATCCTCTGTTCAACCAAGCCGTCTGGGAAATCATTCGCCCGCCCTGGTTGCAATCCATGATGCGGCAAACCGTTGGCTCGCGCAGTGGATTGAAAATCGCCGTGATGGGCTTGAAAGCAACGCTAAAAAGAAGCCCAATGATGTTCTATCGCCAGTTCGCACAGAAAAGCCCAGGTGATGGTGAATACATTGCTGCAAATGCCGATGATTTCCGGTTAGCGAGCACGCTTCTGCAAAACATTTCTCCAGATACGGTTTTTTATGACCTCAGAATGTCATTGATCGAAGATACACTTTTGGACACGGACTATTTTGATGAGATCGAAGCCGTCATTCTGGCCGGTGTGGAAACAACCGAAGATTGGAAACGCCATATTCGCACCGAGGCGGAGCGCTTGTCCTTGCCGGTCACATTTGCCCCATCGGGCGATTTGTTTGTGCCCTACGCTTCGCCAGAGTCGTTGCTGGCAATCCTCGAAACAAACCAAGCCGGGGCACAGTCTGCAGCGCTTTGAGTTATCCGGACGCGTGGTGCCCCCCTTTTGCCGGCAACGCTCCACAACATAGATGGCGATCCCGGCGCGATTCGAACGCGCGACCTACAGATTAGGAATCTGTTGCTCTATCCTACTGAGCTACGGGACCGAAGGCCGGTAAAGGCAAGCGGAACAACGTCTTACCGTTTTGGGATTGGAAGGCCAAGGACCGGGAATTGGCTTGAGACCCAAATGAGACCCAATCGAAGACTGTATTGGCGCAGGAAGCGCCGTCGGAGCGTCCACTTTTATGGTCAAAACAAGCTCAAGATCGATTTGAGGACCCGGTCAGTCGAAGCGCGGGCTAGGACTATCCGGATGTGAACAAGGCGAACTCGGCAGCACGTCGGCGCACCAAGCCATTGGATATAATGTATCTTCCGCTCTCAGGGTCGCGGACCTTGTTCCAACGTAAAAGCTCACGCGCAGCTTCATCATATGCGCTATCGTTAAGGCGTTTGAGCATCGTACTTTGGGCAAGGTTGGCTTCGCCCAAGTTGTAAGCCCAAACGACCAGCGCGGCTTCTTGTTCAGGAGTGAGCCGAGCTTTGACGAGTCGGCGGATTGCCGCGCGCACTTTCCGAACGCCACACAAGAGCAACTCCATCGCCAACGTCTCATCTATAACGCTGGGCAGCTCACTCATGTTCGCGCAACCGAAACTGCCCGTCGTGCCATATCCTTGGGTTACGACCCCAGCTTGGCAACGGTATTTCACTGCGGAAAAGTCTTCAAACTCGATTATGAGTGGGACCGCCAGCGCTTCCACAGGATCGAGCGTTTGAGCGTCTGCGTTCAAAGGTGCCGCAGATATCAAGAGTGTTGCGAAAGCGATCGCGGCCAGAAGTGAACGAAGCGATGTATGCATTTGAACCTCCAGAACTTGTTATCTGGAGGTCAATCTAGCGACCTGATTTGGGCTTAAAATGCGGGTGAGGTCCTGGAAATGGCGGCGTCTTATGCGTTTATTTCAACAGTTGCGAGGAAAGCGATCTTTGCAAAAATCCGCATATTTGCGCTATGCGCCATCTTCGCCGAAGTCGATTACCTTGGGGGGATGATTGATGCGTCGAATCAATTCTGCCAGTGGCGCCAAAAATTCTGCATTATCGATCAAAGCTTCCTCCACGCGGCTCTGATCGGCCTGGAATTCAGCGTAGTCACCTCGCTCGATCTGCATAAAGATCAACGCTATTTCAGAATCCGAAATGAACTTGAGCACACGACGCCCGCCATTGGTCAGCACGGGGCATTTTTTGCGGCGGTCGATTTCGCCATGCTCATTGCGGCCTTCAACGAACTTCACCAAGTTCATTTCGTCCAGGCGCTTCATCATCTCGGAGAGAGTCCGGCGACTCGTCCGACAATAGTCGTGGTATCGCTTAAAGACTTCCATGACGCCGTGACCTGGATGAGCCTCAACGGTTTGAAGCAACCGGTGGAGCGATTTCATCTCGGACACTGAAGCTTTCCGCTTTTTAGGCTTCCCCTTTTTCTTTCCCGCGACCTTTACTTCGTGACCTAGCTCGAGCTCGAACACGCGGATCTCCCAATCCATCTTGGTAGCGGCCGTGGCTGCAATCTACATTTGGCGCGGGAGGTATTTATACTCTGTTGCAGGATCGATATGGTCGCCGCGAACTCCCGGGAGGCTGGAGATCTTGGACTCTGGCGCTGGAGGCGGCGGTGGTGGCTTGGGTACGCTAGAGTCTGTCATTCTCGCTTTCCTTGCGGTTCTTTTATATCAGCAGAAGCGAGCCCCCAGCTTCCACCCAATGAATGCATAATCTACTGATTCCACATTAAAACCAGACAACACGGAATCTATGGCAATGATTTCTCATATATTTCGGCTTCGAAATACAAACGCGCCCGATCCTTAGTCAGGTCGGGCGCGCAAATCATCGGCAACCTGAGGTCGCGCGGTTCAGTTTCAGTCTTTTGGAACGTACAGCAGGCTCGATTTGTCGTGCTTCAATCTTCTGAAGCGTTCACGACGTTCGGCGCGCGCTCGTCGTTCTTCAGCGTTAGTTCTATCGAGCTCACTCTCGATCTGTACCGTTGACCGAATACTGTTAGTGCCGTCGTCGATCGTCACGTCTTTCGTATGCTCGCCGTCACAATAAATGTGGAGGAGCCGCATGCGCGTCCGTTTGGTCGTCTTCGTGGGCATCTTGTACTTTCGACGAGGTCGGGGAACTTTACCGACACTCAATGCTCCTTTGATTTCAGCGGCAGAATCGCGCGCGGGAGCAAATAATTGGTAAACCGCGTCAAAGGCCTTGTTTCGGCTATATTGGGGCTTCTTCGTGCCGACATGAACGATCGTTAGTGTTCGATCGAGTTCTCCGGCGGAGGGCCCACCATCCAGAAGCGATGCGATTGGGGGGTCCATATGATTCACGGTCATCCTCTTTACCTCTATAAAACGCCCGCGGGGCGGGATTGATGTGCCGGGCGGGCTGGGTGCTTGCGATACTCCAGATAGCCATCACGGCTCATCGGAACGCTCAAAATGCGCGCGCCCGCTGAGTTTTTATACGGTAAAATTTGCCAGTATTTCGGAGGTATATATGACACATGCGTCATATATACAAATTATCATTTGTTTTCAAGACATTACAGGGATATTGACTGGCCTTTCAACCTTGTTGCGGACTCGGTAAAATCCAATTTACTGACCGTGATCCACACGTGTAGCGCGGTCTAGCATTCCCTTAGGGAAGAGGCAAATTATGCCCCTGCCAATTCACTGTCTCCGCTCGGCGCTTTCAATTCGGTTGCCGTACAAGCTTTCATCAGTGAGCTCAACGAGGTCAATTCGATGGAGTATTTGCGCTGCACAATCGGTTATAATTCACTCATGGAACGGACGATCGAAGACAGACTAGACGCCATAGAGACCGCGCTACAGGCGCAAGCTCGCCAATACCTGACTTCTGATGAGGCAGCCGAGCGTTGCCGAATTTCCACAAGCACAATTGAGCGCCTGAGGTCGACTGGCGATGGCCCGCGTTTCGCGCGCATCGGCGGCAGGGTGATTTATGACGCCGCCGACCTCGGCGAATGGGTAGAAACCCAGAAGCGATAAACTCGAAAAACAAATTTCAACCCGTCTCTAAACTTGGTGTTTCGATTTTGATGCTGATCTCAGGCTTTGAGCCACGGGACGATGTCAAATGCACAAAAGATCAAGTTGGTCAGTGCAAACCGCGAACGAAGCCGATCTGCAATATATTCTATCCTGGCTAGAAAGCGAATACGCACAAGATGAATCCGGTTTCTGGTGCAATCGGGGAATAATCGAGCGCTCTCTATCCAGGAAAGATTTATATGTTTCCAGAGAGAGCGGATTAGCAATAGGTTTTCTGGTGGGCGATCATTCACCCGACATTGTCTCAATCAAGCAAGACTTCAAACGGCGGGGGATCGCCAGCGCCCTCTTCGACGCGGCATTGGCGCGAGCCGTCATCAACGACGTTGCCATGTTGCAGATAGAATGCAAACCACGCAATTCCTGGGCATTCTGGAAAACTCAAGGGTTTAAACCGCTCCCAGGCGCGGAGTCCGAGTGGGGAGTGTCTCACGCTTATCGTCTCGTTGAAAAGGCATTTGATCTCGTCGATGGCGTCCAAAAATCCGTTATGGTCGAATTTGGACCTGAAGCACTACTTCGTCAAAACAGCGAGAAGTTTTTCGAGACTTACGTTGTCGAAGGCACGGTCTTGAACGACGGCAACATCCAGCTTCCGAACAGGTTAGTCGGCGTCAACTTTGGTGAAGGAGATTTGGCGGTGAGAATTTCCGTAGACGGGCAAAAGATTCTATTTGAAAAAGCAAAGTATGATGAAGCGAAGCGCTTCGGTGTTCAGCGAGACAATCACTCAGCCGCATTCTTTATCGATCAAATCGCAATACCCTGCTTGAAAAACTGAGGCGATCCAGGTTTCGCCCTTAATGGGAGGCCGGTTTTGAAGAGGGGCCCTCCGGGCTTTTCGGAATTCACCACTCGCTGCGAGTCCGCGGGTTCAGTCTCGATTGGGTCTCGCATCGCCTTCGCAATGCGCCATTCAACAACCACAGCAGCGCCACGCCCAAGAGCAACAGATTTACAATCAGCTGCTGAGCCGGATGGGCGTGTCCGCGACCCTCTTGATCAGCCTTCGCTTCTGCGCCGTCGTCAGCCCACTCTTTGCCAATAGCGCGATCGTTGCTTCCTGCTCAGCTGCGCTGTCGAAGTGCCCACATCCGTTATAGACTTTGCCATCGACGACCTGTGGCAAGCTGCTCATGAACGCATGCATCCGGCCAGTCTCAAGATCCCAGGCGTCATCGCCTAGGCGTTGGATCAGATCCGTCAGCTCCGGATCTGGCGTGACGAAATTCACGCGGATGGCATCGGGATCGTTAGACAATACAGGACACGCCTCCATCCGTTCGAGCAGCTCTAAGTCTTCAAGCCTCGCCGCGAACCGCAACGCTTCATCCTTTATGGCTTGATTGACGAACGCCACCGCCTCTGCGCTCGGGATAGCATGCACCAATTTCCCACCGACACTGAGCGTGCCATTGCCGTGGTCAATTTCTAATCGTCCCATTGGCCAATCTCCTCATACTCAGCATCTATTGTGTCGTGATCTAGAGCGCTGCCAGCCTCCTCGGTGTCCTCTGCGCTGTCAGCTGGTGCATCGGCTATGCCGTAGGCTTTCATGAGCTCCTCGGCGGACCTTTGCTCACTCATAATGAATGTTGGCGCGTCACCATTGGAGCCTGGGCCTCCATTGACCTGCAGCGCCACGAGTGGTGATTCTCCATCTACTGCCTGGCGGGTCTCTTTCAGCACATCAACGATCGACTTCACAGATAGCGTAGAGACCACGACCTGCTCAAAATGCTCGTCCAGAACAGGTTCACCCAACTCATCAACCAACGGATGAAGAGAATGATCCAACAGGCTCTGAAGGTGATCCTGTGCCTTTGAGTGCAACGACGATGAACGTCTGCGCCTCGCCGATCGCTGAGTGGTGTCCACACGCAGGCCGAATTCCGGCAAGCGCCGAATACGCCTGTAGATCACATCACGACTTAAGCCGATCGATCTGGCAGCTGCTGACAGATTGCCTTCATTCTCCTCCAAAGCTTGCAGGAACAGATCTTCATTGTGTTGATCGTCTAATACGGCAGGCGGCCCAAACTGCCTCATGTCGTTCTCCTGAAAGTTTTTAGTGTTCAGCCTCTCGACCACATGGACTGAGTTTAAGCGCTAAAAGGATCTTCGAACCCCCGCGTCGTAGATACTTGCAGACGGTGCGACTTAAGGGGTTCTGATCCACGAGATTGATCAGTCTGACCTGGTTAGTCATCGTCGCGCTTCTTATAAGCGCGCGACTAGATGACTTACCGGTTGGTCGCGTGACTTCCCGTATTCGACTAAGCCTTGTTTTTGTTAGGTAAGTCGTGACTAACCGGCGCGACTTACCGGTAAGTCACAGCATGACCAACCAAACTGCTGATTAGACCTCATCGGGCACGATTTCTCCCTTGATGATCTTGCTGTTGTTTGGACCTGTTTCGACCGTCAGTTCGCCGTCTGAGCTGCTGGACATACCCCTTCTCAGCTGCAGGCGAATAGAACACGTATTCGTTGAATCGCGGCAATGCTCTGATCCGCTCGAGAGCGAAATCGGCAATAGGTAGTTTGAATGCGCGATGCTCACCGCCTTTGGGATTGGGCGCAGTCAGAACGCCATCGTCATCTATGTGTTCCCACTTGATCGATCTGCCATCTGCGCTCCTCAACCCTGTGAACAGAAGTGTCGTCCAAAGCGCCTGCATGATCGGATCCTCGATCGCTTCGAGCTTTTCCCACATCGCGGGCATGTCTTCAGGCGCGATCGACCAATCTCGAGGCCGCTCTGGGTTCATGCGGACGCCGCGCGTTACAGGATTGGGTGGAAGGTCCAACGTTCCAGCCTGATGGTTGAGAACAGCCTTCAGCGTGCGAAGGGATCCATTGGCAGCAGATGGGCCACATCTGTTTGTGAGCCTTGTGTGCAAGTCAGCGCAAAGTTGCGGCGTCACCTTATCGACAGGTGACCTCAGCAATGAGCCGAGACGTTCGCCCGCACCGCCATAGAACTCCACGGTGCGCTTCGACAGGTTTGGTGCTTTCAGGTAGCCATCGAGAGCCTCACGGACTGTTGGAAACACATCCTTTGGTCGCCTAGGGTCTTCGCCGCGCTGCAGCTTGAGTTTGAGCTCGCGAGCGTGATCACGTGCAGCTCGCAGTGTCAGCAAGTTAGACCTGCCGACTGTCAGTGACACATGTCTGTTGCTTCCGTCATTTATGCTGCTGACCAACTTATAGGATGCGGTCTTAGCGCCAACGACAAGGCGGAGGCCCGCGAGCTCGCTGTCATAGAGTATCTTGCCACGATCGTGCTGAGTGACCGCCTTATCGATCAGCGCCTGAGTGAACTTCACCGTCATGTCCTGTCCTTTCTGAGACCCAGTGTGAGGCCCAACGGCGACGAAGTTCATTGACGACGCATGATGGCCCGTGACGGAACAGTGCGCTGAAATCAAAGGGTTGTAAGCGCCCAGGACGTCAAATGATGGTGCATGACGGAGGCTTGCGGGCAGTTAGGAATCTGTTGCTGTATCCTACTGAGCTACGGGACCATATAAGGACCTTATCCAAGTCAGGGGACAGATAGAAGAGAAACCATGATCCGATCCGGGATTTGGGCCTTATTTCTTGTCGTATTCGGCTGTTCGGCCCCTTCACCCTTGCCAGGTATGCAGCCTGGCGAAATTGGACGCGTCACCAAGATCATTGATGGTGATGGTCTGATCCTCGACACCGGGCAGAATGTAAGATTGATCTCAATTCAGGCGCCGGTTCTTGCGCCGCGCGACCGGGACCCCGAACCCTATGCCGGAGAGAGCGCGCGAGTGCTTGAGGACATGGCGCTAGGGCGGAAGGTGCAGCTTTTCTATCCCGGAATGACCCGCGACCGGTATGATCGCGCATTGGCACATGTAGTGACCATTGATGCTGCTGGCCCGAGGGTTTGGCTTAATCAAGCCATGGTCGAAAAGGGCGCAGCGCGCGTGCGGCTCTATGGCAGCACATCAGCGCGTGGCCTGGATCTCTTGCAATCTGAGACAGACGCGCGAAACGCTGCCATCGGGCTCTGGAAACGCGCCGACTATGCGGTCAGAGGCGCTGCTGAATTTGATGGTTCTGAGCGCGGCTATTTTCTTGTTCAAGGGGAATTGGCTCCG
Organism: Henriciella sp.; assembly: GCA_965277015.1. Lineage (GTDB taxonomy): Bacteria > Pseudomonadota > Alphaproteobacteria > Caulobacterales > Hyphomonadaceae > Henriciella. Next base: position 2,837,817 of record OZ255705.1, on the reverse strand, counting down.
AGTATCAAAATCGACTTTATCGAGGACGCCGATCGGCGATACGCCCCTGCATGTTATCGCATGTTCAAAGATGCCCCGCTGATCCTGAAAATCGACACCGATGCCCGGTCCGCTTGCGGGGTTAGTTCTGGCAGCATGGTCCAAGTGCGCGGCTGGGTCTCCGACGGCATGCTTGGTCTTCGCCACCCCTGGCATTTGCAATCAGCAACAGTGGACTAACCCGCAATGTACTGAGCGCCGTTCACAGTCATGGTTGAGCCGGTAATGAATGCGGCATCATCACTGGCAAGATAGACGCACATGGAGGCAATCTCTTCGGCTTTCCCGAGCCGTCCAACAGGGATCGAAGCAACTATGCTCTGGAGGACATTTTCCGGCACCGCGCGAACCATTTCCGTGTCGATATAGCCAGGGCAAATTGCATTCACGGTGATGCCTTTTTTGGCACCTTCCTGCGAGAGCGCTTTGGTGAAGCCAATCAACCCGGCTTTTGCGGCAGAATAGTTGACCTGACCGAACTGACCCTTTTGGCCATTGATCGACGAAATGTTGATCACGCGACCAAAGCCGCGGTCGCGCATCCCTTCCCAGATTTGGCGCGTCACATTGAAGGCGGAATCCAGATCGACAGCGATGACTTTCTGCCATTGTTCCCGGGTCATTCTATGGAAGGGTGCATCCCAAGTGATACCAGCATTATTGACGACGACATCCACTGGGCCAAGATCCGCCTCTATTTGTGCCAGACCCTCGCCAACCGCGTCATAGTCGGAGACGTCAAATTTGAAGCATTTCGCGCCGGTTGCATCTTCACAGCTTTTTGCGGCGTCATCATTGCCGCTATAATTTGCTGCAACCGCGTAGCCGGCGGCTTTCAATCCGGCACTGATCGCCAGACCTATTCCGCGCGTTCCACCTGTTACCAGCGCTGTTCTGGACATGACCTCTTCTCCCGCTATGCTGCGCAGCAAGAAATTGCTGCGTCTGCTAAATTCGATGTGAGCACATCGCGGCTGGCGCGCTCAATCTTACTTTCGCCAGCGATTGAACCGTAACAGATCGCGCTGCGGAAACGAGCAATAATTTTGGTCTTTGGACCGAGGAAGGGCACATCATGGCGAAATCAAACGGAGCGTCTGACACCGTCATCATCAAGAAATATGCTAATCGCCGACTGTATGACACGTCGACTTCTTCTTATGTGACCCTCGATCATTTGTCTGAGCTGGTCCGCCGCGAGGTTGACTTTGAAGTCGTCGATGCCAAAAGCGGCGACGATCTCACACGGCAAGTTCTGACCCAGATCATATTCGAAAAAGAGAATAAGGGCGAAGGCGCTCTGCCGGTGAATTTCCTGCGAAAGCTAATCGGCTTTTACGGCGCCGGGTCACAAAGTCTGCTGCCAGCTTGGCTGGAAATGAGTATGAACAGTTTCTCTGAAAGCCAGGAACGTTGGACCAAAGCGGTCGGGACAGCCAGCCCGTTTTCATTGTTCGAGAAACAGGCGCGTGCAAATATGGAAATGTTCGAAAAGGCCGTTCGCATGTTCACGCCTGGCGCGTCCGCTCGCAAATCCAAACGGGGCGAACGTGCAGGGGCGCCTGGCGAAGAAGCGATGGAAATGTTGCGCGCCCAGATGGCCGCCATGCAGGACCAACTGGACGCACTGTCAAAGCGTTAGTGCTGACTCATTCCTCTGGAATGCGAACCATACGGCTCGGCTCCAGCGTTTCGCCGCGAGCACGTGCCTCGATGATTTCTTTGCCAGAGACGAGGAGTAGCCTGCCAATATCTTCGGCGCGCCCGCTGCCATCTGCCGTTCCCCAACCAATGGCGAGGTCACCATATCCATCATTATTGAGATCGCCGATGCTGTTCACATAACTGAGCAGACGGCTATAGCCACGTGGGATCGCAAATTGACCGGCTCCGGCAATCGGGAGTGGTACGATCGATGTTCCACCGCTGGGCAACTGGTCAGCGGTCACACTGTAGCTGCTCAAGAAGTCCCGGGAAGTGATATCAGCTCCCACAAAGATAAGCGTTGAGTGCAATCCGTCTTCTGGCGCCAACAGAGCGTAGACCGGCTCAGACCTGGCCTGACCAGCTGCGATGTTGTCCGGGGTCGCGGCTAATTGGATCGCCCCGCCGGCGTCGACCATTTCGCGAATGTCTGCCGTTTCACTCGAATCATCGAGTAGAGTTACAGCGCCTTTGACCACGAATGCTGATTCGTTTTGACGATTGATGTAGCTGACCCAACCGAAGCTGAAATCATCGATACCATCGCCGGTGACATCTCCGAGCGGCATGACCATGTAATCTTGCTCAGTTCCCGTAACGCCTGCATCGGTAAAATGCGTGTAGGGAAATGTCGCACCGCGAAAACGAACATCGATTGATGTCACCTGCTGGCGACCGCCCGCATTCATCATCTCAAGCATTTCAGCGCCGCCAAATACCAGCGCTCCTGAATCGCCCGCATTGGGCCCAGGCATTGGAATCGCAATATCTGTGAGACTATCACCGTTTACGTCTCCGATCGCGGTCAGCGGACCGCAGGTGCGGTGATTGCCAGAATAGGCATAATAGGCTGCTTGCTGTTGGCTATATAGAGTGGTCATCGACGCCGAACTGCGTGTCACCATGGCGTCTTTCAGCGCGGCGCCTGATATCGCAAAAACATGCGCTTCGATACTGCTGCCTGAACGAATTTCGTGAGCACACATTGCCAGATCAATCAGACCGTCTCCATTAAGGTCGCCGAAGCTGGCAAACGTTGTTGGATCGATAACCTGAGTTTGAGAGACGACAATGGATCCTGAAGAAAGATCGCTCAATGAACCGTCCCCCCCTGAGTTAAGGTGTTGCAGGAGCGTTGCGCCGGATACGATTTCAATCGTGTGTTCATCTCTCTGGATAACGAAATCGTCGAGCTCATCACCATCCAGATCACCCAACAAGATCATATTGTAGCCGACATTCAAATCATCGGAGAGGCCCGCGATAACGCCGAATCCTCGTTGGTCCATATCGCTTACATTTAGGTAGGTCGTCTCGCTCAGAACTTTACCCGAGACCAAGTACGCGTTGCCAGCTGGGTGATAGCCCGACGGCGGAAGCTCGGTATATCTGTGGCGGGAATGTCGCCCCGGCGCTGCGACGGCAAGATCGGGCCGCCCATCACTATCTATGTCACCAAGCGATGTGACGTTTAATCCTAAACCACCCAATTCAATCTCGCCATTCAGCCAGACGACAGGAAAGTCCTCAAAGATCTCTTTCTGATCGGCAAACCCAATCTTGAAGGGAATCCCAGGGAGTCCTGGATAGTCAACGGCAATCAATTCCAAATCATAGAAATTATCGCGATCCGCGTCACCCGGGCGCTCGAAATCTTGCACTTCACGCAACCTGAATACGCCCGTTTCAGAATCAAAATCGAATGCATCTGCGTCGCCATTACCATCATCTCCAAGCGACAGTTTAACGAAACCGCCCTGGCCATCGGCCGCTCTAAGCGTTCGCACCCAGGGCATATTCTCATAGATCATCGCAAGCGTTGGTCTGCTTGAACTGGATCGCGGTTTCGGCGCTTCACTTGGTGGCGCAGGCGACATCGACAATGCCAGATCGACGGGATCATCCACATCAGACCCGCCAGGATCGGCCGACGTCGGATCTGTTGGGACCGGGTCTACCTGGATCGGGTCTGCGGGAGTGGGATCTGTCACAGCATCGCCGACAGGCAGAACGGATTCTGGAGCCAGTGGATCTTCGCTGGCGGCGTTACATGACGCTAAAAAGAGAACGCAAAGGGCGAGCGGTGCCGTGCTTTGTCGTAACATGAGATTACCTCTCTCAAGATGACAACGCAGCACGCATAGACCTAATTCTGGCGCATTGAAGGCCCATTAAGTGTTCGTGAGAAATTAGATGCAAATTTGTGCTTTGTACCCAACGACCGAAATCATCGCTCGCCGTTTGACCGCCCTTAATGTTTGGACGTTGCCGCGATCACCACGCCGCTATCCTGTTCTTGCAACAAGACCGCGCAGCTGCTGGTACAGTTGATCGGGACTGGGTCGGCATCACCCATCCAAAGCCCTAGCGACTCCACATTTGTCACTGGATTGACCATGTCGGTTTCATTCGCATCGCCAGAGAGATAATTGACCAGTGTCAACTCGAGCGTCTGATCACTTTGTCCTGAAACCCGCACGCCATCACCATCCCAGGCGAGGGTCGGCGCGTCATCGAGGCGCTGCTGCGTGCGTTTTTTGATATTGCGCCTAATATCCTTTTGACGCGTTCCCGGACATTCCTTGGCACCATCATAGAAGGATTGCGGTGTATAAGGTGCGCGCAAGCTCAAGCGATCTGTATAGGCGATCTGGCGCTCTTTCGCTTCTGGTAGCGACATTGGGTCAGGATCGCCAAGATAGTCCCAATAATTGACCGACCAGGTCAAAATCAGAACATCCTCTCTTTCGGCATTGATCTTCTGCATGGTTCGGTGCGCTTTTGGGCAGGCCGGGCAATTCTGATTTGCGAACAGCTCAACCAGAACCGGGCGATTGGTCTCGGCGTGGGCCGATACCATCATCGAAGCTGCAAACGCAAAAAGGGCGAAGAAACGCATCATGACAGCCTCATAACTGTATCTTCGCCCCGGGATCAATTCACTTGCTTGTGAGCAGTGCGTTATGTCGCCTCATGCGCCAGATTGCGCAGCACATAATGCAAAATGCCGCCATTGCGGTAATAGTCGAGCTCATTGTCTGTATCGATTCGAACCGTCGTACTCGCGGTGACTTTTGAGCCGTCCGCGCGGGTGATCTGAACATCGACGTTCTGGCGCGGCTGAATCTGATTGATCCCCTCAATCGTTACTTCCTCATCGCCTTTCAGTCCGAGCGATTCCCAAGTCACGCCATCATCGAACTCGAGTGGCAAGACCCCCATTCCGATCAGGTTGGAACGGTGGATGCGCTCAAATGATCCGGCCACCACAGCTTTAACGCCGAGCAGAATGGTGCCTTTGGCAGCCCAGTCACGCGACGAACCATTGCCATAAAGCGTACCTGCAAAAACCACGAGCGGGACGTTCTTTTCCATATAGCGCATCGCGGCGTCATAGATCGGCATCTGGTCACCACTGGGGTGATGGATCGTCACGCCGCCCTCGACGCCCGGTACCATTTGGTTCTTGATCCGAATGTTGGCAAAAGTCCCACGCATCATCACTTCGTGATTGCCGCGCCGCGAGCCATAGGAATTGAAATCGAGCACGCTGACTTGATTGCCTTGCAGATATTCCCCTGCCGGACTTGAGGCCTTGATCGATCCAGCCGGCGAGATGTGGTCAGTTGTAATCGAATCTCCAAACAGCGCCAGAACGCGCGCTTTGTGGACGTCCGCTGGCGCTTCTACTTCGCCCGTCATACCATCAAAGTAAGGCGGGTTCTGAACATAAGTCGACCCGAGCGGCCAGTCATAAGTCTGGCCGCCTGAAACTTCGATGTCCTGCCACTGTTTGTCGCCCTTGAAGACGTCAGAATAGCGGTCCGCGAACATGGCGGGTGTCACGCACGCCGCCATGATTTCTGCGATTTCGTGCGAGCTTGGCCAGAGGTCTTTCAAATAGACGTCGTTGCCATCGGTGTCCTGCCCGAGAGGCTGTGTGGTGATGTTGATCTTTAGCGAGCCAGCGATCGCGTAAGCGACAACAAGCGGCGGCGAAGCGAGATAATTGGCTTTGATGTCCGGACCGATACGGCCTTCAAAGTTTCGGTTACCCGATAGGACAGAACACGAAACCAGATCACCATCAGCAATCGCTGCGGCGATCTCTGGCTGCAACGGACCGGAATTCCCGATACAGGTCGTGCAACCATAGCCAACCAGATTGAACCCGAGCGCATCAAGATCCTTGGTCAAATCAGCTTTGTCGAGATAATCTGTGACAACCTGTGATCCAGGGGCGAAAGATGTTTTAACCCAAGGCTTGCGATTAAGACCGAGCGCCGCCGCTTTGCGCGCGACCAGCCCCGCTGCGATCAAAACGCTTGGATTGGATGTATTGGTACAAGACGTGATCGCCGCAATGAAGACATCGCCATGCGTGACTGAAAAATCTTCACCCTCGACTTGAACACGCGTTGCATCATCGGCAGCGGTGCTGAATTCCTTGACCATGGCGTCAGCGAATCTTGTGTCGGCTTCTGAGAGCAGAACCTGGTCCTGCGGGCGCTTAGGGCCAGAGATGCTGGGAAGAACCGTTGCGAGATCGAGCTCAATCGTATCGGTAAAGACTGGGTCCGCCATATCCGGGCGCCAGTATCCTTGCGCCTTGGCATAAGCCTCAACCAGCGCAATGCGATCGGGGTCGCGGCCCGTGTTAGCGAGATACTTGATCGTATCGTCATCAACCGGGAAGAATGCACAGGTGGATCCGAATTCCGGCGACATGTTGGCCAACGTCGCTTGGTCTTCGAGCGTCAGATTGGCCAGCCCAGGCCCGAAGAATTCGGTAAATTTCGCCACCACGCCATAGTCGCGCATCATCTTGGTCACAGTCAGAACCAGATCGGTCGCGGTTGCACCTTCTGGCAATTTGCCGGTCAGTTTGAAACCAATGACTTCCGGGATCAGCATCGAGACTGGCTGTCCCAGCATCGCCGCTTCGGCCTCAATCCCGCCAACGCCCCAGCCGAGCACAGCCAGACCATTGATCATTGTGGTGTGGGAATCCGTGCCAACGCAAGTGTCCGGATAAGCGACGGTTTCGCCATTCTCTTCCTTGGTCCAGACCGTTTGGCCGAGATATTCAAGGTTCACCTGATGGCAAATCCCGGTGCCTGGAGGCACAACCCGGAAGTTCTCAAACGCAGTGGAGCCCCAGCGCAGGAATTCATACCGTTCCTGATTGCGCTCATACTCAACATCAACATTCTTTTCGAAACTGTTCGGACCAGCAAAATAGTCGACCATGACGGAATGATCGATGACCAGATCGACGGGCACTTGGGGATTGATCGCCTGAGCGCTCGCTCCCAGGGTCTTTGCTGCGTCTCGCATCGCCGCCAGATCGACCACTGCAGGAACACCGGTAAAGTCCTGCATCAGCACGCGAGCAGGTCGATAGGCGATCTCGTGCGTTACGTTGCCGCCATTTTCGATCCAGGTCTTGAACGCCGTGATATCGTCTTTGGTAACCGAGGTGCCATCCTCATTGCGCAGCATGTTCTCGAGCAGAACTTTCAGCGACGCCGGTAGTTTTGAAACATCCCCTAGGCCGTTTTCGGCTGCGGCATCGAGGGAGTAGTAAGTATAGTCCTTACCGTTTACGGATAGCGTCTTGCGAGCGTTAAAGCTGTCGAGGGAAGGCATGGGCGATCGAACCTCTCTTTTTTATCTAATTCAAGCACCTCGTTCACGGCGCGGCGAGTCTCGTCTGTTTGGTATACCGGCTGTGGACAAGACGCAATCAAGTGACGATGCGCTATACGCGATGGATTCGTATACGGGGCATGGCAATTGATTAACCCACCGCTCATTCAGGGATTGGCGCTCGGCGCGGTGCGCGGTGAGCGCGTGCTGTTCGGGGACGTGTCAATAACCGCGAAGTCTGGCGAGCTGATCTTGTTGCGCGGCGCAAATGGGTCAGGGAAGACAACATTGCTGCGGCAATTGGCAGGCCTGTCTGACCCCCAAGCTGGCGAAGTCTTACGCGCGAAGCCGCATCACTGGATAGGTCACACCAACGGTCTGAAAGCCCACGAAACACCACGCACACATTTACAGCATTGGGCGCGAACCTGGGGAAGCCAAACAAATATTCCCGGAATTCTGCAAGATATGGGACTGAGCCGTCCAGCGGATGTGCCGAGCCGCATGCTTTCAGCCGGACAGAAGCGACGCACTGCTCTGGCGCGCCTGAAACTGGAAGAACGACCCGTTTGGCTTCTCGATGAACCCTTCAATGCACTCGATACGGATGGTCAGACCCATCTGACCCATCTGATTGAAGCACATCGCGCCATCGGAGGGACAGTCATCGCGGCTCTGCATGGCGCAGCCCCTATCGAGGCCACTCGTGAGGTGAGTTTATGACGCCTCGCCCGCTCATTTCCGCCTTCCGCCAGGCCCTGTCTGAGGCCTGGTCATCTGGCGCGGGTCTCCTGCTGCCGCTCGGCTTTTTCGCCGGGACCGCCGTGATGGTGCCCTTCTCGGTGGGGAGTGAAAGCCTGTTGCTCGCCAAGATTGGCCCAGGGGTATTGTGGCTCGCGCTGGCGCTTGCATCGTTCGTGACGCTAGAGCGGATCTTTCAAGCCGACTTGCAAGACGGCGCGCTTGATCTCTGGATTCAGGACGGCACATCAATCTCATTGGTCGCGGCGGTCAAGACGCTCGGACATTGGATCGTTTCTGGCCTCCCCCTGGTATTGCTCACGCCGCTTCTTGCCATGATGCTGCAAGTCCCGCCGGAGCAGACTCTGCCGGCGATGGCAGCTTATGGTCTGGGCGGGCTGACATTCTTTCTTTGGGGCGGTGTTGCTGCGGCGCTAGCGGCCAGTGTCGCAAGAGCGGGCTTGCTCATCGCGCTGATTGCCTTGCCATTCTATTTGCCGACGGTGATTTTCGGCACAATGGCGCTGGAAGAAGGCCTCGGCGGCACGAGTATTCTATTCCTCGGTGCCTCGACCTTGTTTGCACTTGGTGTCGCACCTGCTGCGATGGGCGCGGCTTTAAGGTTGGCGGCGGATTAGAGGACGGTTAGAGAAGCATAATGTGGTCAATCCTCGCAAATCCGCACCGTTTCATGGCTTTTTCGAAGCTGGCTGTGCCTGTCGCCGCTATTATCGGTCTTGGCCTTTTCGGATATAGTCTCTGGCAAGGCCTGTATGTTGTTCCAACCGATGAGGTCCAAGGCGGAGACATATTCCGCGCCATGTTCATCCATGTGCCGAGCGCCTGGCTCTGTATGGGCCTTTATGTTGGCCTCGCTGTATCGAGTTTTGTCTGGTTCATCTGGCGTCATGAACTGGCGGATGTCGCAGCTCGCGCTATCGCACCAATTGGGGCGGGGTATACAGGGCTGTGCCTGGCGACAGGCGCGATCTGGGGCAAGCCAACTTGGGGCACATGGTGGCTCTGGGACGATGCCCGGATGATGAGCGTGCTGGTCTTGCTCTTCCTGTTCCTCGGTTATATGGCGCTGCGCAGTGCCATGGAAACCCGCCAGAAAGCGGCGCGCGCTGGCGCTATTCTGGCCATGGTTGGGATCATCAACGTTCCGATCATTCGCTTCTCAGTCGACATGTGGTCAAGCATTCATCAGGGACCAAGCGTCATTCGCGCTGACGGTCCGGCCATGGCTTGGGTCTATTTGCAACCGCTTTTGATCGGATTTGCTGGTCAGTTACTTTTTGTCAGCGCACTGGTCCTGATTCTGATGCGGGCCGAAATTTACAATCAACAGGCTGATGCTGTCATGGCGCGTCGGCTGGGGGAGGCCTGATCCGTGTTTGAGTTTGACAAAAACGCACCCTATTTGCTGACAATTGTCAGTCTCGGATTGGTCATTCCAACGTTATTGGCAATCTATGCGATTGCGCGCGCCAAGTTTGCGAAAGCCAAGCTGACGCGGTTGAAGCAAGGAGAAGATGAGGCTTAAGCGCCTATTTCTTCTTCTTTTTCTTTTTCTTCTTTTTCTTCTTCGACTTGCGAGGCTCTTCTTCCTCTTCCTCAAAGTCGCCTGAGATGATTGCCAGTGACAAGAGCAAGCTCTCTCGACGAGATTTCCGCAACTCTTCCGTCAGAATTTCATCCGCAGCCATAACTTCCGGCGCGGCTTCCTCAAAGGCTTTGCGGCCGGCATCGGTCAAAGATACCGCTTTGGCCCGGGCATCTTCCGCGGACTTCACACGTTGAACCAAACCGGTCTTTTCCATACGCGAAACCATGTCCGCCAGCGTCGAACGATCAATGCCCGTAACATCGACCAGACCTGATTGGCTTTGTCCGTCTTCATCATTCAGGGCGGCGAGGACCGCGAACTGCCGAATGGTCAGGCCTTTTTCGGCCAGGCCATTCACAGATTCATTGACCGCTGCTTGCTGCGCGCGATGCAATAAGTGCGTGACGGAACGCGCCAGCGTAAATCCAGTGCTCGTCTCTTGCTTGCTCATTGCCGCCGCCTTAGTTCGTGATACAGCCCTATCTACACGCTAAAAGACAAAATTCCGTGTGCAGATCAATTGAATTCTCCCATAAAGCGAGAGGCTGACAGAAAAATGACAGTCAAACCGAGCCCTGACTTCGCATTAGAAATCCCACCCGGCGACGATAAACAACGCCGCGTCTGCCAGAATTGCGATTTCGTGGATTACCAAAACCCGAAAATCGTTGCCGGCTCGGTCGTTTTGAAAGACGACAAGATCCTGCTCTGCAAACGCGCGATCGAACCTCGGAAGGGCTTTTGGACCCTTCCGGCAGGATTTATGGAACTCGGCGAATCCGTCGAAGAAGCCGCACAGCGCGAAGCCCAGGAAGAAGCGCTGGCGGATATCGAAATTGATCGTTTACTCGCGGTCTATTCGGTCCCGCGCATCGGACAGGTGCAAGTCATGTTCCGAGCTCGGCTTTTGGGCGATTATGGCGTCGGTCCGGAAAGCGAAGAAGTCAAACTTGTCGATTGGAAAGATATTCCATGGTCGGAACTGGCTTTCCCAACTGTCGTCTGGGCGCTGACGCATTTTGCGGAAACGCGCGATCAGGATGTGTTTGCGCCATTTGCCAACCCTACCGGCACCGAGGCTCTGACGCGCTAAGCCGCTTCCGGATCGCGTAGATGTTTCAGGGTGTACGGCACGTTTGCCGCGCCAAATATGAATGTTATGACCATATTTCCGAACTTCCAATTGGCCCAGACGTCTTCGGCGTCACGGGATCCAAAGGTTAGTCCGAACAGGTCGTAACTTCCGGCCGGTGCGACGGTTGCGCCGATAACCCGCAGCGGCTCTTCGAAGCCGGGCGCGTAATAGCGCCAAAGAAATTCGTTCCAGATCGCCATGGCGATGAAGAAGAGCCCCCAGCGAATCGCCAGGGTGCGCCAGGCAAATTCCGGCAGATCAAAGACTTTATCGAACATCACTCGCCATATGTTTTTGCCCATGGCGAGGCTGCCGAAAATCACGCCTGCCAGGAAGAGCTGCTGAATCGTCGGTTTGATGTAAAGGAATGATTTTTCCTGCAATATGATCCCCAACAATCCGAACCCGCCAACAATTGTCGCGGTAAAAACCAGGAAGAGCGGAACATCTTCGCCGCGACGCAAATAGTTTGAGACTGCCCAAAGCGTCGCGACAATCAGCACACCCGTGGCCCAGTACAGCGCCGTATCAGGGCTTGCCCAAGTGTCATTAATCGTTACGCGACGCATGACATTATAGACGAGAATGAAACCAATCACCGGGACCAGGTCGGCCCAGATTTGGTTGGCTTTGTCCGCGGCGGTGCCGAGATCGTTTTTCTGTTCGCTCATAGGGTCCTTTACGCAGATGCGTGTGTTTTGGATGCGAGTTTGTCCCTCACAAACCCGCGAGCGCCGCCAGCGTCAAGCAGGAAGGCGAGTGCCCCATATGTTATCCCACCCGCCAAAACTTTCAGAAGCAATTCCGGCCAAGCGCCGAGATCCGGAAGCGCAGAAATGACAGGCCACATTGCCAATGCTGAGACAGAGACTTTGATCAGGTCGACAAATGGCATCGGCAGGGCAATCAGTCTGCGGCCACGCATAGCAAGCACGGCGAGCCCCAGTGCATAGCTGATAAGCGTTGCAGCGACCGCGCCGAGCAGATCAAATTGCGGGATTAGAACCAGATTGAGCACGATATTTGCTATCGCCGGAATCAACATCAACAATGCCAGTTCTGCGGTCCGGTGAGTCAAATTGAAGACTTCCGAATAATAGTGGATGATTAATCCGTTCAATAGGCCAGCAAAAGCAATCCAGGGTATAATCTGCCGCGCACCATCACGCACTGCTTCCCCGATCAGGGCTTCGGAAAGCGGCGCCGCGACGAGCGCCAGGCCCGTCGCTGCAGGGATACCAAGCAAAAGTAATGTTCTGATAAGGCCGCGCGACTCTTCTGCTGCGGCATCGGCTCCACCGCGCTCATACGCGGCCATGACAAGAGGAATTGCGGCCATCGCTGCCCAAGCGCAAATCAGTAAGACAGACTTATCAGCAACGCCGTACCCGGCTGCATATTCCCCCACAGCGGCTTCGCCGAGAAACGCCGCGATGAGAAACCGGTCAGCGGCCGACAGGATCAGATCGAGCACCAGGGCCGCGGCAATAGGCGCGCCATACATCAAGTAAGTGCGCCGCCGACCAGGATCTGTTGCGCCGCCTTTGGCTTGCTGCAACAGCCAGCGGGTTTCGCTGACCATCCAGACTGAACCAGCGATCGCCATGCCAATGAAAGGCGACGATGCCCCGAACCCAGTCCGCCAGGCGATCAGCGCGCCAAAGAGAAACCCAGCCAGGATGTTGGTTGTCGAAATCAGCGAATACCGCCCCACCCGCTCGCTGGCGCGATGTGCTTCCAGAGCCATCTGGATCAAGGAATTGATCGGAACGAGGATCGCTATCCAAGGCAGGATCTTCAAATATTCCGGCATTTGCCTAAACGCCAGGGCTAGCGCTCCAATCAGGAGCGCGGCAATGAGCAGAGACCGAGCGGTCAGCGATAGCATTGTTCGGAAATGATCTGGCAGGTTTTTTTTGGCCTCTGCTTCGCCCGCGAACCGAAACGCTGCAGCCTCTGCAGCTGTCAGAGACAACATGTGTACCAAGGCCATCACGGAGAACATCAGGGCGTAGCGGCCATAATCTTCTGGGCCCAGTAGGCGCGTATACACATATACACCGCCAAATGCCGCGATGCCGCTGGCAATATTGACTGGCAGATAGCCCGCGAGATGGCGCAACAGTTTCATGATGTAGGCTGTAGCACTGACTGTGCCAAAACGGGGTTAAGGCGCGAATTCCAGCAAAATCAATCCAAACGCCAGCAAACTCGCCGCCGCAATACGCCGCAGCCCGAAGGCTTCTTTCAGGAAGACCGCGCCGAAAATCGCTCCGAAAACAACTGACGTCTCGCGAATAGCCGTAACATTCGCAGCTTCCGACAAGGTAAACGCCCAAAGCGCGGCACCATACGAAATCGTTCCGAGTAATCCTCCGATTGCGCCACCTCGAATTTGCGGCGCAATATCCGACCAGACACGTCCGCGGCGAATCCAGATCATGGCCGTGCTTATACCGATCCAGTCGAGCAGGAATAACCAGACCACAAAAGTGAACAGCGTCTCTGTATTGGCCGCGAGGCGTGTGCCGTTTGCATCAGCGACGGAATAGAACGCAATCCCCAGCGCCGTCACCATGGCCCAAAATAACGCAGCCTGTTTGAGCGGCGGATGTTTGCCGCCTTTTTCTTCTGGCATCGCGAAGACGATCAACGCCGCTGTGGCAAGCAACAACCCGAACCATCCCAGCGGGCTCGGCGTCTCATTGAGTACAACAGTCGCGGTGATCGCCGTCAACAACGGCGCCAGGCCGCGCATTACGGGAAAGACGAGAGAGAGATCGCCGCGATGCAAGGCGCGGATCATCGCAAATTGATAAAACCAGTGAACCACGACCGAGATCGCCAAAGCACCCCAGATTGCGGGCGTCGGCATCGGAACGAAGGGCACGAACGGGACAACGCTCAGCATCATGGCGATCGAGACCACCATGCGAGTCGACAACACATCGCCACCGCGTTTCACGAACAGGTTGGTCGCGGCCACGGTAAACGCAGACAGCAAACACAATGCGATGGGGAACAGACTGGAACTCATTCAGCCGCCTCGCGCATCGGCGACACGGAAGTCAAGTTCAAGTCTTGAGATTAAAGCGCGGCTTCGACGGCTGTCACTTCTGGAACATAGGCCTTGAGCATGTTCTCGATGCCCTGTTTGAGCGTCATTGTTGAGGATGGACAACCAGCACAGGCGCCGCGCATGGCCAAATGCACAATGCCGGATTCCTGATCAAAGCCATGGAAAACAATATCGCCGCCATCTTGCGCCACAGCAGGGCGTACGCGCGTTTCGATCAGCTCGATAATTTCGCCGACAATCTCTGCGGTCTCACCTTCATAGTCAGCCGCTGAAGCGCCGGCCTCGACAGCTTGATCAGGCATTCCACTTGTCGCCATCACTGGCAAACCCGCAACGAAATGATCCATAATCGCCGCCAATGCCATTGGCCGCAAATGCTTCCAATCCGTGTCTGGATCTTTGCTGAGCGAGATAAAGTCGCTGCCCAGAAACACCCGGGCGACGCCTTGAACCTGAAAAAGCGCCTGTGCGAGCGGGCTGGTGCCTGCTTCATCAATCGTCGCAAAATCATATGGCCCGGTTGTGCCGGTCACCGCCTGACCGGGCAGGAATTTCAACGTATCCGGATTTGGCGTCGGTTCGGTTTGAATAAACATAGTGGCCCAAAGACCTTTCTTGCGAGCAGGAACAAGACCTTAAATGTGCTGGGCAGTCATTAAAATCAAGGCCGCGAAGGATGCAGGCTATTCAGCTGTATCGACGGCTGCGACTGAAATCACTTCAGCATCCTGTTTTTCCAGAGCGTCAATAAAGTCTGCTGTCGCAGTATCAATCTCGGAAAGATAATACATCATTGCGGCCGGGTGATCGGACAGGAAGTTGCCCGTCCCGGCCTGGCTTGAAACGACCAGCGGATTGAACGTCGCGGCGCGGCGCCAGGCAAAGATCGCGCGGTCGCGGGCTTCTCGGGCATCGCGGCTGCGAACCAGATCCGGTTCCTGGATCAGGGAGGACATAATCAATTGCGATGCCACCTGCGCATACGCGCGCGCCTGGTAGAGCGCTTGAATGTCTTCTCGCGAAGCGGGCCATCCTTCAGCGCGATCAACACTCGACCGGAGCGCTGCCTGCGACTGTGTTGACCAACCCTGATAAAGTGCCAGTTCGTCGAGCAGGACGCCTTGTCCGTTAGGTTGCGCCGCCAAGCCGCGGGACAAACGCCCCTCATAGCTTTGCAAGGCTTCGGCTGCGGCGTTCAGGCGAGGAATGGCTTCGGCTTCCTGAGCCGGTGCCAACAGACGCGCTGCAGCGAGCAGATCCGTATCAGGCGCGCCCGGCTGAAGCGCAGCATGTTCTGAGGCGAGCACAGCGTAATCTGACAGCGCGCCAGTGATACCGTCCTGCCAGGCTGGTAAAGCCGTCAATTGCGCTTGCGGGTGCCACCAGGACCGATCATTGGCCCAGCCAGCAACCGTCAGTTCGCGTCCCAGCAACGTCATCGCTGTACCTGTATCATTCGAATACCAAGGCGCTGCCGATGACAACACAACCGCGCTTGAATCGACTTTGTGGCTCATCACAATCATCGCGGGATAGCCGCCGACAAGCGCGAGAACGAGGCCAAATTTCGCTGTATTTACAATCCGTTTCCAAAATCGGCCGAGCGCCGCCACAGTCGGGCTTGGTTCAGCATCGTCAAGATAGGCTTCGGAAATATCTGCGCCGATAAGAGTAACAACAGGTTTGCCGTCATCATTGTGGGCTTCAGTGTATTCTACTGGGAGCTTTTCAGCCGCTGTCATCTACTAAACTCGCTCGCATAATGTGGTGTTTCGATCACATGACTCAATATTCGTGCCGTTTACAAGTCATTAACAGTTTAAACTTTGGCAACAGTAAGTCCGAGCGCTGATCTTATTGGGGAATCTGTGGATAAAGCTACAGTTTGCGCCTATTCGACCAGCTTACTTTCGTCGACAATCACCGGCACGCTAGCAATTGCAACATTGTCATCTTCCACAACCAGACCAACCCCTCCCTCGCGGCGCTCATAGGCCGCGACGAGTGACATGTAAGGCGGCACATGCACGATGCCTTCACCTTCGATCGGTGCCTTGATTTCAAAGTGTAGATGAAAGGTCGTTGGGGTTGATCCAAAATCGCTGGAGACAAAACCCAGCGTGTCACCCGCTATGACTGTATCAAGCGCGGACACGCGCAAGCGGCGCATATTGAGATGCAGATAAGAATAAATGTTACCCGTCTCCGTGCCTTTCAATTGCACAGAATAGGTTCCGATATGCTGAATTACGCCGTCCTCGACAGCGACCACTTCGTGCAAGCCGCGATCTCGTTTGGCTTGCGCGCGCAAGGCATTGCAATCAGCAGCTGAGCCAACGCGGATATCCTGGCCCTGGTGGACCTTATTGGTCGGGCACATTGGCGTATTGCGAGTCGATGACCGCTTTTCACAAAAATTATCGCGCCACGGGATGTCGTAATTGGCTGGATCACACTGATCACCGCCCACAGCCCCGCCAAGGCGATAAACCATGGATTGCGGCCAGGTCGGTGCACTTTTAATCGGGAACAGCATGTCCGGTGCATAGACCAGATTATCAACGCGGCCATTGCCAGTGCCTGGAATCAAATCACCCGGCGCAAAATATTCGAACTTAACCGGCAGCGGCGCTGGAGGTGTTGGCGGAGAAACCGTTGGTTCGTCGACAGGGGTCACATCTAGCGGATCATCTATCGGTAAGGGGTCATTAACTGGATCGTCGATCGGATCGCTATCTGGGGCGTCAGGTGTACCTGGCCCATCCAGATTATCATCGGGCGCCGGTGCTGGGTCATTGTCGAGCGCAGGATCGTCAGGCACATCTTCGTCACTCGGCGTAACATCGACTGGATCCGTCGCAGGCGTGTCTGGGGTGACAGGATTGCTGACAGGCACATTTGTGACGTCGTCATCCGGGCCTTCATTATAGGGGTCAGTAACCGGCACAGATGGCGGCGGCGGACCCGGCGCACCATCTGGGATCGGCGCCGTCGGCGTCGGTGTTTGGCCATCACCTGGCACACGCACCACATCACATGCGGCAAGGGCCAGGGCTGATACGACTATCAGTCCCCAGTGTTTCGTCATCATCGCGTCCCCGCAATTAGTAGTTTCTCTACTTCAGCAACCGCTTCTGCTTCGCTGACACAACTGCCTTTAATAGCAGTTGCTGGATCATTACACATAAATTCGACCAGGTACGAAGCCCCGTATCGGCTGAACGATACCTGCGCCCCGGTCATGGTTTCCTCGAACACCAAGGCTGTATCACTGGCAGCGCCATCACCACCGGGCGCGGCGACAAGGCGGTCGGTTCCATTGATGATAAGATCATAGATCTCGCCTTTCTTGACAGCGAAATAGCCATCCGCAAGCGGGCGAAACTGTAAGGCCTCTTCACCGTCTGCCGATGCTATGCCGACTGGCTCATCCGGCAATAGGATGGGTACGACCGGTGAACCAACGCTCGCCACCTGGGCCATGCCGCCATCATCAATATCGCGCGCTGCGAAATCTGTGCGAGCGGCATTCCAATCGATCGTCGCTGTCTTACGCTCTGCGATACCATCTGGCTCCTGACGTTCAGGTTCAGGTGCAGGCGCGGCGGGTTGCTCAGCCTCAACCAGTTGCGGCGGCGCCTGTGTCTCGATAGGCGTCTGCTCGGTGAGTTGGTCACAGGCCACCAATGTCAGTCCACTCAATGCTGTGAGTATCAATATTCGCATCACCTATTCCCCTTCACTTGCACTCGCCATTGAGTCGATCTCAGCATAAGCGAGATTATCGATACTTTCGAGCGCAGCAATCACATCACGCGCCGATCGACCGGCCGGGTCATTGGCGGGCAAAGCTAGAATGAGCTCGCCGGAATAGCTGGCCCGCACCAGGTACAGCCCATTGAGTTGCGCGTGTTCAGATGCCCAATCCAGGTAAGCCTGACGTGTTCCAGCTTCGTCGCGGCGGAAATTGCGGCACACCTGCTCAAGCTCTGGCTCATTATTGAAACGGACGATAAAAGTCGCAGCGGGGGCACTGATCAAGTTGGCTTGCGACAGACCAATCGATTGCTGCTGTACGCTGTTTTGCGACCAGGCCGGCATAAATCCAAACGCGCCGCTCTGGTCAGTCAATGCAACGCACCCCGTCACACTGAGCATGCTTATCAGCGCAATCAGGCCGATATGCCCTCCATAGTGCGGTGTCGCCTTGATCGTTTGCATTACGTTTTCCTCTCCCCCAAAAATTAGTCTTACATCAGTCCGGCAAATTCACGTCAGCCAGATTGAGCAATCCAGATCCACACGGCCGCAAGCACATATCCGGGTCATCGACGGTCGGAACAGCCCCTGGGAATTGCGCACACAAACCTGTGCACTGGTTCTCCGGAATAGAGCTTATCCCCGACATCAGGGTCGAGACAAGTTGCTCGGAATTCAGATCCGGGCTTTTTGATTTGATCAGGGCCAGCGCTGCAGCGACATGCGGGGTCGCCATGCTGGTCCCCTGCTCATAGGCATAATAGCAAGTTGCGACGGCCGCACCGGTCAGCGGATCCTCGCAGTTTTCGGCTGTTTTGGTCGACAGCACGCCGTCAGGATTGCCGTCGCCATTATCATCACGAGTCAAATCCCCGCCTGGCGCCAGGACATCAACCGCTGCACCATAATTTGAGTAAGGCGCGAGATGGCCACGGGCATCACCGCCTGCAACGGTGACAACATTCTGACACCCAGCCGGGGCGAAGAATTCCGTCGGCACACTGCGATTACCAGCAGCCGCGACAACAACCACGCCTTGCGCGGTCACCGAATTGATCGCGTCCTGCATTGAGGCTGGGCATGTTTTGAACAGACCAAGAGACAAGTTGATAATATCGGCAGGATTCTCATTCCAGACCTCTTCTCCGAGTTCGTTAAACTCCGGGATTGTTCCGGCAGCCCAGCGAATGGCATCATTGATGTCGGATAGCTTGCCGCCGCACTTGCCGAGCGCCCGTACGGGCACGATTTTCACATTCCAGGCGCCACCTGCGACACCGTCTGAGTTATTGGTCGATCCGGCCCCAACAATGCCGGCGACATGCGTCCCATGATACGTATTGGCAAATACGTTGCGCTCCGGGCAAAGGTCGCCAGGGTCATTCGCATCGCTATCGCGACCATTGCCATCATTCGCAACGTCGAGATCAGACACCATGTCCCAGCCCGCAACAACATTGGCCGAACCGGCAATATCCGGGTGATCCATTTGTAGTCCAGTATCTACTACGGCGACGACGACTTCCGACGAGCCCTGACTTTCCTGATCGGTCCAGAAATCGACAAATCCAGCGCCGCCTGGCGATTGGCCAGCATCTGTGCCTTGCGATTTGTAATGCCATTGCAGCCCGAAAAGTGGGTCGTTGGGGGTGATCGTGACCGGCTCATTGGTCAGATTTGGCCGCCGGATCATCTGGTGCTCATACATCCAGTCTTTCTCGACATACTCAAACTGGCCAGAATTTTTGAGATCCTCGATCACGCATTCCATTGTGACGAGTGGGTTAGCATCGTCAGCTTGGGCTGCGACTTCATCACAAGCGACACCGTTTTCGAGTGCGATCCGCCCTTGTTGCAGGACAGCTTCCGTAAAGTTGGTTGGGTTCAGCGCGTCAGAGCCAATTTCGATCACCATTTGGCCAGATCGGGACCGCTGAATACTCGCCGCGACTTTAAACTTGGTCGCGGTTTCGATCATTCTTTCTTCCGCCACCAATTGGCGTTGTAAGGCAGCATTCGGCAGAATAGTCGCCCGCGCTGCGACTTTCGGGTTCAGTTTTGGCAGCTGCAGCATGCGCTCTTCGGGCGTCGCTGGAATTTGAATGGCCATGGACCGCGACCGCGCGACGGGGCGTTCGAGACCGCGATCAACGCGTTTTTGGGTAACTGTTTCGCTCAAAGGCGCACGTGGAAGTTTCGGTTCATCCGATTGCATCGAGCGAATAGGCGCTCGGCGCTCTGGATCAACAACAGTAATCGACCGCTGTTTTGACGCGGGCAGTTCGATGCGGCGGATAACACCAGGATCGATCACGGCCTCTTCCATCGTCTTTTCATCCGGCACAATGATTTTGGCTTCGGATTGCTCATCAACAACAACTTCCAAGGCCATTTCGGGCGTCGCCATAACGGCAGACATTTCAATTGCGGGCGGCAATTCAGTCGGTTTGGCAACAATCGAACCAATAATGAAGCGCGGCGAGGCTTCATCTTCGGTCACAGCAACCGCGCGCTCTATCATCGTTCCCGCAAACGCCCGGGCCTCTACGCTGACCGATTCGTATTGGTCGCGATTGTTGTTGGTGACATCTTCGCCGCCAAGCTGGCCCAGGACGGCATCGCTGAGATCGCCAATCCGATCGAGCCGTTCTTGCTGCTGATCACAAGCGGAAAGCCCGATCAGTGTCAGTGCAGTTGCGCAGAGCGCTGCACGTTTGACCCATATTGCCGTTCTAGCCATGGAACTCGTCCCCTAATCTACGTCTTCGGGTTGGATTATATTAACCATATGTCAATCTCGTGGCGAAGGGAATTCAGTCTCTCGCACCAAGTGCCTTTCCGACCACGAAGCCTGCTTCTTCAATAGCTTTGCGGGCGGACGTCGAGACAGCTGTCATATTCATGAAGCCGTGCACCATGCCTGGGTGTTCCTTGATCGTGACCGGAACACCGTGTGCTGCAAGTTTTGCCGCATACGCCTTGCCTTCATCCTTGAGCGGGTCCCAACCACAAAGCACGAGATGGGTTGGCGCGAGGCCTGCAAAATCATCGTCCGGTGCAAAGAGCGGCGACACGCGCGCATCCATGCGGTCGGTTTCACGTTCGATGTAATTGTCACGAAAATAGTCGAATAGATTGGGCGAGATAAAGAAGCCACCTTCCTGGAAGCTCATCCGCTTGGCCCGAATGTCGACAAATTGAACCAGCGGATAAAGCAACAATTGGAACGCTGGCATCAATACTCCCGTACGACCCGCTTCCTGCGCAATAAAGGCTGAAAGGTTACCGCCGGCGCTGTCACCTGCAACGGCAATTCGGTCTGGGTCGAACCCGAGAATATTGTTCCGCTGTGTCGCCCATTCCCAGGCTGCGAGCGCGTCTTTATGTGCCGCTGGAAATCTATGCTCGGGCGCCAGGCGATAATCGACTGACAAGACGCGGCATCTTGCACTGGCAGCGAGACGGCGACACAGCACATCATGGGTGTCGATATCGCCAAGGACGAAACCGCCCCCATGGAAAAATACGATTGCTGGCGCGGGCGCCACCCCTGCCGCAAGCGGCACATAGAGTCGCGCTTTCAGCGGGCCATCGGCGCCGTCAACAGCAAGATTGGAAATCTCGGCCAGGTCTGGCAAATCGCGCTCCACTGATCGGCTGGCCCGAAAGAAGCTTTGCCGCAAGCTATCCGTCGAGCCGACCCAATCCATTTCTGAAAAGTCAGGGATCTTGAGCTTGTCCATAAAGGACCGAAGGGTATCATCCATAGCCATGACGCGACCATAGAACCGAACTGATGGTGATTTAAAGGCAGAATATTCTCTTCACTAGCCTATGAAGAAATAGTCGGTCACACGCCACATGACATAAGGGGTATTGCCGACCATGGTTTCGGGCATCAAGTCGGCCCAGATTCGGCCTTTTACGTCCGACGGCAAACGCGCAGATACCGTCTCAACCGCAATTGCCAGATCGCAGACATTCATTCCGCCGATCACGTCTTTCATCTTCGCATAGGACGTGCCTTCTGAGTTCGCAAAGGCCGCGATTTGCAAAGCCAGCGCCCATTGCTCAGATCCGAGCGCCAGGCCTTCTTGCTGCAAAAGGGCTTCATCTCGAAACCCAGGACGCGCATGCTGTTGCGGTCGATCCTGGGCTTGCTTGGCAGCGGTTAATACGATTGTCATCCAATCCATCGCCCATTCATATTGCGCACTTTGATATGGGAATTCGGCCAGCAATGCTGGCACAAGATCGGAATCATTTTGTGTCAGATAGGCAGCAATCTGAGCGCCGTCACACCATTTGCTATCGGCGGCTTTGAGGCTTCTGAAGCCGTCCGCAAGACCCGCAATGATGGCATGAAAATTCGCGCTTTCGGCAGACCGCAGCGTTAAAGCCTGCCCCTGAAACTCACCAAACAGGGCTTCCAGGGTCAGTCGGGACAAATCCTGCTGGCTAACCTCATCGCGCAGCGCCTGGCGCGCTGTGGATTGCAGTTGCACATAGGTTCCAGGCGAGGCGGCTTGCAGCGCTTCGACGGCGCGGCGCGTCGGCACGTCATCGAGACGATCAAGCAGACCGGGCGCAGCCGCTACGTTTACTGCTTGCTTAGGCGCGGGTGGTGCATCGGGGCCAAAAGCAAACAGGGCCGCAAAGCCGACCATCACCACGCCTAGCGTGATCAGTCCAAGGCGGAGGCCTGTTTGTTTATGGCTGGTCGTTGCCATGTGGCCTCCTATAATTGCACGACATTTGGCGGCGGCGTATCCACGAACAGGCTCGCCACCAGACCGGCGCGGCAATCCTGCGTCATTCGCTGATTCACATAGCCCTTGTCGGTGATTTCGCCTTTGTCGATACTTGGCGGCTCCGTCATCACCAGGAAACGTTTGATCCGCCGCGACGAGCCCGGCTCTGCAGCGTTAAAGGCGGCGACTTTAGCCGCCAGGTCTTTGTTCAATTGCACGAAGGCAGCCATTTGGTCGCCGCCTGCGGTTTTCACATAATCTTCAAACGCGGCAGGCGATGGCCAGAACATGGCGCCGATGAAATTCTTGTCCTGTCCGCAAATCACCGCATCAAAGACCAGCGGCGAACAGGCCGCCACGAGGTCTGGACGCAATACACCAACGCTGACCCATGTGCCGGATGAAAGTTTGAAATCCTCTCCAACACGGCCGTCAAAAATGATCCCTTGGTTGGGATCATCTTCGTCGACAAATTTCGCGGCATCGCCGAGACAGTAAAAGCCCTCTTCATCAAACACTTCAGCATTCTTTTCCGGCAGGTTAAGGTAGCCTGGCATGACGGTTTCGCCTTTCACGCGAACTTCGAGCTTACCCATGGTCGGCACCAATTTTAGCGTCAGGCCTGGAAGCGGAAGCCCAATCAAGCCAACCCGCTCTGCTTCCCAATGCACGACCGTGATGCCTTGGGTCTCTGTCGCGCCATACATCGTAATGATCGGAATTCGCCGGCCTGTGGCCTTGATGGCGAGGTTCTGGATGCGGTCATAAAGGTCATCAGAGAGCGTCGCGCCGCCATATCCGATCGAACGCATATTCTCGAAAAAGGCCGCCAGCAGAGCATCATCTTCTTCCATTGCCTCGGCCAGCATGGCGAGGGCGATGGGCGCGGTTCCGAACGTCGATGGTTTGCAGTCCAAGACATTGCGGATGGTTTCACCGAACAGCGCTGCAGTTGGCTTGCCACCATCAATCCAGAATGTCGCGCCATTCCACAGCGCGCCATTGAAGTTCACATTCGAACCTGAAATGTGATTCCACGGCAGCCAGTCGAGAACATTGTCCGGCGTGTCGGGGTCGTATTCCGGGTCCCGAGCATCATCGCGCAATCCCTCTACACCGCCGATCATCGAACACATCGCGCCTTGAGTGGTCGGCACGGGTTTTGGCATGCCCGTGGAGCCGGATGTGAACAGGTATTTGCCAATCGTATCATCGTTGATCGTATCCAGCGCCGCATCGACAGCGGGTGTGACCGCTGTGTCGAGCAGTCCCTGATACGACATCGCGCCATTGGCGCCATCGGCCGTGATGACGGTACAGCCATGATCACCAAGCGCGGCAATCGCTGGTTCAAAGGGTTTCAGTTGCGCGGCAAACAGCACTTTCGGCTGCACGGCGTTGAAGCAATGTTTGAGCTTGGCAAAGTCTGTCGACATCAGAGAATACGGCACTGAGATCGGCGCCGCTGGGGCGCCGATGGTCATCGCAGCGACCATCACCAAGGCCGTCTCGATTGAATTTCCGGAAAGGATCATGACCGGCGATTCTGGCCCAGCGCCCATATCCAGAAATGCCTGCGCCAGAGCGCGGGTCCGGCGAAGCCCTTCGCCATAGGTGATGGCTTCCCATTGATCCGTTTCGGGATTGCGCTGTTTCAGCCAGTCGCGGTCAGGGTGCATCTTCGCGCGAGTCGCCAGCGCGTGCGGTACGGACCGGGGACGGTCGCCAGGCAAATGCCGCTGCTTCAGGTAGACGGTGCCATCTGGTTTTCGAACGCACTCCATGTCCGGCAATTTTTGCGCAAGCGGGCGAAAAGGCGGCTGGCTGGCAGCGTCTGGCATCGTCGTTTCCTCAAGTAGATAAACTCTTTTCCTTAACCTAGCGAGCTGTCGCGCTGCGCCAAGCAAAATCGGACCTATTGACATTTTCACTTCATAGAGTACTTTGTAATTCAAAGTTATTGGAGTTTCTTATGAACCAAACCACTCTTCATGATGATATCGCTTATGTCCGTGATCTCGCAGAAGCCGGTCAAACCGCGCCTTTGCTCGGCGGGCGATTCCTGGCCTTCTGGGGCGTCCTCACAAGCGGCGCCTACTTCCTGCACTACTCAATTTCGGCCGGGCTGTTTGGCTGGCCCGATGTTGCTTATGGCTGGGTCTGGGGAGTATTCATCATTGTCGGCATTATTGGCCAGACATTGCTTGTGCGGACGATCCGAAACAAACCCGGGGGCAATTCTGTCGGCAACCGCGCTGAAGCGACAGTCTGGATGGCAGGTGGATTCGCCCTGTTCGCCTATTTCGGCACTTTGATTGTGAAGTCACTCACCATCGGCGGCCCAGCGGCAGGATTCGAAGCGTCATTGCCGATCGTTTTCGCTGTCTATGGAACAGGATTGATCACCTCCGGAATGATGGCGAATACCAAAACGCTGACCTATGCCGGATATGGCGCGTTCGCGATGATCGCGCTGGCGCTGTGGTTCGAAGGCACTGATTTCACCTGGGGTGTCGCTTCAATTGCGGCCTTTCTGACGGTTCTTGTTCCCGGCCTGATCATGATGCGCCGCGAACCCAAAAGCATCGTCTAGAAGGAGCGCCTCATGACAGACGAGACAAATCCTTTTGATCACGGCCAAATCGACGATGTCATTCATGGCCGTCTCCGGCTCGGCATCATGGCCTATCTATCGACCGTCAGCCCTGCCATCTTTGGCGAACTGAAAGAGAAAGTCGGCGCCACAGATGGCAATTTGTCGACCCATCTGCGCAAGCTTGAAGATGCCGGATATGTCCGTCAGGAGAAACGCTTTGTTGGGCGGCGCCCGCAAACTCGCGTCTTCCTGACCGAACCCGGGCGCAAAGCCTGGCTCAGCTGGATAGAGCGCATGCAAGGGCTGATGCGCGCCGCTGAATAGCTGAACGCAATCTGAAAATCTCCCTCCCAGCGCGTTCAGGTTGGGCTCGATAGGGTCGGTATCAAGATTGATACAAGGACCACGAAATATGACCCGTGCGCTAAAAGCCCTCGCCCTCGTTGCAACTGTTTGCGCCGCCACCATTCTGCCTGCAGCTGCGCAGCATGGATCTCGCGGTGGCAATAGTGACGCCGTTATCTTCAAGCATCCGGACTTCCGCGGATCAGCCTTGTCGATTGATGGGCCCGTCTATAATCTGCGCGAGTTGGGCTTTAATGACACCGTCTCTTCGATCGATGTGCGCGGCGCCTGGGAAATCTGCGTTGATCCTGACTTTCGCGGTCGCTGTGTCGTGATTGATGGACCGACCTCGCATCTCAGTCAGATCCGGATGAACGATAATATTACCTCGATGCGCCCACTAAATGGCAATGCACGCCGCGTGAATTCACGTCGTGACGGCAATCGCGACTACGGCCAGCGCGGCCGCGGCAACCATCAGAGCCATAATCAAGGCATTCAGGGTCGTCAGACGGTTTTCTTCCCGCGCCCTCGTGATGCATGGGGTGACCGAATTCCCGTCGGTCGCGGCAATGCCAATCAGTTCTGCCGCGATATGGGACTTGGCCAAGCGGTCTACGCAGATCGTGGCCGCCGCAACCTGACCGATGTGCTGTGCTCAAAGTAGCACCGCTTGCCTCCCCCCGGCTGAGCTTCCTTTAGGCCCGTAGTCCTCCCGACTTCTCATACGGGTCATGCTCAGCCACCAAATGCCCCGGAGCGATTTCGATCAGCTTCGGGGCATATTGTATGGCGTCGGGATCGTCGATGACTTCAGACTTGAGAAAGCGCAGCGGTGCACGACTATCCAGCGGGCTCGGCAAATCGCCTTGCAATTTTACACGTTCGCGGGCCCGTTCAAATTTCGGATCCGGCGTCGGCACAGCTGAAATCAATGCTTTGGTATACGGGTGGCGGGCCTCTTCATAGATTTCTTGGCGCCCGGCGATTTCAACAACTTTGCCGAGATACAACACCATGACGCGGTGCGAGATCTCGCGCACAACTGACAGGTCGTGACTGATAAATATCATCGCCAGACCAAACTCTTTCTGTAACTCGATCAACAGATCGACGACTTGCGCCTGGACTGAGACATCAAGCGCCGAAACTGCCTCATCGCAGACGACCAGTTTCGGGTCGAGGATCATCGCGCGGGCGATCCCGACGCGCTGGTTTTGACCACCAGACAGCTCATGTGGATAGCGGTTGATCAAAGCCGGATCGAGTCCGACACGCGGCATGATCTCGCGAACTTTTGCCTCGCGGGCAGCTTTGTCCAGTTCAGGCGCGTGGACGGTCAATGGCTCTCCTATTGATGTGCCAATCGACATGCGTGGATCAAGGCTGGCCATCGGATCCTGGAAGACAATTTGCAAATCATCACGCAGGGCGTTCATGGTTTTACGGTCAGCGTTCGATATGTCCTTGCCCATCCAGGCCACCGTGCCAGCGGTTTGCGGCACCAGTTTCAAGACGGCACGCGCCAGGGTCGATTTCCCGCACCCACTCTCGCCAACAACGCCAAGGGTTTCGCCCGGCTTGAGATCAAAACTCACCCCGTCCACGGCTTTCAATGGCTTGGTCTTGCCGAACAATCCGCCGCCAACATTGATTGGGAAGTGCACTTTCAGATCATCGGCGCTGAGGATCGGGTCAATATCCGCGGGCGGTGGGGGGCCAAGGGTCGGTCGGCCTGGACGATTGGGTTGATCAATTCGCGGCACCGCATCGAGCAGCATCTTGGTATATTCATGCTGCGGATTGTAAAAAATATCATCAATTCCGCCAGCCTCGACAATCTCGCCATAGCGCATCACGACGACGCGGTCGCACATCCGCGCGACAACACCCATGTCGTGGGTGATCAGCGCGATCCCAGTTCCGGTGTCTCGCTTCAAGTCATCCATCAGGTCCAGGACTTGCGCTTGCACGGTGACATCCAGCGCGGTCGTCGGCTCGTCAGCAAGCAAAAGCTGCGGCCCGCACAGCATGGCGATTGCTACCATGACGCGTTGGCGCATGCCGCCAGACAGTTCATGCGGAAACTGTTCCATGCGGCTGCGGGCTTCCGGAATGCGAACATGTTCAAGCCAATCAACACAGACTTTGGTCGCCGCTTCGCCTTTCAGGCCTTTGTGCAATTTCAGGACTTCGCGCATCTGCGCCCCGACAGTCATATGCGGAGTCAGGCTGGTTAGCGGGTTTTGGAATATCATCGACATCGCATCGCCGCGAATATCGCGCAGCGTCTTGGCATTGGCGGTCAGCATATCGGTTCCGTTAAACATCACAGAACCCGTGGCCGCTCCGTTATCTGCGAGTAGCCCCATCGCAGCAAGGACCGTCTGGCTCTTTCCGGATCCGGACTCGCCGACAATTCCAACGCACTCCCCAGCTGAGACGTCAAAGCTTATTCCTTTGACGGCATGCACCGCGCCATCGGGCGTATCAAAGTCGACTTTGAGATCTTTGACTGACAGAATTGGAGATGTCACTTGAGGTCCGCCTTTACGCTAAATCTACGGCGCAAAGGGCGGTAGCGACGGGGAATTGTCAAGCAAGCATATGTGCACTGTTGCAATTTCACCTACCTATCACTAGGTAGTCCGTCATGAACACCCGCACCGCCCTTCTCGACAGCGCCGAATTGGCCGTTCGCCAACGCGGCTATAACGGTTTCAGTTTCGCCGATATGGCCCGCGATGTCGGCATTCGCAAAGCGAGCATCCACCATCACTTCCCAACCAAAGCGGATCTCGCACGCCAGCTGATCGAACGATATGCGGCGCAGTTTGAGTCCGCACTTGCTGAAATGGATGCAAGTAAAACTTCCGCGGCGGACAAGCTTCGGGTTTATCACGGCATCTACAGGGACGCTCTCAAAGGTGGATCACAGCTTTGTCTTTGCGTCGCCTTGAGCGCCAGTCGAGAATGTCTTGCCGACCCTGTGCTCTCACGTTTGAATCAGTTTCACGAAAACAGCACTGACTGGTTGCAGCGCACCTTCGCCACCGCGGCACAAGACCTATCAGTATCCGGGATGATGGACGAAAATGCAGAGGCCTATGCGACGCTTGCGCTGATGGAAGGCGCGCAACTCATGTCACGTGCGGCTGCCAATACTGATCCATTTGATCGCGCCACCGCGGGATTTCTCTCCCGTCTGTCGGTAACTCGCAATAATTAGGAGCTTGAGATGAGATTAAACGCCGATTTTGATAAGCGCGTTGTCCTCCGCCCCCAGGATCGTAACTGGGTGGCTTCGCCCATGGCTGGCGTAGACCGCCAAATGCTTGACCGGATCGGCGAGGAAGTCGCCCGCGCCACATCCATTGTGCGGTATGCTCCAGACTCCTATTTCAGCGAGCACACCCATGGCGGCGGCGAAGAATTCTTCGTGCTCGAAGGGGTGTTCTCAGACGAACACGGCGACTATCCAGCAGGCACCTATGTACGCAACCCAATCGGCTCCAAGCATACGCCGCACTCAAAAGAGGGCTGTACGATTTTCGTGAAATTGCACCAGTTTGATGCGGCTGACACCGAACAGAAAGTCATTGAAACGCAGACTGCTGAATTTCTACCGGGTCAGGTTCAAGGCCTATCGGTCTTACCGCTGCACAGTCATGGCACTGAAAGCGCCGCGCTCGTGCGCTGGGCGCCGGGAACGAAATTTCTGCCACATCAACACTGGGGCGGCGAAGAAATCCTGGTTCTAGAAGGCACGTTTCAGGATGAGAATGGCGACTATCCAGCAGGCACCTGGCTGCGCAGCCCACACGGCTCAAAACATACGCCGTGGTCGGATGAAGGCTGCCTCATCTATGTCAAAACCGGGCATTTGGCGGCGCTTGCGGCTTAGATTCGCTTATGGCCTGACACCGGTCAGTCCAGATATCTCAAATGCCGCAGCCCCGCCGCGTCATACACGGCGTCCAGCGCCGCTTGTTGGCGTAGAATCATCTCGCCTTCGGTTGGCAATTGCGTCCCCAACTGGAGCGCTTTGATCACAGCAGCGAGTTGCCATGTGTAAGTACTGATTGGGCTGATCTCTGCCTCGCGCCCAGCTATGGTTCGCAAACGCGCGCCGCGGTGCGGGGCGAGTGGATTGATAAACTCGATCTCGCCCTTTGTTCCGATCACTCGCATTTCAGCGCGAAACTTGGCACCCGCCGCCATGCTCGTGCTTAGATGCGCCGTCACGCCGGACCTAAAACTCAGCTGCGCCTGTAGCATTTCATCAACGCCGGTCGACGTCAGCGTCGCGCTCGCCTCAACATCACGCGGCGCTTCACCCATCACAGTTAGCGCCCAATGCAGGGGATAACAGCCAAGATCCATCATCGCGCCACCGCCGGTTTCGACGCGGTGCCGGATCTCGGTTCCATTGTCTTTGATGTGGACATTAAATGCGGCGTGGATTTCGCGAACCTCGCCAATCTCGTCTGCAGCGAGCCAGGCCAGACAAGTCTCAAAAGCCGGGTGATAGCGATAGTGAAACGCCTCTATCAATCGTTTGCCACTCGACTCCGCAGCGGTCAGCATCGTCTGCGCTTCATCTGTGTTCATCGCGAAGGGCTTTTCACACAAGACATGCTTGCCAGCCTGAAGCGCTTTGATCGTCCACTCGGCGTGCAGATTAATCGGCAAAGGATTATAGACGAGGTCGACCCGCTCAGACGAGACCAGCTGATCATAGGACGCAGCCACCTCTGCCACGCCGTGCTGTTTCGCATAAGCTATAGCGCGGCTTTGATCACGGGCCGAAATGACCGTGAGTTGGCAGTGCGGAGTTACTTTAACAGGATCGACGACGGCTTCCCGGGTGATCCGCGCCGCGCCTAAAAGGCCAATCCCGATCCCAGCCATATTGTCTCCTTGGTGTCGCACTGCCGCAAGGGGAACGATTGCCCTGGCTCGCGCTCTGGGCTTTCTAGGCTGCACGTAGACAAAGCACCAGACCGGAGGACCCGCTATGCCCGTGATGAACTTCCTGACCACATGCATTTTTGATCATGGCGCAGTGGCCAAACTCGGCCCGACCCTGGCCGGATTTGGCGTCTCCCGCCCGATGGTGATTACAGATCCAGGCATCAAAGCTGTTGGTCTGCTCGACACGATCCTCGAAAATCTCGGTATGGAACCCGCCGCCGTGTTTGCCGATACAGTTGCCAATCCGACCGAAGATCAAGCGATTGCTGTCGCCGCACAATACAATGCCGCGAATGCTGACGGTCTTGTCGCGCTGGGCGGCGGCTCAGCCATGGACCTGACCAAAGCGGTCGGACTGCTGGCGAGCCAAGGCGGGCCACTTGAGAAGTATGCGGCGATCACGGGCGGTGCCAAACACATTGCCAAATTGCCGCCGCTGATTGCAATTCCAACTACAGCTGGCACCGGGTCAGAAGTCTCGGTCGGTATGATCACGACGATGAATAATGGCCGTAAGGAGACGTTCGCGTCACCGCATTTGATTCCAGCAACCGCAATTTGCGATCCTGATCTAACTCTGGGCCTACCGCCGCTGCTCACAGCAGCGACTGGCATGGATGCTGTGACCCATTGTATCGAAGCGGTGCTAACCCCAGCGATCAATCCACCCGCCGAAGGTGTTGGCTATGACGGCCTCAACCGCGCAATCAAAACCGGCGCGCTGAAACGTGCTGTCGCGGATGGATCAGACAAAGACGCGCGCTGGAACATGATGATGGCAAGCTATGAAGGCGCCCTGGCCTTCACCAAAGGCCTCGGATCTGTGCACGCGCTGAGCCACGCGGCTGGACGGTTGAAAGAGAAGAAGCTTCACCACGGAACGCTCAACGCGATTTTCCTGCCACATCTCTTGCGCTTCAATGAAGGCGCTGCAGATGAAAAATATGCCAGGCTGCGCTTTGCCATGGGGCTCGGTTCGAACGCCGATCTTGGCGACACGATTGCTAAGCTGAACGAAGATCTCGGCATTCCATCGACGCTGTCAGCGATTGGAGTCGAGTCTTCAGATGGCCCGGGAATTGTCGAGTTCGCCCTCAACGACCTGGCTCACCGCGGCAATGCCAAGCCAGCGGAGCAAGGCGATTATGAGCGCATTTTTGAGCAAGCGCTTTAGGCTCGAAGCCATCCAGAAACATTGCATCGGGTCAATGCACCCAGGCACGCCTTGACTTTGTCTGCAGCGTTCGGCACGCCCACTCTCGAGTGCTAAGGGGATAGCACCGAGGGTCGAATGACACCTAGATTCAGGCTGCTGAAGCTCGCAGTCTATTCCCTGAGCTTTGTACTAATTAGCCTATCGCTTGTGGGCGGCATCATTGGCTACTCGCCTGTTCCGTATTGGGATATGTGGGATGGAACTGTGAATTTCATCCTGCGTTTTGATGATGCCCCAATCGACCAGATGTTTGAACAGCACAATGAGCATCGCCTCGTTCTGGCGCGGCTCTTCTTTCTTATCGAGTATTATGTGTTCGATGGATCCGGCATCTTTTTGACGGTCTGCAACTATCTGTTTGTATTTGTAAGCTGGGGCGTATTTGCGCGCTGCCTCTATCAAATAAATGCTCCAGATAGCCCGCCGCGAGATATCCATTTGCTGGTTGTCATCCTGGGTGCCTGGCTGTTCCTGTGGGCGCAGAAGGTCAACTTTCTCTGGGCGTTTCAAAGCCAGTTCTTTCTCGCCCAGTTACTGCCATTGATCGCCTTCCTGTTACTCAGCAAAGCAGCCTATCAATCACGCGTCTGGAGCATGACTTTTTGCGCAGCCATTATGATAGGGGTGACCAGTGCTTTGAGCATGGCGAACGGCGTTCTGGCGCTGCCGTTTATGGCGGCGTGGGCGATCATATTGCGCATGCCCAAGGCCCAGGTCGCGGCGCTGGCACTGATAGCCGAGCTCACCCTATGGCTCTATTTCACGGACTATTCTCAACCGTCTGGGCATGGCGCCCTGTTCGAAACTATTTTGACCGATCCAGTTGGCATACTGGTCTACACATTCAGGTATCTCGGGAATCCCGGCGTCCATCTGGCAGGATCATCAGGCCTCATCAAAATCGTATCCACACTCGGCGGTTTCGGCCTGGCCGTGTTCGCCGCAGTGGCGGCGTTCAGAGCGACCCAAAACAGACCTGCAGAGCCGATAGCAGCCGGACTCCTTCTCTTCATCATCTATGTCGGCGCTTCAGCATTTGTGACCGCTGGCGGGCGTTTGATCCTTGGCATGGATACAGCGGTAAGCTCTCGTTACACGACGCCAACGCTGATGGCCTGGGCGGCCGTCTTCTGCATCGCCTCGCCGCAAATCCTGCGGATATACCGCGCTTCGGACCGCGCGGCGCTGGGCTTGGTTTCAACCGCCCTAGTCGCTCTCTGTCTGCTCATGGTATCGCAAGTTCGCGCCTTGGAGTCGAAGCAAGCGCTGAACCATGACAAAGCTCTGGCAGTACTGGCGCTGGAGATGGGCATCGGCGATCGCGAGCCGATTTCGCTGATCTATCCCCATATCCCTCCCGTTTTGGACGTCGCCAGCCGCGCATCGGATGCGGATCTAGGAATATTTGGCTGGCAAATTTATCGCGGCGTCCGGGAATCCATCGGCCAAACGACAGAGTTGCCATCCACAAAATCCTGTACTGGCCGATTGGAACGGTATGACATCATCGACACAATCGATGACTATGTTCGAGTCTATGGCTGGCAATTCGACTCGGTTCGAAAACCTAAGACCCGACGGGTTCAATTCGTCGACGAGCATGGCACGATTGTCGGCGCAGCTTTGCACGGCCGCGCCAGCCCCCAACTTGAGCAAGCCTACGGCCGAGCCGCGGCAAGGTCGGGATTTGTCGGCTATTTGAAGATCGATGCACTCGGGCAAAACCTGATCGTCTTGTCAGATACGTGTCACTCGCAAGGCCGGCTCTGATTACCGCGCCGTCAAGCGAGCATCTCGCAATCTCAGTCTTTCGCCGCGCTCGAATGTCGTCTTAATAGGACTGTTCAATCTTTCAGGAGGTGCCGGCATGGCGATCGATTTTGTAATTCCCGATGACGCAAAAGAGGTCCGCGCAAGGGTCCGACAATGGGTCCAGGATGAATGCATCCCAGCAGAGAAGCGCCTTGAGAAAGGAGATGCCCTTAAGACCGTAATTGCTGATCTCCGCAAGAAAGCCCGCGCTCAGGGTCTCTGGCTTCCCTTCATTCCGAAAGAGCATGGCGGCATGGGCCTCGGCCCGTTGGCCAATGCGCTGGTGCAAATGGAACTCGGCCAAAGCCATCTCGGCGCGCTGTCCATGAATAGCCAGGGTCCGGACGATGCGACGATGCTGACGCTGCTGGCGCACGGAACGGACTTCCAAAAAGAAAAATATTTGAAGCCGCTTTTTAATGGCGAGAAGCGGATCTGTTATTCGATGACCGAGAAAGCGGCCGGCGCCGATGCGACGGGCATGCAGACCCGCGCCGAGAAGGACGGCAAAGGCAATTATGTGCTGAACGGCGAGAAGTGGTTCTCCTCCTCAGCCAATGTCGCTGACATTGCCGTGGTCATGGCCAAGACCAATCCGGACGCACCACGCCATCAGCAATTCTCGACCTTCATCGTCGAGCTGCCCAATCCTGGCTATAAGATCCTCCGCAATATTCCGACCATGGCTGTGCATAGCGAGATTGCTGAAGAAATGGGCGCCGCGCATTGCGAGATTTCGATCGATAATCTGGTTGTTTCAGAAGACAATCTGCTCGGCGGCGAAGGTCAGGGCTTTGCTATGGGCCAGCACCGCCTCGCTTATGGCCGCTTGCGCCACGGCATGCACAATGTCGCGATGGCCCAGCGCGCGCTGGACCTTGCAACGGCACATGTCACCGAGCGAACAACATTCGGCAAAGGCCTGGAAGATCGCCAGGGCGTTCAATTCATGTTGGCTGAATGTGCGAGCCAGCTATACATTGCCCGCCTGATGCTGATGCATATCGCCTACAAGGCCGAGAATGGGCTCGATATCCGGCAAGAGAATGGCATCGCCAAAGTCTTCCTCGCCAATATGGTCCACAAAGTCGTCGATACGGCGATCCAGCTACACGGCGCGCTCGGTTATTCCACAGATACGCCGCTTGCCGCGTGGTATACGCATATCCGTTCGCAGCGCCTGGTCGATGGACCTGACGAAGTGCATAAATGGATCACTGGCAAGAATGTCATCCGCGCCTTCAAGAAGGATGGAACGACTGCTGCGGCCGCCGGCGGGGATTTGCTTTAATCGATCAATGGCGGTTCAATCCGCACCTCTGGCCAACGCGACATCCAGTCTTTCTTCTCTCGCCGCACCTCGAACGCATGCAATTTGTGCGGCTGTGAAGACGTTGGTCGCAGGATGATATTCATCAAATCGTGCACACCAAATGGCGCGATGATCTGGCATGTGTCGGCGACCCTGCGAGCGGCAATTGCGGTTGCCGTTTCTGGCCAATGACGCATTGCGTCTGCAACCGACTGATAGGGTGGATCGCCGTTTCTCTGATGCATTCGAGCCTGATTTTTGACGGACCAATCAAACGATGGGTCAATGCTATCGAGCCGTCGCTCAAGCTCTAAGTCAATTCTTGGATCCACTCGGTCTTGGTCGAACCACAAAACGTCCGAATCGAACGTGCGGCAATCGCTGGCAAGGTGATGCAAATGATCCCAGACGAGATTTCGAACAAATCCTGCACCAATGCAGGCAGTCTCTATGCCGAGTGCCTCGACGATCTCAAGCGCGCGCCACCGCGCTTGATCCGCCTTAATGAGTTCAACCAAGAGAGACTGCATGCATGTAAAAGCGTTGGTGTTTGGCTAACTCGCGTCCGGCTGCAACTTGTCCATCGTCCGCAGCTCAAAATCGCTAGCATCGTGGCGTTCTGGGAGCTGGCGCTCAGGCTCGCCCCAGACACGGTTGACCA
Source organism: Henriciella sp. (assembly GCA_965277015.1). GTDB lineage: Bacteria > Pseudomonadota > Alphaproteobacteria > Caulobacterales > Hyphomonadaceae > Henriciella. The sequence goes on along the minus strand of OZ255705.1, from coordinate 2,802,435 downwards.
TCTGACCGCGCTTGATGGCTGGACGTTCCATGAGTTGGTCGGTCCAGCGATTGACGTTCTTATACTCCTGCACAGCCAGGAATTCTGCCGCTTCATACAAGACGCCTTTTGCCATCGAACCGTACCATGGCATGATCGCCATATCGGCGATGGAATATTCGCTGCCCGCCATATATTCATTGTCTGCGAGGTGACGGTCGAGCACGTCCATCTGACGTTTCACTTCCATCGCGAACCGGTTGATCGGATATTCCATCTTGAACGGTGCATAGGCGTAAAAATGCCCGAAGCCACCGCCCAGATAAGGCGCCGAGCCCATTTGCCAGAACAACCAGTTCATCGCTTCGGTGCGGCCCTTATGGTCTTCAGGAATGAAGGCCCCGAATTTCTCAGCCAGATAGACCAGAATCGAGCCGCTTTCGAAAATCCGCGTCACGGGATCCGTTGTATGGTCGGCCATGACTGGGATTTTGGAGTTTGGATTGATGTCGACATAGCCAGAACCAAACTGGTTGCCTTCCTGAATATTGATCAACCAGGCATCATATTCGGCACCGGAATGACCCGCAGCCAGGAGCTCTTCGAGCATGATCGTGACTTTCACACCATTCGGTGTGGCCAGTGAGTAGAGTTGAATTGGATGCTTGCCGACTTGCAGGTCTTTGTCGTGCGTCGGGCCAGCAATCGGGCGATTGATATTGGCAAAGCGTCCGCCGCTTTCCTTATCCCAGGTCCAGACTTTCGGGGGGGTGTATTCTGAATCAGCCACGTGGCGCTCTCCTTTTGCGGTTTCTGCGCAGTTTCGTTGAGCATTACATAAGCGCCTGTCCTCGCGAAAGCCTAGGGCAAGAATTGGAATAGGGTCTATGCGAACCCTGGGTGAGGCGTGCATGCTGGTCCACAAACGAACAGACATCGAGATTGGGAGAGTGATTATGGGTGATTTGGTAACTCGGCGAGATGAAGACGGATTGTGTTGGCTGACGCTTAATCGACCCGACAAACTGAACGCCCTCACTGTCGGCATGTTCAAAGAGCTCCGTCAGCACATCATCGATCTCAAGAAAGATGACACGATTGGCTGTGTGGTGCTGCGCGGCGCGGGCAAGTGCTTCTCAGCCGGGCATGATCTTGCTGACATTGCTGAGGGCGAGAAAGTGCCGTCTCCAGGCTGGCACTCCGAAACCTTGCGCATGCTGGAAAAGCTTCCAAAACCGGTCATCGCGGCCGTCCATGGTCATTGCTATACTGGCGCACTGGAAGTCGCTCTGGCCGCAGATTTTATTGTCGCTGCAGAATCTGCAAAGTTCGCCGACACGCACGCGAAATGGGCGCTGACACCGATCTGGGGCATGAGCCAGCGCCTGCCGCGCAGAGTTGGGACGGCCACGGCTAAACGATTGATGTTCACCGGTGAAACCATTACCGCCGATGTCGCCCTGGAAATGGGGCTGTGCGAAGGGATCCTGGCCGACGAAACCTTCGAGATAGAGTTGCACTATTTCACCAATCGGATTCTCGCCAATTCGGCCTTCTCCCATGCTGCGAATAAACGGCTGCTCGAAGCAACCGATTGCGACCCAATGGATGCTGGCCTGCAATGGGAAATCACTGAGAATGAAGGCGTCGGTCCTGACATGCATGACAGAATTGGCGCGTTCATGAAGAAATAAGGGGCTGAGATGGCATGCGTTTTGCTGGTTTCATTCGGAAACCAGTGAACCAGAGTCTGTCATGAAACGCTTTTTGGCCTGCCTTATCCTGATGATTGCGCCGCTTCCTGCCGAGGCGAGCACCGAACTTGCCCGTCAATGGGGGGCGGAAGCGACACGTCTTGCATCGGAAACAACAGATCTGATCATGGCCGTGGATATGGGCGAAATCGCAGAAATCTCTGACACTTATGCGCTCGACATCTACCGCTTTGGGCGCACGTCCGCTGACCTTGCCCGCTGGATTGATCAATCGGATGGACCGCATGACCTGGGCTGCATCTTCCGCGGTATGGCGGCTGAATCCAAGGCCCAGCTAACCGGGTTGGAAACCTCTCTTGCAACTATTGAAAATCGCGACACTCTGCGCCGTCTGGCCGTGATGTTCTCAGATGCCGAGATCATTTCCGTCGCGGCTCAACATCGCGCACCGGCGCGGGCCGTCGGCATGACCACCTCGCCGAGCCATTGCGCAGGTGATTCCAATGTTGCGCTTGAAGCTCTGCGCTAGCTACCAGACCATAGCCTGACGTAATTCGGCACGCAGATTCGCTGGCATTTCAATCGTCCCTGAACCCTGCTTCAAGTCCACGGGCGCGTCCTCGGGCTTTAAGTATCGCCAGCCTTGAAAGGCTCTTTTCGGAGTTGGCTCAACCGCAATCAGTTCCGGATCGAAAACCAACTCACATGCCTTGCGACCGCCGCGGTCGCTAATTTCGCGGACATCCATGATACGCTGGCGCACCAAAATGATGCCCTTGGTTACCCAATAGATCGACCCGCCATCACTCAATTCGCCGGCGCGTTTTGGGACCATTCGGGTATGGTGATACGGCAAGGGTGATGTTTCCATGAGACGCTTTTGCCAGCGCTCCACGTCCGACGCATCGTCGGCCCCTACACAAAGTTTCACCATGTGAATCATACAAACAAAGGTAAACGAGGATTAATGTCTGTGAAGGTGGAAAATCTGTCACATCACGGCATAAAGACAACGTGGTGGAGAGAATTTGAGGGATTTACCAATGTTGAAACTGACGGGATTGGCTGCTGGTGCAGCGCTATTGGCAATCGGCGCACAGGCGCAGGAAGGCCACGATGTGTTCGGTGTATTTTTAACCCAGGCCAAAACATCAACTGTCACGATTGAAGATTGCGGCGATGGCAGCCCTTGCGGACGCGTCTCCTGGATTGACCCAACTGCGATGGCGCCCGGTCAAACGCCCGAGACAGCAATGACGCAGGCCGGCGAGCCAGTGCTCGGTCTGTTGATGCTGCAAGGGTTCGATAAACGACGCAAAGACTGGCGCGGCGGCACAATTTACGATCCCGAAGCCGACAAATCCTATTCGTCGCGGCTGAAGCGGCTGGCGGATGGCCGCCTGCAAGTCAAAGGTTGTGTCGGACCAATCTGCCAGACCCAGGTCTGGGAGCCTGCCCCGGAAGCGATTCAGGCGTCTGCACCTGCCAGCAATTAACCACCTGTGACCCCTTGGCGCTTGCGCATTTGGCGCGGCGTGCTACCTCGCGCCTTTGTTTTCGCAAGGCCAGCAAGGAGCCGTGATCATGGGTATATTCGGCAATAAAGACGCAAAACCTCGGATCGAGTCCGATACGATGGGCAATGTCGAAGTCCCTGGTGACAAATATTGGGGTGCTCAGGCGCAGCGTTCGCTCGGCAATTTCAAGATTGGCTGGGAAAAGCAGCCGCTGCCTCTGGTCCGCGCGCTGGGCATCGTCAAACGCGCTGCGGCCGAAACCAATATGGCCCTCGGCAAGCTGGACGCGAAGCTCGGTGATGCGATCATCACCGCGGCGAATGAAGTCATCGAAGGCAAGCTGGATGAACATTTCCCACTGGTCGTTTGGCAGACCGGATCTGGCACGCAATCGAACATGAATGCCAATGAAGTGATCGCCAATCGCGCGATCGAAATCCTCGGCGGTGAGATCGGGTCGAAAAGCCCCGTCCACCCCAATGATCATTGCAATATGAGCCAAAGCTCTAACGATACATTCCCAACCGCAATGCACATCGCAGCCTCGGAAGAAATCACGCATCGTCTGCTGCCGGCGCTGCAACAGTTGCACAATGCGCTGAACGACAAAGCACAAGCCTGGTCGGACATAATCAAGATCGGCCGCACACACACCCAGGACGCGACGCCTGTGACACTTGGCCAGGAATTTTCGGGCTATACGAAAATGGTCGAAATGGGCATTCAGCGGATCGAACAGACGCTCCCGGCGCTTTTGGAACTGGCCCAGGGCGGAACAGCGGTTGGCACTGGTCTCTCGACTCCGATTGGATTTGCGGAAGGTGTTGCCGACAAGATCTCTCAGATCACAGGTCTGAACTTTGTCACTGCACCCAACAAGTTCGAAGCGCTCTCCGCGCATGATGCGATGGTCTTTGCGCATGGCGCGATTACCACAGCAGCCATGTCCTGTTTCAAGATCGCGAATGATATTCGTTTCCTTGGGTCCGGACCACGCTCCGGCCTGGGCGAATTGGCGCTGCCAGAAAATGAGCCTGGGTCATCCATCATGCCAGGCAAAGTAAACCCGACCCAATGCGAAGCGATGACGCAAGTCTGCGCGCATATTCATGGCAATAATGCCGCTATCGGATTTGCTGGCAGCCAGGGTCATTTCGAGCTCAATGTGTTCAACCCGATGATGAGTTACAATCTCCTGCAATCCATCCGGTTGCTGGCGGATGCGGCTGTATCCTTCACTGAGAATTGTGTTGTTGGCATCGAGCCGCGCCTCGACAATATCAAACAAGGTCTGGAGAATTCCCTGATGCTGGTCACGCCGCTGAAAGAGAAATACGGCTATGATCGGGCGGCGAAAATCGCTAAGACGGCACACAAGAATGGCTCAACTCTGCGCGAAGAAGCGATTGCTGATGGCATCCCGGCTGAAGATTTTGACGCGATTGTTCGCCCCGAGAAGATGATCGGCCCTAGCTGACGACTCGGGCGCACATTTGCTCAAGAGTCTTTCCGTCTCGGTCGGCAATCTTTTGCAAGGTTTCAATACTACCCGCGCTCAAACCATCGCAGCCTTTCGTCGCGACTGGCGTATCGATGCTGGCAGGTTGATAGGGGTCGCCGCCGACTGAAACAGCATTTCTTTTCGGGCCATTCTTGGGCATCTTGGCGCTTTTGCAGACATCCATGACACGGCCGATCTCTGTCGTTGCCGCGATCGCATCTGGATAGGACAGACCCTGGTTTTGAGTCATATCCTCAAACATCGCTGCAAAATCGGTTTCTTTCCCATCATCGGTTTCAGAAAATTTGACCACAGACCGAAAAGCTAGTGAGGCCTGCGAATAGTCCAATTCGGCCTCTGCACCTGTCTGATCGGCGAGACTCGTTGCCATACAACCGCATCCAGCATGGTGCGAAGCGCCGCCTCGAAACTCTTTATCGTGATAATCGAGGCTACTAACGCAGCTCTTTGCGAAATCGGTTTGTGCCTGGTTCAGACCGTAACTGGCGACCATGGTTTCCAGCTTCTGCTCTGAACGCATTGAGCCCCAGGCGACAATCAGACCGACCACAACAATCGTTCCAGCAGATCGATAGACAACATTCATCAGGCGTCCCCCCACTATTCTCTGTGCTCAACCATAAAAGCAAAACGCTGGAATTCGCTGAAGACAGAGGTTTGAATTCGTCGATCGCCGATTAGGAATTGCGAAGGTTTTGGGGGCCTGACCTTTTGCGGAAATCCGGTTAGTCAGAAGCAGAATCACTCCAGATCTTTGAGGACAATCAGATGAATACAGCGCCTGTCGGCTCGAAAGCCAATCCATCCGAGTTTGATGTCATGCCGCGCCTGGCTGACGATGAGCCATATTTCGTCATCCGCGCCAGTGACCCGCTTTCAAGCGCCCTGGTTGAGCTGCACGCCTATATTGGCGCCGGTCAGGCTGGCGCGGCGCACAATAAACTGGCCGAGATCATGGCTTTGACGTCCGCGAAAGCGCCGCGCCCCGCCTCAAGCCCCAAATACCGGGAAACCTTTGCGATTTCGCTCGCCATGGAACAATGGCGCAACGCACATCGCGGAGACTAGGTTTGGTCGATCCGATCAACCTCAACAAGGCTCGAAAAGCCAAATCTCGCGCTGACAAAGAACAGCGGGCCCAGGAAAATCGGATCAAACACGGACGCACAAAAGCGCAGAAAGCGCAGGACCGCCTGATCCGCGACCGTGCACGGTCTGAGCATGATGACAAAAAGCGCGATTAACCGTCCCGCGATTTTGGCCTGATCCTTGAGTGATACCTTTGTCTGGGGCAGAACACTGCTCAGGTTGGGACAGTCTAAGGGAACGCGCACGTGATCAAGAAAATTCTCGTTATTGGCGGCGCCGGCTATATCGGCGCGAATGCTTGCAAAGCCATCAAGATGAGCGGCCGGGAACCGGTCGTGTTCGATAATTTCTCAAGTGGTCACCGCCATGCCGTAAAATGGGGTGAGTTGATTGAAGGCGATATCCGCAACGAAATCGAGATCCGCGCCGCTCTGGAAAAAGTTCGCCCGGACGCTGTCATGCATTTTGCCGCCAATATTGAAGTTGGCGAAGGCGAAAAGGCGCCAGGTGCCTTCTACGAAAACAATGTCGCCGGAACCCTCAACGTAGTCCGCAACATGCTCGATCTTGGTTTGCAGAATTTCATCTTCTCATCGACTTGCGCGATTTACGGTGACCCTGAAAGCCTGCCGCTCACGGAAGACATGCCTAAACGTCCGGTCAGCGTTTATGGCCGCTCCAAACTGATGGTCGAAACCATTCTTGAAGACCTGTCACGCGCGGAAGGCCTGCAATATGCTGCGCTGCGTTACTTTAACGCCGCTGGCGCCGATCTTGACGGCGAAGTGGGCGAGGAACACGATCCTGAGACCCATCTGATCCCCAATGCCATCAAAGCTGCAGCGGGTATTGGCCAGGGCATGAAGTTGTTTGGCGACGACTATCCCACGCCAGATGGCACTTGTGTACGTGACTATATTCACATCGCGGATCTGGTCTCAGCGCACATACTTGCGGCGGAGCATATCAACAAAACCGGCGACAGCCTGCAGCTCAATCTTGGCACTGGAAATGGCTTTACGGTCAAACAAGTGCTCGATGCTGTTGAACGCGCTGTCGGAAAACCGGTTCCAGTGGAAATTGGTCCGCGCCGGGCGGGCGACGCTATCGCGCTTTATGCAGATACATCAAAGTCGAAAGCCGTGCTTGGCTGGGTCCCCGAGCATTCTGATATGGACACAATTGTCTCGTCAGCCTGGAAATTCCATAAGCGGGTCTGGAACCTGGATTAAGCGGTCCGTAAGTCCCAGACATGCACGCCGCGCTGTGACAGGCGAACCGGATTCCAAGCCATCGAACGCATCAGGTTCCAAATCGCCTTGCGCGTCGGCTTGACCGTATAATCGTCTTGCCAACGTAGCGCCCAACCGTCCTTCAGGCCGTGCCACATGCCTTTACGCATACCGTTGAGGTCCGCATGGCCCATATTGCGAAGGTAAATGTAGAACATGAGCGCGAGATGACCGGGAAGCGTCACGACCAGCACAGAGAGCGGCATGTTCTTCAAATAAGCCCAGGTCCGGTTTCGGAAGCCATGATACATGGTGAAATAGCTGTAGCGGCCGCTCGTCGCGCTGCCTTTATGGTGAATAATCGCATCTGGCAGGAACACGCATTGCTCGTCACTGAGCTGTAATCGCAAGCCGAGGTCGACATCCTCACAATAGCAAAAAAAGCGCTCATCAAATCCGCCAATGTCCAAGAAGAGCTGCCGATCATATACAGCGCTGGCACCGCATGGACTGAAGCAAAGACTATCCTGAGCGGGCAGTTCGGAGATCGGGTGTTCAAACCCTCCGCGCCATGGAATACCAAACGCGAAATAGGCATCGCCTGCGCCGTCCAAGAGTTCAGGCTCATCCATATTGATCTGTCCGCACGCGAAGACGCGGCAAGAGGAGTGCCGCTCCGTTGCTTTATGGATTTCAGCTAACCAATTGGCATTGGCTGTCGCATCTGGATTGAGCAGTGCGAGCCATTTGCCATTCGCATGTTCGGCCGCCAGATTGTTGCCCTTAGCGAATCCGTGATTCACTTTTTCGCGCAACACGCGAACTTGGGGCAAGCCCTCTAAATCAATCTCACCAAACGGCTGTGCCTGACTGTCATTGTCGACAATCAACACCTCAAAGTCCTTAAAGGTCTGATGTTTAAGCGAATTTACTGCATCTTGCAGCATATCCCCGGCATTATAATTGACAATGATCACCGAAAAGAACGGCTCTACTCTACCCACGAATGACTCCCTCTGAACAGGGCCAGGCCCCAATCATTCAACCACTACCGTATGCACATCACCCGTCGGTCGACAACTGTAATTCTGTTAAACACGCCAAAGAAGACGCCGCGTGACAAGCATCACGCGGCGTGCGTCTAATTATCAGGCAGCAGGCCTGATACTATCCGAGAAGAGCTTTCAGCTCGTTGACAAGGTCGGTTTTCTCCCAAGTGAACGCACCGTTCTCCGTCGGCGTCCGACCAAAATGGCCATAAGCAGCAGAGGGGCTGTAAATGGGTGCCTCGAGTTTCAAATGATCACGAATACCGCGCGGCGACAGGTTGACGAGCTGGCGCAGTTTTTTGGCAATCGTATCCTCGCCAACGACGCCGGTCCCGAATGTATCAACATAGAGCGACAGCGGCTGAGCCACGCCAATCGCGTAGCTGACTTGAATATTGCAGCGTTTTGCGAGCCCCGCCGCTACCACATTCTTGGCCAAATAGCGTGTGGCATAAGCGGCTGAACGATCCACTTTCGATGGATCCTTGCCTGAGAACGCACCGCCCCCATGCGGCGCGGCACCGCCATAGGTATCAACAATAATCTTGCGTCCCGTCAGACCCGCGTCGCCGTCTGGACCACCAATGACGAACCGGCCCGTTGGATTGACGTAGAACTTGTCTTCGTCGGGAAACCAGCCTTCTGGCAAAACATCCTGAACCACTGGGCGAATAATTTCACGCAATTGCTCAAGCGTTGCCGCATCCGTGTGCTGATGAGAAACGACAATCGCATTCACACCGACTGGGCGCGCGCCATCATATTGCAGGGTGACCTGGCTCTTAGCATCCGGCTCCAACTCAGGATGAGTACCATCATGGCGAAGCGCCGCCAGTTTCCGCAGGATCTGGTGTGAATAGACCAGCGTGGCCGGCATCAACTCAGGTGTTTCGTCCGTGGCATAGCCGAACATGATGCCCTGATCACCCGCGCCCTCTTCCTGGTGCAGACCTTGGCCAGCTTCAACGCCTTGGGCGATTTCAGCTGATTGGCCGTGAACATGGTTTTCAACGTCCATGTTCTGCCAATGAAACCCGTCCTGCTCATAGCCAATCTTCTTGACAACGTCGCGGGCGGCTTGGTTCATTTCATCCTTGGTAATGACTGCGCCATTATTGGTGCGCACTTCACCAGCTAGCACTACGCGATTGGTGGTTGTCAGCGTTTCGACGGCAACTTTGGCCGTCGGGTCTTTGCTCAGAAACAGATCAACAACGGCGTCAGAGATCTGATCAGAGACTTTATCCGGATGTCCCTCAGAAACGCTTTCGGAGGTGAATTCGTGGTGCTGTAGCGGCATAGCTTTTCTCCTGAAGGACTTGATTAGTAGCGATAGTGCTCTGGCTTGTAGGGCCCTTGCGTCGTCACGCCGATATAGTCAGCTTGTTCTTCTGAAAGCTTGGTCAGTTCCACACCCAGTTTGTTCAAGTGTAGACGCGCGACTTTCTCGTCGAGGTCCTTCGGCAGCGTATAAACTTCGTTGCCGTACTCGCCTTTGTTTTCGTGCAACGCAATCTGCGCCAGCGTCTGATTGGTGAATGAAGCGGACATCACAAAGCTTGGATGACCCGTCGCATTCCCCAGGTTCACAAGACGGCCCTCCGAAAGAAGAATGATCCGCTTACCATCCGGGAAAGTGATCATATCAACTTGTGGTTTGATGTTCGTCCATTTGAAGTTTTTGAGTGCTTCAACCTGAATTTCATTGTCGAAATGGCCAATGTTACAAACGATCGCCATATCTTTCATGTCGCGCATATGATCGACGGTCAAAATGTCCTTATTGCCCGTCGCCGTGACAAAGATGTCGGCTTTGGAGGCCATTGTATCCAGCGTCTGGACATCATACCCGTCCATTGCTGCTTGCAGGGCGCAAATCGGGTCAACTTCGGATACGGTCACCCGTGCCCCTGAACCCGATAGAGACGCAGCAGAGCCTTTGCCAACATCGCCATAACCGGCAACAAAAGCGGTCTTGCCCGCCATCATCACATCGGTACCACGGCGGATCGCATCGACGAGCGACTCCTTACAGCCATACTTGTTGTCAAATTTCGACTTGGTGACCGAGTCATTGACGTTGATTGCCGGGAAAGGCAGCTCATTTTTTGCGGCCAATTGGTAGAGGCGATTGACGCCTGTGGTTGTTTCTTCCGAGACACCGCGAATTCCGGCTTTGATGCGCGCAAACCAACCCGGCGATTCCGTCATCCGTTTACGAATCTGGCGGAACAGCGCTTCTTCTTCCTCGGACCCAGGATTGTCGAGGATGCTTGGGTCCGCTTCGGCTTTCTCACCGATGATCAGATACATTGTGGCGTCGCCGCCATCATCCAAGATCAGGTTTACCGTCTCGCCATTCGGCCATTCAAAAATACGGTCCGCAAACTGCCAGTACTCGTCCAGTGTCTCGCCTTTATGGGCAAAGACCGGTGTCCCGGCATCAGCGATCGCCGCGGCGGCGTGATCTTGTGTCGAATAGATATTGCAACTGGCCCAACGTACTTCAGCGCCAAGCTTTTCAAGCGTTTGAATCAAGACCGCTGTTTGAATCGTCATGTGCAGCGATCCAGCAATGCGAGCCCCTTTTAGCGGCTGGCTTGGGCCATACTCTTCACGCGCAGCCATCAGGCCTGGCATTTCGGTTTCTGCGATTTCGATTTCCATCCGGCCAAAGTCAGCCTGGCTGATATCTGCGACAGCAAAGTCCTGAGACATATCAACAATCCTTTATATGATATTTGACGGGCGTATAACACGACAATCCGCTTTGTACAGGCGCGTTTTCCAAATCCCGCACATCGCCCCTGTTTTGTTAATGTCGCCATCGACTGGCCAAGACGCAGCCGGTTGACTAAGAGCGGGCCAAACTGACCGAATCCATGAGGGCCAAAATGAGCATTGTGACGATTGATAGTCTGGGATGGAAAATTGGAACGGGGCAGCCGCTCTGTGTGATTGCCGGTCTGAATGTGCTCGAAAATATCGACTTGGCGATCACGGTCGGCCGCGAACTGAAATCAGTCTGCGAGACACTTGGCTTGCCTTACATTTTCAAGGCCAGCTTTGACAAAGCTAACCGCTCTTCGATCACTTCCTATCGCGGGCCAGGCATTGAAAAAGGCTTGCCAATGCTCGCCGAGATCAAGCAAGAGCTGGGCGTTGGTATCTGTACCGATCTGCACGAGCCGTTTCAGGCTGATGCTGTCGCCGAAATCGCTGACATTGTTCAGATCCCGGCCTTCCTCTGCCGCCAGACCGACCTCGTCGTTGCCACTGCGAAGGCCGCTGCTGCCAGTGGCAGCGCGATCCAGGTCAAAAAGGCCCAATTCCTCGCGCCTTGGGACACCAAGAATATCGTCTCGAAGATTGGCGAAGTGCTGCCAGGTGACAGGGTTATCCTGTGTGAGCGCGGCTCCAGCTTTGGCTACAATAATCTTGTCGTCGATATGCTTGGCATTCAGCAAATGCAGGCGCTTGGCTGCCCCGTCACAATCGATGCGACACACGCGGTTCAATTGCCGGGCGCTGACCCCCGCACAGCTGGCGCCTCGACCGGTGGACGCCGCGAGGGCGTCGGAACGATTGCAAAATCAGCGATTGCCGCGGGTGCCGATGGCGTATTCCTGGAATTCCATACCGATCCGGATAAAGCGCTGTGCGACGGCCCAAGCTGTCTGCCGCTTGAGGCTGCGGCGCCATTGCTTGAAGACCTGAAAGCCATCCACGAGATCGTAAACTAGGGTCGGACGTTCCAGCTCTTTAGTGTCACGGCAGTTGGCGTCGCATCCAGCATACCGTAGGCGCCCGTCTTCAGTTTGATGAATTCTGGCGTCGCCTCATATGATGTGACCGCGTCCAGCACGAACCGGGCAATTCCGTTTGACGTGACGATCAGAACCGGATCTGCGTGCACAGCGTCCGCCAATTGCGCGATTAAATCAGCCCAATCTTGCTGCAATTGAACTGGATCGATCGCCCATCCCGGCGGCGGCACAGCGGTTTCGTCCCAAGCCGCCAGCGCTGCTTCGCCCAGGCGCTCAATCACTTTGTCCTCCGGCTGGTTTTCATCCGGTCCGTAATCAATTTCGCGCAGAAATTCGAGTGTCTCGAGATCGGGCGCGGCATGGGCGACACCAAGGATCGCTTCGGCCGTTTGCCGCGTTCTGAGGAGCGGGCTGCAATAGGCTTTGCTAAACCCGCCAGGAACCGCTTGTTGCAAATGGATTGCCAGTTGCGCGGCTTGCATCTCGCCCGAAGTCGAGAGCGCCAGATCCGTCCGCGCCCCCACGCGCGTGACAATATCGCCTTTATCAAATGTATTGCCGTGGCGAACGATATAGATTTCGGTCACTTCATATACTCCGCTAATGGCTCGCCGTGACGCGCGATCAGGGTCTCTGCGTGTGCGGCGTCCTGCGGTGTATCAATGCCCCACATAGCGCTAGGCGCAGCAGCGACTTTCACCGCTTGCATCCGCAACCCATTTTCCAGAAACCGCAATTGCTCGAGCCCTTCGAGATTCTCATAATGACCTTCGGAGAGGCCAACGAAGGTTTCCAGGGCGCCGCGCTTATAGCCATATAATCCGATATGTCGCCAAACCGGTGACATATCGCCCGCCGCCCGAAGCTGATCTTCCTTGCGCATGGCCGGAATCACGTTTTTCGAGAACCACAAGGCTTCATCCCTGGCATTGACGATACAGGTCGTGCCGGAAAACGGCGTTTCAAGCTTGCGCTCGCGCAGTTCGTCCAAATCGTCCCATGACATTTGCACAATTGGAGTCACCGCATCGAGCGCCGTTTCTCGACCAGCCTCGATAATCGCCGAAATATAGTCAGGCGGCGTGAATGGCGCATCGCCTTGTAGATTTACAATGAATTCTGCCTCCGGCGCGACCTGGTTGGCCGCCGCAAGCGCCCGATCGGTTCCGGATGCGAGATCTGGATCTGTCATCACCACAGGCACGCCAATCTCGCGGGCGTGCGTTTCAATGGCCGGATGGTCCGTCGCGACGACAAAAGAAACCTCGGCCGAACGCTCGCAACAAATCTGCGCCACTGCCGCCACCCGCGCGAGCAGCGTTTGGCCAGCAATCGGATGCAAGGGTTTTTGCGGAAACCGGGTCGAGGCATAGCGCGAAGGTATGACGATCAGCGTTTTCAAGGCAGTTCCTTTGCAGATGAGTACAGTTTAGACCTCTAGCTCCTAGTCAAGGCGCCTGTGAATTCCAAGGCCTGGTGGCTTCAGCATTCGTCAATTTGCAGCAACTATATGTTCGTCACAGGCCAAACGCCCTATGTGACACAGCTCTGCGGCCATATGACTGGCCTGAAGGAATATCATGACCGTCCTAATCACTGGAGTTGCAGGCTTTATTGGCGCGCACGTCGCCCAGGCCCTGTTGGCGCAAGGGCGCTCGGTGATCGGGTTCGATAATCTCAACACCTATTATACGGCGCGCCTCAAACAGGATCGACTCGAACACCTATGCGGCACTGGCGATTTTTCATTCCATCAGGTTGATGTGTCATCGCTCAGCGCCATGCAAACGGCTCTGAATGGGCGCAAACCAACGACCATCCTGCATCTCGCCGCGCAAGCTGGGGTGCGATATTCTCTGGAGAACCCGGCCGCCTATACCAAAGCGAATCTCGAGGGGCATTTCGCCATGCTTGAACTCGCTAAGATGCTCGGCGTGTCCAATATGGTCTATGCATCATCATCCTCAGTATATGGCGGAAATAGCAAAATTCCATTTGCTGAGGCTGATCAAACAGATGATCCGGTTTCGTTTTACGGCGCGACGAAAAAATCCAATGAGCTGATGTCGCAATCCTATGCGCGGCTTTATGGGCTTTCACTCACCGGCTTGCGTTTCTTTACCGTGTACGGACCGTGGGGACGACCGGATATGGCCTATTGGATCTTCGCGGAAAAGATTCTGAAAGGCGACCCCATTAAAGTGTTCAATCATGGCAAGATGAGCCGGGATTTCACTTTCATTGAAGATATTGTTCGCGGCACGCTCGCCGCTCTGGATCGCCCCGCCAGCGGCCTGTCGCTACCGGTCCCACACCGGGTCTATAATCTTGGGAATGATCGTCCCGAGCCCCTCATGGACCTTATCCACATGACGGAACGCGGCATGGGGATCGAAGCCGAAAAAGTGTTTGAAGATATGCAGCGCGGTGATCTTGAAAAAACCTGGGCTGACATTGATCGGGCGAGACAAGAACTGGATTACGCCCCCAGCGTTGGGCTAGAAGAGGGCCTAGCGCAGTTTGCCGAATGGTTTAAGCCACGCTGGACGCAGTATTGCTGAGCGGGATGAAGCGCAGCTTTTGCCAAAAGGACAGCCAGGAATGACATCGCCTCGACTAACCGCGCTGGAAGTTCTCGAAATCGAACGCGTTGGAATAGACGCCCTTATCGACGCCCTTGCAGAAGAAGGCAGCGCGCTAAGCGCCGCTTTCCACTCTTCGGTTGAAACGATTGTCGCCGCAAAAGGCCGAACAATTGTCACTGGCATGGGCAAGTCCGGACATGTTGCGCGCAAGATCGCTGCGACGTTTGCCTCCACAGGAACGCCCGCTTTGTATGTTCACCCTGGCGAAGCGAGCCACGGCGATCTCGGGATGATTTCTGACGATGATGTGGTGTTAGCGCTTTCCAACTCGGGAGAAACACCTGAGCTCGGAGACATTATCGGCTATTGTGGCCGGTTTGACATTCCATTGATCGGCATGACGTCCGGTGCAGGATCATCACTGGCCGAATCTTCCAACACAGCGCTCCTGGTGCCCAAATCAACGGAAGCATGCGGCATCACCAAAGCCCCTACCACATCGACCACGCAGATGCTGGCGCTTGGCGATGCGCTCGCCGTGGCGTTGCTGCGCGAGAAAGGCTTCAGCGCCCGTGACTTCCACACTTTCCATCCTGGCGGAAAACTCGGCGCGGCGCTGAAACGCGTCACCGACCTGATGCATCACAAGCAAATGCCCCTCTGCGCACCCGAAGCCCCCTTTGCCGAGATTGTCAGCGCTATTACAGATGGCGGCTTCGGATGCTGCGGTGTCGTCGAGAACAACAAATTGATTGGCATCATCACAGATGGCGACATCCGCCGCGCCCTTAAGGGCTCGATAGAGGGCGTTTGCGCCGCAGACATGATGACACGCGATCCGCACACGATCACTGAAGACGGCCTCGCAGCAGAAGCGCTTTCAATGCTCAGTGAGTTCAAAATCACAGCGCTGTTTATTGTCGATACGGATGGCATCCCAGTCGGGCTCATTCACGTGCATGACTGCCTTGCGATTGGAGTGGTTTGATTTAGGAGTGCTTAGAACGCAAATTGCGGATAACGAGGCCACGAATCGGACCTGAATTCAGGCCGCCACGATTTGGGAAAGTTGATGACAAAAACCATTCACCCCGTCATTCTTTGCGGTGGGTCCGGAACGCGTCTCTGGCCACTTTCTACGCCAGACCATCCAAAACAATTTCTGTCTCTGACGTCAAAGCATAGCATGATTGAGGACACAGCCGCGCGGTTCGAAGCTTCGTTCGACGACGCAGTTGCGTTCTGCCCTGCGCTGATTGTCGGATCCAAACAACATGCGAGCCTGCTGAAAGGTAAATTGCCCGATCTGAAGAAGATCCTTGAGCCGATGGGGCGCAACTCCGCACCTGCGGTGGCGGCGGCTTGCTTGGTTCACGATCCGGAAGACCTGATCCTCATTCTACCCGCCGACCATGACATTCAAGACGTCGCGGCGTTTCACAATGCGATCGCCATTGCAGCTGAGTCTGCCCAACAAGGCGCGATCGTCACATTTGGCATTGAGCCTACCCATCCGGCGACAGGCTACGGGTACATAAAAGCCGCCGACGCGAAACGCGTCTCCAGGGTTCTCACAGTCGAAGAATTCGTAGAAAAACCCGATTTCAAGACGGCACAGACCTATCTCGAAATGGGTGGATATTTCTGGAATGCCGGAATTTTTCTGTTTCAAGCCCGCGTTATGCTGAATGCCCTGGAAACTCATGCCCCCGACGTGCTCTTGGGCACGCGAAAGGCTATCGCTGGCAAAACCGGCAACACAATTCACCTCGACCCCGCAGAGTTTGGCGCAACGCCAAGCATCTCAATAGACTATGCCGTTATGGAACATTCAGAAGCTGTCCAAACGGTGCCCGTGAGCATGGGATGGAGTGATGTCGGGGGGTATCGCGCGCTTCACGACTTGTTGACTGGGTCAGACAGCGAAAACTATACTAGCGGCCCGGTTCACCTTCAAAACTCTACTGGGTCTTACGTTCGATCAGAAGGCCCTACCGTATCGGTGAATGGCGTCTCTGATTTGGTGGTCGTCGCGACGCAAAACGAAGTCATGATCACACCGATGGATCACGATGCGGCCGTCAAAGAACTGGGCAAAGCTGCACAGGATCATCGCGCGGCATTGGGCCTTTCAGCAAACCTTCGAGCCCGCGCTCGAGATTGGCTTTGGCAAGCGTTCGATGTCTGGTCACAAAAGGGTTGGGATGAGAAACACGGCGGGTTTGTTGAACGACTGGACTTGAACGGAGTGCCGGACTCAGCCGTCAACCGGCGCGTTCGGGTGCAGGCGAGGCAGGTATTCAGCTTTTCTAAGGCAATCGAGATGGGATGGCCCCAACTCAAAGTTGCCCGCCAACTGGTAGAAAAGGGCATCAAGCACATTGATTCTGACCTACGACATCCAGACGGCGGCTGGGTGCATCTTGTAACCCAAAATGGAATGCCCGTGAATGACAAGCGTGACTTGTATGATCACGCCTTCATCATCCTCGCGGGTGCGGCGGCTTACAAAGCAACCGGTAATCCGCGCGCGCTAAAAGTCGCCGATGATGCGTTGTCTTTCATAAATTCTGAACTGAAAGATCACCAAAATGGCGGTTGGTTCGAATCCAAGCCCGCCACGCTGCCGCGTCGAGCAAATTCACACATGCATTTGTTGGAGGCGGCGTTGGCCTATCACGGCGCGACTGGATGCGGGAAATCTCTAAGCTATGCCGCTGAAATCGTTCGCTTGTTTGAAACGCGCTTCTTTAATCCGGGCACCGATGTCATGGCGGAGTTCTTCACCGAGGACTGGAAACTGGAAACAAGCGAAGCAGAAACCGTGTTCGAACCGGGACATCATTATGAGTGGGCAACATTGCTCTATGAATACGAGCAAGCGACGGGTCACGATACGCTTAGCTGGCGTCGTCGATTGATCCGCCGCGCTGACAAAACAGGGCTCAACCCGAAAACATCCATCGTGTTCAACGCCTTGCGTGCCAATGGCACCGTCATGACGGCAAGCAGCAGATTGTGGCATCAACTCGAACGATTTCGAGCATATCTCTTACATCCAGATCTGGTGCTGCCAGAGCAAAACACCAGTTTGCTAGAGATCATCTTCGAAAACTATCTAGACTTCGGACCGATAGGCGGCTGGATGGATGAAATAGACGAAAACACGCGAGCAATTTCTAATGAGGTGCCAGCGAGCATGCTGTACCATTGTGTAACTGCGTTTTCGCTCGCAGATTTTGCGAATGGCAAAAATCGATGAAACGCGGTTGCAAATTTGGGTTTGTTGTGCACCACAGACGCTTGAATAAATAGGGCTGCAGACAATGTTCGACTTCGTCAGAAAACCTGAAATTTGGCACGCTATGGATGCGGGCTGGGATAAAGAACTCGCTGGCAAGATCAGCTTTCAGCTAAAAACTATGCAGGATATGGCAATTTATGCCTACCTTCGCGAACTGTCTGGCAAACAAGTTGCTGAAATTGGTGGTGGGGAATCTCGCATCCTGCCCCAGCTCGCTCCGAACAATCAGTGCTTCAACATCGAACCGTTTGAAGGCGCCGACAATGGACCCGAGTCCGAAATCGTAATCCCTGGTGTCGAGAATATTCGCACCATGGTTGGTACGTTTGACCCTTCATTGGCAGATGAAAGCTTCGATGTCCTGTTCTCGATTTCTGTTGTTGAACACGTTGAGGACAAAGAATTTCAGAATTTTTTTGACGATTGTATCCGGATCCTGAAGCCAGGGGGCGTAATGTATCATGCTATCGATATGTACATCTCTGAAAATCCGTCAGCGTTCTGGCTAAATCGATATGAGATGTACAGGAATGCCGTAAGTATGAGGCCTGATGTCGAACCCGTTGCGCAAGTTTTTTCGGAGCCTTTGCGATTCACAACCGATATTGCGTCCAATCCCGACCCCATTATGCATGGATGGAAAACCATTTCACCCGCCCTCGATGATCTTCGCCAAGTCGCACAGAGTGTGTCTCTGAAAATTGGCGCTCGGCGCGTCGCGTAGAGCAAATTCGGAATTTTCAACCAACACGAGAAACATCGTGCTATTTGGCGCTGATGCTCATATTTAGTCTTACGTCAAAGTCTGAATGTCATAGCAGGAA
Organism: Henriciella sp.; assembly: GCA_965277015.1. Lineage (GTDB taxonomy): Bacteria > Pseudomonadota > Alphaproteobacteria > Caulobacterales > Hyphomonadaceae > Henriciella. The sequence goes on along the minus strand of OZ255705.1, from coordinate 2,783,852 downwards.
TGAAGGAAGCGGTTGTTTTCAAACTTTGCTCGGCTTTATACGGTGGCTTAATGCGAAGTTAGAACGTTTAGGATTTATCGAAATCGGAGCCCCCAAGCGGGTTTTAGGGGAAAGGTATTCTGGCACACGCTCAGGATAGTTAGTAGATTGTGACATGCTGCTTAGTATCGTAATTCCAGCTTATGACCGGCCTGACACACTGGCCCAGGCAATTGACAGTTTTGTGCAGCGTATTGTTGGGCGGTTCGAAAATGAAATCGAAATCATCGTTGCAGATGATGCCTCACCTAACAATTCTCTGGCCTTTGTCAGCGACCTGGCGCAGAAATACTCGTTCCTGAAGTATAAACGATATGAACGAAACATCGGACTAGAGCAAAATCTGATATTCAGCTCAGACGACGCCAAGGGCGAGTATCTTTGGATCTTCGGCGATGACGATTTTCTCGAACCGGAAGACGCGTTGGAAGATATCATCGCGCGCCTAAGAGCCGGCCAATATGACATGTTCGTACTGAACCGGACGCGTCGCTCCAAGGACCTCTCTAAACTGCTCTCAGACAATTGGATGCGCCTAGATGGATCTGATCAGGTGTTCGCTGGCCTTCGTGAGTTTTGTCTAAAGTTCGGCTTTATCAGTGTCATTGGGTTCATCTCGGTGAACATCTTTCGACGAGAGCCGTTCAAAAAAATCGATGCCTCGAAATTTTTTGGAACCATGTATCCTCAATTGGGCGCAATGGTGAAGGCCTTTCACGATCGCCCCGTCCAGCTGATCGGCCGACCGTTGGTTTGCCACCGCACGGAAACGCAGGACGAAAAACGCGCTAAGCTGGGCGAAAAAGCAGGTGAAAGCGATTTCATGGCGGACGCAAGGGCTCGAGACGCGCTCTATTTTAGCCACCCATACATTGCGATGTTGGCCGATTTACTCCAGTCAGGGGCATTCCAGCCGGAAGATATTGTCAAAATTCCCGAAAACACAGTCATCAATGGCTTTTTGATCGACTTCCTGATTGGGTGTGCGGAACTCAGCGTCGACTATCCGGACCGGTTTGAGAAGGCTAACTGGAAAAATACTGGTAGGTTCTTCAATCAGTTGCCATTGAACCGAGAGCGAGCTTCGAGAGTAAACGGCTTACTGAGGAAAGGCGGTTTCGCATCGCCTCCCGAAGAGGCAATGAGTATCGAGGGGCCAGCAGAAAGCCGTCGCCAAATGAAAACGATTTCCGTCGTCACAACGAGCTACAATCAAGCTGACTATCTGGACGAGTGTCTTAGGTCGGTTCGGGATCAGTCCTACAGCGCAATCGAGCATCTTGTGTTTGACCCTGGCTCTACAGATGGGAGCCGAAAGATCGCGCGCGCTTACGATCATGTTACCTTGTTTGAGGAGCCGGACGACGGTCAATCTGATGCTCTGAACAAGGGGTTTTCGCGAGCTAACGGGGACATTATCGCCTGGTTAAACTCAGACGACGTGTTCGCCCACCCTGATGTGTTCAAGCGGGTCATCGATCGTTTCAATCAACCTGACACCCCTGATATTGTCTACGGGACAGGTATTTTTATCGCCGAAGACGGTAAAAAGCTTAGAGACGTCTATATAAACAAAGACCCTGCAAGTTTGCGCTGGCGCCTTCAGCAGGAGGATGGAATCCTTCAGCCCGCGTTGTTCATGAAACGAAGCGTAATTGAGCGCATGGGTGACCTAAACGGCAACCTCCACTATTGCATGGACTATGAATATTGGATCCGCTGCATGAAGGCCGGGATCAAATTCGCATTTCTGGATGAAGACCTGGCGCTCGCGCGCTATCATGAAAGCAACAAAACGTTCGGACAACGCGGGAAAAGCTATCACGAGGTCTGCGAAATGTTGATGGGACATTTCGGTTACGTCAATCATATCTGGTTGAGACGCTATGCAGAGTTCCTCTGCGACGGTTTCGATGGGGTCCTTTCGAATGCTGACAATAGCGAAGTCGGCGATTCGAACAAACTCGAAAGCATCTACGATAAGCTTCTGCGAGACTATAATACAAGCCACCTCATTTACGGCGACCTGCAAGCAAACTCTTCCCAGAAAGGTAAGGGCGATACGCTGCGCGAATTGCGAGCCCGCAAAATCAAACCATCGACGCCATGCAAGGAAGTGCCTCTTTACCAAGAGTCAGAGCCGAGTCACGTCATGTATACGGTGGGCCCGAAACGATGGGCGTTCGACCAAAAATGGAAAAATAAACAGGTTCAGAAAAGTCACGCCTTTCTTCGCAACACGATTGCCAATCGAAAATCTGATGTCTGCGTTATTGTCGGCAATGGGCCGAGCCTGAAAAAAGTCGATCTCGATCTGCTTAAAGGTCATGACGTCATTATCTCGAACAATGCGTTTCTGGACCCCAAGCTTGCTGAGTATGCAACCTATTACACAGTGGTGAACTATCTGGTCGCCGAGCAAAGCTCTCACAATATCAATCAGATTGAAGGGATACCAAAAATACTACCCTATTGGTCCTCTTACTGTCTGAATGAAGGAGACGATACTTACTTCATCGATGCCGTCGGCCACGCCGCGTTTTCAAAGGACATTTTCAAAAATGCCTCGTGGCGTCACACCGTGACATTTTACAATATGCACATTGCATTCGGGCTGGGCTATAAGCGTGCCATCATGATTGGCTTTGATCACTCGTACAAGCAAGCCAAGGGTGTAAAAGAAGGCGAAGTCATCCTCAGCGACGCCAAGGACGAAAACCATTTCGACAGCCGTTATTTTCAGGGAAAGAAATGGCAGGCTGCTGACGTCGACATGATGGAAGAAATGTACAAGCTCGCCAAGGCTGCATTCGAAGAAGAGGGGCGCGAAATCGTGAATGCGACTGCTGGTGGAAAGCTGGAGCTTTTTCCAAGGATGGATCTGGCGGACGCGTTGGCAATGAAACCATTACCAGAGTTCAGCAAGCAAGCTGCTGAGATTTCATCGGCATCCGTTTTGCCGCGCGAGCAACATGCCCGGCTCGATGAGACAGCAGTTGTCGCGGAACTTATGAAAGAGCGACGAGGCACTCGTCACATCATGCTTGATGTTGGTGCACATATTGGCACCTCGGCCCAATACTTCCATGATCATGGTTGGAGCATTCACTGTTTTGAACCGGACGCGAAGAATCGAGCCAAATTGGTCGAGCGGTTCAAATCGTCTAACGCTGTGACCATTGATCCGCGCGCCGTTAGCGATAAGCCAGCAGAAGGCGTGAGTTTCTTCACCTCTCCAGAAAGTACCGGAATATCGGGTCTTCATGCTTTCCGCGATACGCATCAGGTTTCCGACCGGGTCGACGTCACGACTGTGGCGGATATTATTCGCACGCGGAATCTGACCCGCGTTGATTTTCTAAAAATAGACGTCGAAGGATTTGACCTTTCGGTACTCAAAGGCGTGCCTTGGAACTCACTCAAGCCTGAAGTGATTGAATGTGAGTTTGAGGATGCGAAAACACTGCGTCTCGGGCATGACTGGAAGTTCGTTGCGGATTTCCTACGCGACAAAGGATATTCCGTTTATATCAGTGAATGGCACCCAATCATCAGATATGGCATATCTCACGATTGGAAGTGTATTCATAAGTATCCCGAATGTAACATCTCAGAAAACGCTTGGGGAAATATTTTAGCATTCAAAACCGACCCCGGGTTTGGTCCAGTAAAAAAAGCATTTGACCAACTCTTAAGTTTCCGAACTCCACAAGTTGTGGCAAAGACAGAGACGCCCGCACAAAGCTCAAACACAACAGAGCGCACTCAATCGATTGCAGACTCGCCACAAACTGCACGTGTAAAAGTATCCGAAAGCAAACCTCTCATGCTTAAACAAATTACGCCTTCCAGTGAACTCGAAAACAAGCCAGAAGAATTGAGCGCTTATGTTCAGATGGCCCGAAACGTACACAAGGCGTCCCCGCGACTTTATAGCCTGCTCCGCTTTTTCAAGCGCGCGGCTGTTCACGCCTGGAGCAACAAATCCTGGACGATACCTGCGCTGGGCATCGTCGCCGCATTTGGTCTCGCAGCATTGCCAGAGTTTGGCCTGGTCAGCGATCTATTTCGTTACTTCACCATCTTAGCAGGCTCGGTTATTGTGCTGGCCCTACTTTACATCGCCTTTCGTGCCCACGCTCATGCGGAAACGCTGCACATTCAGTTAGGCAATCAGAACCGCGAATTGGCGGATCTAAAAGAGAGCCTAAGGAGCGGAAGAGCACTCATTCAAGCTGGCAGTCAATCGGCGATAATCGAGCGTTTCCGGACCGAAATAGATCGCTCCGTTCGTCCCGACATCCAGAAGGTTTCAGACGAATTGAACAGTCTGCAGGCGATCGAGCATGCAAAAACTTCAGAACTGGCAGAGATTCAGCACAAGGTGGCGCGCGCGGATGCGGAGTTGGCGGCTCTGTCGAGCAAGATCAGTGAAGCGAGAAATGCGCAAGACCGCGTCGGCACGACCGTCAGCGATCTGACAGTCAGATTCGACACGGAAACAATGCACTATAGCCAAAGACTCGATCAACTGGAACTTGTGACAGCCCGGTTTGAGGATCTGAAAACCAGTATGAAATCTTTAGAGGTCAAATCTGGGGACATCGACAAATGGGCTCAGTTTAATAATTCTGCCTGGTATCAACACTTTAATCGCCGCCTTCGAAACGAACATTATGCTGTTCTGGATAGCGAATGGCGCAAGCGTCTATCCGTACCAATCGCTCGGTCAACGCTTGGCTATATGGCAAACCGGGCCTGTATGCTTGAAGAGCAATTGGATGGCCGTCTCGCGACTTCTATTGAGGATATTTTGCTCCGAACACTGGTTGCGCGCGCGATCAAAGGGAATTCCGCGAATATTCTAGAAATCGGAACCCTGTTCGGCACCGGCGCAGCAATTATGTATGATGCGATGGTCGGACATTTCGACGACATTCATCTGACTCTGTTGGATCCTCTGGAAGGATATTACAACTCCAGCCAAGTTGACATTCTAACCGGTCAGAAAGTCGACGAGCCCACGCTCCGCCGTAATTTGACGCGGGTCGGCGTGACCGATGAACAAGTTACGCTGATCAAACATCTGAGCACAGACCAGGAAGCAGTTGAAGCGGCCGCAACGCAAGAATATGATCTTCTGATCATTGATGGCGATCACTCCTATGCGGGTGTCAAAACAGATTTCGAAAACTATGTTCGCAACGTAAAACTCGGTGGCTTCGTCATCTTCGACGACTATGCTTCCCCGGATTGGCCTGAAGTCCAAGAATATGTCGACGCAGAAATGGACAAATCAGATTTTGTCTCGCGCGTCGGCGCGAGCTGGCGGACTTGTGTTTATCGGGTTGTCAAAAAGCCGGCCTAGCCCAAAGCGCGGAAAACCTCTGACCGCGCGACGAAATCTGACGCGTCAGAAGCTTCTGAGTAAGTAAATATCGTGAGAAATCATCTTGTGCTCAAGGTGTATGAACACGCAAAACACAGAGCAGTTTCCCGGTTGATCCAAGAGATGCGATGCGCATAGTAAAGTCGCCTATTCTAGGGACACAGCTTGGTATTTTCGGATCAGTCTTTTTTATACGTTTTTCTGCCGTTTGCGCTGATCCTCGGTTTATGCGTCCGACGGACGCCATTGTTCGCGTTCGTCAGCTTGCTGCTCAGTCTTGTTTTCTTCTATTGGTCGTCAGGCGCGTACACGTTCGTTCTCATCATTAGCATCTTACTCAATTACGCTGGTGGTCTTGTGATCAGACCCGGGGCGCGAAAGCCCGTGATCCTCGCTTTTATCAGCCTGAATTTGGCGCTATTGGCTTTCTTTAAGTATACCTACTTTGCTGGGAGTCTGATTCAATTCGGTGGTTCCGACTCATTCAAGACTTTTGCTCAGTCGATTGCTCTGCCGATCGGGATCTCGTTCTACACGTTTCAGGGAATTTCCTATTTGGTAGATGTTTGGCGACGCGATGTTGAGCCCGAACGGAACGTTATCACTTATGGCGCTTATCAGTCTTTCTTCCCGCAACTAATCGCCGGGCCAATCGTTCGTTACAGAGACGTAGCTGATGATTTTCACCATGGTGAGAGTTCCGTCGACTTGTTTTCCGCGGGCGCCGCAAGATTTTTGCTCGGCCTCGGCAAAAAAGTCATCATCGCAGATACCGCTGCGATCGTTGCAGACGCTGCCTTCGCTCTTCCGGCTGGAGAAATGACTTTTGCCGCAGCGTGGTTGGGCGCGATCGCATATAGTATCCAAATTTATTACGACTTTTCAGGATATTCCGATATGGCCATTGGTCTAGGCATGATGTTCGGCATCCGTTTTCTGGAAAACTTTAATCATCCCTATGCTGCGTCGACTTTCACAGAATTTTGGCGTCGATGGCACATTTCGCTGTCAACATGGTTCCGGGATTATCTCTACATTCCACTCGGGGGTAATCGCATCTCAGTGAGTCGGACATATATCAATCTGATGCTGGTATTCTTGTTGACGGGCCTGTGGCATGGCGCGCAGTGGACATTTGTATTGTGGGGCGTGTGGCATGGAGCGTTCCTGATCGCGGAGAGGATTGCCTTCAAAGGCAAAGCAGCTGGCGTGAATAACCCAACGCTGCGATTGTTCTACCTCCTACCATGTGTGATCTTTGGCTGGGTTCTCTTTAGAGCACCAGATTTCGGGACATTCCTGAGTTTTGCATCTGCCATGATCCAGCCTTTCGCGGATCGCGCCTGGACATTACCTTCTGAATTGGTGTTGGCCACGACGCCGATTGCAATCGTAACAATGATCGGCGCGAGCATTCTAATTCTGATGCAGGGACAAGTACGGCCGCTGGGCACTATTCTGGGAAAGGTCTCAGCAAACACCACCATGCGGTTCGTCAGATTCGGCTGGATTGCAACATTTGCGGTTCTCTGCAGCATCTACGTTCTGCCTCAAACTTTCTCTCCATTTTTGTACTTCAGGTTCTGAATGCGTATCGTTGACTCCCTGACAGCACTGGTTTTCGCGACCTTCCTTCTGGCACCCGCCATGAGCTTGCTCGGCTTTGGATATGATCAAGATGCGGAAAACACCGTAATCCTTGCAGACATTGATCTCGCAAAATTGATAGAAACTGACCGGACCTACCGAGACGATGTTATTGATCGCGCTTTATTGAACTCCCCGGTTGGTATGCATGCCATTCGAACAAAAAATTGGTTTGACTATGGCGTTTTTGGCTTCATCAAAACGGATCAGGTAATATCCGGAGAAGACAATTGGTTGTTCTACCTGCCCGGCTTCGAGAATGGTAAGTGCACTGAACCTAGGCGAATCAGGTGGGCCATCGATAAGACTGAAGCTTTCTCCCATATCGCGGCTGCTTCAGGCACCAACTTTCTGTTTTCGGTTTCGCCAGACAAGTCCACTGTCGCTGAGTCGTCTCTTGGACCGCGCGCGACAATTGCCGCGGGCTGCAAGTTAAACAATGCGAGAGCTTGGCGACAGTATGCGAAAGCAAGTGGCGCAGGGCTATTGGACCATTTCGAAGCCTTGCAGCACTCAACGGCCGATATGAGTCTCTACTATAGAACCGACACGCATTGGAATGAGTTAGGCGGATCACTCGCTCTCAGGCAGATAGCATCTATGTGGCTGGACAAGGACATCGGGCATCCGCAGCCTGGATCTGGTACATTGTTGCCGGTCGATACAGACCTCCGCACGGGAATGCTTCGTCTTCCTATTCAAGAAACCACCGAGTCTTACCCTGACTACTGGGAAAATGTCTTTCCTGAAGAAGTTGGAAACGGTGTTCGAGGCAGCGTTATTGTCCATGATTCATTTTACAAACGGATCATCGGGCCGTTGAAAACTCTGTTCCCCGACGGGCAGTTTTTCGACCTCAATCACCCCGATCCCGATAGTATGCGTCAAGCCATCGCTGCCCGGCCTGCATATTTGCTCGTGAACAGCGTAGAAAGGCGGCTCATTCCGCGTTTGGTTTCGCAAAATTACTCTTGGAATAGCCCGCTTGGAATGGGTTTGATCGATGCCAATGAGGATGCAGCTCGCACCTGCCAGTATCGCTCCGTTGAGCTCGCCGATGTTCGATTCGCAAAAATGGAACCAAGCACCAACCCAAACCAGTTCACCACCTTAAAAGACCCCAAACTGTACGTGCGTCTCTTGGGCGGAACGATGCAACCCTGCATTCGAATTCGCTTCTCCACATCGTCATCATCCGTCAGTCAGTTATTCCTGCCGGTCGACGCTGATGGTAACATCCGCGAAGGAATGTCGGTGAATTTTTTCGACAAGATTGAACCGGATAGGTTGATCGAGCTTGTATTGCCAACACAATATGCTGGCACAACCATTCGATTTGATCCGGACATCGGGGAGAGCACAATCGATGACTTATTTATTGAGGTTGGGCAGACCGGCGTTGGAACCCATTCGAACTGAACGGATCGGCTCAATCAAAGTCCAGGTTTGCCACCAAATGGTGCGTTGCTTGCTGAAAGGCCTGCTCGACAATTTCCAAAGGCTGCACATCCAAATCACACGCGCGATTAGTCAGCAGCTGAGAAAAACGTTCATACAATCTTTGGTATTCCAAATTGGCGAATGAGCGAGATGGGCCCGCCGAGTCTACGAAACCCGCACCGCCATCAAACAATTTCGCCCTTTTCCCATCATCAGTTTCGATCTCGATAGTCCACACTTCGTCATCGCCCGCTAAAAAGTCCAAGCTTATATCGACAAAAACACCTGGCTCTGATTCAAGTTGCATCTGAACGGCAACAGGTGCGTTTTGATTCTGCGGTATTTCAAAATGTGCGCTCGTCACGCGATAATCTGCTGGATGGATATATGTTAGGATGGAGAGCGCATTTATTCCCATATCAAAAACGCCGAAAGCACCTTTTTCCCACAGCCATGTCTGTCCCGGGTGCCACTTGTGCACACTCTCGTGCCAGATGATGCGCGCGCCTTTCATTTTGCGGCTTTTCAGCCAACTAGCGGCTTCTTCGACCATGGCAGCATAGCGAGAATGCCAGGTGGCGAAAACGACTTGTCCGTACTCATTCGCGAAACTGGCGATTTCTTTGGTCAGTGCCACAGATATTGCTGGCGGCTTCTCCAACATGACCGCACAGCCGTTCTGAAACGCCAGAAGCGCCAGTTCAACCCGAACACTCGGTGGCGTACATAGTATGACTGCATCGATTTCAACAGCGCTCTCAAACGCATCATGCAGAGTCTGAAAGACTGGCACCTCTGCGTTCCGGACGCTTTGGCTAACAACACACACGAGCTCGAAATCCGCATTTGCTTCGATACAGGGAATGTGCTGGTCCTTGGCTATCTTTCCATAACCCACCAATGCAATCTTGAACGGACGCCGCATTACTGAGTCTTCATCTCCGCAACAAGCCCGCTCGAGCGACGATTAGTCAACATGGCGAACCCATTTGTGCGGAACGGTAACCGCTCCCCATGTTGGATGTTTGGCCGCCGCGATCACCAAGTCTTCATTCAACTTTCGAAAAATGTACTCGGGTCCGTCCTTGATTGCTATCATCGATTTTAATACGCCCGGATTCAAGAGGCCTCCGTCAACCTCGATACTCAACTGCAAATACTCGCCCGCTTTTACAGAATAGGATTCTGAAGTGATTTGTGTTGAAAGTCCGGTCAGGTATTGAGCGTTAGCATTCCAAATCGGCACGCCAATCGTCAAGGAACGCGCATCGATGAGGCACTTGAACGAAAGATTGAGCTTGAAGGGCTGACGGAATTCGACTTGCTGAATGCGCGCGCCCTGCACGTCGCTCCAATAATACTTCACATCATCAATTGCGTGTTCGTTCTCGAAGATGGGCCCCATCGAGCGGGCCAATTGTTGCGGCGTTTCCAAGGCTGGTTGATCCGCGCTGAGGCTTTCATAGATCTCGATGGCCTCGGCAGGCGCTCCCTCAAAATATGGCTTGCCTTTATGCATGACGATTACTCGGTCACAAAAGCGCTCGATATCATGCATCGAGTGCGAGACGAGAACGAAAGCACTCTTGGCCCGCATTTCTCGGATTTTTGCAAGGCACTTTTGTCGAAACTGAAAATCGCCAACTGCAAGCACTTCATCAATGAAAAGCACATCGGGAGACACATTGATCATGATAGAAAACGCCAAGCGCATTTTCATACCCGCCGAGTAAGAGGCTATGGGCGCGTCAATCGCATCGCCCAGTCCGGAAAACTCCAAAATTGCGTCAAACTTTTCTCTGGTTTGAGCTCTTGTGAATCCGAGCGCTGCTGCCCGCAATACCACATTCTCGCGCCCGGAAGCTGCAGACTGAAAACCAGCCTGCAAATCGATCATCGCGGCTGAGCTACCATTGACCCAGATTTCGCCCCTATCCGGTACAAGCTGCCCTGCGAGCAAACGCAGGAGCGTGGTTTTACCAGAACCATTCAGACCGATCACACCCAGCGCTTGGCCGCGAGTGAGATCGAATGAAACATTTTCGACCGCCCAGAACTCCGACGGCTGCAGCTCAGAAACCGGTTTTGGGCGAATGGAAAACAGCGCGCGAAGCGCCATTCCAGCTAAACGTTTGCGTGTCGCCTTGCGACTGCGGGCGTAAACCCGGCCCAGAGACTTAACCTGCAGTACGATATCTGCATCAACAGAGAGTGGGGTGACCTTGCTCATACCACCCCTCTAATGCGATGTTCCATGATGTAGAAAAAGTTGATGCTCACCAGCATCAGGAATGACGATACGCCGGTCCATACAAGCAACTCCGGAGTATGCGCATAACCGCCTGCAAAAATTGCATCTCTGCTCGCACTGATGATGACATTAAAAGGATTGGTTGTTTCGAGAACCGCGAGTGGCCCCATCGTGGAAACTGGGAAGATAACGCCGCTGACAAATATGCCGTACTGGAGAAGAATTGCGACGAGACGAGCAATATCGGAAAATATCATGCTCAGGATTGAGAGCATCAATCCGATTGAGAAGCAAAACATCGTTGCGAACATTAGAGCCAGTAACAAATCGAAAGGAGCCACATTCGGCCATTGCCCGAACACGACGACCAGAAGGACCACCAAAGCGCCCCTGACAAGGGTGTCAAAACAAAGTTGTGCAAAGGAAGCGACAATCGCCGCAGACATCGGCAAGGCCGTCATCATGGTTTCAGCATTGCGAGACTTCACGACCTGAATCGGGCGCGTGATCATACCAGTGAACAAGACCCACATGGTGACGTTGAAACCGATATACAAGGCGGGGTTCATGCCTTCAAATGTCGGGAACACACGCAAATTAACGAGTAGAATGTAAACTGAAACGGGCACCAGAGGCAGTACAAAATTCCAGAATACGCCAAGTGCTGTTCCGCGATAACCCGCTTTGAAATCATCAATGAAAACAGTGGAAATATGAGACCGATGACGTGCGATCTCTGCTATAAACCTTTTGATCGCCAAAATCGGGCCATCGGAAAATCTGTCATAAGGTTGGTACGTTCGGGGTCCTACGTTCCGCTTCGCAACCGGTTCTGATTGCTGACTATTCATACGCAACGCCTCTCCGAAACACATTGTCGCATGCATCCGACATTTCAGACCTGCTGCACCAGTCTGTTTGGAGTGTCAACGCATCTAAGAACGCCTACTGCAAATCTATCTGCACTGAGGATTTTCAGGTCAATTCGTTGAGCCCGAAACACCGATTGAACCGCAAGAGTATTGTTCTTCCATTTCACCACTGATACGAAGGTCAATCACCTACAGGACCGAAGGCGACAATGCTGTGAAGAACGTGACTGTGAGCGTCATCGTGCGCGCTTTGAACGAAGAAAAGTGGCTCGACGACGCGCTATCTGCATGCGCTCATCAGGAGTTGGGGGAGGATATCGACCTCGAGCTAGTATTGGTCGATTCCGGATCCACCGACCGGACGATGGACATCGCCAAAGCTCACAAATGTCAGATCTTCCATATCGAGAAATCTGAGTTCACTTTCGGGCGATCGCTTAACATAGGATGCGAAGGTGCATTGGGGGACATACTCGTGTTCATTTCTGCACATTGCATCCCGAAAGGCACAGCTTGGCTAAGTACGTTGATCGCGCCGCTGCGATCAAAAAAATGCGATTTTGTTTATGGGCGCCAAGAGGGTCTAGAGAACATCACTCGTTTTTCTGAGCATGAGGTTTTCGCCCACTATTTTGGAGAAGAGTCTGAACTTCAACAGGAAGGCTTCTTTTGTAACAATGCGAACAGCGCGATTACGCGCGCGGTTTGGGCGAAGTACCGTTTTGACGAGACGGTAACAGGCTTGGAGGACATGGTCCTGGCAAAAGCCCTTCACAATCAGGGGGGACAAATCGGATATGTTGCGGACGCATCGGTCACCCACATTCACGAAGAGACCCTTCAGCAAGTCCATCGCAGATACTATCGCGAAGCTCTCACAATGAGAGACATCATGCCAGAAGTGCACTTCAGCCTCGTTGACTTCGCGCGATGTCTGGCTTCCGGCATTTTTGCCGATCTGCGACATGCGGTTCGCCAGAAAGCGTTTTTGAAAGAGGTCATCGGAATTTTCGGCTTTCGATTCATGCAGTTCTGGGGCACTTATAGGGGACACAATGAGCACCGCAGCCTGTCTCGCGCTCAGAAAGAAGAATATTACTACCCAAAGACGAAACATCGCAAAAAATCTTCGTCTACGGGTGTTTCGCTTGGCCAAACACAATCGTCTCGCCGCTAGGTCGAGCAGGACAGAAAGAATACGAGTTTCACAGAAATGATTAACGGAAAACGTCTAACGGCCTTGCTGCCCATGAAGGCACATAGCGCACGCGTTAAGTCTAAGAATTTTCGTCTGATAGCGGGACAACCATTGTTTCGTTGGATTCTAAACACCCTGCTAGATGTGGCTCAAATAGATCAGGTGGTTATCAACACTGACGCGCGCGAAATCCTCGGCGAAAATGGACTAATTGACGGCGATTACGATGGACGGATCCTTATTCGCGATCGTAAGGCCGAGCTTTGCGGTGATTTCGTTTCTATGAACCTGGTCTTGGCAGATGATTTGGCGAACATTGAGTCTGACTATTTCCTGATGACGCATACGACTAACCCGCTGTTGCGATCCGATACTGTCTCGGAACTTCTGGCAGCATTTACAAAGGTCATCGACGCCGGAACGGCTGATTCTCTGTTTACCGTCAATGAGATGCACACCCGCTTCTACACCGCATCCGGTGAGCCGATCAACCATGACCCAGATAACCTGATTAGGACGCAGGATTTGCCCGCGTATATGGAAGAAAACTCGGTCTGTTATCTGTTCACACCAGAGAGCTTTCAAAAAACAAAGGCTCGCATTGGGGAACGACCCTTGCTCTTCCCAACCCCAAAACTTGAAGCCGTTGATATAGATGAACCAGCAGATTGGTTCATCGCTGAATCTCTTCTCAAGCGCGTTGCCGCTGGCGAAGTGCTGCCAAAGGGATAATCATGACGACACCGCGTATTTTGGTCACATGTCCTCCCATGCTAGGGTTGATAAATGAATTCGAAGCTGACTTCGCTGCAAGCGGGTTAGCCTGCGTCGCGGCAAAAACATCACAGGTGTTAAGCGAAGCGGAATTGATCGATATCTTACCAGATTATGATGGCTGGATTATTGGCGATGACCCAGCATCTCGGACTGTCGTTGAGGCTGGCGCAAGAGGTAAGTTGAAAGCCGCCGTAAAATGGGGAGTCGGAGTTGATAATGTCGACTTCGAAGCATTCCAAGCAGCTCAAATACCGGTTGAAAATACACCAGGTGTGTTTGGCGCAGAAGTCGCCGATGTCGCACTGACTTACACACTCGGCCTGGCGAGATCGACTTATGAAATCGACCGCGCGATCCGGCAAAGGCATGGATGGCCGAAGCCAAGCGGCATCAGCATGACTGGCCGAACCGTTGCCATCGTAGGATTTGGAGATATTGGTCGACAGACAGCCAAACGAATTCTCGCCTGCGGCAGCGAAGTGATAGTTTATGATCCCTTCTTCAAAGAAGTTCCGGGGCTGCCAGTAACGCCTGCGACTTGGCCTGAGCAGATCGGCAAGGCCGATTTCTTGATATTCACGTGCCCGCTGACTCCGGAAACAAATGGCATGTTCAATGCTGATTTGCTGCCACTACTCCGACCAGGCGTGCGCGTGGTCAATGTTGCACGCGGACCAGTCATTATCGAGAATGCTCTCGTTGAGGGACTAAGAAACGGGCGAGTGCATTCCGCTGCTCTTGATGTTTTTGAAGTTGAGCCTTTGCCGCGCGATTCAATATTGCGATCGTTCGACCAATGCATATTCGGATCACATAATGGGTCAAATTCTGCTGATGCCGTGCGGCGTGTCAGCAGAATTGCCATCACAAAGATAGCAGGCTTTCTATCCGTTTGAATCTGGCCGTTAAATCGATTGGTCCTCGACGAGGCGAGGATGCACTTAAAAACAACGCTTCACGGCTCTTCGCGCCAATGCGCGGACTGAAAATACACCGCGCTCTGGCGAGGGTTGTTGAGTACGATCTTGCAGATCTGTCCCACTTGAAGGGGCTTCTCGAATTCAAGTCTCACAAATTTCTTTGTCTTCGTCACTTTGCGTATCCCAAGCGAACAATCGAAGCCTAGCTCCGCTTCCTCTCCGTCCAACCTGATCTCTGCCGCGCTCATTTGACAATTGCCATAGTGGGCGAACAGGATCGCAGCCTCTTGCATTATCAGCCCGTCCCCTCGAATACCGAATGGAGCACCGCTCACGCTGCGCAGCCGTCTTTGAACCTTGCGTCGAAGACTGAGAGGGTAAAGTCTGTCACTCACGGCGTGAATGATGAAATCTCTGAAAACAGGCTTCTGATTCGCCTCAGGCGCGTGTTGCGCGATCAAGTTGTTGAGTTCGGCCCGACGCGCACGATTGAGCGATGCTGTTTTTGTGCCTTTGGCCCACAAAACGAAGGACAAGCACTCGTCGATGAACTCAAATTTTGCACCTGACTGATACAACCGTATCCAAAGGTCCCAATCCATAACATAGTGCAAGTCAGGGTTCAGACCCCCTACTTTCTGATAGCTCTCGCGCCGAAAGAAACAGGACGGTTGCGATATGATTCCTGCGCTTAGCAGTTTCGGACCAGGCGGCTCGACATTGAAGTGGTATCCTGTCATCGCACTCGACTCGTCCAAAATAGCGCTATGACCGTATATGACATCGATAGAAGGGTCTTCGTTGAGTTGCCGTTTTACGTGCGAGATTGCGTCCGGTGTGAGCATGTCATCCGCGTTTAACCACCCTAACCAGTCTCCATCCAGTGCGTTCCAGCCCTCAAGAATCGCATCTGATTGCCCTCCATCTTGCCCATGCCGACGATAAGCGATCATATCGTCATAAGAGTCCGCAAGCGCCTCAACGCGCGCATCGCCAGACGCATCAAGCAACGCCACTCGAACGCTATCACCTTGAGCTTTCAGGCTTTCCAACGCGGAAGGCAGAAATGGGTGCCAAGCACCAATCGGGACGGAAATCGCCAGCTTCATGGTCTTTCCTCTTCTACAGGCGATACACGAGCGCCTGAAAATCGAATACAAGCCGCTCCGTTCATGCGCATCAAACGATGCCCGAGTCTACACTTTGCGACACGCCTTTTAAGGTCGATTGTCAGTCCGCAACGAATACGCTAGTGACCCTTGAATC
This sequence comes from Henriciella sp., assembly GCA_965277015.1. GTDB lineage: Bacteria > Pseudomonadota > Alphaproteobacteria > Caulobacterales > Hyphomonadaceae > Henriciella. Next base: position 2,768,053 of record OZ255705.1, on the reverse strand, counting down.
CATGAGACAATCGCGGGACATCCAGATGTTCGATAAACAAATAATACCCGAGATTGTACTGGTAACGCCACGCCGATTTGGCGATGATAGAGGCTATTTTCAGGAAACTTTTCGGGAGCATCAGTATGCTGAAGCTGGCATAACTGGGCCATTTGTTCAGGACAATCACTCTTATTCGGCGGATCAGGGTGTAATTAGAGGGCTTCACTTTCAAGCTCAGCCACACGCGCAAGGAAAGCTAGTGCGTTGCACACGCGGGCGAATTCTAGATGTTGCGCTGGACATCCGCCACGGCTCACCCACCTTCGGCCAGCACGTGAGTGCGGAGTTGTCTGCTGAGAACGGAAAGCAACTTTTTGTACCAGTTGGTTTCGCGCATGGTTTCTGCACACTGACTCCGAATTGCGAAGTCCAGTACAAAGTTACAGCTTACTACGATGGCCCTTGTGATCGCGGCCTAGCATGGGATGATCCTGACTTAGGAATAAACTGGCCTCTCGGTAAAAATCCTCCAATCCTTTCGAAAAAGGACACAGGACAGCCATCGCTGCGAGACATGCCGATCTATTTCGAATATTGACACGTTTCTGACTGGTAAGAGTGGATCTAAACATGAGAGTCATTGTAACCGGCGGTGCCGGCTTTATTGGATCAGCCGTTGTAAGATATCTCATTGATGAGACGGACGCCAATGTTACGGTTGTTGATAAGTTAACATATGCGGCGAATCTGGATTCGCTGGCTTCCGTTACGTCATCAGACCGATTCGATCTGCGCAAGGACGACATTTGCGATCTCGACAAAATGCACGAGATCTTTCGCGAGACTCAGCCTGACCACGTGATGCATTTGGCTGCGGAGAGTCATGTTGATCGATCTATTTCCGGCTCGCAAGAATTCATACAAACCAACATCCTTGGAACGTATAATCTGCTAGAAGCCGCCAGAACCCATTTCACGTCTCTGGAAGAAGCAGAAAAAACGAAATTCCGGTTTTTGCACGTCTCCACGGACGAAGTTTACGGTTCTCTGGGGCCGAAAGGTCTGTTTGAAGAGACGACAGCTTATGATCCTTCCTCACCATATTCGGCGTCAAAGGCCGCGTCTGATCATTTGGTGAAAGCTTGGCATCGCACCTATGGATTGCCCGTGGTTACGTCAAATTGCTCCAACAATTACGGTCCGTTTCACTTTCCGGAAAAGCTGATTCCTCTGGTTATCTTAAACGCGTTGGATGGGGCGCCATTGCCGGTTTATGGAGACGGATCGAATATTCGCGATTGGCTGCACGTGGAAGATCATGCGCGCGCGCTTTGGCTTATCCTGACAAAAGGTCGACTTGGCGAAACGTATAATGTCGGCGGTCGAAATGAGCGTACGAACCTACAAGTCGTTCAGTCTATCTGTGATACGCTCGATGAGCTCGTTCCCGGGGAAATCGCACGGCGCGAATTGATTGAATTTGTGACCGACCGCCCGGGACATGATCATCGGTACGCCATTGATGCAAGCAAATTGGAAACAGAACTCGGTTGGAAGGCTGAGGAAACATTTGATACAGGACTGCGGAAAACCGTCCGCTGGTATCTCGACAATCAGGCGTGGTGGGCGCCATTGCGGAAGACGGTTTATGGCGGTCAGCGCCTTGGCTTGGTCTCAACGTAGACCGAGGATTGGTGATGAAACTACTCTGTGTCGGTCGACAAGGACAAGTTGCGCGCGCTCTGACTGAGCAAGCGGAAGCTCGTGGCATTCATGTCATTTCGCGAGGCAGACCAGAGCTCAATATTTTGGACCCGCAATCTATTCGCGCCAACCTGAATGAGCTCAAACCGGATATCGTCCTGAACGCAGCCGCTTATACAGCCGTCGACAAAGCTGAATCTGAGCCAGCCGCGGCGGATGCGTTGAATCATGCCGCCGCTTCAAACCTGGCGGCAATATCGGCTGAGATGAACCTACCGCTGGTTCACATCTCGACCGACTATGTATTCGATGGACAAAGTCAGAACCCATATGTCGAAACAGACGCCGTCGCACCTAACGGCGTTTACGGTCAGACCAAACTGAATGGTGAGCGGGCGGTTATGGCGAAGAACCCCCACCACATAATCCTACGAACTGCTTGGGTGTATAGTCCGTTCGGGACAAATTTCGTCAAAACCATGTTGCGATTGGCGCTTGATCGGGAAGAAATCTCGGTGGTGGATGATCAGATCGGCAATCCGACAAGTGCTTTTGACATTGCGGCAGCGGGGCTCACGGTTTGTCAAAAATTGCATGACAAATCTAATGATGCCGCATGGGGATTGTATCATCTTGCAGGAAAAGGGGCTGTGAGTTGGGCAGGTTTTGCAAAAGAGATTTTTGACCAAAGCCGCAGCATGGGTGGACCGTACGCAGGTGTCCGCCACATCCCAACGAAGGATTATCCAACCCCTACAAAACGGCCGGCGAATTCGCAATTGAACTGCGATAAACTTGCATTAAAATTTGGTGTCGAGATGCGAACGTGGCAAAGCAGCCTATCAACCGTCTTGGAACGATTGCTAAAAGAAGGGGAACTGCCGCAATGAAGGGTATAATATTGGCTGGGGGAAAAGGAACACGCCTTTACCCGATTACTCGCGCGATTTCGAAGCAGTTGCTGCCCGTATATGACAAACCACTTATTTATTACCCATTTACGACGCTAATGTTGGCCGGCATTCGCGATATAATGGTGATATCTACACCATCTGCATTGCCGCTATATGAGCACTTGTTGGGCGACGGGTCCGCGTGGGGGCTATCGATCTCATATGCGGAGCAGGATGAACCTCGAGGATTGGCAGAAGCTTTTCTGATCGGTGAGCGCTTCATTGATGGTGATCCTTGTGCGCTCGCTCTGGGGGACAATATGTTTCACGGGTCCGGATTTAGCCAAACACTGCAGGAAGCGAGTTCAGACAATCAAGGCGCGACAGTGTTTGCATGCCGCGTGGCTGATCCTTCAAGTTTTGGCATCGTTGAAATCGACAAATCAGGTGAAATACTCTCGATCGTCGAAAAGCCCCAAACACCGAAGAGCGATCTCGCCGTCACCGGTTTGTATTTTTACGATAAAGACGTCACGGAGATTGCGAAATCTGTAACACCATCGAAACGCGGTGAACTCGAAATTACGAGCATCAATCAACATTATCTCGAAGCGGGGAAACTGCAGGTCAATATCCTGCCTCGTGGAACGACGTGGCTCGATGCCGGCACATTTGAAGGATTACTCGAAGCGTCTGAGTTCGTTCATACGCTCGAAAAGCGGCAAGGTATTAAGTTTGCCTGCCCGGAAGAAGTTGCCTGGCGACTCGGGTACATCGACGACGAGGCAATGCTTGCGCTGGCCGCTCAAATTAAAAATGAGTACGGTAGCTATTTAAGCAACCTCGTCAAAACAGGACGCTGATGCGCCAAGCAAGAGGCGCTATGGCTGTCATTACTCGAAAACCCAATAGCGCTGTAACCCAAAAGAAATCGCGACCATTGTTGGCAAAGCCACCAGATAGGCTTCCACTTTCGACAAACCGAACCCAATCATCATATAGATTATGGCGGTTCCGATCACATACTGGATCAGCAATACTGCAGCATATTTTGCAATCAAAATCGCCGACGTCTTTCGGCTCGATGCGAAGACGATCCATTTACTCAACAAAAACCCAGACAGAAATGACAAAGAAATTCCGGCAACATTCGCCAACCATGGTGGGGTAAGAAAGAAACGGACGAGACACCAATATGTGACGAATGCCACGGCTGTGTTGAACGTGCCCGCTATAAGGTACTTGAGCAGCATTGAGCAAAACGGACCTTTTCTAGTCGCTAGGAACAAATAAACGGGATCATTTGATTCACAAACTTGGCTCGGCAGTTTTTACATACGCTTGTGCCTTGCCCTTTATTTGGGTTGCAGTAAACGGTGTGCGGTCGCTTAACCATAGAGATCAACTGATGAAACCCCTCATGTCGTTCGTTTCGCCCGTTTATAAATGCAGGGATTGCTTGAGAAAACTGGTTTCGGAAATTACGCTCGTTTGTGAACGCATTGATGTCGATTTCGAGATAATCTTGGTGGATGATCAATGTCCGGATGAATCGTGGACAGAAATCCAAGACCTATCAATCTCGAATCATCACATTACCGGCTTGAAATTGTCACGAAATTTCGGTCAACATTCGGCTATCGAAGCTGGTCTCAGCACCATAAATGGCGATTGGATCGTCGTGTTGGATTGCGATTTGCAAGATGATCCTGCCGCTGTGGAATCCCTATGGGCACTCGCGCAGTCCGACCCGATTGCAGACGCGATCATTGCGAGGCGCGCGAACAGAACAGACTCGCGTTTTCGAAGACTGTTTTCCTACGCATTCTATCAAACTCTAAGCTATCTCACAGGAACCAAAATCAGTTCTGAAGTTGCCAATTTCGGATTGTACCAGCGTAAAGTGATCGACGCCTACAATAGCTGGAGCGAGGAACAAAAATACTTTCCAGTTATGGTCCAATGGATGGGGTTCGAGCAACGAACCGTAGAAGTGCCGCACAAGGAGCGGTTCTCGGGACAATCATCATACAATTTCCGAGGACTAATGACACTGGGCGCCCGCGTCGTATTGTCCTTCTCAGATCGACCTCTGTGGCTCATGGCCGGACTGGGCAGCATAATCGCTATGGCCTCCATTCTAACAACAGTCATTATTCTGTTTCTGGCACTCGCTGGAAGATTTGACGTGCAAGGTTGGACCAGCTTGATTCTATCAATCTGGTTCTGGGGCGGCGTCAATATTGCCGCTGCCGGCCTAATAGGGGTGTATCTGGGACGGACGTTGAGGGAGGCTAAGCAACGGCCTAGTTTTATTATTTCGCGTCGCGTAGGAGCAGGCGAAGAGACCGATGCCTGAAGCCACACCATACCCGCTGACTTGCGCGCTCGTTGGCCTGAAAGGCTTTGAGTACCTTAGCAACATAATTAAGCTCGGCGCAATTCCGTCGCGAGTTATAGGCTATGAACAATCAGACGACACACTCAGATCGCTGGAAAAGATTAAAGCCTTGTGCGATGCTCAGAACATTCCATTCGAATTGAACAAGAGGCCCCTTTTTGGCAAAGACGAGACTGTTTTTCTCGTCGGATGGCAGTTCCTGGTCCACGATCGACCCGAACACATGATCGTGTTCCACGACTCCCTTTTACCCAAATATCGCGGGTTCGCTCCAACGGTCACAGCGTTGATCAACGGCGAGCCGAAGATTGGCGTTTCGGCAATCGTTCCCGCCGGCGGCGTGGATACCGGTGACATTGTTGAGCAATTCGCTTTCGACGTCACGTATCCCATCAAGGTCGAGGACGCATTACGTCTTCAAGCAGAAGGTATGGCCCGGTTAACGCTCACAATTCTAAAAAAGAAACATGCTGGTGAGTTATCTATTGAAGCTCAGGATCATTCGTCTGCCACATATTCCATTTGGCGGGATTCGGATGACTACTGGATCGACTGGAGCGAGCCGGCAGACCGCATCGTCCGCACAATTGACGCCGTCGGACCGCCTTACGCAGGCGCCAGATCCATTTATCAAGGCACCCCCATCATAATTCGGGAAGCGATCGTTTCCCCGGAACTAAGGTTTGAAATAAGGCAACCCGGAAAAATATGGAGCATCGAGAAGAATACACCGATGGTTATTTGTGGCAGCGGTCTAATCAAAATTCTGGATGCGGAGACGGAATCGGGCGAACCGGTAAAATTTAAGCGACTGAGAAATCGGCTCGTGAACCCCTCCAAAGTCTTGTAACCAATTCCCATTCTTTTTTGTTTTCAACACAGCAATGCGTTGTCGGAGCGTTCCTATGTCAAGCCCATCCATTCCGTTTAATCGGCCCGCAATCGTTGGCAACGAACTGAAGTACATCGAAGATGCTTTGGCGCGAAAACAGCTTTCCGGAGACGGTCATTATACCGCGCTTTGTCAGGATTGGATCAACGAAAAAGTGGGATGCCTGGCATCTTTATTGACTCATTCTTGTACCGCCGCACTTGAGATGGCGGTCATCTTGGCCGACGTTGGTCCAGGTGACGAGGTTATCATGCCAAGTTACACTTTTGTATCCACGGCCAATGCAGTGGTTCTCAGAGGTGGGGTCCCTGTATTTGTCGACATTCGCGAGGATACGCTAAACATAGACGAATCTCTTGTCGAAGCAGCGATAACGCCGCGCACCAAGGCGATCATGACGGTGCATTATGCCGGCGTATGTTCCGAATTATCAACATTGAGACGAATAGCAGATGACTATGGACTGTGGCTGATCGAAGACGCCGCGCAAGCGCTGGGTTCCACCTATCACGGCCAACAAGCTGGCTCGGTCGGGCATTTGTCAGCCGTATCTTTTCACGAAACTAAGAACATCACATGTGGTGAAGGCGGCGCGCTTTTGATCAACGACTCAAACCTCGTAGAACGCGCTGAGATCATTCGCGAAAAAGGGACGAACCGAAAGCGGTTTTTCCGCGGGCAGGTCGACAAGTATTCTTGGGTTGATTTAGGCAGCTCGTTTTTGCCCGGAGAACTGAATGCCGCGTTTCTTATGGGCCAACTCGACAATTTCGACGAAATTACCCGAGTTAGAAAAGACGTTTGCGCGCAATACTTCTCTGCATTGGAACACTTACAGGAGAGCGGCAAAACCCGCCTACCTTTCTATCCAGATGGTTGCGACCATAACGGTCATCTCTTTTACATGATAATGCCAGATCGAAGCAGGCGAACTCATTTCATCGAGCATATGAAAAAAGACGGAATCATGACCCCGTTTCATTATGTTCCGCTTCATTCTGCGCCTGCTGGCCGACGTTTTTCAAGAACACATGGCCCAATGCGGGTCACTGTCGATCTTGCTGAGAGACTGGTTCGTCTACCCGTATTTTTCGCGATTGGTGAAGAGAGCGAGAAAGTTATTGCAAGCACAAAGGCTTGTTTTCAAAAAGATTCCGGCAAGTAACCTAAAGCCTTAGGAGGGGCACATTATGGCTAATGCCCACTTCGGCGACACCTTAACTGACCTTGTCCGCAAGCTCACCCACCTAAATTGGCTGAGCGTTTTCACAGTCACCTTTTGCGCGACCCTGTTTTTGGAGTTGCTCTTCAAATCTTCAATAATTTCGAGCATCGGCATGGTGTTCGATGATTTGTTCTATTTCGAGCGAGCGACCCATGGGCTGAGCTTCAATAGCGTAAATCCCGCTCCGGGCGAAAGCATCACCAACCACGGGTCTGACTATACGCCGAATCTCAAAGCCTATCGATTTCTGGTCACGTGGCTTGGGGATATATCATCGGTTAGAATGTTCCACTTGATTGTACTCAGCGTGAACGCTGGCCTGCTAGCTCTGATAATTCGTCCGTTCTTTAACGACACGGTTCTCACAATCGGCGTCGCCACTTTTGCGCACGTGACTCCGTTCTCTCACATCCTAATCACATTCGCGAACGGCACATACTTTGCCTTGTTTTTCTTCTTTTTCTTTAGCTCTATACTGTTCTTTAGGAGAGTGAACTTCTCCGAACCCGTACCGCGCAGCAACTGGTTCTTCCTAGCTACTGGCGCATTTTTGGCGACCGTTGGCGCTCGCACTGTGGATAGCGGTATATTGCTGCTTATACCATTATTTGTCTATTTCGTCTTGCAATCACGGGCCTTGGAGACAACCAAGGGGAGAACAACTACCGCTTTTATGGGGGTTGCCCTACTCGTATTGATTTTCTTGACCGTTGCGTCGATCGAACACCCTTATGCCAGTATGCCTGGACGGTTGGATTATTCGATCCCTTCAATGATCGAAAGAGGATTTTATATCCTATCGCAAATTACGCAGCATTATTTCCAACCGAAACTCTATACCGGCGTTCGCCTCACCGCTGGAAATCTAGTACCAGTAACAGCATTTTTTGGGATTATGAGCTGCATAATTCTCGGAACCCTCTTCGTGCAACGTCGCGCATTGCTTGAAAAAGCTCGTAAAAATCCAAACCTGCCACTTTTTGCTCTTTTTGCATTAGGTTTGGGCGCTTCGATCGCCCCCTACGCGGCGCAGTCGATTACCCATATTTGGCATTATTTTCCGCACATGATATTTTTTGTGGTTCTTGTTTTTGCAGTTGTTCAGTTTTTGCTGGGACGGACTTCAGCAACCGCACTTTTACTGATTGTTGTCGTGCTTACGATTCGTAATTACGCGACAACGACTTTGGAGCTTGAAAAAGCGCTCGACCGGCAAAGTGTTCTGGCCGATTTTGTCGTCGAGAACTCATCTGATTTGGCGGGCGCATCCCACATAATTGTAACATCTGAATCGACCGAAGCGCTGACGGGCCTGATTGGCCCAATCAGGTTTACCGCATTTCTCAGAAACCACTTAGACCAACCCTATTTATCCGAAGTTTTAGTAGCAAATGGCATGGATCAGGCCAGGGAGTTCTATAATGAGAGAGGCGAACATGACACCTTTGTGATCCTTGAGATACCGATAGACTTCAACGAAACAAAGCTCCATGCCACCGAACCCGAATTCTCGGCACCCGTTTGCGCGGCAGGTGTTCCAATAGTAAATTGGCCGGAATCAAACCGGGTGAATTTTGACTCATATACTTGGAACGCGGATCGCCTGGATTGGCACGTCGAAACTGATCAAACTTTCATGGCTAATGGCAGTAACAGAAAGCTGTTCCATCCAAAGTTCTTTGAAGGAACCCTGGTGCGGATGACCATTTCCATGTCCCCGCACGATCCTATAGTTGAGGAACAGCCCTATTCAGCAACATTTCCGCCGATGCCCGTCAGGTCTGCCGCCTTGAATGTTTATCACCGGTCCGACGGGTTTCACATCACTTCGACCAACGCTGTGACGTCAGTTGCAAAAGCTACTTCTGAAAGTACCGTTGCCACGATTATTGGAGTCGAAGGGTGTTACTATAACCTATTGCTTGCGGATGGGCGGTGGCAACCATTGGCGGAGACGGAAATGAGTGGCCCATGGGCAGTCGGAAGGGGGATCGGAGATAGATTCTGGACCGGTGAAATCGACTGGAAAGTCGAAATAATTGCTAACGCCACAAAGTAGAAAGTCAGGCATCATGACGCCCCTCGCACGAACAATACTGTTCTCAGTAGCTATTTACGTATCCGCGTTCGCGTTTTTTCTTTTGTCTCAAGCAGACTTCGTCCTGACGGATTTCGCAATCCTCGACGATCTATCCTACTTCCACGCCTATCTGGTCGGCGAAGCTGTCGCGGTACCCACCAACTTTTTACCGTACGTACTCCTCGACATGGCCGCAAAGCTAAACTCCGTGAGCGCGATCAAAATCGTCTCGCTAGGGTCTCTGGCAACGATTACGACTCTATTTGCTCTTTGCTTAAGGACGATAACCGCACGTCCGCTTTTTTCTGCAATATGCGCTTTCCCATTTACCACATTTCCAGTTGCATTGGATCAGGGGTTTTTTGTTACCGGGTCTCACCCCACCCTTGGTGCGGTGTTTGCGCTGTCTGCCTTGGTACTCTTTTTGGAGTCGAAAATTGATCTGAACGAACTCAAACCTATCCGACTCGCTGGTGTTGCCTTCTTGGCTTTGTTGGCTTCGTTCTGTTCGCCGACAACGATAATTTTTGTTTTGGCTCCACCCATTTGGGTCCTTCTATCCTGCACTCTGAGACGTTCATTTCAGTTTATTGTTCCGGCGGCCTTGCTTACCACCTGGCCTCTATTAGTCCGCGCATTTGCAGGCGATAACAGTTTCCACTATGCAGAGACGGATGGGTGGACCGATGCCTCTATTGCCAATATTTTTCGAAATATCGGATCGGCATTCGAAGTCGCAATTATTGATCCAATATTCAGAACGCTGCCAACCACTATATTATATCTGATTTTGGTTGCGGCACTTATTGTTGTGTTGCTCGTTCTAAAGATCAAACGAACCAACGGAACCGAAATTACAACTGATTCAAATACCGAAAGCCCTCGAATTGTGGCCACGGCAAGTTATTGTCTGATCTCTGGTGCATTGGTTTTGGGGCCATCGCTAATCGTGACAGCGTATTTGACCCGCTACGCTTGGCCCGCCTTTTTGTTTGGGGCCCTCATAGTAGCAATCGTGATTTCGTTTTCCATCCCCAAACAACGACACGCAAGTTTGATTGCGATAATCGTATTTTCTATGCTCACAGGACTCAATTTTTGGTCTGGGAGAGATGCGCGAAGTACGGAGTATGGCAAATACCTTATCGCCCATCGACTCGTATCTGATATCGCAAACACATATAGTGAAACTTGGAAACCTCAGAGCCAGATTGTTGTCATTTTCCCCAATCAAATTTGGTCCCCCAGCCTTGGAACGAACCATTGGAGTACCGCGTACATTCGTCTACTCGCGGATAGAGATGACCTTCTGGGTTTGGTCGGATGGTCGTCACAATTGTCAAATCGACCTTTTATACAAGAATGGCAACCTCAAGGTCCCGATTTCTGGCAGACTGAAAACGGGAAGCGAACAAGAAGCCGAATGCGGGGCTTGGAGATCGATCGTCCAACTTACGTTTACGTCTATGATGCTGATTCGGATGGCCTCATGCCCAGCGCCGTTACGTTCATTACTGAAACGGGGGAGGCACCATTCTTAACTGCTGGTGATGCACCGCGGTCCGCGCAAGAAGTGAGCTTCACAGATTGCACCGAATCGCTTCCATGGGTGCCTTGGCCGATCAATCAAGATATCGGTGCTGTGATCCCAGATCCTTGGTCGATCTACCCGGATTGGCCCTTAATCGAACGAAAAAAATTCAGTTTCGACGGTTCCTCCACCGATATACTCCAAACAAACTTCCTAAGTAACGAGATGGTTCACCTATCCATCACTCTCGAACCCAAAATATTGTCAATTCCAAATGCGCCCTACTCGAGAACGCATCCCCCAATGCCGCTAACCTCAAAATTTTTTAGTGGTTATCAAATTGGCCCGGGGTTTCATTTTACATCGCCCGAGTTGGAATCGATCGTTGTCGACGACTCCGATCGTGTTGATGTTGACATATTTGGTGTTGAAGGTTGCCGTTACTTCGCGCGCGCCAAAGAAGGCGTGTGGCGAGTACTTCGCACTCAATCGCTAAATTCTGACTGGACTCTTGGTAAAGGTATCCAAGAACGCAATTGGGAAGGTTCGATGTCCTGGCGCTTGGCGAAGCGCAGTCATACCGATTGAGGGGCATCTATTGGCCCTCGCTTCACAAAGATACCACTATAGTTGCTCCCCTACCCCCGCGGGTGCGCGCTCGCATGGACTTTGCGTAAATGCCCAGCTTCAACCCCGGTATACACTTGCGTCGTCGACAGGCTGGCATGACCAAGCAGCGTCTGAATCGCGCGCAAGTCTGCCCCGTGCGCCAGCAAATGCGTGGCGAAACTGTGCCTCAGCGCATGCGGTGTCGCGGTCTCTGTGAGGCCGAGCGCGCCGCGCAATATCTGTACCTGTTTACGTAAGACTGGCGCCTGTAACCGTTTGCCGCGGGCGCCAAAGAAAAGCGGCGATCTGGCATTTAGTCCATACGGGCACAGCCCGGCATAGGCCAGGATGGCGTCGCGCACAGCCGGAATGATTGGCACAATCCGGACTTTGCCGCCTTTGCCTTTGATACGCAGGCGATCCGGCGCGGTCTTCACATCGCCCGGCAAGTCCAGAACTTCAGAAATCCGCAGACCCGCACCATACATCAGGCTTAAAGCCGCGACATCGCGGGCCGCGATCCATGGCTCTTCCTGGATCAATTCAGCCTGTTCGAGCATATCTTTCGCCGCAACTTCTGAAACCGGGCGGGGCAAGCGCTGCCCCCGTTTCGGACCGTTGAGAAAGGCGATTTCAGGGTTCTCAACCCCATGCGCGCGGTCAAGCCAGCGATAGAAACTCTTAATCGCGGAGAGCAGTCGCGCAATCGACGCATCCGCCAAGCCATCGCGGCGGCGCGCCGCGAGAAAAGCCCGAATGTCGCGCGCTTGCAGTTCTGCAAAGGCCCGCATGCCGGGCTCTTGTTCGAGATGATCGCGAAGAAAGCCGATAAATTCCGATAAGTCGCTGCGATACGCGTCCACGGTATTTTCCGCGAGCCTCTGCTCGCGTTGAATGAAATCTAGAAAGCCATCAATCAGCGCCATGGCACAAAGTGTCGCCGATCATGCTTAATGGCAGGTTTCCGTGACCGCAGGCTCTGCTAAGGAAGGCAAATGCTGACGGCCCGCATCCTCTTTCCCTTGCCGCTTCCGGAGCCCTTTGATTACAGAATTCCAGACGGAATGACTGTAGTCGCAGGCTCTTATGTCCGCGCCCCGCTTGGAAAGTTTGCCCGGACGGGTGTCGTCTGGGACATCACCGAATCGGATCCGGAGCGCAAACTGAAAGACATTGAGGCGGTATTTCCGACACCGCCAATGCCGGAATCCATGCGCCGTTTCATCGAATTTTGCGCCCGCTACAATGTTGCCGGGCCGGGCCAGGTGCTCGGCATGGCGCTGCGGTCGCGCGGTGGTCTGGCACCTTCGCCAACTCAGACCGTCTACGCGACCACAGGTCACCGAACCAATCGGATGACCCCAGCGCGTGAAAAAGTCCTTGATGCAGCCAAAACACTCGGGCCGGCGAGCGCCGCTGATTTGGCCCGAGAAGCCGGGGTTTCGTCGTCTGTCATCAAAGGTCTGGCGGAGGCGGGCAGCCTAACACCGGACGTCCTGCCGACTGATTTGCCGTATCCGGCCCCAAATCCAAGTCTGGCGGGCCCGGACCTGACGCCTGAACAAGCGAGCGCCGGGCAAGCGCTCCGCGAGGCTGTCAAGCAAGGCGGGTATCAGCCCTTCCTGCTCGACGGCATTACCGGGTCCGGTAAAACTGAAGTCTATTTTGAAGCAATCTCGGAAACGCTGGCGAAGGATCCAACGGCCCAAATCCTCGTATTACTGCCTGAAATTGCCCTGACGCAGGCCGTGCTCGACCGCTTCGAAAGTCGTTTTGCGGCAGGCCCGGCGCCCTGGCACTCGTCGCTTAGCGACCAGCAGCGCCGGCGCACCTGGCGCGAAGTGGCGCATGGCCGCGCGCGCATAGTGACAGGTGCCCGTTCGGCACTTTTCCTGCCTTTCTCGAATTTGAAACTGATCATTGTCGATGAAGAACATGATACCAGCTTCAAACAGGAAGACGGTGTTCGTTATCATGCGCGCGATATGGCCGTGATGCGCGCCAAGCTCGAAGCAGCTTGCGTCATCCTCGCCTCGGCCACGCCAGCGCTCGAAACTGTGGTCAATGCCGAAGCCGGGCGATACCATCGGCTGAAACTGTCAGCGCGTCCCGGCGCCGCCAAGCTGCCAGAAATGCATCTGGTCGACTTACGTTCAAACACGCCAGAAAAAGGCACCTGGCTGTCGCCAATCCTCAGCAAGGCTTTGATCGCAACCCACGCAGAAGGCGAGCAAAGCCTGCTCTTCCTGAACCGTCGCGGCTATGCCCCGCTGGTGATTTGCAAAGCTTGCGGCGAGCGCCTGAAAAGCCCCGGGACTGAGAGTTGGCTGACAGAGCACCGCTATACCAATCGCCTGGTCTGCCACCTCACGGGTTGGTCGATGCCCAAGCCTGATAAGTGCCCGATGTGCGGTGCCAAGGATTCGCTGATGGGCGTGGGTCCTGGAGTCGAACGCGTGGCGGAAGAAGTGCGCGTTTTATTGCCTGATGCGCAAGTTGAGATTTTTTCTTCCGATACAGCGATGGGCGGCGAGGCGACTCGCGGCATTGTCGACCGCATGGCAGAGGGCGAGATCGATGTCCTTGTCGGCACGCAAATCGTCGCCAAAGGGCATAATTTCCCGAACCTCACACTGGTCGGTGTTGTCGACGCCGATAGCGGCTTGCAAGGCGGCGATTTGCGCGCCGGCGAACGCACCTATCAATTGCTAAGCCAGGTCGCCGGGCGAGCTGGGCGCGCCGAACGACCAGGCCGCGCACTGATCCAAACCTACCAGCCCGATAATCCGGCTATGCAAGCACTGGCGGCTGGCGACCGCGACGGCTTCCTGAAGATTGAGCGTGATGTTCGCGACGAACTGACATTGCCGCCATTTGGGCGCATGGCGGCAATGGTCCTGTCAGCGCCTGACGCCGGCATGGCAAAGGAAATCGGCCTTTTGGCTGGCAAAGCCGCGCCGCATGGCGATGGTGTGACTGTCTATGGCCCGGCCCCTGCCCCGATCAGCATTTTGCGCGGCCGCCACCGCTTGCGCTTCCTGATTACCGCCCCGCGCGATGTCGATTTGTCGGCTTATATGGCCGCCTGGTTGAAAGTGCTGAAACTGCCAAATGCCGCGCGTGCGGCGGTGGATATCGATCCTTATTCTTTTTTGTGACCTAACTCACTTGGCTTTCATAGCAGCCGCGATTTCAGGCCGCGCTTCGGCATTTGCGAGGAATTTCGGCTCAACTCGCATCTGACTGGCTTGCTCATAAGCGTATCCCCAGGACAATACATTCGCATCTGCGTCTTTGCCGCTCATGATCGAGAATCCGATCGGCACGCCGTGAACGTCGCCCATTGGCACCGTGATATGCGGATAACCGGCAATCGCCGCGAGATAACCTGCCCCGGCCCATTCAGGCCAGTTGTCGCCGTTTACCGGATCGACAATCGGGCTCAGAGGTCCTGAAGGTGAAACCAGCATCTGAACGTCATGCTCGGCAAGCAATTTGTCGATGCCCTTGACCCGCGATGCAGATTGAACCGCTTCACGTGCTGCGACATAGGCCTCGTCAGTGATCGGGCCTTTTGCTTCGGATGCTTCAAATATGCTCTGATCAAATAGTGGCAGTTCAATCTCGGCATTAGCCTCATTGAACGCAATCAGATCAGCGAGCGAGCGGGTCGCCACTGTGTCAGGCGTCGTCGCCAGATATTCATTCAGCGTATGCTTGAACTCATATTCCAACACGCTCAACGCATCGCCCCAGTAATTCTCCGCATCCGGCGCAAACTCACTTATATCGACCAGAACCGCGCCCTGTGCTTCGAGCACGGCCAACGCAGCATTGAAGCGCGACAGGATATCGGTATTCGATCCCTGAGCGAAGCGCATCACACCAACACGAACCCCTGACAGACTCTCCGCATCAAGCGCCGAGACATAGTCGGTTTTCGCCTCGCCTGTGGCCATGGCATTGAGCATCATCGCAGCGCCTTTGACCGACTTGGTCATCGGGCCTGCCGTATCCTGAGAAGACGAAATCGGAATAATATAATCCTGCGCAACCAAACCCACGGTGGGTTTGAACCCGACAATGCCATTGACATTGGACGGGCAGATGACCGAGCCATTGGTTTCGGTTCCGACCGTACCTGCCGCCAATGACGCTGCTGCTGCGGCTCCTGACCCTGAACTGGATCCGCATGGATTGCGGTCCAGCATGTGTGGGTTTCGAACTTGCCCGCCAAGGGCTGACCAGCCGCTCATTGAATTATTCGACCGAAAATTTGCCCATTGGCTGAGATTGGTCTTGCCGAGAATGATCGCGCCTTGCGCGCGCAAGCCAGCCACCAAAGGGCTGTCGCGGCCTGTAATATTGTCCTTCAACGCCAATGCCCCGGCGGTTGTCGCGACGGGATCAAGCGTTTCAATATTGTCTTTGAGAAGGATCGGAACCCCGTCCAATGGCCCCCAGCTTTTGCCCATGGCCCGTCGCGCATCGCTCTCTTGCGCTTCGGCAAGGGCATTCGAATTGACGGCCAGAACCGATTGCAATGTCGGGCCGTTGCGATCAATGGCCTCAATCCGCATCAGATAGGCTGTTACCAATTCTTCGGCTGTCACATTGCCAGTTTCAAGCGCTTCGGCAATCTCAGGCAAAGTCTTCAGGATCAGGTCTGCAGCGCGATCAGGCATCGTCGCCTCGACCTCGGTTTGTGCCGTGGCAGCGATATCTGCGACTGAGCTGCATGCAGCGCATAAGACACCCAAAGCGGCGCCTATCAATAGGTGTTTCATTCCTCATCTCCCTAGTCCCGTATCGCCCAATCGAGGGCGTCTTCTAATCGATCATCGCCCCAGAACAGCTCTCCGTCTACGGAAAACGAAGGCGCTCCAAATATGCCCAATTCCTGAGCCTGTTCAACGTGACGTCTCAAGGTCTTTTTTTGCGTATTGCTATGGGCCATATGGAGGTAAGTCTGATCTACCCCGCCGGCTGAGTCGATACAGTCGCCGATCACATTCGGGTTGGAAATGTCGAGCCCATCAACAAATTCCGCCTGATAGACGCGGCGACAGAAATCGCGGCCCCATGGCTCATGCAAAGCAGCGATCGCCGCCCGAGCCGCCAGAACACTGTGTTGCGGAAACGCGCGCGGATCGTCCGGCGCCGGACGACGGAACGGGATCGCAAACTTTTCGGCGCGGCGTTCCACGTCGCGCCACATATTCCGACCCTTGGCGGGATAGATTGAAAATGGAGAGGTATCCCAGCCCTGGGCCTGGAAGATTGGCCCAAGCAAGAATGGCTTCCATGACACGTCAACACCGCGCGCTTGCGCTTCGGCCTCGGCGCGCATTGCAGACAAATAGGAATAGGGTGAGGCGAACTCGAGCCAGAAGGTGACCGGTTTCGCCATCCTGTATCCTAGCGACCGAATTTCTTGAACTTCACTCGCTTCGGTTCGACGGCATCCGGACCGAGACGGCGCTTCTTGTCTTCAAGATAAGAGCTGAAATCACCCTCAAACCATTCAACATGACTATCGCCCTCAAAGGCCAGGATATGTGTCGCCATCCGGTCCAGGAACCAGCGGTCGTGCGAGATCACAACAGCGCAGCCCGGGAAGCTCTCAAGGCCCTCTTCCAAGGCTTGCAGGGTTTCGACATCAAGGTCATTGGTCGGCTCGTCGAGAAGCAGCAGATTGCCGCCTTCGCGCAGCATCTTGGCCAGATGCACGCGGTTACGCTCCCCGCCAGACAATTTGCCAACGGGCTTTTGCTGGTCGGTTTTCTTGAAATTGAAGGCGCTGACATAGGCCCGCGAATTCATCTCGACGCTACCCAGTTTGATGACATCCAGACCGTCGGAAATCTCTTCCCAGACATTCTTTTTGTCGTCCAGTTTATCGCGGCTCTGATCAACATAGCCGAGCTTCACAGTTTCGCCGAGTTCCAGCGTTCCCGAATCCGGTTTTTCCTGTTCCAGGATCATTTTGAACAGAGTTGATTTACCTGCCCCGTTCGGACCAATAACGCCGACGATCCCGCCTGGAGGCAGTCTGAAATCCAGGTCTTCAATCAGGAGATTGTTTCCGAACCCTTTGCGGAGCTTCTCAGCCTCAAGCACTTTATTGCCAAGACGCGGGCCCGGCGGGATGCGAATAGTGGCGCTGGAAACGGTTTCGCGCTCGGCCTTGTTGGCCATTTCTTCATAGGACTGGATCCGCGCTTTAGATTTCGCCTGACGGGCTTTCGGACTTGAGCGCACCCATTCCAGTTCTTTCGCCAGCGCGTTCTGCCGACCTTTATCTTCACGCGACTCTTGCGCCATACGTTTGGCTTTTTGCTCAAGCCAGGCCGAGTAATTCCCTTCATAAGGAATGCCGCGACCACGATCGAGTTCGAGAATCCAACTGGTAATATCGTCCAGGAAATAGCGATCGTGCGTGACCAGGATAACGCAACCTTTGAAATTGATCAGATAGTTCTGCAACCAGGCCACAGTCTCTGCGTCGAGATGGTTGGTCGGCTCATCCATCAGGATCATGTCAGGGCGAGACAGCAGCAGCTGGCAAATCGCGACACGGCGCACTTCTCCGCCTGAAAGCGATTTCACATCCGCCGTATCGTCCGGACAGCGCAGGGCTTCCATGGCCATTTCAATCTTGGAATCGATATCCCAGGCATCAGCGGCATCGACTTGCTCTTGCAACGTCGTCATCTCTTCCATCAACTCATCTGTATAGTCTTCCGCGAGTTTCATCGAGATCGCGTTGAACTGGTCGAGTAATTGCTTTTCAGGGCATTCTGCGGCGACATTTTCGAACACTGAGAGATCAGGGTTCAAATGCGGTTCTTGCGGCAAATAGCCGACTTTGATGCCGTCAGCCGCCCAAGCCTCGCCGTTAAACTCGGTCTCGATACCGGACATGATCTTGAGGAGAGTCGATTTCCCCGCACCATTGACCCCAACAACGCCGATCTTTGCATCCGGTAAGAATGACAAGTGGATATTCTCAAACACTTGTTTGCCACCGGGATACGTCTTCGAGACGCCTTGCATGTGATAAACATATTGCGGTCCGGCCATGGCGCGCTGCTCCGAATGATTAGAATTCGCTGTCTGTTACCCTCGCCCTGCAATAGTGCAAGAGGATTTCCTGATATGAAGATTTAACCTTGATTGAAATGCCTCAAACGATAAGCAGCGCGAGGGACGCAATTCACGGACGTAGAGCCTCTAAACGGGCGGGCATTTTGAAAAGAGTTGGATAGAAAATTGAAACGCGCATTGATTACCGGAACGACTGGCCAAGACGGTTCGTATCTCGCCGAACTCCTGCTCGAAAAAGGTTATGAAGTGCACGGGTTGAAACGTCGGGCATCCTCTTTCAACACGCAAAGAGTCGACCATATTTATCAGGATCCGCATGCCGACGATCAACGATTTGTATTGCACTACGGCGATTTGACTGATTCCTCCAATCTCACACGACTTATTCGCGAAATTGAGCCCGATGAAGTGTATAATCTCGGCGCGCAGAGCCATGTTGCCGTATCTTTCGAAGCCCCAGAATACACTGCCGACGTTGATGCAATTGGAACACTCCGCCTGCTCGAAGCCATACGATTCCTTGGGTTGGAAAAGAAGACGAGATTCTACCAAGCGTCGACTTCCGAACTTTATGGCCTAGTTCAGGAAACGCCTCAGCGCGAAACTACTCCGTTCTATCCACGCAGCCCGTATGGCGTCGCAAAGCTCTATGCCTACTGGATCACAGTAAATTACCGCGAATCCTATGGCATGTATGCCTGCAACGGTATCCTTTTCAATCATGAGAGTCCGCGCCGCGGAGAAACCTTCGTCACGCGGAAAGTTACGCGTGCATTGGCGAATATCGCCCAAGGGCTAGAAAACTGTCTTTACCTCGGCAATATGGACGCCCTGCGCGATTGGGGACACGCCAAGGATTATGTCCGCATGCAATGGATGATGCTGCAGCAAGATGAAGCAGATGATTTTGTGATAGCTACGGGTAAACAGATCTCTGTCCGCGATTTCGTTAGATTGAGCGCACAGGAACTCGGAATCACCTTGAAGTTTGAAGGTGTCGGCGTCGATGAGTTCGCAATTGTCGAGGCGGTGACGTCTGATAAGGCACCAGCCGTCAAAGTCGGGGATCGAATCGTCGAAGTCGATCCACGCTATTTTCGCCCTGCTGAAGTAGAAACATTGCTCGGCGACCCGAGCAAGGCGAAGGAAAAACTTGGCTGGGTACCCGAAATCACAGTTGAGGAAATGTGCGCCGAAATGGTTGCTGCTGACCTCGAAGCCGCCCAGCGGCACGCGTTCATGAAAGCTCAGGGTTATGATGTTCCGGTAGCGATGGAGAATTAGGGCTGATGGTAAGCTTGAAGCGCATTTTCGTCGCCGGACATCGCGGTATGGTCGGATCAGCGCTGGTTCGAAAAATCGAAGCTGATGACACCGTTCAGCTGATAACGCGAACGCGCCAACAACTTGATCTGCTGGATCAATCTGCGGTCAACACGTTCTTCAAATCTGAAAATATCGATCAGGTCTATCTTGCTGCGGCAAAAGTTGGAGGCATTCATGCCAACAATGTTTACCCGGCTGATTTCCTTTATGAAAACCTGATGATCGAAGCAAACATTATCCACGCGGCTCACCAGACTGACGTCCAGAAACTGCTCTTCCTTGGCTCATCTTGCATCTATCCAAAACTTGCTGAACAGCCGATGCGAGAAGAAGCGCTATTGACCGGTACACTGGAGCCTACCAACGAACCCTATGCGGTCGCAAAAATCGCTGGGATTAAACTTTGCGAGAGCTATCACCGCCAGCACGGTCGTGATTATCGAAGTGTCATGCCAACCAACTTGTATGGTCCAGGCGACAATTTTCATCCAGAAAACAGCCACGTTGTGCCCGCTCTGATGCGTCGATTTCATGAGGCTGCCCATCGAGGCGACGCGACAGTTACCGTCTGGGGTAGCGGAAATCCATGCCGCGAATTTCTTCATGTTGATGACATGGCT
Organism: Henriciella sp.; assembly: GCA_965277015.1. GTDB lineage: Bacteria > Pseudomonadota > Alphaproteobacteria > Caulobacterales > Hyphomonadaceae > Henriciella. Next base: position 2,747,683 of record OZ255705.1, on the reverse strand, counting down.
GCCGCGAGCTTGCACATCATGAATTTGGATCAGGCCGATTATTCGCAAACTACCGACCCGATGCTGAGCCATATTAACGTTGGCACCGGGGTGGACTGCACGATCCGTGAGCTTGCGGAAACCATAGCGGACGTGACCGGGTTTGTAGGCAATATCGAATTCGATGCGACAAAGCCAGATGGCACACCACGTAAGCTCATGGATGTGAGCAAACTCAACCGTCTGGGATGGTCGGCGTCTATAGATTTGAAAAACGGACTTCGAGAGACGTATGCTTGGTTTCTCGAGCATCTCGCAGACTTGAAGAGCGCTTGACCTGCACGCCTAAAATGACGCCATCGGTTTTTGTGGGAGCATCATGACAGATGTCACAAAATCAACCGAAGCCGCGGATAGGCCAGGCTTGGGTTCTTTGATCGAGGACCTGTTTGGCCTCAATGTACGCGGCCTGCAACCGTGGGGCAATTGTTCATTTCGCCAAAACAGGTGTTTGAAAGCGCGCGCGTTTATGGTTGCCGCCTCAAATGACTGATCACTCGGCCGCCTGAAAAGCGATTGCATCGACTGCTGCCGCGTTTATCAGCGCTTGGCGGTCATGCGCAGGTAAAACGATGAGATCCGGGTTCGCAGCCATGATGTCGTGCAAAGCCCGCACTTGTTTGCGCACGGCGTCCCGGTCTTCATAGTTCGGGCGGAAGACCAGGTATTGAGTCAGAACAGGCCGGGTCTTGAGGGCGTCAATTGCGCCCAGGTTCCAGACAATATCCCCGATCAGGAGGATTTCCTGACCATTCTCGAGCGTGATGAAAACGTTCTGGCTACCCGGCGTGTGACCCGCTGCCGGCACCACGACAACGCCCGGAGCGATCGCTTCGACTGATCCACCAAGGCGAGGTTGCAGATTGGCAAGCGCTGGGTCTAGCGCACCATCCGCGAATAAGGGCAGCGCTTCAATTTGCGGTGCGTTTAGAACCAGGTTCGAGGCAAGCGTCGCCGGTTCCGGATGCCGAGCAATCGCCATTATGTGATCGAGATGCTCATGCGTCATCAAAACCTGGTCCGCCCGCAGCATTGCGTCGGTCAGCGTCGAGTAAGCGCTGTCATCGAACCGCCAGTCAGCGGATGATTGCGTCATGCCTTCGGCCGTGACGCGATCCACTGCGCCGCCAATGATCAGGATACGGTCTGGGAAAGTGACCACTACGGCATTGTAAGACATCGCTATGGGAGCGCCGAACCGGCCCGCTTGCGCGGCGAAAGGCGGCGCCATGTCGCGGCCGATTTCGATAATCTTGATAGATGTCGGGAGCGATTCCGACGAGGCGCTCGCTTTGACGCGCCAATCTTCAAGGTCGAATATGTCTGGCGCAGTCTTTGCGGCAGTTGATCCGCTGAGTAGCAGCCACCAGAATAACAAACCAAAACCGACAACAAGTCCGCCGCCAATGCGCAGGATCCATTTCAACATAGTGTTCTCCTATTCGCATTCACTAGCCCCAAATTGAACAATGATCAATTCATTTAATCGTCACTTGGAAAATGTTGAGCGGACATCGAGTCGAGGGCTGACAAACCCGTCGCGGCGCGTTAGCCCTCTTATCCATGATGAAATCATTCTTTTTCCCCGCCGCCGCATTTTTGCTCAGTGCCTGTGTCGCGACACTCGCTCAAACTCCTCCAGAAAGCACAAGCGCTATGGTTGATCAGACCCCTCTGACCATTGAACGGCTATTTGCCAGTCCGAGCCTGTCAGGCCCGACGCCAAGTGGCGTAAAATACAGCCCCGATGGCACCCGCGTGACATTCCTGAAGGCGCGCGAGGATGATGGCAGTCGCTACGACTTATGGCAGTTTGACGTCGCTTCTGGCGCGCAATCCATGCTGATTGATTCCAAACTCCTGGAACCCGAAGAGGTTGAGCTTTCCGAGGAAGAAAAGGCCCTGCGCGAGCGCAAACGGATTGCCGGACGCAAAGGCATTGTGTCGTATGATTGGGGCACCGCGAACACCATCCTGGTGCCCATTGGCGGCGACTTGCACCTGGTCACTCTGACAGACGATGGTGCACAAGCGCGGCAACTGACGCAGACGGACGCCTTCGAGTATGACGCGAAAGTCTCACCAGGCGGCAAATATGTCAGTTTCATTCGGGATGGCGCGGTCTATTCGATTGAACTTGGATCTGGCGAAGAGCGCTTGCTCACGCCCCGTGCAGATCCTGACAACGCGATTGCGTACGGCGTTGCCGAATTCGTCGCCCAGGAAGAGATGAACCGCTACACGGGCTATTGGTGGAGCCCGGATGACCGCTTCTTAGCTTACACCAAAGTCGATGAAAGCACGGTCGATATCATCCCCCGCTTCGACATTGCGGCCGAAGATGTGACCGTGATCAATCAGCGCTATCCGCGGGCGGGTCGTCCAAATGCGATTGTCGACCTCTATGTGCGCGATATGGCAACCGGCCAGAGCACAAAGATCGACTGGCGGCGCGACGATTGGGGCCCAGCAACCGATCAATACTTGGCGCGCGTCTATTTCAAGACTGGTCGTACAGGCGGCGAAAACCTGTTCATTGGTCGGATCAATCGCGACCAAACCGACTATGACATCACGACGGTGCGCATGCCGGACGCGTCTGGCAGCAGTATTTCGGCCGATCCGGCTTATGTCTTCACCGAGACGCATGACACTTGGATCAATCTGGAAAGCGACTTCAGCACCGCCGCCCACATGTACACCCTGACCGCAGAAATGCCCGGCGGGAGCCGTCAGATCCTGGCGAGCCGCGCCGATGGCCGCGAAACTTTCGTGGCTTTGACACCAGACGATTTCGTTGTTTCTTCGATGGCGGGTGTCTATGAGAGCGAAGAGAAGATTTTCTTCACTGGCTTTGGCGATACCGTGCTTGAGCGGCATCTCTATTCCATCCCGATCGATGGTGGTGAACCAAGCCGGATCACTGAGCTGGGTAAATTCTGGACAGTTACAATGGCCCCCGACGGCAAGAGTTTTGTCGGCGCGAGTTCAAGCCCAACACAACCCTCGCAAACCGGCCTTTACCGCGCAGATGGATCACTGATCACCTGGATCGAGGAAAACCAACTCAATGACAGCCACCCTTATGCGCCATACCTTAATGCCCATACGGTGCCAGAATATGGCACGCTGAAAGCCGAGGATGGTCAGGATCTGTATTATTCGATCCAATTGCCACCTGAGTTTGATCCGGAAAAATCCTATCCCGCACTGGTCGAGATTTATGGCGGACCGCACGTCCAGACCGTGAATCGTAACTGGGAGCGGATGTCTGATCAGTTCTATTCGCGTCAGGGCTATGTCGTCTTTCGTATCGACAATCGCGGCATGGCCAATCGCGGCCGAAAATTCGAGGACGTGATCCATCGCGAGATGGGCGGACCTGAAGTGCGCGATGTTCTGGTCGGAGTCGATTGGCTGAAAACCCAACCCTTCATCGATGGCAACCGAGTGGGCATTCAGGGCTGGTCCTATGGTGGGTACATGACGTTGATGACCATCCTGCAAGCGCCAGAAGGCACATTCGCGGCGGCTGTTGCAGGCGCGCCGGTCACAGACTGGGCGCTGTACGACACGTTCTATACCGAGCGCTACATGGATACGCCGCAAGACAATGCGGAAGGGTATCAGACATCATCAGTCTTCTACCATCTTGACCGACTGGAAACAGACTTGCCAAACCTCATGCTGGCGCACGGCATGGCCGACGATAATGTCACATTCGACAATACAACTCGCTTAATGGCAGAGCTGCAGCAACGCGGGATTGTGTTTGATCTGATGACTTATCCTGGCCAACGCCATGGAATTCGCGGTGAAGCTCTGGGCACGCATTTGATGAAAACCCGTATGGCGTTTCTGGATCGGCATTTGAAAGCGCCTGGCGATTGATCAAACCCTGGACAATCCTCGAAAGCAAACAGACCTTTCGTGACCGGTATCTTGGCGTGAGGACAGATCGCTGCGTTCGCGAGGATGGCCATATTGTGCCGACCTATCACGTTATTCAGCAGACTCCTTGGGTGACAGTCATTCCAGTAACCGACGCTGGCAATGTCGTATTGGTCAGAGAGTACCGTCACGCGGCGCAAGTAATTCTGACAGGCTTGCCCGGCGGCGTTTCAGACCCTGGTGAAACCGATTGGCAAGCTGTCGCAGCGCGCGAGCTGGCAGAGGAAACTGGTTACGAGGCGCAAGCGCTGCTTTTAGTCGGTGACTGTTTTCCCAATCCGGCGACGCAAGACAATCGGCTCTATTTCTATCTTGCCCTTGGTTGCGCGCCCAGTGCGGAACAAAGTCTCGACCCCAACGAGGAAATCGAAGTTCTTGAAATGCCTTATGCCGAATTCCTCGCTTATGAAGATATGGCGGTCCAACATGCGCTGCATGCCACGGGACTGTTCTACGCTGAGCGGTATTTCAACAAGCATCCGGAGCTGCGCCCTGTCGCTTCGTGAGGCTTGCCTTTCGGCCCGGAGATAAGGCTAATGGCCACCAAAAGCTGAGGAGGATATCAGATGCCTGCGTTCCAACCAACGGCAGATCAGTTTCGCGCCTTTCGTGACGACCCGTATGATGGCCCGGTCAGCCAGGTCAATTTGCTCAAGTTCCGCGTCAAAGCAGAATATGCTGAAACCGATCCTGAACATGGTGAAGACTGCTCTGGGGAAAGCGCGTATTTGCGCTATTCCGAAGCTTTCTCAGCTGCAGCCGCGGCGGTTGGCGGGACGACCAGCCTGCTCGCCACGACTGAGCGCTATTTTATCGGCGGTGGCAATTGGGACGGCGTTCTGGTCAATACATTCCCCAATCGGCAAGCCTTTATCGAAACGCTCAATCATCCGGACTATAAAGCGATGTCCCGCCACCGCGATGCAGGATTGCTATGTCAGGAATTGATTGTCACACGGCCGCTTTGGCTGCATGGCGAACAACAATAAACTTTAGGGGTCTGTTCCGATGAAACGCTTACTGATCATTCTGGCCGGTTTGGCCGCCCTTCTCGCCGTCGCCTATTATGGACTGATCTGGATGATCACCAAGCCAGCGCCGGCGCTTGAGGAAGGCCCGGTTTTCGCGCTGGCGCAAGGTCAGATCCAGGCCGGAATAGACCGTGACGATGACGGGATCCTGCAAATCAATGGCATTCCCTTCGCCGGCGATGCTGGCGGCGAAATGCGCTGGCGTCCACCAACGGCGCCGGCCACTTGGGACGGCGTGCGCGACGGCCGCGAATTTGGCGCCGAGTGTATGCAATCGCGCGCGGGCAGCGGTGAATTTCTAAGTGACTTGCTCAACGGCATGGGCCTGAATGCGGTGCAACGTCATCTGGCGTCAGTCGCCTTGGAAAGCGGCCCGCCGCCATTGGAAAGCGAAGATTGCCTGTTCCTGAACGTGCGGACCGCCAATGCCGGAAAAGATGATCTACAACCCGTCATGGTGTGGATACATGGCGGCAGCCATCAAAGCGGCGCTGGCTCGCAAAGCATTTATCAAGCCAATCAATTGGTTGCGAATGGCGTCGTCCTGGTCACGATCAATTATCGTCTCGGTGCGTTTGGCTACATTGCTCATCCGGCATTGAGCGCCGATGACCCACGCGGTGTATCCGGCAATTATGGCTTGCTTGATCAAGTCGCGGCTTTGGCCTGGATACGAGACAATATCGAGGTGTTTGGCGGCGATCCGAACAATGTCACGATCTTCGGCGAAAGCGCCGGAGCCCAATCAGTGACAGAAATCATGTCGACTCCGCTCAGCGCTGGTCTATTCCACAAGGCGATACTGCAAAGCGGCTCATCATCTTACAATGCGAACGGGCTGACCACAGCAATCGACGGTCGTTTGACGATGCACGAAGCTGGCCTGGAATTCTTTGATGGCCTTGCCGCAGCAGATGCCAGCGCCGCAGACCTGCGCGCGCTGCCAGCCGCTGATATTATCGCCCATATTCCGAATAAGATGCATCTTGGCGGCTATGCGCTGCCGACCGTGGACGGCGTGGTGATTCCCAAACTTATTGGCGAAGCGATTGGCGATGGCAGTATCTATAATGTGCCAATCTTGGCCGGATATAACGCAGATGAAGCCACGCTCTTCTATCCAAGCATCCAAAAGCCGACAGTCCTTGTCCCGGACTTTCCGGAAAGCCTCGAGGATCGACTGGCATTGCTGAGCGAAATTTATGGCGACACGGACGCTGCGGCGCTGACCCGCCTTTATGGTCTGAATGATCCGGACTCTTACCAGCAAGCCGAAACGGATATGTTGGGCGACGATCTGTTCGGGGTGCATATGCGCTATCTGGCGGCAGCGAACGTCGCGCAGGGCGAGCCTACATATTTGTACCATTTCACCCGTGTGCCGCCGTCGAAAAACCAGACGATTGGTGCTTTTCATGCGTCGGAAATATTTTTCGTCTTTGGCTCACACAGCCCGCTCGCAGGCCTCACAGATGCAGACGAAGCGCTGACCGAAGCGATGGGCATGTACTGGACCAATTTCGCCAAAACCGGCGATCCGAATGGCGCGGGTCTTCCGGATTGGCCAAGCTACGATCCGAGTTCTGACCAATGGATGACGTTCAATCCGTCAATTGACGTGAAGTCCGGCGTCCGCGCGGAGAAGCTCGACATCATGGAGCGGGCCTTAACCACACGTATAGCAGCCGCTACACCGCAAATCACGCCGATCCAGGACGATCTGGTGGCCGCCTCAGGCGGTCAGGAGACTGCCGCAGATAGCCTCGAGCCCTGATCGGTCAATCTCATCAAACGCATCCGGCTGCTCGCTGTCGACGTCGAGGATGGCGGCGAGCTCGCCGGCAGCGTCAAACACCGGAACAACGATTTCTGAATTGGTCCGGCCGTCGCACGCAATGTGCCCCGGAAAAGCATGAACGTCAGGCACGATCAGGGATTCTCGCGATTGCGCAGCGGCCCCGCACACGCCTTTACCGAACGGAATCCGCAAACAGCCAAGCGTCCCCTGATACGGGCCGACCACCAGTTCAGAAGGTTTGAGCGGGTCGACGACATAGAAGCCGGTCCAGAAAAATCTCGGTGAAAAGGCCTGCCAGAGCAAGCAGGCCGCACTCGCATAGCGGGCCGGAATATAGGTCTCGCCAGCGACCACGCTTTCGATTTCCGCTTTTAAATCTTCGTATTGCCCTGCGCGATCCATGACTCTGCCTTGTTTTGATAGATCTATTTCATATCGGATTCAGGTCCGAATTCTACAAGATAAGAATGGACGTGAGCAGATCGCTCTGAAATAGATAATGCGCGACCGGAGGCATATTTGCGTGATCGCAAACAGGGTTTTGAACAGTCTGAAACTATCAATTCTGGCGCTATTTCTCGCTCTGGCCGCCGCCGCTCAGCATGCCGCAGAAGAACCCAGCGCACCTGATCAACCTCAACTGGACCTCGGCGACGCTGCACAGATCAGCGACGCCCGGCTCGACAGGGCTATGGCGCCCTATGAAGCAGATGAGGGCTTGCAGCGCGTCCGTCCGGAATGGGCGCCAGAACCGATGGACCCCGAAACGGTTCGGAGGTCACAACCCAATTCCATCATTCGCGCCATTGCTGCATTCTTCGAAGCGATTGGCGGGGTGCTCGGATATTTGCTCGGCGCGATTGTGCTTTTCGCCATTCTCGCTGGCCTGTACATGGTGTTCGGCGAGAGCCTGACACTACGACTGCGCCAGAAACAGAAGTCTGCGGCGCCAGATGTTTCTGTCATGCCCGACTTGCGACCGGAGCAAGGGCGTGCCCACGCCTTGCTTGAAGATGCCGATGCACTGGCGGCCGAGGGGCGGTTTGCAGAGGCCGTCCATTTGCTGCTGTTCCGGTCGATAGACGAAATTCAGGAAAAGAAGTCCGGGCTGATCGGGCGCTCTCTGACGGCCAGAGAAATTGGGGCGCTGAGCGATTTGCCTGACTGGATCAAGGACGCATTGGCGCCGATCATTCGAGTCGTCGAGCGCAGCTTTTTTGGCGGTCAGGACGTCACGGAAGCCGGTTGGAATGACGCGCGCCACTCATATCAGTCTTTCGCCTTTGGGGAGGCCTGGTCATGAGTGAGCGGCTGCCGACGCAATCGAGCCCGTTCTCGTCGCTGACGGCGATCATCATGATTGGTATCGGCACGCTGGCTTTCATTGCCATCTTCGCCGTGCTTGCCTGGTCACCGGACCTGGCCAGCAAGAACCGCGCAGGCGAACATCCCTATTCTGCATCGGCGATTGGTTATGGCGGCCTGGTCAAAATGCTGGAGACCGACGGCCACAGCGTATCAATCTCACGACTGCAGAACACGTTGGACTATAATGAAGGTTTGCTCATCCTCACCATCCCGCGCTTTGGGTTTGACCGCCTTGATGAATTGGATCTCGAACTGGTTTCGGAGCCCGCCTTATACGTGTTGCCAAAATGGACGGGGTTCCGTGATCGCGAAAAGCCGGCCTGGCAGAAGGATACTGAACTGCTTGACCGTGAATATATCAGCTTGATCGTTCAGAAGTTCGATTCCGATGCCAGCGCCTGGCGCCTTAGAAATCCTAGTCGAATAGACACGCCTTTTGGTCCCGCCGCGCCAGAATTCGAGCACGAAATGCAAGTGCTCGAGTCAGACAGTCTGGAATCGATCATAAGGACACCGGGCGGCGTGCTCCTCTCCAAAGTACCAGGCCGGGAAGTTTACATTCTGTCCGACCCCGACATTCTCAACACATTCGGGTTGGCGAGACGCGAGAATGCGCGCATGGCGCTGGGGCTGATCGATTGGCTGCTGATCGATTCAGAATCCCTCGACGGTTTCACCGATCGCACCATCACGTTCGATGCCACATTGCACGGCTTTGCCCGCTCCGAGAGTCTGTTGCGGGCAATATTCGACAAACCATTCCTGGGCGCGTCGCTCATTGCACTGGCGACCATTCTGCTGATCACATGGGCTGCCTTTGTCCGGTTCGGCCCGCCATTGCCGGAAAAACGCGCGCTGGCATTTGGCAAGAAAGCCCTTGCGGAGAGCTCTGCTGGTTTGATCTCAATGGCTCGGCGCGAAGGACAAATGGCGCTGCCCTATCGACAAATGACAGCGCGCAATCTGGCGCGCCAGCTTGGCTTGCCCCCGCAAGCGCAAAGCGAGGCTTTCGCTCGCACCGCTGACCGTCTGGCCGAACAGAAGAATCTGCCAACGACCTGGAGCGAGCAGAGCCAGACTCTGACTGAACCCGCCTCCGGGCGTAATGATATACGAGACAAAGCCCTCGCCCTATGGCGCTGGCGACAGGAGATGAAAGATGGACATTGACGCCATAAAAACCCTTGCCGGACAGATCCGCGCGGAAGTTGGAAAGGCAGTCATCGGCCAGGCCGATACAATAGACCTGATGCTGACAGGCCTATTCTCTGGCGGGCATATCCTGTTGGAAGGTCCCCCCGGAACAGCAAAAACGCTGCTGACCCAGTGTTTCGCTGCCGCCATCAAGCTCGATTTCGGACGTATCCAGTTCACGCCTGATCTGATGCCAGGAGATGTGCTGGGCACCAATCTGTTCAACTTCTCGACCAATGAGTTCACGCTGACCAAAGGGCCGATTTTTACGGACATCCTGCTCGCTGACGAAATCAATCGGACCCCTCCGAAAACGCAAGCTGCTTTGTTAGAAGCCATGCAAGAACGCAAGGTCACAATTGATGGTGAGCCTTACGCGCTGAATGACCGGTTCACAGTGATCGCAACGCAGAACCCCATCGAACAGCAAGGCACTTATCCCCTGCCCGAAGCTCAACTCGACCGCTTCCTGTTCAAGCATGTCCTGGATTATCCCAGTCGCGATGAAGAGCTCGCCATCGTCAATGCTCACGGCGAGAGAAGCGGCATGAAATCGACCTCAGCCTTCGGAGTCGAAGCAATTGTCACGCCTGATCAGCTCGACGATGCTGTTCGCTCCGTTCAGCAAGTGCGTCTGCAGGATGATATTATTGCCTATATTGTCGATATCGTTCGCACAACGCGTGAGACCCCGGCCCTGTCGCATGGTGCTAGCCCGCGAGCCGCAGCCGCAATGGCCGCAGCCTCGCGCGCCCGGGCCGCGCTTGATGGACGCGACTATGTGGTGCCCGATGATATCAAAGCGCTTTCTCTGCCAGCCCTTCGCCATCGGGTAATCCTGTCACCAGCGGCTGAGATTGAAGGACGCACCACCGACGACACATTGCTTGAAATTATCGAGCAGACTGCAGCGCCGCGCTAAGGGAACGAACGCGATGATTGCGCCCTCCCTCCGAGCGATTTGGCTGATGCTTCTTGGGCTCCCCGTCTTATTGCTAATCGCGGTCTTTGCGCCTGCATTCTGGGGCCTATCCGGCGCCTGGATCGGCGCCATGTTCGGATTGATGTTGCTCGATTTGAGTCTCGCGGCACGTCGTGGGTCAATCCGCGTATCGATAGAGGCACCCGCTGTGCTGTACATAAACAGCACCGACCCGGTGGACATTGAACTGCATTGCGAAAACGGGCCGCTGCCAGGCAAAGTTAGCGCTCTGCTCGAGACCAATGCATTTATTGCTGCGCCGAACGCCACAATCCTGACAGGCTGGCCCGGGCGACGGCATCGCTTTACCCGCGCGCTCGAGCCGGTTCGACGCGGCACAGGACGTCTGGAACGGCTCTGGTTGAGCTGGACCGGGCCTTTGGGCCTCATCCGCATCAAACGCGTTGAAACGCTGGCGCGCGAAATCCCAATCACGCCAAATACCAGGTGGGTCCAGGAAGAGGCGGTGCGGCTTTATACACGCGATGCGGATTTCGGAATAAAGATGCAGATCGATCGCGGGAATGGCTCAGAATTTGACGCATTGCGCGAGTTCTCGGCGGGTATGGATCGCCGCGCGATAGACTGGAAACATTCTGCCCGCCACCGGCAATTGCTCGCCAAGGAGTTTCGAACCGAGCGCAATCACAATATCGTCTTCGCCTTCGATACAGGCCGCCTGATGTGTGAACCCCTGGGCGGCGTGCCGAAGATTGACCGGGCGATCAATGCGGCGCTCCTATTGGCTTATGTCTCATTGCGCTCAGGCGACAAGACCGCGCTTTATGGCTTCGATGCCAAACCGACAGTCACGAGCAATGTGTTGAGCGGCGTGGGTGCGTTTCCGCATTTGCAACAATTAGCGTCGAAGCTCGATTATTCCGTTGAGGATGCGAATTACACACTGGCGCTGACATCTCTCTCTGCCCGGCTGGAACGGCGCAGTCTGATTGTTCTCTTCACTGATTTCGTCGATACGATCTCGGCCGAGCTGATGCTCGAGAATGTCAAACGTCTCATGGATCGCCACTTGATCATATTCGCCTGTTTCGAAGATGAGCAATTATCGGAAATGGTCGAAGCTGAGCCAAAGACCGCTGATCTGGTCTCCCGCGCCGTAATCGCGGACGGCTTGCTGAAAGACCGCGAAGTCGTTCTGCGAAAACTGGAACATCTTGGTGTTCAGGTCATCGAAACGCGTCCTGAGCGGTTCAGCGCGGACCTGGTCTCGCGCTATCTCGACATCAAGCGAAGGGAAATGCTGTGAGTGATCGCGTGATGAAATCCTATCGCTTTCGCGAAGAGCGAGAGGCGGATTGGGCGGCGCTCGACCGGATCGTTCGGCGGGCCGAGAACAAAGGCGTCAAAGGTCTGACCGACGAAGATTTGTCAGAACTGCCGCATCTCTACCGTCAAGCGGTGTCTTCGCTCTCTGTCGCGCGCAATATATCGCTCGATCAAAACGTTGTCGCCTATCTCGAAACGCTGTGTGCGCGGGCCTATTTCTTTGTTTATGGCACCCGCGCGAGGATGAGCGAACGGATCGCGCAATTCTTTGCCCGCGACTGGCCAGCTGCGGTCAGCACCGCACGCGGGCCGACACTCCTCGCCTTTCTCTGCCTATTTGGCGGCGCCGTTTTGGCCTTCTTTCTGACCTTGAGCGACCCTGAATGGTATTGGACGTTCCACAATGGTTGGGATTCTCGAAATCCCAACGCGACTTATGACGAGTTGCGCGCCACGCTGTATACAGAAGACCTGAGCATTGTTGACATGCTCGGAGCGTTTGCGGCGCAGCTTTTTTCTCATAATAGCGGCATCGCCATATTTGCTTTCGCACTGGGCTTTGCGTTTGGCGTGCCGACAGCTGTCCTCCTGATCTATAATGGCGTTTATCTCGGCAGTTTCTTTGCGGTATTCTGGCAAAAAGGGCTCGCTTATGAACTCACAGGCTGGCTGTTCATTCATGGCGTGACAGAACTGTTCGCGATCATCCTGGCCGGCGCTGCAGGATTTATGATTGGCGGCGCTGTCGCGTTCCCAGGACGCAAGACCCGGATGCAATCCATGCGTGATGCCGGCGAGAACGCCGCCATGGTGATTATTGGCGCCGTGATCATGTTATTCCTGGCCGCCTTGCTGGAAGGGTTCGGGCGTCAGCTGATCAATTCCGACACTGTGCGCTATGCAATCGCCGGCACGACTCTCGTCTTCTGGCTGGGCTATTTCTATCTGCCACGGCAGCATGAGGTGGATCGCCGTGACTGATGCTGGGACCATTCATAAAAATGCAGTCGAGGAAGGCAAACGCCGCCGCGCCCGGCTGAAGTTTCGCGAGCAGCAAGCCAAACGCACCCGAATTCTCGTGACGCCCGAAGGGGCTCAGATCAATCTGAGGATCTCGACCTTTGGCGAACGCTTTGGGGCGTTTATTCTCGATATCGGACTGCAATTCATCCTGATATTTGTGATCATCTGGACCATCGCGACGATTGCTGGCGCCTTCGATCAGCGCGGCTGGCAAGTCGCGGGCGCCGTCGCGCAAGTGCTGATCTTCTTTATCCGGAACTTCTATTTCATCTTCTTCGAAATCGGGCGTAAAGCCGCAACCCCGGGAAAACGCGCACTTGGGCTGCGGGTTGCTGATCGCCAGGGCGGGCGTCTGACGGCAAATGCGGTAATCGCGCGCAATTTCTTGCGCGAACTGGAATTCTTTCTGCCACTGACCATCCTGTTCAGTTTCGGGACTGATAATGTTGCAGCGTGGATCAACTGGTTGCTGCTTTTGTGGTGCGGGATCTTCGTCCTGTTTCCGCTGTTCAATAAGGATAAGCTCAGAATCGGCGACCTAGTCGCTGGGACGATGGTCATCCACGCGCCAAAGGTTCGGTTATTGCAAGACATCGCCTCGGTCACCCCAACAAATAATGCACCGGGTAAGCTGGTCTTCTCGAACGCTCAGCTGGAAGTTTATGGCATTCATGAACTGCATGTCCTGGAAGATGTGCTGCGCCAGTCAACTGACGAAATCAAAGAGAATGTCGCCAATCGAATTGCCAAGAAAATCGGTCACACACCGCAAGCTGATGAAACGGCGTTAAGCTTCCTCGAAGCCTATTATGCGGGCCTCCGACAACGGCTCGAACAACGGATGCTGTTCGGCGACCGCAAAGAAGACAAGTATGATAGAAAGTAACCGCAATTGGTCAGCACCTAGCCCGGCCAGCGATCCTCTGTGATCGCGATCGCATGATTAGCATCTTTCTTGACCACAAGGTCCGCATGTGCCCGCAATGGCAGGATGTGATTTACAAGATTGGGAAGATTGATCCCGGCCCAAACTGACTTGGCGAATGTAATCAGTTCCGGTTCCGTCATATGCCGAAATTGCGCGTAGAAACTGCTCGGATCATGCTCGGCGGCATGCCAGAAGCGCAAGAACCGCTCGAGAAACCAGCCCTCTATATGCTCGAGTTCAGCATCGAGATAGATCAGCAGGTCGGGTTCGTGTGGCTGCGCGTCCGACGCGAGGCGCGGCTGGAAACCAAGCCCTTCCAGGATCACTATGGGCGACGGCTCAATCCGCCGCGTCAGGGCTGGATCAGGATCGAAGGTGATATGGCTATAGCCGGGAAAGTCGGTTGGCGCGGAACGGACGGACGCAATTGCCGCTTCCATCGCCGCCCGGTCATATGTCTCCGGAAAGCCTTTGCGCTGAAACAAGCCTTGCTCGCGCAAATAGTCGGTCGGAAACAGGAATCCATCAGTCGATACCGTTTCGACGTTTAGCGTTACATCCAGGGTTTGCTCAAGGTGCCGCGCCAGGGTGCTCTTGCCCGAAGCGACAGACCCGGTCAGCGCGATGACCAGATTCGATTCCTGACTGTGAATGTCCTTGATGCGAGCAGCCAAAGCGTCAATGCCGCGGGTCATCGGAATATCGGGTTGATCGGCCATTTGGATCTCTGCTGGCTGTTTAAGACGCGACCTTAGGCAGCTGCCTCTCAACTGCCAAGGAAGTCCTGTAGTTGCACCATAAACGCATCAAACTGGTCATGATGCAGCCAATGCCCGGCATCGGCAATCAGACTGACCGTGGCATTCTGAAACGGTTCAATCCGGCCATCTTCAGCCGGATTGGAAGCCCAACTGGTGGCGCCGTAAACCAGCCAGGTCGGGCACGTAATCTGGGTCCATAAATGCACAAAATCCTCATGCGATATATCAGAGGCCGATCGTCCCATCCCTGCAGGGTCATAGGCCCAGCTTACGCCGCCATCTGCGTGCTGTTTGACCCCGGTGACAGTCAGATGATGGATCAAATCATCCGGCAAATGCGTAAACGCCGCTTTCATGCGTGCCTCGGCGGCGGCGAGGTTTTCCATCACGCGCGGATCGCGGTCCGATAAGGAATGACGTTGCTCGATCCATTGCCGCAAGCGATCCGTCACCGGCTGGGCTTTGCGCTCTTCCAGCATGCGCGGCGACGGTCCGAGGCCTTCTATCGCAACCAGTTTCTCTATCTTTTTCGGGAACAGGCCAGCATAGCGCAGCGTGATATTTCCGCCGAGCGAATGACCGATCAGCGTGAATCGCTCCAATTTCAGCGTTTCGACCAGGCTCGACACGTCGAACACATGGTCCATAACGCCATAATCGCCGTCGCTGACCCAGTCGCTTTGGCCATGCCCGCGCAAGTCAAAGGCGATGACACGGTAGGATTGACTGAGCGCTGAGGCGACCCGATCCCAACTGCGTTTCTGGTCCCGGCCGCCATGTACAAGCACCAGCGGCGGGGCAGCGGGATCCCCCCATTCGCAATAGGAGAGGGTCAGGCGCTGCGACGAAAAACTACTGGTGCGATCTGGAATAGTCATGCTGCCTAGCTAGTATGGCTTGTCAGCGCTGACGAGCCCTGCTGCCGCGTAAACCTTGTAACCAGTGAAAGAGCTTGCCACATGGCGGGCTTCGTTTTTATGGAGAGCGTCATGACGCCGACAAATATTCCCATGGATGATTTTGTGGCTGGTTTCAGCCCGCAAGGCTTGCCTGTGCGTGGACGCATCATCCGTTTGTCGGAAGGCTCGATTACGCCCATTCTCAAGCGCCACGCTTATCCCGATCATCTGGCTGAGATCCTCGGCGAGGCCGTGATGTTGTCGGCGCTGGTAGGCTCAGGGATGAAGTTTCAAGGCAAAGTCCTGGCGCAAGCCGAAGGGGACGGCCCAGTGTCCATGCTGGTCGGCGAATATACCAAAGCTGGCGGCCTGCGCGGCTATGCCCGACATGAATCAGAACGCTGGGAATGGCTCGACAAAGTCAATAAGGGCGACAAGCCCCATATGCCGCAATTGTTCGGGGCGATGGGGCGATTGGCCCTGATCATTGTCTATGCGAACAGCGCTATGAAACCCTATCAGGGGATCGTCCCGCTCGCCAAAGGGTCTCTGGCAGAATGCGCTGAGGACTATTTCCGGCAATCCGAACAGGTGGAATCGCGGCTCCGGCTCTCGGTCCACAAGGACGCATCGGGAATCTGGCGCGCCGGCGGCATGATGATTCAAAAAATTGCCGGCGATGATGCCCGCGGTGACACTGATGATGGCTGGCGTGAAGCCGAGGCCTTGTTCGCCACGCTTTCGGATGAAGAGCTGACAGACCCGGCGCTTCCTGCAACAGACTTGGTCTATCGCCTGTTCCACGAAGGCGGTGTCGCGATGGATACAGATGCCCAAGGCCTGGATGATGTCTGCACCTGCAATCGCGACCGTTTGGTCGGCACCCT
This sequence comes from Henriciella sp., assembly GCA_965277015.1. GTDB lineage: Bacteria > Pseudomonadota > Alphaproteobacteria > Caulobacterales > Hyphomonadaceae > Henriciella. Next base: position 2,731,535 of record OZ255705.1, on the reverse strand, counting down.
ACAAGGCATGGCCGATGAGAGCTTGCGCGATATGGTCGAACCGGATGGCACGCTGAAAGTCGACTGTCAGTTCTGTTCGCGCGCTTATAACATCCCGATCGAAGACGTCACGCGCGCGGCCAATTAGGCCGTGGCAGCGGTCCGCGAGGCAAAACGAGAGAGCAAACCGGCACTTGGTGTCGGTTGTTTCGCGGGTGGAGGTTTTGCAGAGAACAGACTGCCGGGGCTGGCGCCGTAAATTCTGTGAATCGTCCGACTAAAAGTTGGCGGCGTCAGAAACCCCCATCGTTCAGCCGCCATACGAATCTGCCCACGAATGTGTGGCGCTTCAGAAATTTCCAATAATGCACGCACAGCACGGCGTTCGGTAATGTAATTGCGCACGCCACCTTTATCCTCAAACATCCGATACAGCGATGATCGCGAGACGCCGAACTCACTCAGTACTGAATCCGCCGACAGCGCAAAATCACCGAGATTTTGTTCGATATATTTGCAGATTAGATCAAATAGGGCGTTACGCGCATGCATTCGAATATCCGCACGTAGCGGTGAGGCCCCCATCGCGATCTTTAAACAGGCAATGAACTGATCGAGCGCCGCCGCAGATATGTGACTTTCATTGCGCCAAAGCGTCGCGAACAGATTGTCCATTCCTGTGTGCACCAGTTTTCCCGGCGTACAGGTGCGGTAAATTTCAGTCGGTATCGACGTCATATCGGACTCTAATCCAAGCTTCGATTTCGGAATATAAACGCTTTGCATATGGTTGTGACCGATGATCGCTTCGAAAGGTCTGGCTTGATCGGAAACGTAGATTGGACCCGGCCGCCGATTAATGACTTCATCTCCACTCGTGCCGCGCGTGCGCCCCTCCAACAATCGCGAAAATAAAACGAGGTGTTCAAAATCCTGAATGTGAGGTTTGGCTCTACGCATCGCATAGGGGTTTGATTTCAAAACCCCGAACCCACACTCGTCTGTGTACCATTCATGTGCTCTGAAAAATCTTTGCTCGCAATCCGTTTGTATCGGCGAAAACGAGTGAGCCGCGCCCAAAAATTCGCCAAACGCTTCCGTACAAAGGTGCTGATGTCGCGAACTGACGGCGATCGTTCGGTCGCGAGATTTAAAATTCAGTGTTTGCATCATTTTTCCCTTTCCCCGGGACACACGGTCACCCCCCTCCGCGTGCGTTTGAGACGTCAAGAAAGTAATTTAGTTACCAGGTGTCATTGTCGTGGAGTCTCAAAACTCGCATTGCCGGTTGATTCCGCGCTGCCCTACTCGGCCCATTCGGTAAAAGATTGCCTGTCGGTCTTGCCATAAACTCAATTGTAGCCAGTGTGTTATAGGTTCCAGGATGGAGATGGATAATATGACCGAGACGCCTGCCCTCAGCCTGGACGGATTTCTGCCCTATCGGCTATCCGTCTTATCAAACGCCGTATCGCGCAAGATCTCGCGAATCTATGAGCAGGAATTTGACCTCTCAATTTGGCAGTGGCGGATTATTGCGGTCCTCGGCGAGCGTCAGGGTCTGACCAGTACCGAAGTCGCACAGCGCACTCTGATGGACAAACCCACTGTCAGCCGCGCAGCTGCGAGCTTGATCGAACGCGGCATTCTGGAGCGTCATATTGACCCCGATGACCGTCGGCGTGCGCCGATGCGACTGACCGATGAAGGTCAGGCCATTTATGCCGCCGTGTTGCCGCGAGCTTTGGCAAGTGAACGCGAATTACTGGATGCCTTAACCGAAACTGAAGTCGAAATGCTGCATGGTTTGCTGAGCAGATTGTCTGCTGTGGTGTCACCGGATATGCCACTCTGGGGCGAGGATGAATAAGGGAAACTGATCATGACCAATGGAATTGCGGACGCCATTTTTTCGGCGTTGGTACAGCAGCGTCCTGAGTTCAAAAACGCGATGAAAGTCTGGACAGATGTCCTGGAACCTGCCCTGGAAGGGCGTGAGGCAGAGCGGCGCTCGATTATCTCAAAGGCCCGCAAGCGCACAATCACAACCGGACTGGGCGTTGGCGCCGCATCCCTGATCATCGCCTTTTTGACCGGCGGTGCTGGTCTTATGTTCATTATTTTTGGAGCCATCGCAGTGACAGGAATTGCCAGCGCGGCTGCATGGGTGCCGCTATTCTCGGTAAAATCTGAAACAAAGCAATTGGTTGTCGGCGCCGCAGCGGAATCATTTGGTTTTAAGTATGATACGCTGCATCCCGACATGCGCGGAATTTCCGATTGGAAGTCGGCCGGCAACTGGATCAAGTCACAAGCCGAACAAAAAACCATGGCGGCGCAATTGCTCGGAAGCGGCGGCGACGAAAGCGAGCCTCCAACGCCTGCCTTCAACACCTTGAAGGAAGCACGCCTGTTGCCCGGTTATGATAGTCGCAAGTTTGAAGACCTGATTCAAGGCGATCGCGCCGAAACGCATTTCTCGCTGGTCGAGTGCAAGCTCACAGAACAACAAGGCTCCGGGAAAAACCGTCGGACAGTGACGACTTTCCAGGGCCTTCTTTTTCACATCCAGTATCCAGATCGCTTCCTCGGGCGCACACTCATCGCTCGTCAGGGTTGGTGGAAAGGATTCTTCGGCGACAAGGAGCTCCAGAAAGTCGACCTGGTCGCCAAAGAACTGGAAGACAATTTCACCATCTACTCAAACGATCAGGTCGAAGCGCGAGCATTGCTAACGCCGGATCGAATGGAGCGTTTGATCGCCCTGGAACGACACTTCAAGGGCGGCAAATTACGCGGCGTGTTTGAAGGCGACCACCTAACACTGGCACTCGAAGCCGACGATCAGTTCGAAGCGGGATCCGTCTGGAAACCGCTGGTCGATCCAGATCGCTATATCAGCGCGCTGACCGAAATCGGACTGGTTTGCGACGTCATTGATGGTTTCCTGACGCGCGAATGGGTCAAGGACAAACTCTGATCTGTCATCGGCTTGGTCGCCGCGATCTCCATCTTCGGCCCCGGAATTGCATTGAATTCATCGGATGGGTGAAGGTTAATCTTGAACATGATGTGCAAGGTTAAGCTTTGGCGCACGAGGAAGATTGATGTCGACGGGAACGTTAAAGGACGCACGCAGCCGCGCTAGACCCGCGTCAAGCGACCGTTTGAGCACACCTCGAACCCTGAAAACCTCTGCAAATGATACAGTTGGGCTAGATGCGGCCCGCCTACCTGAACGCCGAATACCTCTCAGTCGGGCGCATATGCAAACCGTTCTGAAAGCCGTGGATATTCTCTTTGCGGCCCTGATCGTCGGACTGTTTCTCAACTTGTCCGGGACCGGGTTTCTGTCCGCGACCGTGTATCAAATTCTACCATTTGCGATGATTCCGATCATCGCTTCTTGGGGCCTGCGCACCGCATCCGCATATGGATTGGCGCAAAAAAGACAGGCCATCGATCAGATCCTGGTCACGGCATATGGCACGGGATTTCCACTCGCTGGCCTCGGATTGCTCACGCATTGGATCTATCCGGCAAGCACTGCACAATGGATTATGTCGGCGATTTTCGTGACCTGGATGGTCTTGAATCTCATTCATCTTGGCGCGCTTCTAATCGGTCGTCACCTGGTACGGTCTGGTTGGATCAGCGAAAATGTCGTGATTGTCGGTGCGACCCCGAATGCCCGTCGATTGATTGATCGCAATGCAGGCTCGCATGAGCTCAACATTGTTGGCATCTTCGACGATCGCTTGACACGCGCGCCCAAGAATATGGCAGGCGCGCCAATACTTGGCCAGTTGGATGACCTGTTTGCCTGGGACCGTTTGCCAGAAATCGATAGGATTGTTGTCACGGTCACGTCCGACGCACGCGACCGGGTGCGTGACATGGTTGACCGCCTGCGCGTCCTGCCACAGCGGGTTGTCTTGCTACTCGATCTTGAAGGATTTGATCCTGAAACAGAAAGCTTGGCAGAGATCGCGCACTCCCCGGCCGCTTATGTTTCCGGCCGACCGCACAATTCCCGCCGCGCTATGTCTAAGCGGATCTTTGACCTTGCTATGGCAACAGCCATACTGATCATGCTCAGCCCGGTATTGGCTTTACTGGCGATGGCGATCAAACTGGAAAGCAATGGTCCAGCAATTTTCCGCCAGAAGCGTCACGGCTTTAACAATCAAATCATCAATGTCTGGAAATTCCGATCGATGCGGGACGACCCAGAGGCGGCTGAACACATGACCCATCAAACCGTTGCAGATGATCCACGCATTACCCGCATTGGCCGCTTCATCCGCCAGACTTCGATCGACGAGCTGCCGCAATTGATAAATGTGATCAGGGGTGAAATGTCTCTGGTTGGCCCGCGTCCTCATGCCGTTGGCATGACGACGGAAGAACAGGAAGTTCAAAGTCTCGTTGGCGACTATGCCCACCGCCACCGGGCAAAACCTGGCATCACTGGCTGGGCACAGATCAATGGCTCGCGCGGGCCCGTCCATACCAAGGACCTGGTGCGCGAACGCGTGCGCCTGGACATGGAATATGTCAATCGCTCGTCAATGTGGTTTGATTTGTACATCATCCTGATGACCGTGCCGCGCCTGTTCGGCGATGCCAAAACGGTTCGTTGATCATGTCAGCCATCGCCAAGCCCACCGCTGAAGACGTGCCATCGCCCACGCCGCCGCGCCCTGAAACGGGCCGAACGTCTGCCGGAGAAGAGGTAATTTCGAACGGCAAAACAGGTGATGTTTGTCTGAGCATTTGCGTGCCAACCTGGCGGGATAGCGCGGACGCCTTGCTGTGCAGCCTGATGCGTATGCAGCATGCTGAGCAATGCACCCTTCTGATTTTCGATGATGGCTCGCTTGACCCATCGCTTACGCGGCAGCTGACTCGGCAGATCATGCGCTTCCCCGGTCCGGCGCGGCTGGTCTGCGCGCCAAAGAATTGTGGCCGCAGCCACGCGCGCAACCGCCTTTTTAATTTGGCTGAAACGCCGTGGATCCTGTTTCTCGATGCCGATATGCAGCCGGATGACGAGGATTTCCTTAGCCGCTATCTTGATGCCATCGACGCCCAAGACGATCCTGCCTTGATTGCAGGGGGTTTTAGTCTTCGCCATGCCCATCCGACGGCGCAAACGCGGTTGCACGCCGCCCAATCGAAGACGTCAGAATGCGTTGCTGCCGGGATCAGGGCCAAAGCTCCGGGGCGTTATGTGTTCAGTTCGAATATCCTGGTCCACCGTGACGTCCTCACGGCGGTTGAGTTTGATCAGGGGTTCCAGGGATGGGGCTGGGAGGATGTCGACTGGGGACTCCGCGTCGCGCCGCTTTTTCCGATTGTGCATATCGACAATTCTGCCACCCACCTTGGCCTCGATTCCGATGCTAAGCTGATCGAAAAATACGCCCAGTCCTCAGACAATTTCCTGCGTTTGAGCGAACGTCATCCAGAAGAAGTGAGCCGAACACCGCTTTACCGCATGTCGAACTGGTTGAGTCGTCTGCCAGGCTTGGACGTTATGTCACGCATCTTCCGCAGACTCGCCCAATCCAAGATCGCTCCAGTCAAACTGCGCCTGCTGGCTCTGAAACTCTATCGTGCATCGGTTTATGGGGCGCGGCTATGATCACAGTGATCGTGCCGACTTTCAATCGACCGGATGGCTTGAAGCGCGCTGTAATTAGCGTGTTCAAACAGACCGTTACACCATCGGGGTTTGCCCTGATCATCGTTGACAATACACCGGATGCGACGGCGGCTGAGGCCATTGAAGAGCTTCGTGCTGTCTGTCCTGAGACGATTGATATGGTGGCTCTGCATGAGCCTGCTGCCGGGGTCGCAAATGCCCGGAACCTCGCAATGTCGGCAGTCAAGACAGACCTCGTGGCGTTTCTTGATGATGATCAGTCCGCGCCAAATGACTGGCTTGAGCGCCTTCTGGATAATCATCGACGATATCCCGCCGCAGTCACATTCGGGCCCGTTCAGACGGCGCTGCCGACTGGGCATCGGCGTCACCAAAAATATTTCAGCGACTTTTTTGCGAGAGATCCCGGGTTTGAAAGCGGCTATATTGATGCCTCATTCGGATGCGGCAATGCACTGATGGATTTTTCAAAAATTCCTGGCAAAGCACCCTGGTTCGATACCGCGATGAATGAAATTGGCGGCGAAGACGATGTTCTGTTTGAGCGCGTTCGGGCCGCCTGGGGCCGGTTTGCATGGGCGAAATCTGCGCCCGTTCTGGAACATCCCCCAATTGAACGCGTCTCTTTGACTTATACTTTGAAGCGCGCCTTTTCTTATGGCCAGGCCCCAATCACTCTCGCGCGACGCAACCAAACCAAAGGGGTTGCCGTCATTGTCTTCTGGATGCTGGTCGGCGCCGCGAAAGCGCTTTGGCACGGTCTACAATGGTTGGGCCTGAGCCTGATCCGACACCCGGGCCGCGCGTTCCAGCTCGACCGAATGGTACGTGGGTTGGCGAAACTCGCCTGGTGGGTCGATGTTCGCTTCTATGGCGCAGCAGCCTTACCACAAAATCCTTCTAAGCCCGCACCTCACGAGACACAAAATTTCCAGCCAGAGGCCGAGCAGGCTTAACCGCGACAATACCCTTGGGCCGCATGGTCAGCTTCGCCGCAATCGCAACGTAAATGAGCCAGACGATAGAGTTTTGTTGAAGCGACGCACTTTCTGACAAGCTGAACAAGAAGAATTGCGCGCAGAAAGCCAGAGCGAAAACGCCTGTCCATGTCGACACGGAGGCGAGCGCCGCCCGACCAATGGTCATCAGGAAATCCAGCAAGAGCAGGGTCAGACCGACAAAGCCCAACGCGATCGTAACTTCGAACCAGCCATTATGCGCAGTTGGCGCATCCCATTGCAACGCCTCGCGTACCCAGTTCCCTGGGGCACTGTCCGGCGCCCAGAAAGCGCCATAGCCATATCCGAGCCAGGGCTTCTGTTCGATATTGTCGGCCAGTGCCATCCAGATATCCGTGCGCCCGGTCAGCGTCGCGTCGCGGCCGAGCAAGCCGAAGACAAATTCAGGCGCCAGAACCAGGATTGCTGTCAGCAAACCCCCGACACATACGCTGACCCAGATCGTCACCAGGCCGATCCGCATGCCCTGCTTCATCCATAGCGCCAGTGCCAGGATACCGAGGCCGACCCCTAATCCAAGCAATGAGCTCTTCGACGTTGAGAGCAAAACCAGAGCGACGCTAAGCAAAAGAAAACTGGCCCAATGCCAGCGATATTTCTGATCCATGATGGTCAGAAACCCGGCAAACAGAGCGGCCCGTGCCATATGCCCGCCAAGTTGGTTCTTCTCGAAATACAATCCTTGCCAAGCGCCTTCGTGCACCTCTTGCATCCGTCCAAATGACGGCACGAACAGCCCCGTGAACAGACTGACCAAGCCAACGATCAGCCAGGTCAGCGCAAATGCCCGCAACAAAGTCTGCCAGCTATAACGGGTGCCGATGTAGAGGCCCGCAACAGTCGTCATGACGATCGCCAAGCTTCGTCGCATCGACAACCCCGGATCAATCGACCATAGAAATGAAAGCGCGCAAACACCCAGCAATGCCATCAAGAAAGGCAGCTTCAGACATACCCGCGCCATATCACGAGCTTTCCAGATCATACCGGCAAACGCCAAGGCATAGATTGGCAGCCATAAAACCCGCAAGATCGGCGAGCCATCAACAGAGTCTTCACTCGACAAAAGACGCGGCAACAAGCCTTCACTGAACACCAAGAGCACGAGCACCAGAACGGCAAATTCCAACCTGCCGACCGGGCTGTACGCCGTCGGGCTCTGCGGTTTAGGCGCTGAAGCGCTCAGCAAGCCTGGCATCGCCTCGGACCCCATTCATCACTATGCCGATCACGCGGCCTTGTTTGGCTTCCAATTCCTGCCGCGCGCTTTCGATTTCGGCTGCAGTCGTTTGATCAGCTGAAACCACCAGTACAATCCCGTCAGCGATCGGCGCCATTGTCAGCGCCGCAGAAGAACGTTCCAGGGCTGGCGCATCAATCACCGCCCAGCTGGAGAGCTTGCGCAAAGCTTGCCACCATTCCGGCGCCGGATGAGTTCGAACTTTCTGGCCCGGCTTGAGACGGTCGCCGCGAAACCGTGTCACCAGTAGCGGTAGCCCTTCAATATCATGCGCGGTCAGTAATTTGTCTTGCCGCGCGCCTTCGGGCCGCGGGCTAACCCGGTAGAATGGCACTTGCCGCAGCGACGCATCATAGGCCCGCCCTGGGCGACCAACATCGCGTGCAAAGCCATCCTGAAATCCGTGATAGAGCGGGTTCTGCCTGAGATCGAGATCAACCATCCAAACAGGTTTTTCTGATCGCCGGGCCGCCATGCAGGCAAAGCTCGCCGACATACTGGTGACCCCTTCGCCGACTCGCGCCGCAACGAACATGATCACCCGCCCACCGGGAGCAGCCGCATCCAGGCGCGCCGTAGCCCGCCATACCGGATCGAGATCTTCGCGAAGGTCATGCATTGTCAGCCATGTCCAGACAGTTCCAGAACAGAGCTATCATGATCTTGGTTAACGGGATTTTGCCATTTTTAACGATTAACTGCGGCGAACGCTGCCCAGTACCGGCAATCCGACCGTTTTCTGCAGCGAACTGGCCGTAGAAAAGCCGGGTCTCGAATAGGCTCGCAACAAGCCATATATCAGCGCCGTGAAGCCTGCGAAAAGCAATGACAAGACAGCGATTGCCAGCTTCAGGCTTTTGCCCTTGATCGGCACAGTCGCGGGTTCTGTGACTTTGACACTGTCGGCTTCTTGAGCCGTAAGTCCTGCAACTGTCCCCTCGCGTTGGACCTGTTCAGCAATCTTTCGAACGCTGATTTCAATCAGATCGCGATTGCGTACCAGTTCGTTCCAATCCGGTTCAAGCTGTGTGAACCGGTTCAACTTGCCTTCAACCGCTTGCAGCTGGCGCTGCAGTTCAGCGCGTTGTCCGCGCAAGGACTGGGCCTCGGCTTCGAACGTGTTGAATGACGCCTCGAGCGCCTGATAGGTCGGATTTGGGCCGCGCCGAACTGTGCCAACGGGGCCTTCTTGATTATCCAGGAACGACCGAAGCTCAGCAATCTGCCGGTCTATGGCCTGCACGCGTCGGCTTTCCGGTGTATAATTGACCAAGGCCTGATTGCGTTCAATCTCCAGCTCACGCAATCGCTGTGCACTAGAATCTTCAACATAGAGGTCGAGATCCGGCGAAGTCTCGGCGAGCTGTGTGCGCGTGCTTGAAAGTTGGCCCTGAACCGCGCTGGCGCGGGCCTGAACCGCAAAGAGCTCGCTCGAAATCACCGAGTACAGGTTTTGCGCCGTCGAACGCTCACTGGCAAAATCGCGAACATCGTTTTCGGTCAGGAAAGTGCTGATCGCAGCTTCCGCCTCTAACAAGTCACCTTCGATGCGCTTGCGTTCGGCCCGCAACTGATCGACTGGCCGACTGCCAAAAAGTTCTGCACGGCGCTGCAAATAGACCGCCATAGCCGCGTTCAGGATCTCAGAGGCAACCCGCGGGTCCTTGTGCTTGAACCCGACAGAAATAATGTTCGAGTTTGGCGATGCCGTTGCCCAGAAGTCTTCGCGCAATGCCTCGACGCCTTTCTGGAAATATTCAAACTCAATCGCATCCTTCAAGGAAGCATCGGACCTGGCAAGGTCTCTGTCGCGAGATGCCATAAGTGATGGATAAATCCGGTCCAGCGGAAAGCGTGCCAGTGTGCGCTCGGCAACCAGTTGTGTTTGCAGGATTTCCAGCTCGCCCTGGATCACTTCCTGAATGCCGGGACCAGGATCAAAGCTTGGATCACTGAGAATAGAGCTCGAGCGAACTTCATCGCCCGATGTCACGTATAGAGCAGATCGAGATTCAAAAACCTTTGGCATCTGGAATGCAATCAGGAGTCCGATCGCGAAGATTGGCAAAGCGACCAGGATCATCCCCCATTTCGCCCGCCAAAGCTGCAGCGCCAGATCGGCAATACCCAGCCGTGGCCGGGCTGCCGCATAACCAGCATCGGCCTGAACGACCCCAGAAGGTCCCCAGTCAGCAAGATCGGCCATCCCGTTCGGCTCCGAGTGCTCTTTCCTTGGAATTCTTCATAGCGGCTTGATACTTCCTTAAACATTAACGCAGACGGTCCGGCTGAGTAAATTTGTCGTTGAAAAGCACCATGAAACGCCTGCTTTGCCTTGCTCTTCTGCCAATATTGATCGCCGGATGCCAATCAAACGCACCGGTTGAATCATCGGCGTTTCCGCAAAAGGAATGGCGGCATGAAGACGGTGCAGATGCCTATTACCTGCTCGCGCCAGGCGACCAGCTAGACGTAATCGTTCACACCGCCCCCGAGCTGAATCGCACAATCACGATCGGACCTGACGGACGCTTCCGAATGCCGTATTCCGGCCCGATCCTGGCCGCCGCGCGTACGGTCGATGAAGTGCGTGAGAATGTTCAGTTTGCAATGGCTCGCGAGCTGAATGACCCTGACATTGACGTCCTCCTGACCGGCACCGCGTCTCAACGCGTATTTGTCGGCGGTGAAGTCACAAATCCAGGCATGTTTGAGATGCCGGGGCTGATTGATCCGCTGCAGGCGATCATTATGGCCGGCGGCGTCACGGATGAAGGGCGCGAGCAAACAGTCGTCCTGATGCGGCGTATGCCGGGCGGCGACGTAAAATCAGCCGTGTTCGACTTGAAAGCCGGCATTTATGATCCGAGCCTTGCAGACTGGGCGCCGTTGCGGCGCTTCGATGTGATCTATGTCACACGAAAACCGATCGCCAATCAGAACTTGTTCGTCCGGCAATACATTCGCGACGCCTTGCCGATCGATTTCTCGCTATTCTACGACATCGCTGGAAACAACCGCTAATCAGACCTTTTATCGCCGCAAAGAAGCGCTTATGCCGGGGGAAATTCATTCAACGGAGCTTCCCGCTATGGCTGATGCCGAAAACACAATCCAAATGGAAACCTCAAAAGGGGCCGTGACCATCGAACTGCGCCCCGATCTCGCGCCGGGTCATTGCGACCGGATCAGAGAATTGGCCCGCGAAGGGTTTTATGATGGCATCATTTTCCACCGCGTTATTGATGGCTTCATGGCGCAAGTTGGCTGTCCCAATGGCACCGGTATGGGCGGCTCAGACAAGCCGAACCTACAGGCCGAGTTTAATCCAGAGCCACATGTGCGCGGCACTTGTTCGATGGCCCGTACCAACCAGCCAAACACGGCCAATAGCCAGTTCTTCATCTGCTTTGACGATACCGGGTTCCTCGACAATCAATACACTGTCTGGGGCAAAGTGACTGAAGGCATGGATGTTGTCGATCAACTTGCCAAAGGCGAGCCACCGCGCAATCCGGATTCCATTGTCTCTATGAAAGTTGCGGCAGACAGCTAGAGTTCCCCTGAACTAGGCGAGACTGGACGCATGGCTTCGGCAAAAAGCAGGCGAAATATGAAGTGGTGGAGCGGCCGATTGCTCGGCTCTCGCATCGCACGCCTGATTTTTGCGTCCAATCTCGCCGGGCTGATCATCCTGATCATTGGCGCCATGGTGCTCAATGAAATGCGAGCGACATTTGTCGTTTCTAAAAAGACCGACCTGGTCGGACAGGCACAACTTCTGTCCAACCTGATTGGCGATGATGCCGCATATGGCGAACCACAACCCGTTCTGGACGAGCGCCTAGCTCGGGATGTGATGGCGTCACTGTCGCTGCCGCAATCCATGCGCGGCAAAATCTATGATCTCGAGGGCAGTTTGATTGGTGACAGCTATTTCCTGTCAGACCGAGTGATTGTTGAAAATCTGCCGCCCTTGCAAGATCCCGATCGCCTGACCGTGTGGAGCCGCGGGCTCTCAGAATGGGCGGTTTCAGTGCTCGGTTCATTCCGCCCTTCGGAAGGGGATGATGCCGTTCGGGCATTGAGTTTCGAAGAAGAATTTGCCGAAGCCCTGATCGGCAATGAGGCCGCGAGTCAGCGCTTCAATGATCGCGGGCAAAGGATCATTTCGGTTTCCTTGCCGATCCAGCACGTCACGGCAGTGGTCGGCGTTCTGACGCTGGAATCGAACGATATTGATGCGATTATCAGAGCCGAACGGTCAGCTTTGATCCCATTCATCGCTGTGGCCATTCTGGTTGCGCTGATCACGTCTGCATTGTTGACCGTCGGGATCGCAAATCCGCTTCGGCGTCTGGCCAGCGAGGCGGATCGCATCAAACGCGGATCGAGCAGTAAGCTTGATCTGGAGAAAATCTCGAAGCGGCATGACGAAATCGGGCACCTGGCACAGGCGGTTGAGTCGATGACGGAAGCGCTGTTCGAACGCATCACAGCCAATGAGTCGTTTGCCGCGGACGTGGCGCATGAGCTGAAAAACCCGCTCACCTCCATTCGATCTGCCGTAGAAACCGCGGAACTGGTCCAGGATGATCCGGTCGCGCGTGAAAAATTGCGCAAAGTCATTGCCCAGGATGTGCAACGCCTCGACCGACTGATCACAGATATTTCCAATGCCTCGCGTCTGGAGGCCGAAATCACACGGATACCTACGGAACGACTGGATATTTCGCATTTCATACGCGATGTGGTGCGGACCTATGAAGGCCTGGAACATCACCGCAATGTCAGGGTGACGTTCAATGACGCGACGGTGAATGCCGGGCTCAGTGTCCGGGGCCGCGAGGGCCCCCTTGGACAAGTCTTGCGCAACCTTGTCGACAATGCGCGATCCTTCTCTCCAGAAGGCGACGAAGTGGTCGTAACGCTCCAGCAGGGGCGGCAAGGGCCGCAAACTACCGCCAAAATCCTGATTGAGGATAATGGTCCCGGCATTCCGGCAGACAAGTTGGAAAAGATTTTTGAGCGGTTCTATACAGACCGACCGGAAGGCGCAGCTTTTGGCAATAATTCCGGCCTTGGATTGTCCATCGTGGCACAAATCGTAACCACGCATATGGGAACCGTCGTGGCGGAAAATCGTGATGTTGGCGGCGCAAGGTTTACCATAGAGTTACCAGCCACCTAGGGCGTTTACACTTTCTACATGAGAATTAACGCGCCCTATTGAGAATAGTGCCCACTTGTGATATACAATTTTGTCACAACACCATATCCGAGCCATGCTAATGTCGGCACTTACGAGATACTCTCGCCGGCAACGTGGCTCGTTTGCGTAGAAGAAAAGGTCTCACAAATGGCAACAGCAGATGCGGCAACAAAACTGGATTTCCAAGCAGATCAGAAAATCGTCTACCCAGCTCACGGCGTCGGCACCGTAACCGCCATTGAGCAGCAGCAAGTCGCTGGCATGACATTGGAAGTTTACGTTGTCTCGTTCGATCAAGACAAAATGATCCTGCGAGTCCCAACCAATCGCGCAATTGCTTCAGGCATGCGAGCGCTGGCAGGGTCGAAACTGGTCGACGATGCTCTCAAGACACTTGGCGGAAAAGCCCGGATCAAACGCACCATGTGGTCGCGCCGGGCGCAGGAATACGAAGCCAAGATCAATTCTGGCGATCTGATCTCCATTGCTGAAGTCGTTCGCGATTTGCACCGCTTGGAAGATCAGCCCGAGCAATCTTACTCAGAGCGCCAACTCTATGAAAATGCGCTTGATCGTATGGCCCGTGAACTGGCTGCGGTTGAAAGCATCGATCACAGCTCGGCGATGGATCGTCTGGCTGAATCGCTGGCCAAGAAAAAAGCTGCCTGAAAGGGCGAGCCGGAAAGCGGCGAAGAAACTTAACGAAAACCCCGTCGTCACCGGCGGGGTTTTTGCTTTTAGGGCGTCGCCATATTTTTCAAGAAATTTCTGATCCACTCACCGAAACCTCTCGTAAACAGTTTTGAACACACCCTTAACGGGTACGGGAGATCGAATGACCGCGACCAACCATTCCGCTGGCAATCCAGATCGCAGCTTTGTTCGCAAAGCGATGAAAGCGCCGATGCTCGAAGCCGAGCACGAGCTCAACCTGGCGCGGCGATGGCGTGACGAAGAAGACGAAGATGCGTTGCACGAGCTGACCACAGCCTACATGCGTCTGGTCATTTCAATGGCGTCGAAATTCCGTCATTATGGACTACCTCTGGCCGATCTGGTCCAGGAAGGGAATGTCGGCCTGATGCAAGCGGCGGCCCGTTTCGATCCTGCACGCGAAGTGCGATTCTCTACATATGCATCCTGGTGGATCCGCTCCTCAATACAAGACTACGTGTTGCGAAATTGGTCGATTGTGCGAACCGGAACCACGGCTGCCCAGAAGTCCCTCTTTTTCAATCTGCGCAGACTGCGGGCCAAGATTGATGATACGGGCGACGCGATCATGACCGCTGAAAACAAGAAATGGGTGTCTGAACATCTTGGCGTTCCGGAACGCGATGTCGAAACCATGGCGTCGCGCCTATCAGCATCAGACCGGTCCTTGAATGCTCCGCTCGCCGCCGATGGCGACGCGCAGTGGCAAGACCTGCTCCCAGATAATAGCGCAACCCCAGACCAGGTGGTTATGGAAGAGCGTGACAATGCTAAGCGCAAAGAGTGGATCGCTGAGGCGCTGGAAGTGCTGAATGACCGCGAGACGCTGATCATTTCAGAACGCCGCCTGACCGATGATAGCGTAACTCTGGAAGTGCTCGGCAAACGCCTTGGTATTTCGAAAGAGCGCGTTCGTCAGATAGAGCATCAAGCGCTCAACAAGCTGCGCAAGACGCTCACCAGAATAGTCGGCGATCCAGAAAAAGCCGGGCTTATCCCAGCCACCTAATCGCCAGTTCTAAATTTGAAAAACGGGTTCGCAACTTGTCTCTTGCGAACCCGTTTTTGCATTCCCACATGCTTATCAGAAGGGTTGCCGCTGAGCGGGACCCAGATTGAAGCCCGATGTCCGCGCAACTTTTGTTGGCGGCTCTAATCTGCCTTTGAAAGGGGATGAGATATGAATTTCGAAACCTATACCGAACGCGCTCAAAGCGTTTTGCAAGCCGCGCAAACAACGGCCCTTGCCAGTTCGAACCAGCTATTCCTACCCGAACACATTCTTAAAGCGATGCTCGAAGATCGCGATCAGCTTGCGGTCAACTTGATTCGCGCCGCTGGCGGGCAGCCTGAGCGCGTTACGCAACTCGTTGATGACGCCTTGCGCGCAATCCCAAAAGTTTCCGGCGGACAAGGCGGTCTGCGTCTAGACCAGGCAACTGCCAAGCTTTTTGCAGACGCCGAAGCAGGCGCAAAGAAAGCCGGCGATAGCTTTGTCACTGTCGAGCGGATGTTGATCGCGCTGGCGGGCCTGAAAAGCTCGAAAGCCGCCGATGCCCTGACACAGGCGGGCGTAACAGCAAATCTGCTCGAAGCCGCCGTAACGCAATTACGCCAGGGCCGGACAGCCGACAGCGCCAATGCCGAAGAAGGCTATGAGGCGCTCAAGAAATACACCCGCGATCTGACTAAGGATGCACGTTCCGGCAAGCTCGATCCGGTCATCGGCCGCGACGAAGAAATCCGCCGGGCCATTCAAGTCCTGTCGCGCCGAACCAAGAATAATCCGGTTCTGATCGGCGAGCCAGGTGTGGGTAAAACCGCAATCGCTGAAGGTCTGGCGCTGCGCATCGTCAATGGTGATGTGCCTGAAAGCCTTAAGGAAAAAAGCCTGTTGGCGCTGGATATGGGCGCGCTCATCGCTGGTGCGAAATTCCGCGGCGAGTTTGAAGAGCGCTTGAAAGCCGTCCTGAAAGAAGTCGAACAAGCTGAAGGCAATGTCGTGCTCTTCATCGACGAGATGCACACACTGGTGGGCGCGGGCAAAACTGATGGCGCCATGGATGCGTCAAACCTGATCAAGCCCGCTTTGGCGCGCGGTGAGCTGCATTGTCTGGGTGCAACAACCCTGGATGAGTATCGCAAATATGTCGAAGGCGACGCCGCATTGGCCCGCCGGTTCATGGCGGTATTCGTCGATGAGCCAACAGTTGAAGACACGATATCGATCCTGCGCGGCTTGAAAGGCCGATACGAAGCGCATCATGGCGTACGGGTGAGCGATGCAGCGATTGTCTCAGCCGCGACATTGTCCAATCGGTACATCACGGATCGTTTCCTCCCCGACAAAGCCATCGATTTGATGGATGAAGCGGCATCTCGGCTGCGCATGCAAGTCGACTCCAAGCCGGAAGAGCTGGACGAGATTGATCGGCGTCTGCTGCAACTGAAGATCGAAGCTGAAGCGCTCAAAAAGGAAAAAGATGACGCGTCCAAGGATCGCTTGAAAACGATCGAAGGCGAAATTGGCGAACTACAGACCAAGTCGGACGAGCTCTCCACGGCGTGGGCGGCAGAAAAAGATAAACTCAAAGGCACCGCGTCAGCCAAGGAACAGCTCGACCGCGCCTATGCGGACATGGCAGAGGCCCAGCGCGTCGGCGATTTACAAACCGCGTCCGAGCTCAAATTTTCAACCATCCCGGAACTTGAGAAACGGATTGCGGATGTTGAGGGCAGCGAAGAGCCGAGCGCCAATGACGGCCTGGTCTCGGAAGTCGTGCGGCCGGATCATATTGCTGGTGTTGTCAGCAAATGGACCGGCATCCCTGTCGACAAAATGCTCGAGGGCGAGCGCGAGAAACTGCTACGCATGGAAGATGCGTTGCGCGCGCGCGTGGTCGGTCAGGAAGATGCCCTGCAAGCCGTGTCGAACGCCGTACGCCGCGCCAGAGCAGGATTGCAGGATCCGAACCGTCCGATTGGCTCTTTCCTATTTGTCGGCCCGACAGGCGTCGGCAAAACCGAGCTCACCAAAGCGCTGGCTGAATTCATGTTTGATGATGATTCAGCGGTCCTGCGGCTCGATATGTCGGAGTTTCAGGAGAAGCATTCTGTGGCACGGTTGATTGGCGCGCCTCCCGGATATGTCGGCTATGATCAAGGCGGGGTGCTGACCGAAGCGGTTCGCCGCAGGCCCTATCAAGTGGTCTTGTTCGACGAAGTCGAAAAAGCCCATCCGGATCTGTTCAACACGCTATTGCAAGTGCTCGATGATGGTCGCCTGACCGATGGTCAGGGACGGACAGTGGATTTCAAGAACACCGTCGTCATCATGACGTCGAACCTTGGTGCAGATGCGATTGCCAGCGGCGACGAAGGCGACTTGTCGCCCGCGCAACGCGAGGCGGTTTCTGCTGCGATCCGGGCGCATTTCCGGCCGGAATTCATCAACCGGATTGACGAAACAGTGTTCTTCAAACGCCTTGGCCGGGGTGAGATCGATCATATTGTCGACATTCAGATCGGCCGTCTCGGCGGTTTGCTGCAAGACCGGAAAATGGCGATCTCGCTGACAGAAGGCGCGCGCCAATGGCTCGCGGATCGCGGCTATGACCCGGTTTATGGCGCCCGTCCACTGAAGCGCGTCATCCAGAAAGAGTTGCAGGACCCCCTCGCGCGCTTGCTGCTCGAAGGTCGCATACATGATGGCGAGACGATTGAGGTTGATGTTGAGGCTGATACGCTGACGATTAATGGCGTCCCAAACGCCTTTGCCAAAGGCGCAGCGGAACTGAACTAACGACAAAGAAAAAGGCTCTCCGGTGCAATACGGGAGAGCCTTTTTGATCGTATTGACGTGAGCCGTTAAGGCGCAGGCGGTGTGCCAAGTGTTGCCGTGACCAATACATCGCCGGTGCTGCCGGACGGCATCGCTCGAATGGCGTCGATCCGGTCACGTTCAACTTCAAATACAGCCAGAATTTCCGGGTCCATCGCCAGTTTTCGGCCCGTCGGCAGTTTCAGCCGCATCGCATCAACGGCTTTGCCATTCTTGTAGACTTCATAGTGCAAGTGCGGCCCCGTCGATGCTCCGGTCGAGCCAACATAACCAATGATCTGCCCCTGGCGAACGCTACGGCCGCTTCTGACGCCGCGCGCAAAACGGGACATATGGGCATAGGCCGTCTTATAGCCTTTCTGGTGGCGGATGCGGACATAGTTACCATAACCGCCATAGCGATTGGCCCGCTCTACAACCCCGTTCCCCGCCGCATAGATGGGCGTCCCGGACGGGGCGGCAAAATCAGTGCCCTTGTGCAGCCTTGTATAGCCGCTGATCGGGTGCCGGCGCTTGCCAAATCGTGACGATAGACGGGCGCCATTGATCGGTGTTTTCATCAGAAACTTGGTCGAGCTTTCGCCATTCTGCTGGAAATAATCCGTGATCTTTTCGTCCGGCGTGGTGAAACGATAAAACGCCTTGTTCACAGCTTTGCCGTTAAGCGCCGCATACAGGACATCGCCGCGACGAATAATATTGCCGCGCTCATCAGTCATCACATCAAAGACCATTTCGAACTGGTCGCCAGGGTGAACTTCGCGCTGGAAATCGAGGTCATAGGCAAACACTTGCGCGAAATCGACCACTTGCTGGTCCTCAGCGCCAAGCTGTTGAGCATCCTGATAAAGGCTCGTTGTAATGCTGCCGCTGATTGTCATTGGATGCGCGACCAATCGAGACTCAAGCGCCATTGGCTGGTACTCGCCCGACGGCATCCGTTTCGCCAAAAGGCGGCGGCTCGCATCGAGATTGACACTCAGAGCATTCAGAGCGCCGTCAGCCACATGTGCGGTAACTTCGAGACCAGGGCGCACACGGCGCGCATCGAGAAGCTCGGAACTTGTCAGGCTCAACAAGGCTCTGTGGCCATCATTGCCGGGCAAGTCCAGGCGGTTCACAACATCGGAAAGCGTTTCCCGGCGCTTCAGCGTCGTTGGGCGAACATCCATAGGCGCGGCAACGCCAAAATCTTCGGGCCCAATGGCCAGAGAGGCCAGAGAGGCCGTCTCGACGGGCGTTTCAACCGGAACATCCGGCGCGGGAGTCTCCATATCGAGCACCATCACCGTCGCCGCAGATAACCCGACAAGTGTGCCAAGCGCGATCAGGCTGCGCTTGCCTGCTGACATTGTTTTTAACACGTCGCTTTACTCCCACAGCGCGGATTAGACCGCGCATATCATTCTGACTGTCGGTGATACTCTATCAAGAATTGTGCCGTTAAAGACTTAATAACCAGTTCCCGGCCGTTGCAAGGTTTACGCGCGGTATTTGACGTTTCATTTCGGTCATAATCGCCCCTGACATCTTGAACGTGACTGAAACGCATATGGACTTTGTCTCCCGGACCTCTAGGTCGATCCTATGAAAATGACCGTATTACTCGTCTTCGCCGCGATTGCAGGGTTGGGCCTCACTTTTTGGGGCGTCTCTTCGATGTGGGCAGAACTTGGTGTGAACATGACCATGCATGGCTGGATTGCCTATGGTCTGGGCATCATTGTCAGCCTGCTTTTGGCCGGCACTCTGTTCTTTCTGACCTTCAAAAGCGCCCGCGATGGCTATGATGATATCAATCGACCCGAAGATCTGAACGAATAGATAGGCCAAAGCGTCGCGAATCGGTTAGTAACACTCGAATCGATTCTTTAGGGCTGACACATGATCGAACCTTCCCGCCTCGCCGCATTCATTGCATCTCGCATTTGCCACGACCTGATTTCACCTGTGGCTTCAGTTAATTCTGCGTTGGAATTGCTGGAGGAGCCAGGCGACGCCGACATGAAGGCGCAGGCGGAGCAATTGTTGCAAAACGGCGCGGAATCCGCTGGCGCTCGTATTCAGCTGTTACGCTATGCCTTTGGGTCGGCCGGCCTATCCAACACTGCCGCAGATCGCCATGATGTCCGGTCCATCGTCGAAGGCTTTATGAAAAGCTATAAGCCGAGCATCGAATGGGACATCGAGACAGACCATTTCAGCTGTAGCCATGCGCGGGTTCTGATGAACCTGGTGATCATGGCGACCGCGGCAATCCCTCGTGGCGGTGTTGTCGTCCTCAGAGTGCGCAACGAAACGGACGGGCTCAGCGTGGCGGCCATTGCCAAAGGTCCGAAAGCGCGCCTCGCAGCTTTTGCAGAATCGGCTCTGGCCGGAGAGCTTCCCGAGGAGGGATGGTCGGCCCGCACGATCCAGCCTCTGTTCGCAAAAATGGTCGCAAATGACCTTGATGGCGACATCGCTGCATCGGCTGAAGAGGAGCTAGTCACCTTCACAGCGAGCGGCTTGCGGGCCGAAGGCTAACGACCTGTTAAGTATAAAACGTCATTACTCAACTAGAAATACTTTTCTGATGGGATGACTATGAAGCACTGTTTGATCGTCGATGATTCCAGAGTCGTTCGCACCGTTGCGGGTCGAATTATCAAGGACCTGTCATTTACCGTTTCAGAAGCTGCTCATGGCGCTGAAGCACTTGAGCTCTGTCGTAAAGACATGCCGGACGCGATCCTTCTGGATTGGAACATGCCTGTCATGAATGGTCTGGATTTCCTCCGAGCCCTGCGCCGCGAGGAACGCGGCAAGGAGCCGGTTGTGGTGTTCTGCACCAATGAGAACGACCCTGAACATATCAGCGAGGCAATCCGCGCCGGGGCTAATGAGTATATCATGAAGCCGTTTGATGCCGATATTGTGGAAAGCAAATTCGCCGAGGCAGGCCTTGTTTGAAGCGAATTGTTAACAAAATAGTGCTTCTGATAAACGTTTATGGGCGCTGAAAGCTGAAATCCGAATGCAAGAAAGCACATTCAACGAGCTTGCAGATCTGGCCTTGCGCCTGACAGGGCAGCATTTTGCGCCGTCAAAATCCTATTTGATGGAAGCTCGTCTAAGCCATATTTCGCGCCGGGAAAGCTTCGCGACTCTCGATGACCTCGTTCATTGCCTGAAAGCGCGACCAAATCCACGATTCGACCAGGAAGTCGCCGCGGCCCTGACCAGCAAGCGCACGCAATTCTTCCGCGAACGCGAGCAGCTCGAACAAATTGTCAGTCACGCCTTACCGCACCGCTTGAAGCATTCAAAGAATGGCCGATTGCGGGTCTGGTGCGCCGGTGTTGCCACCGGTCAGGATGCATGGTCTCTGGCTATGCGTTTGTTTGAAGAGGTCGGTTCACCGCTCGCCAGCGCTGATATCGAAATTGTTGGCACTGACATTTCGACAGATTGCATCGAATCCGCCGGTCGCGGCACCTATGGGCATTTCGAGGTCCAAAAGGGTTTGTCTATCCATCGCTTGATGACGAATTTCACGCGCGAGAATTCCGGCGACTGGACGGTGAATGATAATTTGCGTGGCTCGGTAAATTTCCGCCGGCATAATCTTCTTCACCCAGCGCAGGATCTGGGCGCGTTCGACCTGATCATTTGCACGCATGTTTTGAGCGGCCTCGCCGTTTCGGCGCAACGCGAAGTTCTAACCAATCTGGGTCGGCAATTGCTGCCCGACGGATTTCTCTTCGCCGCACCTTCGGAACGCATTGAAGGCATTGTTGAGACCATAAAACCATCGCGCGACATGCGCGGTGCCTTTGAACGCGATATATCACAACAAGGCATTGCAGCCGCGTAATAGAGAGCCGAACACGGCCAGTTCCAAAGAGCATCACATCTTCACCAGGGGGACTCATTTGAGCCCAACGGGAGATCTGTTGCTATGGGACCCATCACAGCCATAACGTTGTTTTACAGCCGCTATTTTGACGTCTATGGACGCTCTCGCCGGTTTGAGTATGCTTGGATGTTGCTGCTCCATGGCGCATTGCTGATCGTTCTTACAGTTCTGACAATAACCTTCGGAACCACGGGACCTGCAGAAACGGCCGAAGACCTAAATGGTTTGGGCAAGGGGTTCATGGGTCTCTACGCCCTGATTTGGGCCGGCTCGGCGATTCCATGGATAACGCTTAACATCCGGCGCTTTCACGACATGAATTATACCGGCTGGATGGTCGCCCTCTTCTCAGGACTTTGGGTCATTCCGCCGATCGGTGCCTTGGGGTCAGTCATTCAGTTTTTCTGGGTCCTGTTCGGTAGCGGAACACCAGGCGCGAACAATTACGGGCAGGATCCGCGATTCTCTCCGACAAATGCATTCTACTAAAAAGTGGCGCGCTTTGTTGAAAGCAACTGTTGGCTGACTGCTGGCGGGTGCTTTTTTATTCTTCGCCTGATATAGGCACCAGCATGAAAGTAGAGCTCGATCTGTCAAAAAGGCCTGACACTGCCCCGGCGCCTAAATCGTTGGCTGGCATGTCCCTGCCTGCGCTCAAAGCCGAGATGGAAGCATTTGGCGTTGCACCGAAGCAAACCGGCATGCGCGCCAAGCAGATCCGGCGATGGGCCCACCATATGGGCTGCCAGGATTTCATGGCGATGACAGATGTCGCCACGGATCTGCGCGAACAGCTGAGCGCCGCCTACACGCTCGATCGGCCGGAAATCACAGATCACAGGGTCTCAATTGATGGCACCCAGAAATGGCTCGTTCGCTTTCAACAAAACGTTGAAGGTGAAAGCGTCTTCATCCCGGATGTCAGCAAATCCGGCGCGCTCTGTGTTTCCAGTCAAGTTGGGTGCACGCTGAACTGTACGTTTTGCCATACCGGCACGCAAAAACTGGTGCGTAATCTGACCGCGCAAGAAATTGTCAGCCAGGTCCTGATCGCGCGCGACGCGATCGAGGAATGGCCCGCCAGTATGGAAGGTCGCCGCCTGACCAATATTGTCTTTATGGGCATGGGCGAGCCTCTGTATAATCTCGACAATGTCGCTGAAGCGATCGACACGATCAGCGATGGTCACGGCGTCGCCATTGGCCGCAGACGCATTACCGTTTCGACTGCCGGCGTCGCGCCGAAAATCCCTGAACTCGGCGAGCGCACCGGCGCGATGCTCGCCATCTCTCTGCATGCGGTACGCGATGATCTTCGCGATGAAATTGTCCCGATCAATCGCAAGTATGATTTGCAGACTTTGTTTGAAGCCATCCGGGCCTATCCAGAGCTGAACAATTCAAAACGCGTTACATTCGAATATGTCATGCTGAAAGGCGTGAATGACAGCCCGGCAGAAGCCCGCGATCTGGTCAAACTCCTGCGCGGTGTGCCCGCCAAGATCAATTTGATCCCATTCAATCCCTGGCCTGGCAGCCCTTATGAATGCTCTGACTGGGACACGATTGAAGCCTTCGCAGAAATCGTCAATCGCGCTGGCTATGCCAGCCCGATCCGCACCCCTCGCGGTCGCGATATCTTTGCCGCTTGCGGACAGTTACGGTCTGAAAGTGTCAAGAAATCCGCCGCTGAAAAGCGTCGTGAGGCGCTGGAGCAAGCCGGCTAACTCGCCGCCTGCGCGCCGCGCACCAGACGACCAGGCCTCGCTCCTGTCGAGACTCCCGCACGCTGGATCACCTGCCCGG
The DNA here is from genome assembly GCA_965277015.1 of Henriciella sp. GTDB lineage: Bacteria > Pseudomonadota > Alphaproteobacteria > Caulobacterales > Hyphomonadaceae > Henriciella. The sequence goes on along the minus strand of OZ255705.1, from coordinate 2,708,158 downwards.
CGACAATCGTTGCTTCGTAGCCTGTCGCGGTTTGCATTAGGCGACGTCCGCCGGCGGGCAGATCATGCACAATGTGCGGAGTGTGCAAGGTCAGTCCGTCAAAATCGATCACATTCAGGTCGGCGCGATATCCGGGCTGCAACAGACCGCGATCCTTCAAGCCCACCCAGGCGGCGGTGTCATGGCATTGGCGCTTGATCAGAAATTCCAATGGCAGCGTGTCGCCACGCGAGCGGTCACGCGCCCAATGAGTCAAAAGCGTGGTTGGGAAAGAGCCATCGCAAATCATCCCGACATGCGCCCCGCCATCCGATAGACCCGGCAGACTGGCTGGACTTTCCAGCATGGCTCTCACTGGATCGAGATTGCCCTCGGCATAGTTCAGGAACGGCAAATAGAGCATGCCGCGCCCATTATCTGCGAGCATCAGATCCAGCGCCACGGCTTCAGGCGTGGTGCCGCGAGCTTTGGCAATCGCTGCGACGGTCTTGTCTGCGGTTGGCTCATAATCCGGTGGATCGCCGAGCACGAACATTTTGCCAAAGCTGCGCAGGATCGATTTAACGAACGGATTCTCTGCGTCCGGCTGATCCTTCAGCAGACGCTCACGGAAGTCCGGATCGCGGAGCGCCGCCAGACGCGCTTCAAAGGGCTGTTGCGCGATACTCTGATAGACCGGATGGCCGGAAAATGGGTTCAGCGTCAGTTCGAGACCAAGCAGCAATCCAACCGGACGCGGTCCGACTTGTGCCCGCATATCAAGCCCTGAGGCAGCCGCTGATTCAATCTCGCTCAGCAATAGCCGCCAACCATCCGGTGCGACATCGGCTTGCGCCAGCGATACCGAAAGAGGCCGCCCTGAGCGCTCCACAATCCGGCGTAGCATGGCCGCCTCTTTTTGAGGGTCATTGAAATCCGAGACGAATTGCAAGACGCCTTTACCAGCCTCTCCGAGCGCCATGGCAATGCCGGTCAACTCCTGCTCAGACGCGGTCAATGTTGGCGTTGGTTGGCCGTCAGACGTGCGATGGTTGAGCGTCCGGGAGGTCGAAAAGCCGAGGGCGCCAGCCTCGACCGCGGACTTGGCCAATGCCGCCATCGCTGCGATGTCGTCATCCGTGGCATCTTCGCGATTAGCGCCGCGATCCCCCATGACATAGACCCGCAAAGCAGCATGCGGCAGCTGTGCCCCGAAATCGATATCAAACGTGCGATCTTCGAGACTATCAAGATAGTCTGGAAAACTCTCCCAATTCCAGGGCAAACCCTCTGCAAGAACCGGAAACGGGATGTCTTCGACACCCTCCATGAGCCGAATAAGCCGGTCATGATCGGCGTCTCGCACCGGCGCAAAGCCGACGCCGCAATTGCCCATGATTGCCGTTGTGACCCCGTGATTGGAAGAGGGGGACAGCGCGTCACCCCATGTGACCTGGCCATCATAATGGGTGTGAATATCGACAAAGCCAGGCGCCACCAATTTGCCCTTGGCATCGACTTCCTCAGCGCCGGCTCCAGACACGTCCCCGACCTGAACAATTCGGCCATTCTCGATCGCGACATCAGCGTCACGGCCCGGTTTGCCTGTACCATCAACAACAAACCCGCCGCGGATTACCAGATCATGCTGTGCCATGAGCGCCTCCAATCAATAGATTGAAGTGTGACAGCCCAAGCGCGCCTGTCAAACGTGTCGCCGCGGGAGATTATTCCAGACCAAGCCGTTTCAATGGCGAACCAAGCTTTCCGCAAACCATAGCCGCCAGCAATTGCGGGGCCGGCCAAATCTTACTGATCGGCGCTGCCAGCCAATCCCGCAACCAGGGCAGGATCTGACTGTCGCCTTGATAGACGGGTGTAAACAGCCAGGTCATCATCTGGTACAGGCGGACATGGCTGCGCCGCAGACGCAAATATTCATTTAGCGCCGCAGCGATATCCGGCGTCGTCCTGATCGCCTCGGCCAGGGCCCACGCGTCCAGCAGCGCCATATTCGCGCCCTGCCCTAATTGGGGTGACGCTGCATGCCAAGCATCACCGATCCGCGCGAAACCTCGCCCCGCAATCGGCTGCTTGGACGTGTGATGGCGGTATCGCGCGAAGGTTAGGTCATCATGGCTTTGAATGTGCGGCATCAAAAGTTCGGTTTCTGGCCACAAGGCGATGGCTTCAGTTCGCCACTCCGCGAGGGGCCTGGCACGCCACGAGGCTTCCTTATCAGCGCGGATTGACCAGAAATAGGTCAGCGTCTCCGGCGCGCTTTCGGAGAGACGGCCGGATGGCATCACCCCGCTCATTTTGCGCGATTGTTTGTAGCGTTGTTCGAGAGCCGTGCTGTCAAACGGACCGAACTCTGGCCAGGGCAGCGTTGCCCACAGCGCCCCATAAGGCAAATCAACACCGCGATCATCCGGAGTGAGGGTCGAGCGTGCACCATGTGCGTAGACCGCCAGATCCAAACCGGATGCCCTGGTTCCGTTTTTCAGAAACAATTTCGGATCATGCGGATCCGCACTGACCACAGGCGTGTTCAGAACCAGGTCGACACCGGCATCCTGTGCTGCGCGCAACAGGGCTTCAAAGACCAGACCGCGCTGCACGCCAAGGCCGTAAATATCTCCGCGCCAATTGGCATAGCGCACATCCAGAACCGGGCGTTCAGACGGCGTGGTCAGGCCCCAGAGGCGATCAATTCTACTCCCAAGCCGATCTATCTCTTCTCGCAGGCCAAGCGTTTCTAGGACAGCCAACCCTGTCGGCTGTAGCATCAAGCCGGATCCGATCGGCTTTGCTTCAGCGAATTGATCAAATATCCGCACCCGGTGGCCATCTCTGGCCAACAATGTCGCAAACGCCAATCCACCAATTCCGGCGCCAGCAATAGCGATTTCAAGCGGCTTGACCATTTGTGCACCCTGCGACGCTGCGCGATGATTGTCACGAGGAGAAAAACTTCCTACCTCAAGACCATGACCCAGACGCTTAAGATGCTCGCCGCTCAACTCAACCCCGTGGTAGGAGATATCAAGGGAAACAAAGCCTTAGCAGAGACGGCACATGCCGAAGCGAAGGCGAAGGGCGCTGACTTGCTGGTGCTCTCGGAGCTGTTTATCCTTGGCTATCCAGCTGAAGATCTGGTGCTCAAACCCGCCGCAGTTGAACAGTCCATGGCGGCGATCCATGAGCTCGCAAAGCTGACAAAGAACAGTCCAGCCATGTTGATCGGCGCGCCTTGGGCGGTCGACGGAAAACTGTTTAATTCTGTTCTAGTCCTGCAAGATGGCGGCATTCGGTTGCGCTACGACAAACGGGAATTGCCGAATTACGGCGTGTTTGACGAGAAGCGGATCTTTGACGCTGGCCAAGGCGATCACGAGCTTGTCGAAATGAATGGCATCAAAACCGGCATCGCGATTTGCGAGGATATCTGGTATTCGCGTGTCCCGGCAGCGCTGCACGAAGCCGGCGCAGAAGTCCTGCTCGTGCCCAATGCGTCGCCGTGGCGCCGGACCGTAAATGTTGAGCGTCATTCGACCTTCTCAGCCTGGGCGAAAACCGGCGTGCCCTACCTGTTCGTCAATCAAGTCGGCGGACAGGATGAGCTGGTCTTTGATGGCGCCTCTTACGCCGTGGATCATGACGGCACGGAGCATCAATTACTCGGTGATTTCGTCTCTGGCACGGCCATCGTCACCTATGACGGGAGCAGCCATCGCTTCATCCCGGCCGATGAACCCGCCAAGCTGACCTCTGGCTGGGAAGCTGAATATCGCGCCGCGACGCTGGCGCTGGGCGATTATGTCAACAAGAACCGCTTTCCCGGCGTCGTGCTCGGCATGTCTGGCGGGATTGATAGTGCGCTAACCGCCGCCATCGCGGTCGACGCGCTCGGCCCGGACCGGGTCTGGTGCGTGATGATGCCAAGCAAGTATACCTCATCGGATAGTCTCGAAGACGCCAAAGCCTGCGCGGAAGCGCTCGGCGTACGCTATGACAGTATCAATATCGCGCCGGGTGTCGGCGCGCTGGATGAGATGCTGGGCGAGGCATTCGCAGAGACACAAGCCGATACGACCGAAGAGAATATCCAGTCGCGTCTGCGCGGCCTGACACTGATGGCGCTGTCCAACAAGTTTGGCCATATGGTCGTCACAACTGGCAATAAGTCAGAAATGGCGGTGGGCTATGCGACGCTGTATGGCGACATGTGCGGCGGCTATAATGCGTTGAAGGATTTCTACAAAACCGAAGTCTTCGCGCTGTCGCGCTGGCGCAATACCGGTGTACCGCTCGGCGCGTTGGGCCCTGGCGGAGAGGTGATCCCGGAACGGATCATCACCAAACCGCCAAGCGCCGAACTGCGCGATGATCAAAAAGACGCAGACTCGCTGCCGCCTTATGATGTCCTGGACGACATCTTGCGCGGCCTCGTCGATGCCGAAGAGGATGTTGACGATATCCTCGCCCGCGGCCATGACGCCGCCACGGTGCGACGGATCGAGCACTTACTCTACATCGCCGAATATAAACGCCGCCAGGCACCGCCTGGGGTAAAAGTCGGATCAAAGAACTTCGGGCGAGACCGACGCTATCCGATCACCAACAGATTTCGGGATGATTGAGGGTTCGCGTTCAGGTTTGGACATCGGAGTTCAGATGAGCGAGCGGCTTAATTCACCCTGAATAGGACGCTCATAGTGACTGCTTTTGGTCATAAGCGGACCTTAGCTGGGCGTCTTACTTGGGGCGATTTTAAGCCGTTCGAATTGAGTCTGTTTCCAGCCGTATCGGAGGCATCAGGTCTAGGACCTCCACTTCCCGGGGTCTAGCAATAGGCTAGACTCGCACCGAAAGCGAATAGTCTGCCGACGAGCACGACACCGGAAAGAGACTATTCCTATCTTTCAAAAAGATGCGTCGAGAGTGGAGTGGTGCTGCGTTTCATTATCCGAAATCGGGTTCCGGTATCTCGACTGTAAGCGTGTCTGTTGTCATTGCCTCGCCGCGCATGAAGGCTTCAATCAGCGCAGTGACTTCTGGCGAGGACATAAAAAGATTATGACCGGCATTCTTTAGCGTGATGATATGGGCGTTACTGAGCCCGGACACAGCTTCGCGGCCGCTTTCGGGATAAGTACGCCCATCGAGCGTGCCGCTGAGCACGAGTACCGGAACATCGCTGATGGGAGCTTCCCGAAAGGCATCGCCCAGATCGAGGCCAGGGACATAGGTGTCGAGCTGTGGCATCGGGAAATTCAGGTAATCCTTGAGCAGTGAGGTCTCGGCCTGTCTTTCGATCTCTGCGGTGCGAGACGCGCCAGCGCCAGATGCGATGTCCATCGCGAAAGTCATCGGTCGATAAGAGATCGGCGCTCCGGGATCGATGAAGCGCGCCATGATGCTGGTGATGCCCGAGGATCCACCAGCATCGAGTTCAGCATACATGCCAAGTCCGAGAATGGCCCATTGGGGATCTGAGATCATGCCGCTCATGAGTTGCTGAAGGTCACGTCGCTCCAGCAGAAATGGCGCTTTGCCGCCATCTTTGAGAGGCACAGACAACATCACGGGATTGGCGTCGAGCTTGGCGTGGACCCGGCTGAGCAAGGCTTTGATATCTGGGAACTGTGCGCTCAGGGCGGGGTCTTCATTGAGCGTCGCTTGGAGGCGATCAAAATAGGCGTCCGTGCGAGCGGGCAGTTTGGCTGTCTGGTCGAGGCCCTCAATGCTGGCCAGGACGACGCGGTCAATGCGATCGTCCATATCTTTGATCGCTGCAAGGCTTAGATGGCTGCCATAGGATATTCCCCAGAGGCTGATCTTGTCGGCGCCGAGATGTTTGCGAAGGGCATCCAGATCCGCGACGCTTTCGCGAGTGGTATAGCCGAGGATATCAATGCCTTCACGTTCCCAAAAAGCGAGACATTCATCGGCCGCAAGCTTGTGTCTTGTGAGGTAATCAGCGTCGCTGAGCGGTGTTTCGTCTGGGTCGATCTGTGAGCTTTCACAATTGGGGAGATCGTTAGAGGCGCCGGTGCCACGCTGGTCGAGTGCGATGACGTCACCAAAGGCGCGCATCGCCATGAATAAGGGGAAACGTGGTCCCTTTGCCGTGCCAATGCCTGAGCCGCCAGGGCCACCCGAGAGGTACACGATGGGAGGGCCGACTGCATCTTCGGTGGCGGGAAAGCGCACATATTCGATTCGGATCATGCGGCTATCTGGGTCTGACCGGTTTTCGGGGACCATGAAGTATCCGCGCAGGGCGTCTGCCGTCTGTCCACCACGCGCCTCAAATATCATCACGGTTTCATCAGATGGCGGCGCGCCATGGGCGCATGCCGCGAGAATAGCGAAGGATGCGGCGAAGGCGAGTGTGCGGCGTTTGAGTGACATAGGCGTTCCCTGTATGTGGCTGATATAGCCCAAGAATACGAGTTTTCGGTCGGCGTCAGGCACACATCGGCGAACGGCATGGCCCAATCGGTGAACGGAATGGCCGTTTCGGCCGTGATCGCCTATGCAGGCTGTATGACGAGATTAATGCGAATGATATGCGTGATTTTCTGTGCTGGCTGTCTTTTGAGCCAAATGAGTGCAGAGGTATTCATCGCCGTTGACCGAGAACAAGCGACCGTTTGCCCGGCGTTCGAAACAGATATGGTTCCACCTGCCCTGTCCGCAGAGGGGTGCGAGGATGTCTCGATTTGGGCGGTCGATCCGCAAGGCGCTCATATCTGGGCAATGTTTACGTTGACTTTGGACAGGGTGCCCAAGGAACGGCCGCTGGGGATAATGGTATCGGCAAAGGCCTCCAGCACGGTTTATTTAAACGGCGAACGGGTCGGAGACAATGGCCGCCCTGGCGATACGAAATCTACCGAGACACCCGGCAAGATGGACCGGATCTTTCCGATCCGCGACGACCAATTGCGTGTTGGGGAGAATACTATCGCCATTCGTATGTCGTCACATTCAGGCGCCCTGCATTTGATGGGCCCGATACATGGCGTAATTCTCGTCGACTATCGCGCGCCAGAGGATGCGATACTACGACACTATTGGCTGTCTTTGCTGCCATTCGGTGCGTTCGCACTCGGCGCGCTGTATTTTGCCACGATGGCCATCGTCGGGCGTCAGCGGCTCAGCTCGGCTTTGATCGCAGGCATGTCTTTGGCAGCAGCCATGCAGTTACTAACCGAGGTCAGTAGAGGGCTGACAGCGTACGCTTACCCCTTCCATGATCTGCGATTGATCGTAATCGCGATACTCTCAGCAATATTTGGCGTATTGCTCGCCGCGTATGTGATCTGGCGACTACGGCCGCAGCAGAAATATTGGTTGTTCGGAGGCGTAATTGTCGCGACAGCCACCGCTCTGACAGTCCCGCCAGGGCTCGATACAAAAGCAAGTTTAGCGCTTTTGGCGCCGACTGTATTGGCGGCGCTCGTCGCGCTCAGCACATTTTCGATCGATCGGCGAAATTCCCTGATGTTTGGGGTCAGCCTACTTGTTTTTGCGGCAATCAATCTGGTCGGCGCGGGTCGGTTCCTGGATCAGTATTTCTACTACGCCGTGGCGGTTTTGATGTTGTTCATCTTCTCACAGCAGGCCGGTGCTTTTGCGCGTGAATCGACCCTGCGCCGCCGCGAAGAGGCGCGTGCAGAGAAGCTCGAATATGTGCTGACCGAGCTGCAGGAGGCAGCGGCGGAAACCATGTTATCTGTTAAGTCTTCAGGACGGCTGTCCCGGATTGCAGCAAGCGATATTGCTTATATCTGCGGGGCTGGTGACTATACTGAAATCGTTACAGCGACCGGCGACACGCTGCTCCACTCGGCCACGCTGACAGAGCTGGAAGAGACCCTACCGGTATTCTTTTTGCGCGTGCACCGGTCTTATCTGGTAAATACGCGTCTGATTGCCAGCCTGGAACGAAATTCGGCGGGGACCGGTGAGTTGAGATTGGTGACAGAACAGAACTTGCCTGTCAGCAGACGCATTATGCCGAAGGTGAAGGCCGCACTCTCGTAATGGAGCGTTTTTCCTTACAATCTCAGCCGCACTTTTCTGCCAACCGAATAAGCGGTGCGCTTACAACTATTAGTCGGTACTTACACACGCAGCGTCTTGTTTCTGGCGTTTTAGATCACTGGGCGAACGTCCCCTTCGACGCCGGATCAGATACCCGCTGAGCCCTCTACCCCATCGCCGCAATCGCGTCCGCCACCGCAACCGTTCGCTCGGCCTCTTCCAGATGCAGCAGCTCCGTCATCTTGCCGTTCACTTTGATCACGCCCTTGCCGGCATTGGCCGGGTCCGCGAAGGCCTCGATCACGTCTTTGGCTTGCTCCACATCGGCGTCAGCCGGTGCGAAAACGCGGTTGGCAGCTTCGAGCTGTGAGGGGTGGATCAGCGTCTTGCCATCAAAGCCCATCAGCCGGCCTTGCAGGCATTCCGCGTCGAGGCCCTCCTCGTCGCCAATGCCATTGAACACGCCATCAATGGCCAGCAGATCATAAGCCCGCGCCGCCGCGACACTCAGGCCGAGCGAGGTCTGGAAGGCGGTGCGCACAGGTGCATCATTCACGCCGCGCAGCTCTTTCGCCAGATCATTGGTGCCCATAACAAAGGCGGTGAGGCGCGTGCGGCCAACGGCTTCGGCAATATCCTGAATGTTGAGAATGGCTTTTGGCATCTCAATCATCACCCAGAGCCCCATCTCATCCGGGGCACCGGCGCGGCTCATCGCATCGTTCAAACGATCAATGTCGCCGCCATCTATGACTTTTGGCGCCAGGATCGCATCCGGCCCGGCCGCGACAGCCGCCTTGAGATCATCGAGCCCCCATTCAGTGTCGAGCCCGTTGATCCGGATGACAATCTCGCGCGCGCCATAGCCGCCGGCTTTGACCGCAGCGCAAGCCGTGTCCCGTGCTTCGCGTTTGGCTTCTGGCGCAACCGCATCTTCCAGATCAAAGATCAGCGTATCCGCGGATAGCGATTTGGCTTTTTCCAAAGCGCGCGGATTGGCGCCCGGCATATAGAGGCAGGATCGACGAGGGCGATGGGCAGATGCAGACATGAAGGTCTCCTTGACGGACGAGTTCGAACGCGACACGAGTGCCCGCTCACGCGTACGAAATCAACTCTTGGCCCCGGGTTAAGCATGCAACAGGACCTGCAATTACGCACTGGCACCGCTGCCGATTATGACACGCTGGGCGAGCTGATCTTTGACGCCATCCATCATGGCCCAACGAAATATACCGCCGCCCAATCACAAGCCTGGGCCCCGGCCGCCAAACGCGGACCAGACTGGGCGGCGCGCCTGGACACGCAACATATCATTCTTGCCGAACACAGGGGTGAGATTGTCGGCTTCATGACCATAGAACCTGGCGGCTATATCGACTTTGCCTATATCCGGCCGCACGCTCAGGGCAGCGGTCTGTTTCGACGCTTGTTCACCGCCGTGCGGGCATGGGCGGACGCGCGCAAAGAACCTGTCTTGTCAACGCATGCCAGCCTGATGGCGCAGCCGGCGTTTGCCGCCATGGGGTTCGACATAGATTATCACGAGAGCGTCGATGTGGATGGGCAGACTTTGCCGCGTGCGTACATGACAAAACAGCTATAAGGATCCGGGCATGACTGAGTTTCCAATATCCGGCTTTACGGCGCCTGGCTTTGAACCCGTCCGCGACGCCTTCGAAGCCAATTTCGCTGAAGACAAAGAACTCGGCGCGGGGTTTGCCGCCTATCTGGACGGCGGTCTGATCGTCGATTTGCGCGGCGGCTATGCCGACCGAAAAAAGCAGACTGCTTGGGATGAACGGACGATTGTTCCCATCTTCTCGACCACTAAGCCGATCGCGGCTTTGGTCTTGGCGCGGGTGATTGACGCCCTGCCTGCAGGCTATGAAACACCGGTCGCTGATGTCTGGCCGGAATTTGCCGCGAATGGAAAAGACGCCGTCACGATTGCTGAAATGGTCTCGCACCAGGCCGGGTTGCCAGGATTTGCTGAGCCGGTCGATCCAGCACTCTGGCTTGATCCAGACGCGTGCGCAGCAGCCCTTGCCGCGGCGCCGCCGCTCTGGTCCCCGGGCACGGCGCATGGTTATCACCCGCTAAGCTGGGGCTATTTGATTGGCGAACTGGTACGGCGAATTGATGGTCGCAGTCTGGGCACAATATTGCGTGAAGAGATTACGGACCCGAGTGATATCGACTTCCAGATCGGCACGCCGGAAGCCGACCATTCGCGTATCGCAGAAATCATGCGCCCCAGAGCGCTACCCGATCTTGGCGAGATAAACGAAGCGACCAAAATCGCCTTTCTGAATAAATGGTCGGCCCCGGACCGCGGCGGTGCAGTCTGGCGCGAAATCGAAATTCCGTCGGCGAACGGCATCGGAACCGCCAAAGCAGTGGCTCAGCTTTATGGGATTTATGCGCATGGCGGTCTGGCGGGTGGCGATCGTGTCATCTCCGAGACAGCCTTTGAGGCACTAACGCAAAGCCGGGTTAAAGGTCAGGACCTGGTCTTGCCTTATGTGACAGAATTTGCGGCGGGCGTGATGCGCAATAATCTCGGACTGTATGGTCCAAACCCCGACACGCTGTGTCATTCCGGATGGGGCGGCTCACTGGCGCTGGGTGATCCAGATCGGCAGTTAAGTGCGGCTTATGTGATGAATCGGCAATCAAACAGCCTGCAGGCCGATCCGCGTGCGACCCTGCTCGTACAGGCGATCTACGGCTGTTTGTAAGCGCTGTTGCAGTTTGAGACGACCAAATCTCAAAAACTGGCACGGCGATTGCGAAGTATGTTTTGAGTTTGGAAACTCATTTCTCTTTGATTATGCTTACCTTAGACCCGGCCATTGTGCCGGGTTTTCTTTATCGCACAGAGCTGGCGGCGCGCGCCAGACGCCGCGCCTTGGCGTCGCCCATCAAACTGTCCATCGTGAACACAATCAGAGCGCTCCAGATAAACCCGAAAGCAATCGCATGAGTCAGGCCAAACGTTTCCTTGAAAACAAAGACCGAGATTAGAAATTGCAGCGTCGGCCCGAGATATTGCATCATGCCAATCGTTGACAGGCGAAGTCGCTTTGCCGCGATCGCAAAGAGAATGAGCGGAACTGCAGTGATCGGCCCGGAGGCGAGAAGCAGCGGAACGTCCCAGCCGCCCCCTCCGAATAGGCGTCCCTCCGGCTGACCGACAAACCAGCCCAACCAGATCATTGCCAGCGGGGCCAGTAGCGCCGCTTCGACGACAAACCCGGCGCGGCTATCAACTTGCACTTGTTTGCGGATGATCGAGTAGAAGGCAAAAGTGAAGCACAGGACCAACGCCACCCAGGGCAAATAGCCAAGCGCAAGGGTCATCACGCTGACGCCAAGCCCGGCAATCGCCACAGCCAGCCATTGCAGCGGGCGCAAGCGCTCGGCAAAGAACACTGCGCCGATCAGCACATTGATCAGCGGATTGATATAATAGCCCAGACTGGCCTCCATCACGCGTTCTTGCGAGACCGCCCAGATATAGACCAGCCAGTTTATCCCGATCAGCAAGGCGGAAACCGACAGCCACAAGACGTGCTGGCGCGTCAGAGCGGCGCGCAGATCTTTCCAATTTCGAGCGATAATGATCAGGATCAGGCCAGTTGGAACACTCCAGATGATCCGATGCGCCAGCATTTCAGACGGCTGAATATGATCGAGCGCCCGGAAGTAGAGCGGCAGGCAGCCCCAGATTGTATAACAACCAAGGCAGCAAAAAAATCCAAGACGCAAGGCAGGGCTCATGGGCGCTGCCCTACTCCTATTGGATTGCGATAGCCAGCCGGAACTTGCGGCCCGTTTTAAGGTTGCCTATTGAATACGAAAAAGCCCGACATCGATACCGATGCCGGGCCTCTCTGCGTCAGCTTGGGAGGAATAGCTGTTTTTTGTCTAGAGGTCACCACCGCCCCATAGGACAGAATAGGCTTCGCAGTGAACCAGAACGCTTGAATAGTCTGCCAGATTCACACCTGCAGGCACTTCATATTCCTGCGTGCCTTTGGTGGCTTTCAGCTCGCCAATATTCAACGCGCCGTTGACCGCGGTCTTTCCTGTAACATCGGAAACAGTCTTCGGAGACAGGAAGATTTTGAGATCAGGGCCATTCGCAGCGCGGAAGTCGTCGCCAAACACGATGAATATCTTGTCGCCCCGCTGGACCACTTCCCAGGCGCCTTTCAGTTTCTTTTTCTTCTTGATGAACGTCCCGGATGGTAATTCAGCCGCCACAGTGACAGCAGCAGTTGAAGTTTCGGCGAACGCGGCGGGGGCGCAAGCCGCGATGCCGGAGAGGCCGACAGCCAGGGCGAGGGCGAGCGAGGAAAAGCGGATCATGTGGAGCTCCTGGAGCAGTTTGTGTTGGGGCCGTTAGTGACTTGAGCGCTATTTAGGGGGCCGAATGCGCACACGCCAATCACCCCTGATCACAGACCCGTGCGCGATCTGTGTCTGGGCGAGAGTGGTGCGATATCAATGCCAGGCCGGTTGACTTGTGGTCGCAACTTGCGGCTTGTTTGCGTTTTAAACACTTAAAGAGCCTCGACATGATTCACGATCCTCATGGCTGCGCCTGTTGTCACGCCAATCTTGGTGCCTTGTTCGGCTTTGACCCGGAAGATGTGTTGACCGCTGACATCGCGGTATTACCACTGGCGCGAAAACGCGGTGCAACCGCGACATCTGCTTTCGCGAGCCAGACGCAAACGGCTTGTGGAACCCAAAGTTTTTCGGTTGAGCCCACATTCCCAAACCCAGACATCAAGACGCGGATCTATTCGGGCGGCACCATCATGACCGTCGATGCTGACTTCTCAAAGCCGGAAGCGATCGCCATCCGCGGCGACAAGATTGTTGCTGCCGGCAGCGCGGATCATGTCAAACAAGTGGCCGGAGAAGACGCTGAACTGATCGATCTCAAAGGGCGCACCGTAATGCCCGGCCTGATTGATCCGCATACGCATATCCTGATGGGTGCATTGATGGATCAGGCCATGGAATATGTCGGCACATCGCGCTTCTCGACGACGCGCCAGGTGCTGAAGCACATTCAAGAGCTCGATCGCCAGACTCCGGCTGAACACTGGATTGTCTGCCGAAATTATTATCCGATGCTGCAGCCTTTCGAGGCGTCTTTGGGGTTCGCGACCCTTGACGCGATCTCGGAGATCCGGCCAATTTTTGTCCTGAATGCCTCAGGTCATATTGGCTATGCCAATCGCGCTGCATTTGCTGCTGCCGGGGTCACGGAAGCCGTCGAAAACCCGGATGGCGGCGAATTTGTACGCGATGCCAGGGGCGAACTGACCGGAGAGATGCGCAATCAGATGGCCTTCTCGCAAGTGCTGCGCGCACGCCCAGGCGGTGCCGGATCGGCGCCAGCCGAAGCCGTCTTGAAGACGTGCGAACGCTTCGCCTCTCTCGGCCTGACAACTGTAACAGAGCTGGGCCTAGGCGGTTTGCTGCGCGGCGCAGGCGACTGGAATATTCTCCAGCAAGTTGGCGCCACGGGCCGGCTGACCCAGCGCATTCGGGCTTATCCGCTCTATGCTTTTGACGAGGCCTGGGATGAGGCGGGAACGCAGCCCGGAGACGGGGATGAATTGGTTCGGATTGGCGGCTATAAGCTGATCGCCGATGGCTCAAATCAGGGCTTCACAGGCTTGCAACGCCAGCCCTATCACAGCGTCGACTCGACGGGCATCGCGTATATGACGCCAGAACAATTGACCGATATGATCCGCAAACGGGCCACGCAAGGCTGGCAGATTGCGGTGCATGGCAATGGCGACAAAGCGATCGACAATATTCTCGATGCAATTGAGCAAGTCGCCTCAGAAGGCATTGACGTCAAAGCCAATCGCATTCGGATTGAGCATTGTTCGATCTTGCATGATGAACAAATCGCGCGGATGAAACAACATGGTGTCACTGCCAGTTTCCTGATCGGGCACGTGCATTATTGGGGCGTCGCGATGCGCGATGAGATATTCGGGCCTGAAAAGGCAAAACTGCTCGACCGCTGTGCCAGTCTGGAGAAGAGCGGGGTTGATTACACGATCCACTCCGACTTCTTCGTCACCGATCCGGACCCGCTGCATATGATCGAAATGGCGGTGACCCGTAAAAGCTGGAAAGAACCTGACTTTGCCCTCGCCCCAGAAGAATGCGCCAGCCGCGAGAAAGCCATCCGCGCGATGACCTCGACGGCGGCCTGGCAAATCGGATCAGAGCATGAGATTGGCAGCCTGGAAGCGGGCAAGTTTGCCGACTTCGTCATTCTCGACCGCGACCCGTCAACCGTTCCGGCGAGCGAGATCAAGACAATCAAAGTGCTTGAAACCTGGATGGGCGGCGAGCAAACTTATCAAGCGAGCGCGGCCTAAACCCGTTATTCGGATCGATCCGCCGCGCGATCTAGAAACTCGGCCCAATAGGGGTCGCAAAATTCGCTATAACGCGTCATCGCATCAACCATGGCTTGCCTTTTGCCAGCATCAATCTGGCCTTCAGGAAGCAATGGGTCAGTGCTGATCAGGCGAATGACATGTTCGCCAATCAGAAACGTTTCGCGGGTTACTCTGTGCAGGCTCTCACCTTGTAATTGGGTTTGGCTTTGCGCCAGAAGTGCGACCGCGAAATCATAGCCGCGATTCAAGTCCTCATGACGCCATAAGCCCAACGGCGCATCGGTATGATCGCCGACCAAGTCATCGGAGCGCAGCAAGACCGCACCCGGGTCCAGACCGAATTGGCAAAGTTTCTCGAACATTTGCGCCGTGTCCAATTTCAGATTGTCAGGCCTGACCCAGAGGCCTTCGACCAGCTCTTTGAAGCCCAGCAAACGAAAGGCGCGTTCCCGAGCCCGCACATTCCGCCGAACCGCCTTGCCGAGATGCCCAGTATGAACGACATACCAGCCGCGCTGCCACGCACGGACCTGATCGAGAGCGACCGTCCATTCGCTGGCTTTGGCTTTGAGGGCCAAGCCGCCGGCGCCAATCGTGTACATGCCGCGCCCGGTTTTTTCGAGCAACAGCTCATTGACCAGACGGCCCGCAGTAACGCGGATCGCCGCAGGTTTCTGATCAAATAAAGCGCCCCAGGCAACCAGTTGGCGGATTGGCAAGACGGCCATGTTGGGCTGGCTGAGCACTGAGAGGATCAACCGTTTCGCTGTTGGCCGGGTTTGCAGCAATTGGCGGGCGGCGATGGCAACGTCCTGATGATCGAACGCCGTCACGGCACTAACCAATGTCGCGCCGCAAACATGCGTGCAATCGCCCGATGGCGCTCTCGAACAGTCCGAAAGTCAAATGTGTATTGGCCCCGCTGTTCAGGCCCTGCTGCGCCGCAATCACCGCATCTCGGTCCTCGATAGCGCCGGTTTTCGAGAATTCCTGACCGTCCAGGATAGACTGGCGCAGAGCGTCCGGCTCACCTGCCTCATCTATTTTGCCACGGCCAAGCAGATAGGTGTGCTGGCGTGTCCGGTTCGGGCTCAGCGGCTCCAGAACCACGACTTGCATACAATCCGGAAAGGTCGACACAACCACGTTAGGGAACAGATGATAGACATAAGTCAGACGCCCATTGGTCGACCAGTCTTGTTCCGGTTTTTTGCGTAGACTTTCAATGGTCTGATAGGGAAACGCGATCCGGTTGTTATCGCCGAATTCTTCAACAATCGTCAGATTGTCATATTGGCGGGGATAGAAGGTCCGCGAATGCAGCGCCCGGATATGATAGCCTTCCAAAGAGCTTTCCAGGTGCAATTTCCAATTCGCTTCGATCTCCAATTCGTCGATTGAGATCAGTGCGTGGTCATCCGGAATCAAATCTGGGATGACATCTAGCTCGGGCGCCGCATCGCTCGAACATTCCTGGCCAACATAGATGAGACCGCCAATTTCGTGGCTCGGCACGGCCACCAGGCCGTTCGCCTCTGAGTCAAAGTCGGGGAAGCCATCCTGATGCGGGATATTCTTGAGCTGCCCATCCAGGCCATATGTCCAGCCATGATAAGGGCAGACCAATGCGCGTTTACAGCCCTGACCATCGGCCAGTTTGACACCGCGATGACGACACGCATTGCGGAACACTTTGGCGGATCCGTCTTCTGTACGTACCGCAATCAACGGCGTACCGGCTGCTGTTCGGGCAATATAATCACCCGTCTTGGCGAGCGCGAGGCTTGGACAGAACATGACAAACCGCCGTCGAATTAGCGCCAGTTCATCCGCGAGACGGCCCGGCGATTGATAATTGGCGACCGGTTCAGTCCAGATGGTCTCGCCTCTATCCGTAGTTTTATTGTCGATATGCGCGAAGAAACGCCGGATGATCTGCGCATCGGACCGCAGCGCTGCAGCGTCACTCTCCGTCGACGTTTTTTGTAAAACCTGAGTGGACAAAACGCGCTCCATTGATCTGCGTAGAGGATGAGGATGTCCTACGCTAAATGAAACAGTTTTCGTCGGCAATGGTATTTTTGTGTTACAAACTCAAGAATTCTCGAATTGCCTATTTGATCCCGTAATGCTCCCGAAACTCCTGCATGCCGATCACGGCGTTCGCATCAACTTTCTGAACCGCCTCGCGTGTTTTGAGCCGGGCAATCAAGGCCTCGGCTTGCGGCATCTCTGCGGCCAGATCCCAGTCCAGGACAGAGCGCGCGACATTCGCCGCCATCGGGTATGAGAACAGGAACATGATATCGGCATAAGTCAGCGCGTCGCCATACAGGAAGGGATCGAAATCTGCGCGCCGTTGCAGGGCTTTGGCGCCGCGTTCCATGACCGTGCGCACTTCTTCCTTCGTCTGCTCAGATACCGGCCCAGAACCGAAAAACGCTTCGCCATAACACCGGCGCGCTGGCAACTCGAGATATAGCTCGGAATATTTGACCAGCTCCCGCACGCGCGCGCGGTCATAAGGGTCGGCCGGATACAACGCCGGACCGCCTTGCGTCTCTTCGATATAGTCGAGAATGATATTGGTCTCGCTGATAAAACCCTGTTCGGTTTCGAGAAACGGCACTTTGCCCATCGGGCTCTTGGCCAACATCTCTTCGTCCTGACCGGTATAGATTCGGACATCCTCATGCGAAACGCCTTTTTCGAGCAGCGCGAGGGACACCATGTTGCAATAATTCGAGGCCGGGAAACCGTGCAGTTTAATCATCGAGCGGTCTTTCTGTGGGTCAGTTGAGCTCAGCGCAGTCGCTGTGACATCTTCTTACACGCTCGTGAAGCCAATGCGATAGACCCTCACGAGCCCTGTCTTCGCGTCATCTGACGCTGGCCAATAAGTTTGATTTTGATGAGATCACTCCGGAGAGTGGTTTGGTGCCCAGAAGAGGACTCGAACCTCCACGTCCAAAAGGACACTACGACCTGAACGTAGCGCGTCTACCAATTCCGCCATCTGGGCACGAAGTTGGATTGGCGCGTATAGCGGGGAAATCGCGCCAGCGTCAACGGCCAATATGATGGCTAACTGCAACGCTGACGCGCTCTACGCTATGCCTGATTAACCGGCGCGGGAGAATCCGCTTGGTCGCATCATGGCATAGAGCTGGTCCTTGAGCATGATCCGCTCACGTCGGAGCGATAGTTCTGTCGTGTCTGCTACCGGTTCAATGCGCTCTTCCATGCGATGAATGGCGCGATTAATTTCATGATAGCGATCCGCCAGCTTGGCGAAATGAGGGCTTGTGCGCTTGAGTTCGCTGATCCGATCGCGTTCAGCCGGAAAATCATCGGCGAGTTCGTGCGGGGTATGGCTCATAGCAATCGGCTCCTCTGATGTCCTGAACACCAGAGGAGCCGATAAATCGATCGCTGCCACTTAGGACAATTGCTTATATCGCAGCGTTATTCAGGGTCGCCCTGACGCAGAATAGTTCGCTTGCCGGCATGGTTGGGCGCAGAAATCACGCCTTCCTCTTCGAGCCGTTCAATCAGCGTCGCGGCTTTATTATAGCCGACTTTCAGGCGCCGTTGGAGATAGCTGGTCGACGCGCGTTTGTCGCGCAGGATGACCGCCATCGCCTGGGCATAGAGATCTTCATCCTTGTCGCCTGTCGACGTGCCGAGCATGGCATCCATGATCGCACTGCCGGTACCGCCTTCTTCCGGCTCTTCCAGGACTTCAGGATTATAATCCGGTTCGCCGCCATTCTCGCGCAACCAGTCGACGACCGCCTGCACTTCTTCGTCTGAAACGAACGGACCATGGCAGCGTTGCGTTCGAACGCCCGCGGCTTGATAGAGAAGGTCGCCCATACCGAGCAATTGCTCCGCACCCTGCTCGCCCAGAATAGTGCGCGAGTCGATTTTCGTGGTCACCATGTATGAGATACGGGTCGGGAAGTTCGCCTTAATTGTACCCGTAATAACGTCGACAGAAGGACGCTGGGTCGCCGTGATCAAGTGGATGCCCGCAGCCCGTGCCATTTGCGCCAGACGCTGGACACAGCCTTCGATCTCTTTGCCGGCAACCATCATCAGATCCGCCATCTCATCGATGACGATGACCAGGTTTGGAATATGATCGAGCGGCAGGATCTCGGTTTCATATTGCGGCTTGCCGCGATCATCAAAACCCGTCTGGACCTTGCGGGTCATGTGATCGCCGCGCTTGCGGAACTCAGCCGCTTTCTTGTTGAACCCGGCCAGATTTCGGACGCCGGCCTTGGACATCAGCTCATAGCGCATTTCCATTTCGCGCACGGCCCATTGCAGCGCCAGGACGGCCTTTTTGGGGTCCGTAACAACTGGCGACAACAGATGCGGGATGCCTTCATAGATGCTCAGCTCGAGCATTTTCGGATCGATGAAAATGAACCGGCATTCTTCTGGCGGTAATTTGTAAATCAGCGACAGGATCATCGCGTTGACGCCCACAGACTTACCAGACCCGGTTGTCCCGGCGATCAGCAAGTGAGGCATCTTGGCGAGCTCGACCACTGTCGGTGCGCCGCCAATATCTTCGCCGAGTGCCATGGGAAGAGTGGCTTTGGTTTTGGTGTAAATCTCATGATCCAGGAGCGAGCGTAGATAAACCGTCTGACGCTCGTCATTTGGCAGCTCGACACCAATCGCATTCTTGCCGGGCACAACCGCAATCCGGCAGGATACAGCACTCATTGAACGCGCGACATCATCGGCCAACGAGATCACCCGAGAGGATTTCACACCAGCAGCGGGTTCCAGCTCAAACAGCGTGACCACTGGGCCCGGGCGAACTTCACGGATGCGGCCGCGAACCCCGAACTCGCGCAGCACTTCGGCCAGGCGGTTAGCTTTGACCAAAAGCGCGTCTTCGTCGATTTCATTGCGCTGTGCCGGAGGGATTTGCAGCAAGTCGATCGGCGGCACTTTGCGTCCGCGCGATTTACGATTGCGCTTGACTTGCGGTTTTGGAACCGTTGCTGAGCGCGGCGCAGTGACCGTGACCGATTTAGGCTTGGCCGCCGCTGGGGCTGGCTCATCTTCAAAGACTGCTTCTTCAATCTCGGCGTCGACATGCGGGTTGCGGTCGATTTTCGGTGTGTCGCTGCGCTTGATCTCGGCTTGATCATAGTCATCGCGCGCATCGCCAATGGCGTTCCGCCGCGATTTGAAACGGCCGAACAGGCCGCCAGCACGACGCGCGGCACGCACACTTGATTTGCTCGCCGCAGCTTGTAACAGACGCGCATCTCCTCGGCGGAATCCAAGCGCCGCAAAGGCACAAAGAAGCGCCAGGGCGCCAGCGACGAAACCTGAAAGCAAGTCTGGCATTGGCAATAGAAGGGCCTTGAACGGCATCGCGGCAAGATCATGCAAGCCGTCGCCAACCATGCCGCCCAGTCCGGCGCGTAATGGCCAGGATGTCGGAACCGGCCAGGCGGCGAAACAAGCAGCTGACAAAGGGACGAACAGGAAACCGAGTAGCCAGCGGCGAACTTTTGGTGCGCCGATCAAGACAGCGCGCATGGCGCCGCCAATCATCAGAGCAAGCCCTGCGACCCAAGCCGACCAGCCGAGCAATTGCCGCATCACGTCGGCAAACACCGCGCCGCCGGAGCCAAACAGGTTTTCAACGCTGCGACTGGTGGCAGCATTCCAGCTCGGATCGAGCGGGTCATAGCTGCCCACACTGCCACAAATAAATACGCCCAGCGCAAACGCGCAGGTGCCTGAAATAATTCGCCACACCGGATCCGAGACCTCTCGGATATGGGCCGCTTCTGCGATCGTATTCGCCATAATCTACACTCCGGTTTGAGACGGACGTTCTGAACCAAAAATGAAATTACAAGCGCGGCCTTAAAACGGCGCTAACAGCCATGAAATTGTCAAAAAGAAACCCCCGGGGCGAATGCACCGGGGGTTAAGTCGGGAGGGAACGCCTCCAATCATCGGAAGCGAACGGGTCGCCAGCGCCGGATTGCTCCGGCACTGGCAAACTGATTTAGGCGGCAAACTCCGGATAGGCTTCGACACCAGTATCCGCACGGTCGAGACCGAGTTGCTCTTCCTCTTCACTGACGCGAACGCCAATGGTCAGCTTGAGCAGCAGCCAGACAGCGGCAGATAGTCCGGAAACCACGACACCGGTCAGAACGACACCGACAAGCTGGCCGACATAGGAGACCCCAATCGCGCCTTCTGCGTCCGCCGCTGGCGGCATGATCACGTTGCCATAGGAGGCAGCGACAATCATCGTGCCCCAGATGCCGCACACCAGGTGTGCCGGGATGGCGCCGACGACATCGTCAATTTTCAGTCTGTCCAGCAGTGGCACCGTCAGAACAACCAGGACGCCGCCGACAGCCCCGATCAGAACCGCAGCGCCCATGCTTGGGGCCAATGGCTCTGCTGTAATCGAGACCAGGCCACCAATCGCGCCGTTAAACGCCATCGTCGGGTCGACTTTGCCTTTGTATAGGACCGCCGTCATGATCATCGCAGAAAGGACACCACCAACCGCCGCCATATTCGTATTCGCAAAGATCTTGGCAACGGCATTGATATCATCAAATGTTCCCGCAGCGAGTTGCGACGCGCCATTGAATCCGAACCAACCGAACCACAGGATGAATGTACCCAGGGCCGCGAGCGGAATGTTTGATCCCGGCATCGGGTTCACTCGGTCACCGAAATACTTACCAGCGCGCGGGCCAATGATGATCGCCCCGATCAGCGCGGCCCAGCCACCTGTGGAGTGAACCAGAGTTGACCCGGCAAAGTCTGAGAAGCCCCAGGCACTGTCGAGATAGCCGCCGCCCCATTCCCAGGACGCAACGATCGGATAGATGAATGCGGTGAGCACGGCGACAAAAGCCAGGAATGACCAGAGCTTTACGCGCTCTGCCACTGTGCCTGAAACAATTGAGGCGGCCGTCGCGACGAAGACCATTTGGAAGAACCAGTCGGAACTGGCTGCATACCCGGTGTCGAGGCTTTCTTCACCAACCCAGATAAAGCTTGGCACACCCAGCAAGCCGCCAAGGATTGTGCTGCTCGGATAGGCCATATTGTAACCGACGAGCCAGAACATCAGGCCAGCGACTGAGAATAGCGCGACATTCTTCAAAGACTGCATGGACGCATTCTTGGAACGTACCAGACCGGCCTCCAGGCACAGAAATCCGGCAGCCATAAACATGACGATCAAGCCGCCAATCAAGAACAGGTAACTGTTATCGACATAAGCGCTCACGGCGCTCGCCTCTTGTGCATGTGCGGCAAGGCCTACCATGCCTGCAATCGGTAGCATCAGCGCGCCCCGCATTGCTGTTTTCATCCATAAATTCATTGCCCGTATCTCCCGCAGCTCGGTTAGTTGACAGAAGACACCAAAACGTCTGCCCAATTTTCTTCCAGAATTAAAAACTACTTCATCTGCGCAGACCGCTAGCGTGACCAAAAATCGTGCAGGCTGCGACCCAAACGCCCGTTTGTCTGTCAGGCATGGACCGGCTCGGCCCGAGCCCATACATGAAAACCATGACTGATCGCCTCTTCGACATTGCAATTGTCGGCGCGGGTCCAACTGGCGCTTCTCTCGCTATTGGCCTGGCGCAATTAGGGTTGGATGTCGCGGTGATAGACGCTCGCGACCCTGAAACGACATCGCCCGCCGACGGTCGCAACTTTGCGATTGTCACGGGCAGCTGGCGACTATTGCGCTCAATCGGCGTCACCGAAACGCTGGCCAGTTCATCGCAACCCCTGAACGGCCTTGAAGCCACCGATGGCGGCACACATTTTTTCGGCCACCCTTCCGTCCTGTTTGCAAGTGCGGATCTGGATAGCCCGGATCCGGATGAGCCGCTTGGACAGATGGTGATGGCCGAGCCGCTACAGGCCGCGCTTGATGCCGCCCTGGCCGAGCATGAGCAGATTACCTGGTTCGCGCCAGCGCGGTTCGAACGGCTGGAGCAAGCTGCCGCGTTCGCCACTCTGTGGCTTGAAAACGGCGACACCATTCGCACGCGCCTGGTGATCGGCGCGGATGGTATGCGCTCTCCCGTTCGTCAAGCGCTGGGGATCAAAACTGAAGGCCGCGACTATGAAAAATCGGTGTTCACGGCAAATGTGCAACTGCCCGAACCGCATAATGGCATCGCCCGGCAACTGTTCACGCCAGAAGGCCCGTTTGCGACATTGCCGTTAAAAGGCGATCGCGCCAACCTCGCCTGGTATATGCAACGCGGCGCCGCCGAAACGCTCGCGGCAATGCCCAAAGCGGATATCGAAGCGGAGCTGAATGCCAGGTTCGCTGAATTCGCGGGCCCAATGAAGATTGACGGCCGCGCTGGGTCTTATCCGCTGATCCTGCAACTCGCGACGGAGATCGCATCTGGACGTGCCGCCCTGATCGGGGACGCCGCGCGCCGGGTGAACCCGCTTGCCGGCCAGGGCTTGAACCAGGGATTTCGCGATGTCGCTGCTTTGCTCGAAATCGCCGCTGAAACGCTGCACCTTGGCGGCGAGATTGGCGGCCCGATGATGCTTGAAGCATACAGTCAGGCGCGCCGCTTGGATGGCGCTGGTACGGCTTTGTCACTGGATGCAATCGATCGTCTATTCTCGAATGATTCAATGCTGACCAAGCCAGCGCGTACTCTGGGCATGATGGCAGCCTCGAAGATTTCGCCTTTACGACGGTTCCTGGCTCAGAAAGCTAGTGCGACCGAAACAGGCGTCTCTGGTCCGATGTCGGATTGGTAGGCTGTTCCAGCCAGAGCACCCCTGAATTATAAAGATAGAGAAATGCGTCCGTGGATTCTTTCGCAGCTTGGCCGGCAAGCTCACCCGCCATACGGCGATTGGAAATGCGCTGCAGGCAGGCCAGGCCGACAAGCGGAATGCATGTCCACCAGGCGACAAAGAAAGCGCCCAGGACTCCCGCAATCAGCATCACGTCAGATGCGAGATCGAGCAACCAGATACGATTAGCGTAATGTGCGCCGAGCTTTCGCATGACATCTAGTCTGCCATGCAGATAGTCAGCATCAAGCGCCCAAGTCTGATCTGGGGTCGCGACGACGCGGACAGTCGTTCGCCCGTCATCACCGGGCATCTCAGATCGCGCTTTTGCTGACATTCTACTCTCCGAATGCTTGGAAAGTACCGTGAATGACTTAACGAAACCTATCCCCAGCGCTTCATGAACTCGCTTTAATGGACAAAGCGTGCAATCCAGAGTCGAACTCATCCTTGAGGGCATCCATGATTGCGCGCTGCATCGCCACTCGGGATAATCCCGCGAATGCCGAGGAGACGATTCTCACAGTATAATGAGTTTCGCCCTCTGGTTGCGCGCCCGCATGTCCCGCATGTTTATGGCTGTCATCGATGACTTCCAACGCGCTCGGCGCAAAGGATTTCGATAAACTGCGATGAATTCGCTCTGATCTGATCATTAGTTCTGGTCTCTTTAACCCGAAGCACTTATGTTGCGTCGCCTATGGCTGACAATAATTACAAATATCGCCCCAAGTTCACTGATATAAGAGTGAAGCCACCGGCTGACGAGACCTCGCGTGAAAAAGCCACCAAGTCGCGGGTGTGCGAACACCCGAGTTGCGATCTGGCAGGTGAACACCCTGCCCCGCAACAATTCGGCGACGGCAAACACTGGTTCTGCAAGCGCCACGCGGCTGAGTATAATAAGAGCTTCAACTTCTTCGACACGATGACGGACGAACAGCTCAAGGCATTTAACGAGAATGCCCGGTACGGCTTCAAGCAGACCTGGAAATTTGGCGCCGGTCCAATGGGCGGCGACAAATCGGCCAAAGCGGGCGATCCAAAGACCTGGCGCGGGGCCGAATTCTTCGAGAATGCCGCCGAAGCTCGGGCCGAACGCCGGGCCAATCGCGGTGCAACGGGGGTCGCCAAACGCGCGCTTGAGGAACTTGACCTGGACGCCAAAGCCAAGCCGCCGGAAATTCGCGCGCGCTATGCTGAATATGTCCGCTTGTTCCACCCGGATTCGAATAGCGGTGACCGCTCTTCAGAGGAAAAACTGGCGAAAGTCATTCGGGCCGGAAAGACTCTCAAAGCGGCAGGCTTGATGAAGGACTGATCTCCTTCCTTGCCGAAACCGAAAAAGCGGAGCACTTTCAACGCATGGAGGAGACCCCGAAGCTCTCATATGCGGCCTATTTCGATCATCCGTTGAAGCGCGGGATGGTGCGCACAATCGAGCGTCTTTCGGGTCAGCCTTATTTACAGAAACTCTACGAAACGTATCGCGCCGACCTTGGTCATGAACCGTTTTTTGCGGCGGCGATCAAATTGCTCAATCTCGATGTTGAGTTCAACTCTATGCGCCTGGCAGAGATACCGGCAACCGGGCCTTTGGTGATTGTCGCCAACCATCCGTTCGGCGTGCTGGACGGATTGCTGATCTCTTGGCTGGTCTCGCTGCGGCGAACCGACTTCAAAGTCCTCACCAACGCCGTGCTGGACGGCGCCCCGGAAGCACGTGAATGGCTGCTGCCGATTGACTTTGCCAATACGAAAGACGCCCGGGCTACAAATATTGCAACGCGCGCTGAAAGCCTTGCCCGCCTCAAGAATGGCGAGTGCATTATTGTGTTTCCGGCCGGCGGCGTCTCGACCTCTCCGACCCCGTTCAGTCGATCTGCTGTCGACGATACGTGGAAACCGTTTACGGCCAAACTGATCAGTCGCAGCGGCGCGCATGTTACGCCGATCTTCTTTGAGGGCCAGAATTCACGTCTGTTCCAATGGGCCAGCCATATGTCTATCGAGCTGCGTTTGGCTTTGATTTTCCGGGAAGTGAAACGACGCGTTGGTACAGCTGTTCCGGTGCATATTGGCGAGACCTTGACCCCGGACATCCTAGCATTGGCAGGTAAACGCCAGGAGCTGATGAACTTTCTTCGTAGCCAGACGTACCAAATGGCGCCGTCTCAGCAGCAAGCTTCAATCGCCAGAGCGCACAAACGCTTCCAGGCGTCGAAGCCGGCGATCTTTCACTAATCTAAGGTATGTAGACGGTGTAAATCACTTCAGCTTCGACATCGAACGTGCCGTCGCTGAGGTCGATGTTTCCTGTATTCCAGCGATAATCGAGATCAAACCGCACGGACTGATCGGTGATCGTACCAATATTGGCGGCTGTCCGGCGATTGCCCCGGAAAATGTCGCGGCCGCCCGTGAGCGTCGAAAGGCGGCGATATCCGCCCCATTGCACGCCAGATCGATTGGTGTTGCCGGTATGCGGGATCTGCGCTGCAGCACCGAAAGACAAGCCATCATCATTGCCGGATGGGCTCATTCGCATGCGCAATCGGATCAGGTTCAAATCCGCCGGATCACCAACAGACGATGCAATCACATCAATATTGAAGGCCGTGTTCGAGGCGACATAGAAGCTGCTCAAGATGTCGCTTCGAATGGTCCGCACATCAGTGTTCGGACCGATCCGGAAGGCATTAAGCGTGTCAGCAGAAGACGTGAACCGGTCCCCCTGACGGGTCGTTTGGTTGCCACTGCCGGGAATGTTCTGGATTCGCAAGGTTGCCCCGGTCCCGTCAGCAAAGGATTCATCCAGCGCATCGAGTGATCCGGTGACGACGGTATGCACGTCTGTCCCGATCAGATCCGTACTCGTGCTGGTTCCATGATTGCCAACGACAAAGTCAGACGCGATCGGCGACGTCCCTGTTGCGTCAGCAGCCCAGACAATGGCGACGCCGTCGACATTGAAATGCGGGCGATCTATCGTGTCCGTTGCAGCCGGTTGCACTATGCACAAACCGACGCCGACACAAGCCGCGCTGATCCGCATCCACGCCGGCCTTTGGAGTATATTTTGGTCCCTCATGGCGAGACGTTTACCAAATCTCTGTTTGGATACGGATAAACCAATAGATCGAATTTTGTTGAATTTAGCGGGCGGTTTGACCATTCAGGGCCTTGCTTTTTTTGCTCAATCGCCGTCATTGGCGCGGGTCCTGATCTAGGAGTTTCTAAACATGGCAGGTGTTGTGGTTGTCGGCGCTCAATGGGGCGATGAAGGCAAAGGTAAGATTGTTGATTGGCTATCGCATCGTGCGGACGTGATTGCCCGTTTTCAGGGCGGTCATAATGCCGGGCATACGCTGGTCATTGATGGTACGACTTATAAGTTGAACCTGTTGCCGTCTGGCGTGGTCCGGGGTGGCAAACTGTCGGTGATCGGCAATGGGGTCGTCGTCGACCCGTGGCAATTGCTTTCAGAACTCGAGAACATGGCCAAGGCGGGCATCCATTTGACGCCCGATGATCTTTTGCTGGCCGAGACAGCCTGTCTGATCCTGCCCTGGCATTGCGACCTCGACGCTGCGCGCGAAAGCGCCGCCAGCGCCAAGGCCAAGATCGGCACCACCAAACGCGGCATTGGCCCAGCCTATGAAGATAAAGTCGGCCGCCGCGCCATTCGTGTCGCTGACCTCGCCGATGAAGCGGCCCTGGATCAGAAACTTGAACGACTGATCGCGCATCACGCGCCGCTGCGAACCGGATTGGGTCTTGAAGCGCCGGATGCGCAGGCCTTGAAGGCGCAATTGCTGGAAATCGCTCCAAAAGTCCTGGCCTTTGCCGGCCCGGCCTGGAAGGTTCTCGGAGAAAGCCAGAAAGCGGGTCAGAGAATACTGTTTGAGGGCGCACAAGGCGTCATGCTCGACGTCGATCACGGCACGTATCCATTCGTCACATCGTCGAACGTGGTTGCCGGGCAGGCCTCTGCGGGTACCGGCCTTGGTCCGCGTGCCGTAAGCTATGTGCTCGGGCTTGCAAAAGCCTATACAACGCGCGTTGGCACTGGCCCGTTCCCAACCGAATTGTTCGATGAAGTCGGCCAGGGGCTTGGGGAGCGCGGGCATGAGTTTGGCACCGTCACGGGCCGGGCCCGGCGCTGCGGCTGGTTTGACGCCGTCATGGTGCGCCAGGCCTGCGCTGTCTCTGGCGTCGATGGATTGGCGCTAACCAAGCTTGATGTGCTGGACGGCATGGAAGAAATCAAAGTCTGTACCGGCTACCGTCTCGGCGACCAGCTGCTGGATTACCTTCCCGCCACCGCCGCCGCGCAAGAAGCCGTCGAGCCGATTTATGAATCGATGCCGGGCTGGAGCGATTCAACTAGAGGCGCTCGGTCGTGGAACGATCTTCCGGCCGAAGCCGTGAAATATGTTCGCCGCCTCGAAGAGCTTGTCGGAAAGCCGTGCGCCTTGGTCTCAACCTCGCCGGAACGCGAAGACGTGATCTTGATGCGCGACCCGTTCGAACAGCTTTAAGACGCGTTCCTAGCTTAGAAGGTTGGCCTGGTTTAGAAGTTTGGCATCTGGCCAGTGGCCGCCCATGGCATGCCGACCGCCAGAATGATGCTGATCAGCAGGCCGAGCAGAGCACGTCCAGCATCCGAGCTTGCATCCATCAGCGCATCGCCGCGCTTTCTCAAAGCCGTGACGAATGAGATCGCCATTTCGCGACCTGCCAACAGACCGAGGAAGACCCAGGTCGTGCTCATCGGCACGTCGTTCAATTCCTTGAAATAGTATAGAACGATCGCATAAATCAGATCGACAATCGTTGCGGCGCGAATGTCCGTCGTATGTGTCTTGGACAGAACAATTTTCTGAATCTCACCGCCGCGGACTTTGAATATATAGGCCATCATGGCGGTCATCACGAGCGCACCGAAAATGATGAGTTCAGGCGCAAACACCATAGCCGTGATGTTGCCGTCGGCATCCAGGACGGGTTCTCGCGGCAGGAATACAAAGATATTGGCGAAGTCCTGCAACAACCAGGTCCACCAGAGGAAGCCCGTCGTCGCCCATTGGAAAACTGTCCACATCGGGCTAAGACGTTGATCGCTGTCGCGCGTGCGACCAACCCAGTTTTCCCACAATCTCGAGATGATCAGCCAAACAACGGCGCCGGCTCCAAACGCTACCACATATCCGGTCAGCGATTTGATCAGCATTTTGGTCATTACGCCGTCCGTGGCGGCGCCGCCGGACAAGGCAAATACTGTCAGAACCAGGAACGTCGTCGATACGGGAATGCCAAATCGCGTCAGGAATAATAGCACCAGAGGCGGCAAGGCATGCCACCATTCGATGCCGTTTTCGGGGTATGGAATCTTGTTCAGCTTACCATCTGCGATGTCGCCGCCGCCCAAGTAGAGTTGAAACATCAAGGCGCCAACCATGATCCCGGCTGCGAAGAGCCACAGAACCCACCAAGGTCGATGTGAGTTCGATGCGAGGAAAGTTCCCAATGTTTGGATCGAATCATTGGCAATCACCGCATAAGCAGCGAAGAGAAAACCAGTAATAGCGAAAATAATCGCGAGCGTATCATACCCAGCAAGAGTCATAGCAGCACCCTATCAAATCCCCGGCTTAGGCCGATGCGCAGCTCGCTAGATGAATCGCATTCCCAGATCAACGACATTTCTGCAATGTCGCAAAAACTTCACGCACAAACAAACCTCCTGAGCCCGTAGCCATTGCGTTATGGGTCGATTTCGGAGTTACCCTTTATGTCACTATTGCGCGATCCAGCCGCCATCCATGCTCAATATTGCACCATTGATCGAATCAGCACCTGGCGAGCAGAGAAACACTGAGAACGCGCCGATTTGCTCTGATGTCACAAACTCTCTGGTCGGCTGCGCGGCGAGTAGCACGTCCCGCTTGACCTCTTCTTCGGTCATGCCGCGGGCTTTCGCAGTATCCGCGACCTGGCCTTCCACTAGCGGCGTGTAGACATAGCCAGGGCAAATCGCATTGCAGCGCACGCCGTGTTCAGCGCCTTCCAGCGCGATAGTTTTGGTCAGCCCAGCAATGCCGTGCTTCGCGGCGACATAGGCCGACTTGTAGGGCGATGCGACCAGAGCGTGGGCAGAAGCCGTATTGATGATCCGACCCCACCCTTTTTCCTTCATTCCGGAAATCGCCATTCGCGTGGTGTGAAACGCTGCAGAAAGATTGAGCGCGATGATCAGGTCCCAGCGCGATACCGGAAATTCCTCAATCGGCGAGACATGCTGCACGCCGGCATTGTTGACCAGAATATCCGCTCCGCCAAAATCGCGCGCGACATATCCCATCATGCCTTCAATCGCATCAGGATCTGTGAGATTTGCCCCTGAGAAACCAACCTTTACGCCATGGGCATCAGAAATTTCCCGCTTCAGGGCATCGGCTTCTTCGTCAGTCGCGAGGCCGCTCAGAACGACATCAGCGCCTTGTTCCGCAAGTGATTTTGCGATGCCTAGTCCGATCCCGCTGGTCGATCCGGTCACCAGCGCGGTTTTTCCTTCTAGCATTTTAGGTCCTTTCGTCTTGAGTACGGCACCGGGCTTGGTTAGAGCAAATGCGGGTGGCTTAACAGGCGAGATTTTTGACGATGAATGCAACGCTCGAATCCTTCCGACAGGGCTTCCCGGATTTTCTGCTAATGACAGGCACCGCAGGCATACTGCTCTTGGCCGCAAGTACGATCTACATCCTGCTCACGCCATGGAAGGAACTGGCACTGGTGCGCGGCGGCAACGGCGCTGCCGGACTTGCTCTCGCTGGCGCCATCACCGGCCTTGCTGTGCCGATTGCCTCTTGTCTGGCGTCCAGTCTGACATTGGTTGACCTGGTTTTATGGGGATCCGTCGCGCTGCTGCTGCAATTGCTGACCTACCGTATTATCGACATGATCCTGCGCGATATTCCAACTCGGATACAGAATGACGAAGCCGGCGCGGCCATAGTCCTGATCGCGGCGAAACTATCAGTTGCCATGCTGCTCGCTGCGGGCTTGTGGGATCCGAATATCGGCCGCGTATAGAGGGAGCCACAGAACGTCATGAAATGGATACCTGATTGGGTCATTTATTCGCTCGTTCTTGGCGTTGTTCTGTGGGCTGTTTTTACCGGCGGCTCTGATGACGCTCCGCCGCCGCCGCCCGAAGCCATCCAACAAGAAGGCGCAATGCTGCCGCCGCCATCCGCTTTTGACGAGCGCGTCCTGGTACAGGTAACTGCGCCGAAAAGCGGCATTGGTACCGCCTTCGCGATCAATGGCGATGGTCAATGGTTGACGGCCCGGCACGTGGTTGACGGATGCAGCGATGTCGCCCTTCTGGTCGCCCCTGGCCAGTATGACCCCGCCAATAGCGTAATCATTTCTGAGCAATTCGACCTTGCTTTGATCGAAACACAGACCAGTCCCAATCCCGCGCCGATGGATACACGAAACGATCTTCGAGTTGGCGCCTATGGATTTCACGTTGGCTACCCGCAAGGCCGCCCGGGCGAAGCCGCGTCGCGCCTATTGTCGCGATCTAACCTGGTCTCGCGCGGTCGACGTGACAATAGCGAGTCCGTCCTGGCCTGGGCCGAGACCGGGCGAACACGCGGGCTTATGGGGTCACTTGGCGGCCTGAGCGGCGGTCCGGTCTATGATGAGGCTGGCAATGTCAGAGGCGTGATTGTCGCCGAAAGTTCGCGGCGCGGACGGATTTACACGGCCGCTCCAGAAGCGGTGGCGGAATTCATCAAAGCAACCGGGGCAGACACGCTGGGTCAGCAACCGAGGGATTTTTCAACCGAAACCTATGGCCGCGAAGCCGATTACGCCCGGCGCAATCTGCAAGTCGTCAAAGTCGCCTGCAGTGTGGAAGAATAGAATTTGATGTTTGCAGACCGCCTGATCGCCGCGACCCGAACGCATGGTCCGCTTTGCGTCGGCATCGACCCGCATGCTGGTCGTATCCCCAACCTGTTTGGCGGTGATACACCTGAGGGCCTCGAGAAATGGGGCTTGGCAGTGGTTAATGCTGCGCGCGGAAATGCTGGGATCGTCAAACCACAAGTCGGACTTTTCGAGCGCCATGGCTGGCAAGGTATGAAAGCGCTATCTGTGGTTGCTGCCGCCGCAAAAGAGGCCGGCATGGTGGTTCTGATGGATGCCAAACGCGGCGATATCGGATCGACTGCAGAAGGCTATGCTGCGGCCTATTTGGCCAAGCATGCGCCGTTTGCCTGTGATGCGCTGACAGTAAACCCTTATATGGGGCTCGATACATTGGAGCCGCATGTTCGGGTCGCCGCTGAAACGGGTAAAGGCGTCATCGTTCTCGCCCGAACCAGTAATCCCGGCAGCGCAGATTACCAGGCGCGCGATATGCAGGGCGCGCCTCTGTACGCCCGCATTGTTGAGAGCCTGGCGCCGATGATCGATCGGCTAAGAGGCGATACCGGATGGTCCGGGCTAATGCTGGTGACCGGGGCAACCGGGCCGGATGAAGCAAGGCACCTGCGCAGTCTAGCGCCCGATGCGCTCTTCCTGGTCCCGGGCTATGGCGCGCAAGGTGCCGGCGCAGCGCAAGCTATGGCCGGTTTTGTCGCGGCGCGAAATGCTGGCAATCGCCCAGAAGGCGGCTGTGTAAATGCGTCTCGGTCAGTCACCTTTCCGGACGGTACAAGCACAGCAAACTCTATCGATGCGTGGACGGAGATCGTCACGACTGCCATCATTGAGGCGCAAGCGGATCTCAATCAGGTCCCGGCTGGGGACTAGCCTTTAACCAGGATGGTGAGGTCTTCAGGTTCACCGATCACGGCAACATGATCGCCCGGCTGCAGCACTTCTTTTGGCGCGGCAATGATAATGTCACCATCGCGCTCAATAATCGCGATCAGACAGCTGCCCGGGAGATCGATCTCGGACAGCGGACGCCCGACATAATCTTTCAACCGGCCCAGGTCAGAGATCGGCGCATGCAGGAAGTGATCATCGCGCATCAGGATTTCGTTCATGTCCTTGTCCGTCTTGGCGCCGAGCCAGCGTCGCTCAAAGTCAAAGGACTGAACTACTTCAGCCAGGTGTCCCGCCAGCCTCAGGTCGAGACCAGCCGGTTTGCGCGGACAAATCAGCATCATGATCGTGTGCACTTCTTGACCGTCTTCCATGGTCATCTCAGCATCCGCAGCAAAGCGGAAGACGACCAGTTCCGGGCTTTCGATTTCGTCATGGCTTCGATAGGCCAGCAAGACGTGATCGCTCAGAGGATGCAGCGTTGCTGTGCCGGTATTGAACACATTGTCCATGACGGCCTCGTCAATGCCATAAGCACTGTGGCCAATATTCTTGACCTCATCGATCAGCATTTCGCGCGTAAAAGTTCCGTGCGAATATGTATGGACGACGCAGCGCGCA
The DNA here is from genome assembly GCA_965277015.1 of Henriciella sp. Lineage (GTDB taxonomy): Bacteria > Pseudomonadota > Alphaproteobacteria > Caulobacterales > Hyphomonadaceae > Henriciella. Next base: position 2,675,357 of record OZ255705.1, on the reverse strand, counting down.
ATCAGTGCTTCGTAAGTCAGGTTCTGCTTCTGTGTGCGGTCATGGATAATGGTCATCAATTCCCGCTCGAGACCTTCATACCGCATTTGCCCGAGACGCTCATGGACATGATAAATCGCGCCTCGGCGAACCAGCTGACCAGACGCATAGAACTGGAACCAGAGGGCGCAGGCTATGGTCAGCATACCCGTAAAACCAATCGCCAGTATGCCCATTTCGACGATCAACCAGAATGAAACCAGTATCCCCATAACCGGCAGCCATGGATAGAATGGCAGGCGATAGCCTGGCTTGTATGTGGCGATACGGCTTTCACGCATCACAATCACGGCAACGCTGACCAGACCAAACAAAAATAGCTGGAATGCACTGGCCAGCTTGGCAACAGCTTCAACATTGAACAGGAGCAAGACGGCAATCATGCTCAGCGTGGTCACGGCAATCGAGAAGACCGGCGTGCCGAACCGGCCAATGACGGCAAAGCGTTCTGGCAAGAGCTTGTCTTTCGCCATCGCATAAGGATAGCGACTGGCCGACATGATCCCAGCATTGCCTGTCGATGCAAATGCCGCAATCGCCGCAACCACAATCAGAATAACGCCAAGGTCGAAGGGCCAGTCACCAATGAAACGCCGGCCGGCATCGGCGACCGGGGTCAGGCTGCCATACAATTCTTCAGTTGGCAGAACCGAAATAATGACAATCAGGCCCAGGGTGTAAATCGTCGTCGCTGTAATCAAAGACAAGACCATACCGAGCGGAATATTTCGATCGGGGTTCTGGACTTCTTCTGCGACACTCGCGACTTTGGTGAGGCCCGCATAAGACACAAAGACCAGGCCAATCGTGGCGACAAAGCCAACCGTGCCGGACGTGAAGAAGGGCTGAGTGCCTTCATTCGGGCGCAGGCTGTCGGTGACGCCGGTTTCCGAAATACCGAGAATGACAAAGGCGGCGAGAATGACCACCAGTGTGGCCACCAGAAGGCGCTGCAAGAAAGTCGTTTCCTTGGCACCGAACGCGTTGATCAGGCCAAACACAATGGTCAGGATCACTGCAAGGACCAGAATTGGAACGTCCAGATAGAGGCTCAGATAAGCGCCCATACCGACCAGCGCAAACGCGCTTTTGAAGACCACCGCGACCCAGGACCCAAGCCCGCCAATCGTCCCGAATAGCGGCCCGAGGGCGCGATCGAGGAAATAATATGTGCCACCCGCTTTCGGCATCGCCGTTGAAAGCTCGGCCATACAAAGCATTGCGGGAATGATCAGAAAGCCAGCCAGCAAATAGGCGAAGTAGACAGAATCGCCCGTGTAGCTCGCCGCGATCCCCGGCAGAAGAAAGAAGCCAGAACTGAACATCGCGCCTGTAGAAACAGCGTAGACGTCGAACAGTTTCAAATTCTTTTTGAGCTTGTTTTCACTCGCCATGATTTACCCCGACATCTGCCCGCTACGAGCGATATAAGGCGGGAAACGTTTGACACCAGATTTTTGTCAGCAATTTCGCGCCTAGGGCAATCACCCTAACTTTCCCCGGCGTACAGCCTCGACAGAAGCTGCAATTTGCCTAGTGTTTACGCAGTGGACAGGCGCGCAAGACGCCAGCCAATGTGAGGAAACGAGGAGAGCGTTTATGAAACCGCTTCATCTGGCGGCCATAGCGGCCGCATCTATTTTTACTTTATCAGCCTGTTCCGGATCGCAAGAGCCTGGCGCGACAACCGCGGACTCAGACGCCGCCGTCGAAACCGCCGCCTTTGCGGCCGTTACCGATGCCCGTCTCGACAATGCTGAAGCAACGCCGTCTGAATGGCTGAGTTATGGCTTTGATCGCGAAGAGACGCGACATTCGCCGCTCACGGGCATCACGACTGAGAATGTCGCCGATCTCGGCGTCGCCTGGACTTATGATCTGGCAACCTCGCGCGGTGTTGAATCGACGCCGATTGTCATAGACGGCACGATGTATGTCACTTCGGCCTGGTCAGTGGTTTACGCCCTGGACGCCAAGACGGGCGAAGAGATTTGGGTCCATGACCCGGATGTCGATCGCGCGGTCGGCGTCAATGCCTGCTGTGATGTCGTTAATCGCGGCGTCGCCGTCTATGATGGCAAAGTCTATGTCGGCGTGATTGATGGCCGGGTGCAAGCCCTCGACGCCAAGACCGGCGATCTGGTCTGGTCACAAGTCACTGTCGATCAATCAAAACCTTATACAATTACGGGCGCCCCGCGCGTGGTTGATGGCAAAGTGCTGATTGGGAATGGCGGTGCCGAACTGGGCGTTCGCGGATACTTGAACGCGCTGGATGCCGAAACTGGTGATCTGATCTGGCGTTTCTACACCGTGCCGAGCGCTGACAAACAGCCGGATGGCGCTGCCTCTGACAGTGCTTTTGAGCAAGTCGGCAACGTCACCTGGGGCGATACCGGCGCCTGGACCACGGATGGCGGCGGCGGCACCGTCTGGGATTCGATCATTTATGACGAAGGGAATGACTCAGTCATTTTCGGGGTTGGAAACGGATCGCCGTGGAACCAAACCCTGAGAGATCCGTCTGGACTGGATAATCTGTTCCTGTCTTCTATTGTTGCCGTCGACGCTGATAGCGGCGCGTATAAATGGCATTTCCAGACCACGCCCGGCGATAATTGGGATTACACAGCGACCCAAACTCTGATCATCGCAACGCTGCCGCTCGGCACGGATGGCGCTGATCGCCGCGTAGTGATGCAGGCCCCCAAGAATGGCTATTTCTATGTCGTGGACGCGGCCACAGGCGAGTTTGTCTCGGGCAGTAATTATGTCCCGGTGAATTGGGCAACAGGCCTCGACGAAAATGGCCGTCCGATTGAAGTTCCCGAAGCGCGCTATGCCGAAATCCCGTATTTGCAGACCCCAGGCCCGCTGGGCGGGCACAATTGGCACCCAATGGCGTTTAATCCGGACGTTGGTCTGGCCTACATTCCTGCCCAGGAAATTCCGCAGGCTTATGCCACTGATCCACGTTTCCAGGATGATTCAACCAAGTGGAATACCGGCGCTGACTTCGCTGCAGGTGTCCCGCAAGTGATCCCAAGCGAAGTGTTCAAATTCCTCCGTTCGGGCCTGAAAGGCCGGCTCATCGCCTGGGATCCTGTCGCCAATGAAGCCCGCTGGACGGTAGAGCATGAAGGCCCGTGGAATGGCGGCGTCATGTCGACTGCCGGCGGGGTCATTTTTCAGGGCAAGCTGAATGGTGAATTCGTCGCGTATGATGCCGCAACGGGCGAGCGGCTATGGGCGCACGATGTGAAATCAGGCGCCGCCTCAGGCCCCGGCACGTTCGAAATTGATGGCGAACAATATGTCACCATCACCACCGGATGGGGGTCGGCTTATCTGCTTTCCGCAGGTGCCGTGGCGTCGCCGCAACCCGTACCGCCATCAGTTGGAAAAGTTGTGACGTTCAAACTGGGCGGCGATCAACTTATCGCTGATATTGATGTGCCCTTTATCGAGCGGACTCCAAAAGCTGACGAGTACGGAACTGATGAACAGCTGCAACTGGGATTGGTCCAATATGCCCGCAATTGCACAGTCTGCCACGGTCCGTTCGCGGTCAGCGCAGGCGTGTTGCCCGATTTGCGCTGGTCAGCTTACACATCAAGCGCTGATGCCTGGAAAGGTGTTTTGATCGACGGCAATCTGCAGTCTATCGGCATGGTCTCGTTCGCGGATGTCTTGTCCGAAGACGAAGCCGAAGCGATACGCGCCTATGTGGTGCAGCAAGCGCATAATAGTGACGGAATTGACGAGGCGATCGCCAGCGAAGGTGGCAGCCCATAGTTAGCTGACAAAAAGACCCAGTTCTTTTTGCTTCTTTTTGGACAAGCCATCGGCGACCAGCCGGTGGCTTGTTTCGATATAGGCTTTCAAGTCGCCATCACTCAGCCCCGGCGCAGCATAATGCTGGATCCATTTCATCCCGCGCGACGCCAGATACGGCGCTGGCCTGAGCCCCGGCTGTTCCTGCAGGATTTCGTAGGAGAGCGGCGTCACTTTGAACGTGACCGCAAACACATCCTCATCGCCCCAGCCAGCAATGGCGAAAACTTTGCCGCCGACTTTCCAAACGTGACTGCCACCCCATTGCACGACGCGACTTGTCGCCATCAGTGCCCCACAAAAGTCATTGTATTCGTCCAAAGTCATAAAAAGATGATGACAATAAAAACTCACCACTTCAACGACTGTCGGTTTGAGGTTACGGTAACTTAACGCCAAAAGGGGCTCCGCATGCACATTATCCTCGCGCTGATTGGTTTTCTCGGCTTCCTCGCTGTCTGGTATTGGCGACTGAAAGCCTTGCAGGAAGTTGCCAGAGATGGTCGCAAGGTCGTCGAAACGGTCAGTAATTTGCCGCGTAAAATGCGATTCAAGAATAGAAGTGGCAAAGGCGGTCTCGGCGTCGTCGATGATCCGCGCGAAGCCGCTGCCATCCTGATGCTCGAAATCGCGCAAGCCCGCGGCACGCTCACCGAAAGACAGGAAGCCATCATTCGCGGCGAAATCATGCATCATTTCGAGTTTCAGGAACGCGATGCAAATGCCTTGCTCACGCAAGCCGGCTGGCTGTCGCGCAATGCGGGTGCCAGCCATGTTGTGATGTCGAAAATGACCGATTTCGTGCGCAGCTCTCCCGGCATGTCCGGCAAGGAACTGGTGGATCTCGATGGCATGCTGGTGGCGATTTCGGAAGCCGAAGGCGACCCAACTGAAAGCCAGCTCGATTTGCTGACCATCTATCGCGAAAAGACCGGACTGCGCGTCTAGGTTTGAACCATTATGGTTTGACCTAACTCCTACTCAAACAGGAGCAGGATCATGCGAGCAGTCATAATTGGCGCATCGGGCGGGATTGGTCAGGCGATAACCACTGCCCTGACGGAACGACATGACATTTCGGCGGTCCACGCATTGTCCAGATCTGCAATTGACTGGTCATTACCCAATGTGTCCGCAGGCCAGATCGACATTCTTGATGAGGACAGTATCGCAGCCGCCGCTGTACGCGTCGCAGAGGACGGAGCGCCGGATCTGGTCATCATCGCGTCTGGCATATTGTCGGATAATGCGGGCCTGAAGCCGGAAAAGTCTTTACGTCAACAAGACAGCACCGCATTCGAGCGCGTATTCGCAATCAATACGATCGGCCCCGCACTGGTCGCCAAGCACTTCATTCCATTGATGCCGCGATCAGGACGCGCCGTGTTTGCCGCCCTATCGGCGCGGGTTGGCTCAATCTCCGACAATCGCATCGGCGGCTGGCATTCATATCGCGCCTCGAAAGCCGCGCTGAACATGCTGGTTAAAAACTATGCAATCGAACAAGCCCGCCGAAACCCGGACTTCATTGCCGCCTGTCTTCATCCCGGAACAGTCGATACCGATTTGTCAAAACCCTTCCAAAGCGGGGTTCCGGACACGCAATTGTTCAGCGCCGCACAATCTGCAGCCTATTTGCTCGAGGTCATCGAGACGCTGACACCCGAGCAAAGCGGCAAAGCCTATGATTGGGCCGGTAAGGAAATTCCGGCTTAAGCACCGCCCAGATTGGCGAGCACGTCAGCCGCATTATAGGCGTCAGGATTGTCAGGTTTTTCGCCGGGCGCCGTAACGATTTCCATGACATGTTCAACAGGACCGGATGAGCCACCGCCGAGCGGCAGAGAAATTCCAACGCCGAGGCCGACACTCGACCGGCCGCCAGAGCTTGAGCCACCGCCTATGGAGACCGATGAGCCGCCCCCGGCCAGTTCGCCTGTGTCGCTATAGGCCGAGACCACCTGGAACCAATCATCACCTTTTTCCAGCGTCAGCTCAGCTGCACGGCGTAAGGCACGGCTGCGCGCGAGCTCCATGGAATTATCCTTATAAGTGATCCGGAACCGATTATTCTCAATTGGCAGGACTGAATAGCCTTTAGCGCTATCGCTGGCGGCGGGGCCATACGGCACATTCGTGGCGCACGCGCCGAGTGCCAAAAGTGCAGAAGCTGCTAGCCAAGATTTCATTATCGTCTCCCTCCTCAGGTTCGCGCCATTAAGGCACGGCTTGATGAACCTGAACAGAACACAACTCAAGATGAACAGCCGCCAACGCATTACAACGCGTTCATTCAGGTTGCCTCCTGTAACACTCATTACAGGACGGGGGGCAGTCATAGTGATCGCAGTCACTTAGCTCTGCAGGCGTCCGACCGCGAGAGCTCAGAGCGCACGTCCGTAGGCGCGCCAGGTTCACCGCGAAGGTGCTGCATGAAATCGGCACAAGGACGGGCGGCGTTTTAAAGGGGAGCGTCGCCCGTTCAGCTATCTGAATTTGGGTCAGCCTGACGGCGACCGAAATCTGCTTCCGCAGTATCCAAACCGGCATCAATAATCGCTTCGCGGATCCCGCGCGCGCGGCTGAATTCGCGCATCAGCATATCGCCGTCGCCCCAGCGAATGGCGCGCTGCAACGCGGCAAGGTCTTCACTGAAACGGCCCAGCGTTTCAAGAACCGCATCCTTATTGGTCAGGAATACATCCCGCCACATGGTCGGGTCAGACGCCGCAATCCGCGTAAAGTCCCTGAATCCGCCCGCTGAATATTTGACCACTTCACCTTGTTCGACACTTTCCATGTCATAAGCCGTTGAGACGATATTATAGGCAATCAGGTGCGGCAGGTGCGAGGTTATGGCCAGAACGCGGTCATGCCGGGCCGGATCCATGGTCTCCACCCGCGCGCCGAGCCCTGTCCAGAAGCGCGTCAAGCGAACGACCGCATCCGCATAGTCATCGCTTTGCTCCGCCAGCGGCGTCAATATGTGCCAAGCCTGCTGAAACAGGCTGGCAAATCCGGCTTCCGGTCCGGATTTTTCAGTCCCGGCGATCGGGTGACCGGGGATTAAGTGCACCCCTGACGGGCAATGCGCCGCCATATCGTCAGCCGCTTTGGCTTTCACCGATCCGACATCGGTCAAGATTGCACCAGGCGCCAGCGCGCTTGAAACGGCTTGCGTAACTTCGGCAAGGACCCCAACCGGTGTGCACAGGATGACGCAATCTGCGCCGGAAACCGCGTCTTCCGCCGTATCGCAGACGGCGCCATGCAACACGCGTCCGGCACGTTGGCGGACGTCATCGGAGGCATCCCATAGTGCGACCTGGCGAGCCCCGCCATACGCCGTCACGGCATGCGCAATCGACGAGCCTAAAAGGCCAATCCCAATAATCGCGATATTGTCGAAAACGTCATCGCTCATCAGCTTTTCGCGAACGCCTCTACAGCCGCGATCAAATCATCATTCTGCGCAACGGTGCCAATCGAGGCACGTAAGCAGGTTGGCAGTCCGTAGACTTTGACATCGCGGATGACCACGCCGTGATTGCGCAGGAATGTGTCTGCGTCGGCGCTGGTCCGACCTTTTTCTTCCGGAAACTCAATCAGGATGAAATTGCCAACGCTCGGATAGGTTTTGAAGCCCGCCTTTTCCACGACGGCGCTCACGCGCAAGCGCTCGGTATCATTATGATCCGCGGATTTCGCCATGAAAGCATCATCATGGATTGCCGCGATTCCCGCCGCTTGTGACACAGCGTTGACATTAAACGGGCCACGCGTCCGATTCAGCGCGTCGATGACATTCTCTGGGCCATACGCCCAGCCGAGCCGCAATGCCGCCAGGCCATGGATTTTCGAGAACGTTCGCGTGACCAGAACATTGGCCATTTCGCCGGCCATTTCCATGCCAGAACTATAATCATTGTTGCGAACATATTCCGCATAAGCGCCGTCCAGAACCAGCAAGACATTTTCTGGCAAGTTCGCGTGCAGGCGTTTGACCTCCGAATAAGGAATATAGCTGCCGGTCGGGTTATTTGGATTGGCGAGGAAAACGATTTTGGTGTTCTTATCCACCTGTTCGAGCATGGCATCGACATTGGTCGTCAAATCGGTTTCCGGCGCGCTGCGGGTTTCAGCCCCTGATTGTTGAGCGATCAGACGGTAGACCAGAAATCCATACTGGCTCTGCACAATATTATCGCCGGGACGCAAATAGGCGCGGCCAAGCAATTGGAAGATTTCGTCCGAGCCGGCGCCGCAGACAATCCGGTCTGTCTCGATGCCATATTTCGCCCCGATCGCGGCGCGCAACGCCTCTGCAGATCCATCCGGATACAGTTCCAAATGCTTCGCCGCTTCAACCGCAGCGGCCTGCGCCGCCGGGCTGCAACCAAGCGGGTTCTCATTTGACGATAACTTATGGGCGCCAATCATTTTCTGCCCGCCCTTATAAGGGGTGATTTCGAGAATATTCGGCAGCGCTTTTGGGCCGGTCATCGAGGTCTCCTTGGTTGAGCTAGGTGACCTGCCGGGAACAGCGCCGAAAATCAAGTCTTGGGCAGGGATAGAATCTCATCTGCCAAAGCATTGGCACTCAAATAAGCTGCCTCGACTTTGCTGCCGGGACACCAATCACCACAAGCTGCGAGCTGGTGCTTTTCGTCGATCAGGAACGGAACGCCCGCCGGTTTTGGGGTCGATGCGTAGCGCCAGCGATGCAGCGCGCGGTGACTGGCCGCCGACAAATCGATACCTGCAAGCTCTGATCCGGCGACCATCAGAGCCGCGATGACTTGCGCCGGGTCGTCTTCGAGATGCGCTTCAGCCCAGGCATTATCAGATTGGATCAGCAGCGCAGAACTTTCGGGCCGGCCAGGCTTGTCTGAATTTGATGCCATCCAGCCAATCGGAGGTTTGCCCGATTTCATTGCCTGCCATTCCAGGTCCAGGCTTTGTTCAAACCCCAGCATCAAGGCGAAGCAGCCGTGCATTTCAACCTCACGCAACACCATCTGGCCAGAAAAGGATTCGGGCAACAAGGCCGCGCTTTGCTCTGCTGGGGCAGTCGAGATCACCCAGTCGAACTGACCGTGCCGAGCGCCGTCTTTTGCTGACATCTGCCAGCCTTCGGCACCTTTGGAGAGGGTCTCAACATGCACTCCCGTATGAACCTGCTCCGTTTCAGCGAGGTGTTTGCAAATGGCGTTCATGCCTGGCTGAGCGACATATTTGGGCTTGTCGGACACCCCGGCGCCGCCGGTAAGCAGAATGTCCTGTGGCCATTTCGCAACCAAGCCTTGCGCTTCGAGACCGCCAATAAAAGCCTGAAAACGCTCTGATTGGGCGGTGAAATATTGCGCGCCGTGATCAAAAGCATAAGGCGCAGCACGTCGCGTCGACATGCGTCCGCCAGGTCCGCGCGCTTTCTCGAAGACGTCTACGTCATGAACCTCAGACAATCTGTGCGCGAGCGTCAAACCGGACAGGCCAGCCCCGATAATGGCAATTTTCATAGCATATCTCTAACTGTTCCGAGCGCGTGACATAAGCCGTCGCACGCGCCTGCCCAGAAGCGTTAGAAAATTAAATCGACCGCGTCTGCTGACTAGCTGCCAATGGCCTGTTCGTTACGCTCGCCCGTCCGAATACGAACAATCGATTCCAGATCAGCGACAAACACTTTGCCATCACCAATCGTGCCGGTATTCGCCGCACCTGAAATGGCTTCGACCACCCGTTCGGCTTCGGCGCCGCTACAAGCGACTTCAACTTTGACTTTTGGCAGAAGGCGCACTTCGTATTCAGCGCCGCGATAGACTTCCGTCTTGCCTTGCTGGCGCCCATAACCGCGCACTTCCGACACAGTGAGGCCTGAAACGTCTGCTTCGCCGAGCGCGTCAATAACCGCGTCCAGACGGCTTGGTTTGAAGATCGCTGTCACTAATTTCATTTTGGCCCGCCTCCAATTGCAGTCTTACTGATACCCGTATCGGTTGTTTGCAGGACGTCAATTCCAGTCATTGCCGCAGGATGGGTGACGTCGCTTCCTGCCAGATTTCTAGGCATGACAGGCTTCGGTTTGCCTGCCTTTACAGCTTTCGTGACCGGGGCGGCAGCACTGCCACTTGGTTTTGAGTAAAGGCGTTTGACGGCTTCGACCAGAACAACGCCGCCCAAGCCGGGCAAAACAAGATCACCAGCGCGTTCCCACGATTTTGATGCGGCGGTAATCAAACGCCAGTCCAGAGGCGGCAAATGAACAGCAGTTGTCGAGGCTGTCACTTGAAACAGACTGTCATTTAGGAAGTTCACCATTTGCCGTCGCGTCCATGGCCGGCCATGCCCAAATGGTTCGCTATCGACCAATGACCACAAGCTGCGGCGATTGGTGACGGCGACGACAATCCGTCCCTCCGGCGCGAGCACGCGCCAGGCTTCGCGGAGCAGCTGGCGCGGACTGTCGGCTTCTTCCAAGGCGTGCAGCAAAAATACGCGATCAAACAGACCTTCCGGAAAAGGCAAACGCTGTTCCGGGGCGAGACATAGGGATTGCCCGCGTTCAGAGGTGAGACGAACTTCGCCAATCTCTTCAGGGACAACGCCGATACAGCTCGCTGCTTCGTCCTGCCATAACGGTAGAAGCGGGCTCGGATACCCGATCCCGAGCACCCGCTGTCCTTCGCACGAGCCCCATAACGAGGTCATGCGCTCCGAGATCAGACGCGCTGCGCATTGCCCGAGCCGGGATTGATAAAAGGCTTCAAGGGTTGCCGCAGGCTGGCGCATATGGCTCTAGTCTTTCAAACATAATTCACCCCAAAGAGATGGGATCATGCTGACTATACATCAATTCCCCTGCCTGAATGATAATTATGGCTATCTCGCCCATGACCCGGTTTCCGGCGAAACGGCTGCGATTGATACGCCTGATGCCGACAAATACCTCGCTGAAGCCGCAGCGATGGGATGGACGATTACAGCGATCTGGAACACCCATTGGCATCCGGATCATGCGGGCGGCAATCTGAAAATCAAGGAGCAGACCGGCTGCACGATCATTGGGCCCAAGGGCGAAGCCGAAAAGATCCCGGGTATTGATCAAGCTGTCGGCGGCGGTGACATGGTTTCTCTCGGTGCGTTAAAGGCCGAGATTATTGATGTCCCGGGTCATACGCTCGGTCATATCGCGTTTCACATCGCCGAAGCGAAAACCGCTTTTGTTGGCGATGCGGTCTTCGCGCTCGGTTGCGGCCGTGTTTTCGAAGGCGACATGCCCATGATGTGGCGCTCAATGCAGGCGATCAAGACCATGCCGCCGGAGACCACTCTGTATTGCGCGCATGAATATACGCAGGCCAATGCCCGCTTTGCGGAGACAATCGAGACAGGGAATGCGGCGCTGAAAGCCTATATTGCCGAGATTGATGACAAGCGGTCTCGCGGCGAGCGGACGGTGCCGATGGTCCTGTCGAGGGAACTGGAGACCAATCCATTCCTGCGAGCTGACAATGCAGACCTGCAAGCCGCGATGGGCCACCCGGGCGATGCCGCAGCAACGTTTGGCGAAATTCGCGGGCGCAAGGACCGGTTTTAATGGTCGCACTTTCCGGCGACCTGGGCGCGAATGAAATCATTCGCCTGCTCGACATGAAGGCGCATCCGGAAGGGGGTCATTATGTCGAAACCTATCGCACCGCGGGCGACAATCGCGCGGCCTCGACGGCGATCTACTATTTGCTGCAAGCGGATGAAATTTCTGCCTGGCACCGCGTCGATGCGGATGAACATTGGCTCTGGCATGCCGGAGGACCCTTAGCGCTCACGCTTTCGCCCCCCGATGGCAAAGGCGCCAGTGCCCAGACGCTGGGACCAGACCTGCGGGCCGGCCAAAGGCCGCAAGTCACTGTGCCAGCAAACCATTGGCAAACCGCTGAGAGCCTCGGCGCCTGGACCCTCGTTTCATGCGTCGTCGCCCCCGGGTTTGAGTTTACTGGCTTCGAACTTGCGCCAGACGATTGGCGACCGAAAATATAGAATGGGAAGACCGATATGACAGTGATATCAGGACATTGCGACGAGCGTTTCGCAGGCGTGAAAGCTGCGTTTGAGAATAATTTCAACCAACTCGACGAAATTGGCGCGAGCGTTGCGATCACGCATGAGGGCGCGTTCGTTGTTGATCTCTGGGGCGGACATCTGACCCGCGACAAGACCGCCCCCTGGGCCGAAGATACCGTCACCAATGTCTGGTCGAGTACCAAGACCATGGCTGCGATGAGCCTGCTTTTGCTGGCCGATCGGGGCGACGTCGACTTGCACGCACCCGTCAGCAAATACTGGCCGGAATTCGCGGCGGCTGGAAAAGACAAAGTCGAAGTCCGTCACTTCCTGTCCCATATGGCGGGCCTGTCCGGCATGGACACGAAAGTCGAAGGTGATGCGCTGTATGATTGGGACTGGATGGTCCGCGAACTGGCGGCGCAGGAACCATGGTGGGAACCGGGGACAGCATCTGGCTATCACGCGCTGACGCAAGGCCATTTGATTGGCGAGATTGTGCGGCGGGTCACGGGTCAGTCGATCGGTACTTTTTTCGCGCAGGAAATTGCCGAGCCGCTGGGCGCCGATTTTCACATCGGCACCCCCGATGCCGTGGTGCCGCGAATATCACCGCTCGAGCCGCCGCCCGAAACAATTGCGCCCGCCAATGATGGTTCGGTCGCGTCACGAACATTTGCCAACCCCCCTGTCGACGCAAAGCAAGCCATGCACGCCGGCTGGCGTAAAGCCGAAATTCCGGCGGCGAATGGCCATGGCAATGCCCGCAGCATTGTTCGCGCGCAGACGGCAATGGCGAATGGCGGCGAAGCCTTTGGCAAACGGATCATGTCCGAAGCCGGCACACGCACTGTGTTTGAACAACAATCGAGCGGTATTGATCTGGTGCTCGGCATTCCGGTCAATTTCGGCATGGGTTATGGCATCAACAATCCGGCCATGCCGCTCGGCCCGAACAAGCATATCGCTTATTGGGGCGGCTATGGCGGGTCGATTGTTCTGATCGATCAGGATGCGCGCTTGTGCATCTCTTATGTGATGAATCGGATGGAACCCGGAACCACCGGCGACGTTCGAGGGTTGTCACTGGTGATGGCGGCATATCAGGCGCTCGCGTAGCGGCAGATCTTGCCATTTCAGCCCGTGCTCGCCACAGTCGGCGCATAACAGACTGTTGGGAGGCAGCCATCATGGTGAAACGCATCTTGCTCGGCGCAGGCGGAATATTGATCCTGCTGATCGGCATCATTCTGATACGAACGTTCAATTATGGTGGCGCGCCGCAAAATGTGCGGGATATCGTCCTGCCCGACGTGCCGCAATTTGACGCCAATATCGCGGCCGAGCATCTCGGTGAAGCCATTCGCTTCAAAACTGTGACCGTTGCAGCAGGCGATCCACGCGTCGGTCAGGAAGGGCCATGGCTCGAGCTACAGGCCTGGATGGAGGAGACCTATCCCGCCTTCCACGCTGCCGCCAACAAGGAAACCATTCCAGGCGGTTATAGTTTGCTGTTCACCTGGCAAGGCAGCGACTCGTCTCTGGATCCAATTCTGTTAATGGCGCACCAGGATGTGGTGCCGGTGAATATTGGCACTGAAGGTGATTGGGATGCGCCGCCTTTCTCTGGCGCGATCCAGGATGGCTATGTCTATGGTCGCGGCGCGATTGATGACAAAGGCTCTCTGGTTGGCTTGTTCGAAGCGCTCGACGCCCTGGCGCGCGATGGCTTCCAGCCGAAGCGCACTGTGCTCCTGATGCTCGGACATGATGAAGAAGTCTCCGGGTCTGGCGCCAGCGCGGGAGTCGAACTGCTCAAGTCTCGCGGCATCTCGCCTATCATGGCGCTCGATGAAGGCTTCATGGCGATTGAAGATAATCCGCTAACAGGCGGCACGGTCGCGTTTGTCGGTGTCGCCGAGAAAGGCTATGTCACTTACACATTGACTGTCACGGCAGAGGGCGGACATTCGTCGACGCCGCCGCGAAACAGCGCCACTGTGCGCCTGTCGCGGGCTTTAGTGGCGCTTGACGAGAATCAGATGTCAGCCGATCTGGGCAATCCTCTGGTCTCTGGCCTGTTCAAGGCAACAGGCGAAGATATGCCGTTCATGCAGCGCGCTTTGTTTGCCAATCAATGGCTGTTTGGCGGCACCCTTAAAGGCATTTTGAGCAAGTCGCCGCCGGCCAATGCAATGATCCGCACGACGACTGCGCCGACCATGCTGACCGGGTCCGCGAAAGAGAATGTGCTCGCACAACGGGCCATCGCGGTGATCAATTTCCGTATCCATCCGAAAGATACCGAAGAAGACATTCTCGCCCATATCAAAAAGGTCACCAAGGATATTGAAGGTCTGGAAGTGACGGTCGGGCGCAGTGGTATTCGCGGCAGCGGCGCTTCGCCTGTCAGCCCGATGGACAATCTCGCATTTGGGGTTCTCTACGCCGTTGCGGCTGATTCCAGTCAGGCGCCTGTGGCGCCAGGTCTGGTGCTTGGGGCCACGGATGGACGCTATGCCACTGCGATCACCGATAGCGTCTATCGGTTCATGCCCGCCATGATGTCGCCCGAAGATCTGACCGGATTCCACGGCACCAATGAACGGCTAACCGTTGAAAATATGGGCCGCCTGTCAAAAGGCTATGCCCAGATCATTCTCGCCATGGATGCGAATACGGAGTGAGACCTTAAAGGGCGGCGATCACCGCGTCGCCCATTTCTGTTGTCGACATAGAGCCGCCAATATCCCCCGTACGCGCGCCCGCTTCGAGCGCTCGGCCGACGGCGGCGAACAGCTTGTCAGCCGCGTCAGCGCGCCCCAGCGACCAGCGCAGCGCCATTTCCAGAGACAAAATGGCCGCGCACGGATTGGCTTTGCCTTGACCGGCAATATCCGGCGCTGAGCCATGTACAGGCTCGTACAGGCCAGGCTTGCCATCATAGCTCAGCGAAGCGCTTGGCAACATGCCGATTGACCCGGTCAACATCGCCGCGGCATCAGATAGAATATCGCCGAACAGATTACCGGCCAGGATGACATCAAACTGTTTCGGGTCGCGCACCAATTCCATGGCGCAAGCATCGGCCAGGATATGCCGCAGCGCGACACCTTTGCCTTCAGCAGCGTGGAGGTCCGTCACAGTCTCGCGCCAGAACAGGCCGCTTTCCATGACGTTGGATTTCTCTGTCGAGGCCACGTCGCCGCCCCGCCCGCGCGCAATCTCAAACGCCACGCGTGCGACCCGGTCGATTTCGCCTTTGGTGTAGCGCGAGGTTTCATAGCCGAAACTCTTATCGCCAATGCCGCGCTCAAAGCCGCGCGGCTCGCCGAAATAGACGCCAGATGTCAGTTCGCGCACGATCATGATGTCGAGGCCTTCGACGATTTCCCGCTTCAGGCTTGAAGCATCGACCAGCGCCGGGAAACAGAATGCCGGGCGCAAATTGGCAAAGGTATCCATGCCTTTGCGCAATTGCAGGAGGCCCATTTCAGGGCGCAAATGGCGCTCGACCCCGACCCATTTCGGACCACCAACCGCGCCGAGCAGAACGGCATCGCTGGATTTGGCTTTGACCAATGCATTGACCGTGAGCGGCTCGCCATGGGTGTCGATCGATGCGCCGCCCACCAGGTCTTCGTCAAAAGCCAGATCCGGCGCGATCACTTCGGCGACGCGGCGTGCTTGTTCAGTTACTTCTGGTCCAATCCCGTCTCCGGGCAGTAAGAGCATTGTCTGGCTCATCACATCCTCATGTCGCGCTGTTATTCAGTTTCGCGCCATAGATCAGGTTGCGGCGACTGAGTCCACTGCGACGTGGAGGGAAAGGTCTAGAGTGGCAGTGCCTCGGGCTCAGCGTCATACATCCGCACACTCAGGTCTTGAGGACCAACTTCCGCAAGTGCGCCGCGAAAGACCGCCATGTGCTGCTCAGCGAAATGGCTGACCAAGGCGGCTTTGTCTTGCCAACGCTCAATGATGCGCAGGATGCTTGGATCGATCAAATCACGACTATAGGCATATTCAATACAGCCCGCTTCTTCGCGGCTAGCCTTGATCATGGTTTCCATCGCGGCGTGCGCCTGGTCCCATGCGCCTTCTGGAATACGCGCACTGCCTTCGACAATAATCATTCGATCACCTTGATGTTGAGCGTAAGTGTTTGGGCCACATCCTGCGGCGAGCGTTCATAAGAGAGCGTAAGCTTGGATTTGCCTTTGGCGAGGGCCTCGAAAACGAAGAGCTGGTGCCCGCCGCTGCCAACCAGACCTTCTGGCGCCGGATCCGCAAAATACTCATCGCTCAACTGATCGAGCTGCGACGCGTCAATGTCTTTGAGATACCAGTAATAGCCAGTCGTCGGATTACTATCGAGCTTAAGGTTGAGCTTGCCGTCCGGCCGCAAAGTGATGTCGGTGCCCGTCGCGGGATCCGTAAATGTCTGCACGGGCGCAGCCCCTTCAAGACCGCGGACCTCTGGTTTGGTATTCATGATGTCCGGAATGCAAGCGGTTAGCATGCCAGCCCCAATAATCATTGCAGCGAGATGTTTCATCAGGCGTTCTCCAACCAGGGTGTCGCGAGCTTGCGCTGGGTTTCAAAAGCGGCGATCGCGTCCTCGGCTTGCAAGCTGAGCGCGATATCGTCGAGGCCTTTGAGCAATTTCTCGCGGCGACCCTCATCATAATCAAAACTATGCTCGGCGCCGTCGGGCGTGGTCACGGTCTTGCTCTCGAGATTGATCTCAAAGACGCTATTGCTGCCGCCAGCCTCTGCTGCCAGGGCCTCGCAAACCTCAATGGGCAAGGCGATGGCGAGAATGCCATTCTTACCGCAATTATTGTAGAAGATGTCGGCAAAGCTTGGCGCGATGACGCATGTAATGCCTTGGTCGAGCAGCGCCCAGGGCGCATGCTCGCGCGACGAGCCGCAGCCAAAATTCTCGCCAGCAATCAACACACCAGCATCTTTATAGTGCGGTTTGTTGAGCACGAAATCTGGATTTGGCGAGCCATCCGCCAGGGTCTTCAATTCGTGGAACAGACCCTCAGAAAGCCCGACACGTTCCGTCGTCTTGAGGAATTGTTTGGGGATGATCATGTCGGTGTCGACATTCACCATCAGCTTGCCCTTGTCGATCAACGGCGCAGCGGTGGAACGGAGATGAGTAAACGCTTTCATGAAAGACCTTTTAGCGCGCCGCGTGGGCGATGAACAGGGTCGGCACGTCTTGCGTCCCGTTTCGAACCGTGAAGACTTGCGATCCGGGTTTGCGGCCAGTGCGAATTTCGCTGACATCCAGACCCGCCGCGTCGAGCCGCGTGCGCGTCACCGCCAGATCGTCAGTTTCCCAAGTCAGGCCCCAGATCGTATCATTGGCAGACGCGTCATGCGTTTCACCAAGGCGATGAATGACTTCCAAAGTCAGGCCGCCAAGCCGGAAGAAAAGAAACCGGGTTTTCCACTGCTCTGCTGTTCGATCCAATGCGAAACGCAGACCCAGCCGCGCGCCATAGGTCGCGACGGCGCGTTCCGGGTTCGGCGTATTGATGACCAGATGATCTAGCGACGTCGCGCGGCCTGGCATCGCAGGCGAGGCTGCAAGCGGCGCATCTGGCTGCAGGATGAACGTCTTGATTCCAGCCATTTTCTCGTCCGGAATGCGAAACCGTCGCCACGCCCGTTCTGCACCGGTTTTTATATCTGTGCTCACCGTCTCGGTGACGTCGCTCGGCGCGAGGCCGCGGCGCGTCATCAAGTGATGATCGCCTGCCACATCGTCGCTGCGATAGACCAGCGAGGTCATCACCGCGCCATTTGCGGTCATGTCGCGAAGCTTGTCCGCGACCGCGCCGCCGCCAGTGGGTGCCATTAGTTCCAATGCTGTATTGCCGACGGCGAACACAGAGGTGCCAACACCGTCATGCTCAGCGCGCCAGGCAGCATCCACACCGAGAAGGGTCGTATAATCTGTGACAGCTGTTTCCAGGTCTGGACATACCAGGACGAAATGGTCGAGTGCGGTGATCATGACCTGAAGCTTTCCAGTTTGCGGATTTGGGCGCCATCGGCGTCGAAATTGTCGGGTGAGAGCCAGGCTTCAAACGCAGACTTGATTTCCGGCCAATCTGCATCTGTCATCGCAAACCAGGCGGTGTCGCGGTTTTTGCCACCGACGACCATGTCATTGCGAAACACGCCTTCAAATGCGAACCCAATCCGCTCGGCCGCGCGGCGCGATGCAGCATTTTCATTATGGCATTTCCATTCATAGCGGCGATAGCCAAGCTCTTCGAAGACATGTTTCGCCATTAGAAACATGGCTTCACTGGCTTCGGGGGTTCGCTTCAAGGCGCGCCCGAAAGCGACACAGCCAATCTCGGCGCTGCCATGCTCTTCCCGGATTCGCATATAGCTGGACATGCCGAGAATTTCACCGTCGTGGCGGCGTCGAAAGACAAGCGTTTCCCAACCTAATTTTGCGCCGACAAATTCAAACGTTTTCTGAAATGCCGGCAGATCATCGAACGGGCCAATCGGCATATAGTCCCAGATGTCGCGAACTTTCGGGCTGGCCACGGCCTGGTAAAGCCCTTCACCATGCTGAGCCCAATCCACTGGCTCCAGCACCACGCGCGGCCCAGTCAGGGGCCATTGTCCTGGGCGTTCGCGGGGGCTCCAGTCTGAAAGGTTCACCCCCCGATCACCCCCGTGATCGCAGCTCGCGCCGCCAGATGGGGACTCATCAGGTGTGTGCGCCCGCCGCGGCCCTGGCGGCCTTCAAAATTGCGGTTCGACGTCGAGGCGCAGCGTTCGCCGGGGGCCAGAATATCCGGGTTCATGCCGAGACACATGGAACAGCCTGGCTCGCGCCATTCAAAACCTGCCGCTTGAAACACCTTATCGAGGCCTTCCGCTTCGGCTTGCGCCCGGACGAGACCAGAGCCCGGCACAATCATGGCGCGGACGCCATCCGCAACAGAGCCCTGCTTGGCAATCTCGGCCACCGCGCGCAGATCTTCGATCCGTGAATTGGTACAGGAGCCAATAAACACGCGCTGCACCGGCGTTCCAGCGAGTTTCGCGCCCGCTTGCAGACCCATATAATCGAGCGCCCGTTCCGCTGCGGTCTTTTTAACGGGGTCCGTCATTGTCGCCGGATCAGGAATGGTCGCAGACAGCGCAATCGCTTGTTCCGGGCTGGTGCCCCAGGTAACTGTCGGTTCAATCTCAGCCGCATCGATGTGGATAATTTCGTCCCACACAGCATCATCATCCGAGTGGAGCGTGCGCCAATGGCGCTCAGCAATTTCCCAGGCGCCGGCTTTCGGTGATGCAGGTCGGCCTTTCATATATTCGAGCGTGATCTCATCCGGGGCGATCAGACCCGCGCGGGCGCCGCCTTCAATTGACAGATTACACAGGGTCATCCGGGCTTCCATGGACAGCGCGCGGATCGCTTCACCGCGATACTCCATGACGCTCCCCGTGCCGCCGGCTGTCCCGATTTTGGCAATCAGATGCAGGGCCAGATCTTTTGCTGTAACGCCGTCGGCAAGCTGGCCAGAGACCTCGACGGCCATATTCTTCATCTTGCGCGCCCGCAGCGTTTGCGTGGCCAGGACATGTTCGACTTCTGATGTTCCGATACCATGCGCCAGCGCGCCAAACGCGCCATGAGTCGACGTATGACTGTCCCCGCAAACTATGGTCATTCCAGGCTGCGTACGCCCTTGTTCAGGACCGACAACATGGACAATGCCATTATTGATATGTCCCATCGGGAAGAACTCGATGTCATGTTTTTCGACATTTCGCGTCAGCGCTGCCAATTGGTTGCGGGCGGCCTCGTCCCGAACGCCGTCCAGTCCAAGCGCCTGATCTTCTGTCGGCGTATTATGATCTGCAACCGCCAGCGTCAGGTCGGGCCTGCGCACCGGTCGGCCGGCGGCGTCCAGACCCGCAAAAGCCTGAGGTGTGGTCACTTCGTGGATCAGGTGCAAGTCGATGAATAGAAGCGCTTCGCCTGTCGCCGCATCTTCGTGCACGACGTGCTGATTCCAGATTTTGTCATAGAGGGTTTGACCAGACATCACGTTCCACCTTTTCAGCCGCGTTTATCAGCACGCGCGGCAGGTTTCTGCAAGCACCGGAACCAACAAAAAAGGCGCTACAGGTCACACCCCGCAGCGCCTTCATAAGGTAAGTGGCTCAGTGCCCTGAGCCAGGAGAGACGGCCACGTCACTTTCTGCGGCGCGGCCGAACCAGAGATTGGGGCGCCGTAGCGCCCCGATCAGATTAGTTGCAGTTACATGGTGCGCCGATATTCAGGACGACCAGGCTGGCACGGACAGTCTCGTAACGCGTGGCGTTCGTGACAGTTTCCGTTTTCGGGTTCATTTTGCGAACTTCAATCGGCTGCACAATTGTGCGGACAACTGGCTGATAGATATCACGCTGTGTGATTTCTTCGAAATATGTCTCGGAATTTTCTTCCTGATATTCCTCAGTCAGTTGCGGGACATAGTTCACAACAGTCTCTGGGATTGCAACCGCTTCGGTTTTGCCCGCCAGAGTTTCTGTCTCATAACGTGTCGCCCGCGTTTCAGTTTCGGTGCGGCCCTGAAGCACTTCATTGACGACCGGCTGAATGGTGGTGACCACGACCGGCTGAATGATATTGCGCGTGACATTGTCGATATAGACGTCTTCAACTTCGAGAACGGTCCGCTCACTGACGCGTGGCGTGATATTCTCGACAATTTGCGGCGCGTCTTCTGTTTCGACCCGCATTGGAAGACGCTCTTCTTCGTAGCGCGTGGCTTCCGTGATGCTTTCGGTCCGGCCGCGCAGGATTTGACGCTCAATCGGCTGGATCGTTGTGATCGTTTTCGGCTGATAGATGTTCCGCGTTGCGATGTAAGGCACCATTTTCTCTGTGTACTGGTCTTCGGTCACAGTGGTGACTTCGTCAGTGACATTCTCAATCGTCGCTGGGATCGCCACAGAGTTGCGCTGCATTGGCGCTGTCTGTGTTTCATAGCGGATTTCATTGGTGATGGTTTCCGTTACAGGACGAATGATCCGGCGCTGCACAGGAACAACTGTGGTCCGCTCAACAGGCTGAATAATCTCGCGGCGGGTGACCACGTCATAATAAGTCTCAGTGACTTCATCACGTGTTTCAGTCGTGACTTGCGGAATGAAGTTCTCGACAACCGTTGGAACATCGTCACGGACATATTGAGTGTCGAGGCGGCGCGTCTCAAACACGCGGTCTTCGGTGATATCCTCGACTGAACCTTGCAACACTTCGCGGGTGATCGGTTGGATCAATGTGCGCTGAACCGGCTGCGTGATTTCACGGCGAGTTACAGCGTCAACATATTCCGTTGTTTCTTCAATCTCCGTGCGGGTCTCGATTTGCTCATCGATATTCTCGCAGCACATGATGGTTTCAATCGCTGTCTCAGAACCGCCCATATAACGAACGTCAGTGTTCTCGGCATTGGCGCCGGACTGAGAGATGATGTTGCGAATTTCTTCATCTGTCAGCACGCGCTCGGCTGTGGTTGCACCTGCGGCGGCATAACGCTCGCCAGCAGCCTGGCCATCCCAGCTGGTCTTATCGCCATCTGCAAAAGCTGTCGCCGGGAGCAGCATCGCGGCCGCTGCACCGATCATAATCGACTTCGATAGTTTCATAGTAATACCCCTTTTCAAGCAGCTCACTCAGCTGCCCGTTATTAACGCCGTCCGCATGCCCGTTCTATTTCGGGACATTCGGAAAACAGTACGCAAAGCATGCGCCACTTATTTCGTATAGAAAACGAAATAGGGGATTCCAATCGGATTCACCCGACACGAGAAAAAACTACTGCTATTTTAGGTGGTTACGGGCGAGTTCTTGATCCGTATCGCAGCGCTAAATTGGGAGAGTTTCTCCCGTTCGCATACGAAAAACCCCGCTCCATGAGCGGGGTTTCTGCAGACCTGGGTCTGAAAAATAAACTATGCTTCGGCGTCGCCCTCTGGCGCGGCGTCTGCAGCAGCTGCTTCAGCTTCAGCGGCAGCAGCAGCGGCGGCTTCGTCCGCAGCCTTGGCTTTCGCAGTGGCTTCGCGCTCTTTAGCAGCTTCTTCGCGGCGGGTGACTTTCGCAGCATCGCGCTGACGGCGAAGTTCTGTTTTCGTCGTCGTGATCTCGGTTGTTTCCATACCGTGGCCCGTTGTCCGCTCAGCGATACGTGCAGATTTACCGCGGCGATCACGAAGATAGTAAAGCTTGGCACGGCGAACGTGGCCCTTGCGCTTCACTTCAATGCTTTCGATCATTGGCGACACGACTGGGAAAACCCGCTCGACACCTTCACCGAAAGAAATCTTCCGTACTGTGAAGTTCTCGTTGAGGCCGCCGCCGGAACGCGCAATACAGACGCCTTCATAACGCTGGACGCGCTCACGGTCGCCTTCTTTAATACGCACATTAACCGATAGCGTATCACCAGGCGAAAATTCTGGGATGGTTTTGCCAGCGGTGACGCGGGCAACTTCTTCAGCTTCAAGCTGTTCAATCATGTTCATCGTCCGTCTCCGACGCTCGCAAATTGGGTCCATTTCGGAAAGAAGCCCATAAATCGGGTCGGCGGGTTTTTGTCAACGCCTGACTCTGCTGATTCCTCCATTCGATGACAGCTTTATGGTCGCCAGACAAAAGCACGTCCGGTGTTGGCCGATCTTCCCAGGTCCGCGGCATGGTAAATTGCGGGTATTCCAGCAAACCATCGCTGAAGCTTTCATCCTCGATCGAGGCCTGGTTTCCAGCAACACCCGGGATCAGACGCAATGTCGCTTCGAGCATTGCCATGGCAGCGACTTCGCCGCCGGCAAGAACAAAATCGCCGAGTGACACTTCTTGCATGTCCCGGCCTTCGATGACGCGCTGATCCAGCCCTTCAAACCGGCCGCAAAAGAACACAGCCCCCGGCCCTGTCGCCCAGTCTTCTGCAAGGTCTTGTGAGAAAGGCACGCCGCGTGGGCTTGGATAGATCAAGGGCCGGTCATCCTTTGGCAAACTATCAATCGCAGCCGCTGCCACATCCGGCCGCAACACTAGACCAGCGCCGCCGCCTGCAGGTTTCTCGTCAACCTGACGATGCTTGCCGAGACCAAACTCGCGTAATTGGACTGTTTCAAGCGACCAGAGCGCTTCACGTCTAGCTCGGTCCAGTATCGAGACCCCGAGTGGTCCTGGAAATGAATCCGGATAGAGCGTGATCATGGTGGCGGCAAAGGTCATTATGGGCCCACCGACAAGGCCAGCACACGCGAAATCACGGCACGCGGCAAGTTGGATTGGTGATGTAGGTCGGTCATTGCGGCATCGATTTTTCGTAAGGCGGTCTTACTGGTCGCACGCGGCGTATCGAGGACGCCCTCTCGTATCAGCGCCGCGCAAACATCTGGTGACGCAATCCAGGCATCATAACCACCAAAGCGTAGATAATATTGCGCCGTCGCGCCGCCGAGTCTCGAACCATTTTTGTGCAGATAGGCCAGCAGCCCCGCCTGATCATCAGCCGGCCAATTCTGAAGAAACGCCCCGAAACTGCCATTCTCTTTGGAGACGTCGACCATCATCCGGGCATTGGCAATGGTTGCGGTGATTTTCTGTCCGTTTCGAACAATCGCCTTATCAGACAATAGGCGATCAACATCTTCATCTGAAAAGAAGGCGACGCGATTTGGCTGGAATCCCTCAAACGCGGCTTCAAAGCCCGGCCATTTCGTGCGAATGACTTTCCAGCTAAACCCAGCACTGAACACAGCTTTAGCCATTTCAGACAAATGCCGGTCATCGCCAATCGTGCTCAAATCCGCAACGGCATGATCATTTGCCGCGATGTTGAGCACATTCTTTGAGGACCCATGATGCTGGGCCGCAAAATCAAGAATGTCCGCGAAACTGCGCACCTTATACGTCCCGCTCTTCCCGCATTGGCAGGATTTTCAGACCGGTGATCTGGTTGCGGCTCTTGCGCGCAATATCGAACCGGTAGCCATAAAACGCAAAGCGCTGCCCGGGCTCCGGAATGGTCTGTGCTTCATGAATCACCAAGCCCGCAATCGTGACCGCTTCTTCGTCGGGAAGCTCCCAGCCCATGGCGCGGTTCAGATCTCGGATGGTGACGCCGCCTTCAACATAGACCGAGCCATCCGATTGCGGTCGGACCCCGCGTACAACCACGTCATACTCGTCGCGAATATCACCGACGATTTCTTCGAGAATGTCCTCGAGTGTGACCAGACCCTGCAAGGCGCCATACTCATCGACAACCAAGGCAAAATGGCTGCGCTTTTTCAGGAATAGATCGAGTTGATCCTCAACCGCGGTGGTCTCCGGGATGAACCACGGATCACGGCAGATCTCGAGCACATCGAGACCTGCTGTCTTACCATTATTGCCAACAATTGCCCTGAGTAGGTCTTTCACATGCAGGATGCCGACAATCTCTTCCTGGTCGCCGCGAAACAGCGGCAATCGAGTATGCGGGCTGGCCAGGGCTTTACGGACAATCCCGTCTGCGGATTGCTCGGCATCAATCATCGTAATGTTCTTGCGGTGGATCATAACCTCTTCGACGGTCATGTCCTTGAGATCCAGGGCGCCAACCAGACGGTGGCGATTTTTCGCGTCGAGACCTTCTTCCGAATGGTGCAAGTCAATCGTGCCGCGAATATCATCCTCGGCGCTGACATCATCATCCGGCGGCTTCACGCCGAGAATGCGCAGCGTCGCGTTCACAATCAGCTGAATGCCAGAAACGATCCAGCTGGCAACGGCTACGAGCCAGGAAATCGGCCGTGCCACGGAGCGGGCCATATTATCCGGGCGCGTAATCGCATAGGTTTTTGGCAGCACTTCGGCGAAGACCAGCACCAGAACGGTCATCACAGCGGTCGCTGTCGCCACCCCGCTGGGTCCAGGCATGAGACTCATGAACAGGCTGGTTGCCAAGGCCGAGGCCAGGATGTTGACCAGATTGTTGCCGAGCAAGATCGCGCCAATCAGGCGCTCTCGATCGGATATCAAGCGATTGACAAGACTGGCGCGTTTGTCGCCGTCCTTTTCGTATTGGTGCATTCGCGCGCGACTCGCAGCGGTCAGCGCCGTCTCGGACCCGGAGAAAAAGGCGGACATGCCGATCAAAACGAGAATGGTCAGTAAAGTGCCGATAATCATCAGCTTCTTTGCAGCTCCTCTTGTAAAAACACCTGCACATCAGACAGGTCTGCATCTGGATAGATGAACGCCTCACCGAGGCCTTTTGCCAGAATTAAGGGGACACGGCCCGCGCGGACCTTTTTGTCTTGTTGCATGGCTTTGACCAAGGCCTCAGCCTTATAAGGTCCGCCTGGCAAATCAGCCAGATCCGCTATCAGGCCGGAAGCTGCGATCATCGCCGCGCCACGTTCGGCATCATTCGCTGACATCAACCCAAGTCGCGCCGAGTAGCGCAGTGCCAGCGCCATGCCGGTGCCGACCGCTTCGCCATGCAAAAGGTCCGCTCCGTAGCCATTTTCGGCTTCCAGAGCGTGGCCAAAAGTATGGCCCAGATTAAGCAAGGCCCGAACCCCGCCTTCGCGTTCATCCTGGGCGACAATATCTGCTTTCGCCTGGCAGGAAACCGCCACGGCTTTAGCAATTGATGCTGCATCTAATTCCAGGACTTTATTGCCTTGTTGATCGAGCCAATCGAGGAAAGCGCGATCATTGATCAAGCCATATTTTATCACTTCCGCATATCCGGCGCGGCGCTGTCGCTCGGGTAAAGTCTCCAATATTTCCGTATCAGCAATCACGAGTCTGGGTTGATAAAACGCACCCAGTAGATTCTTACCATGCCGGCTGTTTACAGCGGTTTTCCCGCCGACCGAACTATCGACCTGCGCCAGCAAAGTTGTCGGGATTTGCACAAATTGCATGCCGCGCTTGAGCAATGATGCTGCGAGCCCGGTCAAATCGCCAATCACACCGCCACCAAGGGCAATCAGCACATCATCGCGGCTCGCGCCCTGGGCCAGAAGCCAGTCAACAGACTCGCCCAGCAAGGACCAGTTTTTGGTGCTTTCGCCAGGCGGCAGGGTCTTCTCGATCACAGCCAGGCCGCTCGCCGCCATGCCCGCTTTCAAAGCGTCGCCATGAAGGCCCCACACCGTTTCATCACTGAGCACAAATACGCGGGGCTGTTTGACCAATGGCGTCAGCCATTGCCCAGCGTGCGCCAGCAATTGCGCACCGATCAAGATGTCATAGCTGCGCGGGCCCAGCTCAACGCGGACTGTCGTCGGCTCTGTTATTGTTGGGGCGTCCATGTCTCCAGAGCCTTGATAATTGCGGTGACTGTTTTGGAATGCGGGCCATCCACACTTGTGACAGTTAAATCAGCGAGCTCATATATAGGACGACGCTCTTCTAACAAGCTGGAAAGCACTTCTTTTGCGTCCGGGCGGCGCAAAAGCGGGCGATGATTGCGGCGCGAAACGCGCTTCCACAAAGTCTCAAGGCCCGCGTCCAGCCAAATCGTGACGGCCTTTTCGCGCATCATAGCGCGCGTTTCAGGGTTGAGGTACGCGCCGCCGCCCGTCGCCAGAATGTGTGGTTTTTCGTCGAGCAACCGTTTCAGGACACTTTGCTCGCCGCGGCGAAACTCTTCTTCACCATGAGAGGCAAAAATATCCGACACGGACTGGCCTGCAGCTTTTTCGATTTCATTGTCGCTATCATAGAAAGCCCGTCCAAGACGGTTCGCCAGGCGTCGACCAACTGTCGATTTTCCAGCCCCCATCAGCCCGACCAGCGCAACTGTACGATCCGCCCAGGGCGCCTCATTTCTGTCGGGTTTTAGGATACTAGTTCGGTCTTCAGCCATGGTCTTTTCGGATCTTCACAACTTGTCCTATACAGACGAGGCGGATCCGGCAATCTTTGACCATCGCGGCAGCAGGCAAAAGGCACATCATCCATGCGTAAATGGCTCATCATCCTCGCTCTGGTCATTATTGCTGTGTTTGCAGCGATCTGGTGGCTCGGCAATTCTGCCGATGCCCACAAGCCCGAAGCTGGCGAAGTGCGCATGGAGATCGAGCATGTTCTTTAGGGCCGCCATCCTTGGCAGCTTGATGATCGGATTGAGCACAGGCGCAACCGCCAGCGCGCAAATCGAATCCGACAGTATGGAAGATCTCGGCGCCTGGGGTCAGCGTTATCTATCCTCAAACGAGACCGAATTCCCAACCACGCTTTGGCGCAATTCGAATGACGAGGTTTTGCTATCGCTGCTACAATCGGTGCGCACGTCTGAACTCGGTCCGGCAGAACGACGGTTGCTCCGGCGCCTTGTCTTGTCACCGGCCACGGCCCCGCGCGGACAACATGCGGAGGCCATATTGGCCGAGCGCGCCCGATTAATGCTCGAGCTCGGCGAAGCCAGGGCCGCAGCGGCTCTGGTGCCGCAACTTGAACAAGCCGCACCAGGCCTGGATGCTGAAACGCTGGCCGTTGATCTCGACTTGGCCAGCGGTCAGGAAGCCACGGCCTGCGCCGCCTTGAACGGCCCCGTCAAGGATGGCGCTTACTGGCTCAAACTGCGCGCCGTATGTGCTGTCCTGCAGGATAATTTCTCTGGTGCGCAGCTGGCGATTGAAGTCGCAGCGGCGCAAGGCGTCGACGACCCATGGATGGTCGAAGCGATCTTTGCGGCAGCGGGCGATACACCCAATCCGCCCGGCGCAAAGTTTGATTCAGGGCTGAATATCGCGCTGTCCTCGAAAGCTGTGCTGGACACGAATCGCGTGACACTGGCCGGCAATCGCCCGGACCTGGCAGCCGCAGCAGCCCAACGCCCAGGCGTCCCGGCAGAGTTGCGGGCCCGATTTGCCGAAATTGCCAGCGCGCATGATTTGATCAGCGGACTGGACCGCCGCAACATCCTTTTGACGCGGCTTGAAGACGAGGACTATCTGCCATCGACTGTGATCGAACAAACCCTGGCCACGCAAGTCGATCCGCTGACCGATGATGCAACCCGCGCGGCGCAATTGGCCAGCGTTCTCGGCGTCAGTGCGCGCACAGACCTGAATGCGTATCGCAGCACCGCGCAGCTTTTCCTGCCAGACTTAAAAGCCCTGCTGCAAGCCCCGGCCGCCGCCGCATTTGGGCTCGAATTTGCGCAAGCATCAATGGCCGCAGGCGATCGCGAGACCGCGATACACTGGATTGGTGCTTTGTCAGACGAAGGCGTCGAGCAGCCCGATCCGTACGAGGTCGCTTTGCTGGAGGCCGCCGACATTATTGTCGGCGGTGACGCCTCCCGGGCATCGCTGCGGGCGATCGAGAAACGCCTCGTCAATTCAATCAATTCTGGCCCGAGAGAGGATCAGGCCGCGCGCCTTTTCGCGATCTGGACGGGCTTTGGATTGCCGCTTTCGCCCGTCGCGCGAGACTTTGTCGGACAAGTGTCGGACCAGGGTGACCGCATTGCTCAGGGTCAGATCACCGGCTTGAACGGCGCCTATCTTGACGAAGCGATTGGCGAAACCGCCTTGCGAATTCTCGTCACCACAAATGGCGATGCCGGTCGCCTGGCGACGTCTGACTTTGCCGTATTGCTGGATACATTGATCGCGCTCGATGCCGAAGACATAGCCCGCGATCTGGCGTTGGAAACAACCGGGTTTTGGAAAGACGTCGAATAGGCGCTAACGGGCCGCTTCAAGCGCTTCTTGCGGATTGAGGTCGCCGTCATATAACGCCCGGCCAAGGATAGACCCTGAGATTGGGCGCTTTCCCGGGTGGGCGCGTAAATCGTGAATATCCTGAACGCTGGCGACCCCGCCACTGGCAATGACGGGGATCGAAACCGCGTCTGCAAGCGCACCCGTAAACGCGACATTCACGCCGGTTTTCATACCATCGCGCGCAATATCGGTCACAATCAATGCCGCAACCCCGCAGCCTTCGAATGCCTTGGCGAGCTCAATCGCGGTGATGTCCGAGGTTTCGGCCCAGCCTTCGACGGCGACCATGCCGTCTTTCGCGTCGATCCCGACAACGACTTGCCCGGGCAGCGCTTTTGCCGCGTCTTTGACCAATTGCGGATCGCGGAGCGCCGCTGTGCCAAGAATGACGCGGGACAGACCCGCCGCTAACCAGGTATCAATCTGCGCGCGGGTGCGGATGCCCCCGCCCAGCTGAACTGGGACATCCGTCGCCGCCAGAATCGCCTTCACCGCTTCGGAATTTGCGCTGGCGCCTTCGAAAGCGCCGTTCAAATCCACAACGTGCAAAAACTCAAAGCCAGCTGCTTTGAACTGTCCGGCCTGATCCTCTGGATCGGGATTATACTGCGTCGCCTGATCCATCTCGCCGCGCAGCAGGCGCACACATTGCCCGTCTTTGAGATCGATGGCGGGATAGAGGTGAAAACTCATGACGGATTCCAAAGCACGAAGTTAGACAGGATTTGCAGGCCCACGCGCTGGCTTTTTTCCGGGTGGAACTGCGTCGCAAAGATATTGTCACGCGCCACGGCTGCAATGATCGGCTCGCCATATTGCGTCGTCGCGGCGATATCTGCCGGCGCTGGATTTCGATACGCGTATGAGTGGGTGAAATAGACATGCGGATCAGCGCCCAGCCCGTCGAGAACCGGGTGCGCAGAGGCCAGTTTGAGGGCGTTCCATCCCATATGCGGAACCGCCAGGTCGCCGCCAGGGGTGATCCGGTCAATATCACCAGGGATCCAGTCCAGACCCGCGGTCTCGCCATCTTCCAACCCGCGCGTGGCGAGCAATTGCTGACCGACACAGATGCCGAAAAAAGGCACGCCGCGATCGATAACAGCATGTCTCAACGCCTCAACCAGGCCGTCATGCGCGCGCAGGTTCTTGGCGCAGTCAGCAAAATGCCCAACGCCCGGCAAGACAATCCGGTCAGCATTGGCAATCGCGTCGGGATCAGCTGTGATACGGATCTCACGCTTGCGTTTTGACTCATTGGCAGCCACCCGCAGCGCGCGTGCGGCGCTGTGCAAATTGCCAGAACCATAATCAATCAGAGCCATCATCTTCATGTCTGCGGCCTTAGCCGAGACCCGCCGTTAGGAAAAGAGCCAAGTCCCCTCAAACACAGCGTTTCGCGACGATAGTCTGGTCATTCGTCGCCTCACAAGGCAGGACGAAATGCAAATTCACCCAAACTCCCTGGAGAATACGAAAATGTCATTGCCTGACACTTATCTACAAATGGTCTCAACTGTGACCGAAGACGGCGCGCTTCGAATGGAGCTGGTTGAGCGAGACATGCCAGAGCCAAAACCGGGACAAATCATTGTCCGCGTCGAAGCCACCCCGATTAATCCATCCGACCATGGCGTGATGTTCGGCTGGTCCAACATGCCCGCCGCCTCGAGCGCTGGCGCTGGTAAAGACACGGTTCTGTCAGCCCCCGTGCCTGAGCAAGGCATGCGGATGATGAAAGCCCGTATCGGTCAAGCTTTGCCGGTTGGCAATGAAGGCGCCGGAACTGTGGTTGCGGCAGGGTCTGACCCTTACGCGCAGAGCCTGATGGGCAAGATAGTCGCTGTCATGGGCGGCGGCATGTATGGCGAGTATCGCGCCGTCGACGCCGTCATGGCGCTGCCACTGCATGAAGGCAATACCGCCAAAGAAGGCGCGTCCTGCTTTGTGAACCCGCTGACCGCACTGAGCTTCCTTGAGACGATGCGGATGGAAGACCATACCGCGATTGTGCATACCGCGGCGGCGTCAAACCTCGGCCAGATGCTGAACCGGATTTGTCAGGCAGACGGCGTCGACCTGGTCAATATTGTCCGTAAGCAGGAGCAGGAAGACATCCTGCGCGGTATGGGCGCGAAATATATCGTCAATTCCAGCAAAGACAGCTTCATGGCCGATCTGATCGATGCCATTCACGAGACTGGCGCGACGCTCGGCTTTGATGCCACCGGCGGCGGCAAGCTTGGCTCAGACATTCTGACCGCTATGGAAGGCGCAGCGGCGCGCACCCCAGGCGCCTACAGCATCTATGGGTCGATCAAGCACAAGCAAGTCTATCTCTATGGCGGTCTCGATACCTCGCCGACCACGCTGAGCCGCGGCTATGGCATGGCCTGGGGCGTTGGCGGCTGGTTGCTGCCGAACTTCCTCGCCAAAGCTGGTCAGGACGTTGCGATGCGTCTGCGCAAACGCGTAGCTGATGAGCTGACCACGACATTTGCAAGCAATTACACCGCGGAGCTGTCGCTCTCTGAAGCGCTTCAGGCGGAGAATGTTGCGAAATACAATGCCAAAGTGACAGGCGAGAAATATCTCATCTGCCCGCAAAAGCCGGTCTAGAGGCTACCCTTTGTACTGGCGGGGGCCCCGGCGAGTTTCTCGTCTGGGGCAACCGCCATGCGCAAGGTTCGCGCGACCGCTTTAAAGCAACTCTCGGCAATATGGTGATTGTTCTCGCCATAGAGGTTTTCAATGTGCAGGCACATGCCGCCATTGCCGGCCAGCGCTTGAAAGAACTCTTTGAACAATTCGGTGTCCATGTCGCCAATCTTGTCGCGCGCGAAATCAACTTTCCAGATGAAATAAGGGCGCTTGCAGAGATCGACCGCGGCGCGGCTCAGCGTCTCGTCCATCGGCAGATAGGCGTGGCCATAGCGCGTGATTCCGGCGAAATCACCGAGCGCTTTCTTGATCGCCTGACCAATTACTATGCCTGTATCCTCGACGGTGTGGTGGCCATCAATGTGCAGATCGCCTTCGGCTTTTACCGTCAAGTCGATAAAGGAATGACGCCCCAACGCATCCAGCATATGGTCAAAAAAGCCGATGCCCGTCGAAATATCCGTCTTCCCGGTGCCGTCCAGGTTTACCGTCACCGTAATGTCGGTTTCTTTCGTCTTGCGCGAGATTTTTGCGGTTCTGTCAGTCATGCGAGCCCAGATAAGGTTTATTTCCTCCATCGGCTAGCACAGATCTGTTCACGACTCCCTAAACAATTGCGGTCACAACAGAATGAGAGGGTCGTGTCGGGTATAAAAGGCAGTTGCGTTGAAACCTATTCGAGCATTTACCAGATCACTGGCGCGCACAAGCTTCGCGACAGTGCTTTCGCTTGCCGCAGCTTTGCTCGCACTCGTGCTTTCTGGCGCATTCACGATATTCTATTTCTCGCAAGCCTGGAACGCATATCAAGCCAGCGCGCACGAAAATGGCGTGCAAGTCGCACAGCTCATTTCTGAAGAACTTGCTTATGACGAAACCCGCGCGATCGAAACAGCGATGCAGAATTCGTTGGCAGATCGCGCCTTGATCCTGGACCCCAATGGCGAGCCGGTTCTTGGCGATATCTCTGCTGAATTTCAGCCGCGGACCATGGAATTCCCTCTGGCGCATGAAGGCGAACCACTTGGCACGCTCGTCTATGCGACCGGCGTCGCGTTCAGACCTCCGCTTCCGGTCTGGGCCGCCTTCCTGATCTGTTTGGTCGTGACCGGCATTTCCGCCCTGGTGATGCGGTTTTTTGCTCGCACGGTCGTTGATTATGTCGGGCAGGTGACCCGCTTGATTGGCGACTATAGCCTAGTCGGGACGAGTCGCCGCAAAGTCTCGAAGTTTGCCTTTACCGAGTTTCGCCAATTAGCCCTCGCAACCACCCGTGCGACACGGCGGGTCGGCAAGGAGTTGGAACATCTGCGTGTCAGCGCGCGAATTGATGAACGTACCGGCCTGCTCAACGAACCGGCCTTTCATCAGGACGTGAAGGATACGATTCAGACTCTGCCATCATCTGCGCAGGCCGTTTTAATCACCATCGAGTTCCAGGCTCAGAACGCCAACCCGGACGCGCCAAACCAAAGCCTCTCAAATGAGGCCTATGTCGAAGCCGCGAACCGCTTGCGTGTGTTCGCAGAGCAAGCGGTCAGAAAGCACGGCTATGAGCCAAGCGACTGGACTCTCGGCAGTCTGTTCTCGGATCAGTTCGCGCTATTGATCAAAGCCAATGCCTCTCGCGACGATGTTGCCGGTGTCATCCGTGAATTGCTCGGCGAGTTTCGCGTACCCCTGACCTGTAACCAGCAAACCATTCCGGTGGCCCTAAACGGCAGCATTGTTCTGATCCCACAAGACGGGGACAGCCTGTCCAAGATCCTCGAACGGGCGCAAGCGACACTGGAGGATTTGAAATCCAAGTCACGCAGCGGTTTTGCGTTCTATACGCCGAAACTGGAACGGCAACGCGATGCCAAAGCGAAACTCGAAACCGAGCTTCGTCAGGCGGTGTCAGAAGACCGGTTCGTACCGCTCTTCCAGCCGAAGATTGATCTCAAGACCGGCCGCATCTCGGGCTGCGAAGCACTGGCCCGCTGGCAGTTGGAAAATGGCCGCTTGGTCTCACCCTCTGTATTTATCGAGCTCGCCGAAGAGTGCGGCTTGATTGGCAAGATTGGTGCGCAAATCCTCTACAAAGCGTCTGAAGAAGCCGCCAAATGGGCGCGAGACGGGTTCCCAATCAATCTCGCTGTAAATGTCTCGCCGCGCCAGTTTGAAGACGAGAACCTGGCCGAGACCATTCTCGATGCATTGGCCAAGTCCGGTCTCTCTCCGCGCCAATTGGAAATTGAGATCACTGAGAGCCTGGCCATTCAGCAGCCAGACCGCGTCCGCGACGTTCTGGAGCCGCTGCGCCGCCTCGGCATCAAGCTGGCAATGGATGATTTCGGCACCGGCCACTCAAACCTCGCCGTCCTCACACAAATCGATTTTGACGTCTTCAAGATTGATCGCCAATTCCTCACGGGGACGCCGCACGACGAACAATCGAACGCCATTGTTGATATGATCCTGTCCATGGCCAACACACTGAACATGACGATTGTCGGTGAAGGTATCGAGACTGAAGAGCAAGCAGCCTTCTTGACCAATCGCGATTGCGATATCGGCCAGGGCTTCCTGTACAGCCCGCCAATCAGTGCCGATGCATTTGAAGAAATGCTGAAAACTCAACCCTTTATGTCAAAGAAAATGTCTGCCTGATCGACCACATGTCGAACTAGGGCTTGCCAATTTCAGTTTTCTTCGCCATTTAGAGTTTTATGATAAACGATAAATCTTCGTCCGGACCAGATTGGCACGGCACTACCATTCTCGCCGTCAGAACAGACAAACACGTCGCCATGTTGAGCGATGGACAGGTTTCGATGGGTCAGACGGTCATGAAAGGCAACGCACGCAAAGTACGCCGCATTGGTGGCGGCGACATTCTGGGCGGCTTTGCTGGCGCAACAGCCGACGCGTTCACTCTGTTCGAACGACTTGAGCAAAAACTTGAACGCTTCCCGGGTCAGCTGCAACGCGCCGCGGTCGAACTGGCCAAGGAATGGCGTACCGAACGACAATTGCAAAAACTGGAAGCGATGTTGATCGTCGCTGACAAGGAAACCACGCTGGTCATCACGGGTGCTGGCGATGTGCTGGAACCTGAATACCCGGTCGTCGCCGTCGGCTCGGGCGGCAATTATGCACTGTCCGCAGCGCGCGCTCTGGTCGGGTATGAAAAGGACGCCGAAACCCTTGGCCGCAAAGCCATGGAGATTGCCGCGGATATCTGCGTCTACACCAACACACACTTCACCGTGGAGGTCCTTGATGTTTGATCGAACCGATTTGCGAGCTGCGGTTGGCGCCAATATTATGAGCGCCGATCAAGCCTCTCGATTGGAGGCCTTCTTGCTATCACGCAAGGATGATGGCGCTGGCCGTGAACAGATCGGACAGGAAAATCTACGGTTCCTGGCGAATTTCAATGACATCTTCATCACGCTTGGCCTCGGCATCCTGTTTGTCGGTGTGATTGCTCTAGTCGGGACCTTGTCGGCCCCCGCCATGGCCTCAGGAAACCTTCTCGCGGGCGTATTGTTCTCGCTGCCTGTCGCCGCTTTTGCCTGGGTGTTGATGGAATATTTCTGTGCCCGTCGCAGGTTATTGCTGCCCAGCATGGCGCTGGCGGTCATTTTCGTTGTGTTCTGCACAGCCGCAGCGATGTCCCTCGGCGCGAGCATAATCGGCGCCGACATTGAGCGCCTGGATTTCAGTGAAATGTACGGTACGACCGGCGTGCTCGGAGTATTTGTGTTTATCGCCGCCCTCGCCGCATCCTTATTGGTCTTCATCCGCTTCCGGCTGCCTTTCTCACTCGCGCTGAGCGCTATGTCAGCAGCCGGTGCAGTCTATGTCGGCGCAAGTTTTTTCGGAGATATTCACCAGGTGGTAGGCGGTCCGCTTCTGGTTCTGATGGGCGCCGCGACACTGGCCGTTGCGATCTGGTTCGACATGAAAGACCCGGAACGGATCCGCAAAGCGTCGGACAATGCATTCTGGTTACACCTTGCTGCCGCACCGCAATTGATCTGGGGAATTAGTGCGCTGGTCACAGGTTCAAACATTCTCGGCGGCTCGACCAGCGGCGCAGATGACGCATCTCAAGGCATTACGCTGCTGCTTGTCTTGTTGACCATTGGGATCATTTCTCTGGCATTGAACCGGCGCGCGCTGATTGCAGCAAGCCTTCTGACCTTCATTGTGACTCTGGTCTTTGTGCTCAATCGGATCGGCCTGGACGGGTTCAATATCTTCATCACTGTGACGATGATTATCGGTACGGGCGTCGTTCTTCTTGGCGCGGGATGGAAGACAGCGCGCAGAGCTGTGCTTGTATTTTTCCCAAAAGGCGGCACATGGAGCCGGGTATTCCCACCTGAACCCGCCTAATCACGCCGGACCTGATTATGACCCAATTGACGCCTGCTGAGATTGTCTCAGAGCTTGATCGCCACATTGTCGGACAAAAGGACGCCAAGCGCGCCGTCGCCCTGGCGCTGCGCAATCGCTGGCGCCGCAAGCAAGCCCCTGAAGGTCTGCGCGAGGAAATCACTCCCAAGAACATCCTGATGATCGGACCGACCGGTGTTGGTAAGACAGAAGTCTCAAGGCGTCTGGCAAAACTCGCCAATGCCCCCTTCCTGAAAGTCGAAGCAACCAAGTTCACTGAAGTCGGCTATGTTGGCCGCGACGTTGAACAGATCGTCCGCGACCTGGTTGAATCTGCGATTGGAATGCTGCGCGACCAGAAACGCAAAACCGTCGAAGATCAGGCGCGCGATACGGCCGAAGAGCGCCTGCTCGATGCCTTGGTCGGCGAAGACGCGCAATCATCGACGCGCGAAGTCTTTCGCCGCAAGCTGCGTGATGGCGAATTGGATGACAAAGCCGTCGACATCGATCTGGCAGAATCTCAAAGCCCGATGCAAATGATGGATATGCCAGGCAGTGGATCCATGGGTATGATCAACCTTGGCGATATGCTCGGCAAGGCAATGGGCCAGCGCACCAAGCGCGTTCGCACAACGGTTCTGGAAGCCTATCAACCCCTGATCGACGAAGAAGCTGACAAGCTGATCGATGAAGATGCGATTGCCCGCGAAGCGGCGCGCGCGGTCGAAGAAGACGGTATCGTGTTTCTCGACGAGATTGACAAAGTCGCTGGCGCCTCCGGGCGGTCGGGCGCGGATGTCAGCCGCGAAGGTGTGCAACGCGACTTGCTGCCATTGATCGAGGGGACAACCGTTTCAACCAAGCGCGGTCCGATCAAAACCGACCATATATTATTCATTGCCTCAGGCGCATTCCACGTCTCCAAGCCAGCCGATTTGCTACCCGAATTGCAAGGACGGCTGCCGATCCGAGTCGAGCTCACGGCGTTAACCCGCGATGACATGCGCCGCATTCTGGTTGAACCTGAAGCCTCACTTATCCGGCAGCATCAAGCTCTGATGGACGCAGAAGGCGTGACCCTCGAGTTTGAAGAAGCAGCGATTGATACGCTGGCGGATCTCGCGGTCAAAGTGAATGACTCCGTCGAAAATATTGGCGCGCGTCGCTTGCACACAGTGATGGAACGCTTGCTGGACGAGATCAGTTTCACCGCCTCTGACCGCAAAGGCGAGACCGTGACGATTACTGAAGAATACGTCACGGCCCAATTGTCTGACCTGGTCGGCAACGCGGATCTCTCCAAATTTATTCTGTAGCTAATTTCTATCTATCCAGACCGCTAGACGACGTGTCGGATCAAAGTTGAACGGGTTTGTAGACTGCCATTTGGAGCGCCTTCGGGAAGTCCATCGCGCTCGAGAAAGAACTCGACCAAATTGAAGTGTTGGAGCAATTGACGCACACGACACGGCGCGGCGGCCGACTCTGCCGGCAGGTGTCCCACGCGCTGCGCCAATTGCGACAGATCCACAAAATCCAATCCAGATACCTGACGGAGGTATGAATCGAGCTCAATCGCCGCGACAACAGTCGTGCCAATTGCCATTCCATCCGCTGGCACGGTGCCCAACATCGCTCCCACATAAACTTGGCTTGGACCTCGGCATTTGCGCCACGGTGTCGTCGACAAAGTGATACTGTTCCGAAACCCCACGCGATCAGAAGTTGAGGATAGATGTGCATTGAGGGTTTTCGCGTCCACGCCTCCCTTAAAGGGATTAGCCGGTTCCACACAAATGAATCGCTTTTCTTTTCCGATATTGAACACGGTCAAACGAGACTGAATTAGCCATGGAAACCGAAAAGTTCGCTGTTCTTCGTCTGGATCCTCATAAGCTGACCAAGCGAATCGCAGAAGCATGAATTCACCGACGAAGTCATGACTTTCGGGATTGTGTTTTCGGAACAGTCCAGGAGCCCCTTCTCCAAAGCGTTCTCCCATGAAACGCTCATACTCGTTTTGCGGGATATCGAATATATCTTCTCTCAAGGAAAACAGCCCGGCAACGCGTTGCCTCATTGCCGCATGCGCCGTTCCAAATTTTCGATCCTGGAGCCACTTAGCGACTGTTTTTTCATGCGCTATCCCCTGACTATAGAGAATCGACTTGAAAGTGTCTTTCGACACATCGAAGTGATCTAACATTTCGAACAGTCGCGCATCCGGAATCTCAAGATCGCTCATGGTCTACCTCCCCGAGCGCTTCTAGCGACAAAATCTTCCAAGTTCATCAACAAAATCGGAAAAAAGATTTGAAATTCGATTTGCGAATGTATTTCGTATTTTTCGTAAATTTCCGAATTATAGTAGTTAATGGACTTAAATGGAGCGTTTTGATTGAACATGGAGCCTATTTGTGCATTTTGGAACGTAAGTAAAGAGTTCAACTGCGGAGTTTGTCCATGCGTACTGTAAAAAGAATTTTGAACCGGGTCAGATCAATTTTGGGAGATCAGGGCGTTCGAACCGCGTTCAGTCGTTTTGTGACAGCGTTTCTGGTCGCATCGCTAATGGCTTATGCGGGACCGGGGTCGTCTTCATCTGCGAACATTCCGTACGCGGCATCAGAGCCCGAAACGTGTGAGACGCCATTCACCGTGCCGAACGTCGAGTGGCGCCGTTATGATATTGTCATCCGCAATGATGATCCTCGCGGCCCAGACCCCAGCAGTTAAATCTCAAGCGATTGACTCTTTAATCCAAAAGCTAATCCGCTTCCGGTAAAACCAGACCGCTTGAAAAGCCTATGACATGAAAGATCTCGTTCTGATCCATCACGCCGCGCACCAGCTCTGACCCCGGTCCACGTGCAAAGATCGCGACATCTTCTCCGGCATGGGTCTCGGATCCCATAAAGACCAGGGCTTGCTGCTGATAATTCTTGTCTGTCGTATCGACATCGCTGAGGTCCTGGCGCGAACAGGTGGTGCTGCCATTTTCCAGTTTGCGACACGCGGATTGACCATTGGCATAACCAAGCGTCGTGTAAGGCAGGCCGTCATCGCCGCGGGCAATCGCGCCGGTCTCATAAACGACTTTGCCAAGGATAGGATTGTTTCGGCGCGGATAGCCGGCCATGGTCATTGTGTGGCTGTGATCGGCAGTGACGATGATCAAAGTGTCATCCGCGCTGGTCATATCCAAAGCAGTGGCAACGGCTTGATCAAACGCGTCTGTGTCTTCCAGCGCACGCGCGGCGTTGACGCCGTGATGGGCATGATCAATCCGGCCGCCTTCGACCATCAGAACATAGCCATCCTCGTCGCGGGACAAGCGGGTAATCGCCGCTTTGGTCAACTCGGCAAGTGATGGCTCAGCGCCAGGATCCTCAGCCCGATCAAGCTCGTATTGCATATGCGATGGCTCAAACAGGCCCAGGACGCGAATGTCGGAATCGAATTCTGTCGTGGCAAATTCTTCGCCGGTATAGATCACTTCATGCGCATCAGATTTCGCGCCCCAAGCGACGACAAGGTCGCGCCCATCACCGCGCATACCCGTCTGATCGGGGTATTCCGGATCAAAGGTTTCATCGGTCATGAAATGCCGACGTCCGCCGCCCATTGCGACTTCGAATCCATCACCTTCCGCCCAATCAATCAATTGCGAGGCAATATCGCTGCAGCCATCCGACCCGCCATTTCCGAAACTGGTATCGTCTTCCCAATTTCGGTTGGCAGACTCGGCATAGGTTGAGGCCGGCGTGGCGTGGGTCAGGCGCGCCGTTGACAGGATCCCTGTCGCGAGGCCATTACGCTCGGCCAGTTCAAACAAAGTGTCGGTGCCATTGCCATCCTGGCTGGCGCAATTGCCGCGCGGCACTTCATAGGTGACGCCGAGCACGCCGGATCGGGTTTTGACTCCCGCAACCATGGCCGTCGCTGTAGAAGCACTGTCGGAAACCTGGTAGTCGTGACTAAACGTCCGCGACAGCGCCATATGCGGCA
Organism: Henriciella sp.; assembly: GCA_965277015.1. GTDB lineage: Bacteria > Pseudomonadota > Alphaproteobacteria > Caulobacterales > Hyphomonadaceae > Henriciella. The sequence goes on along the minus strand of OZ255705.1, from coordinate 2,635,561 downwards.
AGGTTTCCATGTTCAACTGATGGCTCTCACCGTCCAAGCCGCGTTTCTGTCCGGCATAGATCCGGCCAGCTGTGATCGTCGAAATACCCATTCCGTCACCCACGAAAATGATCACATTCTTGGCTTTCGGCGTGTGGGCTTCGCCGAGTCGAGTGACGACAGCGCTTTCAGCTTTTTTGTAGTAAGGATCATCCGACTGGCTCGGCAACGCTGCACGTTCTGCCAGTCCTGGATCCTCGTCCGCCGCTTGCATGGCGGTGGTGGTCGTGACGGTGGCGCAAGCAACGACCAGTGCTGCAGCGGAAATGGATAGAGCTAGGCGCATTTAATCTTCCTCGATTGGATTACGGTTTCTCAACGGCTTCGAAATGGGGCGGCGGCGACTTTGGCGAAGTCCCTTGTTTGCCGCGCTGCGAGATGAAAATCCCCACCAGAATTAGCAGCCCTCCACCGGCCTGTATTGGCGCCAAAGGTTCGTCGAAGAGTTGCCATGATATCGCAGCGGCGACAACTGGCTGGACCAATATCAACACCCCGGCAATCGCAGCAGGCGTGTGGCCGAGGCCTGTAATGATCAGACCTTGTCCGCCAATCTGTACGAAAATCGCCAGGAAAAGAGGCACCAGAAACCCGCTCAATTCGGGTGGGAAGAACTTTTCTTGAAATCCGATAACCATCAAACCGGCGACGACGATCTCAACCGCCGTCAACCAGAAGATTGTCTCCAGCCCGTTTAGGCTACGCCGCGCCACTTTGGCGGCAACGATGTAACACGAGACAAGTGCGGCGGCGGCGAGCGCGAGCAAGTCACCCCGCAAATCCGTCTTGCCATCTACTCCGCCGCCGAGCGACAGAGCCGCCGCGCCCGCCATGGCGATCAAGGCCGCGGCAAGCCACATCAGGGTCGGGCGCTCGCGCAGGAAGAACCAGGCCGTCAATCCGACGCCAATATTCCCCAGATTCACAATGAACGTTGCATTGGCCACAGTCGTCATGGTGAGCGACCAGTGCCACAAACCGATATCGACCGCGAAGCAGGCGCCGGCGATCACGATAAACTTATTCGGTTTCGCCGGCAGGCGTTTCTGCACCAGAACCACCAACAGGAACAAAACTGGAAGCGCAAACACATAACGCCAGAAAGCAATCGCTTGCGGTCCCAGATCATCCAGACCGAGCCGCAATCCAATCGGCGCGAGGCCGATAAATGTGCCGCCCATCAGGACCATGATCGGACCAAACCATGGCACAGGCTGGGAGGCTTTGATGTTCATACTAAACGAATCCCAGACGAGCTTTTACTTGGCTCGCTGTCATACCGTCCGCGCGCAGGCTCGCAAGCGAAATACTTTGCTGGCGTTTGGAAAGCTTTGCCCCGTCTTCATCATATAACAGAGCATGGTGCTGATAGACGGGCTGCGGCCAGTCCATCAAGACTTGCAAAAGGGTTTGAATATGCGGTGCATCCAGCAGGTCTTCACCGCGAATGATATGCGTCATCCCCTGCAGGGCATCATCATGCGTCGCGGCGATGTGGTAGGCGCTTGGGCTATCTTTACGGGCAATGACAATGTCGCCGTGCAATTCGGGCCGCGCCATTCGGGTAACCGGCCCCTCCGGGGTGATTTCAACAAACCGCAGCGCGTCCCAGGCCGCGCCAAGCGCCTCGCGCGCTGCCGTCAATGACAACCGCCAGGCGAACGGCACATTGCCCGCGAGCAGATGCGCTTCATCCGCGGCTTCATGCGGGCCTGGCTGCAATGGATTGGCCAGGCTGGCGAGGTCAGACCGTGTTCGAAAGCAACGATAAGCCAGCCCGCGCGCCTTCAACGTCGACACACAAGCCGCATAGTCGCCGAAATGTTCAGATTGCACGCGTACAGGCTCAGGCCAGTCCAGGCCAAGCCAGCGCAAATCCTCATAAATCGCCTCTGTATATTCCGGTCGGCAACGGGTCGTGTCGATATCTTCGATCCGCAACAACACGTGACCACCAGCCAATGCCGCCGCACGCCAGACGTGCAGCGCTGACGCCGCATGGCCGAGATGCAGATAATAAGTCGGTGACGGCGCAAACCGGGTGCGAAACACGCTCAATTGTGACCTCCAGACCCCGGTATTGCCGTGAATCGTGACCTAACAGTCATTTTGCATTGCGAAAATGCCTTTTGGTGCGGTATCCCGGACTCCGAGTATCGTACCAGGCCCCAAACACCATGCCCGCCCAAGTCTCTGTCTTCACCGAGTGGTTCAACACTGCGATTGCTGGCTCTGCCATATGGAGCGGCATTGGCTTGGCAGCGGCTGCGCTGCTGGCGCTATATGTGCTGTATCTTGTCGCGAAAGGCATTGCCGCCCTGATCGGCATGATGATGGCTTCACTGGCCAGCCGCAAACGCCAGTCGACACAGGGCTTTGGCATTGCCATCGCTCCAATCATCGGCGCCTCGGGCGGCCGCCAGACAAAAGCGATCATTGCGGCCCTCGAGCAATATCTGGAACTGTTTACGTTCGGCTCGCCGTTTGAAATTGTCAAAGCGCCGCGGATGCGCGCTAAAGGCGCCAAAGGCCTGCGGGCTGCCGGCACGCGCTGGCTAGAGAAATCTTCAACGGACCTGGTCCTGTGGGGTCATCGCGAACGCGGCAAAAGCCAGCCTTCAATTGTCGAAGTCCTGTCTCTGGGCGGGTCTTTGCCCCCCAGCGACGCAATGCACTCGGAAGGCCTGCTGCCACAAATCGACAAGACCAATCACGAAACGACCTCCCGCGTGGTGGCCTATCTGGTCGCCCGGGCCCTGCAGCCGGGATTGGGCGATGGGACCGCCTTTCGCGCTGAGAAACTCGAGCCAGTCGCCGCGATCCTGACAGAGTGCCTGCAGAACCGCGATACACTACCGGAACGGACACAGCTGACGCTCGAGACCGATTATTGCTCCATGGCCCTGGCGCTTGGCACTGAAGAACACGTTGGGCGTGTCGTCGAGTATCGCCGCCGCCGCCTCGCGGCTGAAGAGACCTTGCAACCGGCCCTTGAAGTCCAAGCTCGCATTGATCTCGGCCGCGCCTTGCTGCTGCAATCACAAAGCAATTTTGATCCGGTCCGCGTGCGGGAAGCGATGGACCACCTCAAACTCGCCGTCGAGCGCTTGAAAGTCGACCCTGTTCTGCAACTGGCGCAGGCCACCAATCAAGCCGTTCAGCAAGGCCAGGAGATGCTGGCCAATCGCAAGCGGTTTTCAGTCACCGGCGGTTCGACGCTTTAATCAAGCGCGTGCGCACCCGGCATTGGGCAAACCACACCTGTGCCGCCAATTCCGCAATAACCCGCAGGGTTCTTGGCGAGATATTGCTGATGATAGTCTTCGGCAGGATAGAAGGCTTCAAGCGGTTTAATCTCTGTTGTGATTTCTCCGCGACCTGCCGCGTCTAGCGCCGAGTTGTAGGCCGCCTGACTGGCCTTCACAGCCGCAAGATCAGCGTCATCCAATGTGTAAATGGCCGAACGATACTGTGTGCCGATATCATTGCCCTGGCGCATGCCCTGTGTCGGATCATGGCTTTCCCAGAACAGTTTCAACAAGGCGTCGAGAGAAATGACGGCTGGATCAAAGACGACACGTACGACTTCGGTATGCCCGGTCTGCCCAGAACAGGCCTCTTCATAAGTCGGGTTCGGCGTATAGCCGCCAGCATAGCCAACTTGCGTGACATAGACCCCATCGGCTTGCCAGAACACACGTTCCGCGCCCCAAAAGCAGCCGAGCGCAACAATGATCTCTTTCATCCCCTCTGGGGCTGGCGCGTTCAGATCGCGACCATTGACGAAATGCGTTGTCGCGGTCGGTATCGCCATGGCACGGCCCGGAAGGGCAGTGTCGCGGTTCGGCAGGGCAGCGGGTTTGCGAGAAAACAGCATGAGGGGCCTCGTGATCAGGTTCGGACTCCAATATGGGCCATGTGCAGCCAACTGCAATGTCATGGCTTGCGATATTGCGCACCTTCAGTATACAGCGCGGCTTACGGTGAGGTGGCCGAGTGGTCGAAGGCGCACGCCTGGAAAGTGTGTAGGCTAGCAATAGTCTCCAGGGTTCGAATCCCTGTCTCACCGCCACTGCATGTTCAGAGCCTCGTCTATTCTGTCTCTTTGACCGCATGGAATTCGCAACCTGGTTCGCTTATCGCAGCAGTTACGTTCGCGCCTGATATAGGTAATTTCCCATATTTCGCTTTGGCGTCGGGCTTCTGAATATAGCCCAATAAACGCCTAGGGGATGGGAGATCCAGAGATGACGGACAATCGTGGAGCCAATGGCAAAATGGCGCCAAAGACCGAGGGTGAAATCAATGCCCCGATCCCTGCGGCGGGCCTTGCGCAGATGCGCCATGATCCGGATCGAATTCGCGAATTGTTCGAGAATGGCGAGTTTCCCTACAAGACAAAAATGGCGCGAAAAACTTACGAGCGTCACAAGGCGGAATTGCAAGTCGAACTGCTCAAAGTTCAGCACTGGGTCAAGGAAACCGGACAGAAAATTGTCATCCTGTTCGAAGGTCGAGATGCGGCTGGCAAAGGCGGCACGATCAAACGGTTCACCGAACATCTGAATCCGCGTGGCGCCCGCGTTGTTGCGCTTGAGAAACCGACGGAAACGGAGCGCGGGCAATGGTACTTCCAGCGCTATATCCGCCACTTGCCAACGGAAGGCGAAATGGTGCTGTTCGATCGGTCCTGGTATAACCGCGCCGGAGTTGAGCGCGTGATGGGGTTCTGTTCTGCCAGCGAGTATCTCGAATTCATGCGCCAGGTTCCCGACCTCGAGCGGATGCTGACACGGTCGGGCGTCAAGCTCTTCAAATACTGGTTCTCGGTGACGCAGGACGAACAGAAGAAGCGTTTTGAAGCACGCTCGCATGACCCGCTCAAACAATGGAAATTGTCACCCATCGACCGCGCCTCGCTCGAACGCTGGGGCGACTATACCGAAGCCAAAGAAGCGATGTTCTTCTACACTGATACCGCCGACGCGCCGTGGACGATTATCAAATCGTCAGACAAGAAACGGGCGCGGATAAACTGCATGCAGCACTTCCTCGCCTCGCTCGATTATCCGGACAAGAATAAGCATGTTGCCCACGCGCCGGATCCGCTGATTGTCGGTATCAGCCAGCATGTGATTGGCAATAGCGAGCATATTCTCGGGCAATCGCTCCACCCCGACCGCACCTAAGGCGTGTCCGGCCAAATGGCAGGTGGTTTGAAACCCGCCTCATTGCTGCTATCCAGAATCCGACACGCGGCGCGCGCCTGACGGTTAGTGCCTGGGACACGGATTGAGGAAAGACCAAATGGATATCGAGACAGACTATCTGGTGATTGGCAGCGGTGCTGTGGGGATGGCTTTTGTCGATACAATCCTGTCTGAAACCGAGGCCAATGTGGTGATGCTCGACGATCGCGCCGTCCCGGGCGGTCATTGGAACGAGTCCTACCCATTCGTGCGCCTGCACCAGTCAGCATCGACGTATGGCGTTGAGTCGAAAGATCTCGGCTGCGGTCGGATCGAGGCGAGCGGGCCAAATGCTGGCTATGAAGAGCTTTCCTCCGGCCCGGAACTGACGCGCTATTATCATGAGCTTATGGAAGAGACCTTCCTGCCCTCTGGCCGCGTCACATTCCTACCGCTCACGCGCTATGAAGAGGATGGCCGGATCCGGTCATTGGTCTCTGGCGAGGAACACAATATCACGGTCCGCAAGAAGAAAGTGTTCGCGAATTATCTGACGACCAGCATCCCGGCGACGCACCAGCGCAGCTATGATGTCGATGAAAACGTCACGTGTTTGCCGCCCAATCAGCTGCCATTGGAAGCCGGCAAGCATGCGCATTTCTGTATCATTGGCGGCGGCAAGACGGCGACAGATTCGATTGTCTGGCTGCTCGGGCATGGCTGTGACCCGGACCGGATCACCTGGATCGTGCCACGCGATGCCTGGTTCCTGAACCGCGTCAATTTCCAGACCATTGATGACAAATTCTTCGATGACACAGTCGGCGGGCAGGCCCGAGCCGTGGAAATCTACGCCGCCGCTGAAACCGTCACCGATCTCGAGGACCGAATGGAAGCCGCTGGACTTTGGCAGCGCGTCGATACCTCCATTCGCCCAACAATGTTCCACGCCTCGATTGTGACTGAGAAAGAGATCGAGCTTCTGCGCAGCATCAAGAATGTCATCCGCAAAGGCTATGTGAAACGGATTGAGCCTGGCAAGCTGATCATGGACCAGGGCGATGTCGAAATGGCGCAAGACACGCTGTTCATCGATTGCACGGCCAGCGCCTTCAAGAATTATGTCGGTGTCCGTACCCCGGTCTTCCAACCAGATGAGATCCACGTACAAGTGATCCGGCAATTCCAGCCCTGCTATAGTGCTGGCCTCATCGCCTGTATCGAAGCGAAAATTCCGGAAGACGAAAAGAACAATTATGCCCGCCCCGCGCCCGGCATCGACACAGTTCAGGATGTCTTGCTGGTGTTTGCTGCAGCGATGGAAAACACCGTCCAGTGGATGCAGTCGCCTGAGATCGCTGAATGGCGCAATAATAGCCGCCTGGACGGCTTCGCGACGCTGATGAAGAATGCTGACATGACGGACCCGAGCGTGATGCAAACGATCGGCTCGATCATGATGAACGGCCAGACCGCGATCGATAATCTAAAACGCCTGGCTGCCGAGGACTGAGTCGGATTTGTCCGAGATGTCCGCTTTTGGTCACAGGCTGCCAAAGAGCGAGCGACTTACTAGGGGCGAAATTTGAGACTCTGAGTTTTTGACCACTCCCGACGTCTCAGTGGGAATGAAAGTGGATGGACTCGTGCGGATCACAAAGAAACCGTCGTTGACCTTTGCTGGCATCCGCTGATAGCGTTCCCGCCAGTAGGTTCGGGATAAAATATAAAAGGGACAAAGATGCCTAAAATTGATAATCAAAATATGATGCGCGCGCTCTTGCTCACACCGTTTGTGTTAGGTGCTGGCATTGGTGTCGCTTCGAGCCAGACTGACGGCTCCCACGAGATTACACGCGGAGCAACTGTCTACACCGGATGTGGGTACACCTATGAGAGCCGGGCAAACCGCGATGAGCAGTGCCCAAGCGGAAGTGGTACTAGCAAGTTCATTCCGGCTGAAGGGTCGGATACATCATGTGGAATCGCACGCAGTGCAACTGTCTACACGGGGTGTGGATATACCTACCAAAGCAGGGCGAACAGAGACGCCCAGTGCCCAAGCGGTAATGGTACCAGCAGATTTATTTACGATGACGAAAACAAGAGCTCATGCGGAATTGCCAGAAGCCAAACAGTATATACCGGTTGTGGCTATACTTACCAAAGACAAACTGACAGGGACACGCAATGTGGTAGTGGCGGTACCAGCAAGTTCATACCGGCCGAGTAAAACCAACTTGGGTTTGCTGCCGAAGTCGGAGCGATCAAGTTGGGCGACTTAAGCCGCACGCTAAAGTCCGCTAAGACGCCGATTGCAGACATACTAACTGCCGTTCTCCACGGCTGAGCTGTGCTCAGACCGTGGTGCCCATCGCGGGATGGATGCGTCTGTTTCCGGGGGAAATGGATTGTGATGGACCCCACGGTCTCGCTGCGCGCGCCGTGGGGAGCGGTGGGGGAAAGACGTGGAAAAGTGGATCACAATCCGACCGGGTTCGCCGCGGGCTATAGTCCCTACCATGATTATCCATCGCTATCTCATGGCTCATTACAGGCAGGTCCCGGTCTATTTTTGGCCAATCCTGTTCTTTGAGCTATGGCGGGTGGATCGCTGGAGCGCCGAGACCGGACGGGAAGCTTTTGTACAAGTCGACCGTTATGGCCGCGCCTGGGTGCCCTATTTTGAAGGCATGGCGCGCAATTTTGCCGCTTACGACATTGCGACGCGGTTCTACTCGCCGAGTGATGTGGATGAACTTTGCCCGGATGTGTTTGAGCAGGCCCTTGCCACACTTTCCGTAGACGCCTGCGAAGGCAGGGGTCCAGGGGCGACTATCTCCAATCGTGCAAGTGGCAGCCTCATGCCATGGATACCTGCCTGCGCAGGTATCGGCGGAGAATGGGAATATCTCGAACCGGGATAGCGTCCTACCCTAAATCCAGAAAACGCCCTCGTCCTGAGCTCAGCTTGTCCGCGACTTGATCCGGGATCAAAGGACGCGGCGGCGCGAACCCCTTTCGAAAACCGCCAATCCCCTGAATGCAGACGCATTTCAGGCCGTTGGCGCTGGTTTTGCCAGCGACCCCACACAGGCGTCACAACAGAATGTGAATAAGCATGCCTTGATGGGGACAAGGTGACTTCCTAGATTCAGGCTAACACAGAACCTCAAACGGCGGGGCTGCCATGACGGGGCCCAGCGAGGTGAATGTGTTCTGGTCCTGTCTAAGAATGGAAGGAGTAGACCATGAACAACCTAGAAAAGCCGACCACTGGCGACCTTGATTTCAGCCGGTTTGTCTATTTCCGCAACATTAACGAGCTTGAGCTCGCCGAACTGCCTGCCGATGCGCTGCGCGGTGTCGATGATCTCGAAGAGCTTGTCGTGGTGACCAATGGTGACGGGCAAAAGCTGGCAATTATTGAAGGCCTCGAAGCAGCTGAAGCAGCTGCCGAAGCTTATAAGCTGGAAGCCGTCAGCGTGCACTAAGACGCGGTTCAGCGTTTACAAAATCGCTGAGATGACACGGTCGGGCGGGCGATGCCCATCGGCGAAAGTCTTGATATTGATGATCACCTTCTCGCCCATTTCGACACGCCCCTCGACCGTCGCTGAGCCCATGTGCGGCAGCAGGATGACGTTTGGTAGTCCGAGCAAATCCGGATTGACTGCGGGCTCGCGTTCGAACACGTCGAGCCCGGCCCCTGCGAGCTTTCCTGTCTGGAGCGCCTTGGCCAACGCCGCCTCATCGATCACTTCGCCGCGGGCGGTGTTGACGATGAACGCCTCAGGCTTCATCAGCTCTAGCCGCCGCGCATTCAACAAATGGAACGTCGCTGGGGTATGCGGGCAGTTCACAGAAACAATGTCCATGCGCGACAACATTTGATCGAGGCTGTCCCAGAAGGTCGCATCGAGCTCTTCTTCAATCACGCGCGAGACTTTTTTGCGATTATGATAGTGGATTTGCAGTCCAAACGCTTTGGCGCGGCGGGCAACCGCCTGACCAATCCGGCCCATGCCGATAATTCCGAGACGTTTGCCAGCGAGGCGACGTCCCATCATCCAGGTCGGCGCCCAGCCATCGAACTTGCCGGCCTCCATCAGCGCGATGCCTTCGTGCAACCGGCGCGGCACGGCGAGGATCAAAGCCATGGTCACATCTGCAGTATCATCGGTGAGAACACCCGGCGTATTGGTAACCGTTATGTTGCGCTCATTCGCGGTTTGAACGTCGATATTGTCGACGCCGGCGCCAAACTGAGCAATCATTTTGAACTGCTCGCCGGCCTGGCTCAGCACGCGGCCATCAACCGGGTCGGTGACCGTCGAGACCAGAACATCTGCGCGGCGTACCGCATCCGCAAGCTGATCGGCTGTGAAGGCCTCATCGGAGGGATTGAGTTCAGTATCAAATAGTTCCTTCAGGCGCAGCTCCACCGCATCTGGCAGGCGGCGTGTGACAATGACCTTCAGGCGCGTATCTGGCATGCTTCCTCGCTTTCTACCCCGCGCTTAGCAGAGCAAATGCAGCTCGCCAATGCGCTGTTTTACGGACGATTCATCTCAATAGGTAAAAAAGCAGATATGACAGCGCGTTTCACCCGGTTTCTACTTTGCCTCACCCTCCTCGGAGGGGTGAGCATGACCAAAGTCGAAGCGCGCCAATCTGCAGAAATCGTAAAGATCAGCCGCTTCTCCGGCAAACCGCTGCCGCGCTTTGAATCGCTGCGCTATTCAGCGGTACACGGACGTCAGGGCCCCAATCTCGATCATCAGATCCTGTGGCGCTATGAGCGTGAGGGTCTGCCAATGCTGATTGTCCGGGAAACGCATGGCTGGCGGCGAGTGCGAGACCCTGACGGCGACGAGGTTTGGATGCAGGCCCGGATGCTATCGGAAACCCGCACCGCGCTGGTAACGCGCGAGACAGAGCTGAAACGTAGCCCGACAGCAGAGTCGGCTTCGAAAGCGCGTCTGAAATCCGGCGTGATTGCCGAACTCGATAGCTGTGAAAATGGTTGGTGCAAGATCAAAGTTGGCCGTGAGACAGGCTGGTTGCTGCAATCAGAATTATGGGGCACGCAAGTCGCGACTGGCAATCTCTAGCCTTGCAAACCTTGCCGCGCCTCGCGCATGCGGTTAAGGGCCGAGCTCCCCTATATCTGCGCTGCGCAGATCCACATTCAAACCAAGCGAGGCCAGTTTCGATGAAGGGACCGCACGAGTACCACACGCCGCAATCGTCTTACAGCAAGGAAGACTTGCTCAAATCAGGCGTCGGCGAACTGTTTGGCCCGGGCAATGCTCAGCTGCCAACACCGCCTATGCTGATGATGGATCGGATCACTGAAATCTCCGATGATGGCGGTGAGTTTGGCAAAGGCCATGTCGTTGGTGAGTTCGACATCCACCCGGGCCTTTGGTTCTTTGAGTGCCATTTTCCAGGCGACCCCGTGATGCCTGGCTGTCTTGGCCTGGACGCCATGTGGCAAGCGGTTGGCTATTGGCTCGGCTGGACCGGCTCATACGGTAAGGGCCGCGCCCTTGGTGTTGGCGACGTTCGGTTCACTGGCGAGATAACACCGACGACAAAGCTTGTGCGCTACGAAATCGATATGAAACGAGTCCGTCGCGGCCGCCTGATTCTCGGGATTGCCGATGGCCGGGTCTATGCTGATGGTGAAAAAATCTACACTGCAAAAGACATGCGCGTGGGTCTGGTCGACAAGTCGGGGAACGCCGTCTAGCGCCTAGGGCACATAGACTGTGTAAACCACTTCAACCTGGAAATCGAACGTTCCGAGCGAGAGATCGTAACCGGCAAGATTTGCCGCTGCGATGGCATATTCAGCGTCAAACCGTACCGATTGGTCCGCCAGGGAGCCGGGCGCTGCTGCGGTGCGCTGATTGCCAGTGAAGACGTTGCGCGCGAACCGAAGGTCCCAAAGTCGCAGACTTGGGGAGACACCCCCTGTGGAACCGCCGGAATGCGGTAGCTGAGCGCTCGACCCGAAGGCGAGCCCGTCATCACCGGACTGGGTGACGGAAAGCTGCATGCGCGTGATCACCAGGAGAATGAACTCAGTAAATGTGCTCGGCGTGAAGGCTTGCGCATCGATCGCGAATGGGACGTTGGACGCCACATAGAAGCTCGAAGACTGCCGCACCGCATCGACGCGAGCATCGCTAATGTCCTGAATGCCGAAGGATGTGAATGCGTCATCGCCGCTAACCACGCCGTCACCATTGGTATCTGTATCGATTGTCCCGCGATCTGTTCCGGTCAGCAGGAATGGCATTCCGCCCGTCGCGCTTGCGATACCGTCCTGCGTAGAAATCAAGGTGCCAGTGACCACCGCGTGCGCATCCGTCGATATCAGATCCGTGTCGCCGGAACCTGCCGCACTCGCGCCATTGCCGGTGTCGAGGACGAAATCAGAAACCACAGGCGCGCTGCCACTTGGATCCGCTGCCCAGACAATGACCAGGCCTTCGCGTTCAAAATGGGGGCGATCGACTATATCGGCCTGCGCGGAATTTATCGCGCACAAACTGCTCATCACCATCCCGCATAGGATGGGAGAATATCTAAAAATCCGCCTCACCGCTCTATAGCTAATCGAGGCGAGCTAAAAACCTCTTAAACCTAGTGCAAGAAGTCATGGCCAAGCTTAACGCTTCAAGACCCCGTCGCGCGTATCAGCAGGGCCGGGCGAACCGAGCCTGTCCATGTGATCTCCAGATCCAGTGACTGACTCTCCGGAGCGCCGCGCTGATGCGCTGTTTTCTGCATTTGCTGAAAAATGACGCGAGAAGCAGGTGCCGCGGGGCGTATTGCAGCTTTTGCATTCGGACCTTGCCCGACCAGCCGCACCGTCACGCGGTTTGCCATATCTGGCGTATCCGTTTCGATGGTAAAGGCGCTATTGCTGGCAATGCTGAGCCGAATTCCAGGTTGGATTTCGTTACGCTGCGAAGCAACCGAGACCAGAATTCCAGAACCAATCGCCGAGCGAACAGGCGCCGCTTCGGTTTCAAGAACTGCAACTTCCGCACCTTGGCCAATCAAGCTTCCATTATGCCAGACCAGAATATTCTCGGTTTGAACGAAGCGAATTTCATGCGTCGTGCTGGCAGTGGCGAAGCTTGAAAACATCCCCGCCAAGAGCATCAATAGAACGCCACGAAAAACCAAAGAACACCCCCGAATTGGTTAATTTGCATTAAGCATATGATTCGGGGTGCAGGTTCCATGCCGGTCTTGATTGAAGCGCAACACGTGACTTGCGGCAGTGCCATCGCTTGACGCCTCCTTCGGTCGCGAATAGCCCTCTCCTCAAGAAAAGAACCAGCAAGGAGCCCACTATCATGGCTGATTACGGAGACATGCCCACCGGAAACCTGATGGCGGGAAAGCGCGGCATCATCATGGGTGTTGCGAACAAGAACTCCATTGCCTGGGGCATCGCCCAGCAACTCGCGGCGCAAGGCGCTGAGATTTGTTTCACTTATCAGGGCGAGACACTGGAACGCCGGGTGCGCCCTCTGGTCGAGAGCATCGGTATGGATTTCATGATCCCTGCCGACGTCACGGATGATGCCAGCATGGATGCCGCTTTTGCTGCAGTGAAAGACAAATGGGGCAAGATCGATTTTCTCGTGCACTCAATTGCCTTTGCCGGAAAAGACGAATTGATGGGCTCGATGGTCGAAAACACCACGCGTGAAGGCTTTCGCCGGGCGATGGATATTTCGGTCTTTAGCTTCATAGATGCGTCACGCCGGGCGTCAGAGATCATGCCAGATGGCGGCGCCGTCATCTGTATGACTTATCTTGGCGCTGAACGGACTGTTCCGAGTTACAATGTCATGGGCGTCGCCAAAGCCGCGCTTGAAGCCTCTACACGCTATGCGGCGCGCGATCTCGGCACGCAGGGTATCCGCGTCAACGCAATCTCGGCTGGCGCCATGCGCACACTTTCTCTGGCCGGCATTCGCGGCGGCAAATCCCTCATGGGCACCGGCAAGGATTGGTCACTGCTGAAAGAAGACACCCGGATGGAAGGCGTCGCCGGTTGCGCGCTCTACTTGCTCTCGCCTCTCGGTCATTCGATTGCGGGCGAAGTGCTGCATGTTGATGCCGGCTTCCATGCGGTCGGTGTGCCGGAGCTGCCTGAGGAGGCATAAATGGCCACCAAACTCTTCATTTGGGTAGGGCACCCGCGCGAGGACTCATTTAGTCACGCGCTCGCTGATGCCTATCAGCGCGGAGCGGAGTCGCAGGGCGCCGAGATCAGGCGGATGAATTTGCACGACATGCAATTCGATCTCGATCTCACGCATGGCTATCAGCAACGCAAAGAGCATGAACCCTGCCTCACGGAATTCCTCGACAACACCAAATGGGCAGATCATCTCGCTTGGGTACATCCGCTCTGGTGGGGCGGCATGCCTGCCAAGATGCAAGCGGTCATCGATCGGGCGTTTCTGCCGGGGATCGCCTTTGCCTACCACGATCACGATTCCTGGTGGGACAAATTGCTTGAAGGGCGCACCGCGGACATAATGGTCACGGCGGATACGCCCGGCTTTTTCATCAAGTGGCTCTACAAAAACCCCCACAAGAACAGAATCACCAAACAGATTCTTGGATTTACGGGTGTGAAAACAACTAGTTACTCTCATTTCGCGCCGATCAAAAAAACTCCCGACGCCAAGCTCAAAAAATGGACGGACCGGGCCTACAAAATCGGAGCAGACGCGGGACGACGATGAAAACTACGCCAGACACGCACGTGCCGCTAAGTGCGGATTTCCCGCACTATCCGGAAGCTGAAATGCAAAAGCGAGCCGTGGCCTTCCACGATCAAATGCAATCGCGACGCTCGGTTCGGTCTTTCTCCGACAAAGCGGTTCCGCAAGACATAATTGAAAACTGCGTCCGGGCCGCTGGGACCGCGCCAAGCGGCGCCAATCACCAACCCTGGTTTTTTGGCTGCGTTGGGTCTTCAGAGAAGAAGCAGGAAATCCGCATCGCTGCAGAAGCTGAAGAGCGCGAGTTTTATTCAGGTCGTGCAGCGCAGGAATGGATCGACGCTCTCGCCCCGATCGGCACAGATGCTGACAAGCCATATATGGAAATCGCGCCCTGGCTGATTTGCATCTTCGCCCAGCGCCGCGGCGGCATCCGTGAAGGTGAAGACAAGAAGAATTACTACATCCATGAAAGTGTCGGAATCGCCACCGGCATGCTGATCGCTGCCTGCCACAATGCCGGGCTGGCCACACTGGTGCATACGCCAAACCCAATGAAGTTTCTGAACGGCATTTGCGGACGCCCAGAAACCGAAAAACCGTTCCTGATTCTGGTCGCAGGGTATCCTGCAGATGATGCCATGGTCCCCAATCACGCTCTGGTCAAAAAACCAATCGGCGAGATCGCTAACTTCCTTTAGCATCCATCAAAGAGAAAGACGGGCCGCTCAGGTCCATCCACTCGTTCACGTCATAGGTCTTACCGTTTCGTTCTTCTTGCCGGCTGGTCTCAACGCGGACGGTCAACTCATTGCTGCCCGATGGAATCGCGCTCAAATCCTCGCCCTCTATATCACGGCGCTTACCCGCCGGATCAATCACGGCGAGGCCGCCAAAATCCCAGCCTTTGAGGTTAGGTTTGACGGATAGGACGGAGTTCGTCTCGAACTTAGTCGGCAAGGGTTCGGACAGCTGACCAATGCGGTTGGCAAAGACTTGCGTCACGTAAAAGCCCGTATCGGTCCGTGCGACGCCGATAGCGACATGGGTATAGTCTTCCGACATGATATTGGCGCGGTGACCTTCGCTATCCATAAGCTTCTGGTGCAGGTCTTCCGCGACAAAGTCCGGCGTCGGCGGTTTGAATCCGGGCAAATTCAAGCACGAGACTTCGCTGTCATTTTGATCATAGCATCTGGCAGGCCCAAAGACGGCAATGTTCTCGCCCGTGCTTTGCGCCAGCAGGGTCCGATCAAACGCGGCGATACGGTCTGAGGCGCGGCGGCCATCCGGGCTTTCATGATCGAAGAAGGAATTAACTCCCATGTCGAGGCTCTGATAACGCGCGGCGGGCAGCAAACCGCGGCGCACCGCCAGAACTTTCAGGCCCTTCCGCGTTCGCTCGGCATTGATTTTTTCAACAAAGGCGCGCTCGATCACCGTATCGAAGCGAAAACTGGCAGGCGGCTGTTCAAGGCATAACAGGCCATCACTTACATATGTCGAAATATCGGGACGCTCAGTGTCCGTCTGAAGCGGACAGGCAAATGCTGGTGCGGCAAATAAAAGCCCGAGCAAAAATAGCGCGATCGTTCTGGTCATCGCTCATAGCTTAGCCCGAAAAGCCTCAGACCACACCTTCGGATCGCAGACGGTCCATAATTGGCGCCAGCATGCGGGCAATCGCGTCGGCGCCAGCCCGCACCTGACCATATGCCGGCAAGCCTTCATCCGCGATCACCAGGTCAGCTTCAAACATGGCCGGGAACGTGTGGCGATAATGCGCCGCGCGGACTGTTCCCAGATATTGCGCCAGGACGCTTTCTACGCTTCGACCACGCTCAACCACGTCGCGCCTGAGACGACGCGCAAGGCGCAAATCATCTGGCGTATCAACATAGATAGACAAATCGATCAGCGGCTTCAGTTCCGGAATAGAGAGCGCGTGAATGCCTTCCAGGATAATGATCGAGGTTGGCTCAATTGTCAGCGTATCGTCGCTGCGATCGTGGCGATCATAATCGTAAATCGGCTGCTCAATCGTCCGACCCGCTTTCAGATCCGCGAGCTGACGGGCCATCAAATGCGTTTCTTTACTGATCGGGTCATCATAATTGACCCGGGAAATAATCGCCTGGCGTTGTTCTTCGCTATCGGCAGGGCCGTAATGGTTCATCGGCCAATAATAGCCATCCTCGTGAAAAATCACGACGCCGGTTTTCTGGCAGAATTCAACCAGGGCTTCAGCGACTGTCGATTTACCCGAGCCTGATCCGCCGGTCATTGCTATCAGATACGGACTTGATCGGCTCACGATGGTCTAGTCTTCGCCGTCTTTGAGCGGCACAGCATAGAGCTCGAGGCGGTGGTCCACGAGCTTATAGCCGTGGGCCTTGGCAATCTCGATTTGCAGGCGCTCGATTTCCTCATTGTGGAACTCAATCACTTTGCCTGACTTCACATCTATCAGATGGTCGTGGTGCTCATCCGGAACTTCTTCGTAACGCGCGCGCCCATCGCCGAAATCATGGCTTTCAATGATGCCATATTCTTCGAACAGCTTTACCGTTCGATAGACGGTCGCGAGCGAGATATTCTTGTCCACAGCGTTCGAACGGCGGTGCAGCTCTTCGGCATCAGGATGATCGTCTGACGTCGACAGAATACGCGCAATAACTTTGCGCTGCTCGGTCATGCGGAGGCCTTTTTCGGCGCAGAGTTTTTCCAAACGGTCCATAGGCCCTCCTCTAACGGTTTACTTGGTGATCTGTCCACCCACCGGCTTCGACATCAAGATGGCGTCAACCCGTTTGCCTTCAAGGCGTTTATAGTAGTTAGAGCGTCGACCATCGACTTGAAAGCCGCATTTCTCATAGAAGGCGATCGCGCCGACATTGTCTGCCGCGACATCGAGCAGCCATTTGGTCAGACCCGCTGGGCGCAGTCTCTGCTCCAACGCGTTGAGCAACTGGCCGGCCAATCCGCGCCGTCTGGAGATGGGAGCGGTCGCCATTGTCAAAATCTCAGCCTCACCCGCGACGAACTGAACGATGAGCATTCCCTGGAGCATCTCGTCTTTGATCATCCCCATCGCGCGCGTCGTCGGTAGCGATAGGAGCTCGCTGATCGCTTTGCTTGACCAGGCCTCCGGAGCCGGAAACGCGGCGGCATGCAAATCTGCCAGCGCCCCAGTATCGCCGCGCGACAAGAGGGTCGCGCCGGTCATTTGCTCGGCTTGACTTTGGGAAGCGCAGCATCCGGCGCGCGGACATAAGTCGGCCGCGCCATACGGTTTTCTGGATCGAGGGTTATGGCGAGCTGTCCAGCACGAACCGCATTCGGCGTGGCGGGATGGGTTGCGATGCCAGGCAAATGCGATTCAAGCGCAGCAACATCTCCGTAAACCATATGCGGGCGGTCGCGCAGCAAACGGATCAAGTCCTGGACTGCCATTTCAGATGCTGGGGCTGTTGCAATGCCGGTTCTGAAGGTTTGCGTCCAGTAAGTGATATCCGGGGCGCGTCGCTGAGCCGGGAGAGCGACAATCGCGGAGCCTTGTTGGCCAGCAGGCAAAGCGGCCTCCATCGATGTAACGCCAATACAAGGTTTCCCGGTCGCCATGGCGAGACCACGCGTGAAAGCAACACCAACACGAATGCCTGTGAAGGACCCCGGACCCGTCACCACTGCAAGGCGATCAATTTGGTCCAGTTTCAGACTTGCATCTGAGAGGACATCCTGAACCAGCTGTGGGAGGCGTGCGTCCTGCCCCCGGATCATCGCTTCCTGACGTTCCGACAGAATGGCATGATCGCGCAGAACGGCCAGATCGCAAGCTGGGCCCGCTGTATGGATCGCTAAAACAATCATCCCGGTGTGTTTACAGAATCAGACACGCGTCTTCAAAACTCAGTCGCGGGCTGCGTTCAAAGATGGTTGCATCATCGCCGTGACCAATATTGCATAGCCAGTTGGACCGCCACGTTTTGGTCGTGTCATTCCCGAGGAAAAATTCCTCGTCCACCCCATCATTATTGAACCCCGACATCGGTCCGCAATCAAGTCCGAGCGCCCGCGCCGCAAGCATCAAATAGGCGCCTTGCAGCGTACCGTTTCGAAACGCCGTGGTGTGTCGGTTCTGTTCCTCGGCGAACCAGTCTTTTGCGCCGGGATTGTGCGGGAAAAGCTCTGGAATCTTTTCATGGAACTCAAGATCATGCGCAATAATAACCACCCATGGCGCCGATAGAGTTTTATCAACATTGGCATCCATCAAATGTGGTTTCAGACGAGCCTTGGCCTCCGCAGATTGCAGAAATACAAAACGTGCGGGCGAACAATTCGCGCTGGTCATGCCCATCTTGGTCAGATCATATGTTGCCCTGATCAGGGTCTCCGGAACATTGTCCGGCGTCCAACCATTATATGACCGCCCTTGCCGCCAGATCTGATCCAGCGCGTGATCGTTTACAGGTTTCTTGTCCATTGCCGGCTCCCGCCCGAAGTGAGTGTTCTTCGCGACATAGAACGGTTCAACTGGAAAAGAAATGCGAGGGTGCCGCCGATAAGCAGATTGGTTTCTGCGGCCACCCTCAGAGATGCGTCGCTTAGCCCTTGGGCAGGTTCGACTTGATCGTCCATTTGACGTCCATCGTGCAGACTTCACGATCTTTTGAGTCAGTTAGGGAAACATCGACCATATACTCAACAACACCATCTTGATTGAATGTCGCGAGAATTTCTGCGCCTGGCTGGCGCAACTTTCCTTCAGCGTGGATTGGGCCCCGCGCCGACCGCAAATAGTTGATTTTCGCTTCCGTGATAGCGGCTTTCACCGTCGCAACCTTGTCCGCAAACAAAGAGACAGACGCCGCGCCTGAGGCGGCTTCGGCCAGCGTAAACAGAGCGCCAGCATGCTGAGAACCCATATGGTTTCGGGTCTCCTGGCGGTCTGGCAATTGCGCCGCGCCATGACCATCGGCGATCACCAGAAGTTCTATGCCGGTATGTTTGGCATAAGGCACATTCTGCTCGAAGAACGCTTTCATCATTTCATAGATTTGCACTTTATCATCCGCCATGGAATTCTTCCTAAGTCTTGAGAGATCAGTCCTTCTACCGCTTTCACACGCGAATAGTAGAGTATCCCCACAATATTTTATAGGTTGCGGTGTTTCGCCGCAAACCATTCTGATTCCGCCGAAACAAGCAGATTGCGCGCCACCCATGATGGTGCCGGCTTTCTTTTCTATTACCGAACCTGCGCAAATTTTACCGGTTTACCTTTTGGAAAGCTTGATTGATCGTTTCTCAAGAAATTGAAATCAGATTGGCACGCCGCACGACCAGTTTTTCAAGACATCTATGTCATGAAGCCAACATGCGCATTTCGACCAAGTCAGTCTATAATAGTATCGTACACGGGACTCTGGAACTTCCAGACGGTCGATTGCGGCAACTTGTCTTGCGCGAATTGTTTGACCAGCTTGCCCAGGTGATGAAGCCATTGGCTTTGATTACTGCCATCAACAGTACGGCGGTTACACTGATCTTCATGCAGTTCACATTCTGGTGGCTCGCCCTGATCTGGTGGGCGCCGATCCTGTTCTTCTCTTTCTATCAGTACAAGGGCGCCGTCGCGATGGCGTCTGTCCCCAAAGGGGTGAAACTGTCTGGTGGGTTCCTCAAGAAAGGCGCCCGCAACAATTTCCTGTTCGGCGCCTGGTGGGCTTCAAGCTGTCTGATTTTTGCAGGTCCTGACCCTGCCGCGAACATCACGCTTGCAGCACTCGCCACTGGCATGTGCGCAGCAGCGGCGGCATGTCTCGGTTCGAATGCCGGCATGTCGGCGCGTTTCCTCGCTGGCGCCTTGCCAGTCACAGTATTTTCGCTGGCCTTTATTGATAGTGCAGCTGCGCTGATCACCGCAGCGATGGGCGGTACGCTTGGCGTGACCATGGTCTATATGGCGCATTTGAAATATCACGACACGGTCGAAATGCTTCGCGTCCGTTTGGGTCTCGAACTTTCCAAAGGACGTCTGGAGTCAGCGGTTAAAACGCTCGGGATTGGCTTGGAAATCCAAGATGAAACGGGCGAAGTTGTTTTCTCAAACTCGACGATGGAACAAAACCGCGCCGCGCTTACACAAGGCAGTGTGACCCGCGAAGGTTTCCACTTCTGGCAAGGGCGCTATTTTCGTCAAACTGAGTTTAATGGTGTCGAGGATGATCGAATCGAATTGATCGAGGATGTCAGCTCTCTGGTTGAAAGCCAGCACACTATCCTGCGCTCGCGACAACAAGCAGAAGAAGCGCTGCAAACCAAATCAGCCTTCTTCGAATCGATCTCTCGTGAAGTGATTTATCTGATCAAGACTGTGATGAAATATGCGCGGCTATTGCAGCCAGACTCGCGGATTCGCTTTGATGATGAAGAGCTCGGCAATCTGGCCAATCTGATCATGAATGCCTCAAAGGATCTTGAGCGGCTAATGTCATCCATGACGCGCCACTCGGTCGATGACAATGCCCATCTGGTCGATGCCGAAATGGTCAAGCTGCGCGAAATATTCAGCGAAGAGCTGACTGAGATGGCACAATCAGACTTGGATGACATCACGCTTCGCAATGTTATTGACGCCATCCCTGAAGACCTTCTGGTCAAGTCTTCTGCCAGCGGCTCATTGACCCGCGCGCTCGGCCAAATGTGCCTGAAAGCGCATCGCACAGTCGGTAATGCCGGCAAGCTGTCCATGCATGTTCGGGCCATGCCAGATGGGTCAGACTCGATCTGTTTCGTGGTTCGCGGTGTACACGGCGCGCAGACCAAACCCGCCATCGACAAAGCGGTCATCACGCGCGACGAGGATTCAGAAGTGACGCTTGACGCTTATGCGTCTTATATGTCGGCAACTCATATTGAGAATCTTGGCGGACAGTATCGCGAAGATCTGGATGGCGAGAAATCTGTGAATCTGGTCGCAGTCGTGCCATCCAAACATGTTCAAAGCGAAGGTCAGGCGATCAAGACATTACCTTTGCGAGCAAACGGGCATTAAACGTCGAGATCGTGGACACCGCTTCGTGTGAAAAGCTCGAACCGGTATGATAGGTTCGCTGCTCACCCTGCATTTCAATCATCGTTTGCAAGAGCCCATCTCGAATGCCCTCAGATGCATAAGTCGGCATATATTTCCAGATCACTTGCTGCACGATACGTGGATCAACTGCACCGCGTTCCTGCGCACTGAATACGGCAAGTTCAGTCAGTTCGTCGGGCGAATAAGCCGCAGAAGACTGGCCGACTGAAAATAAGACCCGATCATTCTCATCATCGCATTCATAGCGCGAAAACAACAATTGCCCGTCTTTCGCATCATTGGCGCAGGTATCGCTCCACGAGTTTACGGGGGCGGTATGCGCCCAGGACTCTACCGACAGCAGCGTTGTCGTATAGCCGGCCCAGTGAATAGCCTGAGAAACTTTCGTTTCGGCTTCGGTGAGGTCGGTCATCATACCAAACTCATCCAGCGGGATCGTATTAACCAGGTAATCCGCCTGATAGGCGACACCGTCTTGGGTCAGCACCTCGATACCGTCTTCAAGCCGTTTCACGCGCGCCGCCGTCTGGTTCAGGCGCACATCGAGCGGCTCAGCGAACCGATTCCAGAAATGCTGCCACCCCCCTTCCGGCATCACCGTAAACTTGATCAAGCCGGTGATCAGCATATCGATATCGACCCAGCGCATGGCATGCACCAGGGGAACACGATCAAGGTATCCGTAGCCGATTGATGTCACGACACGGTGCATCATGTTCTCGATCTTGCCGAGATTTTGCGATTGCAGCCATTCGCTGGTCGGCATTGAGAGAACTGCATTGACGCCCGGATCGCCTTTATTGGCGCGCGCAATCAGGCGCCATCGAAGCCAGGCATATTTGAGCACTTGCACGGGAAAGGCCGGCCCGCTCCCCGATTTGATATAATCGAGCAGCTCCTGATCATCGATGCGCTGCGCCTTCAGATAATTGCGGCGGATGCCAAGCTTCTTCATTTGCTTCAGCACATAGCGGTGCGACCAGATCGCATAGCATGTTCCGAATTCGACGACATGATCGCCAATTTCACTTGATAAGCACTTGCCGCCAACTTTCCCGGATGCCTCGAGGATGGTGACATCTTTTACGCCGCGGTCTTTCAGCATTCGAGCCATTGTCAGCCCGGCCGGTCCGCCGCCCAAAATAAGATACGATGCTGCACGCATGAGGATGAAACTCTTTCTGAGTTCTGGACTTGCAACTAATTCGTTTACGATCGGTGTGTTAACGCGCTAGTCTGTCGTTTTTCAAGCACCTGCTTAAGTGATGCACGTATAGTATTATGGATCTTTTCCTAACGCTTTTATTGACGGTGTTTCGAACCTTTCGTGAACCGCGCGACGCCAACGTCTGGGAGGGGACGCGATATACGTTTCAACCGCGCCGTTCAGATTTTGACAAAGATGGCAATCTTCTACCGTCCCGTGTGCCGTCCTATATCGATATTTCTCTGGTCAGGTTTTTCATTCAGACCAAGATGTCCGACATTGTCCGCCGCCAGGGCTGGGTCCCGGTAGTGCTGAGTTCCATCCAGACACGCAAACAGCCGCGTGTCCCCAAGGGCAAATTACAAATCCAGACGCGCGTCGTCGGTTGGCGCGATCACTATGTCGAGATGTGGCACACCTGGTCAGACGAATCCGGCGCCGAAATCATGCGTTCAATCTATGTCACCCGCGTGACGCAGAAAGGCCGCAAGAAGGTTACCGGCGAAGACATGCTCCGCGCCTTGAACGAAGAGATTGTTGATCGTCCTCTATCACCAATGGCGGCAAGGCAGTTGGACGATTACCTGGCCACGCGTGAAGCCAACCAAAAGGCTCGAAAAGCTGCCAAATCTTAGGCCAATTCAGTAAAATTCACAGAACAACCGTAACGGGATTCAAAGCTCAACCAGCTACATAACTTATGCTCCCAATAGAGGCATATAATGGCTGTTCCACATTACTCGAATACTGCTCCATCTTCCCGCGCGCGCGTCGACCTCAATCCAGGCCGACTGCATGAGAAAATCATCGTCGCCCAGGAAAAATACGCTGACTATCCGTTTCTGACGACAGCGCTGCCAACCGGACATACTGAGACGACGGACTTCAAAACAGCAATCAAATCGGCGCAGGCCTTGGCAAATTATCTGCGCCAGGATCTCGGTTATGAGCAAGGTGATGTTGTCGCCATCCAGTCGCCGAATTGCAGCTCCTACATTGTCAGTATGCTCGGCGTATTTCTCGCTGGCCTGACCGTCACCAATGTTAATCCGCTATACACAGCAGCCGAAACCCGGCGCCAGTTAAAGGATAGTCAGGCGCGGTGCTTGATCGGATCGACGATTTTCTCCGAAATGATGGAAGAAGCGATTGACGGCACAAATGTCGACCAGGTGATTTCGATCTCGGTCACAGATTTCTTCAATCCGATGACGCGCGGTGTGCTGAATTTCCTGCTGCGCAAGGTCAAGAAACTCGATCGCGCCTTCCAGGGGCCACATAGAACGCTGAATGATATTCTCGCCAATGCTCCGGAGCCCGATGCCAGAAATTTCGATTATGTCGCACCGTTGGATCCGAACCGCGACAGTATCTATCAGTATTCCGGCGGCACAACGGGCGTCTCGAAAGGCGTTCGGCTGACTGAGAATGGTTTGATGAGCAATATCGCTCAGTTTGCTGGCGCCTGCCCGAGTCTTTTGACGACGCCGAACCAATCCATGTTGCTGGCTCTGCCGGTTTATCACGTGTTTGGGATGCTGGCCTCGGTGATCGCGATCACCAATGGCGGCCATCTGGTACTGATTCCGAATCCGCGGCCGCTGACAAATATGAAAACTGCGTTCAAGAAATTTCAGCCTGACATCTTCCCGGGTGTGAACACTTTGTTCGAAAAGCTCCTCGAAGAGGACTGGTTCCAGGAGCATGGCGGTTGCATTAAGACGACGATTTCTGGCGCGGCGGCTTTGCATGATCATACCGCGAAAAAGTGGATGCAGGCGACAGGCTCCAACATTGTCGAAGGCTATGGCATGACCGAAGCAACGACGCTGATTGCTGTTCGTGACCATTCCAAAAGCACGTCGCCGGGGTCTGCCGGACTGCCTTTGCCAGGAACCGATGTGGGCATTTTGCACAATGATGCCGTCACGAACACGCCGGATATTGTTGGCGAAATCCTGATTTCGGGTCCGCAAGTGATGCAAGGCTATCTCGGTCGCGAACAAGAAACAGACGCCGCGTATCACGGCGATTGGTTCAAAACGGGCGACATGGGCCGGTTTGATGCGAATGGCGAATTGCACATTGTCGATCGCTGCAAAGACATGGTTCTGGTCAGTGGATTCAACGTCTTCCCAAACGAGATTGACCAGATCCTGGCCACCTGCCACGGGGTTGCAGAGGCCGCCAGTGCTGGGATTCGCGTCGATTCCGCATCGGAAGAGCTGCACGCTTTTGTCGTTGCTCAACCCGGTGCCCTGACAGCCGAAGAAGTGCTCGCACACTGCCGGAATCACCTGACGGGATACAAGGTTCCACGCCGGGTCCACTTCATTGAAGAGCTGCCCAAAAACCCGATCGGCAAGATCCTGAGACGGAAACTGCAGGAATATTGCTAATAATTAAGGGGGGTTAAGCGTGACCCCGCCCCCCTTTGGTCGTATTTTCTCCATCATTGAAGACGAAACAAAAAGGAGTCGCCAAGCGTGAGTGATTGGAGTATTGCGCGCGGCTTGATGGTTAATATCGATTAATCGGACCGTTGGTTGCCAAAAGAGAAGTTTGGTAACTGAACCCAAAAGAGGACGGCCGATCTAAAACGATCCGAGGTGGGGTTAGACACTCGACATGAATTGGCAATCACGTCTGGTCGCATTTGTGCGACACCCGAGCGCATGGCTCATCGCAATTTGCGCTGTGCTATCGATCTGGCATTTGAACAGCGCACCGACGCTTTTGAACCAGCTGCGCGCTGTCACAATGTACGATTATTCGCTGTCTATGAGTTTTGTCGGCGATGACAGAGATGTCGATGTGACAACGTTTTTGCCTGCCGGCGACGAGCGCCAGGACATCATTCGAGAGAATATTCTGTCCGGCCAATTGCAGTTCGATGATCAAACCGATCGATCAGGCCGGCGTGGGATGTGGTCCGGCGATCAGGGCCGGGATATCAGGTATCACGCCCTGATCACGTCAAAAGAGCTGACTTATGATCTCGATCAGTCTCTTCAGGTCCCGCAATTTCTGCCTGAGCAATATTCGCAATATCTGATCGAAGAGGAAGGTATTCAGGTCAATCACCCTGAAATCCGCGATCTCTGGTCGTCTATTCAACCCGATGATAGCCGCGAACTGGTGCCGGTTCTCAACGCGATTTACAATTACACCTATCAAGACATTGAAGGCGCGCCTTTCAAGGGCTTTACCGACGCCCTCACGGCGCTGCGTCTGGGTCGTGCTAGCTGTAATGGCAAAGGCCGCCTGTTCGTTGCTTTGGCGCGTTCAAATGGCATTCCCGCCCGCCTTGTGGGCGGTGTGATCATGAATGAGGGCTCAAAGCGCACTTCGCATCAATGGATCGAAGTCCTGATCGAAGGTCGCTGGGTGCCATTCGATCCTACCAATGGCTATTTTGCGCGACTGCCTGAGAATTATCTTCGCCTCTATACAGGCGATCATGCCCTGTTCCGACATACCAAGAATATCAATTTCGATTATCGCTTCACGATTTCGCCGATCAGCCAGTCGCCTGCGCTGTTTGAATTTGAAGATAGTGAGCCCGTGCTCAATCGCTTCAACGCTGCTCGCTTGATGCAATTGACAGGTCTGCCGGAAGAAATGATCGGCGTGTTCCTGATGTTCCCGCTCGCCGCCTTGGTTACGATTTTCCTGCGCAGCGTCGTCGGCATCCAGACATTTGGTATCTTCATGCCAATGCTGATCGCAGCGGCCTGTATGAGCACCGGACTATGGCTCGGACTTGCGACTTTTTCTGGCATTGTTGCTTTTGCCGTGTTGATGCTCGCTTACTTTAACTCGTTCAATATATTGAAAATACCGCGATTAGCCGCGGTGATTACAATCTGTACGGTGCTGTTTATCGGTGTCTTGCTTTGGCTCGGTGGGCGTTCCAGCCTGCAATTTGGCATCCTGGCGCTCTTCCCAGTGGTGATTATTTCATTCCTGGCTGAGCGTATTCACAACATGCTCGATGAAAGCGACTGGAAAGGCATGGTGACGACGGGGGTCGGAACTGTCGTCACGATTATCGCATGCTATATCGTGTTTTCGTCTGTCATGTTGCAGGGCCTGTTTGCGCTGATGCCAGAGCTCTTGCTGCTGGTTCTCGCGGTTCAGTTGTCGATCGGACAATGGTCTGGAATGCGCCTTCAGGAATATGTGCGTTTCCGCTCAATCCTCGGCAATGGACCCGTGCTCGGCATGAATTCGCGCAACCGAAATTATGTGAACCAGCTAAATTCAACGGAATTGCTCGACCTGGCCGCCGATAAATTAAGCAGCAAAGACGTTCTGAAAGGCGCCGGCGTTCCTGTCGCCAAAACCTATGCGGATTGCAAATCCTTCCGGGAATTGCCGGAATTCATGCAAACCTTGTCAGACCTCGGCGCTTTCGCCTTGAAGCCAAATCGCGGCTCCCAGGGCAATGGCATCATGATTATTCGCGGTCGTGACGGCAAGAATTTCATCACTGCTGGCGGCAAGACCCGCACGCCAGAAGACATGTCTCGGCATGTCGGCGAGATCCTCAATGGCTCATTCTCGCAAAGCGGTGACGAAGACTATGCTTATGTCGAACCTCTGCTGACCCAGCATGAAGGCCTTAGCAGCCTGTCCGATTTCGGCCTCTCTGATATTCGCGTGATCCTGCACAAACAGCGCCCGGTTTCGGCCATGTTGCGCCTGCCAACGGAAAAGTCGGGCGGCAAGGCCAACCTGCATCAGGGTGCGGTAGGTCTGGCAATTGATATTGAGACTGGCAAAGTTACCAATGCTGCGCTGCGCGGCACCAATACTGACGCACATCCGGATACGGGCGCTGAGTTGATCGGCTTCAAAATTCCCAAATGGCGCGAAATTATCGAGATCTCCAAAGCCTGCGCGGAAGCTATCCCGCTCGGCTATATCGGCGTTGATATCTGCATCGATCAGGACCGCGGTCCTCTCGTGCTGGAAGTCAATGGTCGCCCTGGAATTGAAATCCAGAATGTCCAGCAAAAGGGCTTGGTCGAAAGCCTGACAGACAAGGGTCTTGCACATGCATGAGCAATCACCTTTCTTTTCCGCCCCCGTCCTGGCTGGGCTTGCGCTCGCTATTGGCGGTCTTGCCCTGACTGCAGAGATTATGGTCAGAAGCGATGATGATACCGGCATTGTTCGGACAATATCTTCTGACGACCAGCAAGAGATTGAGCGCACCGTTGCGAGTGATCTCGATGAAGACTTCCAGGCCGACCTGGTCGCTCTGGTCCAAGATACTGACTTGGCGCCGCTCACCGCTGAAAAGCTGCGTTCGACGCTTTTTTTCCGAAATGCCAACCAGGACCAGCGGCCAAAATTTGAGGCCTATATTGGTGAACTTCTGGCCAAACGGAAACGCCACGAAGAGGCGCTAAGTGTCCTGACCGCTCTATCGCCCGAACAGCGTATCGAGCATGGCAGCTCATTCGCTTACGCTCAATCCTATCGCGGTGCCGGCGATACTGACGCTGCGATCAACGCCTATGCGATTCACGTAGCGGCCAATCCCAATCATAATCCGGGCTATGTGAATTACGGCATACTGCTTGCGGAAACGGGTCAGCACGAAGAAGCCATCCGCGTCTTTGAACGATCCGTCGACATCACAAGCAGCTCGCGCAAGGGCAAATCACTATCGCTTCTCGGACAGTCTCAAATGGCCCTGAATGCCTATGAAGATGCCATCGACTCATTCGACAAGTCGATTCAGTTCCGCCCGGATAGCGGACCAACCTGGCGGCGCTTTGCCACCGCGAAAGCGCGAGCTGGCACCTACCCGACCGAAGAAATCGAAGCCGACTATCAGCGGGCGCTTGCGCTAGCCCCTGGCAGCGCCGCAGCGATGAAGGAATGGGCGGAGTATAATTTCTCTTTTGGTCGTTTCGAAACCGCCTTGCCAATGTTCAGAGACGCGAGCGCCGAGGCGTCCAAAGACTTTGACATTCTATTCTCCCGATCAGTGAATTTGATGGCTTCGGAACGCCCCCGTGCGGCACGTCAGATTATCCGCACCATGGAGAATGTCGGAATGTCGACCGAGCAGGCGATTCTCCTCATAGCGCTGCAAGAAGCAAGTGGCGTCATTCGACCGCCGACCCCGGAAACCCGTGACGAGACCTGTGCGGCACGCGAAACAAGCGAGCGTCACGCCTATATGTGCTTGCTTCTGCAGCTTGCCACAGATGAGATGGACGCCGCTGTCGCAGTGGCTGAAACACTGCCGGAAACATCAATCTATACTCAGCCCGCGGCCTTCGCGCTTGCGCGATATGAATACCGCCAGGGATCTGCAGCAACCGCATCCGAGCGCCTCGACGTATTGCTGACAAAGAACCCGGAAAGCCCCCTTTTCTGGCTCTACAAGGCGCGCGCATTGGCGATTGAAGAGGCTAATGACGAGGCGTTTGCTGCCTTCCAGTCTGCATTGGCGCTCAACCCGGAAAGCCGCAAGATCACGCTCGAGCTAAGCGATCATCTGCTGGCAATGGACGACCATGAGCAAGCAGAGCAGGTCCTGAGCAGCTACTCCGAATTGAAACCGAATGACGCCTCTATCCTGACGGCATTGGCGCGCGTTCATGAAGCCTCAGGAAATCCCGAGAAAGCCGAAGAAACGCTGCTGCAATTGACCGAGATGAGCGAAGAGAATGATGCTGAAATCATCCAGCAACTGGTCGCCGTGCAAGTTTCGCTCGAAAAGTATGCAGACGCCCTCGAAACGGCTGATAATCTGCTGGAGCAGGACCCCGCGAACATTCCAGTCAGAGAATTGCGCGTAGAGGCCCTGCTGGAACTCGGTCAGGAAGACGAAGCGCAAGCAGAGATCGACCGCATTCGGCGTCTGACCCCAACGGAAGATGCTGATATTGCAGAAGACGGCTCAGATACTGAGATCGCCTCTATCGCCCCGTAAAGCTGTGCCGTTCAGGACCCTGACGCAAGTGTAACGGAATTTTACTTGACGACTGGTGACAGTTGTCACCATAAGGCGACATGAACCCAACGCCTCCAGAACTCTCGATTTTGAAAATGCTATGGCGCGACGGCGCTAAAAGTGTCGGCGAAATTCATGCTGAGCTTGGCGAAGAATTGAACTGGAGTCGGTCTTCGACACGCAAAACAATAGAACGCATGGTCGGCAAGGAAATGTTGAGCATCAAAGACGTTCATGGTCTCAATATCTATCGCGCAAAACTGAAAAAGGTCCCGACACTCGCGGGCTTGATCCAAACGTTTGCGAAGAGCGTTCTGGGCCTGGACGGGCCGCTCCCGGTTTCCAATCTGGTAAAAAGTGAAATCCTGACGGACGCGGAACTCTTCGAACTCGAAGCCTATTTGCAAGCCGAAGCAGCGCGCACGGAACCGGAGGCGTAAGCTTTGTTTTTATTTGTATTATCCTTTGCAACGCTCGGGCTTGCCAGTGCGGTCTGGTATTTCGGGGCGCGCTTGTTCACGCTGATCTATCCACAAAACCAGGCTTGGTCATCGCTCTGGGCCGCATGCCTTCTCGGCGCTCTTCTGACCCCGTTTATCGGCTTCAGCGTCGCGCTTCTGGCGCCGCAGGAAGCAGCTATCCTGGCTGAAGGGGTGTCGCTCCATCCGGAGGGCATTGTGGCGCAAGAACTTGTCGGGCTGCGCACCCAATTCGAAACGCAAGTGCCGATCCTTGACTGGCGCGCAGCACTCTCCTTCGCGCTCGTCGCCTACCTAACGGGCGCGGTATTGCACCTGGCGCGACTGTTTATTGGTCGTTCGCGGGTCCGCTGGATCGCCCAAAATCCAGCCTTTCTGGTGCCGCTGAAGGAGTTTCGAGTGGGCGCTTCCGAAATCGCAGAGACGCCGTTCGTGTGGACACCGTTTGGCAGGCCGAGCCAGTCGCGTATTGTTTTCCCCGTCGCGTATTTTGAACGCTTCACCGAGACGGAACTGCACTATATCGCGCAGCATGAAGGGGCGCATATCGCGCGGCGCGATGATGAAGCCGGACTGATCTTGAGAGCCGTAATGGCGCTGCTCTGGTTCTCGCCATTCTCCCACGCGGCGTTCGCCAAGTGGGTACAGGCTTGCGAACTGCAATGCGATGGGGCGATTTTGAGAAAGCGGCCTCATCAGGTGCGAAGCGCCTATGCGCAGACTCTGTTGAAAGCACTTCACGTAACGGCGAACCGGGTACGGCAATACCCGGCCGCCTCCTTCTCAACCCAACGCTTAAGGAACGAAAAGATGAGAATTACCAGCATATTGGCCGGATCAGAGCCCGTGATCAAGCGAAACCGAGATCGTGTTAGCCTGGTCTGCGCCGCGACGGCCATCGCACTTTCAAGCGGCGTCGGATTCGCTAATCTCGCCAATGCTGATCCAGCCGGTAAGGCGCCAGACATGTCGCAGACCCTAACCATTGGGGAAATGGTCACGGGCCGTCTCACTGCACCGTTCGGCAAGACATTTGATCCCTTTCGTGATGGAAGTACGCGCGTGCATAACGGCGTGGATATTGCGGCGCCAACGGGCACCGCTATTCGCGCGCCGGCTGATGGCGTCATCATCACCGCAACCGACCTCTATGACGGCAAGCCCAACTACGGAAAAGTCGTCATTCTGGACACAGCTGCGGGAACTCGAACCCTGTTCTCTCACTTGAACGACTATAGCGTTGAAACAGGACAACAGGTGACCAAAGGCCAATTGATCGCAGAAGTTGGCAATACCGGCAAAAGCACCGGGCCGCACGTGCATATCGAAACTTTTGTAAATGGCACCAGGGTTGATCCGATTTCGGTTTGGGCAGCCGAATAGCCCGATCGAAACCAATGGAGATCAGACCCAATGTCCGCGAGTCGTTTTCTCCGCCGTGCGCTGCTTCATTTTTCGCGTCGCGAATGATTGGGTCTCGATGGTTTCACAAACCGATTCCAATTGGTCCGGCGCTAGAGCCTTACTGAACAAGAAGCCTTGAACTTGGTCGCAGCCACGGTCGTTGAGCCAGTCGAGTTGTTCGACGGTCTCAACGCCTTCGGCAACAATGCTGGCATTGATTTGCTTGGCCAGCGCGAAAATCAGACGAATGAGTGGTCCAGATTCCGGCAGCTGCGCGGTGAAGCTGGTATCAATCTTGATGCAATCGACTGCGAAACGCGAAATATGCGCCAGGTTGGAATAACCGGTGCCAAAGTCATCTAGCGCGATCTTAAACCCAAGATCGTTGATCCGGCTGATGCGCTCCGCAACTTGCTCATCGTCTCCAACAAGCGAGGTTTCAGTAATCTCCAACTCGACCTTGGAAACTGGCACATCGGGATCAGCTGCCGTTTGTGCACACAAGTCGATGAAGTCTTCGTGCTGAAACTGTTTTGGCGACACATTGATCGCCAACCGAACATCAAAGCCCGACTGGTGCCACGCCTTCAGCTGTCGGCAGGCGGCTTCGAAAACCTGGATCCCGACTTGATCAATGACCCCCATATCTTCGCAGACGGGAATGAATGTTCCAGGCGAAATATAGCCGCGCTCAGGGTGATTCCAGCGCAGCAGCGCTTCAACGCAAACAACTTTATGGGTCTTGAGATCGATACGGGGCTGGTAGTGCAAACAGAAGGCTTCAGTTTGGATCGCACGCATAATTTCAGCTTCGAGCCAGTTGCGCTCGATCGCGCTGGCGCCGATGGAATCATCATAGACCGTAAACTGGTCACGTCCCCCGCGTTTTGAATGATAGAGCGCCAGATCCGCTTCCTTGAATACATCCGACCAATCCGCGTCGCTGTCGCCGGCAACCAGAGTGCTGCCAATGCTGGTCGTCACGTCCAGACGAAGCTCACCAAATTCGATCGCCTGATGAAGGTTGGCCTGTATTTCAACAAGGCGACGCGACAGATCGTGCTCACTCGACACACGCCGTAACAGGACGACGAATTCGTCGCCGCCCATACGCGCGACGATATCGTCGCAGCCGACATGCCCTCGCAATCGGTCTGCAACTGTCCGTAAAACCGTATCACCGGCTTCGTGCCCGAATGTATCGTTCACAGCCTTGAAGTGATCGATGTCGAGAAACAGGACGGCATAGTCCATCTCGCGGGTGCTTTCTTTTATCTCCGCCATACGGTTTTGAATGTAGAAGCGATTATAGCACCCGGTCAGCTGATCGCGCGCAGCAAGGTAGTGCGCTTTGTCGCGGGTATTTTTAAGCTCGGTGACGTCGAATCCGGTGACCAATAGCGCCGGCTCGCCGGTCGCGGCATCCAGGCATTGTTTAACGCTCAAATCGAACCAAAGCTCGCCCTTGGTCGTGAGGATGCGCGTTACGCCTCGACTGGCCCCATTTGACACCCATTCACGCTGCAAATCAGCAAACTCTGTCGAGTCAGCAAAGATATCACTGAAACGGATATCCGTACTGACAAATATGCTGTGCGCTGCGGGATTTTGGTAAAGCGCATCGCCCTTGCTACTGAACAATGCAATCACGACGTCGGTGTGCAGGAGAGCCTCTGCACTGCGCAGCGTTTTCGGTGTTTCCGCGGCCGCCCCCAGTGTCTCGCACATCATCCCCATGCGCCCATCAGGCAACCGGAATCCAGTATAGACGACATCCAGCGTGACCGGGGTTCCATTGGGATGCAATGTCCAGGTTTCGACAAATCGCGCGTCCCGTTCTACGAAGTCATTTTGGAATTGCTGCAACCGGTTTTCGACCATTTTGGACATACCGATCGAGAGATCACGCGCTTGCAGCGCCGCTTCCGATTCCGCGCCCCAAACGTCGCAAGCCGCTTCATTCGCATACGCGATCCGCTGGTGGTCTGTGTCATAAACCCAAACAGCTGTCCGCAGCCGACGCGCGAGCCCAAACGGGTCGCCGGACAAGACTGAATCGGAAATAACTGAATGAGGCATTCGGATTTGGCGCGGGGTTAATGTGGTTCTCTAACTCTGATGACCATACAACCAGCAGATTAAAATCAGCTTGAAAAACCCCTGGGTTGTTTTCTCGTTCGCCATTTTTTTGTTAACTTATTGATCGTTTCCCGAGGCATATGGGGACATCGCTTCGGCTATACGTCTGGCGGAGAGAGAGGGATTCGAACCCTCGGAACGCTTGCGCGCTCAACGGTTTTCGAGACCGTCCCGTTCAGCCACTCCGGCACCTCTCCGATCAGCGACGACCTAGCCCTCGCAGATATTCTCATCAAGCCCTGATTTTCATGCGCTAGAGGGTTTGACTCTGTGGGCTGTTTAGTGTTTATCCGCGCCTTCATGCCCGCGCCGGTATCGGCAGCGGCCAAAGTTTTATTTTTTGTGTTCCAGAAGGACGAGCGCCATGTTCGCGGTCATTAAGACAGGTGGCAAACAGTATAAAGTTGCCGAAGGCGATGAAATCGTCATTGAGAAACTCACCGCTGATGCAGGTGAAAGTGTCACGTTCGAAGACGTTCTGATGCTCGGTGATGATAAGAAGGTCACTATTGGCGAGCCTATGGTTGCCGGCGCCAGCGTTGTCGGCACGATTGCCGAACAGCGTAAGGGTGCCAAAGTCCTGATCATGAAAAAGCGTCAGCGGAATACTTACCGACGCAAAAAGGGACACCGCCAGCTCGAGACCGTCGTCACGATCGACTCAATTCTCGCTGACGGTAAAAAGGCGCCGGCCAAGAAAAAAGCCGCTCCAAAAAAGGAAGAGGCTGCTAAAACAGAAGCCGCGCCGAAGGCAGAAGCCAAAAAGCCTGCCGCTAAGAAGGACGAGGCTGCAAAGCCTGCCGCCAAGAAAGCAGCGCCCAAGAAGGATGCTGCGCCTGCGGCAGCTGACGATCTGACAAAGATGAAGGGCCTCGGCAAAGTGTTTGCTGGCAAGCTCGAAGCGGAAGGCATTACGTCTTACGCACAAATCGCGAAAATGAAAAAAGCTGACATTGATGCTCTCGAAGAGAAAATCGGCGCAGCAGGTAAGTTTGAGAGCAATGACTGGGTCGCCCAGGCTAAAGAGCTCGCGAAAGGCTAATGTTTCGGCTATAAGCTGAAACTCAGATTGGAGACCGGATATGGCTCATAAAAAATCAGGTGGTTCGTCAAAGAACGGACGCGATTCAAATCCTAAATACCTTGGCACCAAAAAATATGGTGGCGAGCACGTGATTCCGGGCAACATCATTATCCGCCAGCGCGGCACCAAGACCTATCCGGGTCGCGGCGTCGGCATGGGCAAAGACCACACACTGTTCGCGCTGGTCGAAGGTAAAGTCGAATTTACGCGCAAGCGCGGCAACCGCCAGTATGTGTCAGTGGCACCGCTCGCGGAAGCAGCAGAATAGAGCGGTCCGACATGGCCGCCGAGGGGTGGCCGAATAGTTCCGAAGGGAGGCAGGTCACTGCCTCCCTTTTTCTTTGCCTCCCTGATGGAGATTTCAAATGGCTGGATCGTTTGAATTCAAATCAGAGCGTTTCCTAATGCGCCCGCCTCGGGCCAAAGATGCACGGCAAATTGCCTGTTGTGTGAACGATAAAGGTATGGCGCGCAATCTCGCGCGCCTTCCGCATCCTTATAAGCCGGCAGATGCGCTGGATTGGATCGCCTATACCGAAAAAGCGCGCAAGCAGGACTCAGAATACGCATTTGTGATCACACATGCCGAAGCTGGTGTGATTGGCTCTGTCGGATTTAATCGCACCAGCGGCGACGCTTGGGAAATCGGTTATTGGGTGGACAAGGCCGTGCAAGGAAAAGGGGTTGCGACCGAAGCAGCAGCCGCTTTGCTGGCCTGGGGCGCTCGCGAATTTGGCGTTTCGGAATTCACAGCCGGGCATTTCAAGGACAATCCGGCGTCAGGACGCGTGCTCGAAAAACTCGGGTTTCAGAAAATTGGCGAGCGACCGCTCTATAGTTTGGCGCGTGGCGGCAAAGACGAGGCCTGGCGCTATATGCTCAGCGCGCCGACACAGGCTGCCGCAGGCGAGACTCTGTAGAAACGCGCATGGCAGATCCGATTATCCTCAAAACTGAGCGCCTGCTTTTGCGACCGCCCTTCGTCGAAGATGCCGCGGCAATTGCTCGCCATCTCAACCAGAAGGAAATTTCCTGGAATCTTGGGCGGGTGCCGCATCCTTACACGGTCTCAGAAGCCGAGACTTGGCTGCAAGACGTGCCTGCTAAGTGGCAGAATGACACCTGCTATGTTATGGTGATGACACTGCCGGAGGATGACGTGATTGGCTGCGTCAGCATGCGTTTATTGCCAATGGATGTATGGGAGCTGGGTTACTGGCTCGGCAAGTCCTGGTGGGGCAAGGGGTATACGACTGAGGCCGCGCAAGCGATGCTGGGTTGGGCAGAACGGGATCTGTCGATTAGTCGCTTCTCGTCAGGACATTTCACAGATAATCAGGCGTCCGGGCGCACCTTGCTGAAACTTGGTTTCACCCCTGTCGGAGAGACAGAGCTGTTCGGCCTGGCACGCGGTGGCAAAAGCCCATGCATCCGCTATACAAAGGGAACAGAGCCTAGTCTGGCCTTGAAACTGGTTGGGCATTAAACATCGCGTCCGCCAGAATCCGAGGACTATAGAGCGACCGGTCCGATGCTGCGGCCAAGTCTATGACAAGGGTATCGAGCCGGGCTCGCAACTCAACAATATCCTCACCCAAGACCAGAGCCCGACTGAACGCCACAAGGTCCGCTCTCAGGGCGGCGTCCTTGCGCGCAGGAAAGCGATCATGGAGTCGTCCTAATGCGGCGCGCATCGCGCCAATGTAAGCGCCGGATGCTGCGACGTCCTCGTTCAGCCCGGCTCGCAAATGCGAAACTTCCGTCTGCCAGGATTGCGTCTCAGACATATCGGCGGCACAGGCTCGATCATCCAGAGACCGGATATAGGCAGCGAGGTCTGAAACGACTCGTGGCGTCGGCACCGACCCCGAAAATTCCTCAACAATTTGGGCTGTCAGGAATGCCTCCAAGACGCCGTCGAGCTCGCGATCGACACTGGCGCGGCCTGAATCTGCTGCGAGATCAGGAATATTGACAGGATTGAACACCTGATCTGCACGGATATTTGAGAATAGCCCATGAGTGACATCAGCGGTCCCTGGCCGCCCGGATATGCCTGTGAAGATGAAATCGGGATTGCCGCGTCCATTTCTATGACACGCGTCACAACTCAAACCGGCCTTTGCCGCCTGACCGCCTAACAGAACAGGACTGCCGAATAAGAGCGCACCTCTCCTCACCGCCGGATCCTCAGGTTCGGACAGGCAAGTCGCGGGGCGCGTGGTCAAGTGCACGATCGGATCGGCGGCATCGTCCAACCAATCTAGCGCAGCAATCTCAACCGTGACACGTTCGCTCGTATGCCACTCAATTTGGCACGCCGGGAGACCAGCAATCAAAACCAAGCCTAGAAAGACATGTTTCACGCGCGCGCGTCGTCGATCCATCTGGCAAGCTCTTCGGTCTGTTCACATCCGAAAGGACAAAGTGCGTTAAGCTTATCAAGTTGGGTTTGAGCCCGCACCATGTCGCCGATCTCGACATAGTATTCGCCGAGATATTCATTCGCGCTGAGATGGTCCGGATCAATTCTCAACGCTGCGGAATAGTAAGATAACGCTTTTTCGCGTTCGCCTTTCTTGCGGTTCGCAAAACCAAGATAGGTCAGCACGTCCGGATGTGGCCCCAACATGGCCCCCGCAGCCCGCAGCTCTTCAATGGCGGCATCATATTCAGCGAGATTGATCAAGCGCAGCGCGTCCGAATAAAGTAGGTCTCCGGTTTCCAGACTGACATTCTGAGCCAAAGGAGCAAGGCTGGAAGTTTCAATCGCAGAAGTCGAAGTCTTGGCGCTTTCAATCTCAGCAATTGCCCTGGCGATTTCGTCGGCGCTGGCACACGTGCCGGAGCATTCCGTCGACGCGGCCTGCAAATCACTGATCACCGCCTCCGCTTTTTCATTCTGATCAAGTCGCAAATAAGCAAGTCCCAATTTGCCATACGCTCGATAAAGCTCGGCGTCATATTTCACGGCCTTGGAGAGCGATTTGGCGGCGGCCTTGTATTCTTCCTGACCAAAATGGGCGAGGCCGAGCATGTAACGCGTATTGGCATCTTTCTTGGCAACTTTCGTCACTCGCTTGAACGCGCGCTCGGCTTTCGAATATTCACCAGCCTGCAGCGCATCGACTCCCTTTTGATACTCTTCCACCGGATCGTAATTGGCGCTCGAGCTGCTCGGTGTTGAACCTGATCCCGAGTTTCCGCCGGCAATGGCTGGGGCGCCGCTAAAGGCGAATGCGGCGACGGCAATCAGTAAAGCGCGTTTCATCATCAATCTCCAGAAAATCTGCTTGCGGTACATCTTGGCGCGTTTTCTGGCACGGAGTCCATAAGGCGCATTTCAAGTCTGCGTGAAGTCTTGACAGGTTAGCGTGCAGCGCTCCCTCGCTTTTGCCGCTGTGATCGCTTATGGGAGCGCTATGAAATTCCTCGATCAAACCAAAGTTTACGTAAAAGCCGGACATGGTGGAAATGGATGCGCCTCATTCCGCCGCGAAGCCTATGTCGAATTCGGCGGACCTGATGGCGGCGATGGTGGCCGTGGCGGGCATGTTTATGTCGAGGCTGTAGAAGGGCTCAACACCCTGATCGACTATCGCTACCAGCAGCATCACAAAGCCGAACGCGGCGGGCACGGCATGGGCAAACAGCGCCATGGCCGCGGCGGCGCTGACAAGACGTTGAAAGTTCCAGTCGGGACACAGATCTATGAAGAAGATCGCGAGACCCTGATTGCCGATCTGACAGAAGTCGGCCAGCGCGTCATGGTTGCTGAAGGCGGCAATGGCGGTTGGGGCAATATGCGCTTCAAGACCTCGACCAATCGCGCGCCGCGGCGTTCCAACCCAGGCGAAGAGGGCGAGGAATTCGTCCTCTGGTTACGTCTGAAACTGATCGCTGATGCGGGTCTGCTTGGCCTGCCAAATGCTGGCAAGTCGACTTTCCTGAGTCGTGCGACCGCTGCAAAGCCGAAAATCGCTGATTATCCGTTCACGACGCTGCATCCCGGTCTTGGGATTGTCGATATGGGTACGGGCTCGCGCTTCGTTCTGGCAGATATTCCTGGCTTGGTCGAAGGGGCCGCGGATGGCATCGGACTCGGGCATCTTTTCCTGGGTCATGTCGAGCGCTGTAAAGTATTACTGCACTTAATCGATTGTACCCAGGACAATCCGCACGAAGCCTATCGCACCATTCGCGATGAATTGGAGGCCTATGATGCGACCCTTGCCGCCAAGCCAGAAATTGTCGCGCTCTCAAAAGTCGATGTACTCGACGAGGAACTGGTCGATGAGCAGGCACGTCTGCTGAAAGCCGAATGCGGGCAGGAACCGATGCGAATCTCAGCTGTCACCGGAACAGGCGTCAAACAAGCGCTCGGTCTGATGCTGAAAGAGCTTGGGCATATCGCGGAAGTTGAGGCCGAAGATGCGGACGCTTCGGATGAGTGGAACCCAGCCGGATGACCCCTGCAAACGCTGCAGAAACGTTAAAAGCCGCGCGGCGCATAGTGATCAAAATCGGCTCAACCTTGATCGCGGAAGATGGCCTTGCGCGGCAATCATGGCTCGATCAATTGGCTGCCGATATCGCTGATCGACGCGCGGCCGGTCAGGAAATCATTCTTGTTTCTTCGGGCGCGATCGCTCTTGGGCGTAACCAACTTGGACCCGACCGCCCGCGTAAACTGGAAGAGAAGCAGGCTGCCGCGGCGCTTGGCCAACCTCTATTGATGACGGCGATGGCCGCGGCATTTGCCTCGCACCAATTGACTGTCGCACAAGCGTTGCTGACGCTTGAAGATACCGAAAACAGACGCCGCTGGCTGAATGCGCGGGCGACACTTGAAACCCTGCTCAATGCCAATGCTATCCCAGTCATCAACGAAAATGACTCGGTTGCTACGGATGAAATTCGCTATGGTGACAATGATCGATTGGCGGCTCGAGTGGCGCAAATGATCAGCGCCGACGCCCTCATTCTATTGTCAGATGTTGATGGACTCTACACTGCTGACCCCCGCCAGGATGCGTCTGCGGAACACATTGCAGATCTCTCTGAACTCACGCCTGAATACGAGGCCATGGCTGGAGATATCAATCAGAACGCAGACCTTGGCAGCGGCGGCATGGTGACGAAACTGACCGCGGCGCGGATTGCGCAAAGCGCTGGCTGCACGACAATCATTACGCTCGGAAGCCGCGACAGACCTTTGCGCGCGCTTCTGGACGGCGCGCGAGCGACGACCATTCGATCGACTCTGACACCTGACAAAGCTCGAGAAATCTGGCTGCAGGGCCATCTGACGCCGGAAGGGTCGATCTATGTCGATGATGGTGCAGCAAAGGCGCTGATTGAAGGTGCCAGCTTATTACCTGTCGGCATCCGCCGCATTGAAGGTCAGTTTTTGCGCGGCGCCGCCGTCGCCATCAAAACCCAAACCGGTGAAACAATCGCCAAAGGGATCACGGCTTATAGTTCGGACGATGCCGCCCGTATTGCCGGGCTTCAATCTGACCAGGTTGAGCAGGAGCTGGGCTATCGCGGGCGCCCCGCCTTGGTGCACCGCAATGATCTGGTGCTTGAGCGCTAAAGATGATCTCTGGCGCTTGACTTGCCGGGCCAAGATCGGCCCATTGCTGATATGGATGGGTCACCAAATCTCGCAAAACGCATCGGGCTGGTTCTTGGGCCTGCGCTTGCCGCGACGATGTTGCTCGCCGGGCCGCCCGAAGGGCTCAGTTTTGCCGCCTGGGCGACCGGGGCATTGATGCTATGGATGGCGGTTTGGTGGGCGACTGAGCCTATCCCTATCCCCGTGACCTCACTACTTCCTTTGGCGGTTTTGCCGATTATTGGCGGCGGCTCTGCGCGCGAGGCGGCTGCCGGATATTCCAGCCCTATCGTGATGTTACTGCTCGGCGGGTTCATTATCGCGCTCGGCATAGAACGCTGGGGCCTGCACAAGCGGATCGCATTGAATATTGTTGCCCGAGTCGGGTCGCACCCAGCGGCGTTGATTTTCGGCTTCATGATTGCCACAGCTTTATTGTCGATGTGGATCTCAAACACTGCGACGACGCTGATGATGGTTCCCATTGCGCTATCCGCTGCCGCTGCGCTGAAAGACCAGTCGGGACGGTTCGTCACGGCTTTGCTACTTGGCGTCTGTTATGCGGCTTCAATTGGCGGTGTCGCCACACCTATAGGCACGCCAACCAATCTGATCGCGATTCAGTGGCTGGAGGAGAATACCGGAACCACAATTGGCTATGCGCAATGGATGAGTTTTGGCTTGCCGGCACTGGCATTATTGGTGCCTGTTGCATGGTTCGTCGTCACGCGCGGCCTGACTCAACTCGGGGACGGCAGCGCTGCGATGGCGGAAGTTCGCAAGCAGAGAGACGGGTTGGGCGGGATCTCCGCGCCAGAAGCCCGCGCCGCGTTGGTTTTTGGCATTGTTGCCTGTCTCTGGGTTCTGCGCGTCCCGGCGCAGCTTTATGCCAAAGGCCAAGGCTGGGATCTACCATGGTTGATGGCGGTCAGCGATATGGGCATCGCCATTGCCGGCGCCATCGCAATGTTTCTGATTCCTGCCGGAAAGACGCAAAACCGCGCCATTTTGCGTTGGGATGAAGCGGTGAAACTGCCTTGGGGTGTGCTTATCCTGTTTGGCGGCGGCATCAGTCTCGGACAAGCCGTCACACGAACGGGCATGTCGACCTGGATTGGAGATCAACTCACGGCGTTGTCGGTCTTGCCGCCTATCTTCTTCATCGCGGTGGTCGTCGCACTGGTGATTTTCCTGACAGAACTGACCAGCAATGTCGCAACAATGACCACTCTGGCGCCAATCCTGGGGGCGCTGGCCGCTGCGATTGGCGCGGCGCCGTCCAGCCTGTTGGCCCCGGCTGCGGTCGCAGCAAGTTGCGCCTTCATGTTGCCTGTCGCGACAGCGCCGAATGCGATTATCTATGCCACGGACAAAGTTCCGATCGGGCAAATGATCCAGCGCGGCGTGCGGATCAACCTGATCGGGATTGTGATTATTACGGCGATTGGATTCTGGCTCGCACCAATGGTGCTCTAAAGCCTATTTGCAGGTGCAGGCCGCGTCTTCAGCAAGCTCGCCAAAACCATCTTGAAACAGCGCTTCGACGGCATCCAGAGCGCTGCGCGATCCAGATCCTTCAGCGCTGAGCTCGACTTTGCTGCCAATTCCAGCGCCAAGGCAGAGCAGATCCATGATCGATCGAGCATCAGCGCTCTCGCCTTCGAAACTGACAGTCACAATTGTTTTCAGACTGAGCGCCAGTTCAGCCAGCTTCGCCGAAGCCCGCGCGTGCAGGCCTTTGCGATTGATGATTTCGATTTCCCGCATGTCTTTGCTCATTTCGTTCGACTCATCACTTGCGACCCAATTCGAATATAGCGCTTGCCGGCGTCGCTGGCGGCTTGCACGGCCTCGTCTAAAGTCAGATCTGTGCGAATCTGCGCGAGGTGGATCAGCATTGGCAGATTGACCCCACCAATCACATCAATCTTGCCACTCGATAGACTCGACAAAGCGAGATTTGAGGGCGTGCCGCCAAACATATCGGTGAGAATGATGACGCCTTTGCCCTTATTGCAGGCTTTGACGGTTTCGCGGATTTCGTCGCGGCGTTGGTCAATATCGTCTTCGACTTCTATAGAAAGCGCCTCAAAGGCATCTTGCTCGCCGACCACATGTTCGGCTGCGCGCACCAATTCGTGCGCAAGTCTTCCGTGACTGACTACGACGATTCCGATCATGGGACCGTTCCAATTGCCTCAACTAGTTTGAAGCTGACACTACAAAGATTAACGTCAAGTCAGTTTTCTCACCATTAGGTTTGGTTCTAGCCTGCCTGTGGTTGAACTGTCACGATTTCGACTTGGATACGGTCGCAAAAAAATCTGTATAGAATTCATCTGTTTCCGCGCGAAGCGTTCCGACGTCAACCTGTAACCCGGCTTCGCGGAGTCGGTCTATTCCGCCAGCGCCGAGCGGGTGCGGATCACGGCTGGCAATTACCACTCTGGCCAGCCCTGCTTCGATCAGACGTTGCGAACATGCTGCGACACCTGTCGAACGCTGCCGGCATGGTTCCAAAGTCACGTAGGCGGTTCCTCCTGCTGCCGCGCCCATTGGCAAACGCGCCAGTGCCAGTTGCTCCGCATGCGGCCGTCCGCCGTCGCCGGTCGCAGCCTCGCTGACACGTCGTCCGTCGCGGTCCAGTATTACGCAGCCGACGCTCGGATTTGTTGCTGTGCGTCCGGCTTGCAGGACCGCCAGCTCGAACGCCCGGCGCATATGCAGCGAATGCGCGCTCATTCGAACACCACTGTCCGTTTTTCGTTGAGGAAGACCCGACCCTCGGCATGGGCTTTCACCGCCCGCGCCAGGACCCTGGCTTCGATGTCCTTACCCAATTCGGCCATCCGCTCTGCCGACAGACGATGATCCACAGGCGCGACATCTTGCGCGATGATTGGGCCTTCATCCAAATCTGTTGTCACGAAATGCGCCGTCGCACCCACCAGTTTAACCCCGCGCTGATGCGCCTGGTGATAGGGTCGGGCGCCTTTGAAGCTGGGCAGAGCTGAATGGTGAATATTGATGCAGCGCCCTGAGAGTTCGGAACAAATTCCGTTTGAAAGAACCTGCATATATCTCGCAAGGACGACCAGATCGGCACCCGTTTTGTCGATGATGTCACGCAACCGATTCTCTGCCTCGGTCTTTGTCTCTTTCGTCACCGGAACATGATGGAAAGGCAAGTCATGTCGGTCTGCATGCCATTTTGTATCGGGATGATTGGAAACGACTGCGACGATTTCGGCCCCAAGACGTCCACGTCTGTGTCGATACAGCAAATCATTCAAACAATGATCGCCTTTCGATACTAGTATCAATGCTTTTGGCCGTTCGCTCTCGAGGCGCAGAGACCACTCCATATCTCGGCGTTCGGCGAGCGCCGAGAAACCGTCGCGAAACATTGCCTCGTCGAAGTCATCCGCGCTTTCAAATTTTGCCCAGATGAAAAACCGTTCGGTCTGAGGATCGCCAAAATCATGGTTTTCCGAGACGCTGACGCGATGACTGGCCAAATGCGACATCACATCCGCGAGAATGCCAATGCCATCGGGCGCTGCAGCACGGAGAATATATCGCCTTGCGCTCATGGCAGGTCGGGAAGGTCCTTTGCCCGGTCTGCATCCAGATAGCGGGCAGATGTCGGCACCAGGTCAGCATTCAGATCCAGTAGCAAAGGGTTGCCTGTCGGGATTTCGAGCCCGGTTATTGTTTCGTCGGCAACACTGAAAAGATGCTTTACCAGAGCGCGCAACGAATTACCGTGCGCTGAAATGATAGTGTCCTTGCCACTTTCAAGGACCGGGCGAATAGCGCTCTCCCAATATGGCAGAACGCGCTCCAGAGTCAGTTTCAGACTCTCCGCTCCTGGAACCGGAACGCCGTCATAGCGCGCATCCCCGGCAAGATTATAAGGACTATCATCGGCAAGAGGCGGCGGCGGGATATCATAGGAACGACGCCAGATATGGACCTGATCCTTGCCATGTTTCTCAGCGGTTTCAGCTTTATCCAGTCCGGTCAGCCCGCCATAGTGGCGCTCATTCAGGCGCCAATGCTTCTCAACTGGGATCCAGGCC
Source organism: Henriciella sp. (assembly GCA_965277015.1). GTDB lineage: Bacteria > Pseudomonadota > Alphaproteobacteria > Caulobacterales > Hyphomonadaceae > Henriciella. The sequence goes on along the minus strand of OZ255705.1, from coordinate 2,591,481 downwards.
CGGTCCATGGCCGCTAGCCCGAGCCAGAGCGTCCGAATGGCCCGGGTCTGATAGGAGGTGAAGGCGAATGTAGGCGCCAGCCCTTCAGCTTTAATCAACGTTCCGCCTTTGCTGGCCTCAGCCTCGCCTCTCTCGGTCAGGTCGGCGTCCCACCATCCGGTGAACCGATTTTCCAGGTTCCATTGGCTTTGACCGTGGCGGGTCAGGATGAGCTTAGGCATGTGTCGCGTTCCATTAATAGATCGATAGGGTGCGCGAGCAGCAGCTTTGAGGGTCGCGTTTCGCTGAACGCGTTGCTATCAGAGGAGAACTGGGATTTCTACCCAGACGATTCGTCGCCGTCGCAGGAAGTGTATCTTGAGAGATTCGGTTTTTTATCCGCTGGTTGCAGCCCTGGTCGCCGCGATGGTGCTGAGCGCGCTCTATCTCGGCTGGCAGAAGCCGCAATGCGGGCCCTTTGGCGGCGCAGACGGGCCAGAAGATTATTCGCTGGTTATTCTGCAAGGCGGCGATTTGTGCCGAATGGAAGGCTATGAAGGCTACGAGCTTGATCTCGCCAATGATGTATTGACCATTCGTGCCGACCAGACCGCAAACTTCCCGGACGTGCAGCGCAATGCGCATTTCCGCCTCGGGCCGGATTTGGAAACGGTCTATTCGGGGCACAAGGTTCGCATATCTCTGACCGTCAAACCAACTGAGGGCGGCGGCGCTGAGGCCTTTGAATTCAACTATTCCACTGGCAAAGCGGGCAATACAGGGTGGATCCAATTTGATCTCAAACCCGAATGGGAAACGTATACGGCTGAAGTCGATATTCCCCGCAAATTACTCGAAAGCTCGGTCGCGCTTGACTATATATCCGTGCGCCCGGTAGTGCCGGAGAAGACTCGTAGCATTGAGTTACGCGAAATTCGTTTTCGCCGCCTCGGGCAATGGTAGCGTCGATTAACTCAGCCAGGCCTTTTCGACAACATCAACAACATCGTCCATGATCTCCGTGATCTGGAAGTCTTTCGGCGTATAGACCCGGCGCACTCCCATTTGGCGTAGCGCCTGTTCATCCTCGAATGGAATAATCCCTCCGACGACCAATGGCGTATTGTCGAGACCGGCTTTTTGCATTTCGGAAAGCGTCTCGCGCACCAGATCCAAATGGCTGCCTGACAGGATGGAGAGACCGATTACGTGCGCGTTCGCCGCTTGTGCCTGACTGACAATCTCCGCCGGAGTGAACCGGATTCCTTCATAGATCACTTCCATCCCACACGCTCGCGCCCGCGCGGCGATTTGCTCTGCACCATTGGAATGGCCATCCAATCCGGGCTTGCCCAGCACATAAGTGAGGTCTCGGCCCAGGCGTTCGGACACAGACTTCACACGCGCCTTGGTCGCTTCAATGGCTTCATCACCGCCGGTCTCGATCACGACGCTGACACCCGTTGGGCCGCGGAACTCGCCAAACACATCGCGCAATGTTGCGCCCCACTCACCGGTCGTGACACCCGCTTTTGCGGCGGCGATGCTGGGTTCCATAATGTTTGTGCCAGCTGACGCGGCCGCGCGCAGGTCTGTCAGCGCGGATTGTGCTGCTGGCTCATCCCGCTGCGCCCTCCACTGCCGCAACGCCTCGGTCTGCTGGCGCTCAACCATGGGATCAATCGTCTGGATGGCATCATTGCCCGCGCCGAGGGGGCTGTCTTCTGATTGCGTATAGGCGTTGACGCCGACAACTTTCAGATCACCACTCTCAATGCCTCGGATACGGTCAATATGAGCGCCGACCAGGCTCTCTTTCATATAGGCAACAGAATCAACAGCGCCGCCCATATCATCGATTCTCGAGAGCTCATGGCGCGCCTGCGCCTTCAAGGCTTCGGTTTTGCCATCGATGACATGACTGCCATCAAACAGGTCTTCATATTCAAGAAGATCGGTCTCGAAGGCCAAAATTTGCTGCATCCGCAAGGACCATTGCTGATCCCAAGGGCGCGGCAAGCCAAGCGCCTCATTCCAGGCTGGCAATTGCAAGGCCCGGCAGCGCGCGCGTTTTGACAGCGTCACTGCCAAGGCCTCGATCAGAATGCGATAGACATTATTCTCTGGCTGCGGCTCAGTCAGGCCGAGCGAATTGACTTGCACGCCATAGCGAAAGCGCAAGGCCTTCGGGTCCGAGACGCCATATCGATTGCGGCCGATCTCTTCCCAGAGATCTACAAAGGCGCGCATTTTACAGAGCTCAGTGACGAAACGAACGCCAGCATTCACAAAGAATGAGATCCGCCCGAAGACAATGGTGAAATCTTCGTCTGGTACTTGCCCCCCCGCCTTCACGGCGTCGAGCACCGCGCAGGCCGTCGCTAGAGCATAAGCCAGTTCTTGCTCCGGCGTCGCACCGGCTTCTTGCAAATGATAGGAGCAGACATTCATCGGATTCCACTTCGGCACTTCCGTGTAGCACCAGCTGATCATATCGCTGATCAGACGCATGCTCGGTTGCGGCGGGAATACATAAGTCCCGCGCGACAGGTATTCCTTGATAATGTCATTCTGCGTCGTTCCGCGAAGCTTGGCGCGGTCATCTCCGCGCTCATCCGCCAGCGCGACGTAGAGCGCCAGCATCCATGCAGCGGGCGCATTGATCGTCATCGACGTATTCATTTCTTCGAGCGGCAACTCAGCGAACAGCGTGCGCATATCGCCCAAATGACCAACGGGCACGCCGACTTTACCAACTTCGCCGCGCGCCAGGATATGGTCACCGTCATAAGCTGTCTGCGTGGGCAGATCGAAGGCGATTGAGAGCCCCGTTTGGCCTTTGGAAAGATTGCTTCGGTACAGCGCATTGGATTTTTCCGCTGTGGAATGTCCTGCATAGGTTCGGAAGATCCAAGGCCGGTCTGGCGCGTGCTGATACTCTGTGTCCGCCAAGGCAGCCTCCCAATGACAATGTTGCAGTGCAAGATGAGGGAAGAGCGCGGCAATCGCAAGCTTTCCCAACCGCCAACTTGTGTCTGCAATTTTGCATGAGACTTGCCATGCGGCATGCAGAGCCAAATATTGCCAGTGCGGTCCTGATCGGGCTAGGGCATAGACAGTGTTTCCGGAACCTGAACCCACATGCCTGTTGCTTTTTTATTCCCTGTCCTTCTTCGCCTCGCCGGACCTTTAGCCTTCGCGTTCGCGGCCATCGCCGCAGGTGTGATGAATCGCAGCTTCATTATTGTTCCCCTGCTGGCTGTAATTGCCTCGCTGACCACTGTGATCATTCGCAAGGTCAGTCCATCGCCAGCTATGGACCTAAAAGCGATGATGACGCCAGACGCCGCGCCGCCGCCAACAAACCCCTTTCGCGGCGTCGGACGACGCTTCGCCATTGGCCTGTTCGGATATGCCGTTCTGTTCGGTCTCGCGGCTTCGATTGCGGCGATTTTTCAAACCACCGAGTTCGAGCCTCAGCTAATGCTGAACGACATGTGGTTCGCCGGAATACCTGCTGTGATTGCCTTTGTCGGCGCCTGGGTTTCAGCCCGTATCGGCCTCAACCAAATGGCGAGCATGATGGGCGGCATGCAGGACATGTTCAACCAGATGCAAGCTGGTCAAGGTTCGACACCTGCAGACGATGAGGACGCTTTTACGTTTGAAGGCGAAGTGATCGACCCGGACGAACGCGACTCATAGCCAGTCATACTTACTGGGGTCCGCCCCGATATAGGCATAATAGGCCGCTTGAACCTGCCGCGTCACAGGACCTGGCTCACCAGACCCGATAAGCGCACCATCGAGACTGAGCACTGGCGCGATCACCACCCCGGTAGAGCTGGTAAATGCCTCATTCGCAGAACGCAGTTCATCCAGCGTAAAGGCCCGTTCCTCAATCGTTGCAAACTCCGATATGAGCGAAACCAGCCGGGCGCGCGTGATTCCTGGCAACAGAGCGGAGGACAGGTCACGCGTGATCAATCTGTCTTCTGCAGTCACGATCCATAGATTTGCCGAGGCCGCCTCGGTTACGATGTCGTCTTCATGCAAGATTGCGGCGTCAGTCCCGGCGCGCCGCGCGGCGCGATATGCGAGGGTTTGAGTGAGCAATTGGGTGGTTTTCAGATCTCGACGCGCCCACCGCGTATCGGGATAGGAGATCGTATTGATCCCGTCGCGGGCAACGTCGCCGATGAGCTCCTTGTGAGTGACGAATGAAAAGACTGAAGGGGTCAGCGTTTCCGGGCCATAATAATCTCGCAGGCCGTGCATACCGCTGGTTACTTGAATATAGACCAGGCCTTCAGTCAGGTCATTTCGTGTCGCCATGTCCTGATGAAGCGCTCGTAGATCAATTTTAGGATGCTCAATCTCCAGGCCATCCAACGTTCGCCCGAGGCGCGCCAGATGCTGATCAAAATCGACAAACTCGCCATTATAGACGGCGGTCACTTCATAAGCGGCATGCGCGAACAAATAGCCGCGATCGAATGGCGATATTTTAGCTTCTGACGCTGGTACAAATGCGCCATCGAGATAGACCCATCCTGTCATCACCATTACGTTTCCTCACAGTTTGCAGCGCCCGTATCGTGTGATTGGCGCGGCAAAATCAAGCCCTAGACTGAAATGCAATTATAGAACGTGGTCTGATAACAATGGCGCATATGCGCTAGGCGCTCAGAGACAATTTCGCGCCATTCAAGGGTCGGCGGCTGCGCGTGCCGCACCAGAAAACTCGCAGTCGTTTGATCAGGAAGCTGCGTTGTAGATGCTCGGACAAAACGACCATCAAACACGGATTGGTCTGCGCGGCTGTCGACATTGGCCGGATCGCGGCCGATCAGAAAACCGGACTGCGTTCGCTGAAACCAGGCACCGCCAAGCGTTTGCCGCATCCCTGGCGCGCTCAATCCTAACAGCATTTCGTTGACAGCCGCTGCGCGCGGGTCGCGATCCGTCCCACTGGCGCAGCGCGCCAACAGGCTTGCCAGTTGCGGTGTCACCTTCGCGGTCCGGGTTTCGATCAACGCATCAGCGTGTACATGGATATCTGCCAGCGCCTTGCCCAGCGCCGCGTCGGCTTGAGCCCGCTCCACCTGCAATTTCCTAACTTTGCGCAGGGCGATCACGGCGAGGTTTTTGTGGCGCGCCAGGAATTGCCTTATGCGAACACGTTCGAATGAGAGGTTTTCGTTGGATGGATCATCGACCCAATCCAAGTTGTGAGCCTGTAGAACCGTTCTTAGCGCGGCCCGCGTCTCTGTCAGCAGCGGACGCAACACCGCAATTCCGCGGCCATCAGGCCAGATAGGCAAAGGCGCCGCCAGCGCTGGCCCGACCTGCATCGGACCTCGAACCCCGCGGCGACGACGGATCAAAGCCGTCTCAATCACATCATCTATGGTATGTCCGGTCAGTAAACATGCCCCACCAACCGCCCTAACGGCCTGCGCCAGGAGCGCATAGCGCGCGGCCCGCGCAGCCGCCTGGGTTGGCTTCGGATCGGTCCAGAGCAATGTTTGGTGCGAAAGTCCGAGCGTCCGGCACGTTTCGGCAACCTTAGCAGCTTCACACGCCGCCTCTGCCCTTAGACCATGATCAACTGTGAACACGATGAGCGCGCGCCGCGAGCTTTGAGACCAATGGTGACACAACATTAGCAGGGCCATGGAGTCGCTACCGCCGGAGACGGCCAAAGCGATGGGCTGTTCTGGATCAGAGCTGAATCGATTGATCAGCGCAGAGAAGTCTGCCCCGAATTGCACGCCTATCAGCTATCGCAGCCTGACCGTACGCGCTCGCCTGCGGCCAGATTCTTGGTGACGCCTGATGCGTTCGGATAGCGCTGCGGCAGAAGGTTTAGCGCGTTACACGCTTGATCTGTATCTCCAACGAGGCGCATTGAGCGGGCGAGCTTCGCCAGCGCTTCCGGGGCCCGGGGGTCATCCGGATAGGAACGGATCATATCCGTATAAGCGGCGCCAGATTCAGGATAGGCCTGCTGTTGATACAGCACTTCGGCCAGCCAATATTGCGCCTCGCCCGCTTGTGGGTCGTCGCTGAACTGACTGAGGAAAGACCGAAACGCTGTTTCGGCGCCTGGATAGTCAAACTGCAAAAGGCGAGATTTCGCTTCGGCGAAGAGTGGGCCGGCATCGCCTGGAAGTGCGCTCGCAGGCATGGTGCCGAGCGAGCCTTGCGGCAATGGCTGGCCATCGGGACCGGTCTGGGTCAGAGGTGCGCCCTGAGTCGAAACATCCGTTTCCGCCTCGCGGCGGACAATTCTCGTCGGACCATTAGCTGCCGCAACTTCTGCATCGAGCTCAGCTGCATTGTTATCTTCGCTCACGTCCTGATCAGCATCCGTCTGATCAGTGACCATGCCGCTGCTGCTGGAGGATAGGAATGCCGGTTCGGGTTGCATATTGGTCAGCTGACGGCTGAGGTCAGAAATCGTCTTTTCCTGATCAGACAATCGGTCTTCGAGACGGGAAATAAGCTGCGCCAGCTCGGCATCATCACTCTGCATGCGATTAATTTCATCGCGACTTTCCGAGAGTAGGAATTCCAACGTTTCAACTTTACCTGTCAGACGCGCTTTGTCGGATTCGATTCCGGTCATACGCGCCCGCAATTCAGCATTGCTTGCGCGAACTTCGTTTACGGTTGTTGCGAGCTCACCGCTTGTCACACCTTGTACGATGTCTGCTTGTCGTCTCTGCGCATCCGCTTGCGGCACCCCTATGAGAACGACCGCAACCATTACAGAAATCAAAGAAGTACGCAGCATATCAGATCGACTCCACTTTCGCGTTTTTGAATGTGTATCAGATATGAAAAGGCCGGGGCCAAAATGTGACGCCCGGCCAATCCATGTGTAATTAGTGCGGTTGAGGCTTAGCCTACAACGCCAGAGATCAGCTGTGTGAAGCCGTTTCTGTTCTGAGCCCAGGAACCTTCATTGGAGCCAAGTGCCAGTGGGCGCTCTTTGCCGTAAGAAACGGTTTGGACGCGCGCCGGGTCGACACCAAGGTCAACCAGGTAGTTTTTCACAATCGACGCACGGCGCTCACCGAGCGCAAGGTTATACTCACGTGTGCCACGCTCGTCGCAATTGCCTGCGACCAGAATGTTGACGTTTGGATATGATGTCAGCCAAGCCGCCTGGCGACGCAGGATGCTTTGCGCATCTGCGCTCAAACGGTACTGGTCGAGATCAAAATAGACGCGATCGCCAACATTGACCTGAAAATCGTCAAGTGAACCTTTGATCGGGCCTGCCGGGACAGGATCAATCACTTCTTCGATGACCTCGACTTCGGGTTCTTCAACAACAACCACTTCTGGTTCTGCCTCAACCACCGGTTCTGGTTCTGGGGTGGAAGTACATGCTGCGATGCCGAAAAATACGGCGACAGTCGCAGATGTCATCATAAGCTTTCGCATGTTATTCTCTCCTTGCTTACCCATCCATTGGGTGCATTTACGCGAGTTGTTTGTCAACTTCGTGTCACCGTATACCCCTTTTTTTGGGATTTTGGGAACATTACTGAGATTTCAGCTTCGAAAAACTGTGATTTAGTCGAGAAGTGGTGACCAGGCTGGATCTGAAGCATCTGTTGGGGTTACCAGCGGGCGCAAGTTGCGACCGGTCAAATCAACAGACCATAGAGTCGGCGATGCACCTGGCGAAGGTTCCCGGAAAAACGTGATGACACGGCCATTTGGCGACCAATCCGGGCCTTCATCGAGATATGATTCGGTAAGCAAGCGCTCACCCCGGCCGTCAATACCGATCACACCGATATGGAAGCGTCCGCGCGTTTGCTTGGTGAAGGCGATCAGGTCGCCGCGAGGGCTCCAAACTGGCGTTGAGTAGCGACCCGAGCCAAATGTGATGCGGCAAGCGACATCTCTTCCGCCGGATGGGCAGGTGCGCGGGGTACCGTTGGTGTTCATGACATAGAGTTGCGGGCTGCCGCCGCGATCGGAGTTAAACACAATCTGACGCCCATCTGGTGACATAGAAGGCGATGTATCAATTGCTGGATGGTCCGTCAGACGGCGGTTCTGGCGGGTCTGAAGGTCCATGATATAGATATCGGAGTTGCCGTTTGTCGCTTGCGTCAACAGCACAGAATTACCATCCCGTGAGAAACGCGGCGCAAAGGTCATGCTGCGGAAATTCCCCAGAACTTCCTGACGTGCCCGGCGCAGATCATACAAATAGACCCGCGGAATGCCGCCCTCATAGGACATATAGGTGATTTGCTGAGCCTCAGGCGAGAAACGCGGGGTCAGCACAGTAAATGCGCCAGAGGTGAGGTATTTCACATTCGCACCATCGGCATCCATGATGGCCAGGCGCTTGATCCGGGCATTCTTCGGACCGGTTTCGGCGATATAGACGATACGCGTATCGAAATAGCCATCTTCACCCGTCAGGCGTGAGTAGATCGCGTCAGCAATTTTATGCGCAATCCGGCGAACATCTTCCGGCGTCGTGGTGAAGCGGCGACCCGACACCTGGCGTCCGGCAGAGTCTTCAAAGCGCATAAGCTCTTCGCCATAGACATCCCACATGCGGACAGATCCGCGAATGAGTTGATTGCCATCACGCTCGATCAGCTCAACAGTGCCGACGACCAAAGCATCTGTCTGGATGATTTTCCAATCCGCAAAGCGCGGCGCGACTTCGATATTCAGATCTTTCTGAATATAAGCCTCTTCCGGCGTAATCGTGAACAGGCCTGTGGATTCCAGATCAGCGCGTATGACGTCGCTGATTGTTTGCGCCATTTCCGGGTCCACCCCGATGGCTTCAAAGTTGGGGATTGCGACTGGCACCGGTTTGAGATCGGCGCGATCGACGACGACTTCCAGCTGCGCCGAAGCCAGAGATAAAGACCCCAGCAGCCCTACAAAGGCTGCACATATCAGTTTTCTAATCATCACCACGCTCCTGATCGCATCATCACTTATTTGTATATCCAAGGCCTAAATAGACATTGATTTCATTCCACAACTCATACTCATCAGAGGGGAGGCGGAAAGGTTCGCATTTTCTCACAGCGCGCAAAGCGCGATCGACGGCTGTTCCCATGAACGAGCTACCAATCGGTCGGCGTTTGGGATCAACCAAAGTCAAATCTGCAATTGAGCCGTCTTCGTTGAGTTTGAGATTCATCTGAACATTGTAGCGCTCAGGATTCGGTAGATCGTCGACGCCTGCCCAGCATTCGTTTCTGATCCGCGACACAACCAGCGCTTCAAGCCGTGCTGTATTGCCATTGCGCTCGCCAGAGCCCCGACGGTTTCGGGTTTCGGCCGGTTTAGGGGCATCCTTCAACGCCGTCTGAGGCTGTTCTTCTGGCGGTACAACTTGCGGCTCAGGGCGCTCTCGACGTGTCGCGCGCTCGCTTTTGAAAGTGGTTTCGCTCTGGTTGAGGAAATCCGCCAGATCATCTTGTGGGCGGCGCGGTTCCGGCTCCGGTTCCTTTTCAGGCTCCGGCTCGGGTTCTGGCTCATCTTCGGGCTCATCAGGCTCGAAATTAGGGAGAACCTCTTCCGGATCTTCCTCTGCTGGCGCAGCTTCGACCTCTGAAACATCCTGCTCAGCTTCCGGTATTTCTTCTTCAACAGGGTCTTCAGGAATTTCTTCGGGTTCTTCCGGTGCGGCCTCTTCAGGCTCTTCCGGTTCGGTTTCGATCAGCGGCGCGATGTTCGTGATCTCGCCAATTTCGGCAAAATTCACATCGACCGCTTCCAGCTCTGTCGAAAACACGCGCGTATTGGTGCTCCAATAGGGAAACGTCACATAGGACGCTCCCAGCACCGCAGCGTGGGCAATAATCGAAGCAGGCAGGCCGCGAATCATTCGCTATTGAGCCCCTTCCACGCGCGATTTCGGGTCGGTCACCAGCGCAATATTGGTGAACCCGGCATTCTTCATCTGCGTCATCACACCCAGCACTTCGCCATAAGCAGCATTGGTGTCGCCTTGCAGGAAGATGCGCTCTTGATAACCTTCGCCCGCAATTGCCAGCAATTTCGAAGTCAATTCTTCGAGCTCGATTTCAGTCTCAGAAATATAAACTTTGGCGTCCTGTGTGACCGTGACCAGAAGCGGCGTTGTCTTCGGCACTGTCAGATTGCTGGTCGCCGCCTTGGGTAGATTGACTTCGACGCCGCGCTGCAAAGCCGTCGCGGTGATCATGAAAATGATCAACAAAACCAGCATCACATCGACAAATGGCGTGACATTGATTTCGGCATTGAACGCGCGCCGTCCGCGGCGTCCGCCAGAAGAGCCGACTTGCATGCCCATTAGACAGGACCATCGCTGGCACGGCGCGATAGTCGGACCAGCAGGTCCTGACTGAACGCATCAAGTGTATCAGCATAGCGGTTCAAGTCGCCTGAGAACTTGTTGTAGAAGATAACCGCCGGGATCGCGGCGATCAGGCCAAGACCTGTCGCGAACAGCGCTTCAGCAATTGGGCCGCCTACAACGGCAAGACTGGTATCTTCCTGGGCGCTAATGTTCAGGAAGGCGTTCATGATGCCCCACACAGTTCCGAACAGGCCGATAAACGGAGAGGCCGAGCCAATCGTCGCCAGTGCGCCGATGCCATTGGAGATTTTGCCGACTTCGCGATCGACGCTGGCGCGCAAGGATCGTTCAGCTCTGGCGACCAGAGCGCCATGCTCTTGCGGTGAAATGCTTTTTGCATCGCGCCACTCACGCGAAATCGCCGCGAACAAGCGCGCGCCGGCATTATCGGGGCTTTGGCCAGGACGGCTTTCATATTCATCGGCGCGGCCATTCCAGAACGCCTCTTCAAACGCGCTCGCCTTTTTGCGCGCGCCACCGATTGAAAAAAGCTTCTCAGCAACCACTGCCCATGACCAGATACTGGCAATGACCAGGGCGATGAGAACCAGCTTTACCACCGGGTCGGCAGCTAAAAGCAACTCCATCATGGAGAAGGTTCCCTGCGAGTGTACGTCTGCCAGCGCTTCTGGTTCCATAAACGAGTCCCAATCTTTCTGATCTGCAGCCACAGCCGCGATTTTAAACTTGTGTTTCTATCCTTGGAGAATCGGGCGGAAACGTGACGCGACACCTTGTTCTCTGCAATGTTCATGGGATTGCATCGATAGGGTTAAGGAATCCTCGATTCTGATAAACTTCTAAGCCCCCGGTCTTGCTTTTTCTGTTATTTAGGGCGACGCGAATGGTGCGAGGAGATCAACGATGACGGGCTATACGCTTTACGGCAGCGAAATGAGTTACTTTTCGGGCAAAGCCCGCGCCTATCTTCACTGGAAAGGCGTAGAATTCACCGAAATCGCGCCTGGTCCTGCGATCATGAAAAATGAAATTATCGCAAACATTGGCTGGCCCGTCATTCCGGTTCTGAAAACGCCAGATGGCGACTATGTCCAGGACACATCAGACATTATTGCACATTTCGAAAAACCGGGCGGTGACATGCAGGCGCTGCCAGGCACACCGCTACAATTGCTTGTTACGTATCTCTTGCAGCTCTTTGCCGACGAATGGATGACCCTGCCAGCCATGCACTATCGCTGGAACCACAATGAAGAGTGGATCTATAGCGAGTTCGGCAAGAATGCCGCGCCCGACGGCACGCCAGAAGAACAGTATGAAGCCGGAAAAGCGGTCGGTCAGCGGTTTCGCAGCTTTGTACCTATGCTCGGCATCACAGAAGAAACCGCGCCGGGTGTCGAAATGGCCTATGAGCAATTTCTGTCAGACTTTTCAGCGCACCTTGAAAAACTACCTTATCTGCTCGGCACACGTGCCAGTTATGCCGACTTCGCACTGATCGGGCCACTCTATGCCCACCAGTATCGGGACAAGATGACCGGCGAACATATGAAGCGCACAGCGCCAAAAGTCGCAGACTATGTCGAACGCGTCATCTCTGGCGAAGGTAAAACTGGCGAGTTGATTCCAAATGATGATGTACCGCGGACCTTGTTGCCCATTCTAAAGGTAGCGCTCGGCGAACATGTTCCAGTGCTGACGGCGACCATCGATCTATTCAACACCTGGGCCGAGACCGCCGCGCCGCGAACAGAGGTCCCGCGCGGTCTCGGCATGGTGCCGTTCGCGACGGGCGGGCATGCCGGGATGATTGCAGCGCGCACCTTCTCGCTGCTCCGCTTGCAAGACGCACTGGACGCTTATCAGCTGATGCTACCATCGGACAAAAGACGCGCCGATGCCATGCTGAGCGCGGTGGATGCAGAGAGTTTCAAAACTTTGCGCATCGATCCACGCGTGACGCGCCGAAACTACAAGCTGGCGCTGGCTTAATCGCGGCAAACCTAGGCTGAAACAGCTGTTTCATAGGCTTCCATTGCTTCGAGCCAGTCCATCTCGGCTTGTTCCATGTCTTCGACCAGAGCAGCGCGGTCGCGCATCAGGTCCTGCAGTTCATTCGAGGACAGGCCGGGAGTGGCGAGATCGCTATCAATGTCGGCGACACGTTGGGCTGCATTACTGCGGCGGCGCTCCGCCAGATCTGCTTGCTTCTTCAACGGCGCGGCGGCTTTACGGGCTTCAGAGGCACGTTTTCGTTCTTCGCCTTTGTTCAGCCGCGGGGCCGGTTCTGTCGTCGAATCGGCCTTTTTCGTTTCAGTCTTCGGCTTCTTTTCCTTCTTCGCTTTAGGCTCAGACGGATCGCGATCGGCGCGCAGCACAAGCGCTCGATAATCCTGCAAGTCGCCATCATAGCGAGTCGCAGCGCCGTCTTTAACCAGCCAAAGCTGATCCGCTGTTGCTTCTGCCAGATAGACATCGTGCGTGATCAGCAAGACCGCGCCCTGGAAATCGTTCAGAGCGTAAATAAGCGCCTCGCGGCTATCAATATCCAAGTGCGAAGTCGGCTCATCGAGGATCAGCACGTGCGGCTTCTCAATTGCCATCAGGCCGAGCAGCAGCCTTACTTTCTCACCGCCGGACAATTTGTCGACTTTGGTTTCAACCTTTTCGTGCGAAAAGCCCATGCTCGCCGCGATGGCACGTTGGCGCGCGACGCTGGTATCTATTGGCAACGCGCGGCGGACATGCTCGAGCACAGTTTCGCCGAGCGTCAGCTCATCCATCTGATCTTGAGAGAAATAGCCAATTCGAACAGCTTTCGGGACGACGCGTTTGCCATCCATCAACGGCAAACGCTCAGCAATCGATTTGACCAGAGTGGTCTTGCCCTGACCATTGGTGCCAACAATCGCAATGCGGTCGTCCGGGTCGAGGCGCAGATTGACGCCGTCCAGAATGATCGCCTCATCGCCATAACCGAGGGTTGCTTCTTGCAATTCCAGCATTGGCGGCGCGAGCCGGCCTTCCGGCGTTTCAAATGAAAAGGGTGTCGTGCGCTCACTGATCGGCACGGTAATGTCCTGCATTCGCTCCAGCATCTTGACCCGTGATTGAGCTTGGCGGGCTTTTGACGCCTTGGCGCGAAAGCGGTCGACAAAGGCCTGCAAGTGCGCGCGGTCGGCTTCCTGCTTGGCACGTTGGCTTTCCAGTTGCGCCGCTTTCGCTGCGCGCAACTTGAGCCAGTCATCATAACCACCCGGGCAAATGGAGAGCTGCTTATGCTCCAGCGCCATCGTGTGCGTGACGCAGCGATTCAGGAGTTCGCGATCATGCGAGACAATGATCACAGTGTGCGGGTAGCGCTTGATATAGGTTTCCAGCCAGGCGGCGCCCTCAAGATCGAGATAGTTTGTCGGCTCATCCAGCAGCAACAGGTCCGGTTGCGAGAATAGGACGCCGGCAATGGCGGCGCGCATCCGCCAGCCGCCCGAAAATTCCCGAGAAGCGCGGGACAGGTCCGCATGTTTGAAACCAAGGCCCATCAGGACTTCAGCCGCGCGGGCTTCGGCTGACCAGGCATCAATATCAATCAATCGCGTATGGATGTCGGCAATCCGCATCGGATCGGTCGCGGTATCCGCCTCTGCCATCAACGAAGCGCGTTCCTCGTCGCAGGCGAGCACGATATCCATGATCGTCTCATCCCCCGGCGCAACTTCCTGCGCCACCCAGCCAAGTCGGGCATTGCTGCTCAGCCGGATCGAGCTATCCGCGCTGGGGTTTTCAACATCCTCGCGGATCAACCGAAGCAATGTTGATTTGCCGGTGCCGTTGCGGCCGACCAGACCGACTTTCCAGCCGCCGGAAATCGTCGCTGATGCCGCTTCGAAAAGCGGACGCGCTTCAACGCGATAATCGAGATTTGAGATCTGTAACATGACCGGATGGGATGTAGCGCCTCCGGCCATGAACACAATGGGGCTGAGGGCGCTGTGGAAGGGCAATATTCCAGAATTGACATTTGTAACTTATTTAGGCGAGCCGTTTGGAGAGCTGACGAGCGTTTCGATAAAACCTCTATTAAACAACGTGTTGGCAATTCCTGACTGCTTATGGTTAACAGTTATTCATTAACTGTTCATTTTCAGAACCAGATATCGGCGCCTGGAGTGACTGGGTTTCGAATCAAGCTGCGCCCCTGCTTAAACGCAAAATGGGCGCGCGAGGCGACGGTTGAGAGGCAGGGTCAGTCCAACACAAAAGGGGAATAAAATGCAAAAACTTCTGTATTCTACAGTTGCGGCTATCGCAATTTCCGTGACCGCGCATGGTCAGGCAGCTGACATGCCACCTGATGCGCAAGCAGGCGAGTGCTTTGCCCGCGTGCTGGTGCCGGACACAATTAACATCTCGACTGAGCAGGTTATCGACCGTGAAGCATCGTTTGAACTTCGCGTCATCCCGGCGACCTACGAAACAGTCACAGAGCAGCGTCTTCTGAAAGAAGCGACGACAATCTACCGGACTGTGCCACCCGTATATGAGACCGTCACAGAGACGATTATCATTGAGCCAGAGCGCCAGGAAGCGGTTGTCGTTCCTGCAAAATACGAAGACTATACTGAGCAGGTTCTGGTGCGCGAAGCTTATACGACTTGGAAAAAGGGCGATGGGCTGTTTGGACGGGACAGAGAGAATGCGGTTGAGACCGTAGCACTTGCGACAGGCGAATTGCTCTGCCGCGTTGAAGTCCCGGCTGAATATGCGACTGTCACCAAGACGCGTCTGGTGTCTCCGGAAACCACTGAAATGCGGGTCATTCCTGCAGTCACCAAAGTTGTGACCAAGGAAGTGGTTGTCACGCCGGCTGAAGTGATCGAAGAAACGATCCCTGCCGAATACGAGACAGTCACACTGCAAAGACTGGTCTCCGAAACGGTTGAAGAGCGGATCGAAATCCCGGCAACTTACAAGTCAGTGGAAAAACGAGTCGTCTCCAATCCCGGTGGTTTGGAATGGCGTCAGGTTCTGTGCGAAACAAACGCCACAACCCAAACCATCCGAGACATTCAGGCGGCTCTGACAGCAGCAGGATATGAAGTTCCAGTCGATGGCGAGTTTGGCCCTGCGACTTTGCGCTCCATGGAAGCCTTCCAACGCGATAATGGTCTGCCGCTTGGCTATCTGACCATTTCGACTGTGAATGCACTTGGACTGTCAATGTCCTAGGCGACAGCGCCAAATTCGTTTGCACGGGCAACGCCGTGTGCGGATGAAAGACTTTATGAATGGGCAATCTTCGGATTGCCCATTTTTTTTGTGGCTTACAGAGGGGCCCGTTCGCGGGAATGAACGCAGCACTTGCGGGCGCACTTGAAGTTTAGGGCAAGTCCGGCTTTGGGGGCTGATTCTGGGTTGAGGGGTGCTTTTGGGAAGCGCCGCCGCGTCCTTTGATCCCGGATCAAGTCGCGGACAAGCTGAGCTCAGGACGAGGGCGTTTTCTGGATTTAGGGTAGGACGCTATCCCGGTTCGAGATATTCCCATTCTCCGCCGATACCTGCGCAGGCAGGTATCCATGGCATGAGGGTGCCACTTGCACGATTGGAGATAGTCGCCCCTGGACCCCTGCTTTCGCAGGCGTCTACGGAAAGCGTGGCGAGGGCTTGCTCAAACACATCCGGGCATAAGTCGTCCACATCACTCGGTGAATAGAACCGCGTGGCGATGTCATACGCCGCAAAATTGCGCGCCATGCCTTCAAAATAGGGCACCCAGGCGCGGCCATAGCGGTCGACTTGCACAAAGGCCTGGCGCCCAGTCTCGGCGCACCAGCGATCCACGCGCCACAGCTCAAAGAACAGAATCGGCCAGAAATAGACCGGGACCTGCCTGTAATGAGCCATGAGATAGCGATGGATAATCATGGTAGGGACTATAGCCCGCGGCGAACCCGGTCGGATTGTGATCCACTTTTCCTCGTCTTTCCCGACGCTCCCCATGGCGAGCGCAGCGAGACCGTGGGGTCCATCACAATCCATTTCCCCCGGAAACAGACGCATCCATCCCGCGATGGGCACCACGGTCTGAGCACAGCTCAGCCGTGGAGAACGGCAAATTCTGTGTCCGCTTTCCGCGTCGAAGGGGGCATTGGCCCTGTGACCAAAAGCGCCCCGAGCAGGACAATGATCGGATACTGTCCGTCAATTTTCCTGTGAGGAGAGTGTTCCCCCTTCGACCAAGTACCACGGCGCATCCCCATAAGGCTCTGCTGGTATGCCGAACATCCAGCTTAGTGCATCGCGCGCGGCATGGTGATAGATTGATGCGTGCGTGTCGCTGTTTTCACGATCCACGAAGTTGACCTCTACTGTGTTGGTTGCCTCATCGAGCGCCTCCAGGAATTCACTCAACCCTAGCCGCATCGTGCCGCCTTCATCCGCCATCGTTAAATATAGGCGCCGATCAGATGCCTCATGATTTGCCAGCAAAGCAGGTGCTTGTTTTGACAACCGACGATCGTCCCACCACAGGCTAGGGCTGATCGAAATGTAATCATCGAACGCATCCGGTGTTTCCAGAAACAATTCGACGATGAAAAGTCCCGCAAGCGACTCACCGATCACAGCTTCACGACCGATCTCGAAGCGAGCCTCAATAAAAGGTTTGACCTCTTCTACAAGATGCCGCCGAAATGTGTGAGATCCGCCCCATCCTTCAAACTCGCCAACTTGATAGCGAGGGTCTGTTGCTTTTGGGCTAATCTCTGCACGTCGATTATTCGTCCGCACACCAACAACGATCACAGGCTGGCGCTCGGCGTTGATGAGAGTCAGGTTTGAGAGGGCAGCGATATGGAAAAAATCCTGATCGAGACCGCCATCAATGACATAAAGCACTGATAAGGGTGTCTCAAAATATCCTTGTCCCCATTCGGGTATCTGAGGGATGTACACATTTATCTCTCGCGGTGTGCCATAGACGTCAGACATCAACTGGAAGCTAGTGCCAAAATTGGCAGGAGATTCGCTTATAGTCGCAATAGCAGGCGCAGCTTGTGCATCAGCTTTCATAGGCTCGGTTTCCTGGCAAGCATTTAGCGTCAAAGCAACAAGGCTCAAAAGGCCAAATGCCGCTCTGCGAAGTGTCATGCCTACCATAGCTTTCCTATCCTCTGCCTAAATATATCTCTGTCGATACCATTCGGAACCTCCAAATACGAGCGTCCTTTACTCGCCCGAAATAGGACGCTCGTCTGATGTCCGCTTCTGACCCGAAGCAGACATCCAACAAGCGGCTGCTCCAAGCGCTGTTAGATGCCAGACCCAGACACAAAAAAGCCGCCCCATCAGGAGCGGCTTTCTCATTCAGCTTAAAGACGTTTTAGCCTTCGCCGCCTTCGTCTGTTTCGAAGCCGCGAATGCGGAGCAGCGGTTCAATGGTCGGGTCGGAGCCGCGGAAATTGCGGTAGAGCTCATCCGCTGGGCGCAGGCCGCCGCTTTCATAGACCCACTTTTTCAAGCGAGCCGCCAGCTCGGCATCCCAGATATCACCGGCCTCGCGGAAGGCTGTGAAGCCGTCTGCGTCGAGGATTTCTGACCACAGATAGGCGTAATAGCCCGAGCTATATCCACCAGCAAAGATGTGGCTGAAATACTGGCTACGATAGCGCGGTTCGATCTCTTCGATCAGGCCATATTTCGCCAGAACCTCTTGTTCAAAGGCCCGGGCATCCGTGATGGCCATGGCTTCGTCATGGCTCAGCATGTGCCAGTTCAGGTCCAGCAATGAAGCGGCAATGAACTCCGTCGTGCGGAAACCCTGATTGTGGTTTGAGGCCTCACGCATTTTCTCGATCAGCTCGAGCGGGATGGCTTCTCCGGTCTCGTTATGCAGGGCATATTCCGCCAGCATTTCCGGGGCGCCGGCCCAGTGCTCAAGGATTTGCGCCGGGAATTCAGTATAGTCACGCGGACCATCAACGCCGGAGAAGTTGGAATATTTGATCTGCGTCAGCAGGCCGTGAAGGCCGTGACCAAACTCGTGGAAGAAAGTCTCCACTTCGTCGAACCGCATCAGGGTCGGGCCATCGCCAGCCGGTGTAATAAGGTTGAGATTATTGGTGATGATCGGCCGCACTTCTTCGGCATCGTCATAATTGGTCGACGCACGGTAAGAGCTCATCCAGGCCCCGCCGCGCTTACTGTCGCGGGCATACATGTCCATCATGAACAGGCCGAGATGTTCGCCCGTGTCCTTGTCTTTGACATCATATGAAGTGACCACTGGGTTCCAGCCGTCAATATCAACATCTTCGAGTGTGACATTGAACAGGCGTTCGGCCATCGTCCAGGCGCCGGCGCGCACGGCGCTGAGCTCGAAATATGGTTTCAGGACATTGTCGTCAAAAGCGTATTTATCCTGACGGACTTTCTCGCTGTAATGCCACCAATCATGGCCGGCGAACGGAAACGCGTCGCCAATCATGGCTTGCATCGTATCGCGTTCAGCTTTGGCTTGCGCCAGGCCAGGTTCCCAGACGCGGACGAGGAAATCTTCCACGGTCTGCGGCGTACGGGCCATATTGTATTCCAGCGTGTAGTGGGCATGGCTCGGATAACCGAGCAACTCTGCGCGTTCCGCACGTAGCTGCGCCAGTTTGATAGCAATGGGACCATTATCATTGTCGCCGCTATTGGCGCGCAGGCGATAGCCATCGAACATCTGCGCCCGCAAATCGCGATTTTCAGACTGAGTCATGAAGGTCTCATAGACCGAGCGATCAACGGTCAGGACCCACTTGTCGCCATCCTTGATTGCCGCTTTGAAATCATCTGACAGTCCAGCCAGGTCGGCTTCATCCGTGACTTCGAGCTTGAACGCCTTGGTCGACGCGAGCAGGTTTTGCGCGAAACTGGTGGTCAGCGATGAGATCTCTTCATTGATCGCCGCGACCTTTTCTTTGACTTCAGGGCTTTGGGTTGCGCCGGCGCGGTCAAAGCCGCGATAGGTCAGTTCGATCAGGCGCAGGCCTTGTTCGTCCAAGTCGAGATTTTCAGCCGCGTCATTCACAGCGCTGACGCGCTGAAACAGGGCTTCATTGAAATTGATCGAGTTCTGAACCGCCGTGACTTTCGGCCAGATCTGGGTTTCCAGGTTCGCCAGTGTGTCATTGGTGTCGGTATTGGTGATGTTCGAGAAAACCGACGCCACCTGGCTCAGCGAACCGCCGGCCTTGTCGAGCGCAACAATCGTGTTTTCGAAGGTCGGCGCATCCGGATTATTGGCGATCGCGTCTATTTCAGCTTCCAATTCGGCAATCGCCGCATCCATGGCTGGCAGATAATGTTCATCCTTGATCTGCGCGAAAGGCGGTACGCCATATGCGGTGTCCCAGTCCTGAAGCAGCGGGTTTGCGGCCAGCGCGGCTTCATCGACGGGCGCTGCAGCAACGTCCCCGGTCTCTATTGTCGCCGTTTCGGCATCGGTTGGCGTGCTCACAGAATCGCAGCCTGCGAGGACGATTGCCAGCGCTGCTGCGCCGCCAAGGAGGTAAGTTTTTGCAGTCATAGGGTCACCTTTGAGTGGATCATTGCGGTGTTTAATCATTTTTTGGAGAACTCGCCTAGGGCGGTCCTGTCACACTTGTAGCTGGTTCAGGCGCGAAACGGTGGCTTCATACTGCGCCATCGTCTCGTTCAAGATATCAGCAACCGGGCGTACATCCTTGATTCTGCCGGCAACCTGACCTGTCAGCGCGATGCCCGCTTCGAGATCGCCGCCGAAATAGACTTGTTGGGTGCCAGCGAACTCGCCGAAAATATTCTCGACGCCGTCCTGCTCTATCCGCGTTGTGCGGTCCGTACGTAGCGCCCGCAGGGCTGGGCCAGGACCGTCACGATTGAGGAAGACTGTATCCGTCGCATCGGCATCAACAATCGCCTGTTTCCAATTCTCGTGGACCGGGCTTTCTGCGCTGGACAGGATACGTGTGCCCATCAACACGCCTTCCGCGCCGAGTGAGAATGCCGCCGCCATACTGCCGCCATCCATAATCCCGCCCGCAGCAACCACGGGCACGTTCACCGCTTCGCAAACCTGCGGGATCAGAACCATTGAGGCGACATCCTTGGGATTCTTGAACCCCCCGCCTTCGCCGCCTTCGACGATCAGGCCGTCCACGCCCGCATCAATCGCGCCAAGCGCTGCTTTCAAGCTCGGCACAACATGGAAAACAGTCAGACCCGCTTCTTTCAGCTGCCCGGTATATTTCTTCGGATTGCCAGCAGATGTGGTCACGAACTTGATGCCCTGGTCGATGACGAATTGCACAATGTCGGGATCGCGCACAAAGGCCTGCGCAACGTTCACGCCGAATGGTTTATCCGTCAGGTCGCGCATTTTGAGGATTTCGGCCCGCACCGCATCAAGCTCGCCCGAACTGGTCTCGATAATGCCCATCCCGCCTGCATTTGAAAACGCTGACGACAGAGGCGACCTGGCGATCCACCCCATTGCTGCCTGAATGATTGGTTTTTCGATTTCAAGCATCTCTGTGATGCGGGTCTTAAGCGCCATTTTGGTTTCCTCAGCTTTTGATCTGTGACCTATCGCGCCTGCCGCAACGGAAGCGCAAGAGAGACTATCGAGTCTGAAAAAGCCTGCCCCGCTCCGTCAGGAAAATGATCGTCAGAGCGGACACGCCAAGCACCACAAACCCCCACATGAATGGCGCGACCGTGCCATTAAATTGGCTGGCGACAAGATAGCCGATAAAACTGGATACGGTCGTTGACGCAAAGCCATAAGCGGCGCTCGCAGTGCCCGCGATTTTGCCTTGCGGCTCCATGGCCAGCGCCGTGAAATTTGCGCCGAGCATGCCGAAACAGCCAAAGGTCAGACAGAAAAGCGGGTAGAAGAGCCAGAGCGTCTCGCCAACCAGGAGCAGCGTGGCAACATTGGCCACGGACAAGGCGATGAACAGAATCAATACTGAGTGGCTGATCCGGCGCATTCCGAACTTCTCGACGATACGCGAGTTCAGGAAATTTGCGCCCGCCAAGGCCGCGGCGACGCCTGCAAACCACAGCGCAAAAGTATCATGCTGTTCAAACACATCAGTGAAGATCTGTTCTGATGCGGCGATGAAAGCATATAGCGCTCCAAATATGACGCCGCTGGCGCACATATATCCGAACGTGATGCGGGTGGTGACCACTTGCCAATAAGCTTTTCCGGTCTGCCGTGGGCTTAGCGGCTGGCGATCTTCTTCGCGCAGGGTCTCTGGCAAGCGAATCTGGGTCCAAGCAAGTGCCATGAGCGCGGCGATGCTGAGTAGCGCGAAAGTTGATTGCCATGGTGCAAACAACATGATGCCCTCACCAATCGTCGGCGCTAGAATCGGCACCACCATAAATACGGTCATGACCAGCGACATAATCCGCGCCATGGCGCGTCCGGCCAAGAGGTCTCGCACGATCGATACCGCAATCACCCGAATGCCACTCGCAAAAATGCCTTGTACGAAGCGCATGAGCAACAAGGTCATGAACGATGTTGTCATGACGCAGGCCACGCCAGCGATTGCGTATCCGATCAGGCAAATTCTCAGCAACCCTTTGCGGCCATAACGATCAGATATTGGGCCGAAGATCAGCTGCGGCGCCCCAAACCCGGCGACATAAGCAAAGATGACCAGCTGCTGATCATTCTCGCGCACCAGGCTGTAATGGTCTGAGATATTACTCAGCGCCGGCAGCATGATGTCAATTGCCAGCGCATTCAGCGACATCAGAGCCGCCACCATGATCACCAGTTCCCATTGCGGCATTGGAAGCACCGTTTCCGGCGCCTCTGTCGCTACAGATGAAGGGGTAGTGTTCACGACACGGTCTCGCTCTTAAGTAAGGCGCGGGTTGTGAACCTGCGGCGATGCGACCGCAAGAAGTTTTTGAGTTAACGCGGAAGGCAGGGGCTTGTTTGGTATAGAATGATTTCGGGCGTTGCCGAAACCTTACAGATTTCGAAGCCCTCCAACCCATGATCTTCTGGGGCTTTGAAAAACAGCAAATAGTCCCAACGCGTTGACCATGAGGCAGCGAAGTCGGGTGACCAATAGCCATTGCGCGACGCCCTTGGCGGGCGCGTCGCGAGGCCTGCCAACTCGCTGGCAATCGGCGTTTTAGCCTGGGGCATATGCAGATCGACCATGGCCGGCGTCACATCCACGAGGCTGGTATTGGTAAAAAGGTTCGGCACATAGGACGACCGCTCTATAACCGCCAGAGACCCCGCATGCGCCGTGAACGCGGTCTCAATTTCAGATTCGGAATAGACAGTGAGGAGTTTCGCACCGCGCGGCATGGCGCTGAGGACGTTTTTTAGCGTCTCATTCAGGGCATTGGTTTCGGCCATTTGCAGTGCGCCATTGGCAAATCCAATGGCCCCGATTGCCGCAAATCCGGCAAGACTCGCCGTTTGCGCTTTGCGCGGGAAACCTGCCGATGGCACAGCGCAGGCTGCTGCCAGGATGACGAGCAAGCCCGTATAGCGCAAATGTAATCCCCAGATTCCGAAGATCGCGGTGGGCATGACAACCAGAAGGGCCAGAAAAGCCATGCACAGCCATTCTGTCTTGTCAGCGAAGACCAGCCATTTCTGACGGATCGCAGCCCAGAAAAAGCAAATCAATACCGCTGCCGCGGTCAATCCGGCAGCAACATGGCCGAATTGGGTTGCCGCGAACAAAGCCTGTGTTTTGAGCATCGGGCTATATAGCGGGTCCATCGTCGCGGGCAGATCAGCTGCTCCCTGAATCGACAGAACGAGGAATACCAGCGCCGGCATCATTGCGGGCAAGTCTACCCATAAGCACTGCCGCGCGAAACGGATCAGGCTCCCGCGCTCTTTAAACGCAAAACTGATGACCTCCCAGGCCAGGGCAAGAAACCCAAAAGCAAGAAATGCGAGGGCATGATTGACCACCAGGAACAACCCGATCGGCGCAAATAGCAGTGTCCGGCGCCAGCCCGGCAACATCCTCTGCCACAGCACGAAAGCAAACAGTGCTAACCCGCTGGCGGCGGCAAAATTAACAAACCCCCAGTCCATATTGCCATTGAAGACGGTCAGAAACCCAAGCAGCGACATCCAGGTCACCCGACCATGTAGAGATTTTGCCAGCGCCATTCCGGCCAATGGGGGCAGTACAAATGCCAACCAGATGGTCACGCCGCCTGCTGCATAGATCCCGATAAGCTGAGAGAGCCACGGAATGATCATATCCATCATGAGATCAGGAATGAAATCAAAAGAGATGGCATAGTACTGCTGCAGCACCAGATCCGCGCCGAGCTCCGCTTGAATATGGGTTCGCGCCAAGTGATTCAAATAGTCTCGCCCAAGCCCAAGAGGCCACAAGACGACGAATAGCGCGATGAGGACCACGAGCCCGAAGCCGATATGCCAAGGCTTTAGCTGATTGAGGTGCATTATTTGCGCCGTGCAGTAACGATCACGAACGGAAAGCGCGAAGCCACATTGGTGACCTCAGCATACTCGGATACAAATTCTGGAAAGGTCTTCTCATTCCAGTGATTGATGTGCTCAGGGTGATTGCCAAGTCGGACGAAATCGCGCCCTCGAATCAGATTCATAAGCTGAAACCAGGGCTCGTTCGGAACGGTCAGCAACAGATGCTCATCGCTCAATGAAACCAATCGTTCCAAAACCTTCCCAGGCTCAAAAACATGTTCGAGCACTTCGAGCGCCATAATTGTGTGAAACCGGCGTGAATCGAAGGCTGAATCAAAAAGGTTGCCCTGCGTAAAAGGCGTATCAGGCCATCGGCGCCGGGCTTCGTGCAAAGCGTCAGGGCGCAAGTCCAGACCCTCATAAGCTGGCAGCGCGATACCCCGTTCGGCCATCATATCAAGAATGAAGCCCTCGCCACACCCAAAATCGAGCACGCTTTTCGGCTGTAGCTCGGTTATTGCATCCGCAACGGCGTCATAAAACCGGCCGAGACTTAACCGGTGGATTGGGTTGGAGTTGGTGTATTTGTTGACGTGGCGCTCGGTTGTGTCGGCGCGGAGGGTTGTTGCGGCCATTTGGCGTGCACCTCTTTCATGCGCGCCGAAGCGCGACTGAGTTCTGCAATTAAATCTTCGGTGGTTGCTGGCTGGGAAGCGACATTGCGCAAGGCACGAATAGTGTATTGGCGTTTGGCCTGAGTGCGCTGGCGTTGAATGAACTCGCCAAGCAAGCCAATTGTGACGAACTGAAATCCGGTCATCACCATCAGCATGCCGAAAAAGAGGAGTGGCCGATTGCCAATCGGGCCTGCCCCGATCAGCCAGAGGACTGACAGGTAAAGCAGCGCCGCCGCGCCGATGCCGCCAAAGATGAAACCGGCGCCGCCAAACACGTGCAATGGCCGCGTCGCATATCTGGTGTTGAGCATGACGCCGAGAAAATCCAGCGCGCCCTTGAACAGGCGCCCAACGCCATACTTGGACGCGCCGTGTTTGCGGGGCCGGTGATTAACCGCAATTTCGCCGACGCGAAATCCGTCCCAATACAGCAAGACCGGAATGAACCGGTGCAATTCCCCATATAGACTGAGGCCCCCAATGGCCGCGGCGCGATAGGCCTTGAAACCACAATTGAAATCGTTGAGCCGGACACCGCTCAGTCGGCTGACGACGCCGTTGAACAGCTTGGATGGCAGGGTCTTGTCGATCGGATCGTGGCGAACATGCTTCCAGCCAGAAACAATGTCATACCC
Source organism: Henriciella sp. (assembly GCA_965277015.1). GTDB lineage: Bacteria > Pseudomonadota > Alphaproteobacteria > Caulobacterales > Hyphomonadaceae > Henriciella. The sequence goes on along the minus strand of OZ255705.1, from coordinate 2,566,356 downwards.
TTCGTGCAGCTTTTCCAGAAAGCTTGGAATTTCGGCCGGGTCATCCTGCAGGTCAGCGTCCATCGTGAACACGATTTCGCCTCGAGCGACTCGAAATCCAGCATCCAGTGCCGCGGCCTTGCCGAAATTCCGGCGGAACTGAATGATGCTGATATTCGGATTCTCATCTGCCAGTTCGCTGAGAATGCGCGCACTGTCATCCTCAGAGCCATCGTCAACAAAAATGATTTCATAGGCGCAATTCATAGGCTGCAAAACGGACCTCAGCTCGCCCTCCAGACAAGACAGGCTGTCGGCTTCATTATAAGCGGGAATGATAATCGAAATCAGTCGTGGAATTGCGGTGCGCGGGGCATCACCCTTGCGCGCTTCATCGTCAGAGCGGGCGAGTGCCCCGTCTATGATCGGCGCGCCACTCACAGCACACAAGCTTTCCAATACCCTTGATAAAAAGCTATTGCGCGGTCATCTGCGGACAAAGCTGTCGAGATATGTCGACTTGGAGCGAAACGTGATTGAAAAAAAGAAACAGGCACTGCGGACCTTCGGGGGTCGGAATGGACGCAGATTGTCGCCAAGACAGCAGGGATTGATTGACAATCTCTTACCCACACTTCGCGTTTCATTGCCGGAAGCCGGGCATCTTGAGCCCACCGATCTTTTTAGAGACGTTGAGACTATCTGGCTCGAAATCGGCTTTGGCGGCGGCGAACATGTCAGCGGCCAGGCAAAGTCGAATCCGGCCACGGGCATACTGGCCAGCGAGGTGTTTTCCGAAGGCGTTGCCAAATTACTCGGCCAAATTGAAGACGATGCGCTGACCAATATCCGCCTCTGGCCCCAGGATGGGCGGGATCTGGTGGACGGCCTCACACCGGCCAGTATTGACCGCGCTTTCATTCTGTTTCCGGATCCCTGGCCGAAAACCCGGCACCAGAAGCGGCGCTTGATCCAACCCGAATTTCTCGACGCCCTGGCCCGTATTATCAAGCCAGGCGGCGGGGTTCGTTTTGCAACGGACGTTCGCTCTTACGCCGATGAAGCTCTGGAGCGCTTTCTCGCGCATCCGGCTTATGAGTGGACGGCGATCAAAGCCGATGATTGGCGGATCGCGCCAACCGATCATATCGAAACCCGTTACCAGACCAAAAAACTCGGAGATATCGCACCGGTTTACTTCGACTTCATCGTTCAGCACGGCTCTTGATTGACTGGCTGGAAACCAGGCATACAAATCGCTGAATAGACGGAGACGATTGTGCAGAGACTTATTTCCAGAGTGCTTTTCATATTTGTCGTTTGCACAGCGTCGACCGCTGTCGCGCAAGATGCCGATATTACCGACATCGTCTCAGCCCAAGACGCCTATACCGCTGAGACAACTGACGACACGCGGGCCGCCCTGATGGCCGTGCTCGCTGCTTATGATGACACGCCAACAGTCGAGACCGTCAACGCGCATTTTGTTGTGATGGCGAATGACACAATCGCAGGTGATTATGACAACATGTTAGAGTCAGGCCTCGCAACGCGCAGCCATCTCGAGCCTGTCGTTGACCTATTGCCTCGGCAATATGCTGAAGCTCGGTACATTGTCGGGATCGCGCAGTTTAATGGTGATGTGGACGATGCAGCGATGCTAGAAATGGCCCACGTTGAAGGCTTTGCGCGCGCATATCGCGACCAGATCGGCGAGCAACCGGATTGGGCCCGGCACCTGAAATGGAAGGCCGGTGCCTGGGGGATGGCAATGGACGCCTACTTTGAAAGTACCCGCAAACGGCATCCAGATGAAGACGACATCGAACGAATTCGCGCCAGTTACGGCGCCGATACTGAGGCCATGAATGCAGCGGCAGGCACCTACATCGATGATTCAAGCCTCCCGACGTGTTCAGGCAGGATGATCCAGAAGCCCAAGATGCGCTACCCGGCAGGCAAAGCGATGCGCGGAAAGTTCGGTGCGGTGATCCTCGGAATGGCGTTTGACGCGGAAGGAAATGTCATCAATCCGCGCGTTCTGGCTTCGGTTCCGTTCGAAGAATTTGACGATAAATCAATGTCTACCGTTTCGAAATGGCGGTTTAAGCCGGACAATCCCAAACAAGTTGGCGTCTCTTGTCGTATTCAGCGCACCGATGTTGTTCAGCCTCTGGTTTTTCAGATCCGCTGATCGCTTAGACTTGACGTAACGGGCTCTCTATGCCCTTAAGGCGCCATCGAATACGGCCGGTCTGAATTGAGAAGACCCCGCCAGACCGGCGGAATATTGATGTCCCTACCTCTCCGTAATCGACTACGCGACCATCTGCACGGTGCAGAAACGGCGCGGAACTACGGAAAGGGCCCAATATGGCCACCGGAAAAGTAAAATGGTTCAACGCAACTAAAGGCTTCGGCTTTATCGTCCCGGACGAAGGCGGCAAGGACGTGTTTGTGCACATCTCTGCAGTTGAACGTTCAGGTCTGCAAGCCCTCGCAGACGACCAAGCGGTCGAGTATGAATTGTTCCATGATGAGCGCCGCAACAAGACCTCTGCGGTCGACCTGAAACTCATCTAGACAAATTATCGATTTGCCCCTATCTAGGCGGCAAGTCGAAACATATCGGCGGCGGTTCCGGGAACGGGGCCGCCGCTTTTATTTGTCTGGAAGTCTATTTCTTTGATCACACTCAGCCCCCAGGAAGAGCGCATTTTTGCCATGGCCGAGCCGCTTGCGAGCGAGCTGGGCCTGGGCATCGTGCGCATCCGCATCATGGGCGGCAACCGCCCGCAGCTGCAGATCATGATCGAAAAAGTCGGCGGCGCGCCAACAGATGTTGAGGACTGCGCTAAGTTTTCACGCAATCTGTCGCCCATCCTGGAAGCAGAAGATCCGATCACGGAAGCGTATCGGCTGGAAGTTTCAACACCCGGCATTGACCGCCCGCTGACCCGGGTTGGCGATTTTGGTCGCTGGATCGGACACCTGGTCAAGATCGAACTGACCATGCCGCTCGACGGCCGGCGCCGGTTCCAGGGCATTATCCAGCGCGAAGATGAAAACGGCGCCGCGATCTTGCTGGAAGATGAGAGCGAACTGGTGGCGCAGGTTCACGAGATGAGCAAAGCCAGCCTGATCCTGACCGATGAATTGATTGACGCCGCCACAAATGATGGCTCTTTGCCACCACAGCCAGGCGATGACGATTTCGAAGGCTTCGAAACAGATGAAGCTGAAACAGAAACAATAGAAGACAAACAAGAGAGTGGAGCTTGAAGCCATGAGCACAGCTGGCGTTTCCGCAAACCGACTTGAAATCATGCAGATCGCAAAAGCGGTCGCAGAAGAAAAAGCGATTGATCGCTCCGTCGTTATTGAAGCGATGCAGGAAGCGATCGAGAAGGCTGCGAAGTCTCGCTATGGTCAGGAGCACGATATCCGCGCTCTGATTGATCATGAGACCGGCGAGCAGAGCCTGTGGCGCATTCAAACAGTTGTCGCGGACGAGGACTTCGAAGATCCGGCCCAGCAACTGATCCTGAAAGACGCCAAGAAAATTGATGCCGCGCTTGAGATTGGCGACGAGATCAAAGAAGAGCTGCCACCATTTGATTTTGGCCGTGTCGCTGCGCAGACCGCAAAGCAAGTGATCATGCAGAAAGTGCGCGACGCTGAGCGTCAGCGCCAGTTTGACGAGTATAAAGACCGCGAAGGCGAAGTCATTAATGGCATCGTCAAGCGCGTTGAGTATGGCCACGTGATCGTGGATCTTGGCCGCGCTGAAGGCATTATTCGCCGGAATGATGGTATCCCGCGCGAGAATTTCCAACCCAATGATCGCGTTCGCGCTTACCTGTATAAAGTCAGCCGTGAGATCAAAGGGCCGCAAATCTTCCTGTCGCGTGCGCATCCTGACTTCATGGTCAAACTGTTCGCTGCGGAAGTTCCGGAAGTCTATGAGGGCGTGATCGAAATTCGCTCTTGTGCCCGAGATGCCGGGTCGCGCGCCAAGATTGGTGTGATCTCGAATGATAGCTCGATTGATCCGGTCGGCGCCTGTGTCGGTATGCGCGGGGCGCGTGTCCAGGCCGTTGTCGGTGAGCTTTCTGGCGAGAAAATCGACATCATCCCGTGGAATTACGATGAAGCGACTTTCATCGTGAACGCCCTGCAGCCAGCCGAAGTCACCAAAGTGGTGCTTGACGAAGAAGAGCGCCGTGTCGAAGTCGTGGTAGCAGATGAACAATTCCCGCTGGCGATTGGCCGACGCGGCCAAAATGTTCGCCTCGCCTCTCAGCTGACCAATTGGCAAATCGATCTGGTCACTGAAAGCGACGATTCAGAGCGTTATCAAATCGACTTCCAGCGCCGGACAGAACTGTTCATGCAAGCGCTCGACGCCGACGAAACGCTGGCGCAATTGCTGGCTTCGGAAGGCTTTGAAGCCGTTGAAGACATTGCTTATATCGATCCTCAGGACTTCATGCAGATTGAAGGCTTTGACGAAGACGTCGCTGCTGAGATCCAGGAACGTGCGCGTGAATATCTCGAAAAACTCGCGGCTGAACAAGATGCCAAGCGTATTGAACTTGGTGTTGAAGATGCGGTTATGGAGCTTGACGGCATGTCGCCAGGCTTTGCCGTTAAGCTCGGCGAAAATGACGTCAAAAACGTTGAAGATGTCGCGGGCCTGGTGCCGGATGACCTGACCGGTTGGCGCGAGAATAACAAAGAAGGCAAGCCGGTCTGGCAGGACGGAATTCTGAAGAAGGGCGAAATGCGCAAAGACGATGCGCAGCTCTTCATCATGAAGGCGCGTGTTCTTGCTGGCTGGATTGAGCCGGAAGCGCTTGAGCAGCTTGAGGCCGATATGGCCGCCGCTGCGGCAGGTGAAGATCAAGCCGATCTGACAGAAGAAGAGCGCGCATTGCTGGCGCTCGGTGCGCTCGGCAAGTCCAGTGGTGAAGAAGGGTCCATTGAAGACACGATTGATGTCAGCGACGAAGACATCTTGGCAGAATTGGAAGGTCTCGATCTAGACGAAGACCTTCTCATGGAGGGCGGCGATGAAGCCGCAAAGTCTGAATGACCCTGACCAGCGCCTAGAGGCGCAAACTGGAAAGCGCGCTGGCGGACCTGTTCGCCAGTGTGCTGTCACGCGCGAGCGCTTGGCGCCCGACGCGCTCATTCGCTTTGTTCGAAGCCCGGATGGCGTGGTTGTGCCGGATACGTTCGGAAAACTGCCTGGGCGTGGCGCTTGGGTCACAGCTGACCATCAGATATTGGCGGAAGGCATGAAGCAAGGGGTGTTTTCCCGTGCTTTCAAGGCCCAAAGCACTGCCATGGATGATCTCCAGAGCGAAGTCGATCGCCAACTCACGCAGCGCTGCATCGGCCTGCTGGGCATGGCAAAGAAGAGCGGTGTGGCGGTGCTTGGCTTTGACCAGGTTCGCGCTTATATTCGTAAGCAAGCGCCCGGGTGGCTCGTAGAAGCCAGTGACGGTGCAGAAGATGGCCGGAATAAGGTTCATTTTCTCGCCAAGGCGATATATGAAGACGTCAAAGTCGCGGGCGCACTGTCGTCCGCTGAATTGGGCATGGCCTTTGGGCGGGAGCATGTGATACATGCGCTGCTTGAACAAGGCTCTCTATCGGATGCCTTTGCAGTGGCCTATCGGCGACTGACGGGATTCCGAGTTGCGCCCGAGGCAGGCTGGTTCTCCGGCGGGCAAGAAGAATTGTGAAATAGGAGCGCCGGGCAAGCGCTTCGAATGAAAGGTTAGATACCAGGGTACGCATGAGCGATACAAAAGACAAAGGTACGACGACTGGGCGCAAGCCCCTCACCGCGCCGCGCAGCGCGGGTTCCGGCACGGTGAAGCAAACCTTCAGCCATGGCCGGTCGAAGCAAGTCGTTGTTCAGACCAAGAAGAAACGTACCATCGGGGCGCAATCCAAGACGACGGGTGGCGGCAAGCCGACCGGCAAGAAACCGGCAGCAGGCGGCAAGGAACCCTCCAAACTGGAAGCGGCGGCGGCCAAACTCGGCATTACTGTCGAAGAGCTGGTGCAGCGCCAAAAAGTCCTGTTGATGCGCAAAAAGGCTGAAGAGTCCCGCAAAGTGGAACAGGCCCAGCAGCAAGCCCGCACAAAAGCTCTGCAAGAGCAGCAGGAAGCCAAGCAGCAAAAAGACAAAGAACGCGAAGAAGCTGAAGCCCGGCGTAAATCCGACGAAGCCGAGCGTAAAAAGGCGGAAGCCGAAGCCAAGAACAAACCGGCCGCAGACGACAAGCCTGCAGCACGCACCGAACGGGGCGGCAAAGGCCAGGGCCGCGGCGCGGCACCGAGCCAGGCCGATCTGGAAGCCGCGGCGACATCGACAGGTGCGCGTCGCAAAGGCGGACGCAATGATCGCGACGACCGCGATCGTAGAGACCAGGGCGGCGGACGAGGTGGACGCGGCGCTGACGCCAAACGTCGGCGCGGAAAGCTCACCATTGCATCAGCCCTTGGTGATGACGGCGATCGTCAGCGCTCACTGGCATCTGTAAAACGGGCCCGCGAGCGGGAACGCGAAAGACGTATGGGCGGCGAGCAGAAAGAGCGCGCCTCTGTCGAAGTCAAACTGCCGGACACGATCACGCTGCAAGACTTGGCAGGTCGTATGAAGGAGCGTGTCGGCGATGTTGTAAAATTCATGATGCAACAGGGCGAAATGATGCGCTCGAACGACATCATTGATGCCGACACAGCTGAATTGATCACCGAAGAATTTGGTCACACCGTCAAACGCGTGTCTGAAGCAGACGTGGAAATCGGCCTTGATGGTGTCGAAGATGATCCCAAAGATCTCGTTCACCGCTCACCAATCGTCACGATCATGGGCCATGTTGACCACGGTAAGACATCCCTGCTCGACGCTTTGCGGTCAACCGATGTGGTTGCCGGCGAAGCGGGCGGGATTACCCAGCATATTGGTGCCTATCAGGTGCAATTGAAGTCTGGTGACAAGATCAGCTTCCTCGACACACCCGGCCACGCAGCGTTCTCATCTATGCGCGCGCGCGGTGCGAATGTGACCGATATCGTTATTCTGGTGGTTGCCGCGAATGACTCCGTCATGCCGCAGACGATTGAAGCGATTAAGCACGCGAAAGCAGCTGAAGTGCCGATCATTGTTGCTGTTAACAAAGTTGATCTGCAAGATGCGGACGCCAGCAAAGTGCTCACTGACTTGCTGCAGCATGACATCCAAGTCGAAGCAATGGGCGGCGACGTTCAAGCCATCGAAGTGTCGGCGCTGAAGCGAACGGGCCTCGATGCCCTGACTGAAGCGATCACGCTGCAAGCCGAATTGCTCGAACTGAAAGCCAATCCGAAGCGAGAAGCCGATGGTATTGTGGTTGAGTCACAGCTCGACAAAGGCCGCGGCCCTGTTGCCACGGTTCTCGTCAAGCGCGGATCATTGAAGCGGGGCGACATTGTCGTTGCTGGCGCGCAATGGGGTAAAGTCCGCGCCCTGGTCAATGAACGCGGTCAGCAGATGAAAGAGGCACTGCCCTCAATGCCGGCCGAAGTGCTTGGTCTCGACGGAACGCCAGAGCCGGGAGACGCCTTCAATGTTGTTGATAGTGAAGCCCGCGCTCGTGAAATTACCGAGTATCGCCAGCGCATGAAGCGTCAGAAGCAAGGCGTTGCAACACAGCGCGCGTCGCTCGAGCAATTCATGACCAGCCTGACAGATGGTTCGGCCGATACCAAGGATCTGCCAATTGTCCTGAAAGGCGATGTGCAAGGGTCTGTCGAAGCGATTACGCAATCTCTGGAAAAACTGTCGACAGACGAAGTTCGCGCCAATGTCGTGTACGGCGCTGCGGGCGGTATTTCCGAAAGCGACATCCTTCTGGCCCAATCATCCGGTGCCCCGGTCTTCGCCTTTAACGTGCGCGCCAATAAGCAAGCTCGCGAACTGGCGGAAAAAGAAGGTGTCGAGATTCGCTATTACTCGATCATCTATGAGCTGATCGATGATGTGAAAGCCTCGCTCTCCGGCATGTTGGACCCCGAGAAGAAAGAAACCTTCATCGGCTATGCAGATATTCTGGAAGTCTTCAACATCACCAAAACCGGTAAAGTTGCTGGCTGTAAGGTGACCGAAGGCGTCGTCAAACGCGGCTGCGGGGTTCGCCTGCTGCGCGACGATGTCGTCATCCACGAAGGCATGTTGAAGACACTGAAGCGCTTCAAGGACGAAGTCACTGAAGTCACCAATGGTATGGAATGCGGTATGGCCTTCGAAAAATATGAAGACATCCGCGAAGGTGATCGTATCGAGTGTTTTGAAGTTGAAATGATCGCGCGTTCGCTCGACTAATTTTGACCGGAAACAATTCAAAGGGACCGCATGGAAACGTGCGGTCCTTTTCATTTTGATCTATTGAGTTTCCAAATTCCAAAACTGTTTGTGATTGAATGGTTTCAATGCAAACTGCAATGACCATTTCAGGGGCGCTCAAAAAGCGAGACGCCAAGCGGCTGACCAATGCCATACGCGGCAGCACAATTGGCCCGACGACGCTGTATTATGCTGGCGTCACTGCGCCAATCATTGGCGCCAGCATGGCGTTACTGGTCCAGACCTCGTTGGAACGGATCGAGTTTTCAACCTATTGGACAGTGATGTTGTCGGCCATCGTTGCTGCAGCGGCTGGCATCGTCTGGTATCTGATCTTCATGCGCTGGTCTTATCGACATCAGCACGGACGCGGCGCTGAAATGGAACAGGTGACCGAAGTCGCGCTGACAGATGATGCTTTGATCATTCGCCGCAACCTGGTCGAAACACGAATCGACTGGGATGCGATTTCTGAGATCAAGAGCACACGCAGCTATACGATTGTACATTTCGACGGCGCAGATCCGCTTATGCTACCGCATGACTGGTTTGGCGAAAAAACTGCGTGCGAGATCTTTATACGACGCCTCGGGCAGTGCATGAAGGGCGGATGAGCCGCAGTAAAAAATCAAATCATGGCGCCCATGCCCCGACACAGCGACAGCTTCGTGCTGGCGAACTTGTCCGGCATGCGCTGGTTGAAATTCTTGCGCGCGAGGAATTTCGGGATCCGGCCTTGCAGGGCATTGCGATTACCATCGGCGAAGTGCGCACCTCGCCAGATCTGCGTCACGCCAATATTTTCTGTTCCGCCCTGGGAAAATCCGGCAAGGCTGAAATGGAAGAGATTGCCACCGCGCTAAATCGCGCCGCGGGATTTCTACGCGGCCGTCTGGGGCGTGAAATCGAAATGAAGTTTACGCCGCAACTGCATTTCATTCCGGACTTGTCGTATGATGAAGCGGCAGAAATGGATGCCGTTTTCCGCCGCGCAGAAGTGGCACGTGACCTGGATCCTGAGGACGACTAGGCCTTGCTCGCTCGTCGAACCGGCAAATGCTTTTTGCCCCAATCCCGAAACGCCATAAGCGCCGGTGAAAATTCCTGACCTTTTTCCGTCAACACATATTCATAGCGTTTAGGGCGCTCTGAATAGGCTTGTTTCTCGATGATGCCCGCTTCTACCAGACGCTTCAATCGATCAGAAATCAGGTGCCGGGTTGCGCCCGTGCTCGATACAAATTGGTCAAACCGCGACATGCCGAGGAAGCAATCGCGCAGGATCAACAAGGTCCAGCGATCGCCAACCAATGATAGGGTCCGGGCCACCGGACACCAGTTTTCGTCTAGATCAGTCCATTTCATACTTGTCAGCCTAGCCTGATTTGCCATAAGTTCCAAATAAGAACTTATGGGGCGCTGTGATTGCCCTGCGCTGGAACATTGGAGGGCCCCAAATGGCCAAGACGCTAGAATTCTTTTTCGACTATATCAGCCCCACGGCCTATATCGCTCAAGCTGTTGTCCCTGGTGTGATTGAGCGGACCGGCGCGACGTTGAAACTGCGCCCGATGTTTCTCGGCGGCGTCATGCAGGCAACCGGAAATCGGCCGCCTGGGATGGTTCCCGCCAAGGGCAAATATATGGGGGCAGATCTCGCTCGATGCTGCAAGCGCTATGGTCTTGAGCTGCACTTCAATTCGCACTTTCCCATGATGAATACGCGGCCGCTGACCGGCGCGACGCTGCGCCTTTCGGATGATCCGGATCAACAGATGAAATTGTTCGAGTCGGCCTGGAAGCATCTATGGGGGAAACCCGATGGCATTGATGCTGGCGATGAGGCGCAATACAAAGCGGCGTTTGGATCAGACGGGCTGGATGCAGATCGGCTATGGACCCTCGGCACCGATGCCGAGACCAAAGCCATGCTTCGCGCCAATACCGAAGAAGCGGTCGAGCGCGGCGCATTTGGCGCGCCAACTTTCTTTGTCGGCGACGAGATGTTCTTTGGTCACGATCGTTTGGATTATGCCGAAGAAGCGCTCAACGCTTAGATCGTAATTCCAGCCGCGGTCGCAAGCGTCGCCAGCGAAACCTCTGGTCGCGGACCGTAATGCGAGATCACTTCGGCCGCCGCAATGTGCCCAAGCCGGGCGCAAGTTGCCAGCGGCAAACCGCGCGCGACGCCAAACAGGAAGCCAGCGGCGTATTGATCGCCTGCCCCTGTGGTGTCGACCACTTCGCTCACCGGTTCCGCAGCAACTGCAATCGGATCACCATCGCCAATGACAACGGAACCTTTCTCACTGCGCGTGATCGCTGCCAAGCCGGTATCCGCGCGCAGCAATTCGACGGCAGCATCAAAGTCGCGTGTCTCATAGAGGCTTAACAGCTCTTCTTCATTGGCGAATAGAATATCGACCTGGGTCCGGATCAGTTGCCGGAAACTGTCGCGGTGGCGATCAACACAGAAACTGTCTGACAGAGTCAGAGACACCTTTCGTCCGGCCGCGTGCGCTAATTCAGCGGCGTGAACAAAGGCCGCTTTCGCTGCTTCTTTGTCAAACAGATAGCCTTCAAGATAGAGAATGCCGCCGGCATCAACAGTCTTGCGATCAACATCTGATGGTGAAAAATCGACTGAAGCGCCGAGATAGGTGTTCATACTGCGCTTGCCATCTGGCGTGACAAAAATGATTGAACGGGCCGTCGCGGCGCCACCGGTCAAAGGTACGGTTTCGAATGGAACACCAACGGTCGCCATATCTGCTTTGAAGACTTTGCCGAGTCGATCATCCGCGACTTTGCCAATATAGGCCGCCTTGCCGCCAAAACTGGCAATGCCGGCAATTGTGTTTGCCCCAGAGCCCCCGGAGGTTTCGAGCGCGTTGACGGAGGCTTTGGTCAAAAGGTCAGCGCGATCCTCTTCAATCAGGTTCATCGCATCCTTGTTGATCGCCCATTTTTCGAGGAAGGCGTCATCTTGCTTAGAGATCACGTCGACAATCGCATTGCCTAGTCCAACCACGTCGAAAACCGCATCAGTCATTGGGATATCCTTTAGATTCGCTGTCGCAGCGTCTGCCAGAACCCTTCACTGGACGCAACTGATCAGCCCAGCTAAGGCGCTGATATGATGAAGATTGCTTACCTCGCCTCGAAGGCCACTTTGCCCGGCTCGCCAAGCCGCCGTTCCGATGCATTTGAACATGATCGAATGATGGACGCCTTGCGCGCGCCATTTGCAAAGCGAGGACTGCAGCTCGAAGACTTGGATTGGGCCAATCGATCCATCGACTGGTCGCAATATGCGGCTGCGATCATCGGCACGACCTGGGACTATTGGGATCATCATGATCAGTTTATCCAGACACTGAAACAGATTGAGCAGGCCACGCATTTATTCAACACGGCCGAGCTGGTTCAGTGGAACAGTCACAAAGGGTATCTGCGCCAGCTGGCTGAAAAGGGCGCGCGGCTGATTCCGACGCTGTGGATTGATAAGGTCGATGACGCCGCCTTCGCGTCAGCATTTGAACAATTGGGCAGCGATGATCTGGTGTTCAAACGCCAGGTCGGGGCAGGGGCGGACGGGCAGTTTCGCCTGGTACCGGATGATGCGCTGCCAGAAATGCCGTATCCAATGATGGTGCAGCCTTTTCTGTCGAAGATTCAGGAGGAAGGCGAGTATAGTTTCATCTTCATCGATGGCGTCTTCTGCCATGCACTTTTGAAGACGGCCAAATCTGGAGACTATCGTATTCAGTCAACCTATGGCGGGACGGAAACACCCATCGCGCCAATGGCAGAAGACCTGAACGACGCGAGCTCGGTGCTTCAGACTCTTGAGAAAACACCGCTTTATGCGCGCGTTGATATGTTGCGCGGCGAAGATGGGCGTCTTTTGCTGATGGAGCTCGAACTGATTGAGCCGTACCTATACCCGGTCGAAGGCCCGCAACTTGGGCCAATGATGGCAGAGGCCGTGGCGCGCCGAATAGGCTAACGCTCGCCTGCCGCTTTCCCGGCCTTGCGCCACAGCCAGACGAATATGCCGACGGAAATCAATATCAAACTGCCAAACCCGACCAAAGCCGCAATTGCTAGAGGGTCGAAAATCAGATTGCCCATAGCGGTCCCTTTCTCAGAGCCTTGCCAGACCAAATTGAGCCCGGACGCGCAATCCGGTGAAACCCTTAGCTGCCTCGATTGGTCTCATAGAAGGCAATCGCTGCGGCATTGGAGACGTTGAGGCTTTCCATTTCAGAGGCAATCGGAATCCGCGCCAGTTCGGCGCAAGCTTTCGCCACGCCAGGTCGCAAGCCTGGGCCCTCCGCGCCGAGTACAACAGCGATTTTTGCCGCGCCGATCACCGCCTGATCAATCATCGCGCGGCCTTCGCCCGCCAGGCCCACCGTGTGAAACCCGGCATCATTCAGGGCATCAAGGGCGCGGGCGATATTCACCACGCGGCATTCCTGAACCGTTTCAATCGCACCGACGGCAGCTTTTGCCACAACGCCAGTGATTGTCGGCGCATTGCGCGTTTGCAGGATCAGCGCGCCAAACCCGAAGGCCGCTGCCGAGCGATAGATCGCGCCGAGATTATGCGGATCACTGATCTGGTCGAGGATGGCAATGCGCGTCACACCTGAAGCGATGACATCTTCAATCTGCGCCGGCGGCAATGGATCCACCTGGACTGCCAAGCCCTGGTGAACGGCATCGCGTGGCAGCAATGCGTCAATCGCACTCGGCTCCATCAGTTCGGCTTTGGCTGGTGGTTTCGCCAAACGATCGAGCGCATTTCGCGTCCCGACCAACCGCTTGATGGTCCGTCTGGGATTGGCCAGAGCCGCCGTCACAGCATGGATGCCCCATAGCCAATTTTCGCCGGATCCACTGGGCCGACCAGAAGATTTGCGCCTGTGTGAATTAGGACGGTTGCGCGGGTGGGTCTTGCTCATTATAAGGCCGTTTCCGGTTGAAAGACGGAGGTGTCAAAGCCCCCTAATGACGGTCGGAAAGCGCGGCGTCAAATGGCGTTGTGTAAGTGCCCCGGAGGGGTGGGAGAGTGGTTAAATCCAGCAGACTGTAAATCTGCCCGCTTTGCGTACACTGGTTCGAATCCAGTCCCCTCCACCACTTGCACAATCCATGCTATGGGTGTCGCGACCCTGAGCGGGTATAGCATAGTGGTAATGCGGCAGCCTTCCAAGCTGTTGAGCTCGGTTCGATTCCGTGTACCCGCTCCAACTCTTCATGACATCACCTGTTCCAAACGGCTTTTCCCCTAAGAATAAGCCAGCTTCCCCTGCAAGCATTCAACTTTCGGATCGACCATCATGCCCGGTTCGAAGGCCTGGCGGCCGAGGAGCATACGGAAGCGCATGCGGGACCGGTCTTTGAGAGTCATTTCGATGGTGCGGTTCAACGGTCCGAGCACCAGCCTTGTCTGAATCACGTAGCGCATATCCGATTGGCCACCTGAATTGGTGATCCGGCGTTGATCGAATATCGGCGCCGAACAGGCAATTGTCTGGCCGGGATTTGCCGGATCCGCAGAGGTTTCGAAAGATACGATACCGTCCTGAACGGTAATCTTTTCAGCGTGGAGCGCCGATGTCTTCGCGCCCGTATCCACTTTGACGCGCAAGGCCGCAATGCTCAGATCCGGGAGTTGAGCCCATTCATTCCAACCAACAATCATGCGCGACCCCGGCCTAACGCGCTGACGCAATATCCAGCACGCGCAGGAAATTGCCGCCCAGGATCTTGTTGATCTGTTCGGCTGTATAGCCGCGCGCGACCAATTCGGCGGTGACATTCTGTGCGGAGTCTGCTTCGGCGAATCCGACAATGCCGCCGCCATGATTGAAATCCGTGCCGATGCCGACATGATCAATGCCAATCCGGGCGACAACATAATCAATATGATCAACCATCCGGGCGACATCCTCCTGGCCGACCAAAGCGCGCATATTGGTCAGGAAAGTCAGCTTTTCGGCGTCGCTCTCCAATTCCCAATAGAGCTCATATGGATAGGAATAGGTTTCCGGCAGACCCGCATCGCGCCGAACGCCGCGGATTTTCGCCAGCATGATCGGGTCAGACAAGTCAACGAGATAGGCACTAAACGCCGCGATATGGATCACGCCGCCGGTTTCACCAATCCGGTCGATTTCTTCATCGGACAGATTACGCGTGACATCTGAAAGCGCTTTGACATTCGAATGGCTGGCAATGACGGGCGTCTCTGACAATTCAATCGCTTGCAGTGTCGCGGCCTTCGACATTTGCGACACATCGATAATGCCGCCCATCTGATCAATACGCTCTGCTGCTGCACGGCCAATTTTTGATAAGCCAAGATGTTCTTCTTCGACTTCATATGTGCCGGTTTCGCCATCAAACATCGGCCGGGAGGAATCCGCAAAGCCATTATGGCCCATATGCGTCAGACCAAACACACGGACCCCCGCCGCGTAAAAATCATCGAGCCGGGACAGATCATTTTCCAGAGATTGCGCATTCTGAAAGCCGAGCAGGATCGACGTTACACCTGCCGCCGCATTGGCCCGGACATCATCTGCGGTCCGGGCAATTGCCAGGCTTTCCGGTTGCGCCTGAACTGTCGCTTGAATTGCAGCAAGTTTTGCAGATGCTTCCGCATAAGCGGCGGCTCGCCCGGCATCGGTGCGGGGTTTCGGGCCGGCTGCGACACTCATCACCACTGCATCGACGCTGCCTGCTTGTAGTTTTTCCGGCGTGACTTTCGATGTTCCATCCGCGCCGAGATAGAGTGGCGAGGTCTCTGGCAAAGCAATATCGGCGTGCGCATCAATGACGATCGCGTTTGAATGAAGTGCGGCAACGTCAATCGCGACCGCATTTTCCACAGTCGCACATGCAGCGACCGATACGCCCAAGAAGAGCAATGACGCCACGCGCCCGGATTTTTTCACCAATTTCATTTCTCTCTCCTCAAGATTCAGATTCAGGTTTTCGGGTGCAGCACCACTGGCAGCCAGGAATAACCCTTCACAAATGTGCTTGAGACACGGCTTGGCTCATCAAGCACTTCAACGTGCTCAAACCGCGCCAGAATTTCTTCCCACAGAATTCGCAATTGCAATTCGGCCAGACGGTTTCCGACACAGCGATGGATGCCGAAGCCAAATGAAATATGGTTCCGCGCTTGCTTTCGGTCGATGATCAGGCGGTTTGGGTCTTCTTCCCAGAATGTCTCGTCGCGATTTCCAGAGACATACCACATCGCCACTTTCGACCCTTTGCGAATAAGCTTGCCATGCATTTCAACATCTTCGAGTGCGGTCCGGCGCATGTAAGCGAGAGGCGTCTGCCAGCGAATGACTTCGGACACCATGTTCGGAATCAAATCGGGATTGGCTTTGAGTTTTGCATATTGGTCAGCAAACTTGTTGAGGCCGTAAACACTGCCTGACATGGAATTGCGCGTCGTATCATTGCCGCCGACAATTAGCAGAATGACATTGCCGAGCAATTCACGCGGATCCATATTTCGCGTCGCCTCACCATGCGCCAACAAGCTCATCAAATCACCCGCCGGATCGGCATTCTTTCGGCCCTGGTAGATTTCCCAGAACACTTGCGCACATTCGGTCAGTTCACCGCGCCATTGTTCCATCCCACCCGGACATATGTCTGGATCAAGTGGATTGGTGGTAACATCCGACCATCTGGTCAGTTCGCGCCGGCGCTCTTGCGGATAGTCGAACAATGTCGCCAGCATCATCGCGGTCAGTTCGATGGAGACTGCGTCGACCCAATCGAACGGTTCACCGACAGGCAGTGAGTCAAGGACAGCCTGAGTTCGCTGCCGAATGAGTGGCTCATAGTTTCGCAGCGCCGTTGGCGCGACAGCCGGTTGCGCGGTCTTGCGCTGCGCCGAGTGAACCGGTTCATCGGCGGAGATGAAACTCTTTGAAACAAACCCCTCAGACATGTTGGACAGCGTGATGCCGCCAAACTGCGAGTCGGACGAGAACCGCTTATGATCGGTATCAATCGCCATGATGTCTTTGTACCGCGTGATCGACCAATAGGGTCCAAAAACACTGTCGGGTGTGTAGTGAACCGGGTCCTCTTTGCGCAATCGTTCGAACCGATCCCACATCTTGTTTTGCCGCCAGACTTCCACATCGGCGAGATCGAGGGTTTCGAGATCCAGTTCTGACGCGGGCGGCACGACATCGCCGCGCTCGAGATATCCAGGATGTGAAGGTTCGCGGTAACTCAGGACCGGGCGCTCTAACCGCGTCCTTGCGTCAAATGTCGTATCTGCCATGATCACGTCTCCACATTCGTCTTGTTGGAAACAGAGTATGGATTTTTAGGCGTGCGTGAACCGAAAACTGGCCGTCAGCGCGACTGCCCCAGCGGCAGATACCGGCGTTCGCGACAAGAACGACAACTCTCAAAATTCTAATTTATTGTTATATAACAGCGTGTTAACCGCGTTTCGCGGTCAAACGTCGGCACAACTCGTCCAATTGTTCGAGATCACCATATCTGATCCGAAGCTCGCCGCCTTTCGGGCCCTGGCGAATATCGACGCGCAAACCAAGGACACGGGCAAGATCACTTTCCAGCGCCTCTGTATCAACGTCTTTGTCGGATTGACCGACCCGTTTGGCGACAGCATCAAGGGCGCTGCCGTCTTTCAAACGTTTGACCAGAGCTTCAACATCCCGAACCGACATGCGCTTGGCGACGGCCATGTCGACGACAGGATCAGGATCCGGTGCGCCAAGTGCGGCCCGCGCATGCCCCGCCGAAATTCGGCCCTGCCGCAAATGTTCACGTGAACTTTCGCCAAGATTGAGAAGCCGCATCGTATTTGCAATATGCGCCCGAGACTTCCCAACACTCTCCGCGAGATTTTCCTGGGTCCGCCAAAGCGTTTGATCAGAGCGCCATAAGCTTCCGCCTCTTCGATCGGATTTAGATCTTCGCGTTGGACGTTTTCAATGATCCCGACTTCGAGAAGTTGCAACTCATCCATATCACGGACCACGGCCGGAATGGTTCTGAGGCCGGCCCGCTGCGCCGCGCGCCACCGACGTTCGCCGGCAACAATTTGATACTGGTTGGGCGCGTCCGGATCTGGTCGGAGCAGAATCGGTTGCAAGACACCGCGCTGTTTGATCGACGCAGCGAGTTCTTCGAGTTCTGTTTCAGAAAAAGTGCGCCGCGGCTGTGCTGGGTTCGGACGGATGTCAGAAACAGCGAACTCAGAAACCGATGCAGACGCGTTTGAACTGGATGCAGGTTCTTCCGGCGCTGCGAGACCGACGCCTTCAACTTCGCCGATCAGCGCGGACAGACCTTTGCCCAGGCGGTTTTGTTTTCCCCGTGATGGATCCGGCGCCATGCCTACCCCCGAAGTGCGCGTTCGCGCTGCAACATTTCAGAGGCAAGACGAATATAGGCTTCGCTGCCAGGACAACGATAATCATACAACAAAGCCGGCTTACCGAAACTCGGCGCTTCAGAGAGTCGGACGTTTCGCGGAATGACGGTATTATAGACTTTCGCCCCCAGAACCGAACGAACTTCATCTGCAACCTGATCGGACAAATTGTTGCGCCGATCATACATGGTCAGGACAACGCCTTGAATATCGAGATCCGGGTTGAGCCCGGAGCGAACCAGTTCGACGGTTTTCAGAAGCTGACTCAATCCTTCAAGTGCCAGGAACTCACACTGCAATGGCACCAGCAATGAATCCGACGCTGTCATCGCATTGATGGTCAGGGCCGAAAGTGACGGCGGGCAATCGATGAGGATATAATCATACTCGGTCAGACCGCGTTGCGCGGCTTCCTGGACATAAGTCCGCAAGGCATTGCGCAATCTGTAAGACCGATGCGGGTCGGTCGACAATTCAGTTTCAACGCCGGCCAGATTTTCATCACCCGGAACAATGTCCAGTCGCGGAACCAGGGTGCTGAGCACAGCATCACCGAGAAACTGGTCGTGTACGACCACGTCATACGTGGTCAGTTGGCGTTCCGGCCGGGTAATACCAAGTCCAGTTGAGGCATTACCCTGGGCATCGAAATCAATTACCAGGACTTTTCGGCCAACCGCCGCTAGGGCTGTCCCCAGATTGATAGAGGTTGTTGTCTTACCGACGCCGCCTTTTTGGTTGGCGATAGCAAGTATGCGCGTATTAGGATTCGACACGTGAAACCTCCGAGATCTTCAATATAGCCCCATCCCCAGTCATCGAGGGAATCGCTTCGTAGGCGAATTTCCAGGATTCCAGGGCTGTCGTCAATTCTTCTTGCCAGCGTCGGCCTTTAGGGAAAACCCCATAAGCACCATTTTCTAGCCAGGGTGCCGCGTAATCCAGAAGTTTTGGCAACGGCGCAAACGCCCGGGCCATGACGCAATGGGCTTGGACAGGGTTAACCGCCTCGACTCGCCCTTGAATTGTTTTCGCTTGCAAACCCGCCGCCTGAACCGCTGCGCGCAGGAAAGCGCACTTTTTCCCGACACTCTCAATCATAGTCATGGAGGCATCCTGATGCGCGAATCCTGCCGCTAACACCAAAGCCGGGAATCCTGAACCAGACCCGAGATCCACGGTATGCCCGGCCTCTGGTATGTGCGGGAACAATTGCCACGAATCCAGAACGTGCCGGCGCCAGACTTGATCGAATTCTGACGGGCCAATCAGGTTCATTTTGGTGCGCCACGCGTCGAGTTCGCTGACGATGATCTCGATCCGCTCAAGTGTTTCACGTGAAACATTCGTGAGGTCTTGAAAGGCCTTGGGTCCAAACCCATCCAGGTCAGCCATGTTTTTGTTTCCGATCCGGACGGCGACGGACATATGCTAGGAGTGCCGTCATTGCGCCCGGGGTCATACCTTCGATTCGCGCGGCTTGTCCAAGTGTTGCGGGTCGAATTTGTTCGAGCTTTGCGCGCACTTCGTTGGTCAATCCACCAACAGCGCCGTAATCAATCCGCTTGGGAAGCTCTAGAGCTTCTTCCCGGCGAAGCGCCGCGACATCTTCTTTTTGCCGCTCGATATATCCGGCATACATGGCCTCAATCTCAAGCTGCGCTTTGATTGCAGGATCCAAATCTTGAATATCCGGGAATGCGGCTTCAACCTCGGTCATCGTGATCGTTGGATATGCGAGATAATCCCAAGCGCTTCTTCGCTGGCCGTCTTGATTGACTTTCCAGCCATGTCGCTGCGCTTCATTCGGCGTCATATTGCAGGATTGCAGTCGGATCCGACCGTCGATCAGCGCGGCGTGTTTCACGTGAAACACTTTCGCACGACCCGGTCCGACCAGACCCAGTTCCATTCCGCGCCCGGTTAGACGCTGGTCGGCATTGTCCGACCGAAGCGACAACCGGTATTCGGCGCGGGACGTAAACATCCGATACGGTTCAGTCACACCGCGCGTCACCAGGTCATCGATCATAACGCCAATATAAGCTTCCGCTCGATCAAATGTCGCATGAGACTCGCCGCGACCAAATCGCGCCGCATTCAATCCAGCGACCAGGCCCTGCGCACCCGCTTCTTCATATCCCGTCGTGCCGTTTATTTGCCCGGCGAGGAAAAGTCCTGAAAGCGCTTTGACTTGCAATCCGACATCTAAAGCGCGCGGGTCGACATAATCATATTCAATCGCGTAGCCATGTTCGAGGATTTCGACGTTTTCCAGGCCTTCAATCTTTCGAACGAACGTATCCTGTACGTCGCGCGGCAAGGACGTCGAGATGCCGTTCGGATAAACCGTATCATCGTCCAGTCCCTCAGGTTCCAGAAAGATTTGGTGTCGGGTTTTGTCAGCGAAGCGATGGATCTTGTCTTCTATCGACGGACAGTAGCGCGGGCCGCGTCCGGCGATCGCGCCAGAATAGACCGCCGACTGATTGATATTCTCGGCAATGATATCGTGGGTGTCTTGATTGGTGAATGTAATCCCACATGAAACCTGCGGCACGTCGATCTTGTCGGTGAGATAGGAAAACGGAATCGGCTCCTCATCCGCCGGCTGCATTTCCAGACGATCCCAGGCGATTGTCTTCCCATCGAGTCGCGCGGGAGTTCCGGTTTTGAGGCGCCCCATCGGAAGCCCCAACCCATAAAGTCGCTCCGCTAGACCAATCGCGGGTTTTTCGCCGACGCGTCCGGCGGGAATGCGCTCTGCACCGCGATGAATAATGCCTTTGAGAAACGTCCCGGTTGTGATGACCACCGCTTTCGCCGTGTATTGTTTGCCGGACTCGCCGAGGACACCCGCGACCTGATCGTCTTTTACGATCACGTCTTCGACGCCATCTGCAATGACAACCAGGTTTTCGTGGTTCAGGATTTCCGCCTGCATCGCCTGGCGATAGAGTTTACGGTCAATTTGCGCGCGCGGGCCCCAAACCGCAGGGCCTTTTGATCGGTTTAGCATGCGGAATTGGATGCCCGACTGATCCGCCACGCGCGCCATCAAACCGTCCAAGGCATCTATCTCGCGAACGAGGTGGCCCTTGCCCAAACCGCCAATGGCGGGATTGCAGGACATCTCCCCGATCGTCTCGACCTTGTGGGTGATTAATGCCGTCCGCGCACCGGTTCGCGCCGCGGCCGATGCGGCCTCGCACCCGGCATGGCCGCCGCCGACGATAATAACGTCGAAATCCGTAGTGTCGCTCATGGTCAGGTGCCTCTGTCTCGGGGCGTCATATAATACTCAGCGACGGAGAAACAGACTATTTGCCGATACAAAAGGAAGAAAACACAGCGCCCAGGACGGTATCGGGATCAATATGGCCAGTCAGCGCTCCAAGCTCGCGGCTTCCCAGCCGGACATCCTCAGCAACAAATTCCGCCCCAATGCCAGAATCGAGATGGGCTTTCGCCTGCTTCAAATGGGAAAGTGACCGCTCAATTCCCTGACGATGTCTGGCGCGCGTGATCATCGGCGCGCCAATATTTTGCGTCAGGCCCGCCAATTTCTTCACAATCGCCTGCTCCAGCAGATCGACCCCATCACCGGATTTGGCCGAGATGCGGAGTGTTTCACGTGAAACATTTCCAGTCATGCCAAGGTCGGACTTATTGGCGACGATCAGATCCCCGGGTTTGACCAGGTCGGATTGGGCGTCATCCGAATCGATCATCAACCAGATTCGGAGATCTGCATTCTCCGCCGCTTTCATCGCGCGGCGAACCCCTTCGGCTTCGACCACATCTACGGTTTCGCGCAAACCTGCTGTGTCGGAAAGCCAAACGAGATAGCCTCCGAGAGTCAGTCGGACTTCGACGACGTCGCGCGTCGTACCGGGTATGTCTGTGACGATGGCGGCCTCTCGCTTGGCCAACTGGTTCAGAAGCGTCGATTTCCCGGCATTGGGTTTTCCCAGGATGGCGATACGGAACCCATCGCGGATCCGCTCTGTGATATTTCCCTCGGCCAAGGCGTTTTCCAAGTCGCGCTCAAGCGCTTCCAGCGTATTCTTGACAGGTGCGTCAACGCGGTCTGGTGCATCTTCTTCATCGGGAAAGTCGATACTGGCTTCGAGCAGCGCCAGGCATTTTGTCAGATCTGCGCGCCACGTGGCATAGAGTGTCTCCAGCGCGCCATCCATTTGCTTCAACGCTTGCGCCAATTGCGCTTCGCTTTCAGCGTCGATCAGATCGGCAACCGCTTCCGCCCGCGTCAGATCAAGTTTGCCCGCCTCAAATGCCCGGCGGGTAAATTCACCCGGCTCTGCCAAACGGGCACCCGCCGCCATCACCGCGGTCAGCGCGAGCTCGGTAATCATCCGTCCGCCATGTAGGGAAATCTCGAGTGTATCTTCGCCGGTATAACTTGCCGGTCCCGGCATATATGTCGCGAGGCCGGTATCGATCAAATTGCCGCTCGGTCCGAACACATTTGTCAGCGTCGCAGATCTCGGAACGAGGGACCCACGGGAAAGAACCGCGCCGATAACCGCGCCGACGTCCGGACCTGAAACTCTCAGGATTGAAATCGCTGCCGGCGGCGGACCGCTGGCCAGAGCACAAATTGTGTCCCGGCGCAGGCCCATGGCTAGTTCTTCATAGCCTCGAAGAATTCATCATTATTCTTGGTCTGCTTGAGCTTATCGAGCAAGAAATCGATGGCGTCGGACGTACCCATCGGATTGAGAATGCGTCGCAATACGTAAATCTTCTGGAGCTGACCTTTGTCGGTGATGAGCTCTTCTTTCCGCGTGCCCGACTTCATAATGTCGATGGCTGGGAAGGTTCGCTTATCGGCAACTTTGCGATCGAGAACGATCTCGGAGTTACCCGTCCCTTTGAACTCTTCGAAGATAACTTCGTCCATGCGTGAGCCGGTATCGATCAAAGCTGTCGCGACAATTGTCAACGATCCGCCATGTTCAACATTCCGCGCCGCACCGAAGAAACGTTTCGGGCGTTGCAAGGCGTTCGCGTCAACACCGCCGGTCAGGACTTTGCCGGAACTTGGAACCGTCGTGTTATAGGCGCGGCCGAGCCGGGTAATGGAGTCGAGCAGGATCACGACATCACGGCCATGCTCGACCAGACGTTTGGCCTTTTCGATGACCATTTCGGCGACTGCCACGTGGCGAGAGGCGGGTTCATCAAAGGTCGAGGATATCACTTCGCCTTTGACGGACCGTTTCATATCGGTCACCTCTTCCGGGCGTTCGTCAATCAGCAGGACGAGCAGGTAACATTCCGGATGATTCTCTTCGATCGACGCCGCAATGTTCTGCAGCAAAACCGTCTTACCGGTTCGAGGCGGCGCCACGATCAACGCGCGCTGCCCTTTACCAATCGGAGAAACAATATCGATGACCCGGCCCGAGCGATCTTTTTTGGTCGGATCCTGGCCTTCCATATGGAGGCGCTCTTCGGGGTAAAGCGGTGTCAGATTGTCGAAGTGGACTTTCTGGCGCGCTTTTTCCGGATCTTCGAAATTGATTGAACTGACATCTGTCAGCGCAAAGTAACGCTCATTCTCGCCTGGCTCAGCAATCGGACCCTCAATTGTGTCGCCTGTTTTCAGGCCGGCTTTCTTGAGCACTTTCGGACTGACATAGATATCGTCTGGTCCAGCCAGATAATTCGATTCAGGTGATCGCAAAAAGCCAAACCCATCCTGAAGGACTTCGACAACGCCGCGGCCGATAATCTCGACTTCCTGTTCGGCCAGTTCTTTTAGAATCGCGAACAGCATGTCCTGGGTGCGAAGCGACGAAGCATTCTCGACTTCAAGCATTTCGGCATAAGCCAGCAAATCTGTCGGCGATTTCGCTTTCAGCTCACGCAAATAGACTTGGGACGGAAGATCAATTTCAGGTTCAGTATCAGGCATAGGGAGCCGGTATCCAAATTTTTCGGTATGGGAATATGTGGGGCAAATGGCCCGCGCGCCGGACGGCGACTTGACCCGCATATGATCAAAAGCGGCGAATTGGTCAAGAGGGACAGGTGTGAAGGCTTAGAAAGGTTTGAGGACAACCAGCAAGACAATCCCGATCATTAGCAGAAACGGAACTTCATTGAGCATTTTCAACGTGGTCGGGCTCGGCGTGACTTCGCCGCGGTCAATCTTCTTTCCCATGCCAATGAAATAGCCATGCAGTCCGCTGAGCACCAGGACCAGAACAAACTTCACATGCAGCCAGCCCTGGCCGAGCAAATTCTGGTTGAGAACGACCATTGCAATCCCGAACACCCAGACCAGGATCAAAGCGGGATTGAGAATAATCTTGCGCAGCCGGTTCGAGGCTTCCTTCATAGTTTCGAACAGAACATCACCGGGCTGGGCTTTCAGTTGATGCAATTTATACCTCGGATAAATCAGCAATCCCGCCATCAGTGCGATGACGAAAATGACGTGAAGAGCCTTCATCCAAAGATACAGAGTCACGGTCTATACTCCCTGACGGACCAGCTCGACGACGCGTTTGACATGGTCAATTGGTGTTTCGGGGCGCACCCCATGCCCAAGATTGAATATATGGGGTCGCCCCTGATAGGCCCGTAACAATTCCCGTACGCGATGGTCCATGGCTTCACCGCCAGCGATCAGAAGCAGCGGGTCAAGATGTCCCTGAACCGCCATTGTTTCGGGCACCGCTTTCAATGCATGCGCAGGATCAATCGCTGTATCAAGGCCGACACCATTTACAGCAACCTGATCCGTATAAGACTCCAGCAGAGTCGCCGCCCCGCGCGGAAACCCGATAATCGGAACGCTTACGCCCAGCGCGCGCAACCGGTCGACCAATGCGGCATTGGGCTCAACCACCAGAGTCTGGAATAAATCCGAGGGAAGACCTTCGGCCCAGGATTCGAAAATCATGACGGCATTAGCGCCAGCTTTGACCTGTTCTGCAAGATATTGCGCTGACGCTTCAACCAAAAGGCCCAATAACTGTTTGAGAAGATCAGGTTTGGTATAGGCCCAGCTTCGAGCTGTGCTTTTGTCGGTTCCGCCTCGTCCTTCGATGGCATAGAGCGCGACTGTCCAGGGAGCACCACAAAATCCGATCAGTGCTTTGTCATCGTCGAGACTTGAACGAACGCGGCGCACCGTTTCGTAAACCGGTGACAGGCGTTGTACGGCCGTCTCAATCGTTGTTCGTCCGAGATCGGCTTCTGTTTCCACGGTTTCAACAATTGGACCGACACCTTTTTCGAACCGGACATCTAGCCCAATCACATCGAGGATGAGCAATATGTCTGCGAACAGAATTGCGGCATCCATATCGTAGCGACGAATGGGTTGCAGAGTCGCTTCCGCAGCCATTGAAGGGGAATAACAGAAATCGAGAAAGTCTTTCGCCTGCGACCGAAGTTCCAGGTATTCAGGTAAATGCCGTCCAGCTTGTCGCATCATCCAGATGGGAACGGGAGAACTCGGCGTGCCACTGAGCACTTTCAGAAAACGTGAAGAGGAAATGTCGGCCATAAGATTCTTGAAACCCAAAAAACAATCGAAGAGGCCTTATCATTATTAAGGCGGGAGTCTCGTGGAAAAACCTGCCTGAGTAAATTTGTCCCGCATCTATTCACAGCCTATCCCCAATAAAGGCCGTATCTTAGGACTTTATTAACCAATTGATAAATTGGTAAAATATTGGTTAACCGAGGTTTGAAGCAAAGGTCTGGAACAATCTGACAACCACAAGAGTCAGATTCGTGCAATTGTGCGATTCGGAGTCAATTTCCAAGGGTAGAGGACAAATCCACAACGCATCCACAGGGCTTGTCGAATTCTCACGGCTCCGGCACAGGATGATAGAAACAAATCAGGACGATTATGCGCCTCGCGATCTATTTCAACGTACACTTGGTCTCCGACTCAACCGGCGAAACGCTCAATGCGGTGATGCGTGCGGCTGCGGCTCAGTTTGACCGTACCATCCCGCTTGAACACAACTATTATCTGGTGCGCTCGGAGCGACAGCTGGATCGGGTCATGGCTGAAATCGAAGCCGCCCCTGGCGTTGTCTGGTATACAATTTCCGATGATGGATTGCGCCGCAAGCTGGAACAGTTTTGCCGGCAGCGCGGCATTCAGACCTTGCCGGTTCTGGATCCGAGCATCCACATGTTATCGCGGCACCTCGGCATCCCGGCGAGTGAAAAAATTGCCAGCCAACACGCCCTCAATGAAGAATATTTCAAACGGATCTCGGCGA
This sequence comes from Henriciella sp., assembly GCA_965277015.1. Taxonomy (GTDB): domain Bacteria; phylum Pseudomonadota; class Alphaproteobacteria; order Caulobacterales; family Hyphomonadaceae; genus Henriciella. The sequence goes on along the minus strand of OZ255705.1, from coordinate 2,540,243 downwards.
TCGACTTTGCGCTTAATCATGATGATGGCCAGAATGTCCCTGGCCTGGCAGATGCCGATGTGATTTTGCTCGGCGTCAGTCGAACCTCAAAAACCCCAACATGTGTCTATCTCGCCAATCGCGGCGTTAAGGCCGGGAATATACCCTTGGTGCCAGGCATCCCGTTACCGGGCATGGTCGAAGAATTGAAACACCCCATGGTGGTTGGTCTGAAAATCGGCGTTGAGCGGCTTTTGCAAATTCGCAGTCAGAGATTGATGTCGTTGAATGAAAATTCGCAAACCGATTATGTCGACGAAGAAGCGGTTCGCGCCGAAGTCACCGAAGCAAGCCGATTGTTCCAACGCAACAAATGGCCCGTTATCGATGTCTCACGACGCAGCGTGGAAGAAACCGCGGCGGCAATCCTGAACAAGTTAAATGAACGACGAGGCTTTGTCTGATGGTCGATATTATCCTGGCCTCCGGCAGCTCAAGTCGGCGTTCTCTTCTCTCTGGCGCTGGCGTCCAAGCCCACGCGATCAAGCCAAATGTTGACGAAGACGCAGCGAAAATGGCGATGCGCGCTGACAAGTTGAGCGTTCGAGATCAAGCCATGCAATTGGCAGAAATGAAGGCCATCAAAGTGTCGAGCCAGGTTGCGGGCCTGGTTATTGGTGGAGACCAGATGCTCAGTCTGGATGGCACGGCTTTCGATAAACCCCACAATCTCGATGCGGCCGCCAAGCATTTGAAGAAACTCTCCGGCAAGACTCACACATTGGAAACGGCGATTGTCATCGCTGAAAACGGTGCCCCGGTATGGCGCCACCTGGCGCGCCCCGCGCTGACCGTCCGTGCACTGAGTGAGGGCTTTATAAAGTCCTACATAAAGGCGTGCGGCCCGCCGCTTCTAACGACCGTTGGCGCTTATCAGCTTGAGGGCATGGGGGCGCAGATCTTCTCAAAGATAGAAGGTGATTATTTCTCCATTCTTGGGTTGCCGCTTCTCCCCTTGCTCGACTATTTGCGCACGCGGGGCCTCCTCGAGTCATGACGAAATTACTCGGTGTCATCGGCGACCCTATCGCGCACTCAATGTCTCCGCTCATTCATAATGGATGGCTGCGGGATATGGGATATGATGCGACTTATGAAGCGATGCACGTTGTTGATGGCGCGTTTGATGAAGCTCTACTGACTTTGTCGAAACGAGATATTCTGGGTCTGAACGTTACCCTGCCGCACAAAAGCGCAGCCTTGAAGGCCGCCAGCGAGATCAGTCCTGCCGCCGCGAAAATCGGCGCGGCAAACACATTGACTTATCTCGGCAACCAAACCTGGCGCGCCGACAATACTGACGCCCCTGGATTTCTTGCTGCCCTGGGACAGGTTGACCCAAAATCAGAGAAGGTGCTGATCCTTGGCGCGGGGGGATCGGCAAGGGCGCTGGTTTTCGCATTGGCGGGCGCAGGGTTTGCGCTCACGATTTTGAACCGGACAGAGTCAAAAGCTGCGCTGCTCGCAAAAGAACTCGGAAACATAAATACAGCATACGGATCATTGGATCAGTGTGCAGAATATATCGATTCGGCAACGATCCTCATCAATACGACCAGTATGGGATACAGCGACCAGGTGATCGACCTCCCGCAAGGAGACGACCGGCTGTTTTTTGATATCTCATATGGCAAGATCGCGGCGCCGCAAATTGCGTTGGCGCGAGACTCTGGCTGGCAGGTTAAAGACGGATTGAGCATGTTGGTGGCGCAAGCCGCGTATAGTTTTGAGATCTGGTTTGGTGAAAAACCTGATCTGCATGCCGGTCTGCGGCGATGCGAAATGGCGTTGAGGGCGGTGTCATGAAAATTCTCGGACTCACTGGATCGATCGGAATGGGCAAGTCGACCACCGCGAAAATGTTCGCGGATGCCGGATATCCGGTCTATGATGCCGATGCAGCTGTCCACGCTTTATACGCGCCGGGTGGTGCCGCAGTCGGACCTTTGTCCGAACGGTTTGGGGATATTCTCAAAGATGGTGGTGTAGATCGCGCGGCTTTGCGGTCCAAAGTGGTCGATAATCCGGACGCCATGAAAGACCTGGAAGCCATTGTTCACCCCCTGGTTGGCCAGAGCCAATTGAACTTTCGCCAGCAAGCGGCTGAAAGCAAAGCGAGTTTTGCGGTGCTCGACATACCGCTTCTGTTTGAGACGGGCGGTGACCAAAGATGCGACATGGTGGCGGTGGTCACGGCGCCGGCCGATGTTCAGAAAGCCAGGGTCCTGTTGCGCGGTGAAATGTCCGAAGAGCAGTTCGAAAACATCCGTTCGAAACAGATGCCAGATGCAGACAAACGTGCGCGTGCAGATTTTGTCATCAGCACGGCATTTGGTTTTGACTTCACGCGCGCACACGTTCAAGCCATCATTGATCTGATTGATGGTATGGACATGTGAGGCGACCATGGCTGACTCAATTCGCGAAATCGCTTTCGATACTGAAACCACGGGGCTTGAATGGGACAAGGATGATCGCATCATCGAGCTCGGCGCCGTTGAGCTGATTAACCACGTCCCGACTGGCGAGACGTTTCAGACCTATATCAATCCGGGCCGAGCTGTCTCCGAAGCGACGATCCGGATTACCGGGATTACGGATGCAGATCTCGTTGACAAACCCCCGTTTGAAGACCCCTCAATTGTCGATGCGTTTCTGGACTTTGTCGGCGATTCGACGCTGGTGGCGCACAATGCGAAGTTCGACCGCGGCTTTCTGAATATGGAATTGGAACGCTGCGGAAAGCCGCCTATCCCGGAAGAACACTGGGTCGATACAGTCGCTATGGCGCGGAAGAAATTTCCTGGTGCGCCGGCCAGCCTAGATGCGCTTTGCAAACGGTTCGACGTCAATGCAGAGGCGAGAACCTATCACGGCGCGCTGCTCGATAGTTTGCTTCTCGCCGAAGTTTATCTTGAGTTGCTTGGCGGCCGTGCGCACCGGTTCGATTTTGGCGGTAAAAGCACAACTTCAACCGGTACCCGGTCGCCAGCTCAGCAGCGTCCCGTCGATCGCAAAACGGCAATCGACGGCGACGAAAAAGCCAACCATGAGGGTTTCATCGAAACGCTTGGAGAAAACGCGCTCTGGAAAAATTATTCCTGAGGCGCTGCCGGCGACGCCGCCTCTTGTTGTTGCGCGGCAGCTTGAGCGCGTTGTTTCTGCGTATTGTACAGTGCACCAAAGTCGACCGGATCAATTCGCAGTGGCGGGAACCCGCCTTCTGAAGAAATATCGGCAATGATCCGGCGCGCAAACGGGAACAGAATGCGCGGGCATTCGATCAACAGAATTGGCTCCATGTCGGCTTGTGAGAAGCCTTGCAGATGGAACTGTCCGGCATAATCCATCTCAATCAGGAACAGCGCCGTCTCTTGTGTGCCAGCGCGAGCCTTGAGTTTGAGCGTAACCTCAAAAACCCCTTCATTATTGGCAACGGGCGTCGCGCCAACATCGATACCGAGCTCAATATTCGGCTGGTCCTGTACGGTGGCACCCGGATTCTCGAACGAAAGATCCTTAATATACTGGCTCAAAACGCGAATGGCGGGGCCTTGCTGTTGTGCATTGTCTTGCGGCTGAGTTGCCATATCTGGTGTATCGGTCATCGGGGTTCACTTTAAGGCTGAAGATGACAGGCGGGTAACATGTGCCACAAAGTGGCGCAACGGTGGGTGGCACTTCTCGGAAAGCCCCTATATGAGAAGTACAAGATTGATAAATGAGCCACATATGTCCTCTTCGATGATTGAATTTATAGTCCTGGCAGGAATTGCCCTATTCGTGGGGTGGCGATTGTTTGTCACACTGGGCCAGGATGAAGGACCACCAGACGGGCGTTCACGGACGCCAAACCCTGCGCCGATGCCAACGCCATCGACAACGGCACCATCCGGCGGAGATGTGGTTCAGTTGAGACCAACATTTACGGGACCGGGTGCCGCAGGCATGGAAGCGATATACGATGTTGATCAAAGCTTCGAACCTCGTGCCTTCATGCAAGGCGCGCGGGCGGCATATGAAATGATTGTCGGCGCGTTTGGTCGCGGCGACCGAATCGCTTTGAAACCCTTGCTCGACACAGATGTTTACGAAGCCTGGGACGCGGCGATCGCGGAGCGCGAGCAAACCGGCGCCGAAGGCATGCAATTATTGCGCATTCGGAAAGCAGAAATCACCGATGCCTCCCTGGCGGATGACGGCATGGCACGTGTCACAGTTTTGTATGAATCTGAACTCGGGGACGGTGAAACCACGACCAAGGCGGCAGAGCTTTGGACCTTTATGCGTCAGACCAAATCATCAGACCCCAATTGGTTGCTGGACGATGTCGACATCGCTGATTGATCTATCGCCTTGATCGCCAACTTGCATTGGTAACTTGAGACAACTCGCCAATCCGGCCTAGACTCGGCGGATGCGAATCATCGGTCTCTTGAGTGTTGCCCTTCTGGCCCTTTCCGGTTGCGTAACGTCGTCGCCCTACGAACCTGCACCGACGCAGCCTATCGCAAACAAACCTCGGCCAGAAATCGACCCAAGTGTCTGGACGGTGACGCCCCAGCCAGTTGAGTTTGATGTCCTGCCAGGTTGGCAATCAGCAGATCTGGCGCCTGGCCTCGCAGCCCTGAGACGGAGCTGCGCCGTTTTTGCCCGACGCACGCCGCAGGCGCCGCTGTCTCAGGTTGCGCCATGGGCTGGCACTTCTGAGGAGTGGACCCCGGCCTGCGCCGCCCTTGATGTGATTGGCGATGCACAGAGTGCCCGCGCGGTGTTGCAGGCCTTGTTCACTCCGGTTGAAATCGCCGCGCCGGATGGCGCATCCCGCTTTACCGGTTATTTCGAGCCGACTTACGAAGCCCGCCTGTCACCACAGGCCCCGTTCACCGAACCCATCCCGGCCCGACCGACGGATCTGATCAGTGAAGGCGGGCGAGTGTATCAAGCGCTGCCCAATGGCGCGCGCCGGGCCTACCCACCGCGCGCTGAGATTACTCGAAACGGCGTCCAGCCTCTGGCGTATGCACACCCTGCCGACGTGTTTTTTCTTCAGATTCAGGGATCCGGTCGTTTGCTTCTGCCTGACGGCCGTACGCTTCGCGCCGTCTATGCCGCGCATAATGGTCAACCGTTTCGATCTAGCGCGAACTGGTTGATGGAGCGCGGCTGGATATCACGCGGTCAAGCCAGCATGCAGGGTATTCGCGCCTGGATGGATCGCACAACGCCGCAACGTATGCGGCAGGCAATGAACGCCAATCCGCGATTTGTGTTCTTTAATCTCGAGCCCGAGGGCGATCCGCAGCTTGGGCCGAAGGGATCGTTTGGCGTTCCGTTGACCCCACTTGGCTCAATGGCGGTAGATACAAGTATTCACGCTGGCGGCGTGCCGATGTTCGTGCAAACAAATGCGCCGGGGCTTGGCGGTGACTGGTCCGGACTTTTGGTGTCGCAAGATACGGGCGGAGCGATCAAAGGGCCGGTTCGCGGAGACTTGTATTTCGGCACCGGTCCACAAGCGGGCGCGGCAGCGGACACGGTCAATGCACCTGGGCGCTTATGGGTTTTACTGCCACGTGCTGTTGCGGCGAGAATCCGGATGCAGAATGCGGCACAAGCATCAACCACTGGACCGATCGTTCTGTCGCCCTAAAACCCAGATCATGAGCGGGCGAGACCTTTCCGATAAAGACCGACGAGCCTGGACGGCCGCGTCACGCAATGTGACGCCCTTGAAAGGACGTCGTGGCACCCCGGCTGGCATATCGAGAAAGCGCGAAGACCCTGAGCCCTCTATCCCTCACACGCCGCGATCAAAGCCCTATAGCGCCCCGCAAAACCGGCAAAATGAGCGGGCCGTAAGGCGCGGCCGCCCGCCTGTCTCCGCGAGTTTTGACTTACATGGACATACGCAGCATTCGGCATTTCAGGTCTTGCCGGCATTTCTGGCACGCGAACAAAGCAAGGGAACGCAATGCGTTATCGTGATTACCGGCAAGGGCAAAACCGGAGAAGGCGTGCTCAAGCGTGCCTTCCTCAACTGGCTGGACTTGCCGGAAGCACGGGCTTTGGTGAGCGGGTTTGCACCGGCTCATGCCAAGCATGGCGGTGGCGGGGCGTGGTACGTCTTCCTGCGCCGCCGATAGCGCAAAGAAAAAGGGGCAACCGAAGGCCGCCCCTTAATACTTCACACACTCTACTTGTGAGTGTCATAGCGTCGTATCGTTAACCAATTACGACTGTTTCGCGAGCAGGTTTCGAATTTCTTCCAGAAGCACTTCCTGGCGCGGCGGCGCTGCTGGTTCTTCGGGCGCTTCCTCTGCCTTTTTCTGCATATTGTTCATGCCCTTGATGATCATGAACATCACAAAAGCGACGATGATGAATGAAATCAATGCGGCGATAAACGCCCCAAGATCGACAATCGCAGCTTCAGTGATGACTTCGCCAGCATCATTCAGCACGGCTTCTTGAACCGTATAGGTGAGAGATGACAAGTCGATGCCACCCATGATCGGTGCCAGGATCGGCAAGAACACACCTTGGATAAACGCTGTGACCACAGTCGCAAATGCGCCGCCCAGGACGAAACCCACCGCCATGTCGACGAGATTGCCTTTCATGGCAAACTCTTTGAATTCGTTGAACATAATAAACCCCTTTAGTCCTTCAGACCCTTACAGTCCGAGGCGAAGGATGTTTGAATTTTGCTATCAGGTCAATTCGCGGGAACAGTTGAGACTACAGCTGCTCAGCGCGACTCAGGGTCGACACCGTCATTCACGCGGGCGCGCAATTCTTTACCGGGCCGGAAGAATGGGACGGATTTGGCGTCCACACTGACAGCTTCGCCCGTACGCGGATTGCGTCCCTTTCGGGCTTTGCGTTGCCTGACTGAAAAGGCTCCAAAGCCACGCAGCTCAACGCGGTCTCCGCGGGCTAAAGCATCTGCAATCTCATCAAGAATTACGGATACGACTTTTTCGAGGTCCTCCGGGCGAAGTTCCGGATTCTCATCGGCAAGTTTAGCAATCAGTTCAGATCTCAGCATGTCTTTGAACCTAAACGAAAAATGCGACGGAGACTAGGCCTCCGTCGCAAAATACTTATCCATTACCTTAAAGTAAGGATTGGATGGTGGGTGGCTTAAGCGTCGTCGCTTTTAGCCGCCTTTTTCTTGGCTGGCGCTTTTTTCTTAGCGGGTGCCTTTTTCTTCGCCTTTGGCTTTTCCTCGGCTTCGGCTTCCGCTTCTACTTCGGCTTCGACTTTCGTCTCTGCTTCCGGCTCAGCTTTTGCCTCGACTTCAGCAACCGGCTCTGCCGCAGCTTCAGCTGGTGCTTCGTCACCATCGCCAGTGGCGAGGGCTGCACCGAGGATATCACCCAGTGACGCGCCGCTATCCGCGGACCCGTACTGCGCGACAGCTTCCTGCTCTTCGGAAATTTCCAGTGCCTTGATGGAGACTGAAATCCGGCGAGAGGATTTATCCACTTGCGTGACTTTCGCGTCGATCTTGTCGCCAACCGCGAAACGCTCTGGGCGTTGTTCACTGCGATCACGAGACAGGTCTGAGCGACGGACAAAGGCTTTGACCGGTGGATCACCGAACGTGACTTCGATTCCGCCAGACGCGACTTCGCTTACCGTACAGGTCACGATGGCGCCGCGCTTGACCGCAGAATTGTCCGCGATTGGATCGCCGCCAACTTGCTTGATGCCGAGCGAGATACGCTCTTTGTCAGTATCGACGTCGAGGACGCGAGCTGTGACGCTGTCACCTTTTTGGAAGGCCTGAATGGCTTCTTCGCCAGACTGTTCCCAAGAGATGTCATTGATGTGGACCATACCGTCGAGGTCTGGGCCGAGGCCAACGAACAGGCCGAACTCAGTAATCCCGCGGACTTCACCTTCAATGTCGGTGCCGACCGGATGCTCAGCCATGAAGGCCGACCATGGATTGTCTTGAGTCTGCTTGAGACCAAGTGAGATACGGCGCTTCTCGCTATCAACGTCGAGCACCTCAACGAGGACTTCTTGTGACGTAGAAACGATTTTGCCTGGGTGAACGTTCTTCTTGGTCCAGCTCATTTCAGAGACGTGGATCAGGCCTTCAACGCCGTCTTCCAACTCAACGAATGCGCCGTAATCCGTGATGTTGGTCACTTGGCCGTTCATCCGCGTGCCAACAGTGTACTTGCTCTCGATATCGTCCCAAGGATCGCTTTCGAGTTGCTTCATACCAAGGCTGATGCGTTGGGTTTCCGGGTTGATCTTGATGATCTGGACTTTCACCGTATCGCCAACATTGACGACCTGGCTTGGGTGATTGACCCGCTTCCAGCTCATATCCGTGACGTGCAGGAGGCCATCAATGCCGCCGAGGTCAACAAACGCACCATAATCAGTGATATTCTTGACGATACCTTCGCGGGTATCACCCTCGTTCATGTCACCAACGATTTCCGCACGCTGTTCGGCGCGGCTCTCTTCGAGGATGGCACGGCGAGAGACAACAACGTTGCCGCGGGCGCGGTCCATTTTGAGGATCGCGAAAGGCTGTACTTCGTTCATCAGTGGGCCAACGTCGCGCACGGGGCGGATATCGACTTGTGAACCAGGAAGGAAGGCATTGACGCCGCCAAGGTCGACAGTGAAACCGCCTTTGACGCGGCCAACAATCGCGCCTTTGACAGGCTCTTCCTTGTTGTAATTGTCTTCGAGGCGGATCCAGCTTTCTTCCCGGCGCGCTTTGTCGCGGGATAGAACAGCTTCGCCCATCAGGTTTTCGATACGGTCGAGATAAACTTCAACAATATCGCCAGCTGCAGGCTGCTTTTCCTCGAGAAGGAATTCTTTTGAAGCGACGCGGCCTTCAGTTTTCAAGCCAACGTCGAGTACGAGATAGTCGCCATTATTTGAAACAACGGTGGCTGGTACAACTTTGCCCTCTTGCAGAGTGGCAGCACCAGCGCTTTCCTCGAACATGGACGCAAAATCGTCCGTCGAGGGGGTCATAGAGTCAGTCATAGGGTCTCCAGGTGCGCAGCAGTACGGGGTTCACGGCCAGATGCACAATGCTTCCGGTCCGCCGTCGCTACGATGTCAGGGATAAAAGTCTGAGCGCATTTGGATTTGAACGCGACGCGTTCAGAACTCTCAGTTTTGGGCGATAACGGCCTCAACCGCTGCCCGGGCTTTATCCACAGCCGCGTCTATAGTCAGGTGAGTAGTATCGATCAAGACTGAATCTGCGGCAGCGATCATAGGTGCGTCCGCGCGACCTCGATCTCGTTCATCCCGTTCTTTCAACTGCGCGATCATATCGTCCAGTGACAAGGTTTCGCCTTTCGATGTCAGTTCTTTCCATCGCCTTGTGGCGCGGGCTTCGACTGAAGCATCGATCCAGAGCTTTACGTCGGCGTCCGGGCAAACCACTGTGCCAATGTCGCGGCCATCCAGAACAGCGCCTTTGGCCTGATGGGCAAAGGCGCGCTGCAAGTCCAGCAACGCAGCGCGGACCGCTGGGACTGCCGCAACTTTTGACGCCGCCTGGCCCGCCTCTGCCGTGCGCAAATCGCCCTCGAGAAAATCATTCAGGTCGAGCGTCCGTGCGACTTCAGCCAAAGCGACTGAGTCGTCAAAATCGATATTCTGATTCAGCGCAGAGACCCCGGTGGCGCGATAGAGCTGTCCTGTATCCATATATGGCAGCCCGAACCAGCCGGACAAACGCCGAGCAATGGTGCCTTTTCCGGAGGCGAGTGTGCCGTCTATCGCGATGATCATGGCTGCCCTTTCCGGATATCTGCTCCCAATTCTAGCATATGTGCCATGAAGTCGGGATAACTCGTCGCAATCATCGCGGCGTCATCGATCGAGACGGGGGCCTGGCTGGCCGTGCCCATCACCAGTGCGCTCATGGCGATGCGATGATCATGATGGGTTTCCACCAAACCGCCGCCCGGCACAGCGCCAGCGCAGCCTTGAACAATGAAGCCATCTTCGGTTTCTTCAACCTGGACGCCATTGACGCGCAGCATGCTCACAACAGCGCTGATCCGGTCGCTTTCCTTGACCCGTAACTCCGCCGCACCCTTAACTATGGTGTTACCTGCGGCGAAGGCGGCGAGCACGGCGAGGATTGGGAACTCATCAATCATACTGGGCACCAGATCGATCGGAATTTCCGTGCCGCGCAGATCTGCAGACTCAAAACTCATGTCGATCAGGCGCTCTCCAGCAGCCTCACCCAGATCTTCGGCGCCAACGGGGGCGCCCATCAAGGCCGCGGCGCGGTAGAATCCATCGCGCGTCTCGTTTGACATCATGTTTTCGATCAACACGCCGCCGCGCGGGGAAATCATTGCCGCCGCCGCCAGGAACGCGGCCGAGCTGGGATCGCCGGGCACAATGGTTTCCTGCGCCGATAATTTTTGACCACCGACAATCGAGACCGTGTTGGCAGAGCCATCGCGGGCGCTCCTAACATCGACGCCAAACCCGCGCAGCATGCGCTCGGAATGATCGCGTGTGATCCGCGACTCGCGAATAACCGTCTCGCCCGTTGCATTGAGGCCGGCCAGCAAAATGCAGGACTTGACCTGGGCCGAGGCGTGCGGTGGCTGATAATTGATGGCTTTGAGATCGCTGCGGCCATGCAGGACCAGAGGCAGCTTTTTTCCGTCGGCCGCCTCATATGTGGCGCCCATTTCCGCGAGCGGGTCCAGAACCCGGCCCATTGGGCGGCCGGACAGACTTTCATCTCCGACAAAGCGCGCGTCGATCGGGTAACCGGCCACGACGCCGAGCATCAGTCGAGAGCCTGTTCCGGAATTGCCGAACTCGAGATCCATCTCAGGCGTCTGGAGACCGCGATCGCCGACACCTTCTACGCGCCAGTCTCCTGGGCCAAGGCGCTCGACAGTCGCGCCAAGCGCGGCCATCACACGGCCGGTATTCAAGACGTCTTCGCCTTCAAGAAGTCCGGAAATTTCTGAAACACCTGTCGCCAGGCCGCTAAGGATGAGGGCGCGATGCGAGCATGACTTGTCGCCGGGTGCGCGCAGGGTTCCAGTGATCTGATTCACTGGGTGGGAGGTCCACATCATGTTTTTGTGGTTTCCTTTAGTTACAGTACCTAGCGAAAAGCGCTTTGACAGGCGGGAACGTTTCTGGCAAGCGCGCCTGCAACGAATTCTCACACCGATGGATGAAAAATATGGCCGATCCGGAACTGGGTACCAAACAGGTTTGCCCGAGCTGCGAGTCTAAATTCTACGACTTGAACAAACGCCCTGCGACTTGTCCGAAGTGTCAGCATTCCTTCGACCCTGCCGACGAGACCGTCCAAGCGACAAAGACCAAGGTCCGCGCCGCAGCCGCCAAGGAAGCTGTTCCTGAGGACGATGACGAAGAGCTGGAAGACGAAGAGGTGGCGAAAGCCAAGGCCACTGCAGTCGATGAAGATGAAGAAGAATCGACCGAAGACCAGGCCAAAGAGCTTGGCGGTGACGAGGATGAAGTTGTTCTCGATATGTCAGGTGGTGGCGACGATGATGATGAGGCGCCGGGCAAAATTCCGGCAGGCTTCAGCGAACACGGCGTCGACGATGATGACGAAGACAGCGATGAGGATGATGATGGCATCGACCTGGACGAAGAGTTTGACCTTGGCGGTGACATCGATCTCGATGACGGCAACGAGCTCGGCGAACCGGATGCCGACGACATCGAGCCTCAAAAGGATGATAAATAGGGCTTGATTGCCCGGGCGGGAAATTCTATTCCCGCCTTTCCCTAAAGATGGGGCCATAGCTCAGTTGGGAGAGCGCTTGCATGGCATGCAAGAGGTCGTCGGTTCGATTCCGTCTGGCTCCACCATTTTCTTTCAATTGATTTTTTCCCGACACGGCATGCCTCGCCCAGGTTTTATTTCCGCCGCGCTTTAAAAAACGCCGTCAGCATCGATCCAGCTTCTTCGGCATTCCTCGTGTCCTGCTCAATGTCGGGATGCCAGTGACAGGTCGCTTGCTCAAAGAATTTCGGGCCATGCACGACTGCCCCGCCTTTCGGATCATCCGCAGCAAAAACGATCTTCGCCAGACGGGCAAAACTGATCGCCCCGGCGCACATCGCGCAGGGCTCGAGCGTCACATATAGATGTAGGCCCGGGAGGCGGTAATTGCCGAGAGATGCTGCCGCGGCCCGGATGGCCCGGATCTCTGCATGTGCGGTTGGATCGTGATCCTTGATCGGCTGATTATGTCCTTCAGCGACGATTTCACCGGACGCGGGGTCGACAATAACCGCCCCGACAGGAACTTCGCCAAGTCGGGCGGCGTGTTGGGCAAGCTCTAATGCGCGGGCCATCGGGGTCATCGTGTCAGTCATGTCTTCCCCATCGCGCCGTAGCGCCGTAAAGGCAAGCCATGCGCATCGTAGCAGGACAATTTAAAGGCCGGCCTATCCAGGCTCCGAAGACCGATGCGACGCGGCCGACCTCTGACCGCGCGCGCGAGAGCCTGTTCAATATTCTCGCCCACGCTGAATGGGCCCCGGCGCTTGAAGGCGCTCGTGTGGTGGACTTGTTTGCGGGGTCGGGTGCGCTCGGATTCGAAGCGCTGTCGCGTGGCGCCAGTTTCTGCCTGTTCGTTGACACTGCGCACGCCGCGCGCGGCACAATCCGAAATAATGTTGAAACGCTGGGCCTGTTCGGAGCAACCCGCATTCATCGTCGCAGCGCCGCAGCGCTGGGCGAAAAACCTGCGGGCCTGGGCGCCCGCTTCGATCTCGCATTTCTGGATCCGCCTTATCGTAAAGGTCTGGTCGCGCCATGCCTGGAAACGCTTCGATCAGAGGGGTGGCTTGCCGAGAATGCACTGGTGGTCATCGAGACGGCCGCTGATGAAGATATTGATTTGAGCGGTTGGGATTTGCAGCTCGATCGCAATATGGGCGCCGCCAAGCTGTGGTTCTTGAAAGTGGCTTAGTTCTGCAAAAACTCAGTCTGCAAATCGACGCTGGACGTTCCGGTGCCGAGATATTGTGAACACGATCCAAGCCATTGCTCTGCTTCGGCGCGGCCTTTATCGCGTAGCTCTGTTAGAAACACCCAGCTGGTATCGTATTTTGTCTGCAGAGACAGATCGCGCAAAACCTGGCCGCCGCGCAAAGCGTGTATGGTCAGGCGGCGATAGGCCTGTTCCGCGGTTTCTGTCATCATGCCTTCATCGAGCAATTTCTGAACAAAGGCGATGGCCCGTAATTCACCAATCAGAGATGCGTTGAAACTGATCTCGTTGAGCCGGTCCATGATTTCGGGCACGCGCTTCGGGACGCCTAGTCTGGAGATCGGGTTGAGCAAGACCATCAAGACGTCTCGAGGCGCCTTGGCATAGATGAGCGGGAACAGGCTGGGATTGCCCATATAGCCGCCATCCCAATAGGCATTACCGTCTATCTCAACGGCCCGGAAGGTTTGCGGTAGGCAGGCAGATGCGAGCACCGCATCACGGGATATTTCGCTGTCCTGAAACACTTTGACGCGTCCGGTTTCAACATTTGTCGCGGACAAGAACAGGTCAACGGGCGCGGCGTGAACGGCGTCAAAGTCCACGGCCTCGTCCAGGGCGTCGCGCAATGGATTGATATCGAACGGATTAAACTCATAAGGGCTGGCAATGCTGGCAAATGCCATCGCTGCCTGGAACGGGCCAAAGGGCAAAGAGGTAAACGGTGATTTCGCCCAGGAAAAAGCCGAGAAAGGCGCGCCTTTCTGCGAGACGGTGCGCCAGTAGCGCTCGAGACTTTGCTTGGCGCCGTCTGCGCCGCCGTCTGCCAGACCGGCCGCAAAGGCCACTGCATTGGTCGCGCCAGCCGATGTCGCGGTAATCGCTTTAATGGTCAGACCGGGTTCTTCGATCAACCGATCGAGCACGCCCCAGGTGAATGCGCCATGCGCACCGCCGCCTTGTAAGGCAAGGCTAATTGCGCGGTCTTTTGACTTTGGCATGGCGGTCTTTCTGGTCAGTGCCATCCGTTTGGCACAAACTGTTTACGAGGTCTTCAAGACATTCTGTGCAATCTCTCTGCCATGACCCGTTCTGCCACGCCTGTTGATGATTTGCGCCCTGTACCAGCCGTGGGTGTGGTCTGTTTCCGCGGTGATGAAGTGCTTCTTATCCAACGCGGAACGCCGCCGAGAATTGGCGAATGGTCGCTGCCCGGCGGCCGAATAGAACCCGGCGAACCAGCGAAAGTCGCGGCCCTGCGTGAACTGCGCGAAGAAACCAGTGTTGACGCCGAACTGGTTGGGTTGGTGGATGTGGTGGACGCGATTTTCGAAAACCGCGCGGGCGACAGCATCACCCGCCACTATGTTCTGGTCGACTATGCAGCGCGCTGGGTGTCTGGCGAGCCCATCGGGGGCGATGATGCGGCTCAGGCACGGTTTTTTCATCTATCCGAGCTAAGCTCGCTGGAGATGTGGGATGAGACGTTGCGCGTGATCGACGCTGCAACAATGCTCCTGAAATCCGACGGAAAGGGCGAAACATGAGTTTCGGTGAATGGATCTTCCCGGCTTTCTTGCGGCGGCTGCAAGATGACACTGTGCCCGATAGCACGGAACCCCTGCCCGATCCGATCGAGGCGATTACGGAAACGACAGCGCAAGCCACCGAAGCGGCCAGTGAGTTTGTCACCTGGATCGGGTCAGGCGAGCTGACGGCGCTGATCGCGCTTGGCCTGGTGGTTGCCTTCACAACTGCGCAATGGATGGCCCGGTGGGCGATTTTGAAAGGCATCGTCAAACTGCCAAGTTCAGACGATTACTCTTTCGCCGCTTTGTTCCACCGCGTGGTGAAACGGTTCCACATCTATTTCATGATCATGATCGCGTTTGCGCTCACCGACGCCATGCTCGGCTTGCCAAATGCTGTCTCAGTGATCGTCAAAGTCTTCTTCGTGCTCGCGGCCATTCTGCAAATTGCCGAATGGGTGCAGGAATTCGCGGTCTCTTTCATTCGTCGCAATGTGGCCCGCTCGAGCGGCGATGCGCGGGCGCTGGCCTCAGCCTTTAACATCATCAAATGGTTTATCAGTGTCGCGGTCTGGTCCGTCGCGCTTTTGCTCATCCTCGACAATGTCGGCGCTGACGTCACAGCCCTGCTCGCTGGTCTCGGTATCGGCGGTATCGCCATTGGTATTGCGGCTCAGGGCGTATTTCGCGATCTGTTTTCATCGTTGTCCATTGTCATCGACAAGCCCTTCCAGGTTGGCGACACAGTACGGTACGGTGACAGTTGGGGCATCATTGAGGATATCGGGCTGAAAACGACCCGGGTTCGGGCGCGATCTGGCGAACAGATGATTATCTCAAACACCAATCTCCTCGATTATGAGATCCACAATATGGCGCGCATGGCGCGGCGGCGGATCGAAACAGTGTTCGGGGTGGTCTACCAAACCGATCCTGATCTAGCTGACCGGGTGCCTGAAATCGTCGCCCAAATTGTCAAAGATGTTCCAGCGGTCGAATTCGATCGCTGCGGTATGGCGGCTTTTGGCCCCAGTTCGCTCGATTATGATCTGGTCTTCTATTCACTGCAGCCAGATTTCAATCGCTCAATGGCGGCGCAGTCACGTGTCCTTTTGGCGCTGTTCCGCGGCTTGCAGGAAAACGGGCTCGAATTCGCGTATCCGACTCAGACTTTGTTTATCGAGGGGATGAAAGAGAAAGCGGCCTAGCCAGCTTACTCGACGGTCCAACCGCGCGGCGTCTTCTTGGCTTCCAGCGTGACCGTGCCATTTTCGGCATTTTCTTCATAGCGCGCATGGCGCTCGCCCGCATTGGATCCGGACATACGAAGGATCAGTGCGAAGGCGGCGAGGGCGATCCCTGCAGCCGCGGTCGCGACCGCGATTAAGCCTGCCATGAAGATAATGGCGAGTGCCAGAATGCCTTTGGCCAGAAAGTTTCCCATATTGCGCAGCAGCGCGAAAAGATTTTCAGGAAAACCAAGGGGAGCGGTGTGCGTAGCGGTCATGAGATCCTCGTATACGCATTAGATGGCGTGCAAGATGGGTGCCGTCAACGGCAAGATTGTGACGGATCATCAATTCGCCGCGATCAGGCCCCGCTCAGCACGGATTCGCGCATAGGCAGATGTGATGGTTGCCGCCTTCTCATGCGCTGCTGATTCGAACTCTCTCGGGGCGCCGTTCTGTATGACGCGATCAGGATGATTATCCGCCATCAGTTTACGATAGATACGGCGAATATCTTCGAAATTGGCATCATGTGCGACGCCGAGAATATGATACGGGTCATCTCGGTCAGCACCCATGTGACTGGCTTTGATCCGGCGGAAGGTTGCCTCGCTAAACCCGAACGCGCCTGAAACGGTCTGTAAATAGTTCAGCTCGTCTTCAGTGACGACGCCGTCAGCCGTAGCGATCATGAACAATCCGTCGAGCACACCTTCGAGCAGACATGGCCGGGCCGCATATTTGCGGCCAATCTTGCGCGCATAGGATTCATAGCCTTTGACCGTCTGTTGGGCGAGATTGAACACGCGGCGCACGGCGGCGGCATCCTTGGGAGCGGTTTGGAAGACCCGCGAGAAGACCATAATCTCCTCATCCGAAACGCGGCCATCGGCTTTCGCCATTTTCGCGCCGAGGCCAACCACAGCGGCTGTGAAGCCGACATCGTTCGGGTCGGGCGCGCATTCGAGATCGGCCGGGAGCGGTTCATCAACCACATCCACGTCAAACAAGCGCTTTCCGCTTTCGATCAGACGATGCCAAAGGGACATGAACACACCTATAGCGCGTATTTGAGGCAAGTGTGAATGAGCGGAACTGACTTGCGCGTTAAGGTCGCGGAATTTGGTTTATTAAAATCGAGTCATTTAATAATCTATTTCATATACGATATCGTAGAGGTAATAGATACCGAAATGGTTCGGGTCGTATTTTACCTGGAGAATTCTTCGTGAAACTCGCTACACTCTTGATCTCTGCAAGCCTCTTTGCCGCGCCAGCTTTCGCTGAGCAGTGCGCTTCCAAAACCAATGTCCACAAAGTCAATGCCAGCTACACCACTGCAATTGCGGGTGAAGGCTATACCAAAGCGAAAGCCGACATTGTCGATACTGCGGCAGCTGCCGGATCTTTCTCAACTCTTCTCGCCGCTGCTGAAGCCGCTGGCTTGGTCGACGCGCTCAAAGGCGAAGGCCCTCTGACTGTGTTTGCGCCAACCGACGAAGCGTTCGCAGCTCTGCCAGCTGGAACAGTTGAAACCCTGCTTTTGCCAGAAAATAAAGATGCGCTCGCTGGCGTTTTGAAACTGCACGTGATTGCGGGTGCAAAAATCAGGTCAAAGGATCTGGCCGGTCAGCAAATCACAGCGACCACACTGAATGGTGATTTGGGCGTGGACGGAACTGATGGTGTTGTCCTGACAGCACCTGGTTCGAGCGCAACCGTTGTCGCGGCAGACGTCTCTGCATCGAATGGCGTCATTCACGTCATCGATACAGTGCTGTTGCCAGCCGGCTAAGGCTTTCGAACCTGATTTGCTGGGAAGCGAGCGTCCCCCCATCCTGCGCTTCCCAGACGGCCCCGCCAGTATCCTTGCTGGCGGGGCATCTGTTTCAGGAGCTTGTGTTTTGTTTGTTGGCTTTCAGCTCCGCGACTTCGGCTTTCAGTTCCTGGAGAAGCGAGATAATTGCGTGACGTTCTCTGTCCGCATCGCTGAACTCTTCTTCCAGCTCCTCTTCCAATTCCCCAAAATGCTCTTCGGTCGCCGCGCGCTGTTCTGCGGCGAGCGCATCGACGATCAGCGCGATGAACAAGTTCAGGACCGCGAAGCTGGCGATGAAGATGAAAATCAGGAAGAAGATTGGCGCATAGGGATTGCCGTCATCGACGACTTTCTGAACCACTTCAAACCGCCAGCCATCCATGGTCATCACCTGGAACAGTGAATAGGCAGAGCTTGGCAAGTCTCCAAACAGAAGCAGCACGTCCGGATCATCCGTGTTGCCAAACAAATTGGTCGCCATCACCGCGCCGACATAGGTCAGCAACGCAAGAACGGCGAGGATCGCACCCATACCAGGCAAGGCGTTCAGCAATGCTTCGGTGATTCGTCGCATCATCGGCACAATGTGAAGGAGTCGCAGGATTCGCAGCACGCGCATGGCGCGGAGCACCGAGAATGCGGCGCCACCAGGGACGAGCGATACACCGACAACCAAAAAGTCGAACCAATTCCAGCCGGACTTGAAGAAGCCCAACCGATAGACGACCAGCTTTGTCAGGATCTCAACGGCGAAGATGACGGTGACGGCGCGGTCAAACCAGCTCAGCGAGGCGACAAAGTCGCTCGGCATTGAACGTTCATATGTCAGAATGCCAAGAATCACCGCGTTTACGATGATCAATCCAGTGATGAAATGCCGGAAAAGCGCGCTTTCAATCGCGCGTTCGAGCGGCGAGTGATTGGTATCAAGGTCAAGCGTGCCTTGTTGCATCTAAAATACCCCTCCCTCATCGCGGGCGATTCGCAAACTCGGGTTCTAGCGCCCTAGGCGTCAGGATCAATCGCTGTAACCGAGACTTTCACACCAGCGAACTGAAAACTGCTCGCGTCTACGCTCAATCCGCGCTCCGCAGCACGCGCGAGACAAGCTGCTGGATCAGAGTGGCGCAGCGTATAGGCACTTAAATGGTCTCGGTCGCCGGGAACAAAGCTGATGGATCCGGCGGTGAGCGCGAGATCGTAGACACCGTGTCCGGCGCTTGTCGGAGAAAGCCCCAGCACGCGGGCCCATTTTTCGCTCATTTCATGAGGGTCTTGTGCGGTCACTTGTAAGTGCTGCAGCATGCCCGGCGTCGCATTGTCTTGCCAGTTCGGCCCGCCCCAACGCCAGGACCCCGCGGGCTTTGCTTCATCGATTGAAACGATTGCGGCGCCAATATCAGCGGGGTGTAAATGACTGGCGCAAATGTCTGGCAGGTCAATGTTCCAGACGCGTCGGATGCCCAGAGAATCTGCAGACTCTCTGACGCGATTCAGATCGTCTGTTTGAAAGATCGCCATATAACCGCCGAGGCCGCCACCTCGCTCAATAAACCGGCCAGCGGCAGTGTTCTCCTGCGTCGGCACCACGACTTCCAGGAATTGGTCACCGATTGAAAACACGCCATTGGTGAGACCGAACTCGCCAACTCCGGGATCGACAAACCCCGTGCCAAGCCCGAGGACATATCGTAAGTGTTCGATATCCTCATGTTGATTGGAAGCAAAAACCAGTTGTCGAATACGTGCCTGGGACATGATCAATCCGCCGATGTTGTTGTGTCGCTGACGATTTTCCAGTCGCCATCAATCTGATTGAAGATGAGGGTGAAAAGACCGGAAGGTCGATCTTCAGCGCGTTGCAGAGCCCAGGCGCCATGCACGACAGCAGCCTCTGAGCCAAGCATGGAAACTTCAAGGCGATCAAAGTTCAACTCGCCCATCAGACCGCGATCCGAATAGCGCGCATGGTAGCCATCACGCGTTGCTTGCCAGCCTTTGGTGACTGTGCCGCCTGAGGCAAAGCGCAGATCGGGCGTCTGCAAATAGCCTTGCATGAAGCCGTCAATATCGCCGACATTCCAAGCGGCCTGCTGCGCCGCAATGACCGCAATGATGCGGTCCTCGTCGGTGACTTCAGTTCCGAGCAATTGCTGGTCATTGACGTTCAGATTAACAGTACACGCTGGTACCGTGAAAATCAGGGCCAAACCGAGAATGATTGACTGTAGCTGCATTGCGACTCCTCCTCAGGGCTGTTCCTTACCAGAGAAATCATTTACCCGCTTGGACTTCTTGGCAAGTGGGTCCATATCTGCGCCAGGCTTTGGGAGCGAATATTCATGATGATGACCGTACTGATTCTCGCCGGTTTCGTGCTTTTGTTTGCGGGCGGAGAATCTCTGGTAAGGGGCTCGGTCGGCATTGCGCGCAAAGTCGGCATGTCTGAATTGGTTATCGGCCTTACCCTGGTTGGGTTTGGCACAAGTCTGCCGGAACTTGTCACCAGTTTGCAGGCGTTGTCAGAAGGCGCGGTGGGACTTTCGATTGGCAATGTCATCGGATCGAATGTTGCGAATATTCTTCTCGTCATTGGCGCTGCCGCCTTCGTCGCGGCGATCTCCACCAACCCTAAAGCCCTGGCCCGCGATGGTGCATTTATGGTCGCCGTCACCATCCTGTTCGCAGTCGTGGTCTGGTTTGATGGATTCACGCGGATAACCGGGATCGCGTTTACCAGCCTTCTGGTGGTTTATCTCGTCATGTCGGTTGTGCTCGATCGACGCGCCAATAGCGCCGCTGGCGGCATGCATCAAGGCGAGGCGGAGGAGTTTGAAAGCGATGATCCGGTGTGGATGTCGATCCTGCTCACCATTGGTGGCATTATCGGCGTCATTTTCGGTGCTCGTTTCCTGGTTGACGGCGGCTCTGATGCCGCGCGTTTGCTGGGGGTTTCAGAAACCGTCATCGGCATTTCTATTGTTGCCATCGGGACCAGCTTGCCCGAACTGGTAACGTCAATCATGGCGGCGCGCAAAGGCAAAGCCGATGTTGCGCTGGGCAATGTGCTTGGCTCGAACGTATTCAATATTCTCGGCATCCTGGGCGTGTCAGCGATTGTCTACCCATTTTCCCTGATCGAGTCGTCGGCCATGGGCGTTCCGCTTGAAGTTGCCGCAATGCAGTTCGGCCAGGCCGCCAGCATGGTGACCTGGACCGATATGAGCGCGATCTTCCTTTCAGTGGCGCTGCTTTTCATTTTCGGCTTTACCGGTCGCAAGTTGGCGCGATGGGAAGGCGGCATCCTCTTGGCCGCTTATTTCCTCTATATCGGCATGCGGTTCGACCTGATCCCAACTTTTGGGGGCTAGCGTGGCGGACAAAGACATCTATTCGGGACTTGATCAGCTCGGACAACAAACCGGCGCGCCGAACTCTCCGGATGAGGCGAAACTGGAGCGGGTGCCGAACCCACACGCGGATACGTTGTATCTGGCGCGCTTTGTGGCGCCAGAATTCACCTCGTTGTGTCCGGTCACGGGACAGCCGGATTTTGCACATTTGGTCATCGATTACGCGCCAGGCGACTGGCTGGTTGAGAGCAAGAGTCTGAAACTCTTCCTGACCAGTTTCCGCAATCATGGCGGATTTCATGAGGACTGCACTCTGCGCGTTGGCAAAGAGATTTCCACACTCCTCGATCCGCGTTGGCTAAGGATCAGTGGTTACTGGTACCCGCGCGGCGGTATTCCCATCGATGTATTCTGGCAAACGGGGCCCGTGCCTGATGGACTTTACGTCCCCGATACGGGCGTCGCACCTTATCGCGGACGCGGCTAAGCATCTGTAAAAACACAAACTTACTCAGTTTCCGTTCAGGCGCTGAATGATAAGCCAGTGCCATGATAAGACTTATTGCGTTTGCGTTATGCCTGATTTTCGGTGCCCTACCCGCGCAGGCGCAAAAGACAAGCTGCGCGACGTCTGAAGCCGGATGCGTTCTTGATGCAGCCTGGTCTGCATCACTCATCCTGCCGGATGAGAAACGCCAGCGCCTGGCGCCGGCCTTTCTGGAAATTGCCTTGAATTCCGGTGATCCGGATCTGGTTTCGCGCTGGGAAACACGGTTTGAACAAAAAGCGCAGATCGCGGCGCCATATCCGGATTATGGCTGGGAGAAAGCCGACCCGATCATCCGCGCACAAGGCGTGAGCGGTTTGATCGAAACCGCTCTTCAGCGTCGTGCCCCATTGAATTTTGGCCGCGCCGATGCCCTCTTATCAGCTGGCATTCGCTATCGACTGGATGACCCTGATGCGGCGAAGCGACTCAATCAGGCGCTGCTAACGATGGCGCAGAGCGCGTCAGCGTTTGAAAAGCCCAACCTCGCCCACGCCGCAGCAGAACTTGCAATGGCGCGCTGCGATATGGACCTGTTGAGCCGGGCTGTTTCGCTTACCGATGCGCCGCAAAACCTTCGCTATGCGTTTTGGCGGGCGCGAATATCGGGCGGCAGCAGCGCCCTCCTCAGCCGTGTTCGCGAGATCGACAATGACCAGGATACGCGCGAAGTCAGACGTGTTCTGGATGGTTATCGGGCGATTCAGGAATTCGGCTACTGCGTTCAATCGCAAAGCTCAATTGGCGATTAAGCAAATCGGTCTATACCAGAGACTATGATAGATCCGAACGAAGACCCCCCAGAAGCGATTGTTGGCAGCGCCGAAGTTGGCGCCCTTGCACACTTGTATCGGGCGGAAGTCTATCGCTCGACAATTTGGCGCCAGCGTCTGGACATGACGACCAATTGGGCGGTTGTGTCGACCGGCATTGCTTTCTCTGTCAGCTTTGCAAATGAGCAGGCCTCGCCATTGCCCATTGTTCTGGTCGGTTTGCTGTCGGCTATGTTCCTGGTGCTCGAGGCGCGTCGCTATCGCTATTTCTATGTCTGGAAGTTTCGCGCGCGGATGATCGAGATCACCAATTACGTGCCGATTCTGCGCGGAAAAGGGGCTCAAATTCCCTTGGATATGGGCACCGCGCTATCAGATGACTATTTGCGACCCCGTCACAGAATCTCGGGCATGCGCGCGATTGGCCGGCGGCTGCGCCGCAATTATGGCTGGTTATTCCTGATTCAGGGCGTGGCGTATTACGCCAAGATTGGCATGCACCCGTCGGATGTCAGCACGTGGCAGGAATTTCTCTATCGTGCGCATATCGGCCCGATTCCGGGATGGTTGGCGTTGATGGCCGGCGTTGCCTTCCACCTCGGCTGGATGATATTTGCTTATTATACCTGGCGACTGGACCGGGCGGATAAGCGCATCACGGCGGATTATCTCGATCCAGAACTGGCATCAGGCGTCGCAGAAAACGGCTACTAGTTCAAACCTGCAATCGTTCCGGCTCGCTGTCAGTTTTCGCCAGTCGGGCCCGCGACATTGCCGCCATCGCATTGATACCCGAGGCGGCCCTGGACCTCTTCGCCTTGTTTCAGGGTTCCTTGAAAGACCTTACACGTGCCGTTGCCGTTCAAAACGGCGATGATGTCCTGGCAGCTCATCGTCGTGCTGTTATACATGGCCGGCGCATTGTCGGATGACAGGCGGATGTCCTGGAACTCCTTTTTGGCCTTTTTATCCATGTTCATTGTCTTGCTCGCCTCGAGTTGAATCACGAGCTTGTTGCCAGCTTTATCGCCATTCGATTTGCGGGCCTTGACCTGGATAGCTTGCGCGGCGGAGTTCTGTTGTAGGCTGGTCCCGCCATCGGAGCCGCCACTGTCGCCGGTCCGGTTCTTGAACTTGATGTTGCACTTGCCACCATTCAGAGCGCATTTGGTTTGCGAGATGTCACATTGAGCGAGCGTTGCTGACGACAATGCTGCGGCGGCTAGAAGCGATACACACAGTCGTTGAAGCAGAAGCATCGAATTCTCCAGAATTGCTGGACTATCCAATCGATTCTCGCCCGGATCCTCCACTGTCAAATCCGCCAGTCGGGCGCAGCATGCCGACATGACTCAATTGGCTTGCTCTTCTGAGCCCCTTCCTGTATGTCCGCGCTTTCGAGATTTAGAGGCCGGTCAGTAATCGGTTTCGCAGCAGCTCAAAGAGGCACCCCGCGATGAAAGCCGAGATCCACCCAGACTATCACTTTATCACTGTCGTCATGACGGATGGCACTGAATACCAAACCCGTTCAACCTGGGGCAGCGAAGGCGACAAACTCGTCCTCGATATCGATTCCAGCTCGCACCCTGCCTGGACCGGTGATCGCAACGCCAACCTCGATCGCGGTGGACGCGTTTCACGCTTCAAAGACAAGTTCAAAGGCTTCATGTAAGTCCCGCGCTGTTTACGGCGCGACCCATTCAAAAGAGCCCGTATCCTTGGATGCGGGCTTTTTCTTTGCCTAAACAAACACTTTGCAGGCAAATAGGGCTCGGCTCAGATGATGGACGGTGCTAGCGTTGTCACAGAGACTGGGAGGGGCGTTATGAATCTTCGAACATTGGCGGCTGCAGGGTCGCTATTCTTGCTGAGTGGTTGTGCGTTCTTCGTCCAGGACCGCATACATTATACCTGGTCGCCCGAAGCTGAGATCGCCTGCGCCGACTGTGCGCCCAGCGATGTCGATTCAACAATTATCGGGGTTGCGCTATCAGGCGGCGGATCGCGGGCGTCTGTCTATGGCGCGGCAGCACTGGAGATCCTTGCTGAAGAAGGTATTCTTCAGCGCTCTGACTATCTGTCCAGCGTCTCTGGCGGCGGCTTTCCAGCCGCGTATTATGCCTTGAACCAGCCAGAACCATGTGAGTCGCGTGAAGATGATGCCGCTTGTGAAAGCGAGGATTTTCAAACTTTTAAAACCGCTATGCGCCATGATTTCTTGGCTGCGATGACGTATCGGCAGATTTCAAAACCTAATCGGATTTCCAGCCCAACCCGCCGGTTATCGTCACTGCAGGATGTCCTGGACAGCGAATTCATTGGCGGCGCAGCGTTTGGCGATCTTCCGCAGACGCCTGTGCTTTTGATCAATGGCGCGAGATATGACGATGCCCGTCGATTTGTGTTTTCGAATGTCGCTATTCCCGAAGCCGAAAGCGATCTGGGCCAGTTTTCCCAATCGACATTGCGCACGGCATCCTTCTCGCAACCTGGCTGCACGCGGGCGACGCCGGCAGACTTTTCATTGGCTTTGGCGGTAGCGATTTCAGCAGGGTTTCCGCCACTTCTCGGTCCGGCCGCAATTGAAATGCGTGAGACCTGTGACGGTGGCGCACCGCGCTTCTGGCATCTTGGAGATGGCGGTATTCTCGACAATACAGGCGTCGAAACCATAGAAGATTTCGCATTGCGAGGCGTGACCAATGGCCAGGCCACGAAGCAAGTACTGATTTTCTCGATCGATGCAGGGCGCAGCTCGACACCAGATGAAATGATGCAGAAGCGAAACCTGAAACTGTGGACAACAGACCCGGGCCGGGTCGTCGATATTGTCGGAAAGCGCGCCGAGGCATATCGGCGAGTGGCGCTCGAACAATTGGCGAAGGATGCCAATGTGTCATTCACGACGATCAAACTGCGCTACACGGATGCCCAGTTTAAGCGCTGGCCCGCATCCTGTGCAGCCCGTGAGGCCCGTGGAGAGACGCTTCAAGAGGCGCTCGCCAGCGTCCCGACGAATTTGCGCATCACGGCGTGCGACGCCGACTTGATGGAGTTCGCCGCGCAAGACGTTGTTCGTCGCGGCATTCGCGAACACGAGGCGTTGATTAGATCGGTGCTCGCGTTGGACTCTGCGATGTAGGAGCTCACGGCGAGGGCGAATAGGTCCAGAAATGGGCAGATGACCACAAATGTAATCAAACCCGTTGACTTATTGT
Organism: Henriciella sp.; assembly: GCA_965277015.1. GTDB lineage: Bacteria > Pseudomonadota > Alphaproteobacteria > Caulobacterales > Hyphomonadaceae > Henriciella. Next base: position 2,514,723 of record OZ255705.1, on the reverse strand, counting down.
TTTTCGATATGTAAACAAGGAGTGCGTTCAGGATCCTAGTACAAATCTTTTGATGGAGTGAATTCCGATGATCCGCACTATAACTGCCGCCAGCCTCATTGCGCTGGGCCTCGCTGGCGCTGCCAGTGCTGAAACCCGCACCTATGACGTTGGGGCTTTCACCAATATCGACATCTCTGCCGGACTGGACCTGACATTCGAACAGGGCGCCGCCCAACCGATCAGCGTGGAAAATCTCAAAGGTGATTTCAGCGATATCGAAGTCAAAGTGAAGGGCGACACGCTCGTTCTGAAACGCGCCAAGAATAATTGGGGCTGGGGCCGCAAGCGTGAGCGTTACGGCATTACAGTCTCTGCCCCTGTGATCAGCGGCATCGATGCGTCATCTGGCTCAGATGTAGCGGGACGCGGCATGAGCGGGGAAGAGATTTTCGTTTCCGTTTCGTCTGGTGCTGACGTCACTGTGACCGGCGTCGATGGCGGCACCGTGTCGATCAAGACGTCAAGCGGATCTGATGCATCCGTATCCGGTAATTGTGTTTCGGTTCGCGCCAGCTCTTCTTCAGGCTCTGACCTGGAGGCGCGTGATCTGGTATGTCAGGACGGTGAAGCCGACGCGTCGAGCGGTTCTGACCTTTCGATTCATGTGACCACCAGCGTTGATGCCAGCGCTTCAAGTGGTGCCGATATTGACGTTTATGGCGGCCCGACAGATGTCGATTCCGACAAGTCGAGCGGTGGCTCGGTTTCAATCCGCGGTTAAGCGATCAGTCGAAATCGAAGTCTTCCATTTTATAGCCCGGATCTGGCCAGGAGAGATTCATCTCCTCCAAAGTGCCTCTGACGATCCGGGCGATCATGGCGTTGCGCCGCGTGCGGCTGTCAGCCGGAACAATATGCCAGGGCGCATGTTCGGTTGAGCAACGTTGCACTGCGGTCTCATAAGCGCTCATGAAGTCTGGCCAGAGTTTCCGATCTTCCAGATCTCCCGGATTGAACTTCCAGAGTTTGTGGTCTTCCGTCAGACGTTCCCGCAAGCGAATGCCCTGCTCTTCATAACCAACATTCAACATGAATTTCAGAATGGTGACGCCATTCTCGGTGAGGTGTTTTTCAAATGCATTGATCTGATCATAGCGCTGCTCGACAGCTTCTGCTGACGCAAAATTGCGGACTTTGACAACCAGCACGTCTTCATAATGCGAGCGGTCGAAAATCCCAATCCGGCCTTTGCGCGGCACGGCATCGTGAATGCGCCAGAGATAGTCATGCGCGAGCTCTGTTTTGCTTGGTGCCTTGAACGCCTCGACTTGCATGCCGAGCGGGCTGGTATCGCCGAAAACATTGCGAATGACGCCGCTTTTGCCGGACGTGTCCATACCCTGAAGCACGACGAGCAACGCGCGGTCACGCGTCGCGTAGAGCTTGTCCTGCAATTCATTGATCGCGGCAGCGTCTTTCTTCAGCGAAACACGGGCTTCCTTTTTGTCCGGAAACAAAGAGCGATCGCCAGTGTCGCGGGACGACAGATCGAACGGTTTTCCGGGAGTCGCAATAAGCGCGTTGCGAACCTGCGCGATTTTCGGATGTGTCATTTGGCCCCTAAATCAATTGCCATCGTATCGGCATATGACGCCAAGCTCGGGTCCAATTCAATCGCTAAAGACATCATCTCAGCTGATAGATCGTCAAGATGATTGGGATCACTGCAGGCGTCTCGCGAATAGTGGCGGGCTGCCTGCTGGTAACCGATTTTAACCTCAAGAATAGCGGCATCCCTGCAATCATCCATTGGTTCGCTTTTTAGTCGACTTCGAAGCGTCTCAGTATCGCGCATGAATTTGATCACGCGCGCCTCAGGTACGCCGACTCTTGTGTGACGGAGTGCCAGGGCATACCCGTTTTCGACGCTTGGGTCGGATTCATAGACAAACGCTTCGAGAAGCCACCGTCGGGCATTTTTGTACAAAACGATGGAACGTGTCGAAGGCGGCGGCGCCATCCCGGCCCACATTTCCACGCCGATCAGTTCGTCAATTTCAGAATGACCGATATCCTGTTGGGACACGCCGTTCGCGCCCATAGCGATTTTGCAGACCGAGGATTCAAACTGTTTCGCATGATAATCTTGGCAATTCCAGGTGTTGTGCCAATTCTCTTGCGTTATGGACTCTGCCTCAGCGAATGCGGGGAAAATAAGTAATAGGCTAAACAGAATAGTTGAGAATCGAGTTTTCGTAGTAATATACATAATGCTATACTATCCTGTATTGTTATTGTACTAACACCAAATATTGGAAAAATTGTCTATATAAGCATCTAGGATTGCAGCATGAATAAAGTCACTATCGCATTGTTTCTATTGCTTGTGGTTGGTTGCAAGCAGGGCGTGACCGTAGAGCTAAAAGCAGACCCTGAATTTGTCTGCGTTCCTGCTGAAACAGAATTGAGCTGGACCGTAATGGAGGTCGGGGAGGCCGACGTCTCGATCATCGTCGCCAGGACGGATGCCGAAAGCTATTTGTTCCCAAACAATCCGCACGAAACGCGTGAGCAAGCTGGAACACTGCTCATGCCGGTTCCGCAAGGCAGTACCGAGTTTCAATTGACAGCGGAAGCGTCTGGAAAGTCTTCGACCGACTCAGCGACGGTTATCGGAATGGGCTCAGAATCTCTGTCTGGGGGGCTCTTTTTTGAACCCGATTGCGGAGATGCAGGTGAAGTGAATGGCTGGTACTCGGTCGAACTCAGCGGATATGACCCGTCCATCTCGCCCAGAACCATTACCAATACAAGTGATCGCCGGATAATCGTCACGCATGCTGGAATATCTAGTCCGCTCGAGCCGCGGGACAGCAGTTCCGCTTGGAATGGAACCCGGTTAAACGGAACGTGGAGTGTTTCGGCAGAGCTTCTGAGCCGGACCCGGCGCGGCGCCGAAATGGTCACCGAAAGCTGTTCCCCGTCCGTTGGCCCCGGAGGATCCGTCAGCCCGACGCCGGGCGATGCGACGCGCACCATTCAGCTTCAGCCGCTAAGTGCTGCCTTCGTTTTCGGATGCGACTAGCCGTGGGCGCAACAAAAAAGCCGCACCATGAAGATGCGGCTTTTCGATAATTGTCTGTAAGAACCCTTACTAAGAATAATACTCGACGACTTGTGCGGGTTCCATTTGAACCGGGTAAGGGACGTCGGAAAGTTCTGGCATGCGCACAAAAGTCGCTGTCATCGCTTTTGGATCAACTTCGATATATTCTGGCAAGTCGCGTTCTGGTGAGCCCAGGGCTTCAAGAACCAGCGCCATGTTGCGAGATTTCTCGCGAACTTGGACAACGTCGCCTGCTTTCAGTCGGAAAGACCCGATATTGGTTTTCACGCCATTGACGGTGATGTGACCGTGATTGACGAACTGACGTGCAGCGAAAATCGTTGGAACGAACTTCGAGCGGTAGACGAATGCGTCGAGACGCGATTCAAGCAGACCGATCAGAAGCTCCGCAGTGTTACCTTTACGGCGTGCGGCTTCAACATAAGTCGCTTTGAACTGTTTCTCAGTGATGTCGCCATAGTGAAACTTGAGTTTCTGCTTGGCCATCAGCTGCATACCAAAGTCAGAGACTTTACCGCGACGGTTTGGACCGTGCTGACCTGGTTTGTTTGGACGTTTGTTGACGGGGGATTTTGGGCGGCCCCAGATATTCTCGCCAACACGGCGATCAATCTTGTACTTCGCCGAATGACGACGTGACATAGTGTACCTCAATTTTTGACGTGGGCTGGTTCTTCCCCAAGTGAGAAAAACGATTTCAACAGCAGCACCACACCGACCTGTCGTGAAGTGGCGTCTAAAACAAGATCTACAGCTCTGAGTCAAGCACTGTGGCCAGTGGATTTCATCAAAACTGACGCGGGGACCCGCCTTGACGCGGCCATCCTGATCCCGCCCCTTGGATGAAAATACCATCTGGGAGGAATAAATGGCAGATCTATCCGGTAAAGTGGCGGTCATTACTGGCGCCGCGAGTGGCATTGGCGCCGCGGGTGTCGAAGTGTTCGTTGAGGCTGGCGCGCAAGTTGTCGCGGCTGATTTACAAGACGAAAAAGGCGCAGCTTTGGTTCAGCGCTTCGGGGCCGACAAAGTCGCTTATCAGCATTGCGACGTCACCGACATGGCTTCGCTCGAGGCGTTGATGCAATCTGCAGTCGACAATTTTGGCGGCCTCGACATCCTTTGGAACAATGCCGGCAGTGGCGGCACGTCCAGTTCGGTCGAAGAACTCGATATGGCGGGCTATGACTTCACCATGGACCTGCTGCTGAAATCTGTGTTTGCCGGAACGCATTATGCGATTCCGCACATGAAAGCGCGCGGCGGCGGCAGTGTCATCAACACATCATCAATCTCAGCCGTTTGTGCGGGGTATGCCCCGGTGACCTATTCAGTTGCCAAGAAAGCAGTCGCGCATTTCTCCAAACTGGCAGCGGCTGAACTCGCCAAGTATCAAATCCGCGTCAATGCCATCCTTCCGGGCTTTATAGCGACATCGATTTTTGGCGCCTCGCTAGGATTGCCGCGTGAGCAAGCCGATCAGATGGCGGAAATGGTCTCTCAAGCAGGCGGCTCCATGCAGCCGATTGGCCGTGTGGGTCATGGCGCTGACATTGCTCAAATGGCAGCATTCCTGAGTTCAGCCGATGCTGGTTTTGTCACGGGCGGTGAATTCCTGGTCGATGGCGGGATGACCGTCGGACCGCCGCATAGCTGGAATGAAGAAGTTAGCGGACCGCTGCTGGATGCGCTCGGCATTACACCCGAACAGGCGGAACAAATGTCGGCAGCGATGAGTGGCGGTAAGGGCAGCTAATTGGTCAGGCCGGGAACCGCCTCAACTTGCTTGAGCAAATCCGGCAAAGAGGCGGACCGCGCGACTTCATTGCCTTTGTCATCATGCAGCACAAATTGCTTGTTTGACTTGCGTAAGGGAAAGCGGCGCCAGTGCGCACGCGTGCGATAAAGCGTGATCTCTTTCGGGGTCTCACCGCTGGCTGACCAGCCAGTCCATACATGATCAGCTGGAATAGAGCGCCATAAGCGATCAATGGCTTCTAAATCGGCGGCGGAGAATTGAGACATGTCTGACAAGGAGGCGGGATCCGGTTACGGAGCGGTTAACACATCGCGATTGTCCGGCAATCTTCGCGGCGCCTTGTTGATGACTTTGTCTGGCATTGGCTTCACTTGCTATCTGCTTCTGAACAAGTTGCTGTCGGCGGACGTTCACCCGGTTTTCCTGGCCTTTTGGCGTGCCTGCCTGGGCATGTGTATGGCGCTGCCTTTTGTGGCGGCGCTGGGTTTTGGCAAGATGAAAACCAAACGCCCTGGCCTGCTGATTCTGCGCAGCCTGTTTGGGACATTAGGGTTCACGCTGGCAATTGTTGCGGTTTCGGATTTTTATACGCTGACCCTGGCGCAGTTTAACGCGATTAGCTTTACCCGTCCGCTATTTGTGACAATTCTTGCCGCGTTGGCTTTGCGCGAGTTTGTCGGGTTTCATCGCTGGGCAGCCATTGCTGTCGGGTTTCTCGGTGTGCTGATCATGGTCATGCCGGGTATTTTCCTGTTCTGGCAGCCAGGTGCTCTAGACATGAGCGGGTTTGATCAGGGCAGCCTGGTTGCATTGGTCAGCGCGTTTAGTCTGGCCGCCGCAATTGTCATGGTGAAGTTCCTCAGCGCAGAATTACCGGCCATGGTCTTACTGCTGTATGCCAATGCTTTTTCGACAGTATTGCTCGCCCCGTTCGCGTTTGTGTTCTGGACCGATATTTCGCTCCACGATTGGGGCTTGATCCTCGCGATGAGTGCTTTTGGGTTCGTCTCTCAATTCTGTTTCATCTATGCGATGAGCATTGGCGATGCGTCTTTCCTGTCCCCGATTGACTATTTGCGATTGCCGATGTCGGCGGTTGCGGATTTCTGGGTCTTCCGCTTGATCCCGGGACTCGGCGTTTGGATCGGCGCAGCGATCATCGTTGTTTCGACTTTGTACATTGGCTGGCGCGAGCGTCTGAATGCTCGCTCAGATCAATAGGCGTGACAGGTTGCCAATTGCAGGCATTGCCAAAATCCGTGTCTCGGCCTAAAGCAGCGCCAGTTTAAGGAGCGGGCCATGCGGCATCAAAAGATCTGTTGCGTTTGTATCTGCGGCTAAGGAACTCCCTTAGTCTGCCCTCGCTATTCTCTTTTGATCTGAAAATGAGCCTAAAATGTCGATCCGCCTTTATGACACTCTGACGCGCGAAAAACGCGTCTTCGAACCCCAGGACCCGTCACGCGTAACCATGTATGTCTGCGGACCTACGGTTTATAATCGCGCCCATATCGGCAACTTCCGGCCGGTCATTGTGTTCGATACACTGTTTCGCGTGTTACGCGCGGCTTATGGCGAAGACGCCGTCGTCTACGCCCGCAATGTTACCGATATTGAAGACAAGATCATCACAGCCAGCCAGGAAACCGGGGAGTCGATTGAGGCGATTACGCATAAGTATGCCGCGATCTATGACCAGGACGCCGCAGCGGTAAACGCGCTGCCGCCAACCGTCGTACCGTGGGCGACGGAACATGTCGGCGAGATGCTGGAGATTATCGAGGGCCTGGAGCGCAAAGGCTTTGCCTATGCGACGGAGGCGGGCGTATTCTTTCAAGTCTCTCAAATGGACGAATATGGGCGCCTTTCGAAACGCAATCTCGATGATAATCAGGCTGGTGCGCGTGTTGATGTCGATCATGGCAAGCGTGATCCGGCCGATTTCGCGCTTTGGAAATTCGCCAAACCGGGTGAACCGGAAGATGCGATCTGGGACAGCAAATGGGGCCGCGGCCGGCCCGGTTGGCATATTGAATGTTCTGCGATGGCGGCCAAACACCTTGGTAAGACGATCGACATTCATGGCGGCGGTATCGATTTGCAATTCCCACATCATGAAAACGAGATCGCTCAATCTGAGTGCGCGCATGGGGAAACCATGGCGAACTATTGGATGCATAATGGCTTCCTCGATATGGCCGGCGAGAAAATGTCGAAATCGCTCGGCAATGTCATGCTGATGAATGAGCTGCTCAAGGATTGGGACGGCGAGATTATCCGCTTTGCCATGTTGAGCGGCCATTACCGGGCGCCGCTCGATTGGACGACGGATCTGCTTGAACAGGCCAAGACGACGCTGAACCGAATCTATGGCGCGCTGCGACGGGTATGGGATGCTGAAGGCGGAAACGCGCGCGACAAAGGCGTGCGAAAAGCTCTGAGTGACGATCTCAATACGCCAATCGCCCTCGCCCATCTGTCGCGTCTGGCCAGCGAGGCCAATGGCGCGGCTGACCGTAAGGATGAGGCCGCAATGGCCGACGCGCGCGCCAACCTGCTGGCGGCTGGGGTCTTCCTGGGCCTGCTCACGCGATCGCCTGCAGAATGGGAACAAGGCGGCGACAGTGACGAGAATGCCCGCATTGATGCCATGGTTGCAGCACGGATTCAGGCCCGCGCCGACAAGGACTGGGCGGAAGCTGATCGTCTGCGCGATGCCCTCGCGGCTGAAGGAATCGAGATCATGGACAGCGCCAGCGGCGCCACCTGGCGGCGCGCGTGATGCGTTAGCGATCTCGGGTCTTTCCAATCGGCCGATTTGTCTGGTGCTGAACAGCGCATACGGATAAGACTGCGCCAAAAGCAGGAGGTGCGACATGGCCTATTTGAAATTCATTCTCGCAAGTGTGGTGGGCCTGGCATTGGCGGCCTGTCAGGCGGTTCCGGCAGCAGAGAGTGGTACCGCCTACCTCGTCAGGCATGCTGAAAAAGTCACAGGCGATGCGGCATTGGACCTCGACAATCCACGAGATCCGCCGCTCACCAGCGAGGGTGAAGCCCGCGCAGAAGCGTTGGCCGAACGTCTCAGCAATGCAGGCATCACGACCATCTGGTCGACTGACACCGTACGGACCCGCGACACAGCGCAGCCATTGGCAGACAAGCTTGGCCTGAACGTTCAGATTTATGATCCGTACGATTTGCCCGGGTTTGCGGCGCAACTTCAATCTGAGCCGACTATGAGTGTGCTTGTCGTCGGACACTCCAATACCACGCCGCAATTGGCAGAAGCGTTTGGCGCAGAGCCGGGTGAGCCGATTGTCGAGAAAACGGAGTATGACCGACTCTATGTGATCGAGTTGGCCACCGGCACGGGTGAGATCGAGCGTTTCGGCGCGCCTTCAGATCCGCAGGAGTAGAATGGCGAAAGTCAGAAACCTTCGGACGCTGCTCCAATCGCTGTGCAGCGAAACGGATGGCGATACCGTAACGGTTGGGGATTTGCTGAACGCCGTTGGCCGCCGGTCGTACGGGCCAGTGCTTCTCTTACTGGGCTTTATTGCGATCAGCCCGCTGACAATTATTCCCGGGGCGAATGTTCTGGTGGCGCTCGTCACTTTGATTTTCGCTGTCCAGATGGCCGTCGGGCGTCATTATCCATGGATCCCCCGAAAAGCGCTCGAATTCAGCTTTCCGCGCAAGCACTTGATTTCGGGCGTCGCGGTCGCGGACAAGTATGTCGCTCAAATCGACCGGTTTCTGAAACCCCGGCTAACCTTCCTTACTCAGACGCCGTTCGCGCAACTGGTCGCCCTCGCCTGTGTTGGCGCAGCTTTGGTGACGCTGCCATTGTCCTTTGTGCCGCTAGGTCCGGTTATTCCGAGCTTGGCTATCCTGCTGTTCGGCCTGGCGATTACGGCGCGCGATGGGGTCGTTATTGTCCTGGCTTCTTCGAGCCTGGCGGGGGCGTGCTATATATTGCTTCGCGTCTGGGCCGCTCTGCCATTTGTGTGAGGGCTTGATTTTGCCGCGTTTCGGCGCGACATGAGCCGCATGGTCGATTTATACCACAACCGCGTCCTGGAATTAGCGGCTGACATCCCAAATGTCGGCACGCTTGCAGATGCGCATGGGTCTGCCACAAAAGTATCCCGCATTTGCGGATCTAGCGTCCGCGTTGACGTGCGCCTGTCCGATGACGGTCAGTCGGTCGAAGCGATTGCCGTGGATCCCGAAGCCTGCGCGCTCGGACAAGCGGCGACAGCAATCCTTGCCGAGCATGCTGCTGGCGCGACATATGATGAGCTGGTTGCGGCCCGCGATCAGCTGCGCGCGATGCTGAAAGATGGCGCAGAGCCACCACGCGGCCGGTTCTGGGAGCTGCGCCACCTTGAGGGTGTGCGCGATTATCCACCGCGGCACGCTTCAACAATGCTGGCCTTTGAGGCAATTCTGGACGCCATAGAGACCGCACGAACCAACAGGGCCGCGGCAGCTGACGCGCTGCCCGCGGCCTAACTCAGCGCTCGCGGGGCAAGCGCCCTATTCGCCTGAGGCATTAGCGTTTAAACCTGTTTCCAAGGAATCAATTCGGGATCATCCCTTTATGTCCGGCCTTCGCCGCTCTGTCGCTTATGGACTGCTCAAAGTCTACAAACTGACCCTGTCGCCAATTTTTATGGTGTTCGGGATACGCTGCCGGCATGAGCCGACCTGCAGTCAGTTTGGTGCAGAATGCGTGTCGCACCACGGCGTCTGGAAAGGCGGCTGGATGACGCTCGCGCGGTTTGTGCGGTGTCGGCCAGGCGGATCGTCGGGATATGACCCGGTTCCAATGGAAACGAAATCTGCACCCTTTTGGGCTCCATGGCGATATGGGGATTGGGCTTTGACAGAACGCCCGTTTCCTGATCATGGGCCAGAAACGAAATGAGAAGATGAAGAAGATGATTAAAGTCACGCTTCCTGACGGCGCTGTTCGCGAATATGAAGACGGAGCCAGTCCGCATGATGTTGCAGTGAGTATTTCAAACTCACTGGCGAAACGCGTCCTCGCTGCAAAAGTCGATGGCGAGATGTATGATTTGATGCGCCCTTTGGAGGGCGATGTCGCCCTCGCCCTGATCACAGCAAAAGACCCGGAAGGCCTTGAACTGATCCGCCACGATGCGGCGCATATTCTGGCGCAAGCAGTTCAAGCGCTATACCCGGACACACAAGTGACAATCGGGCCGGTGATTGATGACGGGTTCTATTATGACTTCGCCCGCGAAACGCCGTTCTCGTCAGAAGATTTCGAGAAAATCGAAAAGAAAATGTCCGAGATTGTCGACGCGGATTACCCGATCGTGCGGGAAGTCTGGGACAAGGATCAGGCCATCGAGACATTCAAGTCGATCGGTGAGGAATATAAAGCCCAGATCATTGATGACATCATTCCGCCGGGCGAAGCGATCACGGTCTATCGTCAGGGCGATTGGTATGATCTCTGCCGCGGTCCGCACTTGCCGAGTACCGGAAAACTACCAAAAGCCTTCAAGCTGATGAAGCTGGCCGGCGCCTATTGGCGAGGCAACAGTGATAATGAGATGCTGCAACGCATTTACGGCACGGCCTGGGCGAATGAGAAAGATCTCAAGGCGCATTTGACGCGGATCGAAGAAGCTGAAAAGCGCGATCACCGCCGACTTGGCACACAGCTCGAGCTGTTCCATTTCCAGGAAGAGGCGCAAGGCCAGTGTTTCTGGCATCCGAAAGGCTATGTCCTGTATCGGGCGCTGGAGGACTATATGCGCCGGCGCCAGATTGAAGGCGGCTATAAAGAGATCAAGACACCGGCTCTGATGGACCGAAAATTCTGGGAACAATCCGGACATTGGGACAAGTATCGCGAGAATATGTTCATCTCCACAATCGAGGAGGAGGATAAAACGCTCGCTGTGAAGCCGATGAATTGCCCGTGCCACGTGCAGGTGTTCAATACGGGCCAGCGCTCCTATCGCGATTTGCCGCTACGCATGTCCGAGTTTGGATCTTGCCACAGATACGAGCCTTCAGGTGCGCTCCACGGTCTGATGCGGGTGCGGGCATTCCAGCAGGATGACGCGCACATTTTCTGCCGTGAAGACCAGATCACGGACGAAGTCGGCAAGTTCTGCGAGCTGCTTCAAAGCGTCTACAAGGATCTCGGGTTTGACGAAGTGGTCGTCAAATTCTCGGATCGCCCAGAGGTGCGCGCTGGCGCCGATGAGGTCTGGGATCGCTCAGAGGCGGCGTTGAAAAAGGCGGCCGATGCGACTGGGCTCGAAGTCATCTATAATCCGGGTGACGGCGCGTTCTATGGTCCAAAACTCGATTTTGTCCTCAAGGATGCGATTGGCCGCGAATGGCAAACGGGCACAATACAGGCGGATTTTGTCCTGCCGGAACGCCTCGATGCGACTTATATCGCTGAAGATGGCGCCAAGCACCGCCCTGTTATGCTGCATCGGGCAATCCTCGGCTCGTTCGAGCGCTTCCTCGGTATTCTGATCGAGAATTATGCTGGCGCTTTCCCGCTCTGGATGGCCCCGGTGCAAGTGGTTATTGCGACGATTTCGGAAAGTAGTGATGCCTATGCAGAAGAAGTCGCCGCTGAATTTCGGGCAGCGGGTCTGCGGGTTGAAACCGATCTCAGATCAGAAAAGATCAACTACAAAGTGCGCGAGCATTCGGTGAAAAAGGTCCCTGTGATCGCCGTTGTCGGGGCCCGCGAAGCCGAGGAGCGTAAACTTGCATTGCGACGCTTCGGGTCGAAAGCACAAGAGATCGTGACGCTGGAAGACGGCAAGTCTATGCTGATGCTTGAGTCACTGGCACCTGATTTGAAGCGTAAAGTGAGTTAGTAGATGACACTGGGCCCGAGAACGTTTGCGCCAATCCTGGCGACATTTTTGGTTCTCTGGCCCATCATCGCTTATATGGGCGCGCAGGGGTATACCGGCGCCGTGGCGATCTCTGCGCTGCTCGGCCTGGCCTATGTTCGAGTCAAAGGCGTCCCTGTCTACACGGCCGCGTTTCTGGCGTTCATTCTATGGGTTTTCGCGGCGGGTTTCTGGGCGCCGGAGGCCAAAGACCTTCTGACTGGAAATCTCCTGGCTGGGTCGTTCTCGATGGATATGCCCGGCGTGCGATTTGGCCTGACAGCTCTGGCAGGCATGGCAGTTCTTGTCGCGGTTGGAACGACGTTACCGGGCGCGAGTCAGACCAGCCTGAATGTGATTACGACGGTTGGCTTTGTACAGTTTGGCGGGGTCGTCCTCACGGCGATCTTCATGCCTCAAATCCTCGCTTTGCTGGCTCCGATCAGTGACCCGGTCGCGGAAATGCCGCAAAACCTGTTGCGCAATGCGACCTCCTTTCTGTTACTGCTTCCATTCCTGCTCGCTTGGCTTTGGCATCGGCCAGTATCCGAGTCTGGTCCAATGTGGGCCGTCGGTATGGTCCTTCTCGCCGTCGCGGCCTTCATGCAGACGGGCAATCAAAGCGCAGTGGTTGGGTCGATCTTCATGTTGCTGGCAATGGCGATTGTGAAATGGCTGCCCCGCAATGGCTTCAAAGTGATCTTCTCTTCATTGGCCTTCTATGTGGTTTCAGCGCCGGTCCTGCTCAGTTGGGGCGTGGCGCAAATTCGCGCCACAGGGCTGCCTTTGCCGCGTTCATTCTTCTCGCGCACGTATAGCTGGGAATTGGTCGGGTCGAAGGTCAGCGAGGCGCCATTGATTGGGCACGGCCCAGAGGCCGCGCAGACCTGGCGCGATAAATTTGGCGATCACCCGGACTGGTTAGCCGATGCGACGCTCAGATTCAGTGATGGGCAGGCCTGGGAGGTCTATCGGATTGTTCCAATTCATCCGCATAATATGCCGCTGCAGATCTGGGCTGAAACAGGCATGATCGGGGCAATTCTGGCAGCCTTCTTCTTGTTCTTCCTGGGATGGCGCCTCAAGGCGCAGTCCGATTGGTCTCCCGTGTCCAGATATGCCGCTGCGGGTTTGACTGGCGCGTGCGTGGCGATATGTAGTTTCGCTTATAGCATGTGGAATGAAGCGTTCTGGGCAAGCATTGTGCTTGCAGCATCGGCTATATATCTCCATGCGCGTCACAATGGTGAGGCCAGCACGTGAGTGGGCCAACCGTGTCTGCAATTGTCGCGAGTTACCAGACCGGCCCGCGCCTGAAAGAATGTCTTTATGCGCTCCTCGGTGATCCGGAGGTCAATGAAATTATCCTGGTCGACAATGGCAATCCTCAAGCTATGCAGGCCTGGATGGCCGATTTTGCTAAAACAAGATCGACTGTGACATTGATATCCGGACACGGAAATATTGGCTTCGGTGCCGCGATAAATCGCGGGATATCCCATGCTGCCGGACCACATTTATTGGTCATCAATCCGGATGCCGTGCTGCGCCGAAACTCGATATCCGGGATGCAGGCCGCAGCTGTCGATTGCGCTGAACCCTGGATTATCGGCGGCAAGATCTTCGATTTGTATGGCCGGGAAGAGCGCGGTCCCAGGCGGCGGGAGCTTACGCTCTGGCGCGCCGCCACCCGCCCGCTGGGGTGGAATACATGGACGCTTGAATCCACCCCGCCGCCAAGTGGACCTGTCGATATGCCAGTTATTTCCGGCGCATTCTTTCTGACCTCAGCGGCGAGCATGGCTCAGCTGGAAGGATTTGATGAAGGCTACTTTCTTCACGTCGAAGATGTGGACCTGTGCCGACGATGCCGCGCCGCTGGCGGGCGGGTGATTTATGATCCACGATCAGGGGCATTGCATTATGGCGCAACGTCGGATTCCCCGAATGCCGTTGTAGAACGCCATAAAGCCGATGGATTGGCGCGCTATTTCAAGAAATTCGCGGAAGGCCCCTTCGAGCGTCTGGCGGTTGCGATCATCGTGCCGATGATACGTGCCGCTATGGCGCTCAAACACCGCTAGAAATCGCGCTCAACAATGCTGGTCACGGCGGGCGTAAAGTCCTGGAAATCATAATCGCTGATGCGGAACGCCCAGCCCTCTGCTTTCTGATTAATCGCTGCGGCGCGTCTGGCGCCTTCACCAGCTTCAACCGCTCTTAATGTCACCCATAGGCCAAAAGGTTCGCGATAGGCGCGTAAATCAACTTCCAAACCGTCAAATGTCTCACTGATATGGCGTGCAATGGGTTGCGTGGTGAGATCGGATGCCGGTTTGACGTCCACCGGGGTCAGCCGCGTAATCGCCAAAGCAGTGCTCGAAGCCGCCAGTCTTGAAATTAATCGGTCATCCTGGTTCGGCGGCGCTGGCTGGAAACTGCGAGCGCCATTTCCCTCGTCACGCCGAAGATATAGCGAACGATTAGTTGCATCTGTAATTCGTACCGAGCGTATCGTGGAAGGGTCGATCTGTATGATATCCAGATCCAGCCAGGCGCGACGGTTATAGAATGGCGGCAAGCTTCCTTCGGCGCGATAAGTTTGCGCTTGTTCGGGGTCTCGCACATAGATTGTGTCGTTCTTGCGTCCAATAATCAGACTATGCATCAGTTCAGACTCTTCTCCGAACACTTCGATCAAGGCGCCATTGCCGCCCTGGGCAGGATTTCCGAGCCCGATGCGGTCATGCTTATATGGATCGTCCGTCCGCTTTTCGTCAAAACTTAGCGTTTCCAATCCGCCAGCAAGTTCCGCGAGACGGTCCGGTCTGACCGGATAGCCACCGGTTTCTTCCAAAGTCCAACCCGATGCTGTCCGGGTCAATGTGTAGCTTTCATCGGCCAATGTGAACTTCATCCGCTGAGCGTCCGCCCGGGTCTGACTGAACCCATCCAGAACCGCCGCGCCCATCCGCGAATGAGTATTACTCGTCGGACCATGGGTCAGACTTGTCAGCCCGAACAACAGCCAAAGGCCGATCGCCAGGCCAATGAGAATGAAGACGTTTTGACGACGATTCTGACGATGCGATTGGCTCATGCTTTCACACCTCGCCGGGTTCTGGCGAAAACAAGCAGGCCAAACAGACCCATCAGCAAGGGCCCTCCAAGTATGGTAAACAGACGCAGCTTGAGTTCCAGGCGATCGATATCGCGTCTGAAGTCGCGTTCGATCTGACGCAGTTTCCCGCGGGTGGTGACAATGTCTTCGCGCAAACGCGCCAGTTCATCGCGTTCGGCATCGTTCAGTTCAGCCCCGACATCCCCATCAAAGAAGCCTCCAGAAGCGCCGACCGACTGTAATTCTTCCAGGCGTTCCTGTGATGTTGCGAGACGGGTTTCAAGGCGCGCCTGTTCGCTGAAAAACCGCGATTGGGCATCTTCTCGCATTGTATCAACTGTCGTCATTGGTCGCCGTCCTGGCGCCCGCGCCCGCAAGCTCATCAGATCCGAGCCGCCAGACAGGCTATCCAGCGCATTGAGAATGAGGGTTGTGTTATCCGCGAACGCGACACCGGATTGCAAATCAAGGTGGAGACCATCATCAAGCATGTCGGCATCGGAAATGATGATTATGTCAGCGTCGACGGCACTGGTTGCCATATGCGGCGGCGCCTCGGCCGCAGCAGCTCGGGCCAATTCGGCATAGATCGGATCATCGGGAATATCCGTGGCTGGTGCGCCATCTGCAAAGGCGCTGACCAAGGGACCGGACAGGCGCACTGCGACCGGTGCGGGCCCGATATCCGACGCCTGATAGATCGCGACTGTATCGCCGGCAGAAAGATCCAGGGCCGCCCGATCGGCTGGAATATCGCTTGGCGCAGGTCCGGTTTGCATAAGGATTTCGCGGCGACCAGGCGCACCATCGGCGAGGATAAGCCGGCCCGGCGCACCCAGATTGACGGTCCGTGTCATATCGGCCGTAATGATATTCACGCGCGACATCAGCGCAGGCGGAATTGACAAGAAGAGCGGGTGCTGCAGCACGGTCGTGCGGCCGTCACCAGCATCGGCTTCGATGGAGAGCGCGGTTTCAGTGTCGGCGATGGCGTTATCGCTCAAGCGCACACCCCAGACCGGTGCGAAGCGATCGAGATCAGAGCGGATCTGGCGATTGGTCATGTTAAACGGACCGGACCCCTGCGATGTCTTCGCCGCCGGATCGAGCAAGATCAGAGCCCGCCCGGTACGCAGAATGAATTGATCAATTTGCCAGAGTTGCCAATCCGTTAGTTCTGGCGGATGTGCGAGCATCAGCACGTCGAGTTCGCCGGGAAGCTCGACAAAATTCTCTTCGATCAATTCGACCGTAAATGTCTTGCCCATTTCGCGGCGGATTGTGTATCCGGCTTCATCTGTCAGCGCGTTCATGCCGGGCAGAGTCGACAGCAAACCGATCCGTGCGGGTTCAGGGCGATCAAGGCGCGCCAGCATGCGCGTAATGTCATATTCCAGACTGGTTTCTTGTTCCGGCGCGAGGAACGGAATGACACGCTCATCATCAACCGCATTGCGGCCGATCAGACCAAAATAGAGCGGGTCACCGCCATTTGTATCCACGGCGATCAGGCCGGCTGCAAGGGCCTCGTCCTCGGCTTCCGAAAATGGCGCTGGGTCTATTTCGCGCAAGCGGACATTGGCGCCGCCAAGGGTTGCATAAGCGTCGAGCAATTCCCGTACGCGCACAGCATAAGCGCGCACAGCGGGGAATTCCTGGCCGACGCTGCGCGTATAGACAAATGTCAAATCGATCGGCTCAGCCAGACTGTCGAGCGTTGCCCGAGTGCCGTCCGATAGCGTGAACAGCTTATTCTCAGTAAAATCCGCGCGGGCGCCTGAAAACCAGGTTTGCGCCAGTAAATTCACGGCGCCAAAAACTGCCATCAGCAGTATGCTGGCAATGACCAGGTAACGACGCGGGCTCATTGTGCGCCTCCGCGTCGATGACCGACAAACAAAGTGTTCAAAGCGACGCATAAAGCGATAAAGGCGAAAAAGAAGATTAGGCCGCGAAGCTCCAGGACGCCGCGCTGCGCGGTTTCGAAATGCGTGAGGAAAGAGAATTGTGCAATCGCATCACCGGCTGAAGCGCCGAGCAGATCTGCGACAGCGCCAGAAACGAGTGGCCATCCGGCTGCAGTCAGGACAAAGGCGACGAGAACGCCGCTCACAAAGGCCAGGACAGCGCTGCGTGTCAGCGCCGATACCGCCGCCCCAATCGCGAGATAAGCGCCGGCCATGATCAGGCTCATGAAATAGGTCAGCGCAATCGCGGTATTGTCTGCCGGGCCGAGAATATTGACGGCGATCCACCACGGGAATGTCAGAACCAGCGCGATTGCGGCGACCGTCCAGGCGGCGAGCAATTTGCCGATGACCAGACCGGTGAGATTTACCGGCAACGATAATAGGAGTTCAGACGTGCCATGACTGGTTTCTTCGGCCCAAAGCCGCATTGCCAGTGCTGGCATGAACATCATGAACAGCCAAGGATGCCAGTAGAAGAAAGGCTCGAGGTCTGCGGCGCCAGTATCGAAAAAGCGCGACAGGTCCCAGGTGAAAATCCCGAGCACCAGCAAAAAGATGGCGACAAAAACATAGGCTAGCGGTGTTGCAAAATAGGCCGATATTTCGCGCCGCCAAGCCGCCTTGAGCCCGGTCAGAGTTCCGCGCCAATCCAGACTCAGCATGTCTCAGCCTCCTGGGTTTCGGCCAGAGAGATGAAAGCTTCTTCCAGACCGCCCGGTTTGCTTTTCGACAATGCTTCGGGCGTTTCGTCAGCGACAACACGGCCTTGATCGATGACCACGACACGCGAGCACATGGCAGGCACTTCATCGAGTGTGTGGGTCGAGATCACAATCGCCTTCTCAGGCGCCATTCGCGCCACCAGCGCCCGCACCGCGCGCTTTTGAATCGGGTCAAGGCCATCAGTTGGCTCATCCAGCAAAAGGACTGGCGGGTCGTGGATCAGTGCAGCAGCAAGGCCGACGCGCCGACGATAGCCTTTTGACAGCGCAGCGATCTGTTTTCCCGAGACTGTCGCGATGCGCGCGTCGGCAATCACCCGCTCAACCGCATTTTTCCGCGCGCTGCGTGACAAGCCGTGAGCATCCGCCATGAAACGTAGAAAGGTCACCGGCGTCATGTCGCGATAAAGCGGCGCGCCTTCTGGAAGATAGCCAATCTGGCTCTGGGCTTCACGCCGATCAGCAACAATTGAATGACCATTCACCAGAGCGTCACCAGCATCCGGCTCAAGCACGCCTGAAACCATACGCATAGTGG
This sequence comes from Henriciella sp., assembly GCA_965277015.1. Taxonomy (GTDB): domain Bacteria; phylum Pseudomonadota; class Alphaproteobacteria; order Caulobacterales; family Hyphomonadaceae; genus Henriciella. The sequence continues at coordinate 2,496,602 of OZ255705.1, read as the reverse complement.
TGGATTTGCCAGCACCGTTCTGCCCAAGAAACCCTAGAACTTCGCCCTTTTGCAGTGAAAAGCTCAGATCGGTGACCGCGACATGGTCATCAAATGCTTTTCGCAAATTCTGAAGATCGAGCATCTTGGGTTCGCAGTCTGATTCAGAGGACGGTTAACCCCGTTCGGTACAGCAGGCCAGTAAAGGGAACACCAATATGGTGCAGCTAAATTTACGTTCATGAAATTTTGCATTCACGAAAGACGGCGCGCCGCAAAATGAAGCGCGCCGTGATATTCTGCATTGTGGGGTAATGTGTCGAGCGGCTCAAAACAGTCGCCCCGGGGGGCTGGGGGGGCTGATGGGTCCGGAATGACTGCTAGACTTCGCCGCCCGACAATTGCAAACTGGTGGCAATCGGTGACGGCCGCAAGGCGCGATTGGGGCAAAACTGCCGCAATCTGGATTAATTATGCGTTACCCAAACGGAACCTGTAACGAATACACGCTTCATGGCTCAAATTACACCGCTCAAAAAAACCTCACAGAACCCCAAAGTTGCGTTTCAACGCGCTGAAATGGACCTGATTCTCGACATTTACGGACGAATGGTGATGTCGGGACAGGCCAAAGACTATGCTGTCGGTGCGCATAAGGATCAGGCGGTCTTTGCAATTTTCAGGCGATATGCCGAGAATCCAAATTGGACCGTCATGAAAACGCCGGCGCTGGCGCGCATGCAGGGTGCATATTCAGTGCTTGGACCGCAGGGGCAAATTTTGAAACGCGGTCGCGACTTGAAACAGGTGCTGACCGTTTTCGATACGCGAAAGTTTCAGGTTATTGGCTGACTATTGTCCGACCAGGCGCTGGATCAGGCCCATCATGCCCGTAAATTTCAGGCCACCATCACGCACTGCCAGCGCGTAACAGACGCCGTCCATGTCGCCGGTGGGTTGGTGCGTATCACTCTCGCCTTTGAGGCTGATATCACCGGGGCCGAAACTACCGCTTTCATCGCTAAAGCCGCCGGAAACAACCAAGGTGAACTCGCTGCCGACATGACTGTGCTCAGGCACCGTGCACCCGGGTTCAATCCGATAGAGTTCGACTTCGGCCTGGCTGCCGGTGTCGAGCCTGAGACGGCGGATGCCTTTGGTCAGGCCCTGCCATTTATGGTTTTGGAACGATTGCAAGGCTGTTTCACGTAGCGGTTCAGGCAGGTTCAGTAACTCGTCCAGGCCATCGCCAGCGCGGTGGACGACATTCGCGGTAGGCCGCTCGCCGGCTTCGTAAGCGTCGATCATCGCCATAGCCTTGTCGATCGCGCCCGCTGTCAGGGCCGCTGATTCTTCTGACTCGAAAAACACGCCTGCAATGGTTTCTGCCCGCGCCACAGCGCGCTCAACATCAGGCCGAAGCGCAGCCTGTGTCTCCACCAGCAAACAAAAGGCCGGGTCCAGGCAGCCAGCGGCGTAGCTGCTATAGACCTCGCCGAAATCGGTAATTGTCGCGATGCCCATGGGCGGTGCGTGCTCCTTGAAACAAAAACTCTCTCATGCCGATATTGTCGGATCGAGGTTATCGTCAAGCAAATGCAGCCGCAGATTGCAGTAATTGGATCACTGGTCGCGTTCCAGAGACCCTCGAAGGCGCATGAAGGCAAGCCGAATTCGTGATTTCACAGTGCCCAGAGGTAAGCCAAAATTCTTGGCGATCTCGGAATGTGAAAGCCCCTCATAAAAGGCTGCTTTCAGAAGCACGAGTTGCTCTTCTGGCAGCGTTTCAATCACTTCACGGACTTTGACTTCAAGCTGCCCGCGATTGACCGTAATATCCGGTTGTTCGACTTCGGCAGGCTGAAGCATCGGGTCCGTGGCGTCCAGCTCAGGCTTATTGGTGCGCCGGAGACTGTCGATCCGACGATTTCGCGCAATTCGGAATATCCAGGTCGACACTGAAGCTTGTCAGCGATCATACTGTTCCGCCTTGCGCCAGACATTCAGCATAACTTCCTGCATAATCTCTTCTGCGCTGGAAGGGTCACTGCCCAGTCGAATGAGGTAGCTTTTTACGCGCGGGGCAAAATATTCAAACACATGAGAGAAGGCCGCCCGCGAGCGCGTTGCGGCGATTTGCTCGACACAGTCGGCAAGCCGGTCCCGTTCGGTTGGGTCACTTCCTGTTGTTTCTAGGGACAAAATCTTACCCTGCGTAGCTTTATACTCGCATAAAGCGCTCAATCGAGAAGAATTGCAACCGCTGCGTGCCGCTAATGCCATAATCGCCCGTTAATCTTGAGTGTCTTATTTCAGCCCTAACACTGTTACACAAGAAATTGCGGCATGGCTAGATATTATATTGCACATAGGAGATTTTATATGCGCCGATTGGCTCTCGCTTTGCTTGGGACGCTCGCGTTCTCCCCTGTTCTTACGGCGGCGGCAGCCCCATCGGTCGTGCGACAATACTCTGATTGGGTCGTCTTCACTGAAGATATTGGCGGTGAACGCCTGTGTTACGCAGCGACGCAAGCGACAGATAAAGCGCCGAAGTCTGCGGACCATGGAGACGTCTGGTTCTATGTTTCTAATTGGCGATCCGGCAAAGCGCGCAATCAGCCGAGCCTGAAAGTCGGATATGAGTTACGGGGCGATTTGCCCGGCAAAGCGCGGATTGGTCGCGCCGACTGGACCTTATTTGGAATCGGTCGCGAGGCGTTTGCCCAGGACACGGATGATGCTGCGCTGGTGCGCCAGTTGAAGCGCGGCAGTGAGCTGCGTATCGAGGCCACATCCGCCCGAAATACGCGTGTCACTTACCATTTTTCACTTTCGGGATCATCTTCAGCAATCGACCGCGCGGCGGCCGTTTGCCGCTAATCGCAGTCACGCGTTGAATTCATGCCGCCGCTTTTGGACGGCATTAACCCAATTGTGAAAAGCTGCCCAAGCTTACAAAAAATTGGAGCGGGCGGACAATGAACTATTCACAGGTGCGGGGGCTTGCCTCCCGTGTAAGCCTGGCTGCGGCGATGTGCCTTGGCCTGGCAAATGCTGCTCACGCAGCGAACACTCTGACTGAAGCTGGTACTTCGGTCTCAAACACATTCGAGCTGAGCTACAGTGTCTCCGGCACAGCGCAGCCAGTGATCACCAATGACAATGCGAGCCCGCCTCCGGGCGCGGTTGTGCAAGGCTCTCCAACCTTGTTCACGGTTGACCGTAAGGTCGACTTGATTGTCACAGCGACGAACAGCACGCTGACGACTGTCCCAGGCGCCGATGCGACTTTGACTTTCGAAGTGCTGAACGAAGGCAATGACACATCTGCCTATTCCTTCTCAGTAGATGATTTGGACTCAGGTGGAACAACGTTCGATGCCAGCTCGATTGTTGTACGTTATATGGTCGATACCAATGATAATGGCGCCGATGATGATGGCACATACACAACGATCACTGAAACGGCGATTGCTGCTGGATCAGGGTCGGCCTTCGTAACCGGCGATGTTCCGAAAGGCGTGCGCGTCTTCGTTCAAGTTCAGGGTACGGTTGCGCCAGGTGTCACAGATACATTCACTGACGATATCACTCTGGTTGCCGAAGCACGCAACCCGACGGCCTTTGTCAACGAGGCATCTGCGTCTCCGGCCGCAGTAACGGCGGCATCAGGCGGCGCCAATGTCCTCACCGGATCGGCTCAGAACGTTCTGGCTGACGGCACAGGTGTGGCAGCTGCTGAAGGCGCGGGCGACGCTGATGGACTGTTCGCGGCGACTGGGATTATCCAGGTTGAATCTCCGGATCTGTCGGCCTCTAAAGTGGTCACAGTGATCAAGGAACCAGGTATCGCGGATCCTTTCGTAGCGCTGACCGATTGTGCGACAGCAACTGCTGTGGCCGATGCGAAAGCAGTTCCGGGTTCATGCGTCGAATATATCATTGAAGTTGAGAATACAGGCGCGACTGCGAGCGCCACCAACTTGGTGATTGACGATATCTTGCCTGCTGAAGTGACGTTTGTGGCCGCGAGCCTCGACACCACCACAGCAACGGGCTTCGCTGATGATCCGGCAATTGGCGGCGTCGGCCCAACACTGGCTGCGCCGTCCACACCGGGCGATAGCGATTGTAACGGCACGACAACGTGTGTGATCCAGCTTTCAGACGCCATTCTCGGCGCTGGCGAGGTTGGTCAGATCGTCATCCGGGCTACGGTCAAATAGACTGCTCAGCCTAAGTCAAAACTCGAAAAGCCCCCGCAGCTAATCGCTGCGGGGGCTTTTTTTGGCTGCAGGGTGTGAGTAATCGCCATGCCCTTCTGAATAAAGGTCTGTACTAACTGTGCTTTCTGCCGAGATAGATCAAATTTGATCGTTTGCTCGCCCGGGAATTTAACCATGGACCGGTAAGGTCACCATCATAAGGCAGCGTCAGATCTGTCTAAATTTGAGCTAGCGGACAGGTCTAAAGAAGCCTGCCGCATCATGGTGGAGAAATGGGGATGAGCTTCGGGTGGAAGCACATCAGTGCCGCTTTGCGGTCGCTCGTTTGGGCGTGCGTGATGGTTTGGGCGACGGTTGGATGGGCGCAAGCCGATCTAGGCGAACGCGTAACCAACACAGCCTTTGTGAGTCAGGAAACCTCGAACGGAACGCTGGTCCTGCCAACGAATGAGGCGGCCTTTACCATTGAAGCGCGCCGCACCCCTTCTGAAATCGAATTCTTCCGCATCGTCGAAAATGTGCCGGATGCGATCTCCATTCAGTTGAATGGATCGGACTTCAGTCCATCTGGTGAACTTAACGGACCATTCTCTTCTTTCGATAACGTTCCGCTGCTCGGCCAGAAAACCCTTGATACGTCGACCCCGGTAAGTCTGATCTCGGCGCAAACATATTTGTCGGGCGAGCTTATGGTCGTCCGCGTTGTGGACTTAGGTCAGAACGGAAATTCTGAACGGATCGAAACCGTGGCAATTACTGTTGCGGCTGACAATGGCGATACGATCACGCTTCGTTTGTATGAAGACCAGCCAGATTCCGGGCATTTCTATGGATTCTTCCCGAGTAGCGCAGCACCAACATCGCCGAATGATCGAACCATAACGGCGCCGCAGGATACGCAGCTGACGGCAACTTACGTCGATGCGTTCGATGCGACGGAAGTGTCGGTCGATACCGCGCTGGTTGATCCATTTGGGCGTGTCTTTGACAGCTTCACAGGTGAGCTGTTGGACCAGGTCACGGTGACAATCGTGGATGTTTCGACAGGTCTGCCCGCCGAGATCATGGGTCTCGACGGATCCGGATCATACCCATCATCCATTCTGACCGGCGAATCTGTAACAGATACGAGCGGGATTACTTACCCGGCTGCGCCGGGCGTCTTCTTCTTCCCGATCCTGGCGCCAGGCCGATATCAAATCGTGGTTAATGCGCCAGACGGCTATCTGTTCCCATCGATCAGAGACGCAGCGAGCCTGGAAAACCTTGTCAGCGCGCCATATGAATTGGACGCGCAGGCATCATATGGCCAGGTTTTTGAGGTCACTGCGTCAGGGCCAGTCAATCTGGACATCCCTCTGGATCCAAATGGTGAACTCGTTGTTCGCAAACGTGCCTCGGATCCACAAGCTTCGGTCGGTGACTTTGTTGGATATACGATTGATCTTGAAAATTCTGGTTCCGTCCCTGCCCCATTCTCGCTTCGTGATAGCTTGCCCAAAGGACTGCGCTACATTGCCGGATCCGCGCGCTATGACGGCGCTCCGTTTGCGGATCCCGCGATCTCTGCGGACGGATTGGACCTGACATTCTCAGGTGGGTTGGTGCTTCCGGACACCACAGTCCAGTTAACCTACCTAATAGCCGTTGGGCCTGGAACGCCGCTTGGCGAGGCCGTCAATCGTGTGGTCGCGATTAACAATACCGGCGCCGCGTTGTCCAATCAGGCGGAAGCGGCAGTGTTTATTGAGGAAGATCTTCTCACCTCAAGACTGACCATTATAGGACGCGTGGCCGAAGCCGCATGTCGGCCAGACGATGAATGGGCGCGTACGATCCTCGATGGTGAGGGCGTCGAAGGTGTGCGTCTATACATGGAAACCGGACATTATGTGGTGACCGATAGCGATGGTCTGTTCCACTTCGAGGGCGTCAAACCCGGTACGCACGTCGTTCAGGTTGATGAAGCAACGCTGCCTCCAGGTTACGAACCCATCATTTGCGAAGAGAATACTCGTTACGCCGGCAGCGCCTTGTCGAAATTCGTGGACGCACAGGGCGGCAGCATCTGGCGCGCCAATTTCTATCTCAAGCGCACCAATGCTGTCACGAAGCCCGAAACCGCCGACATTGCCAAGACGCGTGATGAAGAATTGTACGACCAGACCTGGTTGAACAGTCAGGACGACGCAGACCTGGAATGGGTCTATCCTGGTCTAGAACAGACGCCGCACGGACGATCGGTGAATCTCGGCATCAAGCACGACCCACGTCACCATCTTCGCGTCGAGCTGAACGGCGCAGCAGTGCCGGGTCTGAACTTTTCAGGCAAAGACCTTTCGGTGAGCCGCGATATTGCGATCTCCCGTTGGGCTGGTGTCGATATTCAGCGCGGTGAAAACCGCTTCACGGCGCGTCTGCTGAATGCCGATGGCGATGAACTCGGGCGGCTTGAACGCTCAGTCTGGTTTGTGGATGAAGTTGATCGTGCGTATCGTGTCGAGGATCAATCCATCCTCGTCGCCGATGGCCGAACCAAGCCGGTTATCGCTATTCGCCTAGAAGATGCAGACGGTCATCCGGTCCATGAAGGACGCATTGTCGAATTGAGCGTGGCCGACCCTTACCGCCTGGCACAGGAAGCTGAAGAAGAGTTCGAATCGCCGGTTGATGCTGGATTCGCAGCTGTTACCGGGCTTCGCGTCGGCGCAGACGGGATCGTGCGAGTCGAGCTCGAGCCAACGCTCGAATCTGGCCGCGTTCGCTTGCAAGTGCCCCTTCAGGATGGCGCTATTGAAGATATCGATGTCTGGCTCGCCCCCGAGAAACGCGACTGGATCATCGTTGGCGTTGCAGAGGCTGAAACGGGATCTACGCGTCTCGCCGAAGCCGATGGCCGGGAGTTGCTCGAGAGTGGCACAGATGGGCGACTGGCATTCTTTGCCAAAGGCGTGGTCAAGGGCGACTGGCTGCTGACAGTTGCCGTCGATACGGCCAAAAGACGCGGCGCTCAGGACGGCGAACTGTTCGATGAGATCGACCCGAACGCTTATTATACCTTGTATGGTGACCGCACCTGGCAGAATAATAATGCCGAGAGCCGTTACCCGGTCTATGTGAAACTCGAGAAGAATACATTTCAGGCCGTGTTTGGCGATTTTGAAACCGGGTTCATTGAAACCGATCTTGGTCGCTATTCACGACGCATGTCGGGCCTGAAAGCAGATTATGAAAGTGAAGACGTTTCCATCACGGCATTCGCGGCTGAGACCAATCAGACTTTTGTGAAAGATGAGTTGGCCGCCGATGGCACATCCGGGCCGTTCACGCTGCAATCGGCGCCGCTGGTGCGCTCGTCGGAAGTGATTACGATCGAAACACGCGACAGGTTCCGTCCAGATGTCATACTTGGCCAGCGTTTGCTCAATCGATATGTGGATTATGAAATTGACTATACAACCGGCGAACTATTCTTCCGGCTGCCCGTCGCGGCGACAGATATCAGTCTGAACCCGAATGTGATTGTGGTCGATTATGAAACTTCCGAAGCTGGCGAACGCGGGATTACCGCGGGCGTCCGCGCCGAGACGCGTTTTGCCAATGGTGCATTGCAGACTGGTATCACGCTGATCCACGAGGAAGACGGCGCGACGAACGATGTCGAGGGCTCGAACCTGATTGCGACGGATATCACGCTGCGCGTCGACGAGAGAACAGAAGTGCGCGCAGAATATGCGTCGACAGATTCTGAAACTGAACTTGGTGAGACCGACGGAGAAGCCGTTCTGGTCGAAGCCACAAGACGCACTGAAAAGCTCAATGTCACTGGATATTTCCGCGAAGAATCAGCCGGCTTTGGCCTGGGACAGCAAGCTTCATCGACGTCTGCGGTTCGCCGAATCGGGGCGCAATTGAGCGCGGAACTGAGCGTGGAAGAGAATGCGAACCGCTCGGACCGCACAGTTCGGTCCCTGAATGCGCAAGCCTATCAGGAAACCAATCTGACCCAGAATGCGCGGCGCACGGTCGCGGACGCCGTTTTGCAGCAAGAGAGTCAGACATTTGGCGCCAGTGCGGGTTTGCGCGCCGTCGCTGAGGACTTCGAAGACACCGCGGATCCCCGGCAATCCGTGCTTCTGCTGGCGGGATTGCGTAAGAGCTTCATCGATCAGGGCCTGACCATCAGCGCTGTGCACGAAGAGCCGCTCTATGCCGGCGGCGCCAATGATGACGAGTCCACGCTGTTCCCAGGCCGCACTGTACTGGGCGTGGATAAGACTCTCGGTTCGCAAGCGACAGCGAATATTCGTCACGAAATCACCAATGGCGCCAATGCGTCGGGCCAGAACACGATTGCTGGGATTACTTGGGAGCCTCGCGGCGGGACGCAATTGCGCGCGGCCACGGATATGCTGACCAATGATAGCGGCCGCCGGATTGGTGCCACTGTCGGCGTTGATCAGATCTGGCAAGTGAATGAGGCCTGGACGGTCAGTGGCGGCATCGCGCGTCGGGCGAATGTCGATGGCGATGATGAGGCTCTTGATGTCGTGCCAGATGTTGCGCTCGGACCGCTCGATGAAGGAGCACGCAGTCCTCTGACGCAGGCAGAGCAATATGCTTCCGGCTATCTCGGCGCAGCATTCCAGGCTGATAGCATGGCCGGGTCCGCCCGCATTGAAGCCAGAAAGAGTACATCCGGCACCCGACTGGTGGCGACACTTGGCGGTGCGCGCGAAATTACCAAGACATTGTCGTTCAGTGCCGCAGGGCGGCATCAATGGGAGAATATCTCAGAGCGCGGAGATCGCGAGAAAACGGATGTCCGCATTGGTGCGGCGTGGCGTCCGCGCGGAGAGGGCCTCGTCATTCTCAATCGTCTGGACATTGGTCACTTGAATGAAGAAGGCATCCAGGATCGCGCGAAAATCGTCAACAATTTCGCCGCCAATGCGATGTTATCGAAAAAGACGCAACTGTCTGTTTATCACGGCATCAAGCGGGTTGAGACTGAATTTGAGGGCGCCAGCGCAACAGCAATGACGCACTTGCTCGGGAGTGAAATTCGCCACGATCTGACAAAACGCTTGGATATCGGCTTCCAGACCACATGGTCGCATAATAATGCAACAGAGACAGCGCAATGGTCGTATGGTCCAAGTATTGGATTTAGCCCTAAGGAAAATATCTGGGTTAGTCTGGGCTGGAACGTCGCTGGGTTCGAAGATGATGATTTTGAAGCGGCACGATATAAAGAAGAAGGTCCGTATATCAAACTCAGAGCCAAATTCGACCAGAACACGGCCAAGGGCCTGATCAAGGCGCTCGGATTGGGCGCGGATCAATAGTCACCTGCCTGGGTTCAATATCCGTATGACGCGGCCATGATCTGTCAGACGTCACTCTTCGCTTGACTCCCAAGCGGTTGCCGATCACCAGACCCGCCATGGCACAAGTGAAAATTTGCGGACTTAAAGATACAGCGCACATTCGCGCCGCGGCTGAAGCAGGCGCGGATTGGGTCGGGTTCGTCCTATATCCCAAAAGTCCGCGAAATGTCCTCGGCGAAGGCGAAGAGGCGTTCGAGGATGTGATCGGTCTGTCAGAGTTTGCGCAGGACCTTGGCCTGTTGTCGGTTATCCTTCTGGTCGATCCCGACGAAGATTTTTTCGAAGACGTCCTGCACGATATTGAGCCTGATGCGATCCAGTTGCACGGTAAGGAATCGCCGGATCAAGTGGTGCGCTGGTGGCGCGATTGTACCGGTATTTGCGAGCTGTGGCGTGCGGTCAGCGTGGCGTCAGAAGACGATCTTGAAATGCTTGATCAATGGCGCGTTGATCGCCTGCTGATCGATGCCAAACCGCCAGAAGATTCAGACCGACCCGGCGGCAATGGCGAAACCGTCGACTGGTCTTTGCTGGACGGCTTCGATCCTGGCGTCCCGTGGATCCTGGCCGGCGGCTTAACTCCGGATAATGTCGAGGCCGCTGTGACTGCGACAGGTGCGACAGCTGTGGATGTTTCCACTGGCGTCGAAGGCGCGCCGGGCGTAAAGGACGAGGATCTGATCCGTGCGTTCATTGACGCCGCCAAATCTGCTTAAGAGAGCAACAAAATGGATTTGAGAAATACGTGGGACCAATGGCCCGATGAGAATGGTCGTTTTGGCGAATTCGGTGGCCGCTATGTCGCTGAAACACTGATGCCGCTGATCCTCGATCTTGAGCAGGAATACCGCGCCGCCAAGAAAGATCCGGCGTTCGCAGCGCAAATGGATGATCTTTGGGCGCATTATGTTGGCCGCCCTAGCCCGCTCTATTTCGCCGAACGCCTGACCGAACATTTTGGCAGCGCGAAAATCTATCTCAAGCGCGATGAGCTCAATCATACTGGCGCGCACAAGATCAATAATTGTCTTGGCCAGGTCCTGCTCGCCATGCGGATGGGCAAGACCCGGATTATCGCGGAAACCGGCGCAGGACAGCACGGCGTCGCGACGGCGACGGTTTGCGCGCGCTTTGGCTTGAAATGCGTTGTGTTCATGGGCGAGACCGATGTCGAGCGTCAAAAGCCCAATGTCTTTCGGATGAAGCTGCTTGGCGCTGAGATTGTGCCGGTTTCTTCTGGCACTGGGACGCTGAAAGATGCGATGAATGAAGCGCTTCGCGACTGGGTGACCAATGTCGAGGATACGTTTTATTGTATTGGCACGGCCGCGGGCCCGCACCCTTATCCGGAATTGGTTCGCGATTTTCAAAGCGTTATCGGCAAGGAAGCACGGGCCCAGATCCTCGATCGTGAAGCGCGTCTTCCGGATGCTGTCATGGCCTGTATTGGTGGCGGATCGAACGCAATCGGCCTGTTTCATCCGTTCATTGAAGACGAAAATGTTCGCCTGATCGGCGTTGAAGCCTCCGGACACGGGATTGAAAGTGGACAACATGCCGCCGCCTTGAACGGCGGCGCGCCGGGCATTCTGCATGGCAACAAGACCTATTTGCTGCAAACCGATGACGGCCAGATCATTGACGCGCACTCGATTTCTGCGGGTCTCGATTATCCGGGCATCGGTCCGGAGCACAGCTTCTTGCGCGATACCGGACGCGCGGAATATCTGACGTGCACGGACAGTGAAGCGCTGGAGGCGTTCCAGCTGTGTACACGGCTGGAAGGGATTATCCCGGCCCTGGAACCAAGCCATGCGTTGGCGCGGGTTGGCGAAGTTGTTGAGGATCTCGGCAAAGACGGCCTGCTCATCCTCAACATGTGCGGCCGCGGTGACAAGGATGTGTTCTCCGTCGCTGAAGCTCTGGGAGTGTCGATGTGAGCGAACTGACCCTCTATCGTATCACTTGCCCGCGCCAACGCGTGGCCCGTGCCATTGCCGACGAAGCTGTCGAAAGCCGCGCTGCTGCATGTGCCAATATTGAAGGCCCAATGGCGTCGACCTATCGCTGGAAAGGGGTTGTCGAACAGGCCTTTGAATTCATTCTATGGTTAAAGGCGCCCGCCGACAATTTCGCTAAAATAGAAGCGATTGTGAACGAACATCATCCATATGATGTGCCTGCAATCGTTGCATTGGGCTGTACGCAAGTGAACGCGCCTTATGCTGCCTGGGTCAAAGAAAACACGGATCATGCCTAAATGCCGACTTCCCGAATAGTTTCGCGCTTCGACAAGGTTAAAGCCGAGGGCCGCGCGGCCCTGGTCACCTACCTTATGGCGGGCGATCCTGACCTCGAAGCTTCGTTCCAAGCGCTTTGCGCGCTACGCGACAATGGCGCCGATGTGATTGAACTTGGCGCACCGTTTACTGACCCGATGGCCGATGGTCCAGCAATCCAGAAAGCTGCCCTGCGCGCGCTGGCAAATAAAACCTCAATGACCGATGTTCTCGCGCTCGCCAAACGATTCCGCGAGACAGACCAGGAAACCCCGTTGATCGTCATGGGCTATGCCAATCCGGTCCATATGATCGGGTATGAGGCCTTCGCCGCCGCGGCTGCGGATGCCGGGATTGATGGCACAATCCTGGTCGATTTGCCGCCAGAAGAAGATCAACCGATCCGTGACGCCTATGCGGTGCATGAATTATCCGTCATTCGGCTGGCGACACCAACCACGCATGAAGGCCGGATGGCAAAAGTTGCCGAAGGCGCAAGCGGGTTCCTGTACTATGTCGCTGTCGCGGGTGTGACGGGCGCGGGATCAGCGGATCCCGACGATATCCGCGCCGGCGTGGAAATGGCGCAGCGTGTGTCCGGGCTTCCAGTCTGTGTTGGATTCGGCATTAAAACAGGGGAACAGGCCGTCGCAATGGCGAAAATCGCAGATGGGGTTGTCGTGGGGTCTGCTTTTGTGGAACAAGCAAGACTTGCAAGTGTGGCCAAAACGCCACAAATTACAGCAGAGAAGATGGGCGAACTGGCCCATGAATTGAGTACGGCGCTAAAGGGTGGAGTGCCAGCCTAAACATAGTCCGACACCGGGCGAAGGGATCGTAATGCGATGAACTGGCTGACAAATTTTCGAACACCGGGTCTCAAAGGCCTACTGGGTAACAAGAAAGACACTCCGGATAATCTCTGGGTCAAGTGTCCGACGTCTGGCGAGCTGGTCTATCGATCCGACCTGGAAGAGAGTTGGTATGTGACGCCGGCTGGCGCGCATTTGCGGATTTCGCCGCGTCGTCGCTTTCGAATGTTCTTCGACCAAGAGCGCTGGGAGCCGATCCCGCTGCCACCCGTACCAGCCGACCCTCTGAAATTTAAAGACGACAAGGCCTATCCGTCTCGCATCAAAGGCGCGAAGACCAAGATTGCCAAGCGCGATAAGGAAGAGGCTCCCGATTCTGGATCCGTCTCGCCGATCGCTCAAGACGATTGTATGGCCGCAGCTTTTGGTAAAGTGAACGGGGTGCCGACGGTCATTCTGGTGCAGGATTTTGCCTTTATGGGTGGATCGCTTGGAATGGCGGCCGGAGAAGCCTTCATCTCGGCCGCGCAAATGGCTGTCGCTCGAAAAGCCGCGTTTGTTATTTGCACCGCTTCTGGTGGCGCCCGGATGCAGGAAGGCACGCTGTCTTTGATGCAAATGCCGCGCTCCACCCTGGCCATTCAGGAAGTCAAAGAGGCTGGTCTGCCATACATAGTCGTGTTGTGTGATCCGACCTCGGGCGGCGTATCAGCGTCCTATGCGATGCTGGGCGATGTGCATTTGGCCGAGCCCGGTGCGATGATCGCGTTTTCGGGACCACGCGTGATTGAGCAGACCATTCGCGAGAAACTTCCTGAAGGTTTCCAGCGGTCTGAATTTCTGCGCGAAAAAGGCGCGGTTGATATTGTGGTTGATCGCCGTGAGTTGAAAGCGACTCTGTCGCGCATTCTGACCCATTTGATGCCCAAACGCGCGGTTGCGACAAAAGATGTTTCGAGACTGCCCGTTCAGGCGCCATCTGCAGATGCGCCAGCGCCTAGACCCGACAAAGCCTGAGCATGGACTCAGCCGCCCTCACTGCGGCCTTAGAACAATTTGAAGGCCTCTATCCAAAGACAATTGAGCTTTCACTCGGGCGGATCGAATCCGTGCTCGAAACGCTTGGGCGTCCGCAGGACAGATTGCCGCCAACGATCCATGTCGCCGGAACCAATGGCAAGGGCTCAACATGCGCCTATTTGCGGGCCATGGCCGAGCGCGCCGGACTGAAGGTTCATGTCTATTCGTCGCCGCACCTGGTGCGTTTCAATGAGCGGATTCGGCTCGCTGGCGAACTGGTCGAGGACGCGGCGCTGATTGGCTGGATTGACCGAGTCTATGCCGCCCTCAATGGCCGCGCGATCACACGCTTTGAAGCGACGACCGCCACGGCCTTGCTGGCGTTTAGCGAAATCCCCGCGGACCTTCTGATTCTGGAAGTAGGGTTGGGCGGGCGTTTCGATGCGACAAATGTCGTCGATGATCCGGCGCTCAGCGTGATTACGCCGGTGGATTTCGATCACAAGCAGTTCCTCGGGTCAGATCTCGCCTTTATCGCCGGCGAGAAAGCCGGGATTATCAAACCTGGTCGCCCCGCGGTATCGGCGATCCAGGCACGCGTTTGCGGCGATGTGATTGCCCGGCAAGCCCAAGAATTGAAGGCGTCGCTAACGGTTCTCAAAATGGAAGATATTGAACGCGTGCCAGAACGGGTTGCGCTTCCGGGCACGCATCAGCGCTATAATGCTGCGCTTGCTGGCCTTGCCATGCGAACACTGGCGCATCCAAAGATATCTGACACAGCGATCTGGGAAGGCGCCCAGAATGCGATCTGGCCTGCGCGAATGCAGCGCCTCGCGGATGGCCCGGTGACTCAGATGGGTCTAGGCGCTGATGTCTGGCTAGATGGCGGTCACAATCCGCATGCCGCCACAGCCATTGCTGAGCTGCTGCGCGAAATGGGCGGGCGCACTGTGATGGTCTCAGCCATGATGGCGAGCAAGGACCATGGCGGTTTCTTCCATCCGTTCAAAGGCGTTATCGACGCGGTTCACACATTGCCGAACGCGCCGGGCCACGCTGGCGCCGATCCGCTTGAACTGGCTGAAACAGCGCGGGCATTCTTGCCGATTGCCGAAGCGCACAGCTCACTCGAATCCGCCATGGCCGCGGCTGCGTCTCACAAACCCGATCGCATTTTGATCGGCGGCTCGTTGTACATGGCCGGAGAGGTTCTGGCCGCAAACAATCAAGTCCCGACCTGAGCGGTCTCAGGCGTTCTTGATATTCATACCGCCATCGACTGGAATCACCGCGCCGTTCAGATAGGACGCGGCAGGCAGACAGCACGATAATGTCATGTGCGCCACTTCTTCCGGAATACCGTAACGGCGCAATGGCACCCGGCGTTTTGCAAAAATGACCTTATGATCGTCCGGTATTTCAGCATTGATGTTGGTTTCAATCGGTCCCGGGCAGATGCAATTGCAGGTAATGCCATCACGGCCGAGATCTGTCGCCATGGCGCGCGTCAAACCGATCACACCATGTTTTGCGGCCACATAGGGCCCATTGCCAGGTGTCGCCCCGAGGCCTTCCGTCGATGAAATATTGACGATCCGTCCGCCTGTTTCTGTCTTTAGCAAGTGGGGCAGCGCGGCACGGATCAGCCTTTGATGCGCTGTCAGCATGACATTGACGCTGTCATGCCAGATGTCCTCATACTGATCCTCGGACGGGTGAGACAGTCGCGCGAACCCGGCATTATTGATCAGGATATCCAGCGCTCCGAACGTATCGACGGTTGCCGCAACCGTCTGCTTGATGGCGGCATGGTCACTGACATCCAGAGCGGCGGCCTGAACGTTCTCAAACCCTGCAGCCTGGATCTCTTCAGCAACCAATTCTGCGCCTTCCCGGTTCAGATCGGTCGCCATCACACTCGCTCCTTCGCGCGCGAAGAGGTGTGCGGTCGCCCGGCCCATGCCGCTCGCGGCGCCAGTGATAAGAACGGTTTTCCCGGCAACGGAGCGATCGAGATTGTGATAAGGTTTCATGGCGTGCCTCTGATTGTTTCGGGGCACGCTATAGGAACTATAGGACAAAAAAAGCCCCGCCGTAGGGCGAGGCTTTCAATAGAACGAGCGGTTGGATCAGGTGTTCTCTTTGATCCACTCTGTAATTTTCTGCTTCGACATCGCGCCAGGGTGCGTGGCCGTGACTTTGCCTTCCTTGAAAATCATCAAAGTGGGCAAGCCGCGAATGCCATACTTGGACGCCGCCATTGGGTTGTCGTCGACATTGATTTTAGCAACTTTGATATCGCCGCTCATTTCGTCAGCGACAGCATCGAGATGCGGGGCCATGGCTTTACACGGGCCACACCATTCCGCCCAAAAGTCAACAACCACTGGGGTGTCACTTGCTACAGCGTCATCAAAAGAGTCGTCGGTAATGTGCTCAGCAGCCATAATGGCCTCCTATAATTCTTATCACGCCGCATAAGATAGGGACTCTTTGTGCGCGTCAAACCCTGCTTTCAACACGGTTTAGAGATTCTGACATCTGTTGGCCATCGAGTTCGATCAGGCGTGGTCCATCGGTGTAAAGCAAGGCGCAGCGCACCGGGCGATCTGGGAAAAGCGTTACCATCACGGCGCGATAGGCCGCCATCTGAACCCAATAAGCCGCTTCGACTGACGCCGCATCCGTTGGTGCTGGGCGATCAGTTTTATAATCAATGATCAGAATTTGATCGGATTGAATGATCAAGCGATCGACCCGGCCATTTACCATTTGCCCGCCGGGTAATGCGCCGACAATGGCTGCTTCACTTCGGCCGCCAGGTGCGAAGATTTCGCCAAAGTCAGGGTCTGCCAACGTGCGCAGCGTGACCGAGATCATCTCATCAATCTCCGCTTCCGAAATGTCCAGCGTTCGGGCAAGGAACCGCCGGCCGACTGCTTCGCGAGAGGTTTCGGTGACTTCTGGCAGAGTCTGCAACAGACCATGGATCAGGCGACCACGCCGTAAGGCGGCTTTGCGGTCGGGCCCGAAGGGTTGGATCACGGCTGACCGGTCTTCCGTCAGCCGGGAAGGGGCGGCGAGGCGCAAAGGAGGTGCTGGCATTTCGGCAGGATTCACCAACCAGTCGGGAATCACGCTGGCCGCTGATTTCTCGTCATCGATGCGCGGTGCGGTGATGACCGGTGGACCATAATCGAGACGCATATCCGGTAC
This sequence comes from Henriciella sp., assembly GCA_965277015.1. GTDB lineage: Bacteria > Pseudomonadota > Alphaproteobacteria > Caulobacterales > Hyphomonadaceae > Henriciella. The sequence continues at coordinate 2,479,674 of OZ255705.1, read as the reverse complement.
ATCATCCGAGATCTCTTCGCCGCGCAGGGCCCGCATCGCGGTCAGGCACCATCGATACCAGGAGGATTTCGCATAGCCGGAGATGCGATTGCCGATGCCCGCGCCCGCAATCACCAGACGATCTGAAGCGCGGGTCAGGGCTACATATAGCAGGCGTCTCGACTCTCGCTCGGCCGCGGCATTTCCGGCGTCACGCAGAATTGTCGTTGCGGCCGCATCCGTTCGCGATGATGGGCTGTAAAGCGGCGTGCCGTCAGGAGTGAAGAAGACCGTATCACTGACTGGCTTGGTTGCGCCGGTCGTATCAGGCAGGATGACGATTGGCGACTGCAATCCCTTTGCGCCGTGCACGGTCATCACGCGAACGGCCTCTTCGGGCTCGCCGAGTTCGCGTTTTAGAACTGTATCCTGGCCTTCGATCCTTGCCAGATAGGCCTGCAGGCTGCGGGCCTCCGACATGTCATGGCTGAGTGCGCCGGAGACAAGTGCTTGTATAGGGTCCCGCACAGGTTCACCAAGCCTTTGGATCAACCGATCCCAACCGCTAATGCCTGCTGAGTCGCGTGCTGTCAGCGCTTGCGTCAAAAACTCGAATGCGGGCCAGTCAGCGCGGTCGATCAGACCCTGACAAAAAGCCTTGGCAGCGCGAAACGCTGGCGCGTCCGACAGACGAAGCTGCTGCCAAAGCGTCACGCCAGCCGCGCGATCGTGCGCCAAGGCATAGAGGTGGACATCATCATCAACCAGGCCGCAAAACGGTCCGCGTAGGATCTCCGCAAGCGTCAGATCATCGCCGGGCTGCAAGGCAAACCGGACCAGATTCAGACAGTCCTGGACGCCAAGATTATCGAGCAGGCGCAATCGATCGGCGCCCGCAACGGGAATATTCTCCTGTTTCAGGCTTTCGATCAGGGAATCGAAGAGTTCATTGCGGCTGCGGACCAGAATTAGAATATCTTCGGGACGCACCGGCGCACGCGCCCACGAGCCGTCTCTATTCTCGCGCCATACGGTTTCTCCGCGTTCCAGCATGCCGTGAACTTCCTCAGCAACGCGACTCGCCAGTCGGCGGCGCGGCGCATCGGCGGCGATGTGATCAGTCGGTGTGGTCCAGGCAGAGTCTTCCCCGTTTGAGTCGCCGGGCTGTTCGAGTGGCCACAGCTCAACGCGACCGGATTGATTGGCACGCCGCGGCGCGTGAGGTCGCAAATCAGCGTCGATTGGCGGCAAGAGCTCTGTCGCTGCATCAGACAGCGGCACGCGGGCGCGCACTTCATCAACAAATGTCAGAACTTCCGGCGTTGACCGAAACGACATCGCCATTTCCGGCAAATTGACTTGTCGCTCTTCGGCAAGCGCGACCGTCTCTTCGCGTAACAGAAACCCCTGCCGCTCTGCCTCAAATTGCTGCTGATCTGCGCCCTGGAACGAATAAATGGATTGCTTCGAGTCGCCGACCACGAATTGCGTTCGTGGGTCTGCTGCGCGATCTCGCCCCAGCCCGGATTGGAATTCCGTGACCAACGCATTGATCAGCGCCCATTGCGCCGGACTTGTGTCTTGGGCTTCGTCCAACAGCAAATGGGTCAGTCCGCCATCAAGCTTGTAGAGCACCCATTCAGCGGCATTTGACCGCGTAAGCAGCGCTCTCGTATGGCCAATCAAATCATCAAAATCGAGTGCGCCACGCAAGCGTTTTTCGTTCGCATAGGCTTCAACCATAGGCAGGCCGATTTGCATCAGGGCGATGCTGCGCTCAGCGAGGGCGGCGGAGTTGAGAGCCGCTTGTACGGCCTTCATACGCGTGATCTCGCGGCCTTCTGGCGTGTCGGTCTTCAAATTTCGGCTGAACAAGTCCGCAACGACCGGCCCGGCCTTGGCGGTGTAGGGATTGCTCCCTGTTGGGAAGTCCCATTTAGAGCCCGCAATGGCGTCCATATATATGTTATAGCGATGTTCGGGATCCTCAGATTCCGACATGGCGGTCAGCGCCTGCAGCAATTTGAGATCGCCTTTGCCAGGCTTTTCGAGTGCAGAAAGCGCCTCTTTGGCTTGGCTCAAGGCCGCGACGGGAAGCGCAACGCCCATGGCATGCTGGACGATCTCCGTTGGCGACTGCTTGTCTGCCCCGCTGGCGGTGTGAATACGAGCGCTAAGTTCCGAATTGGAACTAATGGAAGACCTAAATGCGCTAAGCGCCTGCCTTTGATACTTCAGCGCATCCAGCGCCGCGGCAATGCCGAGGCCGCCGGTCGCCTCTGCTAGCACGGCCATGGCGCGCGGTTGACGTGCTGCGGCGTCTTCCAGATGACGCGCCAAAACAGACCGCCACAAGGCATTGGCTTCATCCTCTTCAATCGCATTGAAACCAGGTGAAACCCCTGCCTCAAGCGGAAACCGCCGCAAGATGCGGGCGCAAAAAGCGTGAATGGTCTCAATTCGCAGCCCACCTGGCGTTTCCAGCGCACGGGCAAATAGACGCCGGGCTTCACGAAAATCCTCCTGATCATACGCGCGGGGTGACCGCCCTTCGAGCTGCGCCAGGGACTTGCGAAGGTCGTCATCGCTGGCCACCGCCCAATCGCCAAGGCGGGCGTAAAGCCGGGACAACATTTCGTTCGCGGCGGCTTTGGTATAGGTGATACAAAGGATTGAATCCGGAAGAGCACCGGGTCGTCCATCGGGGCGACGAAGCAAGAGGCGGGCGACGCGATCAATTAGAACTTTGGTCTTTCCAGACCCGGCATTGGCTTCCACCCAGGCCGATTGCGTCGGATCCGCTGCTGAAGCCTGGGCTTGTTTCGCCGCATCAAAAGCGGCGGACTCCGGAGATACAACGATTTCAGTCAAAGGTGCCTATCCCTGTCCATTCATCGCGCCGGGCGAGCCGGGAAAAATCGCTTTCATACTGGACACGTTCAGGGCGCGGTGCGCTGAGATAAGGATGGTCCGGATTTGCAAACGCGGTGAGCAAATCGATCAGGCCAGTTTCGGCTTCGGCGATCAGCGCCTCCATTGGTTTGGGCTCTAGCTTGGCGCGCGACGATCCGGCGCCGAGATCCTGGACCTGGAATTGCGTCCCGAAGCGCAAATAGGTCAGGGCTTCAACGCGGGCGCGGCCAATTTCGTCAAAACCACCTTCTCGTGCGATCAGGCCCTGCAGCGGCATTTGCGGGCTCAATCCGGCGCGGACCTGCTTCTCGGTTGGGGGCTTGCCGGTTTTGAAATCAAGAATCGCGAGTGAACCATCCGTGCGTTTCTCAATCCGATCAGCGGTTCCAGATAGGGTGAAATCGCGCCCCTGAATGTTCAGAGTCAGAATGCCTCGAATCTCTGTGAGCGGTAGCCCGTCGATTTGTTGCGCATTGGCGCTGCGCCATTCCAGATATTCGTCACAAACGCTGCGGCGCTTATCGCGCAGGGCAATCAGATCAATTTCCAACTCGCCGCCGCGGCGCAATTCTTCTTCGAGAAGCGATAGCAAGGCTTCAGAGTCGCCGCCTTTTGCTTCATCCTCAAACCGCTCCAGCGCCTTGTGCACTGCGGTTCCGCGAACCCGGACATCTGGCGGCAAATTTAGTGGATCGAGGGCTCTAAGGCCAAGTACAGACTCGCAGTAAATCGCGTAAGGATCCCTTACCAACTGTTCGATCCGGGTGACGGATAGCCTGTCCGGGCGGGCATCGACGGGGGGTTTTGGGCGCGGTTCCGCGGTAAAGTCCGGCGGCAGATCTGGGGCTTTCTCCAATTGCGTCAGCCAGGCGACGGGATCCTGCTCAGGCGAAGGTGCCAAGACAGACGCAGCTTCACCGCCGAGCGCCCCGCGCGCCAGCGTTTTCAATCGCCACAACCAGCGCGACGCGATGGCCGGTTTGTCTTCGCGTCTACGGCTATTTAGTAACACGACATCAGGGGCGGTTGCCAATTGGGCGAAATCGTGCGCCGAAAGACCCACCCGTTCATCTGGATCCGCGAGGCCAATTTGCTTGCGGAAAACACGCGGCAAGAAAGCGTCCGCGGCTGGTTGCGCTGGCCAGACGCCCTCATTCAATCCAGCAAGAATGATCCGATCGGCCGTCTGCAACCGAGCTTCAAGTGGTCCCCAAATGGCCAGCCTTGGATGTACGACCCCCGCAGGAACAGTCTTTGCCAGGGCCTCTGCGTGCAGCAATTCATTCCAAACACTTGGCGCTTGCTCGCCAAGTGGCTCAGTCAGTTCAACCAGCTCGCGAAACAGTGCTGACAGAGCGCTGCCATCTTCGCCGGCCCAGGGGTTCGGCGCGGTCGCAATGGCGCTGCTTAGATCTGAGGCTCCGCGATACCATTCCTCGCCGGATAGTGGTGTTGCCGGATCGAGGGAATGGGCGTCCAACGCTCCAGACAAATCACCGAGCAGCGCGGTGACCGCCTTGATTGCGTCGTCCGTTAACTTGGTACGCCAGCGATCATCAGCGCCTGCGCGCATCTGTACATGGGACATCAACTCGTCCCAGCTCTGCCAGATGCGTGGCCCGCGCAAGAAATTCTTGTCCAGGATTTTGACTGCGTCGTCTTCAAACCGGCTGGACGGATGCTGTAGAACAGCCATCAAGGCGACTGGGTGCGACGGGTCGAGCATCCACTCTGCTGTGAGAATCGCCAGGCTGCCGGCAACTGTTTGCGACAGCGGCATACCCGCTGATGGTGCGACATCAATCTGCCAGCGTTTCAGCATCGCGCTGACATGCCGCGCTAGCCCGGCATCAGGCGTGACCAAGGCGGCAGTTTGACCTGGTTGCTCCAGGATTTCGCGCATCAGGATCGCGGCCAGCAAGGCTTCTTCGCTGTCGTCCGCAGCATCCAGAACGGTGAGACCGTCTAAGGCGTTTTTGACAAATCCCGCAGCATCCTTATCGGCGGCGATTTGTGCAAGGTTAGCCGTCCAATCCGCTGTGCTCTGCGCGGGGGCGAGCGCCTGATGAATTAGGCGTCTTCGGGCGGTTTGTGCCGGGATCTGACGAAGCCCTGGCCACGGATGGATTTGCTCCAGTGACAATTCAAGCGCCGACAAGGTGCGCGCCAGCGTGAATTGCGGGTGCGAGGGTGCTTCTGCGACTTGATCCAAGGTTGGCGCATCGAGGTCGGTATCCAGACCAGGTAAGACAATCGCACCGCGAGGGAGCGCCATGACTGCGCGCATCAGAAGTCGACTGGCCGGAGTTGCGCCGGTCGAACCCGCGATAATAACTGGCGTATCCGGCGGAGATTTAGACCAATGCGCTGCCATCGCCTCAGCCGCAGCATAGCGCCGCGCATACGGATCCATCTTGGTGGCTTCGTCCAGGTGTGCCGGCCACTGGTCCGTGATGATTTGCAGAAATCGCACTGATTGTTGCCAATGCTGCGCCAACTGGGCGTCTGGAACAAGGCTTTCCAGGGCGTTCCAGTCGACATCACCTGACAAAGCGGCCTGATCCAGAAGCGTCGCCAATTCCCGCGCCGCAGCCAGGCAGGAGACCGCTGGCAGGTGTGTTTCGAGAGCCGCGAAATACTGCATCACCAATCTAGTCAGACCGCCAATTCGGGCGGCTGGAGATATCACAGGCGGCAAGTCCGCCAGGGCCGCTTCAGCACTTGGCGGTGGCTCATCCGTTTCCAAATCCCCCAGTGCGCGGATATTGGGGAGTAGGCAGGCCTTACCTCCCGCTGCTTGATGCAGGGCAAAAGCCAGCGCCCGCTCAGACCGGCGATTCGGGACATAGATCAGTGCGTCTGCAAGCGCTTCCGGATTGTGTTTAAGTCCGGTGTCGCGAGCCAGCGTAGAAGCAAGTTCCGCCAGAAAATTGGACCCGGCGGGGATCGAAAAGACTTTCGGTCCATCAGGCGAAAACAGTTTGCTCATGCGCCGTGGCATCGCAACCAGAATTCGGCATCCTTGAGCGCTGACGGGTCGCCAACATGCAGCCAGAAGCGCTCTATCGGGTGACCAAACATCCGCCCCTTGGGCAATAGATCATTCCAGATCCGATTGGCCGAGAAGGGCTCTACTGGGGCATCGTCATATAGTTGCGGTTTCAGAATACGCACACCGGCATAGGCCCAGGGCGCGCTGTCGGCATCGCCGCGGCGGGTCAGTTGGCCAGTATTCGCCCGGAAGAAATCCCCTGCCCCTGGAAATCCAAGACAGCGCTTCGTATCCGCGAGCAATAAAAGCTCGTCCATAAGTTCTGAATTGAAACCCGCTGCTAGGTCTTTTAGTGGTTTTGGCCCAGTGGGTTCCCAAAAGGCATCTGTATTCACGACAAAAACCGGATCATCGCCGAGTAAGGCGCGCGCTTTTGCGAGGCCACCACCTGTTTCAAGTACTTCAGGCCGTTCATCCGATATGACGATTTGCAAATCGTGGCGGTCCTGCAAATGCGCTTCAACCAGATCGGCGCACCAATGCACATTGACGACGACGCGTTGCACGCCAGCAAGGGCGAGATTATCCAGCAATCGATCAATCATGCTGCGACCGGCGACTTCGAGCAACGGTTTCGCGGTGGCATCGGTCAATGGGCGCATACGCGTGCCAAGACCCGCCGCCAGCACCATGGCGGTGTGGGGCATGTCGATCATTCTTTGGTTTCCAGAATAAACGGCGCTGTGTCGGCAATAAACGCGCGCATCTCGGAGACGGATGGGTGGTCGAGATTACGCGCCAAGATCAGCAATTGCCGCGGCATGAAGTCGGCATAGCGAGGTTTGCCATCGCGTTTGACGAGGCGAGCAAACACACCAGCGATGCGAAGAGCGTTGAGGGTACCGATCACAGCGAGCCGTTCCTGAAAGGGTGTATCGTCTTTACCCGCTGCGTCGAGATAGGCATGGATCGCTGTCGTTGCGGCGCGATCCGACACGGCGCGTCGTGCGTCTTGCGTCAGCATTGCCATGTCCCAGGCATCCCAACCGAGGACTGCATCCTGAAAATCCAGCAGTCCGACCCGCCCTTCAGGTAACCAGAGCAGATTTTCAGCGTGATAGTCACGCAACGTGAATTCACGCGGGAAGGTCATGGCGCGCGCGATCAATCCGTCGCGCGCTTGTTCCCATCTGGCGCGATCGGAATCGGTCATGCGCGCCCGGTCATCATAAACATGGAACCAATCGGCAAAAAGATCTGCATTCGCCCCGAGCGCGACATTATCGAATTCCAGGATCGGCCAGCGTTCTTGACCAGCGGCCAAAACACCGGGCTTTGGCGCTTGGTGTAATCTGGCCAGATCTTCAGCGGCTTGCTGGTACAGGGGCACTTCGTCTATGCCTTCTTCGATGAGACGCGCGAATTCCCGCTTGTCGCCAAAATCCTCCAGCACAGCGAGCCCATTGGCGCTGTCATGAGCATGGATTTGCGGTGGTCTCAGTCCGGACTGACGTAAATAATCCGCGATCAGGACAAAGGCATCAACGCGGCTAGAGGCAAGCCTGGTCATGGCATTCCAACCCAAGGCGGCGCGCTCTTCCGGGGTTGCTTCAGGGGCGCATGGGTCATCTTCGACCAGGGGCGCATCCATCAGGATGGCAGTGGCGCCATCAGATCGTGTCAGACGGGCATAGCGCCGTGTCGATGCATCTTGATCAAACCAAAGAAGGTTGGCGGCCTCCCAATCTGCCTGGGTCAGAAAGGCGCTAATCAAGTCGCTGCGAGTCGCTTCAGAATTCATGCAATCGTGTTTGCCAGTCTTCGCCCCGAGGTTCCAGTCGAACAGTGCGCTTATCCCCAATGAATTCGATGCTGAGATCGAGCCGCCAGGTCGGTAGATGCGAACCGGCATTGTCTGGCCATTCGATCAAAGCGAGGCCAGCCTGCGTTTCGTCCCAGCCCAATTCAAGCACTTCATCTGGGGCATTTAGCCGATAGAGGTCAAAATGGAAAATCGGAAAATCCGGGCCGATATAGGTCTGGACGAGCGTGTAGGTTGGACTTGGGACTTCTGTTTCCTGGCCGAGGAGCGCTGAAATCAAGGCGCGTGAGAAAGTGGTCTTCCCAGCGCCAAGACCGCCGCGGAGGGCAATAACGTCCCCTGCCCTCAATATTGGGACGAGTTTCCGCGCCAGGGTCGCTGTCGCGGCAAGATCAGGTAGATCAAAGCGCAGCAAGACTGGCCTCGATCGCGAGTAAGAGTTCCGCAGTTGGTTCGCATCCGACTGACAGACGAACGAAGCCCGCCGGAACATCATCGCCCCAGCGGGCGCGGCGCTCAGCGCTGGTATGGACGCCGCCAAAGCTGGTTGAGGCAAAAATCGCGGGGCAATCATTGATGAAGGCTTCAGCTTTCGTTTCGGTTGCGAAAGTCAGACCGACGAGAAAGCCAATGCCGGGATATTTTATCGTCTCCAGCGCAGCATGGCCCTCGATGTGATCAACCAGGGCGGTCGCATTGGCGCACATACGTTCGAGGCGCAACTCAAGCGTCATCAATCCGCGATGCAGAAGAAAGGCCGCAAAAGGATCGGCAATACTGCCAGAGACTTTGCGCCACTTGATGACCTTGGCCAGCAGCGTTTCATCTCGCGTCGCCACATGGCCGAACAAACAGTCAGAATGCCCCGCCATGGCTTTTGTGTCAGAGCTGACGACAATATCCGCGCCGAGGTCGAGCGGGCGCTGTAGCAGCGGGGTAAGGGTTGTGTTGTCGACAATGGTGAGCGCGCCGACCGCCCGGGCCGATTCTGCAATTGAGCGAATGCTGCACAAATCCAGTCCGGGGTTTGACGGCGTTTCGCACCAAACAACCGCATAGGGCGATAGATCGGCGGTCGCAAAGGCTTTGGTCGGGAGGGCATCGAAATGAATGTCATGTCCGGCCAGGATCTCTTCCAGCATGACTCGGGTGACATAATATCCGTCGGACGGAACCAGAACCCGGTCACCGGCTTTTACGGATGCCATCAATGCCGCTGTGATTGCTGCCATGCCGGACGGGAATGCCACCACTGGTGCCTCTTCCAGCGCGGCAATCGCGGCCTCCGCCGCCTCGACCGTCGGGTTGATGTCGCGGCCATATGTGTAGGGCGTATCGGGCGTTCCGGCGAGCGCATATTTGGCTGTGGTGACGATGGGCGGACTGATCGATTCGCCATTCTCAAGCGAGCCAGATCGTGCGTGCAGCATCGACATAATGCGTTTGGCGTTTTCATTCTCCATTCTGGGCTTGTGGCACAGTCTTTAAACGGCGAAAAGAACCGGAGATCTTGCCGCAGCGTCGAGACTTGCAAAAAAGTGACGCATGCGTCATGAAAAACGGAATTCGGGAGGAAAGAGGTCGTGGATCTCTCAAGTGCTGAACGTATTGTGATTATTGGCGCCGGCCAGGCTGCAGCCCAGGCGTGCGCTTCGCTGCGCATGTTTGGATTTGATGGCGCGATAACGCTGATTGGTGAAGAAGCGGCGTTGCCATATCAGCGCCCGCCGCTGTCCAAAGCTTATATGAAAGGGGAGCTTGCGGAAGAGCGACTCTATTTCAAACCTGCCGCCTGGTACGACGATCAGAATATCGACACTGTGTTATCGGTCCGCGCCACTGAAATTGACCGTAGCACGCAGACCGTCGCGCTCGAACATGGCGGGTCGGTGCCTTATGATGCCCTGATAATCGCCACTGGCTCGCGCCCGCGAGCCCTGCCCGTTGAGGGCGCAGACCTGGATGGCGTGTTTGACCTTCGTGATCTTGCTGACGTGGAACGAATTCGTCCGCGCATGATTGCCGGCCAGAAATTGGTGATTGTTGGCGCTGGCTATATCGGCCTGGAAGCCGCTGCGGTGGCCCGCCAGCTGGATCTGGATGTCACCGTTCTCGAGATGGAAGAGCGGGTTCTCGCCCGAGTCACCAGTCCGATTATGAGCGCGTTCTTCGAAACGGAGCACACACGTCAGGGTGCCATCATCAAAACGGGGGCGCGACTGGCGTCACTTTCCGGTTCTGAGGGTAAAGTGACACAAGCAGTATTGGCTGACGGGTCGCAGCTGGATGCGGATATTGTTCTGGTCGGCATTGGTATTCTGCCAAATGTTGAATTGGCCGAAGCGGCCGGCATTTCCTGTTCCAACGGAATCCTGACCGACCGCGATGCGCGCACCAATGATCCGCGCATCTTTGCAGCGGGCGACTGCGCCGCGCGTCCGCTGATCCATTATGGACGCAAGGGCCGGCTCGAAAGCGTTCACAATGCAATTGAACAGGGAAAACTCGCCGCCGCAGCGATTGTCGGCAAGTCGCGACCCACGGAAGACTGTCCCTGGTTCTGGTCAGACCAATATGATCTGAAGCTGCAAATTGCCGGCTTGAGCCAGGATTATGATCAGACTGTCCTGCGCGGTGATCCTGAGACCCGTAAGTTCGCGGTCTTTTATTTGCAAAATGGCAAGCTGATTGCAGTAGATGCCGTGAACAGCCCGCCAGAATTCCTGGCATCGAAGAAATTGATAATGACAGGTGCGCGACTTGCGCCGGAGACATTAAGCGATACATCCCAATCCATGAAAGAGATCGCGGCAGCCGCCGTATAAGGAGACCACCAAGCAATGGCGAAGATTATTTACGTCGATCACGAAGGCACAGAACGGGCGATTGAAGCCACCAATGGCGAAAGCGTGATGGAAGCAGCAATCAAGAACTCTATCCCAGGTATCGATGCCGATTGCGGCGGCGCTTGTGCTTGTGCAACATGTCACGTCTATGTCGACGAAGCGTTTCTCGAGAAAACCGGTTCAGCCGAAGACATGGAACAGTCTATGCTCGACTTTGCCGAAAACGTGCAATCGAATTCCAGATTGTCCTGCCAGATCAGCGTAAGCGATGAGCTGGATGGTCTGAAAGTGACCACGCCGGAAAGCCAGCACTAGTCATTCTGCGAAAAGAATCAGCGCCCCTGCCAATGGTGGGGGCGTTTTTGTGTCTGGTGACGTGGCGTGAGACCTTGGTTCCGGTTTGGAACTGATTATGTCATGCCGACGACCTTTATCCTCCCAGGGGCGATATGATGACATCTTATACAGAGCTGCTGGCCGGCTTGCAGCGAAATAGCGATCACTCCATTGAGGCGCATATCCCAGACTCCTGGATGCAAGGCCGAACGACTTATGGCGGGCTAACCGCTGCCTTGTCATTGCAGGGCGCAATGGAGCTTGTGGACGATATCCCGATCCGCTCAGCGCAAGTTGCCTTTGTTGGTCCAGTTGGCGGCGATATTACCATCAAGCCGACATTGTTGCGCCGCGGCAAGAATACTGCCTTTGTCAGTGTCGATATCACCGCAGAATCTGGCGTGACGGCGCAATCCATCTTCGCATTCGGTAAAGCGAAAGAGAGCGCTTTACATTTCGATGACATGCCAATGCCAGCGGCCCCGACGCCGGAAGAGCTGACGCCCTTCTTCGATCGGGATCGCCCGCGTCCTGGCTTTACGCAGAATTTCGATATGATGATTGCGTCTGGCGGCCGACCGATTTCGGGCTCAAATGAAAAATCGATTGGGTTGTGGATGCGCCATCTCGACCCAAAGACGCCCCAGGACGCAACAGCGGTGCTGGCAATCGGTGATGCGCCGCCGCCTGCCGTGATGTCGATGTTCACGCAGCCATTGCGGATCAGTTCGATGACCTGGATGGCTGAATTCATGACCGATACGATCACCACGGATCCAGAAGGTTGGTATTTTGCACAACACACGGCGCAACTCGCGAAAGACGGCTATTCCAGTCAGTCCATGCGGCTGTGGAATCGCCAAGGCGAGCCCATCCTGGTCGGACGACAAACGATCGCAGTTTTTGGATAAACGCCGGGCCTAGTTGACCAAAGCGGCTTTCAGGCTCTCGAGATAGGCCACTTGCTCTTCGAGCGCCGGGTGACTGTCTTTGCCGGCAGCAAGCAATTCCCGGTGAGCTTCATCATACTCTTTCTGAACGCTCTCAGCTGAGACGCTGTCCAGATTCACCGCTTCTTCGGCCAGTATTGTTAGACCTGCGGGGGTGACGTCCGCAAATCCGCCGCGCACGAAAAGGCGCATTGTCGTTTCGCCATTATCTTCAACACGGACGACGCCGTTTTTAAGTGTCGTCATGAAGGGCGCATGGTTCACCAGAACGCCAAACTCACCGTCAGAGCCAGGTGCAATCACGTGATCGACTTCGCCAGAGAAGAGTTCCCGGGCCGGTGAGACGAGTGAGAAATGCAGTTTGTCAGCCATGAGGCAAGCTTTCGTCTGGAGGGTTCGGCCCGCCGAAGCGGGCCAAATTCAATTCGCTTAGGCGGCGTCAGCCAGCATTTTTTCAGCTTTGGCTTTCGCGTCATCGATAGAGCCAACCATGTAGAAGGCTTGCTCTGGAAGATGGTCATACTCGCCTTCGATCAGGCCTTTAAAGCCAGCAACCGTGTCTTCCAGTTTCACCTGAACACCAGGCGAGCCGGTAAAGACTTCAGCAACGTCGAATGGCTGTGATAGGAAGCGCTCAACTTTACGGGCGCGGGCCACGACCAATTTGTCTTCTTCAGACAGCTCGTCCATGCCGAGAATGGCGATAATGTCTTGCAGTTCTTTATAACGCTGCAGGATTTCCTGAACGCCACGTGCAACCTCATAGTGATCCTGACCAACGATGAGCGGATCCAGGATACGGCTGGTCGAATCGAGTGGATCCACAGCAGGGTAGATACCTTTTTCCGAAATCGCACGGTTCAGAACGGTTGTCGCATCCAAGTGAGCAAACGATGTCGCTGGCGCCGGGTCAGTCAAGTCATCCGCAGGCACGTATACCGCTTGCACAGAGGTGATCGAGCCTTTGGTTGTTGTCGTAATACGCTCTTGCAGGCCGCCCATGTCGGTGGCCAGTGTCGGCTGATAGCCCACAGCAGATGGGATACGGCCGAGAAGCGCAGAGACCTCTGAACCAGCTTGGGTAAAGCGGAAGATATTATCGACGAAGAACAGAACGTCTTTGCCTTCCACGTCGCGGAAATACTCAGCTTGAGCAAGACCGGTCAAGGCGACACGGGCACGCGCGCCGGGAGGCTCGTTCATCTGGCCATAGACCAGCGTTGCACGGCTATCGCCTTCGAGGTCGATCACGTTCGCGTCCTGCATCTCATAATAGAGATCGTTGCCCTCACGAGTTCGCTCACCAACGCCAGCAAACACAGAATAACCACCGAACAGTTTCGCGATATTGTTGATCAATTCCTGAATGAGAACGGTCTTGCCAACACCGGCACCGCCGAACAGGCCGATCTTACCACCTTTGGTGTATGGGCAGAGCAGATCGATAACTTTGATCCCGGTGACCAGCACTTCTGCTTCCGTTGATTGGTCAACGAAATCAGGCGCTGGCGCGTGAATTGGCGCACGAAGCTCAGTTTCAACCGGGCCGCGCTCATCAATTGGCTCGCCGACAACGTTCATGATCCGGCCGAGTGTGGCAGGACCAACAGGAACCATGATCGGCTCGCCCAGGTCGGCGACGGCCTGACCGCGAACCAGACCTTCGGTCGAGTCCATGGCGATGGTTCGAACAGCGTTCTCACCAAGATGCTGGGCAACTTCGAGCACCAGGCGATTGCCATTGTTTTCACATTCCAGAGCGTTGAGAATGTCGGGAAGGGCGCCATCGAACTCTACGTCGACAACAGCGCCGATAACCTGGCTTACGCGGCCAGTCGCTTTTGAAAGGTCCATGCGAGGCGTTTCCTTAGGAGCGGGTTTAGGTTTCGGGGCTGCCTTTTCAGGGGCAGCAGTCGTTTTCGGGGCCGCAGCAGCAGGTGCAGCCGCAGAGGCGGCACTGGCAGTGGCAGGTTTACACACACCGCAGGCGCGGGCGTCTTTTTGGTTGAGGTCAGCCATGGCTGTGTCAGCTGCCGCAAATGTGTCAAACGGGCCGTGCCATTTGTCATCATCATTGGTCTGGTCGCCGCCAACACCTTGGCCATCATTGCAATAGCGGCAGCTGCTGGTGTGCAGGCGCGCGCGCTTATTGCCAAAATTCTCGTAAATCCAGAAAGCCATCTAGAGCGCCTCCGCACCGGAGATGATCTCGATCAGCTCTTTGGTGATTTGTGCTTGGCGGGCGCGATTATATTGCAGCGACAGACTATCAATCATGTCGCCGGCATTGCGCGTCGCATTATCCATTGCGGTCATTGAGGCGGCTTGCTCGCCGGCCGCATTTTCCAGCATGGCAGAAAGAATTTGAGTGTTCAGATAGCGCGGCAAAAGCGCTTCCAGAATCTCTGGCTCAGACGGCTCATAAGCGTAAATTGCGCCGCTTAGATCGATTGTCTCAGCATCATCTGGCGCTTCGGCCGGGATCAGCTGTTTGGCAATCGGATTCTGAACGAGGACGTTTTTGAACTCTGAGAAGACCAGTGTTGCAATGTCGAACTCACCATTTTCGAACCGATTGGTCAGGTCGAGACCAAGACCAATCGCAAACGGTGTGTATTTGTCTTTCGCTTCTGACAAATCGACATGATCGATGAAAAGATCAGAATAAGCGCCTTTCAGCACCTCTCGACCTTTTTTGCCGACTGTGATGATTTTCACAGTCTTGCCAGCGGCTTTCAGCTCTTCGATTTTCAGGCGCGCGACTTTGGCGGTATTATTGTTGAAGCCACCGCACAGACCGCGTTCAGCTGTCATGATGACCAGCAAGTGAACCTGATCATCGCCAGAGCCGGCTAGAAGTTTCGGACCGCCAGCACCATCGCCCATGGACGAGGTCAGATTTGCGACCACATTCGCCATACGGCTGGCATAAGGCTTCGATGCCTCAGCAGCTTCCTGCGCGCGGCGCAGTTTCGCTGCGGCGACCATTTGCTTCGCCTTGGTGATCTTCTGTGTGGATTTCACACTTCCGATCCGGTTTTTCAGTTCCTTAAGGCCAGACATTTGGTCAAAGGCTCCTGGTCGTGAGGTTCAAACTTAGCCGAAGGTCTTTCCGAAGGCTTCCAGCGCATCCTTGATGCCGCTTTCAATGCTTTCAGACAGAGCTTTTTCGTCGCGAATCTGCTTGAGCAGGTCTTTCTTGTCGTTCCGGAGGAAGGACAGAAGCTCAGCTTCGTAGCGGGTCACGTCTTTGGTCGGGACATTGTCAACATAACCACGTGTACCGGCATAGATCACGCAAACCTGCTCTTCGATGAGAAGCGGGCTATACTGGGGCTGCTTGAGCAGTTCCGTCAGACGTTCACCACGGCCGAGAAGTTTCTGAGTCGCGGCATCCAGATCAGATCCGAATTTCGCAAACGCCGCCATCTCACGATACTGGGCGAGTTCACCCTTCATCGAGCCAGCGACCTTTTTCATCGCTTTGGTTTGAGCTGCAGAGCCCACACGCGACACGGACAGACCGACGTTCACCGCTGGGCGGATCCCTTGGTAGAACAGGTCCGTTTCGAGGAAGATCTGACCATCAGTAATCGAAATCACGTTGGTCGGAATATAGGCCGAAACGTCATTCGCCTGGGTTTCAATGATTGGCAGAGCCGTCAAAGAGCCGGCGCCTTCATTCTCATTCATTTTCGCGGCGCGTTCGAGCAGGCGAGAGTGAAGATAGAAAACATCACCTGGATAAGCTTCGCGGCCGGGTGGGCGACGCAGAAGCAGAGACATCTGGCGATAAGACACAGCTTGCTTTGACAGATCATCATAAATGATCAGAGCGTGCATGCCATTGTCACGGAAATACTCACCAATCGTACAGCCGGTAAACGGTGCAAGGTACTGAAGCGGTGCTGGCTCAGACGCCGTTGCAGTGACGATCACAGTGTAATCAAGTGCGCCGCGCTCTTCGAGCGTCTTCACAACTTGCGCAACTGTTGAGCGCTTCTGACCGATCGCAACATAGATACAGAACAGCTTCTCGCTATCGTCTTTCGCGGCGGCGTTGGTTTCTCTTTGGTTCAGGATGGTGTCGACGCAGACAGCAGTCTTACCGGTCTGACGGTCACCAATCACCAATTCGCGCTGACCACGACCAACAGGGATCATGGCGTCAATCGCCTTGATGCCCGTCATCATTGGTTCGTGCACAGATTTACGCGGGATGATGCCCGGCGCTTTAACGTCAACACGGTTCCGAGATGCAACATCGGCCAGTGGGCCTTTGCCATCAATCGGGTTACCAAGTGCATCCACCACGCGGCCCAGCAAGCCTTTGCCGACAGGCGCGGACACAATCTCGTCGAGGCGCTTAACTGTGTCGCCTTCTTTAATGCCGCGGTCATCACCAAAGATAACGACACCAACATTGTCGCGTTCCAGGTTCAGCGCCATGCCTTTGACGCCGCCGTCAAACTCGACCATTTCGCCGGCCTGAACACTGTCGAGGCCGTAAACACGGGCAATACCGTCACCGACGGAGAGGACCTGACCTACGTCGGAGACTTCTGCCTCGACGCCAAAATTCTCAATCTGCGATTTTAGGATACCGGAGATTTCTGCTGCGCTGATAGACATGTGAGTCTCACGCTCCCTTCATGGCGGTGTTCATACGATCTAATTTGGCGGCAATGCTGGCATCGATCAAAGTTGATCCAATGCGCAACTGAATGCCCCCGACGAGGGCCGGATCGACCTCCGTCTCTAGTTCTACGTCGCTGCCAATGGCCTTGGCGAGCACTTGCTCGAGCCGGGCGCGCTGGTCAGCGCTCATATCTTTTGCCGTCCGCGCAATGGCGCGTTTCACGCCGCGCTCGTCCGCGTACAGTTTGTCAAAGTGCGCTGCAGCGCCGATCAGATCATTGGCGCGGCCATTCTGAGCCATGGTGCCAATAAAGCCGGTTGTCGTCTTTGACAGGTCAGCTTGCGTCGCGACCGCGACGAGAGCCTTAACCTTGTCTTCGCGCGCAAAAGCAGGGCTTTCGAGCAGACGGGTCAGGTCTTCGCTGTCTGAAGCAAGTGATTCAATCGTTTTGAGGTCGCCGGCAATCGCTGCCAGCTCCCCTTTTTCTTTTGCAAGATCAAACAGCGCACCGGCATAGCGGCGGGCGGCTTCACTGGCAGTGGTAGCAGATGCTGCGGCCAAGGCGTCGTCCGTAAGCTGTAGGGCGAGACTGCCCTGGGTCTGAACCAATAGGAATCGGGCGCACAGGCGCACCCTTTCCTGAAACTTGAGCGGGCACGTAGCACCTTGTTTGGACACTGACAACTCATCCCATCAGCCAAGGCTGCGACCGAATCGCGCGGTCGTCGCGTTAAGCGTCTCGATCCGCCATTGCGAGGCAGCGCCAGTTCTGCGAGTTTGGGCGAATGCTAAGGCCATTTTCTGACGTCTATACCGACAATCACACGCTGCAGGATGATGGCTCGGTGAGCTTTGATTGCTCGACAGATGCGTCGATCTGGCCGTGGCTCGCACTAAACCCGGTGCACCCGATTGTGGTCCAGACGATTAATTTCTGGGCGTCGATTGATTCGGGGCAGTTTCTCGGCACGTTTGATCCGGATGTCTGGACGGCGCTGACGCAAGTTGATTGGACCTGCGCTCCGCCATCTGTTGGTCTGCCAGTGCGCGGGCGATACACGACGGTGCGGGATCAGGACCGCGCCCGGTTTACGCTTGAATTCTTCGATGCGGAGGATCAACAAACCGTTCGATTGGGCGGGCAGGGCGTGACCTTTCGCACCCGCAATTTCGAAGGCTGGCGCGAAGACACCAAGGAAAAATTCAAAAAGCCCGATACGAGCGGGTTTGAGTATGCCGGCGCAGAGACAGTCAATGTCGCCACACAAAGCGAGAGTTTTCTCGCCCCACTCTCATATGGCGATCGCATTCATACCACGGGATTAATCACCAAGCAGAACGGACTACGCCCCGCGCATCCTTATATTGGTGGCTCAGGCGATCACGTGAACTCAACTCATATGGGCGAGGTAGGGCGGCAGTTTGGCGACCTTCTCGTCGGCGCGCCGTTGATCAATCGCGGCGGCGAAATGAAATTCATGCATTATGTCGAACTTGGTCGACCATTTGAGGTCGAACTCGTGAGCCATGATGAAGCGGCGCAAACTTTTGCCTTACTGGTGACGCAAGCCGATCGCGATTGCACCAGTATCGTGATGACATATGCGCCCTAGCCCATTGGCGTATGCTCGCCTGCCTCAAACTCTTCTGCCAGTTTGAATTTGCGGATTTTCCCTGAGCCAGTGAGCGGCCAGTCTGACACCTGTACCCAATAAGCGGGCGTTTTTTGCGGCGACAGCCTTTCGCGAACAAAGGCCTTAAGCTCATCGGGCGAGAAGGCGTGATCGGAAGAGCTGCGAATGAAACAGGCAACCTGCTCCCCCCATTTTTCATCCGGCACCCCAACCACAGCGACTTCATCAATCGCGCTATGTTCGAGCATGGCGTTTTCAATCTCTGCGGGGAACAGATTTTCACCGCCGCGAATGATCATCTCTTTGACGCGGCCGGTAATCTTCACATAGCCGCGCGGATCCATCCGGCCGAGATCGCCTGTGTGCAACCAGCCTTCTTTATCAATCGTCGCTGCCGTCGCTTCGGGATTGTCATTATACCCGAGCATGACGCTATAGGCGCGGGCGCAAATCTCGCCCTGTTCGCCAATCGGCAGGACAGAATTGTTTTGCGGATCGCGGATCGAGATCTCTGTATAGGCCACAGGCTGGCCAATGGTCTGGGTGAGATCGACTTCTGTATCCTCATGCCAGGCCTGGGTCAGTACGGGCGATGTCTCGGTCTGGCCATAGACGATCTGGATCGGAGCGCCGAGTGTTTCCAGCGCATCCCGGCAAAGCTGTGGCGGTACCATCGAGCCGCCAGACATGATCCGCTCGACCGAGGAGACATCGCGTCCAGAATCGCGCACTTCCTGGATCAAGGCGACCAGCATCGTCGGCACGCCGAGGATGAAACGGGTTTTTTCACGCTCAATCACTCTGACGATCATCGCCGGATCAAACATTGGCGCGAGCAACATGGTGCTGCCTGTGCCAAGACCACCAAGCACCAGGATGGCGCACCCGGTCGTGTGAAACAGAGGCATATTGTGCACAAAGGCATCGCCTGGGTTCACGCCGGCGCGCTGCATTGTATCGACGCCGTTTCTGACCAGGCCATTGTGATGCAAGAGTGCGCCTTTCGGGAAGCCGGTCGTTCCAGACGTATATTGGATCTGGACCGCGTCATTTGGTTTCGGGTTTCGGGTCTCTCCGCTGTCTTGTCCTGCGAACAAGGCATCATGATCGGTGAGCAGGATGCGGTGTTTGATCGCCGGAATGTCATCGCAAACCGAGTCAGCAATCTCTTGCATTGGATTGCCACGGAAATCAGCGACATAATAAATTGCTTCTGAGCGAGACTGTTCGAGCACATATTTCAGTTCGCGCTTCTGATAGGCCGGGTTCACAGTTACCAGAATGACCCCAGCAAGCCCGCAAGCGAGCTCAAGCAGCACCCATTCCGGGACATTGTTTGAATAGACCGCGATCCGCGATCCTTCGGCGTGGCGGCTGGCCAGCGCTCGCGCGAGACGCTCTGAATCCGCGAGAAGTTCGGCATAGGTCCAGGTGCGCCCGATCTCGCCTTCATAAGACAGTTCTTTAAGCGCCATCGTATCTGGCGCCATGGCCGTGGACGTTCGGAGCATGTCTCCGATGGTCTGCGGTGCAGGCTCGGTGCCGCCTTGGGGCGGAAAATAGGATTCTGTAAGCTGGACGTTATACATCTGTGTGCCTCCCGGATCTGGACTATCGTTTGCGAAGCTCAATCAGGCAATCCCTTCCGGTGGGTCGACTTCAGTTGGTGCTGACTTGGCCCGGCTTTGGATCTCAGTTACAGCGACTGACGTTGAGTGAGGCTTGCTTCTCCTAAGGGGACGGGCCGTATCGAACAGAAAACTCTAATGAAGGACGGACCAATGACAGCGCCAGCCACGATCGAAATCACCGACGAAATTGCCGTCATCACTATGGATGATGGCAAAGCCAATGCGATCAATCCGCCAATGCTGGAGGCCCTGAACGCATGTCTCGATCAGGCCGAGAAAGAGGCCAAAGTGGTCATTATCACAGGTCGCGAGGGCCGTTTCTCTGGCGGGTTTGACCTTAAGCTGATGATGAGCCTGCCTGGCGAACAGGTCAAAGCCCTGGTCGATGGCGGTGGCAAGCTGGCGCATCGTTTATACAGTTTTCCGATGCCGGTCATTGCTGCTTGCAATGGTCATGGCGTCGCCATGGGCTGCTTTATTTTGCTGTCCTGCGATGTCCGGATCGGAACGGCCGGGGCGTTCAAAATCGGCGCCAATGAAACGCAGATCAACATGGTGCTGCCGATCTTTGCGTCTGAACTGGTCAAGGCGCGCGTCGCGGATGATTTCAAAACGCGCTCGATGGTGTTTGGCGAATTGTTCGATCCAGAGACCGCCGCAAAGGCTGGCTATCTTGACCGCGTAGTTGATGCCAGCGCGCTATTAGATACGGCGAAAGCCACGGCCGAAGCGATCAAGCCTCTAAGTGGGTCGTCGCTGACAGGTAACAAGTTGCTGCTCCGCGAAACCACTCTGGCAACAATCAAGGCGTCTTTGCCGGACTAATACAAACCCGCCGCGCGCATCAAAAGCACGACGCCGATCGCGGTCACCAGACCCTTCATCCACTTGCGGAAATTCACATCATTCATCCGCTCGAGCACGCGCTTTCCGAGAGTCGTGCCCAGCGCGGACAGAGGGATCGCGGCGGCAAACAGCCACCATGGTGGCAGAGCAGTCCAGCCTGCGGCGGTGACGATTGGCACGCTCCAAAACGCGATTTTCACAAAATGGCTCAGCGCCTGAGTGACTGACTTGGTGGCAACGATCTGCTGTCGGGTCATGTCGGCTTGGACAAAGAACAGATCCAGCATTGGTCCGGCGACACCGGCGAGCGTGTTCAACCCCTGCACGCCGAAGCCAGCAGCGATGGCATGTTCACGGCGTTTGATATCGAGATGCAAACGCTCCTTGGGCAGCCAGACCAGCATTGGGGTCAGGCCGAGCAAAAGATACAGCGCGCGCTTGTCGGGCGTCCAACTGACGAAGAACAGCGCGGCGATGCCCGCTCCGGCGCCGATGCAATAGTGGCCAAAAACCCGCCAATCGATTGCGTCGCGTAGCAAGAAGGCGCGGTATCCATTGGCAAACATCTGTATGCCGCCATGGACGATCATGGCTGTTGCGACGCTGACCAGCGCGACCAGAACGGCCATCAAGATAATACCGCCAGCCATTCCGAAAATTCCGGAAATGAACGACGTCACCAGCGTGGTCGCGAGGATGATCAAAGCCGCGAATGCACTCATCAGCGCCCTCGTGAGCTGAGTCTCTGGGCAAGACAAACCACCCTAGGATGTTTGCGGAGTGACGGTTCGTCTCACTCGGCCTGACCTTACCCCGCGAGACGGTTTTACAAGTTTACGTGCGCGTCATACCCTTGAGGCAGATAATTTGCGAAATGAGGAAGAGCGAAATGCCTTATACTGATCCCGGCGCCGGCGAACTGAATGATGATCTGTTTGATCTGAGAATGTCCGACGCCGCACGGCCGCTTTATGAGCACGTGAAGAAATTTATTGCCGAAACCGTCGAGCCCATGTCGGTAAAGTTTCATGCGTTTGATAAGGATAAGACTGATATCTGGTCTTACGCACCTGGCCAG
The DNA here is from genome assembly GCA_965277015.1 of Henriciella sp. Taxonomy (GTDB): domain Bacteria; phylum Pseudomonadota; class Alphaproteobacteria; order Caulobacterales; family Hyphomonadaceae; genus Henriciella. The sequence continues at coordinate 2,458,008 of OZ255705.1, read as the reverse complement.
CTTGAAGTTCTGGAAGAAGCGAAAGATGAAGCCAAGAAGCAGGGGCTTTGGAATTTCTTCCTGCCGGACGCCGAAACCGGCGAAGGTCTGAAAAATCTTGATTATGCATATATTGCTGCTGAGCTCGGCAAGAATTCTCTCGCCTCTGAGTCGATGAATTGCTCTGCGCCGGACACCGGCAATATGGAAGTTCTCGAACGTGTCGGAACACCAGAACAGAAAGAGCAATGGCTGAAGCCGCTTCTTGAAGGCAAGATCCGGTCTGCATTCGCCATGACAGAGCCAGGTATTCCATCATCTGATGCCAAGAATGTCTCGACCAGCGCTGTGCTCGAAGGCGATGAGTGGGTGATCAATGGCGAAAAATTCTACATCTCCGGCGCGGGTGATCCGCGCTGCAAGATCATGATTACAATGGTCAAAACCAGCCCGGACGCTGAAACCCACAAACAGCAATCGCAAATCCTCGTCCCGATCGACACACCCGGTGTGAAGATCATGGATGGCATGCAAGTGTTTGGCGACTATGACGCGCCTCATGGCCACATGCATATTGTCTTCGACAATGTTCGTGTACCAAAAGAAAATATGCTGCTCGGCGAAGGACGTGGTTTCGAGATCTCTCAGCTGCGCCTCGGGCCGGGTCGAATTCACCACTGCATGCGCTCGATTGGTGCGGCAGAGCGGGCGCTCGACATGATGGTCGTTCGCGGCATGACGCGCCAGGCCTTTGGTCGCGATCTGATCAAGCTCGGTGGCAATATAGAGAAAGTCTCGCGTGCCCGGATCGATATCGAATCCATGCGCATGATGGTTCTGAAAGCTGCGAAAGCCATGGACGTTCTGGGCAATAAAGAAGCCCGCGTATGGATCTCGATGGTCAAGGCCATGGTGCCAGAAAAAGTCTGTCGCATCATTGATGAGGCGATCCAGATGCATGGTGCTGCTGGTGTCTCGCAATGGACGCCGCTCGCCGGTCTTTATACCGGGCAGCGCACGCTTCGTCTGGCGGATGGTCCAGATGAAGTGCACCACATGGTCGTTGGCCGCGCCGAGACTCGCAAATATACCGGCGAGGAAGAGGATCCTGCAATGGCGGCCGTCTGGCGCAAATAGGCTCCAGCTGCGAAAGTCATATCAGAGAGCGCGGTCGATTCGGCCGCGCTTTTTTGTGCCCGTAAGAAAAAAGGGATGCACCCGAAGGTGCATCCCGAGTAGGTGGCTGGGTTAGAGGGGCGGATGAACCCAAGCCTTTGAGCTTGTCCGGTACGGTCATGGAGTAACCGCCTGCGACAATATTCTACTTAAACGCGAGATACTAACAAAGCGTAAACACTTGCCTTGAGCAAGATAAAACATGTATAGATCTTGCAATTATAGTATAGAAATTATTCAAGAGTTCAGCAAATGACATTTATTATTAAATGAATTCTTATACTTGAGTAATTTCTTTCCTAAAGATCAGATTATTTGGACATCTCTTTCGAAGTCAATAATCTATTTCTGATTGTATTTGCTAAGAAATAGGTCGCCGGCATTAACATCGTAACGCGTTGGCGCGCTGCAGCTCTTTGATCGCCTGGCGGTCGCCGCGTTCATGACCCGCGCGGATCATTCCATTCGCGAGCGACACCCTGGCCACCGCGCCGCGTCAGCCAGAACATGCCAAGTAAGTCAAAGATACCGGCACCGAGGCGCCCGAGAAACCCGTACTTCGACTGACCGTGCCAGCGGGCGCGGTCATTCACCAGTTCCTCACGCACACTCCACCCGGCACGCTTGATCAGCGCAGGTAAGAAACGGTGCATCGACGCGAAATATGGAAGTTCGCGAAACGCTTCCGTGCGAATAAGTTTCCAGCCGCAGCCTGTATCAGTGGCATCGTCGCGCAGCATGAAGCGACGAACGCCATTTGCGACGCGTGATTGCAGCCATTTAAAGCCGCTATCGTTCCGGCTATTGCGTTTACCGGCGATGATGCCCAAAGCGCCAGTGTCCTTACCGTCAATAATAGACGTCCACAGGCGTGCGGTATCGTTTACGTCATTTTGGCCGTCACCATCGAGAAGCTGGGTCCACACCCCGCGCACCGATTTCAACCCGGTAAATAAGGCAGCAGACTTTCCTGCGCGTTCGACATGCGTCAGGACGCGGACTGTATCCGGCCAGCGTTTCGCGCCCTCAGCGAGTTCAGTTGCGGTGCCATCAGACGAGCAATCGTTCACGCACACAATCTCGAAGGCAATGTCGGTCAACACGTCATGCACTTCCTCGAGCAAAGGCAGCACATTGCCTTCTTCATTGTAAAACGGGATCAAGACGCTGAGCTGTGGGTTGCTCATTTCTCGGCCTCAATGCGTGCGGCGAGCGCCTCAATTCTGGAAGCAGTATCATTCAACGCTTCTGCGGCGCGGGCGATATCGGGTCCTGCCGCTTCGACTTGTGCGCGATGCGAGGCGTCAAGTTCATCAAGCAAGGCCAGGGCGGCGATCAAGAGCAAGCGATCATCGCCGATATTGCCCACAGCTGTGGCAATGTCCTGTACGCGCGCGTCTAGCTGACGGGACAAGCCAATCAGGCGGGCCTCCTGACCTGGCGCACAAGCCACCGAGTATGACCGTCCGCGGACTTTGATGTCAGCCTTGGCCATTAGTTCTGTCCCTCACGGCCGAGCGCCGCGCGGACTTCCGCGATTGCAGCGCCAAGCGCTTCAGAAGCTTCATCGGCCAAAGCCTGTAATTCTTTTTCGCGCGCCAGCGATTCATCCAGCTGCTCGGCCAGACGCGCTCGGTCTTCCATCATGGCGGACAATTCCTGGCGCAGCAGGACAGGGTCGCCGGAACGATCAAACAAGCCTTCAACCGCCCCTTCGAGGCGCCGCAAGGCTTGGTCCAGACGAGTTGCAGAAGATTCGATCACGCTCATATCGAAAGGGTTTGCAGTTATTGTGCCCAAAACTCAATAGTCGCCGATGCGAACTCTTGACAGCGTTGACCACCCTGTTCATTCCCGGTCGCATCAAAAACAGGGATTGAGTTATGACGGTTTCCACCCGGGATATGGCGAATGCGATCCGCGCACTGTCAATGGATGCAGTCGAGGCTGCGAAGTCTGGACATGTTGGTTTGCCACTTGGCATGGCCGATGCTGCAACAGTTCTGTACAGCAAGTTCCTGAAGCATAATCCGGCCGATCCTAATTGGGCTGATCGCGACCGATTTGTGCTGTCAGCCGGGCATGGCTCAATGCTGGTTTACTCGCTGCTGCACCTGACAGGGTATGACAGCGTCAGCCGGGACGATATTCGAAATTTCCGCCAACTCGGCCGCCCCACAGCAGGCCACCCTGAAAACTTCCTGACCAAAGGCGTCGAAACGACCACAGGCCCGCTCGGCCAAGGCATCACCACGGCGGTCGGAATGGCTATGGCCGAGCGTCATTTGAACGCACGCTTCGGCGAAGAACTGGTCGATCACAAGACGTATGTCATTGCTGGCGATGGCTGTCTGATGGAAGGGATTAGCCAGGAAGCCATCACGCTTGCCGGGCATTTGAAACTCTCTAATCTGATTGTCCTGTTTGATGATAATGCGGTGACCATCGATGGCGGTACTGATATGTCAGATAACACTGATCAGTGCGCGCGGTTTGAAGCGTCTGACTGGGTCACGCGCAGGGTTGATGGTCATGACGCAGCAGACGTCGAAGCGGCGCTCGCCTGGGCTCAGGATCAGCAGAAGCCGGTCATGCTGGCGGTCAAAACCATTATCGGTTACGGGGCAAAACGTGCGGGCACAGGTCCGGCGCATGGCGGCCCATATGGTCCGGAAGAGATTGAAACTGTGCGTGAAAGTATTGGCTGGCCGCATGCGCCGTTTGATGTGCCAACAGACATCGAAGATGCCTGGAAGGCCGCAGGACGCCGTGCGGCGGATGACTATGCCGCCTGGCAGTCACGTCTCGGCGCGTCCAGCAACAAGGCAGCGTTTGAAGCCGCAATGGCAGGCGCGATTCCAGAAAACCTGTCAGCGATTATTGCTGCTCATAAGAAATCCGTCATCGAAGGCGGGAAAGATGACGCGACGCGGAAATGGTCCGGCGCAGTGCTTGAGCCGCTGACAGAAGCGATCCCTGAAATGATTGGTGGCTCGGCCGACCTTACGGGCTCGAACAATACCAAAACCAGTCACACCGCGCCTTTGTCATCCGGCAACTGGGCCGGGCGCTATGTCCATTACGGGATTCGCGAACATGCCATGGCCGCAGCGATGAATGGCATGGCGCTACATGGCGGCGTGATTCCTTATTCCGGAACATTCCTGGTCTTTGCTGATTATTCCCGCGGCGCCATTCGTCTTGGAGCATTGATGGGCGAACGGGTTATTCATGTCATGACGCATGACTCTATTGGCCTTGGCGAAGATGGTCCGACCCATCAGCCGGTTGAGCATGTTGCGTCACTACGCGCGATGCCAAATATGACGGTTTACCGACCTTGCGACGGCGTCGAAACCGCCGAGTGCTGGGAATTGGCACTGCGCAATTCAACAGGTCCAAGCACGATGGCGCTGACCCGCCAGAAGGTGAAATCCGCGCGCAGCATCCACACCGACGAAAATTTGTCTGCCAAAGGCGGCTACGTGCTGTCGGATGCGGCTGATGCGAAAGCTGTTTTGATTGCTACGGGGTCCGAGGTTGAAATCGCTATGGCGGCGCAATCCGCTCTGGCTGCAAATGGGGTCGCTGTTCGTGTTGTCTCGATGCCGAGCATGGATCTTTTCGAACAGCAATCAGAGGCCTATCAAACCGACACGCTTGGCGGCGATCTGCCGCGCATTGCTGTTGAAGCCGGTGTCCGGTTCGGATGGGATCGCTGGATCGGCCATGATGGCGGCTTTGTCGGGATGTCTTCGTTCGGCGCGTCTGCGCCGTATCAGGACCTCTACAACCACTTTAACATCACAGCTGATGCCGTGATTGCAGAAGTTGAAAAGCGGATCTGAGCCTAAGGTTTCGGGACACCTGGCAAGAGCCGGTTTGGCAAAACGCAAACGGCAATCTGATCAGTGGAACGCGAGTTCGGTAGATCAGGGTTGGCGAGGTACGCTGTCAAGCTGGCGCGGGCGGTCGCATCAAATTCTGAGCTGGACATGGTCGTTTCGATGCGTCCAAGCGTTCGCCGCCCGTGACATCGATTGAGGTCGACATATCTGAAATCATTATCCTTGGCCGCGCGCGCTTTGCGCAAGGCGAGCCGCATACGGTCTTGTGAAAAACTCAAGGTCGCGGGCCATCCCGGACCGTAAGGCACTGCGACCCACGCGGCACGCGTTCCGGAATTTCGGTCAGTCGCGGAGAAATATAGCTGATACAGCATGCCATCTTGCATCGGTTCAACCGAGACAGAAACCATTGGATGGCGCTCCAGTCTCGTCCGCCAGCTTTCGACAATTTGGTCACGCAGGCGCCAGGTGGCTTTGGTATTACCGGCCTTATGGTACGCGGACATAGCGTAAAAGTTGGACAAGATGTCAGTCATTCGCCCGGCATTCGCAAAATGCGCGCTCGCAGATTCTGCATCCTGCATATCGACAGCCGCAATACCCGCAACGCGGCTGGCTTCAGAAAATTCCGGCCGACTTGGACAGGCATTGAGGAAAGCCTCCGTGACGGATCGGACATAGGCCGGCGTTTGCTCGGCCTCCGCATCATGGAGCGCCAATTGCCATTGCGACGCATCTTGCAGCGTACAATTCTGTGCGCTCGCAGATGGTGTCAGCATAAAGGCTGTAAAAGTCGTGACGCCTGCAGCAATAATCGCTCCGAGATAGCGCCGATGTCGTTTCGATAAGTATTTGTTTTCACCCATGGTGAGGCGGTTTGCAAACTGGATGCCGTTTATCCAGCCAGTACGCGTTCAATCGCCCAGAATGCGCCCACGAAGCCGATGAAACCGCATCCCGGCCAAACAATTGCGCGCCTGTAAAGCGTCTCGGAAATCGCCTTTCTGAGCGGCCAGAGCAGCAACGCGGCCAAAGCTATGACGCTCAATTGACCGATTTCGACACCTATATTGAAACCGATCAGGGCGCTCCAGAACTGGCCTTGAGGCAATCCCAGAGAGCCGAAGAAACCAGCGAAACCCATGCCGTGGATCAAGCCGAACGCAAACACGACAAATGGGCGCCAGCGCGTCATGTCCTTAAAAACAATATTCTCGATCGCCACGAACGCGATGGTTGCGGCGATCAAGGGTTCGACAATGTTTGCTGGCGGCGCAAACACGCCCGATGCGACCAATCCCAGAGTGATTGTGTGTGCGACGGTAAACGCAGAGATCTGAATCAGTAGCGGTCGCCATCGACGCGTTGAGAAGAAGATTGCCAGGACGAACAGGATGTGGTCGAGGCCGCCCGGCAGAATATGTTGCACGCCGATCTTGATATATAGACCAAAGGTCTCGAGTGCGGGTCGTTCAAAATCAATGGTTTCGGTCTCGGTAAACTCACGGCCTGAATCAGGTGCGTCAGCAGCGCGATCCAACTCCTGTAAGGCGCGGCAGAGCGCCGGGTCCATGCCGCCGTCGCCGGTGCAGAACTCATCCTCCGGATGGGCATGCGCCGCATGCGTGTGGACCAGACCGAAAACCAGACAAAGGAGAACGATGCGCAGCAAGCTCATCGCGGCCCTATTTCATTCTGGGGGCGGGACTAACCGAATGATCGCTATGATCGTGATCGTCATCTGAATGCACATGGCCGTGACCCATATGGTCGTGATCATGGCCAGGAATTGGCGCAAACAAAAGGCTCACAGCAATCACTACGCCTGCAGAAAGCGCGATGAGGCCACGTGTTGGCTCAACGTCCTTCAACGGCGCCATCAGAGGCCCTGTTGCAACAAACAGCAATAAGCCTGCGGACAATGCGAAGAGGCTGCCAAGGACTTCTTCGCCAAGTCCAAACATGAACGGGCCGGAGACCAGAACGCCGAATGGTGTGGTTGCGGCAGCGGCAAGGAAGGCCCAGAAGAATGCCGAGCGATTGCTCACGCCATGGCGGCGCAAGATCGCAAACGCGATTACGCCTTCCGGGAACTCATGCAGGATCAGACCAACAGCGGCGAACACGCCTGCGGTAAAACTCGCTGCGAATGTTACGGAATAAACGATGCCATCGATGAAGGAGTGACAGGCGATTGCCAGAATTGGCGTGATCGCCTCGCTTGGAAGTTTTGAATCTTCACGCTCAGGGAAAAAGGTTCGGATCAAATAATGCAGCAGCAGACCCGAAAAGAACCCGATTGTCAGCCAGATCGGTGCCGAGTCCGAAAGCGCGAACGCCTCCGGGACAATGTGCAGGAAAGCCATGGCCGTGAGCATGCCTGCAGCGGCCAAACCAAACAGATTTGCATAGCGCATGCTCCAATCACTGCGCAGGGCAACAGCGAGCAGGCCCAATGTCGTCACAAAGGCGGCGATCAAACCGAAAAAGAGAGGTGCTTGCAGAGCTTCGAACATGGAAGAAAATTACTTTGGCGCGTAGCCAGATTGTCCTATTTGATTGTACAGGATGTTATAGTATCGCAATTCTGTTCCGGCGAGGTAGTCCTCGCACCTCGCGCTGTCAAACAAAAGCTGGAGTCTTTCATGTCTCGCAACCGTCTATTTCTCGCTGCCAGTTTTCTGGTTCTTGCCGCTTGCCAACCTGCAGCCGAACCGACCGATGATTTGGTCGCCGAGACACCGCCAAGCGTCGCGGAAGAAGTGACTGAAGCCGCGACAGAAGCGGATGTTGTCGAGACAGTGGCAGCTGATCCTGTCGCCGATGATCATGAAGATCATGAAGATCATGAAGATCATGACGATCACGATGAGCATTCTGACCACGATGATCATGATCATGATGAGGACCATGTTGATCATTCGGACGATCATGATCATGCGGGCGGGGAAGCGCACGTACATGGTCTGTCAGATCTCGCAATCAGTATTGATGCCAACACTGTCAGCGTCAGCCTCGAGGGCGCATTGGCGAACTTTGATCTCGATGAGACATTGCGCACGGTCGATGATGTCGCGCCTTACACAGACGGAATTGTTGAGCTGATTGGTGGTGATTGCACCCGCGATTCTGGCGAGGCCAGCATTCGAGCCATCGGTGACCACGGGAATATGATGGTCGATCTGGTCTATGCCTGCGCCGCGATTGAAGACCTCAGCGCCGTTGATGTCACAGCGTTCGGTGCCTTTGCCGGGTTCGAAGAAGTGAATGCTGTCATTCTCACAGAAACCGGTCAGACGGCGAGCACCTTGACCGCGAGCAATACCCGCCTAGACCTCCCCTAGATGACCGCACCTACCATTCGCCTCTCTGACCTGCGCTTCGCATGGCCGGGCCAGCCGCTTTTGCTCGACATAGATGCATTTGAGCTACAAGCAGGCGAGCGTCTCTTCCTGCGTGGTCCGAGTGGGTCGGGCAAATCGACACTGCTTGGCCTCATCGCAGGTGTGCTCGAAACCAATACGGGTAAGATAAATGTCCTGGACGAGGATATGACAACGCTTTCCGGCAGTCGGCGCGATCGCGTTCGCGCCGACCATCTCGGCGTGATCTTCCAGATGTTCAATCTCGTACCTTATCTTTCCATGGTGCAGAATGTCGTCTTGCCGTGCCGCTTTTCGAAACGTCGGCTGAGCGAAGCGAAGTCGGCGGGCGGGGTTGAAGCGGAAGCCATTCGGCTGCTGTCGCGCCTCGGGCTCCAGGATACGGATCTGTTATCGCGAAAGGTCACGGAATTATCGGTTGGCCAACAACAACGCGTGGCTGCTGCACGCGCTTTGATAGGCAATCCCTCGCTCGTCATCGCCGATGAGCCGACCTCGGCGCTGGATGCCGATAGCCGCGACCGCTTCATCGAATTGCTCAGTGAAGAAGCGCAAAAAACGGGCGCAGCATTACTCTTCGTCAGTCACGATGGCGGCCTGGCGCCGCTATTCGATCGCGCCGTTGACCTGAGTGAAATCAACAAAGCGGCTCAAACCGAGAGTGCGACGGTATGAGTGTTTCTATTATCGGTCTCGCTTGGCGCAGTCTGATGAATCGCAAGGTTTCGGCTTTGTTGACCGTGATTGCGATTGCCCTGTCTGTGGCGCTGTTTCTGGGTGTCGAGAAAGCGCGGAATGCGGCCAAGTCGGGTTTTGACAATACGATTTCAGGCACCGAGCTGATTGTCGGGGCGCCGTCGGGCCAGATCAACTTATTACTGTATTCAGTGTTCAGGCTTGGGAATGCCACGGCCGAGATTTCCTGGCCGACCTATGAAGATATTGCGGCGCGTGATGATGTCGCCTGGGCGGTCCCGATCTCGCTTGGCGACAGCCATCGAGGCTACCGCGTCCTCGGCACGTTGCAAGCCTATTTCGATCAGTACAAATACGGCCAAAGGCAGTCATTGGAGTTTGCAGGAGGTGCCCGGTTTGATGATTTGTTCGATGCCGTGATCGGCGCCGAAGTCGCCAAACAACTCGGTTACGAGATCGGTACGCCGCTGGTGCTGACACACGGTCTTGGCGCCGGTGGACTGTCGGATCATGACAATCGTCCGTTCCGAGTGGCGGGTGTGCTGCGCCCGACTGGCACGCCCGTCGATCAGACGATCCATATTTCACTCGAAGCCATGACGGCCATCCATGTTGGCTGGGAGACCGGCGCGCGAAACCCGCTGGCAGATTCAATCACGGAAGACACAATCCGCGGCTTTGACCTGACTCCGAAAACCGTGACGGCGATCTTTGTTGGCCTGAAAAACCGCGCCACTGTGCTGCGGACGCGCCGCGATTTGAACACCAATATGTCTGAGCCTTTACTGGCAATCATCCCCGGACAGGCTTTGGCTGAGTTGTGGCAGGTTATGGGAACCGCGGAACGCGTTTTGCTCGCCGTTTCAGCGTTTGTGATTGCCGTCGGGCTTGTGTCGATTCTGACCAGTATTCTGACCAGTTTGAATGAGCGCCGCAGAGAAATGTCGATCTTGCGAGCGACAGGTGCTCGGCCTGGGCATATTTTTGCATTGTTGATTGTTGAAGCTGCCGTGCTCGGTCTTGTCGGCGCGTGTCTGGGGGCCGTATTGGTCCAGATCATATTTGCCATCGCAGCGCCGATCCTTTCCGCGCAATATGGCGTCGCCTTGATTGGAACCGGTCCCGGCTTGGTCGATATTTATACGATCGCCGCCGTCACATTTGCAGCAACTTTTCTGGGTATCTGGCCGGCTATGACAGCGCTTCGCCGCTCGCTCGCTGATGGACTGACCGTCAAAGTCTGATCACAAGCGCGCTAGAGGCCTAGTCGAAAGTGCAGATCGCAACTAGGTAGAGAGCATGATGAAACAGATCCTGATTACGTCCGCCGCGATTGGCGCGCTGGTCGCCTGCGGACAAGTGGGCACCGCCGACACCCAGTCTGCCGAAGCGCAAACCGTGCAAACTGAGCCAGAGCCGCAAGTCGGCGACCGAATTCCAGAACCCGATCTTGAAAGCAGCAACCGTCTGGCAGCAGCGGGCGCTGCGGCCAATGAGATGATGTCGCAAGGCGTCCGCGAGATTGGTTGGGAAGAATTAATGCCGGAAGGCGAAGAAGAACGCCTGGCGCAGCTTTATCAGCAGCAAATGTCGATGCTTTATTCAGGTGGTCCGATCGCTGAAGGCTCAGCCGGTGATCAGGCGATCCAGATCGGCACGTTCAACACCGTCAAGGAACTGAATGAAACGAAGGTCCGTATTCCGGGCTATACGGTTCCGTTCGAGTTTGGGGCGAACGCTGAAATCACTGAATTTCTACTCGTACCCTATTATGGCGCCTGCCTGCACGCGCCGCCGCCGCCTCCGAATCAAACTGTGTTTGCGATGACAGAAGAGCCGATCAAATTGCGCAATCTCGCGCAGGCTGTTTGGATTGAAGGCACAATGTTTACTCAGACACAGGAATCTGAGCTGGCAGATGCCGCTTATACCATTCGTGTCGACAAGGTCGAAACCTACGAATACTAGGCGCGGCTGCCTGCCTCATGGCCGACCATGTGTTTCGGCTCTATCTGTGGTCGTTCAGTATTGAAAGGGTCCGGATATGGCCAGCGCACTCACAATCGGACTTTATGTTGCAATTGGTATTCTGGTTGTGATTTTGGCAATGGGTCTGATCAACTTGACGAAAACCGATGACCAACAACGCAGCCGGTCGAACCAATTGATGCGGATGCGCGTGATCGTTCAAGCGGTTGCTGTCGCGATCATCGTTCTGCTCGGAATCGTGCTCGGCTCAATCAAGATTTTCTGAGGCAGACCATGGTCAAGCTCGACAAAATTTATACGCGGACCGGCGATAGCGGCAAAACGCGGCTATCGACGGGCGAACCGGTTCATAAATGGCACCCGCGCGTCACGGCGTATGGCACGGTGGATGAGACCAATGCTGCGCTCGGTGTTGCCGCCTTGCACGCGACTGGGGAAATGCTCAACGCGCTGCGCCGGATCCAGAACGATCTGTTCGATCTGGGGGCAGACCTGGCGACGCCGGATCGTGGCAAAAAGCTCGAATGGGAGCCATTACGTATCGTCAAAGCGCAAGTTGACCGTCTCGAAAGTGAAATCGACACGATGAATGAGAATATTGCACCGCTGGACAGTTTCATTCTGCCGGGCGGCAATCCGCTTGCGGCGCATCTGCATGTCGCTCGGACCTTGTGCCGGCGCGCAGAACGTCAAATTGCGGAACTGTTCGTTATGGACGACGAAATCGTCAGCGCTGAAGCATTGGCATTCGCCAACCGCTTGTCAGACTGGTTGTTCGTGGCTGGTCGTGTCGCCAATGATCATGGCGCTGACGATGTTAAATGGGTTCCTGGCGCCAATCGCTAACCGCTATTGAAATGGCCGTGGATTCGTTCCGCCAGGGCGGCGGAAACGCCTTCGACTTCTTTTAGATCAGCGAGCTTGGCCAAGGCGACACCTTTCGCCGAGCCGAAATATTGCAACAATGCTTTCTTTCGTGACGGGCCGATGCCCTCAATCTCGTCAAGCGGGTTTTTCTTAATATCCGCGCTGCGTTTTGCCCGGTGAGCGCCAATCGCCCAGCGGTGAGCTTCATCACGCAGACGTTGAAGGTAATAAAGCACGGGCGCATTCTCTGGCAGCCTGAACGGTGCGCGACTGGGTTGAAAAAACTGCTCACGCCCGGCATTTCGCTCAACCCCTTTGGCGATGGAGACCAGATTCACATCCGAGGGCGACAGGCCCAGATCGCCGATCGCTTCAATCACACTGCTGAGCTGACCAAGCCCGCCATCGATCAAAACCAGGTTGGGCCAGGTGGCATCATTGCCTTCCTCGCGGTCTTTCAAGGCGCGGGCAAATCGACGTCGCATAACTTCGCGCATCATGCCGTAATCATCGCCCGGCTCGATGCTCTGATCCTTGATATTGAACTTGCGATACTGGCCTTTTTCAAACCCATCCGGTCCCGCAACCACCATGCCGCCGACCATATTGGACCCCTGGATATGCGAGTTATCATAGACTTCGATACGTTGCGGTGGTTCGTCCAGGTCGAAGGCTTTGGCGACTTCTTTGAGGAGACGCGTCTGGCTGGCGCTTTCCGCGAGTTTTCGGCTTAGTGCTTCAGCGGCATTGCGCGTGGCTTGCTCAACCAGGCCGCGCTTTTCGCCGCGCTGAGGGGTGCGGATCTCGACTTTACGATCTGCCTTGATTGCCAGCGCGTCAGAAATCAGTGCCGCATCCAGAGGTGGCTCATTGGTCAGGATCAAGCGCGGCGGCGGGCGCTTGTCGTAAAATTGGACAATAAAGGCCGAGAGGATATCTGCCTCTTCCTCGCCTTTTTCGTGACGCGGAAAATGGATGGTTGCGCCCCAGTTTTGTCCAGCGCGAATGAAGAAGACTTGTACCGCTGACAGACCGCCTTCCATGGCGATTGAGAAAATATCGGCTTCTTCAATACCATCTGGGTTGATGTCTTGCTGGGCGCGGACATGGGCAATGGCGCGGATGCGGTCTCGTAGGCTGGCTGCCCGCTCGAACTCCATCGCTTCTGCCGCGGTTTCCATTTGCGCCGCGAGATCGGTTTGCAGGTCTGTCGCTTTGCCGCGCAGGAAGTCTGCCGCTTGATCGGCGAGGTCGCCATACTCCTCTGCGCCGATCAGGTCGACGCATGGCGCCGAGCAGCGTTTGATTTGATGCAGCATACAGGGACGCTGCCGGGTCGAGAACACGCTGTCTTCGCACGTCCGCAACAGGAAGGCTTTCTGCAGCGTATCAATTGTTCGCGTCACCGCGCCGGCGCTGGCAAATGGTCCGAAATAGTCGCCCCGGTCTTTCTTCGAGCCGCGATATTTCAGAACTTGAGGCGCGTCATGATCACGCCGAATCAGAATGTATGGGAATGATTTGTCGTCGCGCAGAAGAATGTTGAAACGGGGCTTCAACGACTTGATGAGGCTGGCTTCCAATAACAGAGCCTCGGACTCGGTTTCGGTGACGACAAATTCCATGCGGGCCGTCGCCAGAATCATCGCCGCGATGCGCTGCGTATGCCCCCCGATACGGGTGTAGGAAGAAACGCGGGCAGACAGGTTCTTGGCTTTGCCGACATAGAGAACCGTATCGTCGTCGCCGAACATGCGATAGACGCCTGGCTTTTTGGGCAGGCGAGACAGGTTGTCTTTGATGATATCGACTCCGCGCTTGCGGCCAGTCGATTGAGGCGAGTCAGGCATGCGGGGTATTTAGGGTGATGTTGGCAGAAAGCCTAGAGCTCAAACAATCCACTATAAGCGCCGGCGCCTGTACCAAAGATGATATTGCCGCCAAACATCACGACTCCCAGGACCAGCACAGCTGTAGCAAACTGCCGACCGACGCTGCCAGGATTATACTTGCGACGCGCGCGGGTGACGATGACGTAAATCAGAAAGAGGATAAAGACACACAGACCCAGGACGCGCTCTTCGAGCGTCAGATCAATAAAATAGGTCCGAACTTGATCCACGTAGAAGGAAACATCGATCATGAATTGATCGATGGCACGTTGGTATAGTCCTGAGCTCGCACCGTACTCAAACCACATGGGTCTTATCCTTGGCCTCCATATCGGGATAGGATTATCCGCAAAACATCAACGCAACGATAAATGGAAAGATCAAATTTTACCCTAAATACGCGTTTGTCCTGAGGTTGCGCCTGGGGCATTTGCAGCTTAGAGCGTGCGGCTTGAAGATGGAGACCGTGAAATGGCTAATCAGGTATTGTTGAGTGATGCGGTTAATAGAGTTGCGCCGTCGGCGACGATTGCTGTGACGACAAAGGCTGCTGAGCTGAAAGCGGCCGGCGAAAAAGTCATTGGCCTTGGCGCTGGGGAGCCGGATTTCGATACGCCGGATCACATCAAACAGGCGGCAATCGAGGCGATCCAAGCCGGCAAGACGAAATATACGCCCGCAGATGGTCTACCTGAGCTGAAACAGGCGATTTGCGCCAAGTTCGCGCGGGATAATGATCTTTCCTATAAGCCGAGCCAGGTTCATGTCGCACCTGGCGGTAAGCCAGTGATCTTCAATGCGCTTGTTTCAACGCTGAATCCGGGCGACGAAGTCGTTATTCCAGCGCCGTATTGGGTGAGTTACCCTGAAATGGTGAAGCTCTGTGGCGGTGCACCTGTTATCGTTTCATGTGGTCCGAACGCGAAATACAAGTTAACCCCAGAGGCGCTTGAAGCTGCGATTACGCCGCGTACCAAGTGGCTAATTCTGAACTCACCCTCCAACCCGACAGGCGCAGCTTATACGCGTGGCGAGTTGAAAGCCCTTGCGGACGTCTTGCTGAAGCATCCGCACGTCTGGGTTTTGACCGATGATATGTATGAACATCTCGTCTATGACGGGTTTGAGTATAGCACGATCGCACAAGTTGAGCCCGGTCTGTACGACCGAACGTTGACCATGAACGGCGTGTCCAAAGCCTTTGCGATGACCGGTTGGCGAATTGGTTATGCGGCCGGCCCTGAGGCCTTGATCAAGACGATGCGAAAAGTCATCAGTCAGACGACGTCCAATCCAAGCTCAATCTCACAATATGCGGCGATTGCAGCGCTAAATGGCGATCACAGCTTTTTGGCGGAACGAAATGAGGTCTTCCGACAGCGTCGAGATTTTGTGGTCGCAGAATTGAACAAAGCAGATGGCTTGACGTGCAGTGTGCCAGAGGGCGCCTTCTATGTGTACCCATCCTGCGCTGGTACAATTGGTAAAACCACGCCGTCCGGAAAACGAATTGAGACCGATACCGATTTTGCCTCGGAATTGCTCGAGCAGGAAAAAGTTGCGGTCGTGATGGGCGAGGCTTTCGGGCTGTCGCCAGCCTTCCGGGTCTCTTATGCGACGTCGACGGAAGCCTTACAGGATGCGATGACTCGAATTCAGAGATTCTGCGCCAGCCTGAGATAACGCGAGAACCATAGAAAACATCTATAAGAGCGTCGACTCTTTCCAATTTGTATCCCGGTTTTCAAGTGCCATCTGAGTCGATGAAGTCGAAAGGATGAAATGATGGAAATCGAAATTGGACTCTCAAAAGCGGACCGGACGCAGTCTGTTGCCGCATTAAGGCGTCTCTTGGCTGAGACATACGCGCTTTATATCAAAACGCACGGATATCATTGGAATGTCACCGGCGTCCGGTTTCAGGCGCTGCACGCAGAATTCATGACCCAATACACTGAGCTGTGGGCGGCATTGGATGAAATCGCAGAACGTATTCGCGCGCTCGGGCATTTTGCACCGGGGTCATCCGGTGAATTGCTAAGCGACGCGACAATTGCCACTGATAATGGTGTGCCGGATGCTGAGTCCATGGTGTCGAATTTGGTGCGCGGTCATGAGGCTGTGGCCCGGGCGGCTCGTGATGGCATCCAGCAGGCGACGGAAGTGGGTGACGATGTCACCGTCGACTTGATGACTCAGCGCGCGACAATCGCCGACAAAACGGCCTGGATGCTGAGATCTAGCCTCTAATTTGCACCAAATCCGCCTTGGGCGGGGGCTTCGAAGAGGCGATAGCAGCTGCGTCCATCGCCTTTCGCTTCATAAAGCGCGAGGTCTGCGCACTTGAGCAGGGTTCGAGAATTTCGGGCATGGATCGGTGAACAAGCAATACCAACAGACGCACTGCACTGAAGCTCCAATCCCCCAATTCGGTACGGCCGGGACAATGCTGTGATCAACCGTGCGGCCATCAAACAGGCGTCCATCGGATTGTGAATATTGTGGGTTACGACCACGAATTCGTCGCCGCCCAATCTTGCGGCCCAATCATCGCCGCGAATCGTTTTGGCGATACGCTTGCCAACAAGGTTCAGCAATGCATCTCCGGCCTGATGTCCGTAGGTGTCATTAATCGCTTTGAAATTGTCGAGGTCGATTGCAAGCAAGGCGACATTATCGTCATCATCACTTTCGTTGACATCACCATCAATGCGATTCTGGAAGGAGTAGCGGTTGGCGAGACCAGTGAGCATATCATGTTCTGCCATATGGCGGAGCCGGCTTTGGGCCTCTATGCGGCGTGTCACATTGGTTCCGACGCCGAGGTAACCAACAATGTCGCCGGCCGCGTTGAAGCGTGGAGTTGCGGAAAGAGAGACAAAGTAGCGCTTACCTTGCGGGTCGTGCAATTTGGAGAGGATATCCGAGTAGGGTTTAATCTCTCGCAAAGCCGCCGTCATTTTCTGCATTTCCGACTCTTCGAGCTTAATCACGTCGAGATAGTGCTGACCAATAATGCGATTGAGATCCGGCATGATCGTACTCATCATTCGGCCGCCAGCTGAGGTGACTATGCCTTCGAGATCAGTTTCCCAATAAAGGTCGGTTGCAAAATCTGCGAGGTAAGAGAGCTGGGATTCCACGGCCGCATCGGCGTCGCCGACTTTTCTCTCGGCGCGGCCCACAATTGTCACGCACACCAGAGATATAATCAACGCTGCCACTGCCCCGAACAGCATGACCCAATGCGGGAAATGAAAGATTGCGTTGAGGATGAGAAAACTGAATTGCAGAACTCCGAAAAGAGCCAAAGCAATCAAAGCAATTGAATACCTTTTTTGCCCATTCGGGTGAGGGGAGAATGCAAAACGACCCATGCCGTATATGCACACGTTAGGGTTGATTTTTGGTTATTTTCTAGAGCCGAAGCCCTAACGACGGCCGAATAGTCGTTCAATGTCGGCGAGCTTGAGCTCAACATAAGTTGGTCGGCCATGATTGCATTGACCGGAATGCGGGGTCATTTCCATCTGCCGCAACAGCGCGTTCATTTCTGCGGCGTTCAGTCGCCGACCGGCGCGAACGGAGCCGCGGCAGGCCATATTCCCCATCACGTCTTCAAACCTTTCTTTCAGGGCGAGGCCTGCATCATACTCAGCAAAATCGTCAGCCAGGTCGCGGATCAAGCCAATCGCGTCCATTTCGCCAAACAGCGCCGGCGTTGCGCGAACACAAACTGCCCCGGCACCGAATGGTTCGATTTCCAGCCCAAGTTCGGCGAGCTCACTTGAGCGATCAATGACGCGTGCTGCCTCATCCTCTGTCAGTTCGACAATGTCTGGTATCAATAGTGCTTGCCTTTTGACGCCGCCGACCGCCATTTGCCGTTTCATGTCTTCATAGACCAAACGCTCATGCGCGGCATGCTGATCGACAATCACAATTCCGTCTTCGGTTTGGGCGACCACATAGGTTTCATGCAATTGAGCCCTGGCGACTCCAAGTGGATGATCGACCGGATCGGGGGTCGGGTCTGGCTCAACGCGTGCAGACAAGCCGCCATCATAGCCTGGAGGGGCCGGCGTCTCGACGCCGGAAACGGACGGGGGCGGCGGAACATATCCTGGTGCCAGGCCGGATGGCGAAGGTGCCGGACGCGGCGATGGATTGGACGGCGTGTCTGCCCACAAGCTAGACGGCCGAAAGACGTCCGCTTGAACGGGTTCAGCTTGCGCTTTTCCGAGTGCCGCGGCCGCGACCGTGGTGCTGGCGCGATGGCCTGCGGCCGCAAGCGCATGCCGCAAAGCTCCGATGATCAAGCCGCGAACATTGCCGGCATCTCGAAACCGCACTTCCGTTTTGGCCGGGTGGACATTGACGTCGACATATTCAGGGTCGAGATCGACGAATAAGGCCGCCATCGGATGGCGGTCCCGGGCCAGGAAGTCCTGATACGCGGCACGGATCACGCCGTTCAACATCCGGTCTTTTACGGGGCGCCCGTTGACGAACAGGTATTGGCGTTGCGCATTGCCACGGTTCAGCGTTGGCAATCCTGCAAATCCGGACAAGCGAACGCCTTCGCGATCCGCCTCAATGTTCAGTGCGTTGTCTCGGAAATCTCGTCCCATGATGGCGCCGAGGCGCTCCAACTGGCCGGCCGGCGTGTCAGGGTGGGCGGCATATCGAAATACGCTGCGTCCGTTACTCTCCAGCGCGAAGGCGACGTCAGCGCGGGCCATGGCGAGGCGTTTCAGGGTATCCGTAATCGCCATGGTTTCTGATCGGTCGGTCTTCATGAATTTCAGACGCGCGGGTGTGGCGTGAAACAAGTCCCGCACTTCGATTCGCGTGCCAGTCAGACCTGTGCCTGAGAAGGCGGCTGGTCTCGGGCCTTCAATGCGGCCAGCTTCGACAAACATTTCCGCTGCTTCTTCGCCATCGGCGCGAGAGGTCAGTGTCATCCGGCTGACCGACCCAATGGAGGGCAGAGCCTCGCCGCGAAACCCCATCGTGTGGATGTTCAGCAAATCGATCCGACCATTTTCATCCGGACTCAGCTTGGAGGTCGCATGACGTTCAAGTGCGAGGCGCATATCGTCGCCGGTCATGCCGCAGCCATCATCCTCGACGATTAGCCGTTTCAGTCCGCCCTCTTCAATTGTCACGCGGACTGACCTGGCACCGGCATCGAGCGCATTCTCGACCAGTTCCTTGATTGCGGCAGCCGGGCGTTCGATCACTTCGCCCGCGGCGATGCGATTGACAGCATCAGGCGGCAATTGCCGGATTACAGGGCGCTGGAGGAGGGGGGCAGTATCGGCCATCAGACTAAATTAGGTGTGTTCATCGATTCGCGCCAGCAAGCCGGGCAACAAAAAAGCGGCTGCCGGAGCAACCGCTTCCAAAAATCCTGTGAGTATCGCTGTGTTAGAGCGCCAGGCTGAACAGAACGATCAGGAGTTGGACAAACAAAGCCAGGCCTGAAAGCGCAACCATTGTTGCCACCCAAGCCCCGCCAAAGCCCATGCCGAGCCCGATCACGATGCCGCCGCCCGCACAAATTACCAGAGCGACAAGCCAAGGCATTCCAATCGAAAGCGTGAAGGTGGCATAAGCCAGCATCAGCAAAGTGATGATGGCACCCCAGGCGCCAGCCTTCATCGTGCCCGCATACATGCTCTTCTGAGCATCAACATTCATTTCGCCGCGTGTGTAATCACTTGCTGCCATGATCGACTCCCAACCAATTTCGCCCGTGTTTATCTTGGTCATCGCGCGCGTCAAGCGACGTATGTGTCGCAGCGACAATGCGTGGCTTTCTCTCTTTCCAAGGCAGGCGGAATGTTTCAGGGTCGCGGCAACTGCGCCAGACAAGAGCGCTCTGGGAGATCTATTCATGAGCTACGCACCCGCCGAGGGAACTCATCCAACTCAAGCCGGAACAGGCGAAGCGCTGGGCATTAAGGGCCTTGCATGGGCGGTTTTCGAGTGGGCTCGCAACCCATATTACAATGTCATCGTGATTTATGTCTTCACGCCGTATTTCGCTAACGCCGTCGTTGGCGGCGGGGCTGCGGGACAAACAGTTGTTGCAAACACAATTGCGGCAGCCGGTCTGATCATGGCCGTTCTGGCACCGGTTTTGGGCGTGATCGTTGATAAAGGCGGGCGCAAAAAGCTCTTCATCTTCGTTGTCCTGCTGGTGATGGGCTTGTGCTCTGCCGGGCTGGGTTTCGTACTTCCGGACACACCGGGGGCCGTACCGATTGGCATGGTCTTACTCGCGACCGCCTATTGCTGTTACACGATTTCGGAATTGCTCCACAATTCGCTCTTGCCCGCGGCGGGGTCACCCAAGGCGTTGCCGATGATTTCGGGCATGGGGCTCGCGATGGGGAATATTGCCGGCGTTGTGATGCTTGTCGGCCTGATTGCAGCCTCGAACCTGAGCCCGTGGGTACAAGCTCAACCGGGCGGAATCGGGCCGCTTTCTGGTCCGATTGTCGCCGTCTGGCTTGGTTTGTTCATTATTCCCTTCTTCCTTTTCATGCCCGATAATCTCGGTAGTTTGGGCAGTTGGCGGAAAGGCGCTCTGCAGACCTTTACGCCGCCTAATTTCAAGCTGTGGGGCGCCATCCCGGGCCTGAACTATCTCTGGTCCGGCCCGATCAATGCAGCGCTTTTCATTCGCCAGAAATTCAAAGAATCCCCGAACGTCATGAAATTCCTTCTGGCGCGGATGATTTACGCCGACGGCTTGGCAGTCTTGCTGACACTGGGCGGGGTCTATGTCGCCGGTGTCCTCGGTTGGAGCCTCACCGAAGTTATGATTTACGGCATTGTTGGGTCATTGATCGGCGCACTTGGCGGCATCGTTGGCGGCTGGCTTGATGGTTGGCTCGGGCCGAAACGTGCTTTGATTGTGGAACTGAGCGCGATCCTGATCATTCTCCTGCTGCAGCTTTCCGTCACACAGGAATCTCTGTTTTTCGGTCTGGTGCCGTCCGGATATCAAGTTTGGGATGGATTTGGAACGGGTTTGTTCTCGACTCTGTCTGACGTCGTGTATTTCTTGCTCATCGTGCCCGCGGCGATATCAATCGTCGCGTGTATCTCTTCAAGCCGCTATATGCTGGTGCATATTTCGCCGCCCGAGCGGATTGGTGAATTCTTTGGATTCTATGCCATGGCGGCAAGTGTCACGGTCTGGATAGGCCCGCTTGTCGTCGGGGTCATGACGGCGGCGTTCAATGATCAAAGAATTGGCTTTTCCGGGGTCGGCCTATTGTTCCTGGTGGGCCTGATCGGGATCGCATTCTTCGTCGAAGCTGACAAAACACCAGAGCACCTGAAGGCTGAGCCGCAGACTTAGGGCGAGGGCGGCGTAAACCCGCATGTCACCGTGCCCGAGCTCGTGTCACGGGTGATCTCGTCGACGCGACGGGGCCTCAAGTAGAACGTGTCAGACAGCGTTTTAGTGCCAGAAAAGAAGAAACCGATGGTGGAATTGTACGGATACTCGATTTCCGCCATGATCAGGGTGCCGTTTGTCGGAATGAGGTTTGCTGGAATCGTCACGGGGTCGTCCACATTGTACGCCGTCATCGATCCGCATTTATCGCTCCACGCGACTTTTACATCGCCTCCGTCTTCCTTGAGGCTGGTAATGCGCATATCGGCCAGACTCATATCGCTCGGCTGCATGACCATTCGCGTGGCCTCAAAGATGTCGGACAGATCATCATTGGTGACGCTTGAGGCGCGCGCGGTCAGGTCGCCCAGGGTCGCGGTCGCGCCTGTGACCTTGCGATCAAGTGTCATCATCAAGGACAATTCGATACAGCCAAAATAGATGATCGCCATTAACGGGGCAATCAGCGCGAATTCGACCGCGGATATGCCGGACTCCGAGCGGCTGAACTGACGACGTTTGTGGAATGATAGAATAGCCATGACTTGCCTCTTCATGTCCCCTTACGAACTGCCGAACGGTTCATTGCGAAAAGCGACCGTTGCCTGCAACAGACGGCGATTAGTGCCGCCCATATTGTCCAAAGGCGCGCTCATCACAGGGATAATCAAATCCCATTCGTAGAATACCCGGATCACAACGATTTCGTTCTGGGCGCCCGTATCGAACAAAAAACCAGTATCGTCGAGATCACCTGTAGTCCCGTCAAAATCCAATGAGCCGCCACCCGTTGCGCCGAAAGAGTTGAATTTCTGCACATCGAGCTTCAGTTTCCCCGTATTACAGGCCATCATCCCGTACAGTTCATCACATACATCTTGGAGAAATGCGGCTTTTGCCGTGTCAGCATCCGCGTGACCCGCGGTTTGGATTTGCCCGGTTCGGATTTGCCGAGATGCTTCGCTCGCAGCATGTTCCAGGATCGAGGACATAATGAAGATCACACAGACTTCGAGCAGGCCGAAAATCAGGAAGAAGAACGGCATTGCAATCAAGGCAAACTCAACCGCGGCGATGCCGCGTTTATCGTCCGCAAACGCCTCTAGTCTTTTCTGCCATCGCGGTGCGAACACACCTATTGTCGGCAATTGGCGCATCCCATGCTCCATTGGTTAGTGGTCCCCTAAGATCGCCTTAGCAGATCGCGATTTCAGACAGATTGACACAATGGTTTAAATTTTTTGCAAATTGTGCGGCGAGACGGGGTCTTTACCTCGCCGCAATCAAGGGCCACATGAGCAATAGGCGAGCATATAAGGCCAATCGCAATGACACATAATCCGATCCGACCCTGGCGAAATATTGACCGGCGCAAATCTCGTCAGATCAATGTTGGCAGTGTTTTGGTGGGCGGCGATGCACCGATCTCGGTCCAGACCATGACCAATACCCCGACGCCCGACGTTGCGGCGACGCTCGCGCAAATTCAGCGAGCCGCAGACGCCGGGGCCGACATTGTTCGCGTGTCGTGCCCGGACGTCGATTCCACGGCGGCCTTCGCAGCGATCACCAAAGCATCGCCGGTGCCGCTGGTTGCAGACATTCACTTCCACTATAAGCGCGGCATCGAAGCAGCAGAAGCCGGCGCCGCATGTTTGCGGATCAATCCTGGAAATATTGGCGCCATTGACCGGGTCAAAGACGTGGTCAGCGCGGCACGCAATAATGGCTGCTCAATCCGGATTGGCGTCAATGGTGGGTCGCTCGAGCGGCACTTGCTGGAAAAGTATGGTGAGCCTTGCCCGGATGCGATGGTCGAAAGCGCCCTCGATCATGCCCGCATTCTCGATGATCTGGGCTTTCACGATTACAAGATCAGCGTCAAAGCCTCTGACATGTTCATGGCGGTGGCGGCTTATCAACAATTGGCGGAGGCCACTGACGCACCGCTCCATCTTGGCATTACCGAGGCTGGCGGGCGCCGGATCGGCACCGTCAAATCGTCTATCGGGATGGGCAATCTCTTATGGATGGGCATAGGCGATACAATTCGTGTCTCGCTGTCGGATGACCCGGTAGAAGAAGTGAAAGTCGGCTTTGACATGCTCAAATCGCTCGGCCTTCGCACGCGCGGCGTGAACATCATTTCGTGCCCGAGTTGCTCGCGCCAGGGCTTCGATGTGATCTCGACCGTCAAAACCCTCGAGGAGCGCTTGGCGCACATCGCCGAACCGATCACTCTGTCGATCATTGGCTGTGTTGTGAACGGTCCTGGCGAAGCTGCGATGACGGATCTTGGCTTTACCGGCGGCGGCAAGGAAAGCGGCATGATGTATGTCTCTGGACGCCCCGACCATAAGCTATCGAATGCCGATATGGTCGATCACATTGTCGGTCAGGTTGAGCAAAAAGCGGAGCGCCTGCGTCGGCAGCGTGCGGCCGAAACCGTCGCCGCTGAATAGGTTCAGTTAGTTCAGTTTTTCACACGTCGCGCCCGAAATCAGCGCTGCAGCTTGGTCATATTCAGCTTGCGTCGGGGCGAGACGCCGAATGAGCGCGGTGCCTGCCCCATTCAGCAAAACGTCCGGCTCCAGGTCGCCTTTATGCCTTGAATGACTGATCGTGACGCTCTCAAAATCGCTTCCCGGACTTAGATCGCCCACAAAGACGTTGTCGGTCAGGTCGTTGAAGATCGATACCGACCCATAACCTTCGCCAATTGGCGCTGTGATGCGAACCGGTCCGCTGCTCGTATCGAACAGGCAGAGCGCATAAGCCAAATCGGGGGACGGCCGGACTATTCGTTGTGTCTTTGGCGTTTGTCGCGGCGATTGCAGGAACACGTATTGCGGCAAGCCTTGCGCTTCAAAAGTTGCCCGTGCCTTGTTCATGATGAAGCCGGGAATACTGCCCAGAACGAAAAAATGTGACGCCATGGCGATCACTGCGAAAACGACGAGGCTGATAAACCAACGCATTAGCTTGCCTCCTCGTCGCAGGATTGTTTGGTGATGCTTGGCGGCTGCAACACTGATTCAGGATTTGCGAGAAGTTGGGCCTCAGGTTGGTACAAACGCAAAGTCAGGTCAAAGCTCCCGCCGGCCCGGCTGGAAATCCACGGCATGTCAGATTGTGAAGGCGGTTTTGCTGACACCTGCGCCTGCCAAGCGCGGCTGGCATCGGCAAAGATCGCCTCGGCTTGAGTTTGATCGAAGGATAGGCGGCCATCCTCATTCATCGGCAGTTTATTACCGCCATCATAGAGCGTGATCGACCACCAGCTGGCGGGAAAGCTGCCACCGCTGATCAGATACGTGCAGGCTTCGCTCAGCGCCGCGCCATCATCATCTTCGGTTTTCATGAAATAGACCGCTTCTTCCTTGCGGAGTCCCATCAGGCCATTTCGTGCCACCCTGGCCCGGACATATTGGTTGGCATTTTCAGATCCAATGGACCAATCGCTGCGCCAGCCGTCGATTTCGATTGCATTGCCAATCCTCGGGCCGCCAGAAATCATGCCACCAAACCACAAGGCTGATCCCACACCTACGGCAATGCCGAGTAGTCCCATAATCAGTAATTGGATAAACATACGCATGCAGACCTTATACAAGCGCTCGCGCAGTCGTGAAGCCCTTGCGCAAATCCATGTCTTGCGTTCCGGATCGGTCTCGGCCATCGAGAAAGATCGTTCGAAGGAGACGAGGGCATGATTTGGCAAACGGCAAAGTGGGCGATGCGCCTGGTTCTGTTTGGCATCGTTGTGGGCGGTATGTCCGCGTGCACGATGTTGGGCCTGAACTATGCCAGTCTCGAGACGGACAATAAGCCAGTTCCCAGACCCGCACTGACGCTGCCATTTGAACCAATTGCGACCCGCGCCACGCTGGAAGCGGAATTGTATGGACCTTGGCCGGCTGGATTGCCGATATCTGCCAGTGAACCGCGGATGATCGACGACAATTATCTCGGCGGTCGGGGCACGCTGGAAGAGATCACATTGACGATTGGCGACGGCGAAGGCGCCCGCAGTTTTCCGGTTGTTATTGCGATCCCTAACCAAGCCAAGGAACACCCCGTTCCATTGATTATCAGCCAGACTTTTTCTGACAATTGTTCAGTCTTCCCGGATGATCCGGTGACAGAGTTCGGGGGCGAAACGTGCGATGGCACGAATATGACGGGGGCTATTGGTTTCATAGCGACCAACATCTTTGGAACCTATATCGCTTATGCGCCGATTGATCGCTATTTCGACGCTGGTTTGGCGTATGCAAGCTTTCCAGGTTGGAGCTTTGTACCAGATACCGATGAGGCCGCCCAATTGGTCATGACTGATCTTGCGCCAGGCCCAAAGCCGACCAGTGCGTTGATGGCTTGGGCGTTTGGATATCATGCGGCGGCAGGCGTATTTGGCGAAGACCCTCGCGTTCAAGCCGACGCAATCGCGGCTTTGGGCCATTCTCGCTATGGTAAGTCTGCCTTGATCGCCTCAGGCTGGTCCGACCAGATCGCTGCGGCAATTGCCCATCAGTCGGGCTTTGGCGGTGGCTCATCCTCGCGCTCAAAAACGGGTGAAACGCTGTCGCGAATGGCGCGCGAATATCCGCATTGGTTGCGCCCAGGCTTGGCGGACGATCTGGCGAATGGGCTCGATCTGACACTGGACCAACATTTTCTATTGGCGCTATCGGCACCAAAACCAATTTTCCTGGGAAATGGCCGGCGCGATGTCTGGTCGGACCCAAATTCGTCATTTGTCCTCGCGCAGGCCGCTGACCAGGTTTACGAGGCGCGTGGTTCGGCGGGCCTGCCTGATGCGGCACGCATGCGCGATTTCGATCCATCAGCGGATATCAGTTATTGGCTGCGTGTCGGCGGACATAGCGTGGTTTCAGAAGATATAGATGCGTTTACGGCCTTCATGGGTGCTCACTTTGAAACGCCATCTCCTAACGAGACGGGTTTGCATTCGGCGCGATGAGGCCTAGCCTGCCCGGATAATTTGCTCACGGGAGGCTAATATGGAAAATGAAACACTCGACCCAACAGCGATGATCAATTCGGTCATCGAGGCGCATGGCGGTCATTTACAATCCTTTTTAACACCAGTGCTGATCCTGATCTCATGGACGGCAGTGATGTGGCTGTGGATGTATGCGACGCGTATTCCGGCCATGCAAAAGGCCAAAATCAATCCAGATGATGCCCGTCATCCTGGCACATATGGTGACCGTTTGCCGGCCAATGTCCGCGCGATCGCTGATAATTATAACCACCTGCATGAACAACCAACAGTGTTCTATGCTCTGATGATGTTTGCGGCGCTGACCGGCGGCGCAGATGGTCTGATGCTGAAACTTGCTTACGGTTATGTCGGTGTGCGGATTCTCCATTCACTCATTCAGGTCATGTCGCCAAAAGTGATGCAACGCTTCCTCGCCTTTGCCTTGGCTTCAATCGTTCTGATTGCGATGATCGTGAAGGAAATCATTCGGGTCTTCCTGTAGGCGCCAATCCGGTTTAGAGGCGGGTCATGGCTACAATACCCCAGTCCCGCCTCGAACAAGTGATTGAACGATTTGAAGAAGTCGAAGCCCGTATGGGGGCGACGACGGATAGTACTGAAATCGTTGCGCTCTCTCGCGAACATTCCGAGCTTCGGCCAGTTGTCGAAGCCGCACGCGACTTGATTGCAATGCGCGACGGTCTCGCAGAAGCCGAAGCGATGACCAAAGGCGATGATGCCGAAATGGCAGAGCTGGCACAAGAAGAAGTCAACGACCTGAAATCGCAAATCCCGGCTGCAGAAGACGCGATGCAGCTTTTGCTCCTTCCGAAAGACGCCGATGATAAGGCCAATATCGTGCTGGAAGTCAGGGCTGGAACCGGCGGCGATGAAGCGGCTTTGTTTGCGGGCGACTTGTTCCGAATGTATTCGCGCTATGCGCAGCTCCAGGGTTGGAAAATTGATCTGCAAAGCGCCTCTGAGGGCGATGTTGGTGGCTATAAGGAAATCATCGCCAATGTCGAAGGCGAAGGCGTTTATGGGCGCTTGAAATGGGAATCCGGTGTGCACCGGGTCCAGCGTGTCCCGGCCACGGAAACGCAAGGCCGGGTCCATACTTCTGCCGCCTCGGTCGCAGTATTGCCGGCGCCTGAAGATGTACAGATTGAGATACGGACTGAAGACATTCGCATTGATACAATGCGTGCCTCCGGTTCTGGCGGCCAGCACGTTAATACGACCGACTCTGCGGTGCGGATCACGCACTTGCCGACTGGAATCGTCGCCACCAGCTCGGAAAAATCACAGCATGTGAACCGTGATAAGGCGATGCAGCAACTCAAAATCCGGATCTATGAGAAAGAGAAATCGGAACGCGACGCTGAGCGCGCCGAAGCGCGCGCATCGCAAGTTGGGTCTGGCGATCGTTCGGAAAAAATCCGGACTTATAATTATCCGGAAAACCGGGTCACTGATCACCGGATCGGGCTGACGCTTTACGCCCTCGACAAAGTCATTACCGGCGACAAGCTTGAAGATGTTGTTTCAGCCTTGATGACAGAAGATCAGGCGCGCCGGCTCGCCGCTATGGAAGACTCGTGAGCGATCTATCCTATGAAGACCTGATCCGAGCCGGATCTAACCACCTAAGCAAAGCAGGCCTCGACGACCCCGTGCGCGAAGCCCGCAGGTTGGTTCTGTTGATTAGCGCTCTAACCCCTGCCTTGTTAATCGCAATGGAACAGGAAATCGCTCCGCCGGATCAAGTCGAAGCGTTCAAACTGATGGTCAATATGCGGGCGGAACGGACGCCATATGCCCACATTGCTGGAGAGGTTGAGTTTTTCGGATTGCAATTGCGATCCGATTCACGGGCTCTAATTCCGCGGTCGGATAGTGAAGCGGTGGTCGAACTCGCCCTGGAGAATGTACCGGACGGGACTGCTTTTCGTCTCGCTGATCTAGGAGCCGGGTCGGGGGCGCTCTTGGCGGCGCTGCTAACGGCGCGGCCCAAGGCAAGAGGCGTCGCCGTTGAAGCCAGCAGGGGCGCGATCATGCTTGCGGCAGAGAATTTCGAAACACTCGACATCGCGGCGCGGGTCCAATTGTTTTTCGGATCCTGGGCTGATTGGACCGGATGGCAAATGTGTGACCTGATCGTCTCTAATCCCCCTTACATACGCAGCGATGTGATCCCAACCCTTGAACCCGAAGTCCGGAAGTTTGACCCGCTATCAGCGCTGGATGGCGGCGCGGATGGGCTCACCGCTTATCGTGAAATTATTGCGCTGGCGGCGGATCATATGAAATCAGGGGCACATTTGGTTCTCGAGATCGGATTTGATCAAAAACAAGCCGTTTCGGATCTGCTGATGCGCGCCGAATTCTCCGACTTGCGGCACCGGCAAGACCTGGGCGGTAATGATCGCGCGATCAGCGCGACAAAAACTTAGCAGAAACCCCCTTGGCGAATCCGAAATGCCGCGCTACCTAGGGTCAAGGTCAGTGACACGGGGGCCACCTGTCCGACCTTAAACCCTACCGCGACAGTTTAGAAATTAGTCTACCCTCGCGAATAAACCGTCCGTCTATCGGACTTAAGAGATCAGGAATTGCCTATGGCTATGCAGCGCAAGCGCCGTCGCCGCTCGGGTGGAAGCAACAATAATAATAACAATAATCCAAACCCAAACCGTCATTATGAGAGCAACGGGCCAGACGTCCGCATTCGCGGATCTGCGCAGCAAATTCTCGATAAGTATCTTCAATATGCCCGCGACGCTCACACGTCGGGGGACCGGGTCAAAGCTGAAGCACTCTTCCAGCACGCGGAACACTATGCCCGTATCGTGGCGGTGTTCGAGAAGCAAAAGGAAGAAGCCCGCGTGGAGCGTGAAGCCCGCGAGGCCGCGAAGGCTGAAGAACGCGCCCAACGCGATGCCGAGCGCGCTGCACAAGGTGGTAGCGAGGATGCATCTGAGTCATCAAGCGATCAGCCCGTCGCTTCTGATGCTGGATCTGACGATGCTGCGGCGGAAACCAAGCCGCGGCGACGCAGCCGTAAGCCGCGCGAAGAGAACGGTTCAGAAGCGCTGAAAGTGATCGATGGCGATGATGCGGATGCACCAGAGGCCGTGGAAGCATCTGCTGACGCTGAGGCCGAAAAGCCCAAGCGCCGCCGTACCTATGCACGCAAGAAAGAGGCGCCGGTTGAAGCGGTTGATGAAGCAGAAGGCGTCATGAAAACATTGGCGCGCGGCTCCGACGAGGTCATCGCAGAGGCCGAATAGGCCCTAAATCATACTCGCATCAGTCGGCAGGTCGAACAGTAACCGACCTGTCAATTCCCACGTCGAAGGTGCAGTGACGATGTGCTGCGTCATCGCGTGTGAGTCGCGGAACCGTCTTTGCAGATCGCTGGCCTGAAACAATGCGGCACCGCCGCCCAAATCATAACAAACACGGCAGATCTCTGCGCCGGTTCTGACCATGTGCGTGCATGCCATTCGCAGCGCGGCGCGCCGCTCCACTGGAATATCGTCGCTATTCTGGGCGATTTCCCAGGTCAGCTCAATTTCATCGTGTAAGTAGGCTCGGGCAGCGCGAAAAGCGGCCATTAGCCGGGCAGTTTCAGCTTGAATGGTCGCGCGTTCACCCAGTGTTTTCTTCGAGCCCTGGCTTTTCTTTGCGCTGGCAAGGTCGATGAACGCTTGCAGCGCACCTTTCGCATTGCCCATCGCCGTAGCGGCCACACCCAAGCTGAGCAGGCCAAAGGCCGGGAATTTGTAAAGCGCTCCGTCGATCACTGGCTGATCGGCGACCAGGCTGACAGAACGGGCTTTTGGAACACGCAGGTTCTCGACCGCAATATCGCCCGAGCCGGTTCCTTTCAGGCCCATGACTTGCCACGTGTCAATCAGCTCTGCGTCTTCGGCAGGAAACACCATCATGCGGGCGTCGGGCCGGCCACTTGGCAAAGTACGCAATTCACCATCTTCGAATACCATCGAGCCACCGCACAGCCAGGTACAATTGGCTGAGCCCGAGCCCCATTGCCAACGACCCGTAACGATATAGTCATCGCCTTCGACAATCGCTTTACCCATCGGCGCAAAGACGCCGCCAGTAATGATCATCGGATCATTGTAGATGGTCTGTGCCGTCTTAGGTTCCATATAGGCTGAATTCATGGCCGTCGTGGCGCCAATCATGACGCACCAGCCAGCGCTGGCATTGGCTTCAGCAACCGCTTCCACGGCATCGACAATCTGGCGCGGCGAACACTCGAGACCGCCATAAACGGCAGGTGTGACCATCCGAAATAGACCGCCCTCGGCGAGCTTGGCTGCGAGGTCTGCCGGAAGGCGCCGGACGTCCTCCATTTCCTGCGCGCGCGTTGCGAGTTCAGACTGCAGCGCACGCGCGGCATCTAGGGTCGGGTGATTTGCTTCAAGGGTCATAATTCCCAGCCTGCCTCATCTTTGCGGTTCTGCCAATAAGATGCCCGCTTGGATTGTCGAACCTGTCGGACTCACTATGTCTGACGGAGATGGATTAGGAGTAGGAATAATGACTTACATTTTGCTACATCATACAGGATGTGGAAGTTCAAAAAAGGGCCTGGCATTGCTGCAGGAAAACGGCATTGAGCCAAAGGTGCGCAAATATATGAACGCATCGGAACGTCTGTCGGTCGAAGAATTGAAGGATATTGCCAGCCAAATGGGCGGCGTTTCTCCCCGGGTTTTCCTGCGCGAAAAGGACGCTGTCAAATTTGATCTGCCGGACTCCGCCAGCGACGCAGAGGTGTTTGCCGCGATGGCAGATAATCCCCGGCTGATTCAGCGTCCCATCGGCCTAAATGACGGCAAAGCGGTGCTCGGACGCCCGAATGACAAACTTCTGGAAATCCGCTGATCGGTAAAATTTCACCGATCAGACTCACGTCAATTCAACCAGCATATGCGATAAGAACCCCTGATCTGTGACGAAAGTGGTGCTAATGCTGGCGCTCCAAATTACTGCATTTGTGTTTCTCGCACTGTCCGTGGCCTTTTTGTTTGGGCCGCGCCTGGCGGTTTATGGCCCCAAAGCGATGGGCGACATGGTGCAAGAAGGTCAGGTTCAGTTTGTCGGTGGATGCTTGGCTTCAATTCTGGTGCTGATCGTCGGCGCGCCGTATTTTGTCGGTGCCGTATCGACGGGTAGCGACGCTATGAGTCTCGTTGTGCTCGATCTTTTCACGATGACATACAGCCTCGCATAGCGAGCTTTCGCCGGGACAGGCTTGACCATTAAAGGGCGCGCCTTGTTTAAGGCGGCATGACCAAATCCAATCCAGGCCACTATTTCGAAGACTTTTACGTCGGCATGTCTTTGCGCCACGCCACGCCGTTAACTGTGACGACGGGCGATATCAGCTTGTACCGCGCGCTGACCGGGTCCCGCCATGCCCTATATAGCGCCGCGACGTTTGCCGAAGCGAATGGGTATGACGGACTTCCAATAGATCCATTGCTCGCCTTTCATGTCGTATTTGGGAAAACGGTTCCGGATATTTCACTGAACGCCGTCGCTAACCTTGGTTATGCGGATGGCAGGTTTCCAGTGCCCGTCTATCCCGGCGATACACTGACCGCGGTGTCGGACGTGATTGGCGTTAAGGAAAACTCCAGCGGCAAAACCGGGGTCGTCTATGTCCGCACGACGGGGTTCAATCAGCGCGGCGAAGAAGCATTGTCCTATGTCCGTTGGGTGATGGTGAACAAGCGCGATGCGGCCTCCCCCGCACCAGAAACGGTCATACCGGACCTTCCAAAAGTGGTAGATCCGGCGAGTCTCGGATTCGATCGCGCCTATACTGACTGGGATCCGGTCTTGGCAGGGTCACCGCATCTGTTTGATGATTATGCGATTGGCGAAAAGATCAATCATGTTGACGGCATGACAGTCGAAGAAGCGGAACATCAAATCGCGACGCGGCTTTATCAGAACACGGCGAAAGTTCACTTCGACGCGCACGCACAAAAATCCAGTCGGTTCGGTACCCGTCTGATCTATGGTGGTGTCGTGATCTCGATTGCACGGGCGCTCAGCTTCAATGGGCTCGGCAATGCGGCAGAGCTTTTGGCGATCAATGGCGGGACACACACAGGCCCGCTTTTTGCCGGTGACACTGTCTATGCCTGGAGCGAGGTTATCGACAAAGCCGTGCTGAATGACACAGTCGGCGCGCTGCGTTTGCGGCTCGTGGCTGTCAAAGACCAGGACCCCGGAACGTTTCCATTACGCGGCGATGATGGCAAATACGCCGCTGGTGTCTGTCTCGACTTTGATTATTGGGCCGCGATCCCACGCGGATAAGCCCGAAGACGAAGACGCTTCCGGATTCGCTTATGCCGCCCTATATAGGCGTCATGACCTTATTGTCCGGACTGCCCCTGGTTTCGATTGCCCTCGCTGTGATGATATCAGCCTTCATTCGCCTCGTGCAGACGATGCAGTTGCGCCAACGCGTTGAGTTTGGGCATACCGGGGTACGCGAACTGGCCGAACTGTCAGGCGTGACCGATCCGCAGGACTTGCAAGATGTGTTCGGCCCGCCCGGTATGAACCGGATCTGGGGTCACGTGACGCTGGCAACCATCGAAGCCAAACGTCGTCTAGCGGGTTTTCTGATGAGCGATTCCCGCCTGCATTGGTTTTCGATCATCGCGGGCCTCGGCGCTTTTGTGCTGAGTCACTGGGTGGTGCAAATCACGCTCTTAATCGCGGTCATTATTCAGTCAGGTGCCTGGCTCAGTGCCACGCGACTGCCAAAGTAAATCCTTTTAAAGGCTATTCGAAGAGACTATGCCACATGACGAGTCTGATGCTGGGGGGCGCATGCGTATCTGGAAAATGAATGGAGCGGGAAACGCGTTCGCCGTGTTCGACGCACGCGAACGCGCGTTTGCACCGACCGAAGCACAGCTCCGGGAAATCGCCGAAACCATGAGCGCTGACCAGATCATGGCGATTGAGTCGGACCTGCGAGCTGATGCATTTCTGCGCTTTTGGAATGCTGATGGCAGCGAAGTGAAAGCTTGCGGTAACGGCACTCGCGCAGTGGCGCACCTGTTGCTTGAGGAATCCGGCAAGGATGAAGTTCGGATTCAGACCGAAGCTGATTTGCTGAAAGGCGCCCGCGCTGAGGATGGCCTGGTCAGCGTGGACATGGGCTCTCCATTGCTCGGATGGGAAGATATTCCTCTATCAGAAAAAATGGATGTGCGCGGCGTCGACGTCAAAATCGGCCCGATGGACGATCCGTATCTCTACAAACCAGCGGTCGTGAGCATGGGCAATCCGCATGCCGTGTTCTTTGTCGACAATGTAGATGATTACGACATTCCCGCGATTGGTCCTTTGGTCGAGTGGCACCCGACATTTCCCGAAGGTGCAAATGTCGGCTTTGCGCAAATCCTTGATCGCCAGACCATCCGTTTGCGGGTCTGGGAGCGTGGGGCTGGCCTGACCAAAGCATGCGGCACCGGCGCCTGCGCTGCATTAGTCTGCGCCGCGCGGGCTGGCAAAACTGACCGCAAAGCCAAACTTATCCTCGATGGGGGGGAATTGATCATTGAATGGTCTGAAGCCACAGATCATGTGATCATGACAGGCCCGGTTGAGCTTGAAGAAAGCTTCACGGTTTAATCCGACATCATCTTTTAAAGATGCGCCGGTCTTGTTGAGGTAGCCGAACCGTCAAACAAGCCTTGTTTTTATGGTGTGTCGGCGCGATATCGGGCGCATCTGGCCATGTCTGACCGCAAACCCCCTTCCGGACCCTCGCAGGTCATCACGCTCGGCTGTCGTTTGAACAGCTATGAAAGCGAAGTCATGCGCGGCCATGCGGAAAATGCAGGCCTCGATGGGTCGATCATCGTCAATACTTGTGCCGTCACATCAGAGGCCGTCCGAACCGCGCGTCAGACGATACGCCGCGCTGCAAAAGACAACCCGGATGCGCCGATCATTGTGACTGGGTGCGCCGCGCAAATTGATGCCGCGATGTTTGCAGAAATGCCAGAAGTTACGCGGGTCATCGGCAATCACGAAAAGATGCAGGCCGAAACCTGGAAGCCCATTGATTTGCTCGGCGGTACTGAAAAGATCCGCGTCAATGATATCATGTCCGTGGAAGAAACGGCCGGGCACCTGATTGACGGCATGGATGGACGGGCGCGAGCCTATGTTCAGGTTCAGAATGGCTGTGATCATCGCTGTACCTTTTGTATCATTCCTTATGGTCGCGGAAATTCGCGATCGGTTCCGGCAGGCGACGTGGTGCGCATGGTTCAGCGTCTCGTCGACACCGGGCATTATGAAGTCGTTCTCACCGGCGTTGATCTGACGTCCTGGGGCGCTGATCTGCCGGGCGAACCTGAACTTGGAAACCTGGTTCAACGAATTCTGAAACTGGTGCCGGACATACCGCAATTACGCATCTCGTCGATTGATGCCATCGAAATGGATGAGGCGCTGTTTGAAGTGATGAGCGATCCGCGGATTGCGCCTTTCATGCATCTCAGCTTGCAGCATGGCGACAATCTGATGCTGAAACGCATGAAACGACGTCACTCGCGGGAACAAGCGATCGAATTGGCGACCCGTCTTCGCTCCTTGCGGCCTGATATGGCCCTCGGCGCGGACCTCATTGCAGGCTTTCCAACCGAAACAGAAGCGGCGTTCGAAAACTCGCTCAATCTGATCGACGATTGCAATATCGCTTTTCTCCATGCCTTTCCGTATAGCCCCCGTCCGGGGACACCGGCCGCGCGTATGCCGCAGCTCGACAAGAGCCTCATCAAAGACCGGGCGGCACGCTTGCGCGCAGCGGGTCAATCGGCTCTGGTCAAGCACCTGGAGCGCCATGTCGGCACCCAAAAAGAGATCCTTGTCGAACGCGATCAGACCGGACGTTTGCCGGATTTTACACCCGTCATTCTCGAACATGCCAACGCCGAGGCTGGACGTCCCATTCGTGGGCGGATAGTCGGACATGACAGCACTCGATTGAAAGCCCAGGCCCTATGATCCTTTGGTTCGGCAAGAAAAAGAAAAAAGAGGAAGCCTTGCAGGCTGGCGCCGAAATGGAGGCGCCGGAACTTTCTGCAGAAGAGCTCGCGACCCAACAAGCAGCCGAAGCAGAAACGGCGCGTCTCGCGGAGTTGGAAGCTGCCCGTAAAGCCGAAGAACAGGTTGAAATCGAACGTAAAGTCGCTGAAGCCAATCGTGCCTGGGAAGAACGCCAGCAGCGCGAAGTGGCTGAGGCTGAATCCGAAGCCGACCGTCTTTCAGAGGAAGCGGCAGCGCGTGAAGCTGCGCGTGTTCAAGCCGAGCGAGACGCCGAACTTGCACGCCTGAAAGCTGAAGAAGAGGCAAAAGCGGCTGCAGCTGCCGCTCAGGCGCAAGCAGAAGCCGAACGCGTGGCGCGCGAAGCCGAAGCAAAAGCGGCGGCCGATGCAGAACAGATGCGGCTTGCTGAAGAAGCCCGCGCCGAGGCTGACCGATTGGCGCGAGAGGCCGAAGCGAAACGTCTCGCCGACGAGGCTGCAGCAGAAGCTGCGCGCGCGGCGGAAGCTGAAGAACGCCAACGGGCCGAGGCCGCCGAAGCTGCGCGACAGGCTGAAGAGGCCCGCCGCGCGGCAGAAGAGAAAGCCAAAGCCGAGCTCGCTTTGCTCGCCCAGCGACGCGCAGATGAAGAATTGCGCAGCAACTTGCTGAAGAACGTGCCCGCCGCGAAGCGGAACGACAAGCGGCAATCGCGCGCGGCGAGCCGGACCCTTACGCCGAGATTGTACAACCTGGTTTCTTTTCGAAACTCTCATCCGGACTGGCAAAATCTTCGTCCAAAATGGGCAATTCCATCTCCAGTCTATTCTCACAGCGAAAGCTCGATGATGAGGCATTGGAAGATCTCGAAGATATCCTGCTCACGTCTGACATGGGCGGCAAAGTCTCGGCCCAGATTGTACAAAATCTCGCAAAATCGCGCATGGACAAGGATGTCACTGACGAGGAAATCAAACTCGCACTGGCGGATGAGATCGAAGCGATTATGTCGCCGCGCGAAGAGATCGTTGATTTCTCTGAAGGCTCAAGCCCGCGCGTGGTATTGTTTGTCGGTGTCAATGGCTCCGGAAAGACCACGACGATCGGCAAGATTGCTTCAAAACTGCAGGAACAGGGCGCGAAAGCGCTTCTTGTGGCAGGCGACACGTTCCGTGCCGCGGCGATTGAGCAATTGACGGTCTGGGGCGAACGCGCTGGCATTCCAGTCCTGGCCAAGGAAACCGGCGCGGATGCCGCAGGACTAGTCTATGAAGCCGTCGAAAAAGCCAAAGCCGAAGACCTGGATCTGGTCTTGGTCGACACAGCCGGTCGTTTACAAAACAAGACAGAGCTCATGGCGGAACTTGCGAAAATTGTTCGTGTGACGCGCAAGCTCGATCCGGAAGCGCCGCATGATGTGATCCTCGTGCTCGATGCAACTGTTGGACAAAATGCGCTTAGCCAGGTTGAGGCGTTCCGGCACACAGCAGACGTCTCCGGCATCGTGATGACCAAGCTGGACGGCACCGCCAAAGGGGGCGTTCTGGTGGCAATTGCCGAGGCGCATGCTCTGCCGATCCACTTTGTCGGCATCGGGGAGAAGGCGGAAGATCTACAACCCTTTTCAGCTCGCGCTTATGCACGCGCTTTGGTTGGCCTCGCCGATATGCCGGTTGAAGAGACTGAACCCGCATGACGCCGTCAAAAGACAAGATGCGCGCAGAGCTGAAAGTCCTGCGGGATGAGCTCTCCGCCCGGGACCCGGATGCTGGTGAAACTCTGGCAGACAAGTTCCCGTTGAAACTGTTTGAGCGATATGGCCCGATCGTCGCGGTTTATCTGCCAATTGGCAGCGAGATCGATCCGCGCCCGCTCATCTCCAAACTAATTGCGGCCGGCGCTGAACTCGCTCTGCCTAGCGTCCAAGAAGATGGCAGCATGGTCTATCGCGCTTATCAGCGCGGCGACATGCTTGAGCAAAAAGCGTTCGGATTGCTGGAACCGAATGATGGCGTGCCTGAGGTTAATCCAACGCTGGTCATAACCCCGCTTCTTGGCTTCGATCGCAGTGGCAACAGACTTGGTTATGGTAAAGGACATTATGACCGCGCGCTGACAAAGCTACGCGAAAACGGGCGGGTTTTTGTGTGTGGACTTGCCTTCTTTGGCCAGGAAGTTGAATCCGTGCCTGCTGAACCTCACGATGTGCCGCTCGATTGGGTGATGACAGAGCGAGGGTCGATCCCGCTTTTCATGATGCGCGCCATGGCCAATACCGACCCCGACACCGCTGCCTGACTCCCTAATAGGCGAGTTGGCAAGCGATTTGCTTCTCCTCTCAGGCGAG
The DNA here is from genome assembly GCA_965277015.1 of Henriciella sp. Lineage (GTDB taxonomy): Bacteria > Pseudomonadota > Alphaproteobacteria > Caulobacterales > Hyphomonadaceae > Henriciella. The sequence goes on along the minus strand of OZ255705.1, from coordinate 2,420,313 downwards.
TTGGGACCGTCCCAAACTGGCGCGGATCGAGAGGACGTCACGCATGCATTGGAGTTTGTTTGCTTTAGCCGGCCTCGGACTGGTCCTGGCGCATGGTTTGAAACTGCCACTAGCAGGGTCTCGCTTCGTCTCAATTTCAGCATTTCTAGCCGGCTTGATTGTCACTGCACTTGCTGTGAAGTCGCTAGCGACGGCGAACGACATTGGCCGCACCACAGACTTCGACCGCTTTGTCGAGGCAGCCGTGGTCAAGGCGATGCAGGATGATGCGCCGCTTATCGTGTTTACGGGTGCGAGTTATTCGCGAAACGGCATCGACCCGGATCGATTGACTCTGGCTTTGCGCGAGCAGGGCTTTCCGCACCGCGTCGTCAATCTATCAATCGAAGCCGCTTCAATTCCCGAGCGTGATGCTCATCTCACCCAGTTCATTGAGCGATCAGGACGCACTCCTGACATCGTCTTCATTGAAGTCGCCAGAGATTTTGATGAGCGTGCCGCCTACATGTTTGGCAATTCCAAGTTCAGCGCGCGGGCAATCGAGCAATTCGATCTGGAACGCGCGGCGTGGACCAGTTTCGGCATTCTTGGCGGAGCCTGCGACGGTGCCAAAGGCTGTTTGTTGGACACAGCCTATCTCGGGCTTCACACCACTCTCAATTTTTTCAATGTCGGTCTGATCGGGGGCGGCGAACCGGCGTCGGCGATTAATGCGGTGCCAGCCTATGATCCACAAGTCGAAGCGCGGGCCAAGAGCCAGCCAGACCTGGCGTTGAAGCAGCAACCGGTTTCAACCTTTCAGGGTCCTCAATGGATCCGCTCCTTCCGATATCAGCAACAGGGACGCTTGCTCGGCCGCGGCGTTCGAAAAATTGCCTATTATCAACCGCCAGCGCTCGATCCGGCAGCGCGCGCCTATATGGATGGCTTGTGCGCGGGCGAGTTTGTCCAGTATGCCTGCATATCCCCAAACGACCCGGTTTTGATGGAGCGCCTTAACGGCGATCACTGGTTTGACCCAAGTCATTTGCTGGACAGTGGGACAGCGATTTATAACGCTTGGTTGGTTGATGAGATCATTGCTTCAGATGTGCTGGAGCGCGGCGCATGATTTTCACGGACGCAACTTTCTTTGTTTTTCTAACCGCGATCTTTGCGGGTTATTGGCTGCTTCAGGACAAGGAAGAGCGGTTGGGCCTGCTGCTTGTTGGCAGTGCAATTTTCTATGGCTGGTGGGATTGGCGTTTCCTTGGGCTGATCGGCGCCGTCATACTTGTCAGCTGGTTGGTCGCGAAGTTTGTCGCCACCCGGCGGCCTGGCGATTTGCAGCGCCGGTACGCTTTGATCGCGGGCATCCTGTTCAACCTGTCAATAATCGCAGTGTTCAAATATTTCGGGTTCTTCGCCGATAGTGCGCGAGCCATGCTCGCGACGGTTGGAGTCGATCCGGGTTGGACGGCAATGAATATTCTCCTGCCGGTCGGGATAAGCTTCTACGTCTTTCAGGCGATTTCCTACATCGTCGATGTTGCCCGCGGAGACATGCCGCCTGAGCCCCGTCTGCGCCGGGTTGCACTCTATATCGCTTTCTTTCCGCAATTGGTCGCCGGACCGATTGTTCGCGCCTCCAGCTTTTTTCCGCAGATGGAGCGCGAAAAGAAGCTCTCCAGCGCCTTGTTCTTTGCCGGTCTGCGCGCCTTCTTGCTCGGCTTCGCATACAAAGCCGGAGTCGCAGACAATCTCGCGCAATTTGTCGACCCGATCTATGGCAATGCCCTGGTCGCGGGCGACACTGATCTCGCGGCCTGGTCAAACCTTTCTTTGGTCGGTGGAACACTCGCATTCGCCGGGCTGATCTATTTTGATTTTGCCGGTTATTCACTGATGGCGATCGGTGTGGCGCGCTGGTTCGGCTTCTACATTCCAAAGAATTTCGATTACCCGTATTCCAGCCCTTCGATTGAAGATTTCTGGCGGCGCTGGCACATTTCGCTATCGAGCTGGTTGCGCGATTACGTTTACATTCCACTGGGCGGAAACCGTGTCAGTAAACTGAAAACCTATCGCAATTTGATGGCGACGATGCTGCTCGGCGGCCTCTGGCATGGCGCGGCGTGGACCTTTGTCGCCTGGGGCGCCATGCACGGCGCGGCGCTGGTCTTCCAAAAGGCCATGTTCCGCACCGACATTGCTTTGAAGTTCGGCCTGGGACTGATTGCGACGCAACTCTTTGTTCTCCTGACTTGGGTACCGTTTCGAGCCGAAAGCTTTTCCGACACGATGACAATCTGGGCCGCGTTTGCCGGACTCCGCGATGGCGGCAGCGCACAGCTCAGCGTCTGGGTCTGGTTGGTAATCCCTCTTATTGTCCTTGATGCTCTATTAGGACGAGGCGCGATAAAACACCTGCGAAACATCGCCTTTCTCCGTCAGCCAACACTTTATTGGGGCAGTCTTGGCGTCCTTTCGGGCATATTGCTCGCGCTTTATCCATTGGATGCATCGCCATTTGTCTACTTCCAATTTTGATGGAATCTTCGTGAGGTGCAAAAGCAACCGCACACGGACAGATTGCGTTCGCTCATAGAATGCGCCAAAAAAGGGCAAGAGGGAGAGATATAATATGGGCCTAAGTCGCCCCCCACGCGCCATTACGATAGACGACGTCGCTGAAAAGGCTGGCGTGTCTGCAAAAACGGTCTCCCGGGTTCTGAATAATGAACCGAATGTGCGACCCGCAAAGCGCGAGCTGGTGATGAAAGCGGCGCGCGATCTCGGCTATCGCCCCAACCCTGCAGCGCGAAGCCTGGCGGGCGCCAGATCTTTTTTGATTGCGCATTTGCACGACAACCCGGTGCCGGAATACATCACCGCGGTAAACACTGGGATTTACGAAGCGTGTCGCGCGAATGGCTATTTTTTGTTGCCTGAACCTGTCGATCGCGCTGCACCTGACTTTCTTGACCGGTTGCAAAGTTTCCTGATGACCTCCCGTGCGGATGGTGTCGTTCTAACGCCGCCCCTTTGTGATGATCCGGACATTCTGGCTCTGTTGAAAGACAGCGGCACGTCATATGCGAGCCTGTCACCGGCGCGGCAACCAGAAAATACCCCGGTCATGCGTCTCGATGATCGTCTGGCAGCGATGGAAATGGTTCGCCACCTTGTTGAGCTTGGTCACCAGCGTATCGCCTTCATTGCAGGCCCGGTCGGTCATAATGCTTCAACCGGTCGCCACGAAGGCTATCTCGACGCCATGAATGAGGCCGAACTCAAAGTTTCGCCAGAACTGATCGCTGTCGGCGACTATTCCCTGCGATCAGGCTTGGAAGCGGCGCGACAATTGATTGCAACCGATCCGAAGCCGACCGCCATTTTTGCCGCGAATGATGATATGGCGGTTGGTGCCATGACCGCCGTAATGGCAGCCGGATTTCAAGTCCCCGGAGAGATTTCTGTTGCCGGGTACGATGACACAAGACTGGCCTCTGCCGTATGGCCGCCTTTAACAACGATCCGGCAACCGGTTGTGGAAATGGGTCGCCGCGCTGCGGAACGTTTAATGCGGTCGGACGATGATACTGGCATGGAAGAGGTCTTCGACTTCGAGCTGGTGATCCGTCAATCGACAGGCAAAATTTCCGCTTAATCGTCGCAATTGTCGATCAAATGACTTGTCCTTGTTGAGGGCAGCGCTAAACCATCCCCTGAATCTTGGAGGATGATAATGCGTTTTGCCTATTCTGCGATTGCTGCAGGCGCCCTTTTAGTGGCTTGCACCACGGTGACTGAAGACACCGTTTTGACCCCCGAAACAGAAACAGAGACCAGCGTGACCGCCGAATCAGAAACAGCGGCCCCTGCGCCGCAAATTGTTGAAACCGACCCACTTCTTTGGATGGAAGAGGTTGAAGGTGATGCGGCACTCGCCTGGGTGAATGCTCAGAATGATCGCTCGCTGGCAGAGATCAAAGCGCTTCCAGTTTTTGATGATAATTACGCCAAGGCCGTCGATCTCGCGACCTCGACTGACCGTATACCTTACGGAACCGTACGAGATGGTCATGTGTATAATTTCTGGCAAGACGAAACCAATGTTCGGGGCCTTTGGCGTCGCACCTCATTGGAAAGCTATAAGTCCGATGCGCCGGATTGGGAGACAGTACTCGATTTCGACAAACTTGCCGTCGACGAAGACAAGAACTGGGTCTTCAAAGGGTCCAATTGCTTCAAGCCTGACGGCGCTGAAAAGACATTGTGCTTCGTGGCGCTTTCGGATGGTGGCAAGGATGCCGTAATCAATCGCGAATTCGATCTTGATACGAAAACGTTTGTTGATGGCGGCTTCGAAACGGCTGAGGCCAAGCAAGGTGTTGCCTGGATTGATCACGATACTGTTCTTGTCGGCACGGATTGGGGCGGTGATGGCGAAACTCTGACAGATTCCGGATACCCCTCATCTGTGCGCCTATGGAAGCGCGGCGAGGCTCTGGAAGATGCTGTCGAGCTTTATGCCGGACAGAAAACCGATGTCGGCGTGTGGCCATGGTCCTCTGAACTTGATGACGGGACGATGATCTACGGCGCGGTTGAGTCGGACACATTCTTCACTCGCACATTCTATCTTCTGAATGATGGCGCGCCGACACCGTTTCCGATTCCGCAAAAAGCGTCTCTGGGCAGCGATTATAAGGGCTGGCAATTTGTGACGCTGCAGGAAGATTGGACGGTTGGCGACGACATGTTCAAAACCGGGGATTTGGTGGCGTTCAATCTGCAACAATTTCTCGACACCAAAGAATTACCGCCAGTTGAATTGGTGTTCCGCGCCAATGACCGCCAGGCCGTGAATGGTGTGTCTGTCTCGAAATCGGCGGCCTTGCTGTCGATCAACGACAATGTTGCCGGCAAGATCCTGCGCCTTGAGCATGACGCGGATGCCGGTTGGACGACGAGGAATGTTCCTTTGCCTGGCACAGGGCAGGCCGGGATCGCCTTTGCGGATGAGGACGAAGAGACCGTTTTCATCAATTATGAGGGCTTCCTCAGCCCGGACAGCTTGCTGACGTATGATGCGTCTTCAAACACCACGACGGGTTTGAAGGCTTTGCCATCCAAATTCGACGCTGAAGGTCTGGTCGTTCATCAAAAAGAAGCGACGTCCAAGGATGGAACGAAAATTCCATATTTTGTCGTGCACCGTGAAGGCATCACGCTCGACGGCACGACGCCGACTTTACTCTATGGCTATGGCGGATTCGAAGTCTCGATGCGTCCAAGCTATAGTGGCGGCATTGGCCGGATGTGGCTGGAGCGCGGCGGTGCTTATGTCCTTGCCAATATTCGCGGCGGCGGTGAGTTCGGCCCAAGCTGGCACCAGGCTGGCCTGAAAGGTGACAGGCAGCGCATTTATGACGACTTTATCGCGGTTGGAGAAAGTCTGATCGAGATGAAGATAACCAGCCCAGAGCATCTTGGAATCATGGGCGGCTCAAATGGCGGTCTTCTCATGGGCGTGATGATTACCCAGCGCCCTGATCTCTGGAACGCGGTTGTGGTCCAGGTGCCATTGCTGGATATGCTGCGTTATCACAAGCTGCTTGCGGGTGCTTCATGGGTCGACGAATATGGCGACCCGGACATTGCCGAAGAACGCGCCTTTCTCGAGACCATTTCGCCGTATCATAATTTCGATGCGGACGCGGATTACCCAACCCCACTCTTCGTGACCTCGACCAAGGATGACCGCGTGCATCCGGGCCACGCCCGCAAAATGGCGAAATTGTTCGAAGATGCTGACAAGCCGTTTCTCTATTATGAGAATATTGATGGTGGCCATTCTGCAGCGGCCAATCAGAAAGAGCGTGCCAAGCGCACAGCGCTTGAATTCACATATCTGCATGACCGTCTGTTCCCCAAGGACGCGGCGGAATAGATAGACTCTGACGATATCGAGCGTAGACTGCTGGTATGGCATCTACGCTCGATATTACCCCGATCGCAGGGGCGCTTGGCGCTGAACTCTCTGGCGTCAATCTCGCTGAAGATCTCTCCAACGCCGTGTTCGATGAGATCCATCAAGCTTTTCTCGACCACCATGTGATCTTTTTTCGAGGTCAAACCGACTTGACGCCAGAGGCACAAAAACGCTTCGCTCGGCGGTTCGGAACGTTGAACGTCCACCCTTATGTCAAAGGCATGGGAGGGCACCCGGAATTGCTGGAGATCATCAAAGAGCCCGAAGACAAGCTGAACTTTGGCGGCGGCTGGCATTCGGATATGTCTTTTCTGGAAGAACCAGCATTGGGGTCGATCTTGTACGGCGTCGAGATCCCGGCCTTTGGCGGTGATACGCTATTTGCCAATCAGATTGCCGCCTATGAGGCTTTGTCGGACGGAATGAAAGAAATGCTCGGCAATCTGAACGCCATTCATTCTGCGAGTCGAGAATATAGCGCAGCAGGCGCCTCTGCACAGGCGCGACAGTCAATGCAGTCCGAGACTGCCAGCGATGCGCCGGAATATGAACACCCGGTTGTCCGCACTCATCCGGAAAGTGGTCGCAAGGGTCTCTATATCAATCCTGCTTTCACCTTGCGCTTTGCTGGAATGACCCGGCGCGAGAGCCGCCCGCTTCTGAATTTCCTGTTCGATCATTCGCGTAACGAACGCTTCACATGCCGGTTCCGCTGGAGTCAGGGCGCCGTTGCGTTCTGGGACAATCGCTGTTGCTGGCACTATGCGTTGAATGACTACCAAGGTCAGAGACGTCATATGCGCCGCGCCACGGTGAATGGCGATCGCCCATACTAGCCGCGGCTAAGTCGGAAACCCGCCAGCTTTGCTGAGACTGGAACTGACCGGGTGGTCGAGAACCGTTTCCAGCCATTTTGCCGTTTCAATCAGTTTGCCGAGGTCGAGTCCGGTTTCGAATCCCGCTCGCTCGAGCATGTAGACGACGTCCTCTGTGGCAACGTTTCCAGTCGCCGCAGGCGCAAACGGACACCCGCCAATTCCCCCGCAACTGGCATCGATCACATCAATGCCAGCTTCGACAGCGGCGGCGACATTGGCCAGGCCTGCGCCGCGCGTATCGTGGAAGTGAAGGCGCAAATAGACATCAGGGGCCTCAACGCGGACGCGCTCGATGACATTGCGGACATCCCAGGGTGTGGCGACGCCAATTGTATCACCGAGGCCGATCTCAGCGACGCCAGCCCGTTGCGCCTGTGCCGCAAGATTCGCCACCACGCCCGGGTCTACTTCGCCAGAGTACGGATCACCAAATGCCACCGAAATCGTTGCTGAGAGCGGGATTTCCGCTTCATGGACCAGAGGCGCACACGCTGCCAGCATGTCGGCACTTTGCTGCGGGGTCATGCGCTGATTGCGTTCGCCGAACCCTTCACCAGCGACAAGGACAAAATTGATTTCATCCGCTTCGGCGTCAATCGCTCGGCGGACGCCCTTTTCATTCAGGGCCAGGGCGATGTGGCGAGTCGTTGTGGTGCGATCGAGGCCGCGGAATACAGCCGTGCTATCGGCCATTTTCGGCACCGCTTTCGGTGAAACAAATGAGCCCGATTCCATGCGTTTAATGCCGCACGCTTCCAGCCTGGAAATAAATTCCAGCTTCTGCTCCGTGCTCAAATCCGACGGGTCATTCTGGAGGCCGTCGCGCGGGCCAACCTCAACTATATCAATACGTCTTGTCATGCGGCCTGTTTAGCGGGCATTGAAAGGGAATGACAGATCCGATTGTACAACCGCCGCTCTCCGGCTTGCGCGTCCTGGAATTGGGGCAATTGATTGCCGGTCCGTTTTGCGGACAATTACTTGGCGATTTTGGCGCTGAAGTGATAAAAATCGAAGCGCCCGACCGGCCCGATCCCGCCCGTGACTGGGGGGCTGTGAAAGTGAATGATGAAAGCGTCTTCTGGGCGATCATCGCACGCAACAAGAAGTCCATGACGCTCAACCTGCGCCTGCCAAAAGGTCAGGATATCCTCAAACGTCTAGTCAGCACCGCTGACGTTCTCGTCGAGAACTTCCGGCCTGGGACGCTCGAAAAATGGGGACTCAGCCCAGAGGTCTTGCACCAGATCAACCCACGGCTCGTGATCACGCGGGTCTCCGGATATGGCCAGACCGGGCCGGAAAGTCACAAGCCCGGCTATGCGAGTGTCGGGGAAGCCAAAGGCGGTTTGCGGCACCTAATTGGCGAACCCGACCGCCCGCCGGCGCGCGCTGGCGTTAGTCTCGGCGATACGATGACAGGCACGTTCGCGGCTTTGGGTACGATGATGGCGCTATACCAGCGCGAGAAATCAGGCCGAGGTCAGGTGGTCGATGCGGCCATATACGAAAGTGTTATGGCTTTCATGGAAAGCCTGTTGCCAGAATTTGCGCTGGCCGGTCACACACGCGAACGCAGCGGTGGCATCCTGCCTCGTATTGCCCCTTCTGGGGCCTATCCTTGCCGCGATGGCATGATCATTATCGGCGCTAATCAGGACACGCTGTTTGAACGTCTGTCCAAAATGATGGGGAAAGACTGGGCCGGTGACCCGCGATTCGCCACGCATGACGCCCGCGGCGAGAACCAGGTAGAGCTCGATGGAATGATCAGCGATTGGACATCAACTCGAACCATGCAGGACGTGTTGCGGCTGTGCGAAGCGAGCGCAATTCCGAGCGGTCCTGTGAATACGGCAAAAGAGATGCTCGCCGACGCGCATATCAAAGCCCGCGCTGCAATTGTGAGTGTATTCTCGCCAATGCTGGGACAGGACGTTCCAATGCAAGCGCCTGTCCCCAAACTCAGCGCGACGCCAGGCGGCGTCGAAACGGCGGGCCCGGCGCTCGGCCAAGACACGAGTGCAATCCTGGAAGTTTTGGGCTACAGCCCCGAAGACCAAGCCAAATTGCGAGATGAGCATGTCATTTGAACCCGCCCTGTCTGGTCAAGAACAAGACGAAACAACCGACCTTCGTCCGAAATTTAACGCCGATGGCCTTATTGCTGCTATCGCTCAGGATGCTGTGACCCACGAAGTGTTAATGATGGCGTGGATGAATAGTGAGGCTCTGCAGACCACGTTGGAAACCGGACAGGCAACCTATTGGAGCCGGTCGCGCCAGGAGTTGTGGATCAAGGGTGAGACGTCCGGCCATACCCAGTCCGTCCGTGAGATTTGGGTGGATTGTGACCAGGATGCGCTCGTCCTGAAAGTCGAGCAAACCGGCGGAGCGTGCCATACGGGGCGTAGATCCTGTTTCTATCGCAAGATAGACTCCGAAACACATCAACTGACGCAACCGTAAACTGGTACGCTTCTTGCTTCTTCAAGCGAGAAGCTATTTGGAGTTACCGTCGTGTTTGGGTGGTTGCGTCGCGGAGAAAAGCCCGCAGAAACGTTAGAAACAGAGCCAGAAATGGCCGAACGCCGCCGTGCGGAGCGCAGCGACGTGTACGCGGACGTTGTCGCAACTACGAACGCGGGGCGCTTCTTGAAGAAGGGGATTGCGTTGGACTTGTCTCCAACTGGGTCACGCCTGCGCTTTGAAAATGGCGACAGCTTGCTCGACGGAATGGTCGTTAACATCTCCCGATATGGCATCAAGCGTAAAGCGCGGATGCGCTGGCGCACCAGAACCGATGTCGGAATAGAGTTTCTCGACGAAGTTGAATAGCGCCGTGCAGACCAGTATTTCCCACTGGACTTCCAAAACGAAAATGATACATCGCGCTTAGAACAAGCCTGTCGCTGAACATGTTTGGTTCGAATCCGGAACGAAATTGTCAGACTGTCCACAGATTTGCTGTTTCTGTGGAATAACTCGTCGATTCTGACTGAATCTGGGTGATCTGCTATCGACTCTTTTTCGATCTGAGTCATTCTACACCTGTCCGCAGAGGGGACCGGGAAGCCACCGGAAATCGAAGCGGAAAGAACGTCGCGCCCGGACGAAGCGGGTTCAAGAGCAAACCTCAGAAATGAGGGACGCGAAGGAGCTAGCGGAGACGAAGGGAAAGGCAACGCGATGTCTGTGAAGCCTCAACTAGAGAGGTGGAGCAGGGCCATATCTGCGAACGGGGCACGAGCCGCAGCGCAGGCCAGAAAGAAAACCGGTAACGGGGGTCTGGATGGTGGGACTTAACAAAGCTGCGCAAGCAGCACGGGAAGTTTCAGGTCTTAATTGATGCGCGAAAATGGCGACTTAGCGGAAACCAGGGACGCGAATTAAGGAAGCCAAATTGGGGTGCGAGCCGAAAGGTCCGCACCCCTCTTTGATTCTGGAGACTCATTCGGCGGCGAGCTTTGCCTCAGATTGATCATCGAAAATTTCTTCAATCGATTTATCGAACAGACGGGCTATGGCAAAGGCCAAGGGCAGCGACGGATCATATTTGCCGGTTTCGATGGCGTTCACGGATTGGCGAGAGACGCCGAGCTGGTCGGCCAATGCGGCCTGACTCCAGCCATGTTCGGTGCGTAGGGCGCGAATGGTGTTCTTCACAGCAGGCACCGTTTTCCGCCAATTGCGTATGTCGACAATCCATAGGCGACGAAGAAGGCCGGACCAAACCAGAACACTTCAATGCGATCGATCACATGAAACATTTGAAGGAAGCCGAGCAGGAAAATGGCGCTGACCATAATTGCAGCGCCGATTGCGAAGCCTTTCAGTTGGATGAGTCGATCATATTCGTCGGTTTCCAGAAAGTATCGGATCTGAACATATAAGAAGAAGACCATTGGCAGCGTACACGCCAAAGCGATTGTGGCCTGGAGCCAAGTCGGTTCGACCTCGAAAGTCAGTAGAAAAGCCGATCCGGCCAAGGTTGCGATCAAATACAGAACCATAATCGGAATAAATGCCCGCCAGTATCGCTTTTTTGCAGATTTGAAGGTTTGTTGAGCCATGATTGGCCTCCTAGAAGGTTAAATGACAAGCTGCGCGAAGGATTGGTTTTGTTGGTTCAGATGCTCGGCGCGCCGCCAAAGAAAACCGATCGATGCTAATGCGGGCAGAGAAAGAAGGGGGCTGATCCAGGCTGGCCCGAACCCACCGACCGCAATGCCGAGTTGGGTCAGAAAACTGACAAAAACGATCAGGAGCGCCAGAGATTTCGGAGAATGAACGACCGACATGTGTTCCTCATAAGTCAAGTGAGCTTGTCAATTAGACAAGTGAACTTGACATGTCAAGCAACATTGACAAAAAATTCCAATTGCCTTGTCACCGCGAGCGTTTAGGACGCGCGGATGGCGATCGCTCCTTCTCTCCAGATCTTCCGTCACCGGGCCTATTTGCAATTCTGGTTGATGCGCGTGTCCGTTGCTGCGGCACGGCAAATGGAGGCGGTTGCGATTGGTTGGCAGGTCTATGACCTCGCCCGTGATCCGATCGAATTGGGCGGCATGGGGCTCTCCATCAATGAATCGGCTCTGATGCTGGGACTGGTGGGGCTGGCGCAATTTGTTCCGGTTTTGCTGCTCTCGCTGATCGGCGGACAAGCAGCGGACCGCCTGAACCGTAAGATGATCCTTGTGGTGAGTAATCTCGTGCGTCTGCTCGGCACCATGGCGCTCCTGGTGTCCATCACGCTGCCAGCGGGACAGGCGCTCCCGGTGATCTTTTCTGTCGCTGTTTTGCTCGGTGTGGTGAATGCGTTTACGCCCGCGGCTGCGAATGCGCTCTATCCGCAATTGGTTCCGCGTTCGGAGCTGCCAACAGCGATCGCCTTCAACTCGCTAGGATTTCAGACTGCTAAAATTGTTGGACCAGCACTTGGCGGACTGATGCTCGCGGCTGGCGGCCTCGGCCTGGTTTACAGCGTTGCGTTTGGCTTGATCCTGTTTGCAATTATCTCGATCGCGATCGCGCAAACCCCGGTGCATGAAAAGCTCAGCGCGGCCAGAGGTATGGATATGGTGTTTGAAGGCATCCGCTATATTGGCCGTAACAAGACCGTTCTTGGGGCGATTTCACTCGACCTGTTCGTCGTGTTTTTCGGTGGCGTTGTGGCCCTCCTGCCGGTCTTTGCGAGAGATGTCCTTCACGTTGGTGAGGCCGGGTTAGGCATTCTGGTTTCTGCACCAGCCATTGGCGCGGTGACGGTTGCGTTTCTTCTGGCGCGCCAGCCTTTGACCCGTCGGGTCGGACCGTGGATGTTTTGGGCTGTCGGTGTGTTTGGCGCGGCGACACTGGTCTTTGGCCTCTCGACAATATTCTGGCTCAGCTTTGCAGCCTTGATTGTTACCGGCGCCGCTGACGAAATTTCGGTCTACGTTCGGGCATCGCTTATTCAGTTGGCAACGCCCGATGAGATGAAGGGGCGGGTCACGTCCGTATCGTTCATTTTCATTTCCGCCTCGAATGAACTTGGCGAGTTTGAAAGCGGCGTCGCGGCGCGCTTCCTCGGGCCGGTCGGGGCCGTATTATTGGGCGGTTCAGTGGCGATTGTCGTCGCACTGCTCTGGACCCGGTTGTTTCCTGACCTTGCAAAAGCGGACACATTTGAGGGTGTCAAAGAGCAGGCGGTCTAGGCGGCTTTCTTCGTGCCTGGAATGAGCTTTCTGAAGAAGGCCCAGACATCATTGACCCCTGCACCATGCACCGCGCCAGCGCGATAGACCCTTGTCGCCAGGTGAAGGATGAACAGCGTCGTCAACGCCATAATGCCAAGTTGCGCGAGCACTTCCCAGAGCGGCGGTTCGGTCGGCATGCGCAAGATTAACAGGAATGGCGTAAAGAAGGGCACCCAGGCCATGATCTCGATCACGGCCGATTCTGCGTCCTGAATGGCAAATGCAAGCATGGCCAGCGGCGCCATCAAGGTCACAAAGAGCGGGGTCATCAAAGTCTGGGCTTCCTGGATTGTATCGCAGAGCGACCCCAGCGCCAGAAACAGCGCGCCATACATCAGATAACCGAGGACGAAACTGATAATCGCCGGTACAAATAACGCAGGATTTGCTGCTGCTGTGACCAGCGAGCCGAGACCTTTGGCGACGTCGGCCGGAATACTCTCCCGCATAAACCAGGTCATAAGGCCTGATCCGATGCCCCAGAATGCCATCAGCGTAAGCGCGAGCAAAAGAACTGCGAGCAGTTTACCGGCCAGCAAATGCGGCAGTTTGACGGAGGTTAAAAGGCTGTCAAAGATCTTGTTCGAGCGTTCCTCGATGGTCCCCATCAGTAAGTAGTTGATGACCGAGAAGATCAGGAACCAAAGCGAAAATGCCATCATGATCGAAACCACAAAAGGCGCACGATCCGTCTGTGTAACTTCGGATTCGATATCCGCTTCTGCGCCGATGCGGACGCGTTGTTGTTTGACATCACGTTGAGCGTCGCGGGCCTGGCTCAGCACATCGCGGCTGACATTCACAGCGGCAAGCGCGCGATCAAGTTGTAGGTCATTTTCTGCTTGCCGCGCAGCTGAGATGAGGGCGCGGGCTTGCAGGTTCTCTGACCAGTACTCGATTTCGCCACTCGCATCATTGACCACGAAAGCGGCAAAAAGCGGCTGCGGACCTTCCGGTGTATCAACCAGTGTTTCGCCAAGCAGATATGGTGCGAGATCGCTGCTCGCTGTAACCGGAGGGGCAATTTCGACAAAGTCCTGGCGCGGCAGTGTTACCGGGTTACCGCCAGCTTGCGCGAACGCCTCAGAGACACTGGCACCATCTTCAATTGCTGCGTCAAATGTCGCGACTTTCTCGCTGTCTGTACCTTCGACAACCGCCAGCGGATCAAGCATGGCGCGCGCCATCCGGGCATCGGAACTCGCCATATTGTCTCGCAAGGCTTCTGTAAAAGCGGTGCCTTGTTCAATCACTGTGAAATAGCGCGTTGGCTGCGCGTTTTGCGCAAATGTTGGCGCCAGGATGAAAATCCCTAGAATAACCGGTGTAAACAGTAAGCCGAGCCAGAAGCCCCAGGCGGAAACATAGCCCAGATAGTCGCGGCGCGTCACAAGATAAGTTGAGCGGATCATGCTGCGTCCCTCCCATCAGCGGCATCGGCCGCGAGTGTATCGGTTAAGTCCTGCGCTTCAGCGTCGCTGACCAGAGACACGAACACATCCCTCAATCGCGCCTCTTGAGGCGTGAAGCTGGTAATTGGCGCACCAAGGTCAATTGCCGCGCGTAAAGCGTCTTGCGAGGTCTGGTTCTGTTTCAAGCCAATCCGCCAAAGATCACCGTCTTGCAGAGCATCGAACCCGGCCGGTGACATGGCTGTATTCAGGTCAAAGCCATCTGCGACGCCAATATGTACGGCCCGACCAAGTGCTGTGAAAGCCTGTTCGAGAGTGCCGTCAAAGACTTTGCGCCCGCGCGCCATCATCACGATTTTCTCGCACAGGCGCTCGGCATGCTCCATGACATGGGTCGAGAACACGATCGTCGCGCCGCGTTTATGCTCACCGATAATCAGATCTTCCAGCGCTTGTTGATTAACCGGGTCGAGACCTGAGAACGGTTCGTCCAGGATCAGAAAGTCGGGTCTGTGTGCAAGGGCGGACAGGATCTGGACTTTCTGCGCCATACCTTTTGACAGCTTGGTGACGCGGCTACGACCAAATTCGCTAAGTCCCATAATATCCAGTAATTCATCAGCGCGAGCTTTCGCATCCTTATGCGACATGCCCTTGAGGCGCGCGAAATAGGTAATGATCTGGCGCGGGCTCATTTTCTTGTACAGGCCGCGTTCTTCAGGCAGGAAGCCGACTCGTTTGAGAGATTCCAAATTGGGGCGGGCGCCGAGCAAGTTGACTTCGCCGCGATCCGGGGAAAGCACACCGAGCGCCATGCGCAGGCTGGTCGATTTTCCAGCGCCGTTCGGCCCCAGAAATCCGACGATCGAACCTTTGGGGACTTCAAAATCCAGGTCGCGCACGGCCTGGAAACTTCCAAACCACTTGCTAACGCCGGTCATTTTGAGGGGTGTTTCACCGCTCATGCGCGCATCTCCCGCTGCAATTCTTCCGTTTATCGATATCTATATCAACTCTTTTGCCCAGCTAGGCTTGCCAAGCTCTTAAAGTGTGCACAGGATGCTGTTTATGAAGACGCCTCTGAATCCTTCTCAGCGGGATTTGGTCGTCGCCTCGGGGAACGAAACACGTAGAAAACGTGCAGAAACACTCCGCCCAGCGAGGGCCGATACACGCGCGCCAGAGCACACCTTAAACGGGTGTAGTGGCACAGAAACGCTCGCATCAATCGAGCGCGCCTTACAACGCCTGGCATCCGGAACATACGGGCTATGTCTGTCTTGCGGCGCAGATATCAGTTTGAAGCGGCTGGAACTCAATCCGGCAATCGAAACCTGCCGGGTCTGTGACGGCAAAGTTAGGTTCAAAGCGCACTAAGCGCTTTTAGCAGATCCGTTTCCAAATCACCTGCATCTTCCAGACCGACTGAGAGACGGATCCAACTCTCATCAAGTCCCATTTCTGCCTGCTCTTCCTCGCTCAAAGCGCGGTGCGTGGTTGAGCAAGGGTGACAGGCGAGAGACTTGGTGTCTCCGAGATTATTGGAAATATCGACCAATTCGAGATGATTCAGCACTTTAAACGCTTCTGAACGCGCGCCTTTCACAGAAAATGCGATCAGCGAGCCACCTTCGGTCATCTGCTTGTTGTGAATTCCGTGATGAGGATGATCTTGCCGGCCCGGATAGCGCACGGCCTGAACATTCGGGTGCGCGGCAATTGTGTCTGCGATACGCGCCGCATTGGCACTTGCCTGCCGAACCCGCAATTCGAGTGTTTCGAGGCCTTTCAGGACGACCCAGGCATTAAACGGCGACGCCGCCGGTCCGGTATGGCGTAGCCATGGATCGATATGCTCTTCGATAAACTCGCTTTTGCCGAGAATGGCCCCGAGCAGAACCCGGCCCTGTCCGTCCATATGCTTGGTCGCAGAATAAACAGCAATGTCGGCGCCGAGCTCCAGCGGTTTCTGTAGGATTGGCGTCGCGAAGACATTATCAACTACGAGCAAGGCACCAGCGGCATGAGCCAGGTCCGCGACTGCCGCGATATCAACGGCTTCGAGCAGCGGATTGGAAGGGCTCTCGATCAGCACCAGACGCGTTGGCTTGGAAAGTGCCTTCTTCCAGGCGTCAATATCGCTACCATTCACGAACTCGGTCTCGACGCCATAGCGCGGCAAGATCGTCGAGCAAATATGACGGCAGGACCCGAACAGCGCGCTCGCGGCGACGACCCTGTCGCCGACGCTGCAAGGCGCGATCATGGCTGAGGAAATCGCTCCCATGCCTGACGCTGTGACACGGCAGGTCTCCGCCCCTTCCAGCGCTGCCAGCCGCTCTGCCAGCATCTGATTGGTCGGGTTGCCATATCGCGAATAGACGTAGCCCTCTTCATCACCTGACATGCGAGCGGCGGCTTGCTCCGCGCTGTCATAGGCGTAGCCGGAGGTTAGGAACATCGCTTCGGAGGTTTCGCCGAATTGAGAGCGCATGGTTCCTTCGCGCACCAATTTGGTGGCGAGAGCCCAATCTTTACTGCGCTTAGTCATGGCGAATTCCTTTGCATTCGAAGCGCATCGTCATAAGCCTTTGCGGGTGAAGGGATCAAGCCATGGCTGATGGAAATCTGGGTGTTTTGGCGGACCGCGAGCTAGCGGCTTTGTTTGAAAGCGGCGCAATCAGCGCTGAAACGGCGCTCGATCGCGACCAAATCCAGCCCGCAAGCCTGGATTTGCGCCTGGCATTTGAGGCGCACCGCATACGCGCCAGCTTTCTCCCGGGAGAGCGCCGCGACGTTTCGGATGTCCTGAAGGAACCAGGGACGGAGTTGCACCGGATTGAACTGACGGCACAGGGCGCCGTGCTCGAAACGGGCTGCGTCTATCTCGTGCCCTTGCAGGAAGGGTTGCGTCTGCCAAAAGGGATTTCTGGCCGCGCCAATCCGAAAAGCTCAACTGGCCGGATCGATGTGTTTACGCGCGTTGTCACCAATCAATCGAAAGCCTTTGATGAAGTTCCAACCGGCTATTCCGGCCCGCTTTGGCTGGAAATCAGTCCGCGGACTTTCCCGATTCTGGTTCGACCTGGCGACCGGTTGGCGCAGCTAAGACTGCGCCGCGGTCATAGCAAGGATGTGTCCGAAAAAACCGTTTCGATTGATCTGGACCGGCCCGATCGCGCTCCGGTTGGCTGGCGCGCCAAACGCCATGGCGGCGTTATCGACTTGCGTGGCATCGGGCAGCATGAGGTGCATGAATTCTGGGAGCCACTTTACGCGCGCGGCGGGCGGCTGATACTTGACCCTGAAGAGTTTTACATTCTGGCGAGCCGAGAAACCGTCGAAGTGCCGGCTGAGAAAGCGGCCGAAATGGCCCCGATTGCGCCTGAACTGGGCGAATTTCGCGCCCATTATGCGGGCTTTTTTGACCCTGGCTTCGGCACCAATCAAGGCGGCAGCCGGGCTGTGCTGGAAGTTCGTTCGCGCGATGTGCCCTTCGTGCTCGAGCATGGTCAACCCGTCGCCAAGCTGGTTTACGAACCGATGTCGTCAAAACCAAATGCGCTTTATGGCGGCAAAACCAGTAATTATCAGGGCCAGGGGCTGAAACTTTCGAAGCACTTCGCCCTGCCGGATTGAGGAATCGCTGCGCTGTTTTTCGGCCGGCACTCGTCAGTCTCTTTCGCAGGCCTAAGTCTCGCGCATGTCTAGAAAAAATTTCCCCGCAAAAACGTGCCCGGTTTGCGGGCGCCCATTCGATTGGCGCAAAAAGTGGCGGCGAAATTGGGACGGGATCGTCTATTGTTCTGAACGTTGTCGACGTCAGAAAAAGCCGAAAAGCGGCTAAAGCTGATCCAGGACTCTTGCTGCGCTGTCGAGATAGTCGGCTTTTTTGTCATCGCTCATGCGGTCCCAGGTTCGATACATCTGACCCATGCGTGGATTATTCTCGAGTTTGTCGCGATTGCGATGCAGGAAGTCCCAATATAGAGGATTGAACGGGCAGGCACCGTCGCCCGTTTTTTGCTTCACATCATACGTGCAGGATTTGCAGTGATCAGACATTTTGTGAATGTAGTTGCCACTTGCGGCATAAGGTTTTGAGCCCAGAATACCGCCATCGCCAAACTGGCTCATTCCGAGCGTATTGGGCAGCTCGACCCATTCATAAGCATCGGCATAGACGGCCAGATACCATTCATGGACTTGCTTTGGATCTATGCCTGAGAGAAGGGCGAAATTTCCCGTCACCATGAGGCGTTGAATGTGGTGGGCATAGGCTTCTTCCTTGGTCTGGGAAATCGCTGCGCGCATGCAAGCCATGTCAGTCTCAGCGGTCCAGTAAAAATCGGGCAAATCGCGCGTACACCCAAAGAAATTCAAGTCGACATAATCCGGCATTTTCAGCCAATAGATTCCGCGTACATATTCTCGCCAGCCGATGATCTGGCGGATATAGCCCTCTGCTGCATTCAGCGGAGCTTTCCCATCGCGGTATGCCGCTTCCACGCGCCGACAAACATGCAGCGGATCCAGAAAGCCCGCATTGATGTATTGCGACAGGATCGAGTGGTAGAGAAATTTCTCACCTTCCAGCATTGCATCCTGATAGTCGCCAAATTGGGTCAAGGCGTTGTCGATGAACTGTTCCAGTGCCGTTTCGGCATGGGCGCGGGTGACGCCAAACCAGAATGGGGTCAGCTCGCCAAAGTGATTGTCGAAACGTGATGATACCAGCTCGAGCACATCCCGAGTGATCGCATCCGGCGCGACGCGCATGGGGATCGGCATGAAGAGGTCAGCTTTGGCGGGTTTGCGATTTTCAGAATCGTAATTCCATTTGCCGCCTTCCGGTTTATCCCCGTCCATCAGCAAGCCGGTCTTGCGGCGCATGTCGCGATAGAAATACTCCATTCGCAGCTGTTTACGGCCATCGGCCCAGGACCGGAATTGTTCATGGGTGGCAATGAAGCGGTCATCTGCGAGAATTTTGACGGGGCAGCCCAGCAGCTTCTGCCAGGTCTGCATCTCTTTATGAACACGCCATTCGCCAGGCTCTGTAACGATAATCTTCTCCGGGTGGATGCGTGTCGCAGCTCGTTCGACTTCGCTCGTAAAGCTTCCAGTATTTTCAGAGTCGTTCATCTTTATGTAGTCGACCCGCCAACCGCCGCCGCGCAATTCCTCTGCGAAGTGTCGCATCGCGGAGAACAGGAAGGCGATTTTCTTTTTGTGGTGGCGCACATAAGTCGCCTCTTCTTGCGCCTCGACCATCAAGACATGGTCCCGCGCTGGATCACAAGCGCGCAGCGACGAGATATTGGGCGAAAGCTGATCGCCAAGAATTAGGACGAGATTTGAAATAACGGACCTCTTATGCGGCTCGAGATGGGAGTTAGTCCGAACGCTGGCTTCGTCGATGAGGGGGGGGCAGAGTGATCGCATGCCGGCATAGAATCGAGTGTGAAGCGCGAATAATTGTAAGAAGAAAGTGGTGGGCCCGGAGGGACTCGAACCCCCGACCAGACCGTTATGAGCGGTCCGCTCTAACCAACTGAGCTACAGGCCCGTAGTCTCAAAATGAACGTATATATAAAACGTCAGACTTGATCTCGCCGCAATGGCGCAATTCAATAGGGACTGCAAGTTTTTTGAACCTCATGGAGGGATGCATGACACTGAATTTCAAATCGAGCCTGATGGTTGGACTATCTGGACTGGCATTGGTTGGTCTGGCCGCGTGCGGCGCTGGTCAGGGCGATGCGGCGCCATCGACAACTGACCCTGTACAAGTGGAGACCAGCGCTGTGCCTGAGCCAACCGTAACGCCGAATGCCGATCCGATCGCAACGACCCACCCGAATTCAATTCAGCCTGAAACGACTTTGAGCATTTCGGCAGAAGGGTCGGTCAATCGCGAACCGGATATTGCGTTCCTGAATGCCGGGGTTCAAACCCAGGGTGAGACCGCTCAAGCGGCGATGAGCGCCAATTCGGCCGCCATGAATGGTGTGTTTGATGCGCTCGCAGCAGCAGATGTTGACCGCAGCGACATGCAGACATCGAATTTCTCGCTGCAACCGCAATATGACTATTCCAATCGCCAATCCGGCGAGCCGCCGCGGCTCACAGGCTATCAGGCGTCCAACCAGCTAACCGTTCGCGTCCGCGATCTGGATAATCTCGGTGAGACGATGGATGCGCTTGTTTCAGCTGGCGGCAATACATTTAGCGGCCTGAACTTCGCGCTTGAAGATGACCGCGCCGCCAAGAATGCTGCGCGCGATATTGCGATGAAAGAGGCGATCGCCCGGGCAGAGCTTTATGCGGCTGCGTCTGGCTATGAAGTTGCTCGTGTGGTGACGATAAATGAAAGCGGAGGATTCAGCCCGCAACCTATGGCGATGATGGCCGAGGCGCGCAGTATGGATCGATCGACGCCGATTGCATCTGGTGAAGTCGGCTATTCGGTCACCGTCAATGTGACGTTCGAGTTGAGAAAGCCGGCGAACTAGGCGGGCGTTCGGCGCAGTATCGAATTCACGGTCGTCAAAACGAGGCGTCGCTTATTCGAGCGGCGCCCCGAGCAAGCTCATCGTTTCACGCAGAAGCGGCCCAATTTCGGTGTTCAGAACCAGGTCAGCATAGATATCATGCTCGGTCTCTTCGCGATTGAT
Organism: Henriciella sp.; assembly: GCA_965277015.1. GTDB lineage: Bacteria > Pseudomonadota > Alphaproteobacteria > Caulobacterales > Hyphomonadaceae > Henriciella. The sequence goes on along the minus strand of OZ255705.1, from coordinate 2,399,628 downwards.
GATGATATATTTTGCGCCCTTTTGCTTCGCCATGAGCGGAATGTTCGCCGCTGGATAGACGACCAGAGATGAGCCAATTGCGATCATCAGATCGCACGACACTGCTTCGCTTTCCGCGAACACCATTTTGTCCTCGGGCATGGCTTGTCCAAAGGAAATTGTCGCAGACTTAAGCAGGCCCGTGCAGAAATCGCAGGTCAACGCTTCGTCCGCTTCCCAGCGCGGACGGAGCGCTTCATACTCATAGCGCTTGCCGCATTGCAGACATTTTGCGTAGGACGCGTTGCCGTGGATCTCGATGACTTTATCGTCGGGCACGCCGCCATCCTGGTGCAGATTGTCGACATTCTGCGTCACGACGCTGGTGACTTTGCCCATCTCGACCAGTTTCGCGATCGCGTGGTGCCCCGCATTCGGGCTCGCGCCGGTCCAGCCTGCGGTTCGCTCAAACACCCGGCGCCAGCCTTCGCGGCGCGCTTCTGGATCGGCGACGAAATCCTGGAAATAGATTGGTTTCATCTTTGACCAGACGCCGCCTGGAGAGCGAAAATCGGGAATACCGCTTTCGGTGGATATGCCTGCGCCCGTGAAAATCACCACGCGATGAGCGGCATCGATATGTTGGGCGAGAGAGTCTGCAGCGTCCATTCGGGGAGGCTAAACGAGGGACGGTTTGCCGCCAACCGAAAATCAGCTGGAAAAGCCTTTTCTCTGCAACCAGTCGGCACAAATGCGCACGGCTTCAGGCAGCAAGTCAGGGCGTTCTATATAATAATGGTCCGCGTCCTTGATGTCGTGATGCTCTTTATCATCATGCCCGACAGAATCGAACAGGCGTTGGGCATGGCTCGGCGTGCAGGCGAGATCGGCGGTATTATTGATCACCAGAACCGGGCAGGTGATCCGTGCCGCATTGCCCAGGCCTGTGGAGTTTGTCGTGTCATATCCCCATTGGCTCAGCCAGGACCGCAGCGTGGAAAAGCGCGCGAGGCCGACCGGGCCGTCATTGGCGACACTTGGTTCTCCGAGATAACAGGTGTGAGGCCGGCGGTCTGACGGGTCCTGCGTGGGGTCGGTCCAGCGCAAGTCTGCCATCGTGCCGTGCACCGTGAAGGCGCGCTCGGCATTTGTTTCTCCGGCTTTGCGCAAGTCTTCCAGCGTTTGCTGAACCCAGGCCGTAATGCGGCGGTTGCGATCGATCTGTGCGGCGCGGTAGCGGGATTCATAGTCGGGCGTATAGGCCGGTTGGTTCGGGTTGTCCGGATCATAGATGTTGAGATCCGTCATCCGCTCATATGGCTGCGACTCGTCGGTGATAGAAGGATCGATCCACTCGGTTAGCGTCATGGCGCGGCTGATATGCGCGGCGAGCAGCATGATGCCTTGAACTGGCGGCAGACCCATGCTCGCGAGGTCATAGGCATCACCCGCTGGCGTATGCGTGATGGTCGGGTTTTCGGCCTGATCCTGATACATAAGCGACAAAGATCCACCGCCAGACCATCCACCAAGAATGATATTCTCGTATCCGAGCTTCTCGCGGGCATGTTTCAGACAGGCGCCGAGGTCAGCAACGCATTTTTCCATGATCAGCGCCGTGTCATTACCGCGATAGCGCGGATTGCAATAAATCACATGGTGTCCGGCATAGGCCAGAGCAGAGACCAGCGGCAGAAATGCGCCTGAACCAATTGGGTGCGAAAAAACGATCACGGTCTTCGACTTGGTGTCCTTGAGCGCGATCTTCATGCATTCGACAACCACTGTGGGTCCGGCCCCACCATAGACATCTTTAAAACCTGAAGTCTCCTGGTGCAGCACCAAATAGGGCTCTCGGATCAGATTGCTCATTCTTTACCTCCCGCTCGGTTAAGACTTGGCGCTTTGGGTCTTCGAGTCCAGTATGACGCAAAGACAAGGGAGCGTGTCTAATGGTCAAAGCGACGGGTATCCACCACCTCGCCATCATGTCAGCCGACATTAAGAGCCAGATTGAGTTCTTCTCAGATGTGCTGGGGTGCAAACTTTCTGCGCTTTTCGACATGCACGGCGTGCCGGGAGGTCTTCATGCCTTCATGCATTTGGACGATGATTGCTACTTCTCGATCGTCCAGTTGCCTGCCGTGAAAGATATCCCGGTCGAGATCGGCGTGACCCATTCAGGGACGGGTGCGGGACCGAGCGCCGCCGGCACGATGCAACATCTCGCCTTCAAAGTTGATACGCCAGAACAGCTAAAGGCCATTCGTGACCGCATCCGCAAGAAGGGCGTCAATGTTATTGGTCCGATCAATCACGGCATGTGCCAATCGATTTATTTTGGCGGACCGGAAAATATGGTGTTGGAAGTTGCAACATCAGAATCCGCGATTGATCAGGCCGCATGGGTCGATCCGGCGGTACTTGCGAAAGTTGGGATAAGCGCCGAGGAAGCTGAGCGGTATCAGAATCCCGATCCTTATGACGGCGAAGGCGGCACAGTGAAACAGCCGCCTTATGACCCAAACAAACCGCATCAGGCCTATCCGAAAGAGATGTATATGCAGATGTTGCAGGCGCCGGACGAGGTGATCTGGAAAACCGCGTCCTACGCAGAGCCTCCGGTGAAGGTGTAACCCTCATGATCAAGAAAATTCTCCTTGCGGCTGTGGCTCTCGTCGCAGTTCTTTTGCTGGCTGCTGGTGTCTATACATGGAGCCCGCTGCCCAAAACACCGAGTTCTTCTGTGCTCGCAGAGGCGGCTTCGAACTATGATGTCGAAATCATTCGCGACACTTGGGGCGTGCCACATATTTTTGGCAAGACGGACAATGACGCTGCCTTCGGTCTCGCTTACGCGCACGCCGAAGATGATTTTGAAACCATCCAGGAAACCGTCGCGGCTACTCGCGGTGTGCTGGCGCGATACAAAGGCGCTGGTGCAGCCCCAACAGACTATCTGATCGAGCTGTTGAACGTTTGGGACACAATAGACGCGCGATATGAAAGCGAAGTTCCGGCCGACGTGAAAGCCTATGCGCAGGCCTATGCCGATGGACTGAACCTCTATGCTTCAGAAAACCGCGACAAAGCCTGGACAGGGCTCGCGCCGTTCAAGCCGCAGGATATTTTTGCCGGATCGATTTTCCGTACGCCATTCTTTTATGGTTTCGATGCGACTTTGCTGGATATCTATAATGATGATCGCATCGGGACGGTGTCGCTGGACCCGGGTGCTGGGCGGGAAGCCTGGCTGGTCGGACCGCAACTCGCCGCGCCGCGCGGTTCGAACGCCTTTGCTGTCGCGCCAGCGAGATCCGGTGATGACACAACCCGCCTGATGATCAATTCTCATCAGCCCATGACTGGCCCCGTTGCCTGGTGGGAAGCACATATGGTGTCGGAACAAGGGCTCGACATTCAAGGCGGCGTGTTCCCTGGATCGCCTTCCATTTTGCACGGTTTCAATCGCCACCTTGGTTGGGCGAACACAGTCAGCAAACCGGACCTGGCCGATATTTATGTTCTGACCATCAATCCCGAGAATGAGAACCAGTACAAGCTCGATGGCGAATGGGTCGATTTTGAAGTTGAGACGGCCAGGATGGCGGTCAAGCTTTGGGGGCCATTTGCGTTTCCCGCCAAGCGCGAAGTGCTGACCTCGCAGCATGGACCAGCGATCAGAACCAAGACCGGAACTTATGCCATACGGTATGCAGGCATGGGCGCTATCCGCCAGACAGAACAACGCATGCGGACGGCAAAAGCGACCAATTGGGACGAGTTTTACGCCGCTATGGCGATCCACGCTGTGCCGGCGCTTAACTATGTGTATGCCGACAAAGACGGGGTTATTGCCCTGATTCATAACGGACAATACCCAGATCGCGCCGCCGGTTGGGATTGGACGAAGGACATTCCGGGCGATCGCTCTGATCTGATCTGGCCCGGCTATCTGCCATATGACCGGGTGCCGATTTTGCGCAATCCGCAATCAGGCCTCGTTTTCGATGCAAACAATGAGCCCTATAGCGCGACTGACGGCCCGGATAATCTGCGCCCGGATATGTTCCCACGCACAATGGGGCTGCAGACCGATCAGACCAACCGATCGCTGCGGATTATGGAACTGACCGATGGCGAGACACTGATGACACGCGAGGCGCTTCTGGCGCTTAAATTCGACAATTCCTACGCTCAGGGATCCGTCGCAGACGTGACTGTTAGAGCGGTTCTGGGCGAAGACTGGAGTGATGATCCGGCGTTGCAGGCGGCTGCCGAGCACCTGGAAGACTGGTCCTATGCAACGGATATGACGGATCGCCATGCTGCGCTCGGCGTGCTGACGACCATTCATGCTGTGACCGAAAACCTGACAGGAATTCCGGCGCCCAGCCCGAGTGATGCTTTCCGTCAGGCGGTTACCTATCTTGATACTCACTATGGCCAGATCGATCCTGAATGGGGCGAGGTGAACCGGCTGATCCGAGGCGATGTCAATTTGCCGATCAGCGGTGGTCCTGACATCTTGCGCGCAATCTATCCCGCTGAGATTGGAGAGAGTGGTGTGCTAAAGGCGAATGCTGGCGATACCTGGATCGCGCTGGTCGAGTGGGATGCCGACGGCGACCAAACCGCCCAGGTGATTCACCAGTTTGGCGCAGCGACCCTCGATGAGACATCGCCGCACTTTGCGGATCAAGCGCCGCTTTTTGCCGCCGAGCAATGGCGGCCGGCTCTGATTGAACGCGCCGATATCGAAGCCAATGCGTCGCGGACATACCGACCCGGGCGCTAGTCGAATGCGCGCGCCCAGTCTCGGATTTCCGGCACGAAGAGATCCGGCGACTCCATCGCAGCAAAGTGCCCGCCACGCGGCATCTCGCTCCAGTGGGTGATATTATAAGCGCGATCGACCCAGGTTCGCGGCGGCGGGGAATAAACCGTTTCGCCTGGAAAGTTTGCGAATCCGGTCGGTGTTTCACAACGCTCGCCTTCCGGCAGCGCCGGGCCGCCTTCGGCGAAGAATGCGGCGTAATACCAAATCGATGTCGCGATCGTCTCATTGACCAGATAGAGCATCAGATTGGTTAGCAATTGGTCGCGCGAATAGACGCTGAACAGATCGCCATCTTTTAGGTCTGACCAGCCATGAAATTTTTCCAGGATCCAGGCGGCTGTCCCCATCGGGCTGTCCATGAGCGCCATGGCGAGCGTTTGAGGTTTCGTCGCGTGCTGCATGAAATAGCTGCCCTCTGCTTGCATCGCAGCTTGCGAGTTTTGCAGCCAGGCAATTTCCTTGTCGTTTTGCGGCGTCGCGGGCGTCGGGCGCAATCCAAACATGTTAAGGTGGATGGCTTTGCAGCCGCCCTTTTTGTCGACTGTGCCATGGTCGAAGCCGACCCAGGACGTGACCATGCCGCCCCAATCGCCGCCTTGCGCCAAATAGGTGTCGTAACCGAGCACATCTTGCATCAAGGCGTTCCACAATTTCGCCGTCGCGCGCTGGCCAATCGGCGAACTGGGTTTGCCTGAAAAGCCATAGCCCGGGAGCGATGGAATGATCAGGTCGAACGCGTCTTCGGCGCGACCGCCGTGTTGGCTGGGATTTGCCAATGGCCCAATCGAATCGAAAAACTCAAAGAAGGATCCTGGCCAACCATGCGTAATCAAGAGCGGGCGTTTGCCTTGTGCTTCGCCGACAATGTGCAGGAAATGGATCGGAATGCCGTCTATGTCAGCGACGAAGTTTGGGAATGCATTCAGCTTGGCTTCTGCAGCGCGCCAGTCATACGAATCTAACCAGTATTTCTGAACGTCTTTCAAGACCGGCGTCGACATGCCGAGCTGCCACTCCGCAACGCCCTCGGGCGCGGGAAACCAGGAAAAAGCCGCGACGCGTTCGCGAATACTGTCCAGCTTGGCTTGCGGAACATCGATTTTGAAGGGTTTTGGAATACTCATGGCGATCCTCGGTCTGTGAAGACAGAAGGTGCCGAGCTTCAAGGTTTGGTCAAGAGCGACCCTTGCGTCAGCTTAGGTGCCAGCTGTGTCCATCGCATCGGTGACATCTTCGGAAATGCCATCCCATTTCTCGCCGGTACTCTTGCCCGTGGAGCCAAGTGCTCCAATCAGTGCAACAGTCATAAGCCCCATGATTAGACCATATTCAACGGCAGTGGCGCCGGAATCGCATCGCATAAAGTGCGTCATTCGCCTGCTAATCATAGTCATGGATTCCTTGCCCCTCTTTGGCTTGCCAGCGCATCGAAAAGCGGGATATCGGCCGCAGGTGCCGGGTAGCTGTGCAAGTCTTGCGGCGCGACCCAAGCGAGTTCCTGTCCTTCTGCGGGACTTGGCACCCCAATCCATCTTTTCATACCATATAGTGGCATCAAAAGATGAAAGGACTCGTAAGCATGACTGGCAAATGTCAATGGAAACAAGTCCGATTCGCTAACTTTAATCGCCAGTTCTTCCTGCAATTCGCGCGCTAAGGCCTGCTCGGGACGCTCATCTTCTTCGATTTTTCCGCCGGGGAATTCCCATAGTCCAGCCATAGCTTTGCCTTCAGGACGCTGGGCGAGCAGAATATTGCCATCTGGGTCGAAAAGCGCCGCCGCGACGACATAAACCACTTTCATGTCCGGTAGGCTCCATTGATATCGACATAGGCATGCGTCAGGTCACACGTGTAGACCGTGGCGGTGCCGGCCCCCGGCCCTACGCGCACACGAATGGAAATATCAGACATCGAAACGGCCGCGCTCGCTGCTGCTTCATTGTAGGTTTCTGCGCGTGCGCCTTGATCTGCGACTTGAACGTCGGCGAACCAGATCGCGAGATCTTCAAGGACAATCGGCTCGCCTGATTTCCCTACCGCCATAACGACGCGCCCCCAATTCGCGTCATTTGCCGCAAGCGCCGTCTTGACCAGGGGGCTATTGGCAATGTCCGCCGCCATGATGCGCGCAGATGCGTTGGAAACCGCGCCGTCGACCGAAATCGTGATAAATTTGCTCGCGCCCTCGCCGTCTTTGACAATTTGCAGCGCCAGCTCAAGGCAGATATCAGAAAGCGCCTGAATCAGATCCGTAAATCGCGGATCCTGATCGTCTGTTATCGGCGCGGCGCCGTTTGCGCCAGTAGCGAACACCATCAAACTGTCAGACGTTGACGTGTCGCTATCGACGGTAATGGCGTTGAAACTTTGGGTGCAGGCAATTCTCAACGCCGCATCCAGCACGTTTGGTGCAGCGGCCACGTCTGTAAACACATAAGCCAGCATGGTCGCCATATTTGGCGCAATCATACCGGACCCTTTGGCGATCCCCGTAAATGCCGCTTGGTCGGAGCCGATGGTTCGCGAAAAGCCAGCGCCTTTTGGATAGGTGTCGGTCGTCATGAAAGCCTTGGCGCAGGCCAACCAGTCGGGCGGTGCCAGATCTGTGCTGAGACGGGGAACAATGCTGCCAACATAGTTCGGATCGGGAAGCGGTTCGCCAATCACGCCAGTTGCGCCAAGGAAACACAGATCTCTTGGAGCCTGGAGCGCGTCGGCCATAGCCGCCAGAGTCGCGTCATTCTTTTGCACGCCCTTCGGGCCCGTAAAGGCGTTGGAATTGCCTGAATTGACCACCAGCGCGCGCGCCTGGCCGTTGCCACGGTCGAGCGCCTCTCGGCACCACAACACGTCAGCAGAGGCTGTTGTCGACCGGGTGAATACGCCGGCGCAGGTTGTGCTGGCAGGGAAGGCGAATAGGAAGACATCATCGCGCTCAAGACCGCGGCTGGCATAGAAACCGCGCGATGCGGTCGCGGCCCGAATGCCTTTCACCAATGGAAGTGTGGGAAAGGTATCTGGTGCAAAGGGCGAAAGTTTCAGGTTCATTCGGCTGTTTCGGTTTGGGTTTCGGATTCGGGAGCAGGGTCTTGTGTGGCCGCATCCGATTCCGCGGTTTCGGCTTCCTGCAGGATTTCGATTGGATCACGCTGTTGAATATCGGCGCTGAACCGCAATTCTCGCAGAATGTCACTGATCTGCGTAAAGGTCATGAATGTGATGATTTCGGGTCGCATTTCATCCTTGGTCTTTGGCGGCGTCGTGCGTCTCTCGTCAACTTTCAGAATCGTCCAACCGGTCTCTGTTTCGAACGCCTCGGAGATGGTCCCTGTGACGGTATTGCCAATAATCGCTGCGTATGGATCGTTCATTTCGTTTGGCTTGATCCAGCCGAGGTCGCCGCCATCTAGGCGCGTGCTGACATCCGTGGAGTATTCCAAAGCAGCTTCGGCAAAATCACGCCCTTCAGCGAGTTCAGCCATAATCAGCTCAGCGTCTGATCCGGCCTCGACGACAATCTGTCTGATGCGAACCTCATCGTCCAATTGCTGCAGTTTGACCTGTTCTTCATACATCCGGTCAATGGCATCCTCTGTCACTTCGTTAGCGACCAGATTCTCAACCAGAATATTTCCCAAAAGACGCTCGCGGCCAGCGGCGAGACGCCGTTGAGCCGCCGGATCCTTGTCGAGGCCCCTTCGCACCGCTTCCTGTGCGAGTAAGCGCTGGTCGATCAATTGTTCCAATACTTGCGGGAAATCTGGGTCTGATGGTCCAAAACCCGATCCCGGCACAATCAATCCCTGGGCGACCGCTTCAAGCTCGACATCGCTGATATATATCGTTTCGCCATTCACAAAGGCAGCGGTTGTGCTGTCGATAATCGTCGTATTGGTCTGCACGTTAGGCGCAGGATTGCAGGCTGCTAAACCGCCAAGGCCCAGCGTGAGTACGGCGATAAGTCCGAGTGAAGGTCTTTTCAGTGGCATTATCGGGCTTCCTTTGACGCATTCGGCTAATTGACACGGGTATGCGGCGTTCTTAAGTCCGCAAGAGGTGGTGGTCGAGAGACTTGTTATGGGCGTGCGTAAACGCGCGTCCACATCCTAGAAAGTATTTCGTGGTTTCTAGGGTCAATTCAAACAGTGTGGTATCCCCTTCAATGTTGTCCGTAGCTCAGAAGATTTTCGGTTCCGTAAACGATCGCAAACTCAAGCCGATGCGCCGTCGTGTGCAAAAGATCAATACTCTAGAGCCAATGATCGAAGCGCTCTCGGATCAGGCACTTCGTGCCAAGACTGATGAGTTCCGTAAACGCCTATCAGATGGCGCAACGCTCGACGATATTCTTGATGAAGCTTTTGCGGTTGTCCGCGAAGGCGCGAAACGCGCGCTTGGTATGCGTCATTTTGATGTGCAATTGCTCGGCGGCATGGTGCTGCACAATGGCGCGATTGCGGAAATGCGGACCGGCGAAGGTAAAACCCTTGTTGCGACGCTGCCCGTCTATTTGAACGCATTGCTCGGCAAGGGCGTCCACGTCGTGACGGTGAACGACTATCTTGCGTCACGCGACGCGGAGTGGATGGGCCAGCTTTACAGTTTCCTTGGTCTTTCAACTGGCGTCATCCGCGGCGAAGTGCCGGGCGGCGGCAGAATGTCGGACGAAGACCGTCGCGACGCTTATGCCTGTGACATCACATATGGCACCAACAACGAGTTTGGTTTCGATTATCTGCGCGACAATATGAAATATTCGCTCGATCAGATGGTCCAACGTGAGCATTCGTATGCGATTGTTGACGAAGTCGACTCGATCCTGATCGATGAAGCGCGGACACCGCTGATTATTTCCGGTCCCACCGATGATCGCTCAGAGCTTTATCGCACAATTGATGCGCTGATCCCGATGCTCGACGATGAAGATGTCGATCTGGATGAGAAAATGCGCTCCGTGGTCTTCACGGAAGAAGGCCTCGAAAAAATGGAAGAGCGCCTGACCAAGGATGGGATCATCGAAGGGTCACTCTGGGATCCATCAAATGTTTCGATTGTCCACCATTCGAACCAGGCCCTGAAAGCGCACAAGCTTTTCCATCGCGATAAAGACTATATCGTCAAAGATGATCAGGTCATGCTGATCGATGAATTTACGGGCCGGATGATGGAAGGCCGCCGCCTCTCAGAAGGTCTGCACCAGGCGATTGAGGCGAAGGAAAACGTCGACATCAAGCCTGAAAACCAGACTTTGGCCTCGATCACGTTCCAGAACTATTTCCGCCTCTACAAAAAGCTTGCCGGCATGACCGGTACCGCGATGACGGAGGCCTCAGAGTTTGGCGATATCTATTCGCTGGCGACATTTGAACTGCCGACGAATAAGCCGATCCAGCGAATCGATGATGATGACGTTGTCTACCGTGTTGCTGGCGCAAAATATAAGGAAATTGTCGAAGAAGTCCGTGAAGCCCGCGCCAAAGGGCAACCGGTTCTGCTCGGCACAGCCTCAATCGATAAATCCGAAGTTGTTTCGACTTATCTGACAGCCGCAAAAATTCCGCACAAAGTCCTGAACGCGCGTCATCATGCCCAGGAAGCTGAAATCGTTGCCAATGCTGGTGTTCCAGGGGCGATCACGGTCGCAACAAATATGGCCGGTCGTGGTACGGATATTCAACTCGGCGGCAATTTCGATATGCGCGTGGCGGAAGCCGTGAAAGCCCATGTCGAAAAAACCGGCAGCGAGCCGTCCGACAGTGAATTGCAATTGCTCACTGACAGAATCAAAGCCGAAACAGAGGCTGGCAAGAAAAAAGCGCTTGAAGCGGGCGGCCTGTACGTGCTCGGAACTGAGCGTCACGAAAGCCGCCGGATTGATAATCAGCTGCGTGGTCGGACCGGGCGCCAAGGCGACCCAGGCAAGTCGAAATTCTTTATTTCAGTTGATGATGACCTGATGCGGGTTTTCGCTGCCGAGCGTCTGAATTCGATCATGAAAGGTCTCGGGATCAAAGAAGACGAGGGCATCACGCATCCCTGGATGAATAAAGCGATCGAAACGTCTCAAAAGAAGATCGAAGCGCGCAATTTCGACATCCGGAAGAATGTTCTGAAATATGATGATGTGATCAATGACCAGCGCAAAGTGATCTTTGAACAGCGTATTGACTTCATGCGTGCTGACAGCGTCCTGGACGAAATCGAAGATATGCGCGAGCAAGTGATTGAAGGCATCGTTGCCCATCACATGCCAGAAAAAGCCCACGCAGAACTGTGGGACACTGAAGGCCTGCGTGAGCGCTGCGCCGAAATGCTGGGCCTCGAGTTGCCGATTGCCGAATGGGCTGGTGAAGAAGGCGTTGCCAACCTGGAGATCGCCGAACGCATCCGTGATGCGGCGAATGCGGCGTATGACGAAAAGACGAAACTCGCCGCCGATGGTCAATTCCGGTCGATCGAAAAACAGATCCTTTTGCAGGTTCTTGATGGCCGGTGGCGCCAGCATTTGCAGCAAATCGATCAGCTGCGCTCGGTGATTCATTTGCGGTCATATGGACAGCGCGATCCGTTGAACGAGTTCAAGGAAGAAGCGTTCAAACTGTTCTATGACATGCTGTCTGAAATGCGTCTGGAAGTGACGCGCTGGCTGATGACGGCGCAAGTGCAGCCGCCGCAGCCGCGCCCTGTGCCGACGCCGCCACAACAGACATTCGAGACCAGTCTGGACCCGGATACCGGCGAAAACCAACGTCCGGGGACTCCTCAAAGTGTTGCGGAACAAGCCCCGCACGCAATGGTCGCACAGGCTGAAGAAAGCTGGGCGCGCACGCCGCGTAATGCGCCATGTCCTTGCGGATCCGGCAAGAAGTACAAGCATTGCCACGGGTCGCTGTCAGCGGACGTGAAAGAAGCCTGATCTAGTCTTTCTCGGATTTGAACAACACATCTGGTCCAGCCGTGAGGTGCGTCGAGACATACTCACGTAGTGCCTGTGTGTGGGCATTTGCGTCGCCTTCGAAACGGGCGGCGTCGATTAACGGACCAAATGTCATTTCGAAGGAACTGCCACGTTTGTTGAGCAATTCGTGGAACAATGTGATGTCGCGCAGCTCACCATTCACTTTCGAAAAGAAATAATACAACCAGGAATTCTTGGCTTGGAGGTTTAGCGGCTGGACCGGCGCTTTATACTTGCGGGCCAGGCTGACGACAGTTGGCATCCAGTCCTGCTCTGTCAGGACGCCGTCAATTTTCTTGGCCAGCTTTCCAGACGGAAAGATGACGACGCATTTCTCATTCGCAAATGCCTCTTTGGCCAGTCGCAGGGTTTCTCGCGTTTTGGCCGGTGAACGCTTTTCCATGACCCACTCGACCGGGATCAGGACATCCGAGAAACCAGGATTAACGCGTAAGGCATCGGCATTGGCCAAAAATACGATATCCCGTCGCACGCGGCGCAGCGCATCCCAGACGGCAACCCCATCTGCCAGTCCTGTTGGATGGTTCGCGGCGACGACCAACCGACCGGTCTTCGGCATTCGTTCAATCGCATTGAGGGTGAGATCAACAGACAATTCCTCGGCGAGATGGTCAAAACTGTCGCCGCCGCTCAGCGTTTGCAAGTGCTCCGTCGTTCGACAGGCGCGATCATATCCGAGCACGCTGTAAAGCACGGGCCGGATCGCTGGCCACGACCAATGATCCACAAAACTTGGGCAACGTTCTTTTATGAGGCGATCAACAATATGATCGTCGCTGGCTTCCAGCTCAGCCAGAAATGCGGCATGCGTCGTCGCGGCAGGTAGCGTTTTGCTGGTCATGAACTCCCGTCTCCATTGGTTGTGGAGGCCTTTGTGACAACTCTATCATAGTTCATGCCAGATTGGCGATAATCGGGCTCAGCGCGGCTAGATCTGTAGCATTGTCAACACTTTGGTCACTTTCGCTTTACCATCCCGTAATCCCCTCATGGCAATGTAGGTTTCAGAAGAGGGCAAGGCGAGAAGCGCCGGGGAAACACTGTAGAGTCATAAGGGTAATATTGATGAAAGTTCTTTGGGTCGAAGATCACGAGCCGGTTCGCGAGCTTCTGCTGGTGGCAGCAGACAAAGCCGCGCGCGCACGTGTGCCAGTTGATCTTGTGATGGCAACGACCCTGATGGAAGCGGAAAATCGCTTGCGTCTGGAGCGCTTTGATTTGGTCGTACTCGACCTGACTCTGCCTGACAGCTTCGATGGGGATATGACCATCGCGCGCGTCGCCAATATGGGCAAACACCGCATCGCGGTTTGTTCGGCTCAGCCGGAGCGCGATCAAGCGGTCGTGACGGCCCTGAAATGCGGCGCCAATGTTGCCCCGCAAGCTGTCTTCAAAGCCAAATTGCCTTTCAACCGTTTCATCCAGCGGGCTGAGACGTTCCACGATTTCCTGCTCGACCAGATGCCAGGCGCGGAAGGCAAAGTCGCCGTCGCCGCTTAAGCTTCTAAAAGCAAACGCGTTTCAAGCGCTCTTGCAAATCATGCGAGAGCGTTTTTCGTTTCCGCGACTGGCTCATCCCAGGGGAGCGCAGCACCCGTGGCCGGACTCGCGCTGAATCGCACGTCCGGGCTTGGAGATTGAGTTGAAGTAAGGGTGAGAGCTTTCGATAAGCGCCGTCTTATCCTTCGATCCCCGATCAAGTCGAAGACAGGCTCAGGATGCAGCGTTTTCTGGATTTAGGGGTGGAGCGCTATCCCGGCTCCAGACGCACGCGCGTTCCAACTCCGCTGATACCTGCGCAGGCAGGTATCCATGGCATGAACCTGCCACTTCCACGATTGGTGATATTCGTCCCTGGACCGCTGTCTTCGCAAGCGTCAACGGAAAGCGTGGCGACCGCCCGCTCGAAAACATCCGGGCACAGTTCATCCACATCACTCGGCGAATAAAACCGCGTCGCAATATCATACGCCGCAAAATTCCGGGCCATGCCTTCGAAATAAGGCACCCAGGCCCGGCCATAGCGATCGACTTGTGCAAAAGCCTGTCGCCCTGTCTCGGCGCTCCATCGATCCACCCGCCAGAGCTCAAAGAACAGGATCGGCCAGAAATAGACTGGGACTTGTTGGTAATGAGCCAAGAGATAGCGATGGATGATCATGGGTTGGACTATACGCGCCCATGAACCCGGTCGGATTAAGGCCCGTCTTTCCCACCGCTCCCCACGGCGAGCATAGAACGAATGGCTCACTTGGGGCGATTTTAAGCCTCTCGTGGACTTGCCTCTTTAGGCATCCAAGTTGACGAGATTGGTTTCATGCCTTCTCTTTTGCCAAAAGCGAATACTCAACTCAGGACCGCTATGTCTCTCGAAACCACGTACTACATCACGCAGATCATTGCTGTGGTTCTGATCCTTGGCTCTCTGATCGCCATATTCATTCAGCAACGAAAAGATCACGCGCTCGCAAAAGCCGAAAATCAACGCGAGATTCTGCTAAAGACAACTGAATGGTTCGACGCAATGCTATCAAATCCCTCAGGATTGGAGAGTGTTCAAAACTGCCTCTTGGACTTCAAAAGTGCTTCATCGAAAGAAAAAGCTGAGTTCATGCAGTACATCGTGAAGGTTATTGTGATGGCAGAGCAAGCCAGTTTCATGAAACGAGAAGGGCTTATAGACGAAGACTCAGGGGTGAAATTCATTGCATTCGCCGCGATGCATCTTGGAACGCCAGGAGGCTCTGAATACTGGAATGATGCGAAAGTAGCGTACGCCAATCATGTGGTCGACGCCATCGATGAGCGTATGAGAAGCGATCCGATCAGCGTGGGCCAATTCTACAAAATGTTCCCGCTGTTCAAAATCGATTCCGACCTGAAGAGCGCCGCCAACGGCGGAGCCGCTCCCAATATCGAAGCGAAGATTGAGGAAGCATAACGCCAAAAGCGATCAGCGTCTTAAGTGGGGCGTTTTTAGGACGTTCGGGTTCGAGGGTCATCCTTCTGGTTCGTGGCCTGTCGGAATTTCCTGGCTTGGCGCATCACTTGCGCGCTCTGCCTGTTCGCTCGCAAGTCCCCAGACCGAGCCTTCTCTCTGCGTGCCTTGCTCAGCGACTTTTCTGTCGAAATAGTCCCGAAAGCGCGCCGAGAACAGATACCCTCGGTCTGCCCAGATTGTTTTGATCAGCGGCGACATGATACTCGATGCCCAGGCATCCCAGAACTGCCAGCGGTCGTCTGGAAATGATCCATCCGACCATTTGGCATGAACCTCCTGCAGGTTCATCAACATTCGCATACCAAAAAGGTAGACCAGTTGTTGTTCCTCGCCGCTAAGCGACGAAAAATCCCGCATCGCCCGTGCGTTCAAGGCCACCTGTTCCGGGGTCGCACTTTGATACCAGTCCTGAATTGCGCGATGCGCCGTATCCGCTGCATCCGCCTTAGCCTGCTGCGTACTTAGACGGATCTGAATCCCCACGAAGACAAGAGACGCAACGATCGCAACTACGGCCATTATCTGGCTAAGATAGTAGATGGTTTCGAGGGTCATTCGACGAGCTCATTTCCGGTCAGGGCAGTATCAACGGATGTACGCTCGCCTTGCGCGGCCAGCAGGTCATTCAGCCGTTCAGTCAAATGTGGCTCGGATTCAAACATGTCTGGAAAATCAGGCTCCAACGCATCCATCCTTGCGTTCAGATAGTCGACATAATCAGTTACAAGCCGGTGCTGTTTATAGGCCCAATATGTTTGGCCACCAGGTGTTCGTAATAACGAGATCAAGTAAGCCTCATCCGCTAAAAGGGTGTTTGCGCTGATAAAGCCCTGCTTGTGCATTCTCCAGGACGCCGCTGTAATAGTGAAATACTCCGTAACTTTCTTGTCGACCGTAAAGCGCGCCTCGTAGTTCGCAGAGTTCCAATCATGCAATGCGATAAGAAACGGGCCCGTTTCGTCAAACTCGAAATCTCGTGCATAGTCCGCAACCCTTTGCGTCATTTCGCGCTCTGCTGCGGCTCGTTCCATTTTCGTAGCCTGATTAATCTGGCTATAGATCGCGAACAGCGAGGCGATGATGGCGATAAATGCGATGATCTGCGTGATTTGATAAATGCTTTCCAGAGTAAAGCGGCTTGGCTGTGTCTCAGTCGTTTCCTCGGTCATACGCCTGGCTCCCCATGATTTGGTCCGTCATCCTCATCGCCGGCATCCGGACTGCCTGGCTTTAGGCGGTGCGGTGGAACGATATTTTTAGAACCTGCACCGAGAACAATCTGGTCGCGGGTGCGGTCATACTCGTCAGCTTCTTGGGTTCCAAGGTTCGCGACAACATCAAGAATGTACTCTCGAAAGTCCTCCGTATAATCTGGCAGCAAGGCCTGGAGAAGCTCTTGTCCACCTTTGGCATCCAGAAGGTTGGAGAGTTTTTTCTGAACGGCGAGAAAGTGCGCGGAATCAAGGCGGCCTGACTTATGCAGACGATAGGTTTCCTGCATGTAATTCATGAAAATATCGCCATGCTGAACGACGCGAAGCGACTCCTCCGGCGTCAGTGCGGCAAAGCCTTCCGGGCGCGCCTTGAACCACATGAGATTATTTATGTCCGGGTTCTCGATCAGATAGCGCATCAGATCGCGCCATTCCTTATGCACATCCCGCATCGCTGTCAGTCGCGCATCGTCGCGCTGTTGTTTGATCTGAATGCCAACAAAGATCAGAGACGCAACAACTGCCGCGACGGCGATGATTTGCGTTATGTAGTAGATGGTTTCCAGTGACATACGCGTTCCCCTTAACCCGTAACAACCTGCCAATGTCGCACGAAAATATCCAGGGATTTGTTCGTAAGCTCAAAACACCGAACCGCGGAATCAATTCTCATTGGGCGTCTTAGTCAAGGCGACTTAAGCCGCTCAACTCGCGATTCCCGCACCACAAATCCCGTCACTTGCCTTCACATTTCCCTCTTCACGCAATCTTTCCTTGCTATCTGTCGCCCACTCATCCATATGCGCCGTGGGCCAGCCTTCCCCAACGAAGGTCAGCCTATCTGTAAGGATAGGAGTACAAACAGATGACTGATGTCGCCAAACCCGACATGCGTCCCGCATGTCCACTCTTTTCGTCCGGACCGACGGCAAAACGTCCCGGATTCTCGCTTCAAAAACTTGAGACCGCAGCGCTTGGGCGCTCGCATCGTTCTGTGACCGCGAAAGCCAAGCTGAAACAGGCGATTGATCGCACCAAGGATATTCTCGGCCTGCCAGAAGGGTATCGCGTTGCGATTGTCCCGGCATCCGATACAGGCGCGGTTGAAATGTGCATGTGGTCAATGCTCGGCCAGCGCGCAGTTGACGTGTTTGCCTGGGAAAGCTTCGGCAAGGACTGGGTCACGGACGCGGTGAATGAGCTCAAGCTCCAGGATTGTAACATCCATGTCGGCGATTACGGCGTCCTGCCGCCGTTTGAGCAAGCCCGCGATGATGCGGATATCGTATTTACCTGGAACGGAACGACGTCTGGCGTCCGCATCGCGAACGCGGATTGGATTAAGCCTAATCCTGATCGCGTGGTGATTTGTGACGCAACCTCGGCTGTGTTTGCGCAGGACATGGAGTGGGAAAAGCTCGATGTGGTGACGTATAGCTGGCAAAAAGTGCTGGGCGGCGAAGCGGCCCACGGCATGCTGATCCTGTCCCCGAATGCGGTGCGCCGGCTCGAAAGCTACAAGCCTGATCGTCCGTTGCCGAAACTGTTCCGGATGACCAAAGGCGGCAAGCTGAACGAGGCCTTGTTTGAAGGCAATACGATCAACACACCGTCCTTGCTGTGCACAGAAGATTATCTGCAAGCGCTCGATTGGGCTGAAGAATGCGGCGGCTATCAAGGCCTCAAGGCGCGGTCTGACCGCTCGCTGCAAATCCTCACGGACTGGGTCGCCAAGACAGACTGGGTTGAGTTCCTGTGTGCCGATGATGATGTTCGTTCGAACACGGGTGTCACGCTGTCGCTGGTGCATCCAACCTTTGTCAAAATGGACGAGCCGACCCAGCGCGATTTCATCAAACGCATGATGAAACGTCTCGAGAATGAAGACGCCTGCTTCGACGCCAATGGCTATGCCAAGGCGCCTCCAGGGCTGCGTATCTGGTGCGGTGCGACCGTAGAGCCGGACGATGTTGCGAAACTGACGCCATGGCTCGACTGGACCTTCGCTGAAGAGCTCGCTGCGCTTTAGCCGCTCGCAGGCCCAGGCCATGACACTCAAGCTCCGACCTGCCACGGCAGAGGACGTGCCTCATCTCGAACGATGGGACCTCGCCCCTCATGTGATTGCTGCGACCAGCGATGACCCCGACGCCGATGTCGCGTTCGAGGATGCTGAGTGGCGTGAAGAAATCAGCGACGCCGATCCGGCCAGCGCTTTTTTCATTGCTGAAGTCGACGGGCGCCCGATTGGGGCCATGCAAGTTATCGATCCAGCCTTGGAACGCACACATTATTGGGGGACAGATTGTCCGCCGAATTTGCGCGCCATGGATATCTGGATCGGTGAAGTTGATTGTCTGGGCAAGGGCTATGGCACGCAAATGATGACCATAGCGATCAACCGCGCTTTCGCAGCGCCGGACGTCGAAGCGATTGTCATTGACCCCCTGAATTCCAACACGGACGCCCACCGCTTCTATGTGCGCCTGGGCTTCCGACCGATTGGTCGTCGTCTGTTCGATGACGATGACTGCCTTGTTCACAGATTAGATCGCGCCGACTGGCGCCTTGGAGAAACAGATGCCTAAAGTTCTGATTGCAGATAAACTCGCCCCCGCCGCGGTGGAAATCTTCCACAATCGCGGCCTCGAAACCGAAACCGCGGTTGGCCTCAGTAAAGATGAGCTGATCGCCAAAATTCCTGAATTTGATGGCCTGGTCGTGCGCTCGGCGTGCAAGCCAGACGCGGAAGTCATCGCTGCGGCGGACAATCTGAAAGTGATTGGCCGGGCTGGGATTGGCGTCGACAATATCGACATCAAAGCCGCAACCGGCAAAGGCGTTGTCGTTATGAATACGCCGTTCGGCAATGCCGTCACCACGGCTGAACATGCCATCGCGATGATGTTCGCTGCGGCGCGCCAGATCCCGGCTGCGAATGCCGGGACGCAAGCTGGCGCGTGGCCGAAGAAAGCGTTCATGGGAACAGAGCTGTCTTATAAGACGCTTGGCCTGATCGGGTGCGGAAATATCGGCGCCCGCGTCGCCGAGCGCGCCAAAGGCCTGCAAATGAAAGTGCTCGCTTATGATCCGTTCCTGACCGAAGAGCGGGCGATTGAGCTTGGCGTCGAAAAAGCCGCTGATCTGGATGCCATGCTGGCCCGCGCCGATGCGATCACGCTGCACACCCCTCTGACCGATCAGACGCGCAACATCTTGTCTGCTGAAGCGCTGGCCAAGACCAAGAAAGGGTTGATCCTGGTCAATTGCGCCCGCGGGGGCCTGGTTGACGAGGCAGCGGTCGCTGAAGGCTTGAAATCCGGGCATATTGCGGCGGCAGCGTTTGATGTGTTCGCGGAAGAGCCGGCCAAGGAAAATGTCCTGTTCGGTGCCCCGAATTTCATCGCCACCCCGCACCTCGGCGCGGCGACATCGGAGGCGCAGGAAAACGTCGCTTTGCAAGTCGCGGAACAGATGAGCGATTACCTTCTCACGGGCGCAGTCACCAATGCGCTGAACATGCCGTCCATCACGGCTGACGAAGCGCCTCGATTGAAACCATTCGCAGCTTTGGCAGAAAAGCTCGGTCTGTTCGCCGGTCAAATCAGTGATTATGGTTTCGAAGAAGTCATCATTGAATATGAAGGCGAAGTAGCGGAGCTCAATCGCAAGCCTCTGACAGCGGCAGCTCTGGCCGGTTTGCTGCGGGCATCGCGCGGCGACGTGAATATGGTCTCAGCGCCCGCAATCCTGCAAGAAAGCGGTGTGAAGCTGGCAGAGACCAAAACCGAGGAAAGCCCGGTCTATGACAGTTTGATCCGGATCAAGGTTCTGACCAAACGCACTGAGAATGACCCGGAACCAGGCTGGCGGTCGTTGGCGGGCACTCTGATCGCAGGACAACCGCGCATCGTCGAAGTGAAAGGTATGGCGCTTGAGGGCGATTTCAGCGACACAGTGCTTTACGTAAACAATCTCGATAAGCCCGGCTTTATCGGGTCACTCGGAGCCCTTCTGGGCAAGGAAGAGATCAATATCGCAACCTTCCACCTTGGCCGAACGGATGCTGGTGGCGAAGCGATTGCTTTGATTGGAATCGATACCGAACCGTCAACAGACATGGTCAAGCAGCTCAAATCCCTGCCGCATGTCCGATACGCAAAAGTCCTGAATTTCTAGGGACAATTACGAATGTCAGCAGCGCGTACTGTCCTGTACGCGCTGCTTCTTGTTCTCTAAGGCTCTATCGATGACGTATCGTGTTCGCAGTGCAGATCAGCGGCGCGCTGAAATCCAGGCGCACGCGGCTGAGCTTGGCATTGATGAGGCCTTCATTTCCAATCTCGTCGAAACGTTCTACGCCCGCGTCCGCGCCGATGAAACGCTCGGCCCCATTTTCGCGGGCCATATCGAGAATTGGGACGAGCATTTGCCAAAAATGAAAGACTTCTGGTCGGCGGTCGCGCTCAACTCCGGACGGTATAATGGTAAACCTGTGCCCGCGCATCAGGCTCTGGACAATGTAAGCAAGGCTGACTTTGCAATCTGGTTGTCGCTGTTCGAGGACACATTGAACGAGATCGCCCCTTCGCCGCCCGTTGTGCCTTACTTCATGGAGCGGGCTGAGCGGATTGCGCGAAGCCTGCAACTCGCGATGTTTGGAATGCCAGGTTTGGCCCCCAAAATATCTTCCTAAAAAATTAACTCGACTCTTTACGCGAGTCGCAAATCGGATTCTGATTCGCTAACCAAACGAATTGAGGTGAGCGAAAATGGCGATGACACAAAGGCAGGCACTAGACCTATGGCGCTGTGCGTTGACGGCCTATGTTCGCAGCGACGAGTCGGACATGACAGCGCGCCAGCAAGCGGTCTTGATGACGGTCGCTTTGACGCCGGGTCCGCACACAGTGCGCGGACTGTCTAACCATCTCAGTATCGCCAAACCCGCTGTGACCCGGGCGCTCGATGTTCTCGAGCGCAATTTTCTGATCAAACGCATCCCGGATGAGAATGATCTGCGCAGCATCCATATTGAGCGAACAACCGAAGGCATGGATTGGCTCCGCTCGTTTGGTGGGCGAATCCAAGCGGCAGAAGCTGGCGAGATTGATGGTCACATTGCCAGTGATACAAAACGCGCGGTCGCCTAAACAATTCCTTGGTTTTCAGGTTATATCCATGATCTCGGATTTAACGAGGTGAGCGATGCTGCCCTATGATGACAAACGACTAGTATTGCCTGCAGGCGGCAGCGAGCAGCTTATGCAAGTCAGCGCCGGCGTGACCGCGCTTCGCAAAGCCCCATCTTCTGATGCCACACAAGTCAGCCAGGCATTGCATGGCGAAACCGTGACATTGCATCATGAAGAGGGAGAATTCGGCCTCGTTCAAGCCCATACGGATGGCTATGTTGGTTGGGCCTTGATGGCAGCGTTGTCAGCGCCGGTCCTTAAAGTGACTCACCGTGTTCACGCCGCCAGGTTGCACACTTACGCTGCGCCGAAGATTTCTGCGGCGCCGCATTTTGTTCTTGGAATTGGCGCCCGGCTCACCGCGACGGGCGATCGCCAAGGGCGATACCTGAAGTTTGAGCGCGCTGGTTGGATTGTTGAGCATCTGGTTGCGCCAATTGATGATTTGGAATCCGATCCGGCGAGTGTCGCAGAGCGCTACCTAGGAACGCCGTATCTGTGGGGTGGCCGCGACTGCCTGGGGCTTGATTGCTCTGGATTGGTGCAAATCGCATTTGGTGCCTGTGGTGTCGCCTGCCCGAGAGACAGCGACATGCAAAACCACTGGTTCGGGGATCCGCTTGCGGACTGGACCGCCCCTGGGGCGCTACGGCGTAATGATCTGGTCTATTGGAAAGGCCATGTCGGGATCATGCTGGATTCAGAAACGCTGCTGCATGCCAATGGTACCTTCATGAGCACCATCAAGGAGCCGTTGCGACCAGCAATTGCCCGTATCGCAAATGAATACGGCGAGCCTTTGGCGGCTCGCCGTGTAAATTTGAATGAATTGCGCGGGGTTGAGCCGGCCTGGCTTACTCTTCAGGCGTAGCCTCTTCGACCACGTCGGCAGCTTCGTCTGCGATCTCGGCTGGCGCGTCTGCGACGGTCTCAGCGACGTCTTCAACCACATCCGTTACTTGATCGCCGGTATCGGTGGCAGCTTCGTTCACGGTTTCGACCACTTCTTCTGCTGCAACCGTTGCGTCTGCGATAGCACCGGCGCCTGCATCGGCAGCCTCTTCAATGGCTTGATCAGCTGCTGCTTCGGCAGCTATCGCGGTCTCTTCGACAGGGCTGGTTTCACCGCCATCAATGACGGTTTCGTCGGTCTCTGCCAGGTCGCCAGCGGCCTCTTCGGCATCGCCTTCAGCGACCACTTCCGGAAGCGGTTCCGGCGCAGCAGGCGCATCCGGGCTGTAAGATGCGAGATAAGCGAGCACGCTGGCGCGCTCATCATCACGTTTTAGACCGGCGAAAGCCATGCTTGTGCCGCGGGCATAGCTTGATGGGTTTTCAAGCCAGGCATCCATACGTTCCCAGCTCCAGTCGCCCTCAGTATTGCTCAGCGCGCCTGAATAATTGAATCCGGCATGGCTTTGCTTGGCAGCGCCCATGGTTGCGTAAAGGTTCGGTCCGGTGCCGTTCGATCCACCTTGCTCCACTGTGTGGCACGAGGCGCATTTGGCTTTGAAACTGCGCTCGCCGCGAGCCAGGTCAGCGCCCAAAAGCAGCGCGCCAAGGTCGTAGATTTCTTCGATGATTTCGCCGCCGCCGCCAGTTTCAGCGATATTCACGCGATAACCCTTGAAGTTCGACTCTGCCCACGCGTTCAGTGATTCGTATTCGTGATGGGCATGATGACCACCGCCGAAAACAATCATAGAGACTTCTCTGAGGCCCATAATAACGAGCGCGACAGCCAGAAGTGCCCCGAATATTTTGTTCAGTCCGAGTTCGCCCATCGGTGATCCCTCAATTTCCAATCTTGCGCGCGCCTTCTGACACGCTATGCGTTCGCAATCAATATATATAGATGTGGCAGATCGCGCGTTACCGTTTTCAGCGGCGAATGCGCGCAGGTCGGACAGCCAGATCTTCAAGTCGATCCTGTTGCCAGATAGGACCGATCAACAGTTTGGAGGCCGCGGCGATGGCGCAAGGCAAGATAGCATACCAGGGCGAACGCGGGGCCAATTCCCATATTGCCTGCAAGGACGTCTACCCGGACCTCGAACCGATGCCCTGCCGGACGTTTGAAGACGTTATTTCCGCAGTCGAAAGCGGTGATGCCAAACTCGCAATGATTCCGGTTGAAAACACCATTGCTGGCCGAGTTGGCGACATTCACCATTTGCTGCCGGCGACCAGCTTGCACATGATTGGCGAGCATTTGATGCGAATCCGGTTCCAGTTGATGGCGTTGCCGGGCACCAAATTGGATGAGATTGAGCGCGCCTATAGCCATGTCATGGCGCTTGGCCAGTGCCGGAACTTCCTGCGCGAGCACGGCATTCAGGCCCGGACCGCAGCGGATACGGCCGGCGCCGCGCGGCAAGTGGCAGAGCGTGCGGATGCGACGGCGGCGGCAATCGCGCCCGGACTTGCGGCCGAGGAATATGGCCTCGAAATCCTGGCTAGTGATATTGAGGATGCGGCGCACAATACGACGCGCTTTGTGATTATGGCGCGTGAGCCGCTTGACCTTGGACCGAAAGATGGGCCGACCATGACGGCGTTTCTGTTCCAGGTCCGCAATATCCCGTCTTCATTGTACAAAGCGCTTGGCGGGTTTGCGACCAATGGCGTCAACATGACCAAGCTGGAAAGCTATCAGATTGAAGGCTCATTCAGCGCTTCGCAATTCTATGCCGAAATCGAAGGCCATCCAGACGAACGCCCAGTGCAATTGGCCCTGGAAGAGCTCGGCTTTTTCTCCAATTCCATCAAGATCCTTGGCGTGTATCCACGCCACCCGGCGCGAGAGACGGCCAGGGGCGTCTAATTCCGTCATTTGATGCCGGCGCTCGTTTTCCCTGCGTGACCCTTGCCTTGAGGCGAGGTTCCGCCATCGTGTCATCAAAATAAAAGATGACGGAGGAATTCAGCCATGGCGGGAAAGCACGTCCTTATCATTGGCGCGGGCCTTGGCGGCCTATGCGCGGCGATCAAGCTTCAGGAAGCGGGTCACACATTTACGATAGTCGAGAAGTTGGACCGTGTTGGCGGGACCTGGGCGCAGAATACCTATCCTGGTGTCGCCTGCGATGTACCGGTCGCGCTGTATCAGTTCAGCTTTGCGCAAAGCGTCAATTGGAGCCGGGCCTATCCGCAAGGCGCCGAAATCCAGGCCTATGCGGAGGAGATCACAGACCGCTATCAGTTGCGGCCGAATGTGAAGCTGGACGATGAAGCGACCAGCGCGGTTTGGGACGAAGCCGCAAAAACCTGGACCCTCACAACGGCAAGCGGCGCGACCTATTCAGGCGATGCCGTGATTGGCGCGCTCGGTCAGTTGAATCGGCCGAACTGGCCGGACATTCCCGGCAAAGACGCCTTCCAGGGCGCGATCACGCATTCGGCCCAGTGGGATCACTCCATCGACATGACAGGCAAACGTGTCGGCATAATCGGCTGCGCCGCGAGCGCTGTGCAAGTCATTCCGGAATTGGCTGAAACCGCTGCAGAACTGGTCGTGTTCCAGCGCAGTCCAAACTGGGTCATCCCGCGCAATGATGTTGCGATGAGCGCCGAGGAAGGCGCCTTGCTGGGCACCAATCCGGAGCTGGCGATGAAGATTGGCGCGATGAACCGCGAGATCATCTACGAGCAGGCTGATGAGTTTTTCTGGCAGGCTTTCAAGTGGACGCCTGAAGGCCGCGACGCCTATCACCGCATCGCGATCAACCATCTCGAAAAGCAGGTCAACGACCTTGATCTGCGCGCCAAACTGACCCCGGACTATCCGATTGGTTGCCGCCGGATCCTGATTTCGGACGATTATTTCCCCGCCCTCACCAAGGATAATGTCACGTTGGAGACAGACGGCATCGCGACCATCGATGCCACCGGCATCCAGACGGCGTCTGGCACCCACCATGATCTCGATGCGATTGCTTATGCGACGGGGTTCGAAACCACCGGCTGGCGCTGGTCCGTCGACGTCCAAGGGCGCGATGGCAAACGCTTGAACCAGGTGTGGAGCGACTATCCGGAAGCCTATCTGGGTATAACTGTGTCAGACTTCCCGAACCTGTTCGTCCTTTACGGCCCGAACACCAATCTCGGGCACAATGCGATCACGTTCATGCTTGAGCGCCAGGTCGAGTATGCGGTGAAAGCGCTGGATGGCCTTGGCGAGGCTGGCAAAGCCGCGATGGTGCCAACCCGGGCGGCGCAAGATCGGTTCAACGCGCAAGTGCAAGCTGATCTTGAGAAAACCGTGTGGGCTGATCCGGCCTGCAATAGCTGGTACAAGAACGAGCATGGCAAGATCACCCAGAACTGGTCCTCGCACACACGCGATTATGCAGCGGCGGTAGCTGAGGTGAAACTTGAGGATTATGAGCTGATCTAGGCCTGTGTTTCAGATCGCATCTTGAAGCTGATCGGCGAGGTCTGCCCAGTCTGGGTTGTGCTTCTCGATCAGATCGAGTTTCCAGTCGCGAGGCCAGCGCTTGATCCGCTTTTCTCGCGCAATTGCGCAGCGAAAATATCCAGGACCCAGCGTTCTAAAAGACTGGGTCCCGGATAAATGCTAGCGCATTTTCCGGGATGACAATTTTGTAGATCGGACCCAATTTGTCACCTCGGACGCCAAGCGATCCGGGGCCCAGGGGCCTTAGTCAACCTTGCTCATATAAGTCGGCAACCAGCCCTCGTGCGCTTCGCGGAGGGTGGCGAGTGAAACGTGCAAACGCTTTCCGCTAGACGTAATCCCATCAATTGCCTCGCCTTCGACACTCGCGAAAACCAGATATCCGATCTGAGCTGATATGGCCAAAGCCTCAAACTGGTCCAGCTTCGCTTCCGGCAATGAGATAAGGTATCTACCTTGATCCTCTCCGAACAGTTCAGAGAGGTCCGACTGGTCGCCCTGAAATCCGAATTGGATCCCGGTGCCACATGACAATGCCATTTCGGCCATGGCGCACGCGACGCCGCCATCAGAAATGTCGTGAATAGCACTTGCGCATTTTTCGCCGATCAGGCGTCGAACAAAGTCCGCATTTTTTTGTTCAAAGCCAAGGTTTACAGGTGGCGGCGCGGTGATTTCTTGACCCAATATTTCTCTTTCGAACAAGGATGCGCCTAGCCAAGGGTCTTCATCCAGCTGGCCATGGATCAAAACCAAGACATCCCCCGGCTGCGCGCCCTTCAGTGTCGCAACCTTGTCCAGGTCCTCAATCAACCCAACGCCGCCGACAACAGGCGTGGGCGGGATGGCGATCCCGTCCGTCTCATTATACAGGCTGACATTGCCCGACACGACTGGGAAATCGAGCTCACGGCAGGCTTCCGCCATGCCTTCAATCGCTTTGACGATATAGCCCATTGTTTCCGGTTTTTCCGGATTGCCGAAATTCAGATTGTCCGTGATCGCGATTGGCTTGGCGCCAACCGCGGAAAGGTTGCGATAGGCCTCAGCCACGGCCTGCTTGCCGCCTTCATACGGATCAGCAGCGACATAGCGCGGCGTGCAATCAGACGTGATGGCCAGCGCCTTGTTGGTGCCATGGATGCGGACAATCGCGGCATTGCCTTGCGACTGTGAGCTGTCCACCGTGTCGCCCATGACGTGGCGATCATATTGTTCCCAGATCCAGCGCTTCGACGCCATGTCCGGGCAGGACATCAGCTTCAGCAGCACCTCGCCATAGTCTTCTGGCTCTGGGTATTTGCTGATATCCAGCGGCGCGCGTTTCTTGGGCTCGACCCAGGGCCGGTCATAATTCGGCGCGTCTTCGGCCAGCGGCGCGACGGGAATATCGCAGACGGTCTCGCCAAACTGCTTGAGCACCATATGGCCGCTATCGGTTGTCATGCCGATCACTTCGGCGTCGAGATCATATTTGTCGAAAACTTTCTTGGCGACGTCGATCTTGTCGGGATAGAGCACCATGAGCATACGCTCCTGGCTTTCCGACAACATGATCTCATAAGCGCTCATGCCGGTTTCGCGTTGCGGGACTTTGTCCAAGTCCATTTCAACGCCAATGCCTTCGCCATTCTCGCCGCCGCTATCGGCCATCTCGACAGAAGACGAGGTCAGGCCGGCAGCGCCCATATCCTGTATGGCCTGAATGGCATCGGTTGCCATCAATTCGAGGCAGGCTTCGATCAGCAGTTTTTCAGTGAACGGGTCGCCAACTTGCACAGTTGGGCGATTATCCTCGTCGCCTTCAGAGAATTCAGCCGAGGCCATGGTCGCGCCGTGAATGCCATCGCGGCCCGTCTTCGATCCGACATAGAAAATCGGATTGCCGGGCGTCGCGCCGCGGGCATAGAAAATCTTGTCCTGATCAGCGAGGCCAACGGCCATGGCATTGACCAGGATATTGCCATTATAGCCGCTATGAAACTCGGTCTCTCCAGCAACAGTCGGCACGCCGACACAATTTCCATAGCCGCCAATCCCGGCCACGACACCGGCAACCAGGCTTCTGGTCTTGGGGTGGCTCGGGTCGCCAAATCGCAGCGCATTGACCAGCGCAATCGGACGCGCGCCCATAGTGAAGACATCGCGCAGGATGCCGCCCACGCCGGTCGCTGCGCCCTGATAGGGCTCGATATAAGACGGGTGGTTGTGGCTCTCCATTTTGAAGATCGCCGCTTGGCCGTCGCCAATATCAATCACCCCAGCATTCTCACCTGGGCCCTGGATGACATGCTTATTCTTGGTCGGAAACTTTGACAGATGGCGCCGCGAAGACTTGTAGGAGCAATGCTCTGACCACATCACCGAATAGATGCCGAGTTCAACCAGATTCGGGTTTCGGCCGAGCCGGTTGACCAGACGCTGCCACTCCTCAGCATTGATGCCATGTCCGGCAGCGTCGATTTCGGTTTGTTCGGCCTGCATGGCGGCAGTGATCGCAGATGTATCAGTCATGCGCGCGCTTTAACGCTTGCGAGAGGGATTCGCTAGGGCGTTTTTGCTTGAGTTTCGTGAGTCTCCCGAGGCGTAGCCGTTTCGACGGCCGGATTACAAAACATGGCAATTGAGAGACATAGAAACACAGAGACATTCTCAATTGGCGAATCCGGCGAGATCAATACGATTATTTAAGCGTTTGCGATTAGATCCGGCATTTCCTGCAAGGGGACTTGTCGGAGGCCAGTATTGGCATGACCTTCTCGAGACTCGTTTTCCAATTCTCCCTTTTTTGTCTCGTCGCAATTGGCGTGTTCTTTTATGGCGTGAAAGCGCAAAGGCACTATTTGCCGCCCATGCCGCAGATTTCTTGGGTTAGCTCGCAAATACTGGGGGTGATTAATCCGCTGGACAAATACCTATTCGCGGATCCCGTCCGGGCTGAAGATTCGAATCCGATAGAGTTCCCGCTTGAGGGCCAAGAGCAGCCAGGACTAATCGCTCTCTCTTTTGATATTGCCTCGCGTCACACCGTCATCCGCATTGTCGATCGTCAAGGTGAAATTGTTCATCAATGGCGTCCGATCTGGAAAGAGATTTGGCCGAAAGGTGAGGGAAACTTCGAACAACGCCCTGTCGAAAGCATCTTTTTGCACGGGCTGGAGATCCTGCCAGACGGTAGTTTTGTTTCCAATTTTGAGTGGCAAAGTACATTTCGTATGGATGTCTGCGGCGACGTCATGTGGAAGCTCGATAATCTTGGCCACCATTCGGTCGATCTGGCATCGGACGGTACGCTTTGGGTGTCGGCAGAGTCGCGGATCATGGAGGGACCGACGGGACTTATCGCCCATGGGACGCCATTGCAGATATTCCTTCTCCAGCAAATCGATTTGGACGGAAACATTCTGCGGACGATCAACCTTATGGAAGCAATGCTCAATGACGGGCTTAGCGGGCTTCTATTCTCGCGGGCGCCGTCTGGACCGTATGTTTGGACTCACGGTGATACGCTTCACCTGAATGATGTCGAGGCTTTCCCGGCCGGTATCGACTCACCCGTTTTCAACGAAGGAGACCTCGTCGTCTCGCTCGCCAATATGAATGCTCTTTTGGTCATCGACCCGAACACGCAAGAGATAAAATGGACATATATTGGCCGCACAGTGCGTCAGCATGATCCCGATTTTACCCGTGATGGGACCATCTCAGTTCATGACAATCAGACGCACTTGGGATCCGATTCGACGCAAACTCCTTATAGCCGCATTGTTGAGATCGACCCAGAAACAGGTGCCCTCTGGACAGTGATTGGCAGAGACGCCGAGCGGATATTTTTCTCCTACGTCACTGGGTCACATGAGCGATTGGATAATGGGAATGTGCTCGTTGCAGCCTCGCAGCAGGGCCGTGTGCTTGAGTATACGGAAACGGGCCGTCTGGTTTGGCGTTATGACGCTCGCCAATCCGAGATGAAGAACGGCCGGGTCTACAATGTTCAAATGCTTCCCGAACATATGGACAAAGCATTTTTTGAAAAAGCAAAAGAAAGGTGTGACTGATGAATGTCTACTCCAAAATACTCCTTGGCGTGCTCGCGGCGGCGCTCTTACCGAGTCCCGCTTACGCCTATATCGGTCCAGGTGCCGGACTTGGGGCGGTTGCGCTAACAATCGCCGTGGGGCTCGGCGCGATATTGTTGCTGGCGGGCTTCGTCTGGTATCCGATCAAACGCCTGTTCTCGCGCACAAAGGGCGACGAAGCTGAGTGAACCCTTTGGACTCATTCGCAGTCTTCGTGGTCGCGCTTATCGCTGTCTGCGCATTCGCGATGTCATTTGCACGAACTGGAGTGATCGCGCTGGGGCGGCAAACTCTGGTGATTTCCGTGCAAGGCATCTCAGCCATGCTCGATCCAGAATTGCCGGATTCGAGAAAAGAAAAAGCGGTGCGCGCGGCGGGTGGAGCGTTGTTGCTGGCCGGATTTTCGATGGCATGGCGCGTTGTGCTGGCTTGTGCCGTTGCCATTGGCATTATCTTTGTCGCTCAGTTTCTGACAATTACCAATTCGACTGATGTCTTCAATCTGCTCATGCGCCCTGATTTTATTATCGGGCTCAGCGTTGTCGCGATATTGATCGCAATGGTGATGAGGATACTGCGTCCTCAAACACTGGCTGGCGTTGAAACCGTATCTGACACCTACACCAACGTGGATCAGTTGGTTCACATATTGGCGTTTTCGTCGCCCTGGGTTTCGAGAATGATCGCGACTTTGGATGATTGGATCGCTCGCGACCGGTTGGCGCATCTCAAAAAGCCACGCACGATCTTCATAACCTCACTCGCACGCGGCGGAACAACTGCCTTGCTCAATGCGATGCACGCTCTGCCGCAATTGGCGACTTATGAGTATCGAGACATGCCGTTTATCCCCGCGCCGGTGATGTGGTCTAAGATTAGCGGCAATCGTGTCGTTCAGCGTCGCGAGCGCGCGCACGGGGATGGGCTGCAGATCGATCTCAACAGTCCCGAAGCGTTTGATGAAATTCTATGGCGCCTGTATTGGCCGGACAAATATGGCAACGACCAGATAGAACTATGGTCTGAAGCTGATATTGATCAGGAAAAACTCGCTCGTCTGCGGCGAAATTTCAGCAAGATAGTTACACTTCGCGTGTCCCAAGACAGAATGATTGGCACGCTTGGCTATGTTTCAAAGAACAATACTAACATTGCGCGATTGGATTTTCTTGATCGCGGTTTTCCAGACGCGGCGATTGTTGTTCCGATCCGAAGACCGGCTGCGCATGCTGCCTCCCTGCATCGCCAGCATATGAATTTTGCCAGTCGCCACGCTGACGACGCTTTCGCCAAAAGATATATGCGGGATATCGGGCATTTAGAGTTCGGCGCACTGCATCGACCAATTGCGTTTCCAGGACAGGGCGAAAACCCGTATAGCCTAACGGACGTAAATTACTGGCTGTTCTATTGGATCACCGCATTTCAGGAAATCTCAAAACATCAGGAAAAGTGTACATTCATCACGCAGGACTCTTTGCGAGCTAAACCACAAGAAACGATTCACGCGCTGGCGACGCATTTAGAACTGGACGTCAGGGGACTCGATTTTCGCGGCTTTTTCAGGAGTAGCGCAGATAATTGCGAGATATCCGGTTTTGACCTCGAACTCCTCGCTGATGCTCGCGCAATCTATATCGAGCTCGCGCAACAAGCGATTGAGCCAAAACATGCAGAGGCGCTTTAGCGGGTGCCTAAATAAGTCCAGCTACGCAGCAAGTACTCCAATGGCCCACGCTTAAACACGATGCGCCAGAGGCTATTGAAGGCGATCGAGAAGAGCGCCACCAGGGCTGCGATGCCGATTACGGTTGCAGCGCCAAGCTTGGCGTACAATCCGAGCGCGAAGCCATAGAAAATCAGCGTGAACAGCATATTCTGCATCAAGTAAGCGGTAAGTGATGCCGTCCCGCCGCGCGCGAAGAACGTCTTGATTGGCCCGTCTGGTGCCAGAGACCATTTGGCAATGATGCCCAGATACCCAGCGGTCGAGAACGGGCTTCCAAGCGCGATTAGACCCATTCCAAACATCATTTTGGAGTCCATCATGCTCGTCGCTTCTAAGATCAGCCAGGCGCCGGCGACGCTGATCACCAACCCGATGGGCAAGTAGATGCGTCGACTGGTCCTCCAGAATTTCGCGGTCGGCTGTGCAATCGTGTCATTGCGGACGGCGGCCAATCCGAACAAGAAAAAGGACATCGCGCCCCAGCCTTGGATCAAGAAGAAGAAAAACACGCTTTGCGCCCATTCGGTGGTGCGCGCGATCACGGTATCAGTGAAGCTGCCGGCGCTATAGACAGCGTAGGCCTCTGCGCCCATGTCCGCCATTTGCTGGGCTTCTGCGGCCATCGCCTCTGGGTCCATCGTTTCTCCTAAGGCGATGAAGCCTGCAAATATGAAAATCAGAACGACTTGAATGACGTAGAGCCAGATCGCCCATCTGATCAGCGTCTTTGCGTTCGATTTCCGGAACAAGAAAAGCAGACTACCCAGCACGCCATAGATGAAGAGAATGTCACCTTGGAAGAACAGAACGATATTGATCGCGGCAAAGAAAAATAGGCCAGCGATCCTTCTCCAATATCGTCCGGAGAATGAGGCCCCGCTCCGCTCAGCCGAGCCCATCTGATACGCAAACCCCACGCCGAACATGAAAGAAAACAGTGTGTAGGACTTCATCAAAAACAGCGCATTTACGCCGAAGAAGGCAGCTTGATCGATCCCGGTTTCCAATCCGCCAGCGGCGTAACCGCCTTTCATCGTCGGCCAGGCGATAATTCCGACATTGACCAAGGCGATGCCAAACAAGGCCCACGCGCGCGCCAGGTCCGGAAAAATATGCCGACCGGCGTTTTTGGTTTCCTGTAAATAGCTCATGTTTTGACCCTCCCCTCACGCGACCATAGCGCGTGTCCGGAGGAATTGGAAAGGCTAGGCTGCTGAGAGCAAGCTTTCGAACACGCCGAGGCCGTCTGTGCCGCCTTCATGGCCGCCAATCGCGCGTTCCGGATGTGGCATCATCCCCATGACCCGGCCATTCTCGCTGATCACGCCAGCAATGTCGCGCGCCGAGCCGTTCGGATTGCCAATATAGCGAAACGCCACCCGGCCTTCGCCTTCGAGCTGGTTCAGCGTCGCTTCGTCGGCGACATAGTTTCCGTCATGATGGGCAATCGGGATGGTCACGTCTGTGTCGCCGGAATAGGCGCTGGTGAAGGCGCTGTTCGCGCTTTCGATTTTCAGGGGCTGCGGCTTGCAGACAAAGTCGAGGCTCGTATTGCGCATCAATGCGCCAGGCAGCAGTCCGGTCTCGCAGAGGATCTGAAAGCCATTGCAAACGCCGAGAACATATCCGCCGCGCGCCGCATGTGCGTGTAGCTGAGCAATCACCGGGCTGTTCGCCGCCATCGCTCCGCAGCGTAAATAGTCGCCGTAAGAAAAGCCGCCAGGCACCATGACCAAGTCAGTGTCTTCAGGGATCGTGCCGTCCTTGTGCCAGACCATGGCCGGGGCTTGGCCTGTTGCCTGATGCAGCGCCACTTCGGCATCGCGGTCGCAATTCGACCCGGGGAAGACAATCACAGCGGTTTTCATGGCCACTCCTGAAACTTTCAGCCCGGCTTTAGCAGGGAGTCGGGGCAAAAGGGAATATCCCAATATGGCATTTCTCGATTGACGCCTGCCGTGCGTGCGGCCACACGAGCGGTCATGGCGGATGAACATCAATATCGCGGCAATGCGCCGGTTCGAGTGAACAAATGGATGGCCGAGCTCGGCCTATGTTCGCGGCGCGAAGCCGAAGCATTGATCGAAGGCGGCGGAGTCTTTGTGGACGACGTGTTGATTGAACGACCAGGGCACAAGATTGAACCGGGACAGGTGTTGAAGCTTGCGGAGGTCGCCCAACGCGCGATTGCCAGCAAGTTCACAGCGGTCCTCAACAAGCCTGTCGATTATGTTTCATCGCAACCCGAAGACGGCCAGGTACCAGCCGTGCGCCTGCTGAAGACAGCCAATGCCATGGATGGCACGACGGGCCCCGCCAAGGATGCGAGCCTTGCGCCGCTTGGGCGGCTTGACCAGGACTCGCATGGCCTATTGCTGCTGTCAGACGATGGCGTGCTCGCGAAAGCGATCATTGGCCCACAGCACAGCCTCGAGAAAGAATATCTGGTGGAAGTACGCGGCGAGATCACCAATGGTCGCCTGACCTTGCTGCGCAATGGGCTGAGCCTGGATGAGCGGCGCTTGAAGCCGGCAAAAGTCACCCGCGAAGAAGGCCAGATTTTACGCTTCATTCTGAAAGAAGGTCGCAAACGTCAGATCCGCCGAATGTGCGATCTGGTCGGTCTGCGCGTGACGGACCTTCAGCGGATCCGCATTGGGCCGCTAGAGCTTGGCGATGTGCCGCTGGGAAAATGGCGGCTGTTAAAAGCCAAAGAGCGGGCCACTCTGATTTCGGCGTCTCTGCCGCCGCGCACGAAGCGCGTTACGGATGAATCGGGCAAACCGATCCGCAAAGGGCGTAGTTTTGTCGGCCGCGGTGGACCCAAGCCCAATCGCGACAAATCCAAAGAGATTGAACGTAAGCGTGCGAAGGCCGGAAAGCCGAAGCGCGACTAAGACCCGGCTTCAGGGACTCCTTCAACAAAGCCCGCTGTGGCGTCTTCATCACCCGGAATAAAGATTGTCCCGCCGACAGAATAGTCCGGGGTCTCGCCCGCACGTTCCGTCCATGGCGCGCGGGCCGGGGCCAATTGTATTGGCGCTTGCTGGGCGGCGGGGGCTGCCGCCGGCTGAGCGGCGGGTGTCTGGCTGGCGCGTTTCAATACGGCATTAAAGGCTTCGGTCGTCGACTGAACCGCTGCGGCGTCTCGCGCCGGGTCCTTAAACACGGTTCGGGCTTTGGGGGCTGGCTGTTTTACATATTGCGGCGCCTCCCCCTGTGCCGGACCACGTGCAATTTCGACGGGTTGTTTTGGGGCGGGCGCACTCGGCTGGGCGCTCCGGCGCAGAGCCGCATTTTGCGCGGGGACATATATCACGTCCGGTTGTGTTGGTGTCGCTTGCGGGGCAGGGCTCATGACAGCTGATACGCGGGTTTTGGGACCGCCCATCAATTCTGGTTCTCTAACTGGTGGCGGGTCACCAAAAACACGAGGAACCGGCGATGGTCGCAATTCGTCGAGCGGCACCGCGGCTGGCTGACGGCTGTCTGGAACGCGCGGTTGATAGCGCATGTCGGCATGCCGGCCCGGATCCATTTGCCAGAGTTCTGACATGCCAGACATCGCGCCTGGACGATAGCTGGTTGTTCCCGGAGTACGTTTCAGTTCACAGCGCGGTCCAAGTCGGAACGTCGCTGGGGTGAGCGTCCAGGAAGCGCAGCCTGTGTCGCGGCTGCACATCGCGGCGCAGGCTTCAACACTTGTGCCGCGTTCAGAGCGATACAGGTCACCATATCGGTAAGTATCCGCTTCAAACGTCACTTTGGTTTCTGACGCTGGTTTTTCAGCGAGCGCAGGGGCCGTAAAGGCCATAGCAGCAAACAAGACCGGCAAGACGCGCATAACGGAACACTCTCATTGTCATCAATTCCGCTCAATTATGCCATGCCGGAGCTTAATAAGAGGTGAGCGATACGTGTCGCGTCTATCCTAATGTGCGAGAGCGATATCGCGGAATTCGTTACTGATCTTGTCAAACGCGTCTTTGAGGTCGGCAGCATTCTTCGCATCATAATAAAATTCAGATGATGTTGCGCACTGTTTCAGAAGGTCTTTGGTTGTCGCATCGTCGATTTCAAACGCAATTGTGTAAAGCTCAATATCATTGGATTTGATCTCATCACAGACGGCTTTGGTGATCTCATTGGCCTTCGTTTTGTCGCTGCCATTGTGAAAACCATTTGATTTTGGCGACTTGGTGTTTTCACCATCCGACATCAGGACCAGGGCCTTGCGACCGTTCACGGCTTTCAGGGCGGCATAATCCGTGCCTTCCGAGAAAGGAGCGGTCGCAGACAAGGTTCGTAAGCCCCAGATCAGTCCAGTGGCGATGTACGTATTTTGATTGGCTTTCAACTTGGCCGTCGTGGACTTGAGTTCACCGGGTACGTTGGTCAATTCCTGGATGGGGGTCGGGCAAGTTGAGGCATTATTGGTGATGAAGCCATAGACCTTTTGCGTCGCATAGGTGGCATCGGTCTTGTTGTACGGATCCTTGCGAGAGTTCACGCAACCATACCACTTTTTGGTGGATGTCTGCGTCTTACAGGTTCGAGGCGCGTCCTTTTTCTCATCCGGATCGCAGACCCATCTCTTACAGGTCTTTTTCACGCCGTCGCGAGTACAGCTATACGATTTGCGCGTACAATTCTTCTTGTACCAGGAGTTCTTGATCCAGCAATTTTTCTTGGTATCTGTCTTGTTGGCCTGCACATCGAGCCAGGACTGGCCCTTTTTGTCGGTGCCAACATTTACGTATGTGGCGAACGGTACGATCGACATTTTGACGGCTTCATTGCTCGGGTTGACCAGAGTGTCGACCATATCATTCGCGGCAATCCGCAGGGCCGTCAGTTTTGACCCATCCATCGAGTAAGATGTATCCAGAACCAGTGCGATTTCCGCTGAGGACGGCTCACCGAATACAGCAGCAGACGTTGTCCCAAGCGGCATCCGCTTTTTGCCAACAATTTGCATCAGGCTGGTCGGCATGTCGCCAGAGACATTGAGTGTAACCAGATCGCCAGCGCGCGTGAACGAGATTTTGTTCAGCGTCATTTCCTGCATCGCTTCGAATTCGCCGTCGAAGAAATTCTGCGCAATGATTTTGAGTTCTGCGTCATCAGCATCACCGTTGCGAAGCGCGTGACGCGCCGTCGCAACGACGGCGAAGTCGAGGGCGTTCTGGACCTTGTGCTGATAGGTCTGTTGTCGATTGAGGTCGATTGCGAAGCCAGCAACCGCAAACACTGGAATCAGCGCCAACGCAAAAATCATTGCCGCATTTGCTTTTACTTCACGCGCGAATTCCCTCGCCCACTTAAACGCAGTCATTTGTCCATTCCCCTAGACGTATAGACTAGGGTTAGCGCCGATTAACGAAGGTATCGGTAATCTGCGAGGTCAAATTTGCTTGAAATTCAAGGCTCTGTAAGACGGCTAAATGGCGGTCTCAATTGCCATCTGCGATGACGCGGCGGGCAATTACCATCGCTTGAACTTCGCCAGCACCCTCAAAAATATTAAGGATGCGGGCGTCCTGCAGCACTCGGCTGATCGGATATTCCAAAGCAAACCCATTGCCGCCATGAATTTGCAAGGCGTTGTCGGCGGCGGCCCAGGCGGCGCGTGCAGCGAGCAACTTGGCCATGCCAGCTTCCAGATCACAGCGTTTGTCCTGATCTTTTTGGCGCGCTGAGAAATAAGTCAGTTGACGGATGCCGACCAATTCTGCGGCCATCATAACCAACTTGTTGGCAACGCGTGGGAACTGGAAGATTGGCTGGCCAAACTGGCTGCGATCGAGGGCATAGCGTAAGCCGAGCTCATATGCGTTCTGGGCCACACCAACAGCGCGAGCCGCGGTTTGAATGCGCGCGGACTCAAACGTCGCCATGAGGTGCTTGAAGCCCATCCCTTCGGTTTCGCCGAGCAGGTTCGCTGCCGGAACCTCGAACGCGTCAAAGCCGATTTCATATTCCTTCATGCCGCGATAGCCGAGCACTTCAATCTCGCCGCCCGTCATGCCCTCGGCAGGAAACGGGGTCTCATCACTGCCACGAGGTTTCTCAGCCAGAAACATAGAGAGCCCGGAAAAGTTTGTCGTCGACGGGTCCGTGCGGGCCAGCAGTGTCATCATATCGGCCCGAACCGGGTGGGTGATCCAGGTCTTATTGCCCGTAATTTTGTAAGTGTCCCCGTCTTTCACCGCGCGGGTTCGAAGCGCGCCCAGGTCCGAGCCAGTATTCGGTTCTGTGAATACCGCCGTCGGCAGGATTTCGCCGCTGGCAATGGCCGGCAGGTATTTTTCCTTTTGCGCGTCCGTGCCGCCAATAATGATCAGTTCGGCGGCAATTTCAGACCGCGTGCCGAGCGAACCAGTACCGATATAGCCACGCGAGAGTTCTTCCGAGACGACGCACATTGCCGTCTTGCCCATGCCGAGGCCGCCATGCTCTTCCGGGATTGTCAGGCCAAACACACCGAGTTCGGCCATCTCATTGACGACCTCCATCGGGATGTACTCATTCTTCAGATGCCATTCGTGCGCATATGGCGCAATCTTATCATCTGCGTAGCGCCGGAATTGATCCCGGATCATGCTCATTGTCTCGTCTTCGCCTGTGTTCTCGACAGTCGTGCGGCCGAGACTGTCCGGGAGAAATTCTGCAGCTGCGGCCATCGAACCTGGTGTCAGGCCTTTCTCGATCAGCGTGCGAACAGCAGGATCGGCGAACAGCGCGTCGGCATCTTCCAGCGCCGCCAGCTCATGAGGTCTTACGATTTCGCCCTGATTCATCGGGACTCCGCCGACCAGATCTGCGAGATACTTGCTGAACAGGATCTGCGCCAGCAACGCATCAATCTCTCCAAAGCTGTTTTCAGCCTCGAGTCGGGACGCCCAATTGGCGGTCTCGCGCAGCGTCTCAATATACGTGACAATCCAGGCATATCCGTGCGCGAGATGTTGATTGGCGGAAAAGGCTGCGCGATCGATTTTGCCTTGGGGGGCGAGGACATCTGCCACACGGGCGTGAACAGCAGCCTTGTATTTGTCTGCGGCCAGGATTGCCGATTGAAGCAGATCGGTGAGCCGTTCCAATCGGTGATTTTTTTCGATGTCAGCCATTCCGTCCATGATCCGGTTCTCCCATGAGTTAGCGCAATCTAGGTTCGACATGGCACAGAGTCACGGAAGTTTTGCTGCGGCGCAGCGAAGCACATTCGCCGTACCGGTAGCCAATACTCCATGTCGGCAGGCGCCAAAATGGTTAACAAAATCATGGCTTTTGTTAACCAAGAGCTTGTTGAGTTAACATTCCGTTAGGGTTAACAAAGTCCTAACGGATGGGCGCAGAAGCCCCGGCTGTTTTTCCATGAAAATCAAATATCTATAGGAGATAAGGGGATGAACCCGTACTCACGCTTTGGGCTCGTATCAAATACTGTTTCGGCGGCCGCTATTCTAACTGTGCTGGCTGCGATCGGCCCGCAAATGCTCACCACAATAGAGACAATGTTCGGCGCAGATGCCGGAACCATGGTCACAGCCGTCGGCGGCGCCGTGGTGGTCATGGTGGTCTTCTGGCTGGCAATGACCGAAGCCATTTTCCCAGTTCTGTTCCGCTTTAACAGTGTGCGGAAACTGATCCTGGGCAAGTACTATTTTGAGGGTACCTGGTTGCAATCGGAAAAGGGACCAGACCATGAAAGACTGTCTGTGATCGACATACAGCCGAGCGGCAAAGGGTTCATTTTCTCCGGCTACTCGCTGAACAAGGATCTGGAGATTGAAAGCAACACGCTGATCGAGTT
Organism: Henriciella sp.; assembly: GCA_965277015.1. Classification (GTDB taxonomy): domain Bacteria; phylum Pseudomonadota; class Alphaproteobacteria; order Caulobacterales; family Hyphomonadaceae; genus Henriciella. Next base: position 2,360,376 of record OZ255705.1, on the reverse strand, counting down.
CTCTAAGATGGAATGGCCATTCATGACCTATAAGCACCGAAACTCGCTTTCGGATGGCATGGACGGTCAGCGCGATGGTGTCGGCGAGCTTCAATTCGAAATGAACCGCGCTGCCTCGCGTCGCTATAATGGCTTCGTCCAATTTGTTCGCAGTGCAGACCGTATTCGAGTCGAAGGCGCAAAAATGACCAGCAATCAGGAAGTCAAAAGCCTGCGCACGCTGGAAGGCCGCCAGAAAGTGTTCTCAAAATACTGGAGCCTGTTCTTTAACAATGCGGTGACCGAAATTGTCGCGAGACCAGAGCCAGTGATCGAGCGCGACGTGCGGATCGAGACACGTCAACCTGAGGCCGTGGTCGAGCGCGATGTGATCATAGAGACCGAGACAGTCGCAGAACCTGTCAAAACAGTCCTGGAGCGTATGGAAGAAACCGCGGCTCGCGTTGAGCGTCGCAAGACAAGTTCGAGAGAAAGACGCTCGGATGGTGTCGTGCCGCGTCGCCGATCGAGTGACTGGGTCAAGAGCACAGTCGACGCCGCGAGCGCCGCGGAAGAGGCTCCCATAGCTGCCGAGGGCGGCAAAAAGTAACGCAGCAATGCGACAAGAATCCCTGTGACGGTCGGAATAAACGCACGACTCTGTTTTTTCCCCTTAACACGGTCGGGGCTATCGACCGAAAGCCAGGGACAAATGAAAAGCGGCTTCCCAGAAAGGGGAGCCGCTTTTTTCTATTCGATCCACCATTTTGTGGTTGCCAGCGTGGCAGAAGTCGCTACACAGCAGGAAAAGTGATAACATAACATGAGAATGCTGATGACCCGTTTCCTCCTACTTGCCAGTATTTCGCCTCTGGCTTTGACGCCGTTCGCCTTTGCTCAAACCGCAGATGAGCGCCGTGAAGAAGTGATTATCGTCACAACTCCTGGCCCTGACCGTTCGGCCGACGAACTGATTGGCAACGCCACAGCAATTGATCGCGAAGAATTGCTCGAGACCCTTAAAGGCTCGATCGGCGATACGCTTGACCGCGAGCCGGGTGTCGCGACAACATTTTTCGGCGCTGGCGCCAGCCGCCCGATTTTGCGCGGACTCGGGGCTGAGCGCGTGCAAGTCCTGACAAATGGGATTGGCGTCATTGACGCCTCTGCGGCGTCGCCTGATCACCAGGTGTCGGCAGATGCGATAGACGCAGAGACAATTGAGATTTTGCGCGGGCCGGCCTCACTGGCTTATGGCGGTCAGGCGATTGGCGGCGTGGTCAATGTGATAGACGGCTTGATCGCGGAAGAATTGCCCGAAGCGCCTGCCTCAGGCGACCTGTTCGCGGCATATAATAGTGTCAATGAAGGCAGCGAGCTTGCAGCCCGTGGTCAGTTCGTGACTGGCCCCCTGGTCTTCACGCTGTCGGCGTCGCAGCGCGATTTCGATGCCTATGATATTCCAGACTTCGCAGAATCCTCCCTTTTGCGTGCTCTGGAAGAAGCCGAAGAAGAGGAGGGCGGTGAAGGACATTCCGAGGAAGAGGAAGTTCAAGGCACAGTCGAGAACTCTTTCGTTGAAACCCAAACCCTCTCCGGCGGCGTCAGTTGGGTTGGGGACAATGCCTTCTTTGGAGTCGCGGTTCGCCAGCAAACTTCCGAATACGGATTGCCAGGACATGGGCACGAGGAAGAAGAAGGCGATGAAAGCGGCGGCGAAGCTGTCGAGGAAGAAGAGGAAGAAAATCCGTTCATCGATCTGGAGCAGACCCGCATCGATGTGCGCGGCGGTGTAACCGTCGATAATGGCTTCCTGACCGACATTACGGGCTCATTGGCGTTTGTCGATTATGAGCACACTGAATTTGAGGCGCCTGGCGAAGCCGGCACAATTTATGACGTTGAAGGCAGTGAAGGCCGGATCGAGTTCGGCCATACGATTGGTGGATTTGAAGGCGCATTTGGCGCGCAATTCATCGACAAGACACTCGATGCTTTCGGCGAAGAAGCCTTCATCTCCGAGACCGACACACAATCTTTCGGGGCCTTCATTTATGAAACGAAAGAGTGGGATAGCGGCGTCGGGATTGAAGGCGGTTTGCGGTTCGACTCCGTTGAACTCGACAATGTGCTTCAAGGCAGCCGTGACTTTGATACTTTCAGTGGTTCGTTTGGCGCCCACCGCCACTTTGAGTCTGGCTGGTTTATCGGCGCGCAATTTGCCTATACTGAGCGCGCGCCAAATGAGAGCGAGCTGTTTGCCGACGGACCACACTTGGCGACTGAACAATTCGAAGTTGGTGACGCATCGCTCTCAAAAGAAAGCGGGATCAATCTTGAAGGAACGGCGCGCTGGCGTGGTGAACGGGGTGGCTTTGGAATCAATTTGTTCACGACGCAGTTTAGCGACTTCATATTCCTGACACCGGGTCAGACGCTTGAAGGCGGCGTGTTGGTTGATGAGGCTGATGGCTTGCCCGTCTTCCTATTCGAACAGCAAGATGCTGACTTCATTGGCGGTGAAATCTATGGCGAATTGTTCATTGATGATGGCCCGCTTGGCGCCGATTGGGAATTTGGCAGCAGCCTTGATTTTGTTCAGGCCGAGCTTGATGGCGGCGGCAATGTTCCATTCATTCCACCGGTGACGCTAAATGGCGATGCCAGCGCGGAATGGGGCGCTTGGGAAATTGGCGCGGCAGTTACGATTGCTGGCGATCAAGATGATCCAGGCACCGGGCAATTGGCGACCGATGGCTATACGACGCTGGATCTGCGCGGCGAAGTGGATCTTTCGGATTTCGGTTTTGGCAGCGATGGCACAGAAGCGTTCATCGAAGCCAGAAACGTCACGGATGAAGAGGTTCGGTTTGCGACCTCGGTCTTGAAAGACCTCGCGCCTGCGCCGGGTCAGAATTTCAGAATTGGTGTGCGGGTGGCGTTTTAATGACATCGCAAGCACCCAGAGCGGCGGCGATAGATGGTGTCGCGATCTCACTCTCAGGCCTTTGCCTCATTCATTGCCTGGCGCTACCAGTCGTGTCAGCAATGCTCCCAATCGCAGGTAGTTGGGCTGAGATTGAGTGGATACATAAAGCCTTTGTTGTTGCCGCTCTCCCTTTCTCGCTTCTGGCCTTGGCGTCAGAACGGGCCACGGGAATCATTGGCGGTCTGATCGCGTCCGGTTTCATCCTGCTGGCTGCGGCCGCATTTGCTGAGCCATTGCATGACCATGAGACCGCAATGACATTGCTCGGCGGGCTTTTGCTGGCCAGCGGACACGCATTGCGGTGGAGCCGGTCTTACAGCTCATCCCATTGATAGGCCTGACGGGCTGCTTCGATCTGCGCCAGATGGGCGTTCAAAGGGGTCCAGTCATCGCGTTCGGCGATGGCGGCCCATAAGGTTTCGACCGTGTCGACAACAAGATTTACGGGCTGCGCGTTCTGAAAGTAGTCGTGATCCAAACGTTCTGGCCTATGCGGTGTGCGCGCCATAATGGCGGCTCGCACCTGTCCAAAATCTTCCGCAGAATAGAGATCGCTTTGCGGGCTTGCCGCGGCTCTGGGTTCACTGGCGGCCCCGCCAAACCAGTCGAAAAACGTTTGCGCCCAATTCGCGCCGCTGGTTGTCATCCAGGCATAGAAATCCTGGAGGAACAATAAATCGTCGCGCAGGACGTCGCTACGTTCGAGGCCGAGTAATGCGAATGTATGCGCTGCAAAACTCTCCTGATAGGCAGGTTCATAGGCCTTGATCGCTGCGGACAGATCATCCGCGTCTGCGACCAGGGTCAAAGATCCGCCCAATTGCTGCAAAGCCCACAGACCCTGCGCGGGCTGGCGCCCAAATCGATACAAACCCTGTTGATCAAAATAGGCTGCGACAAAATTCGGATCGCTTTTCTCGAGGAATCGCCAGGGACCAAAATCAAACGTCTCGCCGGTAATGTTGAAATTGTCAGTATTCATGACGCCGTGCACAAACCCGGCGGCCATCCACTGCCCAATCATTGCGCCCGTGGTTTGCGCCATGCGCTCGAACAAGGCTGGCGTGACTTTGCCGAGGGATTCGTCGGCGCACTCCGGATAATAGAATTCCACCACGTGCTGGACCAAAGCGGCCATGGCCTCAGCATCATCGAAATAAGCTGCACGCTGAAACGTTCCAAATCGCAAATGACTGTGATTGAGACGGACCAGCACGGCTGATCGGGCCGGGGAGGGTTCATCATTGCGATGTAGCTCTTCGCCGGTTTCAATCAGACTGAAGGCTTTGGACGTATTCACGCCAAGCGCTTCGAGATAGGATGCGGCGAGGATTTCGCGAACGCCGCCTTTCAAGGTCAGCCGGCCGTCGCCTTGCCGCGACCAGCGCGTTTGCCCTGAACCCTTGGTGCCAAGATCGAGCCATCTGCCAGACGGATCCTGCACTTGTGCAAACAGGAAGCCGCGGCCGTCGCCCAGATCGGGATTGTAAGTGTGGAATTGATGGCCGTGATATCTCAGCGCCAATGGTTGTTGCAGGTTCCCATGCAATGGCGCGAATCTGGCAAAGTGATTTAGCCAGTCTTCATCTGACAATGTGCCTAAACGAACCTGCTGTGCCCATCTCGTGTTGCGAAAGCGCAACACCGCTTTCGGAAACGACGCGGGCTCTGCTGCATCTGCGAAGTAGGTAGAAATTTGCTCGATTGGTTGGATCATGTAGGCGTCTAAGCGTGTTTTAGGGGGTTTGGACAGCCATAACACGCAATTTTGTTCCTGCCTGCGCATGATGGGGAGCAAGTGTCGAGCGCTGTCAAAGAAATTATTGTGCGGCGCAGCATAGAACGCCTCTTTAACAACCTCTTCATCAAAATAGGGTGGTGAGTGACGCCGGTCCGCAACAAGAGATTTGGCGGGATTAGAATATTCACGGAGGAATAATATGACGCTTGGTAGAAAACTGGTTTTCAGTGCTTCGCTTGCTGCCTTAATGGCAGGTGGCACAGCTCTGGCACAAGACGGTGGCGATGAGCTACGTCAAAGCACGGTAACCGTAACGGGATCATTCATTCCAGGTACGCCTGAAGATGCGGCGCTTCCTGTCGATGTGCTTACGGCGCAGGATTTGAAGCTCGAAGGTAACCCTACGATTACTGACCTGATTAAGAATTTGGGGCCTTCCTCTGGTGCGGATGGTCAAACCAATCAATTCGCCTCGAACGGTCTTGAAGGGACGTCTAACGTCAACCTTCGCGGACTCGGTGCAGGTCGGACATTGGTTCTGGTCAATGGCCGTCGCCAGACATTCTCGCCATACGGAATTGGTGAGCAGGCACAGCTATTCGTCAATACAAACAATATCCCGTCCGCTGCAATTGGTCGTCTCGAAGTCCTGAAAGACGGCGCCGCCGCCCTTTATGGTTCTGACGCTATTGCAGGTGTTGTGAACTTCATCACCCGCGATGATCTGGACGGTCTGGAACTGTCCGGCGACTATCAGACATTTGATGGGTCAGACGGTGAGTATAAGTTGTCAGCAGCCTATGGTCTGCAAGGCGATAACTTTAACTGGGTCACGACCGTCGAGTATCAAAAGCGTACTGAAGTTCCGCTTCTCGAAAAAGATTGGGCGATTTCGCCAATTACTGAGAATCCGGTTGGTGGCTTCTCCTCACTCTCCAATCCAGGCCGATTTGTTCCGCTAGGTGTCGGGGCGACCGGTGCGGCGGCAATTGGATCGGAAGTAGATACGGGCTGTCTGGCTGCGGGCGGCGTAATCAACGCAAACTCGACCAGCCCTTCCAATCAGTGCGCTTTCCAGTTCACTCAATTCGACAATCTGGTTGAAGAAGAAGAGCAGTTCAAAATCTTCTCAGAGTACAATCGTCAAGTCGGTGGCGGCGATCTGCACCTTGAATTGCTTTATTCCAAAATTGAAGTTCCAGAGTGGAAAACCTCACCGTCTTATCCGCCACAGGAATTGGCGACGCAGTTTGTACCGGCAAACAACCCTGGTTATCTGCAGTACATTGCAGACAATCCAACTTCAGGTCTTAATCCAGCGAACGCATCGCCTGTTCCAGGTGTATCGAGCGCGATTGGGGCACTCTTCATTGGTCGGACATTCGGCTGGGGTGGTTTCCCGGGAACGGGCGGCGCACAGGAAGGGTCGCGTGAGTATGAGACATTCGCAGCGTCAGGCTCCTATAATGGAACCTTCTCGAATGCCGTGAACTACGATTTTGGCCTGAGCTATTCGCGAACCGAAGGCTCGCGTACGACGAATGATACTTACATTGCCGGGCTCACTGGTGCGCTGCGTGGTTTTGGCGTCTGTACGGATCCAGTGACTGGAAATGACCCTGCGACTGGAACACAACCATGGGTGACTGGGTATGCAGGCACTCTGTCCGCAGGTTCGGGTGGATGTGAATATTACAATCCGTTCTCGAACGCTATTCCTGCGAGCGCAATCACAGGTGAGGCGAACGCGAACTATGTCGCAGGCCTGGAAAACTCGGTCACACTCGCAGAGTGGATGACAGACGGCGTGGGCACGGAAGTGACCACAGATTTGCTCGTGCTGGATACTGTGTTCTCTGGCGAGACTAATGTTCAAGCTGGCGGCGGTGCCGTTGGCTGGGCCGCCGGTGCGCAGGTTCGTCGCGAAACTTATGAAGTGGTGCCTAACACAGTTACTGATCTGGCTCTGACGCCTGGACCAGATGGCAATGGCCCATTCTCGTTCCTGGCGGGTACGAATGCTGCAGACGAAGAGCAGACAATCTACGCGCTGTTCGGCGAGCTCCAAGTACCGCTCTATGACAATCTCGATATCCAGGTTGCCGCACGGTACGAAGATTATGGTGGCTCGGTTGGTTCAACATTCGACCCGAAAGTTGCTGCCAAATACACCGTGAATGATAATTTCGCGCTGCGTGGGTCAGCTCAGACAAGCATTAAAGGGCCGACTCTGAACCAACTCTCTGGTACGGTAACGTCCCTGCAATTCGTTGGTCCGACTTCAGCATTTAAAGCGGTTGATCAAGCTGGCGCTGCCGATCTTGCGCCAGAGTCAGCGTTCAGCTTCAATTTCGGCGCTTTGTTCGAAAAAGATGGCTTCAGTGCTTCGCTGGATTATTACAATTTTGACTTCTCAGATCCAATTATCGTTGAATCTCAGTCAGCAATTGTTGCGGCCGCAATCGGCGCTTTGCGCGCTGATATCACCGCAGCTCAGGTTGCTAATCCAGCACTCACCGCTGCAGACGTTGCAAACTTGAGCACGAATTCAGCGATTGTTAGTCGTTTGCAATTCGACGGCGGAAATCCCTTCGGCTTTGGTGCGACAGATGATGCCGGCACAGGTCTCCTCGACCTAGAGGAAACGCTTGGCGATGTTGGCGGAAATATCTCGCGTATTGCTACAAATGTTACCAATGGTCCTGATATCGAAACCTCAGGCATTGATTTGCGGGTGCAGAACATCTGGGATCTCGCAAATGGATCTGAGTTCACCCTCGGATTAGATGCGACTTACGTGATCAATTATGACGTGAGCGACTTTGGGATCGAAGATACAGTGATAGCTGGCTTCGATGCTGCGGGTCAGTTCAATCGGTCGAACACGTTCCGGTCGCTTCCACAGCTGAAAACCAATATCACTGGTAACTATGCTATGGGTGACCATAATTTCCGTGGTGTCGTTCGTTACGTTGACTCTTATGATGATGAACGCGGCGACCTAACCGGTGATGGCAATAGTGAGATCGATAGCCAAACAACTCTGGATCTGTTCTACAATTGGCAGTCGCCATGGGAGCTGGATCTCGGTCTGTCCCTGGTCAACGCGTTTGACGAAGATCCGCCATTCGCCCAGTTCGACCTGAACTATGACCCTTACACACACAACCCATTTGGACGGACTTTCAAAGTCAGTTTGACCAAGCGGTTTGGTGGCGGCAACTAAGCCGAGACCAGATAAGAGAAATTGAAAGGGCGGCCCTCGGGCCGCCCTTTTTGTTTGGATCCTGAATCATTGCGCTCATGGACTGAGCACAGGACCGAATTTTTGAGTTGGGTTTAATTCAGCCCTTCGCGGCCAATGGCGTAGAACCGCTCGCGGCGCTGTACTTTCAGCTCTTGCTCACTCAAGTCCAATAGAGACTGCAAAGCTTTATCAATTGCCTTGCCAGCGGCCTTCATGGCCTTGTCAGGCGCGCGGTGAGCGCCGCCGACGGGTTCTTTGACGACCCCATCGATGACTTTCATCTTCTTCAGGTCCGTGGCGGTAATCTTCATCGCCTCAGCCGCATCCTTGGCTTTGGCGGCGTCGCGGTAAAGGATGGATGCGCAGCCTTCCGGCGAGATCACCGAATAGATCGAGTGCTCCATCATCAGAACGTGATTGGCAGCCGCAATCGCAATGGCTCCGCCAGATCCGCCTTCACCAATGATCAGGGAGATGATTGGAACTTTCAGCGTCAGACAACGCTCCGTCGAGCGTGCAATCGCTTCGGCCTGTCCGCGCTCTTCGCCGGCTTTGCCCGGAAACGCGCCAGCCGTGTCAACGAAAGTGATCACAGGCAAACCGAAACGGTCCGCAAGATCCATCAAGCGAACCGCTTTGCGGTAGCCTTCCGGGTGCGCCATGCCGAAATTATGCTTCAGACGGCTTTCTGTTGTACGGCCTTTTTCGTGACCGATCACGACTACGGATTGACCGTTGAAACTCGCCAATCCGCCAATCACGGCTTCATCATTACCATAGACCCGGTCGCCAGCGAGTTCCTGAAAATCATCGAATAGCGACTCGATATAATCTGAGAAATGCGGGCGCTCCGGATGGCGCGCGACTTGCGTTTTGCGCCACGGGTTGAGCGACGCATAAGTGTCTTTCAACTGCTTGGCAGCTTTGTCCTTGAGCTTTTTCAGCTCATCATTGATTTGCGGGCCGCCTTCCTGGGCGGCGACGGCTTCAAGCTCGGCGATCTTGGTTTCAAGCTCAGCGAGCGGCTTTTCGAAGTCGAGATATGTCGTAACCATGAGAGCTAAATAGCCGGGCTTTGCCTGAATCGCTAGCTTTTTCCTGTTCCGGGGCTGAAACGTTCAAAGATCAGCATTGGTGTGCCCTTGTAGTCGGAGCTGGCAAAATCCTTGTAGCCGAGCTTTTGTGCGACGCGGATCGATGCCGCGTGATCAGGCTCGATAATGCAGACAGACCGGCCTGGCATCTGGTGATCCAGCCAGTCATGGGTCGCCGTAAGGGCCTCCGTGGCAAAGCCTTTTCCCCAATGCCGTTTGGCGAACACCCAGCCCGCTTCAGGGTATCCCGAGATATCTGGCGACATACCGCGTCTATAATCGGCAAATCCAATATCTCCGACAAAATCATCGGTAGAGCGCTCGCGAACCGTCCATGGGCCGAACCCGAGCATGTTCCAGAATCCGGCATTTCGCATTAGCGTTAGCCAGGAATCCTGCGGGCCTCTGACTTGACCGCCAATAAATTTGACGACGTCCTTGTCAGCCCATGTTCGGGCAAATTCGTCAAAGTCTGAGGCTTGCGGTGCCGAGAGTTTTAGCCGCGCGGTGAGAATGGTGGGCGCGGTCAAGCCTGCGCTTTCATCTGTTCCAGCATTTTACCCATCGCCGCGTGCACGACTTGCATGCCTTTCAGCGGCCGGACCATGACTTTGAAATCAGTGATCTTGCCGTCAGCATCCCACTCGATCATATCGATGCCGTTGACTTGGATGCCGTCCATGACGTTTTCAAATTCCAGCACGGCTTTATCACCGCAATCGAAGACGCGGGTATATTTGAACGTGCCATTGCCGAGTGTGTTCCCAGCGGCCGAAAGGTAGGCGAATGTGATTGCCTTGCCTTCTTGCGGCGTATGCACGACGGGGCTGCGGAACACGACATCATCATGCAACATGTCGAGCAGCAGATTCTTGTCGTGGCCTTCCATCATATAATCGAACCAGCTTTGCAGGTTCGGCTGGTATCCTTTGATCGGAACATCATGCTGATTTGCCATCGGGCGTTCTCCCTATTTGCAGGAAACGGTGAACGCCCGGCGGCGTTTTGTCTAGCTCTGCCTTAGAGGAAGAGGGCGGCTGCGGCGTCTGGGAAGAAGGCGAAAAATCCGCCAATGCAGAAGGCCGCAACGCTGATCCCCCAAAGCGTCCAGCTGATCCGGCGCAGGCGCGTACACGCCCGTGCTTTCACGGGATCAACTGGGCAGGGCAGGGTGCGGGCATGCCATTGCCATGCGCCGGAGGCCGCGAGGATGAGACCGGTGATGCCAAACACAAGGCCCTTATTAGCGCCAAACCAGGTAATTCCTGGCAAAGCACCAAGGACGCCTGACCAAACCGCCCCCATGCCAACCATGACGAGCATGGCTGGCAGGGCGCAGCAAATCAGCGTTGTCACAGAGGTGAACAAAGACAGCGTCGCGGGCAGAACGCTCGGCGTTTTCACTTCATTTTGCGTGACGGTCATGCTGTCTCTCTTTCAATCGAGACCAGATCATAGCCGGATTTCTTGACCAGGCTTTCGACACGTTCGTCGCTAAGCTCAGCACCGGATTTCAGCGTGACGTGGATCTCACCATTGTCGAGATCGACATGGACGTTTTCAACCGCGTCCTCTTTGCCAAAGACTTTGGTGACAGCTCGGGCGCAGAAATCGCAGACCATGCCATTCACTTTTGCGGTGACCATGGTTTGCGAAACGATAGAGGTTTCCGTCGTGGCCGCGTCTTGAGCGACAGCTGCCGGAGACGAGAGGGCGATTGTGGTGGCCGCTAGGGCTGCAATAAGATGTTTCATAAGTCCTGTTCCTTTCTAAAAACGGACAATCCAGTTCAGCATCAGCTCTTCACTTTCCGGCGTATAGCCGATTTCGAGCAACTGAACGTCATAGAAAAAGCGCACCAGAGGGGTGAGCGTTGTCGGAGTTTCGGCGTCCGGCTGGTTGTCGACTTGCAACATCAGCCAGGTATGCAAGTCGCCATAATCGCCAATGTAGGGCGCAACGCCGACCCTGGCCGATTGCCTTGCATCTTGAGTAAAGCCCAGATCATAGCCCCGGGCCTCATAAGATGCGAACCAGCGCCGCGTCTCCCAATCCGCACTGACGCCGATAAAGCCTGCGGCTTTGACATTAGCGCCATCGTCAAATGGATCGGCCTGCCCCGCGGCGGCCTTAAAATACAGATTGGCTTGCGAATTCGGCGTGTTCCAGCGCTTGACCAGGCGATTATACTGTACCCCGGTAAAGTGCCAGTCCTCGCCCCAATTGCGCTCTGAATAGAGCCCGATCGAGTCCTGAGATGTCGGTGAATAGTGGAGATGCAGCGTAGAGGCATCGCCATTATTCATCTGCATGGCCGTCCAACCGCCAGGGTAAGACACGGGTCGTGCCTCTGCTTCCGGGCTGACAAGCGCAAGGCCAATCGCGAGCGACAGGCCCGCATATTGGATGCTTTTCATTGTTCTGAGTCCTTGTTGAGTTGATCCTTAAAGTGACAAGGATCAGGCCCGCGGCGGCGGCGGTTCATACTCAAGCAGGATGGAGTTCGCGTTGTCCGGCATAGGCGTCGCCCATAAGGTCAGACCGGGAATCGGCTGGCTCATTTCCGGCGCATCGGCCGTGACGCCGTTGCCCAGCAAAGCGGCACAGCAACAGATAGGTGTTTCATGGTTCGGCATGTCGTGTTGCGGCATCGGCGCTTCGGTTTCGGCCATTGCCATCTCACCCTCATGACACGGCATTTCCGATGTCATGTTTTTCATCGGTGCGGCATTCATCTCACATGGCTGAGCCACCGCCTCAAACCCGAGCGCGAGCGCGGCGATGAGCCATAGAGCGGATGTCAGGGCGCGAAGCATTTCTCTAATGTAGTATGACGTCTTGGCGGGCGCAATCACGTTTCCAGATGCTCAACCCTTACGCCCGGCTTTCTCGTCCAGGCCAGACATGCCCTGACGTTTGCGCAGGGCCGCAGCCACATCATCCAGGGTGACGCCTCGCGAGCGCAGGCCAACCAGCATGTGATAGATCAGGTCTGCCGCTTCTGAGGCGCTTTCACTTTTGCCTTGTGCCGCGAGGGCCAGCGCCAGTTCTGCACCTTCTTCAGCAATCTTCTTGCCGCAATGTAGCGACCCTTTTGAGAGCAATTTGGCGGTGTAGGAGTCTTTCGGATCACCGCCCGCGCGGCTATCGACAGTACCGGCCAAATAGGTGATGACATCCATCAAGGCGTCAGCATTTCCCAGGGGCGCTTTTGTCATTTTGATCTCCTAGATCGGACGAACCGGCGCACCGGCAGCAGATAAGGCGGCGCGAGCCTGTTCTAAACTGACTTCGCCAAAATGGAAGATTGATGCCGCAAGCACCGCATTTGCACCCGCCTCGAGGACCGCGGGTGCCAGATCTTCAGCGCGCCCCGCGCCGCCGCTGGCGATCACTGGAATGGTCACCGCATCCGTAACTGCTTTGGTGAGCGGTAAGTCAAACCCGCTCTTGGTGCCGTCTTTGTCCATACTGGTCAGCAGGATCTCTCCGGCGCCTTTTGATTGCGCCAATTTCGCGAACCCGACCGCATCGATGCCAGTAGGCTTGCGGCCGCCATGCGTGAATATTTCCCAATGATCGCCCGTCTTGCGCGCATCAATGGCGACGACCACACATTGGCTGCCTGCCTTGGCAGCGCAGCGCGAGATGACATCCGGGTCAGCAACTGCGGCTGAGTTGATTGCCACTTTATCGGCGCCGGCGCGTAACAGTTGAACCATATTCTCGGCGCTGCGCACGCCGCCGCCAACGGTGAGCGGCATGAAACACTGTTCCGCTGTCGCGCTGACAACATCCAGCAAGGTGCCGCGGCCTTCATGACTGGCTGTGATGTCGAGGAAACATAGCTCATCGGCGCCTTGCGCATCATAGGCTTTTGCGAGCGCGACAGGGTCGCCAGCATCGCGCAGACCAACAAAGTTGACGCCTTTGACCGTGCGGCCGTCTTTGACATCGAGGCAGGGAATGATGCGGGTCTTGAGCATGGCCGGGGTTTAAGGCCGTATGTGTGTGCGGGGCAAGCTCAAACCTTTGTCGCCTTGCGCCGTTTTGGGGCTTTCGGGCCGAGGGATGACGTCTTGGCCGGGTCCGGCGTTTTTTCTTTGAACTTGCAAAGCGCCCGGATCGAGCAATCCCAGCACTTTGGTTTCCGCGCCACGCAGGTATAGCGCCCATGCAGGATGAGCCAATGATGCGCCCCAAGTTTGTACTCATCGGGCGTCGTGCGTTCGAGGCTGGCTTCAACTTGATCCGGATCCTTGCCAGGGGCGAGGCCTGTGCGATTTGAGACACGGAATATATGCGTGTCGACAGCGATGGTTGGGTGTCCAAAGGCTTCGTTCAGCACGACGTTTGCCGTCTTGCGACCGACGCCGGGCAAGCGCACGAGCTCTTCGCGTGTTTGCGGGACTTCGCCATCAAACTCGTCCAGGATCATCTGGCTGAGCGCGATGACATTCTTGGCTTTGTTACGCCATAGGCCGATCGTCTTGACGTGGTTTTCGACGCCTTCCAGCCCGAGCGCCAGCATCTTCGTCGGCGTATCTGCGGCTTTGAACAAGCCTTTGGTGGCTTTATTGACGCCGACATCGGTGGCCTGCGCTGACAAGGCAACAGCAACGACCAGTGTGTATGGATTGACGAAATCAAGTTCGGTCTTTGGGTTTGGACGGTCTTTCGCCAGTTCGGCAAACAGCTCAGCGGCTTTTTCCTTGCCGAATGTGCGCGGCGCGCGTTTGCGCTTAGCTTTGGATTTTGTCACGGTCATGTCTATTATCTAGGGCACTCTGCGCGTCGTGAAAATCCGATTCTTGCGGCACTAAGGCGCGCTTGTGTGCGGTCAGGAATTCTGGACTATAGGTTTCACGATGCAAAGCGAACCTGAAACCATCTATTTCGACGCGACTTTGACCCCCAACCGGTCGCTGAGTCCGCGTGCGTTTGGAATTGTCATGGCGATTGTCGTGGCGATGAGTTTCATTGCCGGTCTTTCCTTTGTCTCATTCGGGGCCTTTCCAGTGATCGGGTTTTTCGGGCTTGATGCTTTGGCGATCTGGGCCGCCTTTCATTGGAGCTTCCGCTCCCTCAAGCAGGAAACCAGAGTACGCGTTACAGCAGAGCAGATTGACATGCGCCATACCCATCCCGGGCAGAAACCCCGCGCGGCAAGCCTGCCAACGGCATTCACTCAGGTGCGACTCGACTATCCGGACCGCAAGCCGAGTGAGCTTAAGCTGTCTCATGCTGGCAAGGCCTGGGTGATCGGTCGTTTTCTTACGCCTGCAGAGCGAAAGAGCCTGAAAACGGCACTGGAATCGGCAATCTGGCGCGCTCAAAATGAGCGCCACTCCGCATAAATCTCAAAAAAATGACGCATGCGTCATGGTTTTTTCAGATAAGCTGTGTTACGCTGACGCGAACGTCATAATTGCGGCGAATCAAGACCGCATTCACGGAGGCCCAGATGGCAGACACGCTGACTAAGATCCCACACAATATGGAGCGCCCGAAAATAACCGTGCGCGAGCCGATGCACCCTGGCTACTTTGAATTCGATGCGAAGATTCCGCCAGCCTCTGAGATAGATTTGAGCAAGCTCGATATTGTCGACCCAGAGCTGTGGCGACAAGGCAAAATCTGGGATCGGTTCGAGCGTATGCGCAACGAAGATCCGCTGCATTGGACTGAAGACAGCTTTGTTGGCCCATATTGGTCGGTTACGCGTCATGAAGATGTGATGAAAATCGACATTGATCACAAGCGTTTCTCGTCCAGCTGGGAACATGGCGGGATTGTCCTTGGCGAGCCCATCGAAGATTTCGAATTGCCAATGTTCATTGCGATGGACGAGCCGCGTCATTCAGAGCAGCGCGTCACCGTTCAGCCTGCGGTCGCGCCAGATATGCTCAAGATCTATGAGCCATTGATCCGGCAGCGCACCCAGGAGCTGCTCGATTCAGTTCCGGTTGGTGAGCCTTTTGATTGGGTCGATACTGTGTCGATTGAGCTGACGACCATGATGCTGGCAACGCTGTTCGACTTCCCGTTTGAAGATCGCCGCAAACTGACCCGTTGGTCGGATGTTGTGACCAATCGCGAAAATCCCGACATCTGCCCAGGCGGCGAAGAGCAGTGGAAGCAAGAGCTGCTGGAATGCTTGTCTGTATTCATGGAAATCTTCCAAAAGCGCCAGGCTGAGCCTCAGAAACATGATCTGATCAGCTTGCTGGCACATGGTGAAAAAACTAAGAACATGACTCCGATGGAATTGCTCGGAAACGTGATTCTGCTGATCGTTGGCGGCAATGACACGACGCGGAATTCAATGACCGCTTCGGTTTATGGGCTGAACAAATTCCCTGATGAGTATGCCAAGCTGAAGGCCAATCACGATCTGATCCCGAACATGGTGTCTGAAGTCATTCGCTGGCAGACGCCGCTCGCTTTCATGCGTCGCACGGCGCTCGAAGATGTCGAGATGCACGGCAAGACGATCAAGAAAGGCGATCAGATCGCGATGTGGTACGTCTCTGGAAACCGTGATGAGCGATTCTGGAACGAAGATCCGAACAAAATTGTCATTGATCGCAAACAAGCCCGCAATCACTTGTCATTCGGCTTTGGAATCCACCGCTGTGTCGGCAATCGCCTCGGCGAATTGCAGCTGCGCATTCTCTGGGAAGAGATTTTTAAGCGGTTCAGTCATGTTGAAGTGCTTGATGAGCCGAGCCTGACCTCAGGGGCGTTCGTCAAGGGCTACACCTGGATGCCGGTGATCTGTCACCCCAAATAGACAAGCGGAGGTTTAGTCCTCTTCTTGCGCAATCACGCCGGATAATATGCGTCGCCCACCATCAAGGGTGATGGCCTCGCCGGTGATGATTGCGCTGTTTGGGCTGGACAGGAAGCAAGCCGTTTCAGCAATTTCCTCGGCCAGCGAAGGCCGCCCCAAAGGTGTGCGGTCTTTCAGCCATGGCTCACGGCCTTCTGCGCGCGGGCGCAGGGCGATGATGGCGTTGACCCGAACAGCCTCTTCCGCAAGCTCAATCGCGGCGGCTTTGACGATACCGACAATCGCGTGTTGCGAGACACTCTCGCTGAACCAGCCTGGTTGGGCCATGGAAGCACCGAGGGACAGGACGAAAGTGAACGTCCCGGTCTGCCTCGACCGATCGGCCGCATTCTCGGTTTCCGGTCGTTCGGCAATGAGTTCCGGAGAAAACACGCGCAAGGCCTGAACCGCGCCGCGGGCGGTCTTCATCAGGACAGTTTCAAAGTCTTCCATGTCAAGATCGAGCAGACGGTCTGCCTCGGGAAGCGGCGGTATGCAGACGATATTGTCGACAAAGCGGTAGGTTTCGAGCGCCGCTGCCATGGCATTGCGCAAGCCAAGCTTGGTGTGCACTGCGCCGTGATGATAGGCGATTTTGTCGCCCGTGGTCTTCTTTAGCTCGTCGAGCAGTTTCGCGTCAGGATCGACGGCGAGGACAGCGTGCCCCTCGTCCAGAAAGCGGCGTGCGACAGCGTCACCGACGGTTTGGCCGAGCCCGATTATCAGGGTTACAGGTTTATCCATGTGCGCGCTCCAGCCAGCTCAGATTGAGGAACTGGCCGGACCGCAAAGAGACCGTTCAGCGCCTAACTTGCGCGTAACATACCTATCTCTTCTTTAAGCCGAAGTTTCTGTCGCTTGAGATCTTTCAGGACGATGTCATTTGTTGCCGGTCGTTTTTGCTCTTTGTGGATCTTTTCATCGATTTTCTCGTGACGTTTGGTGAGTTCTTCGATCCGACCTTGCAATGACATCGGCATGCTCCTTCTCTCTGAAATGATCTCTGTGTCTTTGAAGCAACAGATAACCATAGGTTGATAATCGAGTCACGGCGCCCGCGCGATCTTTCTCAATTTTAAAAAAATCTTGCGTGCCGAGGGCTCAGCGCGCCCGCTTTTTTTCGTTTTTTCGACGAAACATGGTTTCATCTGCCTCGGCGATCAGCGCGGCTGCATCTCGGCCGCGCTGCCAGAGGACAGTTCCGCAGGACGCGCCCAATTGAACTGATTCGAGTTTCTCATCCTCAGCATCGCGCACGGTCAGACTGCCAATGGTTGCTTCCAGGCTGAGCGCCTTGGCGTGTGCGTTATCGAATTCCGCATGTGTGAGGGCAATACCGAACTCGTCACCGCCGAGGCGGCCGACAATGTCACTCTGTCGGACATTTTCGACCAATGTCTGTGCGACGTGCTGAATAACCTTGTCGCCGGTCGCATGTCCAAACTGGTCATTGATCTGCTTGAAGCGGTCAAGATCGATAAAGATCAGGCACAAGGGCGTCCCGTAGCGCTCTGCGAGAGAGATTTCCCGTGTAACTTCCCTTTCAAAGGCCCGGCGATTGAAAATCGGGCAGAGACTATCGCGATCAGCCAGGTGTGCGGCGTTTTCCAGTGCGTCGCGCAATCGCGCTCGGTCTTCTCGCAGACCCAGCACTTCCCCGGCCAGTGCTTCTATTGCGGCCTGGACATTTCGCGGTAAAGTCGCGGTATCAAGTCCAATCGCCGCGATCAAATCGCGTCGTGCCGTCTGGCGGGCCAGATGGAGATCTTCGTCTGTGATTTGCTTCGCCGGTTTAGCCATATTTCCAACCTATCCGATCGGCGATGCGCCGCCTAGACCTGCTATGGTTGACGCGGCAAGGAAGGTTTCTATGTTGCGCGCTTTGAAACGGGGGAATCGATGACCCGAACTTCCAATAGTGATGCACCCGTTGTCGGGGTGATCATGGGCAGCCAGTCTGATTGGCCGGTGATGCAAATGGCCTGTGATATTCTGGACCAACTCGGGGTTGCCTATGAAGCGAAAATCGTTTCGGCTCACCGTACCCCTGAGCGACTTTTTGAATATGCCAAAGGCGCCAAATCGCGGGGCTTGAAAGTTGTCATCGCAGGCGCTGGCGGCGCCGCGCACTTGCCGGGCATGGCGGCGTCCATGACACCACTTCCAGTTCTGGGCGTGCCGGTACAGTCGCGCGCCTTGAGCGGGATGGACAGCCTGTTGTCGATTGCCCAAATGCCCAAAGGCGTCCCCGTCGGAACACTTGCCATTGGTGAAGCCGGCGCCGCTAATGCCGGCATCCTTGCGGCCTCAATCATCGCACTGGAAGACGCAGGTGTCGCAACAAAACTTGATGCCTTCCGCGCCGCGCAATCCGCCGCGGTGCAGGAAACGCCGGAAGGATGAGCGTGCTCAGCGCGGGGGCAACGATCGGCATATTGGGCGGCGGTCAGCTCGGCCGCATGCTTGCCGGTGCAGCGGCGCAACTTGGATTCGATGTTTCCATCTATTGCCCTGAATCAGATTGCCCGGCTGCGCGCGTATCTGCGACGCATACTATCGGCGATTATACCGATGCAGCCGCCTTACAGGCGTGGGCAGAGACCTGCGATGTTGTCACTTATGAATTTGAGAACGTTCCCGTCGCAGCGGCGGAAGCTTTGATTGCTGAAGGCGTCAAGGTTCGTCCGGGTGCGAAGCCGCTGGAAGTGTCGCAGGATCGGGTTGTCGAGAAGTCCTTTCTGCAAAGCGCAGGGATTTCAACCGCAGACTTCGCACCTGTGGATCGACCCGAAGATGTCGACGACGCGATCAAACGATTTGGTGGACAAGGCATTCTGAAAACCCGGCGCGATGGCTATGATGGCAAGGGTCAAGCGCGGCTGGAGGCTGGCGATGATTATGACGCGGCGCACAAGTCGCTCGGCCATGAACCATGTATTCTTGAGGCGCTGGTGCCTTTTGTCTGCGAAGTCTCTGTGATTATTGCTCGTGATCATTTGGGGGCGTCACAATGCTATGACGTGCCGCGCAATGAGCACGTGAATGGCATACTCCGTCGCTCGATCGTTCCGGCAAATGTCGATACGGGCGTTGCAGATCGCGCTTGCCAAGCCGCGACCGCCCTCGCCGATGCGCTGGATTATGTCGGTGTTCTGGCGCTGGAATTCTTTGTCCTCGAGGATGGATCATTGCTGGCAAATGAATTTGCGCCCCGCGTCCATAATTCAGGGCACTGGACGCCCGAGGCATGCGCAACAGGCCAGTTTGAGCAACACATTCGCGCCGTGGCTGGCTGGCCACTGGGAGACGTGACACGATTTCACAATGTCGAAATGGCCAATTTGCTTGGCGATGAAGCGCTCACCCTGCCCAAGGAATTGCTAAAAGACGCGGTGCTTACCCTATATGGAAAGCGCGATGCCAAGCCAGGGCGGAAAATGGGGCACTTGGTTAAGCGACTGTCTTGAACGCAAACAGGCGGTACCCGCAAAATGACAATACCGTCGCGCACCCGACAGCGATGATGATTGCTATTCCAGGTGACATGCCCGGGACCGTCATCAGCAGGCCTGCATAAATCGTATAATTCACCATCGCCACGCAGAAGGCGACAGCGAAATATCGCATCCCTTCGCGGGCCTGACTCGACTCGCTGGCGCCAAACGTAATCGCGCGATTCAAGCGCCACGTCGTCAGGACCGCGAGCATAATCGCCACAATGCGTGCGATGAAAGCGTCCAGGCCGAAATCGATCAGCAGCAATGTGACGCCGAAATCGACCAGAAAGCCGAGGCTCCCAACCACGGCGAACCGCGATAACTGCTTTTTCAGATCATGCGTCATTCGCGCCAATTCGGACTTGGGAAGCTGAGAAATACAGCGCGCTTGGCTTCGATCCGTGCTCGCGCGAGGCTATCCAGGATAAGGCCCGCGACACTGGTGATTGTTGCCATGATCACCAACCCGGTCGCCAGGATTGCAGTTGGCAGCCGCGGCACAAGCCCGGTCTGGGCATAAGTCGCCAAAAGCGGCGCTGCGAGAATTGTCGCCAATGCGATCAGGGCGATGCCAATTGTTCCGAAAAATGCTGCCGGACGCGTTTCCTTGGTTAGCGTTGCAAACATTCCCAGAATGCGGAAGCCATCGCGGAATGTGCGCAGTTTGGACTCGCTATCATCGGGCCGAACCCCATAAACGGTCGGACGTTCAAGCGTCGGGATACCGAGCTGACTGCAATGAACCGACATTTCTGTTTCGATCTCAAAGCCGGCTGAAACCGCCGGAAACGATTTCACAAAGCGCCGTGTGAACACGCGGTAGCCGGAGAATATGTCCGAAAATTGCTTGCCGAACAGGCGGCCATAAATCTTATTGAACAGCTTGTTTCCGAATGCATGACCTTCGCGCCCCGCGTCCTTGGTCACATCGGCGCGCGTACCAACGACCATATCGACATGATTGCGCTTCAATAGCTCGACCAGAGTCGGGGCGATGGTGGCATCATAAGTGTCGTCGCCATCAACCATCAAATAGATATCAGCTTCGACATCCGAGAACATGCGGCGGACAACATGGCCTTTTCCCTGCCGTTGTTCGGAGCGCACAATCGCGCCGGCTTCGCGGGCAATCTGGGCCGTATTGTCGCTGGAATTATTGTCAAACACATAAATTTCCGCGCCTGGTAACACAGCGCGAAAGTCAGCGATCACTTTCGCAATGGTGACGGATTCATTGTAACACGGGATGGTGACCGCGATGCGGGCTGCAGCCGGGTCGGCTTGCGGCGCTGGCTGACGGGCATTAGGATCTTGCCACATATTCGAAGCCTTTCGGTAACCTCGATATGTGATAGCTCGCTTATGCTTAAAGACAGGTAAGGCTCGGGCGGCAATTTCTTAATGACGACTTCACGTTCTCCCCACAGCGGTGCGCTTGGCAATGGTAAATGGGCGCTCTGGGCCTTTGGAACAATTATCATTGGGTTACTCAGCTTCCGCTTAAGCGACCTTTTTGCCGGCGGTATTCCAGGCATTGATGACATGATGCGTTTGCAACAGGTGCGTGATCTGTTGTCCGGCCAATCCTGGTTCGTGGTCGACCAGTCCCGCTTATTGACGCCAGAAGGCGGAGAAATGCACTGGTCGCGCCTGCCGGACTTGTTTCTCGCTGGATTCATATTCCTTGCGAAGCCCGTAATCGGACAATCCGCGGCTGAGGCCCTCGCTATGGGCATATGGCCGCTTATTCTGCTGGCGATTGCGTTGACTTTGTTAGTGATGATTATGCGGCGGCTCGGCCTCAATCTGATCGGTCAGCTCGCGGGTTTGTTCTTTTTTGCCAGTTCAGCCGCCATCTATAATTTCTGGCCGGGGCGGATTGATCATCACGGCTTTGTTGTCGTGCTGGTCCTGGTCGGCCTGACCGCTGTTCTGTCTAAAAAAATGACCGCGCGATCGGGCATTGTGCTGGCATTAGCGGTCACAGCTGCGCTGAGCATTGCCTTGGAAGGATTGCCCTATGTGGCGGGTCTGATTGCGATTATGGGCCTGTTCTGGATCGTGCGAGGCCATCGCGAAGGCGTTCGACTAGCGACATTTGGTGTCGCCTTGATGCTCTGTGCGTCTCTATTTTTTGCGCTCGATGCCCCGGGGATCAGTGCTAGGCGAATGGTGTGTGATGCCTATGGCACGTCGCATTGGGCCAGTTTGACCTTTGGCGGACTGTTGCTGTCTCTGCTCGGCATCTTCGGCGGGGGATTAGACACCTGGCAAAAGCGTCTGCTCGCTGGAGCAATTGCCGGCGGCCTTACGGTTGCACTATTTGTCTGGATCAATCCGGCATGTTTGGGGGACCCTTACGCGGCGGTTCCGGAAACCGTGCGGCAGACCTGGCTGGACCGCGTTGACGAAGCCAAACCCTTGACCAACTTGCTGCAGACAGAGCCGGATCGCGTCATCTGGGTGTTTGGCGTTCTGGGTACGGGCGGCATAGCCAGCATACTAATGATCCTACACACCAAACCTGACCATCGCCTGGCGCGGATTGGGTGTAGCCTTCTGTTTACCCTGGCGATCATTGCAACCATCTGGCAAGTGCGCGGACAGTCTTTCTCGCATGTGTTTGCGGCTATCGGAGCGGGCTGGCTGGTGGGCGTCTGCTTTAGCTATTGGCAAGCCAAACGCGGTCCAGGACCGCTTTTGGTCGTGGCGGCGGTAGCGATCTCTTTATCGCCCTTGAGCTGGCGCGCCTTGGGTAATAATTTCGCGATCATTCCGGATCCAACCGGCCCGCTTGTATCGATGAGTATGGAATGCGTCGCCGCTCAAAACTTCGAGGATATGGCGGCGCGCGAGAATATGCGTGTCCATACGCCGATTGATCTTGGAATCTCGGTTCTGGTGCGCACCTCCCACGAGGTTTTTGTCGGACCATATCATCGCAACGTAAAAGGCATCGAGCGCGCTAATCTCATACTGATCGGCGCCGAGGAAGACGCGCAGCAAAGATTGCTCGATCTTGGCGCGACGCATTTAGCGTATTGTAAGGGACTGGGTGAAACGATCAATTATGGGCAGCATTGGCCAAATGGGCTCGCAGCGCAGTTGAATCGTGACGAGTTTCCGGAATGGCTTGTACCCGTCGATGGCAAAAGTGAAACCGAAGGTGTTGTTCGGCTCTACAAGATTTTACCCAAATAACCCCCCGAGTTGTAACGTTGACCGTGCAACGCGTTTGCGGCAAACGAGGCCATGACAAAACAAAAAAATCCAAATGACATCATAAATGAGCTGGAAAAGCTCTACACGCAGTCGGTAGACGCCCTCTGCACGGCCCTTCAAGACTATCTTCGTGACGGAAAGACACCGGACCCGGAAGCCCGCGCAAATGGCGCGTTCTGCTATCCTGAGCTGATTGTGCATTATAATCCGGACGGTCCACCGCCGCCAATATCGCGCGCGTTCGGAAAAATGTCTGAAGCCGGCACCTATTCGACGACTGTGACCCAGCCCGAATTCTATCGGCGCTACCTGATCGAACAGCTTGAGCCGCTCTTGCGGGACTATGATATTGAAGTTGAGGTTCGCGTTTCGGATGCCGAAATCCCATATGCCTATGTCTGGGAGCAAGGTCAGGCCAATGGCCTGGACGAGATCAATCCAGCTGAACTGGCGAAATGGTTCCCCGCTCCGCAATTGAGCGATATTGGCGATGAAATTGCCGATGGCGAGCTGTATGAGCCTTACGATCATCGCCCGCTGGCATTGTTCGATGCTCCGCGCACAGACTTTTCACTTAAACGCCTGCAACATTATACCGGTACGCCTGTTGCGCATTTTCAACGCTATCTCCTGTTCACGAATTATCACCGATATGTCGACGCATTCGTCGACTGGGCGCTGGAGCAACTCCAGGATGGTGGGCGGTATCAACAGCTCTCCGTTGCGGGCGGCGTGGTCATAGACAAGACAACTGAAAATGCTCGCGAGAAAATCGCCAACGCGCCCTGGCGGCGCTTCCAGATGCCAGCCTATCATCTGACCGCAGAAGACGGCTCGGGCATTACGCTGGTAAACATTGGCGTTGGCCCATCTAACGCCAAGACGATTACAGACCATTTGGCAGTGCTCCGCCCGGAATGCTGGATCATGGTCGGCCATTGCGGCGGCTTGCGTCACAGCCAGGCGATCGGAGACTATGTCCTGGCGCACGCCTATTTGCGCGACGACCATGTGCTTGATGAAGTCCTGTCGCCGGATATCCCCATCCCGCCCATCGCTGAAGTTCAAGTGGCGCTGCAAGAAGCGTCGGCTGAAGTCACCGGTGAAAGCGGTGAGGAGCTCAAGAAACGCCTGCGAACGGGTACGGTTGCCACCATTGACGATCGCAACTGGGAGCTGCGCTTTTCTGACAGTGCGCGTCGCTTCAACCAGTCTCGCGCCATCGCGATTGACATGGAGAGCGCGACGATTGCCGCAAATGGCTTCCGACTGCGGGTGCCTTATGGTGTCTTGCTATGTGTCTCTGACAAACCTTTGCACGGCGAGATTAAGTTGCCGGGGGCGGCAAACAAATTCTACGAAAAATCGATTGGACAACATTTGCAAATCGGCGTGGCGACGCTCGAAAAACTCGCCAGCGGAGATGCAAAACTACACAGCCGCAAATTGCGCGCTTTCGATGAACCGCCTTTCCGGTAGGAGTGACTATGCAAGACCGCGTAAAAAGCTTTGAGAATATTCGCAATTTTCGGGATTTCGGTGGCTATCAAGGCGCCGGCGGACGAACCATTCGTTCGGGCGTCCTGTTTCGATCGGCGCAATTTGGCGAAGCGAGTGATGCCGATATGGAGGCTCTCAAATCCTACAATATCAAAGTCCAGGCAGATCTTCGCCGACCAGATGAGCGCGAGCGGCATGGCCATCGCTGGCCAGTCGAAGGTGTCAAAATCATTGCCAGCGACAAAGGCTCAGCAACGCAGGCGCCGCATGTGCGTTTTCTATCGGAGGTCGCTGTGGATGCGCCGCAAGCACAAGGCTGGATGGCAGACTATTACCGCGCGGCGCCTTTCAAGGAACAGCATATCGAGACGTTCACTGAATGGTTCCATACGCTTTCTACGCTGGATCGCGATGATGCGTCCGTCGTCAATTGTGCTGCGGGCAAGGACCGAACAGGTATTCTGTGTGCGCTGACGCATCATGTGCTCGGCGTCGACCGCGACGCGATTTTTGCGGATTATGAGCTGACCAACCAGGCTGCGGATGTCGAGACCCGCCTGCCGGAAATGGCCCGCATGTTCAACGAGCATATCGGCAAGGACTATGACCACGCCGTCTATCATCCCTTTGTCGGGGTCGATGCCGTTTTTCTCGAAGCTGCCATAGACAGCATTACGCAACAATCTGGCGACATCGATACATATCTCGCCGACACGCTGGGCGTTGGCGCAGCGCAGCGCGACCAATTGCGCGAAGCCTATCTCGCTTGAGCCATTGCCCGTGATCACAGTTTTCGTGAGCCACTTGTCTTGCCAACCACATCCGGCGTATCGGGGCGTATGACTGATATTGTTCGATTGGCCACCGTGCAGGCCGCTCCGGCTCTGTTCGATAAGCAAGCCAGCCTCGAGATTGCTTTGAATTGGATCGATCAGGCGGCCAAGGAAAAACCGGACGTGATCGCGTTTGGGGAAGCCTGGTTGCCAGGCTATCCGTTTTTCATAGATAGCCCGCTGTCTGACACGTGGTGGCAAGCGGCCAGTGAGTTGTTGAAGAATGGCGTTCGATTGGATGGCCCCGAAGTCGCCGCGCTTTGCAAAGCTGCAAAACGCGCCGGAGCGGATCTGGTGATTGGCGTCAATGAGCTGGATCCGCAGACCGAGGCCACACTCTATTGTACCATGTTGACGATTGGTCGAGATGGACAGGTCCTCAACCGTCACCGCAAATTGAAACCCACGCATCATGAGCGCTCCGTCTGGGGTGATGGAGATGCCAAAGGGTTGAAGCCAGTTGTCCGTGATTGGGGGCGATTATCTTCGCTCAATTGCTGGGAGCATAATGCGGTTCTGCCAGCCTATGCCTTGATGGCGCAGGGCGTCGACGTACACGTCGCGGCGTGGCCCGGACGTGAGCCGAAAGAAGCCCCAAGCCAGCCAGTCTGGGCGCGGCAATTGCTGCTCAGCCGGGCCTTTGCCAGTCAGGCGGGTGCGTGGGTGATTTGTTCGGCAGGGATCCGTATGCAGACACATGTGCCCGACCGGTTTCAATCGCTTTATGAGTTTGACCATAATGGTGGGTCAGCGATCATCGATCCACGCGGCGAAATTGTTGCGGGTCTTTTATCGGATGAAGAAGGTATTCTGGTTGCCGACGCTGATTTGGCGTTAGCACGAGCGTGCAAAGTCGCGAGCGATCCGGCCGGGCATTACTCGCGACCCGATCTGTTCCGTCTGGAAGTCGATGGTCGCGAGATTTTCCCCGGTGATCGCGGTTAGCTATCGCTCAGTTGCTGGGCCATTTTTTTGGCAAATCGGCTCGAGGCGCGATTGGCATCTGTCCAGACTCCGTATCCGATAACATTGCTGAGATTGTTTTCGAACCAGCGATATTCCTGCGCGGCGATCACGTTGCCTTTGGCGTCATACGCTGTGCCCACGAGCTCCATGCCGCCAAGCGAGATGGAACGGATTGCATCCAATCCAGGTCGCGCTGACAATTGTTCCATGGTTGGCCGATTGGGCTTGGCATTGATAATTGTCACGTCGACCCGCGCCGGATCCACACCGGCTTTTCTGAATGCGCGGCCCAGATCTTCAATGATCTCTTCGGTCAGGGACTCGCCTTCGCGTTCACCATAATTGTCAGATAATTCTTCAGCGAAATCATCGCTATATGTGACGGCAACTTCTGTGGCAGCGGCCGTCTGTAAGATGGCAAATGTACCAATGGCGGCAAATATAGTTTTCATGGCAGGCTCCTTGGGCGATCAGAACTGACTTCAATATAGGGTATTGTGAGATCCAGTTCCAATCACGCCATTGCGAGGTGAATGTTAAATCGAATCCACGAAGACGATTTCAGCATCTTCCAACCCGACGATAGACAGCTGGGTGTCGCCCGATATGGCCGCACCATCGCGGGCCTTGAGGGTCTCTCCATTGAGTTCCACCGAGCCTGCAGCGAGGACCAGGTAGCCATGCCGCCCAGCTTTGACGTCATAGGATAGTGACTCTCCGGCTCGCACCGTCGCGCCAAGTACGGCTGCATCCTGACGAATAGGCAGCGCCTCTGGTTCGCCATGGCCGCTGGCAAGAACGGCCCAGGTGCCAGAGCGATCCGATTTTGGAAATGCTTTGGCGCCCCAGCCTGGATCGCCGCCATTTTCTGCGGGCTCGATCCATAATTGGAACAGTGTTGTCGCTTCGTCTTCAGCATTCCATTCTGAGTGCTGGACGCCGCGGCCTGCGCTCATCACTTGCACGTCACCGGCTTCAGTGCGGCCTTTATTGCCCATAGAGTCCTGATGCGTGATGGCACCTTTGCGAACATAAGTGATGATTTCCATGTCGCGATGTCCATGCGGCGGAAATCCTGTGCCGGGCTTGATTGTATCATCATTCCAGACTCGCAATTTGCCGTGACCCATTCTGGCGGGGTTGTGATAATGCGAGAATGAGAAATGATAATGTGCGTCCAGCCAGTCATTTTCAAAGGTTCCCAGGTCGGAAAAACGTCTGATCTCAATCATCATAGCCTCCTTATGATTTGCGTTACGATCAAAGTGGCGACGCTGGCGAAACTCACTAGGCGGGGCTGGCTGAATTCAATTATGCAAAATTCGAATGAGTCCCAGACAATAAAAAACCCCGCCAGACCGGCGGGGTTTTAACTCTCAAAATCAGAACCTGTGCGAAGGGTTCCAGGGAGGAGAGATTGTTGGTCGGCTTAGCGAATGCGAACTGAAGCGCCGCTCGACGTGTCTTTCGTGACATCTGATGGGTTTCCGCTAACTGAAATCGACGATCCGCTGGAGGCATCAACATCGACTTTCTGAGACGCATAAACCTGGATCGATGAGCCACTGGAGGCATCCACATCTGCGCTCTGACATTCAAGCTTGTCGAGTCTGACACTTGAGCCGGAAGAAGCATCGAGATCCAGGCTCTCGCAGGCACCTTCAATGGAAAGGGAAGATCCTGAAGAGGCGTCAATTTCCAAATCACCCGCGACCACGCTTCCTTTGAAGGATGAGCCAGAACCCGCGTCAATGGATGACAGGCTCGGGGAGGCGGCATAGACTGTTAGGCGCGGTCCATTGCGGCCCCACTTGCTATTGCTTTTCTTGCGGGCAATCAGTTTGTCACCTTCGACTTTGATGTCGACTTGTTCCCATTTGCCGCGTTCGAGCTTGGCTGTGACGGAAGCATTGGGATCTTGTGAATAGACCACTGAAATGCCGCTCCCCACTTCAACTTTGCTGAAACTATCGGTGCCAAAATCGCGTGTCTCTGGCGACGTTACGCCGTCATAAGCGCCAGCATTATTGCCTTCGCCGCGAGACATGATCCAGACGCTTTTACGCTCGGCGCGCTCGGCATCGCGCTGTACCCGGGCAGCGTCGCGCTCAGCGCGCGCTTCGGCCCGATCAGCCATGGCCTCGGCGCGTTCTGCTTCGAGCTCGGCGCGCTCGACCATCAGTTCAACCTGGCTTTCCCAGCGCTCGGACTGAGCATCCGCCCAAGCTTCGATCCGCGGTTCCATTTCTGCTTCCCAGGCTTCTGCGTGTTCTTCGACCAGCTCGCCCCAGACTTCCATCTCCTCGCCCCAGGCTTCCATTTTGGATTCCCATTCAGCGAATTCAGGCGTGCCTTCCATGGCTTCGAGCTTGTCCGTATCGAATTCCATGTGGAAGCCGTTGCCTCTGTTCTCGAAGACCATGCCAGCCATAGGCGGCATAACCGGCATTGGTGGCATCGGCGGAAGATCAGACATATCGAAGGAGAAGGTTTCGCCATCTACGGTTACTGCGAAACTCATGTCATGGTCAGCGTCGAAGACGAACACATTCTCGCCGTCAGAGGTAATGCTAGCTTCTTCTTGCGGGGCGCCTTCAAGCTCCTGCGCAACAGAGGATGTGCATGAGGCTGTGGCGAAAATTGCGCCAGCGCCGAGAGCGACAGCAAGCGTGCCTCCCATAAGGCGGCTGCGGAGTGTGGGAGTCGGGTGCGTCATCATTATTAGTCTTTCTTTTATGGGATGAGCGAGGGTCAGGCTCGCCGCTGCGATACGGCGATCTGAAGGGCGGGCAAGGCGAGCCGCCTTGACCAATGTCCGGCCATAGGCGGCGGGGGACAATTTGGCGCGTGCGATCACATCAGCGTCGCAAGCGGATTCCTGGTCCGTCCGGAAAGCGCGTAGCGCCATATAAGCGAGCGGATTGAACCATTGAGTCGCGGCGACGATACGCGCAGCCTGAAAAGCCCAGAGGTCACGGCGCTTCAAGTGCATCAGTTCGTGGACCAGCGCGTCTCGGCGTTCGGGGGCGTCATAGTCATCCTCAAACCACATGGGCAGCAAAATGACTGGGTTTTTCAGGCCGGTAACGAGTGGACCGCTGCAAAGCAAGCTGGCACGAACTTCAGGCACACGCTTGAGGCCCAGCTGTTTCGCGATGCGCGCGGTTTCCGCGACAGTGGCAGCCTCAGCTGACTCTGAATCTGCGGCGATCAATTCGAGGAATTGGCGCTGCTGGTAGATTGAGCGACCAAGCCAGAGGACCACCCCGGTGAGCCAGACACACGTCAGGATCAGGGGCGCCTGGGCCAAGGTGGCCTCTAACAAGCTTGTTCCAGCAGGGGCCGCCATTTCAGATGCGGGCGCGGCGATGAAACTGATCTCGTCCACGGCTGGCGAAACCGGTGCTGCGGTAGCCGCTTCGATGACCTCGGCGGGCGCAGTCCAAATCAACTCAGCGGGTGCCGCAGTTTCTGTATGTGGCGTGATTGCCGTGCTTTCACGAACTGTCTCGGCCAAGCGCGATGAGACGAAGATGCTCTCCGCGGTGGTATCAATAGCTATCGTCGTTTCGGTGGCTGGCGCTGGGCGTGAGAATCCGAGCAGACCTGCCAGTGACCAATTGCCTGGCAATGGCGGCGTGACAAAGCGCGCCAATGGCAGCGCCCACAACAAATAGGCGGCTTTGGCGCCAAATCGCATCGCGAAGGGTTTGCGGATGACCAGGACCAGGAGGACGAGAAGTCCGACGGCAAATGTGGTCAGCGTGGCTTCCTGGATAAGCGGATGGAATTCTGTCCAGCTCATTGCTTTAGTCTCCCCAACAAAGCTTCGAGTTCTTCGATATCATCTGAACTGAGCCCGCGAGCGTCAGCCAGTTGCGCCACGAGCGGCGCAGCGCGTCCACCAAACAGCTTATCGATGAGCTGTCCGGCTTCTTTCTTTTGATAGTCACGCTTGGCGATCAGGGGGCGATAAAGATACCGGCGCCCTTCAGCTGTGGTTTCAAGCGCGCCTTTTTCGACCAGGCGTGAAAGCAGAGTTTTCACGGTGCGCGGACTCCAGTCCTGTTCACCGTCCAGAGCATCGACAATTTCCGATGCGCCGGTGCCGGGATGCTTCCACAGCACTTTCATGATTTCCAATTCGGCAGGAGTGATTTGTAGACTCATCGTCTCACCTTTTGACTACAGTTGTGGTCAATAGCATGACTACAAATGTGGTCAATAGGGTTTTTGTGACTCTTTTGTTATTCTCCGCAGGGACGAGGAACCGTATCGACCGAGCGCGAACTTGACGGCTTCAATTTTGGTTTCGTTTAGGCGCGCTTTTCAGACCCGGGCATCACGGAGTCCGCTTTGTGACCAAACCCGATGGTCTCGGATACGATATAAAGCGGGCGGGCTTTGACCTCGGTGAAGATGCGCGAAAGATACTCACCAATCACACCAACCCCAATCAACAGAATCCCATTGAAGAACAGAATGACACTCATCAGAGACGCATAGCCGGGAATATCGAGTCCAAAGATAGCACTTTTGACCAGGATCCATCCCAGATAGGCCATGGCCATGAAACTGACCCCGAAACCAAGGTATGACCAGATACGCAGCGGCAGTGAAGAAAAGGATGTGATGCCGTCGAGCGCGAAATTCCAGAGCTTCCAATAATTCCACTTGGTTTCGCCTGCCGAGCGGACCTCGCGGTCATATTCAACAATTTCTGCGTCATACCCGATCCAGGCGAATAAGCCCTTCATAAATCGAGAGCGTTCGGGCAGGCGTTTGATGGCATCCACAACGTCGCGGTCCATTAAACGAAAGTCGCCGACATTCTGCGGAATGCGTGGATGTGTCAGCTTCGAGAATGCCCAATACGCGCCATTTGCAGTCATGCGTTTCAACCAAGTATCGGCGGAACGATCACGCCGTTTGGCAAGAACGAGCTTCGCCCCGCCGCGCCATTTTGCCAGCATTAACGGGATGACTTCTGGCGGATCCTGCAAGTCGGCATCGATCGGGATGACGGCGTCGCCTGTCGCATGATCTAGGCCTGCCGATAGAGCAATTTCCTTGCCGAAATTGCGTGAAAGGTTGACCACCCTGATTCGCGAGTCCCGCTCGGAGCGCGCTCGAAGTTGCGCGAGTGTGCGGTCGCGGCTGCCATCATTCACGCAGACGATTTCATAGGAATGCGTGACAGTTAGCAGGGCGCGCTGAGTCCGCACGAAAAAGGCCTCCATCGACTCTTCTTCATTATACATCGGAACCACGATAGACAGAGTTGGCACGTAAAGCCCTCCACTAAGCTGAAGTCAGTCCTAGAACAGAGAAGTTTCTAAAGGCTTTTTTCGAGTCTGACGGCCCGAAAACGGTACAAGGCGAGAATCACCAAAAGTCCTAGAAGGGCGAACAGACTGATCGAAGAACCGAGTCTCTGCGGCGGGGTTTCGATTAGATAGATTTCCACTTCGGTCTGCCCCGCCGGCAATGAAAGACGTGAAATCCCGAGTGCCGGATCTTGCTCAAGCGCAACCGTAAGACCGTCTCCGGTTCGTGCGCGCCAATATTTCCAACTCGGAATTGGGAGGCGTACGCTGCTGGCCGCAGCAAGATCAACCTGAAGGGAAAATCGATCATTGATTTCGGGCGTGAGCACCGCGCCGGGGGCATCGTCCTGCATGGCTTGATGCGCGGCCTCATATCCAGCTTTCATTTCGTCAAAGAACACATTGAAACTGTCTGCGTTTGACAAGTGGCTCGTGTCGCGGCTGCGAAAACGATCGAATGCCAATTCCAAAAACGGTGGTGGAACGTATTCAGGTGGCGCAACCGGAAGAAAGGCATCCGTATTGTTCCACCCTTTTTGAATGATCTGAGCTGACTGGTTTATGGGATGAAGGAATGCCAATAGCAGGGCGCTTCCTGCGATCGCGGCGATCATTTTGGTGCGTTGCATAAGGGCATCTGAGTGGTGTGACAGAGCGCCTTTCAAAACCACTATAGATGCCAGTGCGATAGACAAATCCGTGACGACCAAGGTGCGATCAGGGAACTGAACCTTATTGAGAATCCAGAACTGCCACACAGGGTATGAGATGATCGTCATCAGAAAGACTGCGAACACGCTTGGAATGACAATCCAAAGCGACAGGATGGATTGACTCTTTGCCTGGCGCAGCAGGAACCCGGCGCCGAGGGCCATGGCGGCAACAGAAAACAGAACGAACTTGAATTTCAGTGTTTTAGCCGGATCATTTTCCGGTTGCCCGTCAAGGTAGAGCCATTGGGTTGAGTCATAATAGCTGGAGTAGAGTTTGTCTGACGAGACGCTGTCGAGCAACGCTATGGCAGGCAACCAGTAAAACGCGCTCAGGCCGACGCCTAGTAGCCCCCACGGCGCAAATCGTAGAATGACCGCAAACCGCTCTTGCCAACCCTGTTCCTGCTGGAATGCGGTCCAGACGACAAACACAATCAACAAATGCAGGACAATCAGTGTGGTGGGTAAATGGCTTAATGCCAACGCTGCGAAGCTTAGCGCGAACAGGATCCCGCCTTTGCGGTCCTCGATCATTTTCGATACGGCAAGAGCGAGCAGTGGAAGTATGGCAAGCGCCATCAGCGCACCAATCGTCTGGCCGATATACCAGTTGATCAAATAGTGAAATGGCAGGAGCCCATAGAGAATGGCGCCGAATCCCGCCCAGGCGGGCGCGAAAAAGCGTCTTGCGAAAACGAAAAATGTGACACCTGAGAGAATAAGCATCCAGGCGCCCGAGATTGAAAAGGCCTGACTGGTGCTGCATCCAGGGCAGCTTATCTCACCGACAAGCGTTGCGAACCAAAACGGCAGCGGTGCGTAAAACAGAAAGTCGAGTCCACCATTCCCGTACCACAAATCAGGTGCAAACCGAGGGTACAAATCTCCGCGCCAGAAGGCACTCCGAAACGCTTCGTACCAGGACAGATTGTAGTCGTATGACGCACCGCGGGGCGTTCCGATAGCATAGTGAAGCGCCAGAAGACCAACGCTAAGTGTGACCGCGATGGCGCAAAGCCGCCAGTGCGCTTTTATATGTGTGATCAATTTCCCGTCCCGATATTCCGTTGGATTGGGATAGTGGATCTTGATTAATGCGAGTTTGATGACGCGCCCGTCGTCTAGGCGTCTTCGTCCTTGTTTGATGAGACCATCTCGACCTTGATTGTCGACCCTGGGGTGATCAAAACATCTTCGTGGCGCAGTGGGATATCTATGCCGGCCAGTTTGAAATGATCCCAGATATTCAACATCACAGCGGACGAGACGTTCGAGACGCCATTTTCAGGGTCATTGATCCAGAACCGGACTTCGATTTCGATCGCTTCGTCGCCAAATTCCATGACCAGGCATTTTGGCGCAGGACGGGCCAACACGCGATCTGTTTCCATCGCGCCTTTCTGAACCAGATCAACCGCTTGGCGCAGGTCTGTTTCATATTCGACTCGCAAGCGGCGTTTTACACGGACTTCCTTGTTCGAGTAGGACCAGTTGACGACTTTGTCAGTGATCAGCATCTCATTCGGGATTAAGTGTTCTTTGCCGTCGCGCGTAATCACAGAGGCGTAACGCAGGCCGAGTGATTTCACCACGCCATAGGTCTCGTCGACTTCAATCACATCATCCGGCTTGATCGAACGATCTGTGAGAAGGATGACGCCCGAGATAAAATTGGCGACGATTTGCTGCATACCAAAGCCGAGACCGACGCCAATTGCGCCGCCTAGAACGGCCAGGCCGGAGAGTGGGATGCCAAGGCCGGCCATGGCCAATAACGCGGCGCCAAAAAACAGCCCGACCTGGACCGCATTGCCCATCAGAATGCGCAATGACGGTTCAACTTGCGGCAGCTCATCCACTCTGGTTTTGAGTTTGCCGGCGAGCCAGTTGGCTGCAAACAAGAAGAGCGCCACTGTGGCGATGGCCTGAACCACAAAGACAGGACTGATGATGCGATCGCCAAAGGGTGGGCCGATACCGCTGAGCCAGGCCATGACTTCATCGAGAATGCCGAATGCATAGAGTGCTGCAAATATCCAAATGATCCAGCCAGCTGGCTTACGGAATCCGGCGGGTAGGAAAGCTGTGACCAGCCGGATCAGTAGCCAGGCAAGGGACAATGATGATGCAATTCGGACCAGCGTGCTGTCGAAGCCGCCGCTCGCCATCGCTGCCTGGCTGGCATAAAGAAGTCCCGCCCAAAGCGCTGGGCGAACGAGGCGCGGCGCTGTTTCTAAAGCAAGCGAGCGCAGGCCCTCTGGCAGACGGGCAATCCCCGACATGACCCAATGCCGCGCTTGCGGCGCTATGAACATCCCCATCACGAGGGCAAGCAGGATGATGCCAGCTTGCAGCATGTAAGGCCATAAGACTTCTGAATTCAGCAAATGCGTTTGCGCCCAACCCAGCGGATCCGCCAGGATCGGGTCTGCCCAGGCGAACAGGCCAGTCATTGTGTCTGTAACGGGTTCGACCGGTGCGACAGGATCCGCCGCCGCTGCATCCGGCACCAAATAGAATTCGCCATCTGGGCCTTGCACAAGCTTCATCGCTTGTGCGCCTTCTGGCACAGTTTCAAGCTGCTCGACGGCTTGCGACGGGGTATTCTCTTGCATGGCGACCTATACGCGGTTTTCCGGCCGCGGAGATACCTCAGACCGGCGGATAAGGGAACACAGATGTTGTAGCGCCGAGATCAGTGAAGCTGCCTTCCATTGCGCTAAACCCTTGTTCGATCAGTGATTCAGGCGTCCAGCCTTCCATTCGTGACACCGATTTCACCGGACGCGGTTGACTGAACAGGACCACCTCATTGCCGCGAACGCTGAAGATTTGCCCCGAAACATGTTTGGCGCCATCGGCGCAAAGCGTCACGGCCAGCTGGGCGACCTGATCGGCGCGCATGCCGGTTCGCATCCGTTCAACGCGCTCAGCACCTGCTTCGTCTTTGACCGGAATGGAGGCAATCATTCGCGTCCAGGCAAATGGCGCGATAATATTGGAGCGCACATTCTTGCGCGCGCCTTCCATGGCGACAATGCGTGACAGCCCTGCAATTCCCATCTTTGCGGCGGCATAATTGGCCTGGCCGATGTTTCCGATCAGACCGGAAGTTGATGTGAACAGGACAAAACTGCCATCTTCCTGCTCGCGAAAATGTTCGATCGCGGCGCGCGTGACATTGAATGAGCCGTGCAAATGGACGTCGATAACTGATTTCCAGTCATCTTCGCTCATTTTGTGAAACATGCCGTCCCGCAAAATCCCGGCCGGATTGATGATTCCATGCAGACCGCCAAAGGTATCTTTGGCTTGCTCGACCATGCCTTGCACCGCGGACATGTCCGTGACGCTTTCAGAGTTCGACGCCGCTTCGCCGCCCGCGTCGCGAATTTCCTGCGCCACTTGTTCGGCGAGGCCAGCATCCCCAGAAGTGTCGCCGGAATCGGTCAGCGCGCCGCCAAGGTCATTGACCAGGATTTTTGCGCCTTCGCGTGCGGCCAGGAGTGCGCACTCTCTGCCAATCCCGTTGCCGCCGCCTGTGATAAGAATGACCTTGCCGTCTAACACGCCCATTGCGCTCTCCATTACTGTCTCTATGGCAGCGAAACAGCATGGATTTTGACTACGAGCAAGCCTGCCGCGACGAGGTCTTGGTTAGACTGTTTCCAATGGCGTCATGCCGTCTTCGGTGCGTTTGCTGACATAGGTGACAACCTCGCTCGCGGTAAACGTCTCTGCTTTGACATCTGACACTTTGCGATAGTCGGCGCGAACCTCATCGGCGGTCAAGGTGACCATGGTCCAGCCATTTCCGAAGGGGTCATGGAATTCGACTTCAGGATTCGCTTCTGCGAATTGTGCACCAATGTCTGGGACATCTTTCATATAAGTGCCGAATCCAGGTGACGATACGGATGTGCAGCCAAACTCGACTCCGCGTTGCTGTTGATCTGAATCCAACAGCGTATTGGCCCATGCCGTATGTGTATCGCCGGTCAATGTTACCAGTCGTGCGCCGGCTGTTTTGGCGCTTTCGTAAAGCCGGTCGCGCGCGGCCGGAAAGCCGTCCCAGGCATCCAAATTCCAAGGCAAGCCAAGTTGGCTGAATGGGATAAGTTGCTGAACATAGCCAATATCTTGCGCCGCCTTTTGCGCATCAGAGAGTGTGTTTGCAAAGTTCGGGGGGCGCACACGGGCCATAACAATCTGATTGGCGAGCACCTGCCAGGTCTTTGATTTCGTCGTCGAATCTTTCAGCTCGTCCGCGAGCCACTGCTCCTGCGTTGCGCCGAGCATTGTGCGTTCCGGATCTTGCACGCGGACCATGGTGTTCATCGCCGCGAGTGGAATATTCGCCGGGTCCAGACCGCCGAGTTCTGTAAACCAGCTGATCTCATCCGACCGGCCGGTGAGCCGGGTCTCGAGGCAAATCACCGAGGCAACATCGCCGAAATCAAATCTGCGATACAGCGCCTCGCGGGCTCTGCCGACTTCAGGGTCGCGCACCGGCATCCATTCCAGGTAGGCCTGGACAGCGGCTTGTTTTCGATCCGTCCAATTGCCTTCGCCGGCTTCCGGATTGTGATTTTCAGCGCCAGTGCGGTACGAATCATTGGCGCTTTCGTGATCATCCCAGGTGCAAATCCAAGGCGCAGCAGCGTGAGCAGCCTGTAAATCTGGATCGGTTTTATACTGAGCATGCCGCGTGCGGTAATCATCCAGTGTGACGATTTCCAGCGGCGGTTCGTGGTTGCGATCAATTTCCTGACCAACGCTGCCGCCATATCCGTCGACGCCATATTCATAGATATAGTCGCCAAGATGAACCACCGCATCGAGGTCGGGCGTGTTGGCAATGTCTCGATAGACATGGAAGCGTCCGAATGGATAATTGGAGCAAGAAATCACCGCAAGTTTGACCGGTTCTGTGCCGTTCGCTGCTGTGGTCTTGGCGCGTCCGACGCCCGACCCAGTATCGCCGGAAGCGACTTTTGCGATGAAGCGGAAATAGTATTCCTTGTCTGCTTCCAGTTCAGTCAAATTCACTTTGACCGTATAGTCTCGTTCTGGCAGCGCGTAGCCCTGACCATAGCGGACGGGTCTTTGCATTTCGACATCTTCAAATACGCCGAAGCTGATCGGGACGGCGGTGTCTGGAAATGCTGCGTCCGGTGTCACCCGCGTCCAGATAACCACGCTATCCGGCAATGGGTCTCCTGACGCGACGCCGTGAATGAAATTTACGGTTCCTGGATAAGCCGGACGATCATCCGGACTAACCGTGATCCGCGCCTCCGGGTCCAGGATCGGATCTCGACTACACGCCGCCATGCTGAGCACGCTTGTGCTGGCACCCAATAGTCCTCGACGTGTTATCTTTGCCATGACCCCGGCTCTCCTGTTACTGCTGTTATTGCGATTACAGCATGACCTTCTGACCACTGTCTGTGTATATGGTTCTTATGACAGTCCTATCTGCTTTAGCAGGCGATACCGATAAAGGAACCCGCCTAGATCGATTCTTGAGCGAACAGTTTGAGAGTCTATCTCGCTCGCGCGCCAAAACGCTGGTTAAAGAAGGACATGTTCGCCAGTCCCGCGGCGGCGAGGCTTCGGTCCAGGATGACCCTCGCGCGCCTGTGGCGCCCGGGATCGAATATACAGTCGAAATGCCGGATCCGGTTCCCGCGACGCCGCAGCCGGAAAACATCCCGCTCGACATCCTGTTTGAGGACGAACATCTATTGCTGGTGGACAAACCGGCCGGCATGGCCGTCCATCCAGCGCCAGGCAGCTGGCAAGGCACATTGGTCAATGCGCTCTTGCATCATTGCCGTGGTCAGTTGCCAGGGATTGGCGGCGTAGAGCGACCCGGAATCGTTCATCGCATCGACAAGGACACAACGGGTGTCCTGGCCGTTGCAAAGACCGAGGCGGCGCATAAGGGGCTATCTGAATTGTTTGCTGCGCATGATATTGAGCGCACTTACCTCGCCCTGGTGCGCGGAACGCCGCGCCCCCTGAAAGGGACGGTCGAAACACATATTGGCCGAAGTCCGAAAGATCGGAAAAAGATGGCTGTGGTTCCTGACGAGGATGGGCGACATGCTATCACGCATTATCAGTCGATTGAGACCTATGGTGAGATCAGTAAAGTTGAAGCACGGCCAGCTGCTGCCTTGATCGAGTGTAAACTGGAAACCGGCCGAACCCATCAGATTCGGGTGCATATGGCGCACCTCGGCTGCTCGCTCATCGGCGATCCGGTCTATGGCCGCCATCGCGGGATTAAGGCTTCTGGACGCGGCGACGCGTTCGACCATGCCACCCAACTTGCGCGTAAGCTGACGCGGCAGGCTTTGCATGCGGCAAGTCTTGGATTTGTCCATCCTGTGACCGGCGAAGACATATTTGTGGAGTCGGAATTACCCAGCGACTTGGCGGCGCTGCGCGCAGCCTTGCAGCGGATGTAATCGAGACCTAATCGCGGATCATCCGCGGTTTGCCATTCTCACCGTCTTTGGCCAGAAAATGCGCAAAACTCTCAGCCAGGCGTTTCACGTCACCGCGTAGACGCCCGTATTTGCTTCTCATTGTATTATAGCTGTCCAGATCGGGTCGATCCATGGCGCTCAGCGCTTGAACAGATTCCGGAATCGTTGGGCCGAAGGTTCGATCCTTGAGATAGATCTCCTTCAGTTCCGCCTCAGCATTGCGCGCGTATCGCGTATTCTTAAACCGCGTGATCACGACAAAATTGCGCGACGCCAAATGCGGCGTGACATTATTTGTCACCCAATCAGAAAATTGCTTCGTCCCCCAGATCGAAACGGAGTCAGCCAGCGTCGGGGTGATAAACCGATCCGCAATCGAAAGTCCGGCGCGCGCCAGTGGAGAGAGATATGGCGGCGTATCGATGAGGATGATGTCGTACAGATTTACCAGTGGCTCGAGCGCCTTCTCGACATGCCCGGCGAGATAGCTGGCCAGCCGACTGGGCGCCATGCCTTTGGTGTAGATCTTTTCTTCCAGCTCCATTTCGGTGAGCCGCAATTGCGTGTGCGCGGGTAGAATGGAAATCCAACCGGCCCGTTTGTCTTTCTCTTCGGCGCGGCGCAACTCCTCGAGCGTCACCGCGTTTGGAAGGATAAGATTCGCAATATTGGGCGCCTCATTGTCCATGAACTGGCTCAGCAAATGGTGCACGCCTTTGCCTTGCTTGAATGCCATTTGCAATCCGCGATCGGTGAGCAGCATTTGACTGGAATTTGCCTGCGGGTCGAAATCGACCACAAGGACCTCTGCACCATAATGATAGGCCAGCCCGTCCGCGAGCATTAAAGTTGTTGTGGATTTCCCGACGCCGCCCTTTAAGTTGGCGACCGCTGCAATCGTTGCTGACATCCCGACTCTCTCCCGATGTGGGTTTTAATGGCACATTGAGGGAAATTTCAAAAGAGACTGATTGCGGCTGCGCCTGAAATCAAGGATTGGGTGACGCAATTTGATACGCCAAACGTCCCGCAAACAGGCACCAAAAAAGGGCATGCCGAGCGCGGCATGCCCTTTTTATATCCAGCTATTGCGCCTTTTATGGGAACAAGCGGAGTGTGATGAAGACCCGAGACTCGTCGAATGGCTCGATATCTGACTCGCGGTCAGTGAACTGGTAACCGCCAAGCAAATGCATATTGCGATTGATTTTCCAAGTCGCGCCGACGCCGTAACCCGTTTGCTCATCTGTCCGGTTGATGACAGAGAAATCCCGTTCTTCGAAGACGATGTCGCCAGTCAGAACCACGTTGCGGAGCAATTCGTGTGCGACGCCAGCACCATATTGCGTGACCAGCACACTCGGCGCCGCAACGCCGCCCGGATCGGCCACGTCACGTCCAGCATTGAAGGACAACGTGGTCAGTTCGGTTGGGAACCACTGGACATCCGCGTAAAGGGCAAGTCCGTCCTCTTTTGGCAAAGTCCCATCATCTGGCTCGAATGACAGGTATCCGGCGCTGACTTGACCGCGCAGATTGGACGGCAGTTCGAAACTGGTGCCGACTCGGATGATATCACCCGTCGTGTCTCGATTAATGCCCGTGATTGGGTCGCCAAGCCGCTGATCGTAATCGCGTTCAACGCGTTCGACTTCGCCGATAACCGACCAGTCTCTACTGACCGCATACTCGGCGCTGGCGGCGACACGATTTTCATCAAAGTCGCGGAAATTCTGCGCTACGCTGGTGCCGTCTGTGAAGCGAACATTGCCAAAATCATAGGTCGCGGTCGAGCCACGAGCTCTAAGGCGAATGCGATTGAATTCGTAGGCCGTGTTGATTTCGGCGCCGGTTTTCTCAAACGAAAGTCGCTCAGCAGCAGAGATGTTGCCGCCAATATTGGTTCTGTCTTCGCGGCCATCTCTGAATGAGACAGATCCGGCAACGGCGAGAGAAGAGCTCAGGTCAAGTTGGCCAAAACCGCGAACACCATATTCGGTTGCGTCTTCAGAACCCGTATCGAAGTAAGATTCATTCTCGGCAATCGCGTCGAAGCCGAACATGTGGCGACTGAAGGTCGTCTGGGCAGACGCCTGTCCAACCACGCGGGTATATGTATCGCTGATTTCCATAGGCGGAACGGCTGGGGGTGTGACGGGCTGTCCCTCGTCAACAAGAAACAAGTTGCTACTATTGGACAGGCCAAGTTCCAGGACGGGACTGACTTCGAACGGACCAACTCTGACTGGGTCAGGATCATAGCCGCGCTGCCAGCGGGCATCTGCGGCGGTGTATCTGTCACGCAGGAAGAAATCATCTGCGGCGTCATTGGCGACGTCTGCGTTTTGATAATAGCTGCCATAGAAAACGCGGTTTTCGTCATATGTGATTGACGCAACCTGCGCGTTTGCAGTGACCCATCCCATCATGCAAGGAATAGCGATTAATGCTGTTACTCTATTTTTCATGGGATTTACACTCCGTGGTTTTCCCCAATTGTGACAATTTCTTTGCCACAAAACCTGTTAGCGAAAAGCTGATACGCTGAAATGACTTTGCCTAGAAGAACCGCTCAAGGACTCGAACTGTGTCACCCGGCTGAATGTCCGTGTTCGGAGTCAGCAGAATTTTGCGTTCCGTATCCTCGTCAATTTCCTTGATCATCACCTCTCGTTTATTGGCGCGATAAGTGAACCCACCGGCCGTCGTGATCGCTTTTAGCACGGTTAAGTCTGAAGAATAAGGGTATTCGCCTGGTTGGTTAATTTCGCCGAGAATGTAGTAGGGACGAAAATTCAATACCTGGGCAGAAACACGCGGTTCGTTGAGATAGCCATCCTTAAGTTTGGATTCGGTTTCCTGAATAAACTCGGTAATTGTCAGACCGGCGGCTTCGACATCACCGATCAGTGGCAAAGACACCATGCCATTATTGGAAACAATAAACTGTCCGGACAGATCATCATGCCCGAAAACGGTCATTCTGATTTCGTCATCGGTTCCAAGACGATAATCGCCGACACGTTCGCGTTCGGCAATATCGCCGGCGCTAGTGCTCATTGGCGTTGACTGACATCCAGTGATGAGCAGCATGCCCAGCATGGCGCCCAGAAGCAGATAGATTTTTTTGTTTATGAAACTGGTCAACAGTTCACTCCCCTTGATCTAGCGAATGGTTGGTAATGAATGACATGCCCGAATTGGTGAGCTTCACCGCACATAACGTTCCGGTGAAGTAAGCGCCAGTGTCGATATTGACCCGGCGATGATCGACAAAAGGCGTGTCGACTGGCGAATGCCCGTGAACAATAAACAAGTCTTCCTTGTTCGGGGCGTTCAAAAAGACATCCCTGATCCAAAGTCTGTCTTCATCCGACTGTTCAGCAAATGGAATACCTGGCCGGATGCCGGCGTGAACAAATCCAAAACTGCCAATGCGGTGATGCGATGGCAGAGATTCAAGAAATTCGACATGGCGATCAGGAATCGATTGCCTCAATGAGGCCTGGGCGCTGCGCCATTCATCAACCGATTTGACGTTTCGCGGCGGAATGATGCCATATGAGATTAGCGTTTCGCGACCGCCAAACGCAGACCAATCCGGTCCAATCGCGGCATCATCTAGAAATTTTAACAGGGCCTGTTCGTGATTGCCCTTTAAGAACACAGTATTGAACTCCGAATCCGTCTGAAGCTTGCAAAGAAGATCAATCACCTGCTTCGATTGGAAGCCGCGATCAATATAATCTCCAAGGAACACGATCGTTGCCGGCGTTGGGGCATCCTGGCAATCAGCGCGCACGGCCGTAATCAGTCGCTCAAGCAAATCGGCCCGCCCATGCACATCCCCGATCGCATAAATTGTTTCACCGTCTTCGATCTGGCCTTCGTGCGAGAGCTCCACACCGTCGACGATTGGGTCAGGCAGCTGCAGCTTAGCGACTGCGAGTGAATCGAGACGTTGGAAAGACGATGCCGTCTTGGCGGGTGGCAGACTTGGTTCGCGCGGAATGAATCGCTCACGCACCCGGTTATAAAGACCGGTAATCCAGACTTTTATTCTGAAGTCACGAGAAATCATCTACCCGGCCGTTCTAGCTCAAGCGCGTCCACCACTGAACGAGCTAACGTTTAAACCGGCTAAGATTCAACCCTTATTGTGAAAATGAGCCAGTCACACGATTTGTGAGACCGCAAGATATATGCCAGTCCAGAGCAGAATCGAACTGATTATGAAAAACCACGATTTCAGCCAAAGCGGCCAAGCCGTGCTTTCGGGAGACGCATCGGTTTCGGTAGATCGTAACTCGCGCACAACGGATTGCGTGCGGTAATCAGCCGTTTTGTCCATGTTGTTCGCCCTCTATGCGATATCACTGTGAATGTGAGAGTGTTTCTTTTTTGATAATCTGAATCAGAAATTAGCGCTCATTTGAACAGAGAAAGATAACGCACGATTACTTCGTACTGCGAAAAGATACATTGGTGCTGTGTCTCACTTATTCGACGCGGGGCATTGAGTTGTGGGGGGGGGGGGCCGCGCGACGGAATTATCAGAACAGTTATGCCAAATTCAATTTGGAGTTTACTTCATATCCAACCATCTTCTTGCTTTATACCTAGTCGATCTAGGGGGCATTTTTATGCCTATTGAAGAACGTATAGCGTCATTTCGATCTGGCAATGGTTGGTGGCTATTTGTTACCAATGTTTATATTTGATTAAAATCTCACCGAATCGCTCTCGCAGTAGGGGAATCTGCTTGTGCCGATTCGTTAAACGTGTAGGCAGACACTTATTGTGTTTCTTAACACAATAGTAACGTTATTTAGAGTTGTGGGGAACTTAGACAGAATGTCGAATTCAATGAACCGCGTCGCGGCTCAGGACCTGATTGAAAATCAGAATGTCTCTGTGCATGCGAGCGTATCGAGTATATTAAAACGGGGAATGGACATCGTATTGGCTTTAGTCGGCCTGGTATTTGCGAGTCCAGTAATGTTGTTGATCGCGATACTGATTAAATCGTCAGATCGCGGAGCAATTGTTTTCGCTCAAAGCCGAATTGGCCTCAAGGGCGAAACGTTCAAGTGTTATAAATTTCGGACCATGGTTATGGATGCAAGTGAGCAATTGCGTCACTTGCTGGAAACAAATCCGGAAGCACGACGCGAATGGGAGAGCACGCAGAAGCTCAAGAATGATCCGCGGATTACGCCGCTGGGCAAGTTCTTGCGCAAGTCATCCTTGGATGAGCTGCCGCAATTGCTCAATATTTTGCGCGGCGAAATGTCGATTGTGGGCCCGCGTCCAATCGTGAAATCCGAGATCGAAAAGTATGGACCATTCTATCCGTCCTATGCCGCCGTGCGTCCAGGCCTGACCGGGCTATGGCAAGTAAACGGTCGCAGTGACACTGAATACGATCAGCGTGTTCAATTAGATCGTGCGTATACGGAAAATTGGTCAATGCGCTCGGATATTGCAATTGTCGCGAAAACCATTCCGGCTTTGCTCTTCTCGCGCGGCGCCGTCTAAGGCAAAGCGTTAGCGACCACAGTCTCTTTGTGAGCGCTGGTTCCTAGAACCGGCGCTCACTTATTTTTGCACTTATCCTGCTGATCATCAGGTCCTGGACCTGGTCCTTGCTAAGGCCCTTCAAATCCGTGCTTGTTGCCAGATTTGCGCCCTGAGCCATTTTCTTCAACTCAGCTAGCGTAAAACCATCGAGGCGCTCAATCGCCGCTTCTCGCGGTTGATCTGCAATCAATTCGATCGGGTTTACAAACTTAACCGCATCGGCGGTTAGA
Organism: Henriciella sp.; assembly: GCA_965277015.1. Lineage (GTDB taxonomy): Bacteria > Pseudomonadota > Alphaproteobacteria > Caulobacterales > Hyphomonadaceae > Henriciella. Next base: position 2,316,129 of record OZ255705.1, on the reverse strand, counting down.
AAGTGCACATTCGTAGGCAGGGCTTTCAGGACGCGATAGGTGAGCTCTGGATTGGCGTGCAATTCCCGTCGCAATGCATCGAGGAAAGCATCCACTGCTTCCATTGCATCGACAGATATTTCAGAACTGACGTCATCGGTCATTTTGGACCCCCCTCAAAATCAAAGTCACTTGCAGATTAGCTGATCACAGCTCGTCATGCGAATCGCGACTGATGAAAAGGGATTTGTGCCCCGCAGACCGGGTGCGACAGAGGTTAGGACGTCGCTTCGACCGTGTGAGGCGAAACCTGCTCTGTGCCGTAAAGCTCTTCTTCCTTGGCCGCGAAATAGGCATTGGACGTCCCAAGGTGGAAGAGGGCTCTGATGAAATCAGTACGGGACGCAGAAGCGGCCCGGAACGGGACAGCGGATGCAGTGAACAGGATCGCTGCTTTGGCGATTGAGGACATAGCACCCAAAAGATTTTTCAAGCGCGAGCCGCGATACTTTACGACTTTTCCGAATGTCACGCCGGAGCGGTAGCGGGTTTTCCTGAGCCAAGCGAGGTTTAGCCGGTCTTTGGGGACCGGTTCACTGGCCTCGGCGTCTGGAACGTAGCCCAGTTTTGCGCCGTCGCGATAACACTCATGAAAAAATTCGGTGTCCTCGCCACCCGTTCGCCCGCGAAGCAAATTGAACCGTCGCCCTTGAATAGCTGGATGCGTGATATTGAAAAACGAATTTCCGGAATAGCCCGTTACCAACTCACCGCTATCTGGGCATCGCGTCGAATGAAAGTCGGCCTGTGTAAGCCACTCGTCAGTATCGTCTGGATACCGCGCCCAAACCGGACCAAAGGCAATATCGAGCTGACGCTCATCTACCGCCTTGAGAAACGCGTCCATCCATTTGGGGGAAACGGTTTCGTCATCATCGATGAAGGCAACCCAATTCCCGCGTGCATGATCCAGGCAGGCATTGCGCGCCAGTGAAATGTTCTGCTTGGGCGCGTGGACGTATTTGACGGGGATCGAAATCTCAGCCCCTGCAGTTTCGACCCTGGCTTTCGCAGAGGGTTCAATGTCATTGTCGGCGACCACGATTTCCAGAGTGCAATCGTTCGGCACTATGAGCTGGCCAAGCGACGCAATGGCTTCAACCACGGCTGGGCGCCGATAGGTGCATATGCAGATGCTGATCAGATGCTGCTGAGCCACGGGCGACCTACCTCACACTGCCTTCAAGGCGGCATGTTTGGATTTCTCCGGTTGACTAGTATAAGTACTGACCACCCGCTCAAGCGTCGCGCGCATCAAGCCCGCGGGCTGGACAAACACATCGAGGGGCAATCCTGCCAGCTGGCGGCGATACGCATCGATAGGACCGGGGGTCGTGGTCAATTGCTTGACCAGACCCGGTAGCTCGGAGTCGAGGGGCTCGGAAAGTGTGAAGCCGCAATTGTGGTCACTGACCCATTTTGCGGTCTGCGTGCCCGCCGGACTGATTGATGGGGTCGCGAAAAACCCGCCTTCATAAATCCGATTCGGCAGCAACCAGACTGAGTTGAATCCAGCTTCCATGAAATCACCAGACCAGATCAGGTCGAGCTCGCCATAAATTTCGGCCAGGTCTTCTGGTGCGCGATAGCGTCCGAAAAAGCGGATATTGTCGTGCGCTGCAATTTGCGTTTCGAAATTGGGAATCTCGTTATCCGCGACAATGCCGTGTATTCGGATCTCGACATCAGGGCCGAGCTGACGCGCAGTCTCACATAATAGGTTCAGGCTTCGCTGGCAGCGCAGAATTCCCACCCAGCCCAGACGCAAGGGTTTGCCCATGGTCTGCGATTGGTCAATCTGCGACGCGCTCGGGCGGTCGCCGCCCGTAAACGAGTCGGTCAATCGGTTTTCGATCAGAACGGGGTCATATTCACCGGGATAATGGCGTTCAAAATGGTGTTCCAAAAAGGCCGGTGAACTGACCACCAGCGCCGAACTGGCGCGAAGCAGCCTGCGCTCGATGCCGCGCAGGGTTTTGCCAACCAAGTCGGTGCGGCAAAGCAAGCGGTGAACATCCAGACACTCATAGATAACCGGAATGTCGAGTTTGAGTTTTCGTTTCGCACGCACAGCGATCGCGAGCATATCAAGATTGCGGGCGTAGATCACATCGGCTTGTGCCAATTCGGCACGGTAATTCATTGCTTGCTGGGTGCCCGTTACGATACTTTTCGCGCGATGCACAAACGCCCCGGGCCTGGTGACGCCAAGATCGTAATTGCGCCACGCTGTATCTGTCAGGGCGCCACGCCGCATCATATAGCCATCGACGTGCATGCCGTCGTCATGGAAGCTCTTCACCCGGCGGCGAATGGCTGCATCCGATGCATCATGACCAAAAAAAGCGACGCGCATAATGTCTCCAGGTTCATCCATTTCACGTCCGATGCAGAACCCGGGCCACTAACCCTTATCGTTCAATGCCGACTTCATCTGGGCGAATGAACCATCATAATTGTCATTGCTGTTTTCCGTGACCGCTGGGGCATAAGGAACAACTTTGACCTTCTTCTTAGACCACGGCATCCAGTCGATGCCTGGTTCGCTGGAATAGTATTTCCGATAAGCAGAATTGTTCGCAGCTTCTTCGGTGTGGTGACGCTTACGGGTCAGATCAACCATGTTCAGTGCGACCCCCAGAACATCCGCTTTCATGCCTTTCAGCATTTCGACCGATCGGCGCACAGCCGTACGGCGTGACCGCATCCAGCGCACAATCAGAATGGTTTTGTCTGTCTTGCTGGCAATTACGCCCGCTTCAGCCATTAGAAGTAGCGGCGCCGTATCGATCAGAATGAGATCGTACATTTCCTTCAGCTCTTCGAGCAGCTTGTCGAAGCTGCGGCTGCCGAACACGTCGTGCAACTGGCGGCCATTCAGAGTGAGGGCTAGAAGGTCGAGATTTGTGTGCTCTTCGCGATAGATCGTTTCGTCCAGCGTGCATTCGCCTAACAGATACTCAACCAGGCCAGTCTCGGGATCTAGGCCTGCTGACGAGGTTAGCTGGCGGCGACGGAAATCGCCATCAATGACGAGCGTACGTTCGCCGGATAGCGCGGCCATCCGCCCGAGGCTGAGCGTCAGACTGGTCTTACCTTCATCTGGCAGTGACGAGGCAATGGTAACCGTTTTCGCTTTATCTTCCATAGCGGCAATGGCGATCGAAGCCCGCATGAAACGCATTGCTTCAGCATAGGCAGAGAGCGGGTTTTGCACCAGGAAGTCGGCTGGAATCTTATTGCCGAAGCCAAGGAAGCGGATCGACTTGATCAATGGAACAGCGCCGAGACTCGGGACCCCGAATTTACGTTCAATGTCCTCGACAGAGCCAATCTTATTATTGAAGATTTCCAGAACGATCGCGAGACCAAAGCCGCAAACACCGCCAAGCATCATGCCGATGATCAGGTTCAGAAGCTTCTTCGGAGAATCAGGTGATTCTGGCACAGACGCGTCAGAGAGAATTCTGGCATCCGATTCGATCAGCCCGTCTTGCTCACGCGTTTCTCTGAAGCGCGCGACGAATTCTTCAAGGATGGCACGACTTGCAGCGGCGTCGCGCTCCAGATCATTGAGCCTCACTTGCGACGAGTTATTACGTGAAAGGTTGCCGGTGGCTTGCGCGATTCTGCGGTCGATACCGGCAATCTGATCTTCCGAAACTTCAACTTCGACCTGCAGATTATCAATAATGCGGCTGACTTCGGCAGTGATTTGCTGCTCATAATCGGCAACTTCGTTGCGTGCGGAGCGCAGATCGGGGTGGCGTTCGCCGAGCGTTGATTCAAGTTGCGCAACCTGGCGGCGCGCGTTTGCGAGCTGTGTTTTCAGCTCGTTGATCACAACGGAGTCGAGAACCTCACTAAGTGCGGCCGTCCCGGATGGGCGCTCCATTTGGCGGCGCATGCTGTTATAGCGGGCGCGGACCATGGCAACATCGCGTTCCATTTCCACTTTCTGACGCTGCAGCATGGCAATGCTGGATTCGGTCAGCGTGGCGCCTTGCGCTGCCAACAGGCCTGAAGAAGACCGAAAGTCTTCGACTAGCACTTCTTTGGTGCGAACCTCATCCTGAAGCACTTCGACTTTCGACGCGAGCCATGTGGTCGCACGCTCGGTCGCTTCAAGCTTGGTTTCCAATTGTTCGATACTGTATTGTTCAGCCACCGCATTGGCGAGACGTGCCGCCATTTCCGGTGACGTGCTGGTGGCTTTCACTTCCATCAGATAAGTCGTTCCAACCCGTCCGACGGCGATACGATCCATCAGGTTTTCCAGAACCATCTCTTCGATATCAGCGTCCGTGACAGGGACTTCTTCTTCTTCAGAACCGCCGAGGCCGATGGCAGAGAATATTCCGCCAATGAACCCGGGACCCTTGTCCTCGATCAAAGTTGGATTGAATTCTGGCTCGGTTTTCAGGTCTTCATTGATCGCCACTTTCGCAAGCAGGGCTTTCGAGCCCATGACGCGGACTTCCGTATCGATCACCGCAGTACTCAGACCGCTCCCGCTCAACACGGCGCCGAGGTCGATGACGTTTGTTTGCGTACTGTCAACGATGACAGTGGCGCGTGACACATATGTCGGCGTCTGCGTGAAGGTCGCAAATGCCACCAGGGAAAAGATAATTCCTGCCGTCACCGAAATAACCAGCAAGCGCCGCAACGCGAGGTTCACAATCGATTTCACATCGCGGAAAATATTCTCCGCCGTCGACTCACCACCGGAGAGCGAATCTGATGCGAGTTCTAAACTAACGGTTTGAGACATTTTTCTGTGTCTTTCTTTGAGCCACCGGTTCTCGGTGAATTTGATCGTGTTGCGGACGTGCGCCGCGTGAATTTCTTGAGAGCATGCGCGCCAATTGTGTCAGAAAGCCAGCGCCCCACGACAAGTGCATCCCCGCCATCGCAAGACCGGCCCAAATTCCGCACAAAGAGCGCTTTGCTACCATGAAATAGGCAGATACGAGCGCTATGAGTGTGGCATACGTCCCGGGGATACTTATACTTAACGGAAGGATCGGCGCAATAAGCAAACCCAACACGCAACCCACAAATGCAGCAACGGGCAGCAATTGGCGGAGTTTCGGTGGCGCGTTATGTTTAAGCGTGGTCCGAGCCCGTCCTTTGCCATAGTTAAAATACTGACGCGCCAGGCTGCTTAACGATCCGCGTGGCACATATTCGATTCGGATATCTGCATCGAGATAGATCTCGCCGCCGGCCTCGGTCAGCCGTCTGTCATATTCTGCATCCTCATTGTGTGAGAATGTTTCGTCATAGCCGCCAAGCTTGTTGAACCAGTCGAGGTCGAAACCTGCATGATGTCCATGATCGACATAGCCGGATTTCGTACCACCGCGATGCGCTGAACCGCCAGACCCTAGCGGCGTATCAACAATCCAGGCATTCGCCCGCTCAAAGCAAGTGGAGCCTTTGGCATCCATGACCGTCACGACAGAGGCTGCCTTGGTTGCGGCCAAGCTGTTCGTCACGGATTGAATGAACTCCGCGGGATATTTTGAATGGGCGTCACACCGCACCATGAAGTTTTTGCTGCTTGCAAGCGGATGTTTAGCGGCCAGATTAAGCGCTGCCGATTGCAAGCGTTTGGGATTGTCGATCAGCTCAAGGCTTGGGAATTCTGCTTTCAGCCCTTCGACAATTGCCTGCGTACCGTCTGTGCTCATGCCATCAACGATCAGCAGCGGAATCGATTTCGCCGAACCCGTCGCCAGCGACCGGATGCAAGTCTCGATATGTGCCGCTTCGTTGAACGTGGGCACCACGGCGATAACCGAGTCGGAGCTCTTTTTTTGTTCCGGCTGGACCAGCATTTTCTTTCCCGTTGGCGAAACTTGTGTTTTGACGTGACGCAATTGCGAGAATTACTGCGAAATCGGTGCCAAACTAAGGCCAATGGATAATGGCTGTCAGTTTTGCATCGCTGCAGCGTGTGTTTCATCTTGGGAGACGTCTGTGAGTAGAGAAACCGAAAAGTCCGTAAAACGCCCCCAGCAAGGGACGAAATCGGATCTGTCGGACAGACCAAGATATTATGTTGACTTCGATCACACGTTGCTGCGATCGAACTCGACTCAGGTGTTTCTTCGGGTCGCGCGTCCCTTCGCCTTGATTTGGCCGCTGATCGCCGCGGTTTCTTATTTGTTGCGACTGACAGGCGCCGATGCGCGCCGGCGTTTCATTTGGGAAGATGCGCTAAAGGTTCGTCTGCTCAGACTGCTCAATCCATTTGCGCTTTCGAGGTTCCGGAGTATCGCGCCGGACATCTCTAAAGATCACCTCAACCGGGATGTTGTCGACCGGCTGAAATCGGTTTCTAGAGATGATATTACGATTGTCAGCTTCGGCTCGTATGAGGTGATTTCTGTGCTGCTTCGGGACTCAGAATTTGCAACTTGTGAAATCGTGGCACCAAGTTTCAAATCTGGGCCAAATGACCGTCGACTCGGGAAGATTGCTATGCTTGAAAAGCGGGGGCGAAATCCCGGACCAAAGGACGTTTTGATGACGGATAATCTCGAAGATGATGCCGATATCGATGCGGCAGTCGGCGAAACCATCCATGTCGAAGCAGATCATGACAGCTACGCGTATCGCCAGCCTTATATCCCATTCTTCTATACTGCGAAAATCAAGCGCACGCCCGGCTTCTTCATCAAGCAGGTCTTGCTCGAAGAGTTGCCGATCGTGCTCCTGGCGTTTGGGTTGCCGGCGCTTGCCTGGAACCCGTCTTTATGGGCCTGCCTGGTGCTTTTATTCCTGGCGCTGATCCTGACTTATGAGCTTGGCTATGCCGAGAATGACCGCGTCGGAGAGCTCAAGGAGAGCAATCCCAAACTTTCCAAAAGCTATTTCAAGTATCGCAATTATCGGCTTTTCCCGCATGCCTGGATATATGCGCTGGCGCTGACAGTGCTCGGTATTCTAGCGCTTGGCACGGAGGGCCGGGCATTAGCCCTCGATCATCTGCACATCTCTACTGCGCTCCCCACTTGGCAAGGTATCGCGGTGCTGTGCGCGGCCTGGCTCGGAGTCATGGTGCTGGCACGGCTTGTATTCTGGGCGTTCAATCACGCGCCGCTGCTGTGGCGAGTTTACATTTATGCGCCACTTCACATGGTCAAATATCTGGGATTTGTCGTCTTTTTCGCAATCCCGGCGGCCGGCCTGATCCTGGTTTATGCCCATATTGTTCGCACCTGGTCGCTCTATGCTGTGCGACGGTCAGGCGGATCGATAGACTTCCTGATGAGCCAGACCGTGCGTACGGTATTTATCGTTTTCGGGTTTGGGGTACTGATGGAAATTGATCCCGCTCTTGTTCTGAACTGGCCCGCAATGGCGATGCTAGCGTTTTGTTTTGTACGCGCTTTTCCGGAGATTCTGAGGAAGGCGGGCTCAACCTAGAGAAGAGTCCAGTGGACCCGATCACGCCGGGGCGGTATTGGACGGATTTGGTGGGTTCCGGCACTTTGCGGGGATGGTCAGCGAGCGCTGACCCAAAAAGGGCTAATGGAATGCGATTTCGTTTCACTCTATCACTGGCAGCATCGCTGTGTGTTCTGGTCGGCTGCGGTAAAGCGAGCGAACCTGACGCGCCCATTGCGGATGAGCCAGCCGAAATTGAAGTGCCGGCTGAGCCTGAAATCCCGGCATTACCGCCAATACTCCCGGCGATCGAAGCCAATCAGCCCTTCCTTATCGACTTCACCAAGCAGAAGACGGGCGAAGGCTGGTACATTGCCAATCATGATGTTCCAGTCGGGCAGTGGAAGAATGATTTTCGCGCTTCAAGCGTTTCGTTTTCCGAAGCCGGCATGGATCTCAGCATTCAATTGAAAAAGGACTGGCAACCGGGCAATTGGTTCTGGGACGCTTCGGAAGTCTCGACGGTCCCCACCTTTCATTACGGCTATTATGAAGTCGAAATGAAAATCGCCAAGGGATCGGGCCTGGTTTCATCGCTCTTCACCTATACCGGTCCGTTCTACGGCACCGCGCATGATGAAGTTGATATCGAATTTGTCGGCAATCGTACCGATCATGTCGAGTTCAATGTTTTCCATGCAGGCAGCTCGCACGGCTCAAAACGTCACGCGCTTGGGTTTGATGCAAGCGAGGAATTTCATACTTACGGTTTTGACTGGCAGGCTGACCATGTTCACTGGTACATAGACGGTGAATTGGTGCACCGCCTGGAAGACCCGGCCAAAGTCCCGAAATTGCCGTCGAAAATCATGATGAATATGTGGACGGGAAGTTTGCCGCAATGGCACGGTCCTGCGGATTTCAATCCGGGCGCGAAAGCGCAATACCGGTGCTTGTCTTTCACCCCGGACAAGAAAGAGGGGCCAACCTGCTATGGTCGTGATTAAGACGCAGAGCGAGCGCCTTTGAGCAGCTGGATCGCTGCCTTGGGAACGTCTGGCGCGAAGATCCGGACCAATGCCAGATAAGCGGCAATTCCTATCGAAACCAGAATACCGACTTGCAGAATTACCGGAAGGGTCGCGGGCAGCGCGATTTTCGCGGCCCAGACGATCCCGGCCATGCTGAGCGCGCTGAGCGCTGGCAGCTTCAGCGGTAAAAACTGATTTGCGAAACTATAGCCGGCAAATTGCTTGGCCATGATTGTCGCTAGGAACACCGCGAGGACTTTCTGAGCAATCAGGATGCACATGACCGCTTCTATGGTGAGGCCCGAAACCAGGAACACGCCAATTGCGGTGAAGATCGTGCTGACAATGGTAATCCGGGCCACCAAAACGGGGCGCCCGATGCCTTTCAGCAGATTATTGTTGATGTCTTCGATCATCGTCAAAGGCCCTAGCAATAGCGCCAGTTGCGTGGTTTGGATCGCGCCAGTCCATTGGTCACCAAACAGCAGCGGGACCAGCAAGGGTGCCAGAACCAAAGCGCCGAGAAAGGCCGGCAAGACGAGGTACATTGAGATGGCCGACGAATCCTTGATCACGCGGTGCAATTCTTCGCGGGTCGCCTGAGCTTTTGAAAACACCGGGAAGGCCACTGCGGCGAATGGTGTGATCAGCGCTTGCCGCGCCTGTTCAAAGAATCGCAAAGCCATGTTGAAGAGGCCGAGCGGCGCCGTGCCCATGGCCCAGCCGATAATCGCGCCGGGTGTCGCGCGCTGGATGGCCACTGCAAAGCCCAGCAGAGTCGAGTAGCCTGCGAAGCTGAAAAGCTCCTTGAAACTCGCGACATCGAACTCATAGCGCGGGCGATACTTGGCCATGAAGGTGAACATCAGGCAGCGAATAAGGCGGCGCGAAAGCTCCAGCCAGACCAGGGCCCAGGCTGATCTCAGATAATAGGCCAGAGTGACACCGATAATTGCCGGGATAATCGTGCCAGCAATATCAACCGCCGTAATTTTTTTGAATTCCAGTTCGCGGATCAGCAAGGCTGCACTTGTCGCGCTCAGGGGGCCGACCAGCAGGATGCAGGCGATCGCTCGAATAATCGGCACAAGATCGGGTTGGCTGAACACCGAGGCCAGAAATGGTGCTGCGACGAACAATCCGGCAAATACTGTGACGGAGATGATCGTCGACGCGGCATGCAGCGTGTTGATATGTTTTGAGTTTGTATTCTCGTGCTGGATCAGCGAGTCTTGTGCCTCGCCATAGCAAAACCCTTCCGCCATAAGCAACACGACCATGGCAATGCCGAACAGGCCGAAATCGGCCGGCGTCAGCAAACGCGACATGATCATCAGGGAGATCAGCGTGCAGACAATTCCCACCATATTGCCGACGGAATTCCAGGCGACGGATTTTACGATGGTCAGGGTTGGGATTTTCATCGTGCCGTCTTTACTACCTTGCGCCAGGCGCAGTCCAAATCAAGAAGAGTGCGGAAGATTGCGTTCCAAACGTCCTCTTACGCAAACTTTGTTCCAGATGCGACCAGCAAAGTCGGTCGAAAACAAGTCTGCGAAGACGGGTTTCAAAAACTCACGCGCGAACCCGCGCCCGCGAACCGCCGCAGGCGCGTTTACGCATTTCTGATTTGGGGGCAAGTGCGCGCTAGACGAAATTCAGTCCGGCGCCGCCAAAATTCGAAAGATTCGGCAAGGCGCTGGCGATTTCGGCATCATCCAGGCCAAACCATCTGCCGAGCGGTTCGGCAAACTGTTCCACAGACGTTGTTGGAATCAGGCGGCCGTTGCCTGCATCGAGATCATGACCCAATTCATAAGGCGGAATGTCGCCATAGATCTGGCCGCCTTGAACCGCGCCGCCAACCACAAAATGGTGACCACCCCAACCATGATCCGTTCCGTCGCCGTTGACAGACATGGTTCGTCCAAAGTCCGAGGCCGTGAACAGGGTGACATCATTGTTCAGTCCAAGCTCTTGCATCGCCTGGTGGAAGCCGACCACGCTCTCATCGATTTCTCGTTGCAGACGCGGCAAGGTTCCGATTTGACCGGAATGGGTATCAAAGCCGCCAATCGCGACGAAGAAGACTTGTCGATTGACCGTCAATGCATCGCGAATAGCAATCGTATTGGCGACTGCGCGAAGCTGGCTGCCGAGGAAGCTATTGCCGAATGATGCCGAGAAAGGCTGCAATGTCTGAAGCGCCGAATTAAACGTCTCATTGGTCGACAACGCCGTGCGCATAGCGTTGGCAATGTCACGCTCAATCAGATTCGGAGAATTGAACTGAAGCGCTTCGAAATGTTCGCGCAGCAATTGGTAGCGCGCTTCGCCGTCTGATGAATTGCGGCCATCATCGAAAAACCCCAATGCATCTATTGCTGGCGCGCCATTCAGGCCGATCTGATAAGGCTGGGTCTCCTGACCCGTGAGGTAAAGTTCATTGCCGAGGCTTGTAATCGCAGTGAAATCCCGGCTGCCGCCATTCGCACCGCTATTCAGCGCCGCGTCCGCAAAACGTCCGCCCCAGCCGAATTGTGCGCCCTCAGGCCGGCTCGACATCCATGTCGCTTGCTGGTCATTGTGAGAGAAAAGACGCTTGGGCTGTTCAACACTTTCGTCATCGAATTGTTGCTTGTTCAACGGTCGAATAAGCGGACCAACATTGCCGACAATTGCGGCTTGCTGGCTGTCGAACAGATCTTTGATTCCGGACAGGTCTTCGGGCAGAGCAAATTGGCGGCCGCCAAACTGACTGGCATTTGACGGGTTGAGCGGCAGCAATCTGTCACGCGCCCGAGTCGAACCGCCCTGAATGCCATTATATTGATTGAGCAGGGGGCCACGAATATTGGCGAAACTGTCATAGGAGCCCTGATCATACGGCAAAATGGTATCATAATTGTCCAGTCCGCCGAGCAGGAAAACGCAAACCAGCGCCTTGTAGCCGCCGGTATTTGCTGCGCGCGCCTGAAAGGCCGAGAGCGACCCGCCAATGCCGGCAAGAGAAGCGGCACTTAATGCGCCTGCGCCAGTAAGAAATGCTCTACGTGTGGTACTCATACTCATATCTCCTAGCGCTGAACCAGATAGTCAGGCGCCGTCATCATCATCAAAACCGCCATTTTGACGCGCAGGTCTGCGCCATCATAGTTCGGGTCATTCGCGTCGGTGAGCGGGATTTGTTCGATAAATCCGGTTATCTGCGTGCGCGTCTCAGGGCTTGTCAGACCATAACTGACCACGAGGTCGAGATGATTGATCAGGGCGGTCGGGTCATTGGCCAGCGCTAACTCAGCCGAGTAATTTGGCAGAAAGCTGCTTGTGGCCGCGCCATTCGCCTCTTCTTCCGCGAGGCCAAAAATGAAATAGGTCATGAAGTTCGAATATCCGGACAGCGTATTGGCATTTACCAATTGCAATTCCGGCATGGTGAGGCCGACCGATCCCGTCTCCGTGCCCGGTGCGACATAGCCAGGGCGGTAGAAATTGAAAACGGACGGAGATTTATACGGAGCCTGAGCCAGGGCGCCGCCATCGCTAGTGTTCCAAAGCGGGAATGTGTCGACCGGTGAAACTCTATTGGCATCAAATGTCCGCGCCCAATGCGTGAAGCGCAGGATTGGCTCACGTACTTTTCCGAATTGCGCATTATTGCGATTGTTCGGGTCGACGGCGTCAGCGTCGAACAGGATGGCCGCAACAGTCGCGGACAGATCGCCGCGACGACCGTCGCCGACGACTGTGCCGTTGGGTAGCGTGTAAGACCCATTTGCGAACGCGGTCGCGACCCGTTGAATATAGTCAGGCTCGGGATTGCTGGTCACCAGGCGCTGGATCAACTGCCGAGAAATAAATGGCGGCGTGTTGGGGTGATTGACCAAAGTATCGAGCGCGATGTCGATGCTCTGCTCTGGTCCCGTGCCAGCGGGGATCGTCGTGCCGAGGAATGATTTCTGAGCCTCCGAATGCCATTCCGGGTATGCGACCATTGGTGAGTAAGTTGCATCATCGGGAAGCGTCGGGAAATCAAAGAAGAACTGGCCGCCTTTGAAGCTCAGCCCGGTAAACACCTTTGCCAGCTCCGTAACGTCCGCATTTGAATAAGTTTCAACCGATTGTCCGTTTTGCAGGACCAGGTCACCGTCCATTTCCAGGTCCACCAATCCGATGGAAAAGAGCTGCATGATTTCACGCGCATAATTCTCATCCGGCATCTGTGCGGTGTCTGGATTGGCTTTGGTATTCTGGAAATATGTCAGATAATCGCCCATAGCTGGCGAGTAAGTGACGTCTTCGAGCAAGTCTCGATAGTTCCCGAAAGCATTGCTGACGAGCACGTCTTGATATTGTGCGACTGTTTCTGGAACCTCAAACAGGGCCTCCGGCTCTCGTCCAGAAATCACCAGAATTTGCGACAAGGCAAAGGCCACGCGCTGTCGCAACTGATCATCGGCCTCAATCGCATTAATCCAGAACGAAAATGTCGGGATCTGTTTCACTTCGCAGTTGATACCGCCATCGGCGGAACAGGAATTGGTTCGGTTCAATTCATTGCGCACGAAATCCAGATTGAGTGTCGCCGGCTTGTTGAACTCAGCCAGAATCCAGTCGGACGGCGATGTGCCGGTCAGGCTGACAATATCTGATTGGGTCGGGCCAAATGTTGCGCGGGTCAGGAACAGGGCCGTTGCCTGCTGAGTGTCGAAAGACGCACCGATCGAGGCGCGTTCTCCGGCTGGCGGCGGCGGAGGAGGGGGAGGCGGTGGCGATGTAGGAGGGGGCGGCGGCGGAGGCGGCGAAGTAGGCGCTGGAGCGCCGCTATCCGGCGATGCAACGGTACCGCCACCGCCGCCACCACCGCCACACGCGGTTAGGCCAACAGTCAGTGCAATTGCTGCACATTGTGCAAGCAAAGTGAACTTGCGCGATCTCATCCCGATACTCCTTCTGAGTACTCACACGATGGCTTTTCGGCACCACCGCAGCGGTATATGTCTAATTAACCCGCGGGCGGCCACTTACATTGGATTAACCATTTTGAACACAGGTTTATCCACAAGTGCGGTGATGGTCGAATCACGACTTGCTCGAAGGCTTGGATGGCCTGTATTTGTTGCGATTCGCACGGAATCAAATTTGCTGTTATGCCGCTAACATTAGCGAAATTTAATGTGTAAACCTTCATGAAAACAGTGTTTTGAGCTGCTTTTGGTGCCGCGATGAGCTGTCGGATAGACAAAATGGCCTTGTCGTGGTCAAAGCGGCGAAAGCTTCATCACCATCATTCCATCGGAGAATAAAGCCATGGCTAAAGGTCTAGTTACGCTATTTGGCGGGTCCGGATTCATTGGCAGATATGCAGCGCGAACTCTGGTAAAAGCCGGGTATCGCGTCCGTGTGGCGGTTCGTCGTCCGCATTTGGCCGGGGATGTCCGGTTGGCGGGCGCGCCGGGTTGGGTTGATATCGTACAGGCCAATGTCCGGCACAAAGAATCTGTCGAAGCCGCGGTCCAAGGGGCGGACGCCGTCGTGAACCTGGTCGGTCTTCTCTATGAAAAGGGCCCGCAGAGTTTCGAGGCCGCACAGCGGGACGGTGCGATCAATGTCGCAGAGGCGTGCGCCAAAGCGGGCATCAATCGCTTCGTTCACATGTCTGCGATTGGCGCTGACGTGACCGCCAATGCGGATTATGCCGAGACCAAAGGTGAAGCAGAGGCTGCCATTTTCAAAATCTTGCCAGAGGCAACGATCCTGCGGCCATCAATCGTGTTTGGCCCGGAAGACGATTTCTTCAATCGGTTTGCCGCATTGGCCTCACACCCAATGTCTACCATTGCTCCATTCTTGCCGGCCATTGGCGGTGGAACAACTAAAGTGCAGCCGGTCTATGCCGGTGATGTGGCTGAAGCGATCGCCAATGCGATCCAATCGAGCGATGCCAGCGGCAAGATCTATGAACTTGGCGGGCCGAGCGTGTATTCATTCACTGAACTGTATGATTTCATCGGCAAGACGATTGATCGCAAGCGTTATGCTTTGCCGATACCATTCTTCATCGCCAAGCCCATGGGATTGGCATTTGGCACCTTGTATCGCTATGTCTGGCCTCTGTCGTCAGGGATCCTTGGTGCACCGCCGATCACGGGGAATCAGGTCGAATTGCTGAAAACCGATAATGTCGTGGCGGATGATGCGCGAACACTCGCAGATCTCGGCGTGACGCAACTTGAAAGCATAGAGGCGATTGTGCCGAGCTATCTTTATCGGTTCAGACCTTATGGTCAGTACCACCAGAAAAACGAGAACGCCTAGACCCTGACGGCGCCGTCAATTTGCGCAGAAAAGGCACGGAACCTGCATCCGCGCTCCTGGACGAATGTATATGTTGCTTGCGCTGAGCGAGGCCGTTGCCGTGAGGGCAAGCCTATGATGTTCAGCCTGAAGTGAGTGTGAGAGTTAGGGACCAGGACATGCGGCACGAGCCAATCACCAAGGATACCTGGTCGGAAGCGGTCGACCTGTTGTGCGAAGGGTTTGAGAAAACTTCGCCCGATTTCTGGAATCGTGGATTGGAGCGTTGGTCGACTTTGGTCGACGACCCGTTTTCAGACCCGCTCGGCTTCATAACTCGTGACAAGAAAGACCAAGGACAGGCGATTCTGCTAACGTTTCACAGTCCGCTTTCTTCTGATGAATTCGGGCAAGCGGTAAATTGTTCGTCCTGGTATGTGCGCGATCGCTATCGCATGTTTGCGCCGTCCATGCTGAACAAGATCTGTGATGGAGCCGCCAAGACCTATACAGATTTTACGCCGATTGAATCAGTTGAGAAAATGCTGCTGAAGACCGGCTATCATTCACTCAATTTCCGGCATGCCGTTTTCTCGCTGCATGTTTTGAGTGTGCTGCCATCCCTGCCCGTGATCGGGCAGACCGAAACACTGGCACAGGCTGACGATCCGCGCTTGAGCGACCGGACGCTTGCCGATCACGCAGCGATCGGCTGCCTTGTTTTGGGGATTGAGACAGATACCGGTATATCGCCCATCGTACTCCGATTGATCACGCGCAAACACGTGCTGCGCTCTGCGGAGATCCTGTATGCGGCAGACACTAATTTACTGGTCCAGGCTTTGCCCGGGATTGCCCGCAAACTGCTGCTTCGCGGCGTCACGCTTATCGAGTGCAGTTTGCCAGAAAAGACCAAGGTCAAGCTGCCCTACAAAGATCGAGGAACGCTGGCGCGATATGTCAAAGGGCCTTGGCCTGAGGATTGCATTGACTACCTGTACTCAGAGATGCCGATCCTCGGTGTGTAAGAGACGGTTTCGAATTATTACTTATTACAGAATGCGCATCAAATGGAGATCGTCATGACGAAAACCGACACCTTGTCAAAAGACCTGATCGTCAAGGAAACATCAGAATTCATCCAGGAAAGATTTCCCGCCTTTAACGGCGTCGACGTAGATGGCGAAACGCCATTGCTGGATAATGGCGAGATAGACTCACTGGGCATTCTTGATCTGATGAACTTCCTCGAAGAGCGGTTTAGCATCGAGATGACGGATGACGACTTCCTGCCCGACTATTTCGAGTCTCTGAACACGCTCTCTGAACTGGTTATCTCCAAGGCCTGACTATGACTCCCTATCTCACTCATCACCTCCTCTGGCATGGCCAGCCCGACGATAAAGTCGCGCTGGTTCAGAATGATACAGAGATTGATTATGCCGCGTTTCGTCAGAAGACGGCGGCGCTGGCCGCAATCCTTCAGGCTAAGGGGCTGAAGCCCGGTGATCGTTGTGCGATTTATTTGCCGAAAGAACTGTCAGAGTGCTGGGCGATTTTTGCGGCGAGTGCCGCTGGCGGCGTGTTTGTCCCGATCAATCTACTGTTGAAAGCCAATCAGGTCCGGCACATTCTCGATGATAGTCAGGCGCGCGTGCTGATCACCAGCAAAGCGAAATTCGCGACCATCGCTGACGATCTCGGTGATCTGGATGGGTGCGAACTGGTATTCCTCGATGATCTCGACCTGGATCAACCAGCATCGTGCCCTGGTGATATACAGCTTGGCGAAGATCTGGCGGCCATCCTTTACACGTCAGGGTCTACAGGCCGTCCAAAAGGCGTGATGATTTCACATCGAAATATGCTCGCCGGATCGCGCATCGTCTCGAATTACCTCAGCATCACGTCAGAAGATCGCCTCGCAGCGGTTCTGCCGTTCAGCTTCGACTATGGCCTGAATCAGCTGGTTTCGAGTGTTGAGCAAGGGGCCAGTCTGGTCCTGGTCAGTTTCCGGTTTGGCGAAGATATCGTCAAAGCGATCCGCAAGCATGAGATTACTGGCCTGGCCGGTGTTCCGACTGTATGGGCGATCCTGATCGGCAGCGCCCCGTCTTTGAAAGAGACGCCGCCGCCAAGCTTGCGCTATATTACCAATTCTGGCGGCGCGGTTCCGACAAAAACGGTTGAACAGCTGCAAGTCTTGCTGCCGCAAACCGAGATTTTCCTGATGTACGGCCTGACCGAAGCGTTCCGGTCGACATATCTGCCGCCGGAGCAACTCAGCATCCGTCCGAATTCGATTGGTAAAGCCATTCCAGAATGCGAAATGATGGTGGTTAAAGATAATGGTGAACTGGCAGAAGCCGGCGAAACCGGAATCCTCGTGCATCGCGGCCCGACAGTTTCCATGGGCTATTGGAAGCGTCCAGATGCAACCGCCAAAGTCATCCGCCCAAATCCGCTGAAGCAAGACGATACCGGCGTCGACCTGGTCTGTTATTCCGGCGATCTGGTGCGCATTGATGAAGAAGGCTTTCTGTATTTTGTTGGCCGCAATGACGCGATGATCAAGTCGTCAGGCTATCGGATCAGCCCGAGCGACGTCGAAGAAGCATTGATGGCGACAGGCCATTTCGCTCAAGCGGCTGTGATTGGTATCCCTGACCCGACCATTGGCAAACGCGTGCATGCGATTGTGGTGGCCAAAAACGAAGGCGCGCTCGATACCCGCGCCATTCTCAAGCAACTTGGGCAAGATTTGCCGAACTATATGGTGCCGCGACAAATTGAGGTTTTGGACGCATTGCCCAAAACGCCGAACGGCAAAGTTAATGTTAAACAGCTTGCGGCTGAGCGCGCTTAAGCATCAAGAGAGTAGAGTATGGCCCTAGATCAACAATCCGCTTCGATTCATGGTTCTGACCTTGCGGCTGCTGTTGTTGCTGAGCATTGGGGTGTTCGCGACGGTGGTCTCGAGGTTGAAGGTCATTTGCTGACCGATCTGGTGGCAGCCCATGGCAGTCCGCTCTACGTCTATAGCGCGGCCCGGATGCGCAGCCGCCTGCAGCAACTTCGAACCGCACTCGGGGCACGCTTTGATGTCTTCTTTTCAGTCAAGGCCAATCCTAATCCGGCTATTCTAAAACTCTTTCTGGCCGAAGGCGCCGGCCTGGAGATCGCTTCAGCTGCGGAATATATTCGCGCTCGAAAAGCTGGCGCCGAACCACAGCGGATCCTGTTCGCTGGCCCGGGCAAAACCTATGAAGAACTCGATTTCGTAATCGAAAACGGGATCGACGAAATCCATATTGAATCCTTCGAGGAAATCGATCGCCTTGCAGAGCTGACACAAAAACACGGCGTCACGCTGAATGTCTCTATCCGCGTTAATCCGGCGGCCGAAGCGCAAGGCGGCGCCATGCGCATGGGCGGCGGTCCTGCAGCGTTTGGGCTTGATGAAGCTCTGATGGAACAAGTCGTGCCGCTCATCCAGGCGGTGCCGTCGCTTAACCTGCACGGTCTGCATCTGTTCGCAGGGACGCAAATTCTGAACGCGGAAACCTTGATCACGCAATGGTCGCATGGATTGCAAATCGCCAAGCGACTGATCGGTCTTGGCGTCGAGCTGAAGACGCTCGACTTTGGTGGCGGTCTGGGTGTGCCTTATGTCGCCTCAGACAAGCGTCTGGATCTGGATGAGGTCGCGACCGGCGTCGTCGCTCTGCTCGAGAAAATTGACCAGGATGCTGAGCTTGCACCATTGAACCTTATGGTAGAGCCGGGGCGTTTCCTGGCCGGTCCTGGCGGTCTGTATGCGGCCCGCGTGACCAGTGTCAAAGAATCCTATGGCGAGATTTTTGCGATCACCGATGGCGGCATGCACCACCATTTGGCGGCGTCAGGAAATCTCGGCCAGGTGCTCAAGAAAGACTATCCAGTCGTTCTGGCCAATCGGTTGAACGAAACGGGTGATACGCCACAAAAGGTCGTTGGCCCTTTGTGTACGCCGCTGGACACATATGGCCGCAAGACCGTTTTGCCACGCCCGAATGTCGGCGACGTGATGGCAATTCTACAATCCGGAGCCTATGGGCTCAGCGCCAGTCCGGTTGGATTTTTGAGCCACGCAATGCCAGCCGAAATTCTGGTGGATGGTGACAGCGTCACAGTCATTCGGCCAAAAGGCACGTTTGAAAATCCGTTGACACAACTGCCATAAAAATGGCCCGCGGGTCCACCGCGAGCCATTTCAACGACAGTTTTTGGGCCTATTCCTGCGCGTCTTCTTGCTTGCGGATATGCTTTTTGACGATGATTTCGACGTTTTCCTCTTCGAGACCAGCGTCTGACAAGGCTTCCTCAATCAAGGCGTCCAGGTCCGCTTCTGAAAGCTCATCACCGGCATCAATCCGCTTGATAACAACTTTCTTGTTCGATTCCACTTTCAACTCGCCGTGTAGGTCGCTTCCGGCCTCGTCAGAGAATTCCAGGATTTTGACGGTCTTTTTGGTAATGGTCTCGCCATCGGCGCCAATTTCATCTTCGGTCTGATTGATTTCGATATGATCACCAGCAGCTTCGAGCTCGGCGCGGCTCACGCCGCCGGAATTGTCCGTGTCCAGCTTGGCGATGATGTCGGCGTCATGCCCGGGTGCGATTTCACCTTCCGTGATCATGCCATCACTATTTTTGTCCAGAGCGTCAAAAACTTTGGAATCGGCAGCCGATGGCAGGGCTGTGATTGAAAAGACGCCGAGCGCGGCGCCTGCCGCCGTTGCCAGCGTTTTGAATCGATGTTTTGCGAGGGTCATGGTTATCTCCTGGACCGTATTAGGTTGTTCGGCCAGTCTAGCGTCCTCGATATAGGCGGCGATGTAGCGACGGAGGGCCAGCGATGCTGTCTCTCCTCTTTGTCGTGTCGCTTCCATGAACTCGCGTTTCTGCTCATACGGAAGTCGGATATCAAGACTTTCGCTTTTCTTTTCTTTTCTGCGCGTCATGGCTCACCTGATCAGATTTGCAGGACCAGTGGTCCCCTCATTTCGGACTGAGACCTCTAATAAAAGGACGATTGTGCCAAGACGCCACCAAAAAAGTGTCGGGACAAGGTGGATTGTGCCAAATCAATGCAGCTGCCAGCGGTTTATTAACTAGGCGTCCCGGGTTAAAAGCGGCACGTTCTTTGCTCCCAAAGTGATAAGTTTCGAGTACTAGCGATTATGACAACTAGCGTGGCCCAGCCCCCAACCCAAACGCTCGGAGCGGTGTACCTGCCGTTCAAGGGCGGAAAAGTATGGGAACAAGCGCTCTTGGTGATTTGGTTCATGATCACATTCCTGCCTTTGGAAGGCGGCGCCATATCGGCTCTGCGATATCTGTTCGTTCTATACTTCATGACCTTCTTGGTCCTGGATGGACGAACGGTCGGCGCCAATTTGGCCAGGTCGTTTTGGCTGTTGCCATTGCAGATCTTGGGCTTGCTGTCAGTGTTTTGGGCGCCGTTTCCGGATGCCGCGCTGCGCACCGCGTTTTTGTATCTCACGTCGACCCTGATCATCATCATTATTGCGTCGCGGTATACGCCGAGACAAATCCTAAGGTGTATGATGTTCACGGCGATGCTGGCATCGTTATTTGTTCTGATAACACCAAATCCGATGGACTTGGGCGGGCCTTATGGCAGTAAGAATAATCTCGCAACGCATATGCTCTTGGGGTTTATTCTCTGTTTCTCATTTGCGCTCGACAAAGACGAGACCGCCTTGGTCCGCTTACCAGCATTTTTGTTCGCGCTCATTGCGGCGTTCATCACAGTCATGGCCAACTCGACGACGGCATTGCTGTTCCTTATGGCGACCTGTCTGATCATTTTGATGGCGAGGGTCGTCTTTTTGGATCTTAGTCGAATCAAGAATATGCGATTGATGCTGTTCATTCTCGGCATTGGGTTCGCGCTGGCTTTGGCTTATGCCGGACTCGTGCTCGTCGATCAGGCGGTTTTGGACAATTTCCTGGGCATGTTCGGTAAAGACTCCACGCTGACCGGGCGAACGGCGATGTGGGCGGCTGCGTCGGAACAGATTGAACAGAACCCGGTCCTTGGGCGGGGAATGGAAGGCTTCTGGTATTATGATAGCGGCGTGGCACAAACGCTAAACGAGAACGATCATAAGCCGTTTGGGACGAAGCTGACATTTCATAATTCCTACTTAGAAGTTGGGGTGCATTTGGGATATGTCGGCTTGGTTTTCTTCATCATCTCGCTTGTTTGGGTGGTGGTGACGATCGCCGGGAAAGTCTTACAGGAACCAGACATGGTCGTGTCTGCATTCGCTGTGATCGTACTGGTGAGCATGATCCACACATTCACGGAAACCGTGCTCTGGGGTACGTTTGATGCGCAAGGAACTTTGTTCTTTATCGCAGGCGCGGCGTTCGCGGGGCGCGAGCGGAGAACGTTCCTCGGCAACCTGGTGGTCCGACCGTCAGCCGCATCGACGGCTTGATCACCGCATCGATGCGGGATCAAAGTTCCCGCACAAAAAAAGATCGAAAGTTCGGTTAGTCTTCTGAACGTCCGCGCAGGGTTCGTCCAAGTGATTGCAGCCACGCTGGGCGCGCCGCAGCATCAATATCCCAGCTCATCAACGTTTGCTTGGTGTTTGCTGGCGCCAATCCAAACAACATCCACCAGACAGAATGAAGCACTGATTTAAGACCGCTCTCAGTCTCAGCGTATGCCGCCTTGGTTTGCTGCGCCAATGTAGCGATTGAATCCCCAGGATAGGGGTGCTGCTCCGGCTCGAATAAAAGCGAGATCAAGCGTTCCTTGATCGTTCCGGCATCTGCGGCGCCGAGGTCCGGAACGACATCCAGGCCGAGACGGTGGGCATGATCAGCGATGGAATTATAGCGCTCATAAGCATGCGCAATGCGCCAGCGAGCACGCTTGGCATAGGCCTTCGCGAATTGAGAATGCTGAGCACCGTGCAGGCGATAGGCGGACATCGGTTCATCGAAATTCGCGCTGCCCCCATAAAGCGGGACTGTCGCTGTCAGATAGCCATCTCCGCCCTGACGGTAGGCTTCAGAATCCATCGGCAGCACATTTTGCAACGCATCTCGCGTGAAAACCAGGCCAGACGTGATCGTGCCGCGATAATCCCCAACGGTTCTGAGCTGTTCAGATATGTCGCCATCTGCGAGCGGGCTTTCCATGGGTGGATGGCAGCCCCAGATTTTGCCGACTTCGTCAGCATATTTCATCCGGTAGTGATAGATCGCGATATCCGGATCGTAATTGGACAGAATGCGCGCCGTGACACCGGGAAGCATGAAATCGTCAGCATCAAGAAACATCACTAGCGTGCCTGTTGCCTTTTCAAAGCCAGCATTGAACGCGCCGCCATGCCCTTGGTTATGTTCTTGAAAAACCGGTATGACCTGATCGCCATAGCCGGAAATAATCTCGCGAGAGGTATCTGAAGAACAGTCATCCACGACGATGATCTCGGGGCGTGGGTCTTGTGCCAGCAAGCTATCAATCGCGGTCGCGATAAACGCTTCATAATTATAGCTGGTAATGATCACCGAAAGCGAAGGCTGAGTGTTTGTCATCGTGCGGAACTCTCGAATTCTGGTCTGACCCTGAGATCATGCCATTTCCGTGCCAGAGACCGGTCCGGATAGGGCCGGGTCACCCACAGCTTTTGCCGCAGCGTCTCGAATGGTCAGCACTTCTATGCCGGATTCAGCAACCGTGTCGACGATAGACGCGTATCGGTCCGGGCTGACGCCAAACGGCGAGTGCTGTTCCTGAATGTCGTGGGCGACAAAGATCAACCAGCCATTCACGGCCCGCGTCTGCTCAATCCAGTCGCGGGTTTGTTCGACTGTCAGATGGTGATCCAGCCCGACCACTTTTAACAGCGCCATATCGATCATCCCGGTATTTACGCCGCTCCAAACGCCGCGGCAGATCGGAAAGCGTTGTTGCGCCACTTTCTTCACCCGCGGCGAGACATTTCCAAACGGATAGGCGAGCGATACGAACCGGTCCTTATCCAGCATCGGGTCGAAGAATGCCTGATTGCGGGTAAATTGGTCCTCAATTTCCCGATTGTTCAGACGCAGCAGGTTGGCGTGATCGTACGTGTGACAACCAATCTCGTGTCCATGCGTACGCAGCCGGTGAATGTCCGCTTGAGTGTAATAGTCCTGTCCGTCTTCATGGGCACCACAGAATGAGGCAGCCGGATAAAAACTGCCTTTAAAGTCATGTTTTTCCAACTCGGTCGCGCCGATATCGATCGCCGACTTGGGGAAATCGTCATAAGAGAAACTGACAATTGGTGACTGTAATACGCTCTCGCGCAAATTTTTGTTGCGTACACGCGCCAAACGGAAGTTGACGCGATCCCTTACGGAGATCGTATTGCTCATCGATTCGGTCTCGTATTTGTGGATTGGCCCCGGTCCCCAGAGCCGTCCTGAATTGAATAAAAAATCGCAGTGACTTTATCAACTGCAAATAGAGTGCCGAATGTTTCTGCGGATAGTTCCTAGATCAAACCAAGCCCGAGCAATAAGCGATCGATGACGAATGGCAGAAAGCTCATGCGCTATCAGGAAGGCTGACAATCCGTGACTGCAACATGCTCTCGCGCAAATTTTCGTTGCGTACGCGCGCCAAACGGAAGTTGACGTGATCCCTCACGGAGATCGCATTACTCATCGATTCGGTCTCGTATTTGTGGATTGGCCCCGGTCCCCAGAGCCGTCCTGAATTGAATAAAAAGTCGCAGTGACTTCATCAACTGAAAATAGAGGGCCGGATGTTTCCGCGGATGGGTCCTAGATCAACCCAAACACTGGGGCGGCCAGGATCAGCCCAACACCCAGCAAGAGCCGGTAAATGACAAAAGGCAGAAACGTCATGCGTTTCAGCAATGTCATTAAGGCATGGATGGATGCAATGCCCGAAACAAAGGCCAGGACGGCAACAATCATCCCGTCTTGTAGGGTGACCACGCCGCCAGCTGATTCAGCATCGAGCAGACCAATTGCGCCGTACAGTCCCGCCGCGGCCAGAATAGGCGCACCGATCAGCATCGAGAAGCGCGCGGCTTCTGTCCGCTCATAGCCCAGTGCGCGGGCCGCTGTCATCGTGATGCCGGACCGGCTCGTGCCGGGAATGATCGCGGCAATGGCCTGCGTCGCGCCAATCAACACTGCATGGCCCAGCGTCATATCTGCTTCAGTGCGGTCTTTACCGCCGGCGACATCCGCCCACCAGAGCAGCAAGCCAAAGCCAATCGTTGCACCAGCGACGGTCCACACGCTGCGCAGGTGCGCTTGAATAGCATCCGGAACCAGAACTTCGTGGGCAATCGCCGCAACGAGAGCGATTGGCGTGGCGACAATGATACAAAGTGCCAGTTTGGCGCCCCGCGACAGGGCGGTCTTTTTGAAGCCAGCGCCGATCAGCTCGAAACCGCCTAGTGTCGCGGCCGCGACGTCCTTGCGAAAATAGATCAGCATTGCCGCCAATGTCCCGAGATTGGACACGGCATTGATTAAAAGCTCATCCCGCCCTTCGAGCGTGAACAGGTTTGCGGCCAGTAAAACATGACCTGACGAGGATATGGGGAGCCATTCAGTCAGGCCTTGAATAATGGCGATAATGGCGAGTTGCAGGAATGACATCGGACGTCCGTGGTTGATACACTACCTCGACCCGTCGCATAAATCACGCCAGCACGCACGCGCAATTTAAGCAATCATATTGATATATAAGATTTCAATTGAGTGCTCTGTTGCTCGATTTCTACAGTACTCTCGAATATAAATATACCATTTTAATATATTAGAGGCAATTTTGCCCTTGCGGCGGCAGTTCCGGTCGATCAATAATAGGGATCTACCTCTGGGAGCTCGCTATGGCTGAAAAAATGCTGCAATTCATCAAAGTTGAGCGCGCAATGCCGAAAAAGCGCGCCGCGAAAACCCGCAAAACCGACTTCGACGAAATCTATGGCGATTATGCTGGTAAGGCGGCCAAGGCGCAGGCGTCACGTTGCTCACAATGCGGCGTTCCATTTTGCCAGCAAGGCTGTCCACTTTCCAACAATATCCCAGATTGGTTGAAGCTCGCCGCTGAAGACCGGCTAGAAGAAGCTTACGCGGTGTCCAGCGCAACCAATAACATGCCGGAGATTTGTGGCCGTATCTGTCCGCAGGATCGCTTGTGCGAAGGCATCTGCACGATCGAACAGTCCGGTCATGGCACTGTCACCATTGGATCGATAGAGCGCTACATCACTGACACGGCCTGGGACAAAGGCTGGATCAAGCCGATCACGCCGCCACGAGAGCGGACACAATCTGCCGGGATCATCGGCGCCGGTCCCGGTGGCTTGGCAGCGGCAGAGCAATTACGTCGCAAAGGCTATCAGGTAACGGTCTATGATCGTTATGACCGCGGCGGCGGCTTGCTGGTCTATGGCATTCCAGGTTTCAAGCTTGAGAAAGACATTGTTGAGCGCCGGATCAAACATCTTGAGCAGAGCGGCATTGGATTCCGCTTCAACTGTGACGTCGGCAAGGACATCACGCTGAGCGAAATGCGCGACAGCCATGACTCTGTTCTGATTGCGACCGGCGTATACAAAGCCCGCGATTTGAAACTGCCGGGTGTTGGCGCCAACGGCGTCCACGCGGCTCTGGATTTCCTGACCGCGTCCAATCGCGTCGGATTTGGCGACACGGTAGAAGCGTTTGAGGACGGCACGTTCAATGCGGATGGCAAGCGCGTCGTGGTTATTGGCGGCGGAGACACCGCCATGGATTGTGTCCGAACTGCGGTACGCCAAGGCGCCAAGTCTGTGACTTGCCTGTATCGCCGCGACCGCGCCAACATGCCGGGCTCGCAACGCGAAGTCGCGAACGCCGAAGAAGAAGGCGTGAAATTCGAATGGCTCTCGGGCCCTGAAGCGGTCCTGCACACCAAGGCGAATAAAGTGAATGGGGTGAAAGTCCGTCGGATGAAGCTCGGCGCGCCGGATGCGTCTGGTCGTCAGTCTCCGGAAAAGACTGACGAAACCGAGGATATGAAAGCCGACATGGTGATCAAGGCGCTGGGCTTCGACCCGGAAGATCTGCCCGTCCTGTTCGATGAGCCGGCTTTGCGGGTTAATCGCTGGGGCGCAGTTCAGGTCGACTTCAAGACTATGGAAACCAGTTTGAGCGGCGTCTATGCGGCTGGGGATATCGTACGCGGGGCCTCTCTGGTCGTTTGGGCGATTGTCGATGGCCGCGAGGCTGCGGAGCAAATGCACAAAGCTATGCGCGCGTCTGAAAAACAACAGAAAGTGGCGGCGGAGTAGGACTATGGTACAGACAACTCAAGGAACATGTCTTTGCGGCGCCATTGAAATGCAAGGTTTGGGCACGCCGAGCGTCGCTTCCTGCCACTGCAAAATGTGCCAGAGATGGCATGGTGGGCCATCGCTGTCGGCGAATTTTGAAGACGGTATTCAGATCACCGCCGGTGAAGAAAATGTTGGATGGTTCAAAAGCTCCGAATGGGCCGAGCGCGGATTTTGCAAGGTCTGCGGATCCACTCTGTTTTATCGGACTTTGGATGGCAGCATGCTGATGGGAGAAACCGGCTCGTTCGATATGCCAACAGGGCTGAAGATCACCGAACACTACTTCATCGATGAAAAACCCGACTATTATGACGTCACGGATGATGCGCCCAAGCTCACTGGTGCTGAAGTCTTTGCCAAATATGCCCCTGATGCTGCGGATACCCCACAATGAGTAAGTTTACCGACACCTATCTAGAAAATCGCCAACGTCTGATCGACGGGCATGCCTATAATCCTGAAGACGAGCATAGCGCCTGTGGCGTCGGTCTGGTCGCTGCGCTGGACGGGAAGCCGCGCCGCGAAATCGTTGAGATGGGTATTAAGGCGCTGAAAAATGTCTGGCACCGCGGCGCAGTTGATGCTGACGGCAAAACGGGTGACGGCGCGGGTATTCGGGTGGAAGTGCCGCAAGAGTTTTTCCGCTATCAAGTGAGCCGGTGCGGTCACAATCCAACGGATGATCCAATTTGTGTGGGCCAGATTTTCCTGCCGCGCACAGATCTCGGCCAGCAGGAAGCCGCGCGCGCGATTGTCGAGACTGAAATTCTGCACTTCGGATTCTATATCTATGGCTGGCGACAGCCGCCAGTTGATGTCTCGATTATTGGCCAGAAGGCTCAGGACACGCGACCAGAAATTGAGCAAATCATGTTCCGCGATGATCGTGCCCGCGACCCGGAAGAGCTGGAGCGCGCACTCTATATCTGTCGCCGACGCATCGAGCGCCGGGCGCGCGAAGCAGGCATTCCAGGCTTTTATGTCTGCTCGCTCAGTCACAAGTCATTGATTTATAAAGGTATGTTCCTCGCCGAAGATATCGACAATTTCTATCTCGACCTGCGCGACGAGCGCTTTGAGTCAGCGGTTGCAATCTATCACCAGCGCTATTCGACCAATACTTTCCCGCAATGGGCGCTCGCGCAACCATTCCGGATGCTGGCGCACAATGGCGAGATCAACACGCTTCGAGGCAATCTTAACTGGATGAAGAGCCATGAGATCAAAATGGTCTCCGGTACGTTTGGTGACTATGTTGATGATGTGAAGCCAGTGGCGCCGCAAGGCAGCTCCGATTCAGGCGCGCTCGATGCGGTGTTTGAAATTCTCTGCAAAGCGGGCCGGACGGCCCCGATGACCAAGGCATTGCTGATTCCGGAAGCCTGGTCGAAGCGCGCTTCGATCATGCCGGAAAAGCACGCGGCGCTTTATGCTTATTGCAATTCTGTGATGGAGCCGTGGGACGGCCCCGCAGCAATCTGCGCCTATGATGGCCGCTGGGCAGTCGCCGGGCTCGACCGTAACGGCCTACGTCCGCTGCGCTATGCGCTGACGGGTGACGGCATTCTGGCGGTTGGATCCGAAACCGGCATGTGCCCGCTCTCCGGCCACGAAGTCGTCCGGCGGGGCCACGTTCAGGCGGGTGGGATGATCGCGGCTGATTTGCAAAACGGAAAATTCTACGAGCATACGGAAATCGTCGACGAGCTTGCTGCCAAACACCCTTATGAAAAATGGCTCAAGAATGTTCGCGATCTCGATCCGGAAATTGGTCCAGGTGAAGAGCCCCGGCTGTTCGATACTGAAGCTATGCTCCGGCGTCAGAAAGTTGCGGGTTTCACGCTCGAAACGCTTGAATTGATCCTCGCGCCTATGGCCGAGAATGGCAAAGAGGCGATTGGTTCGATGGGCGATGACAGCCCGGTTGCTGTCCTGTCAGAGCGGTTCCGTCCGCTCTCGCATTTCTTCCGCCAGAATTTCAGCCAAGTGACCAACCCGCCGGTTGATCCATTGCGCGAAGACCGCGTGATGAGTCTGAAAACGCGGTTCAAGAACCTTGGAAATGTGCTGACCACGGATGAGACGCAACAAGATGTCTTCGTGCTCGAAAGCCCGGTTTTGTCTACGGGCATGTATGAGCGTCTGGTGGATATGCTGAGCGAGGGCGTGCAGCAGATCGATTGTACGTTTGACCTTGGCGAGAGTGTTGGCAATGGCCGGGCGCTCAGACGCGCATTGTCACGTATCCGACAGGAAGCCGAAGATGCCGTGCGGGCAGGACGCGAGCATATCATCTTGTCGGATGAACATCAGGGCGATGACCGAGTTGCGATTCCGATGATTCTCGCCACGGCTGCTGTTCATAGCCATTTGGTGGCGCAGGGCTTGCGTTCTTTCTGCTCGCTCACAGTCCGCTCGGCTGAATGTGTCGATACGCATTATTTTGCGGTTCTGATCGGCGTCGGCGCGACTTGTGTAAATGCTTATCTCGCGCAGGACGCAATTGTTGACCGACACGCTCGCGGCTTACTCGGCGATATCAGTCTTGGCGACGCCGTGCTCAATTTCAAAAAAGCGATTGAGGCCGGGCTGCTGAAAATCATGTCGAAGATGGGTATCTCAGTGATCTCGTCTTATCGCGGCGGCTATAATTTCGAAGCGCTTGGCCTGTCGCGTGCTTTGGTTGCTGACTATTTCCCTGGCCTCGCGTCGCGGATATCCGGATTAGGTCTTGCTGGTCTCGAAGAGAATGCCGTGACGCGGCACGAAGATGCCTTCGACGAAGATATTGTCGCGCTACCGGTGGGCGGGTTCTATCGTCTGCGGGCAAAGTCCGAACCGCACGCGCTGGACGGCAACCTCATCCATATGTTGCAAGCGGCCTGTGATCGCGGCGATTATGACTTGTTTGCAAAATATGCCAGCGCCGTGAACGATCGCGAGCAACCGATCCAATTACGCGATTTGCTGGACTTCAAACCGGCGGGTCCAAAAGAGCCTTTGGAGCGGGTGCAATCGGTCAATGAGATCCGCAAACGCTTTGTCACGCCGGGGATGTCGCTTGGCGCCTTGAGCCCGGAGGCGCATGGAACGCTGAATGTTGCGATGAACCGCATTGGCGCCAAGTCCGTCTCTGGCGAAGGCGGCGAAGTGCGGGAACGCTATCGTCCGTTACCAAATGGCGACAATATGAACTCGGCGGTCAAACAAGTCGCCTCAGGTCGATTTGGTGTGACGGCGGAATATCTCAATCACTGCCGCGAAGTCGAAATCAAAGTGGCACAAGGCGCAAAGCCAGGCGAAGGCGGGCAGTTGCCGGGCTTCAAAGTGACTGAATTCATTGCCAAAAACCGTCACGCGACACCAGGCGTGACTCTGATCAGCCCGCCGCCGCATCATGATATCTATTCGATCGAGGACCTGGCGCAGCTGATCTATGATTTGAAGCAGATTAATCCGGACTGCCGGGTCTGTGTGAAACTGGTGGCGCAGTCCGGTGTCGGCACAGTCGCGGCCGGAGTCGCGAAAGCCAAAGCCGATGTGATCCTGATCGCTGGCGGCGTTGGCGGCACTGGCGCGTCGCCGCAGACCAGTATCAAATATGCCGGACTGCCTTGGGAACTTGGCCTCGCCGAAGCTCACCAAGTGCTTAGCTTGAACAATCTGCGCGATAAAGTGACTTTGCGGACAGATGGCGGTTTGCGAACGGGCCGCGATATCGTGATTGCCGCGATGCTCGGCGCGGAAGAATATGGCATTGGCACGGCTAGTCTGGTTGCCATGGGCTGTATCATGGTGCGTCAATGCCACTCGAATACTTGTCCAGTTGGCGTTTGCACGCAGGACGAGTCGCTGCGGGCTAAGTTCACAGGCACCGCCGACAAAGTGATCAATCTGATGAGTTTTGTCGCCGAAGATGTACGCCGCATTCTGGCGTCACTTGGCCTTAACTCTCTGGACGAAGCCATTGGCCGGACCGATCTGCTGGCACAAGTGTCTCGCGGTGCGCCGCACCTCGATGATTTGGATTTGAACCCACTTCTGGTGCAAGTCGATACCGCCAACGCTGTTGTGTATCAGCCGAACCGCCGAGAAGACGTGCCAGATACGTTGGATGCGCAAATCCTGCGTGATGGCGAGCCGTTCTTTGAGCGCGGCGAAAAAATGCAGCTGACCTATGAAGTTCAGAATGTGCTGCGCTCGATCGGCGCGCGGTCAAGTTCCGCGATCGTTCGCAAGTTTGGTGAGAAAGCCTTGCCGGAGGGCCGGTTGCACATTCGCTTGACGGGCAGCGCTGGACAGTCGCTCGGCGCATTTAGTGTCCAGGGCTTGCTGCTGGATGTTGTCGGCGACGCGAATGATTATGTCGGAAAAGGGCTATCGGGCGCGACAATCCAATTGCGCCCGCCGACCAATGCCTCTTACCAGGCCGGCGACAATACGATTATCGGCAATACCTGCCTTTACGGCGCAACCAGCGGCAAACTGTATGCCGCGGGCCAGGCCGGTGTGCGCTTTGCGGTTCGAAACTCCGGCGCGGAAGCGGTGGTGGAAGGCTGCGGTGCGAATGGCTGCGAATATATGACGGGCGGTCGTGTCGCTATACTCGGCGCGATTGGTGATAATTTCGGCGCCGGCATGACAGGCGGTCTGGCCTTTATATGGGATCCGGAAAGCCGTTTTGCACAAGTTGCCAATCCGGATGCGATTGAATGGTATCCGCTTGGCGATATGGACCAGAAACATATTGATGTGTTCGAAATGATGCTGGAAATCCACCGCGATCGCACAGGCTCAGCGCGGGCCACTGAATTGCTCAAGGAATGGGATCAGACTCTGGCCGAAACCCTGATGATTGTGCCAAAGGAAATCGCTGACCGTGTGTTTCAGGATACGGATGTGAAAAAGGCAGGCTAAGGGAACAGCTACAGGGCTTGCACTTCGGTTCGGACCTCCCCACTTTGGCGGTTGAGAGAGAGTAAAACAGGTAATCCGCTAAATGAGCAAACGCGACTATTATGACGTGCTCGGCGTTGACCGAAATGCAGACGATAAGGCCCTTAAGAGCGCCTATCGTAAGCTGGCCATGAAGTATCATCCGGATCAAAACCCGGATGACGCGGAAGCTGAAGCAATGTTCAAGGAAGTCGGCGAGGCTTATGCCGTCTTGTCTGATGCCGAGAAAAAGGCGGCCTATGACCGCTTTGGCCATGCTGCATTTGAAGGCGGAATGGGCGGCGCGGGCGGCGGTAATCCTTTTGGCGGCGGCGGCGACCCGAACGATATTTTCCAGGACATCTTCAGCCAGGTGTTTGGTGGCAACCCTTTTGGCGGCGGTGGACGTCGCCGCGGCGGGCCGCAACGCGGCGCAGATTTGCGCTATGATATGGACATCACGCTGGAAGAATCCTTCAACGGCAAAGACGCGACGATAAACGTCCCGTCCGCAGTCGACTGCAATACGTGCGACGGCTCTGGTGCCGAACCGGGCACAAGTCCGGAAACTTGCACCACGTGTCAGGGCGCGGGCCGAGTTCGGGCGCAACAAGGCTTCTTTACGATGGAGCGCACCTGCGGTCGATGTAATGGCTCAGGTCAGATGATTTCCAATCCGTGCAAGACCTGTCGCGGCGCAGGCCAGGTCCAGGAAGATCGCAATCTGTCGGTCAAAATTCCAGCTGGCGTTGAATCCGGCATGCGGATCCGTTTGTCAGGCGAAGGCGAACCTGGCGCACAAGGCGGCCCGAAAGGCGATCTTTACATTTTCGTGAGCGTTGACGAGCACGATATTTTCGAGCGCGATGGACCAAATCTTTATTGCCGAACACCTGTCTCTATGGTGACAGCGTCGCTTGGCGGCGAGATTGAAATTCCAACAATTGATGGTGGCCGTGCCCGGGTGACGATCCCGGAAGGCGCGCAAACCGGCCGCAAGCTACGCCTGCGCGGCAAAGGCATGCCGAATGTTCGCGGCAATCACCAGATCGGCGATCTCTATATCGAGATGTTTGTCGAAACGCCGCGCAATCTGACGTCTCGCCAAAAAGAAATCCTGCGCGAATTTTGCGACTGTTCAGGCAAGGATTGCAACCCGGAATCTGAAGGCTTTATGGGTCGCGTCAAGAAATTCTGGGACGGCATTGGCGCTGAAGACGAAGCCACAAAACACTAAAGCGACGATTTAGTTGAGCCCGACGCGTCCGTGGTCTACGACCCTCCAAGATAATTGGGAGGTGCGCCACAATGAGCGACAAAACACTCGGCTTCGATACACGACAAATTCATGCTGGCGCTGCGGCGGATCCAGCCACGGGCGCGCGCCAGGTTCCGATCTATCAGACGACGGCTTATGTCTTCCGCGATGCGGATCACGCTGCGGCGCTGTTTAACCTCCAGGAAGTCGGCAACATCTATTCGCGGCTGACCAATCCAACGGTCGGCGCACTTGCAGATCGTATTGTGCAGCTCGAAGGCGGCGCTGGCGGGATTTGCTGTTCTTCCGGACACGCAGCGCAGCTCATGTCGCTCTTCCCGCTAATGGAGCCGGGCCGAAATGTCGTCGTCTCTACCCGCCTTTATGGCGGCTCTGTGACCCAATTCACCCACACGATCAAACGCTTTGGCTGGGGCGCGACGTTTGTGGATTTCGATGATCTGGACGCTGTCAAAGCGGCGGTGAATGATGATACGCGCGCAATTTTCTGTGAAACGATCGCCAATCCAGGCGGCTATGTCACTGATCTGGAGGCCATCGCAAAGATCGCCCAGGCGGCGCAAATTCCGCTCATCGTCGATAATACGACGGCGACGCCATACCTTTGTAATCCGATCCAGTATGGCGCCACGCTGGTGACGCACTCGCTGACCAAATATCTGACAGGCAATGGCACCGTTACAGGCGGCGCAGTCGTCGACTCAGGTGCGTTTGACTGGACGGCGTCGGGCAAGTTCCCGGCCCTGACGGAACCCGAGCCTGCTTATCATGGCCTCAAGTTCCATGAGACATTTGGCGCTGCGGCTTACACGTTCCACTCTATTGCGATTGGCCTGCGTGATCTCGGCATGACGATGAACCCACAAGGCGCGCATTATACGCTGATGGGGATCGAAACCCTGTCGCTGCGCATGGACCGGCATGTTGCCAATGCTGAAAAGATTGCGAAATGGCTGGAAGGCCATCCAGCTGTATCCAGCGTGACGTATGCCGGTCTCGACAGCTCGCCATACAAAGCGCGCGCGCAAAAGCTCTGCCCGAAAGGGGCCGGAGCTTTGTTCACGGTGCAGCTGAAAGGCGGTTATGAGTCGTGCGTGAAATTCGTCAATGGGCTGGACCTGTTCAGCCATGTCGCAAACCTGGGCGATGCGCGGTCTCTGGTCATCCACCCGGCGTCGACAACGCACCGCCAGCTGACGGACGAGCAGAAAGTCGCGGCAGGCGCCGCGCCAGATTCTGTTCGGCTGTCGATCGGGATTGAGGATGCTGCTGATCTGATGGCGGATCTGGATCAGGCGTTGAAAGCGGCTGGGTAAGGGCTAAGCCTCGGTCACAAAAGTCTAGAACGCTTTCTAAAGTTCACCGTCCAGATGGGAGTGCTCCAGAAGTTTTTGCGATTGCATTCCTAATCTTTGCCGTTCGGATTCAAAACTTTTTTGTCGGCAGCACGAATAAATATCGGGAACGTATCAGCGGCGACGAAGTGACGAGACGCTAACTTGAAATACGAATTATTTCTCCCAATAATTCATCTAATTGGGGTTTAAAGTCGACCTGAATTTCCGTCGGAAGCACTTCGTGAGCCCGAATTTGTGTGTGAAGATAACCATCGCTGATCTTCCTCAAGGAAACAGCCAAACTCTCCATTGACTGCCTAAAAGACTGAGAGCCACCATAGTTATTAGCTACCTCTGAAAATTTCGAGCATCCGAAAATTGGAGGTACGTGGTCTATGATCGCCCTGACCAATATTCCAACTGACAAAATGGACCGATTCTGATTTGCAAGGTTTAGCTCACCGCAAAGTTGAACTAATTTGGAGTAATCGAAGTCTGACTGAGTCAAACTTCTTAGGGCTTCAAGTCGAGATTCGCAAACATATGTTCTTGAGTGCGAGTGATGTGAGACAGGATGAAAACTTTTGATAGCGTTTAAGAGTTTCGTTTCTTTGCGTTCTATTTTCTTTTGAATTTGTTCAGCCCATGCGAGCATTCTTTCAGCTACGTCGCGGCTTCCCCCTGAATTATAAACCTCACCATTTTCCAAAATGACCTCAAGTTGGACAAGTGCGCCATCACCTGGTCCAAATTCCTCTAACGCGAGGTCTAAGAGCTGATGGAGACAGGAGTCTAAAGTGACTTGCTCCGAAGTGCTGATTGCGGAGCTTGAGTTGTTCAATTGCAACTCGCGGAGATCGTCAACTATTTCGTCTATCTCGTAGGTCTTAGACATCTAAACCCCCGTCACAAAGGTCGAGATCACTTTCTTCAGTCCAGCTTTCTCAAACGCGACTTTCAGCTTGGTGCCATTGGCATCCATCACTTTGCCATAGCCGAATTTTTCGTGGAACACGCGTTGGCCGAGCTTGAAGCCCGACTGGCCGCTCTCTGACGCCATCAATGTCGCTTTGCCATCAAGTATGGGGCTGGCATCGTATCGCCCGGAATTCTCTTTCAAGCGTTTCCAGCCTGGCGAGGTATAGTTTGACCGCTCGCCCAAATCCTCGACGGTGCCGGTAAATCCATCTTCGCTGCCAGGCAGGGAGGAGTAACCGGTTTCGGCTTCAGCTTCGACCTGGTCATGCGGCAGCTCGTCGACAAACCGGCTCGGCAGAACGCTCTGCCAGCGGCCAAAGATCTGCCGATTGGCGACAAAGGAAATGCGGCAAACCTCGCGGGCGCGAGTGATGCCGACATAAGCCAGGCGACGCTCTTCCTCGAGGCCTTTCATGCCGCTTTCATCCAGGCTGCGGCGCGACGGGAAGACTTCCTCTTCCCAACCCGGCAAGAAGACCAGCGGCCACTCCAGGCCTTTGGCGCCGTGCAGGGTCAGGATCTGAACTTCATTGCCATTCGACTTGCCGCCTGTGTCCATGACCAGCTCAACATGTTCAAGAAAGCCGGTCAGGTTTTCAAACTCGCCCATCGCATTGATCAGCTCTTTGAGATTGTCCAGCCGTGTCTGGGCTTGCGGGCTGCGATCCTTTTGCAGCATGTCCGTGTAGCCGGATTCATCGAGAATAACTTGCGCCAGTTCGGTATGGCTAAGGCCATTATTATGGCGGTCGCGCCAGAGATTGATCTGGTCGATAAAATTCGTCAGCCCGCGCTTGCCGGGCCCTTTGATCTCATCCGTTTGCAGCACCATCGGCGTCAGCGTAAACAAGCTGCGGCCATCGTCGCGCGCATAGCGTTGCAGCTTTTGCACGGTCGTATTGCCAACGCCGCGCTTGGGTTGGTTGACCACACGCTCAAACGCGAGGTCATCATCAACCGAGCGGATCAGCCGCAAATAGGCCATGGCATCGCGGATCTCTGCCCGTTCGAAAAAGCGCGGGCCGCCGATCACGCGATACGGAATGCCGAGAATGATCAGGCGTTCCTCGAACAGGCGCATTTGCCAGGAGGCGCGGACCAGAATGGCGCAGTCTTCATAGCTATTCTTGCCGCCTTTCGCGGCCCAGGCTTCAACTTCGTCGCAGACCATGCGCGCTTCAGCTTCGCCGTCCCAAAGGCCGCGAACCTGGACTTTCTTGGCGTCCGGATCCCCGGCCCAGTCGCCGCCGACAAACAGTGTTTTTCCGAGCCGGCCCTTATTGTGGGAGATCACCGCAGAGGCGGCCGCGAGGATCGGTTCAGTCGAGCGATAATTGCGCTCCAGACGAATGGTCCTGGCGCCTGGGAAATCCTTTTCGAAGCGCAGAATATTGTCCACTTCGGCGCCGCGCCAGCCATAGATGGACTGGTCATCATCACCAACGCAGCAAATATTTGAATTGCCCTGAGCGAGCAGGCGCAGCCACAAATACTGCGCGACATTGGTATCCTGATATTCGTCGACCAGAATGTATTTAAACTTGCGATGGAAGTCGGCGAGCAAGTCCGGGTTCTGTTGAAACAGCGTGATATTGTGGATCAGCAGATCGCCAAAGTCGCAGGCATTGAGCACTTTCAGGCGGTTCTGATAGGTCTCATAGCATTTAATGCCCTTGCCGTCGGCGAATTGATACGCCTCGTCGCTCGGTACTTTGTCTGGCAACAAAGCGCGGTTTTTCCAGCCATCAATCAGCCCAGCCAGAAAGCGCGGCGTCCAGCGTTTGGTATCGATATTCTCGGCTTCGATAATTTGTTTGCACAAGCGGACCTGATCATCGGTGTCGATAATCGTAAAACTGGATTTCAAGCCGACCAGTTCCGCATGCCGCCGCAGGATCTGCGCCGAAATAGAGTGGAATGTGCCGAGCCAGCGCAGGCCCTCACCCGCATCTCCGGTCAGTTTCAGAGCCCGCTCACGCATTTCGCGCGCCGCTTTATTGGTGAAGGTCACCGTCAGGGTCTGGCTCGGATAGGCCAGCCCGGTTCCGATGATGTGCGCCAGGCGGGTGGTCAGGACACGCGTTTTCCCGGTGCCAGCCCCTGCCAGGACGAGCAACGGGCCTTCGGTTGTCAGCACGGCGTCTTTCTGTTCGGGGTTTAATCCATCCAGATAGTCAGCCTGCGCATTGGCCACTGGCGCGCGCGCGGCGGCCATTTCAGAGATGCTCTGTTTGCGATTCGGTCCCGTCATGATGCAACTATAAGCGGTTATCGGGGACAATGTCAGGGCAAACTGTAGCTCGTCTCAGCCTTTCTTGTGGGGTTAGGCAACACCGCCATAATGCCCATTCTGGCATGCGGAAGCCCGATCACCACGATGCTCGCGCTACTTGTGAGGGTCACCAGCATGATTGCGAAGTCGGGAGAGTCGGCAACGCCAATGATCAGTGTCAGGACACACGCGCCATACACAGTGTTTGCAATCAGCCGTTTGCCTTGGCGCGCTGCAATATCGAGCAACAATGCCATTCCGGGAGCGAACAAGAGAAAATCATATGAGACAATTCGCGGGATGATCAGGACGGCGATCAACACTCCGAGCCAGACACGCGCCTGTCCGCTGGGTCGATAATGTTCGACGCATCCAAGTCCAGCAATCACCAGCGTGGCGGCAAAACCGATCCATAGCGGAATGATCCAGTCCGAATTTGGCGGCAGTCCCAATAATTGCGCCCACCCCAACAAGCCCTGACCGGGTGTTTGGACCATTGTCGTGTATCTGGTGACGTCTGCCCATGCAGATACTTCTGCTGGATTGGCTGTCAGAATAAACCACAGTGTGGGCGCGAGGCCGGCCGCCGCGCCAATCAAGAAGTACGACCAGCGCTTCCACCATGGCAGATCGAGCAATAAAATAACCGTCAGGCCCGTCAGCCAGGTTTGCTTGATTGAGCCGGCGAGGACGACCACTGCCACAAACAGAACAGGCCGGCGCGCTGCGATAAAAGTCGAAAGTGCCATGAGCGCGTAAACCAACCCGGCAATATTGCCCCAGAAGACGACGCTACCTGTGATCAGGCTGGCAAATGGTAAGCGCGCTTTTCGACTGGCGAAAGACATTGGGGCGAGCAGCGGGATGTAAATTGCGACTGCCAGAGACACCAAAAACAGCAAGGTCCAGACCATGGTCACAGTTGAGGAGCCAAACGCTGCGGCAGCCGCGTGGCCGAGATCTGCGATCCAGGGAAGATAGATGAAGCTGGATGCAGCGTCATAAGCGTCGCAGTGAAAATCGCCATGCACCGCGTAGCGAGACTGACCTTGTGCGGCGCGCGCCCCGCCGCAAAGAATAGACTCAAAGTCGAGGCCGGAATAAATTGTTTTGCCTTGAATCCAGCGCCCCAGAACACCGCTGGCGAGAGGTAAAAAGAACAGAATACCGGCCTTTGCGGCGACACTTATAGGTTCAAGTTTTTCGAATTTCACTGCGATTAGATCCTCAAATCAATCACGCAGCCCGTTGCTCATACGGGGAGTTGATTTGGTTCGCAAGACGGCCCGTTGCCCGCGACGACATTGCCTCTTCGTTTTGCTGGAATTCAATCTATGTGTGGCAATTGGAAAACGTGGTGGACATGAGCGACTTTCAAGACGAGGACAAAGACCCTGAACGCAACCGCCTTTCAGCGCGGCTCGGGCGGTCTGTGAAAGTCGGCACCAATCTTTCGGGCGCTGGGCTAACTTTTGCTGCAAACGCGATGTTTGGCGGCGATAAGGGCGATGAGCGGATTGCCAAGGCGCTGGCGGCGGCGCTCGGTAAGTCCAAAGGGCCGCTGATGAAAGTCGCCCAAATGGTTTCGACCATTCCGGATTTTCTGCCAGCGGAGTATGCAGAGGAGCTGAGCCAGTTACAGGCGCAGGCCCCGGCCATGGGTTGGCCATTTGTGCGTCGCCGGATGCGCGCTGAGTTGGGCCCTGACTGGCAGAGCAAATTCGTTGAGTTTGGCAAAGAAGCCGCGCACGCGGCGAGCCTTGGACAGGTACACCGTGCAACCCTGCCGGATGGGCGCGAAGTCGCCTGCAAACTGCAATATCCGGATATGTCATCAGCTGTAGAGAGTGATGTCGGGCAACTCAAACTCATGCTGGGAATGTTCAAGCGCGTGGATGGCTCAATCGATCCGACCGAAATGGTTGAAGAGATCACAGACCGATTGCGCGAAGAGCTCGATTATGCCCGCGAAGCCAAGCATATGGCGCTCTATGCTCATATCCTCAAAGACAAGAGTTTTGTTGAGGTCCCAGTGCCTGTCGAGGGACTGTGTACGGATCGTTTGCTGACCATGGGCTGGGTCGAAGGCGAGCGCCTGGACGCGTATGAAGACGCGCCGCAGGAGGTCCGCAATAAAATCGCGGAAAACCTGTTCTGGACCTGGTGGCATCCATTCACCAGCCGCGCTGTCATTCATGGCGACCCGCATTTGGGCAATTATCAGGTGACCCGGGCGGGTGCCGGGCTGAACCTGCTCGATTTTGGCTGTATTCGGATCTTTCCACCAAGCTTTGTTGCCGGCGTGGTGGATCTTTATCGGGCGATCCTGGTCGATGATTTCGACGCGGCCTATGCGGCTTATGAGAAATGGGGCTTTAAGGGTCTGAACAAGGATCTGGTAGAGGTCCTGAACATCTGGGCAGGTTTCATCTATGGACCGCTGCTCGACGATAGAG
Source organism: Henriciella sp. (assembly GCA_965277015.1). Taxonomy (GTDB): domain Bacteria; phylum Pseudomonadota; class Alphaproteobacteria; order Caulobacterales; family Hyphomonadaceae; genus Henriciella. The sequence goes on along the minus strand of OZ255705.1, from coordinate 2,276,675 downwards.
TGCGCAGCGTTGCGGATGGCATCAAACCCGGCGAGTATGGCCGCAAGGAAGCATTCGCAGTGCGCAAGCTTCTGAAAGAGAAGGGGCCGGTGATCATTCCGCGCGAATTTGTGTTCATGGATCGCGCTGCAATTGGCCTTGGCGCAGCCTATTTACGCCTCGGTGCAGAGCTGAATTATCACCGCTTGTTTGAACAAAGCCTTGAGGGCTTTAGCGAAGCGGCACTTGGAACCGCGCAGGCTGAGGCTCTGACAGCTGTCGGGCTTTAGGTTTAGCGGCAAACCAACCCTTTCCAAATGCAACCAAATGTGCGACATGCGCGGCTTGTTGCGAGCAACGTGCACCTCTAGCCCTTCTGGACGACATCCCGGACGAGGCTGAACCCGCACCGAACTACAGCAAACACTGGCCATTCGGCCAATTTTGAAACCCGCCATTTGGCGACAAATAGAAAGTATATCGATGTCGATTACACTTGAGCGTAAAGCTGAACTGATCAAGAAATTTGCCCGCACCGAAGGTGATACCGGCAGCCCGGAAGTCCAAGTCGCGATCCTGACCGAACGGATCAACAATCTGACTGGTCACTTCCAGGACAATAAAAAAGACAATCACTCCCGCCGCGGACTTCTGGCGATGGTCGCCACCCGCCGCAAACTCCTCGACTATGTGAAGAGGAAAAGTGAGGAGCGTTACCAAACGCTCATCGGAGAGCTCGGCATTCGCCGCTAGGCTCTCAAAACAGCCCGCTCGGTCATAGGGACCCGGCGGGCTTTTCGTATGTATGAAAGAAAGCAAAACGTATGTTTGATAAGCAATCTGTCTCGCTGGAATGGGCCGGCCGGACACTAAAAATCGAAACGGGCCAAGTGGCTCGTCAAGCTGATGGCTCGGTCATGATCACTTATGGTGATACGACTGTGCTGGCGACGGCAACTTTCGCGAAATCCGCGAAGCCGGGACAAGACTTCTTCCCGCTGACCGTCAATTACATGGAAAAATACTACGCTTCCGGCCGCATTCCAGGCGGCTTTTTCAAGCGTGAAGGTCGTCCAACAGAGAAAGAGACGCTGACGTCTCGCCTGATCGACCGTCCAATCCGCCCGCTTTTCGTCGATGGCTTCAAAAACGAAGTTCAAGTCGTTCTGACGGCGGTCTCTTATGACCTCGAGAACGATCCAGACGTGATCGGCATGATCGGCGCTTCTGCCGCTCTGGTACTGTCTGGCGCCCCATTCATGGGCCCAATCGGCGCCGCGCGCGTTGGCTATAAAGACGGCGACTATATCATCAACCCGACAATTGAAGAGCTCGAAGAATCTGAGCTTGATCTGGTTGTTGCCGGTACCAATGACGCGGTGATGATGGTTGAATCAGAAGCGAAAGAGCTTTCTGAAGACGTCATGCTCGGCGCGGTTATGGCTGGACACGAAGCGATGCAGCCAGTGATCGACGCGATCATCAAGCTGGCTGAAGCGTCTGCCAAAGAACCATTTGAGTTCGAAGCAGAAGACCTGTCCAAAGAACTTGCTTCGATCCAGAAACTGGTCGGAAAAGATCTCTCTAAAGCCTACCAGATCACTGAAAAGCTTGATCGTCAGGCTGCCGTCGGCGAGGCCCGCACCAAAGCGGCTGAAGCTCTGGTTGCGACGGAAGAGAACGAAGACGGTATGGACGCAAACGTGTTCAAGTCGGCGTTCAAGAAGGCTGAAGCAAAAGTCGTTCGCGGCGATATCATCAAAACCGGCAAGCGGATTGATGGACGCTCACTCGATCAGGTTCGTCCGATCGAAGCACAAGCTGGCTTCTTGCCACGCACACACGGCTCCTCACTGTTCACCCGCGGCGAAACGCAAGCGATTTGTGTTGCAACGCTGGGCACCAGCGATGATGAGCAATTCATCGATGGTCTCGACGGAACGCGTAAACAGAAATTTATGCTTCACTATAACTTCCCACCATACTCTGTCGGCGAAACCGGACGAATGGGTGGTACGAACCGCCGTGAAACCGGGCACGGGAAACTTGCTTGGCGTGCGCTTCGTGCGGTTCTGCCAGAGCATGAAGATTTCCCGTACACGATCCGCATGGTGTCTGAGATCACTGAGTCTAATGGCTCGTCTTCGATGGCAACGGTTTGTGGCTGTTCATTGGCGATGATGGATGCAGGTGTCCCGCTGAAACGCCCGGTATCGGGTATCGCAATGGGTCTGATCAAGGATGATGAGGGCATTGCTGTCTTGTCTGATATCCTTGGCGACGAAGATCACCTTGGTGACATGGACTTCAAAGTTGCAGGCACCGAAAAGGGTCTGACCAGCTTGCAGATGGACATCAAGATCGCTGGTATCACGAAAGAGATCATGGAAACCGCGCTGGAGCAGGCCAAAGGCGGCCGCGCTCACATTCTCGGCGAAATGGCCAAAGGTCTTGATACCGTGCGCACCGAGCTTGCGGATAACGCGCCGCAAATGGAAATCATCAAGGTTCCAGAAGACAAGATCCGTGAAGTCATTGGCTCCGGCGGTAAAGTCATTCGCGGCATCGTTGATGAGTCCGGCGCGAAAGTGAACATCGATGATGATGGCACAGTGCAAGTCTCTGCCACCGACCGCGAGAGCATCGACAAGGCCCTGCAAATGATCAAAGAGATCGTTGCTGAGCCAGAAGTTGGTGAGATCTATGAAGGCAAAGTCGTCTCGATCAAAGACTTTGGCGCGTTCGTGAACTTCTTTGGACCGAAAGACGGTCTGGTTCACGTGTCACAAATGGCCAATGAGCGTATTGGGCATCCGAAGGATGTCGTTTCGGAAGGTCAGAAAGTCTATGTCAAACTCATGGGCTTCGATGATCGTGGTAAAGTCCGTCTGTCGATGAAGAATGTCGACCAGGAAACGGGCAAGGAAGTTGAGTCCGAGTAAGGCAGTCACTGCCTGACGGATTAAACCGTTACTGAAATTGAGAAAGCCGCTCCATCCGGGGCGGCTTTTTTCAATTCCTTGTTCAAGCGCAGACTTGGCTCAGGGCTTGATACACTCATTATCGCCGAACCGGCATCGATTGCCATCCATGGTCGTGCCTTTTGACTTGTAATTCCAGGTGATTCCTCGCGCTGAGTCAAAGATCAATGTGGTATCATCTTTCTTGCAACTGATCTGTTCTTCGATGCCATCCGCAATGACATATTCCAGCCACACAGCATCGCCTTCTTCGATCCCGGCCTGTTCTTTGATGACAAGCGTTACGACTTCACTGAGTCCGGCATTGCCACCGCGTTCGTCGCCGGTCTGCTGATTCCGGATGGTGAAGTTTTTGGCGATATAGCCGCCTTTATTATAGTACTGGAATTTGCTCACCAGACAGGTTTTGTCGGCATGGGCCGTCAGCGTTACGGTCGCGACTGTCATGGCAAGAATGACTGAAAATCTTATCATCGGCTCGATATTCCCTAGTGGCGAACGTGGGCCACGTTCGAGGAATGATCAGCATATGAATTTCAAAGTTTGACTGACACTGTCAGAAGCGACAGCTTCATTGCGCCGCGAGAATTAAGTCGAGTGTGGCGGGCTCAGCTGCCCCAGTCCATGCCCATGGTCTTCTTCATCCAGTCGGCAAAGGTTGCGGGCTTTTGCAATGCTTGTGGATCAAGTGAGCCGTAAGAAACAATTGGCCCATCTTTGGATTCCAGGCGTACGCCGCCAATGCGCTGAGCGGTGCCCCAATTGCCATATTCCGTTGATGGATCGAGCAGCAGCATGACTTGCGTGCCGCCCTGGCCGGCTTCATCCGCGCCGAAGACCAGGCCGTAGACTTTCTCGCGTCCGAAAAACCCAGACGAGTGGGCTTGGCGTTTTCCGTTCAGCAAGACCTCATCCCACAATAGGTTCCGTCGCCACTGCAGAACATGCATGTCGTCGCCATTGACGATTTTGATATCGACTTGGTGGAGGCTGAGGCGAACAATTTCTGCATGCATGGGAGGAGTCCTTCTTATTGATAAACAATAAGTGCATATTTGAGAAACGTCAACAAAAAAGCCCGGCGCTTCCGGCGCCGGGCTCAATTCATCATGCTGCGTGGATTATTCTTCCATCGCCGTGATCGTCGCCGTGCCAGCTCCGCCGGTTGACAATGTGTAAGTCGATGACTCGCCAACCGCTTCAGCAACGCTATCAAAAGTTGCGCAAATCTCGCCCTGTTCCGGGATGTCGGCACATAGTTTCTTAGCGTCCACATCCCATGTGTATGGAACGGAAAGGTCGCCGGATGTGGCTGTGCCTTCGCCGTCAAATGTCCATTCCTGTGTTGAGCCATCGTCATTTGCAAATGACAAACTGATCGATGCGGCAAATGCCGGCGCCGCGATAAATCCAGCCGCAACAATAGCGGTAACAAACTTCTTCATATGACCATCCCCTGGTTCTCGAGTGTGCCGACCGCAGTATTCATCGGCATCCCTGTGGTTAACAAAAGATCACGGTTGCGGCAAATCGCAAATTAGGCGCGCTCCGAAACCGACAGGACATTGCCGTCAGGATCCTTGAACCAGAGGATGCGTGCGCCGCCGTCCGGGCTGGCCCAGATGCCATTCTCGTCCTGACCCATGCCGTCGAAAATCGTGAACTCAATCCCCGCAGCGGAGAGCGTCGCGTGGCTCTCGATGATGCTCGGAACCTGCCAGTCAAGCACAGTGAAGGGTAAAGGTGTGTGGTTCGGGACTTTCGAAAGTCTAAGCTCACTGCCCGCCAATTGATAGACCAGCGCATATGGATCATCGGCTTCCAGGGTCAGGCCGAGTTGTCCTTCATAGAAGCCACGCGCGGCCTCGGCGTCTGACGTGGCGAGGAATAAAGTCGGTTTTGCGGTTGCTAGATCCATATTGGCCTCCCTGATCCTGCCAATGTTCCGGCAAGCTCAGGGAAGGTCAATGGGATTCTATTGCTCGGTCAGGCGCAGGAAGCGGTTGCGCAAGTCTTTGTCGGTCTTGAACACGCCGGTAAATTGCGTCGTGATCGTGGTGACATCCTTATGGTGAACACCTCTGGTCGACATGCACTGGTGCTCCGCATCGATCAGGACCGCGACACCCATTGGCGCCAGGCTTTCCGTGATCGCGTCGCAGATCTGAGCGGTCATGGTTTCCTGAGTCTGCAGGCGTTTTGAGAAGATCTCGACCACGCGGGCCAGTTTGGAGATCCCGACAACGGCTTGCGTCGGCATATAGGCGACAAAGGCCTTGCCGAGAAACGGTGCCATATGGTGCTCACAATGGCTTTCGACATCAATATTCTTGAGCATGACGATATCATCATAGCCCTGAACATCATCGAATGTCCGCGAAAGATAAGTCACAGGGTCTTCGTCATAGCCCGCAAACCATTCCTTATAGGCTTTCACGACGCGCTTTGGCGTATCAATCAAGCCCTCGCGTTTTGGATCATCGCCGGCCCAGGCAATCAGCGTGCGGACAGCGTCCATCGCTTCGTCCATGCTGGGGCGGTCGACTTTATCGACGGGGTTCATTTGGTCGTCAGGGGTGATGGCATCCATGGCCATGGTCGGTATTCCTTAGTCTGAGGGACGGAGGTCGAGCCGTATTTGCGAAGGGCCGTGAACCGACTCTGCCAAATCTGGACTTAACGCCCGCCCGGAGTTGTACCCTCAGGGCGATAATCGAAACATAGTGGCGAATTCCACAAGTTACCAGACTCTCTTTACGGCAGCATGGATCACTTGGATGTCATCTGAGCGCAAAAAAACCGAAATACGCCCCCGTCACATCGATAAGCCTAAGATCAGAGCGCTCTAATCATCATCCATACGCAGTGCTGCGACAAAGGCTTCTTGTGGGATTTCGACTTTCCCGAACTGACGCATGCGCTGCTTACCCGCCTTCTGCTTGTCGAGCAGTTTGCGCTTCCGCGAGGCATCGCCGCCATAACATTTTGCGGTCACGTCCTTGCGCAGCGCTGAAATCGTCTCACGGGCAATAATCCGCCCCCCAATCGCTGCCTGTATGGGAATTTTGAACATCTGACGCGGGATCAGGTCTTTCAGACGCTCGCACATCTGCCGGCCGCGACCTTCCGCGCGGGCGCGGTGAACCAGCATGGCCAGGGCATCGACGGGCTCGTCATTGACCAGAATGTTCATTTTGACGAGATCCTCGGCGCGGTGGCCAATAATCTCATAATCAAAGCTGGCATAGCCGCGCGACATGGATTTCAAGCGATCATAGAAATCGAACACCACTTCGTTGAGGGGGATCTCATATTTCACCAAAGCCCGACCACCGACATAAGAGAGTTCCTTTTGAATACCTCGCCTGTCCTGACAAAGTTTCAAAATGGAACCTAGGTATTCATCCGGCGTATAAATGGTGGCCTCGATCCAGGGTTCGCGGATTTCTGCGACTTTGACGACATCTGGCATATCGGCTGGATTGTGCAGCTCGATTTCGGTGCCGTCCGTCATGCTCATTTCATAGACAACGCTTGGCGCCGTCGCGATGAGGTCGAGATCAAACTCACGACTCAGACGTTCCTGAATGATTTCAAGGTGCAAGAGCCCGAGAAAGCCACACCGGAAGCCCATTCCAAGGGCGGCTGATGTCTCCATTTCCCATGTGAAACTGGCATCATTCAGGCGTAATTTGCCCATCGCCGCGCGCAAATCATCAAAGTCGGCTGCGTCGACTGGGAACAGGCCGCAAAAGACCACCGGTTGAACTTCCTTATAGCCGGCCAGGGGTTCGTCGGTGCCGCCTTTTTCGGTCGTGATCGTATCGCCAATCGCGCAATCGGCGACTTCCTTGATCGAGGCGACAAGGAAACCGACTTCGCCCGGGCCGAGTTCATCTACATCTGTTGGCTTGGGCTTGAACACGCCAACCCGGTCGACGTCATAGGTGGCACCGGTCTTGAGCATCCGGATCTTCATTTTCTTTTTCAGCACGCCGTCATGCATGCGGACAATCACGACAACCCCGAGATATGGGTCGTAATAGGCATCAACCAGCGCGGCTTTAAGAGGCTTGTCGGTCTCGCCCTGATCGGGGGCGGGTAAGCGTGTTACAATCGCTTCCAGAACGTCTTCGATGCCGATTCCTGTTTTGGCTGAAATCTCAACCGCGTCAGAGGCATCCAGGCCGATAATGTCTTCAATCTGGTCCTTCACCCGTTGCGGGTCAGCAGCGGGCAGATCGATCTTGTTGAGGACGGGTACGATTTCGTGGTCCTGGTCGATCGCCTGATAGACATTGGCCAGCGTCTGCGCTTCGACGCCCTGGCTGGCATCGACGACCAGGAGCGAGCCTTCGCAAGCCGCCAGACAGCGGCTGACTTCATAAGAGAAGTCAACATGGCCCGGCGTATCCATCAGGTTCAGCGTATACATCTCGCCATCATTGGCTTTGTAGTCCAGCCGCACGGTTTGCGCTTTGATTGTGATGCCGCGCTCTTTCTCGATATCCATCGAGTCGAGCACTTGCTCGGACATTTCGCGTTCGGTCAGACCGCCTGTCTTCTGAATCAAGCGATCGGCCAAAGTCGATTTGCCGTGGTCAATATGGGCCACGATGGAGAAATTACGGATTTTGTCACGAGGTGTCATAACCGGGCATATAGCGACATGCGCTGCCCACGCCTAGCGCCTTTGTCTGCTCTTGTTGCGGCAATGATCTGGCTGGAGATAATTCCAGTGCGGGCGGCCGCACGCGCGGTTTCTCGCAAGTCCGGGTATTGGGGGCTGAGTTGAGGCAAGGTTGGGGGTGTGGGGTGGAGCGCTATCCCGGCTCAAAATGCACCCGATCTCCGCCGATACCTGCGGAGCGCTGCGCCCAGCTCGACGGGGTGGCAGGTATCCATGGCATGAGGGTGCCACTTGGAATGGTGGTGATATTGGTCCCTGGACCCCTGTTTTCGCAGGCGTCTACGGAAAGTGTGGCGAGGGCGTGCTCAAACACATCCGGACAGAGCTTATCAACGTCGCTCGGTGAATAGAACCGGGTGGCAATATCGTAAGCCGCAAAATTCCGCGCCATGCCTTCAAAATACGGCACCCAGGCGCGGCCATAGCGGTCGACTTGTACAAAGGCTTGCCGGCCTGTTTCAGCGCTCCATCGATCCACCCGCCATAGCTCAAAGAACAGGATTGGCCAGAAATAGACCGGGACCTGTTTGTAATGAGCCAGAAGATAGCGATGGATGATCATGGCAGAGACTATAGCCGAGGCTGAACCCGGTCGGATTAAACCTCATCTTTTCCCGTCTCCCGCCCACCGCTCCCCACGGCGAGCGCAGCGAGACCGCGGGGCCCATCACGAAAAATTCCCCCGGAAAAGGACGCTCCAATCCGCGATGGGCTCCACGGTCTGAGCAAAGCTCAGCCGTGGAGAACGGCAGGAATGGTGGCTTTCATCCACGCCCGCTTTGCCAATGACAATTGGCACCCAAGGCGGCTGGCTGACATCTGTCCTCAACCGCCATGGATCCTGATATGCGTCAGAAAAAAAGGCGCTGCAGCCCCATGCCCGACCGCGCCACAAATGTCCCGGCGCAATTCTGATGGACGGACATCCGGCCGATGATGTACGCACATTTCGCAGAGTGAAAGTGGCCATCCATGTTCAGACTATTCAAGCGTGACGAGACAGGAAAGATCGCCGCCTATCATGAGGTCTGGGTCGATCTGAAGCCGCGCCGCATTGTTGAGCATTGGGGCATGGTTGGCACGCGCGGCGAGAGCGATACGCACCGGGTCAAATTGCTGCGATCGCTGGAGAAACAAGTCGACGATTTGCTCGATCCAGCACGCGCGCTTGGGTTCACCGAGATTGAACCTGGCGATTATCAAACGCTGGTAGTCGAATATTCGCTGTCTGACGCCTGGCGGCGGGACGATGAGCTGAAGATCCGCGCCGCGGAAGACGCGCTGACGGAAGTGCTGGGCTGGACCGGCCTTGGCACCTGCGAGGGCGAAACAATCACTGAAACCGCGATTGAGCTGACCAGCCGCGTGCTCGATCCTGCCCTCGCAGAAATACGTATTGCCGAACAAATGGCAGGCACCGAGTTTGCAGACTATTCCCGCATCTATCAGGAATAGGCTATAGGAAGCGATATGGCAGATTCCAGCACCCTCATCGATACGACTAATGCCAAGCAGCAGGTCGGGCTAACGGCGGAAGGCTGGCTGACCGATAGCTGGTATCTCGGCTGCCTGTCATCCGAGCTGAAGCCAGGGCAGCAAGTGCGCCGGATTGTGCTCGGCCAGCCGCTGGTCATTGCGCGCACCGATAAAGACGAGGTCTTCGCGTTGCGCGATATTTGTCCGCATCGCCTGGTGCCGCTCAGCGCCGGTCGCCAGGTTGAGACCGAAGGCGAGGCGACACTGGAATGCCCGTATCATGGCTGGCGATTTGGCGCTGACGGTGTCTGCAAGCATATGCCCAGCCTGACCGGGTCTGAACCGTATGATCCGGCAAAGGTCAAAGTGCGGCGCTACCCTGTCCACGAGGCGCATGGTGCGATCTATGTCTTCATCGCCGACAATCCGCGCTTTGACGGCGTCCCTGACGTGCCGGCGCCGGAATTCGGGCCTCTGCCAGGACGCCCCAAATTCGTCATTGAAGATGTCTTCAACGCCCATATGGACGATACGATTGTCGGTCTGATGGACCCGGCGCATGTGCCCTTCGTGCATAATCAATGGTGGTGGCGACCGCCATCTGTCGGCCTGAAGCTCAAGGAAAAGCCCTTCATCCCGGCTGAGCGCGGCTGGGCGATTGATCGTCACAAGCCGAGCTCAAATTCGAAATTGTACAAATGGGTATTCGGCGATGACGTCGAAACCGAGATCCGCTTTCAACTGCCAGGCTATCGTTGGGAAATTATCTCCAACGACAAGGCGCGGCTCTTGACGCTGACCTGTCTGACGCCGGAAGCGCCGAAACGCACCCGGATCACCCAGCTGACCTGGTGGACCGGCGCGCCGCTGCTCAACCTCGCCATTCCGATTGCCAAACCCATGGCCCGCAAGTTCCTGCGTCAGGATGGCGACATGGTCGATCTGCAAAATCTCGGCATGGAACATCAGAAGGCGATGATGTGGATCGATGATATCGATATCCAGGCCAAATGGTATCAGATGCTCAAGAAAGAATGGGCCGCTTCACGGGGTGAAGACCGCGCCTTCATCAACAAGATCAAACCAGCGACTCTGCGCTGGCGGAGTTGAGTGGCGCAGGGCGGGTGCGGAATGTCCACGCTGTCTCGAGATCCAATCGCTGCATTGGACAAAGCACAGCATCCCCCATACCGTATAATTTTGGCGAATAGGCCGCGTCTGTCGCGTGCTCGGCGCCAATCGGGGGGAATCGAATGTGCGGAATTTTCGCAGCGGGAACGAATAGTCCATTGGCATCCAGTAAGATCGAGTCCGCGCTCGCCTCGCTTTACCATCGCGGACCGGACGGCAATGGCACCTGGACGTCGCGCGACCGCCGAACGGTTCTTGGTCACACCCGGCTTTCAATCATTGGATTGAGTAATGGTGATCAACCCATGTCGAGCGCCGATGACGCGCTGCACATGGTCGTGAATGGCGAATTCTATGGCTATCAAGCCGTCCGCGCAGACTTGCGAAGCAAGGGCCATCATTTTCAGACCGATAGCGACAGCGAGATTGCATTGCACTTGTATCGCCGCATGGGGATGGCGATGATGCCCCATTTGCGCGGCGAGTTTGCGGTTGTCATTTCCGACGAACGATCTGGCGAAATGACCGGGATTCGTGATCGTTTCGGCATCAAGCCACTCTACTATGCCAGTATCAATGGCGAAGTGTTTTTCGCGTCTGAAATCAAGGCCCTTCTGGCTTTGGGTGTGCCGGCCGAGTGGGATTGGACCGTCGCTGCGTCAGGCCTGTCGCATCCGAATGACGAGACTTATTTTGCAGGAATCCACGCCGTGCCACCCGGAGGCTATGTGATTGCTCGAAACGGTCAGGTGCGCGTCTATACTTATTGGGACTGGGAATTCCCAACCTCTGAAGACCTTCAGGCTGAGACAAGAAGCGATGAAGAGGTCACTGCCGACTTTCGCGCTGTGCTGAAAGACGCGGTCGATCAAAGGCAAGTCGCTGATGTCGAGGTTGCCTGCTATCTGAGTGGCGGGATTGATTCCTGCGCGGTCCTGGGGCTGGCGCAAAAGGAAATGGATCGCCCAATCCGGGCATTCACTCTGACATTTGAAGATGCGCTCTATAATGAGGCCGACATCGCCAAGGCCCAGGCCGAGTTCATCGGCGCAGAATATAATCCCATTCCAATCACGGGTAAGGACATTGCGGATTCATTCGCTGACACAGTCTGGCATAGTGAAACGGCATTTTTCAACGGGCATTCGGTTTCGAAATTTCTGTTGAGCAAAAATGTCCGGGACGCTGGCATCAAAGTCGTTTTCACGGGTGAAGGCGCAGACGAGATGCTCGGCGGTTACCCTTTCTACCGGGTCGATGCTGTGAAAGGGAACGCGACGCTCACGGAAGCAGAAAAGTCGGCAGTGTTTGACGAGATTTTTGCCGCAAATCCAACCAATCGCGCGCTTATGCTGCCCGATGCCAGTGACAGTCCCGTCACGCGCGTCCTGCAGGATCGATTTGGCTGGATTCCCACGACTTTGATCGCAAACGCCGGTCTGAGTTTCGGCGGCGACTTGTATCGCGACTCCCTCGTTTCAGAAATTGACGGCCAGGTCCTGATCGAACGCGCGCTCGACAGGATGCCGCTCACTCAAAGACTTGATGGGCGGGATAATCTCAATCAGTCTCTCTACCTTGGCGCCAAGCTGACATTGCCAAACATGATCCTCAATTATCTGGGCGATCGCATGGAAATGGCGCATTCCATCGAAGGGCGCGTGCCCTTCCTCGATCACAAGGTTGCTGAAAACGCGGCGCGCATTCCGTTGGATATGAAAATAAAAGGCCTCCGCGAGAAGCATGTCCTGCGCGAGGCCACAAAGGATGTGCTGATCCCGGAAGTCTATGACCGGCAAAAGCACCCCTTCATGTCAGCGCCCGCGCGAGATGGGAAGGATCCGCTGATCTGTTTTCTGCGCGACAGCTTTGCCTCACAAGCGGCAAAAGACCAGCCGATCTATGACCATGTTCGGATCGAGCAGTTGATGGATACGCTTGATGATCTGCCAATGGATAAGAAAGTCGGCGTCGAAGCCGCCCTTATTCGCGCCGCCTGCATCATCCACATGCATGACCGGTTCGGCATGCAGCAAGGTGGCTAGTGGCGTCCCGATTTAACCGGCAACGTCTTTTGGCCGTAGCTCTGTCCGCCAATACAAATGGCAACGTCGCGTTGGCGAAGGTCGTTGCTGTTGGGACGTAAGCGGCCCTGTTGGGGCGAGCGTAAACCGCTCGGCTTATGACTGCTTTCGGCGTCGAAGCGGACATTAGCCGTGCGTCTTGTAACGCCCTAAATAGGACGCTCACGGCATCGGTTTCAAGCCAATTTCCCGCTTAGAGCTTTGCAATTAGAGAAGTTTGCCTCATGGTTCTTCGAGACTGGACCTGGGGATGAGCATGCTGCTGCGCCGCATCACAAAACACGTCAAAGACCAAAACTGGACCGCGGTCGGTATCGATTTTTTCATCGTTGTCGTTGGTGTCTTTATAGGTATTCAGGTCGCCAACTGGAACGATGCTAGAAATGATGCGCAGAGGGAGCAGCAAGTCCTGCTCGAGCTCCTCGACGATTTGCAGCAAGACTCTCTTACGTTGATTTCAGCCGCTCAAGCCGCGGAGGTCAGCATAGACGCGGCGAACATCGTGCTAGAGCAAGCCAACCTTGACCCTGTCACTCAGATTTCTTTTTCCGTTCGAAACGTACAGACAAGCAACCAAGTCATCGTTGCGCCGCCTGGCCCGTTGGACGCCTATCAAGCATCAGCGTTTTGGACCAATATTACGACACGATATTATCCTGCTCAAAATGATGCGGCATTAAACGCTCTGATCGCGGCTGGGAAATTTTCAATTATTGAAGATCGTCAAATCGTTAGGGATTTGCAGCGCTACAGGACGTATTGGGCCAATGTCATGATTAGCCACGACACGACGTATCGACCTTTTAGGAACAGGACCGTTTTCGTGGGTCAGAAACATGGCCTTAGTCCGTTCACTAATATTGATCTCGATGCCTTAGTAGAGATCGTCAGGCTAGATTCGGAAATGCAGGGTGTCATTCGAACCAATGCGGAGTTTGCGGCGTTTCATCTTGAATCTCTCACCGGTCTCAATGAAGCGGCGCAGACCCTGATAGATCGAATCGAAACAGAGACGGCATCGTAAAAGAAGCTCCATCTTGAACGAGCCGAAGGAGTCTCAATGACACTCGATCAAATCACCCAAATTGCTCAGATTGTTGGCGTCGTTATTGTTGCCATAACCCTGATTTACCTGACAATTCAAATCAAGCAGGGGACGGCCCAGCTCCGTTCTGATACGCGTCAAACACAACTCGAGAACGACCAAACGGGTGTCTACAAATTCGTCGAGTTTCCCGAACTGGGACGTGTCTTCTCACAAAAAGAGACCCCTACGTTTCGTGAGAAAACGCAATTATTTTTTTGGATGATTGGCCAGATGCGAGCGCGAGAATATGAATGGCTGCAATACAAAAGCGGAGCAATGGATCAAAGCTCCTGGGAGACGTACCGAGATGTGATTTACTTCGTTCTAGGAACGGAACGGGCGCGTGCCTTTTGGGAAATCTGTTCTGTCTATTTCAATCCAGACTTCGTCGAGATGGTCGATGGCATGGTCGCAAATGCTGAGACAACAGATCTTTGGGATCGATTGGCGGAAATCAAATGACAAAGAACGAGCGAGCGGCTTAAATTCGCCCCTACTCGGACTCTCGGCTTACGGCAGCCCCTGACCAAAAGTAGACCTCCTGAGCGACCGTTTCAGGGCGACTTAAGCCACTCGCATATACTCGCCCCACAAAATCCCAGCATCTCCCATTGCGCCTCGACCTAGACCCGCCAGTGAACCCGCTGCATAGACAAGAGTTGCAAATTCGGACCGTGCCATATGACACTTACCTGGCTCCCCAATGCCTTGACGATTGCCCGGTGCGGCCTGGCCTTCTTTGTCGGGTTGCTCATCCTTTCTTCCGCGCCGGCTTCATTCTGGCCGGTGATCGCGTTTGTGATTGTCGCGTCGACAGATTTTCTCGACGGGTGGGCGGCGCGGCGGCTTGAGGCAACCAGTGCGCTCGGGGCATTTCTGGACCCGGTGGCGGACAAATTGCTGGTCGGTATCAGCTTGCTGGCGCTCAGCGCTTTGCAGGACTGGGCTCTGGTACTGCTGATCCCGACCGCTGCGATCATTGTGCGCGACTTGATCGCCACGGGATTGCGACTGTTTCCCAGCATAGAGATGCCGGTTTCGAGGCTCGCCAAATGGAAGACAGCTTTGGAAATGATTGGGATCGCGGCATTGCTGGCCGCTAGTCCTTTATCGGCCGAGCTGATCAGGTCGAGTGGTCTTATTCTGGTCTGGCTTGCCGCGGCTTTGTCGGTTTACACGCTCGGCCTCTATGTCGGCGCGATTCTGGCGGATGCAAAACGACCGCACTCGTAAAAGCGCGGCCGTCTCTTTTTGGGCCTAGCGCAGCGTCGGTATATACTGACGCGCGTCTGATCCTGCATGTGATGCTGGGAAAGGGGTAACCCAGCACGGCTAAGGGTATCGCAGCTCGATTTTAACGCTCGTTTAAATTTCACCCGCAAGTTTTATGTGCTCGCCTAAATTGTGCCGCGGTCTGGTCCGCAATCGCGCCGTGATTTCATCGTCTAGGTGAGTCGATGAAACGCGTATGGAACAAATTTGGACCGCTTATCCTGCTTGCCGGGGCACTGGTCTTTATGGCTCTGCCAGCTTTTCTGGCCATGGCGGAAGGATAAGACTCACCAATATTCAGACGGTTCGGCGCCGGCAAATATCTCCTGCAAGCGTCGCCGCGTCGCTGGTGTGGCATCTTCTGGCGGAAATAGCGGATCACACCAGACGATTTCAGAGATCTCCATGCCGATCGGGTCACCGCATTGTGTCCATGACCCGGCCGCGACGCGGTAAAGAATGACATGATCATTGCGCATCAAGCGGTGATTGGAAAAAATTCCGATTTGCGTCGCTGGCTGTGTCAGCGCCAGGCCGCCTTCCTCTTCCAGTTCGCGCCGCATCGCTTCGTGAGCGGTTTCGCCGCGTTCGACGCCGCCGCCTGGCAGATACAGGCCTTTGGTATACGTGTGGCGGACCAGAAGCACTTGCCCGGCTTCATTCTCCACCACCACGCGGGCGCCGAGTGTCATGGGGCGGGACAGTCGAAACCATAGTCGGAACAAATGGGTGCGTAGATCAGGCAAAGCAGAATTCTCTTATCTGGCAATCAGGGCTCGCCAAATCGGCAAAGACGGTTTAACAGGTCGCAAGTTTTCTAAGGGCTGTCATCATGATCCACGCATCTGTCTGGGCTATCCTTGCCACTGTCGCGGTTTTTGCAATTCTAAATTTGATTGATTTCCGTCGCATCGACTAGGTGCGGCATTGGCATCCATCCTGTTGGTTTTTACCGCGGGATGATTTTTTTGGTCTATCCTGTCCGCAACCTGAAATGGGAGGACTGAATGGCTATTCGTGTTTCCGAAGGACCTAAACGGGCGCTGGTCACTGGCGCTGGCGCACGGCTGGGCAAAGCCATGGCGGAAGCGCTGGGCGCTGATGCCTGGGCTGTGGCGGTTCACTATCGCGGCTCCAGAGCTGGTGCAGAGGCAACAGCTGAGACAATCCGCGCCTCAGGCGGCACAGCTGAACTGGTGCAAGCCGATCTCGCTGACGAAGAGCAAACAGCCACCTTGGAACGCGCCGCGCACGAAGCTCTGGGTGGTCCGCTGACCCTATTGGTCAATTCTGCCTCGACGTTTGAGGATGACACCGCGCTTGAGCATAGCCGCAAGAATTGGGACTTCCATATGGGCCCAAATCTGCGCGCGCCGGTTCTTTTGGCACAGCATTTTGCCCGTGCGCTGCCGCAAGACGAGGCGGGTCTGATCGTCAACATGATCGATATGCGCGTGTTGAAGCTGAACCCGCTATTTTTCTCATACACCCTGTCCAAGTCAGCGCTGTGGGCGGCGACGAAAACGCTGGCCCAATCGTTCGCGCCGAATATCCGCGTCAATGGCATAGGCCCGGGCCCGACGCTAGAGAATGTCCATCAAAAGCCAGGCGAGTTTGCAGCCGAAGCCCAGGCTACGCTGACACAGCAGGGCTCTAATCCAGACGAAATCGTCAAGACGCTGCGCTATCTGATCGAAGCGGACAGTATTACCGGGCAATTGATTGCCAGCGATGGCGGCCAGCACTTGATGTGGCAAACGCCGGACGTGATGCTGTAATCATGGACTTTGCCTCAGATACAACGGCGCCTGCGCACCCGAACGTGATTGAAGCAATCGCGACCGCAAATACGGGCAGCGCCGGGAGTTATGGCGCGGATGAAGTGACGCAGCATTTGCGGCAACGTCTTTCTGAGACATTTGAAACAGACGATTTCGAGTTCTGGGTTTGCGCCAGTGGCACAGCGTCCAACGCATTGGCGCTATCTGTGATGTGTTCTTCGATCGGCGCGATCGCCTGTCACCGAGAAGCCCATATTGAGCGCGATGAGCGCGGCGCACCCGAATTTTTCTCTGGCGGCGCCAAACTGAGATTGCTGCCGGGACCTGCGGCGCAGATTGATGAAACGGCTTTGCGCGAGGCGCTGGCCTTCAATGATCCGAGTTTTGTTCATGAAACGCCGCTCGAGACGTTGTCCCTGACCAATCTGACCGAATGCGGCACGGCTTATTCCGTCGACACAGTCCGCCACTATGCAGCCCTCGCCAAGGCAGAGGGCTTGAACGTCCATCTTGATGGCGCGCGGCTGGCCAATGCGTTGCTCTCTACGGGCGCTACGCCAGCTGAGATGAGCTGGAAAGCTGGCGTCGATGTCCTGACATTCGGATTGACCAAAACCGGCGCCATCGGCTGTGAGATCATAATGCTGTTTGGTGAGATGCGCGGACAGGTCGATGCCCTGAAAGCGCGTGCCAAGCGCTCTGGGCATATGCCGCCGAAAATGCGTTTTCTTTCTGCTCAGGCCGACGCCATGCTAAAGGAGGGACTTTGGCTAAATCTTGCGGAACGCGCCAACCAATCCGCCAAGTCGCTTGCCGACCTGCTATGCGCCAAGCCGGGTGTAAAACTGGCTTATCCGACGGATGGCAATGAGGTTTTCGCTCAACTGCCAGCTGAGATTGAGACGCGGATCAAAGCCGGCGGCGTAAAATGCTATCCCTGGCCAGGCGGCTCATATCGATTTGTATGTAGCTGGGCGACGCCGCAAACTGACTTGGACGCCTTGCGAGACTTACTGGCTTAGGCCCGAGGCGAGCCAAGTCTGCATTAATTTCAGGAACCCCTGGGTATCAATCGGTGAGGCGTCTTTGCCGCCGAGCAATTGCTGGTGCAGAGTCATGACCAGAATGGGCGACAGCATCATGAAGGCAGATGCCTGGCACTCTGTCTCGGTTTCAGGTTTGCCCGGGGTTGCATCCATCTTATCGGAAACCGCTTGCAATGCCGGATCTAGCAGGAATTCTAGATAGGCTTGCCCGACTTTCTCATCTGCCATGCCTTCTATGATCCCGAAGGCATGCGCGCGGGCGAAACCGCCATGCGTGAGGCCGGCTTCCGTGACGCGGAAATACTCGGCGACAGCCGACGCGGTATTTGGCGATCCAGTGGCGATCACCTGCCACAGCGGAATGGCGCGGGCATGAATGTGTTGCAAGATGGCGATGACCAGACCTTGCCGGTCTCTGAAATAATGGCGCAAGGTCGGTTCGGAAGCCTTTGCCGCGATCGCAAACTGGCGCAGCGACGGACGTCGAAGATCATCGTTCAGGGCGAACTCGGACAACGTATCCAGTAAAGCCGTTTTCTTGGCTTCAAAATCGTGATTACGGACGCCTGCTGGACGCGGCATACTTCCTCCCAATTCCCAGAACTCACTCGCAATTTGGTTGTAGCGTCACCGTAATCGTTTTTGCAACAGGTCTGCGAAAAATTGCAATATTTATTACAGGTTACGCGGTTCGCTGCGTTTTCTGACCTGTTCGGCAAAGTCGAAAACCGGTTTGAGAACCTTTGCGCCCGTCTGGCCGAGTTTCATCGCGGTCTGTAACCGATCCGCAATATAGCGATTCAGCGCGTCAGAATCGTCATGATCAAGCCAGTACAGCACGATGGGGGGCAGCACGGCGCTTAACAGCGCCCGCTTGGTCTGGCGATTATAATCGGTTGCGGTGTCGCCCGCTGCTTCCCAGATCGCATCTGCAATCGACCAGACGCGCTTTGCCGCGGCGCTCGCGCCCCATGGTACGAGGCCTTTCCCGGCGGCTTTGCGAACTGCTTGTTTATGATCTGACAGCGCATCCAGCCAGGCCCGAACCCCCGCAGCCACGCGCTCATGTGTCCGTAGCGCCGTCAAATCACGCGTCGCCAGGGCTTCGAGCATCTGATCAATCGCGCGATCAAAGAAATGGTCAATCAGGTCCGTGACGCCGTTTGGGGCTGCGAGCGCTTGCTCACCCGGTGTCAGATTGGCGTCCCTGGCGGCTTGTTTGGCGTTGACCATTGTCCATCCGGACTCACTGACGCGCGGGAGCAAGGCCTCGAGCCAGCGCTCACGGAGTTTTGTCGAAGGTGTCGTCATATCTGAGTCCGGGGATAGGCAAGGCGGTTTCCACATGTTATACGCCCGGATTGATTTCGGCTCTATAGGCCACAAACGCACATCTGCAGGATTTCCTGCCCCGACTTTTATGGAGAGTTGACCATTATTCAGATTACCGTTCGCGACAATAATGTCGAACAAGCCCTGCGCGCATTGAAGAAGAAGATGCAACGCGAAGGTCTGTTTCGTGAAATGAAATCTCGCACTTACTTCGAGAAGCCATCTGAAAAGAAGGCTCGTCAGAAGGCAGAAGCTGTGCGCCGCGCTCGCAAACTTGCTCGGAAGCGCGCCCAGCGTGAAGGTCTCGTCTAGACGACGACCTGACGACTGAAACAAAACCCCCGTGCCGCAGGCGCGGGGGTTTTGCTTTGTGGGGGATGTGGCACGGGCGGCCTGACTTGCCTTGGTTTGCAAGTCAGGGGTGAGACGGAATTGGGATTTGTCGGCGGGCGCTTATGGTGAACGCCGACCGCAAAATCTCGCTAGCGTGTTGGGACCGGTGCGTCGCCTGAATAGTCGTAGAAGCCGCGGCCCACTTTGCGGCCGACCCAGCCGGCTTCGACATATTTTACCAGCAGAGGGCAAGGGCGATATTTGGTGTCGGCGAGGCCGTCATGCAGGACTTGCATGATCGAGAGGCACGTATCCAGGCCAATGAAGTCGGCCAGCGTTAGCGGGCCCATCGGGTGGTTGGCGCCGAGCCGCATGGCGGTATCTATGCTTTCGACAGTGCCGACGCCTTCATACAGCGCATAGACCGCTTCATTGATCATCGGCACCAGGATGCGATTGACGATAAAGGCCGGGTAATCTTCGGCATTGGTGGTGGTCTTGCCGAGCCGGTCAGCAAGGCCGACAGCCATTTCATAGGTTTCCTGATCCGTGGCCAGGCCGCGAATAATCTCCATCAGCTTCATCAGCGGCACAGGGTTCATGAAGTGCAGGCCGATGAATCGCTCGGGGCGATCTGTTGTTGATGCCAGACGGGTGACTGAAATAGACGAAGTATTAGTCGCCAGAAAAGCGCGCTTTGGCACGACTTCGCAAAGACCAGCGAAGATCTTTTCCTTGACGTCGCGGTTTTCAGTGGCGGCTTCAATCGCCAGATCGGCGTTTCCGAGAGGGTCAAGCGCGACCGACGTGGTGATGCGGGATTGCGCGGCCTTCATCTCGTCGATTGAGATCAACTCGCGCGACAATTGACGGCTGAGATTCTTTTCAATCGTTACAATGCCTGCATCCAACGCGTCCTGAGAGATGTCATTCAAAATGACATCATATCCCGCGAGGGCGCAGACATGCGCGATGCCATTGCCCATCTGTCCTGCACCGACGACGCCTATGGTCTTGATTTCCGACACTTTCGTCTCCCGTCCGAAAAGAATACGCTATCAGCTATAGCTTGCTTGTGCAGTGCGGCAAAGCAACCGCGCATTTGTTCCGCAGTTGCGAAACACTGTTCGCTGTCGCTTCACGGCCACAGGCGGGACTCAGGCAGACTTTGCCGTCTCATGGCTGGCGCCAGCCGCGCGAATGGTTTCGAGCAAGGACCGCCGCAAGGATTTGTCGCCAATCTTCTGAAAAGCAGTCACTAATTCCATCGCCTCGCCATCAAGGATGGGTAAGGTTGGCGGATGGTCATCTTCGTGAACGGCCATTCTGTACGGCGTGTTGATCAAGTCATCTATGCCTTCATAGAAATATGTGATCGTAATTCCGAGTACTTGTGCCATTTCAAAAAGGCGACCAGCTGAAATCCGGTTGACGCCTTTTTCGTATTTCTGGACTTGCTGGAACGTAAGCCCCAACTTCTCGCCCAACTGTTCCTGCGTCAATTTAAGTTCTCGACGCCGCCATCTTAGTCTTTGTCCAACTATTCGATCTATTCCACTTGGTGCTTTATTCTCTGACATCCACCGCCCTACTTTGATCTGCAACTCTAATTCTTTTAGCGTCGCCAAGTCACAAAGGCTAGTCCAGTAAACAGAACTAATGTCAACCAGTAAAACGTTTCGCCGAAGCGTTGATATGGGGTGTTACTCAACCGAGCCGGGAGGGGGGAGCGCAACACAGCAGAGCGCCACCCGGCTGGGTCACCCGGATAAGGATTGCCGCTGCCAAACTCGCGGCCATAGCCATCCACCATGGCGGTAACGCCGCGCGTCGCCACGCGTGCCATGGGCAGGCCGCTTTCAATCGCGCGGTACCTATTTTGCGCGTAATGCTGCGCCGGGCCCAAGCCGCCGCCAAACCAGGCATCGTTGGAAATCACCACGATCCACTCAGCGGCATCACGTTGCGGGGCGGCTTTACGAACGATTTCAGGGAACAGACCCTCATAGCAAATCATCGGAATAAACGGCGGCGCAACCACTTGCGGGAGCAAAACGGTCGCTTCCGGGCCAGGTTCGAAGCCGTTTTTGGCCATGCGTTGCATCGCTGATGGCAATATTCCCGCGATGCTTTCACCGAATGGAATAATCTTGGCGGCGGGCAATTCGCCAAATGGCACCAGGCGATGCTTGTCATACAGCGCGGCAATGCCGGCTGTGTTGGAGCCAGCCGTGAACATCACCAAGCTATTATAAGCGGTGATCTCATCATTCTCACGCGTGAACCGGGCAGAGCCAGCGATCAGAGCGCGTCGACCCAGAAAAGCCGTGACCAGATCGAGGGAATTATTGTCTTCGAGAATTCCATAAGGCAGCGCGCCTTCCGGCCAGATGATGATATCGCCATCTTCGGTCGGAACATCGCGCAAGAGCTCAATGTAGCGGGCGACAACGGGTTCGCCGCGATCCTCAAATTTTTCCGCCTGGGGAACACCGGCATCCATCAGCAAGACGGTGCGCTCGGTCATGATCGTATCATTGCTGAGCCGCTGCGAGCCCCAGGCCCAGGAAAAGCCAACCAGAGCAACAGCCATAAGGACCGGAATCGCCCGGCCGAGAACGCCGTTCTCTTCACGCGTATCGACCAGCGCCGCCGAAGCAGCGGCAACAAACAAGGTGACCAGAGTCAGCCAATAGACCCCGCCGATCGAAGCGACTTGCGAGAGGGCGCCGCCCGGTGCCCAGGTCGTGCCGGGCAAATTCCATGGGAACCCGCCAAATAGCGTGCCGCGGATCAATTCTGCGCCGCCCATGAAGACTGCGAAAATGAACACGCGAGACGGTGACGCCGACCAGAACGCGCCGCCAAGCGCGCACGCTGCGCCCCAGATCAGCGCCATGCCGCCCGGCAGAGCGATCAAAGGCATCCATAGAAAAATGGCATGCTTTTCAGGCTCGACCAGGAAGGGCAGGGCGGTCCAGTACATGCCAACCAGAAAATAGCCAAAGCCAAATCCCCAGGCGCGGGCAAACATTGCGCGTCCCCATTGGCGCTGGCTGCGGGCGCCATCCAGCATCCAGATCAGGCCGACAAAGGCGATGACCAGCGCGGGTGACAAATGAAAGGGCGCAAATCCCAGCGCGCAGAACGCGCCAAGCAAAATCGCGAACAGCATGGCGGTCATGCCGCGCGTGCGCGCTACAGCTTCGTGCATAGCGGTCAGCACACGCAGGCCATGGCTGCGCGGCGTTTGTTGTTCAATCATGAGCTTTGCTCCGAAGCCGGTTGGCGCACGACCAGACGATGAATCCGGCGCACATCTGATTCCAGTATTTCAAGGTCGACCCCTTTCGGGTGCGGAAGCACTTCGCCGCGAATCGGAACCCGGCCGGCCAGCGCGAAAGCAACCCCGCCAAGCGTGTCGACATCATGGTCTTCAAGCTCGAGCTCGAGGCCGGTTTCCTTGGCAAAATCCTCGGTTTCCATGCGGGCGTCGACTTCCCAGGCGAGGCGACCGCGGCGCACCAGCATGGCGACTTCCTCGTCATGTTCGTCTTCAATATCGCCGACAATTTCCTCGACCAGATCTTCAAGACTGACCAGGCCATCCGTGCCGCCATATTCGTCGACCACCAGCGCCAGGTGCGTCCGCGAGGCCTGCATTTTGACCAGCAGATCGGTCAGCGGCATTGATGGAGGCACAAACAGGATGTCACGGCGCAAGCGTTCCAGCGGAACATCATCGGCGCGCGGTGCATCACCATTGGCGCGGGCAATTTCAGTGATGACATCGCGAATATGCACCACGCCAACCGGATCATCCAGTGTCTCCCGATAGACCGGCAGACGCGAATGCGCTTCGTCGGCGTAGAGCTGGATCAGATCCTCGAGGCTTGTCGACAGCTCAACGCCGATAATCTCGGCCCTGGGGATCATCACGTCTTCGACACGCGCCTGTTCAAAATCCGCGACGCGCAAACGCATCTCTGCCTGCGACGGGGCGGCCGGTTCTGCTGATACAGGTTCGACAGGGTCTTCGCTGTGTTTTTTAAAAAGGCCAAACAGGCCTTTGCGTCGTTCCGACATTACCTTCAATGATCCCGCCTATGCGTATCCGAATCGTCAATTATGTATATGGATCAGGCCAGCCCAGTGATGCAAGCGCAGCGATCTCCAAGGCCTCCATTTCGGTGGCCTCTGTGTCATCTTTGTGATCATGCCCCAAGAGATGCAACAGGCCATGAATTAACAAATGTGATAAATGTTGCGGCAGTGACAGGCCGCGTGTGTCCGCATCATCTTGCGTTACCCCAAGGGCGACAGCAATATCGCCAAGGAATGGTTTATCCATCGCGTCTGATGGGAAGGACAGGACATCGGTTGGGGCGTCCTTGCCACGCCAGTCCCGGTTCAGAATCTGAATCTCGTCATTGCCGGTCAATAGGAGGCTTACATCGCCTGACGCGGCCTTTTGGCTGGCTCCAGCCTCAAGCGCTGTCTGGCAAACCGCCTGTAATTCAGGGATCAGAGATTTCCAGCGTGCATCCTCGACGCGCAGATCCAGCTCAATCACGGCCGGATTTCTCCGCGTCATTATCATAAGCCTGGATAATCCGGCTAACCAGTGCGTGGCGACGGACATCGCGGGCTGAGAAGGTTACTTCCCCAACCCCTTCCGTGCCATGCAAAATGCGCAAGGCATGAGCGAGGCCCGAAGGCTGGTTGCGTGGCAAATCAACCTGGCCTGGGTCACCTGTCACCACCATGCGGCTGTCACGGCCGAGCCGGGTCAGGACCATTTTCATTTGTGCAACTGTGGCGTTCTGAGCCTCATCCATGATCACGAAGGCATTCTTGAGAGTTCGTCCGCGCATAAAGGCCAACGGCGCGACTTCGATCACCCGTTTCTCGCGCAGGCGCCCGGCTTGATCGGCACCAAGTGTCTCGTCCAGCGCGTCCCAGATTGGGCGTAAATAGGGTTCGACTTTTTCTTCCAGATCCCCGGGTAGGAATCCAAGATTTTCGCCGGCTTCGACGGCAGGGCGCGTGATGATCAGACGTCCGGCCGCCTTATTCTTCAGCGCCGCAGCGCCCGCCGCGACGGCGAGAAAGGTCTTGCCGGTCCCGGCGGGGCCGACGCCGAAAATCAAGTCATTCTCTGTGCCAGTCAGGAGGTCCAGATACTTGGCCTGCATATTGGTCTGGGCCTTGATCGGAACTTTCAGTCCGGTCAGCGTGCGATATTTCTGGTTCGGCGTGCGGGCCTGTTCAAGCGCGCCTTCGAGGGCCGCGATTCCAGCATCCTGGTTTTCCGCCAGAATTGTTTCAAACACGGTCAGGGCAAGTTCTGCGGTCGCCATTGCTTCGTCAGACCCATCCAGTTTGATCCCGCCGCCCTGGCTTTCAGCTTTCAGGCGGCCGTCCGCGAGCTCGTTCTCCAGATAGAGCAAGTTCATGTGGTTGGGGCCACAGATAACCGGTAGCAAAGAGGCGTCTTTGGGCGTCCAGACCTGGCTCAAGCGACAACCTCTTTTGGCTGTTTGGCCAATGCGCCGGATAGAGAGCTCATCGTTGCGCCGCCAATCGCAACATCGACAATCTGGCCTGAAAGCTCAGGCGCGCCGTCAAAGTGTACCGATTGCAGCCACGGTGAGCGGCCATGCATCTGTCCATCTCTGCGACCTGTTCCAGTGACGAGCACAGGAATGGTCTGGCTGATCTTGGACTGGTTGAAGCGGGTCTGTTGCTCGCGCAGCAGGGCTTGCAACGCTTGCAGACGCTCATTCTTCACATCTTCCGGGATTTGCCCGAACATCTCAGCCGCCGGCGTGCCGGGGCGTTCTGAGTATTTGAACGAGTAAGCGATGGCATAATCAACTTCCCGGACCAGATCCATCGTGTCTTCAAAGTCCTTGTCGCTTTCACCCGGGAATCCGACAATGAAATCCGAAGCCAGAGCGATATCCGGGCGGGCGTCTTTCATCCGTCGCATGATGTCGAGATAATGCTCGCGTGTATGGCCGCGATTCATGGCCTTGAGAATATTGTTCGAGCCCGACTGTACCGGCAAGTGAAGGAATGGCATCAGCTCCGGCGTATCAGCATGTGCGGCGATCAAGTCGTCATCCATGTCGCGCGGATGGCTGGTAATGTAGCGCAAGCGGTCAATGCCGCCAATTTTGGCGAAGTGCCTGACCAGTTGCGACAATGTCCACTCATCGCCGCCTTCGATCACTGGTGCGGCGCCGTGATAGGCGTTCACATTCTGACCAAGAAGGGTGATTTCGCGCACGCCTTGTGAGGCGAGGCTGCGGGCCTCAACAGTGACATCGTCGACGCCACGTGAAAGCTCGGCGCCGCGCGTATATGGCACGACGCAGAACGTGCAGAATTTATCGCAGCCTTCCTGAACCGACAGAAACGCTGTCGGGCCATCAGCTTTGCGGGCCTTAGGCAGCGCGTCAAATTTCTCGAGCGTTTCAAACTCGGTTTCGAGCCGTTCACCGGTCGAGCGGTGCACGCGGGCGATCATTTCGGGGAGTTTGTGATAGGCTTGTGGCCCGAGGACCAGGTCAACCGCGGGCTGGCGCCGCATGATTTCAGCGCCTTCGGCTTGCGCCACACATCCGGCAACGGCGATGGTCATTTCGCCGCCTTGAGCTTGTTTCATGCGTTTGATCTTGCCGAGCTCGGAATAGACTTTCTCGGTCGCTTTTTCGCGAATATGGCAGGTGTTCAGCACCACGAGGTCCGCGCCCTCAGGCTGCTCAACCGGGGCATAGCCAATCGGCGCGAGCACATCTTTCATGCGCTCACTGTCATAGACATTCATCTGACAGCCATAGGTCTTGATAAAGACCGTTTTGCTAGGTGTATCGGAGGTCGTTTTGGTCATCGGGCGGCTTATGAATGAAAACCGCCCGAAAAGCCATATGCTGGTTCAGTTTTCGCGATTAAAACATCGCGTAGAGGGCTTTAACAGCCACAACAAGAACAACTGATCCAAGCGCAGTCATAAGAGCAACATAAGTGCCCTGGCGGAGCTTCTCGTGATCGAGAATAGGTCCGTTAAAAGGGTTGAGGCGGGTTTCCGCCTGATCGTGCATGGGAAGTGTGTTCATATCTATCTCCCTCCTATCTAGCACATTAGTGGGCCTACCGTGTTAACATAGGCTAAAAGAAATACAACGGTCCCGGACAAAATATATGCTGCCACACGGATTAAAACTTGTTCAGAACCGGATCGTTTTGGTGCGAAATCCCAAATAAACACTGCAGATTCAGGGCAATTGTCTGGACGGTTGAGAAAAATGCAGTCATGCAAGCAAAATGACCCGTGTTCTGATCTTTAATAAGCCTTTCAATGTGTTGTCGCAGTTCACCGACAAAGGCACAGAAGGGTCTGAACGCCAGACTCTGTCGGATTTCATTGCCGTGCCAAATGTCTATGCAGCAGGCCGCCTGGACCGCGATAGCGAAGGCCTTCTGGTGCTGACGGATAATGGAAAATTGCAGGCACAAATCACCAATCCGCGGAACAAGACGCCTAAGATCTATTGGGCGCAGGTCGAAGGCATTCCTGATGACGCCGCGCTTGCAGCCTTGCGCAAAGGCGTCACTCTGAAGGATGGAGTGACCTCACATGCAGACGTTGAGATGATCGAGACACCGCCTGCGCTTTGGCCGCGCACGCCGCCAATTCGGGTGCGCAAGTCAATTCCCGATCGCTGGCTGCAGATCACCATTACCGAAGGTCGAAACCGACAAGTCCGCAGAATGACAGCCTCTGTCGGTCATCCGACATTGAGATTGATCCGGTATGGTATTGGGAACTGGACCCTGGACGGCCTTGATAGCGGCGAGTGGCGCGACGCCTAGCGTCGGGCAAGGCGGGCTTTGGTCAGGCCAGCATGCGGCTTGGCATTGGCCGGATCATCAGACCAGTCATGCTTCGGATAACGTCCGCGCATATCTTTCGCCATATCGAGATAGCCGCCGGTCCAAAATCCCGGTAAATCGCGCGTTGTGGCGACGGGTTTCCCACCGGGAGACAGGATTTGAAGAGTCACGGGCAGGCGGTTGTCTGCGACAGAAATATGCTGCGATGCGCCGAACAATTCCTGTACTTTGCACTCGATCAACGGCGCGCGCTCGTCCAGCCAGTCGATTTTCGCTTTGCGACCAGATGGGAGCGTGACACTCATCGGCGCTTTGGTTTCCAGCTCTTGGGGAAGCGGCCAGTCGAGTTGCGCTTTCAGCGCATCGCGTATGGTTGCGGCATTGGGAACTGCGAATGAGCTGCCCGTCAGAGCCGGCGCCAGCCAGTCCGCAACATTGGCCTGCAAATCGGTAAGGCGCCAATTCGGCCAGGCCTCGCCATAGACCGCCCGTAGCGCCGAGATGCGCGCCAGAAATTCCGACACGCTGCGATCGAGCCCGGTTGGCGCGAAGCCATCCGTCTCGAGGTGTTTGATGAAGGCGGCTTTGGCAACCTTTGCTGATGGTTTCGGAAGGGGTTGCTCGTTCAGAACAATCGCCCCCAGCGCTTTGACACGTCGGGCTCTAAACGCGCCAGTCCTGGGGTCAAACTCAGCCTCGTCACGGGTTTCGACGTCGCCATAGTCGAGCGCTTTGGCTTGGGTGAGCGGCGCGGCCAGTGTGATCCGGGCGGATTTCGCCCCGCCGACCATGTCGGCCACAACCAGCCAGTCTGATTTCGCCAGGCCGGAGGCGGCATCGACTTGTCCGGCGCGACCGGATGCCAGCAAGAACTGCTCTGCAGAGCCGTCCCGTTTTCGCGCGATCATATCCGGCCAACCGGCGGCGAGTATATCTGCAGGAACACCTTTGGGCGGTGCGTGTCCGCCCCAGCGCGCGGCT
Source organism: Henriciella sp. (assembly GCA_965277015.1). Taxonomy (GTDB): domain Bacteria; phylum Pseudomonadota; class Alphaproteobacteria; order Caulobacterales; family Hyphomonadaceae; genus Henriciella. Next base: position 2,248,603 of record OZ255705.1, on the reverse strand, counting down.
TGTTGCCGGAGTTTCTGGGCGCGTGGTCCGCGATCCTGGTCAAACCGCGCCAGCCGCTCTGACAAGTCAGCGCTATTGCCGCCAATGCCGCGCTCGCTGGCCAGTGCGGCAATCCGCGCGGCCAGCGCTTTTTCCGGATCTGTCGACGCGCCGACAATCAAAGCAGCAAGGCGCGGGGACAGCGGCAGCTGGGTCATTGCTCTGCCTTTTTGGGTCAACGCGCCAGAGGCGTCCAACGCGCCGAGGGATCGCAAGTCCTGCCGTGCCGCTTGCAGGCGGCCAGACGCTGGCGGGGTCAGCCAGGTCAGCGCGCTAGGATCCGGCTCGCCCCATTCGGCCAGCGCGAGCCAGAGACCTGACAGATCCGCGTTTTCAATTTCCGGGTCCGGGGCGGCTGTCAGACCGCGCGTTTCGGCCTCATCCCAAAGGCGATAGCAAATGCCAGGTCCCAGCCGGCCGGCCCGGCCGCGCCTCTGATCGACATTGGCCCGCGCCCCGCGCACGGTTTGCAGCTCTGTCGACATGCCGCCCGGGACATAGCGCGGCACCCGCGCATAGCCGCTATCGATGACAACAGAGACGCCATCAATGGTCAGCGCGCTTTCCGCGATATCGGTCGCCAGCACCACTTTTCGGCCGGCATCAGCGCGCGGACGGATCGCAGCATCCTGATCTTTCGGGCTCATCGCGCCAAATAGCGGGGCAATCAGGATGTCTGGCCCGGTTTTCAGGCGTTCAGCGGTTCGCCGGATTTCGCCCGCCCCCGGCAAGAATGCCAGGATCGAGCCGTCCGTCTCGCGCACCGCACGCTCAATCGCGCGGGCCATTTGGTCCTCGAGCCGGTCTTTGCTGCGGCCAAGATAGCGGGTCTCAATCGGGTATTGGCGTCCTGCGCTCTCGATCACTGGAGCGTCCAGAATGCGCGCCATTCCAGCAGTATCGAGCGTCGCCGACATGGCCAGGAGGTGGAGATCATCCCGCAATGCCGCTTGCGTTTCGAGCGCCAGAGCGAGCCCGAGATCCGCACTCAGGCTGCGCTCATGGATCTCGTCAAAGATCACGGCGCTGACGCCGTTTAGTTCGGGATCGCTAAGCAGGCGTCTTGTGAACAGGCCATCCGTGATCACTTCGACTTTGGTATTCTTGCTCACTTGCCGATCGACCCGGGTTGAAAGACCAATCCGATCGCCGAGCTTTTCGCCAAGCGATTGCGCCATCCGGTTGGCCGCCATACGGGCGGCAATCCGGCGAGGCTCGAGCATGACGACCTTACCCGGCAGGGCTTCAAACCCGTCCAGCAAACCCGCCAGTGCGAGCGGCACACGCGTTGTCTTCCCGGCACCAGGCGGGGCGCCGAGGATCAATCGCTGCTTGGCGCGCAAAGTTTGCGCGATCTCTGGCAGCAGCGACTCAATCGGCAGGTTCGTCCTGGTATTCGATGGGCTCATAGATCGCGTATTGCGGTGTATCCGGGTCTAGCGCAACCAGTTTGAGGCCTGCGCGGGCAAACGCTGTTTCGGGAATTGAACTGTTCAGGAGCAACGGACAAAAATTGACTTGCCCGAGATCGGCCAAGTCGTATGTGCGGAGCTCCCGGTTCAATGATTGCCAAACAAAGTTCCTGATGACGGCCTCTTGGCCGCTGACCAAGTACTCGTCTGGTTCCGGCATCGCATCGCTGATCGGGTGATAGTAGACGACCATGTCAAGAATATCGACGGGCAGGTTGTTTTCGTGTCCGATCGTTATGGAGGGCACCTTCAGTTCCCGGGTTTGATCGTTCGGTTCGCCGCATTCTGAGAGCGCGCTAAATGGACTTGCCGGACCGGGTTTGAATTTCGGGCGATGTGCGATCTCCAGTGCCTTTACAGCCGCAGGATCAGTGCATTCCGTTGATGCAAGATAAAACCCTTCTCCGCGGGTTCCATCCGCATGCGTAATGGACCTCAAGTCCCGCATATGTTTTAGAAAAAGACTGACAGAATTTTCCTCCAAATCCTTGATTTCAGTTTCTTTTGCCATCGCGTCGAGACGGTCTCGAATAGTCGCTTCGAGCAATCTCGGCTCGAGTGTTTTGATGTTTCCGTAGTCTAATGCCCGCACCGCGCGAGCCATATCTTCAACAGTGAACGAATACAGGACCCGATACTCGCAGGAACGGGCATTTGAAAGCTGAGCTTGGTGCTTCACTTCGCGCCCAATACCGATCTCTGTATTGAGCGTGATAACGCGCTCTATACCGGGGACATGGTAGTGGTTTCCGGGTGGTAAGTGCCGGATGGTATTTTCACCGCGAAGAACGACGCCCGTATAGCCGTTTTCGATCGTTATTGTGGCGTTCCAAAAGCCGATGATCGCCAAGGTCATGGCCACGGGATTGCTGGTAATGAGATTGAACAATTGACTACGCGCCTTCCGCTAATTCCGGTTGCACGTCCCCAAGCGGACATAATATTCGCAGAGCATTGTTCACACAAGCGGTTTCGCAATCGCCAGATTTCAACTAAAGGCAGGCCTTACCCGTATGGTGGAGTGCCCATTCGTGACCCAGTCGCCTGAATTTTCTATCTGTGTGCCGATGCACAATGAATCCGGAAGCGCAGAACAGCTTATCGATGAAATCGCCACGGCTCTTGCCGGGCGTGCGTTTGAAATGGTCATCACCGATGATGCATCGACCGATGATACGCGCGCGGTTTTGGTCGGACTGAAGGATAAGTATCCAGAGCTGCGCGTCATCTCGCATCGCCAGAATGCCGGTCAATCGCGGGCGCTGCGCACAGCCATCCAGCATGCCCGCGCGCCAATTATTGGTACGCTGGACGGTGATGGCCAGAATGATCCGGCTGACTTGCCGGCCTTGTATCGCAGTCTGACCCGCGCCGATGCGCCTGAAGGGCTGACCATGGTCATGGGCCGCCGGGCCACCCGCAAGGACTCAGCTTGGAAGAAATTCGGTTCGCGCTTCGCCAATACGTTCCGTAAGCGCCTATTGCGCGATGATTGCGACGATAGTGGCTGCGGCATCAAAGTGATGAAACGCGACGTGTTCCTGGCGCTTCCCTATTTTGATCATATGCACCGCTATATGCCGGCGCTGATGAATGCCGAAGGCCACAAAGTCGAATTTCTCAATGTCAATCACCGCGAGCGCGGGACCGGACAATCGAAATATACCAATTTTGGCCGTTTGGCGGATGCTTTTTCTGATCTGCGCGGCGTGATGTGGTTGATCCGACGTCGCCGCAATCCTGGCGGCTCTGACGAGCTTTAGAGCCCGAACTCGGAACGAATAAAGGCAATGCGGGCCGCGAGGCTGGCTTTCGGCACATCAATCAGATTATGGCCTGATCGGCGATAAGCCTGGCGCGTCAGATTGCCAAATGCAGCGGCACCATCAAAGTCCAGCGTGCGCTCTGCATCGGTTTGATAGATATCAGGCCAGGGCGGCAGGACGAAGACGCGAGGTTGGTATGGATGCGCCGCAATGGCGGCTTTAACACCTTGATCTGGCGTTCCATAATGGGCGCAGAAGGCCAAGAGATCTGGCAACCCGCGATCAAATATTGTCGGCCCCTTCGCCGCCGCATAGTCGGCCATTGCCATATCGAGCATTCGCGCCACAAAAGCCTCTGGGTCCTGCTCTCCCGTGGCGATGCCGCCGCTGGCCCGTTCTTCGGCGAGGACGCGTCTTGCAACTTCTGAAACTGTGCTGATATGGCGTGCGAGGGCATGGATTAATGTCGTTTTGCCAGACCCTGGTGGCCCAGTGATAATGAAAAATGGCGGCGTTTCTGTTGTCATCACATGTATGCTCACTTTGCATTAAGCTCTAATACGGTTAACTGGGTTTGTTAGGAGACGGGCGGCTTGCTGCCAGGATCAACCGCAAATGCGGTGCGTCTCAAGCAAAAAGCAATGGACCAGACGCCAGAATGGCACGTGTCCGCGTAGAAGGGGTAGTCCAATGCGAATTCTGTTGAGCGCATTTCCACTATTTATCATTCCGGTGGGAATCTATTGTCTCATCGCATTTACCACCACGGGGGATCCGGCGACGCTGACCAATGGCGCCGAAATCCTGAGTGAAAAAGCCTCTCCGCTAATCGCCATACTCGGCCAGAAATTCTTTGCTGTGCCAATGATTGGCGGCGATATTGAATGGGTGCTGACTAAAGGCGACGCTCTTTTGCTGCTTTCGATTGCTGTCTTGTTCATGGAAATCCTGAAATCGACCAGCACTGGCACCGCGACGATTATGAATCATGCTTTGTCGATGATTGTCTTCATCGTTTGCCTGATGCTGTTCCTGCTGAATCCGAATTTTGCCACCTCAGTATTTTTCATCCTGACAATTATGGCACTGCTTGACGTTCTGGCTGGCGTTGTCGTGACCATCGTTTCCGCCCGCCGGGACTTCGGTGTCAGCGAAGGCTTCGTGGGATAGATCGCACACGATCGCCTAGATATCTGCAAAAACTTAGTCGCGGGCGCTTCACAGCGCCCGTTTCTGTTCTAGGGTGCCGCACAGTTAGAACAAAAGCTTTGCCGGGGAGGCATCATGGAAAACGTGGTTACGCTGATCGAAACAGTCAGCGGATTCATTTGGGGCGGCACTTGGGGGAACACACGTATCCTTCCCGTAGGACCGCTCGCCATCGTCCTTTTAGGAACTGGTATTTATATGATGGTGCGGCTTGGTGGCCGCCCTCTCAAACGCTTTTTCCCGGCCCTGAAAGAAGTCTGGGATGGCCGAAAGGCACAAGGCGATGACGGTGAAATCACGCCGTGGCAAGCGCTCTCGACGGCGCTATCCGGGCAAGTCGGTACCGGGAACCTGGCAGGTGTCGCAACAGCGATTACACTGGGCGGGCCCGGGGCGATTTTCTGGATGTGGATCGTCGCATTGTTCGGCATGGCGCTGGCTTTCTCGGAAAGCTCATTGGCGCTGAAATATCGCGAAACGGACGAATATGGCCGCATCAATGGTGGCCCGATGTATTACATCAAAAACGGCCTCGGCAAGCATTGGGGCTGGCTCGCGGTAATCTTCTGTATCGGTACGCTGTTTTCGGCGACGGCGACAGGGTCGATGATCCAGGCCAATTCTATTACTGAAGCGGCTCTGGAAGTCGGCAGCGCCAGCTTTGGCGTCTCTGTTCCGAACTGGGCTGTCGGTGTTGTTCTGGCCGGATTGGTGTTTGCGGTCATCATTGGCGGGATCAAGTCGATTGGTTCGGTTGCGGGCAAAGTCGTACCGATCATGGCGGCGCTCTATGTCGCAATCGCGCTTCTGGTTCTGATCCTCAACGCGCCTAAGGTTCCGGGCGCATTTATGGAAATCATCTATTCGGCCTTTGGCTGGAAAGAAGTGTTTGGCGGCGCCGCTGGTTATGGCGTCCTGGCGGCGGTGCGCGCTGGCATCGCGCGCGGCCTGTTTTCGAATGAAGCGGGGCAGGGCTCAGCGCCAATTGCGCACGCTGCGGCCCAAACCAAGAACCCGGTCATGCAGGGCGAGATTGCCATGATCGGCGTGTTTATCGACACAATCATCATTTGTACGATGACAGCTTTGGTTATTCTGACCGTCACCGGCGACTTCCAGAAGAGTCCAACCCTGATGGCGGCCAATTATTGCAGTGATAATGGCGTCGAATTGCCGATGAATCCTGCTCAGGCTGATTCACGTTATAGCGTCGGCGACCTGATACCGTCGGCCTATGCAGATGGGCGCGAAGAAAAAATTGCGAGCGTGGGTCAAACCGCGCAAGCCTATCTGGCAAGCTGTCGCACAGCAGGCGTAACATTTGACGGTCTGTTTGACTGGTCTGATGAGGCTCGCACCGATATGCGCGCTGCGAAAAAGGCGTTTGCCGCAGGTGATTCAGAAGGGTCTTTTAATGTCCTGACCGTGGATGCCGCAGCCGCTGAGGAAGCGGCCTTCTATCAGGCGGCGTTGGCTGGCGCGACAGATCCAGCTGTGACGATCAAAGTCGATCATGCCTGGGAAACCGATGCGAACTCGGCTGCGATCACGACCCGAGCCTATGGCGCGGCGCTTCCGGGCGGCGAGTGGATTGTGCCGATCGCGCTCTTCTTCTTTGCCTTCACGACGATTATTGGTTGGTCATATTATGGCGAGCAGGCATTGACTTATCTCGTTGGCGAGTGGGCAACCCACCCGTTCCGATTTGCCTGGGTCCTGGTCGTGTTCGCCGGTGCCATGGTGACCAATACGGATGCCCTGTGGCTGCTTGGCGATATCGCCAATGCCTCCATGGCTTTCCCGAACCTGATCGCTATTCTGGCGCTGTCAGGAGTGGTCATTGCGATGCACAAATCGAATGGTGAGGACGAAGACGCCCACGTTGTGGTCGACAAGTCTCCTCAGGACGAACCGGCGGAATAAGCCTGTCGTCAATCTAAATCCAAGCGGGCGCTCTTTCAGGGCGCCCGTTTTCGTTTGCCGTTAAGGTCTAGAACTTAGGGTAGGGGCATGTCTGATCACACCCGTATCGAAGCGTTTCTTGAGATGATGTCGGCCGAGCGCGGCGCATCGCCAAACACGCTGGATGCTTATGGCCGCGATTTGCTCGATGCCTCTGGCTATCTTGGCGGGCACCTTTGCGAGGCGGATGCAGGTGATCTGTCGGACTGGTTGCAAAGCCTGGCCAAGGATGGTCTCGCCGCGTCGACGCAGGCCCGCAAATTGTCTTCGCTGAAACGGTTTTTTCGCTTCCTGTTTGAAGAACGTGACCGCAAGGACGATCCGACTTCAAAGCTCGACGCGCCGAAAGTCAGCCGTGATGTTCCGGATGTGCTCTCCCGCGAAGATGTCGATACGCTGCTCAAGACCTGCGCCGACGATCCGCGTTTTACCTGCTTGTTGGAGCTGCTTTACGGTGCTGGCCTGCGCGTCAGTGAACTGGTCAGCCTCAGGCTCGGCGATTTGCCCAGACGGCGGCTCGGACGCTGGGAAACGCGAGAAATGATTATTCGCGGCAAAGGCGGCAAAGAGCGCCTTTGTCCACTGGGCGCGCCGGCTTTGCTGGCGCTGCGCAACTGGCTCGAAGCCCGCGATGATGACAAATCCGGTACTGGCAGCGGCGCCTTCGTCTTCCCATCGCGGGGCAAGTCTGGCCACCTGACACGGCGGCGTCTGGCGCAAATGCTGGAAAAACTCGCGCACCAAGTGGGGATTGATCCCGCCCGGGTACATCCGCATGCCTTGCGGCACGCCTATGCCACGCACTTGCTGCAGGGCGGCGCAGATCTGCGCAGTGTTCAAACGCTCCTCGGGCACGCGGACATCGCCACCACACAGATCTATACGCATGTGCTGACGGATGAATTGGCGGAGCTTTTAGAGACCGCGCACCCAATGGCGTCGTAGAACACTCGCTTTTTGGATGATCTGGTTGGATCGATCACACGTATCCAACTTGATAGAAAAAAGAGAGTTCGCCATGAAACGCTGCGCCTATTCACTCCTCGTCGCCTCAACGCTGGTGTTTTCGAGCAACGCTGATGAAGTGCCTCCATTATCGCCTGAGGCGCTTGAAATCATTGCAGGCGATGATTGGACGGGCAGTCTGACTTATCTCAATTATGGCGAGCCAGCCCAAGATTTCACTATTCCCGCAGCGCTAGAGGTGGAAATCGTCGAGCGTGGCCTCAAACTCTCCTACAAATATCCCGAGGAGCCGCAACAGAATTCGGTTGTCACAGTGCGGGTCAGCGAAGATGGAACGAAATTGATGGGAGCGCCGGTTACAACCAATTCCATACTTGCGACTGGAGCACGTGAAGTCCTGACCAACTACCCGTGCGAAGATATGGGCCGCTCTGCAGCTTGCGAGATGGCCTTTACATTCAGCGAAAACGAATTTCGCGTCCGAAAAATGGTGACTTATAATGGCGAAACTGACGGATTTCGCCGCAACGAATACATCTTCACGCGATAGAGTGCGACCATCTCCCCATTGCGCCGGGCGCGTTGCCCGCTAGGTTGCGCCGCGAATGGGAGACCTCGACATGAGTCAAAAAGCGCCGCGCCAATTTTTCAAACCTCTTGCTGCCGGCGCGCCGGCGCCAATGCGCGACTTGCCCGTTCGGGTCGAGCGGATGATCCAGTTCGTTCCGCCGCATCTGGATAAAGTCCGCGCCAAAGTGCCGGGCATGGCGGATACTTGCGATGTTGTGCTCGGCAATCTTGAAGACGCTATTCCTGCTGATGCCAAAGACGCAGCCCGTGCGGGTGTCATTGAAATGGCGGGTATGCTGGATTGGCAGGCCAAGGGCACCGGATTGTGGAGCCGGGTGAATTGCTTGAACTCGCCATGGTTCCTGGATGACGTCACAGAGCTGGTGACCAAAGCGGGCGAGCAAATTGATGTCCTGATGATCCCGAAAGTCGAGGGGCCTTGGGACATACACTATGTTGATCAGTTCGTTGCCCAGCTTGAAGCAAAAGCCGGTCTGTCACGCCCCATTCTGTTGCACGCCATTCTTGAGACGGCTGAGGGTGTCGCGCGGGTCGAGGACATCGCGCTGGCTTCGCCGCGTATGCAAGGCATTTCGCTTGGGCCTGCAGACCTGGCCGCATCGCGTAAAATGAAGACCACTCGGGTCGGCGGGGGGCATCCGTTCTACCGCGTAATCGAAGACCCGAAAGACGATGGCAGCGCCCGCGCTGCGGCGCAGCAGGACCCGTGGCATTACACGGTTGGCAAAATGGTCGATGCCTGCGGCATGGCAGGGATCAAGCCATTCTATGGGCCGTTCGGTGATATCGCGGACCTCGAGGCCTGCGAACAGCAATTTCGCAATGCCTTCCTGATGGGCTGTGAGGGCACATGGACCTTGCATCCGAGCCAGATCGCGGTTGCCAAGAAAGTCTTCAGCCCGGACCCGGACGAAGTGGCCTTTGCCCGCCGCGTGCTCGAAGCGATACCCGATGGCGCCGGCGTTGCCATGCTGGACGGCAAAATGCAGGACGATGCGACATGGAAACAGGCCAAAGTGATTGTCGACCTGGCCGACCAGATCGCGGCGAAAGACGGCGCGGATTAGACGATAAGTCGAAAACTTGAAGCTTCGGGATTTTCATTAATGTCCTGATCACACGGATCATGTCATAGTTTCGCAATGCGATTCAGACCTCTTTCTGCTGTCTCAGGCCTGATTGCCTGTTTGGCGATTGGCGCCACGGCGTTGCCCGTGCAGGCGCAGGGTGATGTTTCGCGCGCGGAATTGGAAGCGCTGGAAGCCGAGCGCGACGACGCCTTGAAGCAGCTGGCGGCGCTCGAACAAGCCGGTAGTCTCGTCGCAAATGACCTCGAATCGCTGGAGCGCGACCTGATTTCGGCAGCGATGGAAACCCAGCGCCGCGAAGAACAGGCCACTTCAGCCGAACTGAAACTCGTCTCACTGCGAACCCGTTTGGGCACCGCGCGGACGGATCTGGTGCACGGAGAAGATGCTCTCGAAGATTTGATGGCCTCGTTAGCGGTTTCAGGACGCCATCGCCCGCCAGCTTTGCTGACGCAGCCGCAAAACGCCAATCAAGCAATCCGAGCGGCCATCCTGATGGGAGAAGTTGCGCCGCAAGTGCAAGACAAGACCTCAACACTGACGAGTGAAATTACCAAATTGCGCCGGCTCGAACGACAGGTCTTGCGCGAGCAAAAAGTGCTGGCTGCCGCGGACGCTGCGCTGGCGCTGAAACAAGAAGAGATCACACAAATGACGGCGGCCAAGCGATCGGCCTTTGAAGACGTCAATGCAGACGCCGCCTCGCTCCGCCAACGTGCTGAATCGCTTGGGGAAAAAGCGAGCTCGATCCGCGAGCTGATTGCCGCTCTGGAAGCTGCAGCGCCCGCCGCTCCGCGCCTGAAACCCCGTCTATCATTGGCTGAAAACCCGCCTCCGCGAACCGCTAATCGGCCCGCATTGCCGCGTCCCACGGTTTCGCAGCCGCTGGGGGTTCTTGCTGTGCCCGCGACAGGCCGCATGGTCCGCGCGTGGGGGGACAACATGCCCGGCGGCGCTAAATCTGAAAGTGTCGGCTTCGCCACGCGCAGCGGCGCACAGGTTTCAGCCCCGATTAGTGGCACAGTTGAATTTTCCGGACCGTTTCGCAGCTACGGACAACTGCTGATCCTCTCGACAAGTGATGGTTACCATGTTCTTTTGTGGGGAATGTCGTCGAGCTACGTCTCTGTGGGCCAATCTGTGCAACAGGGCGAGCCGGTGGCGAAAATGGCGGAACGGGCCAGCGGTGAGCCAGAACTCTATATGGAAGTTCGTCGAGGCGGAAAACCGATGGATCCTGCCAACTGGATGAAACGCGGCTAGGGCCGCAACTAGGAGATGAATATGAGAGCTATGCTGACAGGCGCTGCGCTGGGGGTTGTATTAGGTGCCACGGCCGTCGGAGTGTCAGCTGTGGCTTGGCCCGATGCGGAATATTCTTCTCCGCGCCACGAGGCTGCTTTTGAACAGCTCTCATTGTTCACCGAAGTGATGGCCCGCGCCAAAGCCGACTATGTCGAAGAGATTGACGAAGTCGCTGCGCTGGAAGCGGCGATTGACGGCATGCTTGGCTCGCTCGACCCTCATTCAGGCTATATGTCCCCGGAACAGTTCGAAGCGCTGCAAGTCACGACGTCAGGCGAGTATGGCGGTCTCGGCATCGAAGTGACCATGGAAGACGGCTTCGTAAAAGTTGTCACGCCAATGGATGATACCCCGGCCAGCCGCGCAGGATTAGAGCCTGGCGACTTGCTGACGCACATAAATGCCAAGGCAATTGTTGGTCTCAGCCTGGATGATGCCGTGCGCGATATGCGCGGTGCGCCAGGAACAGACCTCACTGTGACGGTCTACCGCGATGGTCAGGACCCGTTTGACGTAACGTTGACGCGTGAAGTGATCGAACCGAAATATGTCGAGTTTGAAAACAAAGGCGACAATATCGCTTACATCCGCATTGCGACGTTCAATAATAAGAAAACCACGACCAAACTGATTGAGGCTTTTGATCAGATCCGTGATGAGATTGGCCGTCGTCCGGCGGGTCTGATCCTTGATTTGCGCAATAATGGCGGCGGGTTGCTGGATGAAGCCGTATCCGTCAGTGACCAATTCCTGTCCGGCGGCGAAGTTGTTTCGACGATTGGCCGACGTCCCGGTGATGTCATGCGCTCAAATGCGGAACGCGGCGAAGTGTTCAAGAATGTGCCAATCGTCATTCTAATTAATAATGGCTCAGCCTCTGCCTCTGAAATTGTCGCGGGCGCTTTGCAGGACCGCGACCGGGCGACTGTGCTCGGGACAACCAGTTTCGGCAAAGGCTCGGTCCAGACAGTGATGCCGCTCGGTGCTGAACGCGGCGCCATTCGATTGACGACGGCGCGCTATTACACCCCATCCGGCCGGTCCATTCAGTCGACAGGCATCGAGCCTGACATCGAAGTCGCGAACCGCCGGGTCAGCGAAGAGGATCTGGCGCGTATACAACGCTATTCAGAAGCCGATTTGCCGAACGCTCTGGACAATGAAGATGGCGTCGCACGCAATCTGCCGCATATTCCGGATGATATGCCGCCAGTGGATTATGAAGGTGATTATCAGCTTGAAAAAGCGATCGATTTCCTGAAATCAGGCGGCGTGCTTGCTAGCACCGAGACGCGCGAAGGCTAGTTCCGCGCCGGCGCGGTGTACTGCCTATCAGAAAAGTAATGATATCGGGCGCGCGCAGAGCGACAAATCACTCCAAAGGTTAATTCCTATTTGCTGGTTCTTAACCATTTGGACCGCAAAATGAGCTTTGTCGTTTAAAAGTGTTCTCAGGAGCTTCAATGTCTGCTCGCCTGGCGCGTGATCCCTCTCCGTTTCGAAGCGGGATCGTGCATAGTTTTCTAGGGGCGTTTGCCCTGACAGTTGTTCTCGGATCCGGGGCTTCGGCCATGCATCTACTCGGTACGCCGGATGCCGCCAGCCCAATGGTGCGCGTGGCATTGTTCGAAGAATCGACCACCGACGCGCCAGACCTGAACCCGCGCCTGCCCGGATATCAGGAAACGCTTGGCTTTGTGCAAATGGAGACCCTGCCGACCCGCTCAGACTCAACTGCAGACGAACCTGACCTCGGTGTCGAGTATGGCGATGCGGCCGTCGCTCAGGCGGTAAGCAGTGCGCCAGCCCAAAGCCGGGGCGTCCGGATTAACGGCCAATCGGTTTTACCGGGTCAGACGTTCAGCCAGGTCTCTCAGAACAATCTTGCAACGGCATCGGTGGTCGCGATCGATCCATCCGATCCGTCAGCCTCGACTCAATCTGCGACACCAGACAATTCTCCGTTGGCGCGCTATGCCCGCGCCTTCTCAAACCCCGAGGGCAAACCGACAGTTTCGGTTATTGTTGGCGGTCTCGGAACCAATCGCACGAGAACTCGCGCGGCTATTGAAGAACTTCCACCAGAAGTCACGCTGTCCTTTGCGCCAACCGCCGATAATCTTCGCGGCTGGGTCCGTGACGCGCGCCGCGCCGGTCATGAAGTTCTGATCGAGCTGCCAATGGAGCCGTATGATTATGGCCGCCAAAGCCCGCATGCGCAGGTTATGCAAGTCGGCGTTTCTGCGGATATCAATAAACAGCGCCTGGCTAAATTGTTGGCGCGGACCCCCGGCTATGTCGGCGTCATGAACTATCAGGGCGCAAAATTTGCGACTGAGCCGAGCGCCGTTCAACCAATCCTCGACGAGTTAAGCGCCAAGGGCCTGGCATTCTTTGAAGATGGCTCCTTGATGCGATCTGAATTCGGGTCCAGCGCGCGTCAAAATGGTCTGGCATTCGGCAAAGCAACATCCTGGGTCGACGCCCGTCCCGAAGCGGACGAGATTTCTCAACAATTGCTGCTCCTGGAGAGTACGGCGCGTGAGCAAGGCGCGGCGCTTGGCACGGGCATGTCATTTCCCGTCACGCTCGATATTCTCAAGGACTGGTTGCCGACACTGGAAGAGAAGGGCATCGCCCTGGCTCCGGCATCTTATTATGCCAAGCAGTCCAGAACGTCTGGCCAGGTTCGTCAGGCTAGTCTAAATCCGCAAGGGTGACCGAGAAGAAACGAGACCCATCGCTTTATCGCGCCAATGTTGGCCTGGCTTTGTTTTCAAAGGCGGGCCATGTCTTTGTCGGACGACGCGTCAATGGTCGCGGCGCGTTTCAATGGCAGATGCCTCAAGGCGGCGTTGATAAGGGCGAAGCGCCGGTCGAGGCTGCCCTTCGCGAAATGGATGAGGAAATCGGAGTCGCTGCCAAGCTTGTTGATATACTCGAAGAGACTGATGACTGGCTATATTATGATTTCCCGCCAGATCTGTTGCGCCGCATGGGCGGGCCGTATCTGGGCCAGAGGCAAAAGTGGTATGCCCTGCGATTTAAAGGCTCAGACAGCGATGTTCGGCTCGACAAGCACACGCCTGAATTTGATGCATGGCGCTGGGCAAAACTGGATGAAATTCCGGATTTGATCGTGCCATTCAAGCGGCCTGTTTATGAAGATGTCGCAAAGCGCTTCCAACAATGGTCTGAGCCGGTTTAGGCTAGGATTTTCCTTTCCAAACGAAACCAACTGCACCTATGCTGATCTGATCGGAACCAGCCGGGAGGGTCGAATAGATGGGCAAGACACTGCTTATGATACACGGCGTCGGGTGCGGCGGCGAGGTCTGGGACCGGATGAAGCGCGACTTCATTATGGCCGGTTGGACCTGCGAAACACCGACTTTGTTTGCGGATTTGCGAACGGTCTCTGAACCGCCGAGCGGATTGGCTGATTTGACATTGGCTGACTATGTCAAAGCCGCCGCAGATCATGCTGATGCGATCACGGCGCGCGAGGGCGAACCCCCGGTCATTATTGGCCATTCCATGGGTGGTATGATTGCTCAGAAACTGGTTGAGCAAGGACATGTGCGGGCGGGTATTTTCCTGACGCCGGCGCAGCCAGCGGGCTGCACAGTGACGGATTTGCGTGTGTTGCGGACGTTCTGGAACATTCTGAAAGTTGGGCAGAAAAACGTCCCGGGAGGCGTTTTTAAAGTCGGGCCGAACGGCTTTAGCTGGGGTGTATTGAATATGGTGCCGAAAGCGCGCCACGATGAAATTTATAAGCAGGCTTTGTTTGATAGCGGGCGGGTTTATCATGATCTCGCTAATCCGGGCCCGATCGACGAAACTCGGATCGCTGTTCCGACTCTGACCATTGGCGCTGTAAAAGACCGCGCCACAGTGGTCAAAGCGGTTCGAAAAGTCGGCGCGAAATATGCCAACGCAAAAGTGCCGGGAGACTATCTCGAATATCGCCGCAACGCGCATTGGATCGTCGATGAACCTGGTACAGAGCAGGTCAGTGCGGATATTCTCGAATGGTTAGATCGGAAGCTTTAGTCGAGCGCGCCAATATAAGGCAGACCGCGATATAAGCCGGCATCATCCATTCCATAGCCGACCAGATAGCGTCCGGGTGCATCAAAAGCGTGAAAATCGACATCGTCGTCGCCTTCAGGAGCCCAGGGCTTTCGGGCGAGCGCGCAGGTAATCACTTCGCGCGCGCCTTTGGCGATCAAGTGTTTCCGCGCAAAAGCCAGTGTGCGTCCCGTATCGAACACATCGTCAATGATCAACACGCCGCGGCCTTTGACTTGTCGGGCAATATCCGCTCGTACGACCACTCGGCCAGAACTCTCGCGGGCATCGCGATAGCTTTCCAACCATAGCGCATCAAGCACCGGGTGGATCTCCAGCCGGGCAAGGGCTTTCATTAGATCGCTGGTAAAAGGCGTCGCACCAATCAAAATATTGATCGCGCTCCAGTCGCCGGTCAGGTGCGGGGCGAGGCGTTTTGCGAGGTCGTCTATCCGCGCCATCAGGTCGGCTTCGGGCAGGACAGTGTCAAATTTTGGCAGGCTCATCAGCGCGTGGATCCGTTATCAGCGAGGGCGGTATCGGCTGGAACCAGATCCAGTTCAAGTTCAAATGATTCAAACGGTGGATTTTCGACCCGCGCTGCGAACAGGGCTGTGGCGTCAGCGGGGATCGAAGACGGGGTGATTTGCGCAAATGCCTCAGCGACCTCACCGCCTTGATCATCCAGCAGAATCACTCGGACCAGCGGCGCTGACCGGGTCCGCCCGGAAATATTCTGCACAGCGCCGCGGACTTCCAGGATCGGCGTCGTGCCATCAAAAAAGCGCTCAGCTTCAGTTTCCAGAAACTCCAATCCGAATCGGTTCACCGGCATGCCAATTGCGGCATAGGTCGACGCTGATTCCGGCCACTGTTTCACCACCTGGCCTCTGAACAGAACCAGGCCAGCGAGAACCACCAGTAGAGCGGCCCCGGCAACGGTCCAGGCGCTCAAGGCGGCGGCTCGGCTCTTGCGCCGGCGCCGTTCGCGGACCTTCAAGCGATAGGTCTCATGCGCGCCGAGCAGAGTATTTTCACTGCTGGCGCCTTCGGGGCCGACGAACCAGGAATGTCCGCACGTCGCGCACTTCACAGTGCGGCCGCTTTCACCGATAGTTGAGTCTTCAGCAAAATACTGAGTCTCGCATTCTGGGCAGGTGAGGATCATGTTTTGGACATTCGCTCAATTTTTAGGAATAGTCGATATGCCCGTCATCCTATTGCTGAAGGATTTACATGTCGCGATTTAGACCCGATCTGAGCGACGAGCCCGCCGTACGGCTGGACGGCGTGAGTCTATCCTATGACCGCACGGGTGAAGTGCTCAGCGAAATTGACCTGGTTCTGCGCCAGGGCAGCTTCACATTCCTCACCGGTCCGTCCGGTGCCGGAAAGTCATCCTTGCTGAAACTGATGTATCTGGCGCATGCACCGACGCGCGGTAATATCAGGTTATTCGGACGTCAGACGTTCGAATTGAAGCGTAAACAATTGGCGACAATCCGCCGCCGGATTGGGGTTGTGTTCCAGGAATTTCGCTTGCTGGATCACCTGACCGCGTTTGAGAATGTTGCCTTGCCGCTGCGGGTTGCCGGTCAAAAACCCGATTCCTATAGCAATGAAGTGATCGACCTGTTGCGCTGGGTTGGCCTGGGCGAGCGTGTCGATGCGCCGATTCCGTCGCTTTCTGGCGGCGAACAGCAAAGGGTGGCGATCGCGCGGTCATTGATCAATAAGCCCGATTTGCTGATCGCAGATGAGCCGACCGGCAATGTTGACCCTGAAATGGGCGCCAGGATTATGCGCCTGTTTGCAGAACTTAATAAGCGCGTTGGCACAACCATCCTGATTGCGACGCACGATTTAGAGCTCATTCGCGAGTTCGAAGCGCCGGTCTTGCGGCTTTCAAATGGTTTGCTAGTGCGCGATGTCGAGTATGGAGCCGCAACATGAGTCGTCGGGAAACCTCTTTATTGCCGTCCAGCGACGCGCGCGAAGCAGCACTGTTCTTCGTTATTGGCGCATTGTGCTTCCTCGCTGCCCTGGCGGCTTTGACCACACGCGGCACCTATAAGGCGGCCGAGGCCTGGGGCGCGCAGATCGAAGGTGATATCACAGTTGTTATGCGCGATACCGATCGCCGGACCGCTGAAGGTGCTGCAGACCGCGTTGCGGATCTCGCAACGGTGTTCGAAGCGCGTGTGCTATCGCGTGATGAAGTCGAAGCCCTGTTAGAGCCAAGCCTTGGACCGGGCGGTATGCCGGACGGTCTACCGGTTCCGATGCTCATGGTGGTGCAAGCGGATACCGCCGTCGGCGACCCGAGCCCGGATATCGAGCGTATCCTCAATGAAGTGGGCATCGACGGCGATGTCGCGGGCAATGCTGGCTATGCTGATAATGTGCGCGGGGCTTTGGGCGTGTTGCGCCTGGTGGCACTATCAATTGTCGCTTTGCTTTCGGCCACAGCGATCGCGGTGATCGCCTTTGCGACACATGCCGCGTTGCTGGCACGCCGAGATATTGTTGACGTCCTGCACCTCTCCGGCGCCGAGGACCGCTACATTGCTGGTCTGTTTGAACGGCGATTTTGGGTTCTGGCTTTGCAGGCCGGGCTCGGCGGGGCAGTTGCCGCCTTGATGGTGACAGCTCTGATTGTGTTTTCCGGGGGTGGTTCACAAGGCGTTGAATCGCAATTGCTGCCGCGCCTCAGTCTCGACTTCTGGGACGTTGTTATCCTTCTGGTGACCCCTGTTATGGCAGGTCTCGCAGCACGCATCGCGGCGCGACTCGCCGTATTGGCGTCTTTGAAGGAAACCCTGTGAACACCCTGCGTTCGTTCATTTATGTGATTTGGCTGTATGGTTGGATGGCTTTGCTGTCGATCCTGGCCTTGCCAACTCTTTTTCTGCCGCGCGCGGCCTCGCTTTATTTTGTTCGATTATATGCGCGAACAGTGGTGCTCGGACTGCGCCTGATTTGCGGTATCCAGGTCGAGTTTCGCGGCCAGGAGCATGTTCCGACAGGACCGGCGCTGATCGCTGGCAAGCACCAGGCCATGCTGGATGTGTTTGTGCCTTTTCTAGTCTTCAAGGACCCGGTTCTGGTGATGAAGCGCGAATTGCTCTGGTATCCGGGGCTCGGCTGGTATGCGCTGAAAACCAAGATGTTGGCGATTGACCGCGATGGCGGCGTGAAGACGATGAAGAAGATGCTCGCGGCGGCGAATGCCCGGGTCAATCAGGAAGGTCGGCAAATGCTGATCTATCCCGAAGGTACACGCGCACTGCCAGGGGCCACACCGGAATACAAGCCCGCCGGGACCCGCGCCTTCTACAAAACACTTGCTGTGCCTTTGGTGCCCTTCGCGACCAATTCAGGCCTGTGCTGGCCCGCTCATGGCATGATGCGCCGTCCGGGCCGGGTTGTGTATGAAGTCCTGCCGCCTTTGCCCGAAGACATGAATCCGAAAGCCATGCTGGTCGAACTTGAGACCCAGCTGGAAGCCGCCAGCGAGCGCTTGCTTGACGAAGGTCTGACCGCGCAAGGACGCACGCGCTCGGATCTCAAATGAGCGGGCCTCAATCGAGTCGGCCTGTGGACCGCGATCTGCGCCGCGCGTGTGAGGATCTTGCCCAGCGTGATGTCGCCCTGGCAAAAGCCCACGCGGAGATTGGTCTGCCAAAATGGCGCACAACGACGGCGTCATATGAGACTCTGGCGCGGATTGTTGTCTATCAGCTTATCTCGACCAAAGCGGCGGATGCCATTTGGGGCCGGGTCAGAGCGCGCCATGAGGTGATGACGGCGCGAAGTGTCCTGGAAGACGACGTCGATGAGCTGCGGGCCTGCGGCTTGTCGCGGCCGAAGCTAGGTCACTTGCAAGCAATTGCGGATGCCGTTGAGACTGGATTTCTCGACTTTGACGCGCTGGCTGAGGCGCCGTCTGATGAGGCCCGAAACGTGTTGCTCAAAGTCCGAGGCATCGGGCCGTGGACCGCGGAGACCTTCCTTATGAATGCGCTCTGCCATCTTGATGCGTTTCCGCACGGCGATGTTGGCCTGTTGGAATCTTATAAGCGCCTTAGCGATGCTGACGCGCGGCTGTCGGCTAAGGATTTTTCCGCTCTGGCCGAAGCGTGGCGGCCCTATCGGGCGGTGGCAGCGCACCTCCTTTATGACTGGCTCAACGCCAACCGATAGTGATGCAGAAGGCGCACAGCGGGCGCGCGGATTGGGAGCTGATCGCTGTTTTAACCTAGACAGGGCGGGCCGCTGTCATAGTGTCGACACAGCGAATCGGTATTTCGGTTCGTGATTGCAAAGGAGAGCTCGCTTTCAAGACGAAGGTTCGACAATCCAAAGCCTTGATAATGGTGAGATTTTGCCATGTCTGAGGTACTTTCAACTCCCCCAAATGGTCGGCCGGCCCTCGTGCTGAACGCGGATTATCGGCCTCTATCCTATTATCCATTGTCGCTCTGGCCGTGGCAGGACGTGGTAAAAGCGGTATTTCTGGACCGCGTCGATATTATTGCCGAATATGATCATTACGTGCGTAGTCCAAGCTTTGAAATGCGCTTGCCATCGGTTATCGCCTTGCGCGAATTTGTACGACAAGATCGGATGCCAGCCTTCACGCGCTTCAATGTCTTCCTGCGCGACGGCTTCAAGTGCGTCTATTGCAACTCGCCAAATGATTTGACCTTTGACCATGTGGTGCCGCGTTCGAAAGGCGGTCGCACGACCTGGGAGAATATCGTCGCGGCCTGCTCGCCCTGTAATTTGCGCAAAGGTGGGCGGATGCCGCACGATTGTAAAATGCACCCGACGCGTAAGCCAGATCGTCCAAGCAATTACTATCTCCAGGAAATGGGCCGTAAATTTCCGCCGCATCACTTGCATGAGACCTGGATGGATTATCTGTACTGGGATGTAGAGCTGCAAAGCGAGACGTAAACGCTTGTTAATGCCAGCCCGCTTTGCCATGATGATGGCGGAGAGGGACGATTCATGTGGCAGTTATTGCGTTCGCTGTCGGACACGTTTGGCGTTGGGTTTCTGGCGATGCAGCTGATCAAACTGATCGGCATGGCCTTCGCTGTCGTCGGTCCGCTTAAATTCATTTCCAGCCTGTTCGCAGGAATTTTTCCGCTGATTGCGAATTTCTTCAAGATCAATTTCGGCTGGAGCATTAATGGCCTCGACGTGATGTCTGTCAGCATCGCCGTGTCCGGAACGTTGATTGTCGCTTCATCGATTGCCACCAAGGACGCCATGTCGACCAAGTATTTTTGGCGATTCCTGCTCATTCCTTATGCGCTTCTCGTGATCGTTATCGCGATCCTTGTTCAGATTGCGACGCCGTTCGCTGAGATATTCACGTTCGGAGAGGCTTGCCGGTCGGGGGCTGAGCAGACGGCGTCATTCTATGGCAGCACCTGCGATGAGATGACCCCGCAGCTCAATTTCTTCCTTGGCGCTGATCCGAATATCGAAGTTGGGGATACGCCGCCGCCGGAAGCCGATGGGATCGGGTTTGGGCTCTCGATCGCGTATCTTGTTGGCCTGCTTCCTTTGATCGCGGTGGGAATTTTCTTCTTCAAGCGCCTGTCAGTGAACCGGCTGCTGAAGCGCGTTGCGATTGCCGCTGGCTCTGCGATTGGCCTGGTTCTGGCCTCGGCCGCGTTTGCGGCAGTATTCGGCAATTAGGCCTCGCCGCGACTGCGCAGCCAAAGTAAAAAAAGCGGAATCCAGATAATCGATAGCGTGATCGTGCCTTTGATCGCCTGATAGCCGATCCACCACCAGAAAAAGCGCTTCTTATTGGCATTCAGCCATTTGATCCCGCGACGCGCACGGGCCACGAGGCCAGGCCTCGGTTCGGGATCAATCGTCGGTTCAGTCGACATTGGGGGCACGTACCCCGGCCTCTCGGAGACGTTTTTCCAGAAGCGGATGCAGGTCCGCATTCCCGGCCAGAATCGATCCCGTTTCCAGCACATTGCCTTTGCCATTCAGTTCGGAACAGACACCGCCCGCTTCGCGAACGAGGACCATGCCGGCGGCAATATCCCAGGATTTCAAATGGCTTTCCCAGAACCCGTCAAACCGTCCCGCGGCCACCCAGGCCAAGTCGAGCGCAGCAGAGCCATAGCGCCGAATGCCGGCGACACTGCGTGTCATGACATTGATCTCATTGGCAAAGCGGGCGTGGTATTCTTCTGATTTTCCGATCCACGGCGTGCCGGTCGCGATCACAGAATCCTCGAGCTTCTTGCGTTGGCTGACGCGCAGCTTGTGCTGGCCAATCCACGCGCCGCGACCCGTCTCGGCCCAGAAAATCTCGTTCTTGGCGACATCATAAACGACGCCCGCGAACAGTTTCCCTTCACGCTCGAGCGCGATGGATACGGCATAGTGCGGCTGCCCGTGCAGGAAGTTCAGCGTGCCATCGAGCGGGTCGACAATGAACCGATTGGTCTTATCGCTGCCTTCGACAATGCCGCGTTCTTCCATCAGAAACCCATAGCCAGGGCGCGCCTTGGTCAAATATTCATGGATGATCTCTTCAGCGCGGTGATCGGCATTCGAGACGAAATCAGCAGGACCCTTTTTCGAAACCTGCAAAAATTCAACTTCGCCGAAATCACGTGCCAGAGAGCGCCCGGCTTTTCGAGCAGCTTCAATCAGGACGTTTCCAAGCGCGGACGGCTTTGACATTTTATGGACCCTTAGTCAGCGCGGCGCAGATAGGTGCGGTCTTCGGTCTGAACAACAATACGCTCTCCGACCCCGATGAAAGGCGGGACTGTCACGCGCACGCCATTGTCGCAGGTCGCCGGCTTGAAACTGTTCGCAGCGGTTTGGCCTTTAACCACTGGCTCGGTTTCTTCGACGGTCAGCGTCACTTGTTGAGGCAAGGCGACACCGATCGGCGTGTCGACATGGAACTCGATCTCAACAACCATACCGTCTTGCAGGAAGTCGCCATCCTCACCGACAAAGTCTTTTTGAAGTTCGATCTGTTCGAAACTTTCCTGATCCATGAAGGCATAGGCTTCACCGGCATCGTACAGGAATTGGAATTTCTTCTGTTCAAGACGCACGCGCTCTACGGTTTCATTGGCGCGGAAGCGTTCATTGGCTTTCGAGCCATTGAACAGGTTTCGCATTTCGACCTGATTGAAGGCGCCGCCTTTTCCAGGCTTCACGTGATTGCATTTCATCGCGCGCCAGACGCTGCCATTATACTCAATCACCATATTGGGTTTGATTTCGTTGCCGTTGATTTTGGCCATGTCACGTCCTTATCAGTAGAGCGCGCGGCGTAGCGGCGACGGGCGGTTTGGTCAAGTTTTGTGGACAGGCTGGCCATGATACGGTTTTATAGGGGCAACACGCAAAGAGGAGGGGCGAACATGGGCATGCTGTCTGGGTTCCTGAGTTTCGAAAAATCAATGGGCGCAACACTGACGCGGATCTTATTCTATCTCGGTATTGTCGGGATTTTGTGGCACGCAGTGCGACGGTTCTGGTTCTGGCTGACATATCTCGACAATGATTGGGACACGGCACTATGGGGCATGATCAAAACACCGATCGGCGCCATCATCGCCTTGATGATCCTGCGTGTCGTCGCCGAATATGTGAATGCGCATTTCCGAATGGACAAATCTCTGCATGACCAAGTCACTGGACGCGCTGCGCCGCCTGCCAAAGCTGAGTAAGGCGAGCGCACGGGTCTGAGATTTGCGGTGATCTGACGGCGGTCAGAGATGGGCATCGCTGACGCATGCATTGAGGCCAGGTGCCAGGCGCAACCGGCGCGGCCCATGACGCGCGTGCGCTCGAGTTATAGAGCGCGAGGCTAGCCGGGCTCCAGCCGCACCCGCGCTCCACCTCCGTCTCCGCCGATACCTGCGCAGGCAGGTATCCATGGCATGAGGCTGCCAAATGCACGATTGGCGATATCCGTCCCTGGACCCCTGCTTTCGCAGGCGTCGAAGGAAAGTGTGGCGAGGGCTCGCTCGAAAACGTCCGGGCAGAGGTCATCGACATCACTCGGTGAATAGAATCTTGTCGCGATATCATAAGCGGCAAAGTTCAGCGCCATGCCCTCAAAATAGGGCACCCAAGCGCGGCCATAACGATCGACTTGCACAAACGCTTGTCGCCCGGTCTCAGCGCTCCATCGATCCACCCGCCACAGCTCAAAGAACAGGATCGGCCAGAAATAGACCGGCACCTGCTTGTAATGAGCCATGAGATAGCGATGGATGATCATGGCAGAGACTATAGCCGAGGCTGAACCCGGTCGGATTGAATGTGGAAAAATCGCTCTCACTGTCATCCCGGAAGGATCGCGCCAGCGGACATATCCGGGACCCAGCGCGCTCTGCGCCATCTGGATCTCGGACAGGTTCTGGCGCGCTTTCCGGGATGACAGAAGGAAAGACAGCCGACCCCGCTTTGCCAACGCAAGTTGGCATCCATGGCGGTCGAGCACAGGCCCCAGCCGCCATGGATCCTGACTTTCGTCAGGAAAGCGGGGCGGTGAAGACGTATTCCGTTGATCAGATTTTCGAGACCGCCATCGCGTCTTCGATGACGCGGTTGAACATCGCGACAGCGGCAGCGGGGCCATCCTTATGGTCCCAGACGCCGCTCGAGACGGCGAGGAAGTCTGCGCCCGCGGCAATTAGCGGGGCGGCATTCTCAAGCGTGATACCGCCAATCGCGGCGCAGGGCAGCGTCAGAAACATCTGACACCAGGTCAGGACGTCGGGTTCTGCGCGCGTCGTGTTTGCTTTGGTCTCAGTCGGATAGAAGGCGCCAAACGCGACATAATCGGCGCCAGCTTCACCGGCCATCATCGCTTGGTGACGCGAATCCTTGCAGGTCGCGCCGATAATCATGTCGGGTCCGACGAGCTCTCGCGCTTCGGCAATGTCCATATCGTCCATACCGAGATGCACGCCGTCGACTTGCAGCGCGCGGGCGAGTTGCGGACTGTCATTGATGATCAAGGCGATATGCTCGGCCAGACAAATGCGTTTCACGGCTTGCGCGACTTCGCGGGTCTTGGCCGGGTCTATCGCGTCGCCTTGTTTGATGCGGATTTGCAGACTGGCAATGTCGCCGCCTTGAATGGCAGCGCGGAACTGATCCACAAAAGCGGGCACGTCCTCGATTTGAGGCGGCGTGATCAGATAAAGCCGGGGACGTTCGCGTTGCGGTTCAGACATGATGGCCCGGTTTGCGCCGAAGCAGGGGGTGTCGTCAAGATTTTGGCGCTGTTCCAAGCAGCCAATTGGTCAGCATACGGGCGCTCGGGCCCCAGATCAGCGCTGCAAACCAGGCAACCGGATAGGCCAGGCTCCAGGCAATCAGCCAGCGTTCACCCAGCCCGCCATCGAAGCCAGTATTCACAATCGTTACAATCAGCGCGACCAGAGCGCTCATGCCGCCGGACAGCAACCCGGTATGAACCAAGCGCCAGATCAGAGATGTCTTTTCCATGATAAAGAGTGTGCGAAGCGAAACCGCGCCCGTCAATCGACGGGCTTGTAGATCCGTTTGGTGCTGGCCGGGAAATTGTCCAATGCGGCCCCTGTTCGGGGTGGGCGGGGGAACAGGGCGCCGCCGCAATTCGGGCAGGTACCGTGAAAGCTCTTATCATTGCAGTCCTGGCAGAAGGTGCATTCAAACGAACAGATCAGCGCGCCGTCCTGATCGGCAGGCAGATCTTTGTCGCAACGTTCGCAACCGGGGCGCATGTCTAGAGCCATGTGGGGAGTGTGCCATAATTGATGTCTGCGTGCCAGACATGAAAAAGGCGGCCATGAAGACCGCCTCATTCGAGTTTAGATGGTATTGGGCCTAACCGGCGCAGGATGCATCGAAGATGCTATCAATTGTACCCGCCAGTTGAGTGTCAAAGTCGGCATCGCTCTGCTGCGCCGAAAGACCTTCAGTCAGGGCGCGGGAGAAGCTGGCAATCATGCCCTTATTCTGGCACAGGCGGCGATTGGCTTCTTCGCGGCTATATCCGCCAGACAGCGCCACAACGCGCATCACGCGTGGATGGTCTACCAGTGACTGATACTGATTGGCTTTTTCGGGTAGAGACAGTTTCAGCATCACTTGCTGATCGGCTGCCACCATATCGAGCTGTTTGGTAAGCTCGGCCAACAGGATGTCTTCTGCTTCGGCTTTGTCAGAGATCGTGATCGTCACTTCCGGCTCGATGATTGGCATCAGGCCGTGGCCGAGGATCTGTTTGCCGACTTCAAATTGCTGCGCCACATTGGCGGCAATGCCTTCGGCGTTTGCAGCGTTGATGACGGACCGCATCTTGGTGCCGAAAATACCTTTATCGACGGCGCGTGAGAGCAGCGCGTCGAGATCTGGCATCGGGTTCATCATCTGAACGCCATTGGCTTCCGGCGCGAGGCCTTTGTCGACTTTCAGGAACGGCACCACCCCGCGCTGTTCCCAGAGATATGTCGCGGTTGGCACGCCGTCGATTTCGCCGTCCATAGTGCGTTCAAACAGGATTGCGCCCATCACCTTGTCGCCGGAAAAAGCGGGTGATTTGACGATACGTGCGCGCATGTCATGGATCAGGCCGAACATTTCTTCATCGCTCGACCAGGCATCATCGCCAATGCCATAGAGTTTTAGTGCTTTAGGTGTCGAGCCCCCCGACTGATCCAAAGCTGCAACGAAACCGTCTTTCTGTGCGGCCTGCTGCGTCATATTCTGATTTGCCATCTTAAAGGTCCCTCTCAAGATAGAAAAAGGGCTGAAAGCGTTTTGCCGTCAGCCCAATGGTGGTTGTTAAAACTGAAATTGACATCGCTGTCTTTTTGGTCGCCTCGGCTCCCGCGGGTTTGTCTGACCAACGGAAGGAGAAGAGATGTGTCATTTACTGGCCTTTGAGCGCCTCGACCCCAGGAAGGGGCTTGCCCTCCATCCATTCAAGAAATGCGCCACCTGCGGTAGAGATATGCGTAAAGTCCTGCGCCACTTTGGCATGGTTCAGGGCCGCAACTGTGTCCCCGCCGCCTGCGACAGCGATCAGCGCGCCTGATTTGCAGCGCGTTCCAGCCGCTTGTGCGGCTTGGACTGTGGCGGTGTCAAATGGCGTCAGTTCGAACGCGCCGAGCGGTCCGTTCCAAACCAGCGTTTTGGAGGCTTCCAGTGCCGATGTCAGGACAGCAACGGTTTGCGGCCCCGCATCGAGGATCATTTCATCGTCTGCGACGTCATCCAGACCGCATGTCCGATGCTCAGCATTGGCCGCAAAATCTTTTGCGACAACCACATCCGTAGGCAGCAGGATGTCGCAGCCCGCAGCTTTCGCATTGGCTTCGATTTGTTTCGCTGTGTCGGTCAGGTCATGCTCGCAAAGCGATTTACCGACACTGTATCCGCGCGCGGCCAGGAATGTATTGGCCATGCCGCCGCCAATCGCCAGAGCGTCGACTTTCGAAACCAGGTTCTTGAGCAAATCGATTTTCGAGCTGACTTTTGCGCCGCCAACAACCGCCAGGACGGGCTTTTGCGGCGTGCCGAGCGCCGCATCCAAAGCTTTCAATTCGGCTTCCATGAGGAGGCCGGCACAAGCGGGCAGCAGGCGCGCGACGCCTTCTGTTGACGCGTGCGCGCGGTGGGCCGCAGAGAAAGCGTCATTGCAATAGATATCGCCGAGCGAAGCGAGGAAGCCTGCCATGCGTGGATCATTGGCTTCTTCCATGGCGCTGAACCGGGTATTTTCGACCAGGATGACTGCCCCGTCGGGCGCCGCATTAATCGCGTCGCGGTCAGGACGTTCGACGAACGTCACGGACCGGCCCAGCGCCTTTTCAAGCGCCGGAACCGTGATCCGCAAGGACATGTCCGGATTGGGCTGGCCTTTTGGGCGTCCGAAATGGGCGAGCAGAACCGGCTTGCCGCCCTTTTCGAGAATTTTCAGGATCGTTGGCGCGACTTTGTCGACCCGAGTCGTATCCGTGACCTGGCCGTTTTCGACCGGGACATTGATATCAATCCGCGTGATGACGACTTTGCCGGCAAGGTCGAAATCGTCGAGTGTTTTAAAGTCGGCCATGCGCTATCTGATCCGCTACAGGAATTTCGACATGTGCAACGCAGTGTCGCTCATACGTGTCGCGAAGCCCCACTCATTGTCATACCAGCTCAGGACGCGAACCAGTGTGCCCTCGGTGACATTTGTGCCATCGGCGGCGAAGGTCGAGCTGTGTGGATCGTGATTGAAATCAGCCGAGACCAGCGGCGCTGCGGAATAGCCAAGAACGCCTTTCATTGGGCCGTCTGCAGCGGCCTTAATGGCGCCATTGATTTCTTCGACAGAGGTTTCACGGCCAGCGTCGAAGACCAGATCAATCATCGAAACATTTGGCGTTGGGACACGAACGGCAGAGCCATTGAGCTTGCCCGCCAGTTCCGGAAGCACCAGGCCAACGGCTTTCGCCGCACCGGTTGAAGTCGGGATCATTGAACTCGCGGCAGCGCGCGCTCGGTACAGATCCGAGTGCATACGGTCGAGGGTCGGCTGGTCGCCGGTATAGGCGTGAACTGTTGTCATGTAGCCGCGCTCGATACCGACCGTGTCGTTCAGAACTTTTGCCACGGGCGACAGGCAGTTGGTCGTACAGGACGCGTTGGAAACGACGAGATCGTCGGCGCTCAGCGTGTCATGGTTCACCCCATAAACAATCGTCTTGTCGGCGCCGCCAGCCGGGGCAGAAACCAGGACGCGCTTGGCGCCGGCTTCGAGATGCGCTGAGGCTTTTTCTTTCGACGCGAAAATACCCGTACACTCGAACGCGATGTCGATGCCCATATCGCCATGCGGAAGTTCGGCCGGATTGCGGATCGCCGTACATTTGAATGCGCGATTGCCAACGCGGATCATATCGCCGTCGACACTGACCTCTTCATTGAGCTTGCCATGAACTGTATCATATTGAAGCAAGTGAGCATTGGTTTCGACCGGGCCCAGATCATTGATCGCGACGACTTCAATGTCTTTGCGGTCATGTTCAATAATCGAGCGAAGGACCAAACGACCGATACGGCCAAAGCCATTAATTGCAACGCGAACAGTCATGGAGCACCTCTTTACCTGTTAAGCTGAATTTGTCGGCTCTTTAGACGCAAGATTGAGGCCAGTCCAGCGCGGTATAGGCGCGCATCGCATCTGATTACGCTGTCAGTTAAGGCGCTCTACACGTTAGAGGAGATTTCCTCTTCTATTGGGTCTCAAAAAGGGAAAACCCCTTGCCAGAGACAAGGCGCAGGATGGCATAAAGCAACAGGCCAACGGGGCCGAAGAGATAAGAGCCGAGAATGCAAGGCACGGTTTTCCAATGCGCGATCCCGTGTCTTTGCGCATCTCGCGCGATCCAGGCGCCGACAAATAGATCGAAGACCAGATAATGGCTCCAGCCTGTCAAAACGCCATTCGGGTGATCGAACAAAGCCTGCACGCCAGAAAACGAGAAACCGGCATCCGGATGCGATAGTCCAAAGCCCATCGCGCCAATCAGAAAAGCCGTATAGATCACGCCCATCACCATCGGCCAGAGCATGGAATGAACGGCGGTGCGGGTAATTTTTGCGCGCGGTAAAAATATCAGCAGCGCCCAAGCTGGCACTACCAGCGCGTTGATGACCGTATAGCCTGTCTCCCAGCTCATTCCCCTATTCCTTCTTCTTGTTGTCGTCGGGTTGGTTCATCCAATCGGTAAACTGTTCCCAATCGATCCAGGTTTTCTTCTTGCGGCGGAGCTTTTGCCAGAATCGCCGACGTTCTGGCGTCGGCAAAGGCTGCAGGTTTTCCAGAAAGGCCAATGCAACAGATTTCCAACTATAGCCCTCAGCATAGGTCCGGCAGGTGCTGCGCTCCAGATCCAAGCATGCAACCGCGCCCGCCGCGAGATCACCGTCCAGCGGCGTGATAGTTCCGGCATTTGATCCGGGAATGACATCTTTTGGGCCTGTCGCATGATAAGCTGCGACGGGGGTTCCGGATGACATGGCTTCCAACACAACCAGACCAAACGTATCGGTCAGGCTTGGGAAAACGAACACATCGGCGCTGGCATAATAGGTTGCGAGATCTTCGCCGAACCGGGCGCCGAGGAAATGAACATCCGGGTATTTCTTTTTGAGCGTCTCAAGGGCCGGACCATCGCCGACCACGACTTTCGAGCCGGGCAGGTCCAACTCGACAAAGGCTTCAATATTCTTTTCGACGGCGACACGGCCGACATTCAGAAAGATAGGACGCGCCAGGCCAGCGAATGGATCATCTGATGCGCCTTCCTCAATGCGGCGATCCGGGTGGAACATTTCTGTATCGACACCGCGGGTCCAGGCGACCAGGTTGATAAAGCGCTTAGCTTCCAGCTCTTCCACCATACTCGGCGTTGGCACCATGACTTTGCCGGAATATTTGTGAAACCAGCGCACGAAACTGTACCCAGCCCGCGTTGGGATGGGCAGGCGGGCCGAAACATATTCCGGGAAGCGGGTATGATAGGCCGTCG
The DNA here is from genome assembly GCA_965277015.1 of Henriciella sp. Taxonomy (GTDB): domain Bacteria; phylum Pseudomonadota; class Alphaproteobacteria; order Caulobacterales; family Hyphomonadaceae; genus Henriciella. The sequence goes on along the minus strand of OZ255705.1, from coordinate 2,219,552 downwards.
AAAACGGGTGCTTGATTTTAAGACACATCTTGCGGCCGGCCATGCCGAGTGTGCCTTCTGTAACAATATGGATGGCATCTGGTTCAAAGGTTTCAAACCGCTCTTTGATTTTGCGCTCTGCAAACATCGCCAGCTTGATTTCGGGATAAGTCGGCAATGGCATGGTGTTGAAACCTTCACCCGGATGGATGACATCAAATTCGTGACCATCGGCTTGCAGCTCTGCGATCACGCGCTGCATCGTACGTACGACACCATTCACCTGAGGTTCCCAGGCGTCTGTCACGATCATTATGCGCATGCACAGCTCCTCATCGCCCCGAATGGCAATTCGGATGAGTTGTAGGGTTCAGCGCAGGACGCGTAAAGCGGGTGCGTCATCGAATCTGTGAGGGGTGCAGATCAGTCTATCGCGCATGGTTCGAAATTGAACGCGCCGGCGCCGCTGTCATCGATCAGGGAGATGACCGCTCTTAGCCCGTCACTGTCACGCCAGTATTTGATCTTTTGGGGGTAATCATGCGCCGTATTGGCGAAGGTTACACTGTTGTCTGCAATCTCAATCGCCGGGAAAGACGATGGGCCCTCGCCGCTAGGATATGCGTTGAAAATCGGGAGAGGGGCCGGATCGATCCTCATCTGTTCAAAGAATACAGCATGGCCGTCTTTCAGCACAATTGAATAGCCGAAATAATAGCCGTCTTCCGATACTGACCAGATCTCGCGCGTGCCATTTTCGGCGTTCTGCCAACAGCCTGTCAGCCAATCGAGGCGGTTGGGATCAGCTTCTTCGGCTTGGCCAGAATGTGCGCATGCACAGAGAAAGACGAGACTGAGAAAGGCAGCTTTCATTTCTTCACCAAAGCGCAACCGAGGCCGTCTTCATATCTTGCGCGGCTTTGGATAAGCCCGCCGAGAACGCTTGCAGTGACCGTATCAACCGAACGCGCTGATCTGTTTTCCGAGATAAGACTGGACGAGACATTGAAGCTGACGGCGCTGAGATCAGCGGTGAAATCTCCAAGGCAGCTCTGCAATTCTCGCTCTGCAATGAAGCGGCAAGAGCAAACCTGCTTAGCACCATAAGCCGTAGCGACTTGCGCAAACGCGACTTGTTGCTTGAGCCAGAAATGCCAGACCCCGGCGCCAATGACGACGAGGACGACAACCATGATCAGACCAGTTTTGACGAGATTCACATTATGCCTCATGAGTTGTCGCCAGACTATGGGAGGTGCTGGTCATGCACAAGACTCGATCACGCGGAACAGAATCTAGCATGTCATCCCCGTTTAAGGCCGGGATGATTGCGGTGTTTGTCGGTCTGGCTGCAATCGTCTTGCCCGCCACCGCGCAAGACCTGTTCCCGCTGCAACCGCATCCGGAGGACGTCGAATGGCCGACGGAAGCATGGGATAGCGGCACTATGCCGGACGATACGGCAGCGGCTGTCAATGATCTGATCGCCGCCGCAATGGCGGGTGAGAAGACAGATGTGATGGGCGAAACCCGCGCTGTGGTGGTGATCCATCAGGGCAGGCTTGTCGCTGAAACCTATCGCGACGGGTTCGGGCCAGAGACCAAGCAAGTTTCCTGGTCGATGGCCAAATCGATCACGCAAGCCCTGGTCGGGCGGGCAGTGCATCTGGGCTTGATCGAGGACATTGATGCACCGATGCCGACTCCATTTGCGCCGGATGATCCGCGCAACGTGATCACCTGGCGACAATGGCTGAACATGACGGATGGGCTCGACTATAAGGATTTCGAGACCACGCCGTTCATCGAAACCGACGTGGTGCAGATGATGTATGGCCGCGGGAAGTATGACTTTGTCGACTTTATCGACCGCGAATTGCCGTTGAAACATGAGCCCGGGACCCGGTGGTATTATTCGACTGAGGGGTTTCATTTACTGGGCTGGGCGCTGCATCGCGTCAGCCGAACCGCATTCGTGAATGCTGAGCCTGACTCCGTTCTTGCCCGATCACACAATCTTGAAAAAATGCTCTTCGCCCCGCTCGGCATGGACGCCCAACCCGAGTTTGATGCGGCGGGCACGTTTCTTGGCGGATCGCTGGTTTGGGCCTCAGCGCGCGACTTTGCCAAGTTCGGCTATCTCTATTTACGCGATGGTGTCTGGGAGGGTGAACGGCTGTTGCCAGAAGGCTGGGTCGATTTTGCCCGAACTGAAACGCCGGCAGATAACTCCAATGTTTACGGCGCAGGGTGGTGGGTCACCGTTCATGGCGAAGAGACGCCGACCAGTTTCCAATCCGCGCTCACCTCGCCTTGGGATGCTTTCAACGCCAATGGCAATGAAGGCCAGACCATTTGGGTGGTGCCAAGTCGTGACCTTGTCATCGTCCGCCTGGGTCTGATGGACAACTCAGAAGAGAACTGGAGCGCGTTGTTTGAGTGGAATCAACAAATCGCTCGCGCCTTTCCCGAAATCGAGTAGCCTACTATATGTTGTGTCTGAGGGTCTCGCGAGCAGTGGTTTGATTCGTCTCAACCTGACCTCGGCCGGGATCAGAAAAAATAAAAAATGCAAGCCGTTTGCGCGTCAAAATTTTTTCAAAAAAAGCAGTTGGCTCAAACTCCTAATCGATACAGGCGTGGCAGCGGTGAATTAACCAGCTATTAACCATTTATCCACTGTCAAAACACCGATTTCAGTTTCGATCCTGTTGACCAGTCATTAACCTTCGAGGCACAATATGTTGTGTGAGGGCTGATTTGAAATACCGTATATGGCGGTTTTCTGATTAATTCCTATATATGACGGGCCTTATGCAAGGGGTAATGAGACATGGCAGGCACCAACGAAGCAACACTCGCGAAAGCGGTCACCGACCAGGAGGCGCAATCCGGCGCGCCAGCGCTGCGAGTCGTGCCAAGTGTAGAGATGGATCAGTCGCGCGATTCGCTGCTGACGGAATTCGGTAAAGTCACTCTGGAAGATCGCTATTTGCTGCCCGGGGAGTCGTATCAAGATATGTTCGCTCGCGTATCAGAGGCTTTCGCCGATGATGCTGATCATGCGCAGCGTCTTTACGACTATATGTCGAAACTCTGGTTCATGCCGGCGACCCCAGTCCTGTCAAATGGCGGCGCCGATCGCGGTCTGCCAATCTCATGTTTCCTGAATCAGGTCGGCGATAGCCTCGACGATATTGTCAGCACCTGGACAGAGAATGTCTGGCTCGCGTCGAATGGCGGCGGCATCGGCACTTATTGGGGCAATGTTCGTTCGATTGGTGAGAAAGTCGGCAATAGCGGCCAGACCAGCGGCATCATTCCGTTCATTCGGGTGATGGATTCGCTGACTCTGGCGATCAGCCAAGGCTCTCTGCGCCGCGGCTCTGCAGCCTGTTACCTCGATGTCCATCATCCGGAAATCGAAGAATTCCTGGAAGTCCGCAAACCATCTGGCGACTTCAACCGGAAATCTCTGAACCTGCACCACGGCATCAATATCACTGACGCCTTCATGGAAGCAGTGAAGAATGATGACGAGTTTGAATTGCTGTCACCAAAATCCGGCGAGCCGCTACGCAAAGTGAATGCCCGCAAGATTTGGCAGAAAATTCTCGAGCTGCGGATTCAAACGGGTGAGCCTTACCTGCTCTTCACTGACACCGTGAATAACGCCATGCCAGCGCACCAGCGCCAGCTTGGTCTGAAAGTCACGCAGTCTAATCTTTGTTCCGAAATCACGCTGCCAACGGGCGTCGATCACAATGGCCAGGACCGTACTGCGGTATGCTGCCTGTCTTCGATCAATGCGGAAAAATATTTCGAGTGGAGCAAGGATGAGAATTTCATCGAGGATATTTACCGCTTCCTCGACAATGTCCTGCAAGACTTTATCGACCGCGCACCAAGTGAAATGGAACGAGCTGTCTATTCAGCCCAGCGCGAACGCTCTGTCGGTCTCGGCCTGATGGGCTTCCATTCCTTCTTGCAGTCTCTGAACCTGCCAATGGAAAGCGCCATGGCTAAGGTCTGGAACGAGAAACTGTTCAAACATATCCGCCAGGGGGCAGACGCTGCGTCTGTGAAGCTCGCGAAAGAGCGTGGTCCTTGTGAGGATGCTGCTGAGGCCGGAATGATGGCCCGCTTCAGCCACAAAATGGCGGTTGCGCCGACAGCGTCGATTTCGATCATTTGCGGCGGCACCAGCGCTGGCATCGAGCCGATCCCGGCCAATGTCTACACGCACAAGACGCTGTCCGGGTCGTTCACCGTCAAGAATAAGTATCTTGAACGCCTGCTCGAGGAAAAAGGTCAGAATACAGACGAGATCTGGACCTCGATTCTGGAGCATGAAGGATCGATCCAACACCTGGATTTCCTGGACGAGCATGAGAAGTCGACATTCAAGACAGCCTTCGAAATCGACCAGCGCTGGATCATCGAACACGCCGCTGATCGCACGCCTTATATCTGTCAAGCGCAGTCGCTGAACGTCTTCCTGCCGGCTGACATCGACAAGTGGGACTTGCACATGCTGCATTGGACGGCTTGGGAAAAGGGCGTGAAGTCGCTTTATTACTGCCGTTCGAAATCAGTTCAGCGCGCAGGCTTTGCGGGCGCCGCTGAAAAAGAAGTCGGTATGGTTGGAATGGATGTTCCAAACACGGACTATGATGAATGTCTCGCCTGTCAGTAGCGGACTAAAACCGATCAATCTCAAAAACCCCGTCCTCGGATGGGGTTTTTTTGTACAAACAGAGGTAAAGTTGCGCGCCGATATATGGTAAACAAAGCCTCAATCATCACTGTAAGTGTGCTGGAATCGCGACAGAGAGCTAAAAAAACGCGCAAATTCCAGAAAAGATGAAAAAAAATCTAGCATCCATTAACTGCGTTTCACGAGCCTTTTCGGCGCCACAATCGTAAGAAACACTGGCCAAGTCACATTCTCGTGATCCAGAAAGGATTAATGAGCGTGACCCGGAATGGATTCGCGCGTGCGAAACGTTCATGTTAGGGTAACGATCATAAGTCAGCTTCTGGGGGCAGAATGGAGCTGAACGGATGAAAGGCGTGGGAAAAATGGTAGTTGCAAGCGCTACAATGATCGCCGCTATGGCGTGCCAGACCTGTGTCCATGCGCAAGCAAACACTGGTCCCCAAATTGATAATGCCACAATCATCGCTGCGAGTCGGTCCTTGGGCGATCAATCCCGCACACGCGTCAATCTCGTCTATACCGGAACCTTCTCTCAAACAGAGACATCACGCCATTTCGGCTTTCAAGTGCCAATCGATACCGATCTGGGTTTCGGCGTTGATTCCTCAAATCTCCTGCACAGTCGCCAGCTCTACTCGAGCGCGATTTTGACAGGTGTCGCCGCGGATCGCAGCGTCGCCAATTTGTCACCGGTTCCACGAGAGCAGCGCCAGTTGACTGCAGAGATCGCGTTTAACGCCCCCTCTGATCAAACCGGCCTCGGTTTTGATGTCGGGATCGCACCCCGCGTCGCAATCACTACGGATGGACCATTTGCCTCTCGCCGCTTCGGTGGTGAAGTTCGTATCGGTCAGAATTTTGACAAGCGCGGCGAAGACCCGAGTTCCAGCTGGTATCTGTTCGCAGGTGCGGATGGAGAGGCGCTTGTCTGGGAACCAGGTGAAGAAGGCGCTCGGGCCGCCGGTGGTAACATGGCGCTGCGGGATCAAGTCACGGTCGGCGATATCCAGGCAGGTCTGTCGATCCAGCGCGGCATGGGGCAACTCTCGTTCAGCTATATCCGACGTGAAGTCGAGTATCGCGAGCGAAATCTCGGCGCCAGTGAGAATGAAGACTTCGCAGGTGTGAGCTTTACGATTAAACGCTGACCGCATGGTTGCTCATCTCTTTATCAGGGCCGCCGCTTTGGCGGCCTTTTTTATGTCCGAAGCGGTCGCACAGACGCCGGTTGAAGCCAGTACGACGCCCGAACCGGTTGGCGTTTGGTCGCTGACATCAGAAAATGATCTGTTTGGCGGCACGGATCGGAACTATTCCAACGGCATACGACTCGAACGCGTCCGTCCAGCCAATCGCATCACGCCAGGGCTGAATTGGGTGGCCAATCGAATCCCGCTTCTGGATCTTGATCGAACAGAGCTACGCCAGGGCTTTGCCTTGTCACACACGATCTTCACTCCAGAAGATATTGAAGCTGAGATACCTGACCCGACCGATCGCCCGTATGCTGGATGGCTCTATGCATCCGGCACTGTTGTCGGCACCACGCGGCTTGGCCCGGGCCAGATGGTGCAGGATGTTTTGCAAGTAAACCTCGGAATTGTCGGCCCCTCTGCGGGCGGTAAATTCGTTCAGGAAAACTGGCATGATTTGATTCAAGCGATTGAACCGCGCGGGTGGGAGTCGCAGCTCAAGGACGAATTAGGCGTCGAGATCACGGCCCAACGTACCCGCCAGTTCGAAGGGGCGGATCTGCCCTTCGGACTCGAAACCGATTATGCGCTGCATGGCGGCGTGACGCTTGGCAATGTCAGAACCTATGCGTCAGCCGGCGGCCTGGCGCGAATCGGCTGGGACCTGTCATCTGATTTCGGCCCGCCGCGCATCCGACCCGCTTTGGCAGGCGCCGGCGTGTTCAAACCTGGCCAGCCATTTGGCGGATATGTCTTTGCCGGGATTGAGGGCCGCGCTGTGGCACGGGACATGTTCCTTGATGGCAATCTTTGGCGCGACAGCGCGCGCGTCGAAGACAGGCGCGATTTTGGCGCCGACATTCAACTCGGATTTGCGGTCCACCAAGGCGACGTTCAAGTCGCTTTCACTTATGTGCACCGAACCGAAGACTTCGTCGCTCAAAGCGGGCCGCAGCGATTTGGCGCGGTCTCGATCTCGCTGGCACGCTGAGGGCGAATCGGCGCATAAATCTGATTCGAAGTTAACAGTCTCTTTCTTGTGGGCATCCTGTGGAGAAGTGCCGCAGGACAGCAGGATATATCTTGCGTGCGGAGACGGCTTCAGACACTATATGTTGTGTTGATGAAATATGGCAGGGAAAAGCTATGCCCGATGGTATGATTAAACTTCCAGGACTTTTGACACCGTCAAAGTCGTACAAACCGTTCCGGTATGCCTGGGCGTATGATTTTTGGAAATTGCAGCAGCAAGTGCACTGGCTGCCGGAAGAAGTTCCTCTTGGCGAGGATTGCAAGGATTGGGTCAACAAGCTCAATGACAAGGAGCGCAATCTGTTGACCCAGATTTTCCGCTTCTTCACGCAGTCCGACGTCGAAGTCGGTGCGAACTATATGGAAAACTATATGCCGCTGTTTAAGCCGGTAGAAGTCCGCATGATGCTGGCCTCGTTTTCCAATATGGAAACCGTCCATATCGCGGCTTACGCTTTGCTTCTGGAAACCATCGGTATGCCAGACTCCGAATTCTCGGCCTTTATGGAATACGAGGAAATGGCCGCCAAGCATGATTATCTCGGCCAGTTCGGAACTGAGACGAACGAGGATATTCTGACCTCAATGGCCGTCTTTGGCGGGTTCACGGAAGGGCTGCAATTGTTTGCCTCTTTCGCAATGTTGATGAATTTCCCGCGCTTCAATAAAATGAAGGGTATGGGGCAAATCGTGTCCTGGTCCGTGCGTGACGAGTCGCTGCACTGCGAAGGCATGATGAAAATGTTCCACACCTTTGCAGCTGAAACCGGGGCGCTGACGACAAGCGTCAAGAATCGCATTCGCGAAGCGTGTGAAACCGTCGTCAAACTCGAAGACAAGTTTATCGAATTGGCATTCGAAGCCGGTGAAGTTGAAGGCATGACGCCAAGCGATATTCAGCAATATATCCGCTACATCGCGGATTGGCGCATGGGGCAGCTGAAGCTCGACCCGATTTTCGGCGTCGATAAGCATCCGATCCCTTGGTTGACCGAAATCCTGAATGGCGTCGAGCATGCCAACTTCTTCGAAGCGCGTGCGACGGAATATTCAAAAGGCGCGACGCAAGGCGAATGGCATGGCGATTCCGGCGTCTGGTCGATGTTTGATGGACGCAAAGAGCAAACCATCCTGGCGGGCTAAGCGCGCTGAACCCCCCTAATTAAAAAAGCGGCGCGTCTGAAAAGGCGCGCCGCTTTTGTATTTGTACCGATATATAGAGAAATCAGAGCAAAACCGGCCCTGCCTAAACCTTCACGCCGCCTTTTTCGGCGTCCGCAAGAAACGCTGCGAGGCCTTTATCGGTCAGCGGATGCGCTGCCAGGCCTTGCAAGACATTTGGTGGAACCGTCGCAACGTCAGCGCCAGCAAGCGCACACTCTTTGACATGGTTGGCGCTGCGAATTGAAGCGGCGAGAATTTCGGTTTCAAACATGTAATTGTCATAGATGATCCGGATCTCTTCGATCAGTTGCATCCCGTCAATATTGATGTCGTCGAGACGGCCGATAAAAGGCGAAATATATGCCGCGCCAGCTTTCGCAGCAAGCAAAGCCTGATTGGCTGAGAAGCAGAGCGTCACATTAACCGCAGTGCCGATATTGGCGAGCTCGCGGCAGGCGCGCAAGCCGTCCATTGTCAGCGGCAGCTTAACCGCAACATTGGAGGCAATGGCCTGCAGCTTCTTGCCTTCCGCGACCATGGTTTCCCAATCCGTCGCAACAACTTCCGCGCTGACATGTCCTTCGGTCAGATCACAGATCTCTGCAATCACTTCCGCAAAGTCGCGGCCCGATTTCATGATCAGGGACGGGTTGGTGGTAACACCGTCTATCAAGCCGGTCGCCGCAAGGTCTTTGATGGCAGCGGTATCGGCGGTATCGACAAAGAACTTCATGGGCTCTGCTCCAATGCTAAATCAGTTTATGAGGGACGCCCGATGGATGTGTAGGCAAAGCCGCGCTTCGCCATGTCTTCAGGGCCGTAAATATTGCGAAGATCAACGACGACATCGCCTTTCAGGGCGCCTTTGACACGCTCCATATCGAGCGCACGGAACTGATCCCATTCAGTGAGAATGACCATCGCGTCGGCGCCATCAATCGCCTGATAGGCATTGTCGCAAAAATCCACGCCGTTCAACAGGTGTGCGGCTTCTTCCATCGCTTCAGGGTCGAAGGCTTTGATCTGCGCGCCTGCTTCGAGGAGCGCCGGAATGATGTCGAGACTTGGGGCGTCGCGCATGTCATCGGTGTTTTGCTTGAAAGCGAGGCCAAGAATACCAATCGTCTTTCCGGATACGTCGCCGTCCATCGCCTTGATGACCTTTTGAGCCATGGCCTTTTTGCGCGCGGCGTTTACCTCGACCACGGTGTCGACAATGCGGACTGGTGAATTGTAATCGTCCGCGGTCTTGGTCAGTGCCAAAGTGTCTTTCGGGAAGCATGAGCCGCCATACCCCGGCCCGGCATTGAGGAATTTTCCGCCAATCCGTCCGTCCAGGCCGATACCGCGAGAAACCTCCTGTACATTGGCGCCAACGGCTTCGCACAGGTCTGCCATTTCATTGATGAAGGTGATTTTGACGGCCAGGAAGGCGTTCGCCGCATATTTGATCAATTCGGATGTTCGGCGTTCGGTGAACACAATGGGGGTCTGATTAAGGAAGAGCGGGCGATAAAGTTCTTCCATCACTTCGCGGGCGCGCGCGTCGTCGGTTCCAACAACCACGCGGTCAGGAATTTTGAAGTCCTTGATGGCGGCGCCTTCACGCAGGAATTCAGGATTGGAAACCACGGCGAAATCTGCGTCAGGACGTTTCTTACGGATAATCGCTTCGACTTCGTCGCCCGTGCCAACTGGAACCGTCGACTTGGTCACCACAACTGTGAAGCCGTCCATCAGGTCGGCAATTTCTTCTGCCGCGGCATAGACATAAGACAGGTCGGCATGGCCATCGCCGCGCCGAGACGGCGTTCCAACAGCGATGAAAACAGCATCTGCGGATGCGATGGCGTCCTTGGCTTCTGTTGTGAAAAACAGCCGTTCTTCTTTGACATTGCTTTGCACAAGGTCGTCGAGGCCGGGCTCATAGATTGGCATAATGTTCTGATGGAGCCGCTCAATCTTGCTTGCGTCTTTGTCGACGCAGGTCACAACGTGACCAAAATCTGCAAAACAAGCGCCGCTTACCAGGCCAACATAACCTGTTCCAATCATTGCTACACGCATCGCAAAACCTCTTTGATACAGCGTCCCTAAACTGATCGCGACTGGTGCAGTTTTTGACCCGCGCGGTCAAGCCCAGCGGGCAGGAGGGACTAAAGTTGAAAGACTTTCTTAGGTTGGAATCGACCGGCACGCACTTCGCCTAATGCGATCGCGTCGCCATTGCACTTGGTCAGCGCTAGCCGGTCATCTGAATCAGTCGGCACTTCATCGCGCCATTTTTCGATTTGATGCGGCAGCAACACAATCTCCCGCCCCTGTTTGAGGGCCGCTGAGTCACTGGCCTCAATTTCGAGGCATGGCACATCGTCGAGGATCGTATCCAAAGGCCGCAAATGCTGGGTCAAAGCAGTCATGTCATCAGCCAATGCCTCCAGGTCAGCAAGTTTGACCGAACCTGCTTCATCCAGGGCGCCAACGCGGGTTCGTCTCAATTGGCTGACATGACCCTCAGCGCCAAGCGCCTGTGCCAGGTCGCGGGCAATCGCCCGAACGTAGAATCCTTTTCCCGAGACGATCCGAAAGGTCGCGTGATCAGTATCAGGGATATCTGCCAGTTCGGCTTCATAAACCGTCACTTCGCGGGATGGGATTTCGAAATTCTCACCGTCTCGGGCCAGATCGTAAGCGCGCTCACCCTGGATTTTGATCGCGGAGTATTTTGGCGGCACTTGTTGGATATCGCCGACAAACTGCGGCAGGGCGGCTTCGATGTCAGCGCGGCTTGGCCGGACATCAGAGGTTGCGATGACCTCGCCTTCCTTGTCCTGGCTGGCCGTTGAGCTACCCCATTCGATTGTGAAGACATATTCCTTATCGCAATCCATCGCCCATTGCGCTGTCTTAGTCGCTTCGCCGAACGCGATTGGCAAAATGCCGTCAGCCAGCGGATCAAGTGTCCCGCCATGGCCAACTTTTTGGGCGTTGAACAAGCGCTTCAGAATGCTGACGACTTTTGTCGACGTGATTTCCAATGGCTTATCGATTGCAATCCAGCCATGAACCGGATCGCCTTTACGTTTTCTCTGTCGGCTCATGCCGATCTCCACAATTGCCGCTGCGGGTCGGACGCAGTCGGATCGTTTGATTTAAGCTTTGTTCGAACAGGCCGTTTCGGACCTAGTCCTTAAAGGCGCTGAAGACATCCTCGGCTGAAAGCGCTTCTTGAGGTGCGTCGGATTCAGCCGGTGTTTCGGTTTGCTCGACAGCTTCTGCCGGTGCGAGGCCCGGGCCTTCTTCCTGGGCGGCGCGTTCGGCATCCATTTTCCGGCGTCGCGATGACGCTTTCAGGATGACTTCATCGAGCTCGATCTGCGAGCAAAGACCGGCTGTCACCGGATCGACCGGTTTGATATTGGCGCTGTTCCAATGCGTCTTGTCACGCACATTGGTGATCGTCGCTTTGGTGGTGCCGATCAGCTTTGAAATCTGCGGATCAGTGACTTCCGGGTGGTTGCGAATGAACCAGGCAATCGCATCCGGCTTGTCACCGCGGCGGGCGACGGGCGTATAGCGCGCGCCTTTACGCTTCGGTTGCGGAATGTGAGCGATCTTGGACGGCGCGGTTTTGAGCCGATAGTCAGCATCATCCTCGCCTTTCTGAATTTCTTCGCGAGTCAGCTCGCCGCCGGAAATCGGATCCACACCGCGCATGTTTTCAGCGACATCGCCATCAGCAATGCCTTTGACTTCCAAATGGTGCAGACCGCACAGGTCCGCAATTTGATCGAAGGACAGAGTTGTGTTGTCGATCAACCAGACCGCTGTTGCCTTGGGCATCAAAATATCGGCCATCGGAAGCTCCTTTGCGTGACCACCAGAAACACAACCGCCCGAGACTTCAGTCTCGGGCGGTCAGGGTCTCGGGTATGAAATTACCTAACTCGCAGAGTATAGCCGGGCTTGCCCGAGAATGAAACCCTAACTCTGCTGCCGTGACAGCAAGATTTTGCCGCTATGGCCGCCTTTCGCCATATGCGCCTGCGCCGCTTCAGCATCTTCAAAGCGATAAGTCGTATCGATGATGGGTTTGATGCCGCCGGAAAGAACCGCTGGCCAGAAATCCGCGAGGATTGCATCGCGGATGCGTTGTTTGTCGGCATTTGGCCGCGCCCGCAGCGTCGTCCCCGTCAGAACAAGGCGTTTCAGCATCAAAGGCAGCAGGTTCAGCTCAACCTGGGCACCCTGCATGTAAGCGATGTTGACGATACGCCCGCCAACTTTGGCGATGGAGATATTTTTCTGGACGTAGTCGCCGCCGACCATGTCCAGAATGATATCGGCCCCGCCGGCCTCACGGGCGATGGTTTCAAAATCTTCCTCGCGGTAATTAATCGCCAGATCGGCGCCGAGTGATTTGGCAAAGGCGCACTTCTCTTCGCTTCCGGCAGTGATCATAATCTTCGCTGCGCCAGCATGTTTGAGCATCTGGATCGCCATTGTACCAATGCCGCTTGTGCCACCATGGATAAGAACGCTTTCGCCGGCTTTGAACTGGCAGCGGTCAAAAATATTCGCCCAAACGGTCATCATCACTTCGGGTAGGGCGCCTGCTTCGTCGAATGACATGCCGTCCGGGATCTTGAACAGCGACCCATGATCGACAATGGCGAACTCGGCATAGCCGCCGCCAGCCATCAACCCGCAGACCCGGTCGCCAACCGACCAGCCTGAAACGTCGCTTCCGACCGCCACAATTGTGCCGGCACATTCAAGACCCATAATCGTCGATGCACCGGGCGGCGGCGGGTACATGCCGCGGCGCTGGACCAGATCGGCGCGGTTCAATCCCGCAGTGACGATTTCGATCAAGACATCATACGGGCCGCATGCGGGTTTCTCAACTTGTCCCAATTTAAGCGGTTGATCATCCTCAACCGTGACAGCCCACATTGTTTCGCCCATTTGACACTCCTGTTGATTTTCGTGTTCTTGCTTACATAAGGGTGAGGAAGTGCAGCGGGAAAGAGCAAACCATGTTCGAAGATGAGCCAGTCCCAGAAAAAAAGCTCGATCTGGAGCTGTTTTCGGTTGAGGAATTGCATGAGCGGATTGAAGAGCTGAAAGCTGAAATCGCCGCATGCGAAGCAGAACTGACGAAAAAGCAGTCACATAAATCAGCAGCAGATGCGCTTTTTGGTGGCGATTAAGATCTTCTAAGGAAGCCTACAGTTAATATCATTGGAAAGTTGATCGCTTTGGAAACTGTATAAGCATGGCCGAACAGCCCAAAAAACCTACGTCTGAATTCACGGACCTGTCTTTTACAGACGGCAAAGTGTTCGAAAAAGTGTTTGTGGACGGTATGGCGCTGGTCGAAGAGACCGCGTCCTATCTTGATGGCCCAGGCCGTAAATTGTCCTCCAGCCTGCCGCGCGAAGCCAGCCTGACTTATGCTGCATGGAGCATGGAGCTGACGACGCGTCTGATGCAGGCCGCGTCCTGGTTGGTTATGCAAAAAGCGGTAAAAGACGGCGATATGCATCCCGAAGATGCAATGCAGACCAAATATCGAATCAATCGCGAAGATCCGGCTTTAGATGCCGGGGCCCAGCGCGGACGTGGACTGCCCGATATCTTTCTCGATCTCGTCGAACGATCAGAGAATCTGTTCGAACGGATTTGCCGCCTCGATCTGGCGATTTATGGTCGCGGGATTATTGATAGTGGCAGCCCGGTTGGCGATCAGCTGGCTCAGCTGCAAAAAGCCGCCGAAACCGGCGCTTTTGATCCATTAAGGGTCTGGGGCAAAGCGCGTTAGCGCCGCAACGATACACGCAATTCACGCATTGAAGTCTCATTGCCGTCTTCATCGACAAAGGCGGGGCGAACTTTCTGACGGCTTTTCGCATGCGTGAAAGTCATAAGTGGCGCTGCGCCATCGCTGGCCCATACGTCGCCCCATTGATTCAGACCCATCAGGACCGGGCGAAGCGCTTCGCCAGCATCGGTCAGGACATATTCCGGACGCGCGCGTTTGCCGTCCTCTTTATAAACTTGTTTGGCCAGAACGCCATTTTTGACCAGCTTGCTTAAGCGTCCCGACAGAACCGTCCGCGGAATGCTGAGTTCATTTTGAAAATCATCAAAACGGCGCACGCCAAATAAAGCGCCGCGAAGAATGAGCAGAGTCCAGCGATCGCCAAGGATTTCAATCGCTTTGGCCAGATGACAGACGTCGAGCGGGATGGGTGATTTTTGAGCGCGGGGTATCATGCCGGCAGATTTGGCTGAGTTCGCGCTGCAAATCCAGCCCAAAAATGCGCTTGCAAGGCACGTTATGTTGCGCCTGCGAGCTGCGTCAGGTAGGGGAGGCCCAGAAAGTTCAATTCTAACAGGAGGCCGGGATGGCTCGCAAAAAGATCGCCCTTATTGGATCAGGCATGATTGGTGGAACACTGGCACACGTGGCGGCACGTGAAGAACTCGGCGATGTCGTCCTGTTCGATATTGCCGAAGGTCTGCCACAAGGCAAAGCGCTTGATCTCGCAGAGTCGACCCCGGTCTATAACAGCTCCGTGTCCTTGAAGGGCGCCAATGATTATGCGGACATTGCCGGTGCAGATGTCTGTATCGTAACAGCGGGCGTCGCACGTAAGCCAGGCATGAGCCGCGATGATCTGCTTGGGATCAATTTGAAAGTCATGAAAGCGGTTGGCGAAGGCATCAAAGCCCACGCGCCGAACGCGTTTGTGATTTGTATCACCAACCCGCTCGACGCCATGGTCTGGGCGCTTCAGCAATTCTCTGGTCTGCCAACCAATAAAGTTGTCGGCATGGCCGGTGTTCTGGATTCCAGCCGCTTCGCTTACTTCCTGTCCGAAGCCACTGGCGTCTCGGTGGCCGACATCCACGCCTGGACGCTGGCGGGTCATGGTGATTCGATGGTCCCAATGGTACGCCACTCGACGGTTGGCGGCTTGCCGCTGACACAGCTCGTTGCACAAGGCTGGATGAGCCAGGATGAGCTTGACGCGATTGTAAACCGGACTCGCAAAGGCGGCGGCGAAATTGTTGCGCTACTGAAAACCGGATCGGCTTATTATGCACCAGCTGAATCAGCGATCTCGATGGCCAAGTCTTACTTGAAAGACCAGAAGCGCGTGCTGCCATCTGCGGCCTGGTGTGATGGCCAGTATGGTCTGAACGGTCTGTATGTCGGTGTGCCAACTCTGATCGGGGCAAATGGCGCCGAAAAAATCATTGAATTCGACTTTACCGACAGCGAACGCGACATGTTCATGGCGTCCGTTGATGCTGTGAAAGGTCTCGTTGAAGATTGTAAAAAGCTCGAGCCTGCGCTGGCTTAAGCCCACAAATCTATCCCTATCGCGCCGCCGTCACAACTTTGTGGCGGCGGTTTGCGTTTGTCGCCACGTCGCGAAGCAGTTTGCGCAAAGCTGGACGACGACGTTCGGTCAGCTCAGCAAACAGGTAAGCGACCAGACAGGGCGCGACGAGAAGCGCTGCCTGGCGCCATGCTGCCTCGACGCCGCCCGGCAAATAGGCCGCAGCAAAATGCATGACCGGGAAATGCACCAGATAAAGCGCGAATGATCCGCCCGCGAGCCAGCGAATGGCGGGCTCAAACGGAAATTCTGACGTCTGTGTCTCACTTTCCTGAAGAAGCGCAGCCATTCCAAGCACATGTAGGGAGGTCAGAACGCCAAGAACTGCTGCCCAGGCAAACGTATCAGATGGACCAATCATGCCCATGGCTGTGACGCCCAGGATAGCTTCGGTTTGCTCGAGGAGCCGCCAATGGAAGAATTGAGCGTGCAGCATGAGATAGAGACTGACCGGCGCAACGGCGAGCACAATCGCGGTGGGGCGTGACAGGGTCTTTAAACGTCCTGAATCGATCATTCGCCAGACGCCGACGCCGAACAACCAACTCGGCGCAAGAAGCCAGATCTTGGGCCCCGCGACCAAAGCCAGTGTGCCGGCGAGCCACCATTTCCAGCGACGGGGCGCAAAGAAGAACCCGGCGAAAATCGCATAATACCAGGCCTCATAGCCAAGCGACCAATACGGCCCGTTGGAACCTGGTTGATAGCTCAGAAACCAAAGCTCATTGGTGAACGTTACGCCTGAGAGCAGGCTTTGCCAGGACACGCCGCCTTCATAGCCAACGACAGCATAGATATCAGGCGCGGTGGACTGACCAAACACGTCGAGAATGTAGCACAGGACCAGCGCGGGAATGGCGACGCTCCACAAACGTGACAATCGATCTGCCGCGAATAAGGACGGGCCTTCCGAGCGGCGATTATCTGCCGTGTAGGAAATCAACAGTCCCGAGAGCACGAAAAAGATGACAACACCGTCGCCGCCCAGATCATGCTGCCGCATCCACATATGGTCCATGCCGGTAAAGCGCGGAAATGCCCAATGCGCCAGGACAACCATGACGGCGCCGAGCAGGCGGAGCATATCCAGATATAGCGAAAATCGACGTCCCATTGTCTTATTGTCTCAAAAACTCCTGAGATTTCAGTTAAATTGACGGATCAAAGCCGCGCCGCCCGCTGTTCAAACTCACTTCACAGGACTGTGAGGCCCCTATTCACTGATGGTTCGCCGGGGTATGCCCGCACGTAGAGAGTACAAAAGGGAAAATACGCTTATGTTTCGTTCTGTTCTTACGGCTTCGGCCCTGTTGATGACTGGTGCTGTCGCTGTCGCGGACGATCACGATGATGGCACCACGCCGATGGTCTGCGTTGAAGCCGGCACGCAAGCGCCGGAGTTCAGCGCTGTGACGTCTGCTGGCGATGCGGTCGCGTTTGCCGATATCACGGGCGAACAAGGCGCCGTTGTCGTGTTCAGTCGTTCACTGGATTGGTGCCCTTACTGCAAAGCGCAGGCGTTGGAGTTGGAAACTGTGAAAGCAGACCTTGAGGCACAAGGCTGGTCGCTGAACCTGATCACTTATGATGATCCGGCTGTGCTGGCCTCCTACAGAGCCGAAAAAGCGCTCACTTATAATTTCCTCTCCGATACCGATTCAGCGATGATCGACGCCTATGGCCTGCGCAATGACGAAATGACTGCTGGCAGCCGGTTTGACGGCGTGCCGCATCCGGCAATTGTGTTCATCAAAGCTGATGGAGAAGTCGCCGGTGTGCAAAAGGAAGATGGCTATAAAACCCGTCCCCCAACCGCCGGAATCCCGCAACTGGTCACACTGATCAATCAAGGCGCCCCAAGCGCGCCATAAGCCATCATGGTGCACAGGGATTAACGCTGGACCCTGTAGCAAATACAACTAATCTCTCCCGAAAATCACGGGAGAGATTTACCATGTTCAAGCGCGTCCTTATTGCGGCACTCGTCACTGGCGCCCTATCGTCGCCGGTTCTTGCCCAGAGCGAGGCGGATCTTGATCCGCAAATCGAACTCACGGCAAAAAACCTGATGCGGTACGCGATGAGCGACGAGATTGGGTTGGATTTTGTCGAAGGTCTGACAACTGAAATTGGGCAGCGACTGGCCGGCTCAGATGCCGAAGCCCGCGCCCGCGACTGGGCAGTGGCTGAATTGTCCGAACTTGGTTTTGACGCGGTTCGGATCGAACCTTTCGAGATCCCGTTCTGGTCGCGCAAATCTGAATCAGTCGCGGTTATTTCACCCAGCCCGCAGCCTTTGATTGCAACGGCGCTCGGCGGATCTGCTGCGACGCCGGAAGGCGGGGTCACAGGACAAGTGGTTCGGTTTGAAAGCATGGCTGAGTTGCAAGCGGCGCCGATTTCAAGAGTCGACGGCAAGATCGTGTTCATTGATGAGCGGATGATCAAGACGATGGACGGGTCGGGTTATGGCATGGCCGTCCGCAAGCGCAGCCAGTGTGCGCAGTCTGCTGCCGACAAAGGCGCGCTCGCCTGTTTGATCCGCTCTGTCGGAACACAGCCACATCGCATGCCGCATACCGGCATCATGGCGCGCGATGGTGCGGAAGGGGCTGGCGCGGTGGCAGCGGTCTCCGGACCCGATGCGGATCAGCTGACTCGGCTCCTGGCGCGCGGTCCGGTCACGGTCTCGGTTGATATTCAGACAGAGATCAAAACCAATGCGCCGTCAGGTAATGTGATCGCAGAGCTCACAGGTACGGACCTGGCCGATGAAATCGTTTTGATCGGCTGCCACCTAGATAGCTGGGACCTCGGCACAGGCGCGCTCGATGATGGTGCAGGGTGCGGGATTGTCGTTGGCGCAGCCATGCTGATTGCTGATTTGCCCGAGCGGCCCCGGCGTACCATTCGGGTTGTGCTCTATGGCGCAGAAGAAGTCGGCCTGTTCGGCGCCACAGCTTATGCCCGCGAACATGGCGACAATCTGGATAAGCATGTGCTGGCCTCCGAGAGCGATTTCGGCGCGGGGCCGATCTGGCGCTTCCAGACCCGGTTTGGCGAGGCAGCTTTGCCTTATGCCCGCAAGATCCAGCGCCTGCTTATGCCACTTGGTGTGACGCCGGCTGATAATCGCGCCAATGGCGGCCCTGACATTGGTGTCCTGGCGCGCAGCGGTGTGCCTGTGGTCTCGCCAGGACAGAATGGCATGGACTATTTCGACTATCACCACACACCGGACGATACGTTTGACAAGATCAAGCCTGAAGAGTTCCGCCAGAATATCGCGGTCTATGCCGCCTTCACTTATATCGCGGCCGAAAGCGGCTGGGATTTTCGCAAGCAATCAGACCCAGTGGGTGCAGGCACAGAATGACGCCAGAAGCGGCGCTTGTTGAAACGGTCCGCTTCACGGCAGTCCATGCCGGTCGCTTTCCGGATGATGAGACCAGCGCCCCTTGGCTGGTGACCGGCAGCGTGTTGATGGCGCAGCAAGCTGCGGCGATTGCTCTGCGCGCGGCAGGCGACAGCATTCCGGCGCAGGTTGGCGCAACGGAGCTGCTTCTTCGCGCGGCTTCCAAAGACCGCCTGCCAGCCCCTTTCACATTGCCTTTCGGGGCCGCGGCGCGACAAGGCTTTGACCGTCTGGTTGAGGCGCGCAACGGTTTTGCCCACCCGCGCGGGATCACTTGGTTCGTCAGCGCCGATACGCTGGCGCGCGGGCTTCCGGTCGCCCTTAGATCTGTGCGGCACCTGATCCTGACGCAACCGATTTTGAAGGATCTGGTCTCGCCGGATCAGCAAAGCGTGATGAACGCAGACTTGAACGCCATAGCAGGTTTCGCGGAATTCTTGAGCGACCCCTACTGAATTTACAGGGCTTTTCCATTCTGTGTCGGGTTCGTGTCGTGTTATGTCGGGGCCGTGTCGTGGTACCTGGTGCTCCGATCAGACATCCCTTTGTCATCAGCGAAACCGAGGAAAATAATGAGCCTTCAAACCCGCAGAACCGACCGAGGATGGTCGCAAGAAGACCTGGCAATGCATGCCGGCGTCAGCGTCCGAACCATCCAACGTATTGAAACTGGGAAACGCGCAAGTTTGGAAACGCTCAAATGCCTCGCTGCTGTGTTCGAGACCACTGTCAGTGAATTGGTAAAGGAGCAAACCGCGATGACAACGACCCCTCAAAACACCCCGCAAATTTTGCAAGACGAAGCTGAAAAGCAAGCGATTGCTTATGTTCAGAACGTCAAAGCGTTCCACATGAACTGGATCGCCGCTTTGGTGATCATGCCGCTATTATACTTGCTGAACCAACGCCTCAGTCCTGAATTTGACTGGTATCTGATTGTTGGCCTGTGCTGGGGTGCCGCGATCGCGTTGCATGCATTGGTGATCTTCGGAATGTTCAGCGTCTTTGGCGGCGCCTGGGAGCAGAACGAGTTTCAAAAACAGATGACGCGACTGAAAAACCGGACTCAGAAATAGGGCACGGAACGAGCGTAGAAAATATAGACAAGCCCCAGACCGTCTGGTCCGGGGCTTGTTGGTTCTGGCTGAGCCGAGAAAAGCCTATTCAGACTTTTCTTCTTCAGCAGCGGCTTCCTCAGCAGGCGCCTCTTCGGCAGCAGCTTCTTCGGCAGGAGCTTCAGCTTCTGCTTTAGCCGCTTCTTTTTCAGCTTTCGCAGCTTCCTTAGCGGCTTCTTTTTCGGCCTTGGCAGCTTCTTTCGCTTCTTTTTCAGCCTCTTTACGAGCGACTTCTTTTTCAGCTTTTTCTTCGATCCGCTCTTTGGCTTTCGTGCCAGGCTCACCTTTTTGCGGGTTGTTGCTGGCCGTCCAGGCATAGACCGGGGCTTTTTCGCCTTCGAGCGTGATCTGGCTCAGGAAGCGGGCAACGCGGTCCGTTGGCTGGGCGCCTTTCTTGATCCACTCGGCGGCTTTGGCGCCGTCAACCTGAACGCGGTTTTCGCTGTCTTTAGGCTGACGTGGGTCATAAGTTCCGATCTTTTCAATAAAGCGGCCGTCGCGCGGCATGCGGCTGTCAGCAACAACCACGCTATAGAAAGGACGTTTTTTTGACCCGCCGCGGGCGAGTCTGATTTTGAGGGCCATGTGAATCTCCTAAGTGTTCGGCGTCTCGGGGTTCGGGGCGGAACCCCTGATTTTTTCGTGGTGACGGATGACCTCCGCCACGATGAAGTTGAGAAATTTTTCAGCAAAGACCGGGTCGAGATTGCTGTCTTCGGCCAGCGTCCGCAGGCGCTCAATCTGGCGCGCTTCGCGGGCTTTATCGGCCGGCGGCATGTCGTGCTCAGCTTTCAGCTTGCCGACAGCCTGGGTCACTTTAAAGCGCTCTGCCAGCGTGTGCAGCAGGATCGCATCGAGATTATCAATGCTGGCGCGGTATTGAGCGAGTTGGTCGATGGGGGAGGTCACTTCTTCGGCCCTCCCAATCCTGGAATATTTGGCAGGCCGCCCGGCATCGCCGCGCCGCCGCCCATTTTGGCCAAGTCACCAGGCGAAACCCCGGCCTGGCCCATCATGTTCATCATGCCCTTCATCCCGCCCTTGGACATTTTCTTCATCATGCCGGCCATTTGCTTGTGCATTTTCAGGACGCGGTTGACGTCTTGCACTGTCACACCAGCGCCCGCAGCAATCCGTTTGCGGCGTGAGGCGTTGAGCAAAGCCGGCTTGGCGCGCTCTTTCTTGGTCATGGAAGAAATGATCGCGGCCTGGCGCAGGATCACTTTGTCATCCATGCCAGAGGCGTCGAGCGCTTGTTTGGCTTTCTTGGCGCCGGGCAAAAGCCCCATAATCCCGCCAAGACCGCCCATTTTTTGCATTTGCTGAAGCTGCTGTGCGAGGTCGTCCAGATCGAACTGCCCCTTGGCCATTTTCTTGGCCATCTTTTCAGCTTTTTCGGCGTCCATCTGGTCGCCAGCTTTTTCAACCAGCGAGACAATGTCGCCTTGGCCGAGAATGCGGCCCGCCAGGCGCTTGGCATCAAACGCGTCGAGGCCATCAGTTTTTCGCCCGTCCCCAGGAATTTGATTGGCAAGCCTGTGACAGCCCGCATCGACAGCGCTGCACCGCCGCGGCCATCACCGTCCATCCGGGTCAGGATCAGACCGGTCAGCGGCAGGCGCTCATGGAAACGTTTCGCGGTTTCAACCGCGTCCTGACCCGTCAGCGAGTCCGCGACCAGGAGGGTTTCATTTGGTGATGCGATTTTGGCGATTTCACTCGCCTCAGCCATCATCTGTTCGTCGATTGATGTCCGGCCCGCCGTATCGAGGAAGAGCACATCATGGCCGCCAAGCTTCGCTGCTTGCAGCGCGCGCCGCGCAATTTCAGCCGGGCTTTGGTCCTTGATGATCGGCAGCGCAGAGACATTGTCGCCGCACTGATCAGCCAGAATGGCCAGCTGTTCCATGGCCGCTGGACGCCGTGTATCGAGCGAGGCGAGCAGGACTTTTTTCTTGTCACGTTCAGACAGGCGCTTGGCGAGCTTACCAGTTGTGGTGGTTTTACCCGAGCCCTGAAGACCGGCCATCATTACAACGGCTGGTGGGTTATCTACGCGCAGGCCTGTCTCAGCGTCTTCGCCGCCAAGCAGCTCTACCAGGCCGTCATGCACAATTTTGACGACTTGCTGACCGGGTTTGACGGAGCGAATGACATCTTCGCCAACCGCTTTGTCTTTGATCGACGCAATGAAGTCTTTGACCACTGGGAGGGCGACGTCAGCTTCCAGCAAGGCGACGCGGATCTCCCGCAGTGCAGCGGTCACGTCTTTCTCGTTCAGCGCCCCGCGCCCGAGAAGTCCGTCAAATACGCCGCCTAAGCGGTCTGAAAGCGCGTCAAACATCGCGTTGCTCCTATTGCCAATCTGGTCACCATGAACAGATAAGCGCTCAAACCCTCAACACAAAGCAGTAGCGCCCCACTGAGCGAAGCTTCGCCGAGTGGGGGACATCGCCGGGCTCCCGCTCATCAAGCTTGTCCCGGTCAACGCGCACGTACTGTCAGTGCGGTGAATGTTGCGCGCGTAAAGCACGGTTGTGGATAAGAATCAAGCCTCGGTGTCGGCCATGATCACGCTCAAACGACGGATCGCTTCCTTGGCTTCGTCGCGCAACATGGAGAGCACAGCGACATCAACCCATTCGCCGTCCGCAAATTTCTCGTACTCTCGAAGGACGCCTTCTTTCTGCGCGCCAATCGCTTGAATAGCCCGGATGGCGCGTGTGTTACGATCTTCAACATACCATTCAATCCGCTTCGCTCCCCATTCCAGGGCCCGCTGAATTAGCAATTGCTGTATCGCGGCATAGATCCCTCGGCCTCGCAAATGCGGCTCAAGCCAAGTGTATCCCAGGCGCACGCGGCGATGCATCTTGTTCGGATCCAACAGCGCGGTCACACCAACAAACCGGTCAGCATCATTGGGATCGAGCATAGCAAACCCGTATAGCTCTCCAGTCTGGGCCTGCTTCAGAACATGGTCGTAATACGCGTCAAACCCGGCGCCGCGCTGGATTGCCGGGAGAGACAACCAAATCGAATTCACCGCATCGCTGGCGCGCAGGTGTTCGCGAAACCGCTCATCAAGCGGTTCCAGACGGATCAGGTGATTTTTCAGGCCGGGGGCGTTGAGGTCCATACGGCCTAAAATGCGCTCATCAGCGCATGAAGCAAGTCAAAACTCGCTCAGGGAGACTCTATTTCTGTGAGTGCGCGCGTTGGTCCTGCCGGATGTCCTTAGAAAGGGGGGAGGAAAGGGCCCGGCAGGACCGCGCTAGTCGGTGGCGGGAGGGATTAGGGATCGGTTGCCACCGTTGCGTTTGGGCAGGAACGAATGGGTCGTCCCTACCAGTAATCGAGATAGACCTGAGATGGCCTTGTTCAAGTGGAGTGAGCGCTTGAACTCGATCAACTAAGTGTGAACCTATAGCATTCTTGTCATGGCGTATAATTGATATTTCGATTGGTTTAGATAGATAGAACCTATGCATCTACCCACGCTCAGACAGCTTGAATTCTTATGCGCCGTTGCAGCTCAGGGGTCGTTCTCCAAGGCAGCCGAATCCTGCCACGTAACGCAGCCGACTTTGTCCGCGGCGATCAAGGAAGTCGAAAGCATGCTTGGCGTGCAATTGATCGAACGTGAAGCCCGCGGCGCATCCCTTACCCAGGCAGGTGATGCTGCGGTCGAACGCGCGCGGATAATATTGTCAGATACCGCAGACCTGGTCTCTGCGGCCCGTCAGGCTGGCGCGCCCTTGTCCGGACCCTTCAGGCTTGGCGCGATCCCGACCATCGCCCCCTTCCTGTTGCCGCGAACTTTGAAAGCCTTGCGTAAAGCGCATCCGGGGTTGAAGCTCTATTTGCGCGAAGATCAGACCGAACGCTTGCTGGATGGATTGAAATCGCGAACGCTGGACGCCGCGCTGATTGCGTTGCCGTGGGATGCTGCCGGGATTGAGACGATGGATCTCGGCGATGATGAATTCATGCTCGTCGCCCCCAGCGGTCATGATCTGATCGAGCAGGGCACGCTCAAATCGGCTGATCTGGCAGACGAGGATGTCCTATTGCTGGAAGATGGCCATTGTTTACGCGATCATGCGCTGTCGATTTGCCGTTTACCCTCAAAGCGCGGCGGCGCTGACGTCACGGCGACGAGCCTGCCAACTCTTGTACATATGGTCGCCGGCGGCTTGGGCGTGTCGTTATTGCCCAAACTGGCGATCGAGGCCGGGGTCACTTCTGGCGCGGATGTTGAGCTGCGCGCATTCGAGACACCGCTGATTGGACGCCGCATCGGCATCGCCTGGCGCATCGGGTCTCCGCGCGCCAGCGAGGCTCAAATGATCGGCGAAATCGTCCGGAACGCGCTTTAGGTCGTCAGCGGTTTTTCCCGGTCATCGACATGTGCAGAGAGATTGTCTTCGGCAATGAAAACATCCTCGTCCAGCTCACCTTCGACTTTGGCAACCACAGAGGCAACCGCCAGATCACCTGTGATATTTGTAACCGTTCGCATCATGTCGAGCAGCCGATCAAAGGCAAATAATGGCGTCAGGATCAACGCCATTTGATCAGGCGTTGCACCAATCACAGCCAGCGTTGTCGTAGCCAGGAACAGACTGACCGACGGGATGCCAGCTGTGCCGATGGACACCAAAGTCGCCATCAGTGCCACAGTCATGTACATGCCGAGGCTCATATCGATGCCAAGCGCCTGCGCCGCAAACAAGGCGATCAGACCCTGATACAAGGCCGTGCCATCCATGTTGATGGTTGCGCCTAATGGCAAAACAGAACCGGCAACCGTTTTCTTGATGCCGAGATTGGTTTCGGCGACACTGATTGTCATTGGTAGCGTGGCATTGCTGGATGACGTTGAAAACGCCACGGCCTGCGCGTCTGTGATGCCGCGAAAGAATGGCAAAAGAGGCAAGCGCCCGAAGACTTTCAGCAAGCCGCCATGGGTGATCGCGATATGAATGGTACAGGCAATGTATAGTGCCAGTGTCATCCAGCCCATTGAAATGACCACTTGCAAGCCCTGGTCGGCCATAACCCAGGCCATCAGAGCGAAGACGCCAAATGGCGCTGTTTCCATAACCAAGAGTGTCAGTTTCAAAACGGCCTCTGAGGCGCTTTCGAAAAATTCTGCAACCGGGCGTCCTTTCGGGCCCGCCATCAAAACGCCAATGCCAAACAGAATGGCGAAGAAAATGATCGCCAGAACGTCGCCATTGACCATGGCTGCGACTGGATTTGGCGGGATAATCGCGAGGAGTGTATTGGTAATCTGTTCAAAGACAGTGCGCGGTTCCAAGGCGCCGCCGGCTTCCAGGCGCGCCATGGTCTGCTCCATGTCTTGAGCAGATACTGAGCTCAGATCATAGCCAGAGCCGGGCTGGATGATCGTCCCGACAATCAGACCGATGGTCACCGCGAACAGCGTCGTGACCATGTAAATGCCAATCGTGCGCCCGCCGAGACTGCCGAGCTTTTTGGGGTCGCCCATGGCCAGGACACCGGCCACCAGTGTCGTAAAGATCAAAGGCACAACCAGCATTCGGATGAGATTCATGAACGCATCGCCAAACGGCTTGAAGTTCAAGGCCGCTGCTTTGGCCTGGTCTTCTGCCAAACCGTATCGCAGGCCAAGCCCAACCAACAGGCCGAGCACGAGGCCTAGCATCACGCGTTTCCAAAGATCTATCTTGAACCACCAGGACATGCCCGCTCCCATCATTTTAGCCACTTTTAAGGACGCTAGTCCGCATTGCGGCGCTATTCAACTTGCAAGGCGCACGATAAGAGCAAGTCATGGATATGCTCGACCGACTCTCGTCTGGCTGGAAAGCCTGGTTGATCCTTTTTGCGATCACCCTGACGGCTGCCGCCCCTGGTGTTTTCAACTTGCCCGCGCTTGACCGCGATGAGAGCCGGTTTGCGCAAGCCTCAAAGCAATACATCGAGACCGGCGACTATCTGATCATTCGCTATCAGGACGAATATCGAAACAAAAAGCCCGCGGGCATTCACTGGCTGCAATCCGGCGCGACACAGGTACTCGGCGACGACGACAAGCTCGAGATCTGGACCTATCGCGTCCCGAGCTGGATTGGCGCGGCGCTGGCGACCTTGGCCACATTCTGGTGCGGCATGGTTTTGATTGGCAGGCGCGCCGCCTTCCTGGGCGCGGCGCTGTTTGGCGCGACACTCCTGCTGACCAGTGAGGCGCATATTTCGAAAACCGACGGGGTGCTGGTCTTTCTGACGACGTGGGGCATTGGTGCCCTGGCGCGATTATATATGGGCAGGGCGGAAAACCCGAAGCGTATCGCATTGGTCTTTTGGTTTGCCATGGGCTGCGGATTGCTGATCAAGGGACCTGTAACGCCTATGATTGCTGCCTATGCCGGGTTTGGCGCCTGGGTCTGGGCGCGCGCGGGTGAAGGCAAAGGCGGTGATTGGTGGCGACCTCTGATCTGGTGGCCAGGTCCGGTATTGGCGGCGGCGATGTTCCTGCCCTGGCTGATTGCGATCCAGTTCGCGACAGACGGGACTTTCCTGCAAGGCGCTGTTGGCAAGGATTTGAAAGACAAGTTCGCTGGCGCGTCTGAAGGTCATGCAGGATGGCCGCTTTATCATCTTAGCCACATTCCAGTCTGGTTCTTCCCAGCTGTCTTATTGCTGATTCCGGGCATGACGCTGGCCTGGAAACATTTGCGCGGCAGCAGCGAAAACGCTCGTCGCCGCGGCACAGATGCAATGTTTGTTTTTGCGGGCCTTGGCGCCGTCACAGCGCTTGCGACCTGGATCTTGCCGGGCGAGCTCGGCAATGGCGCGCCTTCGGCCTTTGCCGGTCTGGTGATTGTCGGTTTCTGGTGGCTCAGCACGCGCCCGGAATGGCAGTCGCGCTGGACAATCGCGGACGCCGCACCGGTCACCGATGAGACCAAAGCGGTGCGCTTCCTCATCGCCTGGGCGCTGCTCACAACCATCTTCTTTGAACTGATGCCGACGCGTCTTAGCCATTATATATTGCCCGCCTACCCGGCCTTTGGTCTGCTCTGTGGCTGGGCCGGACTGAAACTGATAGATGGCGAAAAGCTGCCGGTTTCCAAATGGCTGAGCTTTGCGATCTATGTATTTGGCGGCGGGCTGTTAATCTTCGTGAGTTCGCTATGGGCGGCTGAACTGATCAAAGTTGAATCAGCTGGCGATTTCCAGACCGTGGATCAAAAGGGCGTGCTTGCGGCGTGGGCAAACTATGCGACACCAGCCATGTGGTTTTGGTATTTGGGCGCATTGGCGTTCGTGGGTTCGGTGGCAGCGTTTCTAGGCCGAAAGATTGGGGTAACCGCATTGCTGGCCATTGCCGCAAGTGTCTTGCTCGGCTGGCACGTCCGCGCCTATTTCATCCCGGCGCAGCTTTGGGTCCAGCCGACGGAAAGTGCGCGCCTTGCTTTGCAAAATGTTTGCGGTGTGCCGAGCGAAATCTGTGACACAGGACAGGCGAGCCCTGAGCGCATTCTGGCGATAGGCTATGCCGAACCGTCTTATGTTTTGACACTGGGCACTCAGAACCTGCACTCTCCAGAAACGCCGCTGACGCTGCCGATTGATGAAGATGCTTACCCAGTTGTCTATCTGATCAATCTCGAAGGCCGCGGCACCCCGCCAAGTCGCTGCGCGGCGCTGGGCGAGGCTTGCATTCCGCCGGCGCCTGATGTCCGCGATGACTTGCTGGCGCAAGCGAATGCCGCAGGATTGTGTGTCAGCCAGTCTGAGTCAGTCTATGCCTTGAACTATTCGAACGGTGATCCAGTGAATTTCGTCGCCTATCGGTTCGACACGACAGGTTGCTGAACCTGGCGCATTCTGTCGCGCGGCAATCCTGCACCTGCCGTCTCGAATAAGGGGTCTTACCTGCATGATGAACGTCATGGAGACCTCTGATGGACTATACAGAACCGCACCGAAAGCCTGAGGGATTGCGCGACCGCATCGCGTTTGCATTTGTGAAATTCCTGCGCTTTTTCGCCGACTTGTTCTTCCGCAGACGCTATGGGCATCGCGCTGTCGTACTGGAAACCGTTGCGGCTGTGCCGGGCATGGTTGCCGGTCTATTGCAGCATTTGCGCGCGATCCGACGGATGCGAGACGATCAGGGCTGGATCAAGGAACTCCTCGACGAAGCCGAGAATGAACGGATGCACTTGATGACGTTTATCCAGGTTGCGCAACCAACGCTGTTTGAGCGCGCTCTGATCATGATTGCGCAAGCACTGTTCTACAATTTCTACTTCTTCCTCTATCTCTTCGCGCCGAAAACCGCGCACCGCGTCATTGGTTATTTCGAAGAAGAAGCGGTCACCAGCTATACGCATTATCTGCGGGAGATTGATGAAGGTCGTCTCGAGAATGGGCCGGCCCCGCAAATTGCCATCGATTATTGGAATTTGCCGGCCAACGCCCGGTTAAGAGACGTGATTGTCGTCGTGCGGGAAGACGAAGCTGGACACCGCGATCGCAATCATTATTTCGCCGATGCGCTTATTCGTGGTGATGATCCCGAAGCTGACCTCGGCGACTATGCGTTGCGCAAGACGTAACCGACGCGCGGAAAGTGGATGTGCAGATTTTCTGCTCGGTCGTCCTGGCGGGCAATAATCACCCGTTCCGCATTGGCGATGACCAGATCGCCTTCGACCCAGTCTTTGGCATAATCGTCAGGGGCAATTGCAACGCGGGCACCAGGCTCAAAATCGCGCAGGTCTCCTGCCGTTGAAGCCGGTTTCAGGCGCGGCGCCGCGGCGTGGGCGATCTGAATCGCTTCTTCGCCGCTAATCTCTTCAGGCGCTTGGCCTTTGAACTCTTTCAAGCGGCGGTACCAGTCTTTGGTCAGCGGCGCGCTCTCAAAACAGGTTTCGAGAAAGTCAGGGACATTCTTATCGACGAACCATGGGTTCATGAAGGCGTGGACATCCGTCATGCCTGGCTTGGTGCCGATCAGCCAATCGCCAGTGCCTGCATGGCGGCCGCCATCGAGACGTTCTTCGATCCACATAAGTTGGCTGCGCCATTGATCCCGCATGAACGGGGCGGCGGCTTTCATCGCGTCCGTGTCGAAGGGGCGGCCCGACATTTTGGTGCGATCTTCGATAAATTCTTTCGGCATATGCTCGCCAATCTCGCCAAAGATCACAGCGACACTGGTCTGGAACCATTTTCCGTCTGTCCAGCCAGCGACCATTTTTGCCATGCCCTCATGGCCCGGGAGATTGAGAGAGGGGATCTGAAAGCGCTTTTCCAGCTCACTCAGCATGATGGTTGTGTCGCAAAAAATGTCGGCGCCAATTTGCATCACCGGGGTCCGGCGATAGCCACCAGTCAGGGGCATCAGGTCCGGCTTAGGCATGATGGAGGGAATCTCCACAGCCGCCCATCCGAGATTCTTCATCCGCAGCGCTAGCCGAATTTTCTCCGAATAGGGTGAGCGGTCGAACTGATGAAGAATGATGCTTTGGGCGTTTGCCATAAAATTTTGCCTCCCCAGACATTGTTCACAGCTTAACCGTGTTCGTTTGGGCTTTCCAAGTGCTGATTGTCGCCTAAAACAAATGGAAAGACAAAAGCCTTGGGAGGTGGATCCACATGCTGGACACGAAATCAATGCCACATGTTGCGGATATTCCGCGCGTACAAAGTAATATTCGGCCGAAAGAGGTCGCCTTCTGGTACAAAGGCGAGGAGACCACGTTCGCCGAATTAAACAAGCGCGCGAGCCAAGTCGCGAATGGTTTGATGGCGTTGGGTGTCTCGGCAGATCAACGGGTCGGTTATTTGGCCAAGAATACCGCTGTCTACTATGAGATGATGTATGGCTGCGCCAAAGCGCGCGCGGTGATGAACGGCGTCAATACGCGGCTCGCTGCCCCGGAAGTCCAGTTCATCCTATCTGATGCGCAAGTGAAGGTCCTATTTGTCGGGCCGGAATGGTTCGGCATGATTGAAGAGATCAAGGATGAGTGCCCGCATCTCGAACATATCATCACAATTGAGGGCACGCATGAGGGCTGGCTTGAATACACCGCCTGGCGTGATGATCAGGAAGCCTCCGCACCCAAGATCCGCACCGAGGACCAGGATGATGTCATCCAACTCTATACATCCGGCACCACGGGCCTGCCAAAAGGCGTGATGCTGACCAATGCCAATTACCTGTCCTTCATGGACCAGTGCGGACAACTGGAATGGGCCGGTTATGCTGCAGGCGAAACTGTGATGAACGCGATGCCGCTATTCCATGTTGCCGGGGTCAATGCCGGGCTTCTCGCAACCGCGCAGGGTGCGAAAACTGTTGTGTTGCCAGAGATTAATCCAGCCGAAATTCTCGACTTGATTGAGTCGCAATCGATCAATCACGCCTTCTGGGTTCCGGCTGTGATACTGATGCTGTCACAAATGCCAGATTTTCGCGAACGCGATTATTCAACACTGCAACAGGTCTTTTATGGCGCATCCCCTATCGCAGAAGACTTGCTGACCACAGCCGTCGAGGTCATGGGCGCTCGGTTTACGCAATTGTACGGCCTGACCGAAACCGTTGGTGGTGGTACTTATTTGCCGCCAGAAGCGCACGATCCGAGCTGGGGCAAGCTGCGGTCCTGCGGTGTGCCTTATCCGAGCACGATCGTTCGCTGTGTTGATGCGAATGGCGATGCCGTTCCAACCGGCGATGTCGGCGAGATTGTCATTCAATCCGGCTTTGTCATGAAGGGCTATTGGAATCGGCCCGAGGCGACGGCGGAAGCGATCCGCAATGGCTTCTTCCATACCGGCGATGCCGGCTATTTCGATGAAGACGGCTTTCTGTTCATCCATGACCGGGTCAAGGACATGATCGTCTCTGGTGGCGAGAACGTCTATCCGGCGGAAGTGGAAAACGCGATTTTCGGCCATCCGGATGTTGCTGATGTTGCCGTGATCGGCGTGCCAGACGAAAAATGGGGCGAGTCGGTAAAGGCCATTATTGTCGCCAAAGAGGGCACGCAGCCGACGCCGGAAAGCATCTCAGCCTGGGCGCGGGAACGGATCGCTGGCTATAAATGCCCGAAATCCGTTGATTTCATTGACGCTTTGCCGCGCAACCCATCTGGAAAAATTCTGCGCAAAGATCTGCGTGAACCTTATTGGGAAGGGCAAGAGCGGCGCGTCGGTGGCTAGGTCTTCCTAGACCGATGCTGGCCTTGCCCCTACACTCCCGGTCGCTAGGGGGCGCAGGAAAGGCAAGATTATGAAAATCAAGATTTTGGCGATGACGGCCCTCGCGGTGACCGGAATTGCGTCGGCGCAAGACAAACAGGAAAGACTGCAAGTTCAGCTGCCAGAAGTTCAGCGCCCTCAGCAAGTGATCACGCCAGCCGGCAAGCAGCCTCGAATTGACGGCGTCCTTAAAGCCGAAACCGCGCGCGCCGCAGGATGTATCAGCCATCAAGTTTACAATATTCAGTCCTTGAGCCGCATCAGCACAGCGTTTGTATTGTCGACATCATCAGGCGATCAAAAATTCAATTTCGAGCCTGATGCGATCCGTCATGTTCCAGATGGTGCTGGTTTGCCGCTGGCCAGCACGGGCGAGACCAATCGCTGGGACCGCGTGCTCACGACTCTGGAGCGGGCTGCGGCAGCCGACAAACCGCTGCTCGTCGATTACAAGCTGCCGGGTCGCGAAGTCTATGGCATCCACGTGCAATGGTCGGGGAATTGCGCGCCTTAGTCGCTGGTTGCCAAATAGCGGGTCTTGAAGTCACCACACGTGTCTTTGGGCTCGCTGGTATCCATTGCAAAGACCACGCGCCAGTTTTCCTCGGTTTTTGCCAGAGTGAGTTGATTGACCCCGCAGCCGACCAGCTCACCCTGGTATGTGATCAGGAACGGCGCCCACACCGTCGCCAGAGGCCCCAATTGCTCTGAGCTGAGGGCGAACAATTCCTCATACGCATCACCTGTTTCCAACGTCCCGACCCAGTCGCGCCAGCGCTGCAAGCCATTGGGGCGGATCTCGCCTTCTGGCGTGACGCGCCGCAATTGTGCACCATCTATGAAAACCTGATCGACCATTTCAGAATCGGCTTGATACATGGCGCGCATCATCGAATGCGTTGCAGCTTCGGGCGTGGACAGGTCGATCGGCTGCATCATGTCTGGATGTGCGGGGACGGTCTCGCCCACGGCCCACGAAACGCAAATTGACAGCATGAACGCGGTCAGCACGCTGGTTTTGATCATATCTCGTCCTTCATTTTGAAATGTTGCGCGTTTTTCATGCCACGGCTATTCCCCAAATGCCGTGTCTCGGCCACATTGGCGCGCATGTTTACCACGGTCTCTCCTGTTTGTCCGACCACGGATCTCGCCCGAACCATCAGGTTCTGGCAGCAATTGGGATTTGTGCCGCTTTTTGCCGACCAGGTGGACGTGGAGACGGCATCTTATGCCGGTATGGGCCGGGTTGAGCTTGAGCTGCATTTGCAGACTTTCACACCGGGTGAGATCAAGACGACGCAAACCATGGCGATGCGGATCAAGCTGAACAGCCGCGAGGCGCTAGAGGCGCTGTATGCTGAATGGTCCTCACACGGCCGCATATCCGCGCCGCTCGAAACAAAGCCCTGGGGCAGTTGCGAATTCGGCTTTTATGATCCGGACAAGACGCCGTGCTTTTTCTATGTCGACCTTTGAGGAGCGCCCGAACATGCCGCCATTTCACCTCGCCTTTGCGGTTCACGATCTTTCCGCGGCGCGATCATTCTATGGTGGCCTTTTAGGATGCCCCGAGGGACGCAGTAGCGACGACTGGGTCGATTTCGATTTCTTTGGTCACCAGATCGTCGCGCACTTGTCGCCCGAGGACTGCACCGCTGCGGGAACATCCGGTGTTGATGGCAAATCAGTGCCAGTGCGCCATTTCGGGCTTGTCCTCGACATGGAGACGTGGAGAGGGCTTTCGAAGCGCCTCGACGGACAGGTTGATTTCATCATTGAGCCGTATGTTCGCTTTGCTGGCGAGGCGGGGGAACAAGCGACGATGTTTTTCGCGGATCCGTCTGGAAATGCGATCGAACTGAAAGCCTTCGCAAATCTCGAGAATTTGTTTGAAAAATAGTAACAGTGTTTCGATTTATCGGGCCGGACTTTTCTCGACGTCCGGTTAGCGGTTATAAAGGCGGGCAGAAATCTGAAGGAATAAAAGGCGGTACACGTGGAGATCTTCAGTCAGTTTAACGCAGAAATGCAGGCGAATAGCCCAGGCTGGGTGATTGTCTGGGTGAATTTCATGGTCGCGGTGCTCGCGCTCGCCATCCCGTTTAGCTTTAGCTATCGGGAAGCCCGGTGGATCCTGCTCGGGTCGGTTCTCGGCATGATCGGCACGATTGTCGCGTATTCCATGTTTGGCTTCACGCGGCTTTTGGGGCTTGGGCATATCATTTTCTGGACACCGACATTGATCTACATCGTCACGGTGCGCGGCTGGCAAACCTACGCCAAGACCTTGTTTTCGCGATGGTTGATCGTCGCGGCCTTTGTGATCGGGATTTCGCTGGCCTTCGATGTCATCGATTTGCTGCGCTGGATCCTCGGCGATCGCGCCCCGATCCGGATCTAGATATTCCGATACAAAAGCGCCGAGGCGAACAACCCCGGAGTTCTAGTCGCCTTCGCCTGGGTTCGGGCTGAAGAATTCAGCCAGCTTATTGGTCTTCTGCGCAAATTCTTCACGGTCCGCAGGAGGCTCTTTCATCCGCGTGATATTCGGCCAGATTTTTGCGTATTCAGTATTGAGCTTCAGCCATTTCGCATCCGGCTCATCATCCGTGTCCGGGGTGATTGCCTCAACCGGGCATTCCGGTTCGCAGACACCGCAATCGATACACTCGTCAGGATCGATGACGAGCATGTTCTCGCCTTCGTAAAAGCAATCAACGGGACAGACTTCAACACAGTCCATATATTTGCAGCGGATGCAGGCATCCTTGACGATATAAGTCATCAGTAAACTCAGTAATTTCTAATGCAGCGCAGCACATGGCTTCGCGCTGGGGACAAGTCAATGCACAGGACTGTCACGGTGCGTTTAGTTCTGCTCTTTTGCGGGCATGCGCGCGCGTAACATCATCAATGTGCAGCAAGCTGGCGACATGTCTGATAAAGGACTCTTCGTACTTGCAGGCTTCGCCATCGGCGAGTGAAACGCGATACAAGCCTTCTATAACGCTCGATCGTTCGCTCAAGGGCAATGTTTTGACGTGCCGGGTGAGGGCGTGCGTATCGGTCGCATCTTCAGCGATCTGTTCGCCGTTCAGAAGCACTTCGTCGGCGCGGCTGGCATCCATATTGAAGCTGGTAACCAGGATCTCAGCAATCATATCGCTTTCGAGATTGGCGTAGACACCATCCACCAGTGCTGCTTCGACGAGCAAAGCTGCGGCAGCCTCATATGGATCAAGGTCCCGAACCGGCGGCATTTGCTCGTCCGAGCTGAAAAGACGTTTAAGAAACCCTAGCATGCTGGCCTTATGCGCTGGGCGCAGGGCGTCTGTAAAGCCCTGCAGCTTCGACAGCCGGACCGCGTCGTTCGCCGACGTCCAGTACCTCAACTGTTTCGATCGTCTTGGCTTTGTAGAAGGTCAGCACATCTCCCGGTACAATACGCTGACCAGCTTTCGAGGTTTTCCGGGTCTGACCGTGACGGGTGATCCGAATACCTTTGCGGCTGACATAATCTGTGGCCAGCGCCCGGGTCTTGAAAAACCGGGCGCGCCAGAGCCAGATATCAACGCGAATGCCGCCATCAGCCGGTTCACTCATTCGTCGGCTTTGTCTCTGGTGTCTGTGCTGGCTCTGCCGCCTCTACCGGCGCGGCTTTGGCTTCTGCAGACGCCGCCGGCGCAGCAGGTTTCGGCGCCTTGGGTTTGCGCTTTTTGGGTTTTGGTTTGGGCTTCGGCTTGTCTGGCAAAAGCGCCGCGAGGGCGGCAAACGGGCTGTCAGGATCAGGTTCCCGGCGCGCCGGACGACGTTGGCCACCGCCATGATTCGGACGCTTGCCCTGATGGCGTTCCTGGCTTTTGCGTGGGCCCTTTTTGGGCGAGCTTGGCCGCGATTGTTTGCGGGCGGCGCGGCGTTGTTCCTGCGCATCGAGGTGCGCTTTGGATTGGAAGCGCCACAGTTTCACAACGCCGGTCTCAGCATCTTTCTCAGCCGGAGCGATGCGAAACCCTTTGAGAACATTGTGAAAATCCTCGAGCGGACAAGACACCATCGAGGCCAGCTCCGGAGGGATTTCAAATTTTGCTTGATCAGCTTCCTTGCGGCGTTTGGACAATTCCCATCCAAGGCGCTCTGCCAGGTCAGCCCGCACCGCGCGCTTGCCAAAACGGAGATATCCTTGTGCGGCAATGTCCTCATCCGGCCAGGAGCCGTCCAGTTCAAAGCTGCCCGCGCCTTCGGGGGCGGTCTTGCGATCACGGCCGTCTGCGAGGGTCTGCAGCAATGCGATCAGGCGCTGCGCTGCAGGCTTCTGAGCGTCTGGCACATGCGCTGCGATGCGCCCTGAACGAATACCCGCTTCTTTCAGTTTGGTGCGATCATCGGGTCCAGGCAGCAATGCCCGGTCTTCGCCCCGCAAGTCACAGGCAGCGCCGGCTTCGAGCAATCGGAAGGCGAGCCCGCGGGCGAGGCCATCAAGCTGGGTTTCATCCGGTGAGAATTTGAGCTTGAAATGCGTCGGCAGGCGTTTCTGGATTTCGGCACCCAGCCATTCATTGACGCGGGTCTTCGCGGCGTCTTGCTGGTGGAGCTCAGCATCTTGCCCGCCAATCAGGACAGCAGTGGGTGCCAGCCAGTGCGGCCCCTG
Source organism: Henriciella sp. (assembly GCA_965277015.1). Taxonomy (GTDB): domain Bacteria; phylum Pseudomonadota; class Alphaproteobacteria; order Caulobacterales; family Hyphomonadaceae; genus Henriciella. Next base: position 2,183,603 of record OZ255705.1, on the reverse strand, counting down.
AAGCAATTGAGCCACCGGCACATCGTTCCAGACGATTTGCGCGGACTCATTCAGCGTGAGTGCTGCCTCTGGCGCCCCAGCAATGGCCTTTAAGCGTTCGGCGATGACCGGCTCAAGCGCTTGCATCGCGGCGCTGCGCAAGGTCTTGCCCTCAAGGTCAGATGCCTTGGAATCCGGTTCGAATGTCAGGCCGACAAGTTTGCCGACAACATGACCTTCAATGGTGACTTCCCCTGTTTCAGAAACGTCTGTGGTCAAGAGGTCTTCCCTTTTTAGCCCAGCAATCAGGGCGGTTGTGCGTCGATCGACAAATCTCAGCGTCAGCGCTTCGTGTAGCGCATCTGATAGGCGATCTTCAATATCCCGGGTTCTTTCGCGCCAATATGCAGGTTTTTCAAGCCAATCTGACCGGAAACTTGCGTAAGTCCATGTTCGGATCATCGCCAGGCGCTGTTGCAACAGGCTAATATCGCCGAGAGTCTGGTCTAATGCGGACAGTCTTTCTTCCATCGCGGCGTCGCCAAGACGCGCATCTGGATCGGCAAGCGTTTCGGCCAGACCGAGCACAAGACGCCCATGTCCTTCATGACCGGCTTTGCGAAAATCTGGCAGTCGGGCAAGATCCCAAAGCCTGCGAACATTGCGTTGCCCGCGAATGTCGGGCCCTACAACGCTGTCTTCGGCCATACGGCGCAAAATCCACTCATCCAACCCATGCGGGTTTTGCCGCAAGCTTGGATGAGGGCTGGGCCGCGCGAGACTGGCGATCAGTGTTTTGATCGAGCGATAATCAAGCTCGCTATTGCGCCAATTCAGATCGGTGACAGAATCATAGCGATGATCTTCGACGGCCCGCACGACGTCGTCTTCAAATTCGGGGCAATCATTGGTCTCGCCAAATTCGCCATCATCCCTGAAGCGTCCGGCTCGGCCAGCAATCTGGCCGATCTCAGCGGCGCTGAGCCAGCGATGGCGACGGCCGTCAAATTTCGACCGGCCGGCAAAGGCGACACGGTCGACATCAAGATTAAGGCCCATGCCAATCGCATCCGTGGCGACCAGATAGTCGACTTCGCCTGACTGATAGAGCTCGACCTGTGCATTGCGGGTGCGCGGGCTGAGCCCGCCCATGACCACCGCGCAGCCGCCTTTTTGCCGACGCAGGACCTCGGCAATCGCATAAACGCGGTCGGCGCTGAAGCCGACAATGGCGGTCCGCTTTGGAAGCTTGGTAATTTTCTTCTTGCCGGCATAAGACAGTGTGGAAAATCGTTCCCGGACATCCGTCGACAAGTCGAAATTCAAGTCACGCAACACGTCGCGCATCGTCTCGGCGCCGAGGAGGAGCGTTTCCTGGGTGCCGCGGGCATTGAGGATGCGGTCAGTGAAGACGTGGCCGCGATCATCATCTTCAGCGAGCTGGATTTCATCAATCGCCAGGAACTCGACCGAAACATCCGTCGGCATGGATTCCACTGTACAGATCCAATAGCGCGCCTTGTCCGGGACAATGCGCTCTTCGCCTGTCACCAGCGCAACCGCACGTTCGCCCTTGGCCGCAACAACCCGGTCATAAATCTCGCGTGCCAATAGCCGCAGCGGCAGTCCAATCATGCCGGTGACATGCCCCATCATTCGCTCGAGCGCGTAATGGGTCTTGCCCGTATTTGTCGGACCAAGGATCGCTTTAAGGACGGCCATGTGCGGGGACTATCTGGGTGGAGATTCGCCGGGAATCTAGGGTTTGGGGCAGGGCTCTGGACGATCTATGTGAGTGTTGACCAGATTTCCATCCGCATCTTCAGTTTGAAATTGACGTATCCAGGCCTGATTGCGGGGCAATGGCTGGTAATCGCTCGTCACATAAAGGCGCAATTCACGGCGCAGCGGACAACCGTTTGAGCGATGCCCGAGATCGACGCCAACAAATCCTTCTGGTTGCCATGTGGCAAAATCGGCCTGAATGCGTGGCCGCAAATGCGAGCGATAACTCGCGACCAGAACGCGCGAACTGTCGAGATCGGCCAGATCCACGCTTTCGGCAAAACTCTTCGGGCCAGGATTGAAGCGCCACAGGATCAATGGCACGTCCAGTTCGTCGCGTAGATAATAGTCGATGCCGTGCCAAATCTCTCGCTCATCGACCAGGACGACGGTTGGCTGCAGGCGCTCGATCTCCTGCGCGAGTTGTTGTGAGAGATCATCCCAGCCGCGCACGCGTTTTAAGTCATTGTCGCGTCCCAGCGCAGCGCTCCAGCTTGGCGGGCCCAAAGCAAGGACGACCAGAAGCGTCCCAATCAAGCCTTGTAGGGCGATCCCGGCCCAATAGGCCGGTCGCCAGCCGCGGGCCCGGATCAGGAAGCCGCCAATGAATACGCTCGCTGCAGGATAGGCGGTCGCCGCCCAGTTGGCATGCGCGCGTGACAGCACGGCTTGAACCGCGATGATGATCAGCACCGGAATGATAAAACATGCCAGCCAGCGCTCTTTGGCGCCTTGAGCATGCGCAGCGTCGCCGAGATCGGCGAGCTGCGGCTTCGGGCGCAAAAACGCGATTCCCATGATCAGGGCGATAAAGCTGACCGGGCCGAACACGCCCATTTGATCGCCAATGAATTTCGGAAAATGATCGAGATTGAAAAGCTCGCCGCCAAGGTTGGCATTGTCGACGGTGTGGCTGACGGTCTTGAAATCATTGGCGGCGTTCCACACCAGATGCGGGGCGAAGACCAAAGCGGCAACGGCAATGAAGACGGCGCCTTTCAGGCTCAAGACGGCTTTGCGCGTCGGGGCATCGATCAGACTTGTCAAAGCGATCCCGATGGCAAAATACAGCATCGCATATTTCGACAGAAAGCCAGTCCCGATGGCGGCGCCGAGCGCGATCACGCCAAGCCAGCCAAGGTCGTCTTCTCGCAGGCGCCAGAACAGATACAAAGCCAGGCACCAGAACGGGAATAAAACGCCATCCGTCGAAATCACACCCGATGACAGGGTAATGCCAGGCATCAATAGATAAGTGATGGCTGTGAACAGGCCTGCCAGACTTCCAAACATGCGCCGCGAAAGCAGGACCAGAATCAGTGCGGCAATGGCGTGAAAAACCGGCGCCAGGATTCGCACTCCGGCTTGAGAATCACCCAGGATCGACGTCGAGAAATGAATCACCCATGCAATCATCGGTGGTTTCGAGTAATAGCCCCATTCCAGCGATTGCCCCCAACGCCAATACTGCGCTTCGTCGGCATACAGCTCGAGCGGCGAGGCCAGGACGAGGACAAGGCGTAAAGCCAGAAGCCCCGCAATGATTGCGAAAGCGAGCTTGGTATTGCGATCAAGGGGTGAGATTAAAGCGTCCATTTTATTCCCTTAAGCGCCTTAATGAATGACATAAACCCTTCGTGGCATGTGTGGCTTATTTGCAATGCCAACCGATTGAGTCAGGGCATTCACAGATGTCTCATGAGACTGTCACATTTCTGTTATGTGCAAGACCTAAGGGCGCATCAAATAGTCTTCGTGGGCGATCCTGCCCGTCCTGCTAATTGTTTTTTTGAGGGGAAACTCATGTCCAATTGGAAACTCCTATCCGGGGTGGCCGCTGCCTCCATGATGACCGCAGCGATCGTCGCTCCGGCTGAGGCTCAGGTCACGTCTTCTAACATTAATGGTCAAGTGGTGGACGCGTCTGGCGCGCCTGTTTCAGGGGCATCCGTGACAATCGTAAATACGCGAACCGGTGCGACCAAGCAAACGACCACATCTGACAATGGTGTTTTCTTCGCATCTGGTTTGCAAGTAGGCGGGCCCTACGCGATTAGCTCGACGACATCTGGTCTCACTGGCGAACTCGATAACGTTTTCTTGCAGCCATCTTCAAACAGTTTGGTGATTTCGGTTGCTGATGAGGCGCGAGAGCTCGAAACCATCGTTATTGTTGGCACGGCTGGAACAGGTCTCGAAGTCGGGACAGGCGTCGGCAGCGCGTTCTCATCTGACGACATTCTAAATCAACCATCGGCGCAGCGTGACCTCGTCGCAACGCTTGTCCGCGATCCATTGGCTTTCTCGAGTGGTGAGGGTCAATTGTCGATTGCGGGTGCCAACCCACGCTTCAACGCTCTGGCAATTGACGGGTCTCTCCAGCAAGACGATTTTGGCCTCTCTGACTCGACCTATGCAACGGCTCGCGCGCCAGTTTCGCTGGATGTTATCGAGAGCGCTTCTGTTCTTGCCTCGGATTACTCTGTAACCTCTTCCGGCTTTACCGGCGGTCTTGTTAACGTCGTTACTAAGTCAGGTACCAACGAATTTGACGGTGCGGTTTATTATTATCGCCAAGACGAAGATTATCTCGGCAACGTCACTGAAGGCCAAATAGTCGAACAGCCGGCGTTCAAAGAAGAAGAGTACGGTTTCGTGCTTAGCGGCCCGATCATCAAAGATAAGCTCTTCTTTCTGGTCTCCTATGACGAGTTTGAATCGGGCTCTTCGAGCAACTTCACTCAGGCTGATATTGATGACAATATCAATCCGCTGATCTATGACGAGATTAATCAGATCGTCCTGGATACCTATGGTTTCGATCTCGGCGGTCGCCCAAATACAGTCTCAAATCCTGTTACATCTGAGCGTTATCTCGCGAAGATTGATTGGAATATCAATGATGATCACCGTGCGTCTTTGACGTATCAAAGCACTGAGGAAACTGGCATTTCTGGGGTTGGTCAAACGACCTTTCAATCCGCCTATTACGCAACTCCAACTGAGCTCGAAGCGTATACCGCGCAGCTGTTCTCGGATTGGACGCCTCGCCTCTCGACCGAACTCCGCTTGAATTTCAAAGACTACTCTCGCGGTCAGTTCTGTAACGCGGGCGATACGATTGGCTTCTGGGATATCGATATTGATGGCGACGACCTGATCGGCACGCCATTCGAAGGTTACATCGAAGCTGGTGAAACTGAATCATTCTCAGGTGGTTGTGACCGCTTCCGCCAGGGGAACACGTTTGAAGATGAACGCCTGCAACTGTTTGCCGCTGCGAACTACGTCTTGGGCGATCACTATATCACCGCTGGTGGTGAATGGCAGGATTACGAGTTGGACAATCTGTTTGCCCAGCGTTCGGTTGGCCTGTTTAACTATGATGGCCTCGACAATTTGAGCAACGGTCTTGCCGATAGTATCCAGGTCCAGCTGCCAGATACCGGAAACCGCGAAGACATCCGCGCCGTTTGGGGGTACAATACACTGGCGCTGTTTGCCCAGGACAGCTGGCAGATTACCCCTGAATTCCGCCTCGATTATGGTCTTCGCTATGAGCGCATTATTCAGGACGACGAACCTCAAGAACGTACGTTCTTCCAAGATGCTTATGGGTTCTCAAATACCCAGAATCTTGACGGTAACGACCTGATTATGCCGCGTGTCAGCTTTGATTACACACCATTCGATCGAACACGAATCACCGGCGGCCTTGGGCTTTATGGTGGTGGTGATCCGAAAGTGTGGACATCAAACGCGTTTACCCCGCCTGTCTTCTTTGCGCAGGCATCCGACGTTGCAAACACCAACCCCGCGAATGGCACTCCGGCGTCGCTTTTGGCCGCTATCACAGCGAACGACGCGAATGCTCCGGGTCCAATCGATATCATCAGCCCAGATTTCGAGACACCGTCTGACTGGAAAGCCAGCTTGCGCCTGGACCAAGAGTTCGATTTGGTCTTCGACCAGTGGGGGATCGATTTTGGTGATAACTATCAAGCAAGCTTCCAAATTCTCTATACGGATGTGAACAAGGGCTTCCGTTGGGAGAACTTGGCGCAAACTCAGTTGGCGGGATCACTACCAGCTGGTGTCGCACCTGACGGGCGTCCGATCTATGCAAACCTGGATGACTTGGGAATCAGCAACGCGATTGCGCTGACTAATTTCGATGATGGGTCATCTACGACTTTGTCTGCGTCTTTGTCGAAAGACTATGACAATGGCCTTGGTTTCTTCGTGTCATATGCATTCCAAGACATTGAGGGCGTGACGCCGGGTACATCGTCACGCGGTGTTTCGAACTTCCGTGCAATTCGTGATTTCGATCGTAACAATCCAAGCGCGGGCGTTTCTGAGTTCCAGATTGAGCACGCGTTCAAGGTCAATCTCTCTTATGAGAAAGAGATCTTTGGCGACTTGGAAAGCCGTTTCAATCTATTTGGACAGATTACCTCAGGGTCGCCGTTCACTTATGCGTTTGAGACCTTCCGGAACGCAGACAATGCGTTGTTTGGATCGAGTGGTGACGGTGAAGATCCGAGCGGAACAGACCTACTTTATGTTCCGGCAATCAGTGGAGGCGTCATCAATGATGCCAACGTGGTGGTCACAAGCGCATTTGCGAATGACACTTTTGATGGCGAAGCCGCATTCGTCGATTTCGTGAATGCTCGCGGCCTGAGCCAAGGCATTCAAGAACGCAACAATGATGAAGGTCCGTGGAACCAGCGTTGGGACTTCCAGTACCAGCAAGAGCTGCCATTCTTCAACGACTTTGCAGCGAAGTATGTTGGCGAGAACAAGTTGAAGTTCGTGTTCGACGTTCAAAACGTTGGGAACCTTTTGAATGATGAATGGGGCACACGGGTCAATGCACCGAGCTTCCCGCAAGGAACGTTGAACGCAGATATCGTTTCTGCCGCAGACGTCGCGGCAAACGGTGTTGATGCTGCGACCGCGCTTGAGGGTGACCAACCGCGCACAACTTGCTTGAGTGCTGGTGACTGCGTGTACCGCATTACCGATTTCGACAATGATCCGTCTGGCTTCCGCAGCCTGAACAATTCTGTCTACGAGATCCGCGTCGGACTTCGTTTCGAATTCTAAACCAGACGACCAATTTATCCGAAAAGGGCGGTGCAGAAAGCACCGCCCTTTTTCTTTGTGCTTTAGGGCCAGCTATGGCAAAGGCGCGGCGATGACTGAGCCATTCACCTACATTCCGCCTGAATGGGCGCCGCAGGCCGCGATCTGGGTCGGCTGGCCGCATTTGCGGGGCGAGTGGGGCGTGGCTTTTGACAGCGCGCGGTCCGAAATTGCGAGCTTTGTCAAAGCGGTTTGCGAGGTCACGCCGGTGCGTATTGCTTGCGGGTCGCGCGAGGCCTATGGCAGCGCCTGGTTCGCATTTGAGGCAGACGTGGCGCAAGGCCGCGTGTCGCTGCACACTCTGCCAGCTGGTGATATCTGGCTGCGCGACACTGGCCCGATCTTCGCCCGGCGTGCCGGACGCGCTGCCGCGCTTGATTTCGAGTTCAATGGCTGGGGCGGCAAATTCGTCATGACGGGCGACACAATGACGGCTGGCGGCATTGCCAGTGTCGAGAAGATTGAACCCAAATCGCATGCCTTCGTGCTTGAGGGCGGGGCGATCGATTTGGATGGCGCTGGCCGATTGCTGACAACCCGGCAATGCGTGCTGAACCCCAATCGAAATGCCGAATGGACGGAAGAACTTGCCGAATATGCGCTGAAGCAAAGCTTAGGTGTCGACCAGGTGATCTGGCTCGGTGAGGGTTTACAAAATGACCATACCGACGGTCATGTCGACAATATTGCCCGCTTCATCGGGCCCGGCAGAGTCGTCTGTCAGTCACCTTCGGGTCCAGATGACCCAAATCAAGCGAGGCTCAGCGCGATTCAATCAGACTTGCGCGCCGCTGGTCTGGACGTGATCCAAATTCCATCCCCTGGAAAAATTCTGGATCAGGCTGGCATGGCCTTACCTGCCAGCCATATGAATTTCGTGATCAGCAATGCGCATGTCTTCCTGCCGGTCTATGAAGACACTTACGCACCGCAAGCGATCACCGCCCTGGATGCAGCATTGCCCGACCACGCGATTATTGGATTGCCGGCGCGAAATATTCTATCTGGCGGCGGCGCCTTCCATTGCATGACCCAGCAAGTCCCATCCCGACTGGAGGATCCCAAATGAGCCGACACATGACCGTAGCCGCGCTGCAATTGGCGTTCGAGAAAGATGATATCGCTGCCAATATCGCGCGCGCTGAAGCATCTGTCCGCGATGCAGCCGGGCGCGGTGCGGAGATCATTCTGCTGCCGGAATTGTTCAGCGATCAATATTTCTGCAAAACGCAGGATGAGGCTCATTTCGCGAGCGCTTATGGCTGGCGTGACCATCCGGCGGTTCTGGCCATGCAGGCACTGGCCGTGGAGCTCGGCATCGTCATCCCGGTCTCCATTTTCGAGAAAGACGGGCCGGAATATTTCAACTCCGTCGTGATGATCGACGCGGATGGCACTTTGCTCGGTGTGTATCGCAAGAGCCATATCCCGGACGGGCCTGGCTATCAGGAAAAATTCTACTTCAAACCTGGCAATACGGGCTTTCGGGTTTGGGACACGCAAAAGGGGCGCATTGGTGTTGGGATTTGCTGGGATCAGTGGTTTCCGGAGGCGGCGCGTGCCATGGCGCTGCTGGGGGCGGACATCCTGCTCTATCCAACCGCGATTGGGGCCGAACCTCAGGACGAAACACTGGATACCGCGGCGCGCTGGCGCCGCGCCATGCAAGGCCACGCAGTGAGCAATGTCATTCCAGTCGTCGCGGCAAATCGAATTGGTGATGAAGACGGTCAGGTGTTCTATGGAACGAGCTTTATCGCCGACGAGACAGGCGAAATCCTCGCGGACCTGGATCGTGCGGAAGCGGGCATTATCACGGCCAAGTTCGACCTCGACGCGATCGAGCGCGAACGCGCCGCGTGGGGCTTTTTCCGCGACCGCCGACCGGATCTGTATCACGGACTGCTCTAGCGCGCAGAAAACGGGATGCAGACCGCGCCGCAATAGGCTAGGGCGAATATATGGATCAGTTTCTTGCTACACCGGTCACGTCTTTACTGATCGCCGCCAACATTATTGCCAGCCTGTTTGCCCTTTCGAATGGGCCGTTCATGGCAAAGAACCTGTTCCATGTCGGCCCGATCCTGGAGCAGAAAGAATGGCACCGCATGGTCACGAGCGGGTTTCTGCATGGCGGCTTCCTGCATCTGTTCGTCAATATGTATGTGCTCTTCATGTTTGGCGGATATATCGAGCAAACCATGGGCACGACGGGATATCTGGTTGTCTATTTCGCCGCCTTGCTTGGTGGTAACGGCTGGGCCTTGCTGGAGAATAAGACAAAGCCTTCATACCGTGCGCTCGGCGCGTCCGGCGCGACATCCGGGATTGTCATGGCCTTCATTCTGTTCCGCCCATTCGAGCAGATGATGATTTTCCCAATTCCATTCTTCATGCCGGCGGTTCTTCTCGGCGTGCTGTTCCTGGTCGGGTCTGCGATCCTGTCGCAGCGCGAGAATAAGTCGATTGGGCATGAGGCGCATTTAGGCGGCGCACTGGCCGGCATTGTGGCGACCATTCTGATGGATCCGACGGCCCTGTCGAACTTCTCGACGCAAGTCGCACAGGCGCTCGGAGGCAGCTGAGTTTGGGGACGGTTTCAGATATTCTCGAACAGCGTATCGCGTCTGGCGCTCTGACGCGGGACCCGGCGCAGATCGATGCGGCGCTGAAACTGGATGATGTCCTGAAACGATTGCAGTCGAGCGGCAAAGGCGGCTGGTTCTCGAAACCCAAGCCAGCTCAGGGGCTTTATTTGTGGGGCGGGGTTGGCCGCGGCAAATCGATGTTGATGGATCTGTTTTATGCCGAAGCGCCAGTCAAAGCGATGCGTGTGCATTTCCATGAATTCATGGGCCGCGTGCAGGATCGTTTAAACGAGGCGCGCAAACGCCGCGATGTATCCAATCCAATTTTCCCAGTCGCCAAACAGTTTGCTGCTGAGGCGCAACTGATCTGCTTTGACGAGTTTCAAGTCACTCAGATTGCTGATGCGATGATCCTGGCAGGCCTGTTTGAAGACTTGTTCAAGCGCGGCGTGACGGTGGTCGCGACTTCAAACCGGCACCCGGATGAACTCTATAAGCACGGGCTCAACCGCCATTTATTCCTGCCCTTCATCGATTTATTGAAAGACCGGTCAGAAATTTTCGAGCTGGCGTCTGAGCGTGATTATCGTCTCGAGCGCCTGACCGAGGCGCCCGTCTGGTACAGCGTCGCAGAGGGGCGCGCAGCCCTCGATCGGACGTTTGAACGCCTGACGCTCGGCGCCGCGCCGCAAAGCTGCATGCTGACTGTCAAAGGTCGCAAAGTGCCTGTTACGCGTGAAGCGGCAGGTGTGGCGCGCTTTGGGTTTGACGAGCTCTGCGCTCAGCCGCTCTGGGCTGAGGATTACCGCGCCATCGCCGCGACGTTTCATACAGTTTTGCTTGAAAATATCCCGGTCCTGGAGCCGACCAAACGCAATGAAGCGGCGCGGTTCGTGACGCTGATCGACACGCTTTACGAAGCGAAGGTCAAACTGGTGGCGAGCGCCGCAGCGGAGCCTGAGCAATTGTATCCTGAGGGCGATGGCAGCTTCGAATTTCAGCGCACGGCGAGCCGACTGCATGAAATGAGGTCCATCGAATATATGGCGGAAGCGCACATAGCTCCGATGGACCAGAAGTGAGTTCGCATCGGGGCGGAAAGCGAGGAGGGAGGAAACGTCTCACGCCGATCAATGCGAAGAGAGATTGCTCTCTCTGATGACGTTTACGCACGGGCTTTCAAACTGGATCAGATTTTTTTCTGGTAGACTGCAACAAACGCGGCATTGTGCCGTCAAACAAGAGAATTTTGGAGCATTTGATGAGTGAATTGATGTCTTACATGATGAAGTCATCGGCCGGACAAATCCTGCCCGCTATGGCCGGAACTTTGATGAAAGCCAAAACCTATGCCGCCGAACGCGAGATCGAAGAAAGTGTCCTTCTGGCGGCCCGTCTATTCCCAGACATGCACCCCTTATTGCGGCAATATCAAATGGCGGCAGATACAGCCGCGCGCGGGGCCGCCCGGCTCGCGGGTATGGAGATGCCGAGTTTTCCTGACACGGAGCGCACGATTGATGAACTAATTGCGCGTTTGGAAGCGACCAATGCGTTCGTTCAAAGCGTCGATGATGCCGCCATGGACGCGAACGCGATGCAAGTTCTGGAAATCCCGCTCGGGCCAATGACGGTGAATTGGGAAGGGCGCCAATACCTCTCGACATTCGTGCTGCCCAATCTGCACTTTCACGCGTCTATCGCTTTCTCCCTGCTGCGCCATCAAGGCGTGAGCATTGGCAAGCGTGATTTTCTGACGGCGTAATGGCTTTGACCGAAACCCAAATTCGAGGACGCACCCTGATGAATACGAAATTGACCGCCAGCGCTGTTCTGATGCTTGCGCTTGCTTCCTGCGGGTCTGATACAAGCTATCAGCCGACACAGTTTGATGCCGGGCCAGCCATCGAAATGCTGGAAGCGTTGAGCGCTGATGAGATGCAAGGGCGCAAAGTCGGCACTGAAGAAAGCGCTCGCGCCCGCGCGATGATTATTGAGCGGTTCGAAGCGCTCGGCGTCGCCCCGGCTGGCGAGAGCTATGAGCATCCCTTCACTTATGGAACGTTTGCCGACCCCGAAACCGGCGCGGACGCGGCGCCAGCCAAGAGCGGCGTCAACATTATCGGTCAAATCGCCGGCACAGGTTCAAATGAGATCTCGATGATCATCACGGCGCATTATGATCATGTCGGCGTGATCGATGGCGAGATCTACAATGGCGCCGATGACAATGCCTCTGGCACAGTCGGGCTTCTCGCGGCGGCCGAATATTTCGTGGAAAACCCGCCGCTGCACAATGTGACCTTCCTGGCTTTTGACGCTGAAGAAGACCGTCTCGGCGGATCGATTGCCTTTGTTGCTGAACCGCATCAATCGCTCGACACTGTCGCGCTCAACATAAATTTCGACATGCTGGCGCGCGGCGACAATGGCAAATTGTGGGCCTCAGGAACTCATCACTGGCCTGATATGAAGCCGACCGTAACCGACATCGCGGCACGCGCGCCCGTGGATCTGCAAATGGGCTTTGACGAAGGGGACGGACGTGAAGATTGGACCCTGTTATCGGATCACGCCGCCTTTTTCCGCGCTGGCATTCCGCATCTCTATTTTGGCGTTGAAGACCATCCGGACTATCACCAGCCAGGGGATGATTTCGACAAGATCGACCAGGACTGGTTTCTGAAGTCGATTGATACGGTGATCATGGTCGCGGCAGCGATGGATGAGCAACTGGACGAAATCTATGCAATGCGCGTGGCGGCAGCCGCGGAATAGTCAGCCTGCTTTAGTGCGGTGATTTTTATCGGCTTTCTCTGAGGTTGGGTTGCGACTGATTTTCAGTCGCCTTGCAAATGCTTCGCACTATCATACGCAACTGTTTTTATTGCATTTTTTCTTGATTTCTCATCGAACAAGACTAGTTAGTGCTGCAATAGGTAATCTTACGGAGTGGCCCCATGAAAGGCGACGCAAAAGTCATCGAATTCCTCAATCAGGCGCTGAAAAACGAACTTACAGCGATCAATCAGTATTTCCTGCATGCCCGCATGTTGAAGGATTGGGGCGTCAGCAAGCTCGGCGATTATGAGCACAAGGAATCAATCGAGGAAATGAATCACGCCGACTGGCTGATCGAACGTATTCTGTTCCTCGGCGGTCTGCCAAATCTGCAGGATCTCGGCAAACTGCGGATTGGCGAAAGTGTCGAGGAAATTCTCAAATGCGATCTTGCGCTGGAAGAAGATGCGATCCCGCTTCTGCGCGATGCGATGGAGCATTGTGAGAAAGTCCGGGACTATGTCAGCCGCGATCTGTTCGGCAAAATCCTCGACAATGAAGAAGAGCATGTCGACTATATCGAGACCCAGTTCGACTTGATCGAACGGATCGGTATCCAGAACTACACTCATCTTCAGTCTGAGGCGAACGCCCATTAAGTCCTGAAAACCAACGGAGCACATCATGTCGAAAACCACGATTTTTGAGTATCAAGGCAAAGCTCAAACAGTCACTTGGGATCGGCGATTGTGTATCCATGTCGGCGAATGCGGACGTGCTAAAGGCGACTTATTCGTTGCTGGACGTGACCCCTGGTGCGATCCTGATTTTGCCGACCAGGACGATGTCAAAACCGTGGTTGCCCGCTGTCCCACTGGGGCACTCTCAGTGCGCAATGATGATGGTTCACTGGAAACAGAGCCAGCGCCTGGCGATAATGAAGTCCATGTCGCAAATGATGGCCCGCTTTACGTCTCCGGTGATCTCGTCGTCGACGGGGCCAGCGCAGACATGCACAGCGTCTCTCGCCGCGCCGCTTTGTGCCGGTGCGGGGAGTCTAAGAACAAGCCGTTTTGCGACAACTCACATCGCGGTGCCGATTTTCGAGATGCAGGCGCGGTCGGTGACACGGGTCTGGCGGAGATTGAAAGCGGCGGCCAACTTGAAATCAAACGCATTCCGGATGGCCCGATCGAAGTCTCAGGCAATTTTGTCATTCGTGCCGGATCGGGCCGCAAGGCCTGGTCGGGACGTAAAGCCTATCTCTGCCGCTGCGGGAAATCGGCCAATAAGCCTTTCTGTGATGGCGCCCATAAGGATGCCGGGTTCAAAGCCGACTAGGCGTTAGATACTCCCGCGTTCCAACATGCGGTCAAAGCCGGCCCAGAAGGCAGCTCGCTTGTCGGGTTTTTCCATCAGGATTTCATGCATTGCATTGTCGACAGTGACGTGCTCGCATTTTGGTAAGTGCGCCGCGACATGCGCGTGCGACCGATTATCGACCAGTTTTTCATCTGCAGCACTGGCGACGAAGACCGGAATGTCTATGGCGCGCAAAACTTCTGGCTTTGAAATTCGGCCGAATATGTCGAGCGAAGCGCCGAGCCAGCCCCATGTGACGGGCCCAAGCGAAAGCTCCGGCGCGGCATCAGTCAAATCGCGATTCATCTGCCAATGGGGTTCGTCATAAGTGACGATATTGTCTTCGAACTTCTCCGGCGGACCAGGTTTTTGAGCAAAATCGTCGGCGCGTCCCATCACCCGCATCGCCCAGATGAAATAACGCTGCACGCGTCCCAGCGGCAGGCCCCACATTGGCGCGCAAAAGGCGGCAGCTTCAACTTTAACCAGCCCCTGGCCAATCGCCGCCAGCGCGATGGCGCCGCCCATGGAGTGGGCCAGCGAGACATATGGCTGTGGCAGTTCTTCCATCGCATCCAGACCATTGCGCAGCGCGCCCATAAAGGTCTCAAATCGGTCAATATGACCTTTCTGAGGGTCTTCCAGCAGGCGCTGTGACAGGCCCTGGCCAGGCCAGTCTATGATCAGAACAGCAAAACCGCGGTCCTGAAGTTCGCGGGCAACTTCAAAATACTTCTCGATGAATTCCGTGCGGCCTGGGCAGACAATGCACGTGCCACGCGCAGTCTCTACTGTGGCAGGTGCCAGACACGCGCGAAGACGACGTCCGCCAACCCCTTCGAACCAGATGATGCGGGCGCCTTCAGGGCGTGGATTGCCGGGCACATCGACAATGCGATCTGGGCGATCTGGTGTCTGCTCAGTCATAGGGTCGTCCCAATAATGAAAAACCTCATCCAGCGTCTAAGCCGGATGAGGCCTTCAATCAAATCATCACTCTATCAAGCTTAAGAGAGCTTGCTCATAATTGTTTGCAGCTGCATCGCGACGGACATGTCGCCGACAACTTTCAGTTTGCCCTGCATGAACGCCATGGTTGGGTCCATCTGGCCAGCAGCCAGCTTGCCGAAATCGTCCCAGTCTACTTTGACCGTTGCGTCAGCTTCTGCATCGTCATTGTTTGCAACGCCAGCAGCGCCGTCGATGAACAATCTGCCGGCATCACCAAAGTCAAATTTGACTTTTTTAGCGAAGCCACTGTCACCGCCAGCGACGGCTGCGGCTGCTTTAGTTGTGAGTTCTGCGAGATCCATGAGGAAGCCTCCCTGTGTATAATGCTCCTAGTGTTGGTAAAGCAGGCCTGACAGAGCGATGCAAGGGTACCGCTTACGTAAACTGCAGCATCTTGAAACCCAGTTCTAAACCGAGACAGGAATTTAGCCTTGACCCGCCGCTACGGAAGGCTTCGAAACAGAACCATGTCGTGGGAAAAATCGATCGAAGAATTGCGCCGCCGCGAACGTCTGGCGGAGCATATGGGGGGTGACGAGCCAGTCTCGCGCCAAAAGGGGCGGGGCAAGCTGACCGTCCGTGAACGCGTGGCCTTTCTGGCCGATCCGGGGAGTTTTCACGAGATTGGCAAGATTGCTGGCCGGGCGACTTACGGGTCGGACGAAGAGCTTGAGACGTTCATGGCGTCGAACTCAGTGATGGGGCGGGCGACGCTCAATCAGCGTCCGGTCTTCATCCTCGGTGACGATTTCACCGTCAGAGGCGGCGCGGCAGATGCATCAATCCGAGGCAAGCTGTTACAGTCTCTCAAGCAGAGCCAGGACTATCGCATGCCGCTGGTCCAACTGATTGACGGCACTGGCGGTGGTGGCTCGATCAAGATGTTCGAGCAGGATCCGCGCACATATATTCCCGAAACCCCGGGTTGGGAGCTGATTGTCTCCGGCATGGCTGAAGTGCCTTATGTCTCGCTCGGTCTTGGTCCGTGCGCCGGAATGGGCGCAGGGCGTCTGGCCGCGAGCCATTTCTCCGTGCTGGTTAAAGAGCTGTCCCAGGTCTTTGTTGCGGGTCCTCCGGTGACCCGGGCGCTCGGTGAGGACGTGACCAAGGAAGAGCTGGGCGGCTGGCAGATCCAGGCTCGCAATGGCACAGTCGACGCCGTCGTGGAATCAGAAGCCGACGCGTTCGAAGCGGCGCGCCAATTCCTCTCTTACTTGCCGTCCTCGGTTCATGAATTGCCGCCTGTCACGGCGCCGACGGATGATCCGAAGCGCAAGGAAGAAGAACTGATCTCGATCGTTCCGACGGATGGCAAGACGCCTTACAAGCCGCGCAAGATTATTGCGGCTACCGTTGACACTGGCAGCTTCTTTGAAATTGGCGAGCAATGGGGCCGGGGCATCGTTACGGGCTTTGCGCGGATCGATGGCCACCCGGTCGGCATTCTCGCCGGCGACCCATTCTTCCTCGATGGTGCCTGGACAGCTGATGTTTGCGACAAGGTCACCCGCCATATGGACCTCTGTTCCACCTTTCATCTCCCCGTCATCCACTTTGTCGACTGCCCAGGCTTTGCTTGCGGCGTGAAGCACGAGACCGCAGGGGTCACGCGCAAAGGCGTCCGCGCCATGGCGGCGGTGTATCAGGCGACAGTGCCGATCTGCGCGGTGGTCATCCGCAAAGCTTATGGCCTGGCCGGCAGCGCGATGTTCAATCCGTCCAAAGCCAAGTGGCGCTATTGCTGGCCGAGCGGTGACTGGGGCAGCCTGCCAATGGCCGGCGGTATCGAAGCCGCCTATCGCAAGGAAATCCTCGAAGCCGAAGACAAGGAGGCTTACCTTAAAAGCCTCTATAAGCGTTTCGACGCGATTGCCTCGCCCTTCCGCACCGCGGAAGCCTTCTATGCCGAGGAGATCATTGACCCGCGCGACACGCGGCCTTTGCTCGTCGACTTTGTGCACCATGCGCGGCGCACATTGGAACCAGGACATACCAGCTTCGGTCCCAGACCTTGATTCTTGTCCGGCGCGGAGGCGCGGGGCGCCTGCCGGACGAAGCGGGTTCCCGATCCTCGCTGCGCTCGTTCGATGAACCGGGCTGAGGGCTCCTTTCTCCTCCTGGTTTGAACGGCGTTAGTTCGCGCTGCGCTCGTATTCTATCGTCATGAACGGGCGCCAGCCTTCTTCCGTCAGGACGGAATCGACGGCCTGCAATCCTTCGTCGCTGAGCGTATAGACCGACCGTCCGATCTCGCGCGACGCGTCGCCCCAGATGACGTTCAGCACGCCGTCTGCATAGCGCCCCGCCAGTGGCAGGATCTGGCCGCGCGAGTCTTCCCAGATTCCGTCCACAGCGCCGTCGACGACACGGTACAATCCGCGTCCGGAAAAGATCTGCGCCTCGCCCTCGACGCTGACAATCGTATAGTCCTGCACCAGGTGGCTCTGATGCTTGCCTGACGACCAGATCGTTGTGCACGTCGCAGGCGTGCCCCAGGCATCGCAGGCGCTTTGCCAGCTGCCTAGCACGTCGAAGGACGGCGCAGGCTCTGGCTCTGCGGCGGCGACTAGCGGCGCGCTGATAGCGAATGCCATCAGCAAAATGCGTGTTTTAAAAGTCATTCAGGTCTCCTCAATTTTTGCGTCTGTAACGTTCAGACGTTTGAGGCGTGACAATCCCGACATCGCCGCCGGATTTTCTTATTCGACGCAGCCATCCTCATTATATGTGCCAGTCTCTGTGCCGGAGGGGTCGCACAAGATGCCGCCCCATTTATAGCCGGTCATGCCATTTTCCAGTTTGATCCGGTACCAGGCAAAGCCATCACTCTCAATCTCGGTGCGGGCCACCAGAGTCACCGGCTGGTCCAGCTTCAGGCTGGTGACGCGCTCATAATCCGTTCCCGGCCCGGCTCGCAGGATGCCTGCCCACGACTTGCCCGGCTTACCAAGCGGCGTTTCCAGCCAATTGCCATCGGCCAGCATCACCGCTTGCGGCGGGGCCGTCATATCGGCGCGGTCGACATGTTTGCAGCTAAAGCTCTCAAGCGTATCGTTTAGCGTCGCGCTGTCTGTCTCCATGCTGAGCGAGACATCATCCGCGGCATAGACCGGGTTCGGCATGCCGGGCACGGCTTTCAGGTCTGTGATCACGGGCGCGCCGCCATAACCGCCAGGCACGATCGCATAATAGCGCGCAATCTCTTTATCGAAGAGGTCAAAATCGACATAGAGTTCAGCGTCGCCAGCCTCGCCGCAATAATACAGATTGCCTTGAAAGGCCTGGGCTGAAAGCGGCGCGGCCACAGCCGCCAGACTCAGTATCGCAGATTGAAATAAACGCATATTTTTCTTCCCTCTATCCCTATTCACGACGCTAGGTGCGGATTCGGGCGCTCGCAAGGAACAGATGCGGCAAGGTGCGGGCAGGCCTCTTTCGCGGGTCTGCCGTGTATGATTAACTCCGATCAGAGAGACGCCGTACGAAGGCTGTGCAGGAGGCTGAAATGCAAGTTCAATATCTCGAAATCGTCACGCCCGAAGTTGACGCTACGGTTCAGGCCCTGAGTGCGCAGCATGGCGTCACGTTCAGCGACCCGGTCGCCATGCTCGGCAATGCCCGCACAGCAGCGCTGACGGGCGGCGGCCGGATTTCCGTGCGCGGCCCGATGCGCGAGGATGAAGCCCCTGTGGTGCGGCCTTATCTTCTGACCGACGATATTGAAGCAACCATTGCGGCCGCAGAAGCGGCAGGGGCAGAGTTTGCCATGCGGGCCACGCCCATCCCCGGCGAAGGGATTTTCGCGATCTATTTCCTGGGCGGAATAGAGCATGGGATTTGGCAGAATTAGACCACGCACGCGTGGGCGCGGCGAGAAATGAGGATTAGGCTGGGCCTATCCCGGGTCCAGCCGCACCTGTTTCCCGCCTCCGCCGATGCCTGCGAAAGCAGGGATCCATGGCAGGAACGTACCCCTGAGAATGGTGGTGAAGTCGGGCCCTGGACCCCCGCCTTCGCAGGCGTCTACGGAGAGCGTGGCGACCGCCTGTTCAAAAACATCCGGGCACAGCGCATCAACGTCGCTCGGTGAATAAAACCGCGTCGCAATATCATAAGCCGCAAAATTGCGCGCCATGCCTTCAAAATACGGCACCCAGGCGCGGCCATAGCGGTCGACTTGCACAAAGGCTTGTCGTCCGGTCTCGGCGCTCCAGCGATCCACCCGCCACAGCTCAAAGAACAGGATCGGCCAGAAATAGACCGGGACTTGTTTGTAATGAGCCAGAAGATAGCGATGGATGATCATGGACTGGACTATAGCGCAGGCTGAACCCGGTCGGATTAAACCCCGCCGTTCCCCACGACGAGCGCAGCGAGATCGTGGGGCCCATCACAACTTGTTCCCCCATGACAAGACGCGCCAATACGAGCTGGGCTCCACGGTCTGAGCACAGCTCAGCCGTGGAGAACGGCAGATGTGGAGGTCTAACCTCATCCCGTCTTCCAATCAATTTTGAGGGAGTGTGGGGGATTGAAATGCGCGTCGGTTTTTTATTCGATTGGGAAGAAACGCTCTTTCAAGTCCTGGCAGGTGCCATCAATACCTGGGAATAAACTACCTGCTCCGATTCCCATGAATCTTAACTCGCGCAATGCTCGCTTTCTATCGCTGATGGGTAAATCAATCGCACGAAGATATACGTCGTCGTCGATGGACTCATGCCACTTTATGAAGGCCTCGATATCGTCCATGTTCGAAACCATCATCAGTGACTGCTGCGGCACGCTTCGGTCGTTATGTAGGCTAATTGGATCCGTCAGCATGACCAACGGATATGAGTGCGTAATATAGAAAGGGCTGTAACCCTTCTCCCGCCACTTTTGGGTGAGCAGAAAAATGCGAACGTTTCCGTCTACCCGATCTGGCGAAACGCCTTGAAACGCGAAGTAAGCGGCAACGTACGGCGAATATGTCCAATCCAAAAGTGGTGTTGGGTATCCATGGTGCTGGGCAAGCGCCCAAAACGAAGCGTTCATCGTAGGATCAGACAAATCGTAGAGATGTTTCAACTTGCTAGATAGGTGATCGTTCAACTTTGGCATGTCGCGATCGATGAATGGGATCAAATCCGACCGATTCGTTCTGTGAAAAGCGGTTCTTAATGGCCACGGTTTAGATTGTCCCCTGAAAACAAACGACTCGGGTCGAAGCCGCCCCACAAACTCTTTGAATTCAAGCCAATTAGTAATTTGCAGCTTTTCTACGGACGATGTTTCGCGGTCGTTTCCTTTGAATAGTGTGGTTTCTCCACTCGTGCCAATGTCTGACACCCACTTCGCCGTGATGGCGTTTCCGTCTGGTTCCATTCGAATTTCGGTTGAAGTGGGAAACCGATAGTCGCTGAAATTTTTTGTGAACTCGTCTTTACCAATCGGGCGCCCCCAACCGGCATGAAAAGGGGACACAGAAACTCGGATATGAGCTGGCGGAACATGATTGGGAAACTCAATATATCCGTAGGTGCCCGCTGCTTCTTTTACATTTTCGAATAAGTAAAAGTGGCCAGCCAGATTCTCTTCGAATCGATCGAGTTCTATGACGATAATGCCGGCGTTTTCGCCGTCATTCCTCCCAACCCATTGCCCGCTAAAATCCCTCCTCACCCCAACACCGCATCACCCACGAACGGATTATCCTTCCGCTCCTGCCCGAACGTGCTCATTGGCCCGTGCCCCGGCACAAAGCGCATGCCGTCGCCGAGGGGCCAGAGATTGGTCACGATGCTGTCGATCAGTTGCTGGTGATTGCCTTTTGGGAAATCTGTGCGGCCGATTGAGCCGCGGAACAGAACATCGCCGACAAAGGCCAGCTGGCCGGTCTGGTGATAGATCACGACATGGCCGGGTGTGTGGCCAGGGCAATGTGTGACGCCGAACGTCTCGCCGCCCAAAGTCAGCGTGTCACCTTCTTCGAGATAGCGATCAGGCAGGACATTCTTGCCGTCAGCAATGCCATATTTCGCGCCCTGGGCCTCGATATCGTCGAGCAGCCATTGGTCATCCTTGTGCGGGCCAATGATCGGACAGCCGGTGCGCTCTTTGACCGCTGTGGCGGCGCCGGCATGGTCGAGATGGCCATGGGTCAGCCAGACAGCGACTATCTTGACGCCGAATTGTTCGGCGGCGGCCATCAGGCGATCGGTCTCGCCGCCGGGATCGACGAATACGCCTTCCATCGTCTCGCGGTGCCAGACCAGCGAAGTGTTCTGCTGCAGCGGCGTCACCGGAATGATGCGAATGTCGAGTTTCGGTTCGGGGGCTTTTTGATCAGTCATGGGGCTCAGATAAGGCCTATTTCAGTCTGGTAAAGGTGAGCCGCATCGTGGCGGCATTATTCAGCAGCACACCGGCGGCGAAATAGTACAGGCCGGCCCGGGTCTCGAAGCCGATATAGATGCTGATCTGGCTGATCCCGATCAGCAGCGCAGCAAGGAAGACGTCCAGCATCGACCACTTGCCGAGAATGTTGAGCAGGGTGGCCAGTTTGGGGCTCGGCGCGGCGCCCTGGCGGAAAATGATCGCCGCGGTGATGGTCTTGGCCAGCGGGAATATGCCGGAGAAGAAAATCACCACCAGGCCGAGAAACGGCAAGCCGCTCTCGAAAAGAGTCTGGACGATGCCGTAGAGATTATATTCCTGTCCGCCAAAGCCAAACGTATTGGGCTTCCAGATCGAGGGCAGGATCAGACCGGTAATGATCAAAGCGGTCGAGGCGTATAGCGCCATCTCGCTGAGCACGTCCCAGATCGAGGTCGCGGCGCGGGGCGGGGCAGTGGTCGGTGTGGGGGTATCCGTCATGGCGACACTGTTGCCGAGAGCGATTGCTGGGGTCAACGCCTTTCCTGCGCCGTGTCTTAGGGTTAAAGCAGGGTTAACGGGATATGGAGTGTGGAGGTCATAATCATGCCGGGTGGACGCTTTGGACTGATCATAGTCGGCTTGATTGGGCTGGCCGTATATTATTTTTCGAACCAGCAAGTGAACCCGTATTCGGGCAAGAGCGAGTTCAATACGATCTCGATTGACCAGGCCAGCAAGCTTGGCGCGCAATCCTATGTCCAGATGCTACGCCAGGAAGGCCGCAACGTGCTGTGCGGCGGCGGCGCGACGAGCTGTGATCTGGCGGGCCGGCAAGTCTATGACACCGTCAACGAGATTGGCGAACGCCTGCGCATCGCAGCGATTGAGATGGAGCAGGACTATCTGCAAGCTGGCTATGAGTTTGAACCTGTGGCGCAGGAATTCGACTGGACATTCAATGTCATTCAGTCTGAACAGCCCAACGCCTTCTGCCTGCCTGGCGGCTATGTGGCGGTCTATACCGGCATTCTCGATATTACCGGCAATTACGATCAGCGCGTGACACTGGAAGATATCCAGGACGTCGACAAACTGGCTGTGGTTATGGGGCATGAGATTGGCCACGCACTGGCCCATCACGGCGCCAAGCGGATGAGCAATACACGGCTGGCGCAAATGGGCACAATGGCTGTCGGGCTTGGCCTTGGCGACATGGATCCTGGCCAGGCACGGATGGTTCAGCAGGCGATGGGTATGGCGGCGCAAGGCGGGCTGATGGCTTTCTCTCGCGATCACGAGACAGAGGCCGACAAGATTGGTCTCGAGCTGCTGGTGCGCGCGTGTTACGACCCGCGTGAGGCGCCAGAGCTGTGGCTGCGCATGGGCAAGATTGGCGGCGGTCAGCGGCCTCCGGAATGGATGAGCACGCACCCGGCCTCAGAAACCCGGGCCGAGAATTTCAGAGCCTGGATGCCGTCTGCGATTGAAATGTATGAGCAGCGCTGCGGGCGGCTCAGCTAGGCTGGTTTCGGGGCGTCGGGACTAGTCGCCGCCGCCCATGCAGCCGCATCCGCCACCACCACCGCCGCGACGTTTGCCGCCGCGATTGCGGAAGGTGAAGCGCGATGCGCCATGCGAGAGCACGCCGGAATAGCTTCGGCCGCTTGAGATAATGAGACCGCCGCCTCCGCCATAATAGCCGCCATCAACGCCGTTTCCGACGCCACCAGAGAAGCTCGCCATGTCGAGGCGCACGTCATTGCTGGTTGCGCGGCGGGTTTCGACCCGGCGCGGCGGGGTTGTACGGCGCGTAGTTGTCGTCTGGCGTGTCACAGTGCGTTGCGGCGGGGCCGTGCGATGCGTGACAGACCGTTTTGTTACGACGGGTGGGTGTTGTTTGACTACCGTGCGGGTGATGCCGCCGCAGCATGGCTTCGCAGCAGCTTTTTGAACAGGCTTTTGAACCGGTTTGGCCGGGCAGGACCAGGCCTTGCCATCTTCGACCAGATAGCAGCCGGGCTCAGGCGGTACAGGCTGGTGCGCTTGAACCGGCACAGGACCGCGATTGACGCGTTGACCCGGCGTGCCATCTGCGAACGCTGGCACACTCAGTGTCAGAGTCAGGGCAATACCCGCCAGTATCTTGTTGCAAAACGACATAGTTTTCGCCTCCTAAGCGAAATTCGCAGGCTCTATCCTGTTGAGAACGCAAGCCTCAGACCAAGAGTAAACGCGGTCCGACAAACTTGTGCAATCTGCTTAACCTCCCGCGCGAGTTGTATTCGCCTATCAGGACACACGGTATAGTTAAAACCTTTGGGTGATAGCGCTATTATTGATTGGATTAATATGGCTTGGCGCGGTATTCCTCCGGCATAGATTCGCTTTCAATCCAACACAAAACAAAGATCACGACAGGAGACTTTATGGCTGATGACATGAAATGCCCGGTTCACGGCGGTTTCGGCACTGGCGACCTCGCAAATAAAAGCTGGTGGCCTGAGCAACTCAATTTGAAACTGCTCAACCAAAATGCCCCGCAAGTGAGCCCACTTGGCGATGAGTTTGATTACGCCAAAGCGTTTGAGTCGCTCGATTTTGAAGCGCTCAAAAAGGATCTCGCTGATCTGGTTACAGACAGTCAGGATTGGTGGCCGGCAGACTATGGCAATTATACTGGTCTTTTTGTGCGCATGGCCTGGCACAGCGCCGGCACCTACCGCACCTATGATGGTCGCGGCGGCGCCAATTCAGGCTCGCAGCGCTTTGCCCCCCTGAACAGCTGGCCAGACAATGGCAATCTCGACAAAGCGCGTCGTTTACTTTGGCCGATCAAACAGAAATACGGCAACAAAATCTCCTGGGCTGATCTGATGATCCTGGCGGCAAATGTCGGGATGGAAACGTGCGGTCTGAAAAGCTTCGGCTTTGCTGGTGGCCGCGCTGACTGGTTCGAACCAGAAGAAGACATCTATTGGGGCCCTGAAACGGACTGGCTGGCAGCGTCAGGCAACCCGAATAGCCGCTATGCCGGTCAACGCGAATACAAAGCCGCTGACGCCGACGCCAACAAGCTCGACACGCCGCTTGGCGCTGTGATGATGGGTTTGATCTACGTCAATCCGGAAGGTCCGGATGCGGTTCCAGATCCATTGGCCGAGGCGCATGATATCCGCGTCACATTTGCGCGGATGGCGATGAATGACGAAGAGACTGTGGCGCTCGTCGCCGGTGGTCACACCTTTGGTAAAGGTCACGGCGCGGGTCCTGAAGATCTGGTCGGGGTTGAGCCAGAAGGCGCGCCAATGGCGAATATGGGCTTTGGCTGGATGAACAGCCACGGCGAAGGTAAAGGCGACGATACCACAACGGCCGGCTTTGAAGGCCCTTGGACGCCAACCCCGGACACCTGGGACATGACTTATTTCGAAAACCTGCTCAAATATGAGTGGGAAAAAGTCACCAGCCCCGCTGGCCACGTTCAGTGGCAGCCTGTGCCCGGCCAAGGCGCCCCGGAAGCGCCAATGGCGCACGATCCATCGAAGACCCAGCCTTTGATGATGACCACAGCCGACATGTCGCTGAAACTGTTCCCGGACTATGCCAAGATCTCTGCTGACTTCCTGGCCAATCCGGACAAGTTTGCCGACGCCTATGCACGCGCCTGGTTCAAGCTCACCCACCGCGATATGGGTCCGAAATCTCGCTATCTCGGTCCCGACGTGCCAGCAGAAGATCTGATCTGGCAGGACCCGGTCCCAGCGCATGAAGGGGCTGTGATCAGCGCCGCTGAAATCGCGGACCTGAAAGCGCAAATCCTCGGCTCTGGTCTGTCTGTTTCCCAGCTGGTCAACACCGCCTGGGCATCTGCCTCGACATTCCGTGACTCCGACAAACGCGGCGGCGCCAATGGCGCGCGGATCCGTCTGGCACCGCAGAAAGACTGGGACGTAAACGTTTCATCTGGCGTGCCGGAAGTGGTTGCCAAACTGGAAGAGATCCAGGCGGCGTTCAATGCAAGCGGCTCGAAAGTCTCTCTGGCCGATCTGATCGTTCTTGGCGGGGCTGCGGCGATTGAGAAGGCCTCGGGCGCATCTGTGCCATTCACGCCGGGCCGTGGTGATACGACTCAGGCGCTGACCGATGTCGACTCGTTCGATGTTCTGGAGCCGAAATATGACGGCTTCCGCAATTATAAGAACACAGAAGACCCACGTTCGACAGAAGCCCTGCTGGTCGACAGAGCGGCATTGCTGACGCTGTCGGCGCCGGAAATGACCGTTCTGGTTGGCGGTTTGCGTGTACTTGGCGCCAATGCGGCGGGCTCGACCCACGGCGTTCTCACCGACAATGTCGGCACGCTGAGCAATGACTATTTCGTCAATTTGCTCGACATGGGAATCGAATGGACAGCCGACGCGAGCGATGAAGTGTTTGAAGGCAAAGATCGCGCGACGGGCGCCGTGAAATATACCGGAACCCGCGCCGATCTGGTCTTCGGCTCGAACTCGATCCTGCGCAGCGTTGCTGAAATCTATGCCCAGAGCGACTCGAAAGAGCGGTTCACGGCAGACTTCATCAAAGCCTGGGTGAAAGTGATGAACCTGGACCGGTTCTAGACTGGTTATTCATTCCAATTGGAGAAGGCGGTCCTCGCGGGGGCCGCCTTTTTTAGTGCGCGTTGTTGTCCCTGTATCTCGATTTGCGGGAACAGCTCGTCGATTTAACGGAATTCTACCGATGCTGCGACTTGTTGAATTATCGTTGTCAAAATTCAGATCCTTTGGGAGTCATCATGGAATTTCAAAATGGAGATATCGTGGAGCTCAAATCGGGTGGCCCGAAAATGACCATTGCGGCAGTGAAGCAAGAGCGCGCTATTTGTGTCTGGTTCAATCAGCGCGAAGACTTTCACGAAGAAAGAACCGGCGAGTTTTTGGTCGTCACATTGAAGAAGGTCAAACGAGATCTTGGACCATTACGTGAGACCGCAGAGGTCAGATCTTAGCCCTTTGGTTCGATCAGATCCCAGAGATTGCCCCAGGGGTCCTGAAACACCACGACGCTGCCATAGGACTCGTGGCGCGGGTCTTCTTTGAATAGGACCCCTGCCGCTTTCATCGCGGCATAGTCACGCTCGAAATCATCTGTGTGCAGGAAAAAGCCAACGCGGCCGCCGGTCTGGTTGCCGATCGCCGCATCCTGCGCCGGGCCGTCAGCCTTGGCCAGGAGGATCGCCGTCTCTGCCCCTGCGGGCCCGACCCGGACCCAGCGCTTGCCTGGCCCGCGCGGTGTGTCTTCGAGCAATTCAAACCCAAGCTTTCCAACATAGAAGGCAATGCCGTCATCATAGTCGGGCACCACAATCGTGAAGATGGCGATGGTTTGGGTCACGCCGCCGCCTGATCGGTGTCGGAGGGATCATAATTCAAAATCGGGCCCAGCCACCGCTCGGCGACGCGCAGCTCCATGCCCTTTCGATTGGCATAGTCCTGGACCTGGTCGCGTTCGATGCGGCCGACGGCGAAATAGACGCTTTCCGGGTGCGCCATATACAGGCCTGAGACCGATGAGGCCGGCGTCATGGCGCAGCTCGACGTCAGTTCCATACCGATCCGTTCAGCCTCCAGCAGGCGGAACAGAGTCTGCTTTTCGGTATGGTCCGGCTGGCACGGATAGCCTGCGGCCGGGCGGATACCGGCATAACCTTCCTTGATCAGCTCGGCATTGCTGAGGTCCTCATCAGCAGCATAGCCCCAATGGATCTTGCGCACTTGCTCGTGCATGTATTCCGCCATCGCTTCGGCGAACCGGTCGGCCAGCGCCTTGACCATGATGGCTGAATAATCATCGCCGTCGGCTTCGAATTTCTTGGCGAGCTCATCGGCTTGTGGGCCGGATGTGACCGCAAATCCGCCAATATGATCGCCTTGTTCAGCAATAAAGTCGGCCAGGGCGAAATTGGCGCGTTGATTATCCTTGACCATTTGCTGGCGCAGCGTGTGGAACGTATCGCCGGTGTCGAGCTTGATATCATCGCCGTCGCGCTCGGCGCCCCAGAAGCCAATCACCGCCTTTGGTTTGAACCAGTCCTGGCCGAGGATTTGCTGCATCATATTTTCGGTATCGCGCCACAGATCGCTGGCCGCTTCGCCGACAATCTTGTCCTCGAGGATTTGCGGAAACCGCCCGGCCAGGTTCCAGCTGGAGAAGTAAGGCGTCCAGTCAATGTATTTCGCCAGAACCGAGAGGTCGAAATCCTCAAATATTTTCGTGCCGGTAAAGCTTGGCGCCGGCGGGGTCGGCGCTTCCAGCTTCAGCGCATGGCTGCGGGCGACGCCAATCGGATGCCGCGGCTTTGGTGGGCCGCCGGCCCGGCTGTCGCGCATGCGTTGATACTTGGCCTGCGCCGTCTCGACAAACAGGGGTCGGTCTTCATCTGAGAGCAGAGCCGAAACCACACCGACGGCGCGGCTGGCATCTGTGACGTGAATGGTCGGGCCATTCTCGCGCGCCGGATCGATCTTCACCGCCGTGTGCGCTGGCGATGTCGTGGCGCCGCCAATCAGCAGCGGCTGCTTCATATCCAGGCGCTGCATCTCGCGCGCGACATAGACCATCTCGTCCAGGCTCGGCGTGATCAGGCCGGACAGGCCGATGATGTCGACATTCTCTTCCACCGCTTTGGCAAGGATATCCTCGCACGGCACCATGACGCCCATATCGACAATGTCATAGCCGTTACAGGCGAGCACAACGCCGACAATATTCTTGCCGATATCATGCACGTCGCCTTTGACCGTTGCCATCAGGACTTTGCCATTCGAGGCATCGACTGTGCCGAGTTCGACTTTTTCGGCTTCCATATAGGGGTCGAGATAGGCCACAGCGGCTTTCATCACACGGGCGGATTTCACCACTTGCGGCAGGAACATCTTGCCGGACCCGAACAAATCGCCGACCACATTCATGCCGTCCATGAGAGGGCCTTCAATCACGTGCAGCGGACGCGCAGCGGCGGCGCGGGCCTCTTCAGTGTCTTCGTCGATAAATTCGGTGATGCCATTGACCAGAGCATGCTCGAGCCGCTTGTTCACATCGGCTTCGCGCCAGGACATGTCCTTCTCGGCGGTCTTGCCTTTCTGGCCGCGGAATTGTTCGGCATAATCGACCAGCGCTTCCGTGGCTTCGTCATTGCGATTGAGAATGACATCTTCGACCAGCTCACGCAGCTTCGGCTCGATCTCATCATAGATATCGAGCTGGCCGGCATTAACGATGCCCATATCCATGCCAGCTGGGATCGCATAGTAAAGGAACACCGAGTGCATGGCCCGGCGCACCGGCTCATTGCCGCGAAACGAGAATGAGACATTCGAAAGCCCGCCAGAGATATGGCAGCCCGGACACGTCTCACGAATGACTTTGGTCGCTTCTATGAAATCCACGGCGTAATTATTGTGCTCTTCAATCCCGGTGGCGACAGCGAAAATATTCGGATCGAAAATGATATCTTCGGCCGGGAAGCCGACCTCTTCCGTGAGGATCTTGAACGCCCGTTGGCAAATCTCGATCTTGCGCGCTGCGGTGTCGGCCTGGCCGACCGTATCAAACGCCATGACCACGACGGCGGCGCCATAGGACAGGCATTTACGGGCCTGCTCGCGGAACTGATCCTCGCCTTCTTTCATCGAGATCGAGTTGACGACAGCTTTGCCCTGGACACATTTCAGACCGGCTTCGATGACCTCCCATTTGGAACTGTCTATCATCACCGGGACACGGGCAATATCAGGTTCAGCCGCAATCAGGTTGAGGAACGTGGTCATCGCCTCGGCGCCGTCCAGCATGCCCTCATCCATGTTCACGTCGATGATTTGCGCGCCATTCTCGACTTGCTGGCGCGCCACTTCAACCGCAGTGGCATAATCACCATTGGCGATCAGTTTCCGAAACCGGGCCGAGCCGGTGACGTTCGTGCGTTCGCCAATATTGACGAAATTCTGGGAGGCGGATGTGGTCATTTATGATTTGTCCCGATAATTAGTTGTGCCGCTCTGCCTGCGAAAGCAGGCATCCATGGCGGCTGGCTGGGGGCTCGACCGCCATGGGCCCCAACTTGCGTTGGGGGAACGGGCCAGATGTGTGGTCATCACTCGTCCGAAATCGTCTCGAAGCTGCCGATCAGCATACGTGCGCCGTCGAACGGCATGTCCATATCGCTGTTAAAGACGGGGTCGGTCATGCAGCCTTCCATACCCTTGTCGCGGGCCTCTTTGGACGGCCATTCGATCCAGGAAAAGACGATGACTTCCCCGGGCTTGGCTTTCACCGCCATCGGAAAAGATGTGACCTCGCCATCCGGCACCTCGTCGCCCCAATTGTCGACCACGCGCAGGGCGCCATGTTTCTTGAACACCGGGCCGGTGACGCGGGCGTGCTCGAGATAAGCCGCTTTGTTCTCGACGGGCACGGCGGCGACAAATCCATCAACATAAGTCATTAGCTGTCCTCCCGCGTCAGGCCTTTCAGGCCATCAATGCTTTCTGCGTTCTTGGCATAGCGGCTCTCGACCCACTCTTCTTTCGACTTGTTGTCGATATAGCGGGAGAGCTGGTCGCGCTCTGACTTGAATTCCATGAATGGAACGCCCCAGCCGCAACTGTCCTGAATGCGCGTCAGCTTCACTTTGAAAATTCCGCGGGCGCGATCAAAGTTCGGGAACATGGCGAGGGTCTCTTCCCACGCTGCGTGGTGAGGATTGATCACTTCACCCGTGCCGAACAGTCGCAATATATTGGCCGGGCCTTCAAAGGCGCAGAACATAATGGTCATGCGGCCATTTTCCTGGACATGCGCCTGTGTCTCGATGCCAGAGCCGCCAAGGTCGAGCCAGGCGACGGTCGTGTCATCAATCACTTTGAACGCGTCATAGCCCTTGGGCGACAGATTGACATGGCCGTCGGCAGAGAGCGGCGCCGTGGCGACGAAGAACATTTTCTGCTTCTCGATGAATTTGATGATCCGCTCATCAAGTTTGTCATAGACTTTCATATCGATCTCCGTTGGCTGCTGCCGCTAGGATGCCAGTTCGAACGGCTCAAGGCCAGACAGGCGCATACCGGATTGGCTGGCCACCGGATTACGCGGTGCGATGCCTTCAACCGCTTTGGCGATGGCAGCGATATGCTCCGGTGTTGTGCCGCAGCAGCCGCCGAGAATATTGACCAGACCGTCCTCGGCCCACTCGCTCACAAAGCCTGCGGTCTGGTGGGGTTCTTCGTCATACTGGCCCATCTCATTTGGCAGACCCGCATTCGGATAGGCCGCGACCAGCGTATCAGCGGCGCGCGAAATGGCGGCGATATGCGGGCGCATAAGATCGGCGCCGAGGGCGCAATTAAAGCCGATTGCAAACGGCTTGGCATGGCGCACCGAGTTCCAGAACGCTTCGACTGTCTGTCCCGAAAGCGTCCGGCCCGAGCGGTCTGTGATTGTGCCTGAAATCCAGATCGGCAATTTTTCCATGCCTTCTGATTCCAAATCCATGATCGCTTTGATCGCGGCCTTGCAGTTCAGCGTGTCGGTGATGGTCTCGATCAGATAGAGATGTACGCCGCCTTTGTTCAGTGCCTCGATTTGTTCGCGATAGGCCTGATAGACCTGGTCAAACGTCACTTCGCGGGCGCCCGGATCATTCACATCTGAACTCATCGACAACATCTTGTTGAGTGGGCCGATCGAGCCAGCGGCAAAGCGCGGCTTGTGCGGTTCTTTCTCCGTCCAGGCATCAGCCGCAGCGCGGGCCAGCCTGGCGCCTTCGAAATTGATATCAATGACCGATTGCCGGTCGAGATTGTAATCATCCTGGGCAATCGTCGTGGCCGAGAATGTATTGGTCTCTGAAATATCCGCGCCTGCGCCGAAATAGGCATCATGCAGCTCGGTGACGCGCTCGGGCCGGGTCAGGCAAAGAATGTCATTATTGCCCTTCATCTGGCCGGGATATTTGTCGGCGGTGAAGCGGTCGCCGCGATAATCATCCTCTTCGAGGCCCATGCGCTGGAACATCACGCCCCAGGAGCCATCGAGCATGAGGACTCGCTGTTTAGCAGCGGCGTGAAGCTCGGCGATGCGGTCTATGCGGTTGGTCATGCGGTAAGCGCTTTCGGTTTCAGGCCGAGCAGGCGACACGTGGAAATGGCCAGGCTGGCTTTGTTCAGCGTATAGAAATGGAAATCATTGACGTCGTGGTCCGACAATTTGTGGCAAATCTCAGCCGCGACATTGGCGGTGATCAGCTCACGCGTTTCGGGGTCGTCTTCGGTGCCTTCATAAAGCTCATGCAGCCAATTCGGAACGTGTGCCTGACACAGTTTCGAAATCTTCTTCAAGCCGGTAAAATTCGGTTGCAGCATGATGCCCGGCACAATCGGCATGGTGACGCCGCCGGCCCGCGCACGGTCACGAAAGTTCAAATAAGTGTCTGGCTCAAAAAAGAATTGCGTGATGGCGCGGTCGGCGCCGGCATCCTGTTTGGCTTTCAGGAAGGCAATATCCTCGTCCCAACCGAGGCTGTCTGGATGCTGTTCCGGATAGCAGGACACGCTGATCTCAAATCGCGCGCCGGGCGCGATATCACAATCGCGAATGCCCTGGATCAGATCGACGCTGTCTTTGAACCCGCCAGGATGCTGCTCAAATTTCGCGCCCATGCCTTCCGGCGCATCACCGCGCAGCGCCACCAGATGGCGCACACCCGCATTCCAGAACTCCGTCGCGACTTGTAGAACTTCGTCTTTCGTAGCGCTAACGCAGGTCAAATGCGCCGCTGGCGCCAGCGGTGTGTCTTGCGCGATTTTAGCGACGGTCTTTTGCGTCCGATCACGTGTTGAGCCGCCGGCACCATAGGTGACCGAGACGAATTTCGGCGCCATGGGGGATAGACGCTCAACCGATTCCCACAGTTTCGCCTCCATCTTGTCCGACTTGGGCGGAAAGAATTCGAACGAGACGTCCGGGCCAGGTGTGGCTTGTTGAGCGGCGACGGCGAGCGTGTTCATGCTGCGACTTCCTGTTGATTAGCGGGGCGCGTGGCAGACCAGATCAGAACACTGAGGCCCTGATCGAGCGATGCTGGCGGATCAAAACGCGTCGGTGCCTGACCCGCGAGACCGGCCGCGTCGGACCAGGCGATCATATCTTCTTCGCGGATACCAAGGCGGCGATGGCCCTGAGACTCTCTCAGGAATTCCAGATCGTGCGGGGCAAAGTCGACGACCAGAAGCTGACCGCCGGGTTTGAGGATGCGAGCGGCCTCATCAATCACGTCCTCAGGCTGTTCGAGATAATGCAGAACCTGATGAACGATCACCAGGTCCGCGCTACTGGATTCAAACGGCGTATTTGCGACATCGCCCTGACGGACCCGAGCATTACGGATCTCGGCGCGATTGAGATTGGCGCGGGCGACGGTCAGCATATGGTGCGACAGATCGAGGCCTTCAGCGTCGTGAGCCCGCGGTGCGAGCAAAGCCAGCATGCGACCCGTGCCTGTGCCGAGATCGACCACACGCTCATATTCCGGCTTGTTAAGGTGTTCGAGGATGGCGCTCTCGATCGCCGCTTCTGGGTAATGCAGTGACCGCAAATGATCCCAGTTTTCAGCAATATCAGAAAAATATGTCTCGGCTGAGTCGGACCGCGCACGGCGCACCTTTTGCAAGGCCGCAGCGTCCTGGTTGAACGGCGCTTCCGATACATCGAGCTCGGCGAACAGGGCGTTGAGGATACGGCCAGGCCAGCCCTTGCTTGTCGCGCGATAGAATACCCATGAGCCTTCCGGCAGCCTTTCGAGCAGACCTGACATGGTGAGCGTCTTCAAATGGTGCGACAGGCGGGGCTGGCTCTGATCGAGGATTTGAACCAGCTCTCCGACCGCGAGATCCCCGCGCCGCAGCAAAGCCAGAATACGCAGCCGAGTTGGCTCGCCAGCAGCTTTCAGGGCATCTACAAGGGATTCCGGAGCAGAAGACATAAATCATATAAACGATCATTTATATGATTTGCAAGAGCCAATTTACCCAGACTGCATTGTGTTCGCTTGGCCACAGTTTTAGACGATGTCTGAATATTCACATTAGGTTTATTTGATTTCCTGCATAGGCACCCTCATATCGCGTGCCGATATCAAGGATAGGGTTCCATGCGAATTGCCAGTGTCATAACCAGTTCACTCCTCGTGGTCACGGCGTGTGCGTCAACCGGCGACGAGCCGTCGTCGACTGCCGTATATGACCCGCTCGAAGGCTGGAATCGACAAGTCTATGCGTTTAATGATGGCGTCGATCGCGCCGTTTTTGAGCCCGTGGCCAAAGGCTATCGTGCCGTGACGAATGAACCGATCCGCGGCGGTGTTTCGAATTTCCTGACCAATCTCAATCAGCCCGTCGTGTTCGCCAACAATATATTACAAGGCAAACCTGGCGCCGCGTTGGATACGCTTTCGCGCTTCGCCTTGAATTCAACCTTTGGTGTTGCCGGCATTTTCGACCTGGCCACGATGGCTGATGTTCCGGAGCATAGAGAGGATTTTGGCCAGACGCTCGGTGTCTGGGGCGTCCCGAACGGTCCATACCTGGTATTGCCGCTAATGGGCTCGTCGAATCTACGTGATGTCGCCGGATTCGGCGTCGATGCCGCGTTTGATCCCCTTAATTATGCCGAATTTGATGGCGATACTGAATTCCGGATCGGGACTCGTGTGGCAGGGATTGTCTCCATACGCGAAAATTTGATCGAAGCGGTCGAAGTATTGCGCGATCAACCTGAGCCATATGTCGCTTTGCGGCGTAACTATACACAACAAAGAGCCGCCGCGATTCGCGACGGTCGCGAGCAAGAAGACCCGTTCAAAGATTTGCCCGATTTCGATGCTTATGATTTCGGCGATGAAGAAGAATTCGAGTCACAGGAAGAATGATTATGACTGTTCGAAAATGGATTTTGTCATCGGCCCTGCTGGCCATCACCGCGATGCCAGCCTTTGCCGATGCGACAACTGAAGAATATGTGCGGACCAATGCCAATGATGTCCTGGCCTCACTGAATGCGCCTGGCCTGACCTCGGATGAGCGCCGCGCCAAGTTTCAGGCCTATATGGACGAGTTCACAAATCTGGACGCCGTCGCGAAATTCGTAATCGGCAAATATGCCAAACGGTTTACACCAGAAGAAATGGACGCTTATCTGACCACATTCCGGTCTTATGCTCTGGCGGTTTACGAATTTTACTTCAACGAATATCGCGGCCGTGACGTAAAAGTCATGGGGTCTACGGATCGCAATGCCCGCGATTCGATTGTGGATACCGAAATCATCCGGTCCGACGGCCAGGAGCTTGAAGTGCGCTGGCGTGTGCTCAATCGCGGCGGCAAGTATCAAGTGGTCGATGTTGCTCTCAACGCTGAAGGCAATCTGATCTGGCTGGCGATTGAGCAACAAGCACAATTCCTGTCCATCCTGGATCAGAATAATGGCTCTGTTGATGCCCTGAACGCCAAGATTAACAGCATGACGGATGAACTGATCGCCCTGCGTCCAGCTGAAGACAGCTAAGACATCAGCGCGCTGCGATCAGCGTCGTCGAATTGCAACACCCACGCGCAGAAAGACTGCAGGCGGTATCTATCGAGTCATACTTTTGTGCCTAGAACTTGGTTCAGCAAAGGATCTGAGCCATCACATGAGCGTAAAACAATGACCGGCCCCTATCAAACACCGCTGGCCTTGGCGCGCGAACCCTTGATGGCGTTTTTCTGGGCAGTGTTGGCACCGGTTCTATTCTTGACCGGCGCCGCGCTCGTGGCTGCAGAGTTTATTCCGGATTTCTCGCCCGGATCGCCAGAAGAGGTTCAGGCCTATCATACGCTCTGGTTAGCTTCGTGTGTCTCCATGGCACTATGGTTTGCGACGATGAGCCTGTGGTCTGACTGGCTTGGGGCAGGGCCGTTTGCTGGCCGCATGAGCGCCGACAGCACGTGGCTGATGATCGCTGTGATTGTCGGACCATTGCTGTTGATATCGCCAAGCCTGGTGGTTGGCAGCTTCATGACTGAAGAGGGCTGGCAATATAGCGGCGATATCAATCAAGCCGTGTTTGCGCCTCAAAACTGGTCGCTGGCTTATATTTTCGTGGCGATTCTGATGGCTCCGATTGTTGAAGAAGTGGCGTTCAGGGGAATCGCTTTGGGCGCTCTGCTATCCCGCGGGATCAGCCCTGCTGGCGCTGTAGTCCTATCGAGCTTTGCCTTTGCATTCAGCCATTTGCAATATTCTCCGGCCGCGATGTTTGTTGTTTTTCTCAGCGGCGTCGGCTTTGCGGTCTTGCGGTTGATTAGTGGGACAATTCTGGTGCCGATTTTGGCGCATATGTCGGCCAATGCGATGGTCTTGTTTCTCAATTGGGTCGCAGCTAATCCCCCAACGTGAGGGGTTGCCGGGCGGCCCGGAACTGGCCATGTGAGGCAGCATGAGTGATGATCTAACCAAAGAGCAGACGTACGACATCCCGGCTGGGTATTCGCCGCTGCCTTGGCATCGTGGCTTCGGGCGGCAAGTCGGCCCGCTGTTTGAGAAGCGCGATGGCGACGGTCTGACACGGGCTTTCCGGGTCGGCGAACACCACACCAATGGCATGATGAACGCCCATGGCGGCATGTTGATGACCTTTGCTGACATGGCCTGGGGCGCGGCGGTTGAACAGGACGAAGACACCTGGTGGGTAACCATTCGCCTGGTCTGCGATTTCCTCTCTGGCGCCAAGCATGGCTCATGGATTGAAGGCCGCGGTGACGTGCTGTCTGTCGTCGACGGGATTCACACGGTCGAAGGCCGAATCTGGACCGGCGGCAAAACCTTGATGACCGGTACTGGCATCTTCAAAGTTATCGAAAAGCGAACCTGATCAATGGCAGATGATGTCAAGGAAATGAGCCCGGAAGAGGCCAACTTGCTGGCGCGATATCGCGGTGCAAAACCGGAAACCCCAGCCTGGTTCGAGGCAGCCGTCGAGACCTCTTATGACGAGCATTTCGTCGATGTGGCCGGCACCCGCATTCGCTATCAAAGCTGGGGTGACAAAACCAAGCCGGGCCTGTTGCTGGCGCATGGCAACGGTGCCCACGCACACTGGTATGATTTCATCGCGCCGGCTTTGGCCGAAGATTATTATGTGATCGCCATGACCTTTTCCGGCATGGGCGATAGTGACTGGCGCGAGACCTATAGTTTTGCCACTTTCGCAGACGAAGAAATCGCCGTCTGCGAGGATGCGGGCCTGTTTGAGAATGGCCGCAAGCCGGTCATTTTCGCGCATTCCTTTGGAGGCTTTATCACGCTGCACGCCGCGGCGCAGCATTCAGACAAGTTTTCCGGCGTGGTGATTGTCGATAGCGGGCTGCGTCCGCCCGATGATGAGTGGGAAGGCCCGCCGCGTCGCGCGCGTGGCAGCCGCGCCTATGCCAGCCTGGATGCTGCTCTGGCGCGCTTTCGCCTCGCGCCGCCGCAGCCTTGCGAGAATCACTACATTGCCGACTATATTGCCCGTCACAGCCTCAAACAGATCGAGAATGAAGCCGGTCAGAGCGGCTGGATCTGGAAGTTCGATCCGGGCATTTTCATGAATTTCGAGTTCAGCAAGATGTCGACCAATATGCTCGAAGACATTACCTGCCGCGTATCGATGATGCGGGGCAAGGATTCCGTGCTCGTCTCGGATCGGATCTGGGACTATATGCGCGGTCTGCGCGAGGATATGGACATGGTGTCAGTTGAGAATGCTCAGCACCATGTCATGCTCGATCAGCCTCTGGCCTTTATTGATGCCATGCGCGCGCAGCTTAAGCGCTGGAATTACTAGTTTGGCCGTTGCCTTTCGGGGGCGGTGCTATACACCCGCGCGCCATGATTGAAATCATTCCGGAAACCCCGTCTTTGCATGCCGCAGCGATCGAAGCGCTGTATGATCGCACGTTCGGACCCGGCCATTTTGCCAAGACAGCGGAACGGCTGCGCGAGGGCAACGCGTCTCTGCCTGAGATCAACCGAGTGGCCGTGTCGGATGGCGGTGTGATCGGCGTCTGCCGCGTCTGGCCCATCATTGTTGGCGCGGAAAACACGCCGTCAGTCTTCATTGGCCCTGTCGCCGTCGACCCAGGCTTTCAGGGCCAGCGGCTCGGTCTTTCGATTACGGGCGAAGCGCTGGAAGCTGCGACGAAAGCAGGATGGGGCTCGGCTGTGATCATCGGTGCACCGCTCTATTTCGGTGAGCTTGGGTTTGAACAAGTCGACGCGGCACGTTTTACCTTTCCCGGGCCACAAGACATGGCGCGTGTCATGGTCCGCAATCTGGCGGGCAGTGCTGACGATCTAAGCGGCGCAATCCGCAGGCCTTAACAGCGCCTCAAAGCGCCAACTGTGTTCGGGGCTCGTTTTTTTGCCCGAATCCGGCGAGGCACGGCCCGTTCGCGAATTTCGAGGCGCGGACCTAAGCGATATGGTGCATAGGTCCGATAGGATTGTCTCGTCGCTTAAATGAGGGGAGACGGAAATGTCTGATAACAATACAGATCCTGAGATCACATCTGAGACCGAAGCTGACGTCACCAAGGCGTGGAAAGCGACCCAAGATCAAAAATCTTCGGCAACGCGGCTGCGCATCTTTGCAGCGATTGCCTGGGTGATCGCGATTGGCGCGGAAATCGCCGGAATTGTCTTGCTGCTTCAAGGCCGGTTTGATGACGGCAACCTGCCGCTGCTCATCGGGCTCCTCGTCGGCATCGCGGTGTTTGCCATCGCTGGCAGCCTGATGTGGAAAGCCGCCAACAAGCATGACCCTGCAAGCAAAGAAGAAGCTTTCAAATTCTTTGTTCAGAACCAGCTCGGCGCGATCATTACAATCATCGCCTTCTTGCCGCTTCTGGCGATGATCTTCCTGGACAAGGATATGGATCCGAAAAACAAGCAGATTGCTGGCGGCGTCGGCGCGGCGTTAGCTGTGGTCGCAACGCTGTTTGGGATCAGCTATAACCCGCCATCGGTAGAGCAATATACGGAAGACATGAATGAGTGCGCGGCGCAGATCAAAGCCAATTTGCCGACCACGGCCTGTTCTCCAGAAGTGGCCGAACAAGCCCAGGAGATTGCGCGCGACACCGATGCCGTTGTCGAAGCGACCGGCGGCAGTGAAACAGTCTATTGGATCGCCCCACCAGACGGCGCCAAGCATGACTCACCGCGCGTGTTCCACTTGTGTGAGGATGTCAGCCCGTTGAATGGCAAGGCCGTCGTCAGTGGCTCTGTGACCGAAGCGTATGCGCAAAACGCAAAGCGGATCACCAAGCAGATTTCGATGGAACAAGGCCAGTGCGGATTTGAAGCCGAAGAATAAATGGCGCCCATAGAAGCCGCGGACGGTCGCGGCTTCGATGGGGTAGGCGTGGAGATTGTCAGAGGCCGTTATCGGGCGAGTTTAAGCCGCTCGGCTAACTTCGCCTTACCGGACTAAAAAAGACGTTCTGACTTTATCGTTCAAATGAACTGATCCATGGTCTGATGCATGTTAGAGATGCTCACACCCGCTAACCTAATCATCGGCCCTCGCCCAGGAAAGAAATCTATCGATAGATTGTCTCAGTTGGGCTTGACGCATTGCTGCACACTACTTGGTGAAAAAGAAGAACCTCGGCAAATTGAGAAAATGTGCTCGAGAATGGGATGCCAATGGCTATGGCTGCCTGTGTCTGGAGGTGGGCTGGCCGCGTTGAACGCGACGCCCATGGAAGATCATATTCTCAGATTGCATAGCGACCTGGTCGGTGTGGAACATCCGAGAGTTTATATCCATTGCTCTGCCGGTATTCATCGTACCGGTTATGTATCGTACATCCTATTGAGGGTCATGGGTCTCGGCGAATCTGCAGCGCTAGACGCCCTAAAAGAGCTTAGACCTGTAACGGCAGAGCAAGTCGGAGATGAGCGAATTTCTGCAGCAGAAACGTTTGCGAATTCGTATTTGACTAATGATAAAGACGAAATCTCATGATGTCGGCTTGAGACCCAAAGCAAACACCACAAGCGGCCGTCTTGGGGCGAATTTAGGTCACTGAAACAACGTCAGCATCAGATACAAAATCAGGTTTTCAGAGCAAAGCGCCAATACTGGACCGCGCTATGGGCCGTCGAGGCGATCCATTCCCAAGAACACGAACTACACCGGCGATTTCCACGACGGCGAATTCGACTTCACGGAAATAAACTCAGGTTCCGCATTCTCACGAATGAGTGCTGCTGTCAGTGCTCCGGAGTACACAGCCCCGGTGTCGATATTTATGCGCTTGGATTTGGTGCCGGATATTTCATATGAATTAGACTTCGTGGGCGTATGCCCGTGTACCACGCTCCAGCCATCTAGGGCTGGGTTGTCCCAACCATCGGCGTTCATAAACTCGTTTGAGCGAGTCCAAAGCAGGATATCCAGATCGTTGTCCGGGTAGGTTTCGGGATCAATACCCGCGTGAACAAAAATTGTCTTAGACGGCTCGTGTGTCCATATCGCAGGCAGCGTCTCGATCCATTCTACGTGAGGTTTGTACGGCAGCTTCTTACCTGCTGATTCATAGCTAGCTATGGTTTCAGCCCCTCCCCATTTCAGCCAACTTTCTTTCTTATTGGCGTACGGACTTTCTGAGTCGAAAGCGTCTACAAATTGTCTCTCATGGTTCCCAATTATGTTTATGACGTCGAAGCTGGACAGCTGTTCCAGTCGAATAAGCTCTTCTATCACCTCAAAGCTCTTCGGGCCCCGGTCGATGAAATCGCCAACGTGAATTAGCGTTAAATCATGATCTGGATAGAGCAAATTTTGTCGCTCTAAGACCAACGAATGAAGCTCTTTCAGCAGATCGAATTCACCATGGATATCGCCAATAGCGCATAAGAGGTAAGGTTTACTCACTCGTGTTCCCGTTAATCCTGAATTTGTCTCATCGCCCCGTTAGCAGGGCCCAACAGTTTTGAATACCCGGCTCAATTCATCCTGGCGCAAAGGTCCAAACTCAGGATCTCAAACACCATGAAATACAGGGGCGAACCCGTTATTGAACGCATCCTACCGAATAGGTCAGAGTCCGTTCTGGGGCGAGTTTAGGACACACGAGCTCAGACCTTATCAAGCGTTTCGACGGTTATGCGTCGTGCTCCTCTTTGGGATCGGGCGACATCTCAGAACCATCCGTAAACTCAGAGGGTTTCTTGTTGATGCCCCGATACTCACGTGCCTCAAGGTTTTCGACAAAAGTCCGGAACTCATCTGAATAGATTTGTGCCCTTAGTGCCCAATAATCCTGAAAACCTTTTGTTGAGTTCAATTCGGCCAAGTGTATTGAAATCGCACGCCACAAGTTTTCGTCAATCCGACCGTTTTTATATTGAACATGAAACTCTTCGAACCCGCGCAGTGTATTCTGTATAAATGCCGATACGAGATAGAACTCTTCGGTTGTGAGCCCGTGCAGTCCAACTGATAGAGACTTACTCCAGTTCATCGCTAGGTGCGGCGTTTCGTGCATCGGGTCCATGATCTTCCGATATTCGACGGAGAGGTTGTGCCGCGCGGCAAGCTGACTATCACGGCGTTGTTCGCGCACTTGATAGAGCAACGCAAACAGCGATCCAAGAATGGCAAACACCGCCACCGTTTGCCCGATATAGTAGATGGATTCTAGCGTCATAGCTGCCCCCCGATGAACCTCTCCATTTCACCTGCCAAAGTAGCGCATCCAAAGCCAGTGATAAATATTTCTGGAATGCAGCGTAGGTGGCTCGAGTGTCCTTCTTGAGGCGGTTTTAGGTCATTGGGCCAATGGCCGCTTCGACGCCGAAAGCGGACTTAACCTCCGCCAGTTCCTAACGCCCTTCGCGGCGCCAGGCGGCCAGCAGTGCAAGCAGGATCAATCCAATCGCCAACAAGCCTGGCAAGAGTGGCAGGCTGGTCGAACTGCGCACCGCGTAAGCGCCGCGCTCTCGGAGGCCGAGCCAATTGCCGCCGCTGGCATCAGCGCGCCGGCTGACCATGCGAATGTCTGGCAATTGTCCGGGTCGTTCGAGCGTATAGATGCCGCCGCCAGATGCGTCGGTCAGCGGCTGCACAACGTCGCCCGTGGCTTCCAGCGCTGCAAATTCGCGCGGATTGGCGGGGCCATTCAGCGCCACCGCCTCCAGCCCGCCAGATTGGGCCCGGTATAGCCCGAGCTGATCGACCGGCACTTCGGCGGTATAGCTGCCAGGGCCATCGCTGCGCCAGGTGGGTTCGAGGAAACTGCCATCCGGGGTTTCGATGATCAGCGGCGCGGCGCGATCAGACAGAGTGCGCAAATTGGCGCGAACCGTATCGCCTTGCGCCAGCAATTGCAGCTGACGCTCATCAAGCTCAGGCTCTTTCATCAGCCAGTGCACAGACCGACGGATCAGGTCCGAAAACGGCCCGCCGCCATCATATCCGCGGGCCCACAGCCAGATCTGGTCTGACAATAATTGGGCAACCCGGCCATCGCCGACGCGGTCGACGGCAAAGAGCGGGGCGCCGTCCTGAGCGCGCATCAGCACATCGCCCGTATCGGCGCGGGCTTGAATATAGCGCAGCCACTTGCCCCAATTCTGACCAGCAAAGTCTTCGGTAATTGTATGACGCAGGCCTTCATCAGACAGTGTCGGTTCGACATCCTGCGTGATCACTTCGCCGGTTGGCAATGCCGGCAGGATCCCGGCCAGCGGGGTTCGGGCGAGACTGGCCGGACCAGCAAAGCTCTCGCCTGCAATCACCAGCAAGGCGCCGCCTTCATCAACATAACGGGCGACATCGGCGAGATAGCCCATGGTGATCACGCCGCGGCGCTCATACTGATCGAAAATGATCAGATCAAAGCCATCAAGCTTGTCTTCAAACAGTTCTTCAGTCGGAAAGGCGATCAGCGCCATTTCTTCAAGCGGGGTGATATCGCGCTTATAAGGCGGACGCAGAATGGTGAAGTGAACCAGATCCACTGACGGGTCTGATTTCAGCAGGTCGCGCCAGACCCGGCCTGAAGCATTTGGGCGCCCAGTGACGAGCAGCACCCGCAAGCCATCTCTGACACCCGAAATGGTCGCAGCGGTGCGATTGTTTGCGAGGGTCAGTTCTTGCGGTCCCTCGGGCGTTTCGAAGACGACGATATTGTCGCCGCGGCGTTCGATTTCGATCAGTATGCTGGTGTCTTCGCCAGCTTCGATATATTGCGCCTGATTGCGCCCGCCATTCATTGAATAAGTCAGCGGGACAGTGCCGCCTTCGGGGTCATCAATGCGGACAACGAATTCGGCCTGATCGCCGACAATATCGAAATTCGGGGTCTGGACCAGCGTGATCCGGCGATCGCTGGCCTCTGGGTCGCCGGTGATCAGCGCGTGTACCGGGCCGAGCTCTGTGATCCGCGACAGGTTTTCAGGCAGATCATGAACCTGGCCATCGGTGATCAGGATCGCGCCGGCGATCCGGTCGCGAGGGACGTCCGCCATGACGCCTTCCAATGCCCCGATAAGACGCGTGCCGTCGCCCTGGGTCTCGGCTTCAACGATCCGCAAATCGATTGATGGGTTGGCTTCCAGCTCTGTCTGCAGCGCCGCGAAAGCGTCAGTGGCGATCTCGGTCCGGGCCCCGAATGACATACTGTCAGAGCGGTCAACAATGATCGCCGCAACCGATGGCAGAGGCTCTCTTTCTTCTTCGACAATTGCCGGGTTGGAGAGCGCCAGCAAGCCAAACGCCACGGCCAGTGTTCGCGTCAGCCAGGCTTTGCGGAACGCTGCCACATAGACGATCAGACTGACCAGACATAACGCGGCGAGGGTCCAGAAAAGCGGCCACCCCAAAAGCGGATCAAAGGTCAGGCGGGAGGCTTCGATCATGGAATAACTCCATCCTGAACATCGAAATCGCCGATCCCGTCATCTTCGCCTAGGCGCTCCAGCAAAGCCGGAATGTGGACCTGATCTTCTTTGTAATTTCCGGTCAGAATATAGATGATCAGATTGACGCCAAAGCGGATGGACTGCTCGCGCTGCGTATCGCCGCCATCAACGGAATAGAGCGGGCGTCCGCGTTCATCGACCGCCCAGGCAGCGAGATAATCTGCATCGCCGACGAACAGTCGGCTGACGCCGTCGCCGCGGCGTTCTGATTTGTCAGCGCCGCCGGTCGCTTCAATCCATAGATTGCGATTCTCATAGCGCCCGGGGAAGGATTGGATGAGATAATAAGACCGGGTCAGGACATGATCTTCAGGCACTGGCGCTAAAGGCGGCGTGTCGAGACCGGATAGGATCTGATTGAGATTGTCAAAACTATTACCGCCGCCAACCGTACCGCCGCGCCGCGTATCAATGAACAGCGCGCCGCCATTGCGCATATAGGCATTCAGGCGGGCGACGGCCGTGTCGCTGAACGGTTGAGGATTTTCCGGCAGCGACAGGAACAAGACGGGATACACATCCAAGGCATCTGTCTCAGGATTGACCGCATGCGGGGCGGCAGGCTCAACACTCGAGCGCCGGAACAGGACAAGGCTGATC
Organism: Henriciella sp.; assembly: GCA_965277015.1. Classification (GTDB taxonomy): domain Bacteria; phylum Pseudomonadota; class Alphaproteobacteria; order Caulobacterales; family Hyphomonadaceae; genus Henriciella. Next base: position 2,139,921 of record OZ255705.1, on the reverse strand, counting down.
CCTTCCAGACCGGCCTTGGTGGCGCGATCGGCGCGTTCATCACCGGTTTCGATATAAGCCAGCCGCATTTCCAGAGCCGCGGCGACTTCTTTGGGCAAGTCATCAAATTGCGTCGAGCCGAAACTGCTTTGCGCCAAGGCTGGCTCCGGCGCAAAGACGGCGGCGCCGGCGATCATCACAACCAGTGCTGCGGCTGTGCGGCGTAGGGCTGGCAACCGTCCAGCTAGGGCCAGCGCGACCATCAGATCGAGGCACAGCAAAAGCAGCGCCGCGCCGAGCAGCATCCCGCCCAGGCGCATCGTCCGCGCTTCTGTGTCGCCGAGCAAGGTTGCAGCGGCTGGCCAGTCGGTCATCGCAATCGGCGCATATTCGGCCGCAACATTCAGTGCGCGAGTACCGGCAGGGCCTTGATAGAGGCCAGCCGGGTGCGACTCAGACGGTTCCACTGCGCCAAATTCTGCGGCGCGGAGCGGCGTGGCGCCAGCGCTCGGTTGGGTCAGGCGGCCGCTGCCATTGAGAGTCAGGGCAGGCGTGTAGAGACCTTCCTCATCGCTGATCGCTTCGCCGCGACCGGCGGCAATCGAGCGGCGCAGCATGTCGACGAAGACGCCGGCATACGGCAAGTCGGACCAGTCGGGTCCAGCTGTGACATGGAACAGGATCAGTGTGCCTTCGCCGCGCCGGTCGGCAGTGACCAGCGGGCTGCCATCTGCAAGCCGGGCCCAGGTGCGCCGGGCCAGTTCGGGACCAGGGCGGGCCAGGACCTGCTGACGGACGCGAATATCTTCGGGCGGGGTCAGTCCGGCAAAAGGCGAGGTGTCCGGGAAGGTGCCGAGTGGCTGCGGGTCTTCCCAGGTCAGGGTGCCGCCAATGGCGCGCGAGGACCGGCGCAGCGGCGCGGGAACAAGATCATCCTCGCGCGTCGCGACTTGCGGGCCGGCCATGCGGGGGCCGGCAAAACGGATCAGCGCGCCGCCGTCTTCGATCCATTGACTGATCGCCGCTTTGGCTTCGGTGTCGATCTGGCCAATGTCGGTCAGGATGATGGCGTCCGGGTTCTCTTCGATCAGATCTGTCAGCTCGCCTTCTGAAATCGTCGCGAACGGCTCCAGGGCTTTGCGGACATAATGGATATCCGAGAGCAGTGGCTGGGCTGTGCTGTCGCCGCTGACCAGGCCAACCCGGCGCGAGCGATCGGCGCTATCCCACAGCCAGACCGTCCCGGCCGTGGCCGCGCCTGTGACCTGGAACCGAGAGATGCGTGATAAGGCGGCGGGCGGCAGGGCGAAGGTCGCAATTGCGGTGTCTTCGCCATTGGCGAAGTCAAGATCAGCGGTCGCCAGCGCGGCGCCGTCCAGAGTCAAGGCTGAGACAAATTGCGAGGCGGGCGCGTCGCGATCGATCCGCGCCGCCGTGACTGTGACGCCTTGCGCATCCGCCGCGAGCCGGGTCAAAGCCATCGGTCCGCGGGCCGGGGCCGCATAGATTGAAAGCGGTGCCAGATCGCTCAGGGCGCGGGCAAAGGGTTCAGCGGTTTCCGGATCCAGGCCATCTGTCAGCCACAAGATACGGCCAGGGCGCAACTGGCTTTCCCTCAGGCGCGCCAGGGCGTCCTCGCGGTCAATCTCCCAGGCTTGCGGTTGCAAAGACCGCACCCGCGCTTCGAACGCCGCCCGATCAAGCCGTTCACTCGGGTCGGACGGTAGCGCACGCGGCGCCGTGAGCAGAATATGCGCCGGTGTATCGCGCGCTTCGCCGTTCAGGGCGGACAGCGCTGCTGAGCGCAATTCGCCCCAGCGCTGGGCACTGGTCCAACCATCATCCACAACCACCAGGATGGCCCCGTCAGCCGACGCGGTGCGATCTGCATTCGGAGCAAAAATTGGCTGCGCCAGGCCGAGAATAGCCAGCGCCGCAGCGCCGAGTCGGAGTAACAGGATCCACCATGGCGTGCGTGACGGGGTCTCTTCTTTGGGATCGATATCTTCGAGTAGGCGCAGGCTGGGCAACTGGGCCTGTTTCGGGCTCGGCGGCGTGGCGCGCAAAATGTACCAGATGATCGGCAAGGCGATCAGGCCGAGCAGTGTCAGCGGCGCCATGAACAGGAATGGACCGAGCGTCACGCCTTTGCTCCAAATTGTTCGAGCGCCGACTGCACCGCCGCCGCACCGCGCAGCGCAGCCTCGTCCGTGCGATGCTTGACCAGGGCCCAGCCCATATGGGCGGCAAGCTCGGCCAGCGCTGCTTCATGCGCTGCGAGTTTTTGCAGATAGGTGTCGCGAACTGTTTCGGCACGACCGAACAAACGGTCGAGGGCGCTGCCCGGGCGGCTGAACTTAGTCCGACCCGTATACGGAAATTCGTGCTCGATTGGGTCGCTGACGGCAAACAGGACGCCGTGGCGGCAGGTGCTGGCAAGCGGGGCAAGGCGCGTGCGCCAGCTCTCAACGCCATCGTAAAAGTCGCTGGCAATCACGGCCAAAGCCTGTGCACGTGGCGGTTCGATTTGTGCCTGGCCGGGGCTGATCAGATCTTCCGCCAGCTTATCCGGCGCAGATTTGCCGAGACTGGCCGGGCGATGTCCTGAAATCAGACCAATCCGTTCGCCTTGTTTGGCAAACACAATGCCTTGCGCCAGCAAAATCGTGCGCGCCCGGTCGGCTTTGGTTTCGCGGCCCGGATCGCTCGACCAGTCAAAGCCTGCATCTGGATCGACCCAGGACAAAATCGTGCGCGCCGTTTCAAGTTCCGTCTCGCGGACAAAATATTCATCGCCGCGGGCGCTGCGCCGCCAGTCAATGCGATCCGCGGCATCGGTTTGCGCATAACGGCGATACTGCCAGAATTGTTCCCCGGATCCGGCGCGTTTGCGTCCTGCAGCGCCGGGATGGATGACGTCAGCGGCTGCGGCCTGCAAAGACAGACCGGGCAATTGCCGGGCCAGGGCTTCGGCATCAGCGCGTAACGTGGACAGGGAAATCACGTTTGTCTTAGCTCCCAAACGTGCACGAGCGCCCAAGCTCGAGCGTTTCATTCATGATCCTGGTCGCTTCTGAATCCGGGTCGCGATTGTTCAGCGCGTCCTGAATCTTGTCCAGGCGATGGTTGATGTCATATTCGAGATAGGCCTCATCCATGCGGCCGGAATATTTTTCTTCCAGCTTCACAAGGGCGGCGGCAATTTTTTCGTCTGGAACGGCGCTCAGGAGTGCCGGATCTGTACCGTCCGCAGCGCCTTGGCTGATCCGATCGGTTATCTCGACCACAGTGATCGAGGCCAGGCAATCAATCTCTGCTTTTTCGGCATCTGAAATCGGCTGCACCGGGCTGCATGCCGCGACCAGCGCGAGGGCGGATACTGCAAACAGCGCGCGCATCTTAAGCGGCCTTTTTGACAAGATCATCGATCAGGCTGTTCAGCCCAGGCGCTTCACCCGTCGGATCATAGCGCATGCCCATACGGTGGGCCAGGCACGGCTCAGCCAGCGATTCCACGTCTTCTATGCTTGGCGACAGGCGGCCCCGGATCAGGGCGCGGGCGCGGCAGGCCAGCATCAAGGCCTGGCCAGCGCGCGGGCTTGGGCCCCAATCGACAAACCGGCGGACGCGGTCATCTTCGCTCTGTTCAGGCCGGGCTTCGCGGACCAGTGCCAGGATCGCATTGAGGACGCTTTCGCCGACGGGCATCTTGCGAACCAGCGCTTGCAGGCCGAGCAATTGCTGCGCGCTGAGCGCGGTTTGCACGGCTTCTTCTTCACCGCCTGTGGTCTTGATCAGGATCTGACGTTCGGTATCCAGATCCGGATAAGAGACATCAATCTTGAGTAGGAACCGGTCGAGCTGGGCTTCCGGCAATGGATAGGTGCCTTCTTGCTCGATCGGGTTCTGAGTGGCCAGAACATGGAAGGGCGCTGGCAGATCATAGCGGACACCGGCCACAGTCACATGCTTTTCCTGCATGGCTTGCAGCAGCGCAGATTGGGTGCGCGGCGAGGCCCGGTTAATCTCGTCTGCCATCAGCAAGGAGGTAAAGATCGGGCCTTTGATGAAGCGGAAGGCGCGGCTGCCATCAGCGCCTTCATCCAGCACTTCAGAGCCGAGAATATCGCCGGGCATCAAGTCTGGCGTGAACTGGATCCGCGCATTGTCGAGGCCGAGTGAGGTGCCGATTGCTTCGACCAGGCGAGTCTTCGCGAGACCCGGTGCGCCAATCAATAAAGCATGTCCGCCCGCCAGGACGGCGGCCAAGGCCAGCTCGATCACCCGTTCTTGTCCAAATACGGCTTTGCCGATCTCGGTTTTCACTTTTGCAAGCGTTTCACCTGCGGCTTCCGCCTCAGCAACAATAGCCGAATTGTCCTCTGCCATGAGCACTCCATCTTCACTATCTACATCAGTCGCACTAGGTCTAGGCGAGAAGATGGCGGAGTACCACATGAAATCCAATGGAAATTCTGTCATTTCCCTTGAGGATGTCTTGAATCAGATTGCCCCCGACGGCATCGACGGGCCTCTGCCGCCTGTGCATTTGTGGAATCCGCAAAATTGCACCGATATTCAAATGGAAATCCGCGCCGATGGGACCTGGTGGCATGAAGGGTCAAGGATCAAGCGTGAGCGGCTGGTAAAGCTGTTCTCACGCATCCTGCGCAAGGATGAGGATGGCCAGATCTATCTCGTGACGCCGTATGAGAAAGTCATCGTACATGTCGAGGATGCGCCTTTTATTGCTGTACGCGTTGATCGCGTGGGTGCGCCGGGCCGTGATCAGGTCCTCGCCTTCACGACCAACCTTGGCGATGTCGTTACAGCGGACAAGGACTTACCATTGCGCGTGGAGACCGACCGCGAAACGCAGGAGCCGAGCCCTTACGTTCTGGTGCGCAGCGGATTGGAGGCCAAACTTTCGCGCCCGGTCTTTTATGAGCTTGCAGAAATGGCAGAAGCCTATGAAGGCTGCGCCGACCAACTCGGCGTCTGGTCGAATGGTCGTTTCTTCGAATTGGGGCCCGCCGCCTGATGAGTTTTACCACTTTAGATGATTTTCTGGCGCGCGCCAGCGACCGGCTCGATCCGATTGAAGGGCATGGGCAATTGCAAGACGTCGGCGATCTCGACTTTGTCGATGAGGATCAGCTGCACGCGATCCGTCCGGCGGCTGTGCTGATTCCCGTCATTCCGCGCAAAGACGGCCCGACGGCGCTGCTCACACAGCGGCCTGACACGATGGCCTCGCATCCTGGCCAAGTGGCATTTCCGGGCGGCAAGATTGATGCGGTTGATGTCGATGAAGTCGCTGCAGCGCTGCGCGAAGCCGAAGAAGAAGTTGGCGTAATACCGCATACAGTCGACCTGGTGGCGCGGTCAGCGCCTTATGTTTCAGGCACGGCGTTTCGGATCACGCCGGTTCTGGGCGTCTTGCCAGCTGACTTTGTCGCGCGGCCAGATCCGACGGAAGTGGCGGACGTGTTTGAAGCGCCGCTCGAGTTTTTGTTCAATACGGCCAACCACCAGACCGGCTCAGCCTTTTACAAAGGCAAACACCGCGAATATATAGAGATGCCATGGCAGGGCTTTCGCATCTGGGGTGTGACGGCTGGGATCATTCGTGATCTATACAATAATCTATACGAGACCTGAGGAGTACCCGCGTGGGCCCACGAATTTTTTTGCAGATGGTACTGTTTGCGTTACCTTTTATCCTGTTTGGGGTTTACCGCATCGCGATCACTGAAGCCGAGCAGGAAGGCCGCAAACCGTGGCCAATCCGCGCTTTGTTTGGTGCCGGACTCGGTCTGGCGGTTGGCGGTTGGCTGATCCTGATCGTGCTTGATCGGATTGGCGGCGAGCCGTGTTACAAGCCAGCAGAAATGGTTGATGGGCGAATTGTCCCGGGCGAAAAGATTCCTTGCGATTCCGTCCCTGTAACCGCGAACGAGACGGCCGAAACCCTTGCAACTTCTGACCGCTGACTGGCTGAGCGCTGAATCGACGCGAGCGATTATTGACGCGCTTGAAACGGCGCGCCCTGACGGCGCCCGATTTGTAGGTGGCTGCGTGCGCAATTCGATTATGGGTCGCCCGGTCGATGATATCGATATCGCCACCCAGCTGCGCCCTGAGGACACGCTGAAAGCTCTCGAGGCGGCGGGCATTCGCGCCATTCCAACGGGGATTGAACATGGGACGATCACCGCCGTGATCGACAGCGAGCCGTTCGAGATCACCAGTCTTCGCCGTGACATAGAAACCGATGGCCGCCGCGCCGTGGTCGCGTTCACCGATGACTGGGCCGAAGATGCACAACGCCGCGACTTCAGACTAAATGCGCTCTATGCGGCGCCGGATGGCGAGATTTTCGATCCCGCGGGCGGCGGCTATGGCGATGCTGAGACCGGCCGCGTGATCTTTATTGGCGACGCAGATGAACGTTTGCGCGAGGACTATCTTCGAATCCTGCGCTTCTTTCGTTTCAATGCCTGGTATGGCGCGGGTATCGATCCGGATGGACTGGCGGCCTGTAAGCGACAGCGCGATGGGCTCAGCCAAATCGCCCGCGAACGGATCTGGAAAGAGCTGAAAAAGCTGCTCACCGCGCCGCGACCGCGCATTGCTGTGCAGGCAATGGGCGAAAGCGGCGTGCTCGATGCTGTACTGGCAGAGCATCGCGGCGTTGCCACGCTGCATGATCTTGAATTGACCGAAGAACTGACCGGCGTGCAGCCAGATCCGATGTTGCGGCTGATGGCATTGCTGCCGCGTTCAGCGCTGGCAGTGCAGCAAACACAAGAGGCGCTGCGGCTATCAAATGAGGATTCAAATCGCCTGACCATGTGGGCGGCGGACAATTTGCCTAATCCCGTCGGTATGAAGTCGCAAGCATTGCGCGCGACATTGTACTGGCACGGTAAACAGGCTGTGGTCGACCGGGCGATGCTGGCGGGCGCCGATGTCCGGGATTTGCTCGCTGCCGTGCGGGCCTGGAATCGACCAGATTTTCCCATAGGCGGTGATGACGCATTGGCGGCAGGTCTGAAAGGGCCGGAAATTGGCCAAGCGCTGAGCCGGGTCGCAAAGATTTGGGTTGATAGCGATTTTGATCTTGGCCGCGAAAAACTGCTCGACCTGCTAGTTCAGGATCAGGATTGACGCGTTCAGATAACCGGCAAACGTCACCCACAGCAAATACGGGACCTGCATAAAGGCGGCGGCGCGCGAGTGTTTGGCGAAAGCGCGGATCATCGCAAAAATCAACAACCATAGGGCGATCAGCGTTATCATGGCGATCTGCACTTGCTGAAAGCCAAAGAACAGCCAGCTCCAGGCTAGGTTTGCCGTTAGCTGACTGAAATACAGGCCAAGGGCGGCAGACGCGGCATTAAAGCTGCCAGCGGTCAGTCTGACCAATACCGCGCCGAGGGCCATGAGTGAGAAGAGTATCGGCCAGACCACGGCAAAAATAATATCCGGCGGCGTCAGTCCAGGCTTCTCAAGCGCGAAATACCAGACATCCTCACTGCCGCCTGAAACAGCAGCGCCGAGTCCTGCCGTCGCTGCAGTTACAACGGCGATCAGAAAAATAGTGAGAGCGGCGGGCTTGTGCGGGGACATTGCCGCAGACCTATCAGTTCAATTCAGCCGCGTCACGGTCAGATTACGGCCATTTCACCACTGGCGGCATGGAAGACAGGATGCTGGTGACATTGCCGCCTGTCTTGAGGCCAAATGTTGTACCACGATCATAAAGCAGATTGAACTCGACATACCGGCCGCGGCGGATCAATTGCTCGTCGCGTTCCGCCTCTGTCCAGCCTTCATTCATGCGTCGCCGGGCGAGTTTGGGATAAATATCGGCAAATTGCTTTCCAACATCCTGGGTAAAGGCGAAATCGCGCTGCCAGTCGCCCGTATTCAAACGGTCATAGAAAATCCCGCCCGTGCCCCGCGGCTCGTCGCGGTGGGGCAAATAGAAATATTCGTCGCAGCGTTGTTTGAAATCCGGATACCAGGCTTCGTCATAAGGATCGCAGGCGGCTTTCATCGCTGCCTGGAAATCGACGGTGTCGGCAAAATCAGGCTTGCGTTGATAATCCAGAAGCGGGGTTAAATCGCCGCCGCCGCCAAACCAGCTTTCACTGGTGACCAGCATGCGCGTGTTCATATGCACGGCAGGGACGCGCGGGTTGTGCATATGCGCGATCAAGGACACGCCTGAGGCCCAGAACTTGCCGTCCGAATCATCCGCGCCGGGAATCTGCGCCCGAAAGGCTTCGGAGAATGATCCATAGACTTCAGAATAGTGGACGCCGACTTTTTCAAAAAACTTGCCGCGCATGATCGCCATGCGGCCGCCGCCAAGATCTTCGCTGCCATCGCCCCGTTGCCATTCGGTTTTTTCGAACCGGCCCGGTGCGCCTGTATAGAGCGGGCGGCTGGCTTCGTCTTCGAGCGCTTCGAATCGCGCAATGATATCGTCCTGAAGCGTCTTGAACCAAGTTGAGGCGAGATGTTTTCGTGTGTCGAGCTCTGTCATTCCTGGGTCCTGTAATGTGTCGAGCGCGAGCGCTAAATGACCGATAGCACGGACCGTATCGGTAAATCTCCCTAAGGGGGGTGGAAATTGTGTCGCATCCTCAGCCGATGCTATCGCTTGAAATCATGCGCGAGGCAGGCTAGGCGGGCTCAGTTATCGGGGAGGATACTTGCGGCGCTGCGCCGCAATGATGCTTTCCCCTAATCTGTGTATTTAGGCTGCAAAGTCATGCCGAAGGAAGAGAAGACGTGAGCGATTCCAACACAACGGCCCCGGATCAAGTCGATGAAGAGCGCCGGGATTTCATCCACATTGCTGCAATCGCAGCAACTGCAGGCGGTGCCGGCCTGGTGGCCTATCCATTTATCGATCAGATGAATGCGGCAGGCGACACCAAAGCGGCGTCCAGCCTGGAAGTCGATATTTCCAAAGTCCCGCTGGGCGGCGAAATTCGCGTCCTGATCGGTGGTAAGCCATTTTTCCTGCGTCACCGCACGCCAGAAGAGATCGCAGCTGCCGTAAATACCGACGTTGCGAAACTGCCGGATCCACAGACAGATGAGGCCCGTTTGGTCGCTCTGGCTGACGGGACTTACAATCCGGCGATCCTGATCACATCCGGCGCCTGTACGCACCTTGGCTGTGTGCCCGTGGGTCCGGCGCAAGGCAGTGTTGGCGATTATGGCGGTTGGTACTGCCCGTGCCACGGTTCGCACTACGATACATCTGGTCGAATTCGCAAAGGCCCCGCGCCGGCGAACCTGCCAGTTCCGAATTACGAGTGGGTGTCTCCCACGCTCGTGAAAATTTCACTCTAAAGGAAGGACCAGAGACCGATGAGCGGACACGAGTCCACCTACGAGCCAAAAACTGGCATCGAAAAATGGCTAGATAGCCGCCTTCCAATTGTTCGGTTGGCGCATGACAGCTTTGTCGATTTTCCGACCCCTAAAAACCTCAACTACTGGTACACATTTGGCGGCATCCTGGCGATCTGCCTGGTGGTCCAGATCATCACCGGGGTTGTCCTGGCGATGCATTATACCGCCGACATCGATCAGGCCTTTGGCTCGGTAGAGCGCATTATGCGCGATGTTCCGTTCGGATATCTGATCCGCAACATCCACATGGTCGGCGCCTCGATGTTCTTCCTGGCGGTCTATGTGCACATGTTCCGCGGACTTTATTATGGTTCCTACAAGGCGCCTCGCGAAGTTCTATGGCTTCTGGGCTGTATCATCTATCTGTTGATGATGGCGACAGCGTTCCTCGGCTACATGTTGCCTTGGGGACAAATGTCGCTGCACGGCGCGAACGTGATTATCAACCTGTTCGGGGCGATCCCGCTGGTTGGCGAAAGCATTCAAAGCTGGCTGATGGGTGGACCTTCAGTGGGCAACCAGACGCTGCAACGCTTCTTCTCGCTGCACTATTTGCTGCCCTTCATGATTGCTGGTGTTGTGATCCTGCACATCTGGGCGCTGCATGTTCCCGGCAACAATAACCCGACGGGTGTGGAAGTTCAGGACGTCAAGAAAGACACAGTTCCGTTCCACCCATATTACACGGTCAAAGATGGTTTCGCGATTGTCGTCTTCCTGATCATTTTCGCGGTCTTTGTGTTCTATGCGCCGAACGTGCTCGGACACGCTGACAACTATATCGAAGCCAACCCATTGGTAACGCCTGCGCACATTGTGCCGGAATGGTATCTCTTGCCATTCTACGCGATCCTGCGGGCAATTACGTTTAATATTGGACCAGTAGATGCGAAACTGCTCGGTGTAATCTTCATGTTTGCGTCGATTGCCGTGCTGTTCCTTCTGCCATGGCTGGACACATCTAAAGTTAAGTCGATGCGCTACCGCCCTGTGGCGAAGCAATTCTTCATGGGCTTTGTGGTTGCGTGTCTGCTGCTTGGTTGGTGCGGGGCCTCGAACCCGGACGATGCAGTGATCTCTATGGGTGAAGACAAACTGTCTGTGTCATACACCGATGCCGCAGGCCTGGAAGGCCAGCGCACGTTCGAAGATTATGCACCGGCAGCTCAATTCCGCGATGACCAAGTTGCGTCGGGCGGTGTCGCTTCTATGACGGTTCAGAAAGCCCCGGCTTTCACGTTCAAAACCCTGTCGCAAATTCTGACCGCTTACTATTTCGGTTTCTTCCTGTTGATCCTGCCGATTCTGGGTCTCAGAGAGCGTCCAAAAGGCGAGCCAGATTCGATTCACCAGTCCGTTCTAGGACATGACGCGCCGGCAGCGGCGCCAGCCGAATAAGGACTCACGGATATGAAACTTTTCCGTCCTCTCCTCGCAGGTCTTGGCGCACTGGCACTTGGCTTGTCCGCTCACGCAGCAGGTGGTGCCAAGCATGCGCACGCGCCTGAAGACGGTTGGCCATTCGCGAAAATGCCCGCCGGACAGCTTGATCAGGAAAGCGTGCAACGCGGCTTCCAGGTCTATAAGGAAGTCTGCTCTTCGTGCCATGGCATGAAGCTGCTCTCTTACCGAAATCTCGGTGAGAAGGGCGGACCATTTTATAGCGACGAGTACAAAAACGCGAATGACAATCCGCTGGTCAAAGCGATCGCTGCAGAATCTGAAATTCTCGACCCAAATCCGGATGAGAATGGCGATCCGGTCTTCCGGCCAGCGATCCCAGCGGATATGTTCCGAGCGCCATATCCAAACGATCAAGCCGCGATGGCGGCAAATGGTGGTGCCATGCCACCAGACCTGTCTGTCATCACGAAAGCTCGCGGACACGGCGCGGAAGGTGAAGGCGCATCTTATGTCTATTCGCTTCTGACAGGCTACAAAGATGACAAGATCAAAACCAAAACCGGCGAAGATGGCCTGAATGTCAATTATTTCGAATTCGATGACGGCGAGACTGTCGGCACGCTAACCCAGCCAACTGGCCTTTATTACAATCCGTATTTTGCCGGTGACACGACCCCGCAATGGGACGGCGACCCGCGTCACGCGCCATATGGTGGTTTCCTTGCTATGGCGCCGCAATTGCCGGATGGCCGGGTTGAGTATCTTGACGGGACAGAGGCGACCACGTCGCAAATGGCTTATGATGTCGCGCAATTCCTGCATTGGGCCGGTGATCCGAAACAGAGCCAGCGCAAGTCACTTGCTCTGCCTGTGATGATCTATCTGGTGTTCCTGGCGATCCTGCTCTGGTTCTCTTACAAGCGCATCTGGCGCAACGTATCGCACTAGAACACGACACAGTTACGTGAATTGACGACCCCGCTCTGGATTGCTCCAAGGGCGGGGTTTTCGCATTTGGAGAATGTCTATGTCGAAATGGGTCATTGGAGTGATCGGTGGATCTGGCCTGTATGAGATTGACGGGTTGGAAGACGCTGAAACCGTGCAGGTCGAGACGCCCTGGGGTGATCCTTCCGACGCGCTGGTCAAAGGCCGGGTCGGCGATGTTGAATTCGTCTTCTTGCCGCGTCATGGCCGCGGTCACCGTCTGTCACCGACAACCGTTCCATACCGCGCCAATATCGATGCCTTGAAGCGCCTCGGCTGTACGGATGTGCTGTCTATCTCCGCTTGCGGGTCACTGCAGGAGCAATATGCGCCGGGTGAGTTCGTCCTGGTCGACCAGTTCATTGATCGCACATTTGCCCGCGAGAAGAGCTTTTTCGGACCTGGCATGGTGGCGCACGTCTCCGTCGCAGACCCGGTTTGCGCACGTCTGTCTGCGTTGGCTGGCGATGCCGCTGCAGAGGTCGGCGCCACGGTCCATCGCGGCGGCACCTATCTCGCTATGGAAGGCCCGCAATTCTCGTCACGCGCCGAGAGCCATATGTATCGCAGCTGGGGCTGTGATGTGATCGGTATGACCAATATGCCGGAAGCCAAACTCGCCCGCGAAGCCGAGCTGCCTTATGCGACAATTGCCATGGTCACGGACTATGATTGCTGGCGTGAACATGAGGCTCATGTCGAAGTGACCAATGTGCTTGAAATCATGCGCGCCAATTCGGCCAAAGCCAAAGCAACCATCAGCCAGCTCGCCTCGGCGCTGCAGGGCGTCCCGCGCTCGCCGTCGCCGCAAGGCATTGAGACGTGTCTGGACTATGCCCTGATCACAGCGCCTGAGGCACGAGATGCCGGGCTTCTGGCCAAACTCGACGCCGTCGCGGGGCGGGTCCTGAACGCGGCAAGCTGAGGTTTTCGTGCACCGCAACTGACAAAACCGATAGCGTGGCAGGAGAGTCATCTTGCGACTCAGGCCACCATCGTCTTTAAGCCGAGGGGACGGGCTATGGGCAAAGGGCTTTTCCGATGAAACTGATTTCTTGCAACGCAAATCGACCGCTTTCTGAGGCGATTGCCGATCACCTGGATTGCCCGCTCACAGCAGCGGAAGTGAAGAATTTCGCGGACAATGAGATCTTTGTTCGGATCAATGAAAATGTTCGCGGCGAGGATGTCTTTGTCATCCAATCGACTTCGCGCCCGGCGAATGACAATTTGATGGAATTGCTGATCTGCATTGACGCGCTGCGCCGGGCCTCGGCCGCGCGGATCACGGCTGTCATCCCTTATTTCGGTTATGCCAGACAGGATCGCAAGACTGATGGCCGGACGCCGATTTCTGCCAAGCTGGTGGCGAATCTGATCACCGCTGCGGGCACCGACCGCGTTCTGACCATGGACCTGCATGCCGGACAGATTCAGGGCTTCTTTGATATCCCGACCGATAATATGATTGCGCTCCCTGTGATGGTAGATGATGTTCAACGCCGCATGGGCAGTGACAATTTGATGGTTGTCTCGCCTGATGTTGGGGGCGTGGTTCGTGCGCGATCCTTCGCCAAGCGGATTGGCGCGGATCTCGCCATTGTTGACAAACGCCGCCCGGAAGCCGGCAAATCTGAAGTCATGAACATCATTGGCGATGTCAGCGGCCGTAAGTGTATAATGGTCGATGATATAATCGATTCCGGCGGCACGCTCTGCAATGCGGCTGTGGCTCTAAAGGAGCAAGGCGCATCATCGGTCAGCGCCTATATCACCCACGGCGTGCTCTCCAACAATGCCGTTGGCCGGGTCGAGAAATCCGTCATGGATGAGTTGGTCATCTGTAATACGATCCAGCCTGAAGCGGCCGACTTGAAATCGAAAAAGCTACGCGTGCTGTCCGTCGCCCCGCTGCTTGGCGAAGCGATCCGCCGGATTGCGAATAATGAGAGCGTCTCGAAACTGTTCGACTAGGTCCCGCAGCATTCCTTGTAAATCACCAGGCCTTTGACTTTGGCAGGGTCTTGCGGATCGCCGTCTTTGTAGACTTCAAGATGCAAATGCGGCCCCGCATTGCCGCCGGATGTGTCACCAACTTTGCCGATATATTCGCCGGCTTTGAGCTTGTCGCCTTTCTTGACGAGGGTCTTGTGAAGCGACGAGAAGCGCATTTTGCGGCCATCTTCGAACAGAATATCGACGGTATATCCAAGACCGTTTTTCTTGCCCGCATAGAGAACTTTGGCATCTGCGGGGCTGTGCAAAAGCGTGCCCTTCTTGGCCTTGATGTCGAGGCCATAATGCCATTTCTTTTCGTCTTCACCGGGATAGTAGACCTTGCCAAATGGGGTGCTGGCGCTTGCCCAGGCGTCGACAAATATCGCATGTGTGAAGACGCTTTTGGTGACAATGGGCGAGGCCTGGGCCAGTGATAATGGCGCCAGGATCAAGCCAGCAGCCAGGGCAAACACGGCCATGCGCTGACGTGGTTTGCGCGCATCACGTTCAAGCAATTGGGTCAGACGTTTCTTCAAAGTTTCGCGGCGCGGCAGAATGAATGCCGCAACCGGCAGCGCCTGTGTTGGGTAAGGCCGTGTAACGCGCGCCGTATTGGCCAGCACGCGGGCATAAGCGACATTGTCACCGGTCAGCGCTGCGGTTTGCTCGTCGCACGCCGCTTCGCGCCAGTAATCCAGCTGGTGACGCATCATCCAGGCAAAGGGAGAGAACCAGAATACATCTGCGACAAGCCGCTCAAATGGCCGCGTCAGCAAGTCGCCGCGGGCAATATGGGTGCACTCATGCGCCAGAATGATGTCAGCATCGCTTTGATCTGAGATGGCTTCCGGCAGATAGATGGTCCGACGACGAATACCCGCAAGGAAAGGGGACCCATGAGGAATACTCGCCGTGGACGGGGTCTGATTCAGACCCAGTTGCCGCGCCCATTTGTCGGCTTGCACCGCGCTATGAGGCGAGGACAATTTCTTGATGCTCTGCAGCCGAAACTGACACATCGCATTGATGCCAAGACGGATTAGCCAGCCGGCAGCGAGAATAGAGGCCAGGATGATTCCGACAAACGGGATCGACGAGGCGTCCGTGGCGGCTTGAACGGCCGCATTGGTCGAGAGCGCTTCTGCGGCGCCGCCAATATAAGGCAAATCTGGGATCGGCGTCGCCATGGGCGCTGGGATGAGTGCGTAAATGCCAGCAATCAGCCAGGGCAAAAAGGCCAGGAACGCGGCGCCTCGCCAGATTGTGTGTGCGAACCGGGCTGGCACAGGTTCGCGGCTCAAAAACTGAGCGCCTCCCGCTAAAAGCCCCGTCCAGATCAACGAAAACGCGATGAACCAGAGGGCTGACATACTCTATTCTCCGTTATTACGGGCTTCCGCAGCATTGATAATCATGTCGAGCTCATCCAGCTCATCATCTGAAAGATGCGGGCTTTCAGCAAACATCGTGGCTGGGATGGGCCCATCCATATCGAGAACCTTACGGGCCAGATGGCGGACGAGCGTTCCCAAGGTCTCAACGCGGTCGAGCAAGGGCTCAAATGTCACCGGGTCAACGTCGCCATTGCGCTTGACCCAGCCTTTGGCTTCCATACGGCCCAGAACTGTCCGTGTGGTCGACAATTGCCAATCCTGCGAGGGTCCAACAGCTTCGTGTAATTGGCGTGCGGTACGCGCGCCGCTGTTCCAAAGATATTTCAAAATCACGAGTTCGGACGGATTTGGATTGGCCATACGCATGCCTCCATGTGCTACAGGTGTAAAACTACGCCTGTAAAACCAGTAGAGTCAAGTGACGTGATGATTAGGTATTGCCGCTGGATCGGCTTTCCCGTATAGCCACCGCCTTACAGAAAGGACGGCGCGAGGCCGTGCCTGTCAGGCTGTCACCCGGACACCGTATCGGGCGGACTTCAGGGCGAAAGGAAAAAACATGTCAAAAGATATCGTATTCAACGTCACTGTGCGCGAGCGCATTGGTAAAGGCGGCGCTCGCGAAGCGCGCCGTGCTGGTCTCGTACCAGGCGTCCTCTATGGCGGCGGCGACGACCCAGTCGCTGTGGCGCTGAAAGAGAATGAAGTGGTCAAAGCGATCAATACAGGCCAGTTCCTGTCTTCAACAGCGACTTTGGTACACGACGGCAAAAAGCAATTGGTGATCCCGCAAGCGATCCAGCTGCACCCTGTCTCAGACAAGCCTCAGCATGTCGACTTGTTCCGCGTGAAGAGCAACCAGATCATTACCGTCGAAGTGACTGTGAACTTCTTTAATGAAGACGAAGCGCCGGGCCTGAAAAAAGGCGGCGCGCTGAACGTGGTCCGCCACGCGGTAGAACTGAACGTTCGTGCCGACAGTATCCCGGATGCGCTCGATGCCGACCTCACCGGTCTGGATATTGGCGACAATGTCAAAATCTCCGACATCAAGCTTCCGGACGGGGCTGAGCCGACGATCACGGATCGTGACTTCACCATCGCCTCGATTGTTGGCCGCGGCATCGCTGCTGAGGCTGAGGATGAGACAGATGAAGCTCCTGAAGCAGTTGAAGTCGAAGCCACCAAGCAGAGCGGCGACGAAGCAGAAGAGTGATCAAAACTCTGATCAACTTGGTGGCGGGATGGCTTCAAGGCCATCCCGCCACTCTTGATTCAGGGGTTGAGGACGACGGAGAACCGATCATGCATATTTTTGTCGGACAAGGTAATCCGGACGCCAAATATTTGCGCAATCGGCACAATCTCGGCTTCATGACCGTCGACGCCATTGCTGCCGACCATGGCTTTGGGCCATGGCGATCAAAGTTCCAGAGCCAGGTTTGTGATGGTCGGATCGGTTCGACCAAAGTCCTGCTGATGAAGCCTGAAACCTATTATAATGAAACCGGCCGCGCAGCGCAGGCGGCGATCCAGTTCTACAAGCTCACCTCAGAAGATGTGACGGTCTTTCATGATGAGATCGATCTCGCGCCGGGCCGGATGCGGGTTAAACGCGGCGGCGGGCATTCTGGGAATAATGGCATCCGGTCAATGATCGCGCATGTTGGCGCCGACGTGCGCCGGATCCGCATGGGGGTAGGTCATCCCGGCGATAAGTCGCGTGTAATGCCTTATGTCCTGTCAGACTTTTCCAAGGCGGATGAGCTCTGGCGTGACGCTTTGATTGGGGCTTGTTCCAAGGCGCTACCGCTTTTGTTTGAGCAAAATGATGAGCGGTTTCAAACCGAAGTCATGCGCCTGGCACCGGCGCCAAAGCACGATCCGAAACAAGCTAAATAGTCTGGCTCAATCGCTGGTATCGTCAATGATCGGGCCGGGCTCGAGCGGGCGCGGTGTTGGCTCGTCAAGCAGATAGCCTGGCATTTGCCCAGGCGGGCATTGTTCAACCAGTGCAGCACCCGCCACAGCTGTTGCTGGCAATCCAGACTTGGTTCGCAGAGCAGCGCTCATCACCAGCATTCCGACGAGAACAAACCCCACCAGGATCAGCATGATCCGGCCGATATCGATTTCTTCGGGCGGTCTCGGCTTGGGCGGATTGATCACCAATGGCGGAATTTTTCGCACCGGTTTTGCCGCTTCAGTGAGCGCAGGTGCAGCCGCTGATGGTTTCGGCGCTGCGGGTTTCGGTTTCGGGGTGGGCGCTTTGACCTGAGATAACGGATCGGTCGGATGAGCTTCGATCCAGATCGCTTTGCCGTCTTTGTCGCTGGCCTTTAGATCAATCCAGTCGCGCAAGTCTTTGCGACCATCGCGGCGGCCGAGTTCGTCGACCAGGTCATAATAGCCCTTGACCAGTTTGCGCGGTCCCATGCCGGTCAGGCTATAGCGCTTATCATCGGCAAACGGCTCATCCGGCACAGACTTGTCCAACCCAACTTGTAGCAGGACACCGTCTTTTGAGCGGGCATGGTGGGCAATGGCGTGGACCCAGTCGCTATCGCTCTTGCTTGTATCGCAGGCGTCTTTGGACCACAGGACGAGCACAGATTGCGCGTTGTCGGCGTCGCGATAATCTTTGGGGGTCGGCGTCGTGTGTTCGCGTTTCTTGTCGTGGCGGACCTTGAATTTGAGGGCCCGCAAGCGACGAACAACCAGATCCGCTTTTTCGCGGTCGGCCAGAGTGCTCACTAAAAAGACGTCGTAACGGGCCATGCCGTCCTCCCCTAGTTCTCCGTGATTCTACAGCGCCATGGCCGCTTGACCAGTAGATTCCAGTTTAAGGAGAGAAAACCCTCTGGTGTTCGCCTCAAAATGCGGTAAGTCGCGCGCAGCAGAATTTCGGAGACAGACATGGGCTTCAAGTGCGGAATCGTTGGACTTCCTAATGTGGGCAAGTCGACTTTGTTTAACGCGTTGACACAAACCGCAGCGGCGCAGGCGGCAAATTATCCGTTCTGTACGATCGAGCCGAATGTCGGCGAAGTCGCGGTTCCAGAGCCGCGTCTCAGCAAACTGGCCGAAATCGCCGGCTCGAAAGAAATTATCCCGGCGCGGATGAATTTTGTTGATATTGCTGGTCTGGTTGAAGGCGCCTCAAAAGGCGAAGGCCTCGGCAATCAATTTCTGGCCAATATTCGCGAGACCGATGCGATCATCTATGTCCTGCGCTGTTTCGAAGATGATGACATCACCCACGTCTCCGGAAAGATTGACCCACTGGCCGACCAGGCTGTGGTCGAGACCGAATTGATGCTATCGGACCTGGAAAGCCTCGAAAAGCGCAAAGTGAACTGGGTCAAAAAGGCAAATTCCGGTGACAAGGAAGCCAAGGCTCAAGTGGCGCTGATCGACCTTGCGCTGGCCGAGCTAAATGAAGGTCGTCCGGCGCGGCGTGCCAACGTCGATGATGATGATCGCAAAGCCTGGAACATGCTGCAATTGCTGACCGCCAAGCCAGTTTTGTATGTTGCGAATGTCGATGAAGACAGCGCCGCCACGGGCAATGAATACTCGCAACGAGTGCTCGATTTCGCCGCCGCGGAAGGCTCAGAAGCCGTGGTGATTTCCGCTCAAATCGAAGCCGAAATCGCGCAGCTCGAAAATGAAGAGCAAGATGAGTTCCTCGAGACGCTTGGTCTTGAAGAGCCCGGCCTGACCCGGCTCATCCATGCCGGATACGCCTTGCTGGGATTGCAGACTTATTTCACAGCCGGTCCAAAAGAGTCTCGCGCCTGGACCATTCGTGAAGGCTGGACCGCGCCGCAAGCCGCTGGCGTCATCCATGGCGACTTTGAAAAAGGTTTCATCCGCGCTGAGACGATTGCGTTTGAAGACTATGTCGCAACCGGCGGCGAAACCGGCGCCAAAGATGCTGGCAAGATGCGAGCGGAGGGCAAGGACTATATTGTCCAGGACGGCGATGTCTTACTGTTCCGGTTTAATGTATAATTACACAAGTATTGCTGAATATATATTTAATAAAAATTTGACAAAGCAATTAAAAAAGTAAACATACTCAATAAAGGAGTGTGATTATGTTTCCTTTTTTTGGTAAACTGTATTGTGTTTCTCTATCGAGGGCCATCTTTTTGCTCTGTATTCTTGGTCCGATGGCGTGTTTGAGCGCATTTGCGGAAAAAACCGCTCGATTTTTATACGTCCAGAATTGCAGCGAACATCCCGTCAACAAGATCTTTGTCGAGATCGCAAAAGAAAAAGACGAGTGGGAAAAGTCCGGCCGTCACTGGGTTCATTTGCCACTGGGCGCGAATGAGGCGGCCTGTTTCGACACGGCAGACATGTATGGCGATGTTCCGGAAGGGGCGCATGTGCGGTTGCGATTGGAAATGGCGCCACCGCCCGCAGATTTGTACCCTGTGACGGTGTCTGAAATGGAAGCAACTGACCGAACTGAGGTCAATTGTCCTTCCGTCAGCGTGACCAAACACGAAGAAGGCGCCGCCGCGATCTACAAATACATCCCGTTTCGTGTGGCATCAGACCGTTCATTTTACTCTGAGGGGTGCCACGCTCTTGCATATGTGAATTGGCATCCGGAGGAAGGGTGCCGGGGACAAGGAACGCGGTTGCAAAAAATTCAATGCGACTAGCGGATTTTCAACACTATGAAAGGTAGGATTATGAATCAAACTGTCCCCCAAAAAGCAAAAAAAATGCGACCGAAATCTTTACTCGCCGCCTTCGGCGCATTCGCGCTCGCGACCCTTGTGGGTCAAACCGCAAATGCCCAGAACTATGCGCGTTATCTGATCCTGGAAAATTGCGGCGGCTATCAAATTCACCGAGTGGACGTCCTCGCCCGGAATTTCGAAGATAAAAAATGGTCGTTGATCGGACACAATGTCGCTAGTTTTGGCACGGGTTACGGTATTTGTTTCGACATGAAGAAGCTGCTTGTGGACCAAGCGGAAGAGGGTGAGACGCTACCAACTGATGAAGCGAAGCTCAAAGGCTATATAGGTTTGGGGGACTCGAGAGGTTGCGATTCCACAAATTTAGACCTCTTGCAGAGTGGGGCGGGTGTGGTTGTTCGTAGGTACCGCATGAAAGGTACGACGTGGAATAATAACGGCTGCCGCTCAAGAAAGTACGACACAAAGAACGAAGAAACGATGAGCGAGATGTGTTCACATGGCGGTAGGATTTTTAAAGTGCAGGCGTCTTGCGGGTAGACGCGTCCGTGCGGTGGGTGGACTTGTAATCGTGCGAGTCCTCCTTGCCTGCGGGTCATGACGTTTTCCAACCGTTTTCTATGCCCTTGAGCCGTAATCTAACGATAAACGGGTCACCAAAGCGGACACCATATATCGACAAAGCGCCCCAGACCGGTGGCCCGTGGCTGACGGGTTCCGACGGCTATAGGTTCTGCAAAACACCACTCGCAAATGTGCCGAAGGCGATACTGTAGGGCCATGATTGGACGATTGTGGTTGATTGTATCGCCTCATCTATAATTTTTCAAATTGAGCGTAAGACATAGTAATATAAATATATACCAGAAAACAAGTATTAAAGATTTAAATACTTGTATAGTACATGGACTGATGATATGCTTTGTGGCTCACTGGTCACGGAGAGTTGTTATGAATAAATCTGCCCCCGCATTTTCGCGCAACGGACGAAAAGCTCTTTTGGGTGGTTTGGGATTTGCGATGCTTTCAAGCCTTGCGGGCAGTTCTGCTTTCGCTGACAGCGACTCGCAGAATGAGGCGCAGTTTCTCTGGCTTGAGAATTGCGGCGCTTACATCATCAAAGACGTAAAAGTGCAGCGCCGCGAACATGATGGCGGTGACTGGGTCGACACCGCATATGCCTGGGAAGGCAGGTTGCATCGCCAAGAAACGCTTTGTTTTGACATCGGCGAAATGATTGACTCAAGGCATCCAGGTGACGGTATCCCCAACGGATATCAGGCGCGCCTCAAGGTTTCGATTCGCAGCGGCGATACCAAGACGTGCGATTCAACCTGGGTGTCGCGGGATGACTCAGTGGGGACCCGAATTTTCAAGATGAAAGGGACAACCACCAGAAATAATGACTGTAACTCGAAAGGGTACAAGAGCAGTATGCGGAAGACGTCTTTATGCTCCGCGAATGGGCGCTCCAGCGCGAGATCCACAACCACTTGCTGATCCTTGCGGGCGTTCAATGCGTATCAGATCAACGCCCGGGCCGGGTACTTGCATGATCCGCATCGTGCCGTCACACTCCTCACAAATTGGGAGAGGCTCATGCAACGTGCAGTATTCGCAACAATTGGCGGTGTGATCATCGGCGTCGTCATCGTGTTTATCGCTGAAATGATCGGTCATATGATATTCCCGCCGCCGGAAGGCATCGATCTGAAAGATCCAGAACAGCTCAAATCGATCATGAGTGAAATTCCGCTCGGCGCGAAGATTGCCGTGCTTGTGGCCTGGGGGCTTGGCACATTTGGCGGCGGTCTGGCCGGGGTGTTGATGTCGGGTCGTAAAGCCTGGCCTGCGGGAATTGTGGCTTTGGTCATGCTGGCCGGCGCCGGCGTCACACTATTCTCGATCCCGCATCCCATGTGGATGATTGTGGCGACCTTGATTGTCACTGGTCTGGCCTGGTTATTGGCAACCCGGTTCGCAGCCGAGACACAGAACCTGTGAATCGACCTTAGTCTGGACAAAGTTCTGTATATGTTCTAGCCCGAATCGGGTATAGGATTGTGCATGGAACCCATCATTCAAATCGGCGAAACGGGGCTCGACCTCATTCACCTGGTTGCGATTGTCGTCGCGCTGGGGCTTGGCGCGGCTTTGTATCGGATGAACGAGCAGCATATACAGGAACGCGCCAAGGCGGGTGAGCTGGAATCTGACTTGGCCCATTCCGAACAAGAGCTGAATACCCAGCGCGCACTGGCCGAAAATGCCCGGCTCGAACTGGCTGAGCTTAAAGGTCAGACGACGAAACAGCGTGAAGAATTCAGCACGCTGGCGCAGCAAGTGATGAAACAGGCGCAGGCCCAGTTCGCTGAAATGGCCGATGAAACTTTCAAGAAGCATCGCGAAGGCGCAAAAGGCGAGCTGAAAGAACTCATGAAGCCGATTGGCGAGAATTTCTCTGAGTTCAAAAAGCGCGTTGCTGATATTGAGAAAGTTCGGGCTGAAGACAAATCGGCGATTCAGGAACAAGTCAAAGCGATTGGCGAAAGCCTGCATCGCAACACGACTGAGACCGGCAAATTGGTCAACGCGCTCACCGCGCCGAAAGGCGGTGGAAGATGGGGCGAGATGACGCTCCGAAATGTTATGGAACAAGCGGGCCTGTCTGCGCATTGCGACTTCAATGAGCAAGTGAATGATCAGACCGAAGAAGGGCGCCAGCGGCCGGATGCGGTGATCCATTTGCCCGGCGGGCGTCAGATTGTCGTCGACTCGAAAGTCTCGCTTGAGGCCTATATGGCGGCGGCATCCGCGGATGATCCGGCCCAGCGCAATGTACATTTGAAAAGTCACGCGACAAATGTTCAGCGCCACGTCGATACGTTGGCCTCGAAACGCTATCAGGCAAATCTCGACGAGCGCGTTGATTTTGTCGCCATGTTCATCCCTGGCGAGAATTTCTTTGCGGCGGCGTTGGAATATGCGCCGGAACTGCTGGAGCGGGCCTATTCTCGCAATGTGATTGTCACCACACCGTCAACTCTGATCGGTCTGGCTAAGACTGTGGCCTATGTCTGGCGCCAGGAGAAAATGACTGAGAATGCCCGCGAAGCGGCGCAGCTCGGCCAGCAGCTTTATGAGCGTATCGCGACCATGGCCGGGCATATTGAAAAGCTTGGAAAATCCCTCAATGGCGCGGTCGATAATTACAACAAAATGAATGCCTCGCTGGACAAACGCGTCTTGCCGACGATGCGCAAATTTGAAGAGCTCTCAATTGCGCCGCCCGACAAAACCATCCCTGAGACCAAGAAAATTGAAGTGCGGGCAGACGAGAGTCAGAAAACACTTGAGCTCGATTTGGCAAAATAGAGCAATTCCGTTGCGATGATTGAATTGAACCGCAGATATTGACCTTCCGGTCTTGCGCTCATACTTGAACCCCATGGCGATACGCGAAATCCTCACCGTGCCGGATCCCCGGCTAAAACAAGTGTCCAAGCCTGTCGAAGGCGGCGTCACGGACGAAATCCGTGCGTTGATGGATGACATGCTGGAAACCATGTATGACGCCCCTGGCATCGGGCTGGCGGCGATCCAGATTGGCGAGCCCGTGCGCGTGATCGTCATGGATTTGCAAGAAGACGAAGAAAAGAACCCGCGCTTCTTCGTCAATCCGGAAATTCTGCCTCTGACCGAAGACACTGCGCCCTATGAAGAAGGCTGCCTGTCTGTCCCGGATGTCTTTGACGAGATTGAGCGTCCGACAGAGTGCCGGGTGCGCTATCTCGATTATGATGGCAATCAAGTCGAAGAGATTGCAACCGAGATGTATGCGGTCTGTATTCAGCACGAAATGGATCACCTGGAAGGCACGCTTTTCATTGATCACTTGTCGCGCCTGAAACGCCAACGCGCCGTCGATAAAGTCAAAAAGGCCAAGCGCCTCAAACAAAAGAGTGCAGCTTAAATTCGCTCTGCACTTTATCGCAGCCCCATCTCACGCTAGAGCGCGGCCATGACGAAGCCGCTCCGCATCGCCTTTATGGGCAGTCCCGACTTTTCCGTGCCTGTGCTCGCCGCTTTGGTTGAGGCGGGCCATGACGTCGTCTGTGTCTATTCACAGCCGCCGCGCCCGGCTGGCCGCGGCAAGAAATTGCGCCCGACGGCCGTACATCAATGGGCCGAGGCGCGAGGCATAGATGTGCGCACGCCGCGCTCGCTCAAACAGGCGCCTGAGCAGGAAGACTTCGCGGCGCTCGGTCTCGATGCGGCGGTGGTTGTCGCTTATGGTTTGATCCTGCCACAAGCGGTGCTCGATGCGCCGCGTCTTGGCTGTATGAATATGCACGCCTCGCTCTTGCCGCGCTGGCGTGGGGCGGCGCCGATCCATCGCGCGATTATCGCTGGCGACGAGGTCACCGGTGTACAGGCGATGATGATGGAAGCCGGCCTCGATACCGGGCCGGTTCTGGCGACGGAGCAAACGCCCATTCTGCCGACGGATACAACCGGCAGCGTTCATGACCGCCTTGCGGCGCTCGCCGCTGACCTGGCCGTGATCGCGCTCGAAGGATTGGCTGACGGTACGCTCATACCAAAGCCGCAATCCGATCAGGGCGTGACTTACGCCCATAAAGTCATCGCTGAAGACCAGCGCGTGGACTGGACCAAATCTGCTGCCGAGGTGGATTGCCAGATCCGCGGCCTGTCGCCATTCCCGGGCGCCTGGTTCTATTTCACGCCGCATGGCGAAACTGAGCCGCTGCGAATGAAAGCGTTGATGAGCGCGCGCGCGGGGGGCAAGTCCGGTGCTGCAGCCGGGGAGGTGCTCGACGATGAGCTTCTGATCCAGTGCGGGGACGGCAATGCTGTTCGCCTGCTGAAAGCCCAAAAACCAGGATCAAAAGCCATGGATGCTGAGACGCTTTTGCGCGGCTTGCCCATCCCTGCTGGAGCAATATTCGAATGAACAATCTATGGATCCGCCAGGCCCGTGAAGAAGACGCGGGCGCCATCACTGAGTTGACCGATGCCGCGTTCGGAACGCCGGATGAGGCGAAAATCATCACCAAGCTCGCCGCCGATGGCGACAGCCTTGCCTCTTTGGTGGCGCACAATGATCGGGAAATAATCGGCCATATTCAGTTCTTCCGCGTTTTGGTTGATGGCGAAGACGTGGCCTGCGGTCTCGGGCCGGTCTCAGCGCGCCCTGACTTGCAGAAAAAAGGGATTGGATCTGGCCTGATCCGGTTTGGCCTGACTTTGATGGAAGGGGCCGGGCGTTCGCACTGTTTTCTCCTGGGGCATAAGGAATACTATCCGCGATTTGGCTTCTCATCTGACCTCGCGGCGCAGTTCGGAGGGCCTTGGTCGGGACCAAACTTCATGGCCATAAAACTTGGCGATTCTGGCCCCAGAAACGGGACGCTGACATATCCGGCGGCATTCGGGAGCTGAGGCGATGCAGCGCTTCAAGATCACCATCGAATATGATGGCCGGCCCTTCTTTGGCTGGCAGCGCCAGGATGGTCAGCCCAGTGTGCAACAAGCGCTGGAAGAGGCCGCGGCGAAAATCAATGATGGTGTGCCCGTCCTCGTGCAAGGCGCGGGGCGGACAGATCGCGGTGTGCATGCGACGGGGCAAGTGGCGCATTTCGATCTGTCGACGTCGCGCCCGCTTCGAAAGATCGCTGACGCGCTGAACTTTCATTTGCGGCCCGACCCTGTGTCGGTCCTCGCCGCAGAAGAAGTCGCGCCGGACTGGAGCGCCCGGTTCAACGCAACATTGCGAGCCTATCGCTATGTCATCATCAATCGCCGCGCTGACTTGACCGTCGACAAAGGCCTGGCCTGGCGGATTCCATCTCGGCTGGATGCCAGCGCTATGGATCGCGCTGCAAAAGCTGTGATCGGCCAGCATGATTTCTCGACCTTTCGCGATGCTGAATGCCAGGCGCAGCATCCGATCCGCACCCTCGATAAGATTGATGTCGCGCGCTATGGCGAAGGCCTGGAAGTGACCGTCGAAGCCAGAAGCTTCCTGCACCGGCAAGTCCGCTCAATTGTCGGCTCGCTGGTCGAAGTCGGCCGCGGTGCGCGAAGTGAAGACTGGATTGGCGAGATTCTGGAGGCTCGCGACCGCACCAAATGCGGCCCTGTCGCGCCTGCCGATGGCCTGTTTCTGGAGCGGGTGGAGTATGGTGAGACCTAGGCTGCCGCTCGGATAGGGTTTGTCAGAGTCCGGTTGGGGCTTACCTTGAATGAGAAACCAAATCTCCAGGAGACCCCCATGTCAGATCCATTTACTCTAGATCGCCGTCAAATGCTCGCCCTTGGGGCAGGTGCCGCGGCTGTTGCCGGTCAGGCGGCGAGCGCGCAAGTCGGATCTGACAGCGCAGAAGCCGCCGCGCCTGACTTGTCCGGCAAATCTATTCTGATCACCGGTGCGTCCTCAGGGTTTGGCCGTCTGGGCGCTGAGTATTATGCCCGCCAGGGCGCGAAAGTGTTTGCGACGATGCGCAATGTGCCGCGCGCTGAAGCGGATGAGCTGCGCGATCTCGCCAGTGCTGAGGGCCTCGATATCAGCATCATCGAAATCGATGTCACGTCTGATGAGCAAACCGAAGCAGGGGTCGCTGAGGCGCTGGCGGCGAATGACGGCAAGCTGGATGTGCTGATCAATAATGCCGGGATCTCTGTCGGCGGCCCGGTTGAAGTTCAGGACATGGTGGCGACGCAGCTGATCTTCGATACCAATGTCTATGGCTGTCACCGTATGGCGCGGGCGGCATTGCCGAGCATGCGCGCAAATGGCGGCGGGCAGATTTTCAATATCTCATCGCAACTCGGCCGCCTGATCATTCCTGGCTTCGGCATGTATTCGGCGACCAAATTCGCCGTCGAAGCGATGAGCGAGCAAATGGCTTATGAATTGGTCCAGCACGGCGTTGATGTCACGATCATCCAGCCGGGCGGCTATCCGACGAATATCTGGTCCAACAATAATACCAATTCTGCAGCGCTGCTATCGCGGTCCAGCGAGGACTTGATCGGTTCCTATCCGGCTTTGACGGCTGGCATGGGCGAGCGGACAGGCGGCGGCTCTACCGACCCGATGGATGTGCCGCGCGCGATTGCTGAGATTATCGCCATGCCGAAAGGCACGCGCCCGCTGCGCAAAGCGGTGCACCCTGTGGCCCGCCCGCAAGAACCGCTGAATGACGCGGCGGCTGAGGCGCAACTCGCGCTGCTCGGCGGCTCGCAGCTTGGACCCTGGGTGAAGGATGTGTTGGAACGCTAAGACGGCGAGTGTCTGGTTTCGGCGTCGAAGAGGACATTAGCCCAGTGACTGAAAACACCTAAAAGCGGACGCGCACGGTCCTGAACGTCGTGTTTTTCTTACTCTTCACCAGCCAAAATGACATCTAGCGCAGCGTCCACTACTTTCACCCGTTTGGGTGGATCAGATTCTCGATCTTTCACATCCATATTGAATGCAAATACATATGTTTCGTGTTCGCTGGTGCTATCGACTTCATGCCAACCCACATACCAGCCGATATCCACTTCCTGTTCGGAAAAGTACCACCCAGTCTTGGCGAAGCGTCCGTCACTTCGCCCTGCCATCATGATACTTTTTCCTTCGGCATAAGTGGTTGGTGAGAGTCGGAACTGCTCGCGGCGCAAATTGCTCAGGAATTGCACTTGCTCTCGAGCTGATATTTTGAGTGGTCCGTTGAGCCAGTATGTCGAAACATCTTCGGGCTCACCAGTGTCTCGGTTTCCATAGTTGAGCGCCTCTAGTCCTGTGGTCATCCTTTTGTGCCCCAACGACTCTGCGATCTCCTGGTAAACCCATACGGCAGATCTGGCATAGGCGGTCGCCAGGGTTTGATCCTGGTTCCATGACGCCGCCCAGCGTTCAGTTCCATCCCACTGAAAAGCAGTTTCCGGTCCAGAAAAACGCCCACTTTCGAGGGCGATAAAGGTATGAGGAATTTTTGAGGTTGAAGCGGCGACAAACTGTTCGTCCAGTCGGGTATCTCCGTGAGACCAAGTCCGCCCATCCCGCAATCGAACGATTAAAAGAGCAGCGTCATTTGGGTTCACACCCTGCGCTTCTAGAATTCCGCTGAGGCTGGGTGTTCCCTCTGATTCCGAGCACGCCATGCAAGCCAAAAAGAACATGATGATGCCAAGCGAATTTTTGATTTTCTGGTTCATACGAGCCCTAGTTATATTTCGAACGACCAAACGACCAAGTTGTCCGCTCCTGACCCAATGCAGCGCTATTCTTCCCCAAACAACCCGCCCTGTGAACCCTCTTGCGGCGCCGGCAAGCCGAGCCGCTTATAGGCGAGCGGTGCAGCAACGCGGCCGCGTGGGGTGCGGGCGACATAGCCTTTCTGCATCAGATAAGGCTCGATCACGTCTTCAACGGCGTCGCGGGCTTCAGACAGCGCCGCGGCCAGCGTGTCAGCACCGACCGGGCCGCCGGCATAGGTCTTGACCAGCGCGTCGAGATAGCGCCGGTCAAGGGCGTCGAGGCCGTCATCATCAATCTGCAAACGGGCAAGCGCGCTCGCCGCAGCGGGGAGATCAATATTCGTCCCATCGGCTTCGGCAAAGTCGCGAACCCGGCGCAACAGCCGTAGCGCAATGCGCGGCGTACCGCGGGCGCGTTTGGCGATCTCAACAGCGCCGTCTTCCGTGATCGGCACTGTCAGCTTACGGGCGGCGGCCATAACAATCGTCGACAGCGTTTCGGGTGTATAGAAATCAAGCCGCAGCGGAATGCCGAACCGGTCGCGCAGAGGCGTCGCCAACAAGCCCGCCCGCGTCGTTGCGCCGACCAGGGTAAACGGACTGAGATCGAGCCGGACCGAGCGCGCCGCCGGGCCTTCGCCGATGACGATGTCAACGGCATAGTCTTCCATGGCCGGGTAGAGGACTTCCTCGACCATTGGCGGCAGGCGATGGATCTCATCAATGAACAGGACATCATTCGGCTCAAGATTGGTCAGGATCGCCACCAGGTCGCCGGCCTTGGCAATGACCGGACCTGACGTGGCGCGAAAGCCGACACCGAGTTCCTTGGACAGGATTTGCGCAAGGGTTGTCTTACCCAGGCCCGGCGGTCCGAATAGCAGCGTATGGTCGAGCGCTTCGCCGCGTCGGCGCGCCGCTTCGACATAGACACGAAGGTTCGCTTTCAGCTCATCCTGGCCGACATAGTCATCAAAGCTTTGCGGGCGCAGGGCCCGATCGAGCGCCTCGCCAGCTTGCATTTCAGGGTCCGTCAGTTCGCCCTCTCTCATGCCGGGCTCAGCTCTTTCAAGGCGGCTTTGATCAGCGTGCCTGTGTCAGCATCCGGGGCATCGCGCGCCCCTGCCGCAACCGCTCGCGCCGCTTCAGACTGGGAATATCCAAGGTTAATCAATGCTGACACCGCCTCGCCGCGGGCGCCGGTTTTCAGTTCAGCGGCTGCCGCGACGCTGCCGGTCGGGTCGGCATTGAACCGGGCAAACCGGCCAAGCGGTGGCGGCTTGCCGGAGAGTTCGCCAATGATCCGTTCTGCAAGCTTTTTGCCGACGCCTTTGGCGCGTGTGATGGTTGCCGCATCGCCCAGCGCCAGCGCGTCCATCAGCTCCGGTGCGCTGATCGAATCCATGATCGCCATGGCTGATTTGCCAGCCACGCCAGGCACATCCTGCAAGCGCACAAACCAGGCGCGCTCTTCGTCCGTCGCGAAGGCAAACAGCGTGATGGAGCTTTCGGTCACGCGGGTTTCGATAAACACTTCGGCTTCGGCGCCAACTGTCAGCTTGGACAACAAGCCCGAACCGGCAAGCGCGACATAGCCAACGCCATTGACGTCGACCATGATCGAGTCGGCGCCAATTGCGGCGACGGTTCCGCGTAAACGGCCAATAATCATGCAGCAGCCCCTTTTAATTGTTTTGGCGGCAAATTGTGCGCCGTACAAATCGCGCAGGCCAGTGCGTCTGCTGCGTCAGCTTTCATATCTCCGGCGCGGGGAAGCAGGCGCGCGATCATGAACTGGACCTGATCCTTATTGGCGCGGCCAGACCCGACAATTGCGAGCTTGATCGCCGTCGGCGCAAATTCTGAAACCTCCAGGCCATGGAAGGACAGTGACGTCATCGCCGCGCCGCGCGCCTGACCGAGTTTCAGCGCTGAACGTGGATTGGCGTTCACGATGGTTTCTTCGCAGCCGCTATGGTCTGGATTGTAAGTCTGAACCAATTCGCCGACGGCGTGGAAAATTCCGGCCAATCGATCTGCCATTGGCAGTTCAGGATCGATATTGATCACACCGTGACCGACATGACTGAGGCGCGAGCCAATCAAGTCAATCACGCCCCATCCTGTGTGCCGCAGGCCCGGATCAATGCCGAGAATTCGAATCGCTTCACTCATACGCCCTGTATTAGCGCGTATGGTTAAGAACGTCTTGCTGTTTTCGTGGTTTGTTCACGTTCGTCTGCAGCGCGCGTCCGCGCTAATGCCGAGGCGCTGCCGGGTCTTGCAGCAATCTGCCGCCTGAACGGGGGCCATCGAGGCGGGTGGTTCTCGTCGGGTGTCTAAACTCTTTCGAAAACCACGGGTGTTCAATTTCATTGAAGACCGAGAGCAGCCACTCAATCGCGGCGATCCCGGCACTGTTTCGGCGCACGCGCTCGGTATAAGTGATCCAGAACTGGATCGGTGCCAATGGCGGAACACCGAGCGGTACGAGATTGTTGTCGAGTGCGGCAACATAGCTTGGCAGGACTGCGATCCCGCCATGATGCTCGCACAAAGTCATCAGGGCGGTGGCGGAGTTGGTGATCGCCGAATAATCGATAAAGTCTTTGAGTTCGCGGATGTTTTTCGACCAGCGCTCGATCTGATGAACATAGTCTGTGTGCATCAAAAGCTTGTGGCCCTGGAATTCATAAATGCTGGTCGGTTCCGGATTGTCGCGCAAATATTGCTCTGACGCGAAGCACAAATAGTGCAGCGTTCCCAGCGGTTGCGAAATGATGTCCGGGTGCGTCGGCTTCTCGAACACAATCGCTATGTCTGCCTCACGTTCGACAACATCTTCTTCGGCGAGTCCGATTTCGAGGTCGATCTGGACGTTCGGCAATTGACGATGAAAAGCGGGAAGGTGGCGTGCGATCCAATAAGGTCCGAGACCATCGCTGGCCTTGATCTTGATCGCGCCGGATACCGAACGATCGGACTCTGCCACTTGGTTGCCGACGGTTTCGATCAGGCCTTGCATCTGATTTGCCAGATCCATCAGGCGCTTGCCAGCGGCTGTTAGTTCTACACCACGTTTGGAGCGCTGGAACAATTTGGTGCTGAGTTCGCGCTCAAGATCATTGATCCGGCGGCTGATCGTTGGTGTAGATTCTCCAAGTGTTTTCGCAGCGGCCGTCATGCTTCTGGCTTCGGCGACGAGCCGAAAAACGCGCAGTCTGTCCCAATTGAAACGCTCGGACAACAATACAGTCACCTCCCATGTCTTATTCGTTAAAACAAAGTTTTGCGTAGAGTTACCATATAATCCAGTCTCATTCTGCATTTCAGGCTGATGAATTTACATCAACCATTTCTCTTAAACCTTTTGATACGCCTGCCTGCTTATAGTTCAGGCATAAAAAATGAGTGGTGAAATGAGAAAACGGGTCAGCGATTCAGACAAACTGGATCGCATTCTGGCAATAATGAAATTGCTTCAAAGTCATCTCGAAGATGCAAATTTCGAGATCACAGAATTTGAAGAAGTGGAGATCTTTCTGGATCTTGCACTCGTCGCTGGCGAACGTCGCAAAGCGCCGCAATCACCTGATGAAGGTGATATTTTAAGTTAGAATCGGCGCTTTAGCCGCCAGACTTTCCGAGTCCGATTTTCTTGGCAAAGTCAGACCGCCGCCGGGCATATTCCGGGGCAACCATTGGATAGTCGGCCGGCAGGCCCCAACGCTTGCGATACTCGTCCGGGGTCAAATTATAGCGTGTCCGCAAATAGCGTTTCAGCATTTTGAGCTTGGCGCCATCTTCCAGGCAAATAATATGATGATCGGTGACAGACTTCTTGATCGGGACAGCCGGGTCTGGCCTTTGGGCCTCACCGCCTTCAACCGCCAGCTCGCCCAGTTTCTGGTGAACGGTGGTCAGCAATGACGGCAAATCCGCGGCACTAATTGCATTATTGCTGACATAGGCGGCGACGATATCTGCGGCCTGCGTTAGCAAGTCGAGCTTTGAAATGTTTTCGGTTGTGTCCGTACTCATGATTTCGGACTAGGAAATGCAGTTGCCGTCTGTCCAATTTTTTACTGTTATAGGTGCTTGGATTTCAGATTTTTTGCCTCTGAACACCACGGTGTTTCAGAACTATTGTTAGGAATACAAAAATTCGGCTGAGAATTGCTTGGGCCGTTCAGGAAACCGACACTATGCGCCATCGTGATTCCCTTCAAGCGGGCAATTACTTTTTTTCGCCCCAACGAGCCGGTCGTTTCTCAAGAAAAGCCGCGATGGCTTCTTTATAGTCTGGCTGTTTGATCATTGCGTCCATCAAGCCGTTTGCCTCTCTGACGGAGGTCCCGACATCGCGGTGAAAATCCAAATAGGTTTGTCGTTTCGATTGATGGACTGATTCAGGTGAAACACGGGCGATCAAATCGCGCGCATAGTTACGGGTCTCGATCATCAATTGACCCGGCGCCACCAATCTGTGCACCAGACCGATTGTGTGCGCCTCGTCGGTCAGGAACTTACGGCTGGAGATCAGCAATTCCATAGCGCGCGCCCCACCAATCAATCTCGGCAGCAGCCAGGACAATCCGTATTCGGCAGGCAGGTTGAGCGGGCCATGCGCTGTGGTGAGTTTCGCCCCCGGGACGGCGAACCGAATATCCGCATAGCAGGCCAGCACCAGGCCAACGCCAGCCGCGGCACCATTGATCGCGGCGATTACCGGCTTAGTCAGTGCGAAATGATAGGAGAAATCCTCTCGGAATGGGGCGAAATCTGTTTCTCCCGGCATAGCGAGATCAGGCGCAGTGCCCGGATCATACGCGCCGGATTTGGAGTGGCCATCCAAGGCCTTGGAATCGCCGCCAACACAGAACCGGTCGCCCGTTCCCGTCACCAGGATAGTGCGAACCGCTTTCGACTTGTCGGCCCGATCAAGCAGATAGCGATACTCAGTGTGCATCCGCCCCGTCCACGCATTGCCGCGATGCGGCCGGTTCAGGCAGATCGTCGCGATTTGATCCGTGACGTCATAGGTTGTGGCGTTCAGATCCATCCGGCGCGCTCCCGCGTTTAAGAGAAGTCCAGGCCGTCAAATTTCCCCGACTCTCGCCACGCGGCGATATGGGCAAAATAAGCCCGCGCGCCGGCCGGATGACCGAGGCCGTGACGGTTCTTGTCCGTAATCCCGGCGCCTTCATTATTGTAATAGCCAGGCGTGCATTCAGTGTTGCCGATCAACATGCCAATGCCACTCAGAACCAGCTCCACCCAGGCGTCTTGAGCTTCCTTGGTCGGCTCAACTTGTGCAAAATTGCTCTGTTCGGCATGCGCAACCACGGCACTGATCGTATTGGCGTGGTCGACAATATTGTGCGGCACATTCGAGATCAGGTTTGCGGCCTGACTTGGCTGGACAATGAATGCATTCGGGAAGCCATTCACATGCACGCCATGCAGCGTCCGCATGCCGTCTTCCCAAGCGGCTGAGAGCGACAGGCCGTCTTTGCCAACCGGGTCAAATCCAGCCCGTTCGGTATATTCAGAACCGACTTCGAAGCCGGATGCATAGACGATGCAATCAACTTCATATTCCTGACCATTGGCGATCAGGCCGTTTTCAGTGATCCGCTCGACGCCTTTGCCATCCGTGTGGATGAGCTGTGTGCCAGGTTCATTATAGGCCTGCAAATACTGATCGTGGAAACAAGGCCGTTTGCACAATTGGCGATACCAGGCTTTCAACTTCTCAGCGGTGTCCTCATCCGAAACGACGTCATTGCAGCGGGCGCGGATTTCTTCCATCTTTTCGAAATCAGCGTCTTCGAAAGCTTCGAGCATTTTTTCGGGCGTCCACTGTTCTGGCGGCAAGAGGCGGACTTTATCGCGAATGCGCCGGGACAATTCGGTCCAGCCATCCATGACATAGTCTTCGGCCGGGAAGCCCTGAGACTGGTTTTCGACGAAATTGTCGTACCATCTTTGTTGCCAGCCCGGCGTCGCAATGGAATCAAACCATTCGCGATCAATCGGGGCATTATTGCGGACATCAATCGAGGACGGCGTGCGCTGGAAAACCAGCAGCTCTTTTGTCGCTTTGGCGAGATGCGGCACACATTGCACCGCTGTTGCACCCGTGCCGATAATCGCCACGCGCTTGTCGGCTAATTTGTCCATAGGCGCGCCGTCCGGGCTGCCGCCGGTATAGTCATAGTCCCAGCGGCTGGTGTGGAAGGCTTTGCCTTTGAAGGTTTCGATGCCCTCGATCCCCGGCAATTTGGCGACATGCAGCGGGCCTGTGCCCATACCGATATATTTGGCCGTGAAGGCGTCCCCGCGCGTTGTCTTGACCAGCCAGCGTGCGCTGTCCTCTTGCCATTCCAGAGCCGTCACTTCGGTATGAAAAAGGGCGTCCTTATAGAGATCGAACTGCTTTCCGATATTTCCGCAATGGCTGCGAATCTCAGGTGCATGGGCATATTTCTCGGTTGGCATATGCCCGGTCTCTTCGAGCAGAGGCAGATAAATCATCGAGGCTGTATCGCACTGCGCCCCGGGATAACGGTTCCAGTACCAGGTGCCACCAAAGTCGCCGCCTTTTTCAATGATGCGGACGCTGTCGATACCGGCTTGTTTAAGACGGGCGCCAACCACCAGGCCCGCAAACCCGCCGCCTATGAAGGCAAAAGTGACATGATCGGTCACCGGGTCCCGGTCTTGCCACGGCGTGTAGGGGTCTGCTGCAAGATCATCGAACGTGCCTTCAAGGCGGACATATTGCGCATTGCCATCTTGGCGCAGGCGCTTGTCACGTTCCTCAGCATATTTCTTTTTGAGCGCGGTTTTATCCAGGGTCGTTGCCGTCATCGTTTTCTCCAATATCTTTTTCTCATGTCCTTTACCGGAGGTAAGCCAAGCCTTGCCCCGAAGACTCCCTGAATAAGGTCCAATTACGGTCACATTTGTAAGCGAACGCTCACAAACAAGTTTAAGGGATCGCTTACGATGAAACAGTTCAAAACCATACTCACGACCGCAACCATTCTGGCGCTAGGCGCCTGTTCGGCGTCGCTTCAGACCAGTTCCGGATCGGACTATCTGGCGCGTTATGATGCCAGCCACGAGATCGCCAATGGCGCGCCGACAGATATTGATGCTGATGTCCGGCGGATCGCTGCGATTGAGCCGAATCTGGTTTTTCCGGCGCGCATTGGCCTGGCCCGCATTCACAACGGATCCCTGACGGCGCTGCCGGCAGATGAGGCCCGGATCTGGCAAGACCTGATTGAAGAGATGGGCGATCAGTATGGGGCGCTGGTGCCGGTTAGCCCGTTGATTGCGTCAATGGTTGGCGAACCCGCTGCGCCTGGTATGGACCGCGCCGCAGCTGTGATTGCCAATATACGGCGCGGTGCGGCCCGCCAGCACCTGGATTATGTCGTGACTTATGAAGTCGGCTCCAGCCGTCAGGAAAAAGCCAATGCCCTGGCGCTGGCTGATCTGACCATTATCGGCATGTTCGTCTTGCCCAGCCGGACCGTCGAAGTCGAAGCCACGGCGAGTGCGCTGATGCTCGATGTTCGCACGGGATATCCTTATGCCACGCTGACCACGCATGCCGACAAATCAGGCGTCAGCCGCGTGGTGTCCGATCGCTCGACCAGCAATGCTTATGCTGACACCGCCGAAGCGCGCGCGGTGGCCAAACTGGCACAGGAATTTGGCGCCGCGATGGAAGGCCTTGAAGCACGGGCGATCGAGATGGCAGAGGCAGGGTGACCTAAAGACAGCCTGTCCGAGATCGCAAATATTGGCTATCCTGGTGCCAATACGGTCGTGCAGCACA
This sequence comes from Henriciella sp., assembly GCA_965277015.1. Taxonomy (GTDB): domain Bacteria; phylum Pseudomonadota; class Alphaproteobacteria; order Caulobacterales; family Hyphomonadaceae; genus Henriciella. The sequence goes on along the minus strand of OZ255705.1, from coordinate 2,103,883 downwards.
GCCAGACACTCGTAATATTCATGCACGCCCCGACCACGATCTACGGAGGCCTGCACCATGAGCGAGACAGCGAAACCTGCCAAAACCCCCACCAGCATTATGGAGATCTCGGCTTTCGACCCGGCGGCACGGGAGGATCCGCATCCGCGCCTGAAAGCGCTGCGCGACGAATGCCCGGTGATGCGAGATGAAGGCGTGAAGACCTGGCTGCTCAGCGGCTATGATAATGTCCGCGCGACAGTCAATGACCGCACTTTTGTGCGCCATCCGAAACATGCCGAAGAAGGCTCAATGACGCGGATGATGGTTGACCCGGATGATCCGGATGGTCGCCGGTCCAGCATCCTGTTCCAGGACGATCCTGATCACTCGCGCAATCGTTTGCCGCTGGTCAAAGCCTTCTATGCGCGCATCAAGAAAATGGAACCAGAGATCGAAGCGATGATTGATCGCGTGATTGACGGCGCCCCGGCGTCTGGGCGGTTCGATTTGATGGAGCATATCGCAGTGCCGCTGCCGATCATGATCATCGCGCATATTCTCGGCGTGGATGACAGCCGTCTGGACGAGTTTCGGGAATGGTCAGAAGGGGTCATTCTCAGTCTCAATCCACTCCGGAGTCCCGAACAGGCGGCTGAGATGATGGCCTGCGGTGAAAAGCTGGACGCTTACTTCACAGAGCTGATGGCGGCGAGGCGCGAGGCACCGCGCGACGATCTGATCAGCGACATGGTCCAGGCGCAAGCCAATGGCGGCGAATTCGATGATGATGAGTTGCGGACAAATTTGCAGGCCCTGCTGGTTGGCGGCAATCTCACGACGACAGATCTGATTGGCAATGGCGTCTGGCTTTTCCTCACCCATCCCGAACAAATGGAAGCCCTGAAAGCAGACCCAGGGCTCGCCGGTGCAGCCGTCGAAGAAGTGCTGCGCTATGAGGCGCCGGTTCAAGCCACGTCGCGAATTGTCTCTGAAGATCGCGATGTCGCCGGATGCCCAATGAAGAAAAGCCAGCCTGTCTTCATGTCGCTGGCCGCGGCCAATCGCGACCCCGCCAAGTTTGACGCGCCAGAGGCCTTCGACATCACTGTGAAACGGGCTTCGCACGTCTCGTTTGGCGGCGGCGCGCATATCTGCATCGGGGCGCCACTTGCCCGCATCGAGGCGCGGCGAGTCTATGAAAAACTTTTCGTCCGATATCCGAATATGCGCTTGCCCGAGCAAGATCTTGTCTGGCGGGCGCTGCCATTCTTTCGCGGCATGGAACGCTTAGACGTCGAGGTTTAACTCGAGAGTTTGGATTCCAGGGAATGGATCGCTTCGGCCAATTCAGACCGGGTCATTGAGAAAACGATCTTGTCAATCCAATCGCCTCCTGCTGTTCGCTCATAGTTGCGGAAGTGTGCTTCGCGCGTGGGGTTCAAGGACGCGACGTGCTGCATCTGAAACTTATTGTCGGGATTGATCTGCCATTCCAGACGTTTGGCCCGCCAGTCATAGGCCCGTTTCAACATTCCGTGCTGGGCCGCTTGATAAAGGTCCTTCGATGCCAGCTCGTGCGGGTGCCAGGCAATTGTATTGCGCAGTCGGCGATGGATTTTGTTGATCTCGCTGAACCCGGTCAGTCCGACAAATTGATTGTCGGATTTCCGGAACAGAACATAGCTCGCTGAAAGCCCTGTGACCTGTGCGTTGAGCAAGAAGTCAAAATAGTTTCGGAGATTCGTACCGTGCCGGAGCGCAGGCATATATTTCCAGACCGATTGTTCGATTTCGGAATCTAGAAGCACCGCCGAATGAGCCTCGACGAGCGGCTCATATCGAAGTTTATTAGTCTCATATCCCGGGGCAGAGAGGTCCATCTCAAGCTCGCTCTGTGAAACACCAATTCAGCACGCTGCTGCGGAAGCTTCAATAGCAATGGCGATACAATTGAAAATTCATCAAAGCCGCATCAGGCTGGCAAGATTGTTCTTTTGCATATCCGAAGACCCGCCGACAATTGGCATGCCGAGCAAGTCGCGAACATGTCTTTCCATATCATAAGCATCAGACAAAGCGTAGGCGCCCATGACCTGCTGACAGGTCGTGGCGATTTCGACCGCTGTGTCAGCAACAAAGAGTTTCGCCATGGACGTCTCAATGCTGCACGGTTGCCCGGTCTGTGCCAGGTAGGCGCCGTGATAGAGCATATGCTTCGCCGCTTGCAGCTTGGTGCGGGCGGTGGCGAGCTTGTGCCTGATGGCTTGGTGCTGCGAGATCGGCTTGCCGAATTGTTCGCGTTCCTGGGCATATTGCCAGGCTTCTTCTACGGCCGCGCGCGCAATGCCGTAGGCGACAGCCGTGATTTCGATTTTCTCGACATCCAGCGCCCGGCCCGCCAGCAGTTTCCACCCTTGGTTCCATTTTTCCTCGCCGCCAACAATCGCCGATTTGGGCAAGCGGACATTGTCGAAATAGACATCCATGGATTTTGTGTAGCGCAGGTTTGAATGCTCAATCGCCTGCATACTGACGCCCGGCGCATTGGTCGGGATCAGGAGGAAAGTGAGATTCTTGTAGCGATCCTCTGGCGGACCAGAGCGGGTCAGGCAGTAGATATAATCCGCCCAGTCGGCTCCTGTGCACCAGCGCTTGGCGCCATTGACGACAATCTCGTCGCCTTCCATGGCGCTGCGGGTTTCGACACTGGCCAGGTCGCCGCCGACATTCGGCTCTGACAGACCGTAGCAGAGAAACATTTCACCGCGCGCCAGCTTTGGCAGAAATTCTTCCTTCTGCGCGGTCGAGCCATTTTCAGACAGGTTCATGCCGCCATAGAACGCGGCGTGAATATACGGTCCAGCGAGAAACGCTCCGGCCTGGCAAAGCTCATCAATCACCGCCGTCGCGCCAAGAATGTCCTGGCCCATGCCGCCATACTCTTCCGGAATGGTCAGACCGATCAGGCCCATTTCTGCAATCTTCTGGAAGGTGTCGCGCGGCCAGGTGGAATTGCGGTCCCACTCACGGCGCTTTTCGCGCGGCGCATGTTCGGTCACAAAGCGCTGCAATTGGCGGCGGATTTCAGTGATGTGATCAGGTTCGGTGGTGAAATAGCTCATCCACAAGCCATAGAGTGGATCACCGACACGCGGAAGCACTCCCGCCGCGACAATTATGGTCGGTGGCTAATGTGTTGCGTCCGGGGATCAGAGCCTGGCTCCGCGCCAGCGTCGCTGAACAGGATAGATTGCGGTTTGGCGGCGAGCGCCAAGGCGATCAATAAGCATAAACCCAAAAGGGCCGTGATCAGGTCACTGATCGGGAATTTGAGTGTTCTGCCAAGTTCAAAAAATACTGTCCGCATGCATCCCCCCACCAAGAGTGTTCTCTGGTGAGTAGATTTGATTTTGCGATCAGAGTCTTTGTCACTGCGTCTCAATTGTTCGCGCGGCACTTAACTCAATCGCCAATCACCTGGCTGTCATACGGCACGGTCTGATAGACCTGATTGATCCAGTTTCCGAATAAAAGATGGGCATGGCTGCGCCACCGGTTCTGCGGTTCGGCTTTGACATCATCATTCGGGAAATAGCCCTGTGGTGGCCGGATCGTTTTGCCAACCGAGACGTCGCGTTCATATTCTTCTTTCAGAGACGTGGAATCATATTCGATATGATTGAAGCAATAGAGATTGCGCGCGGCACCGTCAGATAAGAGGCATGGCCCGGTAAAATCACTATCCATCAGGATTTTCAGATCGGGTGCTTTTTTGATGTCAGCGCTACGCATCTCGGTCCAACGGCTGACGGGAATCTGAAAATCGTCGCTGAAGCCGGACAGATAAGGCGATGTCGGATCGAGGTTGCGATGGCGATATACGCCAAACGCTTTTTCGGCGAGTTGATGCTTGGGCACGCCGTGGAAATGGTACGCTGCCGCCATCGCCCCCCAGCAAATGAAGAAGCTTGAATGGACATTTGTTCGGGTCCATTCGAAAATTTGGGTCAGCTCATCCCAATAGGTGACGTCCTCAAACGGCAGCGTCTCGATCGGCGCGCCAGTGATAATGAAGCCATCAAACTTGCGATGCTTCACCGCGTCCCAGTTCTGATAGAAGCTGATCAAATGCTCCTGACTGGTATTCTTGGGGGTATGGCCGCCAACCATAATCAGCGTCATTTCGATTTGCAGCGGGCTTGCGCCCATCAAGCGTGCGATCTGGGTTTCGGTGCGGATCTTGTTGGGCATCAGATTGAGCAAGCCGATTTGCAGCGGACGGATGTCCTGGCGGATCGCATCGGAATCCGAAAGTACGGCGACGCCTTCCTGAGCAAGCGTCTCGCGCGCTGGTAGCGAATCTGGAATTTTGATCGGCATCAGCCTCTCCAGTCAGATCTAAACGCTATCGGGAAGGCGGATAGACGGTGTTCGTCTGGTCCGCACGGCCTTTTAGCGAATTGTTTAACGTGGCTGCAAGCCGACCGGCCAAATCACCACAAGGTGGCAGGGAGATAGGCGAGAAGCGGCAAAAGGTCAAACCCTGCGATCTGTAACAGGTGTTGAGAGAATTTCGAATTCCACCAATTGAGCTGTGCCGAAGGCTAGTCTCAATGGCGACATTTGGAAGACCTTTCCATAAGTATTGTGACTCCAAGGGAAGGTGCAGTGCACGCGCTCGTCGGTGAAATACATAGGAAGTATTGATTTTCTCAAGCGCGCATAGTCTGGTCGCTTTTTTACCCGGGGGGGCGAGATTTGACTGATGAGACCAAAATTCGCGGACCAAGTCCGCGTTTTGATCGCGTACAGAGGTATGCTCTGAAGCATGCGGGTCCGGTTTTCTGGTGCGCTGCATTAGGACTATCCATAGCGTGGACAATGATCTGGTTGGGCGTTTTCTTTGTTACAACTACGGTGTTCAATTTAGATACTTCTGTCGCAATTCTGCTGTTGACGCTTTGGTTGAGCGTCATAGTTGAGGCGCCAATCAGGTATCTCGAAAATTCGGATTTGGTCGCGTATATGACCAAGCCGCATATGGAAACTCCGAAGGGAGACAACCAGGACTTCAAGGCGGCTCAGGCTTTGGGGTTCTTGTTATTGGGGCTCGTTCTGCTTTGCACTTTTCTACTCATTATGCATTTGAATGGTCGTGATTTGGCGAGTACACGAGACTCGCTTGGGACAATAATTGGTCCGACCGATGATCCGAACGCAAAGACGACTCAAACAATGCTTCAGAGTTGGCTAATCGCATTTAGAAATCCAACTGTTTGGTGGGTGTTAGTGCTCTGCACTTTGACGAGGGCTTGGATTTACCGGCGCAAAGTCCACAGCGGTTTAATAAAATTTCGTCTTCAACAGATTGAAAACAGTGATACAATAGAATCAACAACAGGAGATAGATAGATGTCGAGCTTTAGTGGGTTGATTAGTCATTTGTTGTTGTTCGGCAGCCTCGTGGGTATGTCTTTGGTGATTTTGGGTATAGCTCTCGCAGCCATACGAGATCACTTTTTTTCGCATGAGCACTCGAAAGCGCACAAACGTCGCTTGGGGCACTAGCGACGGTGGTTTGGTGAGGAGTGCTGCACTCCTCGGCGCGTCTATTCGCCGGTCAGGTTTGGTTTGCGCTTTTCGCGGAAGGCATCGACGGCTTCTTTGCGGTCATCCATATAATTAGAGACGCTCTCCCAGCCAACACTGGCATCCATCATCTGAGCAGCGAGCGCGCGCAGCGGGATATTGGTCACAGTCTTGGTCCAGCGCACAGCCCATTTCGGATTGCCTTGCAGCTTGCCAACCAGTTCGCTGACTTTGGCATCAAGCTGATCACTCGGTACCGCATAATTGATCAGGCCAAGCTCTTTGGCCTCTGGCGCGGTCAGCAAGTCGCCGGTCATCAAAAGCTCCTTGGCCTTGGCAAAACCGATCAGTTGCGGCCAGATCACGGCGCCGCCATCGCCGGCAACCAGACCAACTTTGACATGTGGATCGCCGATCAGGGCTTTTTCGTCTGCAACAATCATATCGCAGAGCAGGGCAATCGTCGCTCCGAGCCCCGCCGCGGCACCATTCAGCCGGCAGATCATCGGCTTTTCCATATCCAGCAAGGACGTGACAATCCGCTTGGCTTCCCAGGCAATGTCGCGAAACTTGCCAGGGTCAGAGATTTGCTCGTCGAACCAGTCAAAATCACCGCCCGCGCAGAAGGCGCGGCCTTTGCCGGTCAGGATGATAATGTCGCTATCGCTATCGCGCTGCAGATCAGTGAACACGCGGCCGAGCTCTTCGTGCATCGCTGCATCGACGCCGTTGACGGGGTGGTCTGATGTGATTGCTGCGGTCAGGACCCGGCCATCACGTTCAAAGGTGAAGCGTGAATAAGTTGCAGCGGTGATATCAAAATCGTGGCTCATGACTCGTCTCCCACTTGCACAACGCGGCGGCCGAAATTTTCGCCGCGGAACAGGCCGCAAAACGCGTCCGGCATTTTGTCGAGGCCTTCGAAACGCTCTTCCTGAAGTTTCAATCCGCCTGATCCGATGAGCCCGGCCATTTCGTTCAGCGCAACTGGAAATTCACGGGCAAAATCAAACACCACCAGGCCCTGCATCATGATGCGATGCGTGATGAAGGGTTTGGTATTGACGATGCCAGGGGTTTCTTCGGGCGAGAGATTATAGTCGGCGACTTGGCCGGAGACACAGATCCGTCCGTTCAAGCGCATTTTGGGCAGCACCCGGTTGATCATTTCATTGCCGACATTGTCGAACAGAAGATCAACGCCTTTCGGCATCGCCTCAGAGATCGCCGCATCGAGATCTGGCACGGTCTTGTAATTGATCGCGTGATCAAAGCCGGCTTCTTCAACCAGCCACTGGCATTTGCGGTCGCTGCCTGCAACGCCAACGACTTGCGCCGCGCCGCCAGCTTTTGCCAACTGTCCGGCTGTTGCGCCGACAGGGCCTGCTGCAGATGTGACCAGGACCCGGTCGCCTTCCGCAAATCTGGCAACCGATTTCAGACCGAACCAAGCGGTGAGGCCCGGCACGCCGAGAACACCAATCCACAATGAAAGCGGCAACTCAACGCCATCCGGCACTTTGCCGATAAAGCCTTTGCCAGTCTGGATCGTATGCGTGCGCCAGCCGCCGGCGCAGAAGACTTTCGTGCCGACCGGATAGTCCGCATTCTCCGAGGCGTCGACGATCCCGACGCTGAAGCCGTCAATTGGCTTGCCGAGCGGCAGGGCCGCGGCATAGCTGTCGCCGCCGGACAGGCGCGAGCGGGTGCCGGGGTCAACTGAGTTCCAGATATGGCGGACGCGGAATTGTCCCTCATTCGGGGTTGGGGCGTCCTTTTCGACGATATCGAAATCGCTCGGTTTCGGGGCTCCAACGCAATATTGTTTCAGCACGACTTGTTGCATTCGGTCAGTCACAGGCGTCTCCAAAATTAGTCCTTTGGACCTTGGACCATTTTCGCCATATGAATACCAGTCACGACGTTGCGTCATCGCAGTGGCTTCAGTGATGCTAACATCAAGGTCTAGTTGTTCTTGAGGATATGCATCTCTATCTGACCGCTCAACGAAACACGATACGAACTGGGACCCTTCAGTGAATTCTCTGACCCATCTTGACCGGCTTGAGGCCGAGTCCATCCATATTATTCGGGAAGTCGCGGCCGTGGCTGAGAACCCTGTTATGCTCTATTCCGTGGGCAAGGACAGCGCCGTGATGCTGCATCTGGCAATGAAGGCATTTTATCCCAGCGTTCCGCCATTCCCGCTGATGCATGTCGACACGACTTGGAAGTTTCGCGAGATGATCGCGTTCCGGGACCGCAAAGCGGCTGAGCTCGGCATGGATCTGATCGTCCACGCCAATCAGGATGGGATAGAGGCTGGCATTGGCCCGTTCACCCACGGTTCGTCGAAGCATACAGACATCATGAAAACGCAGGCCCTGAAACAGGCGCTCGACAAGCACAAGTTTGACGTCGCTTTTGGTGGCGCCCGCCGCGACGAGGAAAAATCCCGTGCCAAGGAACGGGTCTTCTCATTCCGAACAGCCGAGCATCGCTGGGACCCGAAAAACCAGAGGCCAGAGCTTTGGAATCTCTATAATGCCCGGATCAATCCCGGTGAGAGTATACGCTGTTTCCCGATCTCAAACTGGACCGAGCTGGACATCTGGCAATATATCCGCCGCGAGCAAATTGAGATTGTACCGCTTTACTATTCTGCCAAACGTCCTGTCGTCGAATGGGAGGGCAGCCAGATCATGGTCGATGATGACCGGGTCCCGCCGGAGCTGGCCAAGACCGCAGTGGAGAAATCTGTCCGCTTCCGAACTCTTGGCTGCTATCCGCTGACCGGGGCGGTCGAGAGCACGGCAGATACGCTCGAAGACATTATCCAGGAAATGCTGCTGACCACGTCGTCAGAACGACAGGGGCGCACGATTGACCGCGACCAGGCCGCATCGATGGAGAAGAAGAAGCAAGAGGGGTATTTCTAAATGTCTCACATTGACGCCCTGATTGCCGAAGACATCTCTGCCTATCTTGAGGCGCAGGAGAATAAGTCTCTGCTCCGCTTCATCACTTGCGGCAGCGTGGATGATGGCAAATCGACTTTGATTGGCCGGCTCCTCTACGATTCCAAAATGATCTTCGAAGATCAACTCGACGCCCTCGAAAGCGATTCCAAAAAGCATGGTACGCAAGGCGAGAATATCGACTTTGCCTTGCTGGTTGACGGTCTGTCAGCCGAACGCGAACAGGGCATCACGATCGATGTCGCCTATCGCTTCTTCTCGACGGATAAGCGCAAATTCATTGTCGCCGATACGCCGGGTCACGAGCAATATACAAGAAATATGGCGACGGGCGCCTCGACGGCGGATCTTGCCATTCTGATGATTGACGCGCGCAAGGGCATCCTTACGCAAACCCGGCGTCACAGCTTCATTGCGAGCTCTCTCGGCATTCGCAAACTCGTCCTGGCGATCAATAAAATGGACCTGGTTGATTATGATGAGGGCGTCTATAAACAGATTGAACAGGACTTCCTCGACTTCGCGCAGGAACTGTCCGCTGGGATTGAGATCCAGGCGATTCCGATGTCGGCGCTGGCCGGCGACAATATCACAAGTAATTCCGACAAGACGCCATGGTATCAGGGCCCGCCTTTGATGGAATACCTCGAAACGGTTCCAGTGGATGATCAACGCGTCAGCGCACCGTTCCGCATGCCCGTGCAATGGGTGAACCGGCCTAATCTGGATTTTCGCGGATTTTCCGGCCAGATCGCGTCAGGCTCGATCAAGCCCGGCGACCGGGTCAAAACCCTGCCGAGTGCCAAGGAAACCACGATTGAACGGATCGTCGTGCATGGCGGTGATTTGAAGGAAGGGGTCGCCGGACAATCCGTGACCCTGACCTTTGCGGATGAAGTCGACACCTCACGCGGCGACGTGATTTGCGCCGCGTCTGACCCGGCTGAAGTTGCCGATCAATTCCAGGCCCGTGTGCTGTGGATGGCAGATTCGGACATGTTGCCGGGACGTCGCTATCTGTTGAAAATTGGTGCCAAGACGGTCACCGCGACTGTGCTCGATCTGAAATTTGGCATCGACGTCAACACGCTGCGAGACAAGCCAGCCAAGACGCTCGGCCTGAATGATTTCGGGGTGCTGACACTGGCGCTGGACCAGCCGATTGCGTTTGATCCTTATGACATGAATCGCGAAACCGGCGGCTTCATTCTGATTGACCGGCTGAGCAATAATACAGTCGGTCTTGGCCTGCTCGACTTTGCTTTGCGCCGCGCCGGGAACATTCACTGGCAAGCCCTCGATGTCGACCGCGCCGCGCTGGCGCGCCAGAAAGAGCAGAAGCCGGCTGTGCTTTGGTTCACAGGATTGTCCGGGTCAGGCAAATCGACGATTGCCAATGCCTTGCAGCAGAAACTCTTCGCATTGGGCAAGCACACATTCGTGCTCGACGGCGACAATGTTCGCCATGGCCTGAACCGCGATCTTGGTTTCACCGATGCCGACCGGGTCGAGAATATCCGCCGCGTGTCCAACGTCTCGAAATTGATGAGCGATGCTGGTCTGATCACATTGGTCAGCTTCATCTCGCCGTTCCGCTCTGAACGCCGTATGGCGCGCAATCTGATGACCGACGGCGAGTTCGTAGAGATCTATGTCGATACGCCGCTCGATGTCGCAGAGCAGCGCGATGTCAAAGGCCTGTACAAGCGCGCCCGCGCTGGAGAAATCAAGAACTTCACTGGCCTCGATAGCCCGTATGAGGCGCCGGAAGATCCGGAAATCCGAATTGATACAGTCGATCAAAGCCCCGAAGACGCCGCTGAGCAGATTATTGTCTGGATGCGTGAGCGAGGCTGGTTCGAGGTTTAGAGGCGCTGCCGCTAGACCAAAGCCTCTTTCTTTTCCTCGATCTCCATCCAGTCCAGCTCAGCCTGTTCGAGTTCCGCGCGCGCCGTTTCCAGTCGCGTATTGATGAGCTGAAATTCGTCCGGGTCGCGGGCGAACAGGTCCGGGTCTGAGAGTTTCCGCTCAAGCTCAGCCATTTCGGACTCGAGGCGCGGCATTTCTGCTTCGACTTCCTTCAAGCGGTGTTGGTCTTTGAAGCTAAGCTTGGTCTGCTTTTTGGGTTCAGAGGCTTTCGATTTTGCCGCCTTGGATTTCTTCGCATCGACAGCCTTGTCGGAACTGCCTTTGATTTGCGACTGCGCATCGCTCCACCCGCCAGCAGTCTCTACCCATTTTCCGTCACCGACAGGCACCAGGCAGGAGGTCACGGTTGCATCCAGGAACGATCGGTCATGGCTGACCAGGATCAGGGTGCCTTCAAAGTTCAGCAGCATATCCTCTAGCAAATCCAAGGTTTGCATATCAAGATCATTGGTCGGTTCGTCGAGGACCAGCACATCTGTCGACAAGGCCAGAGCAATCGCCAGAGTCAGCCGGTTGCGTTCGCCGCCTGACAGGGCTGATACCGCCTGACGCAATTGCTCCGGCTTGAACAGGAAGTCCTTGGCATAGGCGGCGACATGGCGCTGTTTGCCTTGCACCATGAGACTGTCGCCGCCTTGCGGGGCGAGCGCTTCCCAGAGCGTATCTTTCGGTCGCAACGTCTCGCGCGTCTGATCGAGATAGGTGATGCGGATCGACGGATTGATTTTGACATTGCCGCGATCGCGCTCAAGCTCATCGAGCATCAGTTTGAGCAAAGTGGTCTTGCCGACCCCGTTGGGGCCAATCAGGCCGAGCCGGTCGCCGCGTAGAATCTTGAAGTCCAGATCCTCGACGATTTTCAAATCGCCAAAGGATTTGGTCAGGCCGAAGGTTTCGATCACTTTGCGCGATTGGCTGCCCGCATCCTCGGCGCTGATCCCGGCTTGGGCTTTCTGAGCAATGATCGCCGCTTTACGCCGCGAGGCTTCGGCGCGCATCCCCTTGAGCTTGTGCAGCCGGCCCATATTGCGCGCTCGCCGGCCAGTGACACCGCGTTTCAGCCAGTGTTCTTCGGCTTTGAGTTGCGTCTTGATTTTCTCAAGCTGGCGGATCTCCGCCACTTCGATCTCTTCGGCCCAACGCTCGAAATCGGCATAGCCTTTTGGGCTCTTTTGCACCGTCCCGTCGCGCAGCCAAAGCGTATTGGTGGTGACATTCTCCATGAACCGGCGATCGTGGCTGACCAGAAGGACGGCGCCGTTAAAGCCGATCAACCGCTTCTCCAGCGTTTCAATCATCGGCACATCGAGATGGTTGGTTGGCTCGTCCAGAAGCAAGACATCAGGATCCATCGCAAACGCCTTGGCGAGTGCGGCGCGGCGCATTTGCCCACCCGAAAGCGTGCTTGGATTGGCGGATGGGTCGACGCCGAAATGACCGAGCTCCGCCTCCGCGCGCCACGGTTCCGCGTCGCTCGATGTGGCAAAGTCGAGGACGGTTTCGAACTGACTGAGATCGGGTTCCTGTTCGACAGTTGTGATGACTGTGCCGGGGTGGATCCACAGCTCGCCATCGTCGGGTTCAAATCGCCCTGTGATCAGGCGCATCAGAGTAGATTTACCGGCCCCGTTTCGGCCGACCAGCGCTGCGCGCTCGCCCTTGGCCAAGGTAAACGTCACGCCTTCAAAGAGCGGCTTGCCGCCAAAGGCGAGGCGGACATTTGTGAGAGTCAGGATGGGGAGGGACATGCCCTTAGGCCTTCAGCTTATACCCGGATCGCAGCATCCACCAGACCCCTGCAGAGGCAAAGAAAGCTGCGCCGCCGCTGACCAGCACCCCGATCATGATATCTGAGTTTGCAGCCCCGAGGAAGCCATAGCGGAAGCCATCGATCAGATAGAAGATCGGATCAAAATTCGCCAATGATCTGAACGGATCAACCAATACATTGATGTCATAAAACGTGCCGGACAGGAATGTCAGCGGCACGATCACGAAATTGGACACGGCTGCCAAATGGTCGAACTTGTCGGCCCAGATCCCGCCCATGGCGCCAATCGCGGCAAGGAAGATCGTTGCCATCAATCCAAACCAGATCACCGGCCAGATATGGACCACTGACAAGTCAGCCAATCCGCTGAAGTGTATACCAAACGCGGCAATCACCCCGACAATCACACCGCGCGTCGCTGCCCCGATAATAAAGCCAAAAGCCAGTTCGACCGGCGATAGTGGCGGCATCAGGAAATCGACCTGGCTGCCCTGGACTTTGGCAATGGTCAGAGAGCTTGATGAGTTTTGAAACGCATTCTGCAACATCGCCATGACAATCAGGCCCGGCGCGAGGAAGCTATTATAGTCCAGGCCGGCAAAATCACCGCCCAGTTCACCGCGATTTCCGAAGGCGAGCTTGAACACCGTCATAAACAGCAATGTGGAAATCACCGGGGCCAGAAGCGTCTGCATCCAAACCTTCATAAAACGGCCCACTTCTCTCTTATACAGAGTCCACAAACCGAGCCAGTTCACCGCGCCATAGGTGCGGGGCTCCGGAGATGATAAAAGAGAGTGAGATGTATCAGGCATGACCGCACACTTAAGAGGTGACTCGGCGTTTGGCGATAGGTTAAAAACTATCCACAAGGGCTACTATATGTTGATTGCCTGTGGATAGCGGTGATCAGTATCTTGTGTTTCGTTTCGCCCCTGATACGATATATAGCGTTAGAGCGGGGCTGAGGGCATCGCTCAAATCTATATCTAGGGGCTGCCAAGGAGCGGGGTTAATCGCATGGCTTGGACTGAAGATCGAGTAGAAGTACTGAAGAAGCTATGGGCGGAGGGTCATTCGGCCAGCCAGATAGCTAAGGAATTAGGCGGAGTGACGCGCAATGCCGTGATCGGCAAAGTGCACCGTTTGGGGCTTTCTGGCCGTGCGACACCATCGCGTCCGGTCAAGCGGCCACCGCGCCTGGCGAGACCGAAGCCGCGTATCCAACCGGATGGCAGCGTCGTCACACCAAAGCCGCAGCGCATCGTGCCGGAAACAGTGCTGAAGCCAACTGAAAAAGTGGCGATGTTGTCGGCGCTTCCGCCTCAGCCACTGTCTGATGGCGAAGCTGCGACTATTCTGACCTTGCGTGATAGTATGTGCAAATGGCCGATTGGCGATCCTGCGGATCCGAAGTTTGCCTTTTGCGGCCGCAAATCAAGCGGCGGACCTTACTGTGCTGAGCACGCAAAAGTGGCGTTCCAGCCCGCGAAAAAGCGTGAGAAGAAAAAATCTCAATATGACTATGTTCGAAAGATTGCTGGCTAAAACTGGCAGCGATCCATTGGTGAATTAAGAAAAGCGGCCCGGGTTTAACCGGGCCGCTTTTTATTTGGGGTTCGATAAATTTCGAAACCGGGCAAAGCCGGAGCTGACCACGCCTAAAGCGGTGGCGGTGCGTATTTTGTCAGATTGATGCCATCAACAGCAGCGACATATTCGTCGATTGTCGGGGTGCGTCCAAGGATCGTCGACAGAACCACGACCGGCGTCGATGCGAGCAAAGACTCGCCTTTCTTTTCGTCGCTATCGGCAACCACGCGGCCCTGGAACAGGCGCGTTGATGTGGCCATCACTGTATCGCCATTCTCGGCTTTCTCCTGATTGCCCATACACAGATTACAGCCCGGGCGCTCGAGATACATCATGTTCTCATATTCCGTCCGCGCCGTGTTCTTGGGCGCATCATCATCGAACTCGAAGCCAGAATATTTGCGCAGGACCTCCCAGTCGCCTTCTTCTTTGAGCTCATCGACAATATTGTATGTCGGCGGCGCAACGACGAGCGGGGCTTTGAATTTAACATCGCCGCTTTGCGCTTCGATATTCTTCAGCATTTGCGAGATGATTTTCATGTCGCCCTTGTGCACCATGCAGGAGCCCACAAAGCCGAGGTCAACCTCTTTGGTGCCTTCATAATAGGAAATCGGTCGGATTGTATCGTGTGTATAGCGACGGGAGACATCATCATTATTGACGTCCGGGTCGGCAATCATCGGTTCATTGATCTTATCCAGATCGACGACAAACTCGGCGACATATTCGGCATTATCGTCTGGCCGCAGCGGCGGGCGGGCGCCTGAGCGGATATCGGCGATGCGCTGGTCAGCTTTCGCGACAAGTCCTTTCAGCACGCCTTTCTCATTGTCCATGCCTTTTTCAATCATGATGCCGATGCGGCTCTTGGCGATTTCAAGCGATTGAATCAGGGTCTCAGGTTCGGAAATACAAATCGATGCCTTGGCTTTCATCTCCGCAGTCCAGTCCGTGAACGTAAACGCCTGGTCTGCCAGCAGCGTGCCGATATGGACCTCGATGATGCGGCCCTGGAAGACATTGTCACCATCAAACTCGTCAAGCATTTGCGCTTGTGTGGCATGCACCACATCGCGGAAATCCATATGGTCTTTCAACTTGCCTTTAAACGATACTTTGACCGATTGCGGGATCGGCATGGTCGCCTCTCCAGTCGCAAGGGCCAGCGCGACGGTTCCGGAATCAGCGCCGAATGCCACGCCTTTTGACATGCGCGTGTGCGAGTCTCCGCCAATCGTCACGTCCCAATCATCGACGGTCAGATCGTTCAGGACTTTATGGATCACGTCCGTCATCGGGTGATACTCACCCTTGGGGTCGCGGCCTGTGATCAGGCCGAACTTGTTCATGAAGCTCATCAGCTTGGGCGTGTTGCGCTGCGCCTTGATGTCCCAGACTGAAGCTGTGTGGCAGCCAGACTGGTAGGATCCATCAACGGTTGGCGAGATTACCGTGGCGGCCATCATTTCCAGCTCTTGCGATGTCATCAGGCCCGTCGTGTCTTGCGAACCGACAATGTTCACGTTCACGCGGACGTCTGACCCGGCATAGAGTTTCTTGCCTGGTGTGACGCCGACGGCATTGCGATTGAAGATCTTCTCGACGGCGGTCAGGCCTTGGCCTTCGTGAGAGATTTCCTTGGATGTTGCGTAAACCGCTGGCGCTTCAATGCCGAGAATTCCGGCCGCGATGGTTTGCAGCTTCTTGCCAAAGACCACAGCGTAAGATCCGCCGGCTTTCATGAACTCGACTTTTTGCGGCGTCAAAGCACTGGCAATGTCGACCAGTTCTTCCGTGCCATCTTCGTTGTAGAGTTTCTTGGTTTTGGTGTTGATGGTCAGGACGGTTCCAGTGTCGATCGAATAAAGCTGCTCGAGCACAGGCTCGCCATCTTCATCGATGACCGGGGCGCCATTGTGATTGAGCTTTCGCGCCCAGTTCTGAAGATCAATGCCAATGCCGCCGGTCACACCAACGGTTGTATAAAAGATGGGCGAGATGCCATTGGTGCCGCCAACCACGGGGGCGATATTGATGAAGGGCACATAAGGGCTGGCCTGAACGCCGGTCCACAGGGCGACATTGTTGACCCCGGACATGCGCGAAGAGCCGACGCCCATCGTGCCTTTTTCAGCGACCAGCATGACCCGTTTGTCGGGGTGCTGAGCCTGCAGTGCTTTCAAAGCGTTCTGCTTATCCTGGTCATGCTCGAACAGGCATTTGCCGTGCAATTCGCGATCCGAGCGGGAGTGCGCGTCTTTGCCCGGCGAAAGCAAGTCGGTGGAGACATCGCCTTCGGCAACTTCGAAGGTGACGACTTTAATTACTTCATCGACGTCTGGCAGCTGGGTAAAGAAATCGGCTCTGGCATAGCTTTCGAGGATTTCAGTCGCCAGTGCATGCCCGGCTTTGTGCGCGGCTTCGAGCCGGTCGGTATCGGCTTCGTACAAAAAGACCTGCGTCTTCAGAACCTCAGCTGCGCGTTTCGCAATATTGGCATCATCACCAAGAACCAGATCGAGCAGAACTTCGATCGATGGCCCGCCTTTCATATGAGACAGGAGTTCTAACGCGAAGTCCGAGGTAATCTCTTTGACCTGTTCCTGGCCTAGAATAATGTCTTTCAGGAATTTGGCTTTGACTCCGGCGGCGCTGGTTGTGCCCGGCAGGGTGTTGTAAATGAAGAAATCGAGAGATTGAGCGCGGTATTGATGCCCGGTATCTTTGATTTGGGTGATGAGTTCTGCGACCAGAGCGGCATCTTCAATCGGTTTTGGGCTCAGCTCGTCTTTTTTGCGGGCTTCGATTTGCTCTAAATAGTCGGTGTAAAGGCTCATAATTTATCCTGCATCCCTAAATCATATTTCGGTTTCGTTGTGCGGCCGCGCTTGCAAAGTCGCGCCTGTCATCAACGGTCTCAGCGTTCATGTATTTAAGCTGTCAGGTGGTTGCAAGACAAATAGAGCTGTTTCTCGGCGCTTTGTTTGCGATCGGGACAGGATCGAACGGTATGCGCCTATGCTTGAGACGACCGCATGTTCGGCGGAACGATCCCCATAAAAAAGCCGCTGCGTTCCAGATCCGGAACAGCAGCGGCCAGTCAGACCCGCCCTGACAGGAGGGCAAAAGGCGGGTTTGAACCCTTTTTCGCTCTAAAGTGAGCGGCTCACGGTCAGGACAACCCGCTCGTCAGCATTTGGATCATTGTCGACGTCGCTGCCCCAGAAGCGTAGATCGAAATCGACATATTCAGTGCTCAAAGTCGAGCCGATCGAATAGTTGGTATATTCGTCAAAGCCATCGAGATAGGTGCCAACCGAGGCGTCAAAGCCAAGCGTGTCCGTGGCAGAGAAGCCTGCTGTCGCGTCAAAATAGACCGTTTCATTGTCCGGGTCGAAATAAACGTAGCCGCCGAGAGACACAGCGTCGAATGAATAGCCAAGGCCGCCATAGACTTCGACAAAATCGAGATCATCTGCATCCGGGTAGACATAGCCGATGACACCGACATCCCAGGCCAGGCCAGCTTCAGTTTCACCCGCGAAGCCGCCATAAAGATCAAGCTCCATATTGGCGCCGCCAAAATCTACGATCGACGCCCAGGTGCCAGCGTAGAACGCGCCATTGGCATAATCGAACCCGCCTTGAATGGCCGGGTTTTCGCTATTTTGAGAGAATCCACGCCAGACATAATCCGTCGTCAGGGCGACATTGCCCGAGAATTCCCCTTCAGCGATGGCTGCAGGTGCCGTAAACGCGCCAGCGATCATGGCGAGTGCAAGACCACGTGAAATCATTTTTCCCATCAATCCGCTCCTTTTAGATATTGCGATTGGTGAGATCAAAAAAGCCGAGTGCCTCAAGTTTAGCCACTTAACTTGCGGTTTCAGGGTGTGTTTTTTGGGGGAGCGCACGAAATTCGAGCAAATGATCGAATTCTCGCACATATTAGCGTCGCAGACGTGCAATCCCAGCCATGCGTGACGGTCAACTGCTCAGCGTCACTTAATTACCACCGGGCCTCAGACCGCTTCGAGCAGGATGACGGCGAAATAGTCTCTGTCGTCGCGCCAGACCTGATTCAGATGCCAACCGGTGGTGGCCACGAGTGCGGTCAAAGAATCGAGATCGAATTTGCGCGAGATCTCAGTGTGTATGGTTTCGCCCGCTGTGAAGGCAAATTCGCGCCCTCCAATCGAAATGGTCTGATCGATCAGGCTTTCGAGATGCATCTCGATCCGGGACGCAGCGTCATTCCACACGGCGCGGTGGGCAAAGGTATCCAAATCGAAATCGCCGCCAAGCTCGCGATTGATCCGAGTCAGCAGGTTCAAGTTGAATTTCGCCGTCACACCTGCGGCATCATCATAAGCCGGGATCAGAATGGCGGGGGACTTGCGCAAATCCACACCGATCACGAACTTGCCTGTCTCGCCGAGTAGGGCGCGGGCCGATTGCATGAATTCTATGATTTCATTATCGTTGAGGTTGCCAATCGTTGATCCCGGGAAGAAACCAACGGGTGTGCCACTGGCATTCTCCGGCAAGCCAAGCCGGACCATGAAATCACCGACAATTGGGTGCACAGGCAGACCTGGATAATCCGCCCTCAAACCATCCGCTGTCTGAAGCAGAAACGCCTCCGAGACATCAATCGGAACATAGCCTTCAGGCGCTTCGAGGGCGTCTAGGAGAATGCGGGTCTTGGTCGATGCGCCAGCGCCATACTCGACCATAAGCGCGCGTGGCCCCAATTGGTGCGCTATATCCGCCGCATGTGCG
The DNA here is from genome assembly GCA_965277015.1 of Henriciella sp. Taxonomy (GTDB): domain Bacteria; phylum Pseudomonadota; class Alphaproteobacteria; order Caulobacterales; family Hyphomonadaceae; genus Henriciella. Next base: position 2,085,256 of record OZ255705.1, on the reverse strand, counting down.
CGCAGGATCGAGACTTCCGTACGCGTCGGATAATATTCTTCAAGCTCGGTGATCTGTTCGAACAGATTGGACCCGGCCTCGTCATAGAAATACTGGCTCGGCAGAGTCTTCTGCGGCGCGGACAGGCCGCGCTCGACATCTGCCAGAAAAACAGACTTTGATCCCGGCGAAACCGGGTCGAATACATCATCCATATTATTTATCCCGAGCCAGGCGTAGCCCGGAGAATTGCCACCTTTTGTCCGGGTGGAAGAAATTGCGATAGGTGGTGCGAATATGGTCGTCAGGCGTGGCGCACGAGCCGCCGCGCAGGACCATCTGCCCGCTCATGAATTTGCCATTATACTCGCCAACGGCGCCTGCGGCTGTGGCGTAGCCAGGATACGGCGTGAACGGGCTGGCTGTCCATTCCCAGACATCCCCGAAATAATAGCGCTGATCCGGGTCAGACTGGACCTGTGGTTGATAATAGCCGCTGCCCGCAAAGGTTCCTGCTGGCGCGATCTTGGCTGCCGCAAATTCCCATTCCTGTTCGCTCGGCAAACGCGCCCCTGCCCAGGTCGCGAAGGCATCGGCTTCATAGAAACTGATATGTGTCACCGGGGCTTCGAGATTGACCCGTTGCGACCCGGATAAGGTCATCGTGTGCCAGACCTCGCCTTGTTTGTGCCAATATAGAGGCGCCTCCCAGCCGGCTTGCTGGGTGCAGGCAAACCCATCCGATAGCCAATGGGCAGGGGTCTGATAACCGCCATCCTCGATGAATTCCAACCAGTCGCGATTGGTCACGGCACGGCGCGCCAGTTCGAACGGGCGAACAATGGCCTGATGCCGAGGTGTCTCGCAATCAAAGGCGAAGTCAGATCCAGCATGCCCGATCTCAATTGTGCCACCTTCAAACTGATCCCAGACGAGCGGTGCCGCCTCGAGATTAGCGGTCTTCAAATTCACGTCCGGCTTGAGCGCGGGTTGAAGCGGATTCTGGGCAAATAGATGCAGGATATCGGTCAGCAGCAATTCCTGATGCTGTTGCTCATGGGCGAGGCCGAGATCGAGCAAATCGAGCGATCCCGGATGGGCGTCAAACAGGCGCTCCATCGCCGCGTCGACATGCGCCCGATAGGCGATGACCTCTTCCAGCGATGGTCTGGTCAACAAGCCGCGCGTTGGCCGGGCATGCCGGGCGCCAACTGCATCATAATAGGAATTGAACAGAAAGCTGAACTTCGCGTGATAGCGGATCTCATCGCCAAAGACCGGCACCAGCATGAATTCTTCGAAGAACCAGCTGGTGTGCGCCAGGTGCCATTTTGCCGGGCTCGCATCGGCCATGGATTGGGCTGTGGCGTCGGCATCGCTCAAAGTCGAGGCGAGCGCCAGCGATTGCGATCGAACCTTGCGGAAGCGATCTCGAATAGGAGGGGAGGAAACAGGTTTTTTATTTGGGCGGGCCATGCCCGTTTGTTTCGCCTTTACGGCGTAGCGTCAACCGCGTCTGCTGACAGCTTTCGTCAGCAGTCTGTCAGGTGAGACCGTAATCTGCTTGCGGAACGTACTGGCTCTGCTGACGGTGCCCCGTGAAGCTTTCATAAAGATGGAACGTGTCGACAAGAAACGGCTCGCTTTTCAGGATCTGAAAGTCTTCGCTCCAGGTCCTTACGGCCTCTATGGACGATTGATTGCAATACGCGACCGTAATGTGCGGCACGAAGGGATCCTGGCCGAGCTTCAATCGAAACTGGCGCGCCAGTTTTTGGCACTGTTCCGCAAGCGCGCTGAGCGCCTCATTCGGGACCACGCGGGCATAAAGCGCCCGTGGCTCTTTCCGGCCAAACCAGCCAACCCCGGAAAGCTCAATCGACACCGCGCAACTGCGGATATTGTCCAAGGCATCGGCCAATTCATGGGCAATCTCGCCATCGACTTTGCCATAAAAGCACAGGGTCACATGATAATGATCTCGCTTGCGCCATCGCGCGCCATGCAGGTCCACGGCCAGTGGCTCGAGGCGCGCGGCAAGGTCGTCCGGAATGGGCAGAGCGGCAAATAAGCGATGCATGGCAAGACATAATCATTGGAAAGAGCGTTGAATACGAAGAAGCCCGACCAGCTGGCCGGGCTTCCTAATCTCATTACGAGGTCAGAGCTTAGCCTGCAAGATCGCCCAGCTTGCCGAAATGTTCGGCGAGCAGGTAATAGAAGGTCACTCGGGATTTGTTCCCGCCCTCTGGTTTCAGTGTTTCGCAAACAGAGCCAATAGCCGCGTCGAGCTGATCATTGGTCTGGGCCAGAGAGAGTTTGCCCCGGCACCATTTTTCACGCACGCGCTGTAATTCGGTCTCGTCTGAGCACGATACGAGCGAGCTATCCCGATTGCGCAGCGCGATTCCAAGATGTCCCACGATCTTTTCAGCTGCGGCTTGATTATAGCCTTTGGCGTATTTCTTGATGTTATCTGCGTATTTTGAGGCGTCTGCCATTCTAAGTTCCCCTTTGTTACTGCCGCGTCCTGTAATAATTGAAGCAGCCGGGCGCAAATTTGCCCGCTGATGCCTCTAAAGTCAAACGTCGACAGGCCATTCCATGGTTAAGGGCACGGCGACGGCTGATCCGCATGTAGCTCATTCACAGCGGTCTCGAGCTCTTCGGTCCAGTTGAGATCAAACGCATCGATACAGGTTTTGAGCTGCTCCATGCTGGTCGCGCCGATGATGGTCGAGCCCATGAAGGCGCGGGTATCACAGAACTTGATCGCCAATTGACTTGGATCAATGCCATGCTGTTCCGACAGCACAAGATAAGACTCAATCGCCCGCAACGCTTGTGGGCTTTCATAGCGTTGAAGCCGGTCAAAGAGCTGCTTGCGTGAGCCTTCGGGAAGGGCGCCATTGCGATATTTGCCGGTCAAATAGCCTTGTCCGAGCGGCGAATAGGCCAGCAGGCTGACTTCTTCGCGAACGCAAACCTCTTCAAGACCGCCATCTTCGAAACTGCGGTTGACCAGATTATAGGCATTCTGGATGGACGCCATACGCGGCAGACCCCGGGCTTCACTCTCAGCCAGAAAACGCATCACCCCAAACGGGGTTTCATTCGAAACGCCAATATGCCGGATACGGCCAGCTTTCACATGGGTTTCGAGATGAGCCAGAATTTCCTCAAACGGTTCGTACGGGTAACCATAGGATTTGGAATCCATTTTCGCGCCAAACAAGCCAACTGGGCGGTCTGGCCAATGCAATTGGTACAGATCGATATAGTCGGTCTGCAGGCGTTTTAGGCTCTTCGCCACAGCTTCATCGACTTGATCCTTGGTGTGGCGGGTCCAGCTGACATCTGCGTCGCGGGTCCATAACATCTTGGAAAGGCCAGCAATTTTTGTCGCTAGCGTGACCTCCTGGCGGCGACCGGTCTGTTTGAACCAGCTGCCCACAATGCGCTCTGTCGAGCCTTGCGTTTCGGCGTTCGGCGGCACAGAATACATTTCTGCGGTGTCCCAGAAATCAACCCCGCGCTCGAGCGCATAGTCCATTTGGGCGTGACCTTCTGCCTCTGTATTTTGCTGTCCCCAGGTCATTGTTCCGAGGCAACACGAGCTGACCATCAGATCTGTTCGTCCCAAACGTCGTCGCTCAATTGTCATAGGTGTTTCCTCATCTCTTGATCTGAAAAAGCGTTAGGCGGCGAATCTCAGCTTGGCCAGCCCGGTTTTTCTTGAAAAGCGATAAAAAACACCACATACTATAGACAATCCGCGCGCTCGTGCGTGGGCCTTTGAAAAGAGGAAGAAATGAACAATTTCAATACGTCTGCGGCGCAAGGCCGGACGATGGATGCCAGTGTCAATCTGGGCCTCCGTTCGTTCATGCTAGGCGTCTATAACAAACTCGCGCTCGGTATCGCCGTTTCAGGTATCATTGCCTACATCGCCGGGACGGTCGCTCCGGTCAGTGCGGTTGTTTATTCTCAGCCCCTGATCTGGGTGGTGATGTTCGCGCCGGTGGCGCTGATCCTGGGTTCAATGGTGATGATGCGCAATCCGAGCCCAACCGGCTCAGCGATCCTGTACTGGGGCATTGTTGTTGCCCTTGGACTGTCCATGGGGGTCTATTTCCTGATGGCCAATCTTGGCTTTGGCGGGATGACTCACCTGGTGATCACCAAAGCCTTCCTGGCCACGTCAGCGACGTTCGCGGGCCTGTCTCTGTTTGGGTATACGACCAAGCGTGACCTCGGCCCGATCGGGACATTCGCGATCATGGGCCTGTGGGGCGCGTTTATTGTCGGCATGCTGTTCTTTGTATTGCCAATGATGTTCCCGAACGTGGCCTTCTTCCAGGTTGGCAATAGCGGTATGTTCCAGATGATGATTTCTGGTGCGTTCGCTTTGTTCTCAGCCATCCTGATCGCCTGGAACACACAATCTTTGAAGGAAACCTATTTCGCGCTTGGCGGTGACCAACGCGGTATGGCCGTCGCAACCAATATGGGTGCGCTGAACTTCTTCATCTATTTTGTGAACATCTTCCAATTCTTCCTGTCGCTGATGTCGAGCGACTAAGCGAATTCTGGAATGACTTCGAAAAGCCCCGGTCCTTGTGCCGGGGCTTTTTGCATTTTGGCGCCGAGAAAACCGTTTTCCTTATTTAGCTGGCACATTCGCGGGCAGCTTGTCAGGATTACGCATCACGTAAAGCCAGGCAATTTTTCCGCGCGTGTCTGGTGCGAGCGTCAGGACGAAATCTATATCTCTACCGACGCGTCGGATGATCCCCGGCGCGCCATTGGTGACGCACGGTTCCAGTGACCAATTGCTGTCTTGAACAGATCGCTGCCAGACGGCTGAGAGCACTTGAATAATCTCGTCCGGTCCGACCAGGACCCGCCGCGCTGCCCGAGCTTTTCGGCCGCCATCCGAAATCGCGATCGCGTCATCAGCAAACAGCGTCATCGCGGTTTCAAAATCCTCGGATTGTGTGGCGGCAAAAAACCGGGCGATGAGATCCTGGACATCTTCGGGATTGGCATCAAAGCGCGGACCGCTTTCCTGCAATCGTCTGTGCGCGCGACTGACAAGCTGTCGGCAGGCCGGCTTAGTTTTCCCGAGCGCTGCCGCGATGTCGTCATATCCAGCATCGAACGCTTCGCGGAGAATGAAGGCGGCGCGTTCTTCCTCGCTGAGTCGTTCCATCGCCCATAGCAATGCCAGCTCGCACTCCTGGGCCAGAACGAAGTCATCTTCAGGCCCGGCGTCACTTTGCAATAGCGGTTCTGGCAACCAGGGCCCGACATAGGTTTCGCGGCGTTGGCGGGCAGAGCGCAAGGCATCAATGGCGATATTGGTTGCTGCCCGTCTGAGCCAGGCCGATGGGCTGGAGACACGCGCATGGTCCGTACCCATCCAGCGCAACCAGGTGTCTTGCACCGCATCCTCAGCGCCGGCGCGGTCGCCGAGCATACGATAGCAAAGCGATGTCAGCTGCTGCCGCTCGGCCTCGAAAGCTGAAACCATATCGATCATTATTGCGCCATTTCCAGTTCCGGCACGCCGCGAAATTCCAAACGAGCGCAGGCATGTCCATATCCAAGTCCGCGCTTGAACACCGGATAGAAACGACCGGAACCCGCAGCAAAAGCGGCGGCGATCACGGCACGCTTTCCATATCTGGTTTCAATCTGCTGTCTGAGGTCATCGACTTCAAGGCTGCCCTGAATGGCCGCCATGGCGAACCGGAACCCGAGGCCAATGTCTCCGGCTTGATGAGGGTCGCCGTCAAAGCATCGCTTCAGCAGCGCGGCATCGGCGCCGGCCTCAACCGCCATATCCAAAACCAGTTGCGCGCAGGGCCCGCAATCGCCTTCGATCGTCGAGGCGAAGATCGCGCCAACCCAGATCAACTGCGCGTCTTTAGGGCCGCGATACTGACTGATCAGAGGAAAACCTGAGAGCCGCAGTCCAGCGCTGGCTGAGGTGTCGATGACATCCAGCATATAGCTCACATCATAATCATAAGAGCGCCCAAATGCGCGGGCGCCGCGTTTCAGAAGCCACTTGATCATCTGGCCGCTCCTTTGACTTGAAGGGCTGCCGTCAGAGCGAGCCATGCGGGCAGCTGGATGCCGACCAGATTGACCATGGCGACCTGATCGACCGGCACGCCGCGCGCCAGCCATATCCAGATGTGAAACACGGCATGCAGGCAGGGCCAAATGGCGCCAAAAACAGCCAGAGTTCGGTTGGCGTTCAAGCCGCCCCAAAGCAAGGCGCCACCACTGGTCAGAAAGGCCAGGCCAGCATCCCGAATGAAGTGGACGTTAAACGGCCCCATCATGGCGACACCTGGGGTGCCATCATAAAATGCCTGCGGGGCAACAAACATGAAGACCGCCGTGCCGAGATACAGGCCAGCGACGGCAAAGAGCGCAATTTTCATTTCTACATTCTCCGTTTCTTACCCAATTGACGAGACAGGAGCGGATTTTGTGACAGGTGTCTGCAGAAAAATTATTTTGTTTGACCTTCCGGGCCGCCTGCGTATTCTGGAACATCTTGGCAACAAATGGGGAGGCAAGATCATGCAGGAGGACAGTCTGAGCCCTGGCGCAGCAGAGATTGCGCGCGGTGTTTTGCGGCTATTGCATGATTATGGCTTTGCGGGCGTGACCGAGATGACGCTGGCCAATGGCCGCCGTGCTGATGTTGCGGCGATCGGACCCGGCGGGGATATCTCAATTGTTGAAATTAAATCCTCTGTCGCAGATTTTCGAAGCGATCAGAAATGGCCGGAATATCGTCCTTTCTGCGATCGTTTCTATTTCGCCGTCGGGCAAAACTTTCCGCATGAGCTCATTCCCGAAGATACCGGCCTGATCATTGCGGATGCCTATGGCGGCGCGGTGATCCGCGAGCCGGATTATGACAAGCTGGCCGCGGCGCGGCGAAAAGCCGTGACGCTGCGCTTTGCTCGCCTTGCTGCAGGTCGCCTGTGCCAGCCTGTGTTGGCTTAAGGGTATAGATGAAATGACCTATGGACTCTCGCCCCTCCTGCTCCTAGCTGCAGCCGCATGAGCCATGCTTATCCTCTTGGTAAAACCGCCCGAGACGCGCTGAAATCTGCGAAAGCCGCAGCGCGCACGCGCTATGAGGCCGAGGACCTTGCCGACGGCGTCGCGATCGCGGCGCTGGAGACCGAGTGGCTTACGCCCTCAGCCAAGGATCTGCCCAAATTTCTTGAGCAAGTTGAGACCAATCCGGGGCAGGGCTTCGTACAGCATTATGAAGACGGTTCGGGCAATCCGGTCCTGGCCGTGACCTATTGGAAACTCGCCAAGGCTGCGAAAAAGCCAAAAGCGAAGCCGAAACCCGCGCCCCCGCCTGAGGCAGAAACAGCTGACCATACAGATGATCTCTATTTCAAATCAGGCCGCACCAAAAAGAGCCGCCGCAAACAGGCGGTTGATCCAAATCAATTAGATTTGTTCGGCGCGCCAAAGGACGAATAGGCCGGGCTTTCGTCAGGAAACCCGAACGAAGCGCAAACGGTGATATTCAGCCTGCACTGAATTTTGCGGGAAACCAGCGCCTATGCTGCTTTAAACGTCAAAGCCGCACCATTATTGCAATAGCGCAATCCGGTCGGGGCTGGGCCATCATTGAAGACATGGCCATGATGTCCGCCGCAGCGCGCGCAATGATATTCTGTCCGCGCCATCCAGAGCTTATTGTCTTCCTTGAAGCCGAGCGATCCCGGTACGTAATCATAAAAGCTCGGCCAGCCTGTGCCGCTATCATATTTCGACGCGCTCTCGAAAACGGCGAGGTCACATCCAGCGCAATGGAAGACGCCCTCGCGCTTTTCGTCATTAAGCGGAGAGGTGAAGGCGCGCTCCGTTGCTTCTTCGCGAAGCACGCGGAAGGATAGAGGGTCGAGGCGTTGCTTCCATTCAGCCTTGGTCAAAGCCCGCCATTCACTGTCTGAATAGGCGGCGCTGGCAGTATCTGCAAAGGCCCGGCTATTGTTTCCAGCCCCTGAACAGGCGGCGACCAGAGTTGCGGGCGCGGCAAACAAAAAGCTGCGGCGACCGAAGGATTTCATCGTGTCTTTCATCATGCCGTTAAAATAGGGCGTCGGTGCCGGACGTCTACTCACGTCTGCTTCAATTTCCTGTTAGAAAGCCTGCGCTGCAAATCTTCCCGATTGTCTCTCGCAATGCGCGGCATTTGCGATTAGGGAGCTGTGTCCATTCTTAATTTCACTGATGCGAGACCAGCCAATGACCGATTCGATGAGCGACAATCTGAGCGAAGCAGCCCGCGACAAACTGCGTCTGACCGTCGAACGGATCGAACGGCTGGAAGAAGAAAAAAAAGAAGTCGCGGAACAGATCAAGGAAGTCTACGGCGAAGCCAAATCGCTTGGCTATGACACCAAGGCGCTGCGCTCTGTGATCAAACTGCGCAAGCAGGACCGCGAAACGCGCCAGGAACAGGAAGCCATCCTGGAAGTCTATCTCGACGCCCTGGGCGAGCTCTAAAGCTCCTGCGCTTGATTAACGCTGTCGGAACCCGCTAATTAAGGGCATGCCGCGCGATATTGATGAGCGAAAGAAACGCAAGGCCCTGCGCAAAATCCGCAAGGCCGCGATGCTGGCTGAGCAAGGCCTCGGCCCGCCGCTATCGGATTGGGAAAAGCAATTCCTCGAAGAAGTCGAAGAGCGCATCGAGACCTATGGGTCCGCATTTCACGATTCCGAGAAAGGCGCTCCGGATGAGGCGCTATCAGCATTGCAGCACATAAAGCTGCGGGAAATCGACAAGAAAGCCCGCGGCAAAGCCAGGTCAGGATTCGGATCGAAAGGCGGCTTCAAACGCAAATCTGCACCGCGGGTTCGGCAATTGGATGACGATCTCGAGGAGGCGCCGCCTGTCCCAAAGCCGAGCAAGCCAGAGCTCGTGCGGGCCAGCGATGTAAAGCTACCTGATCCCGCGCCGCCAAAACGGCCTGCAAAAACAAGGGCTCGCCCGAAATTTACAGTGATTGAAGGCGGCGCTGATAAAGACTAAACCGTTTTATATATTTCGGCGTATAAGAAATTATCACTTCTAGGAAACAGCTATATGAAAACCGTGGTCATCACAGGCGCATCAACGGGCATTGGCCGCAGCGCAGCAGAGTATCTCGCCGCGCAAGGATGGCAGGTCTTTGCAGGGATCCGTAAAGCCAAGGATGGCGAGGCGCTGGTCGCAGCGGATGACCGGATCAAACCGCTCTTGCTCGATGTCACCAATTCTGAGCACGTCGATGCAGCCGTCGAAACCGTTCGCGCCGCTCTGAATGGGCAAAAGCTTGCCGGCCTGGTCAATAATGCTGGGATCGCCAATATGGGGCCGTTGGCATTGCAGCCTCTGGATCAGTTCAAATCGCATTTTGACGTCAACGTGTTTGGCTTGTTGCGCGCCAGCCAGGCCTTTGCACCGTTATTGGGCATGGATGAAACCCTGAGCGGCAAGCCTGGTCGTATCATCAATATTACCAGCGTTGGCGGCAGGTTGGCATCGCCTTTCCTTGGCGCCTATACAGCAACCAAGCATGCCGTTGAGAGTATGACGGACAGCTTGCGTCGGGAACTCGTCATCTTTGGCATTGACGCGATTGCCGTGGGGCCAGGCGCCGTCAGGACGCCGATCTGGGACAAAGCCGAGCAGGACAATAGCGGCAACCCCTATTCAAACTCGCCGTGGGCAAAGCCGATCGAGAAGTTTACCGAAACAATGCTGGAGGGCGGCCGTACCGGGCTCGATCCGCAAGTCATTGCAAAGACGATTGAAACCGCGCTGACCGCGGCCAAACCCAAAGCTCGCTATGCGCCTGTGCCAGAAAAATTGACCAATTTCACACTGCCAATGCTCTTGCCGAAACGGTTGATCGATGGGTTTTTCTGGAAGCGGTTCGGGATGGCTCCGAAATAGCGCTCAGGCCTTGTGGTAAGGCAGGCCCGCTTGCAGGCTGACCGCCCGATATAATTGTTCGACTATCATCACTTTGACCAGTCGATGTGGCCAGGTTTGCGGGCCAAATGCCAGCGTGTCCTGGCATGCCGCACGGACGGCATCGCTATAGCCTTCTGCGCCGCCAATGATGAAACAGAGATGGTTTTGTCCGTCATCTCGCAACCGAGCAATGCGGTCAGAAAATTTTACAGAGCTCAGCTGCGGACCATGCTCGTCGAGTCGGATGGTCTTTGCACCGCTTGGAAGGGCTGCGAGAATGCGCTCGCCTTCCGCATCCAGGCTGCCACCGCTGGCCAAATCAATCAGTTTGAGAGACCGCAAGCCAATGCCGGGCCCGGCTTTGTTGAAGCGACTGACATAGTCGTCCACCAGGTCCTTTTCGGGACCTGATTTGAGTTTCCCGACACTGATCAGGGAAATGTGCATATCTTGAAAAAGCGCGTCGTCTAGACGTCAGACGGGCGGTGTCCGCTATCGCCGGCCCAGATCTTCTCGAGATTGTAGAAGGCGCGCACTTCGGGGCGGAACAAGTGAACAATCACGTCGCCCAGATCGATCAGCACCCAGTCGGCATTTGGCATGCCTTCCAGCTTTGGAGACTGGCCGGTCTTTTCCTTGACCATCTGCGCCAGATGATCCGCAAGCGAGCTCACATGACGGGCCGAGCGGCCCGAAGCGATGATCATGATGTCTGCAAGTGAAGATTTTTCAGTCAGATCAATGACGGTGAGGTCTTCGGCTTTGTCATCTTCCAATGAAGCAACAATGGTCTCTGAGAACGCGCGGATATCTTCAATCGTCGCAGCGCGGGCCGAATTGGTCTCAGTTTTAACAGCGGGCAGGGTGCAGCTCCATAAAGTTGTTTCAGAACCGAACTTAACATGCGTTGCGATCAGGGCCTAGAGCGAATTAGCAACAGTGGCTGAGTTTTGGGCGAGACAGGGTGAGGCGGCTCGAATTCAATCGTCGAATGCCCCCTGATCCAAGGCCGTCATCATCTCGCGTTCGATAGATCTTGCCAGCGCTCTGGATAGATTTGCACCAACTCGATCAGCGTACCGTCGGGATCCTTGCATACCGCTATGTCAGCAAGCGCTTGATACCCCGATTTAGGCGCAGAGAGAAATTCGACGCCTTCAGATTTCAGGCGCGCGACGTCTTTTTCAAGGTCTTCGCTGCCGAGACAGAACCGGACGAGGCCGATATCCGCATTGGTCAAAGGCGGCGCTTGAGAAATGTCCGCAAACTCTGTGAGATCGAGCTTTGGATACCCATCTCCGAGCTGCATGATGCACGCGCGGCCGCGCGTGTCGCTTGGCACACCCAAAGCGATGGCCGCGTCACCCGGGATTGGTTGATGCGCCTCTGACTTATCAAGTCCCAAATACGGAATCCCCGGAATGAAAACATCGAAACCTAGATGTTTGTAAAACGCGATGGACTGATCGAGATCTCGCACATTGATATTAACGTGTCCCCATCTGAAGCGTGGTGTGTCGTGATCCATCAAGGCCATCCCGGCTGATTGTTTTTAAGCATCTAGCAGGAGGCTCGGCCGAGGTGAACGCCAATTCGGCGCCTCGTGACGGCTTCTTTTCGAAAACAGACATTTGATGTTTCAGCGGGTGAAGGAAAATGACTGCTTTCGGCGTCGGAGCAGCCATTAGACCATCAAGACGTTCCTGACCTTCGATCCGATAGATAGCTGAGCATAGAAACTACGATGGTTGCGCCTATAAGCCTCACAGCTAAAACGCACATTGTTCACGGCATTTAGTAGGTCTCCAGGCGGCTGAGGGTTAGAGCATATGCCGTATTGCCGATATCATTCTCAGTTTTCTCGGTCTGAAGCGTACCTTCCGCCCAATAAGGCACCCAAATGTCTTTGAACTTTACTGGGGTTTCAGCCCGGATGAAGATAATCTGGTTTGGCGGTGGCGGCGGCGTGTGAATGCACGCGCCCATATAAGGAACAAATAAAAACTCCTTCAGCCGAACGTCAGACCTGAAATCCAGAGGGACGATATATCCCGGGATGCGAACAAATTCGCCGTCGAGCTCAGAGACCGTATCGAAACTGCCGAGCTGCGGCATGTAATCAAACTCGGAACCCTCAGCGATTTCACCATAAGGACTAGCGTCGGCGAGCGTCGATGTGTTCGCCGCGTAACGCTGTTCCAGCATTGCGTAGAAGGCCTCATATTCCTGTGCGAGCTGTTCCTCGCTCCCCTCAGGCATCAAGTCTTCCCACATCAGGGGCAGAGCCTCACCATCTTCGACTCCCCAATATTTCTGCCGGGCGGGGTTGGAGTCTGTTGGCATCGACACGTCTGCCTCAACATTTGCGGCGCGTTGGAATGCGACGCTCTCAGCACCCTCTGGAATGGGCGGCGGCGTCAATGTTGGGTCATCGGCGGGGCGTTCGGTGCAGCCACAGATGATCAATGCGAGAGCGCTCATCGCTAGTGCTCTCATGATGTCGCTTCCAGCACAGCCAGCGCCGCCTCGGCTTCGATGGCATTTGTTATAAATACGAGCTCTGAACGATTGTAAGTTCTCGCCGGAGCGGGTGTAAACTCAAACTGGCCGCCAACGCCCTGAACTAGCTCAATACCAGCTTGCTCACCTGCTCCCGCAATGAAGCCTTTAACCCTCAGCAAGTCTCTACCAAGGTCTTCGCCCAAACAGATCAGGTTGCGCTTCAATGCCTTGTTCGAGAGGCCAGGCTTGATCTCAATCGTAAAGCTATCCACGCCGTGCGCATGATGGTGCTTGTCAAAGTTCTGCTCCGCGGATCGAATAGCCTGAACGAGCCCATAGTCTGCCGCAGGGTCGAGAAGTGTCATCGCTGTTTGATCGGCGGCGTCGATGACTTCTGCGATCGGGTTCAGCTGTTGGATTTGTGTCCTGAGCTCGTCCAATTCGCGCCTCGAAATCGGATCATCTATCAAGTCTGTTTTGGACAGTACCACGATATCCGCCAGTATAATCTGATGGCGGCATTCGGGGAACTTTTCGATCCAATGCTCACCTTTAATGGCATCGACCAGAGTCACCGTCCGATCAAATCCGTATACCGCAGCAAGGTCAGGTGTGGTCTTCAGCGCATGAACCAAGGACATTGGATCTGCGAGACCTGTCGTTTCGATGATGACCTGCCCGATAGGCGCCATCTCGCCATCAGCAATGGTGCGTGAAAATCCCGCGAGCGTATTGAGGACGTCACCACTGATGGTGCAGCAGAGGCACCCAACGGTTGTTTCGATCGCCGCTGAAAACCCCGAAAACGAAACCAAATCCCCGTCGATTTGAGTGCTGCCATACTCATTTATAACAACCGCCACCGTACCCGGCGTCTGCGCTTCCAAATAAGCTTTCAAGAGCGTTGTCTTACCGGTTCCCAGAAAGCCAGTGAGAACGGTGATTGGGATGCGAGGGGTCGAGCTGGTGTCCGTCAATTCATATCCGTTCATCATCTTCGTAAAACATGTCATACGCGGGCATGATGTCTTCGGGCGACACGCCTTCGAGAACCAAAACCAGCCTTGTAATGCCGGTTCCTTTGATCGCTGGCGAGCGGTGCCGCAGGTCCGGCGCGACCTCCGTCGACCACCGTTTTCCTTTCAGGAGAACAGGAATGCCGGTCGGTACCGTTTGAATCTCATCGGGCGTTGACGCGTCAAATCCGAGTTGGGTGCCCGGGCCGCGATACGTGCAGATCATTCTGGCGACGACATTATCGACGTGCAGTTTTGAGCAGGCATTATCATCAACCTTTTCAAGCCGCAGTCTGACCCATTCTGTCCCGGCAATCTCGCAGGCACAATGCGAAAGTTGTTCGGCATCCTTGCTCAGCCAAGTCAGCGCAGGGGTCGACACCAGGCCCTGCAATGCAAACAGCGCCTTGATGCTCGAAGCTACGTCGCTCGGTTTCACAATGTATCGCCCGTCAGGTAGGTTTCTCGCTGCGATCTGATCGAGCCAGTTCTCCACAGTCGGTGGCAATGAACGCGACCAGATTGCAGCATCGACTGTGGTCGCAATGGCGGCAGGCAAGTGGCTCAACCTGTCTGTAATCGCGATTGGCAAATATTCCAACTGAGCCAGCGACCTCGAAAAGGTGGCTGGGGTGGGGTGTCGCATGATCATTGAACGTTCCTAGATTCGCGCCTCCGACTCCTTTTGCCCTTGCGATCCGTAAAAGTCGATATAAATGTTATGTTATAAAGTCACTTTCGTAAACTGAGACACCTCACCACGCGCCTGCACTTCGGCGACTCCTCCTGAAAATTCAACTTCCAAACTGCAACCCCGAGCGATCAAACCCCATGACTGAATCACAATCCCATCTGGCCGACCGTCTCCCGGTGACCGTACTTTCAGGTTTTCTCGGTGCTGGAAAAACAACCTTGCTCAATCGCGTCCTCAACAATCGAGACGGCCGGCGGGTTGCGGTGATTGTCAACGATATGTCCGAAGTAAACATCGACGCAGATCTCGTTCGCGCTGGCGCTGAGCTGAGCCGCACGGATGAAACGCTCGTCGAAATGTCAAATGGTTGCATCTGTTGCACGCTACGCGATGACTTACTCGAAGAGGTCAGGCGCCTCTCTGAAGAGGGGCGGTTCGACTATTTATTGATTGAGTCCACCGGCGTTTCCGAACCGTTGCCGGTCGCGGCGACATTCGATTTTAGAGATGAGCACGGCGTCAGTCTGTCAGACGTTGCTCGAATCGATACAATGGTGACCGTGGTCGACGCCGTAAATTTGCTCAAAGACTATTCCAGCCATGATTTCCTGAAAGATCGCGGCGAGGTGATGGGCGAAGAAGACGAGAGGACTCTGGTTCATCTCCTCACCGACCAGATCGAATTTGCTGATGTCGTGGTGCTCAACAAAGTCGATGACGCTACTGCTGAACAGGTCGATGCGGCGCGCAAGATCATCCGCAGCTTAAATGCGGATACGCAGATCGTCGAAGCGAACTATTCAGACGTTCCCGCGGATCAGATTTTCGACACCGGATTGTTCGACTTCGAAAAGGCGGAAAGCCATCCAATGTGGGCGAAGGAGCTTTATGGCTTCGCGGACCACGTTCCGGAAACTGAAGAATATGGCGTCACTTCCCATGTTTATCGTGCCCGTCGGCCCTTCCACCCTGAAGCGATAAACGAAATCTTGAACGGAGCGTTGCCGGGGGTCATTCGTGCCAAAGGACATTTCTGGATTGCCACCCGGCCCGAATGGCTCGCTGAGTTCTCGTTGGCGGGTTCGCTCTCCAGTGTTTCGCCGCTCGGCACCTGGTGGGCGTCGGTGCCGCCAGAGCGCTGGCCTGACAATGATGCGCTCCGCGATTATCTCAAATCCAATTGGGAAGAACCTTGGGGCGACCGCCGGCAAGAGTTAGTTTTCATTGGAGCCGGTCTTGATTGGCCTGAGCTGTGTGCACGCCTCGACGCCGCCCTAATGCCCGACGATTTTAATCCCGAAGCCGTAGAGCTTGCAGATCCCTTCCCAATTTGGCGCAATCAAGAAATCGCTTGAGCTTCGGAAGTTCGCTATGCCAATGTCCGCTCCTGACCCTAAACAGACATCCCGCGAGTGCGCCAAATCTCAATCCCGTACGAATTGTCCGGCGGCGCGGTCTTTGCGGACCTGGTCGGCTGGAAAGACTTGGCCGCTCATCGCGATATAGACGCCCGGCGCTTGTAACAGCGCGGCGGAAATCGCAAAGCCGACATTGAAAATTGCATCCGTTGAGCGCAATCGCGCGGGCTGCATGGCGCCGGTGAGGACGATGGTCTTGCCTTGAATTCCGATCAAGGCTTGCCCGGTTTGCGCCATGGTGTCGGTGCCATGGGTGATTAGAATACGGTCGGCATCTGACGCCTCGACGGCGGCGCGAATGGCATCCCGGTCTGCATCGGTCAGCTCGAGGCTGTCTTTCTTCATCAGTGAGGTGAGCTCGTACGCGATCCCGACATTGGCTTCGCGCAAAATCGCATCCAGGGGGGACTCGCCAACCTGAAACTCGGACAAGGCATCGAAATAGACTTTGTCGATGGTGCCGCCCGTGGTGAATATTTGCAGGTCAGTCATGTCGGGCCTTGCGCAGGGCTGTCGAAGAGATCGGGTTGAGCGGCGCCGGGAGATAGATCCAGGCCGGGGCAGGGCATTGCGGCAAGGCAAGGGCCGCGTGACTTGCAAGACGATGACGGCTCAGACGTTTTGCAAACGGACTGCTGCGCGCCGCGATTTCATAGCCCGGCCGGGCAATCACGGCGACTGGGATCATGTCCGTCAAGGTGCGCCAATCCTTCCAGCGATGAAAATTGGTCAAGCTGTCACCACCGACAATCCAGACCAGACCAGCGTAAGGGCAATGGTCGGTCAGCATCCTGACCAAGTCGATCGTATAGCGCAGGCCCCGGCGTTTCTCGACGTCGCTGACATGAAAGTGTCGATGGTTGCGGGTAAGTTCACACACGGCGTCAAACCGGGTCTGATAGTCACTTGGCGCTTCTTTCAGAGGATTGCCGGGTGTCGGAAACCACCAGACCTGATCCAGGCCGAGCCGTTTCATCGCCGTTTCTGCAACATGTAAGTGACCGGCGTGCGGCGGATCGAAACTGCCGCCAAACAGACCGATCCGCGCGCGCGTGCTGCGCGGCGGCAAATGGGCAGCAGATCGAATGAAAGCCATATATCTGTCTAGGCGGCGGTCGGTTAAGGCCGGGTTTGGCCTGTGCCGCGCACCACATATTTGAAAATGGTTAGCTGCTCAGCACCCACTGGGCCGCGCGCATGAATACGCCCGGTGGCAATGCCGATCTCGGCGCCCATGCCAAACTCGCCGCCATCTGCATATTGGGTTGAGGCATTGTGGATGACGATCCCGGCATCGATCTCATTCAGGAACCGCTCAGCTGTATCGGCATTGTCTGTGATGATGCATTCCGTATGGCTGGTGCCGTATTCGCCGATATGATCAATCGCGCCATCAACGCCGTCAACGACGCGCACAGAAATGGTTGGCGCGAGATATTCTGTGCGCCAGTCGTCTTCTGTCGCGGCGCTCATATCCGCGAAAATAACGCGCGCAGCTTCATCGCCAACCAAGGCGCATCCTGCATCTTTGAGCGCGCTGGCAATTGCCGGCAGCAGGCTTTCAGCGACGGCTTGGTCAATCAGCAGAGTTTCTGTCGCGCCGCAAATGCCCGTCCTCCGCATCTTGGCATTTACAACCATATCAATTGCCATTTGCGGATCCGCCTCGCCGTCCACATAAGTGTGGCAGAGGCCTTCAAGATGGCCAATCACGGGCACGCGGGCTTCGTCCTGGACGCGGGCGACCAGGCCCTTGCCGCCGCGCGGCACAATCACATCGACATTGCCCTGCAAGCCGGTCAGCATATGGCCAACGGCGGCGCGGTCCTTGGTCTGGACCAGTTGGACAGCGTCTTCCGGCAATCCGGCAGTGGCCAATCCAGCCCGCAACGCATCAGCAATCGCAATCGACGATTGCAGGCTCTCGCTGCCGGCGCGCAAAATCGCGGCGTTGCCGGAGCGCACGCAGAGGGCAGCCGCATCGGCGGTCACGTTCGGGCGAGCTTCATAAATGATGCCGATAACGCCCAGCGGCGTGCGGACCCGGGCAATATCGAGCCCGGACGGTACCGTCCATCGGGCAATCTCGCTGCCGACAGGATCCGGCAGCTCGGCGACAGCGCGCAGGGCCGTGGCGATCGCTTGCACACGCTCTGGCGTCAGGGCCAGGCGGTCGAGCATCGCATCCGCGAGACCTTTGTCGCGGCCGTCTGCCAGGTCCTTTGCATTGGCGGATAGAATGGCCGGCTCAGCCGCGCTCAAGGCGTCCGCCATAGCGAGAATGCCTTTGGTCCGTGCTGGCGGCCCGGCTTTTGCCAATGCAGCAGAAGCAAGTCGCGCACGTCGGCCCATATCGAGCAGGGTTTCGTGCAAATCTTCATTCGGAGTGTGGAGAGTATCGGCCATGGCGTGCTTTTGCCGGATTTATCGCTGCGGAGCAATCAGGGAATCTAATCTGTGGTCGCTTAACCGCGCCAGAAGCGGCGGGTCATCAGGACGAAGACGGCGGTGAACTCGAGCCGGCCAAGCAGCATGGCGATGGCGCAAATCCATTTGCCGCGATCCGTCAGGCCCTCAAATGTCCCGGCTGGACCGATCTCCGCGCCCAGGCCCGGGCCGACATTCGAAACACTTGTGGCTGCGCCCGAAATCGCGGTCAGCGGGTCTTCCCCGGTCAGGCTGAGAAGGATTGCCGCGACAATAAAGGTTGCCAGATACAGGAACACAAACACCATGACCGATTGCAGCGTGTCATTGTCGATGACTTTGCCGCCATAGCGGATTCTGACCACACGATTTGGGCTGACCATTTGCTGGGCATGCGCCAGCACCGCACGGAAGCTGATTTCGAGCCGGAACATCTTGATCCCGCACGCCGCTGACCCAGCGCAGCCACCGAGGAAAATCGTGATCAGGAAGATCATCACAATCGGCTCACCCCAGCCATCATAAGGCACAGTCGCATAGCCGGTTCCGGTCATTACCGAGACGACATTGAACAGCGTTTCGATATAGCCATTTATCGGGCTGATAATCACATAATCCTGATCCGCCAGAACGCGCAGCAGGAAGACCAATGTCGTGATGCCGACAATCAAGCCCATGAACAGACGGGGCTGTGGATCCGAGAGCAGCGGCTTCACCCGGCCATGGATCAGCGCCAGCGCCAGCAAGCTGAATGGCAGTCCGGCGACCACCATGAATACAATCGCGGCTGGGATCGCGGCTGGTGCGGTTTCAGCAAACGCGCCAAACGAGGCGTCATAAGTTGAATATCCGCCTGCCGCGACAGTGGTCATGGCATGGGCAATCGCTTCGAACGCATTCATGCCGCACAGCATATAGGTTGCAGCACAAGCGGCTGAGATTGACAGGTAGATCATGCCGATCTGAGCCGAAACTTCGCTGATCCGCGGGACGAATTTCCCGGAAACATCTGAGCTCTCAAGCTGGAAAAGCTGCATACCGCCAACTCGCAGCATGGGCAGAATGGCGATCGCTGTAACAATAATCCCGATCCCGCCAAACCATTGAAGGATGGCCCGCCACAGCAAGATCCCGCGCGGTTGATATTCAAGCCGGTCCATGACGGTTGAGCCCGTCGTAGTCAGTCCGGAAATGCTTTCAAACATGGCATCTGTGAAGCTCATGCCGATGCCCATGAACGGGAACGCGGCCATGGCCGGCAAGACCACCCAGACAAGAACGGTCAGCAGAAACGCCTCGCGGGCTCCGGTCCGCTGCGTTCGGCCGCCGGACAAGATGATCAATCCGCCCCCAAACAGGAGTAGCAACGTCGCGCTGGCGGCGAAGACTGGCCATTCCGGTCGCCCGTCTGCGACGTCCAGAAGCCAGCACGGAATCATCGCCGCGCCGAGCAGCGCGGTCATGATGCCGAGGGCAAGAATGACGACTCGTAATTGCATGTTGGGAAGGGGCTAGAGCGAAAAAGCTGAAAAGGCGTGTACTTTTGGCAACGTGATGATCTTTTACACATACAAAATCAGGGCCAGTGTGGAATTCTTTTCGGAAAAAAGTGGAATTTTTCGCTGTTGTGGAAATCTAGTTAACCAATTGTAAATAAAGAGTTTTGTATAAGTTAACACGCACCGGTTGTAATGTGTTCCGATATATTTCTGCTTTGTTCTGTATTGGTTTCGTCAATGCGACCTTGTGGACACCAAAGAATCACCAAGCTTCCCATTTGAATCCATCCTGTCCCATGTTATCCCATTAAAAGACATGCTGGATCCAAGAAAATCTGGCTGGGGCAATGATGGGAGTGGCGCGTGTTTGTCTCGACGTTTGAGACATCGCTAGACAGTAAAGGACGGGTCTCTGTGCCCGCCCCGTTTCGTCATGCTTTAGCTGGCGGTGCGCGGATTTTCCTCTACCCGGCGCTCGACGGCTCTCCCTGCCTGGAAGGCGGCGGCGATGCACTGATGCAGCAAAACCAGTCGACTCTCCTGCGCATGAGCCCGAACACCACGGCCCGCAAGGTTTTCCTCAATCGCACGGTCTCCAAGGCTATTGATCTCAAGCTGGATGATACAGGCCGCATCAAGATCCCTGAAAAGCACTTGCAAATGGCCGGGATCGGCAAGGAATTGGTCTTTGTTGGTGCCATGGATCGTTTCTATCTCTGGGAGCCGCAGTGTTACGCGGCTTATGACGCCGAAATGGAAGCCCAGCTGGGTGATGTTCAGGCTGATTTTGAGGGCTCGTTCAATGCGGCTTTTGCCGCGTCCAGCATTCGCGGCGTGGTCGGGGAGGATGAGTAATGGGGCATCTTCCGGTTCTCCTTGCAGAAGTCATCACTGCGCTCGATCCCAAGGGTGGCGAGGTCTATGTCGATGGCACATATGGTGGCGGCGGTTATGCGCTGCGCGTGCTGCAGGCAGCGGACTGCAAGCTCTACGGCATTGACCGAGATCTTGATGCAATTACCCGCGCCGAACGCATGGCCGAAGAGCAGCCACGTTTGGTGCCGCTGCTCGGCCGGTTTGGGGACATGGATGCGCTGCTTCTGAATAACGGGGTCTCCGACGTCGACGGCGTCATGTTGGATATTGGCGTCTCGTCTTTCCAGATCGATCAGAACGCCCGCGGGTTTTCATTCATGCGTGACGGGCCGCTGGATATGCGGATGGGGCAAACCGGGCCGAGCGCCAGGGATGTTGTCAATCTGATGTCGGTCCAGGACCTGACGTCAATCATTCGCCAGCTTGGGGAAGAACGCCAGGCCAAACGGATCGCGAATGTGATTGCTGATCAGCGCAAAGAGCAGTCCTTCGAAACGACAGCCCAGCTGGCAGAATGCGTTGAGCGCGCTGTCGGCGGACGACGCGGCAAGAAAACCCATCCGGCGACGCTGACCTTCCAGGCGATCCGCATGTATGTGAATGACGAGCTTGGCGAGCTGGCGCGTGGGCTCGCGGCTGCTGAGCGACTTTTGCGTGCCGGCGGGCGGCTTGTGGTGGTCACCTTCCACTCTCTCGAAGATCGCCTGGTGAAGCAATTCATGCGCACCCGTTCCGGCGAAACTGGCGGCGGCTCTCGCTATATGCCGGAGATCGAAAAAGGCCCGCCGCCCAGCTTTGATTTGCGCCGACGCAAAGCGCTTGAGCCGAGCGCCGAGGAAACGGCCTCCAACCCGCGGGCTCGATCTGCGCGGCTTCGGGTTGTGACGCGAACAGAAGCTCCGGCCTGGACGGCGCCCGTGGAAACCGGCTTGCGTCTGCCCTCTCTAAAAGTGCTGGAGGCGGCGCTATGAGTAAACGAGCTTTCTTCTTTGGGTTGGCGGTTGTGGCGCTGCTCATTTTCAACCTCTATCGGGCCAAATATGGCGCCCGGGAAACCGTCGCCGAGATTGAATCAGTCGAAATTGAAATCGAGCAGGCGCAGGCGGCACAGGCAGACTTGCTGGCGGAATTTGCCCATCGCTCACGTCAGGAGTGGATCGAGGAGTTCGCCCGCCGGGAACTCGGCATGGTGCCGGCACGTGCTGAGCAGTTTGTTCGTACCGTTGACCTGGATGGCCGGGTTGGACCGCCAATCGAGCTGCCGGATGCGAATGCGCCGACGGACAGGGAGGCGCCGCGTGCAAACTAATTCTGGATCTGAAATCACTTTGGGTGGCAGCGGCATGCGCACGCGCATTGTCTCGATCTGCTTGCTGGCACTGTTTGGCGTCATCGGAGTGAAGGGGCTGACCGTTGCTCTGAATGGAAATGATACGAGTATCGCGACCGCATCCGTGCTCGATCCTGCGCCGCGCCGTGCGGATATTGTAGATCGCAATGGCGACTTGCTCGCGACCTCCGTGACGGCGTTCTCAGTCGTTGCAGATCCGCGCGCAATTGGCGCACCAGGCCTGGTCGCCGAGGAGCTGGCCAGCGTTCTGCCGGATATTGATGTCGACGTGATCAAGGCGCGTTTGTCGAACAATCAGCGCGCCTTTGCATGGGTCGAACGCGGGATCACACCGCGCCAGAAACAGGCCGTCTTCGAGCTGGGTCTGGAGGGTATCGGGTTTCGAGAAGAGTCGCGGCGCGCCTATCCACGTGGAACCCTGGCGGGGCATTTGCTTGGATTTGCAGGTGCGGATGGTCAGGGCCTTGGCGGGATTGAATATGCGCAGGATGACCGCCTGACCTCTGATCCGGCGCCGCTCTATTTGACCATTGATGCGAATGTTCAGTTCAGCCTTGAGGCGGAACTTGCTGCGGCAATCGGCGAATATGAAGCTGAGGCTGGTGCTGGTGTGGTGATGGCCGCGCAATCAGGCGAAGTGCTTGGAATGGCCAGCTGGCCGCCTCTGGATCCGCACAAAGTGCCCGAACTCCAACGCGATGACCCGGCATTGCTCGATCGGGCCAGCGGCGCTGTGTTTGAGCTTGGTTCCGTGTTCAAGCCGTTGACCATTGCCGGCGCCCTGGATGCTGGTGCGATCCGTCCGGGCGATCGGTTCGATGTTCGTGAGCCGCTGCAAGTGCGCGGCCGCGAGATCAATGACGACCATCCAATTGTCGGACGCCCAACGGCGTTCGAGATTATTGCTGACAGTTCGAATATCGGCACCGTAAAAATTGCCTGGCAAATGGGCTCGCGGCGACAGCAGGAATTCTTCGGCTCGCTTGGGCTGTTTTCGCGGTCGCCGGTCGAGTTGGCGGGCAGCGCCAGGCCGATCCTGCCAGAACGGTTTGACGAGCTCTACAGCGCTACGGCAAGCTATGGGCATGGTATCGCAGTCTCGCCGATCGCGTTTGCTGGCGCTTTTGCCTCACTTGCTAATGCCGGTGAAACCATCTCGCCGACCCTTTTGCTCGCCCCGGACCGAAAGCGCAATCCAAAGCGGGTGATGGCGGCGCCGACCGCCGATCTGGTGACCCGCATGTTACGCAAAGCCGTCGTTGATGGCACGGGGTCGCGGGCCGAAGTTGGCGGTTACCGGGTCGCTGGCAAGACCGGTACGGCGGAGAAGCCAATCCCAGGCGGGTATTCCGAAACCGAGAATATTTGCAGCTTTGCCGCCATATTCCCCGCAGATAGCCCCGAATATGTCGTATTGATCGTGCTGGACTCTCCAAAGGCTGGAGAAGACCGCGGCCGGACAGCCGCCTGGAACGCCGCTCCAACGGCTGGACGGGTGATCGAGCGTATCGCGCCCATCCTCGGCGTCGAGCCGCGCTTTGACGATCCTGTTCCGTCCTCACCGCGCGTCCGCTCCGTCGCAGACAGGAGAGGCACGACATTATGATTTTGAGCGATCTATTTCCGGACTATAAAGGCGATGGCGCAGGTGAGACGATAAACGGGATCACCGCCGACAGCCGAAAGATCCAGCCAGGATTTGTCTTTGCGGCGATGCAGGGCGTGGTCACAGATGGCCGCAAATTTATCAGCAAGGCGATCGAGACCGGCGCTGTTGCGGTCATGGGAGAGGGCTTGCCTGAGATTTCAGGTGCGGCCCGCATCGATGTCGAAAATGCCCGGCTGTCGCTTGCCGAGGCATCTGCTCGCTTCTATCCGGTGCAGCCGGCCAATATTGTGGCCATCACGGGGACAAATGGCAAAAGCTCAACCGTCGATTTCCTGCGTCAGATCTGGAGCAGCGCTGGTCTGAGCGCCGCCAGCATGGGCACGCTTGGCGCGATTGGGCCGAAGGGCAGCATTGATCTTGGTCATACGACGCCAGACCCGGTCGCCATCCATGCGACGCTGCAAACGCTGGCGCAAGACGGTGTCACGCACGCGGCTATGGAGGCCTCGTCACATGGGCTGGCGCAATATCGGTTAGACGCCGTGCGCCTGTCCGCGGTTGCGTTCACCAATCTTACGCAAGACCATCTCGATTATCACAATACGATGGACGAATACCGCGCTGCCAAACTCCGTCTGTTCAGCGAGCTCGCGCCGAAAGGCTGCGTTGCGGTGGTCAATGCCGACAGCGATCAGCGCCTGTTCTTTGAAGCCGCAGCGCAGGAAGCGGGACTGAAGACTATTTCAGTCGGCTGGCGCGGCGCAGATCTGAAAATTGAAGAATTGATGCCCAAGGCGACTGGCCAGCGTCTATTCCTGGACTGGCATGGGGAGAAAGCGGCGATTGATCTGCCTTTGATTGGCGAATTTCAGGCGCTCAACGCTTTGACCGCTGCCGGACTCGCTCTGGCATCGGGGCTGGATCTGCAAGCGGTGGCGACAGGTATGTCTGAGCTTGAGCCTGTGAAAGGCCGGTTGGAATATGTTGGCGAGACCAAGGATGGTGCTGGCGTGTTTGTCGACTATGCACACACACCGGCTGGTCTGGATGTTCTGATCCGTGCGGCGCGCCCACATACAGCGGGCCGCCTCGTCGTGGTCTTTGGTTGCGGCGGTGACCGCGATCGCGGCAAGCGTCCATTAATGGGCGAAGTTGCTGCCAAACACGCTGATGTGGTGATCGTCACGGATGACAATCCGCGAAGCGAAGATCCTGCAGCCATTCGCAAAGATGTCCTGGCCGGAGTTCCAAACGGCACCGAGATGGGGGATCGCGGCGCCGCGATCAAAACGGCGATCGCCGATCTGCGCGAAGGCGATACCTTGCTGATTGCCGGCAAGGGTCATGAGACCGGTCAGATTATCGGCGACACGGTCATTCCATTCAGCGACCAGGACGAAGCGCGCGCGGCGCTGGCGGAGGGGGCGTGATGATGAACGGTTCTGCTTCTCCGAGTGTGACAATTATGCCGGATAGGTTGCGGTGTGTTTCTTCCACAGAACAGGCCGAAATCCAGGCCTGCCGACGGAATGAAAAAGCGCTTCGGCGCGTGCGTGTACGGCCTGTTTCTCAAGAAGTTTGTTTGTCCGCAGTGACTTGCGGGAGTCGTCTTGATCGTCGCATTGTCTCGCGGCCTGTGGATGGTTTTGGAGAACGAAACGAGTCCGTTGAAAATCGCGACTCGTCTTTCGCCAAACCTAACCGAAAAGAAAGATTGAATTCAGCTTTGAGGGCCTTGTTAATCGGGCCGAATACCTCCGGAATAGCACTATTCGAGGACCAGCAGCGACAGCAGAGCGTTGCAGCCCTCGAGCTGGTGATGGACCGCAGTGCAGAACGTACTGCAGGGGGTTGTGATGCTATATGAATTTTTGGCCACCGATGAGGGGCCACTGCGCCTTCTGAATTATTTGACGTTCCGTACGGGACTGGCTCTGGTGACGTCATTTTTGGTCACTGTGCTGTTTGGCGGCTGGATGATCAACATGCTGCGCGCCCGACAAGGCAAGGGTCAACCGATCCGCGATCTGTCGCTGGAAGCGCAAATGGCCAAGCAAGGCACGCCGACGATGGGCGGCTTCCTGATCTGGTTCGGCTTGCTGCTCGGCACCGTGCTGTTCGCTGATTTGAGCAATCCTTATATCTGGGTCGTTCTGGTGGTTTCGCTGTCTTATGCGTTTCTGGGATTCCTGGACGATTATGCGAAAGTTACCAAGCAAAGCACTGACGGTGTTTCAGCTCGGTTGCGCCTCGGCACAGAATTTCTGGTCGCCGCTGCGGCTGGTGCGTTCATCATGGGCTTGCACGGGGCGCATACGCCGCTCGGTTATGCCGATTGGGGCGCTTTGAGCCCGCTCGCGGAGTGGATTGCAAATTTCGCCCCGGAAACATCAGTCGAGCGAAACGAGGCTTCCTTCTCGGGCGGGGTCGCGATCCCGTTCGTAAATGACTATTTCCTGCCACTGGGCGGCTTTTTTATCCTGTTCTCCTGTATCGTGATTGTTGGCTTTGCGAATGCCGTGAACTTTACGGATGGCCTGGACGGCCTGGCCATTGTGCCGATCATGTTCACTGGTGCCGCCTTTGCGCTGATTGCCTATCTGACAGGCAATTTCGTCTTCGCTGGCTATCTCGGCATTCAGTTTACGCCTGGGGCCGGTGAAATGGCTGTGCTTATGGGCGCGATGATGGGCGCTGGCATGGGCTTTCTTTGGTATAATGCCTATCCGGCCAAAGTGTTCATGGGCGATACCGGATCGCTCGGCCTTGGTGGCTTGATCGGCGTTGTCGCTGTGGCGATTAAGCACGAATTTGCGCTGGCTGTGATTGGCGGTCTGTTCGTCCTCGAAGTGCTGTCAGTCGTGCTGCAAGTGAGCTGGTTCAAGATCACGCGTAAATTGACCGGTGAAGGCAAGCGCATCTTCCTGATGGCGCCGCTGCATCACCATTTCCAGAAGAAGAACTGGCCTGAGACCCGGGTCGTGGTTCGGTTCTGGATCCTATCGCTTTTATTCGCCCTTGCGGGCCTTGCCACACTGAAGTTGAGGTAGCGCGCAACTTATGATCCCGATCACCGAATATGCAGGGCGAGATGTCGCCGTCTATGGCCTGGGCCGCACCGGATTATCCGCTGCGAAAGCCCTGGTTGCTGGCGGCGCGCGCGTGCATGCCTGGGATGATGGGGAAGCAGCGCGATTGAAAGCCGAAGCCGAAGGGCTGAATGTCAGCGACATCAATAAGCGCGATTGGCAGAAATTCGCGGCTTTGGTTCTGTCGCCCGGTATTCCGTACAAATTCCCGCAGCCGCATCGTCTGGTGCGGATGGCCGAAATGATGAACGTCCCGGTCGTCGGCGACATGGAATTATTCGCCCGCGCAGTGCAGGCTTTGCCAGAAAAAGGGCGGCCGAAAATCGTCGGGATCACAGGCACGAATGGCAAATCGACGACGACGGCACTGATCGGCCATATCCTGAAAGAAGCCGGCCGCGACGTGCGAATTGGCGGCAATATCGGTACAGGCGTGCTGGATATGGCGGCGCTCAACGCCAATGCTGTCTATGTTCTGGAACTGTCCTCCTATCAGCTTGACCTGGTCGATAGCTTGCGCTGCGACGTGTCTGTTCTGTTGAACATCTCGCCAGATCATCTGGACCGCCATGGCGGTATGGACGGCTATGTCGCTGCCAAGAAGCGGATCTTCGCCAATCAACGCGCCCGCGACGTTGCTGTCGTGGGGATTGATGATCCACAGGCCCAGGCGATCGCAATGAGCCGCAAGCGCCCAGGTGAGGCGCGTGTGGTGCAGATCAGTTCGGAATTTGGTCTGGCCCGCGGCGTCAGCGCTGTTGATGGGCATCTCTATGACAGCACTGGCGGGCAGGCCATTCGCGTTGGCAATCTGGCCGAAGCCGAAGCGCTCCCCGGTCGTCACAATCACCAGAATGCAGCGGCGGCCTATGCCGCATGTCATGCGCTCGGCGTTGCCCCTGGCCGGATTATGGCTGGGATCCGGTCTTTCCCGGGTCTTGCCCACCGGATGGAAATTGTCGGCGAAATTGAGGGCGTTCGTTTCGTCAATGATAGCAAGGCGACAAATGCGCAAGCCGCCGAGCAGGCTTTGAAGACCTGGCCGAAAGTTCACTGGATCGCTGGCGGCGTGGCCAAGGCAGAAGGTATCAAACCGCTCCAGCCATGGTTTGAGCGGGTGCATCAAGCCTATCTGATCGGCGAAAGCGAGGCGGATTTCACCAAGACGCTGAAAGGCAAGGCGAAGACGGTCAGCTGCGGAACGCTGGAAGCGGCGACACAGGCGGCTTTTGATGCTGCGAAGGCGTCCAACGAAACCAATCCGATTGTTTTGCTCTCTCCGGCCTGCGCCAGTTTTGATCAGTTTAAAGATTTCGAAGCACGTGGTGATGCATTCAAAGGCATTGTTCAGCGTCTCGCTGCGCAAGTGGAACCTCAAAAGGAAGCCGTTTAGGAGCGCGTCATGGTCGAAGTTGCCCTCCGCCCGCGTTCTGCAACGGGGCGTTTGCTAGAGTGGCAACGCGGTCTGGACTGGCCGATCCTGATGTCGGCCATCCTGTTGCTCAGCGCCGGTCTCTTGCTATCACTGGCCGCCGGGCCACCTGCCGCCGAACGGCTCGGCTATGCGGATAGCTTTTACTTTGTCAGGCGCCAGGCAATGTTTGTTGGCGTGGCCGTGATCGCGATGATTTCAATGAGCATGCTCGACCGGGTCTGGGCGCGTCGTATGGCAGCCCTGATTTTTATTGGCTCTCTGGCCTTGCTCGCCTTCATTCTGGTCTCTGGATATGAGGCCAAAGGCGCGCAGCGTTGGATCCGGTTTGCGGGCTTTAGCCTGCAGCCTTCGGAATTTGTGAAGCCTGCTTTGATTGTGCTGACCGGGTGGCTTCTGGCGCAGCGCCAGCTCTATCCGAAAGGTCCATGGGCGGCGATTACGCTGGTCTTCTTTTGCGTTACGCTCGGCTTTTTATTGTTACAGCCGGATGTCGGGCAATCGGCGCTTCTAACCGCCGCATTCATTGTCACCTTTTTCGTCTCAGGACTGCCCTGGCGTTGGGCGGCGATTTTTGCTGGCGGCGGCGCGGCTTTGTCGGGCTTGCTTTATGCGACCCTGCCGCATGTTCGGTTTCGCGTGAATTCATTCATCAACCCCAGTGAGTATGACACTTACCAAATCGACAAAGCCTCCGAAGCCATTGGACGAGGCGGCTTGTTTGGCGTCGGACCAGGCGAAGGCACAATCAAGACCGCTCTGCCGGATGCGCATACTGATTTCATCTATGCGGTGATGGGCGAAGAGTTTGGTTATATCGCTGCGGTTGGTCTGATTTTCGTGTTTGGCTTCATTGTCTGGAAGGGCCTGCGCGCGGCGGCCCGCTTGCATGATCCGTATCCCCGCGCTGCGGCGTCCGGATTATTTGCGCTTTTTGGTCTTCAGGCTGCCATAAACATCGCAGTAAATGTCAGTCTGATACCGCCTAAGGGAATGACGCTTCCGTTCATTTCTTCAGGGGGGTCTTCAATGTTAGGAACGGCGCTCACCCTGGGATTAGCGCTGGCGCTGATCCGGCGCGGACAGACAAGTTTGAAGGGCTGAGATGAGCGACAAACCTCTCGTAATCATTGGCGCTGGCGGCACCGGCGGACACATGTTTCCCGCTGCGGCCTTTGCTGAAGAAATGGCTTCACGCGGCTGGGATGTTGGCTTGATCAGCGATGATCGCGGCTTGCGCTATGCGACAAACTTCCCCGCCAGCTGGAAAATGGAAGTCAAAGCCGCCAGCCCGAATTTGCGCAAACCCTGGACCTTGCCCGGCACGGCGATGAAGCTTCGCGCCGGAGTCAATGCTGCGGTCCGGCGGTTCAAGCAGGAGCAACGCCCGGCTTTGATCGCAGGCTTTGGGGGGTATCCGGCCTATCCAGCGCTATCTGCAGGGCGTCGGCTTGGCATTCCGCTTCTCATCCACGAACAGAATGCCGTGCTTGGCCGCGTCAATCGCGCGTTTGCTAAACGCGCCAGTGTCGTTGCATCCGGTTTTGAACGGCTCGACCGACTGCCGAACGGCTCCAATCACCAGCCGATCGGAAACCCGGTCCGAGCCCCAATCGCCGCCGCGCGCGATATTCCATTCCCGTCTGCTGATGGTGAGCTGACCCTCTTCATAACCGGCGGCTCGCAAGGCGCGCGCATTCTTGGCGAAGCCATTCCCCTGGCGATTGCCAATCACATCCCAGCGCCGCTACGCGTACGCTTGCATGTTGTACAACAAGTACGCGAAGAGCAGCTCGACGAGGTCCGCGCGATCTATGACAAAGTGCAAGTCAAAGCGACGTTGCAACCCTTCTTCTCAGATATGCCAGACCGGCTCGCATCCGCGCACATGATCATTGCTCGCTCTGGCGCAGGCACTGTCAGCGAGATTGCCGCCGTGGGCCGCCCGTCCATGCTGATCCCGCTCAAGATCGCGATGGACAATCACCAGGAAGCCAATGCCGAAGGTCTGGTCGATGCAGGTGCGGCAGACATGCTGCTGGAAGACAATCTTTATCCAAATCTGATCGGCGAGCTTCTCGCTGTGCGCCTCAGTGACGCCAATGACTTGGCGGTTCGCGCTGCCGCCGCTAAAGCGCTTGGCAATGTCCGCGCGGCGCAGGATTTAGCGGACCTGGCCGAATCTGTATCTGCTCCGACAAATTGAAGAGAAGCGTATGAAACCTTCCCCAACTCCGTTCCCACTTGGTCCTGCTCATTTGGTGGGCATTGGCGGCATTGGCATGTCTGGCATCGCCGAAATCATGATGAACCTCGGCTATCAAGTGCAAGGCTCTGACATGAAAGAAAGCGCCAATGTGCAACGCTTGCGGGATCGCGGCGCGGTTGTGCATATCGGGCACGTCGCAGACAACGTCACCGGCACCAGCGCCGTGATTATTTCCAGCGCGATCAAAGACGATAATGTCGAAGTCCAGGCGGCGCGCGCGGCAGGTATTCCTGTCGTTCGACGCGCCGACATGCTGGCCGAAATCATCCGCTTGAAATGGACTGTGGCGGTCGCCGGGACGCACGGTAAAACGACGACCACGACGATGGTTGCCGCTTTGCTCGACGGCGCCGGGATTGATCCGACAGTGATCAATGGCGGCATCATCAATGCTTATGGCTCGAACGCCAAAGCCGGGGACGGCGACTGGATCGTGCTTGAGGCCGATGAGTCAGATGGCACATTCATGAAGATCCGTCCGACCATTGCTATTGTGACCAATATGGATCCGGAACATATGGAGCATTATGGCTCCATGGATGCGCTGCGCGATGCGTTTGATACCTATGTCGGCAACATTCCCTTCTATGGCTTCGGCGTCCTATGCACAGACCATCCGGAGGTCGCCGCCATGGTGGCACGCGTCTCAGACCGCCGGATCATCACCTATGGCTATAATCGCCAGGCCGATGTCCGCGCTGTGAACCTGCAACCGTCTGCTCAAGGCGTGACCTTTGATGTCATGATCCGGGCACAGCTCAATGCTGCTGAGCGGGTGATTGAACAAGTCTTTCTGCCAATGGCGGGCGAGCATAATGTTTCGAACGCCCTGGCCGCGATCACGGTTGCGGTGGAACTTGGCGCAACCAATGACCAGCTGCGCGAAAGCCTCAACGCCTTTGGCGGTGTGAAGCGCCGATTCACCCATGTTGGCGAATGGAACGGTGTGAAGATCATTGATGATTATGCCCACCACCCGGTTGAGATCGAAGCCTGTCTGAAAGCCGCGCGAGCAATCCAGGGCCAGGGCAGGGTGATCGCAATCTCGCAGCCGCATCGTTATTCACGGCTTGAAGATTTGTTTGAAGACTTCGCCCAATGCTATCGCGAAGCCGACATGGCGGTGATCACACCGGTTTTTGCCGCCGGAGAAACCCCGATTGAGGGCATTGATCACGCGACTTTGGTGCAAAGCATGAAGGGGCACGGCCATAAACATGCGCGCACATTGGAAGATCTGGAAACCTTACCGGCTTTGATCCGCGAGATTGCTGAGCCTGGCGATATGGTCGTGTGCATGGGTGCGGGCAGCATTTCAACGCATGCCAATAGCCTGATCGAAGCGCTTCAATCCTGAGCCTTATGGTGAATCCGGACGTGGCAATTCCTTAATAGAATCTGCGATTCTGTAAAACTTTGAGCCGCATGTTCACCCCTCGGTGCCTGGAGGGGGACTCACAATGTTGATGCGGGCATTGATTGCCTTATCGCTGACACTCGCGGCGACGACGGCGCCTGTCATTGCCAGCAAGCGGGTCGATACCGAGCCTGTCTTGCGCTTGCGCCTGAACGATCCGGTGCTCAATGCAGCGCCCAGGCCCTTCCTTCGCCCGCGTTTCAATCCCAGCACCATGGCCGCACCATTGCCGGTTCAGATGCCAGCGATCAGCGTCGAAGAGGCTGGACGCGTTGGCAAGTTTGCCTTTGTTTCAACGCCGCACCCCAATCTCGCCGTCGCGATTGGGGCGACAGATGATTCCGCGGAACTCGGTCGGCAAATCGATCGCGCGATGACGAATACGGCGTCTGGCAACGGACTTTATCAAAAGCGCCATGACCGGGCGCCATTTGTCGGGCTCGGCGTGCGTACAGGTCGGCAGGACCGCGGCTGGGCAATGGATGCCACGATCGGCGCCGGGCTATTTAGCGCTTCCGAAGCGGCGCGCCTGTCAGAATGGAAAGCGCCGAATGAGGCTGCGGGTTATGCTGCCGAAACGCGCGCCAATGTACAGATACGCTATCGATTCTAGGCCCTGCGCGCGTTGGATAAATGAAATCCACTCTTTGCGTTGGCGCAGACTGGCATTAGGCGGAACTATGAGTTTCGATTTGAACAATCTGCCAGAGCTGCGCGGCAAGATCATGCCGAACACCTCGTTGGCGCCTTATACCTGGTTTCGCGTTGGCGGTGCGGCGGAGGCGTTGTTTCTGCCGGCTGATGAAGACGACCTGGCAGACTTTCTGAAAGCCTTGCCAGAAGATATTCCGGTCACTGTGCTTGGGGTCGGGTCAAACACGATCGTTCGTGACGGCGGCATTGACGGCGTCGTGATCCGTCTGATGGGCGGCTATTGGGGGCGCATCGAGATTGAAGGCGACCGCGTTCGTGCCAGTGCTGGGGCATTGGACCTGAATGTCGCAAAAGCGGCCGCAAAAGCCGGCATAGGCGGGCTGTCTTTTCTGTCTGGAATTCCTGGATCGATTGGCGGTGCGGTGCGGACAAATGCGGGCTGCTATGGCCGCGAGTTAAGCGACGTTGTCGTGGCCGTTGAAGGAATTACCAGAGCAGGCGCGCCGATCAAATTGGCTCGAAAAGACATTGGTTTCTCGTATCGTCACACAGATTTCGCCGCCAATATCGTCGTCACGGGCTTGCAATTGCGGGGTGAGGCAGGGGGCAATCCCGACGCCCTCGCGGATGAGATTGCGGCGCATCAGGCGCGGCGTGCAGAGACACAGCCGATCAAGGAAAAGACGGGCGGGTCAACTTTTGCCAATCCGGATCCACCGGGAACCCCTGATGCCCGGTCAAGCTGGAAATTGATCGATGCCGCAGGCTGCCGCGGCCTTAGAGTTGGCGGCGCCATGGTCAGTGAGAAGCATTGCAACTTTCTGATCAATACTGGCGATGCGACGGCCGCTGATATTGAAGGCCTTGGCGAACTGGTCCGGGCCCGTGTTCTGGCGCATTCCGGTGTCGACTTGCGCTGGGAAATCCGCCGTATCGGACGCTTACAGAGCCTCTAGAAGCTGCCCTGCAGGCGCAGAGTGACAATGCTGCCAAAGTTGCGATTGCGCTCTTCAATGCGATTGATGACACCCGTTCGGTCGGGCGTGTAGGAAAGACGTGTCAGGTTATTGTCCGTATCCGTCAGATTGGCGAAAAAGGCCGTGCCAGTCAGTCCAAAAATATCCTTATGCTCGATAAACGCCCAGGCGAATCCTTGCGGTTCTTCGTAGCTGACACGCGCGTCACGGCGGAATGTCGGCGCGTCCGAGAACGTCTCAAAATTTAGCCCCCAAGCCCAATCTGTATTCGGAATATCGTGGCGGAAGTTCAACTCATAATAGTGAATTGTATTCCTGTTAAAGTCGCGCGTGACCCCAGTCAGGGGATCGTCCAGGAATGTGTCCTGCAAGAAGGTTTGATATTCGATCTGGGCGCCTTTCCAGCCGAAATTGTCGAGCTTTAGTGTGCCCTCAATTTCAAGCACGATGCGCGAGGCGGAGTCGAGATTGCCAGGGCCTTCGCCGCTGCCAATTGGTACGAGATCAATCAGATCCTCGATCTCATCGTAAAGGACTTCGGCTGTTACGGCGCCCCAGCTGCCGAAATCGCGCTCGGCCTCAAGGGCAACCCGCCATCTTTGATCAGGGACAATATCGACATTTCCGGTCTGGTCATCGCCCTGGTTCAAGTCGACATTGGAGACAAAGTCGAAGAAGTTGAGCTGGCCCACTTGGCGCGAAACAGACAAGTTGAGATTGGTTTTGTCATCA
Organism: Henriciella sp.; assembly: GCA_965277015.1. Taxonomy (GTDB): domain Bacteria; phylum Pseudomonadota; class Alphaproteobacteria; order Caulobacterales; family Hyphomonadaceae; genus Henriciella. The sequence continues at coordinate 2,051,303 of OZ255705.1, read as the reverse complement.
ACGGTCCAGGCCAATGATGCAGAGCCTTTTGGACGCGTAAAGGTGCGGGTCTGGCCATTGGCGCCATCTGACATGATTTCCGACTGCTCTGCGCCAAGCGACAATTGCAGCCGCAAATCCTTGTTCAATTGACGTCCATGCGTGATGAAGGCTTCGGCGCGTTGTTCTTCGACGCGGATGCCGTCATCGCCCATCTCGATGGGCGAGACGGATTCCAACGTATCGCCCCGAAACAGAGCTGCCTCGCTGTCCAAAGTATTGAGCGCGCCTTCGATTGAAAACTGCCAGTCAGAATTATTCGCGCCGGACAAATTATACTCGCCACGAAGGATGCTTTCGCTTTCATCAACGACGCGATCAAAGATCTGATTTCTTACATCCGTACCATCGAGGTTTGCGCCAAAGAATTTCGCGCGCGTTGGGCTGTGCTCGTTGCGCTGTAGGCCAATAAACTTCAAGCGACCGGGGCCGGCGCCGAGTTCGTAATCGCCGCTGATCTCGCTGTTCCATTCATTCTCTTTGAACAGAAACACCGTCTGGCGCTGCAGGGTTCCATCTGGAGAGAAGACGGAACTGGTTTCGCGCTCGTCCGGTTCCCATAGATTGTATTCGGCATTGAGATTGGCGATGTGCCCATTATTCGGTGTCCAGTTGAGACTGCCATTCACGCTGACGCCATCCGCAACAAAAGTACTTTCCTCTTCGCGATACTCGAGCAGGTTTCGGGCGCCGTCGAAGACATTTTCCCGACCAGCAGCGGCGCCGCGACCCGGTTCGGACTCGACTCCAAGCGTCCAGCTCAATGTTCCACTGCGGCCGTTCAGCGACAGCTCGAACCATTCCATTGCGGGTGGAAGGTTTTCGCGGAAACGCTGCCGATAATTCCAGGTTCCGGACAAACCATTGGCTTTGGCAATGATGTTCGCCACCTGGCCGCTAAGGCCAGGAATATCCAGGTTGGAGCCTTCAACAAGTTCGATTTTCTCGACATTTGCCGCAGGAATTCGGGCGAGGGCATCGCGGGCGCTGGTCGATTTGGATGAGATGCGCTGGCCATTGATCAGTACGTTTTCCTGAGCCTGTCCAAATCCGCGCTGTCCGTCGCTGCCGGATATGCTGAAGCCTGGAATTTGCGACACCATATCGAGCGCCGTGCGCGGTGCGAATTGCTCAAAATCAGCAATGGTGAAGGTTCTGGTATCCTCGCTGGGAGCCGTCGACGTTTGTGCATATAGGGGGAGAGGGAAGCCGACCAGCAGCCCAGCGAGGAAGGTGTATTTCATTTATTTAACCCCTATGGAAACAAATCCTGACAGGCATCGTGTTACATATGTAACGCACGGCTACAACCCCCTCGGGGGAATTATTTTTCATGAATTATGGGAGAGCCAGGTGCGGTGTACCGAGCGATGCTACAGTTGTAGAGCTTTTTGGCTGAAATAAGGCAAATTCGCCATAATCGTGCTTTCCCAAATCATAGGATTGTGGCCATCCGATCACGGTGCGCGAGATTGCTGACTTTTCATGCCCACAATGCCCCGCCCTTAAGAGAGTTTTACGACTTTGCTGCAAAATTGCCTGCAGTGGAGCGCGCCGTGTGGTGACTGCCGATCTGTTTGATGGTGTTTGAAACGCTGCCGAAAGCGCAGCGAATATACGCGTCGAACGCTACGGCCTGTCGAGTTCGACGTGATCCAGATGTGATGGTGACCAGACTCAAGGACGAGATATGCCCCGGGCAAAAGGCAAAAAGTCAGCCCCCGAACCAGATATTATTCTGGAGCGCACCCAGATTTCATCTGTCATTTTTGGACTGGTGATGGTTGTCGCGCTGATCGTCGCAGGCGCCGCCATGCTGGGCGGATCTCTATCACAGATTGGCAAACGCTGGGGCAGCGCCATGGATGGCGCGTCCCGGTCGGTTGGACTGTCCGTTGATACTGTTGAAATTATCGGTCTCGAACACGTCCCGGCCATGGCCCGTCAAATCAAAGCCGCTGCGATGATCGAGCCTGGCGAGAACATGTTCCGCGCTGATCCTCATCTTATCCGTCGCCGGGTCGAAGACACACGATTGGTCACCAAAGTTCGTGTCTATCGCCTGTGGCCCGACACTGTGATGATTTACGCTCACGCGGCTGAGCCGACGGCGCTGTGGAATGACGGTGAGAAATGGGCTGTCGTCGACAGTCTGGGCCGGTTGATGCCGAAGGCGCGCGCTACAGATCACCTCGAACTCACAAAAGCGATTGGCACTGGCGGTCCGGAAGCGGTTCCGGCGCTGGAGAAAGCCTTTTCGCTTGCGCCTGACTTGCGGGCCGAAGTTGACCATGCGCGGCGCGTCGCGGGACGACGCTGGGACCTGGTGCTGAAATCAGGTGCTGTCATGAAATTACCGACCGATGAGCGCCTTGCCAGCAGCATGTTGTTCTTCGCGAATGTTGAGCCAATGGCAGAACTCACGCGGCGACCTGTCAGCGTGATTGATTTGCGCGTTGGCGGCCGGGTCTTCCTGACTCCAAAACCTGTCCAAACCGGGGGAGCTGCCTGATGGCGACGAACGAACACCGACTGAAGCCGAGACACGTTGGCAAAGCTGGAACGGTTGTTGCGGCGCTGGACATTGGCTGTTCCAAGATTGCTTGCCTGATTGGCCGCGTCGATCCGGGGAGCCGCGCAGGATTTGCCTTTATGGGCGGTGGTCGTCAGCAAAGTCGCGGCTTTAATGGCGGCGCGATCACAGATATCGAAGCGCTGGAGCGGTCCATCCGCCTCGCGGTGGAAGATGCCGAGCGCGAAGCGGGCGAACGCATTGATCGCGTCATCCTCGGGATTACCGGCCCAAAAGTCGATAGCCAGCTGGCCGACGCTGAAATTGAACTTGGTCAGCGCGAGATTAGCAGCCGTGACGTGCAAAAAGTATGGGCTGAGGCGCTCGGCAAAGTGGTTCCCAAAGAGCGCGAGCTTTTGGGCGCTTATCCCGTCATGTATGGCGTTGATGATCAGGATGATATCCGCGATCCGGTTGGCATGATTGGCGATCGGGTTCGAGTCTTGCTGAACGTCGTGACGGCGCCGAAATCTCTGGTCAAAAATCTCAAGGAATGCGTGATGCGCGCCCATCTGGGTGTGGAACGGATCGTTCCGTCAGCGCTCGCCAGCGGATCCGGGACCTTGATCGAAGACGAGATTGATAATGGCGCTGTCTGTATTGATTTTGGCGGCGGCGTGACCTCGGTCTCCGTGTTCCTCAATGGCGCGCCAGCCTGGTTGGATCTGGTAAAAGTCGGCGGATCCCGCGTCACTGGTGATATCGCGCAAGGCATTGGAACCACGTTCGCAGCGGCGGAACGCCTGAAAACACTACACGGGACGGCCGATAAGGACGGCCCGGGCATGGCTGAACGGATCGAAGCCCCGCGCCTTGGCGATGATGGCCGTCTGAAAGCCAGTAAGATGACTCGCGGCGAGCTGACCTCGATTATCGAACCGCGCATCGAAGAATTGTTCGAAATGGTTCAGGCCCACCTGACCGCGAGCCCGTTGCGCCCGATCATGCCGAGACGGACCGTACTCACCGGGGGCGCAAGTCAATTGGCAGGGGTTCGTGAGCTTGCTGCAAAAGTGCTGAAACAGCCGGTGAGACTCGGGCGACCGATCGATGCTGACATTTTAGGTGACAATTACGGTAATCCGGCCTTTTCCACAGCGGCGGGTCTGATAAGCTATGAACTCAGGGGTTTTGCTGACGCATCAAAGGTTGGGGGTGCAGCAGCGATAGCCGGAGCTGATTCCGGGCGTGGAATATTTACAAAGGTCTTAATCTGGATCCGCGAAAATTTTTGAGCGAGATGACAGTCATTTAAGAGTCTTTTAGGCCAAACAGGTCATTTTACGCTCAGACTCAGTGTACAGCGCTATGAATTAAAGAGACCGGGATCAAGGCATGACAAACGAACTCAAACCACGAATAGTCGTTATTGGCGTTGGTGGTGCTGGTGGTAACGCGGTCGACAATATGATCGAGGCCAATCTGCAAGGCGTAGAGTTCATTGTCGCAAATACCGACGCGCAAGCCATGCGCCGGTCGAAGACCGAGCATCGAATTCAACTTGGTCTGGAGACCACTTCGGGCCTTGGCGCCGGCGCGCGCCCAGAAGTCGGTGAAGCGTCTGCAGAAGAATCGATGCCGGAAATTCTCGAAGCGCTGGAAGGCGTACACATGGTTTTTGTCGCAGCCGGAATGGGCGGCGGCACAGGAACAGGTGCAGCGCCGGTGATTGCCAAAGCGGCGCACGATAAAGGTATTCTGACGATTGGCGTTGTGACCAAGCCGTTCGGGTTTGAGGGGTCGCATCGTATGGCGACGGCCGAAAGCGGCCTTGAGCGGATGAATGATGTGGTCGACACGCTGATTGTTGTTCCCAACCAGAACCTGTTCCGCATCGCCAATGAACGCACGACGTTTGCTGAAGCCTTCCGCATGGCCGATGACGTGCTCTATTCCGGCGTTCGCGGCATTACCGACCTGATGATTATGCCAGGTCTGATCAATCTGGATTTCGCTGATGTCCGGACCATCATGAAGGGCATGGGCACCGCAATGATGGGCATGGGCGAAGGCGAGGGCGAAGGCCGCGCGCTGGAAGCGGCGCGTTCAGCCATTGATAATCCGCTGCTTGATGATGTCTCAATGCGCGGCGCGCAAGGCGTGCTGATCAATATTACGGGCGGTTATGACATGACGCTGTTCGAGCTTGACGAAGCCGCGAACGAAATTCGACGCGAAGTTGATGATGATGCGAACATTATTCTCGGGTCGACTTTTGATCCGGAATTGGAAGGCCGCATACGCGTATCTGTTGTCGCAGCGGGCGTTTCTGAACAGGTAGCCGCGGTCGCGATTACCCCGCCGGCGGCAGACACGACCGTACCGACATTAGATATCCCTGTCGTTGTGAGCCAACCAGCAATGCCTGCTGCGCCTACGGAGACGGCTCCGTCGGCTGATTTGGAGCCAGACGCCCGCCCCGATTTCCGCGGTCGCCCGCTGCCTGCAGCCCATATTGAGAGCCAGCAGGGCAGCGATACGGTCAGTGCCGATGCGGCATTTACGAAACCTGTTGCGGACAGTCCTGCAGGCTTCTCAAATCTGTTCGGATGGCGCCGCGAAGATGCTGTCGGCGATAATGATGTAGAAGAAGATCAACCGGCAATTGTTTCGACGCCCGAAGATCACCCAAAACCAGCGCCTTTCGACGATGAAGATCTCGAAATCCCTGCCTTTTTGCGTCGATCTGCGAACACCTAAACCTTAAACTTAAGTCATCTGAAGCCCCCGTAGACCCGGGGGCTTTGGTATTTGTGCAGCCTGCAACAAAACGCAACAATGCTTGTGTTGAGGTCCCGCACTCTGCAGGTGTTTATGCAGTTCTACAGGGAGAGTAGGCTTGGGACAGGTAGAGTATCAAACCACGCTAAACACGACTGTCATTTGCGCTGGTATCGGCGTTCATTCCGGTGCGCGTGCGCGAATGGTTATTAAGCCAGCAGATGTAAATACCGGTATCCGGTTTCGTCGCACGGATCTGGGCGTTGATTCCGACATTCTGGCGCGCGGCGAGAAGGTCACAGAAGTGCAGCTTGGCACGACTCTAGCGAATGATGATGGCGCGACGATTGCGACAGTTGAGCATTTTCTGGCGGCTTGCGCAGGCATGGGGCTGGACAATGTCCTTGTCGAGATTGATGGCCCTGAAACGCCGATCATGGATGGCTCTTCTGCAGTGTTCTGCGAATTGTTCCACAATGCAGGCCTGAAACAGCAAACAGCTCTTCGTCGCCGCATTCGAATTCTCGACACAGTCGAAGTCACAGACGGTGTGAAATGGGCGCGATTAAGCTCATCACAGGATAATCTCCTCACCCTGAAAGCGAAAATCGAGTTTGAGACTAAGGCAATCGGGACTCAACAAATGGCGATGCGTCTGGTGCCTGGTCTGTTTGCGCGCGACATCGCATTTGCGCGAACGTTCGGGTTTGCCCGTGATGTCGAAACGCTGAAAGCGATGGGGCTTGCCCGTGGTGGGTCACTTGATAATGCTGTGGTCATTGACGGCGATGACATCGTAAATCCCGAAGGCTTGCGCAGCGATGACGAGTTCATTCGCCATAAGTTGCTCGATGCGGTTGGCGATTTGATGCTCGCAGGGGCGCCGATCGCAGGTCTTTACGAAGCCCACCAACCCGGTCATGCGATGAACAATAAGCTTGTTCGCGCCTTGCTGGATCAACCGGAAACCTGGTGTTGGGAAACCGATGCGGATCTGCTTGAGCCAGCGCTTACACGCGCTACGCTATCGGCCTAAAGCCAGCTCGGCGCGGCAGTTTTCGATGTATCAATTTGACTAAGCTCTGGCTGGGGATGCCGCTCCAGAAGCTTTTCGATGATGATGTCTGCGATGCGGCCCGCTTCGCGCAAAGGCGGATAATCCCAGAGGTCTAATCTGCCTTCAAAGCGCTTCGCACAGCCGCGATCGATCAGGCTTTGATGCAAGCGATCAAACTTTGCTGCACCGCCTTTTAGTTTTGCGATGTGCAAAGGCAGGCCATGCCAGGCGACATCTGACAACATATTGGCGCTATCTTCGGTGACGATGGCCGCGTCCGAATAGAGCAGCCAGGCCAGATACGGGTTGGGTCCATCATGTTCATTGGCCCAGAAACTGGCGCCAACTCGGTCGGCGAATTGACGCATTTCAGAGACGATCGCAACCGGGGTGCGGCGTGAGCATGTGATCCGCAAGCGCCAGCCAGATGAGGCCAACCCCTCCATTTGCTGGATCAGCCGAGTTGCGGCCTCACGGCTAAATGTATGAGCCTTCGAATTGCCGCCGAGAATGACCACTGCGCTCTTGCCGCGTTCGTCCGCCAGGTCGGCAAAAGCCTGGCCAGTCTCTTCAATGGCGTCCTCGGAAAAATGCGTTGGTGAGCCGGTTGCGCGAACCACGTTCAAACCAATCAACTCATCATGCTCCGGCACCACGACGAGATCGAATTTCTCAGGATCACATTTTGGGTCGAGAATCTGGACTGTCAGCGTTTTATGCCCACTCCAACTTCTGACAGCGGCTGTATATGGTGCGCTGCGCCGTCCCGCCGCCAACCAGAGGCTTGGCCAAGGGCTGCTCAATGCGGCGCGCTGGGCTTTTGGTAGGGCCAGACGCGGCGCTGGCCAATTTACGCCGGGCAACCAGGTCCATGGGGCGCGAGGGTTTAATGTCAAAGGCTCCGGGCGGTGGCCTTGACCGTAAATATGGCCAATCTGCAACCAGCGTCGCGTCTCTGAAAGAGCGGCCAGGATTGCGCGCACTTGTGCGGCATTTCCGGCGCGACCATCGCTGACCGCCCAGATCGATGGGCCAAGAGAAGAATCAGGCGCGTTCATATCGTGAGCCGTGACAGAATTCGCGTGAGAGTTGAAGAAGAAAGGTCGACTAAATGAACTTCAAATTAGATATTTCGTAGACGCGTGCGCCGCCTGGCGCAGCAACTTCGGCTTCATCGCCTTCGCCTTTTCCGATCAAAGCTCGCGCGATAGGCGAAGTGTTCGAGACTTTGCCTTGCGCGATATCGGCTTCATCTTCGCCAACAATTTGATAAGTCGACTCTTCCTCTGTATCGACATCAATGATTGTCACGGTCGCGCCAAAGACAATTCGGTCGCCTTTGACCTTTTCCAGATCGATGACGTCGGCGCGAGACAGCTTGTCTTCCAATTCGATGATACGCCCTTCAATAAAGGACTGTTTGTCCTTCGCGGCGTGGTATTCAGCATTTTCAGACAGGTCGCCATGCTCGCGCGCTTCCGCGATGGCCTGGATAATCGACGGGCGCTCGACAGACTTCAGATTTTTCAATTCTTCATCGAGGGCGGCATAGCCCCCGGCGGTCATAGGAGTACGTTGCATGAATAAGTACCGTTCTTTGGTTTTTACGCCATCTTGATTGCAGACCCGAAGGTTCAATCAAAAATCAGGCCGGTCAAGTAGTCTATAATGCTCGGGTTCGCAAGTTATGCTTTTTGTAGGGCGCGTACGGAAAAAGGTTTTTCGCGTATTGCGCGAATTGCTTTCACGGCTGCGAGACAGGCCGAAAGCGTCGTGAAATATGGGATGTTCTGGATCAAGGACGTGCGCCGGATTGATTTTGAATCCTTACGCGACTGGGCGCCTTCTGTGGTGTTCAGGACCAGGGCGATCTCTCCATTCAGGATTTCGTCCTCGATGTTCGGTTTGCCTTCCAGGACCTTTTTGACCTGGCGCGCCTCAATTCCTTGTTCACCGAGAAATTTCGCTGTTCCCGACGTGGCGACGATGTCGAACCCCATATCGATCAGGCCGCGCGCGGCATCAATAATTCCCGGCTTGTCATCCTCGCGCAAAGAAATGAACGCTGTACCGGTGGTCGGCAGGGTTACCCCAGCCCCAATTTGCGCTTTCAGGAAGGCTGTTCCGAAATCATCGTCCCAGCCCATGACTTCGCCAGTTGAGCGCATTTCTGGTCCCAGAATAGGATCGACATTGGCGAATCGGGCGAACGGGAAGACCGCTTCCTTGACCGCGACTCGATTGGCTTCGGCATGACGCAAGTCGAAATCCGTCAGGGGCTTTCCGCCCATAATTTTGGCTGCAATGCTGGCAATTGGAGCACCGACCGCCTTGGCGACAAATGGTACCGTCCGGCTGGCCCTTGGATTGGCCTCCAGGACGTAAATCTCGTCATCCTTGACCGCGTATTGGATATTGATCAGGCCGGTCACGTTCAGCGCCTTGGCCAATGCAATGGTTTGCTCGCTGAGACGGCCAATCACGCTCGGCGACAGAGTATATGGCGGCAGCGCGCAGGCACTGTCGCCGGAATGCACGCCGGCTTCTTCAATATGTTCCATAATCCCGGCAACATGGACATTGGTGCCATCACATAGCGCATCGACATCAACTTCGATTGCGTCTGACAGATAGCGATCAAGGAAGAGCGAGCCATCGCCCGCGACTGACAGGGCGTAGCCAGCATATTCGCGGATGTCTTCGTCCGTGTGACAGATCCGCATGGCGGTTCCAGAGAGCACGAATGACGGCCGCAGCATGACGGGGTAGCCAAGCTTCTGGGCTTGTTCGAGGGTTTCCTCGACACTGCGCGCCGACGCCGATGGCGGCTGTTGAATGCCGAGATTGGATAATAGCTCGGACCATTGCTCACGATCTTCGGCAAGGTCGATGCTGTCCGGGCTGGTGCCGAGGATGGGCACGCCGGCCTGGTTCAGCGGCTGCGCCAGTTTCAGCGGCGTCTGACCGCCAAACTGTACAATCACGCCCGCCAGCTCGCCATTGCTTTGCTCTTTATGAATGATTTCCGAGACATGTTCTTCGGTCAGCGGTTCGAAATATAGCCGGTCAGAAGTGTCATAATCAGTTGAGACGGTTTCCGGGTTACAATTCACCATCACGCTTTCAATGCCGATATCGTCCATTGCAAAGGCCGCATGGCAACAGCAATAATCAAACTCAATACCTTGACCGATCCGATTTGGGCCACCGCCGAGAATGATTGCTTTTTTGCGGTCAGATGGTTCCGCTTCGCAGTCCGCGGATATGGCGCCGAAGGCTGGGTGCTCATACGTCGAATATAGATAAGGCGTCTTGGCGGCGAATTCGGCGGCGCAAGTGTCTATGCGCTTGTATACCGGCCGTACGTCGAGGGCGTGACGCGCGTTGCGGACATCGGTTTCGCTGAAGTCCAGAATATCAGCGAGGCGGGCGTCGGAAAAGCCCATGGCTTTGAGGTCGGTAAAGCCACGTTGGGTCGTCGGCAAACCATCACGGCGGACATTGTCTTCGACGGATACGATTTGAGCGATCTGTCTCAGGAACCATAAGTCGATACTGGTGGCGGCATGAACGTCTTCGACGGAGATTCCGGTCCGGAAAGCCTGGGCGACAATTCGCAAGCGATCTGGGGTCTGTTTGCTCAACGCTTCACGCAGGGCGCCTTCGCCGCTAAACTCAATTTCATTCAACCCATTCAAGCCGGTCTCGAGCGAACACAGGGCCTTTTGAAAACTCTCTTGGAAGTTCCGACCGATTGCCATGGCTTCGCCAACCGATTTCATCGCCGTGGTCAGCAGCGGTTCAGCGCCTTCAAACTTCTCGAACGCAAAGCGCGGGATCTTGGTCACGACATAATCTATGGTCGGTTCGAACGAGGCCGGTGTGACGCCAGTGATGTCATTGTCCAGCTCGTCTAGCGTATAGCCGACAGCCAGCTTGGCTGCGATTTTGGCGATCGGGAAGCCGGTGGCCTTCGAGGCCAAAGCCGATGATCGTGACACGCGTGGGTTCATCTCGATCACGACCAGACGGCCATCCTCAGGATTGACCGCGAATTGGACATTCGAACCGCCGGTCTCGACACCGATTTCGCGCAGCACAGCCAGAGAGGCATTGCGCATGACCTGGTATTCGCGATCGGTCAGCGTCAGAGCGGGCGCGACGGTGATCGAATCGCCCGTATGCACGCCCATTGGATCGATATTCTCAATCGCGCAAATGATGATTGCATTGTCCGCGGTATCGCGAACAACTTCCATCTCGAACTCTTTCCAGCCGAGCAGGCTCTCATCGACAAGAATTTGCGCCACAGGAGAGGCCGCAATGCCAGAGCGGCAAATCTCTTCATATTCAGCCCGGTTATACGCGACCCCGCCGCCAGTGCCGCCAAGCGTAAAGGCTGGCCGAATGATTGCTGGCAAGCCAACCTGGTCGAGCACATCCAGAGCATTCTTCAGACCCGTGATGCGGTCATAGGAGCCATCATCATTCTTTGGCGATGAAACGATTTCGGCTTTCGGATTCTCCAGACCAATCCGATCCATGGCTTCACGGAACAATTTTCGATCTTCGGCCATTTCAATCGCATCCGCGCGCGCGCCGATCATTTCCACACCATGCTTAGAAAGAACCCCCGCCTGTTCAAGGGCGAGGGCACAATTCAAAGCGGTCTGACCCCCCATCGTCGGGAGAAGCGCGTCGGGCTTTTCGATCTCGATGATCTTTTCGACAAAATCCGGCGTGATCGGCTCGATATAAGTCGCGTCAGCGAGGCCAGGGTCAGTCATAATGGTGGCTGGATTGGAGTTGACCAGAATGACCCGGTAGCCTTCGCCCTTGAGGGCTTTGATGGCCTGAACCCCTGAGTAATCGAATTCACAGGCCTGGCCGATAATGATGGGGCCAGCACCGATGACAAGAATGGACTGAATATCGGTGCGTTTGGGCATCTGGATTTCCTTATTGTCTCGCTGCTGAGGCAAACGGATGCGCTATAGCTGGGAGTCGGCACGCGGGGCAAGTGGAAAACGAAGGTCGACCGCAGAAAGTGTCATTTGACGAAGAAATCGGCCTCATAAGCGGTCGTCTCAGGGGCTCAGCCTAATTATCTGAGTGTGTCATGAACGCCACGCCCAGAAGTTGAATTCAAAGTTGCCGCTACGTGCTGGTACCACAACAGGGGCGGAGACCTATGTTGATCACTGGGAGACAGGCAAGGAGAAAGAAATGAATAAGAAACGCCTTTTTACAGGCAGCGCACTGTCGCTAGCTATGCTCGCAGTGGCCCTTCCCGGCCACGCACAAGATGCCGACGCGGCAGATGACGCTGATGAGCTTCGTCAAAGTCAAATCGTTGTCACAGGGACACGTTCTGCTGACCGGACCGCGCTTGAAACCGCTGTTCCTGTCGATGTGTTTCCAGTTTCTGAGCTGACCGAGACCGGTCGCACAGAGCTGAACCAGATTCTCGCAGCGACCGTTCCGTCGTTCAACTTCAACCAGACATCGATCAGTGACGGTTCGGATATTATTCGCCCAGCCACATTGCGCGGACTGGCACCAGACCAGACTTTGGTTCTGGTCAATTCAAAACGCCGTCACTCATCCTCGCTGGTGAACATTAACGGCACCGTTGGTCGTGGTTCGTCCGCAGTTGACTTGAACTCAATCCCAACCGCCGCGATTGGCAGCGTACAAGTCCTGCGTGATGGCGCATCGGCGCAGTACGGGTCTGATGCGATTGCGGGTGTGATCAACGTTCTGCTGAAAGAAGAAAGCTCTGGCGGCGGCTTGAATGCACGCTATGGCGCGTTCGTAACTGACATTGATGGCCAGGGCCGCGATGCTGTTGATGGTGAGACGCTTCAAATCAGTGGTTGGAAAGGTTTCGCGCTTGGCGAATCTGGCTTCCTGACCCTGTCAGCGGAATATAAGGACCGTAATCCTTCCAATCGCGCCGGACTGGACCCACGCCGTCAGTACATCACTCCGGGCGGTGTTTCCGATCCGCGCGAAACGACGTTCAATCGCCTCAACCACAATTGGGGTAATGGCAACGCCGAAGACTTCTCGTTCTTTGCAAATGCTGGCTATGGCTTGAGCAATGATTGGGAACTTTATGGCTGGGCTGGTTATCAAGACCGCGAAGCCGAAAGTACGGGATTCTATCGTCGTTCAAGCGATTCTGCGCCAGGTCCAATTGGGACGAGAGACGTCCCGCGAAACCTCACAGAAATCTATCCTGACGGCTTCCTGCCGACAATCGTCGGCGACGTCACGGATATCAGCGCTGGCGGCGGTATACGCGGTGCGATTGGCGGCTGGGACACTGATTTCAGTGTCGTCTATGGCTCGAACGAGTTGGACTATTCTGTCGTCAATACGCTCAACGCGTCGCTTGGGCCGACAAGTCAGACCGAGTTCGATGCGGGTGCACTTGAGTATAATCAAGTTGTTCTCAACGCCAACGCAACGCAGACTTTTGATAACCTTCTGCCAGGTGAAACGACGCTGTCTTTTGGGCTAGAGTTTCGTGACGAAGGCTTTGAAATCACCGCAGGTGAGCCGAATTCCTATATCCAGGGTGGCTATCGTGGTATTCCGGGAGTTAACTACTTCCAAGAGAATATCGACAGCAATCTCATTAACGACCCGGATGATGATATTTTGGACGCCAATGTTCCAGTTGGCTTCGATATAAATAATCCGGCAACTTTCCCTGATCCGTTTGACGCGAATTTCGGCGTGACGTTTGCCGGTGCCAGCCAGGTGTTTGGTGGCTTCACCCCGCAATCTGCAGTTGATGCAGGTCGAGACAATATCGGGATCTATGTCGATGCGGAATGGGAACCAAATGACAAAACGCTGATTTCAGCAGCGGTTCGTTACGAGGACTATTCTGACTTTGGCGAAACCGTAACAGGCAAGCTGACGGGTCGTTATGACTTTAATGATGTCTTCGCTGTTCGCGGCGCGGTTGCCACGGGTTTCCGTGCGCCGTCTCTGCAGCAGCAATTCTTCACAGCGACATCGACCAACTTTATCGATGGTGTGCCGTTTGAGATCGGGACGTTCCCGGCTGAATCTGCCGCGGCTGTATCGCTCGGCGCTCAGCCACTCGATGCAGAAGAATCAACCAGCTTCTCCGCTGGTGTGGTCATCACGCCGCAAGAAAATTTCTTCGTCACAATTGATGCCTACAGCATCGATATCGAAGATCAGATCTTCTTGTCAGAGAACCTTGGCGGTGACGAAGTTGACGCTGTGCTCGCGGCGGCTGGCGTGACCGGGGTTGGTCGACTGCGCTTCTTCCAGAACGGTATCGAGACTGAAACACGCGGCGTTGATGTCGTTGCGCGTTATGACTGGGATCTGGGTGAGCTCGGTGAGCTTGGCCTGTCTGGTGCGTTCAACTTCTCTGAAGTCGAAGTTACCAATGTTCCGGTCAACACAGTGTTGCCTGATCTCACATTCTTCAGCCGGAACAACCGTCTGACATTTGAAGAAAGTGCTCCGGAAACAAAGCTCATTCTGTCTGCAGATTATCAGTGGAAAGATGCGATGTTTAACGCCCGCGCTACACGCTATGGCGAAGTCGTCGATCCATCCAACAATCCAGCAAATGACTTCACGCTTGAAGCCGCCTGGATCCTGGATGCGTCTGTGGACGTTGAAATGACGGATCGAGTGACGATCGGCCTAGGTGTCGACAATGTCCTGGATCAGTATCCAACAGATACGCCAGTGGGACAGGACTTTAATGGGATCTTCCCATTCTCGGCCCGTTCGCCATTCGGCTTTGCTGGTCGGTTCGTCTACGCGCGTGCGTCAGTGAACTTCTAAGCGATAAGCTTTCGACAAAAACAAGCGCCGCCCTTCTTCACGAAGGGCGGCGTTTTCTATTCTGCAGACTTGATTTGTTGTCTCAGAGACCGAGGACGCGTTTCGCGATAATGTTCTTCTGGATCTCATTGGTGCCGCCATAAATGCTTTGTGCGCGGGCGCCGAAATAAGTCGACACGCCAGGCGCTGCGTCCATGGTGTGGCCCGCCCAGTCGGGACTGACACTGTCCTCGAACTTACGCTGGCCATGTGCTGCCGCGACATCAAGATATAGCGTGGTGATTTGCTGCGCGGTCTCCGTCGCGAGGATCTTGATGATCGAGGCTTCCTTGCCGGGGCTGCCGCCATCTTTAACCGCTGACAAGACGCGCAAGACGGTCATTTCGAGGCCGTCAACGGCGATATCAGCGTCAGTCAGCTTGCGCGCAAAAGCTTCATCATCAATCAGCTTGCTATTGCCACCTGTCGGTTCGGCGGTGGCCAGCGCGCGAATGTGGCGAAGCTGTTTGCGCTTGCCGCCAATGCGCGCATAGGAGGTGCGTTCAAAGCCGAGCAGATATTGAGAATAGGTCCAGCCTTTGCCTTCCTCGCCGATCAAGTAATCCGCCGGCACGCGTACATCCTCGAAAATCACCATGTTCAGGACATGCTTGCCATCAATCGTGATGATCGGATTGAGCGTCACGCCGGGTCGATCCATCTCGCAACAGATGAAGCTGATGCCGAGTTGTTTCTTCTCTTCTTTCGACGTCCGCGCCAGCAGGAAGATCCAGTCCGCATGCTGCGCCGCGCTGGTCCAGATCTTGGTGCCATTGAGAACGTATTCATCGCCCTCGCGCTTGGCCGAGAATTGCAGCGAGGCGAGGTCTGATCCGCTATCCGGTTCGCTATAGCCCTGGGCCCAGCCGACGGAGCCGTCGCGTGTCCCGGGCAGCCATTTGTCTTTCTGCGCCTGTGAGCCAAACGTATACAGGATCGGGCCGACATAGATGACCCCCATGGGCGTGACGGTCGGAACGCCAGCGCGTTCCAGTTCTTCATCAAAAATATATTGTTCTTCGAGGCTCCAGCCCGGGCCGCCATATTCTTCCGGCCAGGCACTGGCGAGCCAGCCTTTTGCGCCGAGCGCCATTTCTGATTTGCGGACTTCTGCTGTCGTCAGGCTGGCGCCTGTTGCGACTTTGGCGCGAATGTCCTGCGGATACTCTGTTTCGAAGAAGGCGCGTATCTCAGCGCGAAACGGCTCAAGGGCGGGGTTTGATGATAGGTCCATACGAGGAAGTGTATCGCGACGCTGCGCGATGAGAAGGGGTGCCCGCGGGGGAATTTGCCGATTAGGACAGCATCTCTCTGAAAAGCGCCTCGGGATGCTGGAACATCCAATTGCGGCCAGGATGGTCAATTTGTCTGAACTCCACCCCCAGTCGTTTCGCGTCAGCTTTCGATTCCTCGACCCCAACACCGTGCTGCTGCGCGCCATTCAAAACCATGACGGATCCGGCGCGCGCCAGCAATTCGTCGAGGTCGGGATTAGGTAGGAAGGCGGACTGAATATCAAGCCGGGCATTCGTGCGGTCCGATTTAGCGATATACTCGGCCATCGTCGAGAAGGCGTCGGAATTGGACTCGACATATGTCAGGTCACTGCTCTGGCTCCGATACAGCATGCGATAGAATCGCTTGCCACCAAAGGTGCGGATCATCGAGGTCAGAGTGCTCACGCCAAAGGCAAAACTTGCGGCAGAATTCAGGGCCATACGCAATAGCCCGCGAATCCAGTTCGGCTGAATGCCTTTCAGTTTGTCGCTGACATTAAGACCGTAATTGACCAGCAAGGTTTGACCCACGCGGGCATTTCTGTCCTGAACCATAAGCGCCAGTGGAGCGGCCAGCGAGAGTCCCACCAGGGTGACATCTTCGAGGCGCAAGACCCGAATAAACTCGGACATCAAGTCGGCGGCACTTTGCAGGGTGGCGGCGGCGGTCGTATCACCGAAACCAGGCCGGATCGGAAAGATCAGGTTGAGGTGACGCGCCCGCGCCGCTTCGATCATGCGGCGGGAGGGCAGATATCCATATTCAGTCGAATGAAGAACGATGACCGGATGTCCGCTGGACGAGCCGTAGCGGCGATACTCGACACAGGTGTTCGGCGTCTCCAGCGCAATACGGCGCGCAGCATTCTCGTCTTCGTTGGATTTTGCCGGCTCGGGCGGCGTGCGCAGCTTCAAGGCATTTGAAATTTCGATTGTCGTGGACACCGCTTCCACCAAGCTGTGGCAATCCAGTTTCTGAATCAAGCGCGAGACGTGCGTGCGCACCGTATTCAACTTGCCGCCGCGGATCTCAGCGATCTGTTCAAGGGAGTGGCGCCGCAGGACGAGCTCAAGAATCTCGATCTCACTTTGTGTCAGGGCGAAATGCGTTGTCAGATGAGCCCGAACTTCGCGGCTGAGCCTGGACAAAACGGCGTACGCAATAAAGCCTGTCTTCTGGCCGTCATGGAGAACCGGGCAGACTTTCACTTGTCGCTTGATGTCAAATCGATCCGGGATCTCAATCAGAAACGCTTGAGTGTCAGTGTGCGCCTTGCTGGCTTCTGCGAAATTGTCCGACAGATGGTCGCCTTCGATCATGCCAAAAAGATCTGATAGCGGTTTGGCTATTTTGACGATACTGCCCTCCGGATTGATGCTGAATACATCCTCCGGCTGGATCTCGCTCTCGGGGGCAATTGCGCGATCGGCCGTTGTTTTCGGGCCGGGGTGAGACAGTAAAGAAAGCACCGACAAGAAGTCGGGCATGCTGGTCGCGTCATCAGAAAGTCGCGACCAGTCGAGACAGGCCTGCGCGAACTGATCCGGATCGTCGCCAGCCTTGGCGAGCGATCTTAGCAATTCGAGCGCGGCTTCTGCGCGCAGCTCGGATTTTGGGTCAGTAGATTGTTTTTGATCCATTTTTTGGGGCATCTCGAACGCAACTCAAGGCGTCATAAGATGACACTGACGTCATTTTTGCAAGCTCAGTCGCGCATATTTGCTGAACATATACTCAATTTTGATTATTTCCGGAATTAACTAAACGCCATATCCAGACGTCTGACGATTTCGTCATACGGACATTCGGAGCACCCCCACACCGCTCCGGGAACCGTGGCCCACCGCACAATTCCCCTTTGTTGGCGGTGGGCAAAAATCGTCCAATTGTTTGCTTGAAATCTGATCGACGCTTAGCGTCCGAGCTCTTTCATCGCGCCGTCCAGGCCTTCCAGTGTCATCTCGAACATCCGGTCGGGACCGATCAATTCACGGATCAGCTGGATCGAGCCGGTATATTCCCAGGCGCCGGATTTTACTGGATTAAGCCAGGCAAAGTTCGGGAACTGTTCGACAAAGCGTTGTATCCAAAGACCGCCAGGTTCTTCATTCCAATGTTCGACTGAGCCGCCAGCATAAGTGATCTCATACGGGCTCATGGTCGCGTCGCCGACGACAATGACTTTGTACTCACTTGGATATTTGTGCAGCACGTCCCAGGTTGGGATGACATCGGTGCGGCGACGACGATTGTCCTTCCACAGACCTTCATAAGGGCAGTTGTGGAAGTAGTAATATTCCAGATTCTTGATTTCTGCTCTGGCTGCGGAGAACAATTCCTCCATCACTTTGACGTGCGGATCCATCGACCCGCCAGCATCCATCAAGAGTAGCACAGAGACTGTGTTTCGGCGTTCCGGACGCATTTCGATATCGAGATAGCCCTGACGCGCGGTATTCCGGATCGTCGCATTCAAGTCGAGTTCGTCCGGTGACCCGGTGCGGGCCCATTTGCGCAAACGTTTCAGCGCAATTTTGATGTTCCGCGTTCCGAGTTCGACGCTGTCATCATAATTTTTGAACTCGCGCTTGTCCCAGACCTTCGTGGCGCGGCGATGGCGCGACTTTTCCTGGCCGATGCGGACACCTTCCGGGTTGTAGCCATTGGCGCCGAAGGGCGACGTGCCGCCGGTGCCGATCCACTTATTGCCGCCTTCGTGGCGTTTCTTCTGTTCTTCGAGCCGCTGTTTCAGTGTTTCCATGAGTTTCTCGAAGCCGCCCATGGCTTCGATCTCGGCCATCTCTTCCGGCGAGAGAAACTTCTCGGTCATTTTGCGCAGCCATTCATCAGGAATGTCCTGCACATCAACGGCGTCGCCAAAGCTATCCAGGCCCTTGAAGACATGCCCAAAGACCTTGTCGAACTTGTCGATATTGCGCTCGTCTTTCACCAGCGCGGTGCGGGCGAGGTAATAGAAGTCCTCGACGTCACGATCGATGACGCCTTTATCCATCGCTTCCATCAGCGATAGATATTCTTTCAACGTCACCGGCACTTTCGCGGCGCGCAGCTCATTAAAGAAGTTGAGGAACATGGGGCGGTCTCCTGACGTTCACGTTAAAGGTAACCCGCGTGACCGGGTTTTCCAAGGGTGTCGTGGCGGGAGCTGTCGATCGCGCGTGCCAAGGGCCGTTTCTCGAGCCTGCGGAATCATGATCGAGCGCAACGATAGAGAGCCTGTTTGTGGGTAGTAATTGTCTGCACGTCTCAGCAATCGTTGCAAAAGAAGCACGTCTCGCGACCGTTTCGAAGAAATCGTAATCTATCCGAACTTGGCGCTTTGCGTTGCTCAGCCGCGCGCATAAAACCCTCGCAGCTATTCACAAATTTCAATTCGAGTAGAGGGGCGGACCTTTTGTTCGACTTCAATTTGGGAGTAGTTATGAGTTACAAGCACAATTCAAAAAGTCTATTTGTCCTGCCAATTCTCGGCGCGATGGCTTTGCAGGGCTGCACGGATAGTTCGGGTAATTCGGTATTGCCTGTCACGCTGCCAAGTTTTGATCCGGTCATCACTTCGGCGGAAATGGTCAACATAGAAGAGGGCAGCACGGGCACAATCTATACCGCGACGGCGACGGATGCTGACGGCGATGCGATTACATACTCGATCGCAAACCACGATGCGTCGGACTTTATCATCGACAGTGAGACCGGCGCGATAGAGTTCTTTTCCGAGCCTGATTTCGAAGCGCCAGAAGATGCCGATTTCGACAATAGCTACACATTCGATTTGACCGCGACTGATGCCAGCGGCGCAACACATACGCAGCTCACAACGATCATGGTTGTTGATATCGTTGATTCAGGCCAACGCTACCTTGAAAAGATCTTTACCGAAATCGATGTGCAGCGCGATATCGAATACGCGCCTGGCCTTTTCGTCGACATTTTTACGCCGGCCAATGACACTGTGACAGACCGCCCCGTGATGATCGTTGCTTCAGGTGGCGGTTTTGTGTTTGAGAATCGAACGAACGTCGAAGGTGTCGCGACAGAGTTTGCTGAGCGTGGATATGTTGCCGCGACGATGTCGTATCGTGTTGCTTCTGGCCAGCTCAATGCCGACGAACTGACAATTGCAGGCATTATGGGAACGCATGACATGTTTGCGGCTGTGCGATTTTTCCGCGCCGATGCGCTCGGCGATAATCAGTATGGGACAAACCCGGAGGCGATCTTTGTCAGCGGCGAGTCGGCCGGGGCGGTGATGTCGGCGATTGCGGCAACCCTGGATCCGGAGGACATCGTGACGTCAGCCGCGCTCTCTGATTATGTGACCAATAATGGCGGCGTTTATGGCGATGTTGGAGACCATGACAGTGTGTCTTCACTGGTGAATGGCGCGCTCGCGCTAACCGGCGCGATTCTCGAGCTGGCCTGGGTCGATGCCGAGTCGGCGCCATTATATGCCGCGCATGAGGAGTTTGATCATATATTGCCGTGTGGCACTGAACCAGAGAGCGCGCATAGTACGGGTCTGGTCGTGTCCGGCGCCTGTACACTCGTTCCGGCATATGAGGCGGCTGGCGCCCCAGCTGAACTATATCTCGTCGAAGGTGTGGTCGGTCATGTGGACTTCACGGATGAGCAAAGAGCCGAGATTTATGATGGGGCAGCGTCTCTGTTCTTTTACAATGGCATTTGGCCTCCCGCCGACGATGAAGTCGACGATGAATAGGCGGCGACGCTCACATGCTCCGCATCGGCGCTTTTTGTTCTGAGTCGATCTGCGGTTTGCCGGCGCCTTTTCCGTAGCCATGCTTTTTCAGCAGGCCGCGGAACTGGTGATAGCTCAGGCCGAGGGATTTGGCGGCTTTGCCCTGATGGCCCTCGAATGCAGACAGCGCCGTATCGACCAGGCTCGTCTCGAATAGGCGGACCTGGTCTTCGAATGGGATATCCAGGACTGGCGGCGGCGGCGCCTGAGCATCGCTCTGCGGTGTTGAGGGCGTCGCCGAAGGAGACAAGTCAGCAGCCGGTCGCCAGGGCGAGGCAAAAGGATCAAGCGCGGCAGGATCGAACTGAACCGGATCGGTCAAGTGCTCTGTGATCGCGCGATAGGTCACGCGCTGGGCAAAATTGCGCAACTCGCGAACATTACCTGGCCAGGCATGGGATTCCATGGCGGCGATGGCGGATGGCGCAAAACCAGGGAAGTCTTCCGCCATTTCGCGGGCCATGCGCCGGGCGAAGAAGTCTGCGAGCAATGAAATATCTGCCGGACGGGCGCGAAGCGGGGGCAGAGTGACGACATCAAAAGCCAGGCGGTCGAGCAAATCAGCCCGAAATTCGCCGCGCGCTGCTTTGGTCGGCAAGTCGACATTGGTCGCAGCAACTACGCGGACATTTGTAGTCTGGACTTTCTCGCCTCCGAGGCGCTGGAACTGGCCATATTCAACCACGCGCAGCAGCTTTTCCTGAACCTGCATTGAGGCGGTGGCAATTTCGTCCAGAAACAGCGTACCGCCATTCGCAAGCTCAAACCGGCCCAGCCGTCGATCCGTGGCGCCCGTAAACGCGCCGCGTTCGTGTCCGAACAATTCACTGTCGAGCAATTGCTCTGACAGGGCGGCGCAATTGACTTTAACGAATGGGCCATCCCAGCGCCGCGACAGGAAGTGCATGCGCTCGCCGATCAGCTCCTTACCCGTGCCGCGCTCGCCAATGATCAGGCAGGGGCGGTCCAATGGCGCGAGGCGGGAGACATGCTCCTGCGCTTCCAGCCAACTTGGATCCTCGCCGATCAATTGAGGGGTCTGATTGCCAATCATGAGGTTTAAATAGCGAAATAAGTTAGCAAAAACAACTAAAAAAATTAGCCTAAACAACTAAAGGTACTTAAGTCAGTTGCGTCGAAATAACAAAATATGCATATAAAACAGAGCTCTATGGGTTTAATTCGAAACTGGCACGGTCCTTGAAATGTAATTGGCACAGTGGCCAACGCGGTCGCTGGCCAGAAGGAAAGAAAAAAACATGACTGAGCGCTCTTACGACAAAGGTTACGGTGACACGAACTATGACCAGGCCCGCCGTGAGAGTGGCCGTTTTGGCCGCTACCTCTCCACTCGCACACCAGAGACCTGGATGTTCTTCGTCGCTGGTGTCTTCCTCGGCGGCTTCTTCTTCTAAGAGCTGAAAACAGCCAAGAAAAAAACCGCGTTTCCTCCCACACCCTCACGACCCCAAAAGATACAAGGAAAAAATATCATGGGAATGTTCTCTCGCCTCGGCGACATTATTAACTCCAACATCAACGCGATGCTGGATGGTGCTGAAGACCCAGAAAAGATCGCCCGCCTGATGATTCAGGAAATGGAAGACACTCTGGTTGAAGTCCGCACTGCCGCCGCCCGCGCCATGGCTGACAAAAAAGAAATGCAGCGTGAGATCAAGCATTACACGACCATTCGCGACGATTGGGAAACCAAAGCCGGCCTCGCAATTGATAAAGGCCGCGAAGACCTCGCTCGCGGCGCTCTGATCGCCAAGCAGAAAGCCGAGCAGGAAACCGCCCGCCGCGAAGAAGCGATGGAACTGGCCGACGAAGCTTTCCACAAGCGTCAGGACGATCTGACCCGTCTGCAAGCCAAGCTCGACGAAGCAAAAGCCAAGCACCGCGCACTGATGATGCGCCGGGAAGCCGCTGAGCAGCGTATTCGGGTTCGCAGCCAGACTTATGACACGCGTGTCGACGATGCCCTGGCACGCTATGCGACTGTCGAGCGCAAAGTCGACGAGATGGAAGCCTATGCCGATACCATTCGCGGTGTAGAGCCAACCCTCGAGCAAGAGTTCGCCGCCCTCGAACGCAATGATGCGATCGAAGAAGAATTGACCGCGTTGAAGAAAAAGCGCGCCAAGTCTGCTCCGAAAGCAGTAAAACCTGCTGACAAGAAGGAGGCCTAGACTATGCTAGTCCCTTTCATGATCTTAGCCGGTTTTATGACCGCAATCACCGCGCCGGGCCTGATCGCCCTGCATCTTGAAGACCGCCGCAAGGCAAAGACTGAGGCAGCTCACTGATGGAAGAAGAATTCATCATTGCCATTGTGGCGATTGGCGCAATCTTCATCGTCTTTCCAGGTATGATTTTCCACTACATCACTCTGTGGCGGAAACAGAAAACTCTGATGCCGGATGACGAACGTATGCTCGAAGATCTCTGGCGCTCCGCCAGAGCTATCGAGCGCCGGATCGAGACTGTTGAGGAATTGCTCGACGCTCAGGAAGAAGAAGAACCACGCCGTCGCCCTCTGAAGCCCCGCAGGTTTGAGGACTAAATCATGCCCCACAGAAGACGACACTATCGTCCACTAAGAGACGAACACCACACAAGCAGAGAAGAAGAAGAGATGTTCCGCTCCCCCAATCCAAAACGTTTTTATCGGTCTCGGACTGACAAAGTCTGGTTGGGTGTTTGCGGCGGCGTCGCTGAGCGATTTGGCTGGGAGCCGACCCTGGTTCGAGTACTGTTCGGGCTCAGTATCTTCATGTTTGCCGGACCCTTTGCGATTTTCGCTTACGTGATTGCAGCAATGGTCACGCCCAAAGAGCCGATCGGACGCGCCAATCTGGCGCCAGAAGAAGAGCAATTCTGGCGCAACGTTTCAGACCGTCCGCGGGTGACTGCGTCAGGCTTGAAATATACTTTTATGGATCTCGAAGAACGGTTGCGGAATATTGAACGCAACGTCACCAGCGAAGAGTGGCGTCTAAAAAAGGCGTTTCGGGATCTAGAACAAAATTAAAGAATGGGTTACAGATGTAACCAGGGATCAGGTAAGTTAAGGACAAAAGGGGAGATTCCCATGACACGCAAGGCCATCAGAAGCGGTATTCAAACAGGATTACTCGTCGCTGCTGCCCTCTCTGTCGCCGCCTTTGCCAGCGTTAAAGACGATGGTGTGAAACTCGCGGCCGGCGGTGTTGAGATGACGCTCAAAGCGTCAGTCGACAAAGGTTTGATGATCAGCTTCATCGCGCCAGAATAAGGCGCACGACACAAAATTCTGCTCCGGCACCCACTCTCTATCCCTGAACGCACACCAGAGAGCGCCGGACCAGGAGCTACCCCACAAGATGGGGGGAAGTCTCGCACGCTACAGCGGGACTTCCGGCGTAAGGAAAGCTAGCCACGCGACGACTTTTTCTGATGAATGCGCGAGCGACCGTTCTGGGGCGAGTTTAGGACGCTGATCCGATACCCGTAGCATGCCTCTTTCGTCTATCTTTGAACGTGACGGAAACGCTATGCGGCGATCAAGGTATCGCGAATTGTTTGCCTCATCGACAATGTTCCATCCTGGGCGTTAGAGAGAACAGCAACGGTTGTTTGAGTCCGCGGCGCATGGATTAAGTAGGCGCTGAAACCATCGATCAATCCAGCATGAGAATAAAACCGTTCGCCAGATTGGATCCAGGTATTTATGCCGAGCCCATAGCCAAATTCTGTCACCTCACTTGGCCAAGGTTCGGCCGGGGCTTGCGGACTGTCATACATCGCGTCTTGCACTAAACGTCCGTCGCGTACGCGCGCATGAGCGACCATTTTTTGGAAGGATGGGCCACTAAGCAATTTCCCGTGGAACAATGCATCGGAAAACGCCAATACGTCATGCAGATTTGATCGCAATCCACCTGCCGCAAACGGCATTGGCGTGCCGACGACACGGTCCCGACTCGAACCTGGGAAGTAGCCAGTCGCCCAGTCGGGAGCCGTCATACCTGTGCGTTCCAGCTCCATGCCTGATGCACCGCATCGAGAAAGCAATGCCGTGCGAAGCCAGTCGTCAAATGGTGACGCAGTAATTTTCTCGATAATTTCCCCTAGGAGCAGATAGCCACTATTGGAGTAGCTCCGCATCGTGCCAGGCGTGAAAAGAAACGGCTGACGCATCTTGGCCAACACCTTATGTGGATCAGGACGATCCATAAAATCTTCAGGTGCGCCGGTCGGCAGTCGTCCCCACCAGTTAGCAAGGCCAGATGTATGCGAGAGCAAATCGTGAATCGTAATATCAGCCGCCGCCGGGAAGTCTGAAAAGTATGGCTCGAGGGTGTGATCTAGAGAAAGTTGGCCCCGCTCACACAAATCTAGAACGCATGTGGCTGTAATCGGCTTCGTCACCGACGCGATACGAAATTTCGTCGTTGCGGAAATTGGTGTTCCGGTTCGAGTGTCTTCGACCCCGTAATACGCCATTTTGCGAAAGCCTGGTGCACTAACACCGATACAAATTCCGACGGCCTGATCATCTATGACGCGGTCTTCAGCGATTTTCGATAGGTTTTCAAAGGCTGGTTTTCGCCACGACGACCCGGCGTTTGCGACTGGAGTTGCGAGCGCTACGGACGCTGCACCGAGTGATTGCATCAGATGGCGTCGGTTCAATAATGGCATTCGGTCTCGATTCACAATATTGAGGCAAAGTCTGCAGGCGGTTGAAGAACATCCCTGATGTCGCCGACCATCTTTCACATGCCTTTCAAAATCACTCTACAAGTGTCACAACCTTTTGACCAGTGTGGCCATTGAAAGACAGTCGGCGCGGAGCACAACATCTCAGCTCGCGCGCGTGTCCGGCATCGTCAGCGTCCGTTTCGGGGCGACTTAAGCCGCTCGACTCGTTTACCTCCGCACCTGGATTACTGCGACTCGCAACCCAAAATACAGTGCCATGCTCCCCAAGCGTTAACCAAAAACGCAAATCTCACGCATCTGTGTGGTCGTTTTTTCATTTGTTTTGTGTCACATGGCCTGGAAGTGGCATAAGTAAGTGACATGTCGAGTAAGCGTATTCTTTTGATCATTGGCGGCGGTATTGCCGCCTATAAATCTCTCGAGCTCATTCGGGAGCTGTCGCGGCGCGGCATAGCCAGTCGTTGCATCGTCACCAAAGGCGGTCAGGAATTCGTCACGCCGCTATCTGTCTCTGCATTGTCCGGCGAAAAAGTCTTCACCGAATTGTTCGATCTCGATGATGAAGCCGATATGGGTCACATCCAATTGTCGCGCTCTGCTGACCTTGTTGTGGTCTGCCCGGCAACCGCTGATTTGATGGCGAAGGCGGCGGGCGGTTTGGCCAATGATCTGGCGTCGACGACTCTGCTGGCCACGGACAAGCCTGTGCTCATGGTGCCAGCAATGAATGTCCGGATGTGGGATCATGCTGCGACCCAGCGCAATGTCGCGACGCTGCGCAGCGACGGTGTCACAGTCATGGACCCTGATGACGGCGCTATGGCCTGCGGCGAGTTTGGTCCCGGCCGATTGCCGGAACCGATGGAAATTGCCAATCGAATTGAAGCCCTGCTCAGCGATGGACCGGTGCTTTACGGCATCGAGGCAAAACCGCTGGCTGGA
This sequence comes from Henriciella sp., assembly GCA_965277015.1. Taxonomy (GTDB): domain Bacteria; phylum Pseudomonadota; class Alphaproteobacteria; order Caulobacterales; family Hyphomonadaceae; genus Henriciella. Next base: position 2,025,326 of record OZ255705.1, on the reverse strand, counting down.
CGGCATGCATTGATAACAGCCGGACCGACGCGTGAGCCGCTTGATCCGGTTCGGTTCCTGTCAAACCATTCCAGCGGCAAGCAAGGCTATGCCATTGCCGGCGCTTTGGCGCGGGCCGGCGCGCGCGTTACGCTGGTCTCCGGACCGGTTTCACTGGACGTTCCAGAGGGCGTAGACGCGGTGCCGATCGAAACGGCGCGCGAAATGCTCGACGCCTGCCAGGCCGCCTTGCCAGCCGACATATTTGTCTCTGTCGCCGCAGTCGCCGATTGGCGTCCAAGCCGCGCCGCTGCCAAGAAAATGAAACTCAAAGAGGGTGATGGTGATCCTCATCCGTCTTTGGAACTGTCCGAGAACCCGGACATATTGGCGACGCTGTCGCGCAAGAAGAAGCATCGGCCAAGCCTGGTCATCGGCTTTGCGGCTGAGACCCATGATGTCGAGCCGCTGGCGATTGCCAAGCTGAAACGCAAACGCTGTGACTGGATCGTCGCCAATGATGTCAGCGGCGATGTGATGGGCGGCGCGATGAATGAAGTCGCCTTGGTGACACGCGATGGCATCGAGGATCGCTGGCCGCGCATGACCAAGGAAGATGTCGCGACCCGACTCGTGGCGCGAATTGCCCAGGAATTTGACGATGAAGCCGATCAAATCGCGGCCGAATAAGTTTCCTAAAACCTGACCACCAGAATGTGCTAGCCTGCTTCGGGGATTTGCCACGGAGGACGCACATGGCACGACCGATTCCAACCGACGAACATCTGCTCGCCAATATCTACAACAAATACCTCAAGACCTTTTCCGACTGGTCAGAGGAAAACAAAACCCGGGTCGCCAAGATCTGGGTGCCGATCGACATCGACGATATGGCAAAGAAATATCGCTGCGACCCGGATCTGATCTTTGGCCGACTTTACTATCATATGAACGAGAAGTATGGCTCCCGCACCGGCGACGGGCAGGACGTCAATTTCTTCAATATGCGCCTCGCAAACGATCGCCATGTTGTGAATTTTCCACTGCTGACATCAGTCCTGGCAAACCTGCAGGATGAGCGAAAACGGTTCATTATCTCGACCCGAATGGCGGCTTTGTCGCTGGTTGTGTCGGCGATTTCGATTGGAATCGCAGTTCTGACCTAAATCACGTTCTTGACTCGACAGGCCGACTCCGTCGCTTTGCGAAGCCATGACTGATATTACTGTTGCTGTGCGGCCATTGCCGCATTTTGAGGGGCTGGAACTGCCGGCCTATGAAACGCTCGGTGCTGCGGGCATGGATGTCCGCGCCGCAGTCCCGAAGGATGAACCGGTGATGCTGATGCCGGGGACACGGGCGATGGTGCCAACCGGCCTCAGCGTCGCCATTCCGCAAGGCTATGAAATTCAGATGCGCCCGCGATCGGGCCTGGCCGCCAAGCATGGCATAACCTGCCTGAATTCGCCTGGGACGATCGACAGCGATTATCGCGGTGAGTTGAAAGTCATTCTGATCAACCATGGCGCAGAGGCCTTCACGATCGCGCGCGGCGAACGGATTGGTCAAATGTTGTTGGCGCCCGTGACCCGGCTTGTATGGGAGCAAGTAGACTCTCTCGATGAAACAGCACGCGGCGGCGGCGGGTTCGGCTCAACAGGGCGATAATCCCTTGCGTTTTTCGATAAAGGTTATATATATCGAATAACGATAAAACGTCAGGAAGATATGAGCCATGGATATCGATAGCCCATTCACAATGGTTGTGCTGATCGTACTGATTGCCGTCGGTGCTGGAGTCATCAAGACCTGGATTGAAACCCGCGCCAATTCGACAGCCGATGAAGAAACAAAATTGCGAATGGAAGATCTCGAGCGAGAAGTCATCAGGCTTCGTGACCGCGTCAAAGTTCTTGAGAAAATCACCACGGATGGCGACAGTCATTTGCGCGAAGAAATCTCTCGCCTGGCTTAATCGCCAGCGTCTTCGCTGAAGCCTTTGGCGATGATCCCGGCCGCATAGCCAGAGACGGAAAAGCCGACAATTCCCAGACCTGCAGCATACATGGTTGCAATATTGGTCGCGCACGTCTCACCGCCGGCGGCGCAAGCACCATAATTCAGCGTATAAAACATGTAGAGCGCGGTGAGGGCCGAGAAGACCGCGAGCGCCAGCATAGCGCGGCCTAACCATTTAAGGGCGATAGCGATCAATTCTGTGTTCCTTGCCTTTCAGCTAGCGTGGCAGCTTACGCGGCTAAATGAAAGGGCTTTTCGGAAGCTCTTCGGCAAGGATGTCATAAACAATGCGAATGCGCTTGCTGGTATGCAGCTCGCGGTGGGTGACTAACCAAACCGGAATGGGAATCGCAAACTTGTCCGGCAAGATCGCCAGAATGTTGTTGGCATATGTCTCAATATCTTTCCCCAAAATGCTGACCCCGAGGCCGTGTCTGACCAGTTCGTAAAGGACGCGTCCGCTTGGCGAATTGAACCGGAATTGGTCTGGCGAAAGATGCAGGCCAAACTCAGCCATCGCAGAGATCATTTCCGGCGTGCGATCCAAACCGATAAATGTCGCTGTCTCGAGATCTTTCAGGCGCGCGACCGGGCCAATTTTGTCGACATATTCACGCGACGCGTACAGGTGCGCTTGAGTCTCGTATAACAGTTTTGCAATCAGATCTGGCTGCGCGGGGCGGGCGTGTCGGATTGAGATATCCGCTTCGCGCCGCGTGAGATCCTGAACTTCATTAGATGGCAGAATGTCGATTTGAACATTTGGTGCAGCGGCATGAATTTTCTTGACGATGGCGGGCAATTGTCGACTGGCGAGATTTTCGGTCGCCGTGATGGCAACGCGGCCTTCGATGATCTGCGACTGGCCGGATGCTGACAGTGAAATGCGGTTTGCTGCGTCTGCCATTATGCGCACATGTGCGAGCAATTCAGTGCCCGCCGTGGTCAACGCCATGGCTCGTCCTGCACGTTCAAACAGCGTCACACCAAGGTCTTCCTCAAGCGCCGCGACTTGTCGGCTAAGCGTCGGTTGGGTTTGACCCAGGGCGCGCGCCGCCGCAGACAGCGAGCCTTCCTCAGCCGTCGCGAGGAATGCGCGAACTTGATTCCAGTCGAAGGAGATAGCCTGCCAGTTCATGCATTTTTGTATACGTCTCTTTGAATATTCTGCAATTTCTATTTGAAGTTCGAATAGGTAAGTTCCTGAGCATGAACTATGACCATACATGTATCCCGCGGCGTGCGGGATTGAACTCGGAGGCGCATATGCCCGATAAAGCAAAAATCTGGAACAAGATGGCGGACAAGTATTCTCGCCAGCCGATTGCCAATCAAAAGGCCTATGAGATCAAACTCGATCTGACCCGTGAGTATTTTACGCCTGAGTCAAAGGTTCTTGAATTTGGCTGCGGCACCGGCTCCACGGCCATCCTGCATGCGCCATATGTCAAGCATATCGACGCCGTGGACGTATCACAGCGAATGATCGAAATTGCGCGGGAGAAACTCGCGACGGAAGACATCGATAATGTCAGTTTCTCGGTTGCCGATATGGATAGTCTCCGCGCTGAACCAGCGAGTTATGATGCCGCTCTAGGCCTCAATATCGTGCACTTGCTGGACGACCGTATGAAGGCGATGCAGGAGGTGTACAAAGCGCTGAAACCAGGCGGCTATTTCGTCTCCAGCACGATGTGCCTGCGCGAGAAGCTTATGTTTCGGCTGATGGAACCGCTTTTCCCGATCATGCATGGCATTGGTCAGTGGCCGCGTGTCTTCCGCTTCACAGCGAAACGACTGCAGACAGATATCGAGTCGATCGGCTTCAAGACCGTACACTATTGGCAACCCGGCAATGGCCCGGTTCTGTTCATGGTCGGACAGAAACCAGACAGCGCGTCCTAGACCAGGACGTCGTCTTCCTTGGCAAACTTGGCCAGCAGATAAGCGTCATTATTCTCAATTGGGTCGAGTTTTCCGAAAGCAAACGCATTGCGATCCATGACCATATCCCGCGGCCGTAAGGCGCGGGATATTTCCAGCCCGTCCAGGCTGCGGGCCCGTGAAAAGGCGACATAGGCCTGGCCGTGGGCGAACATGCCGCGATCGAGATCGATATAGACCTTGTCCAATGTAAGCCCCTGCGCCTTGTGAATGGTCACGGCATAGGCCAGTCGGATCGGCAATTGCTTGAATGTGCCAATCACTTCGCGGGAGACTTTCTTGGTCTCCGGATCGAGAGAGTATTTGTATTTTTCCCAGGCTGTCGGTTCGATCTCGTATGTATGACCGTCCAGTTCGACCAGAACATTGCGCCCGGACCAGCCGGCGACAATGGCCAGAGACCCGTTGACCCATCGGCCTTCGGAATCATTCTTGATCAGCATCACCCGCGCGCCTTCTTTCAGCTCGAGATCAGCTTCGGTCGGATAGGCTTTTTCCTCGAATGTGCCCTGAACCTTTGCTTCGAAGACTTTTTCTGGCCCCGGTAAATCGTCCAGCCGGGCCTGATTGATGCGGTAGGCGTTGGCATTGTTCGGCGTCAGCACGATGTGGGTCTCGCTGGCCTCTACGGCGTCGCGATCAGAGACCAGACTGCGCAAAACACTGTCATCGGCAGGCGTCAGGCGGCCCTGACGCATGGCGCCAAGCAATGCCAGAAAGCGTGGGTCTTCCTGTCGGAACACATGTTTCAAGGCCAGGAGTGCAAACTCGGCTTCTTTGAAAGCTGGCGCATTAAAGAAATAGTGGCCGCCATAGCGTTCTCTCAAGATCGGATCTTCGTCGCCGCGAACCACGGGCGGCAATTGATGCAAGTCCCCGGAGAGGATCATCCGCACGCCGCCAAATGGGCGTTTTGAGCCGCGATTGAGTTTCAGGCTGCGATCAATCGCGTCCAGCATATCAACGCGGACCATCGAGATTTCGTCAATGATGATGGTTTCCGCGGCCTTCATTAAACGTGCAGTGCGGAGGCGTTTGACATCCTGCGGTTCGATCAGGCGCGGCGGGAACTTGAAAAACGAGTGCAGTGTCTGCCCGCCAGCGTTCATTGCGGCGACGCCCGTCGGCGCGAGGACAATCGCGCTTTCGCCAGCTTGCGCCATGAATTTGCGCAACAGCGTCGTCTTGCCGGTGCCTGCGCGTCCGGTCAGGAACAGATTGCCCTGCGCACCGGCGCCCGAAGCGACCCATTCGGCGGGCTGCGCATAGATTGTTTCTGGGGTGGTATCACCGGGAAGGGCGGGCAAATCAGTCATCTTTGCCAAGCCATAACGAGCTTTTTCGGCCTAGGGAATGTTTTCACACTGAACGGTTGCGGTGGCGCGGCAAAGACCGTCGAGATCTTCAATATTGGTCTTCACTTGTGACGCGAGAATGCCGCCCTTCTCAAAGCATTCGATCAGGGCTTTGGTGCGCGCGTCTGTTTGCAACATTTCCGAGTCGCTATCGCAATTCGTCTCTGGCTCAGCTTCTGCGGATTTTGAGATCGGAAAGGCGCGTAACTGGCGTTGCAGGACCGGCACTTTGTACTCGTCGGGTAGGCCTTGATGATTGACCATAAAATTGCGCAAGAGCAGCGTCGGATCAGCAATCTGACGCTCGATCATTGGCACATAGCAAATTCCCAGCGTGCGATAGGCGTAAGCTTCTTCATGCGCCGCAAGCGACAGGCTGAAGGCGCGTTCCGCAGCCAGCCGGCGTTGATGAAAGTCAGCGCTGAGCGCCCCTTGATGAGCTTCCACATCCAGCCTCAGCCAATGCTGCCAGTGGGCGCTAGCATTTGCTTCCGTGAAATCAGGGTGCAGGTCACGCAAGGTATCTGGATCCTGAATCACGCGACCCGCCAGATAAGACCAGGCCGTCATGCAGCGCATTGGCGTGGCGAGATCTTCGACCGGGATAGTTACGCCTGTTGTTTGATCTGATGGAAGTCGCTCCGCCGTCGCAACGGGCAAAGTGACGTCCTGTCGGCTGGCGTCATAAATAGCCCCTGCAGAATCGACTGAAGACGCTAAGACGGCTCCGTCTTGTTGCGCCTGCGCGATGCCTGTGAGGCTTAACCATGCGATCGTCAAAAGACGCAATTGGGCTGCGGGCATTGTGTCCTATGAACTTCAAACTCTACACTCGGTAATGAGTGGTAAGCAGGAACTCGCAACGGCTCAAGGGCGTATGATCGTTAAGGAAGTTTAACCCATAATATGACCGACATTTATACCCAGGTGGACGCCTATCTTGAGCAAAATTTGCTGGAGAATGACCCTGTTCTAGATAAAATTGCCCGCAATAGCGCTGAGAATGGCCTTGTCCCGCATGCTGTTACCCGGCTTCAAGCTGAGGTCCTGGCGCTGTTAATCCGGATGAGCGGTGCAGAATCAGTGCTTGAGATTGGTTGCCTTGGCGGATATTCGGCTGTCGCCATGGCGCGGGCATTGCCGAAAAATGGCCGATTGCTAACCACCGAAATCGATCAGCGGGTGGCGAAAATCGCCCAGGCCAATATTCAAGCGTCCGGATTTGGCGACCGGATTGCGCTGCGAACCGGACCCGCTCTGGCCGTTCTGGAAGACGAAATCGCTGCCGGCAGCATTTTCGATTTCGTGTTCATTGATGCTGATAAGGTCAATCACAAGACCTATCTGGAGTGCGCGCTGACCCTATCGCGGCCGGGCACAGTAATTGTCGCCGATAATATTGTCCGCGGCGGGGCGGTGCTGAACGCCGAGAGTGATGAGAATAGTGTTCAAGGGGTGCGGGTCATGTTGGCTTATGCGAAAACGCTCAAACATGTCGATATGAGCGCCCTGCAAACCGTCGGCGAAAAAGGCTATGATGGAATGGCTATTTTCCGCGTGCGTGACGCCGTCTAGAGATCGCGCCAGGTGACTGTGACGCCAAGCTCGCGAAACACGTCATTCCAATAGGCTTTCAACGCGCCGCGCTGCATGTCGACATAGCGTTGCCGCGGGATCAGCCGGATTTCCAGGGCGACACCGTCCAGGCTATTGCCGAACCGGCGCATCGTCGCGTCCGCGACGTTTAGCGCGTCTGGCATTGAGGCTGGCATCGCGCCGCCGCCGCCATAGGCGGTGAAGACATCCGAGTTTTGCAACATGTCAGAAATGATCACGATCCGGCGCTGCGGGGCCTGATCCGAGAACGCTTCGGTCTGTCCGAGACGGGCAAGGGCTTCCAGGACCGGGCTGTTTGGCGCTTCTTTTGGGACCACCAGATCTTCGAGAATAGTCTCAAGTGGCCGGTCGAACTTCTCATTGAAGCGCTTTTCGATTTGTTCCGGATTGCGGAACAAGGCGTTGACTTGATCGCCGCGCCCGGGATTGCACAAGGAAAACTCGCCGCGCGGATCGAACTGGCCATACTCATCCAGCTCGAACAGGGTTAGCCGCTCGCCGATATCCAGCCGGTCGCGTGTGCGCCGTATAATGGCGGCGATCAGGCCAGCCTGCTGCTCGCTATACTCGTCTGTCTTGTCGATGATCACGGCTGTGTGCGGCGGCAACGCGTCCGAGATCTCGCACAGCGTGACCTCATCATATGGCTCTGGTTGCAGAGCGTAGAACGAAAATCCGATAATCATCACAGCGAGGCCCGCCAGAACAAAGTTCAGGATCGCCTGGTTACGTTGCTTCTTTTGCCTGGATCGCCGACGCCGCGCCATTACTGCCCCGTTTTGGCTTTGAACTGATCAATAATCTTATGCTCGAGACCGAACTCATCTGACAAGCCATCATCCGTGGTTCGGAGCAATTTCTGATACGGTATCATCATGTCCCGCATGGTGCGATGAATAATCATTTTCTCACGTGGGTTGAGGTCTTTGTCTTCCATGCCCTCATCGCCAAATTTCACTTCAAGGACCATGTCCTTGATGTCCTCATAGCTTTCTTCAAAGTCCAGCAGGGCATCGCGCAATTCGTTGCGGGCGCGTTCCAGACCGCGCGCTGAGTCGCTGAAACCCGGGAATGGGGAATCGAGCCGCCGTCCCTCAAAAGCCGCAAAAGCCGCAATTGCTAGTCCGAGGGCAAACAGCACCATCGCGTCCAGCGAATGCAAAGCGAATGGGCGGCACATCGCATTCGTCGCGGCGCTGCCAATCGTTGCGCCAAGATCCGAACTCAGAATGGCTTCGCACACTGCGGGGTCGACAATGAAATGAGGTAGAACCTTGGTCGGTAATCCTGCAGGCAACTCCTGACCGAGCGCCTGCATATCCAGAATATTACGATAATGCGCCGCTGATAGATTGACTAAAAAGACTAGCGAAAGACCGACCAGAATTGCGATAAAGCCCATTACCACGTAAAGATTTCGCCGACTGAATAAGTTCTCAACGTCGAATGGCATTGAGATGTGGCGCATGCCCCAATAGCCGACAATGAAGAACGCGGTTGAGACGTTTGCGAGCGATACCGCCGCAGCTTGAAATATCCCGCCAGCAAGACCGAACTCGCTCTGTTTTGCAAAGAAATAAGCGTTCGCGGCGCTCTCAAATATAATCATCAGCGCGATGATCGACATTTGCAGCATCGGCACTTTCGGGTGGCTGGAAATATAGTGAACGCCGCGGCCAGTCGTCTCACCCAGTTTCAGTTTTGGGTGACGATTGCCTTGCGAGTTCTCGGCCTCGCTGTCTGGTTCGACTGATTTCTTCTTGCGTTTTGCGGGCAAATGGTAATCCCCACCCAGCTGCCGGAAGCGATAGAAGCTCAGCGCCGCGCGGGTTGTGTAATCGGCTTGCAAGACGACTTCGTTAAACGCATCGCTCGGGCGCCTGGTGAGGTCTACGATGTCCTCATCCGTCAGCGCGCCCGCCATATTTGGCGTTTGGTCACTCATCAGCCATCCTCCCGTATTCTAGCCCTATAATGTCGTTAACCTTTTAGTAAGGACTTGTGGCAGGCATTTGATGAAATAAGACGGCGATGGGGCAAAATTCGCGCCGCAGCTTTCAGGCTCGCCACAATTTGTTCTGACGCGTAAGAAAGAGAAATGGCTTTTACGGCAGACCAACTCGAACGACACAAACGGCACATTCTCCTGAAGGAGATAGGCGGCCCAGGCGTGCAGAAATTGCGCGATGCCTCCGTGTCAATCATTGGCGCGGGTGCGCTTGGCGGGCCGTGCGCGCTCTACCTTGCGGCTGCTGGTATCGGCCAGATTGAGATTTGGGACGATGATCATGTCGACCGCTCGAACCTGCAGCGCCAAGTTCAATATTCCGAGGCCGAGATCGGACAGGCCAAAGCCGCGACACTGAGCGACCGCCTGATCGCGCTTAACCCCGATGTCGCTGTAACGGTTCAAAACCGCCGCTTCGATAAAGGCGCAGACCCGCAGGGTAGTTTGCTGATTGATGCCACGGATAATTTCGAAACGCGGTTTGCCTTGAATCGCCTCGCGCATGAGACGGGACGGTATCTCGTTTCTGGCGCTGCCAGTCGCTGGAGCGGGCAGGTTTCGACTTATGCGTCGGCCCTGGCAACGGACGCGCCTTGCTATCAGTGCTTTGTTCCTGACATGCCGCCCGCTGCAGAAGCCTGCGATGATGTCGGCGTGGTTGGCGCACTGACCGGGATTGTCGGAACCCATATGGCGCTGGAGGCCATAAAACTTATTGTTGGCACCGGGCAGCCCCTCATTGGCCGCTTGCTCATCATTGATGGGCTGAGCAGCGAAAGCCGGATTCTCAAACTTCGTCCGAACCCGGACTGTTCGGTGTGTGGGGGCTGAATCTTTTCTTTGACACCGTTCATTTTTGACGGTTTTACGACAGTGGGGCAAAATGGAGGTATCGGATGTTACGCAGAACGCTCGCCGTTGGTCTGACCATAGTTGCTGTTCTTGCTGCTGGATGGCTGGCGCTTCGCCGCGCTGACATTCCATACGACACGCTCGAGACGATTTACGCGCTACCCGATTCCCAATTCATGACTCTGGATGATGGATTGAAGATCCATTTCACAGATACCGGCCCGCAAGACCGCTCGACCATCGTACTGGTTCACGGCTTCTCTTCGTCCCTGCACACTTGGGATGCCTGGAAAACCGATCTGGAAATGGATTTTCGCGTCATCACGCTGGATCTTCCGGGACATGGCCTGTCACGCGCAGAAGACCCCGAGCGAGCAAATATCGGCCGCTTCGTTGAAGTCGTAAAAGACGTGACTGAACGGCTCGGCGCCGAACGGTTTACGCTGGCTGGAAATTCCATGGGTGGCAATACGGCTTGGTCCTACGCTCTGGCGCACCCTGAAACACTGGACGGTCTGATCCTGGTCGCGGCCTCGGGCTGGCCTGAAGAATCTGGCGAAGGCGAAGATTCACCATTCATTTTCACATTGCTGTCCAATCCGATTGCACGGACCGTTTTAAAAGATCTCGATATGACGTCGCTGACGCGGTCGGGGCTCGAGGATTCATATACTGATCAATCATTTGTCACGGATGAGTTGGTGGATCGCTATGTCGCCCTGTCACGGGCGCCGGGGCATCGCGCGACTCTGCTTGCGATCATGGCCGGCGAGCGCGTCGCAGCGACAGCCGAAGCCGTGTCACAGATCTCTATGCCGACGCTGATGATATGGGGCCGCGATGACAATCTGGTGCCCGTCTCCGGTGCACAGAAATTCGGCGATGCCATCAACGGCTCACAAGTGATTGTCTATGACGGAGTGGGGCACTTGCCGCAGGAAGAAAACGCCGCGCAATCGATTGCCGATGTTCGCGCCTTCATGCTGGAAGTTGAATGGAATTCTCTGGATGAGGAGTCCATCATTCCAGCAGGCGATCCGACATTAGATCCGAATCGCCCACTCGAAGATGATGGCAATTAGGACTTATTCGGCTACTGCCGACAAATCTGCATAGATCAGGCGCGTAAAGCGCGCTTCATCAATAAAGCCCCAGGCCCAGTCTTCGACCCATGGGGTCAATGGTGCGGTATCCAGTGTCGCCTCGATATCCTTGCCAGCATCGATTTCGGCTTGCACAGCAGCCATTGTGCCTTCCAGCATATCAACAATTTCAGCGATATCAGATTTTGCTGAAAGCGGCCCATGCCCCGGAATGATCCGGGTCTCGTCATTGATCAGATCGGACATGGTTTGCGAGGCTTTGGTGTAGCCAGTAAACGAGCCGCCGGACGTAATGTCGACGAATGGGAACATGCCGCTAAACATCAAGTCGCCGGTGTGAAGAACATCTGCTTCCTCGAAATAGATGAAGGCATCGCCATCTGTATGCGCTGCTGGAGCGTGAATCAGACGCACGGTCTGTCCGTTCAGATAGAGCGACATTTCATCATTGAAGGTGATAACAGGCCAGGCTTCAGGCGGCGCGGCTGGCGTGGTGCTTTCCTGGCCGAAAAAATCGCGTGTCACGTCAACCGTAACCCGGTCGCGGACGCCGCGGTGCGCAATGACCGTCGCGCCATTTTCGCCGAGAATGGCATTGCCGCCTGTATGATCACCATGCCAGTGCGTGTTGACCAGATATTTCGGCTTGTCGCCGGCAATTTCATCAATCGCGTTCAGGATGCCGGGGGCCATATCCGCATACTGGCTATCAATCACGAACACGCCGTCGTCGCCTGCGAGGACACCAATATTGCCGCCGCGACCTTGCAGCATGTACAGGCCGTCGCCCAAATCGGTTGTCGTGATCTGCGGGGGTTGGGTTTGTTGGGTCAGGGGAATGTGAGCGCCGTGCGCAAATGCTGCGGGGCTGATCAATAGGCCCAGCGTGACCAGGCTTGCTGTGATTTTCATGAGTCTCTCTCCTCGACTATGAGAGAGATATATGCGTCGCAGGGTGTCTGGCCAATCACAAACCAGTTAGCATTTCTTACCTGTCATCAGGTGTTGTTTAAGCGGCGCTCTCTTCGACAGCTTGCGGACAGACAAGCTCGGTCAGGGCTTCCGCATCCGGCGCTTTGCGCAGCGCATCGCGCAAGTCTGCATTACGGAAGGCTCGGCTGACTTGTGCCAATGCGCGCAAATGATCTGCGCCGGCAGCGATTGGGGCGAGCAACATGAAGATCAAGTCGCAGGGGCGACCGTCAATGGCATCAAAATCGACGCCTTCATGCAAGCGAACAAATGCGCCTACGGGTCGCTTTAATGCGGGGATGCGCGCGTGTGGAATGGCGACGCCTTCGCCGACACTGGTTGATCCGAGATTTTCGCGTTCGATTACGGCGTCGAATATATCGCGGCTATCAATGCCATGCTTTTCGCCGATCGCTTTGGCCAGTTTGCCAAGGATTTGCTTACGGCTTTCGCTGGTCTGAGGACCAAGGAGTACACCCTCCATAAGGAGGCTAGAAAGATCATTTGCCATTTTACTTTGACCTATCGGCTCAGTCGGCGGCGGAATGTCCAGCCGGGTCGACCCAGCCGATATTTCCGTCTTTACGCCGGTACACCATGTTGAGGCCGCTGTGTTTCACATTTCTGAAAAGAACGGCAGGGGTATCTGACAGTTCGAGCTGCATTACAGCTTCAGATACGGACATGGTTTTTACGTCTGACGCAGATTCAGCCACGATAAGAGGGGCTTCCCCTTTATCCTCGAGAGCTTCGTCATCGCTGCCTTGAATAATGAAGGCGTTTGCAGGCTCGCTCGGCATCGGCGCGCGCTTATGATGGTCCTTCAGACGGCGGTGATAGCGCCGCACCCGTTTTTCCATCTTTTCCAGAGAATCTTCGAGAGATGCATAGGGATCAGTCGCAGCGCCAGTGGATTGCAACACAATCCCGGAGGGGAGATGAACATTACACTCGGTCACCACTTCGTGGCCCCGTTTTTCGACTGTCACATTCGCATCGAAGCTACGGTCAAAATATTTCGTTACTGCGGCCTCTAGGCCATCTGAAATACGCTCTTTCAGCGCATCTCCAACATCTAAATGTCGTCCTGCGATTTGTATCGTCACGGAGTACTCCGTTGGTTAAGTGCCCACTATATCGAGCATTTTCTACAAGGCGAGCCCCCCAGGCTCATAATTCATCGAATGCCTGACTTATTGCAAGCTTTATACCGGTGACGACTTTGTCACCTGGAAAACCTTAGTCGCGCAATAGCTCATTTATCCCGGTTTTGGAGCGTGTTCGCTCGTCAACCGTCTTGATTATGATGGCTGCCGCAAGGGCCGGTCCACCATTCTGCCCCGGAAGACTTCCCGGCACAACCACGGAATAGGGCGGCACTTCGCCATACCGGATTTCTCCGGATTGACGGTCAACAATTTTTGTCGATTGCGACAGGAAAACGCCCATTGCGAGAACCGATCCTTCGCGCACAATCACACCTTCTGCGACTTCTGCGCGGGCCCCGACAAAGCAATTGTCTTCGATAATCACTGGGCTGGCTTGCAACGGTTCCAGCACGCCGCCAATCCCGGCGCCGCCGGAAATATGCACGTTCTTGCCGATTTGCGCGCATGAGCCGACTGTGGCCCAAGTGTCCACCATGGTGCCGCTATCGACATAGGCACCGATATTGACAAAAGACGGCATCAATACAGCGCCTGGAGCGATATAGGAGCCCCGCCGGACCGTCGCGGGCGGTACGGCGCGAAAGCCTGCGGCTTCAAATTCAGCCGCGCCCCAGCCCTCGAATTTGCTAGGAACTTTGTCCCACCAGGTGCCGCGATGACCGGGTCCGCCATCCATGATCACATTCTCATTCAGACGGAAGGACAGTAAAACCGCCTTTTTGAGCCATTCATTGACGCGCCAGCCGCCTTGGCCATCGGGTTCAGCCACGCGAACTTCGCCGCCATCAAGCAAGGATAGGGAGGCGTCTACAGCTTCGCGAATCTCACCTTTGGTGTTGGTATTGAGATCGGCGCGGGTTTCCCAGGCAGCGTTGATCAGTGCGGCTAAGCGATCGGGCATGGTCTTGGCGTCTTTCTGAAAGTCTTATGGGGTTATTGAGCTTAGAAACTGCTTCAGGTCGCGCGTCACATAGTCGATATGAGCGGGCAGGTCATCCCCTATTCCGGCAGGGCGCGCATCCGCAGGCTCATGGCTCCAGTCTTTCTCGGATTGCACCAGGACTGTGGCAAAGCCCATAGCCTGCGCCGGCGCCAGATTGCGCGCCAGATCTTCGAAAAACACAGCGCGATTTGGATCAATCTCAAACCGCGCGACAAAGGCATCATAAGACGATTGATTGGGCTTCGGCGTGAAAGCGCTATCCTCGATTGCGAAGCTGCCATCGAAGACGTGGCCGAGGCCCATATAGTCGGTTACGCGCTTGGCATGACCGCGGGAGCCATTGGTATAAACGTATTTTTGGCCCGGCAGGGCGGTAATCGCAGCGGCCAGGTCCGGGGTTCTCGGCAAAGGTGACAAATCGATTTCATGCACGTGGGCAAGAAACTCGTCCGGCGCCATGCCATGCATCGACATCAGGCCATTCAGCGTCGTGCCATGTTCAGAATAATAACGTTTTTGCGTCGCTCTGGCTTCGTCTCGCGGCAAGCGGAGAAAGCGCGCGACGAAATCCGTCATCCGCTGATCGATTTCAGCAAACAAGTCGCATTCTGCGGGATACAAGGTGTTATCGAGATCAAACACCCAGACGCTTCGGTCGTGAAGAGCGACACCCGGTCGCTCGCTATCAGCTGCCATCAACAGGGTCCCCAAAATCGCGCTCGAAAAATTCGAACACGAGTTTGCGGTTCACCGGTGCAGGCGTCGCCACAAACATGCCAGTGCGATAGGCGGTCTCTTCGCAGGCTTCGCGACCCGTGACTGCAAACTTGGCTTTCGAGACGCAGAACGCATCGCTGCCGCGTCGTAGCGTGCGAATATCACCTTCGCCAGCTTCCATCTCAGCATAAGCAAACAGGCCGGCTTGCAGCAGAGGTTCATCAATCACCCGAGCGCAGCCGCCGGCTTCAAGCAGCCACCAGCCGCGGCTTTCCCAGCCTTCGCCGCGCCGGCGCGCCATGGCGCTCCAAATGCGATTCTCAGTTCGGTTGCAAAAAGTTAGGCCGACATTGCGGGCCCGATCAATCGCGGTTTGTTCTAGAATATCCATCAGATCAGCGTCTGAAGTATCGGCGCTAAGCCCTTTGGTTTTGAGGAAGTCGCCAATCGCTGCGCGGGTTTTGCGACCCAGAAAGCCGTCAATCCGGCCGGCATAGACCCCGGCATTATCCAGTAGGCGCTGCACGCCTGCGGCGCTGGCCTGTTCGAGATTGCGCTTGTCAGTTTCGGTGAAACTGGTGCGCCAGCGTTTTGATTCCTCAATCAGAACCGGTCGAAACTCGCGGGCTTCGAGGCCCATGATTCCGCAGTCTGGGATATTCTCGACGGCAAAACTACCGGTTGGGTCAATGCATAATTGACTCTTGCCACCCCAGACCTTGCGACCGCCGCGATGCGCGGTTGATGAGCGTCCAAAGAGATAGTGGATGCCGGGTCGCAGAGTGCCTTCAATGACGCGTGAACAAGCGCCGGGACGCAGGCGTGTCCAGCCTTCTACGACGACGCCCTGGCCTTCATAGCGACCGGTCGCGGCTTCGATAATATAGCTCGTCTCATTACAGACTTCCCAGCCCTCAGAATTGGCTTGTGCCGCTGCTGTGGGGGGTAAAGCCAAGGTTAACGCAATTGCGAAAAATCCGAGGACGATCTTAATAGACAATGGTACCTGCGCCATGTTCAGTAAACAGCTCCATGAGCAAAGCGTGACGTGCACGCCCATCTAGAATTACTGCCCCACCAACGCCCATGTTGACGGCTTTTGCAGCGGTTTCAAGCTTTGGAATCATTCCGCCTGTGATTGTTCCATCCTGCATCAGATCCTCGACTCGGTCTCGGCGGATCTCCCGCATCAGCGTACCTTGCTTGTCGAGCACCCCGGCCACATCCGTTAGAAGCAACAGACGTTTTGCCTGAAGCGCCGCAGCGACGGCCCCGGCGGCGGTGTCGGCATTAACATTGTAGCGTCGATCATCGTCGCCAACACCGACGGGCGCGATGACGGGAATAATACCCTTTTCGCTCTCCATCAGGGCGTTAATGACTGAGATGTCGATTTTGTCAGGTTCGCCAACATAGCCAAGGTCGACGACTTTTTCGATTTCGCTGCTGGCATCGCGCTTTGTTCGGGTCGCTTTGGTCACCCGCATCAAGTCGCCATCTGACCCCGAAAGGCCGACGGCTTTCCCGCCCGCTGCGTTAATCGCGCGGACAATAGATTTGTTAATCGGGCCGGACAGGACCATCTCGACGGCTTCCATCGTCGCGTCGTCGGTGACCCGTAATCCGTCTCGAAACTCGGACTGAATGCCGAGCCGTTCGAGCAGATTGGCAATTTGCGGTCCGCCGCCATGGACAATCACAGGATTAGCGCCGAGATGCTTGAGCAGGACAACATCGCGCGCAAAGGCTTCAGACAGCGCCTCATCGACCATCGCATGGCCGCCATATTTGATTACAATCGTGCGGCCAGCATAGCGCTGAATATAAGGCAGCGCCTCAGATAGGGTTTCAGCAGTCAGCTGCGCGGTTTGGAGCGGCGTTTCAGTCATGGCGATGGCTCTTAACCGGATTTGATCGTGGATGGAATGGGCTTCTAGAGCGTCAGGCTCATAAACACGCTGTTGGGGTCCTCAACATAGTCTCCAAAGGGCTGGCAGATTGCAAAGCCGCAGCTCTGATACAGCGTCCGAGACGGCTTGAAACCGTCCATACTGCCGGTTTCGAGGCTGAGGCGGGTATAGCCCCGGGCGCGCGCTTGTTGGAGAATGTGATCCAGCATTTTACGGCCGAGACCGCTACCACGGCGCTGACTGAGCATGTGCATGGATTTGATCTCGCCATGTATGGGCGACAGCTGCTGTAAGGCACCGCATCCGACCAGGGTGTCTCCGTCACGCATCTCCCAGACCGTGATATCCGGCGTGCGCAAGCCCTCCATAGGCAGGAAATGACAACTGCCGGGCGGTGACAGACTGAGCATCAATTCGGCGTGTGTGTCGATCAAAGCGGCAAAATCCGGACTGTCCAGGTTAGCGCATTGAATTGTGATCGACATTTAGCTCTCCACCAATTGCCCAATCTCGGCACGGATATCTGGGATACCATAACCTTTTTCGGCGGAGGTGGGGCGCGGAATTGGATGCGCGGCAGGGTGTTTTTTCAACGCTGCTTCTATTTTGGCCGTGATTGCTTCAAGTTCGGTCTTTTTGATCTTGTCGACTTTGGTCAGCACAATTTGATAGTTGACCGCGGCTGTGTCGAGCATTTGCATCGTCTCGATATCGGTATCCATTAGCCCGCGACGGCTATCGACCAGTAAGAACACGCGTCGCAAATTGGCGCGGCCGCGCAAATAGCGCTTCGTCACCTGGACCCATTTGGCCTGCTGCTCGCGGGAAACTTTGGCATAGCCGAACCCCGGTAGGTCGACGAGCCAGAACGCCCCTTCACCGACATTGAAATAGTTCAACTCACGGGTCTTGCCGGGTTCTGCAGATGAGCGCGCCAGGCTTTTGCGATTGAGGATGGCATTGATCAACGACGACTTGCCAACATTCGACCGGCCAGCAAATGCGATTTCGGGACGATTGCCTTCTGGCAATTGCGTAAGACTGGCCGCGCCCAAGACAAATTCCACGGGTCCCATGCAGAGCTTGCGGCCCGCTTCCAAGGCTTCGTCAGAGAATGTCGATGCAACAGACATATTACTCAACCGGGGTTGATGAGCCCCGCCCAAGTAATCGCTTGATCAGCTTGTCGACCTGCGTCTCGACCCCGTTTCGGCGCATGATGAAATATTGCTGTCCGAGGGACAGAACATTTGACCAGACCCAGTACAGAACCAGGCCAGCGGCAAAACCGCCAAACACGAACATGAAGACGAAAGGCAGCGCCATCATAATGGTTCTCTGAGTTGGATCTGGCGGCGGCGGTGACAGCGACTGAATGCCGGCCATTGTGACACCGTATAGGATTGGCAGGATGCCGATCCCGATGACAAAACCGAGGATCGGAATGGCTTTTACGTCGGCTGCGGCCCAAGGCAGCAGTCCGAACAGATTACCTATCGCAGTCGGATCCGGCGCCGAAAGGTCGGTAATGAACCAGAATGGCGTGTGACGCATTTCAATGGTCACATAGAGCGTCTTATACAGCGCAATAAAGATCGGGATGGTGAACAGGATTGGCACACAGCCCGCCAACGGATTGGCTTTTTCACGTTGATACAGTTTCATCACTTCTTGCTGACGACGCTGTGGATCAGCTTTGAACCGTTCCTGGATTTCCTTCATCGGCTCGGCCAGCTTCTTCATCTTGGCCATTGATTTGTAGCTTTGATTGTAAAGCGGCACGAGCGGCAGTTTGACCAGCACCACGAGGCCCATAATTGCCCAGCCAAACGAGCCGACTATGCCTTTCAGCCAGTCCAACACAAAGAACAGGCCCTTGGTCAGATAATAGAGCATGTTGCCCCAGTCGATGGCGTCACCAAAGCGCGGGATGCCTGCTTCCTGATAGGCGTTGACGATTTCATATTCCTTGGCGCCGGCAAAAATCTGATTAGCCATGGTTTTGGATTCACCGGGTGCGAGCTCCATTGACGCGGCTTGAACCAGGACTTCGATATGATTGTCGAGATTGCGCACACGCGCCCGGAAGCCTTCGCCTTGTTCCGGCACCAGAGCGGCCATCCAATACATATCAGTCAAGCCGAGCCAGCCGCCAGTTTCGGCAATCCGGATGCCTTCTTCAGCTTTCTTGATGCCTTTGCCTTTGAACAGGTTGTTGTAATTACGCCAGGTGAGAGCGGAGTCGAAACTGCCCATCAAGCCCTGGTGGGCAAAGCCTGTCTTGCGCGATGAGCCCGGATCGGTGGCATCAATAAACTCTTTCCACGCACCATAGCGACGTACGGTGCCAACCGGGATCAGTGTGCGGGCCTCTGCGCCGAGATTGGTCACCGTGTCCGTGAAAGTGAACATATAGTCTGCATCGACCGTGATTTCGCGTTCGAAGCGAATGCCGTCTTTTTCCAGGACCAGTGTCCCGGTATTATCGTCGCCAAACTCGGTTTCCGTCGCCGACCAGGTATCGGCATAGCCTGCGATCGCGCCACCGCCTTCAAACCAGTTCCAACCAACTGTGTAGCCGCTCGGCGCATTGGCCGGTCGCAACAGGCGCAATTCTTCGGTCTTTGCGATCGTGCGATAGTGATCTTTCAAGTTGAGATCGTCGATCACCGCTCCGGTCAGATTAATTGAGCCATCGACCCGTGCGGCGTCAAAACTGACGCGCGCGGTTTCAACCAATGCTTCATCGACCGTTACCACGGTCTCGGTCAGCGGTGCTTCCGACGTGGCAACTGGGGAAATGACGCCCTCTTCGATCTGTGCGGCCTGCGCGGCTTCACGCGCTTCATTGGCGCGTTGGGCTTGCGGCTCGAGGACGAAGAACTGATAGCCGAACACGAAGACAATCATCAGCGCCATGGCGATAATGAAGTTGCGTTGGTCCTGAGGGTCCATACCGTTTTGTTGATTAGGCAACATAGTCAGAGTGTATCCTGAAATAAAAAAGCGGGGTCAGGCGCTGCCCGGCCCCCCTGAGAATTGCTGCGCGTGGCTTATCAGTGCGCTTTCCATATCGTCAAGCAGCCGCTGCCAGCCAATAGTCGCAGTCTCCATTCGCGCGATAAAGACATAGTCAGTGCCGACCTCGCCGTGAAGGGGGAGCAATTGCCGAGCGGCCTCACGCAGGCGACGCTTGGCGCGATTGCGAATAACCGCGTTACCAATCTTTTTTGTCGCTGTGAATCCGGCTCCGATGACAGTTGAGCCTTTGCGGCGCCGAGCCTGTAGGACCAGACTTCTGCGGCGGTCTGATGTGCCGCCCCGGACAAAAAGAAACTGGGGCCGGTTCTTTAATCGAACGACCCCAGCATCAGACATATCTTTATTGGCCATGGGAGTGTTCCCCGGCGGACTTGTCTTTAAGCAGACAATTCCTTGCGACCCTTCGCACGGCGGCGGGCCAGAACTTTGCGGCCATTCTTGGTCGCCATGCGGAGGCGGAAGCCGTGTGTACGGGCGCGCTTGATGCGGCTAGGCTGGAATGTACGTTTCATCGGCGTCTCGCCTCAAATAGGTGTGTTAATCTCGAAAGCGCGGCTATTACGTGCGCAGGCCCGTCAGGTCAAGAGAAATCCCGCACGATTTACAGGCGGATTGCACCTCGCAATTCCCGTTCACGGATCAGTGATGCATCGCGACCGCACTGTGTCGTGCAAGTTCGCAGTGCGCTGAATATATCCTGCTCGAACAAAGTTTCGAAAGGACGCTTATTCTATGCTACGCACGCTTTTGACTGCTGGAGCTCTGACAATGACGAATGCCGCTGGATCTGCGACTGCGGACGATACTGCGCTGCACCAGCCATGGGATGATATTCTTGGCACTTATGTGGTGGCTTATGATGATGGTGTGAACCGGTTTGATTATGGCGCTCTGCAAGCCAATGCCGATGACAGCGCCAAGCTCGATGCTTACTTGGAAAGTTTCGCTGACTTCGATGTTGAAGCGCTCGATGAGAGCGCGCAATTTGCGGCCTATTCCAACATCTATAACGCTCTGACAGTGCAGCATATTGTCGGACGTTACCCGGTAAAGTCGATCCGTTCAGGCTATCTGGTCGGACCGTGGAAGCGTGTCTTTACGGTGATCAATGGCGAGGAGGTCTCGCTCGATCATATCGAACACGAGATTTTGCGCGTCGATTTCGATGATCCTCGTGTCCATTATGCGGTCAATTGCGCTGCGTACAGTTGCCCGAACCTGCAGGATGAGGCCTGGTTTGGAGCGACGCTGGACTCCGAGCTCGATCGCGCCGCGGCAGAATATGTCAATGATCCGCGCGGCGTCACCATCCGGCGCAACGGCACCTTGCAAGTGTCGACGATCTACAAATGGTTTCGCGAAGACTTTGGCGGCTCAAATGACGGGGTCATTGATCACTTGCTAGAATTCGCCGAACCTGAGCTGGCCACGCAGATAGAAGCTAAACGCAGAATTTCAAAACACGAATATGACTGGACGCTCAACGACGTCGAATAGACGCGCCGACGCCGTAAGAAGGACAATGACCATGACAGAAACGGTCGAAAAGAAACAAAGCCCGATCTGGATCAAGCTCTGGCCGATTTACCTGATCATCGCGGTGATGGTGGGGGCCTGGCAAATGGGTCTGTTCCAATACCTTTCGCTTGATACGCTGCGCGAGCAGCAGGACCTCTTGCAGACCTTCGTGTCCGAGAATCTGGTTCTGGCAGTGGCCATCTTTATCGCTCTCTATGCTGCAGCGACGCTATTCATGATCCCAGGGGCACTTTGGATCACAATTGCTGGCGGCTTCCTGTTTGGTCTGGCCGGCGGATCGCTGGCGACGATTGCGGGCGCGACGCTTGGCGCGAGCATGCTGTTCTTTGCGGCCAAGACTTCGATTGGCAGCGCTTTGCGCGATCGTGCTGGGCCGTTCATGACGAAAATGGAAGCCGGCTTCAACGAAAACCCGTTCTCTTACATGTTTGCGCTGCGACTGCTGCCGGTTGTGCCATTCCCGGTGGCGAATATTGCCCCGGCATTGCTCGGTGCCAAATTCCGCGAATATGTCATCGCAACGGCTGTTGGGATCATTCCTGGCGTTGTGGCCTATACTTGGGTCGGGTCTGGCCTTGGCGCGACATTCGCGGCTGGCGAAGATCCAAATCTCGCTGTGATTGCCAAGAATATGTTGCCAGCATTGGCAGCCCTCGGTCTCGTGGCGCTGATCCCAGTCGCTTACAAGAAAATTACCGGTCGCAAGTCTGACCCTGTAGAGGCATAAATGTCCGATACTATTCCAACATTAACGGCCCGGGTGGCCGAATCCGAGTTCATGGAGACAAAAGCAATGACCACAGCTCCAGACGCCCCAGGCGCCAAACGCAAGCTTAAAGCCGATCTGATTGTTATCGGCGGCGGTTCAGGCGGGCTCTCGACAGCAGCAGGTGCGGCGATGCTCGGCTTGAATGTTGTGCTGTATGAGAAAGCCGAAATGGGCGGCGACTGTTTGAACCATGGCTGTGTGCCCTCAAAAGCGCTGCTGACGACGGCCAAATATGCCCAGTCCGCCCGCGATAGCGCCAAATACGGGGTCAGCGTTTCTGAGCCAGTGGTCGATTGGGAAAAAGTCAAAGCCCATGTGCGCGGCGCGATTGATACGATCGCCCCGGTCGACAGCCAGGAGCGTTTCGAGGGACTGGGTGTGACCGTCATTCGCGAGCATGCGAAATTTGCCGATCCAAAAACCATTGTTTCCGACACGACAGAAGCGACTGCGCGCCGGATTGTTGTCTCAACTGGTTCGACGGCGTTCATTCCGCCAATTCCAGGGCTCGCTGAAACGCCTTACATTACCAATGAGAGTGTCTTTTCACTGCCCGAGCAGCCAAAGCATCTGGTGATCCTGGGTGGCGGACCGATCGGGATGGAAATGGCGCAAGCCTTTCACCGCCTCGGATCTGAAGTAACCGTACTTGAAATGGGCCGCGCCATGGCCCGGGCTGAAGCGGATCATGCCAAGATTGCCGTCGATGTGATCCGCGAAGAGGGCGTCAAAATCCTCGAAGGCCACAAAGCTGTGAAAGTCACGGGCACCGAAGGCAATGTCACGGTCGAAACCGAAAGCGATGATGGCACGCAATCTGTCACCGGGACGCATTTGCTGGTCGCCGTGGGCCGCAGCGCCGTGCTCGATGGCCTCGATCTGGACGCTGGCAAAGTCGATTATGATCGCCGCGGCATTCAAGCCAGTGACAAGCTTCGTTCGGTGTCGAATCCGCGCGTCTGGGCGCTTGGCGATGTTGCGGGTCAGGGCCAGTTTACTCACCTTGCCGGCTGGCATGCCAGTGTGTTCACGCGCCGCGCCTTGTTCAAGCAAGGCAGTAAAGCCAGCGATCTGCCGCTCCCGGCCGTGACGTATGTCGCCCCGGAAGTGGCGCAGGTCGGCCTGACCGAAGCTGAAGCGCGCGCGCAATATGGCGACAGCGTCACGACCTCATCCTTCCCATTCCATGAGAATGACCGCGCCATTGCCGAGGGCAAAACTCTGGGCGAGGCCAAACTGGTGATCCGCAAAGGCAAGATCCTTGGCGCGTCTGTTGTTGGCGATGGGGCCGGCGATATCATTCAGATTGTCGGTTATGGCATGTCGAACAAATTGGGCGTGCAATCGCTGACCAATTTCATCTCGCCATACCCAACCCGGGCCGAAGTGGTGAAGCGCGCCGCCAGCGCGCATTTCACACCGACTGTTTTTGGCAAGGCCTCACGCACGCTTGTCGGCTTGCTGCAACGTATCCCATAGGCTACGTGCCGAACGGTGAACGAAACACTGGACTCGACCGCGCCAAAGCGCGCTTTGCGATGGCGAAACAGCCTGTCCTTCAGGCTGTTCATGATCGCCATTGTCAGCGTGCTTGTGGTCGAGGCCCTGATTTTTGTGCCGAGTGCCACCAGTTTCCGCAATAATTGGTTGGAGAACCAGATTGAAGCGGGTCGCCTCGCAGCCTTGTCACTGGAGGCCGCGCCGAGCCGGATGGTTTCTGAAGAGCTTGAACAACAGCTGCTCGAGAGCGCCATGGTTCTGGCCGTGGCCGAGCTCTATGATGAGCGCCGGGACATGATCCTCAATCCTGGCGAAGAAATTTGCTGTACGCGCAAAATAGTCCTGTTCGATGACACGCCTGACATCTCTGAAATACGCGACACGCTCGGCACATTCTTTGCCAAGCGAGATCGGTTTCTGGTTGTTCGGGCGGCCGGGTCGCGGGCAGGACGGGTGATTGAAATCGTCGTCGATGAAAAAGGTCTGCGCTCCGAACTCGAGGCCTATGGGCTGAACATACTCGGCCTGTCCATGCTGATCTCTATTGTTACTGGCGGGCTGATCTATCTCATGCTGCTGATGACAGTCGTCCGCCCGATCCGGCGGGTCACACAATCGGTGGAGCAAATCAAAGACGAACCAGGCAGCTGGAAGCGACGCCTGTCGCCGACCCCGCGCAGCGATGAGATTGGCCGGGCACAAAACGCCTTGTCGGATATGGAAGAGGCGGTGTCGAATGCCTTTCGCCAGCAAGAACGCCTGGCGCAACTTGGTGAAGCGGTGGCCAAGATCAATCACGATTTGCGCAACTCGCTGGCCACCGCGCAGCTGGTATCAGATACGCTGTCGCGATCAGACGACCCCCGCGTCGCCAAAAGCCTGCCGCGCCTGGAGCGAGCGCTGGAGCGGGCGATCAGGTTGGCCAGTGATACATTGAAATATGGCCGGTCCTCAGCGCCTGAAGCGAATATTCAATCCGTGCGCCTGCATGACATTGTCGATGAAGCTGCCATAGAGGCGCTCGCCGGGCATCCGGAGGTGAGCTTCGCGAACGAAATTGTCGACGAAGCAACCGCGGCGGCTGATCCGGATCATTTGCATCGCATCTGCGCCAATCTGATCCGCAATGCTGCTGAAGCGATGGAAAGCAAAGGCGCGGTGTCTGTGGGTTATGACGGCGCAGTGCTCAGCGTCGCCGACACCGGACCGGGTCTGCCGGACCAAGCCCAGACCAATCTGTTCAAAGCCTTTGCGGGGTCCACTCGGCGGGACGGGACGGGCCTGGGACTGGCACTGTCGCGCGACCTGGCGCGCGCCATGGGCGGCGATCTGGAACTTGGCGAGACCAGCGATTCCGGCACGCGGTTTGTGATTTTCCTGCCGTCACGCAAGGATTGAAGATGGATCTGCACGTCATCGTGCATCTGATCCGGTAAAGACTGTAGGCGTGCTGAGCGGTTTACTTGGGGCGAGTTTAAGACTCTAAGCTAACCACTGCTCGCGGCGTCTTACCGGACATGCGTGGCTTTATTGGCCCTTGTTTGAATTGTCTAAGTTGGACGCCGAAATCATCTGTACCCGGCAATGCTAACCTATTTTCCTGTTTGAAACGTTGCTGGTACACTTGCCTTAAATCGAATGGTTGGGATAACCCTGACCTCATGAACACCCAGCCAGACTTCGAAACTCAATTCGTTGAGATTTTCCAGCCGATCTTCCTGTGGGGCGTTGGCGCGTTCGAGCTAGCGCTGATTCTGTATACCCTTTATCAGGAGTTTGTAACCGGCACTGGCCCGTCTTTGTTAGCGACAGTGCTACCTTTGAGTGTAGCAATCGCTATCATTTGGGCGATCTTATCTGTGCTGATTACACTTGTTGCTTTACGGATCAAAAAACGCACTGAGTGAGCCACTCAGCCGAGGTCCGCTCCTGACCCAATGCAGACATTACAAGCGTCCGCATCAGTGAGAGAGGACACCTTAAACAAAAAAGCCCGCACCATTCGGCGCGGGCTCTTCTGATTTTGTGCTGATCATTTCGATCCGCGATTAGAGCCCGTTAAGCGCTCTGGCGGTTCTCGTCGTCGACTTCTTCAAAGTCGGCATCGACCACGTCTTCGCCGTCTTCAGCTGCAGCGTCCGCAGCGGCGTCTGAGCTTGCCGCTTCTTCCTGCTGCGCGCCATAGATCGCTTCGCCGAGTTTCATTGCTGCCGTCATCAGTTCCTGATGCTTGGCCTGGATCTCTGCGGCATCTTCGCCTTCAGCTGCGGTTTTCAGAGCCGCAACTGCGTCTTCGATCTCTTTCTTGACCTCATCACTGACCTTGTCGCCATGCTCTTCGAGCTGCTTCTCAGTCTGATGCGCGAGGCTTTCAGCATTATTCTTGGCTTCAACCAGGTCGCGGCGCTTCTTGTCTTCTTCGGCGTTGGCTTCAGCGTCTTTCATCATCGCGTCGATGTCAGCATCATTGAGACCGCCATCGGCTTGAATGGTGATTTGCTGCTCTTTACCGGTCGCCTTGTCTTTGGCGCCGACTGACACAATGCCGTTCGCGTCAATATCGAAAGTAACTTCGATTTGCGGCACACCACGCGGAGCCGGCGGAATATCTTCCAGATTGAACTGGCCGAGATTCTTGTTATCGGCCGCCATTTCGCGTTCACCCTGGAACACGCGGATGGTCACAGCTGGCTGATTGTCTTCCGCAGTTGAGAAGGTTTGCGACTTCTTGGTCGGGATCGTTGTGTTGCGATCGATCAGGCGTGTGAACACACCGCCCAATGTTTCGATACCAAGCGACAGAGGCGTCACGTCGAGCAGGACCACGTCCTTGACGTCGCCTTGCAGAACACCGCCCTGGATCGCCGCGCCAAGGGCCACAACTTCATCCGGGTTCACACCTTTGTGCGGCTCTTTACCGA
Organism: Henriciella sp.; assembly: GCA_965277015.1. Classification (GTDB taxonomy): domain Bacteria; phylum Pseudomonadota; class Alphaproteobacteria; order Caulobacterales; family Hyphomonadaceae; genus Henriciella. The sequence goes on along the minus strand of OZ255705.1, from coordinate 1,998,967 downwards.
AGAAGCCTTTCACAGCTTCCTGGACCGCAGGCATACGGGTCATACCGCCAACCAATACGACATCATCAATCTCGCCTGCAGACTTGCCAGCATCCGCCAGCGCTTTCTTACATGGATCGATCGTGCGTTTGATCAAATCACTGACCAGGCTTTCCAGCTTGGCGCGGGTCAGCTTGATATTCAGGTGCTTAGGACCAGAGGCATCGGCGGTAATGAAAGGCAGGTTCACTTCGTAAGACGACGCAGAGGACAGCTCTTTCTTGGCTTTCTCAGCTTCTTCTTTCAGACGCTGCAGTGCCAGCTTGTCGGCTTTCAGGTCAATGCCCTGCTCTTTTTTGAACTCACCTGCAAGGTGGTCGACGATGCGCAGGTCAAAGTCTTCACCGCCAAGGAAGGTATCGCCATTGGTCGAAAGAACTTCGAACACGCCGTCACCAATCTCGAGCAGTGAGACATCAAATGTCCCGCCGCCAAGGTCATAGACCGCGATGATTTTATTCTCGTCTTTATCAAGACCATAAGCCAGCGCCGCAGCAGTCGGCTCATTGATGATCCGCAACACTTCAAGACCCGCAATCTTGCCGGCGTCTTTGGTCGCCTGGCGCTGGGCGTCGTTGAAGTAAGCCGGGACCGTAATCACCGCTTGAGTGACTTCGCTGCCAAGATAGGCTTCAGCCGTTTCCTTCATCTTGGTCAGAATGAAGGCTGAAATTTCTTGCGGCGCGTAATCCTTGTCGCGGCCTTTGACCCAGGCGTCGCCATTTGGACCTTTGACGATCTCAAACGGGCTGAGTTTTTTGTCTTTTTGCGCGGTCGGGTCGTCAAAGGTGCGACCGATCAAGCGCTTGATGGCGTAGAACGTGAAGTCCGGATTGGTCACGCCCTGGCGGCGCGCTGGCATCCCGATCAGGCGTTCGTCGCCTTCGGTGAAAGCCACAACAGACGGTGTGGTCCGCGCGCCTTCTGAGTTTTCAATAACTTTGGCGTCTCCGCCGTCCATGACAGCGACGCAGCTATTGGTCGTGCCGAGGTCGATTCCAATAATCTTACCCATAATATTTCTCTCCTAAGCCACCGCTTTTTGCCTTGAATTGGCCTGCTATGCAGCACCAGCAACCTGCGGCTCTATACACAAAGATACGCGAAGGTGAAGACGGTGTTTCAGTCCGCTCACGCTCGCTTCCTCACGCATGTGGGAAACGTCAGGACATGTTCAAGGGGGAAAGTGGAGTTGAAAGCGAGAACTTATTGCTGGCCAAACCCGCCCTCGTTGCATTACATTTGTAACAAAACCCCAAGAGGAACAGAGATGCGCCGCTTAGTATTGATCTCCTGCCTGGCCCTGTTTGCTTGCGCGCCCGCACAAGACGTCGCGCCAAACAGCGAAAATAGACCGTCGCTAACGGACACGCCTCCGTCAACAGAATCACCTGTCAGCGATGCGACAGTCCCTGCGGCGCGTCCGGAGCTTGAGCAAATATGGGTGGCGGACGGCTTTTCATTCCCTGAAGGCGTCGCCTATGCAGATGACGTTCTTTTCATCTCTAATGTCGCTGGCGAAGGCAATGAGAAGGATGGCGAAGGCTGGATCTCGCGCCTCTCGCTGGCGGGCGAAATCCTCGACGAAAAGTGGATTACAGGCCTGAATGCGCCAAAAGGCATGGCGATCAGAGACGGCAAACTCTTTGTCTCAGACTATGACGCTTATCATGTCATCGATATCGAAACGGCGCAGGTCGAGAACACTTATCCCGTCGACGGCGCGGGCTTTCTGAATGATATCACAGTCTGGCAAGGCGGTGTCTATATGAGCGATTCCGGCTCGGCGCGGATTTTTCAAGTCGATGTAAACGGCTATAAGGAATGGCTCGCGGATGACCGTCTTGGCGGGATTAATGGCCTGACCGCGGATGGCGACCGCTTGCTGATCGCGACGATGAGTTCAGGCAGTCTGTTTGAAACCCGCGGCGCCCGCGATCTGACTGAGATCGCCACCGGAATGGAGAATGCCGATGGGATCGCTGTCCTCGATGATGGCAGCTATCTGGTCTCTTCCTGGCCTGGCCAGATCTGGCATGTCACGGCCAGCGGCGAGATCACAGAGCTCCACGATACGCAGGAAGATACGATCTATCAGAACGACCTGACGCGCGTCGGAGATATGATCATCGTCCCGAACTGGCAGCCGGGAACCGTCACAGCCTGGCGGCTGGGGGACTAGTTCGCCGCACCAGCGCTGACCGCGACCATGGCCGCGCGCAAGGTGCGGTCACCGATCCGCCAGCCAGCCTGGAACAGGCTCGCAATCGTGCCGTTCGGGTGCTCTGACGGAATGTTTGCCACCGCCTGGTGCAAGTTGGGATCAAACGCGGCGCCTGGTTCTGCTTCGATTGGCGTGACGCCGTGACGGGTCAGCACAGTGTGCAGTTCTTTATGCGTCATCTCGATGCCGCCGAGCAGGCCTTTGCCGCCCTCGGTCAGCGCTTCGCGTTCGGCTTCTGGCAAAGCCTCCAGCGCCCGGGCCATATTGTCCGAGACGCTGAGCAGATCGCCGGCAAATTTCTCAATCGCATAGACGCGCGCATCAAGCTTTTCGCGCTCTGAGCGTTTGCGGAGATTTTCCATTTCCGCCATCGCGCGCAGCAATTGATCACGCATTTCCTGCTTTTCGATTTCGAGCGCGAGAATTTGCTGATCCGCGGTCAGCTCAATCGGCCCTTCGAGATCCGTCTCTTCTTCAGAGACTTCTTCTTCGGCTTTGGGCTCAGCCTTTTTGGCCGCCTTCAGAATGTCATCCGCGGCGGCTTTCAGCTCTGCCTGAGTCGCTGCTGGACCAATGTCTGGCGCGTTGTCGTCTTTGACTGTTTCGTCACTCATGCTTTTACTCACTTATTCCTGGCGGCGCTTTCCAAGCACCTCTCCAACCATCCGTGCTGTATAGTCAACCATTGGAATCACCCGCGCATAATTCAACCTGGTTGGTCCAATCACTCCGAGGGCGCCAATCACTTGACGTTCGGCGTTCATATAGGGAGCGACAATCACGCTTGAACCCGAAAGCGGAAAAAGACTGTTTTCCGACCCGATAAAAAGACGCACGCCATCAGCATCGCGCGTCGAATCGAGCACTTCCAGCAAGCCTTGCTGGCGCTCAAGCGCATCAAATAGCTGGCGCACGCGCTCCATATCATCAGCAGCAGCATCGTTTTCCAGCAGGTTGGCGCGGCCTTGAATGATCAGGCGTCGCTCTTCCCCAGGCGCAGCGCCACTCCATTCTGCCAGCCCGCGTTGCACCAGGTCCGCCGTGGCGGCGTCAAGTTGGGCCTGGCGCGTGGCGATCTCGGAGCGCACCTCCGCGGCGGCTTCGTGAAGGGTCCGCCCTTTCATGCGCGCGGCGAGATAATTTCCCGCCTCGATCAAAACGGTTTGCGGCAGTCCCGGCGGAATTTTCACCAGCCGGTTTTCAACATCGCCTTGCTCCTTGACCAGCACACAAAGGGCTTCGCCCGTGGACAGCGGAACGAATTCGACATGCCGCACGGCTGCGTCCTGCGTCGGCGACGAGACCAGACCCGCGCCGCCCGCGAGGCCAGAGAGGAGCGATGAGGCTTCTTTCAGAACGCCGCCAAGGTCGCGCCCGGCGCCGTTCAAGCGGCCTTCAATCGCCGCCCGGTCATCTTGCCCGGGATCACCCATTTCAAGAAAGCCGTCGACAAACAGGCGCAGGCCCGCATGCGTTGGCATCCGTCCGGCAGAGACATGCGGCGCATCCAGCAGGCCGAGCTCAGTGAGGTCCGCCATGACATTCCGGATCGATGCGGCCGACAGTTTGATCCCGGCTTTCGACAGGGTGCGCGACCCGACAGGCTCGCCAGTTTCGAGATAGGTCTCGACAATCTGCTTGAAAATGCTGCGAGAACGCTGATTGAGCGCCTGCATCAGGGACGTGTTTGAACTCATACGGCTTGAATAGTGTGCAGCGCGCCCGGTTTCAATCGCAAAGGGCGTGAGCGGGTGTTGCCGGGGGGGTGGGCGCAGGAGGGCCCCGCCAGGTATTCGGCGACATCAAGGCCCTCTCGTTCGGCCAAAGTTCACGAAAAGACGAAAAACAAACATATGCCGCCAATCAGAAAATAAAGTAGGTAGACCCAAACGTCTTGACCCATCTGTCTGTACTGCGCCAGATGATACTCGTAGTTTTCTCTTCGCAGAGAACCGGGTTCTCCCGCACCTTTTGATATCTCGGATGTGTGCCGATTATACTTGTCCCAAGTTATCCATATCGAGAAAGCCATAAACACAGCCAAACATAGTGCAATAAGCTTAAGAACAATCATTTCGAGCGACTCCCAATAAATGTTTCTGTCTAACTTTGCTCTCTTGCGATCGTGCCTAAACGCAACGACCGGTCGCGGATCATTGGATGCGCGCCTAAGGCTTGAGCGTCCCAAATAGAGCCTCAAAAGCCGCGCCGGTTACGTCTCGCGGTCGCCTTCCAAGCTCTCGCCCGTCAAAGGGTGATTGAATCTCGAAACCCGCGTGCGATAGAAGTCTGCGACCTTTTCCATGTCGGCTTCATAGTCGCCGCAGGGCACCAATGTTCCGTCCAGGCCGCCAAACTTGTTGGCATAATCTATAAAGCCCAGCGCCACGGGCACTTCGGCTTCGAGCGCAATATTGTAAAAACCGGTCTTCCAGGCTTTGACATCCGCGCGGGTGCCTTCCGGCGCAATCACCAGGGCCATTTCGTCCGCCTGATGATAGGCCTCCACGACTTGATCTACCACCCGGCCGGTCCCTTTGCGGTCAACCGGCAGCAGGCCCCACCAGCGCATCAACCAGCCAAACGGGCCTTCGCCGAGGCTCTTCTTGCCCATCCAGCGCACAGGAATGCGGTAATAGAACGCGATGCCGAGCATTTGGGTCAGATCCCAATTGGTCTCATGCGGCGCTGCAATGATCACCAGTTTCTTGTCCGGGGGCGCTTCGCCGAGCACGCGCCAGCCCATTAAACGATAGAGACCATAGAAAAGAAGCCGCGCGATTTCATACCCGAAACTGCGGCGCGGACGCTTTGACCGCACAGCTCGGGCTTTCATCTCTTCAATGTCCACGCGCGTCGTCCCATCCATTGTGAGTTGAGCCTAGACACAACTCGCAAAACCCGCAATTTGCGCCGTGCAGCTCAAGCTATGAAAGATAGAAGCAGATGACAGACTTTGCTCGCCCCTCCGGACGCACCGCAGATCAACTCCGAGAGGTCTCTCTGGAGACTGGTGTAACGCGCTATGCGGAAGGCTCATGCCTGGCCAAGTTTGGGCACACGCACGTGCTCTGCACCGCCAGCTGGACAGACAAGGTTCCAGGCTGGATGCGCGGCACCGGATCCGGCTGGGTCACGGGCGAGTATGGCATGCTGCCCCGCGCCACGCACACCCGCGGTCGGCGCGAAGCTGCAGCCGGTAAACAGTCCGGACGGACACAGGAAATCCAGCGCCTGATTGGCCGCTCTTTGCGGTCTGTCGTCGACCTTGAAGCGCTTGGCGAGAACCAGATCACGATTGATTGCGACGTCCTCCAGGCCGATGGCGGCACCCGCACAGCCTCGATCACAGGCGGCTTTGTCGCTTTGGCGATGGCCTGCCGGTATTTAAAAAAAGAAGGCGTGATCAGCCGTGATCCGATCCTCAAACAGGCGGCGGCGATTTCCGTCGGTGTGTATAAGGATGTGCCCGTGCTCGACGTTGACTATCCTGAAGATAGTGGCGGCCAGGCCGACATGAATGTCGTGATGAGCTCAGATGGCGGCTTTATCGAAGTTCAGGGCACAGGCGAAGAACGCCCGATGACCCGGACTGAGCTCGATACGATGATGGCCTTGGCAGAAAAAGGCTGCACGGAATTGTTCGCGGCGCAGAAAAAAGCGCTGGGCTAGATCATGGAGCGTCTTTTCCCGCTTGCAGAAACGGTTGGTGCCAAATTGCTGGCGCGCGGCGAGACCTTGGCGGTTTCGGAATCCTCGTCCGGCGGACTGATCTCAGCGGCTTTGCTCGCGGTGCCAGGGGCCTCGCGCTTCTATCGCGGCGCTGGCATCATTTACACGCCGCAGGCATTCAAGGGATTGATGAAGATGGAGCGCGAGGACTTGCAGGGTCATCGCTCATCGACAGAGCCTTATGCGTTGATCATGGCGCGGAGCATTCGCGGCAAGTTACGCGCCGACTGGGGCCTGTGTGAAACGGGCGCTTCCGGGCCAAGCGGGAATGGCTATGGCGATGCGGCAGGGCATGTTTGTGCCGGTGTGATCGGCGACGGGGTAGAGGTCTCGCGCACAGTCGAAACCGGCCTCTCCGATCGCAAAGAGAATATGTATCTGTTTGCAGAGGCCGCTTTGGCCCTGCTGGCGGAGCAGCTCAGCTAGGCCGCTTCGCTCTTTTTGTCGCTTTGGCCGTCTTCAAAGACGAGAATATCACCGGGCTGACAATCCAGCTCTCGGCACAGCGCCTCGAGCGTCGAGAAGCGCACGGCTTTGGCTTTGCCCGTTTTCAAGATGGACAGGTTGGCAAGGGTCACACCGACGCGCTCTGAGAGCTCAGTCAGGGACATTCTTTTTTCCAACAACACCCGATCAAGGGTCACACGAATAGACATCTTATGGCCCTCCTAAATTGTCATTTTTGCTTCTTCGCGAAGGCGGGTGCCTTCTTTGAAGACCTGCGCCAGGATGAGCAGCACGATTACGGCTCCCCAAAGCGCTAAATTCGGCATTACTGACATCACGTATTCGGCGTCAGAACCAACTTTCGTTCCCATATCCATGGTAGAACCGACGATCGACAGTGCGACAATTCTCAAAATTTCCATGGCGCCCATCGCCAAGGCGATTCGTAACAATCTCGGCGCATTTTCCGGGACAAATGGATCCCCATCCGCGAGCGTCACAAGAATTTTTCGCAAGTGAAAACAGACATAGGCGATCGTTGAAAATGAGAGGATCGCGTAGATTATGGCGGCGACGAACTGACCGACGGGCACATTGCCGGCGATCGCTTTCGCGCCTGGTATCGCAACCTCTCCGCCATTCAGGCTACCAATCAAGCCCAGTGACAGGAGAATAAGCGAAAAGCCACCCACGATCACGGCGACCCAAAAAATAACGCGCAGAACGATTGACAGAACCGCTGCTATTGAATTCTTGCGAGTGCCTGACATGCGTTGCAGTCATCCTTTTGTATTATCGCTACGTTTGTCACATAGCAGAAAGTCACGAACTTACCGTTAAACGATAAGGTTATTCGTTTAAAAAGCAAGAACGGAGCCACATTGCATGTCGCGAAAGCTAATACCCGGCCGTTTGGTCGCTGCCACGCACAACAAGGGCAAAGTGGTTGAACTCAAAGATCTTTTTGAGCCGCTCGGCTTTGAAGTTGTCTCAGCGGATCAATTACAGTTGGACGAACCCGATGAAACCGAGCTGACCTTTGAGGGCAATGCGCTGATCAAGGCGCGCGCGGCGGCGCAGGCCACGGGCGCGCCGGCTTTGTCGGACGATAGCGGCCTGGAAGTCACGGCCCTTGGCGGCATGCCCGGGGTGCATACAGCGATCTGGGCGGGCGAGCCGCGGGATTTCTACATCGCCATGAAAAAAGTCGAGCGCGAACTCCAAGACATTGACGCCAAAGACCGTAGTGCAAAATTTGTCAGCTGCCTCGCCGTCGCCTGGCCGGACGGGCATGAAATGACTTTTCGCGGTGAAATTGAGGGCACCCTGACCTGGCCGCCACGCGGTGAAATGGGCTTTGGCTATGACCCGGTTTTTGTACCGCTTGGTCATGAGGCCACATTCGCTGAGCTCGACCCAGCACAAAAACACGCCATGAGCCACCGCGCTGTCGCCTTCGAGAAGCTGAAAGCAGCATTGCTGTAATGTCGCCTGTGGGCCCAGATTACGGCTTTGGGCTGTACGTTCACTGGCCCTATTGTGCCCGGGTTTGCCCGTATTGCGATTTCAACGTCTATGCCGCGAAAGACCGGGACGCAGAGCCGCTGCTCGAGGCGATCATTGCCGATATTCGGGCGCATCGCACAAAGCTGCCCGAGCATCCTGCGCTCGATTCCGTATTTCTCGGCGGTGGCACGCCATCATTGCTCTCAGCGTCCCAGATCGGTCGCCTTCTTGAAGTGGTGAACGATTCGTTTGATGTAGCGCAAGACGTTGAAATTACACTGGAAACAAATCCCAATGATGTTTTGAGGGACACCCCTCGTGCATGGCGGGATGCCGGGGTGAATCGCCTCTCTCTTGGCGTTCAATCGCTGGATAATGCAGCGCTTTCCTTTCTCGGACGCGACCATAATGCCGAGAATGCGCGCGCCGCGCTGGACGAGGTCCAGGCGGTTTTTGACAATCACTCTGTCGACTTGATTTATGCCCGACCCGAGCAATCATTGGACGCATGGGAGCGCGAACTGCGCGAGGTTCTGCGCTCGGGGGCGCCGCATCTGTCGCTTTACGAACTGACCATTGAAGAACGGACCGCCTTTGGCAAAAGAGCGGCGCGGGGCGAGATTTCGCCCATGCCCGACGATGATCAGGCCGATTTGTATGAATTGACGCAAACCATTTGCGCCGAAAATGGCTTGAACGCCTATGAAGTTTCAAACCATGCGCGCGGGCCAGCGTTTGAATCGCGTCACAATCATATCTATTGGGCCAGTGGCGACTGGATTGGTGTCGGGCCTGGTGCGCATGGACGGCTGACCGTTAACGGGACCCGGATCGCCACAGAAGCGCCGCGCCGTCCAGCTGATTATCTGTCATCCCCGCGCCCGGTTGAGACTCAGCTCACGACCCTCGACACCGCTCGGGAGTTTCTGGCCATGTCGCTGCGCCCTGTGCATGGTATGGACCTGGCGCGGTTTGAATCCCTGTTTGGGTGCCGCCCGAAGCCGGAAATATTGGACACGCTCAAGGCAAACGGACTCGCGGATATTATTGGAAATAGGCTTATGCTAACGCCCGCGGGCCAGCTCCTCGCCGACCATATTGCCGGGCAACTCGCGCCTTATTAGTAGCGCACCACTAATAGCGAGAAAGGGCCTCATCCAGAATGCGCTCAAGGTCTTTGATCGTCGTCACCTGTTTCATTGTGTGACAGTGCGGACGATAGCGCGGAAGCTCACTGTCGCCGCTGCCCCACTGCGTCTCACCTTCCGGAGTGAGCCAGATGACGCGCTTCACGCGCGCTGCAGCTTCGCGGAACAGATCGACGCGCGGATCGCCATAATTCGATCGGCCATCGCCAAGAATGATCAACGTGCTTCGGCGATCAAGAACATTCCAATGGTTCATCCGCATATCAGACAGTGACTGACCATAATCTGTTGAGCTCATCCCGATCGAGTTGATGATCTCATCCATGGCTGCAAGGAATTCCTTGTTCTCCAACGTCTCGCCGACGTCCTCCAGACGCCCGGAAAAAGCGAAGGATTCAATGTCCGGCACCACTTCGTTCAGGCTGTAGAGTAGCATCAGGAAGAACCGGACCACGCGGGCCACAGATCCGGAGACATCACAAACCGCAACAATTTTAGCGCGGTCGCGTTTGGTCTGGCGCCAGGCGAGATCAAAGGGTACGCCGTCAAACCCGGCATTGGCACGCAAAGTTTTGCGAACATCGAGCTGGCCGCGATTCTTCTTTCGGCGGCGGCGCGAATGTTTGACGGCCAACCGTTTGGCAATTTTCTGCACCAATGCCTGCATGCGCGCCAAATCACGGACATCCAGCGCCGTTAAGGCCGTTTCAGCGAGCACATCTTCGCGGAACGCCAGCGTCGCGCCAGCGCCATAGGTTTCAAACGCCTGCTTGGCGTGCTCCCGGGCCCGGCCAAACATTTCCTTGCGGCCTTCAATCAACTCTCCAGCGCGGGCCTGGCCCTCTTCGGTACGCTCGCGAAACGCGTCCATCATTTCGCCTTCGAGCCGCTCAACGCCGAGGGATTTCATCATTTGCTGGGCAAAGTAGGACACCTGAGTCGAGAACCGAATGTCTTGCAGACCGGCGTCGCGCCCAGCCTGTTCCATGGCCATGGCAATTGCCGTTTCATCGCCGGACTCAAGCAAGTCGAGCATATCACCCGGGCCGTCAGAGTCTTCGTCCGAGGCCTCGTCCTGGTCTGCGGGGGGGTCAGATTGCGGCGTTGGCCGACGCGAAAAATAGAGATCAAACAAGCGGTCATGCGCGAGTTTCTCTGTCGGTGATTTGGCCAGCACACAGCGAAGCGTATCGAGCAGGCGCTGGCGATCCGAATAGCCAATCAGCTTCACCGCCTCAGCTGCATCGATTGCCTCACCGGTTGAGACGCGCACGTCCGCAGAGCGCAGCGCGCGTATAAAGTCGGTGAGGACCTGTTCGGCCATTTAAGACTTCGTCGCGGCGGCCCTGGCGAGGGTCCGCACGTCCTTGTCGACGGCCTGGATGTCGCTTTCATGCTTCAACAGAACGTTGAGTGTTGAGCGCACCATGTCTTCATCAAGCTCTGTTGCATGCATGAGCAGCAGGGTCCGCGCCCAATCGACGGTTTCAGAGATTGAAGGGCGTTTGCGAATGTCGAGATCACGCAGGCCTTGAACAAATTCGACCAGTTGCGAGAGCAGGGCTTCCGAAACATCTGGCACGCGCGCCCGAACAATCGCTTGCTCGCGGGCGGCTTCAGGGAAATCGATGTGCAGATGCAGGCAGCGGCGTTTGAGGGCGTCGCCAAGCTCACGAATATTGTTCGAGGTCAGGATCACCAAAGGCGGCACTTGCGCCTTGATCGTGCCGATCTCCGGGACTGTGACCTGATAATCAGACAGCACTTCCAGAAGGTAGGCTTCAAACTCCTCATCCGACTTGTCGATTTCATCAATCAGCAGAACCGAGCCTTGATCCTGTTGCATCGCCGTCAATAGAGGGCGCGGCTCGAGGAAGGTTTCGGAGAAAAACAGGTCTTCGAATGATGTGAGCTTATCGAACGCGGCGTTCAATGTGCCCGCACCGTCCATGACTTCGCCGAGCTTTTCTTTCAGAAGCTGCGTGTAGAGCAGCTGCTTGCCATATTTCCACTCATACAGCGCTTTGCCCTCATCGAGGCCTTCATAGCATTGCAGACGGTTGAGCGAGACATCCAGAAACCGCGCCATGGAGGCCGCGAGATCGGTCTTGCCAACCCCGGCTGGGCCTTCGATCAGGATCGGTTTGCGCAAATTATGCGCGAGATAGATCGCGGTCGAAATCTCTCGCGTGGAAATATAACCAACCGATGCGAGCCCAGCGGTAATCGCATCAATCGAGGTCAGAGGTTCATAGCCAGTATGTGTCATGCGGCTCTCGTACCTGCCGCCCTGCTCGCCCGCAAGAATGACCTTGAGGTAAGCGAATGCGCTTTGACTGGTCAAAATCCGCGAGGCCTCCTAGGCTTGGCGGTCTGGGACTTAGGAGCGAATATATGCGATCGATCATTTTTGGCGCCCTGGCGCTGTCTGTTGCCGCCGCCTGTCAGGCGCAAGACGCAGCTGAAACCACTGTAACGGAAGCTGAAATCGCCTCCGCATTGGCGCCGGACTGGCGCGATGTCGCGCCCGAAAATCTGATCCTGATCGAGACCACCTATGGCGACATAGTTGTTGAGCTGAACCCTGATTTCGCCCCCAATCACGCCGATCAGTTCCGCCAGCTGGTCCGCGACGATGTCTATAATGGGACACGCTTCTACCGCGTTATTGATACATTCGTCGCGCAAGGCGGGCTGCAGGATGACGATGCCATCGAACAGTTTCCGGTTTTGAAGAATGAGAATGATCGCCCGCTTTCAGATGCCAAATTTGTCCCGCTTGGCAATGCTGACCTGTTTGCGCCAATGGTTGGTCACATTGATGGTTTTGCGGTTGGCCGCAGTGACAGTCTGCAATCGGAATGGCTTCTGCATTGCCCCGGCGCTTTGGCCATGGCCCGCGATACGGATCCGGATAGCGGCAGCACCGAGTTTTACATTGTGCTCGACGCGCAGCGCTATCTCGACCGTAACCTGACCATTTTCGGGCGGGTGATTGATGGCATGCAATATGTCCAGAAACTCAAGCGCGGCATCCGTGCGATAGAGAGCGGCGTGATCCAGCCGCCAGAGGTTGGCGATGAGATCATGTCAATGACGGTGGCCGCCGATATGGATAGCGTCATCCGGCCGAAATATCAGGTCCAGGCGATGCCGACCCAGGCCTTCGAAGATGCGAAAACCGAAAAACGGGTCCGTGAAGCGGCATTCTTCTACCGCAAACCTCCAGAGGTTCTGGACATTTGCGGCTTCGAAGTTCCGGTTCAGAAAACGCCTGAGCCAGCGCCTATTGCATCGTCGGAATGATGAAGGCCTGATCGCCAATATCGCCTTCCGGCCAGCGCGAGGTGACGGTTTTGACTTTGGTCCAGAACCGTACGCCTTCCGGGCCATGTTGATTGGTGTCGCCAAAGGCTGAACGTTTCCAGCCGCCAAATGTGTGATAGCTGACCGGCACAGGGATTGGCACGTTGATGCCAACCATGCCGACATTGACCTGAGCTGCGAACTCGCGCGCCGCGCGGCCATTCGACGTAAAGATCGCAACGCCATTGCCATATTGGTGATTGCTCGGCAGAGCCGCCGCCTCTTCCAGAGATTCCGCGCGCACAACTTGCAACACAGGTCCGAAAATCTCTTCCTCATAGGATTGCATGCCCGGCTTCACATTGTCGAACAAAGACGGGCCGATAAAATAACCATTCTCGTGACCTTGCAGGGTGTGGCCACGACCATCGAGTTTCAGATCCGCGCCTTCATCAACGCCCATCTGGATATAGTGCTCGACTTTGGCTTTGTGGGCGGCTGAGACAACCGGGCCATAATGCGCGTCGGCATCGGTTGAGACGCCGACTTTCAAAGCCTGCGCCGCATCCAACATACGCTCGACAAATTCATCGCCGGTTTTCTGGCCGACGGTCACAGCGACCGGCAGCGCCATGCAGCGCTCGCCCGCTGAGCCATAAGCCGCGCCGACAATGTCTTTGACTGCTTGTTCCATATTGCAGTCTGGCATGATGATGCCGTGGTTCTTGGCGCCGCCCATGGCCTGGACGCGTTTGCCGTGCGCCGTGCCAGTGGAATAGACATATTGCGCGATATCAGACGAGCCAACAAAGCTCACTGCCTTGATGAGCGGATGGGTCAGGATCGCATCGACCGCCGTCTTGTCACCATTGACCATGTTGAGCACACCTTCCGGCGCGCCGGCTTCCATGAACAACTCGACCATGCGCAGCGGAACACTCGGATCTTTCTCGGACGGCTTGAGAATGAATGTATTGCCGCAGGCGATCGCCACAGCAAACATCCAGCACGGGATCATCGCCGGGAAATTGAACGGCGTAATGCCCGCAACCACGCCAAGCGGTTGGCGCATCGAATAGACATCGATGCCCGGGCCAGCGCCTTCAGTATATTCGCCCTTTTGCAAATGCGGGATGCCGCAGGCGAACTCGACCACATCAATGCCGCGCTGCACATCGCCGCGGCTATCCGCGACAACTTTACCATGCTCGGATGAGAGCAGCTCTGCCAGCTCATCGATATTGGCTTCGAGCAGGCGTTTGAATTCGAACATGACGCGGGCGCGGCGCTGCGGATTGGTCGCGGCCCAACCAGGAAGTGCGGCTTTCGCATTGGCGACTGCGGCTGCGACTTCAGCATCTGTCGCCAGCGCCACGCGCGCCTGCACCTCACCCGTGTTCGGGTTGTAGATATCGCCAAACCGGTCGGACGAACCTGCCACTTGCTTGCCGCCAATGAAGTGATTCACGTCGCGCATCGCGCTTCTCCCATAAGATCTCTGTATGCCTGAAGCATCTATGTATAGGGGTGAGATCGCGCATTCAGATCGCCAAGGCAAGCCTTGTCATCGCCATGTTGTTTTTAGAGCTGGAAAAGCGGCGTCTAACCGACGAGACGCCCGCGAAGTTCAACCGTCGAAACCTGCCCGGCGGCGCGGGACATCAAAACGTCGGCAATGGTCGCAACCAGCTCTGGTCCAGCCACGGGTTTCTTCAAGGCCCGGTCAGCGCCCATAGCGACACAGGCCTGACGGCGGCTGGCAGTCGTATCTGCGGTCAGAGCAATCACCGGCGTGTTCGTGTTGATGCCGCCGCGGCGACGAAGCCCTTCAATGAAGCCCATGGAATTGCCATCGGGTAAATGCAGATCCGTAATCACCGCCTGGAATTTGGTCATCGACGTATAGGATTCAGCAGCATGCAACGTGCCGGCATGGTGCACGGTCCAGCCCGCTTGCTCGAGCGCATTGATCACGACCATTGCCGAGGCTTCATGGTCTTCGACCAGCAAGACATCGCCGAGCTCGAATTTGCCTTTTTTGGGTTGTGCTGTTGCATCACCCTTGGGGGTCATGTTCGAAGCTCGAGCGACGGGAACACACAGTGTAAAGACACTGCCGCCTTTCGGATTGTCCGCATGTGTTAGCTCGCCGCCAAGCGCTGTGGCCAGCGCGCGAGAAATCGTCAGTCCAAGGCCCCAGCCTTTGACGCCGTCAATCTCCGGACCTTTTTCGAACACTTCCATAAACGTATCGCGCTGCTCAGACGTTAGTCCTCGGCCGGTATCGGTCACCGCAAGTGTCAGCATCAAGCTCCCGCCCAGAGGCTGGGTCGAGACAGTCACGCCAACTTCGCCCTCACGCGTGAATTTCAGCGCGTTGGAGATCAGATTATTGGCAATCTGGCGTATGCGGCCAATGTCGGCTTGCACGAAATGCGGACCGTCCGGGACAAATCCGAGACGCAAAGCAAGACCGCGCCGTGATGCCTCGCCTGCCCAGAGGCGCCTCAAATCGTCGGTCAGCTCGGTCAGGTCAGCGGTTTCCTTGTGGACTTTTAGTTTGCCGGCCTCGAGCTCAGCATAGTCCAGTGTGTCGGTCAGAATACGGTCGAGCGTCTGTCCAGAGCGAACAATGGTCTGCGCCAGATCCTTCTCATAGTCGTCGCGAATCCGGGTCGCCAACATTTCAGAGAGACCCATAATCGCGGTAAGAGGGGTTCGAATTTCATGCGCCAGTGTGCCGAGGAGTGGGGCTGACTTTACATCGGGAAGGGCGCGTTGCGGGGTAGATGCTGAAGCTTCCGTTGGCAGCGACGCGTCATCAAACGCTGCAATCAGCGCTTGCTGCAACCTGGCTGGGCTGAGCACCCCCTTGAATCTCTTATCTTCGACCACCAGACATCCGCGGGCGATGACGGTATCGATTTTCTTGCCAGCTTTGGCAACGAAATCCAGGACACTTGTCTCCGCCTTCACGATCAGCGCGCGCGCTGTGATCAAATCGCCAATCGGCAATGTAGACTGATGCTCAGCACCCGTACTGGCGGCGAATTCAAACACTAAATGGCGACCAATCAAACCGACCGGCCGCTTGTCGCGCAGGAGAATAAAATGTTGAGCTTGCGGATCGTCGAGAAACAGGTCGACGACTTTAGACAATGGAACCGTCGCAGAAATCGGACGTGCACTATCTACGAAATCACCCAGGCAAACCGGCATACTCGGTCCTCATACTCTACACTTAAGTATGAGAAATTGCCCGAAATTCCTTTACGGCTTGCAAACCAAACGAAGTTTTCTTCTATTTGATATCGCTATGATGCGAAACGATCTTGCTGACGAGGCCATATTTCACTGCTTCTTCAGCACTCATCCAGTGATCGCGATCGGTATCTTCGACAATCTTCTTAAGCGGCTGGCCGGTCGCGTCTGCGAAAATCTTGTTCAGACGCTCACGCATCCGGACGATTTCGCGGACCTGAATTTCTACATCTGAGGCCTGGCCGCCAACACCGCCGCGGGGCTCGTGCAAAAGGAAGCGTGTGTTTGGCAGCGCGAAGCGATTTTCTTTTTTCGCCGCCGAATAGATCAGAGCACCGGCACTTGCGACCCAGCCAGAGCCGAGAACTTTAACCGGGGCACCGACAAATTTGATCATGTCATGGATCATGTCGCCCGATTCAACGTGCCCACCCGGCGATGAAATCACCAGCAGGATCGGATCAGCGCTATCAGATGCCAGCGCCAGAAGTCGTTCACAGACCCGGCGCGCAAGTTTGTCATCGACGCCTCCGGTCAACATGATTGTACGCGCGTTAAACAGCGCTTCTTCCAGAAACGCGTTCGGCTCGCTCATTGCTTTGCCGTCAGCTTCATCATCAAGGCGTGTCATGCAGTCTCCGCAAATGTCTTGTCAGGTGATTTGAGGTGGCACGGGCGCTGGGTCAAGCAGCAAGATGCCTATTTTGTGTGGGTAACTGTTAACCCGATGAGTTCCAGGATCGTGTCCGGGTCGGGTTCTTCCTCTGCGGCATCCAGCGACTCGATCAAATCGAACGTGATCGGAGTTGGCGGCTTCACGGAGAGAGTCAGCGTTCCACCGTCTTCCAGAAAGCCAGCAACCGCGTCCATATATGGATCCGCGCTCGGCACTTCCTGGCGCACCATAGGCTTCATGCCCACCACCATGTTAACGGCCAGGGCGCGCAGCTGTACCGCATCATTATAGGCCAGCATGGCCATGCCTTCCTGCTCTGGAAAGGCTTGGCCAATCGCGTGCAGCATTTCGAACAGATTGGATAGACCGCCAAGATCCGTCATTACGGTTTCAAAGGAACGGAACTCAAAGTCAGATTTGAATGCGTCTTCAAAGCCGTTTTCAGGATCGTCCAGGTCAAACAGACCGGCAATCTTTGCCGGCGTTGAGAAGCCGACATCCGCGGATGTCTTGCCGCTAAACGCGTCAGCGAAACTGCCGCGTTCGCGATAAGAGATATCACCGCTCTCTGGGCTCCAGTTCATGTCTACGGCGAAATCGCCGCACAGACAGTCAAAGCCGTACTGCTCGACGATAGCCAGGCCCGTTCGGACATCTTCCATGGTCAGGCCGGGTTCTAATTCCTCGCCGAGTTCCTGGGTCATGACTTCAAACAGGTTGCCAATATTGTATCCGGTATCGGTCATCGAAAACGCGATCTTGGTGGGCAGCAGCCAATGGAAATCGGAGTCAAAAACGATCCGTTCAGACGCGAACAGAGATTTTTCGGCAATATCGAATGTGTAATCCGTCAGTTCCCAACGCCCGAGGTCAAACACATCGGCCTGGCTGGTATCCGGCATTTCCCAATTGGCCAGCGCCTCCATAGCATCAGCCATGCGAAACCCTGACATTGTGGACGTCGCAACGCCGCCTTTCATTGGTACAGTGATGACTTCCTGCGGACCGCCAGGATCGGCCGGGATTGGGAGCATGCCCGTGAACTTGGCATCCCAGCTGCCCGAGAAGGCAATGTCACCGCGATCATAACCGCGCAAACCGGCCAGACCGAGCGTCATATCCATGCTCATATCAATCTCGCCATCGCGCATCGCATAGCCGACAAAAACATTCTCATATGTCAGCGCATCTATGCTGAAGGCGCGGGCGAAGGCGCCAACCTTTTGCAAGCCGAGGCGTTCCGCGCCTTCCTCGTCAAACGGCGAGATTTCTTCGCTGTGATTTGGCCCAGTAGGTTCGGTGTCTGGTTTTGCATAGGTGAATGGGTGCAGCACAAAGCCGTCGAGCAACAGCTTTTCCATTTCGAAATTATAATTGAATACGTCGAGCGCGTTAAACTCGGCCATAACCCCGTCATCAATCGGGGTCAGCGTATCGATGGCATCGAAATATTCATCCAGGAGCAGCTTGCTGACCGCTTCCATGCCGACGGTTTTGACGCCGCGCATTTCGATCCGGTCGGCAACTTTCGCCGTTGCATCGAGATTGGTGCCGCGAATTCGGTCGGCAATTGCATTCGGGTCAAACGCATAGAACAGGACCTGATCGGCTTCGATGCCAACAGGTGTCCCATCGAGGTCATAGACCAGAGCGAAGTCTTCAACCTGAGTTGCACCGCCATCAGCAAGCACCGACACTGTTCCGGTCTGGACGCTGACACCTTCAGGAAGATCGGCAAATGCAATCGCGAAATCAACAGGTTCTGCCGCAGCGTCTGTGTTTCCTGCGAAAGGCGCCGCTAACAGATCCTGAAAGAACACTTTCTCTGTATCGGTTGGCGCGGACGCGGCTTCCAGGGACGGCGTCTCGATATCTGCGGCTTGGCGGTCATCGCAAGCGGTGACGCCTAAGACCAGTCCAGCCGAGAGAAGAGACAGGCGGGTGCGGCTCATCCAGGTAGTCATCTCAGTATCCTTCGCATTTTGTCGGGATTTTACGCCTGAATCAGCGGCGCGTAAACGGTTCGCTCGACACCGCCCGTCAGGTGCTCAAAAAGCTGCAATTGGCGCCGGGTGAATTAGTGGACGGCGCCCGGCGTCAGAGGTTTGCTGCCAGCGATTGACTCAGACCCGGTATCGGCGGCTTCAGCTTCAACCGAAGCAGAAGGTTCGGCAGATGGCGCGTCATCAACATATGTCGTCTCAGCCTCTACTTCCGGTGTGTATTCCGGCGCGGCGTCAATGGCAGTTTCGGGCTCTGGTGCTGTCTCGATCTCAGCCGGTTCGACAGGCGCTTCGTCGGCGATGGTTTCGGCCTCTTCGGCCGCCGCGGGCTTGGCTTTGCGCTTCCAGAATGGCGCATTGCGGTCTGCTTTGCGATCATATTGCATGGCGAAATATTCGCTGGCCGTATAGGTCAGCGGCTTGGGCGTCAGGGTCATGCCATGGCTTCGCAACCGCTCGACCACTTCATCCCGCAAATGCAGGCCGGGCAGGGCGTCGGCGTGAAACTTGCGCGATTTCATCCAGTCGCGAACGTCCCAGCTGCGTGTTGATTGGGCGGCTTCTGGAGGACGGCCTTTATGCTCTTCCCAGAGATAGAGCGTCGTCAGCGAGTCAATCACTGCATCGACCGCAACATTGGCGGACGGGCCGACATCATTCTGATTGGCAAGCGCGGCGCGTACGGATTGTTTGTGGGCGCTGAGCTCGTTGTAATTGCCGCGAATGATGGTCAATCCGCGCCGGTCAGCTTCGTTTGGACGAGACAATAGTGCATCCAGTTGAGGGTGAACGACCGGAACAATGTCGATTTCACTTTTCAGCGTGCCATTCACGACGCCGGAAAGCTCTGCCAGCATGCGCTTTAGATTAAGCCGCATTTCATGGCCGACGCCGGTCAGAGCGAGCTTCTCCATATCGCGCTCACGGTCGACCCAGCGCCAGGCGGACCAAGCCAGATAAGCGACGGCCGCAATCAAAACGAGAAGGCCGGAAACTAAAAAGGTTTCAAACGTTGCGTCGGACATGATCCACTCCCTTTGTTAATCAATTAGCAAAGGATTGTTGCAAGGGCCACTCGCAAATCACCGTATTACACGGCGACCGGGGCCTTGATGTGCGGATGTGCTTGATAATCCAACAGTTCAAAGTCCTCATATTCCCAACCAAATAAGTCGGTTTTATCCGGATTTAGACGCATTTTGGGTTCGGGATAGGGTTCCCGCGTAAGCTGAAGGCGAGCTTGTTCGACGTGATTCGAATAGAGATGGGTGTCGCCAAATGTATGCACAAAATCGCCAGGCTTGAGCCCGGTGGCGCGGGCCATCATCAGCGTCAGCAGCGCGTAGGACGCGATATTGAACGGCACGCCGAGAAACACGTCGGCTGAGCGTTGATAGAGCTGACAATTCAGGCGCCCGTCCATGACATTGAACTGAAACAGGCAGTGACAGGGTGGCAGCGCCATTGAGGGCACATCGGCCGGATTCCAGGCGGACACGACCATGCGGCGCGAGTTAGGGTCGCTGCGAATCTCGTTGAGCACCCACTCGATCTGATCAATCACGCGGCCATCCGGCGCCGCCCAACTGCGCCACTGTTTGCCATAGACCGGGCCGAGATCGCCATTCTCATCCGCCCACTCGTTCCAGATCGACACTTTGCGGTCCTGCAACCACCGGACATTCGTATCACCACGCAGGAACCAGAGCAGTTCGACAATGATTGAGCGCAAATGCAGCTTTTTCGTTGTCAGCAGTGGAAACGTTTCGGACAGGTCAAACCGAAGCTGGCGCCCGAACACACCCAGGGTCCCGGTTCCGGTTCGGTCGCCGCGCTCGACACCATTGTCGAGAACATCCTGCAAGAGATCGAGATATTGTTTCATGCGGCCTGAAAAACATGACTCGACCATCAAGACCAGAGCATGCGGACAGGTTTGGTGAACAAAACGTGTGAAGGATTGCGTGAAATTGAGCCCCGAAGATAACTGCACGTCAAGCTCTACTTTCTACTTGAGGTTGAGAGGGGCGTCTTGATTTCGAGGCGCAGCCAATGCCTTTTTTCCTTAGATATTTCCGATCCAGTCAGTCTGGCCAAGTGGCCGTTCTGTTTGGCTTGATGCTGGTCCCGATCTGCGCCGTGTGCGGGTTTTGCCTGGACTATCAGCACACAACGCAACGCGCACAGAAAGTTCAGGCGGTTCTGGATTCTGCCGTTCTGGCCGCCGCTCGTGTCAAGCAAACCGGCGCGCCGGAAGACGAGACAAAAGCTGCGGTGGGGAATTTTCTAACAGCGCAAATCGCAAATCTGGGCGGACTGAATTGCCAAGCCCCAACAGTATCGCTCACAGCAGACAGTCAAATTCAGGCTGAAGTTGAATGTACGCAGGAAACCAGTCTGATGCAGCTGGTGGGCGCAGACGAAATGCCTTTCTTGGTCGAATCCGCTTCTCATTACACCGTCGGGCACCTGGACGTTGCGTTCACCTTTGACGCGTCCGATTCTATGGATTCGGATAACCGCTTGACCGACTTGAAAGCGGCGGCAACCGAGGCGCTCGATATCCTGTTGCCAAGCGGTGCGCCTTACGAAGTTATTGAAAACACACGTGTGGCGATGTCGTCCTATTCGACCATGCTGAACGCGGGCCCGTATTTTGAGCAGGTCACCGGCGTCCTGCCATCTCGGACTTACTATCACACGTCTGAACGCGCGCTCGAGGACGATGATCTTGCACCAGGTGATCAATTCAACGAAATGCATATCGGGCTGTATGACGCTGATACAGGCAGTCTGATCGCCGAACTGGGCGATGGTGCTGTCATTCGTGTTCCATCGTCCGCGCTGGACGACATGACCGTTGCGATAACCCTCGATAGCGCCCACACGCTGGAGGGGGACGTCGAGAGCGTCCGCCTCACACTTTCCGGCGAGGAGACCGCAAACAACAGTGAAAATATACCGCCTTATTCCTTGTATGGTGATAGCGGTATTGCCAATTTGGACGGTCAAAGGTGGGAAACAGGCGAATATAGTTTGCGGGTCCGCGCCTATGCCGAAAACGATCTTTCGGGCCTGAGAGTTTTCGACGAGGAATTGGATTTCCGGCTCTTTGTCGACGGTGACACAGAAACCTCTACGATCAGCTACACGTTGGACTCAACGTGCGTTTTGGAGCGCATCGGCACTGAAGGGTTTACCGACGCCCCTCCCGGCCCCGGCGCATATCTCTCATATCAAGATGCCTGGTTCCTGCGCGTTCCAACCCACCCCCGCGGAGGCATTTGGAAATTCGGTTACGTCGGACCTGGCTCACCCCGCCAAACGTCCGAACATTGCAATACACAGCCGCCGGTCGAGCTGACAAATGACCGTACTGTGCTCCTCGACTATGTTTCCTCGCTGACCACAGACGCCTACACCGCCGGCCACTTGGGCGTGGCATGGTCATGGTATCTGATCTCTGACCGTTGGAGTTCGATCTTTGATGGCGATGCTGAACCCGTGGCCTTCACCGATCCCGACATCACAAAGGCAATTGTTCTGATGACCGATGGTGCCTTCAATTTTTACGCGAGTATCCCTCAGGGTCACGCGCGCGATCAGGCCCGTGCGCTGTGCGACAATATCAAATTGAAAGGCGTCTCGATCTACGCGGTTGCGTTTAAGGCGCCCGCTTATGGACAGGACGTGCTGAAATACTGCGTCTCCGATCCGGGATACTTCTACGATGCTCAAGACGGCGAAGAGTTGAAAAAAGCCTATAAGGAAATCGCGCTCTCGCTGTCTGACCTCAGAATCTCACAATAGGGCGGCGCGCCAATGGTAAAAATTGTCTCAACGTCTCATGCGCAATCGTACATTGAAATCTAACGAGGCCTAAAACACGCTCAGTTATAACCCTAAAAAAAATAGGGACGTTAGGGCGCCTTGGCGCTTTACGAAAAGAGCATGTTTGCAGAGCTTAAAAAAGACTGCAGGGGCAATGTGTTGATGATATTCGCATTGTGCCTGGTACCAATGGTCGCTGTCGCGGGGTTTGCGATTGATTTTCAGCAGACGGTCAAGCGCAAGGGCAAAGTACAACTGGTCCTGGACTCAGCCGTTCTTGCCGCTGCACGCGTCAAGCAAACCGGCGCGACAGACGCTGAAGTTAAGCTATCGGTTCAACAATTCCTGGATGCACAAATCGCCGGTCTGGGCGGCTTGAATTGCGACCCGGCAACAGTCGTGGTCGTCGCAAACTCAGAAGAAATCGACGCGAACATTTCGTGCCGCCAGGACACTTATCTGATGAAAGTCGTCGGCCAGACCGAAATGTCCTTCAAAGTCATTTCGGGATCTGAATATGGCATCGACAAAATCGACGTCGCTTTCATGTTCGATATTTCAGGTTCGATGAATAGCAGCAGCCGACTGTCTAATCTCAAAATCGCTGCTCAGGAAGCCGTTGATGTTCTGCTGCCTGCCGGTGCGACCGGTGAGATTACAGAAAGCACGCGTCTGGCAATGGTATCGTACAATGCCATGGTCAATGCCGGAGATTTCTTCGAGGACGTGGCCGGTGTTCCTGCGACCCGCACTTACACCCACATCATCGAAGCGGATTATACCGAAGACGATCTGACATCGGGATCGGTCTATGATGATTTTCTGATCGGTCTCTATGACACGGATACAGATGAATTGATCGCCGAAATTGGCGATGGCGCGGTCATCAAGATCGAAGACTGGATGGATGATGATCTGACGATTGCCGTGACCATGGATTCGTCGCACGATTTGTATGGCGAAGTCGAAAGTATGCGCATGGACCTGTCCGGCGCGGAGTCGAAAACCAAGTATGAGAATGTCGAGCCTTATGCCTTATACGGTGATGGTGGATCGACGTCGAATATGACTGGTGAAAGCTGGGATATGGGCGATTTCGAAATCCGCCTGCGCGCTTACTCAAAGAATAACCGACAGGGTACGAAACTGTTTGACGAGCGGATCGATTTTACCCTCGTCCTGGCAGACGATATGGAGTCGGTCACTAAGACTTATTCCTTGACCTCTACATGTGTTTGGGAACGCGATGGGGCTGAGAAGTTCACAGACGCAGCCCCTGGCGCTGGCGCTTATCTCGCCCACCAGGAAGCCTGGTTTGAAGAAAAAGACTGGCAGAGTGATGGCGGCGACTGGGAAGTCGGTCACCCGAATCGTCCGAATGATAACAAATATGACGGCGACGAATGCCGGACGGCTGAGCCGGTCGAACTGACCAATAACCGTACGACTCTGAGCAATTATATCAGCTCATTGAATGCTGGCGGATACACAGCTGGCCATCTCGGTGTGGCGTGGACCTGGTACCTCATTGCAGAAGACTGGGACACGGTCTTTGACGGCACAGCAGCCCCGCTGTCCTATTCAGAGCCGGATTCCGCCAAAGTCGTTATCCTGATGACAGATGGTGCCTTCAACACAGAGATCTTCCCTGAACAGGGTAGCTCTGATGCCCAGGCTCGCAGTCTTTGTGACAGTATGAGACTCGAAGACATCAAGGTCTATGCCGTCGCCCTGAATGCGCCGACAGCCGGTAAACAGGTCCTGGAATATTGTGCAACCGGATCAGAATATTATTTCGAGCCTGAAAACGGCGCCGAATTGACCGATGCCTACCGACAGATTGCAACTTCGATCTCGGATCTGCGCATCTCGAAATAAACCGAGCGGATATCGCGACCTGTTGAGCTTATTGGATATGGCCCGCGGCGATTGCTGCGGGCTTTGTCCTTTAGGGCCTCAGACTGCGTTGCGGCCGAGGATAACGCTTGTGACGGGGGGCGGCAAAGTGCACGGGACCGGAAACGCCGTCTTGGTCTTGTATCCCGTCGACCTAGAGACTAGGTGGGCGCCAGTTAGTTAGGACCACGGTCCAGTCCAGAGCCAGCTCCCTGACGGAACTTAAGGTCGGCGGATAGCTGACCGTCCTCGAACGCCCCAGCCCCGTGCTCATCGCATATAGGCATGTTTAGGCGGCGGCGCCAGCTTCGCCGAGCGTTCTGAGATAAGCCCAGGTGAATAATCCGCTGGAATGCCCGTCACTAAAGTGAATGCGAACCGCATAGCGACCCACCGGGTCTGCTTTTTCTACGTCGAGATCATCGCTGATCAGGGGCGGTGGCGGTTTTGGACCATTGCCATGGCCCTGAACCTCTGCGGACGGGCTTTCCAGGCGCAGCGTCTTGTAAGGCAGGGCAAAGGTCGCGCCATCATCATAGCTGACCGTCAGCGCGCGCTTGGTCTTGGAGAAGCGCAGCTCGGTTGGCCAGGCGCGCAGACTCATGAGGCCGGGCCTTCAAGGTCGCGGGCTTCGCTCTCGAGCAGGATGGGCAAACCATCGCGGATCGGGAATGCCAGTTTCGCTTTCCTGGAAATCAACTCGCAGGCCTCGCGATCAAATACCAGCGGACCGCCCGTGACCGGGCAGATCAACACTTCCAGAAGGCGCGGGCTGACGCCGCAAGGGCCAGGTGTGGTGTCTGTGTTTGTATCCGTCATTGTACCGTCGAGCTGTCATCGCCGGGCACGTCCATGTCAAGCAAGGTGATGAGCGTTTGCGCGCGGTCAGCGACATTCTGAGCTTCCAGCAAGGCCTGCTTCTCCTGTGTGCCGAATGGACAGCCAGCGCAGAGGGCATTGATCAGGGTTTCCATAGGCGCGTGCTCAACCGCTTCCCAGTCAACTTCCATGGCGTTGATCTGGGTATAGCGCTTCAGCGAGTTGACCAGTTTCAGCCGCTCCGGGAGGCTGTTTTCTTGCGGCGCCGCGAGATCACTCTCGAATGGCTTCCAGTCAGGGCGCACTTGTCGATACGGCGTTCCCTGATCAAGCTCGGTCTCAATTCCAAACCGGCAAATGCCTGTCAAAGAGATCAGATAGCGACCATCGTCGGTTTCGGAATAGGATGTGATCCGCCCAGCACACCCGGTGGCAGCAAGGCTGGGATGCACGCGGTCGTCGCCTTGCGACTGGATCATGCCAATGATCCGGCTGCCAGACATAGCGTCATCAATCATGTTGAGATAGCGCGGTTCAAAGATGTTCAGTGGCAATGACCAGCGTGGAAAGAGCAGCACGCCCGATAACGGAAACACCGGAATGGTGTCCGGCAAATCCGTGAGTTTTCGGTACGTTTCCTGTGCCACGATGGCTCCTATTTTCCCAGCTCATAACATGAAATGGGGTGAAACGGGGAGCCGGCCAGTGCGGATCGCTGTGGACTAAGCAAACAGCAGCGATCCGAGGCGGCGGCGCCCGTCAATTGTGATCGGATCTTTCGGACCAGCCGCCTCAAAAATTTCCAACAGTTTGGTTTTTGCCTTGCCGTCTTGCCATTCGAGATTGTCCGACAGGATTGCAAGCAAGTGATCCGAGGCGTCCTTATTCTTGCCCTGGCCGATGATTTTTTTCGCCAGCTCAAATCGCGCCTGATGGTCTTTCGGATTCGCCGCGACGGTTTCCTTTGCTGATGCAAGGTCTTCGTCGAGTGGTGCTTCGGCCATCAGGTCCAATGCTGTGCGAACCGATTTGATCGCTGAGTCAGAGGCTTTTGATTCCGGCGCCATATCGAGGATCTGGCGCGCCCGATCATGATCACCATTGGCGAGATAACAGCGCGCCAGTCCGGCAATCGCCGCTGCGTTTTCCGGGTCGGCTTCCATCACGGCGCCATAGAGCTGAGCCGCCGCGCCGATATCGCCAGCCTGCGCTGCGGCTTCGGCTTGTTCCAGCGCTTCCTGAAGCTGTTTAGCGCCATCTGTGCCGCCAAGGATCGATTCAATGAATTGCCGAACCTGGCTCTCGGGCAAGGCGCCCTGAAACCCATTGACCGGACGGCCTTTGTCGAAGGCGAACACGGAAGGGATCGAGCGCACGCCCATCTGTCCCGCGACACCGGGATGCTCTTCGGTGTTGATTTTGACCAGCTTCACTTTGCCATTCTGCTCGCCAATGACCTTTTCCAGGGTCGGCGTCAGCGTCCGGCATGGACCGCACCAAGGGGCCCAGAAATCCACCAGAACCGGTTGATCATTTGAGGCCTCGATAACGTCCGTCATGAACGCGTCGTCAGAGGAGTCTTTGATGTTGGGAGAAGTGGCGGCTTCGCTCATGGTCGTGCATTCCCTTTTGCGCTTTGGCTCTATTTGGGCGTTGCACGCCTGATCTGCAAGCGCAGACCTCATCCACGCCTTGCGGCAACACCGTGATTACGTTTTGAAAGAAGCGGTCTAGCTCTCGCCTTCGCCAGCCCAGACTTTGGCGACGCGTTTGTCGCGGCCACAGCCGACACGGTACAATTTATAGCGGGCCGGGTTCTTCTCATAATAGTTCTGATGATAGCCTTCAGCTTCATAGAATGCTGCTTCATCGAGCACGCGCGTGACCACTGGGCCTGGCAGGATGCCGGCTTGCTCAATCGCCTGGACCTGGGTTTCGACTTCGCTGCGCTCTTCGGCGCCGTCGACAAAGACCGCGGATCGGTAAGAATTGCCGCGGTCACAGAATTGGCCGCCATCATCTGTCGGATCAATGTGACGGAAGAAATAGTCGACCAGCTCACCATATTCGACTTTCGAAGAATCATAGACCACGCGGACCGCTTCGAGATGGCCCTGTTTTGTGTGGGTCTTGTATGTTGGGTTGGTCGTCGTCCCGCCAGTATATCCGGATACTGTTTCAATCACGCCTTCCAGCTTGTCGAAATCGCTTTCGACACACCAGAAACACCCGCCAGCAAAAATCGCGGATTCGACATTCGCACTGTTCACTGAAACGTTCGGCGAATTCTGTGCGCCTGCGGTCGTCACGAACGTCGCAATGGTTGCGAGGCCGCCAGCAATAAGTGCGATTGAAAGGGGGTGTGTGAGTTTCATTTGCGTCTGTCCAAATGGGTGTCTTGGGGAGATACGGATATGACCTTGCGCACGCGAAATTGCGAGCGCAGATCTCAGTTCTCACGCGTATTTGTTCCGCTGTGATCTGGACGCGTCATTCAGCCCGCGAGGCGCGCCATTTCTTCGGCAGACAGTTCTGAATTGTCATAGACATTCGCGACGTCGTCGAGATCATCCAGAACATCCAGCAAGCGCATCAGCGTGTCGGCATCGTCGCCGGCAACAGGAACCATGTTTTGCGGTTTCCAGATCAATTTGGTGGATTTCGCTTCGACGTCGCCAAATTTGCCTTCCAGCGCGGTTGCGACTTCAGACAAGTCTTCGCGCTCGGTATAGATGAAGTGGCCGTCTTCATCGCTCTCGACATCACTGGCGCCAGCATCGAGCGCGGCTTCCATAATCGCGTCTTCGTCCCCGGCTTCGAGCGAGAACTGGATTTCGCCAACATTCTCAAAGCCAAACGAGACCGCGCCAGTCTCACCGAGATTGCCACCATTTTTGGAGAACGCCGTTCGGATTTCGCTGGCGGCGCGGTTCTTATTGTCGGTCGACGCTTCAACAATGATGCCGACGCCGCCCGGGCCAAAGCCTTCATAGCGGATATCGACATAGTCTTCGCCGCCGCCGCCCTGACCTTTATCGACCGCGCGCTTGATATTGTCCTTTGGCATGGACTGACCGCGCGCATTGGCAATCGCCAGGCGAAGACGCGGGTTTCCGTCAGGGTCCGGACCGCCCATTTTGGACGCAATCGTGATCTCTTTCGAGAGACGCGAAAACAAGGCTGCGCGCTTCTTGTCCTGCGCGCCTTTGCGGTGCTGGATATTTGCCCATTTACTGTGGCCGGCCATGCGGGCTCCTGCTGTCTGAATTTCGTTCCGGTGCCTTAGCCCAGCTCGCCGCAGAATTCAAAGGGTTGGCAACAATTCTGACAATTGCCCGCCAACCCGGATCGGCTCACAGCGGGTTGCGAGGCCGGTCGCATCATCAGTTTCGACGAACAAGCCGCAGAGGGTGCCTTCGCCCAACGCGGGTTCATAGCGTTGTCCAGGCAGCTGGGTCGCGAACCGGCGCAAGGAGTTTTCCTTCTTCATCCCGATGACACTGTCATAGTCGCCGCACATGCCCGCATCGCTCTGATACGCGGTGCCGCCGGACAGCACCATGTGGTCGGCGGTTGGGACATGCGTATGGCTGCCGACGACCAGGCTTGCGCGGCCGTCGCAATGGTGCCCCATGGCCATTTTCTCGGACGTGGCTTCGCAATGCATGTCGACAATCACGGCATCTGCGACGATGCCCAGCGGCATCTCATCCAGGGCCGTATCGACGGCGCCAAAGGGGTTTTCCAGAAGCTGTTTCATGAACACAATGCCTTGCGCCTGAATGACCCCAACGCGGCGGCCATCTGGCAGAACGAAGAGATGCGCGCCTTTGCCCGGCGCGTTCGCCGCTTCGGGATTATTTATCGGGCGGAGCAAGCGGCTTTCGCGCTCAATATAAGTCAGCGCCTCGCGCTGGTCCCAGGCATGATCGCCGAGGGTCAGGCAGTCGGCGCCAGCGTCGAAGAACTCATTTGCAATACTCTCAGTGAGCCCAAATCCTCCGGCCGCGTTCTCCGCATTAACCACAGCGAAGTCGAGTTTGAGCGACCGTCGCACACCGGGAAGGTGATCGCGCACAGCTTGCCGGCCAGGTTTGCCGACGACATCGCCGAAGAAAGCTAATCTCATGACGTGTATATGCGCGTTTTGCCGGACAAAGAAAAGCGCGCGATGCTGATGCACCGCGCGCTTGTCAATTTGAAGTCAGCGTTTCGCTTATTATTTTTGCGTCGCTGTAAAGCCTAGAGCCTCTTTCGTGTAGGCTGCCGGATCAGGGTTTTCCATGATTGAGGCAACTGACAAAGGTGCTGACGGGTTCATTTTGAGCGTCAGCGTTCCGCCTTCATTGATGAAGCTGGAAAGCGCTGTCGTGGCTTCTGTGACCAGTGCCATGTCGACGCCAGAGCCTTGAGCCATCATTGGCGCCATGGCGAGGCCCATGCCGATTTGAGACTTCATTTCGGCAGGATCTGCGCCTTGAGCTGTTGCGGCGGCATTGAAAGCCCGGTCGAGCAGGGAGTCATCCGCAATCGAGAATTCGAAATTGTGGAATGTCAGTTTGCCCATCGCATTGGTCATCGCCATTGGATCTGGCTCTGCACCCGCGGCGAGGTCTTCGAAGTTAAACGCTGTCCCAACTTCCTGGGCATAGCTGCTATAGCCTTCGATCTTGCCACCAAAGCTGAATTTGGCACCATCGACGAGTTCGAAATAATTATTCCCGGCGCCGAATTCCACGATGTCCGTATCTGGGTCGTAGGTTGCGACGCTGGCGCCTTTAAGCTCGAGCTCTTCATAGCCGATGACGCTGAGGCCTTGCAGAAGCTGTTCGCCAACTTCGCCGCCAGCAGCGTCCGCTTTCAGTGTCATTGTGTAAGGCTCAGTGACGAACTTAACCGCCTGACCTGCAGCGTTACGTTCTACGCCAGCAACGATGCTTGGAATGGCGAAAGAGGCGCCAGACACATCAATGGCAAGATCGTCAAGCTTGAACGAGTCATAGCCCGGCTCCATCGGATTATCGTAAGCGATATCCATGATCGCGGACATCATCGCTTCTTCGTCATCAGCGTTTTCTTGAATCGCCTTGATGAATTTCGCATCGACATTGGTCGCTGTCATGCTGCCCAGCTTGATGTCGAAATCGACGCCATCTGATTCGTCAGTGCCATTCAGCGTCATGCCGCTGATCACGGCTTTGGCCGCTTTCAGGTCTGACATGTCGCGAATTTCGATTTTGTCGATGCCGAAAGTGCCCGCGGCTTCGGTGTCAGCGAAATCGCCCGTCAGTCCGTTGATTGACCAGCTGTCAAACACAACTTTGTCGGCAGACGGGAATGGAACTTCCTGACCGTTCAGGCTTGCAGCGAACCAACCCGCCAGTTCTGGCGATGGGTTGATCAACTCAATCGAGCCAAGCTTCACATCAACATCTTCGTCTTCATCAGAAAGCGTGATGTCGTTGAGGCTCATCTTACCAAAATTCGCCTGGCCGCTATCCATGTCGAGGCCTTCGAATACCAGTGATCCGACTGTCACGGCATCTTCGCCAGTGATGGTCAGGTCTGTGAAGGTTGCGGTCGCCCCGTCGGTTGTGCTGCCAGCGAAGGACATGACGCCGCTTCCGCTATCGCTCAGCGACATTGCTGCGAGCGCGTTTGCGGCTTCAGCAGGATTCCCGGCTCGGACAGAAAGTTCTTTTAGAACAGGTTCTGCGACATTCACTTCGGCAGGTGCATCGCCGCCGCCACACGCAGCGAGTAAAGCAATACCAGCTGCACCAAACATTAATTTCTTCATTATTGATTCCCCTATCAGGCGGTTTGCCATAGTCTTATCTCATATTGCTGTCGAGACGTATTTAATGATTATCGATAAAGGCGACAAGATGGCGCTGGTAACTAAATCCGGTGAATCAATCAATGTCCGCCTCGAAGTTAACCCAAAAGCGCGCCGTCTGATCCTCAGACTGGACGAACGCAATCGCGAAGCTGTTGCGATCGCCCCGAGCAAGAAAAAGATAGGCGAAGCCGCGGCCTTCGCGCGCGAACGTATCGACTGGATTGCTGAGCATTTACAAGCGCTTCCGAAACATTTGATGCTTCACCCAGGAGCCGAATTCAAACTGCGTGATGCCCCTTGTCAGATCTCGCTTGAGGGGCCTGGCCGGGTGGCGAAACTCGACTCTGGTCCGCCTCAAATTCTGCGCGTTCCGGGTGAAATCGAGACAACTGGACAACGTGTCGAACGATTCCTGAGAAAAACCGCGAAACAGGATTTGAGCGACGCGGTGATTCGATATTGTCAGGTTTTGGGCGTTGAAGCGCGGCGTGTGACCGTCAAAGATACCCGTTCAAGATGGGGATCCTGCACATCGGATGGCCGTTTGGCCTTCTCCTGGCGGCTGATTATGGCCCCGCGAGAGGTGTTGGAATATGTCGCCGCCCATGAATGCGCGCATCTGCTGGAAATGAATCATAGCCCAGCCTTCTGGGCACATGTCACAACTTGCCGACCGCATTGGAAAGCCGAGCGGGCCTGGCTGCGCAAGCATGGCCGCGACTTGCATGCGGTGCGAGCGGCTTAAGCGGGCGACAATTCTGTTTGCGGTTTTGGGGTGTCTTTCACTTCAGGTGAGAAACTGATCACCACGGCCCCGTCACCGCCGCGGGCTTCGCGATTGGGGCCGAGCAGGAGCAGAGTTCCATCCGGGCGAATTTCGGCGACAATATCAGCGCCGGGTCGATCCTTGCGGAAGTCTTCCAGGGAGTAGACGTCGGTCAGGCGGGTCCGCGCGAACTCCCAGCCGCGATACTGATCCCGGATCAAGCTGTCATAAGTCCGGCCGCGGCGAATAAGCGTTCGGCCGCGGGCATTTGAGCTGAGACCGCGATCATCATTCTCTTCATCATCATTGATCGACAGCTGATAGACCATGTGACGGCCAACTTCCGGGGCGAAATGGCTACAGACCAGAGCATTATAGGAATCATTGGTCGATAGCGCGATCACTGTTGAAAAGCGCGCATGGTCGAGCTTGATCTCGGCGTCTTCTGACAAGACCTCGCCCATAAAGATATCCAGGCCGGCATCTCGAGAGGATTTCAAGCGCCGGTAATTGCTGTCAGCGACGATCACTTCAACATCGCTTTGTTCAAGCGCTTTGGCGAATTCAACACTCCAGGCATTGGCACCGATAATCAGCACACCGGGCTTTTCCTTGCGGGCGAGGCCGAGGGCGCGGGCGAGAGGGCCGATCGTAAAGCCGTGCATAACGACCGTCGTGAACACCATGGCAAAGGCCAGCGGCGTGATCTGATCCGCGCCTGAGAAGAAGAACCGGCCTTCGCGCGACAAGTCGACGAGCAGCGAACCAAACAGGCCGGTCACCGCAACAGCGACAATCCCGCGCGGCGCAATCCAGCCCAGCAAAATTGCTTCGTTGCGCGACAGCGTCCCGAACGTGGCAATCCAAACTGATAATGGACGGACGACGAAGAGCATGCAGAACAAGAAGGCCAGCGTGTTGAGATTAATCGCCTGGCTGATTGTCGCCGGCGTCAAATCTGCGGTCAGCATCACAAAGACGCCTGAAACCAGTAGAATGGCAATATCTTCCTTGAACTTTTGCAGCTCAGTCAGGCCAGCGAGTTTCGAATTGCCGAGCATCATCCCGTAAGCGGTTACAGCAATCAGGCCGATTTCCTTCTGGAACATTTCGGCGAGTGTGTAGCATAGGACAATCGAGGCCAGGATGAGCGGCGCTTTCAGGTATTCCGGTGTCCAGCCTTCTCGAAACGCCTTGGCGATGATCCAGCCAAAAAGCAGGCCCAGAACGATACCATAACTGGCCGCCATAATGATCCACAGACCCGCACCAAACAGGCTTTGACCTTGTGAGGCAACGCGAATGAACTCAAACGCGGCAACCGCGAACAGGGCCCCTATGGGGTCATTGACGATGCCTTCCCATTTGAGGAATTGCGCCGGGCGTCCGCCAAGTTTGGATTGCCGCAGCAAGGGAATGATCACAGTCGGACCGGTGACCACCATGACGCCGGCAAAGACAATCGCACTGGCCCAGTCGAGGCCCGCCGCATAACGGGCGGCGAAAGCCCCCAGGAACCATGCGAGGGGGCCGCCAATAAAGATCATTCGGCGCACAGCGGCGCCAGCTTCTCGTAAATTTTCAAACTTGAGAACCAGGCCGCCTTCAAACAGGATCACAGCAACAGCGAGCGAGACGATCGGCCTGAACACATCGCCAAATGTCGCTTGCGGGCTGAGCAGCGGTTCCCCAAAGGCCACGGACCAGAGCGGTCCGACGGCGAGCCCGGACAAGGACATCAGAACAATTGCCGGGGCTTGCAGGCGCCAGGCCAGCCATTGTGCCCCAACGCCAAGCGCGCCGATCAGTGCGCAGGCAAAGATCACGTTTTGCCCCGCACCACCTGCCAGAAGAAGACCAATATCCATCGCTTAGCTCATCGCGGTCCGGTCAGACCAGGGCTTCGTCTTCGCTGCGCGAGAGATCAAAGCCAATCTCGCGGCCGCCATAATCGCCAGCTTCATAGCGTTCAATTTGGGTTTTGAACCAGTCCAGAACATGATCATAAATGTGATCGTAAAACGGTTCAGGATCATTATCCTTGAGCGGAATGCTGAGCTGATATTCCTCGCCGCCGACAATCCGGGCGATGAAATCTTCGCCGATTTTCTGGCATTCCATGGTCACACGCATCCAATCCGTGCCCATCGAGACGCGCACGGCGAGACCAAACTGGATCGCGCCGAGCGGTCGAAATCCTTTTGGCGGCATGGAAAAGGCCTGATCGTCATAGTCTTTCGGCTCGAACGGGCCCGCCGGTGGGACCAGACGAACACAAACGCCTTCGGACGAGCCGATATGCGCGCACAGACCGGCGCGTAATTCTTCTGCGAGTGAACGCACTCTTGCGTAATTTTCAGCTGCCAGCGCCTGATAGCGATCGACGGTTGAAATCAGTTCTTCAAATCGAGACAAGCCCAAACTCCCCATTGAACTTCAATGTAGAGCGTAGGCTGGTCTTGTAGTGAAGGCTAGTGTTTTGATGGCACCGGGTGCAGTTACGCGTCTGGTTTTGGCTGTACTATAACCAACCAGTAGAGTTGTAGGCCGCAATAAGCGAGTACAATCCCGAGATTGGCTGAGACGATGGACGGCAATCCAGCATGACGGGCCGGGACCAGCACCATTTCAACGAACAATGCGAAGGCCAGCGTGAACATTGCGGCATGACCGCGGCGCTGAATCCCAATTGTGAAGGCTGTCCACACGGTTAACGCGGCAAAGGCGAGAATTCGGAAAAACGCGCCTTGATGGGCGAATATTTCAGGTTCGGTTGGTTGATACGCCGCCGTTTTAAGCGCCACGAGCACCGCAATAATCCC
Source organism: Henriciella sp. (assembly GCA_965277015.1). Lineage (GTDB taxonomy): Bacteria > Pseudomonadota > Alphaproteobacteria > Caulobacterales > Hyphomonadaceae > Henriciella. The sequence continues at coordinate 1,964,649 of OZ255705.1, read as the reverse complement.
GCACAATCCTTTGGCGACCTGGCCGGGAAGGCCTTGCATCCAATAGGTGGGACTGAGCCCCTGCTCAGCTGAGTTTATCTGTGAAGTCATAGCGTCCTCCCTCCGACCATGTCGGATTAGAGGTCATTATCGCTGTCGGACTTTGCGATCAGTTTAAACTAGAAATAGAAATTTTTTCGGATCGATAAAGCATAATCGCATCGTTCAGGCGGCGCGTTGGGCCTGGTGAAGCCGGATCACTTTCAGGCTTTCGTCCAGGTCTGTGACGTCTGGACGGAGCGTGACCGGCAGGCTTGCGCGTGCCATTTCGATGGCCGTCCGAGGAGCGGTATCCTGCGTATAGGCTGTAATGATGCGCGCGATTGTGTCGAGATAGATCGCTTCTTCTTCGACGATTTGACCAAAGCGATTGGCGATCGGGCCGACCAGCCCATAGGCGAGAAACACGCCCAGAAACGTCCCGAGCAAGGCCGCCGCAATCATTTCACCAAGCACGGCCGTCGATTGGTCAATCATCGCCATCGTCTTGATAATGCCGAGTACGGCCGCGACGATGCCCAAAGCGGGCAAGGCGTCCGCAAGGGTTTGCAGAGCGCCGACGGCGCGTTGTCTTTGCTCGACGATTTCACCGACGGTGTCTTGCAGATAAACAGCCGACTGATCACGCATGGCTGGATCCAGGGCAATCAGGCGGAAACTGTCGCAAATCAGCGCAACGGCGTGCGGATCCTGCTGCAGGCGCGGCTGAGACGCGAACAATTCAGATTGCTCGGGCGCTTCAATATCAGCTTCAATGGCGACGATGCCGCCTTTGCGCGCGCGCCGCAGCAATTCATGCATCAGCGTCAAAAGGCCAGCATAATCAGACTTGGCCCATTTCGCACCGCGCAGGGCCTGGCCAAATCCGGCGAGGGCCGCTTTCGCGACTGGCGCGGAATTCCCGATCATTACAGTGCCAATTGCGGCACCACCAATCAGCGCCAGTTCAAAAGGCAGGGCGGCAAACACAGCCGGGCCGCCGCTGATCAATAGCGCGCCAAAAACGACCAGCATCACAATTGCGAATCCGAACAGTTGAATCATTAGGGTCTCTGGCCTTTCGAGCTCTATCCCGTTTGTTTCAGAATTTCCTTTCGAACCAGTTGCCATCGCGCAACAGCGATTAACTAAGCCTTGATTTTGTCGCTCATGAGATCAAAGAGGGCGCATGAGTGAGACCAGTACTGCTTCGGAACAGACCCCCCAGCCCAATCGGCGCAGCGCCTTTTTTCTGCTCTTCTTCTCTCTGATGGCGATTGGTGCCGGCAACACTATGCTGATCGCAGCTGTGATTCCGCCGCTGACTCGGACCCTCGGCCTGCCCGACTGGATGGCGGGCGCGATCTTTTCGCTCTCGGCTCTGTGTTGGTCTCTGTCATCGCCGTTCTGGGGCAAGCAATCCAACCGGCATGGCCGCCGCCGAATCGCGTCGTTCGGCCTGGCTGGATATTCGGTTTCGATGTTTTTACTTTTGCTTTCGGCTTGGGCAGCGATTTCGGAATGGATCACGGCGCCTCTGGCGATCTTTGCTTGTCTCGCCCTGTCGCGGTCGGTCTTCGGCTTGATTGGGTCAGGCTCGAGCCCGGCAGCACAAGCCTATGTTGCCGACCGAACCGTCCCCGCAGAGCGGCAAAGCGAAATCGCATTCGTCACATCCGGCTTCAGTTTTGGCACAGTTGTCGGTCCCGCATTCGCGGCGGTTCTGGTGGCCAATTTCGGTCTGCTCAGTCCGATGCTGATCACCTGCGTGATGGCCGGACTGATGTCGATTCTGTTATGGAATTTCCTGCCCGAGAATCGCCAACCCATAGAAGACGCGTCAAAGATTGATGCTATTCCGGGCGCTATCGGTCTGTGGCGCTCGCGCAATGTCCTACCATTCCTGGCTTATGCCGTGACGCTGTCTTTGGTCACCGGGATCCTGACCCAGGTCTTCGTTTTCGCCGTCATGGACAAACTCGACGTGACGGGAATTGACGCCGCCAAATATACCGGCCCGGCCTTTATGGTTGGCGCGATGGCCGTGATGACGGCGCAATTGGTTCTGATCCCAAGATTAAAACTGAAGAATAAGACGCTGATGATTACGGGCTGTTTCCCGTTATTGATCGGGGCGCTTATTCTGATCCCGGCGCAGGATTTTCCGACTCTGATCCTGGCGCAATTCTTTCTGGGGATCGGTCAGGGTCTGACCCGGCCCGGTTTTTCCAGTGGCGCCTCGCTGGCCGTGTCGCCGCAATTGCAAGGCAATGTCGCCGGTCTGGTTATTTCGGCCAATGGCATGGGCTATATTATCACGCCGCTATTCGGCCTGTTCCTGTACGAATATGTCGACCCGTCGCTGCCCTTCTGGATCTGCGTCTGCCTGCTTGTTTCCATGGCCTTCTTCGCCTGGAAGGCAATCGCGCCTGGGGTTGGGGAAGCCGACGAAGACGAGGACGGGGACGAGGTCTAGCGCGCCGCCATCACTTGATCGAGCGCAATTGTCGTCGGATAGCCGTCTGCCGGGACAATGCCGCGAGCTTTCTGGAACCGGCGCAACGCGCCCTTGGTGCCACGCCCGGCAATCCCGTCGACAGCCCCCGCATCAAAGCCCAGGCGGTTGAGATTATCTTGCAAGACCATGACATCGCGGCGAGTCAGCGGTTCGAGCCCCATCGGCCAGACCGCCACCGGTCCGGTCTTGCCGGTTACCCCGTCCGTCAGCAAGCCTACTGAAAAGGCGTAACTGTCTGAGCGATTATAGGTTTTGAAGACATCAAAATTCTTGAACAACAGGTATTTTGGACCGGTTGCCCCCGTGGGCAGCCAAAGCTCGGCATACTCGGTGTCCGACGCGGAGAAGTCGCCGCCCGAAATCGGCGAGATGCCATAGCTTTTCCAAGTTGCCAGACGGCGGTCTTCGCCATCTGCCAGGGACCAGTCAAAATCATTCGCGGCCAGCACTTCCGTGCCCCAGGGGAGGTCTTTCTGATAGCCTGATGCGCTTAGATAATTGGCAGCAGAGGCGAGCGCATCTGGCGCGCTGTTCCACAGGTCTTTTTTGCCATCACCGTCAAAATCGACGGCATAGGTCAGAAAGGTCGAAGGCATGAATTGGGTTTGGCCCATCGCGCCAGCCCAACCGGAGATCAGGTCATCACGGTCGACGTCGCCGCGTTCCATAATCTTCATCAAAGCCGTTAGCTCATTCTCTGCGAGGGTTCGGCGGCGGCCTTCAACAGCCATATTGGCGAGCGTATTTGCGGCGTCGAAATTGCCGATATAAGAGCCGAGATTGGTCTCCATCGCCCAGATGGCCGTAATCGCCTCGCGGTCGACGCCATAGGCCGCTTCGATCCGGTCAAACACAGCGACCAGTTCCGCCAATCGCTCAGCGCCGTGAGTTTTGCGCCCCTCTGTGACCGCCGATTCGACATAGTCCCAGATCGGCTTTGCGAATTCGGCCTGATCGGCGACATCTGTCCTGGCGATACTGGCATCTTCAGCGAGATAGAGGTCCAGCGGTGAGATACCTTGCAGGGTCGCGTGAACAATCTCCGGGTCGCGTCCCGCGGCAACGGCGCGTGCAGCAAAGTCAGCGCGCCAGGCGTCCATGAGGTCGTTCCCGGACGCCGAAAAGGGCGCCAGAGCGGGTGTCGGGGCAGGGCGCTCGCCGCCAGTGCTGGTTTCGGTGCCATTATTGATGTTTGGCTCGCCAGCTTGCGGCGTTGCAGCGCATGCGGTCATCAGCGCGGCGCTTGCCAACAGACCGTATAATGGTCGCCTGATCAAAAAATCACTCATTGCACGTCCCCCTTGGCGCATTCGTCTGTATGCCGTGATTGACTCGGCCCGACCCGATGTGTACATCCCGCGCTTTCGTAAATACTGTTCTAACGTTTGGGCCAATGTCATGAAAGTGAAATCCTCGATCAAATCACTCAGGTCGCGTCACCGTGACTGCAAGGTCGTTCGCCGCCGTGGCCGGACCTATATCATCAACAAGACTGATCCTCGCTTCAAAGCAAAGCAGGGCTGAGTCTAAGATGAACAGCTGAGCCTCATTTGTCGTGGGCGCTCGCATCGTTCTATTTGACCTTGGGCATGTGGTTGTCGAATGGCAACCAATAAAGCTGTACCGCGACCTCTTCGATAGCGAAGAAGAGGCGCAGATCTTTGTCCGCGATATTTGCAACATGGATTGGCATGTTGAGCATGATCGCGGCGTTTCTATGGCTGACAATGCAAGACCATTGATTGCCAAATATCCCCATTATGAGACTCAGATCAAAGCCTGGAAAACCAGGTGGCTGGATATGTTTGAGGGCTATGTTCCTGGGATGCCGCCGCTTATGGCACGGCTCGAAGAAGCCCGTGTGCCGCTTTATGGGTTGTCAAATATTCCGGCTGAAACTGCGCAAATGACGTTTGACGAGTTTCCGATGATAAAATTGCTGCGCGATGTCGTCGTTTCGGGGGCTGAGAAGACGATCAAGCCAGAGCGAAAGATCTATGAAATCGCCCTCGCCCGGATGGGCAACCCAGACCCCGGCGATGTCTTGTTCGCAGATGACCGCGAGAATAATTGTCAGGCCGCAGAAGCGCTCGGCATTAAGGCGCACCATTTCCAAGACGCGGCAGGACTGGAAGCGCGGTTAAAGGCTGAAGGGCTGCTCTGAAGCGTTTAGCGCGGTCGACCGCGGCCCTCGCCGCGCGGCGGTTGTCGCCCCTCGGACGATCCGCTGCGCTGCGTCGGCCTGGCGATGCGGAAGAGCAGTTCAGACCGTTCCAGTACGCGATTATTGTCGGCATCCAGTCGCTCGAACTCAAACTGCAAGCGTTTGGCAAAATCCGCCTGCGTGAAGCGGCCGTCCAAGTCGTGATCAAATGAAATGAAAGACGGCAGCGTATCCTTAGTTCCAAGGACGGTTTGACTCCAGGCGTCAAAGTCGAGCGCGCTGGCGGTCTCGGCGCTCGTCATGCGATCCCATTCCTGGCCAACGCCGCTTTTCAGTTCGGCCTCGTCAACCCGTGTGTCCTGATTGGCGTCCAGTGTGGCAAAGAACAGCCCAACAGGCTTCGCGGCCATGCCGGAATAATTGGCGCCCTGCCCGCCGCGCTCTCCCGGAGGCGGACCGCGCCGTTCAGGCTGGCTCGCGCAGGCCGTGCACATAAGCAAGACAATGGAAGACGTCAGAAGTGAGAAGCGGTTTGCGCGCATGATCAGAAATTCCTTGTAAAAGGGCTGGCGTGCCCAAAAATGAGGGAATGTGAGCACGCCAGCTTGCCGTCTCGGGGAGGGAAGAAACGACGGCAATTTGTTGGTTAGAATGAAATGTTTGGAGGCCACCCTTTTCGATATGCTGGTTAAACGGCGGCGCGCTTCAGACCCGTCGGACATTTTCCGATGCTGACAGAAGTTTAACAAATCCGAGCCGCATTGCGGCCGCGTGGTCGCGCCCAAACTGGTTGATTGGCGACAGCTCAAACGCTGTGATGCGCTGCATTCGCAGGCTGCTCATTGGTTAATCTGGACGCCGGGATTTCACGTGCCCCTTGTCCGGGTGATAAACCAAATTGAGCTATAGATGACACAGTGAAGCGAGGGGACCGTGTCATGAACGCTGTTAAGTTGGTAATTGGATCTGTGATCGTTCTGGTCGGACTGGCCGCGATTGGCGCTTTGTTCGGCGAACCGGGTTTCAAATTTGACGACGCGACGCCTGCAGAGCGGCAAGCCTGGCTGGATGCCGAGGCTGAAACCATGGCCATTGATGTCCGGGCCGGGATCTTTTCGACCGGGGTCAGGCAAACCCAGATGGACTTGCAAGAAGTGATTGTCGATCAGGATGCGAAGCTGGTGGATATCGTCATCGTCGCTAAAGGATCGCTACGCACCTATCGCCCAAAAGACTTTCGCATGCAGTTTCTGGCCAAGACCTGTCCGGGCTATGCGCGCACACCATTCGGCAAAATCGATTACCGCACACGCCTCAAAATTGTGCGTGAGAATGGCGATATCGCTGTCGCTGAAAACCTCTCCAATGCCGCCTGCGAACAGTATCGCGCGTTTATCAAACGTCGTTCGAACGCTTGATTCGGGTGAGCTAAGGTCCGCTGCCGGCGTCAGAGCTGACGTCACAAGCGATTGCCCCTTAAAAATCAACTTTAGTCCTCTTATATATTGATAATCAATAAATATATTTGAAGGGCCAATTATGTCAAAAGCGCTTACGCTTCCCCAATCCTTGCTGCTTTTAACGCTAAAAGATGAGACTGGCCGACCCAAGGCGGGCTTCTATAAACCTGCGATCGCGGGCGCCGGTGTGTCTGAGTTGCTATTGCGTGGTTTGCTAACATTGACGGATGACAAAAAGCCCAAACTCGTCGCAGCGTCTGGATCTACCAGCCAGGGCCCGTTTCTCGATTTCATCCTCACGCAAATCTCTGCCGGTAAGAAACAGCGTGATATGCAATATTGGATTGCGAAGCTCGGCAATCACAAAGAGCTCGTGCCAATCCTCGCCGAAGAGCTTTGCAAGCTTGGAGCTTTGACCAAAGAGACATCAAAAGTGTTTGGATTGTTCACGTTCACCACTTGGCCAGAAGCGTCGCCAAAATTGGAATCCAATCTCAAGGCGCAATTGCAAAAGGTCATCACCGGCTCCGGTGAAATCGAAGATCGTCAGAGCGTCATCATAGCGCTGGCAAAATCTGCTGACGTCCTGCGACACAATTTTGAGCGCGATACTTTGAAATCCAACAAGGCGCGGATCAAAGCAATCACCGATGGAGATCTACTCGCAACTGGGGCCACCGAAGCGGCTGTCAAAGCGGCGAAAGGGGCAATCGCCGCCGCTATTGTCGTAGGCGCAGTCGTTCCAACCGTAACATAGTTCCGATTGGACAAATGCCCGAAACCGCACCTGCTGTTGCAATCGCATGCTCGATTTCAAACCGATCCCATCACGCCGCATTCGCGGCTGAGCTGATCAAGCGGGCGGATGTCTCGTCGCGGTGCTTTTTCAAATAGCGCATAAACGGCGTACCGCCGGTGCCGACATCTGTGTCATTGCCCGAGGCGATGCGGTTCTGCTTGTTGATATAGCTTGCTGCATATTCGAGGTGGCGGGTGCGGAAATCCGCCATGGCCTGAATGATCGTATTATAGGCATCGGTCAGGGCGCGGTCGCCGGTCTGCTCGACAAATCTGCGCAAGCCGCTTGCCGCACGCGTGTCGTCAATGAAGCGGCGATGCGCTGGTGGGCGATAGATGTGCAGCTGGTCGAGATATTCGCGCAGCGGATCAGCAGCATGACCAACGCCCATCAAGGCGTCCATGGCGGGCACAATGGAGGATTGCGATCCGGTCTGGCCGCGAAACGCCTGGGCTTTTGAACCAAAGCGCTCAACGCCTTCATAGATGATCCCATCCGGCATTGCAGGATTGTCGCGCCAGCCATGAATATACGGTCTGACGCGTTCGAAATAGATATACGGGTCGCAGCGTTCCGGCATGCGATCAAAGATGGCATTGATCGTCTTCCAGGTCTTGCCCATGCATTCGAGCAAGCCGCGCGTCATTGCGACATCACCGGCATTGCTGGCCTCAATCACCGGCCCGAATGCGGCGAGGGCTTTGCCGGCGGCGGCTTCGATGGCGACATGGATCAGCACAAACCAGGCTTCATCCTGCCCATTGAGGAAGTTCTGGATCATGAAGATATTGTCCAGGTCAATCGGACGATCCTTGTCGATCAGACCCCAATTATCCAGCACATAACCGGAATAGGGCAGCAGCGGTTGCTGACCCAGTCGGTCCGCCAGGGCAACCATGGGTACAGCCAGATTGCGCGGCAGGATTTCCGGCGCTTGCGGTTCGCCCCAGACATAGGCTTGCACCATGAAAGAGTAATGCACCATGCACATCCGCGCTTCTGCGTCGCTCATCTCGATCTGCGAAAGGTCAGTAAACGGCAGCCGCTCACGCAACAATTGCCTGACGCGCCCCGTCGGTAGCCAGTCTGGCAGCGACAAAGCGGTCTTGGCGATCAGACTCAAATCACCGCTGAGATGGACCTCATCGGCATTATCACGCGACAGAAATCCGCGCTCTGGTGACATGTCATAATCAGCGAGTTGCAACATCCGTCTCTCCCGTATCTTGTTCTGCAATAATACTGAATAAATGGCGCAATATCTCACTTAAAAGGTCGAGCATTGCATGTTAGGAGCAATGTATGACGGAAATTGATACAATAAGCTCAAATATATTGCGTGTGCTCGAGGGTGACGGTCGGATCAGCAATATCGATCTTGCGGCACGCGTCGGGCTGTCGCCATCGGCGTGTTTGCGGCGGGTGCAGGAATTGGAACGATCTGGCGTGATCAAAGGCTACCGCGCGGTGCTCGATCGCGAAAAGCTTGGCGCCGGCATTACCGCTTTTGTGATGGTTGGCCTGTCGGCGCACCTGTCCAAGGACGCGCGCGCATTTGAGCGCGCCATGGAAGCGGCGCCGCAAGTGCGCGAGTGTCACAACATCACAGGCGTGGTGGAATATTTGCTGCGCGTCGAAGTCGCCGACTTGCCGGCCTATAAGGATTTCCACGCCAATATTCTCGGCGTGCTGCCGCAAGTCAGTTCGATCACCTCGCACATCTCCCTCGGCTCACCGAAAGACAAGCGGGCCTGATCTAAACGGCGCCATCTTTCGCCCGAGCCGCCGTCTTTTCGTACATCTCATCGCCCCATGACGCGACTTTTCCATTGAACAGGAATTCCGGCGGCACGACTTCCGGGCCTTTGCCGGGCGCAACCGGGGGCGTGAAATAGCCAAGCGCATATGAGCCCATGGCATAACCCAGCATGGCTTGCAGTTCAGGATCAAAATCCTTGGCGATTTCGGGTGGGCAAGAGAGATATTGGTTCTCTTCCTGGCGCAGCCAGCCCAGCGCATACGTGATGTTCAAGCCGATCCGGTCGGCATCAGACACATTGGCGCCCCCGCTATGCACAACCGACCCGGAATAGACCAGCACAGACCCCGCTTCCATTTCAGCATACTCAACTTCGTCGCGGCTTGGCTTGCGCTCCGGGTCCCATTTGTTCGAGCCCGGGATGACATTGGTCGCGCCATTCTCTTTGGTGAAATCCGTGATCGCCCAGATGGTGTTGAATTGCGGCTCCAGCGTTGGCAGCAGATAACCGCCCCAGGCCAGACGGTCGCGGTGAAGTGGCTGCAACTCCTGACCAGGTTTGATGCGAATGAATTGGGTCAGGTGCAATTGGATGGTTTCGCAATAGGGGGCCAGAAAGCGCTTAGCACCTTCGACAATGGACGGGTTCATAACCGCGTCACGACAGGCCTCCGAGCGCGCAACCAGCGCCCCGGTGCGTGTCGTCTTGCGGCCGGTGAAGTCGTCACGCCCCGTCTCCGTCGCGTCTATGAAAGGCATGCATTCGCGTTTCATCTGCGTGAGTTGATCCGCGGATAACAAGCCCTCGACGATACATGCGCCATCAGACTTCAGCGCCTCTTCGAGTGTTTCCGGTTTCGCGTCTGCGGGCAGATATTGAAGCGGCATGATCTTCCTCCGTGGCAATGTCGGTCTGCAATTGAGCCAGCCGAGAGACCTCTGTCCAGTCATGACCGCGCGAAAATAATAAAATGAACGTGTTCACAAAATAAAATCTCTGTGTTACATCAAGCGAAATTGAGGAGAAAACCATGCCCGGACCTATCACTGGAAAGCCGCCTATCGTCGATCGTGACTTCGCTGAAAAGTTCATGATCGCGGTTGATCGCCCGCTGGATTACGGCGTCTATTTTTTGATCAATGACTGGTGGGAGGTGGCAACAACCGAAGCCATCGACGCCTATATGGAAGAATTTCACGCCATTCCCGGCGCCGATGAATTCATCCGTGAGCGCTATATAGCTGAGCCGATGGTGGTCGAAGACCTCAAAGATTGTCCACCAGGATCGCTCGGCGCGGCGTATCGCGACTTTGTGGTCGACAACAATCTGATGGAGAATTTCGGCCGCGATTACCGCGTGTTCCAGAAACAGCTCATGTCATCTGGCAAGCTGAAGCGGATGCCGGAAGAGATGGCCTATATGTCAATCCGCGGGACGCAACTGCATGATTTCATGCACGTGCTCACTGGTTATGGCGCGACGATCCCGGGTGAACTGGCACTGGCCTCTTATTACCTGTCGCAAATGCGCTCGCCCTATCACGCCATTCGCCTCGCTGTGACCATGGGCCATACGGCTCTGGTGGCGCCTAAAGGCGTGGTGCCGGCAATGGATGCCTTCGTTGATGGTTGGTATTATGGCCGCAACTCGACCAATATCAATTTCGGGAAATGGGAAGAGCGTCTCAACGAACCGCTTTCAGCCCTGCAGACTGAAATGAACTTGCGTCAGGTCGCGAAAGCCGCCTAAACCGCTGCATGGCGAGACCCAAGGCAACACCAGAACAACGCGCAGCTGTGCGGCGGTCGATTCAGGCCGCCGCCGCAGACATTTATGCGTCCGAAGGGATTGCCTCTATCTCGGCGCGCGCCGTCGCGACCAAAGCCGGGGTGTCTGTCGGCACGATCTATTCCTATTTTGGTGACCTGACCGGCTTGATGCAGTCCTTGTGGACGGGCCGGGTCGCGGCGCAGGAAGACGTCTTCCGAGCCCTGGCGGCGCAACATGCCGATCCGGCGGCACGCTTACAAGCTCTGCTCGAGGCCTATATCGACTTCGGCATCGAGCAGGATGATCTTTATCGCGGCACATTGATGTTCGTGCGCCCGACCGCGCTTGAAACACCAGAGAAGCAGCCGCTCAGCGATTTTGCCTTTCCGACTTTGCTGAGAGAGACGGTCGAGGCGGGACAAGCCTCGGGGCAATTTGTCGACGGCGATCCCGCTATGCTCACACAAATGCTCTGGTCCGGCGCGCATGGCGCCCTGGCCCTGCCGATCAATCTGGATCGGCTGGCATTGAAGCCCGCGACGGAGATGGCGGCACCGATCGTCGATGGGTTGATGCGGGTGGTCCAGAAATAGGCGCTAAGCGCCGCCTATTTCATCCCCAATTCCGCGCGTGTACGGATCGCTTTGGCAGCGCTGACGCGGACCAGGTGGCGGCCTTTTTCATCGCGCCAGTCGGCCTCGACAAAGCCCGTCGTGCGGCCGCGAGAAACGACGCGGCCTTCAATCGTGATCAGGCCATGGGGCACAGGCCGGAAGATCCGGGTCTGCAGCTCTGTGGTGGTGAACCATTCGCCGTCTTCCAGCGCCGACGCCATGCACATAGAGACCACGTGATCGCTGAAACCTGCGACCCAGCCGCCAAACACGCGGCCATCGGAAATGTCGCGATCGCCGCTATTCGGCCATTCATAGTGAACGAAGCCATAGCGCACCTCTTTCAACCATTCCTCAGGCCGAATGCCGAGATTCCGGATGCCAGCGGGTTTTTCCCATTCATTCGATTTCAAGCGATTGAAAAAGAATTTCTGCTCTTCAGAGAGTTCGGTTCGCGTCATTCTGGGAGATAGGCCCGCGCTTTGATCTCGACAAAGCCGAGAGGATTATACAATTCAGAGATCCCGATCAGCGTATAGGCCGGGAAATCCGGACCCGGCATCCACTTGGCCTTGGCGGCCATGACCGGGCCGATATGGGCGCTGAAATCCACGTGATAACCCGTCATGTCGACGACGTCGGCAATGCTGCCACCGGCTTCCTTGAGGATCATGTCAATTTCCGCAAAGGCCTCATCGGCGGCGCGGAAATAGGCCTCGTCAGAAGGCGCTTCGCCGTCTTGAAGCGCCGCGATGACGCCGGAGAGATAAATCATATCTCCGGCGCGCACGGCGGGCGCGAATTGCAACTGCTCAGTGCGGTCTTTCAGCGCCGCCGGGACAATCATCTTTGGCATGCTAAACGACTGTCTGTCCGCCATCTACCACCATCATCTGGCCGGTCATGAAGCTGCCCGCGTCTGATGCGAGATAGACAGCGGCGCCTGCGATCTCGACAGGCTCACCAATCCGGCGCAGCGGTGTCGTCGATGTGGCGCGTTCGAGTGTCTTTGGGTTTTCCCAAAGCGCGCGAGCAAAATCAGTCTTGATCAAACCAGGCGCGATGGCATTCACGCGGACATTGTCCGGGCCATATTCAGCTGACAGATTGCGCACCAACTGGAAGTCAGCAGCTTTGGAGATATTGTAAGCGCCGATAACCGGCGACGCGCGCAGGCCGCCAATCGAGCTGACAATGATCACGGCGCCGTCTTTGCGCTCGCGCATTTGCGGGACGCACATCTGAACCAACCAGTGATTGGAAATGATATTGTTGGAGAGGATCTTCTCGAAGGCATCATCGGAGATGCCTTCCATTGGACCATAATACGGATTGGAGGCAGCGTTACAGACGACAATGTCGACTTTGCCAAACGCTTCATTGGTCGCGTCGACCATGCGCTGCAGCTCTTCCTTGGACGAGATATTGGCGGGGACCGCAATCGCTGTGCCGTCGCCATGCTTTTCGTTCAAAGCAGCGGCGACTTCCTGGCAAGGGCCCGGTTTGCGCGAGCTGATTGTCACCTTGGCGCCAGCCGCTGCGAACTGTTCCGCAATCGCTTTACCAATGCCGCGCGATGATCCGGTAATGATCGCAGATTTTCCTGAAAGATCGAACAAGCTCATTTGAGCCTCCCTTGAATGTCTAGACTTTGCGGTGGTGATACGCTCGGCGGCGGCGATAGAAAAGGGTTTCGCGAGGTCAGGCTTTTAGGGCTGCCCAGGCAATCATCGCCCAACCTGCCAACATGCCCAAGCCGCCCATCGGGGTGATCGCCCCAAACCAGCGCGGCGCGCCAAGCGCCATGGCGTACAGCGTCGCGGCAAACAGGCCGGCGCCGAGCAGCAGCACCAGAGCCGCCGTCCTGAACTTGGCAGCGTCGGTTGCTGAAAGCGCTGTCGCCAGAGCGGCATGGACCAGCAAATAGAGCGTCGCAGTTTCCCACCAGCCGATTTGCTTGTTACCAAATCCATCGGCCAGCGCGTGGGCGCCAAACGCCCCGAGGGCGACGGCGATCAATCCTGCAAGCGCGCCAAGAGCTGTGATCATTGCCCAGTCTCCAGAGGAATCGAATAATTCACCACAGCATGGCTTGAGATCTTGTCGCTGCCCTCCGCGCGAATATCGACGCTGATCACGGCCAGCGTCTTGCCGAGCTTGAGCAGATGCGCTTCGGCGATGACGGCCTCGCCAATGCAAGGCCGCATGAAGTTGATATTGAGATTGCTGGTCAGCGCCATTGGTGTAATCCCGATCCGGGTGAAGACCGCAATATAAGCGGCGCTATCCGCAATCGCCATTTGTGTCGGGCCATTAATATAGCCGCCGGGGCGAATATTGCCTTTATCAACTGGCTGGCGAACACGAGCATAATTCTCGCGCACTTCCAGCACGCGTTCGGCATCTCCGCTGCCTTGAAAGACGGAGTCATAAAACGCATTCACGTCATCAGTTGAGACTTTGCTGGCCATGTTTTCCCTCCGACAGGCATTGACGCCTGCTTGGCTTGAAGGCCAACCTACAGTCCGAAGCGGATCCGAAAAGAGATCACGCCACGGGAGGCTAAACCATGCTCACCAAAGGTGACGAATACCCAATTCACCAGACGCCGGAACCAGTGGCGTTTAGCGGCTCTGACCGCAATTTCTATGACCGGTTTTTCTTCAATGGATATTCTGCCGATGGCTCGGTCTTCTTCGCCGCGGCGTTTGGCGTCTATCCGCATTTGAATGTCATGGACGGCGCCGTCTCGATCCTGAAAGACGGTGTGCAGAAATCGATCCACGTTTCTCGTCTTCTGGGAATGGAGCGGATGGACACGCAAGTTGGCCCGCTCAGCGTCGAAGTGCTCGAGCCGCTGAAGCGCATCCGATTGCGTTTGGAGGAGACTGACGGCATTGCGCTGGATGTCGAATTCACCGGCCGCCACTTCCCGATCGAAGAACCGCGCTTCACCTATCGCCAGGGTCCGCGCATGCTGATCGACTGCACCCGGATGACGCAGAATGGCCATTGGCAAGGCTCACTCAGCGCTGATGGCGAGACCGTGGAGGTCAAAGACTTCCTCGGCACGCGCGACCGCAGCTGGGGCGTTCGCCCGATTGGCCAGCGTGACGAGCAACCCGTGCTGCCGCAGCAGCTGCCGCAATTCTACTGGCTCTGGGCGCCGATCAATTTCCCAAATCTGTCGCTCTATTTCCACGTCAATGAAGATGGCGGCGGCGGTGCCTGGAATACTAGATCTGTGCTCGCCATGGACGGCGCAGGGTCGGATGGATTGCTGCACCTCAATCGCCCGAAAATGGATGTCACCTGGCGCAATGGCACCCGCCGCGCCGAAAGCGCTGTCCTGCATGTCGAAGACGGGCAGGGCGGGCAACATGAAGTCTCTTATGAACCGCTCTCGACGTTCATGATGAAAGGCATTGGTTATGGTCATCCGAGCATGGCGCACGGTACTTATCGCGGTGATATGTCTGTGACGCGTGAAGATCTGACACCTGACAATCTGCCCTGGCAACAACCGGACAATTTGCACATTCAGGCGATTGTCAAAGCCACGCATAAGGGGCCGAATGGCGAGACCAGCGAGGGCATTGGTATTCTAGAACAACTCGCCCTTGGCCCACATGCGCCGAGTGGCTGGAAGGATGTCCTAGATGCTTGAATCCGAGCTTGTCGAAAAGTTTGCGTCTTATGCCGAAACGCGTTTGCCGGGCGCGCGCAATGTGACGATTACCAGCATTAACCGCATTCATGGCGGCGCCAGTCGGCAGACCTATTCGATTGATCTGGCTTATGAAGATGCCACCGGGCCAAAGGTTAAAGGCCTGATCCTGCGCCGCGATCCGCCCGACAGTTTGATTGATACTGAGCGCCGGGTCGAGTTCGCGGCAATCAAGAGTGCCTATGGCCAACGTGATTTGCCGGTTCCGGAAGCCTTGTTTCTGGAAACCGAGACGGCCGCCCTCGGCGCACCGTTCTTCGTCATGGGACGGATCGAGAAAGGCGACCCGGTCAATCCGTTCAAGATCGCTGATATCGAGCCGTATCGCGCCGCCATTGGCGAACAATTCTTTCGTCATCTCGGGTCGATCGCAGCCCTGCCTGTTGAAGGCTCGGCGCTGGCTGCAGAAACAGATAGCCCAGCGCTGGATCAATGCTGGCGTCGCGAGCTCGACTATTGGGCCAATGAAATTCGCTCCAATGCCAAGGATCCGCAGCCCGTTGCGGAGGCTGCCATCCGGCATCTCGAGCGCAATCCACCGCCACCCGCGCAACGTCTGTCAATTGTCCATGGCGACTATCGCTCGGGCAATTATTTGCAGGATGGCGAAGGCACGATCACGGCCATTCTCGACTGGGAAATGGCGCATATAGGTGATCCGTATGAAGATCTGGCCTGGGCGACGGATTTGCTGTGGTGCGGCAATGATCTCGAACGCGCCGCGGGTCTGATGCCCTGGCCTGAAGCGATCGGCACCTGGCAGCAAGCCTCGGGCTGTACGTTTGATCCCGCCGCGTTTGAATGGTGGTCGCTCTTTGCGCATGTCAAAGCCCTGGGCATTTGGGTGACATCCGAGAAAGCCTTTGCAAATGGCGAGAATGATGACCCGATCCTGGCCTGGTCGGGATGGTTTACGCATTCCGCGCATGAGCTGATGCTGGCGATGCGACTGGGCCCGAAATATGGAGCAGAAGTATGAGCGACATTGGCATGATCCTCGACCGGATCGGGCGCAAACTGGTCACAGAAGTCGCTCCCAAACTGGAAGGTGATTATTCTGGCGGTCACGCCGGTATGAGCGGCTTGATGGCCGTCATGGCTGGCGAAGCCTGGGACAGCGCAGCGGATAGACTGGTCAATGAAGTTGCGGGTCTGCGCGCCTTGCTGGCCTTGGCGGGACAAGAGGTCAGCGTGCCGGAAAGCGTGACCGTGAAAATCTCGGATCTGACGACAGAACGCAACGCGCTGGCGACGCAATTGGTCGCCGTGCAAGCAGATCTGGAAACTCGCGATGATGCGGCCTCTAAAGACCTCAACGCCAAAATCTGGATGCATCTTATGGCAACGGCAATGGCGCGCATGCCAAGCCCACCGGACTTTCCAGACGCGGAGGAATAGCGGCGCGATACGCGTTCAACGTCGCCAATTGCGATCACAGAGATTGAAAATTTCAGCAGGCTTGATACCTAGAGCGGGCAATTAAAAATGGGCGCTGAGCGCGGCAGTCAGTCAGACGGCAACCGCGGCGCTGGCCCCGTCTGTGTATCAATTGCCACAGAGCTAACTGGGGCCTGTACCGGAGCTCTAATGATGGAAACCATCATCGAACCTTTTCGAATCAAAAGCGTAGAACCTATTCGCATGACGACGCGTGCTGAGCGCAAGGCGAAGCTCGAACAGGCTAATTATAATCTGTTTTCCATTGCGTCAGAAGACGTATTGATTGACCTTCTCACCGATAGCGGCACTGGCGCGATGAGTGCCCAGCAATGGGCCGCTGTCATGCAAGGCGATGAGAGCTATGCTGGCTCGCCGTCTTTCTTCAGGTTTGAGGCCGCGGTCCGCGATCTGATGCCATTCGAGCATATCATTCCAACGCACCAGGGACGCGCCGCAGAAGCTATCCTGATGTCGATCCTGGGCGGGCCCGGGCGGATGATTCCGTCGAATACGCACTTTGATACGACCCGTGGTAATATCGAAGCGACAGGCGCGACCGCTCACGATCTGAACATTGCTGAAGGGTTGGATCCATCGCTTCTGCATCCCTTCAAAGGTAATATGGACCTCGGCGCGCTCGAAGCTTTCCTGGACGCGAATGCGGACAACACCCCAGCCGTCATGCTGACCATCACGAATAATGCCAGCGGCGGGCAGCCGGTCAGTCTTGAGAATATCCGGGCCGTCGCCGCGCTGGCCAAGGCGCATGGCAAGCCCTTCATTATTGATGGCTGCCGGTTCGCTGAGAACGCCTATTTCATCAAACAGCGTGAAGCTGGACAAGCCGACCGCGAGATCAAGGATATCGTTCGCGATTGCTTTGCCTGTGCTGACGGGATGACGATGAGCGCCAAGAAAGACGCGTTTGGAAATATTGGCGGCTGGCTTGCGTTGAATGACGATAAAATGGCCGAGGCCGCGCGGGTGAAGCTGATTCAGACAGAAGGGTTTCCGACCTATGGCGGTCTGGCGGGCCGCGACTTGGAAGCGCTGGCGCAAGGCCTGCGCGAGATCATTGATGAGGATTATTTGCGCTATCGGATCCGCACCAATGAATACATTGTCGAGCGGCTGGACGAGATGGGTATTCCTGTGGTCAAGCCAGCCGGCGGGCATGCCGTTTTTGTCGATGCCAAATCATGGCTCAGCCATATTCCGCCGCTGCAATATCCGGGGCATGCGCTTGCCTGTGCCTTGTACGAAATTGCCGGGATCAGGACCTGCGAAATCGGATCGGTGATGTTTGGGCGCCAGCCCGACGGATCTGAAAAACCCGCTGCCATGGAACTCGTGCGTCTGGCGTTTCCGCGCCGAACCTATACACAGTCACACGCAGACTATGTTGTCGAAGCGTTTGAAGAAGTTCAGGCGTCCAAGCATACCTATTCAGGGTTTGCGATCACTCAGGAACCAGCGCAGATGCGGCACTTCACATGTGCGTTTGAGCGTCTTTAGCGCTGAACTCACGTCACGCTTAAGTGGAGAAATGCAATGTCTAAGTCAGTTTTTGAAGCGATCATTCTGGTCTTGGGCATTGCCTTCGCAATCGCTTTCGCTGTGATCGTCGTACCGCCACTGCTGCAAAGCGGTGACGTCATCGGGGCTTTCGCTGCGGGCTTCGTCAATCCGTATTCGAGTGGCTATTCGCTGGATGTGATCCTCTGCGCGGTGATCTTGTTTGTGTGGATCATCCATGAACGCCAAAGCCTTGGTATCAAGCATGGCTGGGTGGCGATTCCGCTGTCTTTTGTGCCCGGCGTGGCAACTGGTTTTGCGGTCTATCTGATTTTGAGGTCGCGGCAGCTCGGGTCATTGAAAGCGAAATCTGAAGCTGAATGAGCGCCTGATGTCAGCCCCAGAGTTCCGGGCTGGGCGGCGATACATAGCCATCCGTGTAGCGCAATTTGTGCGCGATATCTTTTTCCAGCCAGAGCGGGCCGTCGAGATCGATCATGTCGGCGGTCTGGCCCAGCAATAGCGCCGGCGCCATGCTCAGAGACCCGGCGACCATACAGCCAACCATGGTGCCCATGCCGCAGCGCTTCGCCTCCCGCATCATTCGCAGCCCTTCCGTCAGGCCGCCAGCTTTGTCGAGCTTGATGTTCACGGCGTCATACTTCTTGGCCAATTGCTGAATGTCGGGACGCGTGTGGACACTTTCATCAGCGCAGATCGCGACATGGCCAGGGCGCTTGGTCAGCGCCTGATCCTGTCCGACGGCAAAGGGCTGCTCTATCAACACAACGCCGAGCTCTGCGGCGCGCGCAGCCAGGGTGGGGAAGTCGGCGTCTGCCAGGCCTTCATTGCCGTCCAGCACCAGTTTTGCATCAGGGCGGGCGCGGCGCACGGCTTCGACGCGCGCCATATCATCTGGGCCGCCCAGCTTAAGCTTCAGGATCTTCGCAGGCGTTGCTTTGGCGGCGTTGGCCATCGCCTCTGCTTCGTCGAGACTGATTGTCATGGTTGTCGGCAGAGCTTTCGGCTCTGGCAGGCCTGCCAGGGCCCAGACGGGCGTGCCAGTTTGTTTCGCTTCGAGGTCCCACATAGCGCAATCGACCGCGCATTTGGCGGCGCCAGCTGGCAGGCGTCGTTGCAAATCCTTGCGGGTCAGGCCGTCACGGACGGCGGCCTCGATGCCCGAGAGTTGCGCCACCACACTGACCCGGCTTTCCTTGTACCGGGCATAGGGAACACACTCGCCGCGACCGCGATGCTCGCCGTCAATAATCTCTACTACCACAGTCTCTGCGGTCGATTTCGACCCGCGAGAGATTGCAAAAGCCGATTTAAGCGGCGAAGAATGAGGCGTGATGGTCATCTGGCGCATGGAAGAAGTCTTTGCCGGATAGGTTAAATTTGAATGATGCGTTGGGGGCCGTCTTAAACGCTGGTGGGTTAAGGTAAATAGTGTTGAGTCCAGGTGAACAATCCTTGGCCCCTGATTTTGAATATATTGGGGGCGACCGCCCGCGGCTGGTGCTGCGAGGCGCGTGGGTCGTTACTTCGCTTGCCAAAGTTGACGCGCCGCTCCGGGATTTGGCGCGAGATACCGCCGAGATTGCGCTTAAGGAACTGGACCTGACCGAGCTGGATACGGTCGACACTGCCGGTGCGTTTCTGATTGACCGGGTTCTGCGCGGTTTCGCCCACGGGGACCCTCAACGTCTCAATGCGACGCCCGAGGCCGAAGCGCTGCTAGATCAAGCGCGTTTGCTCGCGACGCAAGAGGAGCATGCGCCGCCTTTGCGAGAAGAAGGTCACGGCTTTGTCGACCTGCTCGAACGAACGGGCCGTTCGGCTGGGCACATCTGGGCCGAGGCGCTGGAAACCTTGTCATTCCTCGGTGCAACCATTGTCGCCATGTCGATCGTGGTCTGGCGGCCGGCGAAAATGCGCTGGACGGCTTTGGTCTCAGTGATGGAAGATGCCGGGCTCGATGCGGTGCCGATCATTGCTTTTCTGAGTTTCTTTGTCGGCATGGTGGTCGCCTTTATTGGCGCAACGACGCTGTCACAATTTGGCGCGACGATCTTCGTGGTCGAACTTGTCGGCTTTGGCATTTTGCGCGAACTCGGCGGCGTGCTGGTCGCGATCATTATTGCCGGGCGAACCAATTCAGCTTTCACAGCGCAAATTGGCGCGATGAAAATGCGCCAGGAAGTCGATGCCATGGATACGCTTGGGCTTGATCCATTGCGGGTCATCGTGGCGCCGCGTGTGCTGGCGATGATGATCATGCTGCCGGTCCTGACCTTTATCGGCATGCTGACCGCGATTGCCGGCGGTATGACTGTTGGTTGGCTGGTCCTGGAGATCAATCCGACAGTGTTTTTCAACCGGCTGCAGGACACAGTTCCGATTGATCAGTTCTGGATTGGCATGTCGAAAGCTCCGGTATTCGGCCTCGCCATTGCGTTGATCGGGTGTCGTCAGGGCCTGGAAGTTGGCGGCAGCGTGCAATCACTGGGTCACCATACAACCAAGTCTGTGGTCCAGGCTTTGTTCGCGATCATTGTCATCGACGCGCTGTTTGCCATTTTCTATATGGAGATGGGGATATGAGCGATCTCGCGATCAAAGTGCGCGGTCTCAAAACCGCTTATGGCACGCATGTTGTGCACGAGAATCTCGATCTCGACGTTCGCAGAGGTGAAGTGATTGGCGTTATCGGACCCTCCGGGTGCGGCAAGTCTGTGCTTTTGCGCGCAATTGTCGGACTGAAAGAGCCGTCTGCTGGCGCGGTGCATGTGTTTGGCGAAGATGTCATACATTTGCAGTCGGAAGACCATTCGGCTCTGCAACGCCTTTGGGGCATCATGTTCCAGGATGGGGCGCTGTTCTCGAACCTGACGGTGCGCGAAAATGTCATGGTGCCGATGAAGGAGCACACCAAATTGCCTTTGCGCCTGATGAAAGAGCTCGCAGACCAGAAAATCCGTATGTCTGGCCTCGAGACCTGGGCGGGGCGCAAATACCCTTCGGACCTGTCTGGCGGGATGCGAAAACGGGCCGCCCTGGCGCGCGCCATGGCGCTGGATCCGCCGCTACTATTCCTCGATGAGCCAACAGCGGGCCTTGACCCGATCACTGCGGCGGGATTTGATCAATTGATCCGCGATCTGCAGAAATCGCTGGGGCTGACCGTGTTCCTGGTGACGCATGATGTCGATACGCTGGCTGTCACGTGTGACCGGATTGCTGTGCTGGGCGAAAAGCGCACAATCGCAGTTGGCACGATGGATGAATTAAGAAGAGAGCCCCATCCCTGGATTCAGGACTATTTTGGGGGACCTCGCGGTCGCGGCGCAATTATGGGAGCCGGATGATGGAAACACGTGCGAATTACGCCCTGATCGGTGCCTTCGTCCTGATGGCAGCTGCCTCAGTGATTGGCTTTGCCCTCTGGCTCGGCTCGTCCCAGTTCAATCGCGACTTTGCGCAATATGACGTGATTTTCCCTGGCCCGGTGACGCTCGAAGAGGGCGCTTCGGTGCGCTATATCGGGATCAAAGTCGGCGAAGTGGAAAGTGTCCGGATCGACCGCCGAGATGCGTCCATGGTCCGCGCTCGGCTGCGAGTCGATCGCTCGACGCCAGTGAAAGCTGACTCAACGGCGATCATCGACTTTGCCGGAATTACCGGCGTGACCTTCGTTCAGATCAATGCCGGGTCTGATGATGCTGGTCCGCTGCTGCCGCCGCCTTATGAGGATGTGCCGGTTATCCAGGCTGGAGAGACACCGCTCGCAGCGCTATTTGATGGCGGCGCGCAAGTGATGGCACAGGCGGGCGTCACGATGGAACAATTGAGCGGTCTGCTGACCGAAGACAATGTCACAGCGCTCTCTGAAACGCTTGCAAATGTGCGCGATATTACCAGCGCGCTTTCTGCAGAGGACGCGGCTTTGCTGACGCAAACGCTTCAAACGCTGGCCTCGCTGGAGCGGGCTGGCGACAATCTCAGCGAAGCTTCGACCGATATCACCACTGTTGCGGCTTCCGTGGATCAGGAGCTGGTTAGCCTGAACGTCGAATTGAAAGCCCTGGTCGAGCAGCTTGATGGCGCGACTGGAAATGCCAGCGTGATGATGACGGAAAGTACTAAAGCCATTCAGGCGGCAACCCTGCTGGTCGAAGGCGGCGCGTCCGATACAGTGCAGCAAACCAGTCTCGCCGCGCAGGAGCTGCGGGTTCTGATTTCACGTCTGGACCGGCTGACGCGCGAACTTGAACAGAATCCGCAAGGATTGGTTGTCGGTAAGCCGCTGCCTTATGAGGAACGTTGATAATGACGATTAAGCTGATCAATATTGGCCTTCTCTGCACGGCGCTCACTGCCTGTGTTTCAGTGCTGCCGGAGCCGGTCGCACCGGATGCGCTGTACAGTGTCGAGGCCAGCACAGCTCAGTCTGGCCTGGTGCATGACGTGATTGTTCGAGAGCCAGAAGCGGCGCGTCTGATGGCGGGGCAGGGCATGGTCAGTAAAGGCGCCGATGGCGGCCTGCGAATGATTTCAGGGGTTGAATGGTCTGGCCCAGCAACCCGGCAGATTCAATTGGCGATCATTGATAGTTTTGAGACTGGCGAAGCAGGCAATGCTGTCGCGCCTGAGCTTGGGGTCCTCGCCGATTACGAGCTGGCCAGCCGCGTCTCAGCGCTGCAGCTACAAGGCGAGATTGCCCAGTGCGAAATGGTCGTCAGTCTGATTTCGACGCGTGATCGATCGCTGATTGCGCACAAACAGATCACCGCTCAGCAGACAGCGCGCAGCCGCGGATCTTCTGATCGCGCCATGGCGCTCAAACAGGCCGCGTCAGCGTGTGCCGCGCAAGCTGGCGCTTTTGTGATCGAGACATTGCGGGATGCGCCTTAAGCTACCGACGTAGATGGCTGTGACTGCTGTTCTGGAACCGGCAGGTAGAAACTGACTTGCGTGCCGCGGCCGGGATCACTGGCAATGGTCAGTCGACCGCCATGCATTTCAGCGAAGGATTTGGTCAGCGCCAGGCCGAGGCCGGTGCCATCATAGTTTCGATCGCGGGTATCGCTGACTTGCTCAAACGGTTCGCCAAGTCGCGGCAGCGCGTCCGCCGGAATGCCAATGCCATTGTCGCGGACTGCGACGCGGAGCTCACCTTCTTTTTGATCGACTGTGACGCGGACTTCGCCGCCTTCATCAGTGAACTTGATGGCGTTTGAGACCAGGTTGAGGATCATTTGCCGGATCGCACGATGGTCTGCTTCGACCAGAGGCAGGTTCGGATTGGCGGCGAGTTTGAGAGAAATGTCTTTTTCTTCTGCTTTGCGGCGGATCATCCGGATGGCGGCATCGACGGGGTCAACGATATCAATCCGGTGCAGATCTACCGTCATTTTGCCAGCATCAATTTTCGCCATGTCGAGAATGTCAGTGATCATGTCGAGCAAGTGTTTGCCGGAATCGAGAATGTCCTGCGCATACTCTTTGTAGCGTTGATCGCCGAGCGGCCCGTACATTTCCTCGACCAAGATTTCGGAGAACCCATTAATCGCGTTCAGAGGTGTTCTCAGCTCATGGCTCATATTGGCCAAAAACGCGTTTTTCGAGTTCGCAGAGCGTTCAGCCCGTTGTTTCTGCAATTGCAGATGGCGCGTCAGCTCAGCGGTCTTGGTTTCTGACAATTCAAGTTTAGCGACCAGTTTGCGCAAACGCCCTTGCTGTTTTGTCAGTTCAACCTCGTTATGGACATCGCTTGAAACGTCCAGGCCAACTGTGATCATGCCGCCGCTCTTGGTCGTGCGCTCAACGATCTTGAACCACAGACCATCGCGGATTTTGACGACTTCGGCGCGGTCCCCTTCTTTGCTTGGGCGCCGGTCGACAATATTAGTCGCTTGCGACAGCATCACAGTCTCATAGCCCATGCCGGCGCGAACCGTCGGCTCCAGGCCGAACACGCGCACAAAGGCGCGGTTCCAGTAAATCAGACGCTTACGCGAATCCCAAAGAGCGACGGGTCCTGAAAACCCTTCCAAAGCGGTGCGCAGACGGTTTTCAGCTTGCCGCGTCCTAGCGACCGCAACTTTTGTGGCTGTAACGTCTTGCAGGACGCCGTTGATGGCATCGCTATGCTCGTCGAGCTTGGCGCGCATATCCAGCCAGATGGATTTGTCCTTATTGGCGAAGACCTGCGTCGCGAATCCGCGCTCCTGCAAAGTGCGCAGAGACTGTTCGACAGAGTCAGCATGCTCATCGTGAACGAAGCGCAGAAATTCAGAGACTGAAACATCGAGGGCCTCGTTATGACCGAGTAATTCAGCGGCCTCGACGCTCAAAGAGAGTTGGTTGGTTTTCGCATTCCAGGACCAGAAGCCAGCTTTCGATTGCTGGAGGACAGTCTTCAGAATTCGCCCGGCGCGTGTCGCTTCCCCTTCGAAGGATTCAGATTCCAGACGACGTTGCTCGAACATCCGGAACAGGCCGAGAATGGCCAATGCCGGGCCCAGCAAGAGCAGGCCATAGACCAGGAGATTGAGCAGGCCGGTCTGGGTCAGGCGCGGTAATTCATTGCGCACGCAAACCGCCAGATCAGATCCAACCAGGCTGGAACAGGCGGAAACTTGCCCCTGTGCGGTGATCATGGCGCCATCTGTTTGCGATTTCAGCAAGTTGAACTGGCGACTTCCTTGGGCTTCTGGCAGCCAGTCCGGGGACGGCACCAGGCCAAACCGCGGTCCGCCTGAATCCGGATCAAAGACGATGACAATATCGCCATCTGACGAGAGACCGGCGACCTTGTTTTGCGCCAGCAGCTGCGATCCGGTTTCGCCGGCCAGGCGCAATCGCGAACCTTCAACAGCGGTCAGCGCGTCGGCCATCGACACGACGGTCTCGAGATCGGGATGCGCCCGGCCGGTCTGTTGCGGTGTCCACCCGGCTTGATATCCCAGTCGCAGCGTCTGTTCGACAGTGTTGATCTTGCCCGTCACGCGTTCAGAGATGGCGAGGGCTTCTCTGTGGGCCTCGATCTGTTTCGACGACAGGAGGCGCTGTCGATCATCATAGAATTTGTAGCCGAGTGCGAGCCCCTCAATCAGAATGATCAGGCCGAGGGCTTTGCTCAGGCTAAGGCTCGGGCGCGATGAAGATCGCCCCGCTTTGTTCGCCTTCGCAGCTTGCGCCTTTTGACGTGCCACAGCCCGCACCTTTCTGGGTGCGTCTATTCGAGACGCACTTGCTCACCTTCCAGCTTTCGAATCAGAAAGTTCAGGATTGGTTAACCAATGGCACGATTCTTCAGTGTCTGAGGCGCCTATCCCAGTGTGCGACTGATAATGTCAGAGGCGTTTTCCGACAATTTTCCCGATTGTAGGCGCTTCAATGCCGATTCAGCTGCGCTGCGGGCCCTGGGCTCCAGCGATTTCCATTGTTCGAAGGCGGTTAGCAAACGAGCCGCCAAGGCTGGATTGCTCTTGTCGGCTTTCTCAATGATATCCGTGACCAGCTCATATCCCGACCCATCCGGTGTGTGGAACGCCTGCAGGTTTTGCATCGCAAATACTGCGATGACGGAGCGTACGCGGTTTGGATTGCTCAAGTCGAACGCCGCATGCTTTGTCAGCGCGGCGACATCAGCGACATTGCCGGTGGCGGCTTGCACGGCGAACCATTTGTCCATGACCAGCGGATTGTCGGACCATTTCGCGTCAAAGGTGGCGATCGCGTCAGACTTGCTGGCGCCGCCAGCGACGCAAATTGCGCGCAAGCTGGACAGGCTTTCTGTCATGTTACCTGCAGCGTCGAACAGAGATTTCAGCTCCGCATCGCCCGTCTCACCGAGCGCGCTCAGCAAGGTCATGAAGGCGCTTCGCAAGGCGCGTTGGCCAGATTGCGCGGCATCTGGAACAAATGGGTCTGGCGAGGCTTTGGCGAGGAAGGTGCGGGAATCGTCGATCAACGCTTTGGCGAGACTGCTCTGCACCATCTTACGCGCATCTGCGAGCGCATTCGGGTTAGCAGGGATGTGTTCCTGGAACAGTTCTCCAACATCCGGCAAGCGCGTCAGCAAAGCCGCGAAGGCCGGATCATCAATATTCTTGCGCACGGCATCGACAATCGCTGCAATGATGCCGGCATCAGCAGCGGGTTTTTGGTCATAAGCAATGGCGAGAATATCTTTTTTCACCAAGGCCTGGAGGGCATCCCATTGGTTAAACGGATCATCATCGACACGCGCGATCGCCAGACGATCTGCGTCGCTGATTTGATGGTCGGTGCGAACCGGAGCCGAGAATCCGCGGTTCAGAGAGACCATTGGGCGCGCGTCCTGGCCGCTAATGCTCCACACCGTGTCTTCGCCCTCGAGCAGCAGAGTCAGATCTTCGATTTTTGCACCATCGCTCGCGAACGCAGCGACGCGAAGCGGCATTGGCAGGGGTTTGGGATCCGAATTTCCAGGTGTTTCCGGGTTTGACTGTTTCAGCATCACCGTCAGCGTTCCGGTATCTTCGTCCCAGATTTCACTCGCCGTGATCGTTGGGGTGCCAGGTTGGCTATACCAGCGCCGGAAGTCCGACAGGTCTTCCCCGCAGGCATCTTCGAAACACTTATAGAAGTGTTCAATCGTTGTGGCCTCACCGTCATGGCGATCGAAATAGATTTGCATGCCCTTGGCGAACGCCTCGTCGCCAATCATGGTTTTGAGCATGCGGATCAGTTCCGCGCCCTTCTCATACACTGTCGCGGTGTAGAGATTGTCGATACTGGCATAACCGTCCGGGCGAACCTGGTGAGCCAAAGGTCCGGCATCTTCCGCGAATTGACGGGCGCGCAGGCGGATCACGTCCTTGATGCGCTGAACCGGGCGCGAGCGCATATCCGCGCTAAACTCCTGGTCACGGAAAACTGTCAGGCCTTCTTTCAGGCAAAGCTGGAACCAGTCGCGGCACGTGATCCGATTGCCCGTCCAGTTATGGAAATATTCGTGACCGACAATGCTCTCAATCGCTTCGAAGTCGGCATCGGTCGCGGTTGCTTCGTCGGCCAGGACATAAGCGGAGTTAAAGACATTGAGGCCCTTATTCTCCATCGCGCCGAAATTGAAATCGCGAACCGCAACGATGTTGAACACGCCGAGATCATACTCTCGAGCGAATACTTCTTCGTCCCACTTCATCGAGGCTTTCAGGCTGTCCATGGCCCAGGCCGCGCGGTCGCCGTCGCCTTTGTCGACATGTACGGCGAGGTCGATATGCGCGCCGTTCATGGTCTCAAAGCTGTCGCGATAGATGTCATATTCCCCGGCGCAGAGCGCGAACAGATAAGACGGTTTTAGATGCGGATCATCCCATTCTGCAAAGTGACGACCTTCCGTCAGATCCCCGGTATCGCCTGGCGTTCCGTTTGACAGCAAGACGGGATAGCTCGCCTTGTCGGCCTCGAGGCGAACTTTGAAACGGCTCATCACATCCGGGCGGTCTGGCCAGAACGTGATGCGGCGAAAGCCAATGCTCTCGCACTGCGTACAGAACCGGCCACCAGACATATACAGGCCGGACAGGACGGTATTGGCGGAAGGATCAATTGTGACATCTGTCTCGAGCGTGAACGTGTCCGGGACATTTGCCAGCGTGAGAGAGTCTTCGGTCAGCGTGTAGGCATCTTCTGAAAGTGCATCGCCATCGATCTTGATCGAGTTCAACGACACGTCGACGCCGTCGAGCGCCAGAGCGCCGGTTCCAATGCGGCGAACCTGCATGACGGTTCTGACATTCGTGGCGCTCGGCTCAAGGTCAAAAGCCATTTCGACTTGATCAATTGCGAACGGGTAGGGCGTATAGTCAGCCAGCTTGATTTGAACAGGCGTTTCGGTGCGCATCGCGTGACCTTTCTGAAATCGTTGCATCCCATGTAGAGATCCCGCATGCGCTTGCAATCGCAAGCTTGCACGCATAGCGCTTTTTCCTTGTAGCAGCCTACCGTGGCGTCACGGGTTTCCGTGCACGTCAACCGCGCTATTGTGACTGTCATAAGAAATGACAGGGAGGCCGGACGGGCCATGAATTTTGATTTTTCCGATGATCAAAAATTCCTTGGGAATGAGGCGCGCAAATTCCTCGACGGGGAATGCACCACGCAACATGTCCGCGAGGTTTTGAACGATGACGACAAGAGCCACCACGAAGGTGTTTGGCAGAAGGTCAAAGAAATGGGATGGCTGGGCACAGCTATTCCTGAAGAGCATGGCGGGCTTGGACTCGGCGCGCTGGAGCAATGTGTGCTGGCCGAAGAAATGGGCCGCGCCTTGGCGCCAGTGCCCTATGCTAGCACAGTCTATTTCTTTGCCGAAGGCGTTATGCTGGCGGGCAGCGAAAGCCAAAAGGGTGCCGTCCTTCCAGGCGTCGCCAGTGGCGATGTCGTTGGCTGCTATGCGGCGAGCGAAGGCCCGGGCAACCCGGATCCAGCGAAACTGTCTGTCACGTTTGATGGCAGCAAGCTGAGCGGCACCAAGCTTCCGGTTACCGATGGTGATGTCGCGACCCATGCGATTGTTCTCGCCAAAGAAGGCAGCGGCGCCAGCCTGGTGCTCGTCGATCTGAACGGCGCGGGGGTCTCGCGCAAATCTGTAAAAACCCTCGAACCAACCCGCAGCCACGCAGAGATCAGGTTTGATGGTGCCGCAGGCGAGCGCCTCGGCTCTGCCGGTGCGGGCGGCGACTTGCACGACGCGATCATGAACCGCGCGGCTGTTCTGCTGGCGTTCGAACAACTTGGCGGCGCCACCCGCTGCCTCGAAATGGCCACTGATTACGCCAAGGAGCGCTACGCCTTTGGTCGGCCAATTGGCGGCAATCAGGCCATCAAGCACAAGCTGGCTGACATGTATGTCAAAAACGAAGTGGCCCGCTCGAATTGCTATTATGGCGCCTGGGCGCTGTCGACAGATGCGGCCGAACTGCCGGAAGCGGCTGCGGCGTCACGCCTCGCAGCCAGCGACGCATTCTGGTTTGCTTCAAAAGAAAACATCCAGACGCATGGCGGTATGGGCTTCACTTGGGAAGTCGATTGCCACCTGTTCTATCGCCGCGCCAAATTGCTTGCTGTGCAAGCCGGTGCGCCGAAAGTCTGGAAAGAAAAACTGGTCCGCGCGCTTGAACTCAAGAACGCGGCTTAAGGAACGGAGATAGTCACATGGATTTCAACGATACAGCTGAAGAAGCCGAATTCCGCGCCGAAGCCAGAGCCTTCCTTGGCAAACACCTGGAACCAAAAGGCGCTCAGCCGTTGCGTCAGCGGGTGTCCGGCGAAGAGTTTATGAAGCAAGCCAAACAGTGGCAGGCCGCGAAAGCCAAAGCCGGTTACGCCAAAATCACGTGGCCCAAGGAAATGGGTGGCCGCGGCGGAACACCCATGCAGCAAGTCATCTGGGGCCAGGAAGAAGGCAAGTTTGACTCGCCCGGCGGTCCGTTCACGATTGGCCTTGGCATGTGTATCCCAACGGTCATTGCATTCGGTTCGGATGAGCATAAGAAACGCTATGTCCAGAAAGCCCTGCTCGGCGAAGAGATCTGGTGCCAACTGTTCTCTGAACCATCTGCCGGGTCTGATGTTGCGGGCTTGAAAACCCGCGCCGTCAAGGATGGCGATGAGTGGGTGATCAATGGCCAGAAAGTCTGGACCTCGGGCGCCCATTATTCTGATTATGGCATCCTGCTGGTGCGTACGGATCCGAAAGCGGCCAAGCATAAAGGGCTGACCATGTTCATCGTGGACATGAAACAGCAAGGCGTTGAAGCCCGCCCGATCCACCAGGCCTCTGGCGGACGTGAGTTTAACGAGGTCTATTTCACCGATGTCCGCATTCCGGACAGTGACCGCCTCGGCGAGGTTGGCCAGGGCTGGAAAGTCGCCATCGTGACGCTGATGAATGAGCGTCTCGCGGTTGGTGGATCTCCGGGCCCTGATTGGTCCGAGATTATGGACTATGCCAAGGATGCTGGCACGATGAGCGACGCGGCTTTCCGTGACAAGCTCGCCGATTGGTATGTTGCGGCGCAAGGCTACAAATTGACCAAGCTGCGCACGCAAACGGCGCTTTCAAAAGGGCAGACGCCAGGACCGGAAAACTCCATCGGTAAGATTATCACGGCCAATCAGCTGCAGGATATCTGTAATTCGGCCATCGAAATGCAGGACCATTATGGCCTGATGACGGGTGACGAAATGCCAGCCGACGGCCTGTTCCAGCAAAGCTTCATGTGGGCCCCAGGTTTGCGGATTGCGGGCGGGACAGATGAGATTCTCAAGAACATCATCGCAGAGCGTGTGCTCGGCCTGCCGCAAGATGTACGCGTCGATAAAGGCATCCCGTTCGATGAGATGAAGCAGGGGTGATTGATCTTTCATCGTTTTGCTCGTCTTTGATATCGTGAAGTATTAGCGCCTGGATCGAGAATACTTGCAAGTATTGACAGTATTGAGGGATTGGTTACTCTGTTACTTATGAGGAAACCCAAATTTGGGGGACTAAAACAGAATCGACCTAGTCATCGGCCTGTCTCTACTGCGCGAATATCGGCTGATGACGCGCAAAGTCCGATGGACGAGCCACCAGAGCTGAAAGATGTATGGTGCGTTTGCACCATATATTCGGACAGTGGCTCGACTCGAGATGGGATGGTGCTTGGAATATCTGATACGCATGCGCGTGTCAGATTTCCGGACAAAAGTTCGCTCCCCAAATCGATTCGCATCAAGGCATCGCGCATCGGACTGAACAGGTCTGCCCGGGTTACATGGCAGGATGAATTCGATGCTGGCTTGGAATTTCTCCAAGTCGATTAAGCGTCCATTCGCGCCGTTCGAATTTCCCCAGCGTCAGTTTCCACAGTAATTCAACCTTAACGGGATTTTTGCTATAGTTCGGAATAGCAAGAGCCCGTTTGGAAATGTTTTCGTCGAAGTCGAAAAACAAGCTGAAAGTCGACTTGGAGCGCGCCTCGAGCTCCTCGTCCAAGCGGACTATTCCTGTTTTGCGTCCCAGAGCTGAGAACCGCCGTATGCCGCGAAAGGGCGTATGGTGCGTGTGTTCGGTCTATACCGAAGGCGGCGCAGCGCGCGAAGGGATCATTCTTGATATCTCTAAATCCGGTGCGCGCATCCGCTTTCGCAATCGCGGCACGCTGCCAGAAATCGTGAAAATCAAAGCCTCACGGATCGGATTGAACCGGTTCGCCCGCGTTGCCTGGCAAACGACGTTCGATGCCGGCTTGGAATTCATCGTGAATTCGCCGAAGAAGTCTGCCTGATTGTTTTTCAAGAGGACGGTATGACAAGAGATGATTTGGTAACTGTGTTCGAAGCCGCGATTTCAGCTGCCAGTCAGATGGATCGCAAAGGCAAAGCCAATCCCTATACATCGGCCAATGGCCATATGTTTTCGCAGATCAATAAGGATGACCAACTTGGTATTCGATTGCCGAAGCCTCGCCAGAAAGCGCTGTTGCAGGAATATGGCGCCGGTCCGTTCAAGTCTTATGGGGCGACGATGCGGGACTATGTCTGCCTGACCGAAGAGATGCTGGCAGATCAGGCTTTGATAACATCCCTCCTTGAAGAAGGTCTGGCCTTCGTTTCGGCAATGCCACCTGGCGGCAAGAAATAGTCAGAACACGCCCATGGACAATCCTGCCCCAAGCATAGCGCCGAGCTCGCTGCAGCGTTCCAAATCTGCGTCAGAGATTGTCTTTTCGGCGAGGATTTCCGCCTGAGTCTGCGCGTGCGTGCAAATGATCAAAGGCGGATGGACCTCCTTTAACCGCCAACCCGTTGCGATCCGCGCGGTCTGGCGCGCCGCATTGGTTCCGTCTGATCCGGCGCAAATCATTTGCGCATAGGGACGGCCTTCAATCTGTCCGAGCACCGGATAGTAGCAGCGGTCAAAGAATTCTTTCATGTCTCCGGACAAGGCGGCGAGGTTTTCCGGGGCCGCAAATATGTATCCGTCAGCGGCCAGCAAATGCTCAGGCTGGGTTTCGTCTGCGCGTCGCAGCGTGGTTTGCGCTTCAGATTGCGCTGCCTTGAAGGCGGCCTCAGCCATTTGTCGCGTGCCGCCTGTACGGGAATGATAGATGATTAAAAGCTCTGCCATGCGCTTTGGCTAAGCCAATTTTGCCGCCGCCAAAACCCGCTTCTGGGTAAATCTTGCGGCCGCTGACCTGGTCTTGGCTCCCGGTTTTTCGCGAATCGTTTCAATCAACGCGTGTGAAACAAGCCTTGCTACCTCTATTTGTGCTCCTCGCCGCCTGCGTTGAGCCTGCCATTCAGACCAATACGACCCCGTCGACCGGTTCGATCTATTGGTCTGATGGCGATTCTGGCCGGATTGACGGGATGAAGTTCCGCCTCGCTAATGTCGATGCGCCCGAAACCGGCGGCGTCGGTGCTCGCGGCGGTGCAAAATGTGAATTTGAGCGCGAGCTTGGTTTCGAAGCCAAGGCCTTCATCGTCGAGCTGACCCGCGATGCTGAGCTGGTGATTACCAGCACGTCTGGCAAAGACCGCTATGAGCGGGAAGTGATCACGCTATCGGCAAACGGTCAGGATGTCGCTCAAGCGGGGGTTGCTGCTGGGCATTTGGGGGACTGGCCGCACAAAGGCCGGCGGGCGCTGAGCAAGAAGCCTGACTGGTGTGCGCTGAAAGGCGGCTAAGGCCGTTTCATCAAGCGGGATAAGAATCCCGGTTTTCGATTGGCCGGCGCCGTGTGGGTTTGCGCTTCTGCATGGGCTTCAATTTCAGCATCGTGCCGCCCGTGCCAGATTTCCAGGTCTTTTGCCTCATCAATATCAATCAGCTGCGGCAGGATGCCGACTGTGGCGGCTTCCGGCAGGTTCGCCCAGACATCTTCCATCGTGTGCGGGCCGGACCATCGAACGTTTTTGAACGGGCTTTTCGTGCGGGCGGTTTTGTTCAGGCCAAACAGCCAGAAGCCGCCATCTGGCGCCGGGCCAAACACCGCGTCATGACGGCTCAGCGCGCGGATCGCCTGGCGCAGCAGGGCAGTGGAAATATCCGGGGCGTCGCTGCCGATGAACAAGACAGGGCCTGCTGGGGCATCGCGCAAACCCTTGCTGAGCCGATCGCCGAGGTCGCCTGACCCCTGGCTGCGGCGCTCTAAATGTGCTGGCCAGATGCCACCAAGTGAGTTGCCCAGCTCTTTGTCCGGCGCGGTGTAGAGGATCGTATCCCACGGCCCGCGCAGCGCGGCGCGAACGGTTTTCGCCTGGATTGCCGAGGCGATCCGCCGGGCGGCAACGCCTGACCCGAGGCTCTTGGCGAGCCGCGTTTTCGACAGGCCAATCCGCGGCGGTTTTGCATAGATCAGGATTTGCGGTCGCTTCATCGTATGATCTCGATGCCGATCACCCGGTCTTGCGCGTCAATATCCAGCACGACTTGCATGCCGCGTAGCTGCTCATCCAGCGCGAACACATCTATTGACCGTGCCACGCAGCCCGGCGTTCCTGCGCCCGGGTGGTCCGGCAAGTAGACATACCCGGCTTCCAATTCTTCATCCCAGCTTGCATCCAGCGACATGTCTGCCCTCCTAGCAATTCGTGTCGGCGTCTAGCGATAGAGCTTTGCCAGACGTTCTGGCGGCGCTCCAAGCAAATATCGCGTGATAAGGTAAGCATTTTGCCAAGACCGTTTTCGCCAGCCATCGCGATCATATTTTGACGCATCGGTACGCGCTTCGGCGGATAGGTGCGAGAGACGTTTTTTGCCAATCGCGCGAACGATCTGGACGTCTTCCATAAAGCTTGTTTGTGGATAGCCGCCTACGTCCTTGTAGAGCTTGCGAGAGACCAGAAGCCCCTGGTCGCCATAAGGCAGGCCAAGTGTGCGGGCGCGCCAATTGGCTCGGCGCGCAACTGTCTTCGCCATGGGATGGTCAGAGCGAAAGGCGAGCGTGAAGGCGGCGGCCTTATCCGGACGCTCGGCGAGGTGCGTCTTGGCACGCTCGGCCCAATCGCGAGACAGCGCCGTATCAGCATGCAGAAAGAGCAGCCAATCGCCGCGTGCCTGATCCGCGCCATGACGCAGCTGTGCCGCGCGGCCTTTTTCCGGGGCGGTCAGGACAGTTGCCCCAGAGCCTTCTGCGAGGCGCCGGGTTTGATCTTCGCTGCCGCCATCAACCAGGATCACTTCGCGGATCAGACCGGTCTCAAGGCCCGGCATCAGCGAGGTCAGACATAATGGCAGGACGTCCTCAGCATTATAGGCTGGAATGATGATGGAGAGCGGGGCGGGCATCTAGACCTCGACGCCCATCTCTTTCAGCCTTGCCTGGACCAGCAACAGATCTCGCCAGGCGCGGCTTTTGTCTTGCGGGCGGCGCAGCAAGTAAGCCGGGTGGAACATGGGCACCATCGGCACAATTGTGCCGCCCGGGGTCTCGAAGGGGCGTTCTGAGCCGCGCAGGCGCATGATGCCAGTCTTGGTATCGAGCAGGGTCTTCGCAGCAACACCGCCGGTGGCAATGATGATCTTGGGCCGGGCCAGATCGACCATGCGGTTCACGAACGGACGACATACGGCGAGCTCATCGGCTTCCGGATTGCGATTGCCGGGCGGGCGCCAATAATTGACGTTGGAAATAAATGTATTGGTCTTGCGGTCGAGGCCAATCGCAGCGAGCATTTTGTCGAGCAATTGCCCGGCTTTGCCGACAAAGGGCAGGCCGATGCGATCTTCCTGGCCGCCCGGACCCTCGCCGAGCACCATAACCGGCGCGCCGAGCGTGCCGTCATAAATCACCGTTTTCTCGCACAGCTGTTTTAGTGGGCAGCCATCAAAACCTTCAATTGCCGCTTTCAGGGCTTCCAGCGAATCAGCACTTGCGGCGAGCGCACCGGCTTCCGCGATCCAGTCGGTGAGGGTTTTGTTTTGAGTGCGGCGCGATTTGCGTTCCGTCCCATTGGAGCGGGGCTTTGATGGCGCCTTATCCGGTCTTGGTTGGTCCGGGATCCCCGCCTGCGTGGGGGCGAGCGAGCCTTGTTGGGCCTTCATCGCAGCCGCGATTTCAGCCTGATCTACATCGACTCCCATCTCCTCCCACCAGTCGGTGAGCGCCTTTAACGCTGCGGCAGAGGCATTTTGGGGCATTGAGACCTTGTAAACTTTGGCTAAAGAGGTGGGCAGATAGTGGATTATACCTAAATGGCGCGCAAGTCGTGCTGCCAGTTTTCGGGAGAGAAATGATGAGCGAACGCGAATCCATGGAATTTGACCTGGTGATTGTCGGTGGCGGCCCTGCCGGTCTTGCAGCTGCCATCCGCGCCAAACAGCTGGCGAATGAAGCCGGTGAAGAACTGGAAGTCGTTGTCCTGGAAAAAGGCGGAGAGATTGGCGCGCACATTCTGTCCGGCCTGGTCCTCGACCCGAAAGCGCTCGACGAGCTGATCCCGGATTGGCGCACGCGCGATGATCGCCCGATTCGAACGGAAGTCACGGCTGACCAATATAAGCTGCTTGGACCGAATGGCTCCATGGCGATGCCGACGTTTGCCTTCCCGCCTTTCATGCACAATCATGGCTGCTATATCGGCTCGCTGGCAAATGTTTGCCGTTGGCTGGGAGAGCGCGCGGAAGAGCTGGAAGTGCAGGTCTTCCCAGGGTTTGCGGCGTCTGAAGTCGTTTACGGCGAGAATGGCGAAGTGCGCGGCGTTGTCGCTGGCGTCATGGGCATTGCCGAAGATGGCAGCCATAAGCCGGACTATGAGCCGGGCATGGAATTGCTTGGCAAATATGTCCTGTTCGCAGAAGGCGCGCGCGGCTCGCTGACCAAGGAAGTCAAAGCCAAGTACGATCTCGAAGCTGATTGCGATCCACAAAAATACGGCATCGGCCTGAAAGAAGTCTGGAAAGTCCCAGCTGATCATCCTGAGTTCAGCGCAGGTTTCGTGCAGCACACATTTGGCTGGCCCGTGAAAGAGAAAGACGGCGCGGGCGGCGGCTTCCTATACCACTTCTCCGAGGGCGGTGAGAATTATGTCTCGGTCGGCTATGTTGTACACTTGAATTACAAGAACCCGCATCTGTCGCCATATGACGAGTTCCAGCGCTATAAGCACCATGACGATATCTCGAAATTCCTCAAAGGCGGCAAACGCGAAGCCTATGGTGCACGAGCGATTACGTCAGGCGGGATCCAGTCGATTCCGAAACTGGCTTTCCCAGGTGGCGCGCTGATTGGTTGCTCGGCCGGGTTTGTGAACCTGCCGCGGATTAAAGGCACGCATAATGCGATGAAAACCGGTATGCTGGCGGCTGAAGAAGCCGTCGCGGCCGTTCGTGCAGGTCGTGCCTCAGACGAGCTGGAGGCCTATCAGGGCGCGGTTCGCGATAGCTGGGTCTGGACCGACCTTGCCCGCGTGCGCAATGTAAAACCTCTGATGTCACGCTTTGGCACGATGCCAGGCGCGGTGATCGGCATGCCTGACATGTGGATGCGTTACCTGGTCGGGTTCGGCTATATTCCGCAGCTTAAGCATGGCAAAGCGGATCATGAATATCTCAAACCAGCCAATAAAATGGCACCGATTGAGTATCCGAAACCAGACGGCGTTCTGAGCTTTGACAAATTGACCAATGTCTCATTCACCAACACTTATCACGCTGAGGATCAGCCTAAGCATTTGAAAGTTGCCGATCTCGGTCTGCAGAAATCTTCTGAGTTGGATATCTTTGCCGGACCTTCAGCGCGCTATTGTCCTGCAGGTGTTTATGAATGGGTTGAAGAAGACGGTCAGCCGCCGCGCTTCCAGATCAATTCGCAGAATTGCATTCACTGCAAGACCTGCGATATCAAAGACCCCAACCAGAACATCAATTGGGAAACCCCCGAAGGTGGCGGCGGTCCGGCCTATCCAAATATGTAAATGAGCGAGGGCGCTGATGCAGGAATTTAGTTTCAAGCCAGCGCCCGTTCGCCGGTCCCAGACATGGGCGGTAAAGGATGATCACTTGATACGGCGAGGCGGGGCGACAGCGCTCCGCCTCGCCGATATTGTATCTGCCAGCTGGAACACAGTGGCCTATCGTGGCACGCGCAGCGCCTGGCTCCACCTGACCGCAGGTGACGAAACGACCAAGATTGAATTCACTGATTCAGGTGGCGCGCGGGACGAGTTCTTCGGCTTGATTGTCGCGATTGCGCAAGCGCTGAAACGGGTGAACCCGGAGCTAGAGATCCGGCATGGCTATTCTGCGCCATGGCGAACGGCACTCTTTGCATTGGGCATTGTTGGAACGCTTTTGGGACTTGGCCTGATCTATGTTGGATTGACCAATATGACTGGCAAAGGCGGCGTTGAGGCGACGATTGCAGGGGGGGCGATGACCATTCTCTTGCTGCCTGTTTCATGGTCTTGTCGTCCGAACATGCAGGCCAAGACCTTCGGCGCAGATGGCTTAATCGCCGAGATCGAGCTGCTGCGCGGCGCGCCGATGCCGGATCCAGATTAGGGTCCCTGCGATCGTCAGCGTCCAGAAGACTAGGAAAGGCGCGAAGCCACCCGCTTGCGTGCCGATATAAGCCAGCACCGCCGCCGTGATGGTCAGCCCCCAATATAAGACCGCTGTTTCAAGATGGCTCCAGCCGCTGGCAATCAGACGCTGATAGGCATGATCAAGGTGCGCATCGAGCCAGTTGCGGCCATGTTTGGCGCGCCAGATCAGCGTCAGCAAGACATCGAGCAGGAAGGGCAAAGCGAGCGTCGCAATCGTCCAGACCTCCAGGCCAGATGCGAGGCCGAGCCCGGCAAACAGCGCGCCCAGCCCCAGAGCGCCAGCATCGCCGGCATAGAGTTTGCCGCGCAAATTGTGCATCATGAACCCGGCAATCGCGCCGAAGAGCGGGAACCATAACAGGCTGGCATGTACTGCTTCAGCGGCTTCAAGGTTCACCGCCAGTCCGATCATCATGATCGTGACGCACCCGATTGCCAGTCCGTTGGAGCCGTCCATGAAATTCACGGCGTTGGTGAAAACCAGCAACCAGAGCGCACTGCCAATGATCAGAATGCCTGGCGCGGCAATTTCGCCCCAGGGCGTATTCAGGGTCTCAGCTGTCAGGCCGAAGCTTGCTGCAGCCGCGCATGCGACGGCCAGAAGCAGGAGCTTTAATTTTGTATTGGCGGTCCAGATATCATCCCAAAGGCCAATCAGAAATGCCGCCAGGACCAATCCGCAAAGGGCGCTCCACCGAAGCGTGCTGGCAGTCAGGCCGCCAATCAGGGTGTCGAATGCGGCCTTTGGGTCAACGCCATAGACCATGAGGAGGAGGAGAAAGCTCAGACTGCCGCCGATCAGCGCGCCGCTAAAGATCGCCAGCCCGCCCAGACGCGGTACGGCGTGCGATTGCGTTTTTCGCTCGCCATCTGGCTCGTCAACCACGTTCAGGCGCATGACAAATCGACAGGCAAGCAGGCTGATGGCAAAACTGATAGCTGCGAATGCACCGCCGATAAGCCATACCCCCAAATGCATTATCCGCCTCCGAGCAGAGTCGACTGCACCCACCAATCCGGATTCTGTCGCTGCAGCATATCGGCCGCGGCTTCGGCCAGATCGATACTCTCGAACAAACCGAAACAGGTGGCGCCAGAGCCTGTCATTCGCGCCATCCGGACACCCGGTAGACCTTGCACCATACCGAGTGTCTTGGCGATTTCGGGATGCTTGCTCATCGCCGGCGTTTGCAGATTGTTGAGCGTATTATCGTTCAACCAGCTGACAAAAGCCCTCAAAGCGGTGCGATTGTCAGGCAATGGCGGGTGCTCAGGGATATCTGTCGGAGCAACTTCATCATAAGCGTCAAACACGTCGCCGGTTGGGCATGAGATACCTGGATTGATCAGCAGGGCTGGCAGCCGTGGGACGCTCAGGATCGGCTCGAACGTATCGCCTTCACCGGACATGAAGCCAGGCAGGCTGTGAAAACAGGCCAGCACATCGCCGCCGAGCAAGGGTGCGACGGCTTCCGCCATTTTTTGAGCGGTCTCACCGCCATGGGCGCGAACGATGAGGCGTAGGGCCGCTCCGGCATCGGCGGATCCGCCGCCAATTCCGGCCGCGGAGGGCAGCATTTTCTGCAGACGGAAGGCCAGCGGCGGGACATCGCCATCCAGCGCGTCATTCATCGCCCGGGCCGCTTTCAGCACCAGATTGTGTTTTGCTGGGCCCGATTGCTGCGCGAAAGGACCATCGACAGCGAGACTGAAATGACTGGCTGGCTCCGCAGACAGGACGTCTGCTGCGTCAATATCGGCAAATGTCACCAGCGATACGAGATTGTGCCGCCCATTGTCTTTTGGCGGACCGACATGAAGCGATAGATTGACCTTGGCAGGCGCATAATCAGTCAACCGGGTCATGGATAGGCCGGTGTGCGATCTTTGGTGGCGGCCTGCAAGAGTGCGAGCCCGCTATCGAGTTTCTTGCGCAACAAGTCGACTTCATCATCGGTCACGGCATATTTCAGCGCTCGTTCCCATTGAAAACCAGCTTCTTTGAAGCGGCCAACTTGCCAATAAGCGTCGCCGAGATGATCGAGGATCTCGCTGACATCCGGGGCAAGTTCTGTGGCCTGCTCCAAATAGAAGATCGCCCGCTCATAATTGCCCAGTTTGTAATAGGCCCAGCCGAGACTGTC
Source organism: Henriciella sp. (assembly GCA_965277015.1). Classification (GTDB taxonomy): domain Bacteria; phylum Pseudomonadota; class Alphaproteobacteria; order Caulobacterales; family Hyphomonadaceae; genus Henriciella. The sequence continues at coordinate 1,925,126 of OZ255705.1, read as the reverse complement.
TGTGATTGCGCCATTTTCCGGCGCTAAGCGCAGTGCGCTCTCGATCAGGTTTAGGCCCTCATCCAGATTAATCCCGCGATCAATCCAGCTATAGCCAAGATAATTCATGATCGTCGGATCAAGCGGGTTGAGGTTCATGGCCGTTTGCAAATCGTTTTCCGCCCGTGGCCATTCGCCAAGACGTTCTCGCGCGCTGCCCCGGGCAAAATAAATGCGCCAGTCATATTCACCTAAAGCTTCATCTGCTTGAATGACATCTGAAAATGTCTCTTCCGCTTCCCCGTCACGGCCGAGCGATTGCAGCAAATCTGCGAGTTGTACCCGGATGTTGCGATTGTCAGTTTTTGCCAGTGTGGCGCGGGCGATCTTCAGGGCTTCGTCATTACGACCTTCACGGCGAAGCGCCCAGGCCAATTGTCCTTGTGCGCTGGTATGGTGGACCGATTCAATCGGGATCGATTCCAGAAGCGCAATTGCGTCGGTCCGGCGATCCGCCCGGTCGAGTGTGTCGGCCCAAAGCGCTTTGGCTGAATCCAATTCTGGATCCAGATAAACCGCCATAGCAAAATACACCGCAGCAATATCACCATAGTTCTGATTGGCTTGCGGCGCCGTCGCGACATAGAAGGCTAATGCGGTGCCTTGCGCCGCTGTGTAAGTCGGCAAGTCCTGAACAGCGCCGGCTTCAATTTCGCGGGCCAGGCCGAGCAAGGCTGGATGCCGGCCGACTTCCTGACGGAATGATTTCAAACGCTGCAAAGCCAGCTCTGTATCGCCCGAGAGCGCGATCAATCTGGCTTCTTTTTCAACCCCGAGAGCGAGGCGGGCATTCACATCCCAGAGAATGCCGAGATCCGTTTGGGCGCTGTCGCGGTCGCCAATATTGGCTTTCATGATCGCGCCGAGTGTTTGGCCCATCAGCGCGTACAGACCTTCTTGGCCGCCCGCTTGCTGCTGCAATCGAATGGCGGCGCCCGGATCTTCTTCAAGCAGTGCCCAGGCCGCCAGGCTGCGCGCCAGCATCGCGTGATAATCATTGCCCCACGGCGTTGTCAGATAAGCCAAGGCGCCGCTGCGATCATCCCGCTTCAATGCGTCAATCGCCAGCAAGAGTCGCGGCAACTCAGTCTCTTCCAGCGTTTCAGAGGGCAATTTCTTTGACAAGGCGATGGCGCGGTCAACTTCACCCACACGCAGCACAGCAAACACACCTTGCTCTGCCAGCCACGGATCATCATGAACTGTGCGCAAGAGGCGCGAATAATTGCGCGCTGCGGTTTCGGCGTCTTCGGTCAGTCCTGCATATTTTGCAATCGCATACGTGCTGAGCGTCTCGATCTCATTGCGCAGCTTGGCGGCGGATTCCGCTTTCGCAAGCAGATCTGGTGAACGGGTTTGGTCCGTCGCCACGCAGGCCGAAACGGTCAAACAGGACACGGAGAGTAAAAGCGCACGCCACATAGCGCCTTTGTCTCAGCGTCCGAGGTTTCAGGCAAGTAAAGGTCTGTGATTTAATTCGCGCCAAAGGCGACCGATCTAATGCGCTCGGCTGACACAGAAATCGGCGAGATCTGACAGGGCGCGCGTCCAATCGCTGGCAGGTAGATCGCGCAAAGCGGCCTTGGCAAGGTCGGCATAAGCGCGGGCCTCACTGACGGTTGCTTCTGCTGCACCGGTTGAGCGGATCAGGTAAATCGCATGCGCCAGATCGCTTTCGGTCTGGGCGTCGATGTCCATGACACGGTCCCAAAAGGCGTGGTCCTCAGCGCTGCCACGACGCCGTGCGATAATCACGGGCAGCGTGGTTTTGCCTTCCCGGAAATCATCACCAACAGCTTTACCGATGACTGATGTGGTGCCGCCATAATCAAGCGCGTCATCAATAATTTGAAAAGCGAGGCCGAGATTCTTGCCATACGCCGCGAGGGCCCCAGCATGTTGTTCGGCTTCTGGGCCTGCTGACAAGGCGCCAGCTTCGGCTGCCGCTTCAAACAATGCAGCAGTTTTGGCTTCGATAATGGCCAGATATTCCTCGGTCGGCAGATCGGTTCGCGCCGCTGCCGCCAGTTGATGCACTTCGCCCTCGGCAATCACCGAAGAAGCCGTCGACAGGATTCGCAGGATTTCCAAGCTGCCGGTTTCAACCATCAGCGTAAACGCGCGGGCAAACAGAAAGTCACCGACCAGAATGGACGCATTATTGCCCCAGACATTCTTGGCCGCCCGCTTGCCACGCCGCAAATCACTATCATCGACGACATCATCATGCAGCAGAGTTGCCGTATGGATAAACTCAACCGCCGTCGCCAGCGCGTGCGTGCCGGGATTGGCGCCGCCCGCAACATGCGCTGCAATCAGCGTGATCATCGGCCGCAAACGCTTTCCGCCGGCGGATACAATATAGCCCGAAAGATCAGGAATAACATCGACCGGGCTCTTGGCGCGGTCGACGAGCAAGGCTTCAGTCGCCAACAAATCGTCCGCGAGCATGGATTGCATGCGTTCAACGACATTGGCGACGGGATCAGCCTGGGAGGGATTGGTTTGCGCAGTCACACCAGTAGTCCTATTCCACTTTTGCTTCACTATCCATACAGTTAGCGCAAAATTGATCGCTGACAGCTGCGGTATGCCACCGCATGCGGCGGAATGGAGTAAACAACGTGGAAGAAGTGTTTCGCACCAATGATCTGGTGAAACTGTCCTATATCAAACATATCTTGTCGGAAGAGGGGATTGAGCCCTTCGTGCTCGATGAGCACACAGCGATGATCGATGGCCGCGGCCCAATGGTTCCGATCCGGATCACTGTCCGTGAAGATCTTGCAGACCGCGCGCGATACATTTTGCGCGAGGTGGAGAAAGATGTGTGACCAAGGCAACGCATGACCATGTTTATGATGGCCGCGTCAGTATCATTCAACCAGCACAAGGCTTTCGGGCTGGAACCGATAGTTTGCTGCTTGCCGCCGGATTGAACGCTGAATCGGCTGGTCGGGCTTTGGAAATCGGCTGCGGCGCGGGCGGCGCGCTCCTGCCGGCAGCCTATCGGCTGCCGAATACGCGCTTTACCGGTCTCGAAATCGACGCAGACATGGCCGCACTGGCCCGGAAAGGCGCCGTGGAAAACAAGTATGAGGCGCGGATAGAAGTGATCGACGGCGATGCCGGATCGATCCCTATGGACTGGCACAACCAGTTCGATGCGGTTTTCTCAAACCCGCCTTTCTTTGATCCGGGCACGATACAGGCGCCGGGTGCCGGCAAAGAACAAGCCTATCTCGGGAATATCGAGCTCAAAGACTGGGTCAATGCGATGCTGTTTGCGCTGCGTCCGAAAGGCACGTTTCTGATGGTCCACCGCGCCGCAGACCTGGCGCGCATCCTCGCCATCATCGAGCGCCAGACCGGCGAGATCACGGTGCAGCCGGTCCATGCCTATCCAGGCGCGGATGCTAAACGGGTTTTGGTTCGCGCCCGAAAAGGCTTGCGATCAGGACCGATGCGTCTGCTTGAGCCGCTTTATCTGTTCCAGTCCAAAGGCGGCGATCAGACCGAATGGGCGCGTGCGATGCAAAGCGACGGTGTCGGGCTTGCTTGGTGAGGAAAGTATGGCGGGCGGCATAGCTTAGGTTGCGAATTTGCGCGCGCAAGGCTAGGCGATGCCGGATAAGTTTTTTACGGCGAATATTCGATGACGGCACCTGTAGCTAAGGATAAACCGAACTCATTTCAGGCTCTGATTTTGCGCTTGCAGAATTATTGGGCCGAGCAGGGCTGCGCGATCCTGCAGCCTTATGACATGGAAGTCGGCGCCGGGACCCTGCACCCGGCCACGGTCTTGCGCGCCCTCGGGCCAAAAGACTGGCGCGCCGCCTATGTCCAGCCATCACGGCGCCCGGCCGATGCACGTTATGGTGAAAACCCGATGCGGCTCGGGCATTATTACCAGTTTCAAGTGATCCTGAAGCCGAACCCGAAAGACCTGCAGGACCTCTACCTCAACTCGCTCTACGAGATTGGCATTGACCCAATGCTGCATGATATTCGCTTCGTCGAAGATGATTGGGAAAACCCGACAGTTGGCGCTTGGGGGCTCGGCTGGGAAGTCTGGTGCGATGGCATGGAAGTCAGCCAGTACACCTATTTCCAGCAAGTCGGCGGCCTTGATGTTTTCCCGGTGTCTGGCGAGCTGACTTATGGTCTCGAGCGCCTGGCCATGTATGTGTTCGGCGTCGATAATGTCTATGACTTGCCGTTCAACGCACCGGATAGCGAGACGCCGCTCTCTTATGGTGATGTCTTTATCGAGAATGAGCGCCAGCAATCAGCGTTCAATTTTGAGCATTCTGATGTCGAAATGCTGCAGCGCTGGTTCAGCGATTGCGAAACCCAGTCGAACACATTGCGCGCCGCTGGTAAGCCGCTGCCCGCCTATGATTTCGCGTTGAAAGCCAGTCATGTGTTCAACTTGATTGATGCCCGTGGCGCGATTTCGCCGACTGAACGCCAGGCCTTTATTGGCCGGGTGCGTGATCTGGCGCGCGGCGCCGCTGAGCAATGGGCCGCGCAAGAAGCGGAGCGAGCTTAAGCCATGAGCAAAGTGACCCTCGACGAAAAGTTTGCTCAGATCTCGGACCATTGGCAGCCGAAGCTGGCGGGCCGGGTGAATGATACCGATGTCCGGCTGGTCAAGATACAGGGCGATTTCGATTGGCATTCGCATGCCAATGAAGACGAAATGTTCCTGGTTCTCAAAGGTGAGATGCGGATGGCGTTTCGAGATCGGACAGAGATTGTCAAAGCTGGCGAATTCATCATCGTGCCGCGCGGAACCGAGCATCGGCCCGGCGCAGATGAGGAATGCGAGATCATGCTGATCGAGCCGTCCAGTGTTGTGAATACAGGTGATGGCGCTGCAACGGTGCGCACGGTCACTGATATGGAAACCATTTAAAGAACGCGAAAACTGGGCTGATATGGCTGAACTCTTTCTCGAAATCTTCTGCGAAGAAATCCCCGCCCGCATGCAGGCCAAAGCGGAGCGTGATCTCAAGGACGCGCTGACCAAAGGTTTGACGGAGGCCGGCCTCAGCATCGGCGAGGTCACCGCGATGTCGGGCCCGCGTCGCCTGGCTGTCTCCGTGGCCGATGTGCCAGCGGGATCTGACGATGTTAGTGAAGAGCGCAAAGGCCCAAAAGTCGGCGCCCCGGAACAAGCGGTTCAGGGCTTCCTGCGCGGCGCAGGTCTGTCGTCAATCGATGAAGCCGAGATCCGCTCCGATCCAAAGAAGGGCGATTTCTATGTCGCCAAGCGCACAGTGGCAGGTCGCGTGACACCGGACATTGTGGCGGACCTCGTACCCGCGATTATGCAGGGCTTTCACTGGCCGAAATCGATGCGCACCGGGCGCGGCGAGATGCGCTGGGTGCGGCCTTTGCAGCGCATTGTCTGCGTTTTTGATGGCGCGGTCGTGCCATTCGACGTCGATGGTATTGCCAGCGGCAATCAGACTGAAGGTCACCGCGTCCATGGCCGCGGGCCGTACACCGTCACGGGCCTCGCCGATTATACCAAGCAGCTCAGCGGCAAAGGTCATGTCGCGCTCACCCGTGACGCGCGCCGGGACAAGATTGACGCCGACGCGAAAGCGATTTGCGCGGCGCAGGGCCTGGAACTGGTTGAAGACAAAGGCTTGCTCGAAGAAGTCGTTGGCCTTGCTGAATGGCCGGTCGTGATCCTCGGCGATATGGACCCGGCTTTCCTGGAATTGCCGAGCGAAGTGATCCAGCTCTCCATGCGCACACACCAGAAATATTTCGCCGTGCGCGACCCGAAATCAGGCGCGCTGGCGCCGAATTTTGTTGTCGTGGCGAATATTGACGCGTCGGATGGCGGTAAGGCGATTGCGGCGGGCAATCGCAAGGTTCTCTCAGCGCGGCTCGAAGATGGCCGCTTCTTCTGGGAAAATGACAAGAAGACGGGCCTGGAAGCCATGGCCCCGAAACTCGCCAAGATCGACTTCAAGAAAGAGCTGGGCAGCGTTGCCGATAAAGTTGACCGCGTTGCGGCTCTGGCGCGGGAACTTGCGCCAAAAGTGGGCGCGGATGCGGCTCTGGCTGAGCGCGCAGCGCGGCTGGCCAAGGCCGATCTGACCTCGGAAATGGTTTATGAATTCCCCGAGCTGCAAGGCGTGATGGGGCGCTATTATGCGAGCCATGAAGGCGAAGATGCGCGGGTCGCTGATGCCATTCGCGATCACTACAAGCCGCAAGGGCCATCTGACGCTGTGCCGTCTGAACCTGTGAGTGTTGCTGTCGCTCTAGCGGATAAGCTCGACACTTTGGTGGGGTTCTGGGCGATTGATGAGAAACCGACGGGATCGAAGGATCCGTTCGCTTTGAGGCGTGCGGCGCTGGGTGTTGTGCGAATTGTTCTGGAGAATGGCGTTCGGTTGCGGCTCAACCAAGTTGTGACAGCGACATTGTGGAAGATCATAGAAGACGCTGGGAAATTGGATTTTCAGCAGTTTGAACTCATACTCAATAAATTCGTCGTTTCGACAGAGTTACATAATCAGTTTGAAGAATCAGTGTTGAGGGAAACTCAGCCAGCAATAGATTTAACAAACGAACTCCTCGCCTTCTTCGCCGACCGCTTGAAACAATATCTCCGCGATCAAGGCCAACGTCATGATCTGATCGATGCTGTCTTCGCGCTCGGCGAGGATGATCTCGTGCTGATTGTTAAACGCGTCGAAGCGCTGGCGGATTTTCTGGGCAGCGAAGACGGCACCAATCTGCTTGCCGGTTCTAAGCGCGCTGCGAACATTCTCCGCGCGGAAGAGAAAAAAGACAAAACCCGCTTTGACGGTGCGGTGAATGAAGCGCTGCTCACCGCTAAAGCCGAAAAAGCCTTGTTCAAAGCGATCAGCAAAAGCGCCGCCGCTTCGAAAGCTGCGCTTGAAAAAGAAGATTTCGCTGCGGCGATGTCGGCCCTGGCCAGCCTGCGGGCGCCGGTTGATGCCTTCTTCGATGGCGATGACAGCGTGATGGTCAATGCCGATGATAAAGCGGTGCGCGAAAATCGCCTCAACCTGCTCAACCAGATGCGCGAAGCGATCGGGACCGTTGCCGACTTTTCTAAGATTGAAGGCTAGCGCCTTATCCGAGCAAATTGGGATCGGTGACGAGCATTACGCACAGCACCACTGCGCTGAGCACCGCCAAGGCGTCTAATGATAGCAAGTCGCGAAATTTGATCTTTGTCATTTTGCCCGGCCCTTATTCATATCGTGACATTTGCCCTGATTCTTGGCGGCGTCGCGATTTGTGTCATCACAAATTGTCTCACAGTCTTGCGAGATCACGCCTGAACCTCAGATGACCGTCCAGTTTTGGGTCAGTCATGTTGCGGTGCAGCAACAATAATTTGCCAATCGAACCGGGATTGCCCCGATTTGCGGCAAGAATTCTTCGTGACAGCGCAATCAGACGAATTTTCAACTTGATTCTGCGCGCTAACCATGGCGCTTGGCTTGCATCTAGATTCATGCAAATGGCGGGCATGAAGCAACGCGAATGCGGACGGAGAGTATAATGGGTGATGGCGCAAACGTCGGGACAAAATGGGTTTACTCGTTCGGCGGGGGAAGCTCTGATGGTAGCGCAGCTTTGAAAAACTTGCTGGGCGGCAAAGGCGCAAATCTCGCTGAAATGGCCAGCCTGGGTCTGCCTGTGCCACCGGGATTCACGCTGACCACTGAAGTTTGCACCGCTTATTATGATTTGGATGAATCTTATCCCGACGAGCTTTCTGGCCAAGTCGATGCGGCGCTGAAAGCGCTGGAAGAGAAAACCGGCAAAGTGTTTGGTGACGCCGCAGATCCGCTGCTGGTCTCTGTCCGGTCCGGCGCGCGGGCCTCGATGCCTGGCATGATGGACACGGTTTTAAATCTCGGCCTGTCGGAAGTCACGGTTCAAGACCTCGCGGCGAAAGCCGGCGACCGGTTCGCGTATGATAGCTATCGCCGCTTCATTCAGATGTATTCGAATGTCGTGCTCAACCTGCGCCACGATACGTTTGAATATATTCTCGACGATTACAAAGACAGCCAGGGCTATGAGCTGGATACAGAAATGCAGGCTGAAGACTGGAAGACGATTGTCGGCCAGTACAAGGCCGCCGTTCAGGAAAAGCTCGGCAAGCCGTTCCCGGATGATCCACGTGAACAACTCTGGGGCGCAATTGGCGCTGTTTTCGGCTCGTGGATGAATGATCGCGCGATCCTGTATCGCAAGCTCAACGATATCCCGGCGGCCTGGGGCACAGCTGTGAATGTGCAGTCCATGGTGTTCGGCAATATGGGCGAGACGTCCGCAACAGGCGTTGCTTTCACACGCGACCCGTCGACGGGCGGCAACGCTTTCTACGGCGAATTTCTGACCAATGCGCAAGGTGAAGACGTGGTTGCGGGCATCCGGACCCCGGCGCCGATTTCGCGTGCCCGGGCGGACGAGCTGAAGTCAGACGAAGCGCCGCTCGAAGAGGTTATGCCCGCAGTCTATAAAGAACTGACCGATGTCGCTGATAAGCTGGAAGCTCACTATCGCGACATGCAGGACATTGAGTTCACAGTCGAAGATGGCACGCTCTACATGCTGCAGACCCGCAACGGCAAGCGCACAGCCGGCGCGGCCCTGAAGATCGCAGTGGACATGGCGAATGAAGGCCTGATCACTGAAGAAGAAGCGATCATGCGGCTCGAGCCGTCGCAGCTGGATCAACTTCTGCACCCAACTATCTCTCCGAATGCGGTTCGCGATGTGGTCGTCAAAGGTCTGCCCGCAAGCCCGGGCGCGGCGGTTGGACAAGTGGTGTTTGACTCGAATGAAGCGGCGCATCTGGCTGAAGCAGGCCGGGCCGTTATTCTGGTGCGGGTTGAGACCAGCCCGGAAGATATTCACGGTATGCATGCGGCCCGCGCAATTGTGACCGCGCGCGGCGGTATGACCTCGCACGCGGCTGTCGTGGCGCGCGGCATGGGCCGGCCCTGTGTCTGCGGCGCTGGCGCCCTGCAGATTGACACTGAAGCCGGCGTGTTCCGAATTGGTGATCGCGAAATCAAAAAAGGTGAGATTATCACTGTCGACGGCGCCGAAGGCGAAGTTCTGTTCGGTGAAGTTGAGATGCAGCAGCCGGATCTGTCTGGCGATTTCGGCATCCTGATGAACTGGGCTGACAAGGTCCGTAAACTCGCTGTCCGCACCAATGCTGAAACGCCTGCCGATGTGAAAGTCGCCAAGGAATTTGGCGCGGAAGGCATCGGACTGTGCCGGACTGAGCATATGTTCTTTGATGCTGAGCGTATTCCGGTCGTGCGCAGCATGATTCTGGCTGAAACCAAGGACGGACGCGAAGCAGCGCTTGAGAAATTGTTGCCCATGCAGCGTTCGGATTTTGAAGAAATCTTCCGGATCATGGGCGAAGCGCCTTGTACGATCCGTTTGCTTGACCCACCGCTGCACGAATTTATGCCGCACAGCGAAGCTGAGATGATCGAAGTCGCGACGGCGTCCGGAATGGATCTAAAGGCGCTGAAAGCGCAAGCTGACGCGCTGCACGAGAGCAATCCGATGCTTGGCCACCGTGGCTGCCGACTTGGCATCACATATCCCGAAATTTACGCCATGCAGGCGCGCGCAATTTTCGAAGCGGCGGTGGCCGTGGCCAAGGAAACGGGCGCGAATCCCGTCCCGGAAGTGATGATCCCTCTGGTCGGCACGCGCAAAGAGCTGGATATTCTGAAAGCGGTTGTTGATACGGCGGCAGAAGCTGTGTTCACTGAGACCGGCACAAGGCTGAACTATCTGGTCGGCACAATGATCGAATTGCCGCGCGCCGCATTGCGGGCCGGGCAAATCGCTGAGACCGCGGAATTCTTCTCATTCGGAACCAATGATTTGACCCAAACGACGCTCGGCATTTCACGCGATGATGCAGGGCGCTTCCTGACCTCGTATGAGGAGCAGGGCATCTACGAAAAAGACCCATTCGTGACGATTGATCAGGATGGTGTCGGCGAGCTGGTCAAACTGGCGGCGCAGCGTGGCCGCGAGACGCGAGACAGTATCAAACTGGGAATTTGCGGCGAACATGGCGGCGATCCAGCCTCTGTCATCTTCTGTCATCAGATCGGTTTGGACTATGTTTCCTGCTCGCCATACCGGGTGCCAATCGCCCGATTGGCCGCAGCCCATGCGGTGTTGCGGACCGACTAGGACCGGGAATCAAGCGCGAAAATTTCGAATTCGAAACAATTTGTGATTGTCCTCTGTGTGGCATCTGCGCAACAGGCGATTTTGGTGAATCAAACGTAAGTTTCCGGCAATTTTCCAGTGAATCTGCAATGGAATCGACAGGTTGCGCCGTCCGTTCCTCAAAATAACTCGAATTCATGGTGGGTTCAGTCAAAATGACGAACAAGAAATGTGCGTTTTAGAGGCGCGTATAGAATTGATTTTCTAGGTCTGAACCAAATATGCACGGGCACAATAACAGAATCCAAGGAATATCGGCATGGGAAGCCGTTCTGAATAGGAAAAGGTTTGAAACTTGCAAGGCGGAAGCGACCTTCAAGTTTGGTGGGAATAAGACGAAGATGACGGATCACTCCAGAAACCCGATGACGGGCTCGACCGCGACCGCGCAATTTGGTCGTTGGTGGCGCATTCAGACGTCGGCCTCACACCGTAAGAGATTCATGCAGGGCGTGCTTGGCGTGTCCTGTTTTACAGCATTTGTTGCTGCGATGCCGTTCATCGCTGGCGTGAATGCTGATCAGCAAAACGAAGAACAATTCCGTGACCGTAGCGTACAGCTGGCTGAAATCCGCCAGGACGATGTGCAAGTCACGTCTGCTCTGGACGATCAATCTGCGCTGCTCAGCCATGACTGGCTACAATTCGTTGAAGTTTCGCTTGAGCGCGACCCCGGTTCTGCCCTGAGCCCGTATGCGGCATTTGATCGTGATCGCGCCGCGATTGGCAGCTTGATTACACTCGAAGTTCCAAAACGCACGGATGCCGAAGAAATGGTTCGTCAGAACCAATGTCTGGCAACGGCGATTTATTACGAAGCGCGCAGCGAGTCGCTCGCTGGTCAGCTCGGTGTCGCAGAAGTGATTGCCAACCGGGTGAATGATCACCGCTATCCAAACACGATTTGCGATGTTGTCTATCAAGGCGCGACCCGGACCACGGGTTGCCAGTTCACATTTACTTGTGACGGCGCGATGGACAAGAAACCACGCGGCGCCAAATGGGATAAGGCTCAAAGCGTCGCGGCGCACGTGATGATGGATCTGAACGAACGCAAGACGGGCGGCGCAACGCATTATCATGCGACTTATGTTGATCCAGTGTGGAATTCCGGCCTGATCCGGACCGAGCAAATCGGCATGCACATTTTCTATCGCTTCCCGCGCGGCGGTGAATGGTCTGTTGCAACTGCACGTCAGAGCGCTCGCCTGGCCCAGCGCCGAGCAGGTCTGAAAACGATTGTTCCGGCAGGTGCAGCCTCTGTGGCTCCAACCGAGCTTCTGACCCCAGCTTCTTCAGCGGCTGAGCTGAACGCACGCGCCCTGCAAAACGTCCAGACCGATGCCAGTGTCCAGCCGACGTCGTCTACTGAGGCCAGCCTGATGGCGCCTTCCGGCCGCTTGAGCGTCGGCGCCTCTGAAGAGTCTGTGACTGAAGCCTCGCTGGATGTCGCACAGCCTGTGGGCAGCAATTCCGCGCTTTAATCGCGCGGCGGCAAACCCTTTGTAATCTGCTTTTTTAGACGTCCAGGCATGAACCGGGCGGCGAACCGCGCCTGTTTGGCGAGTTTGCCGGCCATATAATGTTGCTCTTTGCCATGCGCGGCCTCCCAGGCGGTCTCTGCTGCGAGCGATACCGGATAGATTTCCTGGCCACCTTCTTTGAGCTCGTCAGCCATCTTGACGTTTGCGCCTTCGGTCAGCCCCATATCGAGAATGGGCGTATCAATAAACCAGGGCATCAGACTGGTGCAGCGAATACCGAGCCCGGACAGTTCCACATCCAGCGCTTCCGTGAGACCGCGAACGGCAAACTTGGAGGCTGAATAGACGGCCAGCCGCGGCGACCCGACGACGCCCGCGGTGGAGGCCGTGTTGACGATCCGTGCCTCTGACGTCTGCTTCAGCAGCGGCAGGCCAGCATAGACGCCATTAATGACGCCTTTGACATTGATATCGATGATCAGATCGGACTCTTCTGGCGGGATATCTTCGAGCCAGCCGTGGCGACCAATCCCGGCATTGTTGAACAGGACATTCATTTGCCCGCCGGTCGCGTCGCTGAAACCGGCCATAGCGGCGGCCCAGTCTTCGCGCTTGGTGACGTCGAGTTTAGCGACATGGCAATTCTCATCGCCAAGCTCCGCCGCGACAGATTTCAGACCGGTCTCATCAATATCGTAGAGCCCGCAAAACCAGCCGCGAGAATTGAACAGGCGCGCGGTTTCCGCGCCAATGCCTGAGGCGGCACCTGTGATGAAAATGGATTTCCGCCCGTTTGCATTGCCCATCAGTTTCTCCCGATCTGTGGCTATGGCGACAGGTCAGAGGATATCGAGGCCGAGGTCAAGATTTAACGCAGAGTGAGTGAGCGCGCCGGAAGAGATATAATCGACACCGGTTTCGGCTTTTGCCGCCACCGTTTCGAGCGTGATGCCGCCGCTGGCTTCTGCCAGGCACTGTCCATCAATCATCGCAACAGCCTGGCGCAGCAGATCTGGCTCCATATTGTCAAGCAGCACAGCGTGGGGTTTGTGGGGCAGTGCCTCAGCCAATTGATCCAGCGAATCGACTTCAATCTCAATCATTCGCAAATGACCGGCATAGGCATGCGCGCGCTGCAAAGCGTCGGCAATCGAGCCACAAGCCGCAATATGATTATCCTTGATCAGGATGGCGTCATCCAGGCCGTAGCGGTGCGAGGTGCCGCCGCCGCAGCGCACAGCGCGTTTTTCAACCGCCCGGTGGCCCGGTGTGGTTTTACGGGTGCAGACAATTTTCGCTTTGGTGTGTGCCATCTTGTCGGCGAAGCTCGCTGTCAGAGTGGCGATACCGGATAGCCGACCCAGGAAGTTGAGCATCGTCCGCTCAGCGATCAGGATCGAGCGGGCTTCGCCTCGCATCACCGCGACAATGTCGCCCGGAGCGAGCGCGTCGCCATCTGTCTTATGCGTCTCCAGCGACACATCGCGGTCGATCAGCTTGAGGGCGAGCGTGGCGGCGTCCATCCCGGCGAGGCGGCCAGTCTTGCGCGCTCTGATGTGTGCGGTGAGCTGCGTGCCCTGCGGAATAGTGGCATCTGTGGTGAGATCTCCGGCGCGGCCGAGATCTTCAGATAGCGCGAGCCGAACGATCGGTTCGAGGACTATATCTGGCAGCGGCGGCGGGGCGATAAACGTCATGTGGCTGGTTCCAATTCGGGGGCGGCGATGGTCGATAAGGCGGTAAACGTCCGCGCCGCGTCTGTCTGTGTTTCTGGAAAATCGCTGCGGAAGTGTCCGCCGCGGCTTTCTTGTCTGGCCAGAGCGCCTTCAGAGATGATCCGCGCCGCGCACAAGGCTCGGGCTGCGGGGTGTCTGGCTTCGAGAGCTTCGATGGTCTGAAGCAGCGTGGACAGTCCTGCTGCATCGCGAACGACGCCGCATTTTGCCGCCATCTCCTCGCGCAGGGTTTGCAGGGCTTCGTCTGGCAAATCTGCGGGCACGAGGCCCGTGCTTTTGCCGGCCAGCGTCAAATCAGCTTCGCGTAAGCGATCCGCAATCCGCGCCGCCATGACCACCGCTTCGAGCAGGGAGTTAGAGGCCAGACGATTGGCGCCGTGCGCGCCAGTGCTGCTGCATTCGCCGCAAACGCTGAGGCCATTCAGGCTGGCGCGCCCCCAGGTGTCAGAGAGAATACCGCCCATATGGTAGTGCATTGCCGGCGCCACAGGGATGACGGATGTGCGCGGATCAATGCCAGCCGCCATGCACGCGGCGAACACAGTCGGGAAATGATCCTGAATATGATCGCCAATCGCGCTGCGCGTATCGAGGAAGGTTTTCCGGCCTTCGGAGATTTCCGTGTGAATGGCGCGCGCCACTTCATCGCGCGGCGCCAGCTCGGCCTGTTCATGATAGCGGGCCATGAACGGCGCGTCATCCTCGCCGACAAGACTGGCCCCTTCGCCGCGCAGCGCTTCCGTGGCGAGCGGCGACGGGTCGAGACCGACATCCATGGCGGTTGGGTGAAACTGCACAAACTCCGGATCTGCGATCACCGCGCCGGCTGTGTAGGCCATGGCCAGGGCATCGCCGCGCGCTTGCGAGGGATTGGTTGTGACACGGAACAGGCCGCCAGAGCCGCCTGTGCAGAGCACAGTTTCCGGGCTGGTAAATGTCGACATCCGGCCGCGGCGATCTTTCAGGATGGCGCCGCCGATGCGCCCATTATGATCCTGCAACAGGCCAACGGCTTTCGCATGTTCGATGAGCTCAATATGGCTCGCGGCGCGCACGGCCGCGGTCAGCGCGCCCATGATGGCTTTGCCTGCGAGATCGCCCGCAACCCGGGCCACGCGGGCATGGGAATGTGCTGCTTCCAGGCTAAGCGCAAGTTGCCCATCCGGCGTGCGGTCAAACGGAACGCCAAGCTCGATCAGGTCGCGCACGCGGCGCGGACCGTCTTCGGCGATGAGTTTTGCAATGGCGGGATCAACCAATCCTGCGCCCGCAGCAACGGTATCGGCGGCGTGCTGTTCCGGACTGTCCAAAGGGTGCAGAGCTGCGGCCAGGCCGCCTTGCGCCCAGGCGGATGATGCCGCCTGGCCAAGCGGCGCCGGCGAAATCACTGTGCACAGGCGCGGTGCCAGACGTAGCGCCAGGAACAGGCCAGCCAGACCCGCGCCAATGATCAGAATGCGCGCATCGCCTGCCGGGGCAGGGGCGGTGTATCGTTCAGGCCGAGGCCCGATCTCTGTGGTCAAGAAATGCCCCCTTCGTCCCTGACCCATTCAGCGGGACGGGTACGTCCGGCACTGACCAGCGCACCATGCATGCGCGCTGCGGATTCAATTGTCAGGGTGAAATTGTCTGGATAGTAAAATTCGCTGTCGAAGCCGTTGATAAATTCAACAATCCGGCAGCGGACTGAAAGCTGGTTGCCGGATTGCGAGACCTGGCAGTCCTGACGGACAAGATAGTCTTCGGGCAATTCCGGACAGCTTTGGCGGGCCGTGACCTCGCCTTTGAAGGTTGTTTCGCTGGTCCGTTCGAGATGCGCTGTGCCGCCAAACGAGCAGTCTGCTTCCACCACGGCTTCAAAGGTCCAGTGGCCGGCTATATTCGCTTCTGCATGTGCCGACAAAGTCAGAGCAGTTGAGAGCATGGCAAAAGCGATGAGGCGCATCAGGAAATGCCTTCTTCGGACCGGCGAAACTCAACTGGAGCCGTTGCCGCAGATACGAGTGCGCCCCACATCCGGCTATGATCCTGAATGGTCAGGCTGAAATTGTCGGGGACATAGATCAGGCCTTCGACTTTCTGTTCCAGCATTTGGGTGATTTCGGAGCGGATCGAGACCTGATTGCCAAATCGGCGGGCCTTGCATTGCTGCAGCACGACTGATCGGCCCCACATCGAGCAGACTTCAACGGCGGTCAGCTCACACTCATACAGGCCATCCTCGGGATGGCTGCTGAGGCGCATTGTGCCAGTCATGATACACTCACCCTGTCGATAGGGTTTTGTCTGGAAACTCCACGAGCCAAGAACATCGCCCGGGTCCTTGGTATCGGCCCCTGCGGATAAGAGAGACATGCCGAGCAGTCCTGCAACCATCGCTGCCAACCATTTCGCCATCACGCTCTCCTTCGCTGATTCACCGTTTCACCTTAGCTGCCTATATGGCCGCGACAAGGCATCAGTTTGGTGAAATTACCTCAATGTCCATGGGCTTGAGGCCGGTCTCGAAAGCCAGTGGATTGGCCATTTTCGGTAAAGCCAGCATCGCGTCAATCGCTGCTTTTGCCTGCAGTCGGACCTCTTCTTCGATGGTCACTTCGTGCTTCATGTCGGTCAAGCAATCGAGGATATTCTCGAGCGTGATCTGCTTCATGTGCGGGCAGAGATTACATGGCCGGACAAAATCAACGCCTGGATTTTCCGACGCGACATTGTCTGACATCGAACATTCCGTCAGCAGTACGACTTTTGCCGGGCTTTCATCTTTGACATAATTCGCCAGGGCTGCGGTGGAGCCTGCAAAATCAGCGCTTTCCAGAACGTCCGGCGGGCATTCCGGGTGGGCCAGGATGACCACGCCAGGGTGGGCTTCGCGCAAGGCTTCGACATCGTCGGCGCTAAACAATTCATGCACTTCACACGCGCCAGGCCAGGTGATGATGCGGATATCCGTCTGGGCCGCCACATTCTTGGCAAGATACTGATCCGGGACCAGGATGACCGTATCGGTGTCCCATTCCTTGGCCACCGCTTCGACCACTTGCGCAGCGTTGGAGCTGGTGCAGGTAATGTGACATTCGGCTTTCACATCTGCCGTCGTATTCACATACGTCACCACGGGATAGTCAGGATAACGTTCTTTGATCAGACGCACATCGGGGCCCGTAATCGAGCTCGCGAGGGAACATCCGGCCTCCAGACTTGAGATCAGAACGGTCTTGCTTGGCGCCAGGATCTTCGACGTCTCGGCCATGAAGTGGACGCCGCCTTGCACAATAATGTCTGCCTCTACTTCCGCGGCTTCGCGGGCGAGTTGCAAACTGTCACCGCGAAAATCGCCGACCAGACGGAAAATATCCGGCGTCATGTAATTGTGCGCCAGGATAACCGCATTCTTTTCAGCCTTGAGGTCATTAATCGCTGCGACCAGAGGCGCAACAGCGGGCCATTCCATCGGCGTGATGAAGTCACTGACCAGCGGGTAAAGATGATCGGTCTTGGATTTGACGTCATCATCATATGCAAGCCCCCGCGCTTCGGCAGCCGATGCGGCGCGCAATGGGGTCGGGGTCGGGCACCCGGGTCCGGAATCAATCAGTCTTGCCATGTCAGCCTCCTGTTATGCTCAACTTGAGCATTATCTGGGTGTGAAGCTGCGCGATTTCAAGATCAGCCACTCAAAATTGCGAATAAATCCTCACGCCTCACCCTTATGCTTTGGGTGAGCAAAAGCCTAGTATGCCATATTTACGCATCGCGCAAGTCATCGTCCTGGTTTCCAATTCCCCAACGGCCATAACAGCGGCGATATGCTGTTAATACGTTGTTAACCAAAAAGATCTTGCAAGAGAACAAAAGTAGAATATAAGGATTGGAACACAAGGAGAACAGCAAATGAGAGAAATGAAGTTCCGCGGCCGCTCTGGAAAAGCATATGCCTTCACCCGCATGGCACCGACAGCGCCATGGGCGCGCGAAGCCGGCGTTGCCATGTTCGCCGCTCAGGGGCCATTTGGCTGGCGTGTGGTTCGTCTCACGACATTGCGAGGCCGGTTGCATGATGTTCAGCCGATCTGGGCCTGGGCCGATGCTGAACGCTATGGGGCTCGCGCGGTTTTCATTTTGCGCGAAACCGATCCAACTGATCGCGCCTTTGCATTACAGGATCTCGAAGCGGGCCTGAACCCGGTGCTTGAGCATACAGATCAGGAGATCGCTCTTGCTGCTTAATTCGAAGACTGTTCCGCAAGGCGATCGCCATACCAAGCCTCAACATCTTGTTCGATCAAAGGAAGCGGTCGTGGACCGGGTTCGATCAACGTTCGCTGAAACTCTAATTCTGAATACTGTGCTCCGAGAACAGCCTGCGCGCGTTCTGACAACGCCTTATAACGATGCCGCGCGATTGCGACTGCGCTGTGATATCCCGGTTTAGCGGCGACCGTTAAAGCTAGCTCCCGCGACAAGGGCTCGCCGAGTCCCGCATTCTGCGCAATATAATCCGTAGCCTCGGCAATCGTCCAACGGTTCAAGTGAATGCCAGTATCCGCCGCGGCCAGGACCGACTGAACCAGATCAATTGATGCATGGGCGATCGCCCGCATCGGATCAGGTTCAGCATCAGGCTCCACTGCATCGGTACTTTGGTCCCAGATAAAATACTGCCAGCCTTCTTCAATTGCCGGGTATTCGACAATCTGCCGGTATGGCGTTCGTTCGCCGGCCCCTTCGGCTAGCCATGACCGATATGGCGATGTTTGGAACACGGCCTGAAAGTGTAGCAAGGCGTCTGCCTGAGCCTCAAAGGCAGTCTTCGACTGCATCCGCGCCAGCACTGTTTGCGGCGCCATTGCGAGTAGGGTGTCGATTGGAGCTGGCTCAGCGGCAGGATTGCCAATCGCAACATCCGATATGGGTTGGATTTGCTCGAACCAGCTAAATTGCTGCGCCAAACGATCAGGTTTTTCAGGGAGCGTGTCAGCCAAAGCGGGGTCCGGCATCATCATTTGTGACAAGGCCTGACGTTCTGATGCGACGGTTTCAAGGTGCCCGTCATGCAGCCTGGTGATATTGGCGGCCTCACCGAGGGCTGCTTTGATGATTCCGGTAAACAATTCCTGGCCTTGTGGCTGCGCCCAGATCCCCGGCTTGTCGGACGTCGCGTCTGAGGTGCTGTCGAGGGCCATCATCAATTCGCGATAGGCCGGTCGCAAATTCTCTTCCAGTTCGAGACGGACTAGAAGAGACAATTGCCTTCGGCGGTCGGGCTCAAGATCGTCAACATTTTGAATGAGGGCGTTGAACGTGTCCAAAAGCTGGTTCAATCCGGAGTCTTCATCGTCGAGCAGGCGTTGCATACGGTTCTGCGTTTCTGTCGCCAGAATACGCGGGATCACAATGCCGGAGGCCTGATCGGCAATCAGCCGCCTTTTCGTATCCTGAAGCGCCGCGCTCAATGCGCGCATTCGTGCGAGATATGCAGCGGCTTGCTCGGCATTGTTTATGGATTGGCGATAAGCCAGCATATTTGGGCCTGCGATCCAAATTCCGGAAAATGGATCAACGGCATATGGGCGCAGCGCTGCATATCCAAACCGGCCATAGCCGAGTTGCTCGAGGGCGATAATGTCGAAAAGCGCTTGCTCGGCTACTGCGAGATCGCGCGTCAGTGCGTGGCTTGCGGGTAAGCGCGGACGGGTCTGCAAGCGCTGCAATAGCTCAATGCGCACGAGACGACGGCGCTCAAAGCCCGCTTGCGAGTGATTGTCCAACGCGAAATTCGCCGATGGCCCGAGATAGCGCTCAAGATTGAGGCGGCTGGCGGTTTCCGGCGACAGGGCGAGCTCGGTGCGAAGAAAGTCAGCAGCGATCGCTTGCGACTGGGCGATAGCGCGCCGGGTCGACCGGGACTCATCTACATTCTGACTGCATGCGCTCAAACTGCCCACTAAAGCGACGGAAACGCTGAGGATGAGAGCCTGCCAGACGCGCGTGAAGCGGCCATATAGGCGAGAAACCCGGAATAATTGATGAAACATCTGCAATAGCTGCATTCCCTGCTCGTCTTCCTGTTGTCGGCCTTATTCATTTCCGTTACACCCCGCCAGTCTATCAAGCGGAGTGGCCTGTGGAAAATACGCCAACTACACAACAATCAGAACTGACCGGAAACGTCCTGTTCTACAAGAACCCACAACCATTAAATCCCGAGCAACATGCCGGGTTGGGTGTGAAACAAATCGATCAACCGTTCGAATTCTTGCGCGAAGCGCACGCCGTCCCTGTGACTGTGACAGAATTCGGCATGGCGGCTTCATCCTTTCCAATCATTTTTGTTGGAGAGGAATTTACGCCAGTTGCAGTTATGGGCGTTCGCCAGGGTGAAAACCTGTACGTTTCTGCCGAGGGTCAAATCGATCCGGAATTCTACGTTCCGGCGTTTGTCCGACGCTATCCGTTCGTGTTTGCAAATGACAACAATGGTGACCGTCTGTTGCTTTGCATCGACCGCGATGCGCCAATGGTGACCAATCAACCGGATGTGCCGCTTTTCGAAAATGGCGAGCCTAGCCCGTTCACGCAAAACGCCATCGAATTCTGTCAGGAATTCGAACGTCAGCGTCGGTCAACCGCTGAGTTTGCGAAAATCGTTAAAGGCATGGGCCTGTTTGAGCAGAAAACGGTTGCGTTCCAACCGCGTGATGCACAGGGAAATCCAGCCGGCGAACAACAGAAAATCGCCGATTACTGGGCTGTCGACGAGAACAAGCTGAACGAACTGTCTGAAGAGCAATTCAAAGAGCTTCGTGCAAATGGCGCGCTCGGCGCGATTTACGCGCACATGATCTCGCTTCTGAATTGGCAGCGGGTCATCAACCGTGCAATTCGTGCGCAGGCACCAGCGCCAGGAGCGGCACCAGCAGCCCCGGCGGCGCCGCAAGTCTAAACCAAGGACAGTGTCCTAATCAAAGGGCGGCTGATCACAGCCGCCCTTTTTTGTCTCCGACTTTTTCTGGTCACATCCTCGCGAGGCGGTTTTACTCTGCGCCGGGCTCCTATATGCAACTGCGTAAGGTATACAGGATCCGATGAATGACCGGTCTTCGCAGTCTCCTTCTTAGTCTAATCGCCAGCGTTATGGTGTTTGTGCCGGTGCAGGCGCAGCCGGTTGATGGCGGACATGCGCGCGTCGAGCTGATTACAGAACGCGCCCTGGCCGTACCGGGCGAAACAGTCTGGTTCGGATTGTCGTTCGAAATCGATCCTAATTGGCACATTTACTGGATCAATCCGGGTGATGCTGGCATCCCACCTGAAATCACCTGGCGCGACAGCACAGGGATCGATGGCGACCGGGTTGGGGACTTTAAGTGGCCGTTGCCGGAATTGCTGCCGGTCGTTCCCGGCCAGATCATGGATTATGGCTATTCCGATCAAGTCGTTCTGCCATTCCCAGTGACCATTCCGGACGATGCCGATGGCGCAATCCTGTTCGAAGGCGTGGCGGATTATCTGATTTGCGAAGATGTCTGCATTCCCGAGAGCGCCGATATTCGCCTGATGCTCTCCGTCGGGGCGGGGCAATTGCCAGACACATATGGGTCTGAGCTCATTCAGGCCGCTTTGATGCAAGTTCCACCAGCGTTTTCCGGCGATGTGCGCCTCAGTGATAATGGCGCTGCCTGGACCATGTCGCTGTCTGGCGAACAAGTCGCAGGTCAGACAGGTGACGCCCGCTTTTTCCCTTTTGGTCATGAAATCACCCACGCGGCGGAGCAAATCGCTGGCTTCGGCGAAAACGGCCTCAGCCTCCAACTCACACCAGCGAGTGAAGATACTGCGCTTCCGGATACGTTGGCTGGCATTGTGACCGTCGGGGATCAGGCGTTTGAGGTGTCCGCGATTCCGGGCGCGATTTTATCCGGGACATCCGGACAGCGCGGTCTTGGCGGCGGCATTGGCATTCCTAGCGGCGGCAACCTTCTATTGCTGATGGGGTTCGCGCTGGTTGGCGGCTTGATCCTGAACCTAATGCCCTGCGTTCTGCCGGTCCTGTCGATCAAGGCGATGGGCATTGTGTCATCAACTGCGAATGGAAATGCCGGCGAAGCGCGGGCCCACGGTCTTTGGTATGCTGCTGGGGTTCTGGTCAGTTTTGCGGCTCTTGCCGTCGCTATTCTGAGTGTCCGCGCCGCGACGGGGGTCGCGATTTGGGGATTCTGGTTACAGAATCCTATTCTGGTCACGGCATTGATCCTGATCGTGTTCCTGATCGGTCTGTGGCTGCTCGGCTTGTTTGAACTCGGAACGTCGGTTCAGAGCGTCGGATCAGACCTTGCAACCAAGCAGGGTAGTGCAGGGGCGTTCTTTACGGGCGTCCTGGCGGCGATTGTTGGCGCCCCATGTACAGGCCCATTCCTTGGTGCCGCGCTGGGCGCGGTGATGAGCCAGCCGGCGATGAATGTCGTGCTGGTGCTCTTGACCATGGGGCTTGGAATGGCGCTGCCTTTCCTGATCCTCAGTTTTTCACCGGGCCTGCAAAAATTTATTCCAAAGCCAGGTGCCTGGATGGAGACGCTAAAACAAGTCTTTGCCTTCCCGATGTTTTTGACGGCCGCCTGGCTCCTCTCTGTGCTCGGGGCACTGGCGGGGTATCGCATGGCGGCGATGGTCGTCGCGGGCGCGGCGTTGATTGCCTTTGGCATATGGGCGCTGAAATCCGCCAATCAGGGGGCCAAGGCGATCCTGCTCTCGGTGCTCGGACTGGCCCTGATCATTCCGGTCTTTGGCCTGATGTCTGCCACCAGCTGGGGCGAGTCGATGACCAGTGGGCTTTGGCTCGTCGGGCTGATGGTCGCTTTTGTTGTGATTGCGCGACTGGCTGCCGATCGGAGTTCGCAGCTGGCAAAGGGAATTGCGGGTCTGGCGATTGCGACTGGTCTGATCTGGCCGCTCGCTCAGGCCAGGACATCGCTTGGGGTCGATGCGCCGAATGAAGCTTATAGCGCGAAATATGAGACAGAGGCCTGGTCGCCGGAACGTGTCGCTGAGCTGACCAATGAGGGACGCGCGGTATTCGTCGATTTCACGGCTGAATGGTGTGTCACCTGTCAGGCCAATAAATTGCAAACGCTGCAAACCAAACCGGTCATGGAAGCGTTTGAAGCCGGCAACGTGGCGTTCCTCGTGGCTGACTTTACTAATGGAGACAAAACCATTGCGCTGGAATTGCAAAAGCATAACCGCGCAGGAGTGCCAATGTATCTGTGGTATGCGGCAGGCGAGACAGCGCCATCTGTACTGCCGGAATTATTGTCTATCGATCTTGTAACAGGACTCGTCGAAGCGCAGAGCTAAGATAGGGCCTCTGGAAATTGCAACAGAAAGTGAGAAAATCATGATGAAAACGCTGACCCGTCGAAATCTTGGGCTGGCCGCCGGAATGGCGACTGCTGTCGCGCTTACAGCGGCCTCTATGATTGCCTTCACCGCCACTGCTGCGCCGATCAGCGGCGATCCAGCGCCAGCTTTTGCGGATGCAGTGACGGCGAGTGGGAAAACGATTTCGCTCGCTGATTTGGCTGATCAGACAGTGGTGCTCGAATGGACCAATCATGACTGCCCGTTTGTCAAAAAGCACTATGCCGAGCCGGTGAACAATATGCAGACGCTGCAATCTGGCGCGGCAGCAAATGATACGGTCTGGATTCAAGTGATTTCTTCCGCCCCTGGAAAGCAGGGGCATCTCGAGGCTGACGCCGCTTTGGCGAAGAATGCCGAACGCAATGCAGCGCCAAGCTATGTCATTCTTGACCCTGAAGGTGATCTTGGCCGCGCCTATGAAGCCAAGACCACACCGCATATGTACGTCATCGATGGTGCTGGAACACTCGCCTATCAGGGCGCGATTGATTCCATTCGGTCGGCTAAGGTCGCTGATATTGCTGTTGCTACGAATTATGTCACCGCGGCTCTCACGGCCGTCTCATCTGCGAGTGTGCCAGACGTCACAAGCGCAGCGCCATATGGCTGTTCGGTCAAATATTAGACCGTCAGGCAGGTCTTTCCTCTCGAATTTGTGATTTGCATCACGCAGACGATGCAGATTATGAAATTTGTCACTTGATTGTATGACACTCCGGGGGCCCTAGAATGGTGGCCAATATCGATCAACATCTTGGTACGCGTGTCACACTGGCGCGCGAACAGCGTGGCCTGACGCTGGCTGAAGTTGCGCGCCAAGTTGATATCACTGTTGAGCGCCTGGTCGAATTTGAGCGCGGCGCGATCAGAATTCCGGCCCTGTTCGTGGCCCGTCTCGCGCGTGTTCTGGGTGTGACGCCGGGTTGGCTGTTTAACGGCCTGCCAGGGCAAGACACATTTGATCGCACCGGCTAGAATTCTGCACCTGCGGCGCAATTGCAGCGATTTGAGCGAATATTCCCCCGATAATTGAGTAATTGTCGCTTATTCGTGGGACAGAAGAATCAGATCTTGTAGTCTAGCGTGTCATAGAAGTTAGATTTGGGGCGTATCATTTCTACTGTATTGAATATTCACACTCGAGCGGAAATCCGCAGCGACCAGCAAAAAAACGAGCTGAAAATCATTGCCGATCACCTCGAAGTGCTTCGTGCAACGGCGCCGCTCAATCCTGCCATGTCACCCGAAACAGCTGCCGAGCTGGAAGAATCGCTGGCACTCGCAGAGGCTGCGTTGCGCCGCGCCAGTGCCGAGCTGCACCTGAGTCGATAAAGGCTCTGACCGTCAAGACGGGCCGTCAGAGGCGCCGCTTGAAAGCGGTTCCGGTCATGACGGCCTCCCAATTTCCAGTTTTATGCTCTTGCGGAGCGGCGGCTGATCCTCATAACTAAAAACTCAGAGTTCCAAAGCGCCGTTGAGAGCGCGAAGAAGAGCTTAGAGGGAGAGGGAAGTATGGCGGTATTGAGCGTTAAAAACGCAGATCCTGTATCGACGCTGGAACCAACGTGCGCGGGGATTGCGGAGGATTTCGAATTCGGCACCTATGCTGCCAGCATTGCCGCTTCAAAGTCTGGCGATGAAGTCTGGAAGATCATTGAAGCAATTTGCCGAAAGGCTGACCTGAACGGCGTTTGTTGCCGGTGTTTCCCGAGTGAAGCCGCAGCCGAGCAAATCATATTCTTTTCTACGACGTCGGAATTTAGCCCTGAACTTGGGCAGGCGTTACAAGATTCACCCGGCTATCTGGATGCTTTCCTGCACGCCTCGGTGCGCACCACGAAGCCTTTCCTCTGGACCGACATTGCCGACATCCTGGAACCGCGCTCGCCGCAATTGCGGCACTACAAAGACAAGATTGCCGGCCTTGGTACTGGCGTTGTCGTACCCGTCTTTGGGCCTTTGTTCCGCAATGGCTATTTTTGTTTCCATTCGCAAGAAGATCGCGCGGTCAGCGACATGGACTTGATGGTCCTGCATTCGATCTCTCAGACGGCCTACCTCAAACTGCTTGACATAATGTACAAAACGTCAGGTCGGGAACGCACATTGTCTGGCCGCGAACTTGAGGCGATCAACATGATTGCGCGCGGCAAAAGCAATCCGGAAGTTGCAACAGCAATGTCTGTGTCAGTGAACACGATCAACACGCTGCTAAAGCGTATTTTCGAGAAGCTCGACGTCTCTGACCGCGTTAGCGCGGTGATGCGGGCTTACGCGCTGGGCTATATCGCTTAGACCTTCTAGCGATTTCTGGGACTGTCAAACATGCCGTGCCACGGCTCAGCGCCTAAGTGGCACTAAGTCTGCGCTAGGTGTAAAACGAACAAAGGATAGGGAAATCAATATGACACTCAAAACCACCGCAGCTTTCGCACTCTTGGCCAGCGTCGCGTCTGGATGCGCGACCGCCCAGGAGGCACCTGCGCAAGCGCCCGCCGCCGCGCCGCAAATCACGATGGGCAATGGCCAGGCGAACATGATTACAGTTGAAGGCCTGAGCCGCACATCGGGCGTCTCGGATTTCTCTGAAGTGCGGGTTGATGGCGCTTCGGTGTCGACATTTCGCGCCGACTCCACAGCCATCACGTTTCCTGAAGTGGTGATCGAGAAGCCTGGATTTCTGGTGCTTCACCCGGTCATGGATGGCCGTCCGAATGGCGATATGGTGTCAGGCTTTGCCTATCTTGAGGCTGGTCAGAATGACGATGTCACAATCCGCATTGATCACCCCGCAGATGTCGGCAGCAAGTTTCTGGTCATGCTGCACAGCGATGTCGATCACGACCGCGTGCTGGATTTCGTATTTGTTGAAGACGGCATCAATGTTGAAGACACAGCAGTGTTTGAAGGCACGCACATGATTGCCCACATCATCGCTGTCCCGGAATAGGGAGCGCGTGCGATGAAACTGTCTCAGCAGACACCAGCCGTCATCACTGGCGGTGCATCAGGACTTGGCCGAGCGACCGCTGAAGCGTTCGCCGCGGCGGGCGTTCCCGTAGCGATCTTCGACATTAATGAAGCGGCAGGCCGCGAGGTTGCAAACGCAATTGGCGGCAGCTTTCACAATGTGAATATTCTCGATGAAGCCTCTGTCGTCGCTGGGTTCGAAGCAGCGCGGGCAGCGCAGGGGCAGGAGCGGATTTGCGTGCATTGCGCCATGGCCTCAACGCGCGGCAAGACGCTGGCCTTCGACAAACAGAGCGGCGGATACAAGAAGCTCGACACAGAGACCTATGCGCGCGGTGTCGAAGGAGTGCTTGTCGCTTCGTTCCGAGTTGCCTCACATGCCGCGCTTGGAATGTCAGGGCTGGAGCCAATGGAAGATGGCGAGCGCGGCGCGATCACGCTGACGGCATCGGTGGCGGCGCAAGACGCGCAAATTGGCCAGATCGTCTATGGCTCGGCAAAAGCTGGTGTGAACGGCCTGGTTCTGCCAATGGCGCGGGATTTGATGAATATTGGCATCCGCGTCAACTCGATCATGCCAGGCATTTTCGCGACACCGCTCATGCTCGGCGCACCGCAACCGGTGCTGGATAGCCTGGCCGCATCCGTGCCGTTTCCGAAACGCCTGGGCAAACCGGAAGAGTTCGCATCGCTGGCCATGGAGTTGGCGCGGAACGGGTATTTCAATGGCCAGACTCTGCGCCTCGACGGGGCCATCCGGATGGCCCCGCGTTAGCGCATTTGGCACGGCTCGGTTCGGCTTGATACGTGGAGAAAAGCAGAAAGTAACTTAGGCGGGAAAAACGAGACACTCGAATAATGATCTCGGAATGACGGCATAGAAAAATAACCGGCGAAGGTCTGTCAGCTGGGACAGGCTCAAATCCGGGGCTTTCATGAACCTGTCTGTTTTTAGTGTCCGCTGGTTGCTGCGCGGAATTTTTACATTCCTTATGATCGGCCTGCTGGCCAACGCCGGAACCGCGCGGGCGCAGTTTCTTGTCGAGGTGGATGGCACGCCTGGCGCGGGTCAATTGACACTTTCGCTATCTGGCGCAGCCGATTTCACTGGCGGTGGAAGCACCACCTCAATAATCGATACTCAACTTCCAAATTTTATCAGTGGAAGCCAACGAGTTCTTGATTCAAATAGTATAACCGGCACTTGCTCAATTGAACGTCCGGGTATCGGTCCGCAGATCTTAAATCTGACTTTCTTTCGAATTACCGATTTAGATTCGTCAGATGACGTTTTAAAACTGTTTTTTGCGAACCCGCCTTTATCGGTGTTCACGGGTCGACGCGTCGAATGTGAAGCATCAGCAACATTTGCGGTAGATATAGAAGACTTCACACCTTCATTCGATTACACGACGTCAGCGTTCCCCTCTTTCTTTGGTCCCTCATCCCTGCGTGTTCGCAACGTCGCTCAATTGCCGCCAAAGGTGACGATTGACCCCGGTAATTTGCAACCGGTGAACGGGGAGAGAATCGGGGTGGATGTATTTTTTTCGGACCCCGTAACCGGATTCACACAATCTGATCTTGCCGTTACGAATGGCACAGTCACCAATTTCTCTGGCAGCGGCAGGGCGTATGCGTTTGACCTAACCCCGGACGGACCAGGCGCTGTCTTGATCAATATTCCCGCTGGCGTCGCTGAAAGTAACGACAATATCGGCAACACGGCGGCCGATCAAGTCAGCCTGCAATGGACCAATGTGCCCGTCCTGAAAATCACCTCCTCAGAATCAGGAGATTTGGTCGGTGGCTCCACAGATACCCAAGCGAACGCCTTCGCCGGGACTGAAAAAACGGTGACGTACACGGTTGAAAACTCCGGCGCAGCTGACCTGATTGTTTCGAGCGTTGACCTTTCCGCCCTGACCAATGTTGACCCCTTGATAAATGTGACCCCAAGCTCGTTGACGGTTCCCGCCGGGGACACGGAATCCTTTGACGTAAAGTACACGCCAACAGATCTGGGTGCATTCGGCTTCGCGATCCGCCTGATGAGCAACGATCATGTCGATTCGGATTTCGGGTTCAAGGTGGTCGGCACCGCCGCTGACGGAGATGGGCCGACAGGCTATTCCGTGGAGATCGATCAGGATCCGATCAATCTCAGCAATCACATGGCCGTTTCGTTTTCCTTGGCCGACGCTGAAATAGGGACGACCTATGACTATGTGTTCTCATCGTCAGGCGGCAATGCCACGATCATTGGTTCTGGCAATGTCACCACAGCGGACCAACAGGTCAAGGATATCGACGTGTCGAGCCTTGATGATGGTACGATTACACTCATCGTGAAGCTGACGGATAGCGCCTCGAATCCCGGCGACGCCGTAAGCGACACGTCGACGAAAGATACGAGCCCACCGACAGGTTATTATGTGGAGATCGAGCAGGACCTGATCGATCAGAGCAATGCAGATGCGGTGTCGTTCAGCCTGGAAGACGCTGAGCCAAATGCGACCTATAATTATGAATTCAAGTCTTCCGCTGGCTCCGATATGGTCATTGGCTCGGGAACCGTCTTGTCGAGCTCTCAAAGGCTGCAGGACATTGACTTGTCGAGCCTTGAGGACGGTACGATTACGCTCACTTTGACGCTGACCGATACGGCCGGGAACAAGGGCGCAGATACAGTGCATACGTCGACAAAGGATACAACTGAGCCTGAGATTGATCTGCTTACGCCAGCGACTGTCGTTTTGGCGGATGGTGCGACCCACACTCAGTCTGATGTGGTTGCCGGGACCGAAGAGACGATTACTTATACCGTCCGAAATAACGGGAATGCGATCCTCAATGTCATGAACATTACAGCGACGGCGCGGAACAATATCGATGGCGCGGTGATCATTACGCCGACCAATTTTGACGTCACAGGCGGCAATGATTCGACCTTTGTCGTGACCTATACGCCGGCAGTGCCGGGCGCTTTCAGCTTCGAACTCGACCTGACCAGCAATGATGATGATGAGGCAAACTATGACCTCACAATTGACGGCACCGCCGCTGACGGAGATGCGCCGACAGGCTATTCCGTGGAGATCGATCAGGATCCGATCAATCTCAGCAATCACACGGCCGTTTCGTTTTCCCTGGCCGACGCTGAAATAGGGACGACCTATAACTATGCGTTCTCATCTTCAGGCACCGGTCCCACGGTCATTGGATCTGGTCAGGTCACCGAAGTGGACCAGAAGGTCACAGGTATCGACGTGTCGGGCCTTGATGATGGTACGATTACGCTCACCGTGAAGCTGACGGATAGCGCCTCGAATCCCGGCGCCGATGCAACTGATACAGCGCTGAAAGATGCTTTGGCGCCAAGTCTGAGCGAACGCACACCCGTGGTCTCGCCTAGCAATGATCAGACGCCGGATTATGTGTTTGATTCAAACGAAGCCGGGACGATCACTTATTCTGGAGCGTGCGCAAGCGCCGCGACGGATGCGGTGGCAGGCGATAACACGATCACGTTCAACAGTCTTGCTGATGGCACCTATGATAATTGCAGCCTGATCGTGACAGACTCGGCAGGCAATCCATCTACACCGCTCAGTATCTCACCGTTCACCATCGACACAGCGATGCCCACGCTGGCGGAAGTCACGGCGGTCGCCTCGCCCGGCAATGATCCGACACCAGACTATGTGTTCAGTTCGAGCAAAGCCGGCACGATCACTTATTCTGGAGCATGCACGAGCGCCGCGACGGATGCGGTGGCGGGCGATAACACGATCACGTTTAACAGTCTTGCTGATGGCACCTATGATAATTGCAGCCTGATCGTGACAGACTCGGCAGGCAATCCATCTACACCGCTCAGTATCTCACCGTTCACCATCGACACAGCGATGCCCACGCTGGCGGAAGTCACGGCGGTCGCCTCGCCCGGCAATGATCCGACACCAGACTATGTGTTCAGTTCGAGCAAAGCCGGCACGATCACTTATTCTGGAGCATGCACGAGCGCCGCGACGGATGCGGTGGCGGGCGATAACACGATCACGTTTAACAGTCTTGCTGATGGCACCTATGATAATTGCAGCCTGATCGTGTCAGACTCAGCAGGTAATCCATCTACACCGCTCAGTATCTCACCGTTCTCCATCGACACAGCGGTGCCTACGCTGGCGGAAGTCACGGCGGTCGCCTCGCCCGGCAATGATGCGACACCGGATTATGTGTTCAGTTCGAGCAAAGCCGGGACGATCGCCTATACAGGCGTCTGTACGAGCGCCGCGACGGATGCGGTGGCAGGCGAAAACACGATCACGTTTAACAGTCTTGCTGACGGCACCTATGATAATTGCAGCCTGATCGTGTCAGACTCAGCAGGCAATTCATCTACACCGCTCAGTATCTCACCGTTCTCCATCGACACAGCGGTGCCTACGCTGGCGGAAGTCACGGCGGTCGCCTCGCCCGGCAATGATGCGACACCGGATTATGTGTTCAGTTCGAGCAAAGCCGGGACGATCGCCTATACAGGCGTCTGTACGAGCGCCGCGACGGATGCGGTAGCGGGCGAAAACACGATCACGTTTAACAGTCTCGCTGATGGCACCTATGATAGTTGCGGCCTGATGGTGACCGATGCGACGGGCAATCCATCTGCGGCGCTTGGTATCTCTCCCTTCACAATCGATACAGCTGCCCCATTGGTTTCCGAGGTGATCGCGTCGCCTGCCAATGAGGACGGCACGATACCGCTGAGAATCGTCTTTAGCGAAACTGTGATCGGGTTCGACTCTGTCGAAGATCTGATCCTCGAAACGGGTACTATAACCGCACCAGAGGAAGTGGCACCACAAGACGGCACGACGTACGAGCTGGTGTTCACGCCAGACGACGGATTCAGCGGTGAGATCGAAATTTCGCTCTCAGAGACCGCAGCTGCCGACGCTTCTGGCAACATGGTGTCTGGCACGCTTGCTTTCGCAGTTTCGGTTGAACTTGATACGCCTACGATCGTGATCACGTCTGATCGCACGGAGCTGTCGAGCAATGAGGCGGCGACTTTGACCTTTACGCTCAGCGCATTTTCGACCGACTTTGATCTCGACGATATTTCAGTGACCGGCGGCACCTTGAGCGACTTTTCCGGTGCTGATGATGTCTATTACGCGATCTTCTCTCCTGATATGGGGCAGGTCTCGACGAATGGCGTCGGCACCGTATCGGTCGCCGCGGGCGTGTTTTCCGATGCGGCGGGCAATTTGAATGAAATCTCGAACGTGGTTCAGATCGATTTCAGCCGTGCAATTATCGACCGAACATCGAGGATTATCTTGAACTTCATGTCGCGCCGCGCGGACCAGATTACGGCCAATGAGCCGAACCTGTCTGCTCGATTGAACCGGCATATGACGCAATCCAGCACAGCCGGGCGCCTGACGGGGCAGGGTGATCTGAGTTCACAGAATTCGCTCGGCTTCGAAACCAGCCTCCGTCAGATTGCAGCATGGCAGCAACGGGATGTGCGAGCGCTCACCACCGACGAAGACCGGCCTGAAATATTCGGCGCGGTGCCAATGGCGCAGACGCATGGCAATGTGCCGATCGATGCCTGGGTGAAAGCGACTTATGCACAAATCGACAATGAAACCGCGTCCAGCTCGCTTGGCCTGGTCTATGCCGGCGCTGATGCTCTGGTCCAACCTGGCTTAGTGCTTGGTCTAATGGGGCAGTTGGATCTGATGGATGAAACCGATGAGCATGAAAGCTTTGCCGCATCAGGAACGGGCTGGATGGCTGGACCGTATCTGGTGGCCGAACTGGAAAGCGGTGTGATTGTCGACGCGCGCGTGGCTTGGGGGCAATCTGAAAACGATATTCGCCCATTCGATACTTATGCTGATACGTTCGACACTGAGCGTTGGTTGCTGGCGTCAAAGCTGACCGGCGCGACGACGCTTGGTGATTTTGATTTGGCGCCTGAATTAGGCTTGATCTATTACGAAGAAACGCAGCTCAGATATGTCGACAGTAACGGTCTGACGATACCGAGCCACGACGTCGCGCTCGGGCGCCTGACGCTCAATCCGAATTTTTCACGCAGGATAGTGCACGAGGATGGTTCCAGCTTCACCTTCAATGGAACGGTGAAAGGGATCTGGGACTTTGACGCGGCTGATCTGATTGACCTTGAATCGGGCATAGACGCCGCTCGCGACGCCGACCTGCGCGCCAGAACGGAAGCTGGGTTTGCATACAATCTGATGAATGGCATTTCCCTCCGCGCAGAGGGGTTTTATGACGGCATCGGTGTCAAAGATTATGACGCTTATGGCGGCACAGTCAGCATCTCTATCCCACTCGAATAAAGCGCGCACGTTTTTCGTCTCGGCTCCCGTTGCGTCAGCCTGTTAGGCTGAGCAAAAGCAACAGATTGGGAAGCGAGACATGAAAGATCTAGAAGGCAAAGTCGCATTTGTAACCGGAGCCGCTTCGGGAATTGGCCTGGCGATCACAACCGCTCTGGCGCAGTCTGGCGTCAAAGTCATGATGTGCGATATTGAACAAGCCGCACTCGACAAAGCCTTGGCCGATTTGCGCAAGACAAATGCTGATGTGGAAGGCGTGGTGGCCGACGTCTCACTGAAAGAGCAAATGCAAGCCGCTGCCGATGCCACCATCGAACGCTTCGGCAAAGTCCATATCCTGGTCAATAATGCCGGAGTTGGCGGCGGTGGCAGCTATGATACCTGGAGCCAAAGCGGCTGGGACTGGACCATGGCTGTCAACGTCATGGGCGTTGTCTATGGCGTCGAGATTTTCACGCCATTGCTCGAAGCTCATGGCGAGGGCGGGCATATCGTCTCTACCGCATCTGTGGCCGGATTGATGGCGATGAGCAGTGCGCCATATTTCGCTTCCAAATATTCTGTGGTGGCTTTGTCAGAAGGGCTGCGGGTCGAGCTCGCGCCGCGCGGGATAGGTGTGTCTGTACTTTGTCCAGGGATCATCAGAACGCAGATCCTCGAATCCGGGCGCAATCTCCAAGACCGGTTTGGCTCCAGCGTCGATGAATTGTTTAGCCCCGCAGACCCCGACAATGAGCAAGCGGCCGATTTCCGCGCTCGTCTCGAGGCTGGAATTGATCCGCTCTATGTTGGCGAACTGGTTCGCGAAGGGATTGAGAAGGACTGGGATTATATCCTCACAGACCTGGAATTCGAACCGATCATCCAGGCGCGCTTTTCAGCCATTCAAGCGGCTTATGATCGGATCAGAGACCGGGAACCACGGCGATAAGGCACGGCTGGATCCCTAAGCCGGTTCGTCGCTGACTTTGACGACCAGCTTTCCGAGATTGGCGCCGACAAACAGACGGCTGAGCGCGGCGGGGGCGTTTTCCAACCCGTCGACGATGTCGGTCTCATATTTGAGTTTGCCTTCCATCAGCCAAGCGCCCATGGCGGCGATGCCTTCCGGGAATCGATCAAGATAATCGATAACGATAAATCCCTGGACTTTGGTTCGGCGCATCAGCAGGTTTTCGAAATTCTTCGGTCCTGTGCTGGCTTCAGGATCAGCGTTATATGTCGAGATCAAACCACAGAGCGGCATGCGCGAAAAATCGTTCAAACGGGCGATCACCGCTTCCATGATCTCGCCACCGACATTCTCGAAACTGATATCGATACCGTCCGGGCAATGCCTATCCAGTGCCGCGCCGACATCTTCGGTCTTGTAATTGATCGCGGCATCAAACCCGGCGGTTTCAGTCAGCCAGCGACACTTTTCGTCTGAACCGGCTATTCCGACAACGCGGCAGCCATTGATTTTGCCGATCTGACCAACCATCGATCCGACGGCCCCGGCTGCAGCAGAGACCACTAATGTGTCTCCAGGTTTTGGCGCGCCAATATCCATCAAGCCGAAATAGGCTGTCATACCCGTCGCGCCGAGCGGTCCCATGAAGGCGGTCAGAGGCACGCCAGGGATATTCGGCAATACGCTGACCGCATTGGCCGGCAAGTCATTGTAAAGCGCCCATGTGGCGAGGCCTGTATTTACGATGCTGCCGACCGGAACGGTATCGGACTGGCTTTCCTCAACCACACCTATTGAGCCGCCGCGCATCGGTGTGTTGAGATCGACTGGCGGTAAATAAGCATCCATGTCGCTCATCCAGATGCGGTTGGTCGGATCAAGCGACAAATAGATCGTCCGCACCCGCACCATGTCCGCAGCGAGCGGGCCCATGTCGTCTTCGACCAGTTCGAGATCGCCGTCTGAGACTTCTCCAACGGGACGTTTGCGCAAGTACCAGGATCTATTTGTAGGCATCAGCTCTTCCTTCTTTTCAGAGACTTTAATGTGGATGCGAGGGAAGCCAATGCTGTTTGTCGCCGATAGGCGACATAAAAAAAGCCGCCCCAGTTGGAGCGGCTTTTCAGTTTCATGCTGTCAATGCTTAAGCGGCGTCGGCCTTGCCTTCGATCAGTTGCGGCTTGGTGCCTTTGGCAGGCGCGCCGATTTCGATCTTTCGAGGTTTCTTGGCTTCAGGCAGTTCGCGCAGCAATTCGACGCGAAGCAGGCCATTGCGCAGTTCAGCCCCAGTCACAATCACGTGATCGGCCAATTGGAAGCGACGCAGGAATCCGCGTTCAGCGATGCCGCGATGTAGGAATTCGCGCTCTTGTGCATCTTCATCAGGCGCCGCTTTGCGGCCAGCGACGGTCAGCAGGCCATCCTTGGTCTCGATGTCGAGCTCGTCATCGGCAAAGCCTGCGACAGCAATTTCAATCGCGAACTCATCATCGGCGACGCGCTCAATGTTATAAGGTGGATAGCCCTGTGCGCCGTCGAGTCGCGACGCGCTGTCAATCATGTTCGCCATCCGGTCGAAACCAACCATCGTGCGGTAAAGGGGGGTGAGATCAATCGTGCTCATTGTAACAGTCCTCTCAATAGCAACTGAGACTTCCGGCGATCGTCTGAGCCGGAAAGTCGTTTTGCGGAGCCTCTGTTTGCCCAGCCCGACAATCGGCACTGGCAGATTTTCCGGTCGCAACCTGCTTGGCAGCGCTGCGACATGAGGTATGTGGAAACGCAAATGGATTGATTCAACCCCTTTGAAGGACTGAAATGATGAAGACCTATTGGATGCTCGGTGCCAGCGCGATGATTCTGGCAGCTTGTTCGGGCGCAAATGAAGCGCCAGCTGAGATTCTGGAAGCCGAAACGCCGCCGCCCGTGGAAGAGGTTGAAGTGGGCCCGATCAGTCTGGCGGACGCGGTCGCAGGCGATTGGCGCTCAGACGATGAAAAGGCCCGAGATGGCTGGCGTAATCCGGCTGAAACCCTGGCTTTCTTTGAAATTGAGCCAAGCGATACCGTGATCGAAATCTGGCCTGGTGGCGGCTGGTACACCAATGTTCTGGCCCCGTACCTGGCCTCTGGTGAGGGTCAGATGATTGCCGCTGTCTGGGACGTGAATGTCTTTGAAGGTGACCGCCTTGAGCGAATTCAGCAGCGGATTGCCGATTTCAAGGCTGTCTATGAAGCCGATGCCGATCTCTTCGGAACCCTCGACTATACGGCATTTTCGGCGCAATCAGGCCCGCTTGCCGATGCAGATACAGTCGACGCGATCCTGACCTTCCGCAATGTCCATAACTGGATGGGCGGCGACTATTCGCCGAAATTCTTCACGGATGCCTACGCGGCGCTGAAGCCAGGCGGCACGCTGGGCGTGGTCGAGCACCGTCTGCCGTCCAGCACGGAGCAGGACCCGCGCGGCAGTTCGGGCTATGTGCATGAGGATTTCGTCAAGGCGATGGCGGCTTCTGCCGGGTTCGAATTTGTTGCAGCCAGCGAGATCAACGCCAATCCGGCGGATACTGCAGACCATCCTTTCGGTGTCTGGACGCTGCCGCCTGTCAGCCGCAGCACGGATCGCGAGGGCAATTCAGTAGAGGGCTTTGACGCAGATGCTTATCTCGCGATTGGGGAATCTGATCGGATGACGCTGAAATTCATCAAGCCAGAGGCCGAAAGCCTAGAACCGGTCGAGTAAGCGTTCGAGATATTCTCGTTCGTCTTCATCGACGGCTTCATCATAGCGGCGGCGCAATTCATCCAAGATATCCTTGGCGCGCTGCCGTTCCGCCTCATCTGGCACATCGACGCTATTGCTGTCATCGACCGCGCCAGTTGTTGAGCGCCCAAATGGATCGGCGCTGCCGTCACCGCTGGCTTGCTGTTCGCCAAGCCGGTCGGCCCGCGCGGCGTCCAATTCCTCTGCCAGGCCTTCAGCCAGATCGCGTAATTGCCGCGTCGCCTGGTCCTGATTGCGGATCGCGCGTCCCTGATTGCCATCTTCCAGCGCATTTCCAGCCCGGCGCTGAGAGCGCTCAATGGCTTCCAGTGTGTCTTCATCGAGGCCGCCTGCGCCGTCACCTTCGCCGTCTTC
The DNA here is from genome assembly GCA_965277015.1 of Henriciella sp. GTDB lineage: Bacteria > Pseudomonadota > Alphaproteobacteria > Caulobacterales > Hyphomonadaceae > Henriciella. The sequence continues at coordinate 1,888,717 of OZ255705.1, read as the reverse complement.
GCCAGAACCGATCTGATTTTCAGCGAGTTCCTCGATACGGTCGGCAAGTTCGTCCTGGCGTTCGCTGAGGGATCGCCCATCTTCCCCTTGCATCCAGTCCGGGAGGTCGCCCTCGCTGTCGCCTTGATTGCCGGGTTGGTCCTGGCCGGACTGGGAATCGCCAGACTGGCCGCGTTCACCGCGCTGTTCGGCGAGAGTCTCGTCATTCAGTTCGCGTTGCTCGCGCAGCAGGTCCGACAGTTCGCGCATCGTCTCAGTTAATTCGCGCTCTTCTTCGGGCAGGTCTTCATCATTCTCATTGTCAGCATTCTCACCCGGCATGCCAGGGAAGCCTTCGCCGGAACCCGAGCCTTGCTGGAATTCCAGGTTTTCGAGCATATTGGTGATATCAGACAAAAGCTGGCGGGCCTGATCTGTCGCGCCGGTCTCCGTCAGGTCCTCAAGCGCATCGAGCATGTCCGAGAATCCCTGACCTCCCATGCCAGAGCCGCCCTGACCTTCTGAACTGTCGCGATTGTCAGGCGCGGCTTCGAGACCATTGGCGAGGGCCTCAGCCATTTTTGCAGCGACGTAGCGTTGCGCGGCGTCTTTGAAGGCTTCCATCAGACGGCTAATCTCTTCTTCACTGGCGCCGTCCCGAAGCGCATCTTCAAGCGCCTTCTTGGCGGCCATCAATGCGGCATAGGCATCTGCGGCCGATCCATATTCAGCCCGCAAAGCAAGCGACCAAAGAAGCGGTTCCGTCGATTTGGCTTCATCGGTCGAGACAGACGCCTCTAAAGCGAAGCGCGCGGTTTCCAGCCCGGAAAAGACCAGCACGTCAGTGAAATAGCGCGGCGCCTCATAGGTCACCGCTTCGAGCATGATGGCGCCGCGTTGAACACCTTTCGGCGCCTGATAAAGTCGCTGGGTGGCCGAGAGATAATAGCCATCGGCTTGCGTTGCATCTGGCGCGCTGATCGTGTCGCTATAGGCATTGTCTTCGCGCAAGACCGTGACGCGCACGTCCTGGATGGCTTTTGCCAGCGGTTGCAGCAGCAGTTTTTCAGGCAATTTGAATTCATATGGCTCGCTATACCCAACCTGACCAGCGCCATCTGTGGCTTTCAAGCGCACTTCTACGCGTGCGCCGGCCCAGCGATTGCGCGTCAGGTCGAGTTTCGACTCTTCTTCGGCTTCCTTCGGGCTGATGCCGCCAAGTTCGACAGCAACAAAATCCGGATCGCGCGCCTCCCCCACTGGTTTGATGGCCAGTTCGAGTTTAGCCACGCCGTAATCATCGCGAGCGATCCAGCTAAACTCTGTGCGGTCACCCGCGCCGAGAACAGGCATGTCGACAAATTCGACTTCCGGTATCGCATCTGGCGAAGCAAAGACCGTCCAGGCTTTGCGTTCACCCCACCAGCGTACCGAGATCGAACTGTCCGCCAAAACCTCCGTGACGGTTTCAAAGGCGCCGTCTGGCGTCGCCTCGAATGCGGTTGTCGTTTGCCCCGCATCATTACGGACGCGCAGCTTAGGGGCAGATGGCGCTTGCACGCGCAGGGTCATCACTGACCCAGCCGGGACGCGGATTTCGGTTTGTTCTTCTTTCAGGAAGATGGGCGCCCGGCCCGTATGGTCTGGCGGTGCAATCCAGGCCTCGATGCGGACACTCTCAGCCCCGAACAGGCTGCCATAATCAGGATCGAACGCATTTTGCAGACGCGACTGGGCTTGTCCCCAGTTCAGCGCCAAGGCCGCGATCAAAACGACGGGTAAGGCAAATCGTAAACGCAGGGGATCAATGCGCTGCCAGATCGCGCCAAAGCCTGGCACTTTGAGACGTCGAACCTCGTCAGTGAGTTTGGTTTCATGCGCGCGCCACAGCGCGATGCCAGCTTTTTCAGGGCGCGCCGGTCGGTCCGCCAGCGAGGTCAGCGGACGCAAGTCTGACTGTTGGTCCAGTTCGGTGATCGCGTCAGTGCGGGCAGGACCCTGATAGCGTGCAAAGCCGCGCCAGACTGCGATCCCGCCGCCGAGAAGAATGATCAGCGTGGCGAGCGCCGCGATCTGAGCTGGCGCCTGTTCGAAGGCCCCGAGAAACACGGCCAGAAAAAAGACTGCCAGTAGCGTGAAAAATGGCCACCAGGCGGTCCAAAGCGCAATTCGCCGAAGCCTCGCAAACGTTCGGTCGATCAGGCTTTTGGTGCCAGGAATGCGGTTCAGCTCAGCCAATCGGGCATTTGCTCCAATTCAATCATTTGTTCGAAGCTTGGGCGTCGCCGGACCACAGCAAATTGATCGCCATCGACCAGGACTTCAGCAACGAGCGGCCTTGCATTGTACTGACTTGAGAGCACAGCGCCATAGGCCCCGGATGACATAAAGGCAATTCGCGCCCCCGGTGCTATCTCGGGCATCGCGCGCTTCGCGGCAAACTTGTCCGTCGACTCGCAGATTGGGCCGACAATGTCATATTCTGCTTGCGGCGCATCAGGGGCGGGTTCAGCGAGTGGCAGGATGTCGTGATGGGCTTGATACAAAGCCGGCCGCATCAGGTCGTTCATGCCCGCATCAATGATCAGAAATGTCCGATCTGGGGCGGGTTTATGGTATAGTGCTTCGGAGACCATGACACCGGCATTACCCGCAATGACGCGGCCAGGCTCGAGGATGACTTGCAGACCGAGGCCTTCGGTCACATCGCGGATCATCTGCGCATAATCAGCAGGCGGGGCGGGGCTGTCAGAGGCTTGATAAGGTATGCCGAGGCCGCCGCCGAGATCGATGCGTTTAAGGTCATGTCCCGCTTCACGCAGGAACTTGACCAATCCGACCGTCTTCTCGAACGCCGCTCGCATCGGGCCCAGCTCGCCGATTTGCGAGCCGATATGGACGTCAACGCCAACCGCCTCAACGCCCGGTAAAGCCTTGATCTGGTGATATAATTCTGGCGCATCGGCCCATGGCACGCCAAACTTGTCGCCAGCTTTGCCGGTTGAAATATTCGGGTGTCCGCCGGCTGCGACGTCCGGATTCACGCGGAGCGCCACCGGGGCAATCGTGCCCATGCTCATCGCCACTTCCGATAAGGCAATCAACTCTGCGCCGCTTTCGACATTGAACTGGTGGATCCCGGCGTCCAGGCCGAGCGCCATGTCCTCGCGCGTTTTGCCGACTCCTGAGAACACAATCCGGTTGGCCGGGATGCCCGCGACCAGCGCCCGGCGCAATTCGCCGCCACTGACGACGTCAGCGCCGCACCCTTCGCTGGCTAGAGTCTTCAAGACAGCGAGATTGCCGTTGGCTTTGACCGAATAGGCGATCAGGCAATCCATGCCGTCAAACGCGGCTGCGATGACTTTCGCGTGCCGGCGCAGGGTCGCCGTCGAATAGACATAGACCGGCGTGCCGACTTGATCCGCAATGGCGTCCAAGGCCACGCCTTCGCAATGAAGACGGCCATCCACATAGTTAAAGTGATGCAAAAGCGATTATCAGCCGGGGCTGACCTCCCCCATATTGTCTTCCTCGACATCAACATCAGGAGCAGGTTTCGGAATCTCGCCGCCGAGCGAATTATAATATGTTGTCTCGTCCCGGATCTCGGTGCCCGCGAACAATGCTGCCGTATCGACAGGTTGCTGGGCTTCTTCGGTTGGAGGCTCTGAGAAGATTGGCGGTGGGCGTTCCAGGTCGCCGCGCAAGCCGCAGCCAGCCAGGCCGGCAAGGGCAGAAAGCGCGAGTAGAGTTTTAATCGGTTTCATCGGTCGGCGCTCCTATCCGAGACGTTGGGTCCATTGTTCAACCTGTTCAGCGACGCGCACTGGCGAGGTTCCGCCATAGCTTTGCCTGCTCATGGCTGAGGCTTCAACAGTCAGCACTGAAAATACGTCATTTGTTAGTCTCGCCTCGACAGTTTGCATTTGCTCGAGGCTGAGCTCTGGTAAATCGCAGCCATTCTCTTCCGCCATTGCGACCAGGGCGCCAGTGACGTGGTGAGCGTCCCGGAAGGGCATTTTCAGTTCGCGCACCAACCAATCGGCGAGGTCTGTCGCCGTGGAGAAGCCTTTTGCGGCTGCGGCGCGCATGTTTTCGCGATTGAACGTGATGGTTTCCATCATGCCCGCCATGGACGCGGCGCACAGGCTGAATGTGTCAAAGGCGCCAAACGTCAGTTGCTTGTCGTCTTGCAAATCCTTGGCATAGGCCAGTGGCAGTGCTTTGACAGCGCCTTGCAGCGACGTGAATTGACCGGTGATCAAGCTGGCTTTGGCGCGGACCAGTTCTGCAGCATCCGGGTTACGCTTTTGCGGCATGATGGACGAACCAGTCGACCAGGCGTCTGACAGTTTGGCGAAGGCGAATTGTGCACTGGTCCAGAGCACAATCTCTTCGGCCAGGCGAGACATATGGGTCGCCGCAATCGACAGCGCCGAAAGGGCTTCCAGAGCGAAATCGCGCGCCGAGACCGCATCAAGAGAATTGGCCATTGGGCGATAGAAGCCGAGCGCTTCTGCCGTCGCATCGCGGTCGATCGGAAATCCGGTGCCGGCCAGAGCTGCGGCCCCGAGTGGGCTCTCATTCAGGCGCCGTGCGCAATCATCCAACCGCGAGCGATCGCGCTCGAACATTTCGACATAAGCCAGCATATGATGGCCAAGCGTGACAGGCTGCGCGGTTTGCAAATGGGTAAAGCCAGGCATCACAGCGTCGGCGTGGTCGCCGGCCACTTTGACCAGTGCGCGTTGCAGCGCTTTCAGGCTTCGCCGCGCTTCCGTCAGAGCGCCGCGGGTCCACAGGCGAAAATCGGTGACGACCTGATCATTGCGCGACCGTGCCGTGTGCATACGTCCGGCAGGTTCGCCTATTAGCTCTTTGAGTCGCGCTTCGACATTCATGTGGATGTCTTCCAGCTCGACCCGGAACGGAAATGTTCCCGCTTCGACTTCGGCAACAATCTGATCAAGACCATCCTGAATGGCGGCATTATCGTCTTCTGAGATGATCGCTTGCTCGGCCAGCATATCTGCGTGGGCGCGTGATCCAGCTATGTCTTCACGCACCATACGCTTGTCGACATCGATGGAAGCGTTGATCGATTGCATAATGTCGCTTGGCTGTGCGGCGAAGCGTCCACCCCACATCTTCTGGCCTTTTGAACTATCAGTCGCCATATCGCTGTCTCGTCCTTAATCGCTTTGGAGGGCCGTTCGCCCCATGGATCGTTTTTTGCGCATCGCTATCCCAACACTGTTCGCTGGAATTGCTCTGGCGCTGCTTTACGCCGTCTTTAGCGCCAGTTCAAAGGGAAGTAACCGCGACCCAGTGGCAAAGCTGGCAATTGGTGCGCTCGCGAAGCTCGATACCAGCGATAAAGGCGCGCCAGCAGCGACAGCGCCCTTTATTGATGCAAGCGGTGCAGAGGTGACATTTCAGGACTTTCACGGCCAGGTTGTTCTGGTCAATTTCTGGGCTACCTGGTGCGGCCCTTGTGAGCGTGAGATGCCCTCGCTCGGGGCGCTCGAAACGTCTCGCGGCGGGGCGGATTTTAAAGTCATCGCGATTAGCGTCGATGAGCCCGCTGACCGCGACTATGCCGAACAGCGCTTGCGGGAATTATCTGGCGGCGTGTTGGAGTTTTATACGCTCGCGGACGGGCCGGATGGCTGGAATGTGGTCTATGATACAGGCGCCGGTGGCGGATTTCCGACGACGATCCTGTACGATAAAGCGGGTGTGAAAGTTGCCAAACTGGAAGGCGATACGGACTGGGCAAGCTATGAAGCTGTGGCGCTCGTGGATTTGATTTCGGAAGACTAGATCAGCCCGTCCCAAATCAGTTTCAGGCCGACGGCGAAGATCAATCCGTACAGAATGCGATAGAATAAGGTCTGGTTGATCCGTTTCACCAGCCAGGCGCCGAACAAGACGCCAAACGGCGCAATCGGTATGAGGATCAGCGATGTGGTCAGATTGCTCTGATCGAACTGCCCGAGCATCGCATAGGGCAGCACTTTGACGAAATTGACGACGAAAAAGAACATTACGGCTGTGCCCGCATAAATCTGTTTTTCGAGCTTTTGCGGAATGGCATAGGCCTGATAAGGCGGGCCGCCCGCATGCGCGATAAAGCTGGTAAACCCCGCGACCACGCCCGAAATCAAGCCGAGTGGCCGGTTGCCGGCGATGAAGGCATCGCCGCCGCGTGGTTTCAACACGGCATAGATCGGAAACAGAACCGCGATCGCGCCAACAAACAAGCGCACCACGCGGTCATCGACATAGCCCGCCAGTAAGCCGCCCGCCGCAATTCCGAGAATCGCTCCTGGCAAAAGCAGGATCAGCAATTTGCGGTCCCAATGTTTGCGATAGGTCCAGACCCCGACCCAATCCATCACGATCAGGATCGGTAACATGATGCCCGCGGCCTGAACTGGCGAAATAACCAGAGCCATGAGCGGGACGGCGAGGAGTGCCAGGCCGCCAAAGCCGCCTTTTGAAATACCGGTGATCAGGACGGAGAAAACCGCGACACCCCAAAAAACCGGATCCTGCTCCATATGCGCCTATGTCCCGTCTAGTGATCGAGGTCGAACGCCAGCAGGAGCGTGCGCTGGTCTGAACTGAAATTATCGTCTGAAATCAGCCAGATACGAGTGGCCCCAGTCGGGCTGTCGCCGATCGCCACGCCTTCGAAATTATCCACCGGCAGAGGGTTTTTCAGATTTGCTTCGGCGATGCGGTCCGCTCCATCCTCGAGCCTCAGGATTGCTCGCGTCCCGCGAACCGGATCATAGGCTCGAAACAATGAGGCGGTTAAGCCATCCTGGGAATCCATCCCGGTGAGGACATATAGGCTCGATTGTTGCGTGCGTTTCAAATCTGTCAGCGTGCCATCAATCAAAACGCGTCCGATCGGCGATCCGCCCTTCTCGTGGGTCTCAAATCCGACGAGCATGGTCTGGTCCGAGAATGCCAGGGCTTCCGGGCCGCGATTATTGGCGAGTATATTTCCATCCACGACCTTACCGAGGGCAGCGACCGGCGCAGCGTGGGCCGCCGTTCCGCAGCTTTCAAGATCATAGGCAGCGATACGATGATCTTGCTCAAAGCTGACAAAGGCGAGGCCGTCCCGCACGGTCAGGTCTTCAGAATCTGCAGCACGCTTGTTTGGAAAGATTTTTCCCGCCTCGCCGCGCATATAGGCCATCGCGCCGAGGCCGTCAGGCGCGCCGGTTTCCGGATCAATTCCGATCCAGACAAATTTGCCATCATCGGTCACGGCGAGCAGCGATCCAGACTCCAGAACATCGAGGCCGGACAGGCCGCCAAATTCAGCTGAGTCCGCCTCTAACTGCCAGGCGCCTGACAGTGTCATTCCTGATACGTTTCTTTCCCGCGCGCCGGCGCCCCCCAGTTCGGCGTCAATGATTTCAAGGCTCAAAGACTCCGCCCGTTTGAATGCGGTCCCGTCCGGACAGGAGGCCTGGCGCAACGCATCAGCATGGTCGTCAAAGCGCCAAAGTATTTCAGGCTTGTTGTCTATCGCAGCTTGCGGCGTCGAGGCCGTGCAGGCCGCAAGGCCCAGAATAGCGAGCAAAGAAAGATAACGCATAAAGCACCTCATTTGCGCAGTTCTGAACGCACCAATACGGCTTTTCCGTGAAGGGAATTACATCTTTGTTCGGCGAACATCCCGGCCGGTGCCGACTTTCAGACCGCCATATTTCGGTGCGCCGGATGCCGCCCCGCTGGTCGCGCCGCCTGGGCGTACCGTTTCTCGGGTCAGTGGCGGGACAGACATGGCTTCTGGTTTCGGGGCTTCGCCATTCTCATCGAACAGGCTGGCCAGTTGTTCTGTCATCGCGCCGCCGAGCTGCTCAGCGTCGACAATCGTGACGGCGCGCTTGTAATAGCGGGTCACATCATGGCCGATGCCGATCGCGATCAGTTCCACGGGACTACGATTTTCGATCTCGTCGATGACCTGGCGCAAATGGCGCTCGAGATAGTTGCCGACATTGACTGACAGGGTTGAATCATCGACCGGCGCGCCATCCGAGATTACCATCATGATCTTGCGCTGCTCGGCCCGGCCCAGCAGGCGGTCATGCGCCCAGAGCAGGGCCTCGCCATCAATATTCTCTTTTAGCAGGCCTTCGCGCATCATCAGACCGAGGTTTCGGCGCGCACGGCGCCATGGCGCGTCGGCTGACTTGTAGACAATATGACGAAGATCGTTCAGACGGCCCGGTCCAGCTGGCTTGCCAGCCTTGACCCAGTCTTCTCGGCTGAGACCGCCTTTCCAGGCTTTCGTGGTGAAGCCGAGGATTTCGACTTTCACGCCGCAGCGCTCCAGCGTCCGGGCGAGAATATCGGCGCACAGGGCCGCGACCATGATGGGACGTCCGCGCATGGATCCTGAATTGTCGAGCAGGAGGGTCACAACTGTGTCGCGGAAATTGCTGTCATCTTCCTGTTTGAAGCTGAGCGGCGCGGTCGGATCCGTGATTACCCGGGTCAGTCGCGCTGTATCCAGAACGCCTTCTTCGAGATCGAAGGACCAGGACCGGTTTTGCTGCGCCATCAAGCGGCGTTGCAATTTATTGGCGAGTTTGGAAACGGCACCCTGCAGGCTTTCCAACTGGTGGTCGAGATAGGCGCGTAGCCGCACCAATTCCTCTGGATCGCAGAGATCGGCGGCTTGCGCGATTTCATCATTCTCGCTGGTGAAGGCTTTATAGACGAACCGGTCCGTATCATCGCCGTCACGATAATTCGGGCGCAAGGGCTTGGTCCCATCATCCGTGTCGTCTGGATTGTCTTCAGCGTCCATGTCGGTTTCGGAGTCGACGGAGACATTGGTTTCTTCGCCGTCCATATCGTCAGTTTCGCCGGCCTCGATTTCTTCCATCGTGGCGCCTTGCGTTTCCTCGCCAGACTCGCCGTCTTCGGACGAATTTTCCTGATTATTCTGATCCGCTTCTTCGTCGGATTGCTCGTCCTGTTCACCCTGATCGTCAGCGACTTCATCGCCTTTGGTCAGGTGCCGGATCAGATCCTGGATCGATTTCGCGAAAGCTTCCTGATCGTGCAATTGGTCGATCAGCTTATCCAGAGTGTCCGTTCCGCGCGCGTGGACTTCGTCGCGCCACAAAGCGGCAACGCCTTCTGCTTCTTTTGGCAAGGCGCGTCCGGTCAGGCGTTCGCGAAGTAGAAACTCCACAGCGGGCGCCAAAGGGGCCTCCTGACGGTCTTCCATTCGCGAATATCCGGATTTCTCACAGCGCACCGCGAGCGCGGCATCGAGATTGTCTGCCGTGCCATCCATGGCGCGTGCGCCGATACTCTCGATCCTTGCCCGTTCAGCGGCCTCATAGACCTGACGTCCGAGGTCGGTCTGCGGTCGGTGCTTGGCATGCGCGACAGGATCATGATGGGCCATGCGCAAGGCCGTAGCATCGGCTTCACCGCGCGCCAGAGCCGCTTGTTCCGGGCTCAAATCACGCGGCGGCGGCGGCAGGACAATACGTTCTTCTTCGGCGCGCGGGCCATCCCCAGAAAAAGAAACTTCAACGTCCCGCGTCTGGCTCATCGCTTTCGCAGTGGTCGCCAGAGCTTGTTTGAACAGTTCGTATGGGGCGTCGTCAGTTTTACTCATGCCGCTGACTTAGCGCGCATGACGAGATTTGCGAAGGGTCATTACGACGCCGGTCTGTGATCTTTTGGTTTTGGCCTCAGAATCTGGCTCAAATCGCCGCTCCAGCGGAGCTAGATCCCGCGTTGTTTGTGACCAAACCGCTCGCGGAAACCCCACCGCTTATGCGCCGCAGCACAATCACGGCGACCCCGACGCAGGAGGCGAATCCCAAAGAGAGTCCGATTTGAGTCTCCGGTCCGGGTAAAAACAGACTTATGACCATCAATCCTGCAATACTCTCCCGCTCGAATTCTAGCCATTGGGTGCGATCGCCTAGCAGCACAACAAACGCCCATGCCGGGACAAGCAGCGCCAGCTCGTAATACATCGAATAGGGCGTTGCGAGCAGAGTCATTGTCGCCAACACCGCATAATGCCATCGGGCATCGCTGGTTTTGCGTGATGTCCAGATGATGGCGTAAATGCCTGCTGCAAACATCAGAACGGCAAGCGCAATCGCAGGTCCCTGGGGTATCCAGGCAAGCCGTGCAGCCGAGAACACGTTCACCATTTTATAAAGCGGCATGACACCGTGAGCGACGTTTTCAGTGCTCGTCCCGAGATAGTCAAAGAATGCCGCCCAACTCTCTATGCCTGCGATGATGAGTGACGCGGTGAATAGCAGGATAGAGAATGCCGCTGCCGCGAGCATCGCGCGCCAATGTCCATTGGAGATGTAGAAAACGGGTAGCAATATGCCAAGTTGAGGCTTGATGGTCAGCAGCCCCGCCGCGAGGCCTGCAAGAACAGGTCTTGGCTTGGCGTAGACCACCGCGGCCAATAAGAGACTGCCAGTGAACAAACTGTTCTGACCGATATTCAACGCGATCAGAACCGGAATGCTAGCCAGTACGGCAATCAGCAACCGACCTTTGAGGCCAATGCAGATGAGGATGGCCGCGAATACTGACAGGCCGAGCCCGCACCACAGCGCGTAGGCAACTGTGAATGGCAGGTATCCGATTGGACAGAAGATCAGACTGGCATGGGGTGGATACTGCCAGAACAGGTTGGAGTCATCTATTTCCGGTCGGTGCGTCGCGATTGCGGCTTCGAGGCCGTCTGGCGCGTATAAGCTGATCAGATTGCCGTCGAGAATTTCGCGCGCGGCAGACCAGAAGACAACGAAATCGCCGCCCAAAATAAAGTCAGGCGTGCCTTTGGCGAAGCTGATCACCAGGACGGAGTATTGGGAGATGGCCAGCGCCAACACGATAAAAAACGCGAGGCGCGGCTTGAATAGACGCTCGAGACGGGTCATGAGCCATTTCGGTGTGCAGGCGACCAGGCATGCGCCAAACTCTATAACAAATTGTAAAACGCGGTTCGTCGCAAAAATTGCGGTTATCCGACCCGGATCATCAAGGCACTTTCCGGCAATTCTTCTGCAAAGCAGCGTTGGTACATTTCGGCCACCAAGGGACGCTCCAGCTCATCACACTTGTTCAGGAAGGTCATCCGGAAGGCGTGGCCAAGATCGCCGAAAATAGCGAAATTCTCGGCCCAGGTGATCACGGTTCGCGGGCTCATAACGGTTGACAGATCACCGTTCATGAAGGCGTTCCGCGTCAGATCAGCCAGGGTTACCATGCGGCTCAACGTTTCCTTGTCGACATCACCAGCTTTGGTCGCGACGATTTCCACCTCTGCGTCATGCTCAAGATAGTTCAGGGTCGTCACAATGCTCCACCGGTCCATCTGGCCCTGATTGAGTTGTTGCGTCCCGTGATAGAGGCCGGTCGTGTCGCCAAGCCCCACAGTATTGGTGGTCGAGAACAGACGGAAATACGGGTTCGGTTCAATCACCCGGTTCTGGTCGAGCAGCGTTAGCTTCCCGCTGGCTTCCAGAACGCGTTGAATCACGAACATCACGTCGGGACGTCCGGCATCATATTCATCAAACGCAATCGCCACAGGGCGTTGCAGCGCCCATGGCAGGATGCCTTCGCGGAATTCCGTGATTTGAGCGCCATCTTTCAGAACGATCGCGTCCTTGCCGACCATATCGATCCGCGACACATGGCTGTCCAGGTTGACGCGAATCGTCGGCCAGTTCAGGCGCGCTGCGATTTGTTCAATATGCGTGGATTTCCCAGTGCCGTGATAGCCTTGCACCATAACGCGGCGATTGTGTTCGAACCCGGCCAGTAGCGCGATCGTCGTCTGTGGGTCGAATCGGTAGGACTCATCAATAGCAGGGACATATTCCGTGCGCTCTTTGAACCCATGCACGACCATATCCGTCTCAAGGCCAAACACCTTGCGGACATCGATTTTCTCAGTTGGTACCATTCCCTGAAGGGCGTCGTTTTCGCTCATCACAGTCATGCGGATCGTCTTTCGTCACATCGTTTCAAGGGTCACCTAACACAACCGCGCGGCGCGCCAAGTGTGACATTGGGGAAGAAATGCATCGCAGCTGAGATTTGATCGCATCTCAGAAGTTACCATCGCAAGGCGGCGCAGAGCTGTCGGGCCCCGCCAATGCGGCCATTCCGATGGCAAATCCGGGATCAGATCGGACAGAGATACTGGCATTTTGCGCATCTCGCATGCGGGCGACAACATCTTTTAGTACCGGCCATTGGAAACTGGCATGCGGCTCGAAAAAGCGGTCCGTTGTCGCCGCATCGCATAAGTCCGCATCGACGCAGGCGTGAATCAGATCGAAAAACTCAAGAATTCGGACAAAATCAGCGTCTGACAGATCGCGACTGAGAAGTCGGGCATCACATTGCCGGCGGGCATAGACGTAGGACATAACACGCGTGCGCGCATCGGTCATGTCCGAGCTATTGTAAGCCTGGATCATCTCAAACGATTTTTCGACGCTTTGATCGACTTTCTTTGAGACATCCAGCTGATATGTCGACAGGCCGACAAATCCGCCCGTAATGGCACTGATCATTGCGACCCAGGTTGCGGCGCGGTTGAAACCCATGCCAGACATGGCGCCTTCACCGCTGAATCGGTTGATCATCAGTACGGCGGCCAGCCTCTGGAACAGGTTGCCGTTTCCGCCAGACTCGTCTTCGCTCATTTTGTCCCCTTCGCGCGTCACTGCGACGGCACCGATAGGCAAATCCGCGCGATATGTCAGCCCTGTCTGTGAATGTGGTGGATTGGCTTTCTGGTGAAGACTATTCTAGATGACGGCAGCATAGACTTAAGGACCAGAAAAATGCCTCATGTGACCTCGAACGGGATCCAGATTGCCTATGAAACGCATGGCGATGCCGCAGCCCCGACGGTGCTGATGATTATGGGGCTTGGCGGTCAATTGACGATGTGGCCCGACGATCTGGTCGCGGATCTGGTCGCTGGCGGATACCGCGTCATCACGTTTGATAATCGCGACATTGGTCTGTCGCATCAGCATACCGGCGAGAAATCACCCGCCATCCTGCGCCAGATTCTGCTGCGCCGTCTCGGGATCAAGCTGAAGACGCCATACGCGCTGTGCGACATGGCGCATGACACGATTGGCTTGCTGGATGCGCTGAAGCTCAACCGCGTACACCTGGTCGGGATCTCAATGGGCGGAATGATTGCCCAGCACGTCTCTTCAATGGCGCCTGACCGCGTCAACAGCCTGACCGCCATCATGACCACCACAGGCAATCCTAAACTGCCGCGTCCAGCTGGAAACGTCATGAAAGCCATGGTGCGCCGTGGTCCGCCGCCGACAACGCGCGACGCGATCATTGATCTTTCTGTCGCAACTTTTGGCGTCATCGGCACCCCGGGCGAGGATCACAACACCAATGGCATGCGGGATCGCATCACGCGCTCTTATGACAGAAACTACAATCCTGCCGGTGTTGCACGGCAAATGTCAGCAATTGTCTCGGCCGGTGATTTCCGCAAGCACACGCGCAGCATCAAAGCGCCGACTCTGGTGGTGCATGGCTCTGCGGATCCACTTGTGCCGATTGAAGGCGGCAGGGATATCGCAAAACTCGTCCGTGGCGCCCGTATGGAAGTCATTGAAGGTATGGGGCATGACGTGCCGCCGCGATTCCTGCCAGGCATTACGCGGCACATGCTCGAACATTTTGCGGCGACAAAAGTGTATGCCGACGCCGGATAGCTGATTCGGCTTTTCCGCGCGGGAAGAGGTTACGTCGGCCGCGTCTTCTGCTTTGATAAGTTCAAATACTGAGCAGGAGGAAGATCGCATGGCTGAATATCACGACATTCTAACGGATATAGAGGACCAGATCCTTACGATCACCCTCAATCGCCCGGACCGGTTGAATGCCTGGACAGGGGAGATGGAGGGTGAAGTTCGAACGGCGATTGAGCGGGCTGGCGCTGACGACGATATTCGCTGCATCATTGTCACGGGCGCCGGGCGCGGATTTTGCGCCGGCGCGGATATGGATGGGTTGCAGCAGATTGGCGATGAGGGCGGCGATACAGCTGATGCCGCGACGAGCGGGACAGACACCGCTGCGATCGCAAAGGATGCTGAAGACCTGGCCTCGCTCTATCCCGGGCGATTTGGTTATATGTATGCCTGTCCGAAGCCGATTATTGCGGCGATCAATGGGCCATGCGCCGGGATTGGCCTGATCTTCACGCTCTATGCGGACATGCGATTTGCCAATCAGGATGCCAAATTCACCACGGCCTTTGCGCAACGCGGTCTGATCGCTGAACATGGCATTGGCTGGTTGCTGCCGCGTCTGGTCGGCGAGGCGCATGCCTTGGACCTGCTATTCACAGCACGCGTCTTCAAGGGCGCTGAAGCCGAGCGAGTGGGCTTGGTCAATCGCGCGTTGCCGGCGAATGAATTGCTGCCGCACGTAATGGACACCGCCAAACATTTGTCGACACAGGTTTCGCCGCGGTCACTGGCCGTAATGAAGCGGCAGATCCGAGAGAGCTATTTCCAGAACTTTTCCCGATCGCTTGAAATTGCCGATCAGGAAATGCTGCAGAGCTTTGCCAGCTTTGATTTCAGGGAAGGCGTTGATAGCTTTGTCGAGAAACGTGCGCCGGCTTTATAAGGCCGCTAGTGTCTATTCTGCGGCAAAGACGATTTCGCCGTGAACCACAGTCATGACCGTACTGGCCTGAAGGATTTCAGCTTCAGGAATGGTCATCAGATCGCGGTCAAATACTGAGAAATCAGCGAGCTTTCCGACGGCAATTGTCCCGAGCTGGTCCTCCATGAATCCAGCATAGGCCGGCGCGGCGGTGAACAGGGACAGGGCTTGTTCGCGGCTGAGCGCCTCTTCGGCGTGCCAATCTTCATTGCTGAAGCCTTCGAGATCCTTGCGAGCGACGGCAGCGTAGAACTCGATTTGCGGTGTTCCAATCTCAACTGGGGCATCTGAGCCGCCGACGACAACCGCGCCTGTGTTGAGCAGGCTCTGCCAGGCATAAGCGCCATTCAGGCGGCCTTGACCGAGGCGGGCGGGCGCGAACTTCAAGTCACCAATCGCGTGGCTTGGTTGCATTGAGGCGATCAGACCCAGCGATCCCACTCGGGCGATATCGTCCGGGTGCAGGATTTGGGTATGTTCAATGCGCCAGCGATTGTCAGCGCTGTATTCGCCAGCTTCAAAGGTATCGAGGATATGCCGATTTGCCAGGTCGCCGATCGCATGAATTGCCAGTTGCACCTGGTTCTGGTCAGCCATTTCCATCGCGATGAAAAGCAGCTCAGGCTGCATCAGCGACAAACCGCTCGTCTCCGGACGATCCGCATAAGGTTCGATCAATAAGGCACCGCGCGAGCCAAGCGCGCCGTCCATATAGAGTTTCACAGATCGATTGGTGATCGTGTCAGTCTCGTGCGCCCGCGTCGCCGCGACTTCGAAACCGGACTCATCAAACGCATTGTGCAGACGCAGAGGCATCCGACCTTCCAGGTCGAGACGCTCCAGGACGGCTGCGTGACCTGGATGAACACTCATATTGTGCACACCGGTCCAGCCCCGCGCCGAATAGTTCTTGGCGCCGACGACATAGGCTCGGATGATATCCGCGTCAGTCGGCGCTGAAACCAGCGCAAACACCTGTGCCATCGCATTATCGATCAGAATGCCCGTGGCTTTGCCATCTGCGTCGCGCTCGATCTTGCCGCCATCGACATCTGCCGTCTCATCCGTCACGCCAGCAGCCGCGAGCGCCGCGCTATTTGCCACCAGGGCATGCCCGTCGGCGCGGCCCAGGATAACTGGATTGTCGGGGCTGACAGCGTCGAGATCTGTAGCTGTTGGCATGCGGCCTTCAGGCCAGCCGGTTTCGATCCATCCGCGCCCAAACAGGATCTGACCGGCAGGACGGCCCTGCAATTCACTTTCGATGCGCGTCACCAGTTCGCCAATCGACGCGGTGCCCTCGAGATTGAGGGTGAGCTCGCGTTCGCCAATGCCTTGCAAATGCGCGTGGCCATCGACAAAACCCGGAAACATCACAGCGCCGTCTAGGTCAATCAGCTGCACGTCGCTGTCATCCCAGTCCTGTGAGCTTGGTGGGCTGACGGCGACGATGCGGCCGTCGCTATCAACTGTTACCGCCTCGACGGTTTCCATACCGTTGCCGGTATAGATCGTTCCACCCGTGAAAACGGTCATTACGGCGTTGGCTTTCACGGGTATCGATGTTGCCGGATCGTTTGTCTCTTCGACCCCCTGACATCCTGTCAAAGCCAATCCTGCTATTGCTGCGATCCAAACGCGCATCGCCATCTCCCTGTCTGATCCCAGTCGCGAGCCTAACCAGCTTTCGAAGCTCTGCAAATCAGAAACGAAAAAACGCGCCCTGAGGATCAGGACGCGTTTCAAACCATTTGCAAAAGAAGGCTTTTAAGCGGCTTCTTCGGCTTTCTTGGCGATATTCTTTTTGATTTTCAGCGCTTTGATCGAAAGCACATCATCCTTGGCTTTCGCCAGGTACGCATCCAGACCACCCAGCTTGTCAATTGTGCGCAGGGCTTTCGCCGCGACGCGCATTGAAAAACGTTGATCCAGCGCTTCAGAATGTAATGTTACATTCACCAGGTTTGGCATAAACCGGCGCTTGGTTTTGATATTCGAGTGGCTGACATTGTGTCCGACCATAGGGCCTGTGCCAGTAAGTTCACATACGCGGGACATGGTCGCTCGCTCATTGTCTAGATTGAAACCGAAGCGGGGCTATTACGCTCAGAGATTAAGCCCGTCAAGCACTGAGATGAGTCCATGCAGGATCGACCATATTTTGATCGTAACCCGGTTTTAATCACGGCGAAACAATGGCGCCCCTGTTCAGGCTAGCTTTTGCCACACACATATATAACAAGATCAAATCGTCTTCAGATGAGGAAGCCTGATCATGATAAAAAAACTGCTCGCCTCCGCGGCCGTTGTATCTCTCACCCTGTCTAGCGGCTCTGGCGCCGATACGGCATTGGTTGAGCCACACATATTGGCCATGATCGAGGCCGGTCAACCGATGGAAATGGAGTATAATATCAAGGCCAGTGCCTGGGTATTGATCCTGCCAATTACGGGTAAAGCCAATTTCCGCGTCACTATGAACAAAGACACTTATGCTATTCGTAGCCTTGTGAAGACGACGGGGCTGGCCGATATCCTCGTCAATTATGACCTCGAGATTGCCGCCTCTGGCTATACCTCTCCGGAGGGGCTGGATACCTATGCTTTTGTTTCCCAGAACAAGGATGGCAAGAAAAACCGCCGTGTCGATTTGAAATATCTGAAAGACGATTTCGAAATGACCGCAACACCGCGATTCGGTAACCTGGGAGACCCCGCCGCGACCGTTGAGCAGGCGCTCGATGCCAAAGACCCCGTCACCGCCTTGATCTCATTTGCGTTGGAACCTCGTGCTGAGGGGGAAGACCCGTGCGGTGGTCCGCTGAAAATCTTTGACGGGCGACAGTTGACGCATTTGCATTTGACCAATCATGGCCTGACGGCTGTGAAGTCAGAAGCTTGGTCGGGTGACGCTTACGAGTGCCACATCCGGATGGACAAAGTTGCGGGCTATAAAGAAGGCGAGTCGGACAAAGACAATTTGTCGGGTATCGACGGACCGCTGCGCATGTGGTTAGCGCCGCTTCCAAACGGTGCGCATGTTCCAGTTCGGATCGAAGCTGAGACGGAAGATATCGGCACAGTGACCCTGCAGGCGGCAAAACTGAAATTCACACCGCTTGAAAACTAAAGAAAAAACTTGAAGAGTTGTGTTCCGTGATTAGTGTGCAACCCGAGCGGGTATTCCTCCCCACGAGTGACCCGCTCCTCTACGCACACTAACTCGTAACAAGTGTGAGCGCTCGGATGTCCCCACGTCCGAGCGCGTTGACGATTCGGTGTGTGCTGCCTAAGCGGGCTGCATGACCAATTCACGCCTCAAACTCGTCAGCTGGAACATCAACTCTGTTCGACTGCGTCTTCCCAATATCGAAGCCTTTGTCGCGGCCGAGAGCCCGGACATTCTGTGTTTTCAGGAAATTAAGTGCCAAACAGCGGAATTTCCCGAAAAAGCCTTCAAACAGATGGGCTTTGATCATTTGTGCGTGCATGGCCAACGCGGTGGCCATCACGGCGTCGCGATTGCCAGCAAGGCGCCGATTGAAATCCTCGACACGCCCGCACTCTGCCGGGAAGGGCATGCGCGCGTGAATGCCATTCGCGTGAAAGGCATTGAAGTCCACAATATCTATTTGCCAGCCGGCGGTGATACGCCGGACCCCGAGGCCAATCCCAAATTCGCGCACAAA
The DNA here is from genome assembly GCA_965277015.1 of Henriciella sp. GTDB lineage: Bacteria > Pseudomonadota > Alphaproteobacteria > Caulobacterales > Hyphomonadaceae > Henriciella. The sequence continues at coordinate 1,870,292 of OZ255705.1, read as the reverse complement.
CTTGATTTTGTGAATCGGCTCGGTCGACATTATGGAAAGATTGCCAAGGATGGCGCGCCGCGTGTCCTGGTCGGAGATCTGAACATCGCGCCACATCCCAATGATGTGTGGTCGCACAAACAATTGCTGAAAATCGTTTCGCACACGCCAGTGGAGACGGAGGGCCTTGAAAAAGCTCGTAAAAAGGGTGGTTTTACGGATATCGCCCGGCATGTTCATGATGAGGAGCAACGACTGTATTCGTGGTGGAGTTATCGCGCCAAGGATTGGGCTGCGTCGAATAAAGGGCGCCGGCTAGACCATATCTGGACAACAGATTCCGCGACCGCTTTGACCGATCTCGATAGCTACCGAGTGCATTTGGGATGGCGCGGCGGATGGAAGCCGTCTGACCATGCGCCGATCAGTATAGATATTTCGGCGCCTTAAGCGACGGCGTGTCGCTTTTCACAAGCCGGTGCTTCCAGTCTGTCTACCATCTCGCCGACAGTCACCACTTCTGCGCCTGAGGCGTCGATTGCGGCTAACAGGTCAGCATAATCCGCCGGGCTCACACCCCAGGGCGAAGGGGTTTCGCGGACATCGTGTGTGAAGATGATCACCCAGCCATCTTGCGCGCGAAGGGCATCTATCTCAGACAGCGCCCGCTGCGTGCCACCTTGATTATCCTGAAGACCGCAGGCTTTCAGCAGGTTCAAATCTACAACATCACGGTTCCTGCCGGGCTTGATACCGCGCAATGCCGGCCCTTTGCTCAGCAGTTTCTTTGCGGCCAGATCGACAGACCCAAATGGAAACGCAAAGGAGCGGACATCTTCAATGCCATGAGCGCGCAAAAACGCGGCGCTCAAACGCCCTTGCTCAGCGATCTCGGCGGCATTGGCAGCGCGGCAATCGATGTGATCGAACGTATGGCAGCCAAAATCGTGTCCTTTTCTACGCAAAGCCTGCAGATCAGCGGCCTCGAACATGGCGCCGTGAACGGACTCTGCCTGGCCCATAAAGCCGCCGGCAACATACCAGGTCGCGCGCCATCCGCGCTGTTCAATCATCGGGGCAGCATGACGCGCCGCCGATTGCGGGAAGTCGTCGAAGCACAGGCTGACATATTTCCCAGCCGGCAATCGCCGCGGGCGCGTTTCAAAATTTTCACAGAGGAATCTTGAAATTGCCCCGTCAACTTTCTGCGTAAGATTTCGATGATCAGACAAGCGAAGCCCCAGAATGGCGAATATGCGGGGAATTGTGCAAATTGTGTTCCACAGGGGTGACCTGAACACCCCGCTGGCGGCGTTTGGACGCGGATTTTCGCCTGTTTTTTGGGCATACCTGCCTCTCTTCAATCGTCTTTCCGATCTCACTGACGAGAATTTCCAATAAAACCAATGCCTCCACATTTTTGCATGTCTGCTTTCGCGATTCAGGGTGGTTCAGGGTGAAGACCAGCGACAGAGTCATCGGGCAGCGAAAGAAAACGGCGTGTCGGCTATTTTGGCGGACACAAAACCAAAGACAATCATATGCTGCGGGAGGAGTTTCTTGTCGGTCTTCGGACCGTCGCTAACTCTTAAAGGAAGACTTACCATGCGTAAGACTGTTGCAACTCTGATCACCGCCGTCGCTCTGGCGGCTCCTTTTGCCTATGCTGAGGGCACTCCAATCACTGTATCGTTCAAGTATGATAGTGCGCTGCTCGCGACCGAAGCCGGTGCGAAAACGGTGCTGAGATCGATCCGGGAACAAGCCATTGAGGCGTGTTCCTTTACCAAGGCGATAAGCGGCGCCCCGAGCTTTGACCGGGTTTGCCGATACGACTTGGTCGAGAAGGCCATTGGGCAAATCCGTTTGGCAGCCTCTGAAGACGGCCAGGCGGCCAGTTATGTCTTCGCCTCTGTCGAGGAAGAGCCTGAAACCGTAACGCGCTGAGCGCCTGATTAAACCAAAAGAAACGGGCGGAGACTGTGGTCTCCGCCCGTTTCAATTATTATGATACAGGGCCGCGTTAAGCGACGCGTTCGACCATCATATGCTTGATTTTGGCGATGGCCTTGGCGGGGTTCAGCCCTTTTGGACAAACCTGCGTACAATTCATGATGGTGTGACAGCGATACAGTTTGAACGGGTCTTCGAGATCGTCCAGACGTTCGCCCGTAGCTTCGTCACGGCTATCGATTAACCAACGATAAGCCTGCAGCAGCGCCGCTGGGCCGAGATATTTGTCGCCATTCCACCAGTAAGACGGGCAAGAGGTTGAGCATGAGGCGCACAGAATGCACTCATACAGACCATCCAGGTGCTCGCGCTCTTCTTCGGTCTGGTTCCACTCTTTTTCCGGCTCTGGCGTATCGGTTTTCAAGAAGGGCTGCACATAGGCGTGTTGCGCATAGAAATTCGTCAGATCCGGGATCAGGTCTTTGACAACAGGCTGATGCGGCAGCGGCGCAATGGTGATGTGCGGTCCGGCAATTTCGTCCCAGCCTTGCGTGCAGGCAATGGTATTATGCCCGCCAATATTCATCGCGCACGAGCCACAAACGCCTTCACGGCACGAGCGGCGGAAGGCCAGTGTTGAATCGACATTGTTCTTGATGTGGATCAGGACGTCGAGGATCATCGGTCCGCATTTGTCCATATCGACAAAATACGTGTCCCAGCGCGGATTACCGCCTTCTTCCGGGCTGTAGCGATAGATCTTGAATTTCTTGACCTTTTTGGCCCGTTCCGGCTTTGGCCAGGTCTTGCCTTTTTTCGGCGCAGAGCCTTTTGGAAGTGTCAGCTGTACCATGCTCTGCTCCTAGTAAACCCGCTCTTTGGGTTTGATATATTCGATCTCGTTCGACATCGTGTAACTGTGCACGGGGCGATAATCGATGCTCACTTCGCCAGCATCATTTGACCATGCCAGCGTGTGTTTCATCCAATTCTCATCGTCGCGCGTCTCGAAGTCTTCGCGGGCATGCGCGCCGCGGCTTTCTTTGCGATTGGCAGCTGAATTCACCGTCACGGTTGCCTGTCCGATCAGATTGTCGAACTCCAGCGCTTCCATCAGGTCCGTGTTCCAGACCATGCCGCGATCATCGATGCGCATATCTGGCGCCTTCTTGTTGATCGCTTCAATTTTCTCAACACCTTCGTCGAGCACGTCGCCGGTGCGGAAGACGGCGCAATTGTCTTGCATCGCTTTCTGCATTTCGAGGCGAAGATCAGCGACCGAGTGCTCGCCATTGGCGTTGCGGATGCGATCAAAGCGCGCCAAGTGTGCATCGGTTTGCGTGTCCTGCATGGTTGGCTGGCTGGCGCCAGCTTCCAAGGTAGCACCGCAGCGTAGGCCAGCGGCACGTCCGAACACGACCAGATCGATCAGCGAGTTGGATCCAAGGCGGTTGGCGCCGTGGACAGAAACACATGCCGCTTCACCGACAGCCATCAGACCAGGAACGACTGAATCCGGGTCGCCGTCTTTCTTGGTCAGGACTTCGCCGTGATAATTGGTCGGGATACCGCCCATATTATAATGCACGGTCGGCAGAACCGGGATTGGTTCACGCGTGACATCAACCCCAGAGAAGACTTTCGCGGTTTCCGAAATGCCCGGCAAACGCGCTGCAAGGGTTTCGGCCGGCAAGTGTTCAAGGTGCAGATAAATGTGATCCTTGTTCGGACCAACGCCGCGCCCTTCGCGAATTTCGATGGTCATTGACCGCGAGACCATGTCGCGCGGGGCGAGGTCTTTCACGCTTGGCGCATAGCGCTCCATAAACCGCTCGCCTTCGGAATTGGTCAGATAGCCGCCTTCGCCGCGCGCGCCTTCTGTGATCAGGCAGCCAGCGCCGTAGATGCCGGTTGGGTGGAATTGAATGAACTCCATATCCTGCAGCGGCAAGCCTGCGCGCAAGACCATGGCATTGCCATCGCCGGTACATGTGTGAGCAGAGGTGCAGCTGAAGAATGCGCGGCCATACCCGCCCGTCGCCAGAATGACTTTCTGAGCGCGGAAGCGGTGCAGCGTGCCATCGTCCAGTTTCCAGGCCGTAACTCCGCGGCAAACGCCTTCATCATCCATGATCAGGTCGAGCGCGAAATACTCAATGAAGAACTCGGTGTCTTCCTTGACGCACTGACCATACAGCGTGTGCAGCATGGCGTGGCCGGTTCGATCCGCCGCCGCGCAGGTGCGCTGTACGGGCGGGCCTGAGCCCATTTCCGTGGTGTGGCCGCCAAATGGGCGTTGATAGATCTTGCCGTCTTCGTTGCGGCTGAACGGCATGCCCCAATGCTCAAGCTCATAGACGGCTTGCGGCGCTTCGCGGGCGAGATACTCAATCGCATCCTGATCACCGAGCCAGTCAGAGCCTTTGACCGTGTCATACATATGCCACTGCCAGCTATCCGGACCCATATTGCCCAGCGAGGCTGCGATCCCGCCTTGCGCCGCCACCGTGTGCGAGCGGGTCGGGAAGACTTTCGTGATACAGGCTGTTTTCAAGCCCGCTTGCGCGGCGCCGAGGGCGGCCCGCAGACCAGATCCACCAGCACCGACAACAACAACGTCATATGTGTGATCGATGAATTTATAATCGCTCATCTTTTACCTCTCCGAGCCAGCGCCTTAAGCGCCCGCCGTGAACCAGATTTTTAGCACCGACAAAATCGTCGCTGCGGCCAAGGCGAATACGGCAAATGTATTCAAAATCAGAAGCGCTTGCCGTGTGCCGCTCTTAGCGATGTAGTCCTCAATGACGACCTGCATGCCCAAACGCATGTGATAAAGCGCCGCACACAGTGTCAAAATCAATAGAATTGCATTCACCGGTTGCGCCACCCAGATCAGCGCACCCTCATAACCTGCCTTGCAGGCGTGAATGATCGAATAAACGAACCAAGGCACCAGGAACAACAGCGCCAAAGCGGTGACGCGCTGGCGAATGTGATGCTGGGTGCCGGTGCCGGCAGAGCCAAGGCCGCGAATGGTTTTTGCACTCGTCGTCATATCAACCAGGCTCCTAGTAGAACGATGCCAGCGACCAGATCGCTGCTGCACCGATAATCGCGAATGCGAAATTGAACATAGACCAAAGGCTCGCGAAACCCGGAGAGAAGCCGACCATCGGGCCATCCCAGATCAAGTGGCGCAGGCCATTTGCGAAGTGATAGAGCACCGCCATCGACCACAAGAATAAAAGGATCTGACCCGGCAGGCTAAACGCGATGGTCTCGACAAATGCGTACGCCTCTGGTCCCGTCGCGAGGGCGATAAGCCAGGCGCCAATGAGGAATGCGCCGCCATACAGACCGACCCCGGACACCCGGTGAAAAATCGATCCGGCCATGGTCCAATGCCATTTCCAAACCTGTACATGAGGCGATAGCGGGCGTGGGTCAGCCCGTCCCTGTCCAGCCATATTGTATCTCCGTGCAAATGACTTTGCTTTGGCGCCGTTCTTAAGCGCGTCGAATAGACTGTCAACGCGGCGCAAGCCCTCGAACCGGTCACAAAAGCCCATGCCCCTGCGTGAATGCGAGCAGAAGATGATGTGGGTTTCCAGAACGCGCTGAACATGTGTAGTTTCCAAGCTTGTCGAAATGGGGCCCCTCAATGGCGTTTGCAGTCTTCCGAACAATTGTCGCCAGCGCAGTATTGCTTGCGACGGCACCTGTCGCTCTGAGCCAATCGCTGGACGAAATTATCCAGCAATATGAGCTGTTCGATCGCGCCGGAGACCCGGAACAGGCGGCAAAGGCGAATGATGAAGCGCCGCGCAGCTGGACCCTGGTTAGCCCAGCCTATGTCGAATCGCGGGCTGAATCGGCGGCGCAGATGCTGGCATCTCTGAATGCGCTGGGCGATGCGAGCGACGGGCCGGAGATCGCGATCTTGCGTCACTTGTTACAAGCCCATGTTGATGCCAACACCTATGATACCGGGCGCATCCCGTTTACGGGCGATTGGGGCTTTTTCGCCGGGCCGCCTTATGCCGCGATGCGCACACGGCTGAATACGAGGGCTAAAGCCGAAGCGTGGATTGATCGTCTGAACGACTTGCCGCGCTATTTCGAGCAGCAAACTGAAAATATGCGCCGCGGCATCGACACCGGTTGGACGCAATATGGCGATCCCCTCGACACTTCGATCGATCAGATCCGCGCGCAGATTGTCGATGATCCGACCGAAAGCACGCTGTTCGTGCCATTCGAGTCGCTCGACGCCTCTGATCTCAGCAAAGCCGAAATCCTGTTATTACGGAACAAAGGCCGCACCGCTGTATCCCAGGCGATTGAAGCTTATGCCACACTGCTCGACTTCATGGAAACCGACTACGCTCCGGCGGCGCGTACAGCGCCAGGTCTGGCAACACTAGACGGTGGGCGCGAGGCCTATGCCGTCGCCGTAGCTTTTCATACGGCCGGGGCAGGGTATTCGCCTCAAGACATTCACCAACTCGGACAATCCGAAGTCTCGCGCATTCGCAACGAAATGGAGAGCGTGATCGAGGAATTGGCCTTTGAAGGCACATTCGAAGAGTTCATCGCCTTTCTACGGACTGATCCGCAATTCTATGCCGAGACCCCGGAACAATTGCTCGAAAAAGCCTCGGAAATGAGCAAGCGTCTGGATGCGATCCTGCCGCGTTATTTCAAAACACTGCCCCGTTTGCCGTATGGCGTCGAGGCTGTTCCGGCGGCGATTGCGCCGGGCTATACAACTGGGCGCTATTCGGGCGGTGATGCGGATAAGGGGATCGCTGGGACTTACCTGGTCAATACCTACGCACTGGACCAGCGCCCGCTCTATGAATTGCCCGCCTTGTCGGCGCACGAGGCGGTGCCTGGCCATCATTTGCAGATCGCGTTGGCACAGGAACTCGAAGACGTGCCGGAATTTCGCAAATCCTATTATGCCACCGCGTTTGGCGAAGGCTGGGGGCTATACGCGGAAAAACTCGCGGGTGAAGCCGGGTTCTATCGAACCCCGTATGAGCGGTTCGGACAACTCTCCTATGAAATGTGGCGGGCATGTCGCCTCGTCGCGGATACAGGCCTGCACCATTATGGCTGGAGCCGGTCAGAAGCCGAAGCTTGTTTCAATGATAATACCGCGCTCGCACCGCTCAACATCAAGACGGAAGTGACACGCTATATTGGTTGGCCGGGCCAAGCTACGGCTTACAAAGTTGGTGAACTGAAAATTCTCGAACTCAGACAACACGCCAAAGACGCTATGGGTGAAGGGTTCGACATTCGCGAATTTCACGATGTCGTCCTCAGCGCTGGCGCGATGCCGCTCGATGCGCTGGAGCAGCGAGTGCATGACTGGATCGAAGGTTGGGTCGCCAATCAGTTTGACGTGCCAGAGAATAACGCCCCGTGAGCATACTGACGATAATTGAAACCGGTCGCCCGCCGGAGAATATTGTTGGCGCTTGGCCGCTTTATCCGGAGATGTTCGAAGATTTGCTGGCGCCGTTTCTGCCAGACTGGACCTATGATGCAGTGGCCCTTTCAGAAGGCGCGCTCTTGCCAGATCCAGCAGGTCTCGATGCGATCCTGATCACAGGCTCCCCGGCGGGCGTTTATGAAGACACGCCCTGGATGACGCCGCTAATGGACTTCATACGCAACGCTGCAGCGGCCCAGACGCCGCAAGTCGGCATCTGTTTCGGGCATCAGGCAATTGCTTATGCGCTTGGGGCAAATGTCGCTAAATCCGATAAGGGATGGGGCATTGGCCGCCACGTCTATGATATCACCGCGTCGCAAGACTGGATGGGCATTGCGCCGCCATCTACGTTCAGTCTCGGCGTCAGTCATCAGGATCAGGTTCTGAGTTTGCCGCCAGGGGCGGCGCTGATCGGCGGCAATGATTTTTGCCCGTTTGCGGCGCTGGCTTATCCGCAAGCAAATGCTATCAGCTTTCAGGGGCACCCGGAATATAGCGCAGAGTTTTCCTGCGCCTTGTACGGTGTCCGAAAGGGGACTCGTCTCAGCGTCGAAATGGTCGATGCGGCCGAGCAAAGTCTTGAGATGCCGATTGATAATGGTCTGGTTGGACATTGGATCGCGGCATTTCTCGCCGACGCGACCAACTAGCGTCGCGTCAGGCTTTTCAGGCTGTGATGCAACACCTTAGACTTGGCTTGTGACCCCTGCGCCGTCTTCCGAAACCCCGCCGCCGCGACTCAGTCAGCAGCAAGTCTGGGTTCTGACGCTTGCCTCTGCCGTGGTGACGGCGAATGCCTATTATATCCATCCGATCATCGCGCGTGTCGCCGAAGATTTTGGCGTCAGCTCGTCAACGATTGGTCTGGTCCCAGCTTTTAATCAGATCGCGCTCGCACTCGGCATCTTCTTGTTGCTGCCGCTTGGCGACCGATTCAGCAATCGCACGTTGACCGGTATATTTGTCGTTGGGCAATTTCTCGCCATGGCGGTGATGGCGTTTTCGGTGGATTTTCGCCTGTTTCTGATTGGTTCGACGCTGCTCGGATTCATGACCATCGCGCCATATCTGCTACCGACTTATGCGTCCAAACGCGTTGATCCAAAAGAGCTCGGCAAGGTCACGGCGATTCTGACCACTGGGATTATCGCAGGCATCCTATCGGCGCGCGCCGGGGCAGGGGTTGTGGCCGAGTATTTTGGTTGGCGGACGGTGTATTATATCGCCACGGGGCTGATGCTGGTCGTGGCCATCTTACTGCCAATGACCATGGATCGCCGCGAATCCAAATCCGAGGCGCAGCAGGAGACCAGCTATTTGGGACTGATCGCGTCGATGTTTCCGATCATTCGGACCCATCCTGAAATCCTTCTGTCCGGGATGATCCAGGCGCTGAATTTTGGAATATTCATTGCCATCTGGCTTGGGCTTGGTTTGCATCTGACGAGCCCTGAAATGGGGTATGGCGTCGATGTGGTTGGATATCTGGCTTTGCTCGCACTGATCAATCTGATCACCACGCCGCGGTTTGGCGCCTGGGCGGACAGGGTGGGCGCGCGCAAGGCCCGAGCCATCCTGGTCATGTTCCAGTGCACCGGCGTGCTGATGTTCCTGCTGTTCGGGAATAGTCTCTGGCTTCTGATGATCCCGATTGTCATCACCAATATTTTCGGCCCCGTTTTGGATGTGACAGGTCGTATGACATTTCTCAATGAGGCGCCGCAGATCCGAACACGGCTGATGACCATCTATATTGTCTTCATGTTTCTCGGCGGCGGGATAGCTAGCTGGCTCGGCACGAGCGCGTATGATGCCTGGGGATGGAGCGGAAATGCCGGACTGGCCTTTGGCATGTCGCTGATGTCCGTTTCGCTCAGCGTTTTTGCCTATCGCTGGAATTCTGCGCTCGATGCGAGCCGATAAAACAACCAAAAAAAGCCCTGCCTTCCGGAGAAAGCAGGGCTTTGAGTAAAGCGTCTAATTAGAAGGACTTAGATTAGCCGCCAAACTTGTAACGCGCACCGATCGAGAAGACGTTCTGCGTATTTTCGATCTCAAGCGTGCCTGGGAAAAGCTGGTTGTCGAATTCCAGATCTTCGGTTGCGCGATAAGCATATTCACCAAACAGTTCCCACTGGTTTTCCAAGCGCCAGGTTGCACCTGCTTTGACCTGATAGCCAATCTTGCCTTCGCTATCGTCGATCACTGAAATACCCGATGGCTGATAAGTCACCGAGACGTCGGAATAGCCGATGCCAGCGCCGACATAGGGCTGGATCGCTCCGGCTTTATTGAAGTCGTAATAGCCGTTCACGAAGATGCCCGTTGTGCTGATGTCACCACGGCCATCTGACACAACTGCGGCGACTGTCGCGCCGAGCGGCGTTGGCGACCCGGCAATTGCCGCGGCATCCACTGCATCAATGCTGCCACCACCAAGCGTTACACCCGTGTGGGTGTCGACGTCTGCTTTCGAATAGACAAGCTCGACACCGGCGCGGAAGCCGTTGCCGTAACGGGCGCCAAACTCACCGGAGAAAGCTGTGCCATTGTCAAATTCTGTGGTCCAGCCATAGGGCGTGCCGGCAGCCACATCCAATGTGCTGCCATCGCCAAGATTACCCGTTGTGAACGTGCCTGTTGACCCCGAATTGTCGCTGTCATTTTGCTGCGTCAGGCCGATTGAACCGCCAACATAGTATTCCTGAGCAGACGCGGCGCCCGCGATTACCAAACCTGCTGCAATAGCAGCTGAAATTTTCATGAGCTTCATACCCAACTCCTTGCAAATTGCGGAGGCCATTCCTCCGTCGGGATGCTAATTAGTGTTCTTTATACGATAAGCAATATTAAATTTAATTTGGCTTGCATATTGCGAGGCAGTCTGCACAACGCCCCTTAGGGGAAATTATTGCATCAGGACGTTACACATGTTGCCGAAACCGCAAGCGGACATCGCGCCGAACACACTCGAATTTGAAATTATGCCTTTGGTGAAGCCAACCGGTTTTCGAGAATATGACGCGCGATGGTGGTTTAACGGAATTGGACATGACAAAGCGCCCGAGCTGAACCTGACGGGTGTACAAGCGCTTGGTCTGGGCATGGCGACTCTGTTTCATGAGTTGGGTGTCGAGCCGAAAGTCGTCACGGGTCATGATTTTCGGTCAATCAGTCAGCCAATCAAGAACGCGCTCATCCTTGGCATGGTCCAGGGGGGCTGCGAAGTTCTAGATATCGGCCTGGCCCTATCGCCGATGGTTTACTGGAGCCAGTTCGAGCTTGATTGTGCTTGCTGCGCAATGGTGACCGCCAGCCATAATGAAAATGGCTGGACCGGCGTCAAAATGGGCGCCAATCGCCCGCTGACCTTCGGCCCGGATGAAATGGGACGTCTCAAGGAAATCGTTCTCAATGGCGATTTCCAGCCGCGTGCGGGCGGCGGACATTTCCGCGTAGATGATATGCTGGATCGCTATGTTGAGAGCGTGTCCGAAGGCGTTCAGATCAAACGCCCGCTTAAAGTTATTGCGGCGTGCGGGAATGGCACAGCCGGCGCTTTCGCGCCTCAAGCCTTGCGGGCGATGGGCGTCGACGTGATTGAAATGGATTGCAATCTCGACAACACGTTCCCGAAATATAATCCCAACCCAGAAGATGCTGCGATGCTGCACGCCATGGCTGAAGCCGTTAAACAACATGGCGCAGATATCGCGCTCGGCTTTGATGGTGATGGTGATCGCTGCGGTGTGGTTGATAATACCGGTGAGGAGATTTTCGCTGACAAGATTGGTCTGATGCTGGCACGAGATCTTTCTAACGAATATCCCGGCGCCAAATTTGTCGTCGATGTGAAGTCCACTGGCCTGTACAAAACGGATCCGGTTCTGGAGAAGAATGGGTCAAGCGTCGACTATTACAAAACCGGCCATTCCTATATCAAACGCCGCACAACGGATCTTGATGCACTGGCCGGGTTTGAAAAGTCAGGTCACTTCTTTTTCCGGCCGCCAATTGGCCTCGGCTATGATGATGGTTTGATTGCCGCAAAGGCGATCCTGGAAATGCTGGATCGCAATCCGGACAAGACCATGGCCGATTTGAAAGGCGAGCTGGGCGTCGCGTTCACCTCGCTGACCATGTCGCCGCATTGCGCCGATGAGATTAAATATGACGTGATCGAGCGCATCGTCGAAGAGTATAAGGGCCTGCTCGGCACTGAAATTCTAGGCCGCAAAGTGGTTGATGTAAACACTGTGAATGGCGCTCGCGTCACGCTCGAAGACGGCTCCTGGGTCCTGGCTCGGGCCAGCTCAAACAAGCCAGAATTTGCCGTCGTGGTAGAGTCTATGCGCTCTGAAGACGACATGATCGCGCTGTTCCGTGAGGAAGTGAAACCCCGCCTCGCGAAATACCCTGAAATCGGCGCTTATAATCAGGAAATCTAGGCATTGGCGCAAAGCCAGTCATAGGCTTCATTGATCTGACGCATTTTCAACGCCGCAGCTGCGCGCTTCGCATCGCTGTGATCGTCAGCGGCGTAGCGGTCAGGATGATACGTTCTGGCCATCGACCGATAGGCCGATTTGATGTCGAGCAAGTCCGCAGGCTCTCGCAGGCCGAGCAGGCGTAGGTGTTTCGCCTTTGTCGCTGCGATCGCATGGGCCTTAGCCGCGTGTTGTTTTCTGTGCTGTTGCCATTCTGCGCCATTGGATTGCTGGGCGCGTTGATATTGAGCCTCACGCCACTTGCCCCGATAGGCTGGCTTTTTGTCGCGCTCTGGTTCCTCCGGCTTAGGCAAATGCCTGGCCAGTTTGCGCAATACCCAAATCAATCCTTTACTGAGCATGGGCCAGACCAAATAGTAGAATGCCAGCGCGGCCTGCAACAGGATCACGTGAATAATGGCATTCCAGGTCCAGATCATAGAGACGTGTCCGACGTGCGGTTAAAATTGGAACCCCGCGTCTATTAAGACGAGTTCGGATTGAAATTCTCCGAACGAATTCGCTGTAATTCGACACACTGAGACGTCGTTAGTTTCCGTGAAACATGCCATAAACTTTAATTAATACAGTGCGAACGACGGAAGCCCGGCGACTGCGCGTTTTAACAAAGATGAAACGTTGAGGGACCTTGCAACATGATGAAACACACGATGGCCGCGATTACGGCATTGGCTTTGGCCGCATGTGGCGGCGGAGGGGGCGGTGACTCGACACCGGCGACAACAGTACCCGTCGTAACAACGTCGACCAATACGACCCCGGCCGTGGCCAATGCGATTGCCGATCAGGTGGCAAATCTTGGGTTCGATTTCAGTCTTGATATCAACAATGTCTTCTCAGACGCGGATAATGACACGCTTACCCTGACCGTTGATTTCGGTGCTGACGCCAAAGGGCTCAGTCTTTCCGGGACCACGATCTCGGGCACAGCGAACTCAACCGGCACTGTCACAGTGACATGTACTGCGACAGATCCGAACGGCGCCAGCGTCAGCGACACGTTCGAGATCACCGTCGAGATTGATCAGAGCGCTATCGACACTGTGTTTGGCGGGAATATCGATCTTGAGAATCTCGAAAATTACGCCAATCAAACGGTGCCCAACTATATCACCAAGATCAATGATGGCGGAAATCCGATTACTGATGCCGGCGCGACACTCGGGCGGGTTCTGTTCTATGACACTTCGCTTTCGACAGACGGCACCACGTCCTGTGCGAGTTGTCATTTGCAGTCGCTGGGGTTTAGCGATTCCGGGATTGTCAGTACCGGCGTTGAAGGCGGTCAGACCGGCCGGCATTCAATGCGGCTGATCAATACAATGTTCGCCGATGAAGAAGATTTCTTCTGGGATGAACGTGCGCCGAGCCATGAAGCGCAGGAAAGCCAGCCTATTCAGGATCATAATGAAATGGGCTTTAGCGGACAGAATGGCCGTCCGGACCTGGATGATTTGATCGTTCAGATGGAGGCGACGGAATATTATGAAGAGCTGTTCCGCTTTGTTTATCTCGATCCCAACATCACCGAGGCGCGGATTCAGGAGGCGCTGGCGCAATTCACCAAGTCGATCCAATCCTTTGATTCTCGATATGATGAGGGCCGTGCGCAAGTGAACAATAACAATGCGGCATTCCCGAATTTCACGGCGGATGAAAATGCCGGGAAGACGCTGTTCTCGCAGAACCCAAATAATGGCGGTGCGGGCTGTCAGCAGTGTCACCGGGCGCCGGAATTCGATATTCGGCCTGGTTCTGACCAGAATGGCGTGATCGCCGTTGCAGGGTCTAATGTTGACTTCGATTTCACCAATACAAGATCGCCGTCCTTGCGCGATATGGTTGGTCCAGGCGGCAGTTCAAACGGGCCCTTCATGCATGACGGATCCCTGGCCACGCTTCGCGATGTCATCGATCACTATGATGCGATCCAGGAACCTGCCAATGATCCGCCACTGAGCCAGTTTCGCGCGACCATCGATAACCGCCTGTTTCCAGGCGGCAACCCGCAGCGCCTCAACTTGACCAATGGTCAGAAAGACCAGCTAGAAGCGTTCCTTCTGACTTTGACGGGTGTGAGCATATACACAGATGAGAAGCTCTCAGATCCATTCTAGAGGCGGCGCAAACCGCAATCACCATTGGGCATTACGACGAATTAACAGCCCTTTTTCCTGGATTGATCCTAGTCCTTTCCCATGACGGTCTGGGCCAGGATCAACATCTATCGCAAAGTCTGGATCACTGGTTTGGTGACCCTGATACATGCAGGCGTCTTGTCCTGGGTGGTTTCGCAGCGCGTCGGTGCAGCTGCATCGCCCGATCTGGAAATGCTTGAAATTGTTTTTGCAGAGGTTTTGCCTTTGCCAGACCCAGACCCAGACCCAGACCCAGACCCAGACCCAGACCCAGACCCAGACCCAGACCCAGACCCAGACCCAGACCCAGACCCGATACGTGTGATTGCTCCAAGGCCGAACCAAAGCGTCGCGCCGGTGCCGTCATCTCAATCAATCTTGACGCAATTAGAGTCCGAACCTGCTGCGACCGCACAGCCGAACGCGCTCGATCCAGAGCCTCCCGCCGACACATACAAATCGGTGGACCCGAACGCACTTGCCGCGGTTTTGCAGCGTGCCGAATGCCAAGGCTTGTCGTTCAAGGTCAATGAAGACTGTCCGAAAGCCGATCCGTTTGACCTCGCCGAAGCGTCCATGGCCCGGCAAGCGGCGCCGCCCGCTTCGGCGCAACTGGCCGGAGACTATGGTCCGAAATCCATGCTTGAGGGATTTTTCTCACAGCGCGACAGCGCCCCTTATCTGATGCCTGGAATGGACGGCGACCTGTTCACGCCCGGCATGGCCCCAGGCGCTTATGACGCGCAGCGGATTCGCAACGGCCAGGAACCGCTCTGGAGCCAGGAAATGAGAGATGGTTTCACCAAAAGCGACGAGTGATCAGGTCATCAAGCAGGCTGCGCTTCTTTGGACTTCTGATTGGTAAACAAATCGCGTGTAAACGTGCGTCCTGAGAGCAAGAAGAACAAGCCGGCAATGGCGAAGAGACAGGTCGCTGCGACGCAGGCCCATTTCACACCATACGCCCGCGCCTCGCGGCAAGCACCGATGAGCTCTTCCGTCAAACTCGTATCAGTCAGGCTGCAACTGGCGGTAATCTGGCCAGCAAAATCGCTCGCAGAAATCCAGTTGGTTGTCAGCGCGTCTGCGACAATGCCAAGCGCTGGCGGGCCGACGCCATAGCCGATCAGGTTGACGACGAACAGCAAAATGGCAATCGCGGTGGCCCGCACCCGCAGACTGACAACCGCCTGAGCGATATTGTACTGAGCGCCGAGATAGAAATATTGCAGCATGCTGGCGACCATCAACATGACCAGCATTAGCGTGCTGTCTCCGACCAGAAAGGCGGAGGCATAAATCGGGGCGCAGATAAGGAAGGCAATGCCAGGCACCCAGGTCGCCGCCGTGTCTGATGTCTTCGAGGCGTGTTGTGTAAGGTAGCCGCCAAGAAATGCCCCCAATGTGCCTGCCAGACCTACCGGCGCCATAAACATCAGGGCCGTCTGGGCTGGGGTGAAGCCTTGGGTAAATACGACATGTTGTGGCTGCAGGCCGACCAGAGCATAGCCTGCAAACGCGGCCAGCGTCGCGCCGGTTGTCATCACCCAGAACGTCCGCTTGGAAAAGATCTCCGCCATCGCGACTTTGAAGGATGCCTTTTCGACTTTCACCGTTCCGGGTGGATCTGAATAGCCGCGCGGTGGCTCTTTAACAGTGAGCAGGAAGATAATCCCAAGCAGGATCCCCGGAGCGCCAACGAACATGAAGGCCTCTCGCCATGTAAAGACGTCGAGGATAAAGCCGCCAAATACTTGCGCCAAAACCCCGCCCGCCGTCACGCCCATGGCATAGATTCCAAGTGCCGTGGGTCTGGCTGCAGGCGCATAATAGTCGCTGATCATCGAATTGGCAGGTGGCGTACAACCCGCTTCGCCGATACCAACAAGCATGCGGGCCAGAAGCAGGGTGACAAAGCCCGTGGTCAGGCCGCACAGCACGGTCGCGAGAGACCAGAGAATGACGCAAATGCCAATAATCAGCTTGCGACTGACTTTCTCGGACAGGTTGGCGATGGGAATACCGAGTAGCGTATAGAACAGCGCAAAGCCGATGCCGGATAGCAGACCGAACTGGAATTGCGAGAGCTGGAACTCGTTGATGATCGGGACACTGACGACGCTAATCAGGATGCGGTCGATAAAGTTAAATGTGTAGACGACGGTCAGCGACATCAGCACAAAGCTTCGATAATTAAAGCTTCCATAGCTCGTTCCGCCAGGGGCACTCGCTGCACTCGTCATTTGTCCACTCATCCTGGGTGACTCCTCCAAGTATCAACACAAAACACCATCATCGTGCATCGGTAGAGGCCGTGCCGAAATGGTTTGCGGGGCGCGGAAAAGGCGTAATGCCTGCTTTCTAAAACCGCTTCTTGAACTCAGTTCCGGCAATGGCTGAACAAAATACAATACAATAATTGATAGGTCGTGATAGCCTGACCCTATCGTGATGCGCTCAGCCTAAGTTGGGAGCTGTATGAACGAGCCGCTAAAGACCTGCAATCCGCATCAAATGTGCCTCAAGCTTCCGGCTCTGTTTTTGCAAATTGAAGCTTTCCATGGCCAGTGCACGTCCGGCATCGCCCATTTGCGCGGTTGCCGCTGGATCCGCCATCATTTTGCGCAGGTTTGCGGCCAGTGCGTCTGCATCGCCTTCGTCACACAAATAGCCAGTCTCGTCATGTTTGACGCATTCGACGATGCCTGAATGGCGCGTCGCAGCGAGCGCGCAGCCCGAAAGCATCGCTTCGATACAGACCAATGGCAGACCTTCAGCATCGCCAGATGGCGCGCGCTTTGATGGCACGCAGGCAATCTTCGCTGCCGCCCAGTGCTTCGGCATCTCATCGGCTGGAACCCATCCGGCCAATTCGACGCTGACCCCGGACGCCGCGAGCTTGTCATGCAAGCCTTGTTCAAAGGCATCGCGGGCGCCTTCCGGCTTGTTGCCGCACAAACGAACCGTCCAGCCATTCAGGTCTGATCCCATCATGGTCAGGGCATCAATCAGCGTATCGATGCCTTTCTTGGGCGACCAGCGGCCAGCAAAGACGAGCAGGTTTTGTTTTTCCCCGGGTTGAAACTTTGCCGGGTCTGCGGTGTTGTGATGGACGATCATTTTGTCGTCTGGCGCGCCCTTGGCGAGGAGTTCGCGGCGAATGAAATCTGAACACGGCAAGATCAGATCGGCTTGGTCCCAGAGGTTCTGACGTCGCCGATTATACACGCGCAACATAGAATTCTTGGTGTTCGATGTCTTGGTCGCATCGCCGCCATAATAGGTCACTGCCAAAGGCAGATTGAGCTTTTTCGCCAGCGGCAGGGCATATGCTCCGGACTTTCCGAAACTTGCATGAATGGCGACAGGGTTCAGGTCGCGCAGTCTCGTCTCGAGGCGGCTGGAAATCTGTCCGAATTGTTTGAAGCCGGCGGCACCGAAGGCGCCATGCAAATCCGTGATATCGATCGCCTCCGCACCGTCCGGCACCGGGCCATTGATTGTATGTCCGATATAGACCGGGCGAAGCTTTTCGAACGACGTATAGCCACGCGGAATGAAGCTCTCCGAGGGCGTGAACATCTTATCGCAATAGGCCAGAATGGTTTTCGGGTCAGCCACGTGATTGCTCCTGTTCGAACCAAGCCCACGCGGATTTCAAGATTGTGTCGAGGTCAGAGTGTTGTGGTCGCCAGCCGAGCACGCGTTCCGCCTTGTCAGCGCTTGCCACCAGACGCGGCGGGTCGCCGGGCCGACGAGGCGCCATGATGGGCGGCACCGGTTTGCCAGCGGTTCGGGCGACCGCATCGGCGAGTTCCAGCACACTATGCCCGCGCCCTGTGCCGAGATTGAAGATGTCGCTGCCCCCGCCTTGCTCGAGATAGTGGAGGGCTTTGGCGTGCGCGTCACCCAAGTCTGCCACATGCACATAGTCGCGCACGCAAGTGCCGTCCGGCGTGTCATAGTCGCTGCCAAGGATGTTGAACGTGAACGTGCCATCCATGGCGCCGCGAATAGCCAGTGGAATGACATGCGGTTCCGGATCATGGCGCTCGCCTGTTTCGCCTTCGAGGTCGCATCCGGCGGCATTGAAATAGCGCAGAATGACCGAACGAATATCATGCGCGGGACCATAATCACGGATCATCTTTTCGCAGATCAGTTTGGTTTCACCATACGGATTGATCGGATATTGCGGCGTTTCTTCGGTGATCATCTCGTCGCTGATGCCATAGGTGGCGCATGAGGATGAGAACACCATTTGCTTGACATTCGCGGCGCACATTGCGTCGAGCAGGTTCATCGTGCCGCGAACATTATTGCGATAATAGATTTCCGGCGCGGTCATCGATTCCGCAACATAAGCAAACGCCGCGAAATGTGCGACGGCATCTGGTTGAATGCGTTTCAAACTGGCGGTCAGTGTCTCGGTATCGAGAATGTCGCCCTCGATCAGCTCACCCCATTTGACCAGATCGCGATGGCCGCGGGACAAGTTGTCATATGTGACCACCGTCCACCCCGCTTGCGCGAAAGCTTTGGCGCAATGGCTGCCAACATAGCCCGCGCCACCTGTGACAAATACTGTTTTGGACATTTGGCACACTCCGACACCGAACGGTCTCGCTGACTAGTTCGCTGCGATGGCGGCGTCAATTTTTCGGCTGCGGGGCGCTTACAAGACGAGTTGGGTTTGCGTCACCAGACAGACTTTTTTGCCTGCCGGATCGGTCACTTCTGTTTGCCAGACGGAAAGCCGCCGACCGATCCGGACCGGCGTGGAAATTCCGGTCACCAGCGTCCCTGCAGGCGGGCCGCTCAAGAATGCTGTATTACTGTCGACTGTCGTCGTGCCTTTGGCGCCTTCGGGAATAGCGAGCCAGGCGCCCGTTGCACCGAGCACATCGCAAAAGCTCATCATGCAACCGCCATGCATTGTCCCGCCGGACGTACATAATTCGTCGCGGATGAGCAGCTCTCCAACGACGCGGTCTTTGCTGGCTTCCAAAAGCTTAATGCCGAGCAGCCTGGAATAGGGTTGAGCTTCTGCAATTTGCGCAAGTGGGTCCATGGTCGCTCTCCATTTTCCGACAGGCTAGCAATCCAAATCCAAGCTGAAAACCCGGACCTAAGGGCAGGGCGCGCGTCGATTCACAAATCTTTGAACAGGAAAATCGTATTGATTTTCGATAAACACGCGACAGGCGAATTAATCTACGTTAAGACTCCAGAAATGAACGTAAACAGGGAGGCATTGGTGATGACATCAATCCTAAAATCTAAATATTCTTTGGTCGGTGCAAGTGCGGCGCTGGCGCTCGTGCTCGGTGGGTGTGTGGCGCTTGACGATGCTGCGGCGACGGAGACGGCGCCGGTCGTAGAAGAAGCGGAAACAACCGTTGAAGTGGAGACTGTTGAAGTCGAGCAAGCGGTTCAGGAGAAAGTCGAAGAAGTCGTCGAAATGACCTCTGAAGCCAAACTGGCAGCCGTGCTTGCAGCGCAGCCAGACGAAGTTCAGGCCCGCTATGACGCGCGTCACCCAGCTGAAACGCTGGCCTTTTTCGGCATCGAACCGGGTATGGTCGTTGCAGAAGCCCTGCCCGGTGGTGGTTGGTATTCCAAAATTCTGTTGGCCCATCTCGGCGAAGATGGCGTGCTCGTTGGCGCCCATTACCCGGATGAACTATGGGGCCGTTTTGGTTTCGGCGACGAATGGACCGCAACCCGCGTTGAAGGTACAGCCAATTGGCCAACCCAGGCTGCCGAATGGGGCGTTGAAGGCGGGGCCAAAATCAAATCTGTGCGCCTGACAGAAATGCCAGCAGAAGCCGATGGCAAGTTAGATGCCGTGCTGTTCATTCGAGCACTGCACAATCTAAATCGCTTCTCGGATGCCGATGCGCCTTACATGACAGATACTCTGGCGGAAGCCTATCGCGTGTTGAAGCCAGGCGGAATCGTCGGCGTTGTTCAACATAGCGCTCCGGAAGCCAATAGCGATGAATGGGCAGATGGTAGCAATGGCTATCTCAAGAAGTCTGCAGTTGTTGCAGCCTTCGAAAGCGCCGGGTTCGAATTGGTTGGCTCCAGCGATGTCAATGCCAATGCCGATGACGTTCCAACCGAAGAAGAGTTCGTCTGGCGACTGCCGCCGACGCTTGCCGGAACTGAAGAAGACACGCCAGAACGTGCGGCTTATCAAGCGGTTGGCGAGTCCAATCGGATGACGCTGAAATTCCGTAAGCCTGCATAATTCAGGACTGCGAAATGGGTGGCGCGGTTTCCCCTTGCCGCGCCACCGCTTTATTCGACTTGGCAGTCCGACCCGCTTGGCTTAGATCACGCGCTGGAATCGAAAAGAGACTGCTATGACTGATTATCGCCTGTTCGGGGCCGAAACCTCTCCATACTCTCTGAAGGTCAGATCATTCCTGCGCTATAAGGGCGTTGAGTTTGAATGGATCGGCCGCAGCAAAGCGACCGACGAAGAGTTCGCAGCCCTGGCGCGCGTGCCGACTGTGCCGCTCTTGCTGTCGCCCAATCGTCCGGCCAACCAGGATTCCACGAGCATTCTCGCAACTGTCGAAGTTGATCACGCCGAACCGTCCGCCGTGCCGGAAGACGCTGCTTGCGCCGCATTGGCTTTGATCCTCGAAGATTATGCTGATGAGTGGCTGAACAAATTGATGTTCTTCAATCGCTGGGGCCAGAAGCCGGATCGCGAGCTCGCGGGCGAGCGCACGATGGAACAGCTTCTCGACGGCGACTTGCCGCGCGCCAAGAAGAAAACCCGGGATCAGATCATCAAACGAATGCGTGATCGTTTGCCATTGGTTGGCGTTGAGAAGAAGAATGAGAAAGTCCTGAAGCCAAGCTTCGAACGTTTCTTCACATTGCTGAATGCGCACCTTGAAAAGAGCCTGTTTCTGTTTGGCGGACGTCCATCTGCAGCAGATTTCGCCATTGCGGGGCAAGTTGCGCAATTACTGCTCGACCCAACACCTGGTGATTGGCTCCGCGCTCAAGCGCCATTTGTAACGGCTTGGAGCGAGTTCATGGAAGCGCCGAAAGCTGGCGGTCCGTTCAAGCCGCTCAGCGAACTGGAAGAGACGTTGCTGCCGCTGTTCAAAGACGAAGTCGCGGTGACCTACCTGCCATGGGCAAAGGCCAATATGGACGCGGCTGAAGCCAAAGCCGAGCGGGTCTCGTTGAAGCTGGATGGCAAAGCTTATGAGCAAATCACGCAGCACTATGCCGCGCGCGCTTTTAAAGCTGTGACCAAAGTGGTCCAGGGCAGCAAAGATGCGGACGGCTTGAGCGCTTTCTTCGAGGCGACTGGTGCGTCAGAGGCGTTCGCCTAGGCGTCGTCGTTCGGGCGGCTCTCATCTTCCCAGATATCAAAATTAGCGACGACAATGCGCTTTAACGCCAAGTCGACCATGGGCACGTCGTCGAAGGTGAAGGGCACGAGTACTGATTTTTCGCCGCTGCGCCTTTGGACTTCGATCAAATCGCCGGCGCCGTGATTGAGCACAGCCTTGACCTTGCCAATCTTCTCGTCACCGCCCGCAAACACATCCAAGCCAACCAGGTCTTCGATATAGAATTCATCATCGTCTGTTTCCGGCAAGGCCGCGCGTGGAACATAAAGGCGCGTGCCTTTCAGGCTGTCCCATTCTTCTTTTTGCCGCTGCTGTTTTGGCGTGACGATGAAATGGTCTTTTGCGGGACGTGCTTTGACCGGCTCTATGAAGAGTTTGCCGGCCTCATCCAAGAACGGCGCATAGTCGAAGACAGCATCCGGCTCAGCTGTGAAGCTTTTGACGCGGACATCCCCGCGAACCCCATGCGCGCCTAGTACGGCACCAATGACAACTAAATCTGACGTCTGTTTGCTCATGGCGGGTCTCGTAGACCTTGTGTTTACAGAATGGAAGCTTCCAATTCTTTAGTGTCCGGCTTACGAGTGCGCGCGGACTGTTTGAAGATAGAGACCATGACCGAAAAACTCCCCATCTCGATTGACGATGTACGAAGCGCAGCGAAAGTGCTCGACGGACAGATTGAACGCACACCGATGCGCTATTCAAAAACGCTCTCCGCGATTACCGGGGCTGACGTCTGGGTGAAGTTCGAGAACCTGCAATTCACCGCCGCCTTTAAAGAGCGCGGGGCGTTGAACAAACTGGCGCGACTTACAGATGCGCAGAAGAAAGCTGGCGTCATTGCGGCGTCTGCTGGCAATCATGCACAAGGCGTCGCGTATCATGGTCGCCGCCTGGACGTGCCTGTCACCATTGTTATGCCGGTTACAACGCCGTTCAACAAAGTCGAACACACACGGGCCTTTGGCGCCCGCGTGGTCTTGGAAGGTCATTCCTTCGACGAAGCCAAAACCCATGCCCAGAATCTGTGCCAGCAAGAAGGTCTGACCTGGATCCACCCGTTTGATGATCCTGAGATCATGGCCGGGCAGGGCACCGCAGCGCTTGAAATGCTGGAAGATGAACCAGAACTCGACACGCTGATCGTGCCAATTGGCGGCGGCGGATTGATTTCAGGTATGGCGACGGCTGCTAAAGCGCATAATCGCTTTCTGCGCGTTGTTGGCGTTGAGGCGGCGATGTATGCTGGCATGCGCGCGCGCCTGGAAGGCCGCGAGCCGAAAACGGGCGGGGCAACAATTGCTGAAGGCATCGCCGTGAAAGATGTCGGCGCGCTGACGGAAAAAGTCGTGCGCGCGCTCGTCGATGACGTTGTCCTTGTCGAAGAAGAGCACATTGAGCGCGCGATCACGCTGTTTGCAGATGTTGAAAAAACGGTCGCGGAAGGTGCGGGGGCAGCTGGTCTTGCCGCGATGCTCGCGCACCCGGCCAAGTTCGCAGGGCGCCGGGTTGGGCTGATCCTGTGCGGCGGCAATATCGATTCAAGATTGCTGGCTTCGGTGCTGACGCGATCCTTGGTGCGCGATAACCGCCTGGTGAACATTCGCATCATTGGCGATGATCGACCGGGTCTGCTTGCCCTGGTATCGAAAGTGATCGGTGATGCTGGCGCCAATATTATGGAAGTCGCGCACAATCGCATTGCGCTCGATGTGCCTGCCAAAGGCGCTGAGTTCGACATCCTGATGGAAACCCGCGACGCACAGCACACGCAGGAAGTCATCGATGCGCTTGGTCAGGCGGGATACCCGCCGCGCACAAATTGAGTCTGTGTTCTGTCAGAGGTAAACTTTTCTGCAGCTACGGTTAACTTCTTAAACTTTATTTAGAAGTTTCAGCGTCTCAGTGTCAGTTCCACATTAGATTTTTGATCAGGGCTGAAAATGCGATTTTTGTTAGCGGTGTTTGGGGTCGTACTCACTGTTTCCGGGGCGACGGCGCAAGGGATTCAACAAACCAAGGGCGATTTCGTCGATAAGTTTCGACAATTGGACGAAGTGCTTCCGAGCCCGAATGTCTATCGCAATGCTGCGGGTGAGCCGGGCCACGAATACTGGCAGCAGGAAGCCGACTATTCGATCGCTGTCAGCCTTGACGAGCCCGCCCGCCGTCTGACCGCCTCACAGACGGTCACCTATAAGAACAATTCCCCGGATACGCTTCGATATCTCTGGTTGCAGCTCGATCAGAACCGATTCCGCGAAGACTCGATCGCTGAAATGACGCGCACGTTCAGCGCCAAGCCGCAGGGATCGGTCAATCTGCGCGAAGCGATTACACCGCAAATCAGCCTCAACTCGCTGCGCCGCCGACAGTCGCAAGCCGATAATCAATACGGCTATGACATCACGCGTGTCGCCGATGCCCGTGGCAACGCGCTTCCAAATACAATTGTTGGAACCCTGATGCGGATTGATTTGCCGCGTCCATTGACGCCCGGCGCGTCGACCAAGTTCCAGATCGACTGGTCGTATAATCTGGTTGAACAAAAAGCCATGGGCGGCCGCGCCGGCTATGAGCATTTCCCGGATGATGAGCGCGAAGGCGGCAATGATATCTTCCTGGTTGCGCAATGGTTCCCGCGGCTTGTCGCCTATTCTGATTATGAAGGCTGGCACAATAAGGAATTCCTCGGCAGCGGCGAGTTCACGCTCGAATTTGGCGACTATGATGTCGAAATCACTGTCCCCAACGATCACATCGTGTCTTCAACAGGTGTGTTGCAGAATGACCGCCAAGTTCTGACAGGCACGCAGCGAGCGCGCCTGGCCGACGCCGCAGATGCTGACCGCCCGGTCTTCGTGGTTACGCCTGACGAAGCCGAAGCCAATGAAAGCTCCAACCCGACCGGGTCGAAAACCTGGAAATTCGAAGCCGATAATGTCCGCGACTTTGCATGGGCCACATCGCGCAAGTTTGCCTGGGACGCGCAAGGCTTCAAACAGCCAGGCGCCGAGTTTGAGACCGTCATGGCGATGTCTTTCTATCCGAAAGAAGGCGGCGAGCTGTGGCAGAAATATTCAACCACATCCGTGGTCCATACGATGGACGTCTATAATCGGTTCGCGTTCGACTATCCGTATCCGACATCGCAATCGGTCAACGGTCCCGTCGGCGGCATGGAATACCCGATGATCACGTTCAATGGCCCTCGGACAACGCTTCAGGATGACGGTACCCGAACCTATACAATGGCCGAGAAGCGCTTCCTGATCGGCGTCGTGATCCATGAGGTCGGGCACATTTATTTCCCGATGGTGGTCAATTCTGACGAACGCCAATGGACGTGGATGGATGAGGGCTTGAACAGCTTCCTCGACAGCGTTGCAGGCTATGAATGGGATCCGGATATTCCGTGGACCCGCTCGCTGCCGCGCGATCTGGTCTATTATATGGTTTCTGAAGATCAGGTGCCGATCATGACGCAATCCGACAGTGTTTTGCAGCTCGGGCCGAATGCCTATGGCAAGCCGTCTGCCGCTTTGCATATTTTGCGCGAAACCATTCTCGGGCGTGAGAAATTTGACTTTGCATTCCGCGAATATTCTCGTCGGTGGAAGTTTAAGCGCCCGACGCCGAGCGATTTCTTCCGCACAATGGAAGAGGCCTCTGGGGTAGATCTCGATTGGTTCTGGCGTGGCTGGTTCTACACCACTGATCATGTTGATATTTCGCTCGACCGCGTCTTCCAGATGGAAATGAATACGGAAGACCCGGATATCGATCTGTCGCGTTTACGCAGCGATGCACAAGACGAACCAGTGAAAGTCGGGGTGACGGCGAACGCCGCTGAAGGCCGGCGCACCTGGGTGCAGCGTTTTCCTGATATTCGTGATTTCTACGACGAGAACGACATATACACCGTCACCAACAAGGAACGAAACGCCTATCGGGAATTCCTTGACGATCTCGAACCATGGGAGCGTCGTGTGTTTGATCGCGCCGTGGCTGAAGATGGCGAATATTACGCGCTGGAATTCTCCAATGTCGGTGGATTGGTGATGCCGATCATTCTCGGCCTGGAATTCACGGATGGTTCGACGGAGAAAATGTACATTCCGGCCGAGATTTGGCGTCGCAGCCCACATCGGGTCAGCAAATTGCTGGTTTTCGAAAAAGGCAAAGAGCTAACCCAGATCATCGTCGATCCCGAGTGGGAAACAGCGGATGCGGATATCGAGAACAATTACTATCCGCGCCGGATCACGCCGTCGCGCGTAGAGTCATTCAGACTGCTGCGTCCTTCAACGATTGACCGCCGCGATATCATGCAGGACATCAAGACGGAATTGAAATCCGAAGACGAGTCGGAAAATGAAGATAAGCCAGAGGAAGAATAGGTGCCGACGCGTCTAAGGATTTTCGCCCTTGGCATAGCGAGCCTGCTCATCAGCCAGGCGTCGTCCCATGCCCATGAACAGGCGATTGGCCTGACGGAAGTGACTCTGATTGCGCCGGAAGATGGCAGCGACTGTACAGCCGACACTTGCCGTATCGAAGTGGCGCACCGTTTGAGCATTCATGATGCCGAGAGCACTTTGATGAGTGTTATAGGCGCCCGTGCTGACTTGGTTGGGGATACTGAAGCGCAAGCCAAGTTTGCTGCCTATGTCGCTGACCGGTTTCGGCTGACAGATGTGGCATCTGGAGAGGAAGTGTCTCTCACGCTACTCGGCGGAGAAGTCGAGCGCGGTTATTACTGGGTCTATCAGCTGGCGCCAATGCCAGTTCGACTTGAAGCTCTGTCGATCCGTCAGGGCGTTTTGATGGATGCCATTCCGCAGCAAACAAACCGGGTCAATATCCGCCGTGAAGATGAGGTCAAAACGCTGGTCTTCAGCGGTGATCCTGGACCGCAAAGCTTCAGCTTTGATTAGGTGACAGCGGATAAAAACCTGCCTAAATAGCCTCGAACCCAGCCTCAGGAGTGACGACTTTGCGCAATCTCTTTCTTGCCCTTGGCGGCTTAATTCTCGCAGCATGTGGTGGAGAAACCATGGACCCGATGGACCCAACTAACCCGCTCGCAACATACATCCCCTGGGATGCGGAGCGCGCCGAAGTTCAAACCACGGAAAGCGGCCTGCAATACGTCATTGTTCGCGAAGGCGACGAGGGCGGCGACATGCCAGGCCCGCGTGACCGCGTGAGCGTCATGTATGACGGCCGCCTGACCGACGGCACAGTGTTTGACAGCTCATATGAGCGCGGGTCGACGTCAACTTTCGGCGTCAATCAAGTGATCTCGGGTTGGACCGAGGGTCTGCAACTCATGTCCGTCGGCTCTGAGTTCATTTTCTACATTCCAACTGAGCTTGGCTATGGCCAGAATCCGCGCCCCGGCGGCGTGATCAAGCCTGGTGATGACCTGATCTTTCGGGTTGAGCTGAAGCAAGTCGTAAAGGCGCCAGAGCCGCGCCCGACAGATGAACAGGCTTGGGCCAAGTATACGCCATGGGATTCGGATCTTCCAGAGATTCAGAAGACGGGCACTGGGCTTGAATATGTTGTGCTGGCAAGCGGCGATGAAACCGGCACCCAGCCACAAGGGTCCGACCGGGTCGTGGTCTATTATGAGGGCCGGTTCGATGAAGGCGGCGGTGTCTTTGATAGCGCTTTCAAACGCGGCGAGGCGGCAATATTTCCAGTCAACCGCGTCATTCCAGGGTGGATCGAAGCGCTTCAGCTGATGCGTTCAGGTGATCGCTGGTTGGTTCATGTGCCTGGAAATCTGGCCTATGGTCCTGCGGGCAATGGTCCAATCCCACCAAATGCGGCCTTGAATTTCGAAGTCGAATTGATGGATGTTGTGCCGGTGCAATAAACCCCGAAAAAGGGGTGTCTTAGGGAGGGAGCGCGCAATGATGCGAGCAGTTCAAACGATTAGTATGAGCCTGGCAGGCCTTGCCCTCGCGGGGTGTGCGTCTTTGCCGGAGGTGTCGATGCCGGGAACGATTTTCGGCGGGGCGGATTCCGCAGACTGTCCGCAGCTGATGCGCGGCCCAAGCGATTTTACACCGCCATTTCCGGCTGAATGCCGAACCATGAATAAGACCGCCACGGGCGTGCGTTACATTCCAATTGCGAATGGCGACGTCAATTCCGGCACGCCGGGCGCGGATGCGACGATCGTCGTCAATTATGAAGCGTTTCTGGCCAGAACAGGCGCGCGAATCGATAGCTCCTATGCCCGGGGCGAGTCGAGCGTTTTCGAACTGACAGAGCTTGTGGATGGTTGGGCCGAAGCGATCGCGCTGATGAATCCTGGTGATGAATGGCTGATCTATGTTCCTGCCGCGGAAGCCTTTGGCAGCGAACCATTGGGGGATTTGATCCCGGCCAATTCTGATCTCGTCTACCGCGTGCATCTGGAAGGCTTTTTGTCCGCCGCAGATCTCGCGCAAGTCGCGACGAATGTGCCAGCCGAGGCACAAGGCCCGGACATGGCCGCATGGCAAGCCAGCTTCCCTTGGGATGGCGAGCGCGGAGATGCGACGGTTTTGCCAAGCGGCGTTTCAATTGTTGTTCTTGAAAAAGGCGCCGCAGATGGTCCACCACCTGCCGAAGGGGATCAGCTCACGATTCATTATGAGGGGCGGGTCGCTGAAACAAGCGAGTTTTTCGACAGCTCCTGGTCGCGCGGTGAACCGACCGTGTTCACAGCCGGCCAATTGATTCCAGGCTTCAACGAAGCCCTCTCATTCATGCAACCAGGCGATCGTTTCTTGGTGCATATCCCAGCCGATCAGGCCTATGGGGATGATGGCTTTGGTGATGATATTCCGCCCGGTGTTGATCTGATGTTCCAGATCGAATTGCTCGACGTGCGGCCAGCGAATTAGCGCCCTAAAACCCGGAGCCCGGCTCGGCGAGATAAACGGTTTCCGCCTGCGTATTATTGCGTCCCAGAATCGCATTGCGGTGCGGAAATCGACCGAATTGCGCAATCACATCGCGATGCTGATAAGCATAATCGAGCGAGCTTTGGCAGATTGGCTTGAAAGCGGGTCGGGCCTCTTGGGCGAGACGTTCAAACAGTTGAACGCTACGGGCTTGATCTGCCGGCGCTTCGGAGTGCTCGAAAGGTAGATAAAGAAACGTCCGTTCCACTTCCGTGAGGGACTCGTCTTCGCGGGCGTTCAAGGCGTTCTGTGCCAGGCTCAGTGCTAATGCGTCCTGGGCAAAGGCCTTGGCCTGTCCGCGATAGATATTGCGGCTGAATTGATCGAGCACGATAATCGCGGCCAATCGCGCCCGCGGGCCAGCCCCACGCCAGGCCGCAGCCTGATCGGCGGCAAGGGCCTGTAGAACAAGTTCATACCGGGTTTTGATCAGATGATCGGTTTTCTCTGACTTGATGAACCACAGCTTGTTGCGCTTTTGCGCCGCAAGATGATCTTCTGCCGCGGGACCAATCCAGAAATCGAGGATTGCGCCGGGTGTGGGATGATAAGATATCAAATCAGGTCTCCGGCCGTGCCGCGACCATCAAATAATTGACATTCGTATCGGTTGAGAGCCGCCATTGATCGAGCAATGGGTTGAAACTGACGCCTTGCGGCGGCTCAACCTTGAGGCCGGCTTGCGTCAAAGGCTGCTGAATTTCGTCCGGGCGCAGGAATTTCTCAAATTCATGCGTGCCTCGGGGCAACCAGCCGAGCACATATTCCGCCCCGACAATCGCTAAGGCAAAGGCTTTGGCGGTGCGATTGAGCGTGGCGACGATCATCAATCCGCCCGGTTTGACCAGGCTTGCGCAGTCCTGAAGGAACTGGCTCGGGTCGGCGACATGTTCGACGACTTCCAAATTTAGCACGATGTCAAACGGTGGTTCACCAGATTCAATCAACTCCTCGACCGTGCCAGCCCGGAAATCAATCTCGAGCCCACCTTGTTCGGCATGTGTGATTGCGGTTTTGATATTCGCTTCGCTCGCATCGACAGAGACCATGTCCGCCCCGAGACGACGCATCGGTTCGCTGACCAGGCCGCCGCCGCACCCAATGTCCAGGACGCGCAACCCTTCAAACGGACGGCGCGCACCGCTCTTCAGCGCAAAATGGTCCTCGATCGTATCGCGGATAAAGCCCAGTCGAACCGGATTAAACTTGTGTAGCGGCTTGAATTTGCCTTTTGGATCCCACCATTCGGCGGCCATAGCTGTGAACTTCGCCACTTCACTCGGGTCGATACTCGGCCGTGACGGGGCGGTTTGATCAGTTGAAGACATAGCTGCCATGAGTTTAGCAATCCTAATTGCGGTTTCGCGCTTAGCCCTTTAAGGAAGCGCCTGCTTAGTTCAGCGCAAATGGTATGTTTTGACGAGGCGGCAATGGCGCGCACTGTATTGAAATTTGGCGGCACTTCGGTAGCGGATCTCGAACGGATCTCGCATGTCGCTGATATTGTTGCGCATCGCGCCGCAAAAGGCGAAAAACTGGCCGTCATTGTATCCGCCATGTCGGGCGAGACAAACAAGCTCGTTGGCCTGGCCAAAGGCGCGGCAGGCGATGCTGTGAATGGTGACAGCTTCGATGATGAATATGACGTGGTTGTATCTTCGGGAGAGCAGGTCACCAGCGGCCTCCTGGCTTTGTCACTGCGCAAGCGCGGACTGAAAGCCCGCAGCTGGCTGGGCTGGCAAATGCGGATGAAGACCCGCGAAGGTCATGGCGCGGCGCGAATTGACGGGTTTGACGAGGAAAGCGGGCTCGGCGCGGCGATTGATGCCGGTGAAGTCGCCGTGATTGCCGGCTTCCAGGGCGTCACTGATGAGGGTCGTGTGTCGACACTGGGCCGCGGTGGATCTGACACGACAGCCGTTGCAGTCGCGGCAGCGCTTGGCTCCGTGCCGTGCGATATTTATACCGATGTTGATGGGGTCTATACGACCGACCCGCGCATCGTGCCGCAAGCGCGGCGCCTGGAACGGGTCTCCTACGAGGAAATGCTTGAAATGGCATCCTTGGGAGCAAAAGTGCTGCAAACGCGCTCAGTCGAGCTTGCAATGAACCATCAGGTGCCATTGCGCGTGCTTTCAAGTTTCTCAGCCCCGGAAGACGAAAATCCCGGGACCTGGATCTGCAATGAGGATGAGATCGTGGAAAAACAAGTTGTAAACGGCGTCACCTATTCACGCGATGAAGCGAAGATTACGCTTTACGGTATGGAAGACAAACCCGGCACCTCGGCTAATTTGTTTGCCCTCCTGGCGCGCGAAGGCGTGAATGTTGACATGATCGTCCAGGCCAATGCACGCGGCGAAGGCCGGGCCAATATGGTCTTCACGTGCACCAGCGGCGACAGCGAAAAAGCCCAGCGCGTGCTTGATGCCAATCGCGAAACCGTGGTTTTCGAGAATATGGGCGTCAGCCGAGATGTCGCGAAAGTCTCTGTGGTCGGCGTTGGAATGAAGTCTCATACTGGCGTCGCAGAGACAATGTTTGAAGCGCTCGCCGCCAAAAACATCAATATTGACGTGATTTCGACCTCAGAAATCAAAATCTCCGTTCTGATTGATACAGATTACACCGAACTCGCGGTTCGCGCCCTTCACACGGCGTTTGACCTTGACGCGAGCTAGGTGACAGCCCCATCTGAGCCCAGGCATGCCTGATAGCTTTTCCATCCCCCGGCTTTTAATGAATCGACTTCGGTCGGTCATGGCCGCCGAAGCTGACACTGAAGCGCGTTTGATGAAAGTCGTGCGTTTGATTGCCGGCACGATGGTTGCGGATGTGTGTTCGATCTATCGCCGGTCAGAGGATGATCGGATGGAGTTGATCGCCACAGAAGGCCTGCGAGAAGACGCCGTCCACCGCACATTCCTGGGTATTGATGAAGGTCTGGTCGGGAAAATTTCGCAAACCGCACAGCCGCTTTCGATCCAGGATGCACCGCGCCACCCCGATTTCTCATATCGGCCGGAGACGGGAGAGGATCCTTATCACGCGTTTCTCGGGGTTCCGATCCTGAAAGGCGGTCGCGTCATAGGTGTACTAACCGTACAGAACCGAACAGAGCGGCTTTATCAGGACGATGAGATCGACAGCTTGCAGACCATTGCGATGGTGCTGGCTGAAATTGTCCCAACCGGCGAAAGCGGGCCTGAACAAACCAGCGCAGCGCGCGAAGGGCGGCCGGTAAACCTGCAAGGACGTTCGCTTTGCGGGGGTCTGGGGCTGGGCCGCGTCCGGTTGCATGATCCGGTTATTCCGGCGGCACGTTTCTTTGCTGAGGACCCGGAAAAAGAAGAACATCGGCTGGAAACCGCGCTTGAAGAACTGCATCTCTCCATTGATCGCCTTCTGGCGGCTGAAATTGGCGGTCTGTGGGGCGAACCGCGCGAAGTGATTGAGGCCTATAAACTGCTCGCATCTGACCCGACCTGGGCAGAAAAACTGCGCGAAGGGGTGCGCGGCGGATTATCTGCAGAAGCCTCGATTGATCGATTGCGCCGTGAACACCGGGCCCGGTTCGAAAAAGTCAAAGATCCATATCTGCGTGAGCGTTTGCACGATCTGGAAGATCTCGATAATCGCCTGCTGCGGATGCTCGCCGGAACGAATGCCCCCGATGCCCATATGGTGTCCGCAGAAGGCGATGCAGAAGTTCTGATCGCACGTCGCCTCGGCCCGGCGGAATTGCTGGATTATGGAAAGTCCGGCTTCGCGGCGATCATCCTCGAAGAAGTCGCGACATCGAGCCATGCCGCGATTGTCGCGCGCGGGCTTGGTATTCCAACCGTAGGCGGCATCGATGGCTTGCTGACACATGTCTCGCGCGGGGATCAGATCATTGTCGATGGCGAAGATGGGCGTGTGCACTTGCGCCCTGATGAGAACTTGCTGACGGCTTACTCAACCCGCCAGAGCATTTTGAGTGAGCGTCAGGCTATGTTCGCTGCGCTGAGGGACGAACCGACGGAATCAAAAGATGGTATCCCCGTGCGTCTGATGCTGAATGCGGGTCTCGGGCTAGACACTGAACATCTGGACAGCACGGGCGCGGACGGGATCGGCCTGTTCCGGACAGAGTTTCAGTTCCTGATGTCTGAAAAGCTGCCAAGTGTCAGTGACCAGATCGAGCTCTATAAACATATCCTATCCGCTGCGAACGGGCGACCGGTCTATTTCCGGACGCTGGACCTGGGCGGCGATAAGCTATTGCCAAACCTGAACGATGCCCGTGAAGAGAACCCGGCTTTGGGCTGGCGTTCGATCCGCTTTGCGCTCGACCGACCCGGATTATTTCGCCGGCAGCTCAGGGCTTTGCTGCGCGCAGCTGACGGAATGCCGCTGTCAGTGATGTTTCCAATGGTCACCAGCGCCCATGAGTTTCGTGCCGCCAAACAGATGCTGCAGGAAGAGCTGGCCTGGGGGCAGGGGCGTGGATTTAACGGCCCGAGCGACCTCAAAATCGGGGCCATGCTGGAAACACCTGCCTTTGCATATGCGCTGGAAGACATCGCTGACGAAGTGGATTTCGTCTCTATTGGCACCAATGACATGCTTCAATTCTTCCACGCCGCGGACCGCATGACGCCGCTGGTTTCTGAACGTTATCCTTTTGTAAGTCGCCCCGTGATGCGATTTTTGGCACAAGTCTTCGAAACGTGTGAGCGTCTGGGGGTTCCTGTATCAATTTGTGGCGAAGGTGCCGGGCGTCCATTAGAGGCTTTGTGCCTGATTGGTTTGGGCTATCGCAGTCTGTCTATGCCTGGGAGCGGGATTGGTCCGGTAAAAAGAATGTTGAGATCGTTGGATTTGGAGAAATTCGGCCCGGCTTTTGCAGGACTATTGCGAAACCGCGAGCCTGCATTGCGTAACGGAGTGTTAGAGCTTGCCGAGCTACAAGGTATAATTCTGAACGATGTCTAACCTTCCGAACGATGATATGTCTGCTGCGAACGATCTAGAAACCGTCGAAACCGAGACTGAAAGTGATCACGAAGAGCTGATCGTGACGGCGGGTATGCGCCTGCTTGAGGCGCGAGAAGCCAGACAGCTCAACTTGCGGGATGTCGCGGAAGAGACGCGGCAATCGCAAGACACGCTGGCAGCTTTGGAAAGTATGGAAACCTCGCACATTCCAGCGAGTATCTTGCGCTTACAAGCCAAGAATTATGCCCGCTTTCTGGGACTGCCTGAAGAAGAAATCGCCTCGGAATATGCCGAAAGCGTGGGGCGGGTCATGGCCGATGCGATGCCAGCTCAAAGCGCGGGCAGTGGTGTTTCCTCGCGGACGCTCATGTATGGCGGTGCGGCATTGGTCATTGCGGCGGCTCTTATTGGCGGGGTCAGCCTGCTGATGCAGCCTTCTGCATCCATTACAAGCGGCGACACAGACACTTTGGCCATTTCAGCGCGCCTGGCGCCAGCCTATGCTAATATTGCTGAAGTCAGCGATCTCGCTGCCGAAACAGGCGAAGAGTTTGGGATTGTCGCCAATAAGCGGGCCTGGATCGAAGTTCGCGGCTCAGACGGAACTGTATTCCGCAATCGCGAAATGGCGGCAGGTGAGACTTATTTCCCGCGCACCGGTGCGGGTTGGACCATTACGGTTCGGGATGGCGGCGCGTTTGACTGGCAACTCGGTGATCTGAAGGCAGCTGCGGTCGGGGAGCCTGGGCAAGCGCTATATTCTCTCAGTGTTGACGGCGCGCTCACTGCTGCTGTCGAAGCGCGATCAGCGGCTATGGCTGAAGCGCCGCAATCTGGCGATCGACCGCGATAAGCCCAATTTTCATGAGATCATAAAAAAACGCCCGAAAGTGCTCCGGGCGTTTTTTTATTTGATCGCGAATTTCGTTTAATCGCTGCTGTTCAGTTCTTTCTGCAGGAGCAGCTGTTCGGCAACGCCGCCATAATGTTCCTGATCATCGCCAGGCGACAGGGTCGGGCGACAGGCTGGAGCGCAGTCATATGTAAAATTGGCTCCAGCGCGTTTGACGCTGACCCAGGACGTGGTGTTTGCAGTGACGACGACGTCCGAAGAGTGGATGGTGTTGCCTTCATTATCGAAGATCATCAGGTTCGTCGTGCCATAGGACTTGCCGGTTACGAACAAGAGCGTGTCGTCATGAACGGCGACGTCGGCAATGTTCGGATTGCCAATGATCACGCTATCGGCATTGGTCTTCAGCTTGATCGCTTTGGCTTTGCCCGTTTCAACAGTGATATGTCCGGCATGAGCGGCGCAGCTCAAAAGCGCGGCAGCGCAGCAGGTGAGGGCGGTCTTCGTCAAGGACATCATATTGGCACTCCAAAAGTTGCGCCTAGGAATGACGCAAAGAGGTTATCCGAATCCTAAAACGGACGAAAATGATGGTCTTTATTATATAGGGACCAAAACGGGCCGTTTTTCGGGTTAGGAGTTTCTTGCCGATCAGATCAAAAGTTTCCCTTTCGATTCACCACTTCTTCAGGGCTGCGTTGTAAGACCAAACCGTTCGAGATAACTCGGATGACAATTGGGGACGACAACCAGCATGGTGGGAGTCCCTAATGCAAAAATACTTTCAAAAACTATATGGTTTCTTCGCGAAACCTGAAGCCGAGACAGAAGACGACTCAGGCGCGACCGCGATTGAGTATGGCTTGATTGCGGCTTTGATCGCGGTTGCCATCATTGGTGCAGTTACTGCTGTCGGTGATAGTACCAGTAAAGCCTTCCAGAACGTTTCGGATAATATGGCTGCGGCTTCCCCGTAACCGTTTAGCTGAACAGATCGCAGCCGCTATCTTAGGTGGCGGCTGCACTGTTTGCTTATTCTGGAAAGCTTATCGCTGAGCGACCATTCAGATTGAACTGACTGCTGCAGATGCCTGCCAGTCGCGATTGGTCCTTACTCTGATCAGCTCAGCGCCATACGGGATGCTATTCCCGTCTGCCAAAATTCACCGGAATCGGGATCGCCCAACGGGTTAACAAGACCTTGTTGAATCTTCAGGATTTTTTTCTGTTGATTCACGAGATTTTCAGTGCTGTGCGGTATCCATATCCCTGTTCCGGGGACAAAACCTCAAGAAAACTTCCGGGACGCCTATAATCTGCATAGTGGGAGTTTCCAATGCGTAAGTTTTTCAAGAATGAGTCTGGTGCAACTGCAATCGAATATGGTCTTATTGCTGCTTTGATCGCTGTTGCGATCATCGGTGCTGTAACCACACTCGGTTCAAACACCTCTGCAACCTTCAACAAAGTTTCTGCTCAGCTGGGCTAGATCTTTGCCGAAAGGTTGGACCGTTTAGGTCTTGGAAGCCGCTGGGTTCGCTCAGCGGCTTCTTTCTGTCTGGCATCAAGTGATCCTTAAAGCATTTGGATTAGGACCAGATCAAATTACCGGCTTTTGAAGGTTTGAACCATGATCCTTTCCCTGTTTGCGATGAGTTTCTTCGCGCTTTGCCTTTTTGCGGCACTCATCGATATTGAGACACTGACAATACCAAACTGGTTGAATGGTTGGCTCGCCTTTCTGTTCATTCCGGCGGCGATTGTTGCTGCGCCGGGTTGGGAAGTCGTTGGATGGCACGCGATGGTAGGCGCCATCGCATTTGTCATCTCTGTCGCGCTGTTTTTTCTGGGCGTTTATGGCGGCGGCGATGCGAAGTTTATTCCCGCGGCCCTGTTATGGATCGGACCCGCGGGCGTTGCGCCATTTCTAGTTGTAACGGCATTGGCTGGCGGCGTGCTGACAATTCTCGTCATTATAATGCGCGCGATGATGCCTGCGGGTGTGACTCCAGGGTTTGGCGTCGCGACGTTTGAAGACCGTAAAGGCGTTCCTTATGGCGTAGCGATCGCTGCAGGTGCTGTATTCGCAGCCCCCGCGTCACCATTTCTTGCCGAATTCTTAAGTCAAATCCAGCGTTTGAGTTAACCATGCTTTAGCTTCGGCGTGAAATATTCGGTCCAGATGCTCCTCGATTTGCAGGGGGCGGGGTAAAAAGAGAAGGCGCCCTCATGTCACCTATGCGGCTTATTATCTTGGCTGTCGCGCTCGTAGCAGCGGTCATGGCAGCGTTCCTCGTACGGGGCCTCGCGAACCAGCAACCAGCAGTTGTGAACGGACCAACTCAGACAGTTGAGAAAATTGTCGAGGTTGAAGTTTCACAGCAGAAAGTTCTGGTCGCAAAAACCGATTTGCGTGTCGGAACGCTTCTGACCCCGGATGAGTTCAAATGGGCAAACTGGCCCGACTCAACCATCAACCCGGCTTATTATACGCAAGAGATCGCACCCGATGCGATGGAGATTCTGACTGGCAGTGTCGTGCGCTCAGCAATGTATGCTGACGAGCCGGTAATGCCGCAAAAAATCGTACAAAAAGGTGAGACTGGTTTCATGGCGGCGCTGCTTAGTCAGGGCAAGCGCGCGATGACGATCGAGATTTCACCAGAGTCTGCATCAGCAGGCTTTATTCTTCCGGATGACCGGGTCGATATTATTCTGACCCAACTGATCGAATTTGTTGGTGATACAGATCTGCCGCCGCAATTGATTACTGAAACCATCATGGAAAACGCCCGGGTCATCGCGATTGATCAGACCTTTGGCGACGTTGACGGCATTCCAACCCTGACCGGTTCAACAGCGACGATGGAAGTTACGCAAATACAGGCTGAACTGCTGGCCAATTCAGCGCGCTCTGGTTCGCTCTCATTGACGCTGCGAAGTGCCGCCGATGCCGGCTTCAACGAAGGCGAGGCTTTGGCCAACCGCCTGCTCATCAACGATCTCGAATCGGGGGGGCGCAAAGTCATGATTTACCGCAGCAACCAAGTTGAGGCCGGAGGCAGCTAGATGAAACTCTTGCAGCAAACTATACAAGCTTCGACCTTGGCGCTCGGATTAAGCTTGGCGCCATTTGGGGCGTTTTCGCAGACCAATATGTCTGAAAACCCAATGGGTGTCAGTACTTTGGAGGCCGGCGAAACAGGCGTCACACGCAGCCTGAAGCTTGGCGTAAACAAGTCGATCATTGTTGATCTCGATCGCTCTGCAGCGGATGTGATTATCACAAACCCGGAAATTGCGGACGCGACCGTTCAAACCGCCAATCGCATCATTTTCCGTGGCGTTGATGTTGGACAGACGAATGCGTTTATCTTCGATAATCGCGGACAACCGCTACTGAATCTCGAAATTTCGGTCGCCGCCGATACCGTGGCGATCAACGAAATGATCAAACGTTACGTGCCGAATGCGCGCGTGACCGTCGAAGGGGCGAATCAGAATCTGATCGTGTCAGGGATTGTCGACAATCTGCTGCAATCGGATCAGATCATGCGCCTGGTCAATGCATATCTTCCTGAGGGAGATGTCTCGGCCATCAATATGATGTCGATCCGGGCTAAGGATCAGGTCATGATGGAAGTGCGCATTGTTGAAATGCAGCGCACCGTGATCAAACAGCTCGGGATAAATCTGGGCGGCAATACAAATTTTGGCGATCTGGAGGGGGTTGTTGAACAAGCCTTGTACCAGGACGTCGGATTTGGCGTGCCAACAAATACCGGCGAAACGATTCTCGGGGCGGCTGGTCCTTATACAAATCCGCTCGAATTGACGTCGACGAACACGTTTGGGATTCAAGGCGCTTCGCTTGGCGGTTTAGGGGTCGAACTGGGGTTCAATGATGGCACCAAGTCAAATGCGTCAATTGCGATCGATGCTCTTGAGCGGGTAGGCGTTGTGCGCACTTTGGCGGAGCCAAACATCATGGCGGTTTCTGGCGAAAGCGCCAACTTCCTCGCCGGTGGCGAATTTCCTGTCCCCGTGGCAAGCGATGAAGACGGTGTCACAGTTCAGTTCAAACCTTATGGAGTTGGCCTCGCCTTCACACCAATGGTTTTGTCTGAAGGCAGGATTTCGCTAAAAATCTCAACTGAGATTTCCGAGCTTTCAAACCAAGGCGCCTTCCAAGGGGCGTCAGGAATCTCAGTTGGAAACGACGGGCAGCTTACGTCTGTGCCTGGATTGACCATTCCGGCCCTTGTTGTGCGCAGAGCTGAAAGTGTTGTCGAACTGCCATCCGGTGGCTCCACAATGCTTGCTGGTCTTATCCAGTCACGCTCACGTCAGACGATTGATCAGCTGCCTGGGATCAAGAAATTACCAATTCTCGGATCCCTGTTCCAGTCTCGCGACTTTGAGAATCAGGAAACCGAAATGGTCGTGATTGTGACACCATATCTGGTGGATCCGGCCAAGAAAGACGAATTGAAGACACCTGCTGATGGCTTTGTAAACGCTTCGGATCCTAAAACGATCTTCTTCGGCAAGCTCAATGCTCAGTATGCAGACGCTGGTGAAGGGCTGTCAAAAGACAATTATACTGCCCCCGTCGGATTTATAGAGGAATAGGTGCGGCCATGATGCAAGCAAAGACCCTTCTTTTAAGCGCTGTGGCCGGAAGCCTGATGGTTCTCACAGGCTGCCAGTCAAGTTCCGGATCAGGCAACGTCCCGATCGAAAACTTCTATGGAACGCCGCTCGACCGGCACGAAATTGGCGTCAAGCAGCACAAAGAATATCTCGAAGTAAACTTGGACTCCCGCGATACACAGTTGCGGATTTCCGAAGTCATGAAAGTTCGATCTTTCCTCGACAAGTATGCGGATGTCGGTCACGGGCCATTGGTCATCTCAATGCCCAAGAGCGCGCAAAACCCGCAATTGGCAGTTGGTGCCGTCGCCGAGATTCGCGAATTCGCCTGGGAAGCCGGTATCAGTTATGACCGCATCCTCGGTGCAGCCTATGCTGCTGGCGGGCGTGCCGAAACACCGGTTGTGATGGCATTCAAGACTTACAAAACTGTTGCGCCGGATTGCCCGTCACTTGCCGAGATCGACATGGCGAATGCCGTTTCGAACAGCGTGATGCCGACCCACGGCTGCGCAATTCGAACCAATATGGCCGCAATGATCGCAGAGCCCGCAGACTTGCTGGGAGAGCGTGAATTGACCGAAGGTCACGTCGCGCGCCAGCAATTCCAACTTGACCTCTGGCTGCAAGGTCAATCGACCCCATCGGCTCGCGGTGAAGGCGAGACGACCGCAATTTCAACTGCCGTGAACTAAGTCTGCAAAGACGCACAAGGAGTGTAGTAGAATGTCGAATGAGAGTGCTCTTTTTGAAGACGATTTCGAGATGGAGTTCGAAGACGATTTTGATTCTGCTTTGGCAACTGTCCTGGATGAAGCATCTGAGACAGTAGATGAGCCGGACGCTGTCAATCTCGATGCTCCGATGAAAGACTTGGATGCCTTTGATCCCGACGCAGATATTATGGACGAATCCCATATCACGATTTCAGACAGTGATGATGGCGGTTATCGCGCCATTCCTGCGATCGCTGCGATGGCATTCTGCGAGACTGACCGCACCGCCTCTCTGATTGAAGCGGTTGCCAATGATCGCCGCATGCAGCAGGCGAACGTTCAGACCCAGACCGGTGGTTTGGAGGCAGCTATTGGCTATTTGCTCGAAAACCCAACGCCAAATCTGCTCATTCTGGAATCATCGGCGCCGAATGCCACAATGATTGCGCAAATTGATGAGCTTGCCTCGCATTGCGACGAAGGCGTGCAGGTCATGGTGATCGGCAATACCAACGATATCGGCCTTTACCGCCAACTTATGGCGCGGGGCGTAAGTGAATATCTTGTGCCGCCAATTGCACCGGTTCAAGTTGTTCGCTCGATCAGCCAATTATTCGCGGACCCAGACGCACCATTCGTCGGTAAATCGATTTCTGTGATAGGTGCAAAAGGCGGTGTCGGTGCTTCAACAATCGCGCACAATCTTGCCTGGGCGCTTTCCGAGAGTGCGGAAGTCAACACGGCGCTGATTGATCTCGATTTGTCATTCGGAACCACGGCTCTGGATTTCAATCACGAGAACCAGCAAACAGTTGCAGACGCGCTTCTGGCACCGGAACGCGTGGATGATGCAGTTGTTTCCAAGCTGCTTTCAAAAGTAACAGACCGTCTGTCTCTCTTCACGGCACCAGCATCGGTGTCTCAGATCATGGACATCCCGACGGAGTCTTACACAACGATTATCGACACCGTGCGACGCGTTATGCCGTTTGTTGTCTTGGACATTCCGCATACATGGTCCGAGTGGACCTATCAGACGCTGCTCAGTTCAGATGAGGTCATCCTCGTCTGCCAACCGGATCTGGCATCTCTGCGTAATGGCAAGAACATGATCGATGAGCTTAAAGCTCAGCGACCAAACGATGCGGCACCAAAATTGGTCGTAAACATGATGGGCGTGCCTAAGCGTCCGGAAATTCCAACCAAGGATTTTGCGGCCGCGATCGAAGTCGAACCTTCTGTCGTTCTGAATTTTGATCCGCAGCTTTTTGGCACGGCATCGAACAATGGTCAGATGATTTCTGAGACCGATTCTTCTGCGGCCCCGTCAATTGCGATTGATCAGCTCGCTAGCCAGATTTCAGGTCGGGAAATTGTCGCGCAATCAAAGTCTTTGCTGAACAAACTTCTCGGCAAATAGGCATCAATTAGAGGGTTAAAACATGGCATTTGGCAAACGTTCTGCCGGACCGGCGACAGCAAATCCTGCTGCCAAAGCCCCCGTCCCTGCAGCGCCAAAACCTCCCGTTGCAAAACCCGTCGCGAAAGCGCCGAAACCTGCCGCTGAACCCAAAGAACAGCCCAAACCAGCTTCCTTGAAACCACCGCCAGCGGCTGATCATGAAGAGAAGATTACCCAGGTTACGGACCGCTCTGAGGAGTATTACGCGACCAAGACGACAATCTTCAATGCGTTGATCGATACGATTGACCTGGGTCAGCTTGCACAGCTTGATCAAGAAAGCGCGCGCGAAGAGATTCGCGATATTGTCGTTGAAATTATCGCGATTAAAAACGTCGTGATGTCGATCTCCGAGCAGGAGCATCTGCTCGACGATATTTGTAATGACGTGCTCGGTTACGGCCCACTCGAGCCTTTGCTGGCTCGTGATGATATCGCCGATATTATGGTGAATGGCGCCGACACTTGTTATATCGAAGTTGACGGCAAGATTGAGCGGACAAATATTCGCTTCCGCGACAACGCGCAGCTGATGAATATCTGTCAGCGTATTGTGAGCCAGGTTGGCCGCCGCGTTGATGATTCCAGCCCGATTTGTGACGCGCGTCTGCTAGATGGCTCGCGTGTAAACGTCATCGCACCGCCGCTATCGATTGATGGCCCTGCGCTGACCATTCGTAAGTTTAAAAAGGACAAGCTGAAGCTTCAGGATCTGGTCAATTTCAAATCGATCTCTGAAGCCGGTG
This sequence comes from Henriciella sp., assembly GCA_965277015.1. GTDB lineage: Bacteria > Pseudomonadota > Alphaproteobacteria > Caulobacterales > Hyphomonadaceae > Henriciella. The sequence continues at coordinate 1,828,451 of OZ255705.1, read as the reverse complement.
CTGAAATCCTCCGTATTGTGGGCCATGCCCGCTGTAATATTCTGATCTCAGGCGGTACAGGGTCCGGTAAGACGACGCTGCTCAACTGTTTGACCGGGTTTATTGAACCTGGCGAGCGCGTGATTACCTGCGAAGACTCAGCTGAACTTCAATTGCAACAGCCACACGTGGTGCGACTTGAAACCCGTCCTCCAAACATCGAGGGTTCTGGTGAGATTTCGATGCGGGATCTGGTCAAGAACTGTCTGCGGATGCGTCCAGAACGGATCATTGTGGGCGAGGTTCGTGGCCCGGAGGCATTTGACCTCTTGCAGGCAATGAACACAGGCCACGATGGCTCAATGGGCACATTGCACGCCAACAGCCCGCGTGAAGCGCTGTCCCGGGTTGAATCCATGATTACCATGGGCGGCTTTAGTCTGCCGGCCAAAACCATTCGCGAGATGATTGTCGGCTCAGTCGATGTTGTTGTGCAGGCCTCTCGTTTGCGAGACGGCTCGCGTCGCATCATGTGCGTTACAGAAGTCATGGGTCTGGAAGGCGACACGATCGTGCTTCAGGACATCCTGAAATATGAAATCGAAGGCGAAGACGATGATGGTAAGATCATCGGGCGCCACCGTGGCACAGGTATCGGTCGGCCGAAATTCTGGGAACGCGCCCAGTATTACAATCTAGAGCGCGACCTCGCGACGGCACTGGACGAACTGGACTGATCCATGGACCTCAGCGGTGATCTCATTCTTTACGCCATTGGCGGCTTAGCGTTCTTGTGTATTGCAGGCGTCGGATTCGTGCTGACCGGTGATAGCGGTTCAGAAAAAGCGTCAAAACGGGCCAAGCAAATCGCCGCGAATGAGACGCCGGGACGACGAATTAGGCGCAATGATCCAAACGCAGCGCGTAAAAAGCAAACTCAGCAAATGCTGAAAAAGCTGCGCGAGCAGGATGAAACGCGGCGCAAGTCGCTGGTCGCCAACGATATTCAGTCCAAGATCAATCAAGCCGGCCTCGAAATGCCAGCGCAATTGTTTTGGATTATTTCCGTCGTGCTTGGCGGGGTCGCTGCTTTCGGAATGTGGTACTCGGGCGCCGAGGGACCTCCAATGATCCTTGGTTTCCAGATCAAGTCTCAACCCACGATGATTGCCGGTGCAGCTTTTGTCGCAGGCGTTGGTTTGCCGCGAATGGTGCTGGGTTTCCTGACCAATGGTCGTAACAAGAAGCTGATGAACCAATTCGCGGATGGCATCGATATTATCGTTCGTGGTGTTAAATCAGGCCTGCCACTGACGGAGTGCCTACGGATTATTGCGCGCGAAAGCCCGGCGCCGCTGGGCCCTGAGTTTCAGTTGCTGACTGACAATCTGCAAATGGGAACGAGCACCGAACGGTCTTTGCAGCAATTCTACAAGCGCGTGCCGCTCTCTGAAGTAAACTTCTTCGTGATCGTGTTATCGATCCAGGCCAAGGCTGGTGGTAACTTGTCAGAAGCGCTTGGAAACCTGTCTCTGGTTATTCGCTCGCGCAAAATGATGCGCGAGAAAATCAAAGCTCTGTCCGCAGAAGCCAAGGCATCGGCCTACATTATTGGCAGCTTGCCGTTTGCGGTGGGCTTTATGGTCTATCTGACCACGCCATCATATATCGCCGAATTGTGGACCAGCTCAGGCGGACACACCGTCCTGTTTGTAGGGTTCTGTTTGTATACGATGGGCATCACGGTGATGCGCAAAATGATCAGCTTTGATTTCTAGGAGGCCGCGATGGGTGAATTTGCACGATCCTTAAGTGATCCCGGCACTCTGTTGTCGATGGCTGTGGCCGTTGCGATGTTCATGACTGTTGTCGGTGTGATGCTGCCGGCGCTGAAAGGCGACAAACTCGAAACACGCTTGAAACAGGTGTCTTCTCAGCGCGAGAAACTGCGCCGAGCGGCGCGTGCGGACCTTGAGCAAACCGGCTTGAAGCGCGAATCCAAAGGCGCGATCACGGATATTACGAAAAAGCTCGATCTCCAGAAAATGCTGGAAGATCCAAATATTGAAGCCAAACTGGAACAGGCCGGTATGCGTGGGCCACGTCCGCTCACGATCTTCTATTTCTGCCGCTTTGCGCTGCCCTTCATTTTTAGTGTTCTGGTCTTCCTGTTCATATTCTTCGTCAATGATTTCGGCCTCGCCCCGAATATGAAGTATGGCACGATCATTTTTGGCCTGGCGATCGGCTTCGACGCGCCGAACCTTTATGTCGGCAATCTGGCTGCGAAGCGTCAGCAGTCGATTATGCGCGCGTTTCCGGATGCGCTCGATATGATGCTGATTTGTGTTGAATCTGGCATGTCGATCGAAATGGCATTCGCCAAAGTTGGCGCTGAAATCGGCACGGCATCGGTCGAACTGGCAGAAGAGCTACAACTGACTACCGCCGAACTGTCCTATTTGCAGGAACGCCGACTGGCTTACGAGAATCTCGCACGTCGAACGGGCCATGAAGGCGTCAAGGCCGTGACCATGGCGCTGGTGCAGGCCGAACGCTATGGTACGCCGCTTGGCGACGCTCTGCGGGTTATGGCGAAAGAGAACCGCGACATGCGGATGTCAGCGGCTGAGAAAAAAGCCGCTGCGCTGCCGGCTCAGCTGACGGTTCCGATGATCTTGTTCTTCCTGCCAGTCCTGTTCCTTGTTGTGCTTGGACCAGCGGTGATCAAAGTGATGCGGATGCAAGCCGAAAACGGCTAAGGCCGTAGATCAGTCTGGCAGTTTTCTGAGAATAGTCCGTACCAAGCCGCTTGGCTCAGCCCCCTTGTGATCCGCGCAAAGTTGGCCGAAACTTGGCTGGCGGCGGCACGTCACGATCGCCTGCAAGCTGTGGTTCGGCCACGGGGGTATTCGCGGACGCGACCGGGTCCTGCATACTTTCGGAGCTGACATCTGCTTCGGCGACTTCTGGCATGGCCTGCGCTTCGGCAGGGGTGCGTACCAAGTCGTCAATGACATCATCTATTTGCTGCAAATCATCATAATTGCGCCCTGGGGCAATCATTTCGCGTAAGGCGCGCTGGTTTGCTTCGATCGACCGGGGCGGGGCATTTGGGTCCACGGCAACCATTTCATCGAACCGGCCCTGTAAGCCGAGGATCAAAGCCAGGTTCTGTCGCACCCGCACATCTGCGCCTGGCGCTTCGACGGCTTTGCGAAGGGCCACCTCAGCTTGATCTAATTGCCCGGTTAGGGCGAGTGACAAGCCATAATTGGATAGAGTCGAAACCCGGTCAGGTTGGCGTTCTAGTGCGAGTTCATAGGCCTTCTGGGCCTGATCATGATCTTCGAGTCTATCCAGAGCGAGCCCCAGTGCGGCGAGCGGTGTTGCGTCCGTTTCTGGCGACAAATCTGCGCTGCGCATAAAGGCCCGTCCCGCTTCCTGCAGCTTGCCTTGTGCCATGAAAGAGCGCCCCAATTCCAGATAGAGCTGATAACTATCAGGATGGATAGGTACGGCAGTGGTTGCGATTTCGAGGACACGATCATGGCTGCCAATCCCGCGCAAGGCGCTCATGAAGCTTACAGTTGTTTCAATATTCGTCGCATCTTTCTGATACTCATTTGACCAGAAGCTCGCGCGTGTAATCGGGTCTGAACGATTGGCTTGGTCGATTTCTGCTTGAGATGCCGGCATTAGGGCATTTTCGATCGCGCTTTGATAAGCTTGCTCCTCAGGAGTCGCGGCGGGTGAGCTCGCGCAGGCTGCACTGGCGACCAAGGCAAAAAATGGTAGCGCATATTTGGCAGTTGTGGCTCTGGACATTTCGCAAGCTCCGAGGCTGTTAGGGCTGCAATCATGCCAGCAACCTGGTCAAGACAAGGTTAACAGAACTGGCATCCATATTAACTTGTGTGGAGCTATTCATGCCTGAGCATTCTGCGTTGGTCCCAGCTGCCAATAACGCCGCCCCCGTTTTCCTGTATTCTGCCCAGGATTGGGAGCACGCCGACGGTCTGCCCGCAGATTTGGCGGCGCTGGCGAAAGCACAGGCGTTCAAAGGGCAAACGGGTCAAACCATTGTCAGCGCCAGCGATGATGGCACTGTCTCAGGCGTTCTGTACGGCATTGGCCAGGGCACAGACGCGCTGTCAGTCGCTGCGCTCTCGGCCAAGCTTCCGGCGGGTGACTATGAAATTGCCCGCAATGGCGGCTATGCTGCGGCACAAATCGCCAATGCCTGGGCCGATGGCGCCTATCGATTCGACCGCTATCTGAGTGAAAAGGCTGATCCACCTCGTCTCGTCGTTGGCGTCGATGCCGCGGCTGAGGCGCAAATCCACGAAGCGATTGCGGTCGGGCGGCTACGCGACCTGGTCAATACGCCTGCCGAGGACATGGGGCCGCCGGAGATCCAGGGCACGATTAGCGATCTGGCGGAACGCTATGGCGCCACTTTAGAGACCATTATCGGCGATGCCTTGCTTGAGCAGAACTATCCCATGGTGCATGCCGTCGGCCGCGCCGGACCCGAAGCGCCGCGGATCATGGAGCTTAGCTGGGGCAATCCAGAGCATCCAGAACTGGCGGTCGTCGGTAAAGGCGTCGCGTTTGACACTGGCGGTCTTAATCTCAAGCCGGGCGGCTCGATGCGTCTGATGAAGAAGGATATGGGCGGTGCTGCCCATGCGATCGCCCTGGCAGAACTGGTTATGGGCCATGATTTGCCAGTTCACCTGAAATTATACGTACCGGCTGTGGAGAACGCGATTGCGGGCGATGCCTTCCGACCCGGAGATGTGCTCTCCAGCCGCAAGGGCCTGAGTGTCGAGATCGATAATACTGACGCTGAAGGCCGCCTTATTCTTGGCGATGCGCTGACCCGCGCGTGTGAATCGGACCCGGATCTATTGATCGATTTTGCAACACTGACTGGCGCGGCGCGCGTTGCACTCGGGCCTGATCTTGCGCCTTACTACACTGATGATGAAACGCTTGCTGGCGACATTGCTGCAGGCGCCGAAGCCAGCGGTGATCCCGCCTGGCGCATGCCGCTCTGGACGCCGTACAAGTCGATGCTGAAAAGCCCGATTGCGGATCTCGTCAATAGCGCCTCAGGCGGCATGGCAGGATCGATCACAGCGGCGATATTCCTCAAACAATTTGTTGAGGCGAAATCCTGGGTCCATCTGGACGTCTGGGCCTGGCGCGAGGGAAAATATGGTCGTCCGGCTGGCGGCGCAGCATGTGGCCTTCGCGCCATGTGGGCGACGCTCAAGGCGCGCTACACCTAGCGCTCATTGCTGATAATGTAGCGCGGTCCAACGCCCAAGCGTTGGGCTTTGTCGGCTGGATTATACAGCTGGCAAACTTTCAGCGAGAGGCAGCCGCACCCAATACAGCCATCGAGATTGTCTCGCATGCGTTGCATCATCGCGATCCGCTCATCCAGCGTTTTCCGAAACCGCCGACTAATCTTGCTCCAATCGGCTTTGGTTGGCGTGCGCCCTTCGGGCAAGCTGGCCATGACGTCTTTGATTTGATCAATCGTCAGGCCGATTTGTTGCGCGATGAGGATGAAAGACAGCCTTCGAATGTCGGATCCCTCATAGCGGCGTTGATTGCCCTCATTTCGATCAGGGTTCAGCAGACCCTTGCGTTCATAGAACCGAATAGCGGAGACCGACAGCCCCGTGCGCACGGCCAAATCGCCAATTGAGAGCCCACGTTTCATCGCCATGAATTCTCTCCAAAAAAATACCTTGACCTAAACTTAGGTTCAGGAATTACATAAATTTCTCCGATAAGAAAAACAAGGAGACAGAGATGTCAAAAGCCATCCTCGAACATATCAACATGACTGTGACAGACCCTGACAAGACCGCTGGCATGCTGGCCGATCTGTTCGGCTGGAAAGTCCGCTGGAGCGGCGATTCAATTCACAATGGTCGCTCAGTGCATGTTGGTAATGAAGACGATTATGTTGCGCTTTACAGTGTCGGCTCGCCGCGAGCGCTGAGCGAGAATGAAAATTATCGCCTCGCGGGAGCAGTTAATCATCTTGGTATTCTGGTCGATGATCTCGACGCCGCTGAGACGCGAATTCGCGAATATGGCATCAAGACGCATAGCCACCAGACTTACGAGCCTGGCAGCCGATTCTACTTTCATGACCATGATGGCATTGAATACGAAGTCGTCTTTTATGATTGACGGGCTGATGCAGGCCTATTTGGAGGTGACCCGACATACGCCGCCACTTCGTGACTCGCCTATCGGGCAAACCGCGTTAAGCTTTGACCGAAGCAATCAGGGTGAGACGAGGTATGCTGATAAGATGGATGGTCGCAAGCGTCGCGGCTTTGGGCGTTTCCGCATGCGTGAGTGTTGATCTGGATTTGGCCGAAGCGCCGTCCATAAAACCGGACCTGGTCGACTCGAGTGTCGAGGCCTCTGAAGTGGCAGCGCCGATTATCGGCCCCGGCGATCGTATGCCGTCCGGACGAACGCTCGGAACGCGGTCTGCTGTGGTGGCCCCAAATGCCGCCGCAGCGACCGCGCATCCGCTGGCGACGCAAGCCGCGCTGGATGTCATGAAACGCGGCGGGAACGCGATCGATGGGGCGATTGCGGCGAATGCGCTGCTCGGCCTGGTCGAGCCGACGGGCAACGGCATTGGCGGTGATCTGTACGCGATTGTCTGGGACCCGAAGACGCAGAAACTCTATGGCTATAATGGCTCCGGACGTTCGCCCTTGGGTGCGACCCTGGAAGACATGCAAGCCAAAGCCGATGCCTTCATGGACGGCGAGGAAATCCCGCCATTTGGCGCCGCGCCTGTCACCGTGCCCGGTACCGTCGAAGCCTGGGGCGCCTTGCATGAGCGGTTCGGTGAAGCGCCGTTCCGAATGCTGATGGAGCCTGCAATTGAATATGCTCGCGAAGGGGCGCCAATTCCGGAAGTGATTGCTTTCTATTGGCAGTTTGGGCCGCAACGGTTTGAACCCGCGGCCGAAAGCGGCATGCTCGAAGAATATGACAATGCGCGGAAGACCTATTTCTCGCCAACGCCGGTTGAAGGCAGCCTGTTCACCAATCCGGATCTCGCCAATACGCTGGAGCGGATTGCGACCGTTGGGCCAGACGATTTCTACAAAGGCCAGATCGCGCGCACTATGAGCGACTATTTTGAGCGGATCGATGGGTATTTGCGCTACGAGGATTTCGCTGCCCATGATGGCGAATGGGTTGACCCGCTTTGCGTCGAATATCGCGGCGAGGTGAAACTCTGTGAGCTTGGACCGAACACGCAAGGCGTTGCGGCTTTGCAAATGCTGCAAATGCTCGAGCGCTTTGACTTGCGCGAAATGGGCTTTGGCTCTGCTGATAGTCTGATGGCACAAGTTGAAGCCAAGCGTCTGGCATTTGCGGATCGGGCGAGGGGGTATGCGGATCCTGCGTTCTCGAACATTGATCCAGCCGTTTTCGTGAACAAACTTCGATCCAGCATTCTATCCGACTCCATCAATCTAGACTCGGCTATGGACGGGTCTGCTTTGGAGAGAATTAGCCCGCGACCCGATGGAACCGTGATTGCGGAGCATGCTGGTTATGCCACTGAATTGGATCGCGGAATGGGCTTTGAGTTTCCACCGTTGGGATCCAACCGGTCTGTCACTGCGAGGCCGATGATTGAAAGAAGCCCAAAAATTGGGCCGGCAGACAAGAAGCTCCAGGACGGCGACACGACGTATCTCACCGTCACCGATGATCAAGGCATGATGGTGTCGCTGATCCAGTCAAATTATCGCGGCATGGGTTCAGGCCTGGTCGCTGATGGGCTCGGATTCATGTTTCAGGATCGCGGCCAATTGTTCAGCCTCGACCCCGCGCATCCAAATGTGTTCGAACCGGGCAAGCGCCCGTTCCACACGATCATTCCCGCCTTTGCCTTCAAGAAGGATATGCCGGGCTGTCAGGTGCGCGCGCAACCCATTGAACAAGCCTGCCCTTATGAGCCATGGCTGAGTTTCGGTCTGATGGGCGGCGGCATGCAGCCGCAAGGTCATGTCCAAGTCATCCTCAATTTGGTTGATTTCGATATGGGTCTGCAGGAAGCCGGCGACGCAGCGCGCTGGGAACATCGCGGCGGCTGTGAGCCGACGGATGATCTGAACGGCGATGCCTGTGAGAGCGATATGGGCACGATCCACCTGGAAAGCGGCATCCCGGTCGAAACCCGCGCAGAGCTTGAACGCCGCGGCCATGTGGTTGAGTGCTGCAGCGCCAATGGCGGCGGCTATCAGGCCATCATGCGCGACTTCCAGAGCGGCGCCTGGATCGCGGCGACAGAAATGCGCAAAGACGGCAATGCTGACGGGTATTAGGTTTCCCGCTTTTTGGAGGATAAGAAAGCGGCCAGTCCGACGTCAGTCTTTGTCTCGTTAAGATACTATACGTGGCTTTGAAAGCCTGCGCGGACTGGCAATTCCCGCTTCCTATGGGACAGACGCTAGCACAAACTTGACCTAAGGGCAATTTGGAGGCGCTGGACCCCGTGGTCGCCGCGCGCCATATCACTGTATATGGAAGCATTCGCCAATCTCCTCGAACGCCTGCTGCTGACGCCGTCACGCAATAGCAAGCTGGCTTTGATGGCGAACTATTTCGAGACGGTACCTGATCCAGAACGCGGCTGGGCGCTCGCCGCGTTGACCAATGGGGTCGACTTGCCGGGTGTAAAGGCGGGGCTGGTGCGCCGCCTGGCAGAATCAAAAACCGATCATGAACTGTTTCGGCTGTCTTATGATTATGTCGGCGACCTGGCCGAGACGGTCAGCCTGATCTGGCCGACCGAGCATGGTGCAAATTATGTCCCGACTTTGAGCCAAGTGGTGGCGGATTTATCAGCTGCCAGCAAAGCAGAAGGGGAACGTTTGATCGAAGGCTGGTTGAACGCTCTTGATGCGCGCGGACGGTGGGCGCTGCTGAAATTGGTCACCGGGGGGCTTCGGATTGGGGTCTCGGCGCGGCTGGCAAAAGTGGCTGTCGCAAAGTTCGGAGAGGTCGAGCCCAGCGAAGTCGAAGAGATCTGGCATGGCCTGGAACCGCCATATCTCAGCCTGTTTGCCTGGCTGGAGGGCAAAGCCGATAAGCCAAAACCCGACATCGCTGCACCGTTCCGGCCGGTCATGCTGGCGCACCCATTGGTGGCCAAGAAAGACCGCGACAATCCCGATGCAGTCGACCCGGCGGTGATTACGGCCGAGACGTTCGCGGCGGAATGGAAATATGACGGCATCCGCGTTCAAGCTGTAGCAGAAGACGAAACACGGCGGATCTATACTCGGACAGGCGATGATATCAGCCACACATTCCCGGACGTGCTGGCGGCGATGGATTTCGACGCTGCGATTGATGGCGAGCTGCTGATCCGCGCGCCAGATGGCGGCGTCGCCCCGTTCAATGAGTTGCAGCAGCGCCTCAATCGGAAGACGGTCAGTAAGAAGCAAATGGACGCACGACCGGCCTTCATTCGCGCCTACGACTTGCTGGTTGAAGGCGGCGAAGACTTGCGAACGCTGAGCTTCAGACAACGCCGCGCCCGCCTGGAGACGTTTATTCAAGGTGTCCATACCGACCGCATCGATCTGTCGCCGCTTGTCGAGGTGACAGATGTCGATGCTCTCGAAGCCGCCCGCAACGCGCCGCCGGCCCCTGAAATTGAAGGCCTGATGCTGAAGCGTTGGGACAGCGCTTATGAATCTGGCCGGCCGAAGGGGCCGTGGTTCAAATGGAAGCGGGATCCGTTTTTGATTGATGCTGTGTTGCTCTATGCGCAGCGGGGGCATGGCAAGCGCTCGAGCCTTTATTCTGACTTTACGTTCGGGGTCTGGCGCGAGATTGATGGCGAAGATCAGCTGACACCGGTCGGCAAAGCCTATTTCGGCTTTACCGATGACGAGCTGAAACGTCTCGACAAATTTGTCCGGGACAATACGCGCGAACGGTTCGGGCCGGTTCGATCTGTCACCGCGACGAAAGACCATGGTCTGGTTCTGGAAGTCGCATTTGAAGGCTTGCAGCGCAGCCCGAGGCACAAGTCTGGGATCGCCATGCGGTTTCCGCGGATTCATCGCATTCGCTGGGACAAGCCGAGCGCCGAAGCCGACCGTCTGGAAGCTCTGGAAGCGCTACTGCCCGAGAATGCGTGATGGACTTGTTTTCGAAGCCTGATAGGGCGGAGCGATGAATTTTCGGGATTTTCTTCTGCTCGCTGCCGTGTGTTTCGTCTGGGGTCTGAACCTGGTGGTCACGCGCTGGGTCGTCGCAGAGGCCGGCGTGCCGCCAATCTTCTTTGCGGCCATGCGGTTTGCTGGTATTGCGCTTGTATTGGTGTGGTTCCTGAGACCCATTCCGAAAAATCTCGGCACGCTGTTCCTGATCGCGATGGGCATGGGGGCGGTACATTTCGCGCTGCTCTTCCAGGGGCTGGCCAATGCTGAAGCGAGCGCGGTCTCGGTTGTGGGTCAATTGGGCGTGCCCTTCTCGACTTTGATGAGTATGGCCTTTCTTGGCGAGACCGTTGGCTGGCGACGCGGTCTGGGCATTTTACTGGCCTTTGCCGGAGCGCTGCTCATCGCCGTGGACCCGCAATCGTTCAGCCTGAGTTTTGGCCTGGTCTATGTTGTCTTTGCGGCCCTAATTGCCTCAGGCGCGGGCATCCTGATGAAGCGCATGCCAAAAATAAGCGCGATGCAAATGCAGGCCTGGATTGGCTTGTTCAGCTTTGCGCCTCTGTTCGCTGTATCGGGTCTGATTGAGAGTGATGTAAATGGCTGGGCCGCTTTCATTGAGGGGGGCTGGCTGGTTTGGGCCGCGACGGCATTTGCCGTGCTCGGCGTGAGTGTGTTCGGCCACGGCGTCTTCTATACGCTGATCAAGAAGTACGAAATCTCGCTCCTGTCGCCACTGACTTTGATGACACCGATCTGGGGCGTTGTGCTCAGCGTTGCGATGCTCGGAGAAGTCCTGACCTTGCAGCTGGTGGTTGGCGCCGCCATCTCCCTGGGCGGCGTGTTTGTTATTCTCATACGACCAAATCGCGCTATGCCTGAAGCGGCTCTGGGCGACAAAGTACGAGGCAAAAGGGAATGAAGATCGAGGCGCAGCCAAGTCCCAATTTCAATGATCGCAAACACCCGGTCGATATGCTGGTCCTGCACTATACGGGTATGGAAACCGGCCAGGAGGCGCTCGACCGCATGTGCGATGCAAGGGCCGAAGTCTCTGCCCATTATATGATTTGGGAAGATGGACGGATCGTCCAGCTGGTCGGAGAGGACAAACGCGCCTGGCATGCCGGCGTATCAAGCTGGCAGGGGGATAGCGATCTGAACTCCCGTTCGATTGGGATAGAGATCGTCAATGGCGGTCATGACTGGCCGCTCGCGGGCGGTGTGCTGCCGCCATATCCTGAGGCGCAGATCGCGGCACTGATTGAGGTTTGCAGCGGTATCCTGTCGCGATGGGACATCCGACCAAGCCGCATTGTCGGCCATTCTGATATCGCACCGGCCCGTAAGGCCGATCCGGGGGAACATTTCCCATGGCAACGCCTGGCAGAGGCTGAGATCGGTATTTGGCCGCAGTCTGCTGCCGGCGATCTGACAGACCCAGACAATGCGCCCGGCAGCGATGATCAGGCGATGTCTGCCAGTACCGTACAAGGCATTCTGGCCGAAATTGGTTATGAGATTGAACGTACAGGCGCATTCGATGACGCCACCGAGGCGGTCATCCGGGCCTTTCAACGGCGCTGGGTTCAGGATCAGATCACCGGCCAGCTCGATCCGCGAACGCGCGAAATGCTTCACCTTGTCCATCCGCTCTCTTTAGGGTAAATTCTGCGCCTCCTCGTATTGCTGCGGCTGCTGAACCCGCAACTCAATCGAGGATCAGGATAATGACACACCGCAGCAGAGCCTGGCGGCGCGCACAGCGTTGCAAGCATGGCGGACGTACACAAAAATCAGAATTCCGCGCCTGTTGGCAGGAAAAGCAATGGCGCCTGCTTTACTTTCGCCGCGCCAAGGTAAAACGTGCTCAGCAGCTGGGCCGGATCTGGCCGCACCGTGAATGGGAGCAACTCTTGCGCGACGCTGACCCGATCAATGTCCTGTTTGTCTGCTCAAAGAATAAATGGCGCAGCCCGACAGGCGAAGCGGTGTTTCGCAATGATGCCGGACTGTCTGTCCGCTCTGCGGGAACTTCGCGCAGCGCAAAACACACGATCACGGTGGCTGATATTCGCTGGGCGGATGTGATTTTCGTGATGGAGGACAAGCATCGCGCTCGTCTTCGTGCGCAATTTCGCGACGAAGTCCGCTATAAGAAGATGCACACTCTGGATATACCGGATCTCTATCGCTTCATGGATCCAGACCTGGTGGAGATTCTCCGCGCTAAAGCTGAACCGCTGATCTGGGCAGACTAAGCCCAGATCCGTCAGGCTTTTTCCAGTGACTTCACTTGCACTTTGGTTGGCCGTGAATTGCCATTGCCATAGAGATTGACTTTCAGCTTCGATATCGCATGCACCAGCGCGTTAGGGCCGTATTTGATGTCGCCGGTAAACTCGATGTTCGGGAAACGCTCAAAGATCTGCTCATAGGCGACGCGCAATTGCATCTGCGCGATGCGCGAGCCGAGGCATTTGTGCACGCCATGGCCGAACGCGATATGCTTGTCGACATTGTCCCGCGTCATATCGAACACGTCAGGGTTGGGGAAGACTTCAGGATCGCGATTTCCAGCGCCGTACCACATCACCACTTTCTCATCCTTGGCGATCATCTGGCCATTCAGCACGGTGTCTTCGACGGCGGTGCGGCGCATATGTTTGACGGGCGTCACCAGGCGCAGGGCTTCTTCCGACATGCGGGGGATGAGGGACGGATCATCAAGCACCATAGCGCGCTGATCTGGCCATTCGGTCATCAGTTTGATCGTCCCTGACAGCGAATTGCGCGTCGTGTCATTGCCAGCAAAAATGATCAGCAGCCAGGAGCCGTCGAGATATTCCTGCGGCAATTCCTCATCATCCAGTTTCGATTGTGCGATAATGGTCAGCAGGTCTTCACGTGGATTGGCCCGGCGATCAGCCATCACGCTGGCGCCATAAGCAAACATCTCTTCGACGACTTTCTTGAACCGCAGTGGGAAGAGCGGCTCGCCCAGGAAGGTGCGGAGCGGGTTCGACATGAATTGGCTGGCCATTTCCAGATAATGCATCCAGTGGACGATTTTCTGGCGGTCTTCTTCATCAACGCCGAGCATTTCGCACAGTGTGTAAAGCGGCAGCTGATTGGAGAAGATTTTGACGAAATCGACAACAGGTCCATTGGCTTCCAGATCATCGAGCAGAGAGTCGACTTTGGCGCTGACATTCTCCCGCAGCACTTTGACATAGGCCGGGATGAAGAAGTCTTTTTGCTGGATCCGCATCTGCATGTGCTGAGGCTCGTCCATGGAAATCAAATTATCCATCGCGGCGCGAATGAGGATTTCCGGACGCCAATGCTCGCGCGGTGGCACCGCCAGATTGATGCCGCCGCGCTGCGAGGAATAGATTTCCGGGGTTAGCTCAACCGTTTTGATGTCGTCATATCTCGACACCGACCAGAAACCGCTGCCGCCTTTGCGCATCTTGGACCACATGACCGGCGCCTCATTACGCATCCGCTTATACAGGTCATGCGGATGTCCGCGGGTCCAGGAATTCGGATTCCATAACTGGAAGTCTGTTTCCAGCATAGGGTAGGCCAGGGGATGCACCGGCATATCCGCGCCGCTATCTACCAGAATGTCATCACTGATGAGTTTCATGACTGTCTACTCCATTTGGCCAAACCTAGAATGGCGCGTTCGCCGATTGCGGCAAGGGGTGAGATTCGAGCGTCAATAAGCCAGCACTGTCCTAAGGACACTCAAGCCAAAAATTCGGTCAGACGCACCTGAGACGCGGCTTCACCCCCAAGACGGGCTTAGCCGCTGTTTGATCGCAGCGCCTGGGTGGTCTCTTCGGCGTCTTGCAGGATTTGCGCGACAATCTCGGCCACACTCAAAATCTCTTGAACCTGGCCGACACTTTGCCCGGCATATAGGGCGGTGTCTTGCCATGTCCCGGTAATGCCTTTGGTCGGCGGAATTTGGTCATAGCGATGCACGGGCCAGCCATTTGCCAGCGTGGCGATCACATCGCGTGACTTATCTGACCCAGGCGAAATCTCTGTGGTTGCATTGCGCAGGACGCGGTGCGGGGCGTCTGGCCATCCACCATCGAACGTTTCGCCAATCACCGTCATATTCTCCCGGGCCGCGACGAGCATGTCTTTGAACTCAGGGTGCGCGTGTGCCTCCTGGCTGGCGGCGAACCTTGTGCCCATCCAGACGCCATCTGCGCCAAGCGCGCGGGCTGCGACCATTGCCTGGCCAGAGGCAATGCCGCCCGCTGCAATCAGCGGCGCATGTGGCAGAACCTGACGGATGGCCGGGATCAAGGCCATTGTCCCAATCGTGCCCCAGACATGCCCACCAGACTCCCAGCCTTGCGCGACGAGTATGTCTGCGCCCGCATCGATCGCGGCCAGTGCGTCGTCTGTCGATCCGACAGTCACCATAACCGTCGCGCCGCGGCGTTTCGCGATCTCAATGTAGGGCGCAGGCTGCCCCCAAAAGAATGAGACAAGCCGGCAGCCGGCCTCAAGGGCAGCTTGCAGCCGCTCAGTCTGATCCCATTCGAGAACCAGATTTATGCCATAGACGCCATCTGTCAGGGCATCGGTTTTCTCGATGATGGCCGGAATTTTTTCTGGCGCGGTCCATGACGACGCGAACATGCCGACGCATCCAGCATTTGCCACGGCAGATACCAGCGCCGGCGAGGTAAAGCTTCCAATCGGCGCTTGCACGATTGGATGCTGAGCGCCGGTGAGCTTTTGCAAAACATGAACCATGCGTCTCCCCTATCGAATGGCGCCCGTCAGTTCAATCAAGCGCGCCGTTTTTAGCGCTGGTGAAAGTCGAACAAAGGGTCTATATCCGCCGCTCCAGACGGCTGGGCAGTCGCTGGCAAGCTTGCTTGCTGGAGGAAAGTCCGGGCTCCACGGAGACATGGCGGTGGATAACGTCCACCCGGCGCAAGCCGAGGGAAAGTGCCACAGAAAGTATACCGCCCCGGACCTGGTCCAGGGTAAGGGTGAAAGGGTGGGGTAAGAGCCCACCGGGGCTTCGGCGACGCGGCCCGCATGGTAAACCCCGCCAGGAGCAAGACCGAATAGGGGGTGCGCATGGGCCGTCTTCAGCCTGCGCCCCGGGTGCGTCGCATCAGGCGCGTGGCAACACGCGTCGCAGAGGAATGACTGCTGAACCCGTAAGGGGGAACAGAACCCGGCTTACAGGCCGTCTGGACTTTTTCTTTTGGTTGGCCGGCGGTTTTCGCAGCGGCGCATGGCGAGCATTCGCCGAGAGATGTGTTTTATTAGAGATTCGAGGCATAGAGGCGACCTCTCAATCGCCTCTAAATCACCCATTATTGAATTTCAATAATCGCTTGGCTAACCAGCATCCACGTTATTAGGATCATCAATTAAAGTTGTATCGATCGAGTGACCCGCTTCCATTGAAAGTAATGTCCGGTGGGCTCATAGGATTTTTTGGATCGTCTGTGATGGGGAACCAGTTGATTTCGAATGAAGTCGTCACTTGAGTCCTGCTGCTATTAAATGTCAGCGTGGTCTTCTGTTGAGCCCACTGTGAAGCTTCGCCATTGGCATCATAGACCAGCGAGACCCAATTGATTTCAAGTTGGCGGCGTCCGGTTTTTTGCCACTTACCAAACGAGTCGCTAAACGGCCCCGTACCCCCGATCGTTGTACTCGCGGTTCCATCAGCACGAAGCTCAAGCATGGAATAGTTTTCGCAGATGAGGTCAGGTGAGAATTGTTGGAAATCAACGCATGTAAATGTGCCAAATGGCCCGCTTACAGTATCTGTTTGCCCTTGTCCCACGTAGGTTCCAACAAATCGTTTTGGTGTCGGCCCGTCATCGTTTGGGTTTGCCGAAGCAGGCGTTATGCAGAACGCCATGGTGACGGCCGCGGCCGCCAAAGTCTTCATTATCATAATTGTCCCCAGAGAGTTTGAATTTTCATACTCTACTCGATAAATGGGTAAAGAAGATCATCTTTCCTGACAAGTTGTAATGTTGCCCGCTTCGACGTCCAGAAATGATGTCTACCCTGCGTCCAAAGCTCGCCCATTGCAAAAATGAGCTCATCTCCGCTCATGACTAAAAAGCGGACACTCAAAACCTCCTCCAACACAAGCGCTTCAGCGTAATTTCTGGATTTTGAGCTTGTCGAGTTTGGCGCGCTTCTTGGTCGATTCTTCAGACCGCGTGAGCGCCTTTGCGATGGCTTTCAAGCTCATGCCTTTTGTCGCCAGCATGTGAAGCTTTTGGATTTCATCCTGCGTCCAGGCCTGGCGATGGCGTTCGAATCGGTCGGTCATGGGCGATCTTTCCTGTGAGCTAAAGACTGCCTAGCACGCTTAACCGGTAAATTGGCAAGGCTTGGTGATCCAATACAGGTTCAAGCTCTCAACGATGCGAAAAATTAAGGGCTCCGCGTGTAACTCGCGCCAAGCCCTAATCCGTGGACCCGGTATGAAACTCGCAATTCCCTTCTGCGCCCTATTATGGCTCAGCGCCTGCACCGATCAGGCCTGGCGACCCGTGACGTTCAGTTGCATTTCGTCTGGCGAAGAGACCAGCAATCCCGGCCAGGAGGTGATGTTTCACTATGCTGAAGGCTATCTGTTCCTGCAGAATGATGACGGCGGGGCCGACAATGTCTGCGCGCAAACCGGCACCGTTGATTGCGACGTGAATATGACTCGCAAGGCGCTGGTCTTCCGCCAGTCCGTCAAAGACCCGTATTGCGATTTCCGGTCGGCGCTGGAGACGCGCCTCGACATAGATCGCAATTCGGGTGCTTTCCGGTTGCAGCAGCAAGGCTGTGATCCCGGCGAAGACGTTGTAGTGACGGGCATTTGCCAGTCGGTCGACGGCAAGACTGACGAGGCGCAATAGCGCCAGGCTACATCTGCATGGTCCAGCCTTCGACGCCCATCGCTGCCTGACGAACGGCTTCGCTCATTGTCGGGTGCGCGTGGCAGGTGCGGGCCAGGTCTTCAGACGAGGCGCCAAATTCCATCGCCACGCAGACCTCATGGATCAGTTCGCCGACACCGACGCCGATCATGTGCGCGCCGAGGATCTTGTCGGTGCCTTCTTCCGCGAGGATTTTCACAAAGCCTGTGGTCTCGTGATTGGTCCGGGCGCGGGAATTGGCCATGAAGGGGAACTTGCCCTTCTTATATTTGATGCCAGCCTCTTTGAGCTGTTCTTCGGTTTTACCGACCGTGGCGATCTCTGGCTTGGTATAGACCACGCCAGGGACCAGATCATAATTCACATGTCCGGCTTTGCCGGCAATCAGTTCGGCCACGGCGGCGCCGTCATCTTCGGCTTTATGCGCCAGCATCGGGCCGTCAATACAATCGCCAATCGCCCAGACACCCGGGGCGACTTTGAAATGGTCCGTGGTCTCGATCACGCCGCGGCGATCGGTTTTGCCGCCAATTGCGTCCAGGCCAAGGCCTTCCGTATAAGGGCGGCGACCGACCGCGACGATGACGATGTCAGCATCCAGGCTTTCAGCGTCGCCGCCTTTGGCCGGCTCCATAGTCAGTTTGAGCTTGGTTTTGAGTTTTTCCACGCCGGTGACTTTGGTGCCCAGTTTGAAGGTCAGGCCCTGTTTCTTGAACGTGCGCTGCGCTTCCTTGGCAATCTCATTGTCCGTGCCCGGCAGGATGCGGTCGAGATATTCAATCACCGTGACGTCTGATCCGAGGCGCGACCAGACACAGCCCATTTCCAAGCCAATCACACCGGCACCAATCAGCACCAGCTTTTTCGGGATCGCGCCGAGGCTCAGCGCGCCGGTATTGGTAACGATGCGCTCTTCATCGATCTCGATGCCGGGCAGGGAAGATGGCTCTGATCCTGTCGCAATGACGATATTCTTGGCGCTCAGCATCTGTTTCTTGCCGTCAGGGCCGGTCACTTCAACTTGGCCAGGGCCTTTGATTTCGCCCTTGCCTTGAATGTGGTCGACTTTGTTTTTCTTGAGCAGGAAGGCGACGCCCTTGGTCAAGCCATCTACGGCTTCGTCTTTTTGCGCCATCATCTGATCGAGATCGACATCCAGCTTGCCGGTCTTGATGCCCATGCTGGCAAAATCATTCTTGGCGGCGTCAAAATATTCCGACGCGTGCAGCAGCGCTTTTGACGGGATACAACCGACATTCAGGCACGTGCCGCCCAGCGTGTCACGCATTTCGATACAGGCCGTCTTAAGCCCCAATTGTCCCGCACGGATTGCGCAATTGTAGCCACCAGGGCCACCGCCGATAATCACGACGTCATAGGTATCTGCCATTGAATTTTTTGCCTGTGTCAGCTCGCCAATAGATGTGGCGGCAACCTAGTGTCGTCTTCGGCAAATGCAATCGAAGAAACGCCTCAGGCGCGTCGTAATGTCAGAATAAGAACAGACAGGGCAATCGCAGCGAGGCCAAAGATCACTTCGTCCATCCACAGACCGGAATCTGCGCCGGACAGCGCCATAAGCCCGCCAAGTATGGCAAAGAAGATTGACCCGACCGTCGCAATACGGGCGCCAAACCGGGCGTTCAGAATGACCATCAGACCACCGACAAACATCAAGGCAGCACTGACAATTCGAATGATGCTGGTGGGTGGATTGAACAGCGCGTTGGAAAGGTCGCTGCCGCGTTCCATGATCGTTATCACAGGCGTCACACCGCCCCAGCCGAGCCATAGGCCGAGGCCGAGCATGACCATTCCGGCAATTTGTCTGATCATGACACTCTCTCCATCAATCCTCTATGTGACGGATTTGACAGGCATTTGCAAACACGCAGGAAACGAGCGGCGGTTTTTTCGAGGCTGGATTGTGGCCAATTAGTGTCGGCGCTGACGGGCCATCATTTTACGGCCTTCAGCAGCAAAGTGGGCGCGTTGACGTGCGACGGCAGCTGAGACCGATTTTCTGTACTGGCGCTTGGGATTGGTTTGCGCCTCTGCCAGAGCCTGGGCCAGAACCACAACTTGTGCGTCTTGCGGGGTTTCGACCGGCGCAGCAATCACGGGTTTCTTTGATCGGCATAGCACCCAAACGGCAATGCCGAGCAGGACAGCGCCTGCTGCAGCGCCCGCGACAGCGCCTTCACCTGCGCTCGGGTCGCGCCACCAGCCAGATTCGAAATCAACCAGGAAAACACAAGGGAAACCAGCAATCGCGCCTAGGAAATACCAAACCCGGGCGGCTTTCTGTTTGTTGCCGAGGCTGAGCGCAGAGGCGTAAAAACACAAAGCAGCGAGGAAATAGGGCGCGCCATAAGCGATTCCGAGCTCGCGCCAGTTAATGCCCGACAAACCTGTCATGGCTTCTTCTTCGAGCATGAAACTGGCCAACATCATCAGGCTCGGCCAGCGAATGGCCGCCATGGCCCCAAAGGCAAAGGCGATTGCGTATAACGCAATGAGTAGAGCAATCAGTCGTCGTGGCATAATATATTAATAGGCCAGTAAAATTGATATGCGATGAATATGGTCGAAGGAATTGCGTTATGTTTCGATCTGCCCCTCCTCAAGTGCCGATGGCGCTTATGTTTGCCGGTATTATTCCATTCGCCTCTGCGGCGGGTGCTATGCTTGTCTGGCGCGAAGACTTAGCCCTTCTGAATACCGCGGCGCTTTGGCTTCTGGTCTATTCAGCCGTGATTTTCAGTTTCATTGGCGGTGTGCGCTGGGGCGCTGAGATCGCGAAACGTGAACGGCCGCGCTTTGCTGAGCTCGGGCCTTCTGTGATTGGCGCTCTGGCGGGGTGGGGCCTGGTTATGGCGGGTTTCCGATATGGCATGCAAAATTGGATTTTTGCCGCGATGGCTGGCGGTATTCTTCTGCATTATATCTATGACAGCATCTCGCCGGAATTGCCGATTTGGTACCGTAAACTGCGCCTGTGGCCCACCATTGGGGCGGTTATCTCGCTGGCCGTCGCTTATTTTCTACTCAGCTAGACTGAACGTTCGCGGCTTTGGCAGGCTGATCCCTGCGGCGCGGAAGCTTACTGCCGCGAGAAAAAGCGAAACGAATGCGTTCCACCCTGCCATGGACAAGCCATAACGGCCTTGCCAGGGGTCTTCCGTACAGGACGGTGCGGCCTGACGCTCATTCAAGTTCGACAGGTCAATCGCGTCCATATTGACGCTTTCGGCGAGGCAACCGCTTGGCGCGGGCCAGAATTTGTACTCAACACCCGCATGATAGGCAGCGACGACAGCGCCAGTCAGGAACACCAGGCCAAGCATGATATTGAACGCCATGATAAAGCGCGGGTTCTGGCGGATCTGCCACAGGATCAAGGCCGTCACAGTCATCGCGACAATCGCCCAGTACACTTCGCGCTGCCTTAAACAGAGCGGGCATGGCGCGAGATAAGCGAATGTCTCAAACGCATGGGCCGCCGCCAGCATGAAGACCGCTGCGGCAAGTGCCAGCGCCGGCCATCGCCATGTCTTCAGAAAAGGATCAAGTCGGTCCAACATACCGCCTAGAGTCGTGCGGGATGGCGCAAGAGTCCATGCGGCAACGGGGCACGGGGGCTTACCATTTCGTCACATGCGGGTTTAGCCGGTGATCATGGTCTTCAGAGACGTGATGATCCAGGTCGAGCCGGTCAGCAGGATGCCGATCCAAACCGAGCCCAAAACCGCACCGAGAATGACCAGAATGCCATCGCGCGCCATCAGACCAAAGGCGACGATCGCGACTGCGATGGCCGGGGTCGAATTGGTCAAAGGCAGCGGCACCAGAATTGAGGCAGCAAACGCGGTGAGAAACAGCGCGACAACCCGTTCCATGGTCTTTCCCGTCAGGAACGTCAGGCGCGGGTGAGAGATCACTTCCAGCCAGCCAAACCATTTGCGGCCGAACCGCGAGGTGCGTTCCAAGCCACTTTTATTGATCATACGCTTGCCGAACTTTTCTGGCAGCCATGGCTCTTCGCGCCCGGCGAGCATTTGCAGGGTCAGGGCCATCATCGGCAATGAAACGACTTGCGGGACCCCGTAAAGGAACGGAATAGCGCACGGCAGCGCCAGAATGAACAGCATCGCCCCAAATGCTCGCTCTTCCAGCCGGTCGAGAATATCGTGCAGGCTGAGGCCATCATCTGGTGCGTCAATGGCCATCGCTTCCAGCGATTGCAGAAAGGTGCGCTGCGGGGTCGTCGTGTCCGTCATGACGGCGTCTCTAACCAAGTTTTGCGCAGCCGCAAAGCGGTGATTGACGGATCGCTTCGACTGCGGCAGTTAAGCGGCCTGATCGCACAGGCCGGTGTGGCGGAATTGGTAGACGCGCGGGATTCAAAATCCCGTTTTCCTTGGAAAGTGTCGGTTCGAGCCCGACCACCGGTACCACTTGAAAAAGTACAGTTTCTGCGGCGCATCGACATCGCCCACTTGCCAATCCTGCCAGCGGCTTAAATAAGCGGGCAAAGGATGCTCTAATGCCAGATACTATGACGTCTTCGATTTCCGTTCCGGGCGCGCTCGGCAAATTGCCGGATGGCCATCCGCATGTCGTTCAAGGCAAGGTCGGTGTTTTGCTGGTTAATCTGGGCACGCCGGATGGCACGGATTATTGGTCAATGCGGCGCTATTTATCGGAATTTCTGTCAGATCCGCGGGTTATTGAAGTGCCGCAGCCGATCTGGCAGCTGATCCTGCAAGGACCGATCCTGACCTTCCGCCCAAGTAAATCCGGACGGGCATACAAGAAGATCTGGACTGAAGAAGGTTCGCCTCTACTGCTCTATACCAAGCGCCAGGCCGAGGCATTGAATGCGCGTATTGGCAGCGATGATCTGATGATTGATTTCGCGATGAATTACGGCAATCCGAGCATTGCTTCCAAGGTTGCCAAGCTGAAGGACCAGGGCTGCGACCGGATCTGTGTTGTGCCGCTCTATCCGCAATATTCAGCGACGACGACGGCGAGTGTCTGTGATCGCACGTTCAAGGCGTTGGCGAAAATGCGCTGGCAGCCAGCGGTCCGAACCGCGGCGAGTTTTCATGATCAGCCGGCCTATATCGAAGCGCTGGCGAACAGCATACAAAGCCATATAGCGGGCCTCGACTTTACTCCTGACAAAGTACTGATGTCCTATCACGGCATTCCGAAAGCCTATTTGGACAAGGGCGACCCGTATCATTGCCATTGCCATAAGACGACGCGCCTGGTGGCGGAGAAGCTCGGTTGGGCTAACGGCTTCGCAATGACCACGTTTCAGAGCCGGTTCGGGCCGACAGAATGGTTGCAGCCTTACACAGATAAGACCCTGGAAGCGCTGCCAGAGCAGGGCGCCAAGAAGCTGGTGGTCGTTTCACCAGCTTTTATCTCGGATTGTCTCGAGACGCTGGAAGAACTGGCGATGGAGGGCCGCGATGAATTCATCGCGGCTGGCGGCGAAGCCTATTCCGTCGTGCCATGCCTGAATGATAGCACCGCCGCGATTGATGTCATCGAAGACGTGGTCCGCCGCGAGACCGCTGGCTGGATTCGATAAGCGTGGATGATTGGGTTAAGAATGGCAAAGTCCGCGGCCGGATCACGGATGATGGATCATTGGAAGTGCGCTGTTACGGCCTGACCACGCAAACCCGATATTATAAGCAGTTGTTTCGGGAGTTCTTCCGCAAGGATTTCCCGCGTCTACGACCGGGATATGGCGATTATGACGTGCATATCGTGATGGAATATACTGGTGATGCGCCATGGATGGACCTCGACAATCTCGCCAAGGCTTTGCTGGATAGCCTGACAGGAAACGCATTTGAGGACGATCACCAAGTCGCCAGATTGCTTGTTGAGCGCCGTGTCGGCGATCGCGAAGGGATATTTATGCGGGTTACTGCAATGTCGTGACTCTAGGAGCGCGAGTTACAGCTTTCTGTGTCGCCAAACTCGCAGGCAATCAGACGCGCTTCGCGTGCCCCGGTGATATCCACGTCGCCGCCAATACCCAGCTCCAAGTCTTCGGCATACCACGCGCAACCGACATCATGTCCGATATTGCAGGCGCGCGCGATAAGAGTTCGTACGCGGGCGCCACGTTGGGCGCTTTCGGCTTCATTCAACAATACAAAATCGGCGGCCGAAACGCAAAGGTCGGCGCGTCCTTCGACAGACGGTGGGCAGGAGGCTTCGACCATTTTGATCGCCATTGCTGTGTCTGGTTCGCCGCCAATGCCGCGCAAATAATAGTCGGCGACGCTTTGGCATGTCTCAAGCCGGCCCAATTGGCAGGCTTGTGCGAGACGGTCACGCGCCGCGGCGACGATGGTCTCTCCGCTCGGGTCGGATGAATAGAGGTCAGCCGCCATGACGCAGGCGTCGGCGTTTGAAAGCGCACACGCGCGCTCGGCATAGTCAATCGCCGTCTGACGCGACTCTGGGGTTTTTTGGGCATTATGGTAGCGACCGAGATTGACGCAGCCTTGACCGTAACCAGCCTCACATAATTGATCCGCGAGAGTGAGATAGGCTTGCGAGCTCATCGAAGCGTCTGGTGCGTCCGACCGGTTCAAATAGATTGCGAACAGCGTCTCGCAGGCTGTCGAGGTTTGCACTTGCGGGGCTTCGATGAAACAGGCTGTCTCCAGGGGGGTGATCGCTCGATCCGCTTTGCCCATGGCGACCAAGTTGGTCGCTTTCAGCATCAATTCAGCAACATCGCTATTCATCGGCGCCGGCTCAGGTGCGGGCGCCAGCATTGCGGCGTCTTGAACAAGACGCGTGTCTGCATCATCCGCTGGAGGATCAAAACTGACTGCTTGAATTTCGGCCTCTCGCTCAGCTGCGAGCGCGCTTTCAATGAGGGGCGGCGTCTCAGGCGTCGGCGTGAGTTCAGCTGATTCGATGGCATCAGGCGCAACTGTGAGACCAGGAACCTCATCTGCGAGGATAACTTCGTCAGTTTCAAGCTCTTCCAGAACTTGGTTTGGCTCAAGTTCAGCCTCAGGTTCAGCTTCTACCGTGAGCTCACAATCCAAAACCGTTTCAGCCCAGGTCAACGCGCTGGCGCTTGGCTGCCGGGGCAACAGGCTTTCCAGCAAGATCGGATCGGTTTCGAACTCGGAGAGCTTTTCGACAATCTGCAGGGTGATCTGATCTTCGCCATCGATCCCGCAAGCATTGGCCTGATAACAGGTCAGCAACTGGCTCATCATGGCGTCATCGGACCGTATCGCATCGCGGCCTTGCCACTGCCACTTCATGATGGTCATTGCTGCATAGCGATCTTCCAGTGCCAGCCTCTGTGACTCGGGCACGAGCTCATGCAGCGCGATCAGCGCATCGCCTGCCGTTTGTGCATACCGATCGATCGAATCTTCGGGAGGGCAATCTGCCTGTACAAACAGAGGCACACTCATCGCCCCTGTTGCCAGTATTAGCCCACGTAAGGCTTTCAGCATCATATTCCCCGTTTTCTACGTGCGCATGATGATTGGCAATCGCAACGTACCACAAAGCAAAAATTCCAACAAGCACACGCACCATCTGTGCCAATCGGTGAAATCTTCAAGTGTGACGGGGCTTGTGGGGTGGGTGGACGCGTGAATCGAAGGGGAGGCTGACTGGGGGCAGCGTTAATCGGTTTTTCGACCCCATGTTCGCATGGCGTCGATGATTGGGCGCATTTCAGCGCCTTTTTCAGTCAGAATATATTCCGAGCGTGGCGGATGCGTTCCATAGATCCGGCGCTCGATCACGCCGTGATCTTCCAGCATCTTAAGCCGATTGGACAGCGTATTCGGGGCGATCCCGGCAAGAGCGCCCTCGAAATCTGAAAACCGTTGAGCACCATGGTCGACCAGTTCCCGAATGATCTCGCTGGTCCATCGCGATCCGATAATGAACGCGGTGCGCGAGACCGGACAGAGGGGCAGGTTCTTTTTGGCCATAAGAACAGGCATAAACGATCCCCTTGACAAAATCTAGTAACTACGAAAAAGATAGTAACTATATAAAACGGGAGTTCGGTATGACGTTCGAGTTGCAAATTGTGGTTGCGACAACGCTGATTTTGTTTCTTCTTTTGATGTTTCAGGGCGGCCTGGTACCCGTCAATCAAGGCCTCAAATGGGGATTGGGAAGCCGCGATGAACCGCGCAAGCCGACAGCATTGCAAGCCAGGACAGGGCGAACAATTGCCAATCACATTGAAGGAATGTTGTTGTTTGTGCCATTGGCATTGGTTGCGCATCAGTTGCAATTGGCCACCAGTTTGACGGCAATCGGCGCCGGGCTTTACCTCGCTGGACGGATCGGTTTCACAGCATTTTACTTGATCGGCGTGCCGTATTTGAGGTCGGCGGCATGGGGCGCCAGCCTGTTGGGAATCATGCTCTTCGCGATCCCAGTGATTGGCGCTGCGGTCTGATTACGAATTCGGTCGTGCGATTTAGCTCAAACGCTTGAACGGCATCGGGATCGCCGTCGCTGTTGCCTTCGCGACGAGTTTGCCTTGATCATCAAAGCATTCGGCTTCCATGAATGCAGCCGATCGACCCCATTTCAGGATCCGGGCTTCGACGGCTGCTTTTCCAGGCATTAAGCGGCGCAGATAGGACGTTTTCATTTCCAGCGTCGGCGCCGTCATCGTCACGTTTGAAGCAATAATGCAGCAGGTGCTCATCGCTTCATCCATCATGGCGGCAATAAAACCGCCTTGCACCGCCCCCGTTGGGTTGGCGAACATTTCCGGCACGTCAAATTCCATGCGAACCCGCTGCGCGTCCTGGTCGACTTCAGCCAGCCGCATACCCAGCGTGTCGGAACAGGGGGGACGTTTCTTGCTGTTTTGGAAACGCGCCAGCATTTCAGCATCGGAAATACGGGGTTTTTCGTTAGATGCCTTGTCAGCCATGCTTATTTGCGGCGGAACGCATCAAGACTGACAACCGTATCGGCTTCGGAGTCTGAATCCGCAGCTTTTTCATCCGTTGATTCGGCGCTGCTGGAATTGGCCTGCTCAAGGGCCGGAGCCACGACCGCGGTTTCTTCTCCGGCGTTTGTTTTCTCGAAACTGACGCCAAAATTCACCGCTGGATCGACAAATCGCGTCAATGCGACGTACGGAATCGACAAGTGTTGCGGGACACGGTTGAATTTCAGAACGATTTCAAAATGCCCATCATGCACTTCCAGGTCCCAATATTGGTGCTGGATAACAATCGTCATTTCTTCCGGAAATTGCTCGATCAGATGGTCTGGAATTTTCACACCTGGCGCCTTGGTTCGGAAGGTCACGTAGAAGTGGTGATCACCAGGAGGGGCAGAGCCCTTTTCGGCCTGGCGCATCGCTTCGCGGACCACGCCGCGCATCGCCGCCTGTGTCAGCGCTTCATATCCAATATAGTCGGTCATCGCGTATTCCCCGTTCCGAGGTCTGAATAGACTCTCGAATCGCTGCTCGCAACGTCGTTCATGCGTTAGGCGAGCCCAAATGTTTAACTTCCCCAGACGGGAAGTTTCTCTCGAAAAATATCTCCCCCCTGTAACAATTATTACAGCGCGGGAGACGCCACCCAAATTAAGTGGAGGCTTCTGTTGCCAGGCGCCTCCGGGCCCCGCCTAAGGCGCTGATGCCCTAGGAGTTAAAGCGGTATTCCACGCACTGCGTTAAGCAGCGAGCAGTTCACC
This sequence comes from Henriciella sp., assembly GCA_965277015.1. Classification (GTDB taxonomy): domain Bacteria; phylum Pseudomonadota; class Alphaproteobacteria; order Caulobacterales; family Hyphomonadaceae; genus Henriciella. The sequence continues at coordinate 1,801,552 of OZ255705.1, read as the reverse complement.
TTCAGCAAAGTTGTCATTAGCAACTATTGTTGATTGAGCTTCTAACGCAGCTCAAGCGGGTGAAAGCCTCGTCTTTACACGTCCGTCGATCCTATTTCGCCCCCAAACGACCCGCTGAAGGAGGGTCTTTGGTGGAGGCGCCGGGTACCGCCCCCGGGTCCGAACCGCTTATTACACGCGCATTTATCACCATAGTTCACAAGGAACGAGTTTAATATAAACCCGCATTGCAGAAGATAAAAGGGGTTAATCCACGGGTTCGACAATCACTTCGATCACGCCTTCGGTGCGCTCGAGTGTTGCGAGCTCTGCTTCGAGCGCGGTTGAGTTGATTATTCGGGTCGTTCGAACCACCGCGCCAGTGGCATCCGCCGTGAGAATTGTCAGGCGCAGCATACGTTCTGTGCCGTCCAGAACGCCATCTGCAGCACGCACTGTCAGCTTGCCAACCTGATAAACGCCTTTGCCTGTATAATAGACCGTCTTGCCCGCCAGTTTTGCACCGCTGAACAAAAGCCCCGCCGTGCTGGTTACGATGCAGCCAGACAACATGAGCGCGCAGAGTGGCGCAAGAATGAGACGGGTCATGGAAAATCCTTTGTGATCTCGATCGGTTAGGCGAGATTATCTATGCGTAGCCAAGTTAACAGGCTGTGAGATGTCTGCCGAGTTGTGAACGGCTCTGCTCTTGCCCCGTTGCTGAAAACCTGCTCTTTGCCGATTAACGATAAACCGACGATTGGGAGATCCAAGCTTATGCGTACATCATTTATGACATTCACAGCACTGGCGACCGTTTTCGCGCTCGCATCGTGCGATGTGGTCAGAACGCCCTCGAATACCGAATCAGAGGCTTCGACACCGATCGTTGATGCCCCGGCGACGCCGACCGCCGAAGAAATTGCCGCCGAGTCTGCGCGTCTAAATACCTGGTTTGAAGACAAGTATGAGGCAGAAGTCCTCGAAAGCCCGATTCAATTGACGTTCCTTGGCCGCGACGAACGCCAGGGCGAGATTGACGATTTTTCAGAAGCCTCTCTCGATGCGCAACTCGCCCGGTCTCGCGCCAATGTGGCTGAATTGAAGGCGAATTTCGATTATGACAAGCTCAGCCCGGATGCGAAGATCTCTTATGACATCTGGGTCTATCAGGCTGAAACCGCCGAAGCGGCGGATGAGTTCCGCAACAACACCTATGTGTTTGATCAGATGCAGGCGATCCACACATTCTTCCCGCAGCTTCTGATCGCTTTTCACAAGGTCATCGATGCTGAGGATATGGACAATTATCTACTGCGCATCTCGGGAAGCGCCGGGGCAATTGATCAGTTGATTGATGCCTCCAAGCGAGTCGCCGCAGAAGGCGTTCGTCCGCCATATTTTGCGTTTGACTCCGTTATCGAAGAAGCCGGTAAAATCATCACGGGTGCGCCGTTTGATGACAGCGGAGAAGACAGCGCTATCTGGGCCGATGCGCAAGCCAAGATTGCCAACCTTCTGGAACAGGAAGAAATTGATCAGGCCAAAGCGGATCAGCTGACCGCTGATATTCGCACCGCCTTGGTCGAGGAATGGAAGCCGGCTTATGAGCGCCTGATCGCCTGGCAGGAAGAAGATAAAGTCAATGCCAGCCCGGATGCTCAAGGCGTCAGTGCGCTGCCGAACGGTCTCGCTTATTACAATGAGCGTCTGGCCAACCAAACCACGACGGCGCTGACCGCGGATGAAATCCACGAGATTGGCTTGTCTGAAGTCGCACGTCTGCGCGGTGAGATGGAGCTGATCAAAGAAGAGTTCGGTTTTGAAGGCACTTTGCCGGAATTTTTCGCTTTCCTGCGCGATAATAAAGACGATGAGCGCCTTTACTATCCGAACACCGATGAAGGACGTCAGGGCTATATCGATGATGCGACGGCCGCGATTGATGGCATCAAAGCCGTCTTGCCGGACTATTTTGGCATCCTGCCGAAAGCCGACATGGTGGTGAAGCGGGTTGAGCCGTTCCGCGAACAAGCCGGCGCAGCGCAGCACTATTTCCCATCAACGCCAGATGGATCGCGCCCAGGCGTCTATTATGCCCACTTGCTCGACATGGAGCAGATGCCGAAACGTGAGCTGGAAGTGATTGCTTATCATGAAGGTCTCCCCGGCCATCATATGCAGATCGCCATTCAGCAGGAATTGGAAGGCGTCCCAACCTTCCGGACCCAAGCGGGCTTCACAGCCTATAGTGAGGGCTGGGGACTGTATTCCGAATGGCTGTCAAAAGAGATGCCGGGCACGTTCCAGGATCCATTGTCGGAATTTGGTCGCCTCGGATCAGAGATCTGGCGTGCGGTTCGGCTGGTTGTTGATACTGGCCTGCACTCCAAAGGCTGGACCGAGCAGCAGGCGATCGACTATTTCCTCGCCAACACCGCCGCTCCTGAAGGACAGGCGCGGTCAGAAGTGCGTCGTTATATCGTTCTTCCAGGACAAGCGACGAGCTACAAGATTGGCATGTTGAAAATCCAGGAATTGCGTCGCCATGCCGAAGCCGAGCTGGGCGATGCGTTCGACATCCGCGCTTTCCATGACACAATTCTTGGCGGCGGCGCTATGCCCCTCGCGATTCTTGAACGCCGTGTCGATGAATGGATTGCCGACGTGAAGGCCGGCTAAATCAAACGGAATGTCGGGAGCCTAGCTCCCGACATTTTCCAATGTTCCGAGCGATTGCTGGACATGTTCGACAAATAGCCGGGCCTTGCCGCGTAGTTTGCCACCGGTCCAAACGACAGAGAGCGGCAAGTCAGCGCCGCGCCATTCCGGCATGATCCGCACTAGGCGACCGGCTTTGACATGCGGGCAAACGAGCCAGTCCGGCCCAATGAAAATGCCCAGGCCATCAATCGCGCCCTGAAGCAGCGTATCACCAGATGAGCCGCGGAACCGGCCATCCATCATCACGCGTTTTTCTTCGCCAGTCTGAACGTGTTTGAGTGACCATTGCTGACCTTGCACAGATTGCCGGAAGACCAGGCCCTGGTGATCTTTCAGACTTTCCGGACAAACCGGGGCGCCATGCTTTTCAATATATTTGGGCGACGCCCAGATGCCGCGATAGGCGACCAGCAAGCGTTTCGCCATCAGCGCACTATCGCTGAGCTCGCCAAGTCTGAACGCGACATCGACGCCTTCTGTAACCAAATCTGTATACGTATCATCCGTCATCAGATCCATTCGGATGTGGGGGTAGGTGTCCAGAAAAGATGCAATCGTCGGTGTGATAACCAATTGCGCAAAAGAGTGCGGCGCGCTGACCCGCAACATGCCGACCGGTTCCTGATCGAGGCCGCGTGCCTCGGCTTCGGCATCATCAAACTCGGACAGAATGTCCTGAGCGCGACTATAGAATTTCTGGCCTGCTTCGGTCAGCGACAAGGCGCGTGTTGTGCGGTGAAACAATTCCGCCCCAATTTGGTGCTCGAGGTCCTGAATCCGGCGCGACACGGTTGGCTGGCCGATCGAAAGATCCGCCGCGGCGCGCGAAAAGCTGCCAGCATCTGCGACCCGCAGGAATAATCTCATTGCATCAATACGGTCCATGCCGGGGCGCTCCTATGCGAAAAATGCATGGGCTATATGGAGCCTCTCCCGGTTCTGCAAAAGGGGGGCATGCGCCATTTACCGATCATCGACGGCAATCTGTGCCTGCCGAAACACCTGCAAATAGGAGCCGACCATGGCCAATTTCACTTTACACGATTCAAACACTGCCCCTGACGGCGCGCGTGATTTCATCGCTGGCGTCGAAAAGAAAATGGGCTTTGTGCCAAGCCTTTATGCGGTTTTCGCAGAAAATCCTGCTGTGCTGACTGCATATACGCAGCTTGCCGATCAGCTCGGGAAAACCGGTTTGTCGCCGCTCGAGCAGCAAATTGTGACGATTGCCGCCAGCGTCGAGAATGAGTGTCACTTCTGTGTCGCCGCGCATACGACTATTTCCGAAGGCCAGGGGCTCGATCTCAGCGTCATCGATGCGGTTCGCGAAGACCGCGCCATCGCCGATCCGAAGCTTGAGGCGCTGCGTCTATTCTCCAAGAAAGTCGTGATTGATCGCGGCTTCGTTTCCGACACGGATGTCGATACATTTCTTGCCGCAGGCTATGACCGATCTGCTGTGCTGGCAGTAATCCTCGGTGTCGCTCTGAAAGTTATCTCAAATTATACCAATCATGTCGCTGAAACGCCCGTGAACGAGGCGTTCCAAAAGCATGCATGGACGCCGAAAACCAAGCGAGAAGGGGTTGCGGATTAACCCTCCCAATGCATGCAAATAAAGGGCTGCAGAGCGATCTGCGGCCCTTTTTCGTTGACGCTATCTCGGTGCCTCACAAATCGCTCACATCGACGTGACCAGCGCTCACACAGTCGTGGTTCGCAAGTGATCAGACGGGCGAGTAAGTATGAGACAGACAAGAAGGAGGGCCATCATGACCACACTTACAGACTCACTCTCGCCGGATCCACAAACCACGGGACTGGTGTCGAAACTCAAGACGATCGCACCTCACGCCGTTGCGGGGATCGCCTCACTGGTTTTTCTCGACAGCTTGCGCTTCAAGTTTACCAATGCCCCGGAGACGCAGACCATCTTCGGTAAGCTAAATGACTGGGCGGCGAGCTTTGGCGCCGAAGGGCTGTTCGCGCAAACCGGTCTGTTCAGCCAATATGTCATCGGGACCGCCGAACTGGTTGCCGTGGCCCTGCTGCTGATCGGCATTCACCCGGCATTTCGCCGTCTCCAGGCCCTTGGCGCTTTGGTCGCTTTTGCGGTGATGAGCGGCGCCGTCAATTTCCACCTCTGGACGCCGCTCGGGATTGACCCGAACAATGATGGCGGCGGCCTGTTCTTCATGGCGGTTGTGGTCTGGTTGACCTCACTTGGCCTGATGATCGTCAGACGCAAAGAACTCGCGGCGATTTTCACAGGGCTCAAAGCCACACTGTTTCCGGCACGCTCATAATCCTGCCGCTTTCCTCCCAGAACAATAAAATACACAAGGACTAAACCCATGAAAATCCGTACACTGATTGCTGCGACCCTGATTGCTGCAGGCCCGATTGCCGTTACAGCGCCAGCTGCTTTTGCTGACAAAGATCCGATCTATACAGCCAAGCGCTCAAATCTGGCCCTGCAAGGTTATGACACCGTTGCCTATTTCACGCTCAAGGAGCCGACCAAAGGCAGTGCAGAATATTCGACGACGTATGAAGGCGCAGAGTTCCGCTTTGTCAGCGAAGAAAATCTCAATCTGTTTCTTGGCGATCCGGTGAAATATGCGCCGCAATATGGCGGCTATTGTGCCTGGGCGATTGCGCAAGGCAAAACCGCGAAAGGCGACGCGCGTCGCTGGGCCGTTGTCGATGGCAAGCTCTATTTGAATTACAATAAGGGCATCCAGAAAAAGTGGAACAAAGACCGCGCCGGATTCATTTCCAGCGGTGATCAGAATTGGCCGACTGCGTTACAAGACTAAGGGCACTTTCCCCTATCAGACGCCCCTTGTTGAGTGCGTCGCCAATAGCCTCCGCGTGACCCCTCTCACGCGGAGGTTTTTGCTTGGGATAACCCTTAATTCTCGACAAAAATTCATGACCAAGACTTCACACTCAGGAAACGCAATTGCTGCTTTAAGGAGACCAAATACTGCGTTTGAGACTATCTGGAGACGATGATGAAAAAGTCAGCAATTGCGGCCGTCCTGGTCAGCGCCGCTATGGGGCCAACAGCCATTGCGGAGTCAGAACTTTATGTAAATGCCGGTGGGTCGAATTTTGACACAGACGGTGCCAGCCTGACCGCTTTTACGGCGCGCGGCGGCATAGAGTTCAATGATTTGCTCGGCGCGGAGTTCGAAGCGTCATTCGGCCTCGGGGCTGACGATTCAGATGGCGTCGATTCAGAGCTGGAAAACCAGTTTGGCGGTTTCGTGGTCGCCAGATATCCAGTTTTTGACCGCGTCGATGTGCTCGGCCGCGTCGGTTATACGACGGCCGAAATACAATCTGCCACAAATGGTGTCTCGAGCGATGTAAACGCCGACGGTTTTGCGTTCGGCCTGGGCGGTGAAGTGATGATCACAAGCCAGTTAGGCGTGCGCGGTGATTATACCAGAATCGAAGTGGATGAAGATCAGCTGGATGGCGGCGTGAACGTATTCGCGCTCACTGGCGTCTATCGCTTTGGTTCTGTGCGTTAGGGGCTAATCCCGTTCAGCCCATTCTTTCAGTATGTGGTGCGCGACGGCCATTGGCGGCGGGGCGTAAATGTCGGGATGTGTGCCAGCCAGGACCTGCCGGGCTTCCTCGCGGGTGATCCAGCGGGCGGCTTCAAGTTCATCCTGCTCGACTGAAACTTCCGTCGTATCGGCCTCGACAATGATCCCGACCATCAGGGATGAGGGGAAGGGCCAAGGCTGGCAGAACAAGTATTCGGCATTGACTGGATCGGCTTTGATGCCGGCTTCTTCTTCCAGCTCACGCGTCGCAGCCTGTTCAACGGTTTCGCCCGGTTCGACGAATCCAGCCAGCGCCGACCAGAAGCCGGCGGGCCAGCTGGCCTGACGCCCGAGCAGGCATTTATCGTCTTTGACCGCCAGCATGATCGCGACCGGATCCGTTCGCGGAAAGTGCTCTGCGCTGCAGGCCGGGCAAATACGTTTCCAGCCGGCTTCTGCAGGTTCGCTTTCACTGCCGCATTTGGAGCAGAAACGATGGCTGCGATGCCATTCGAGCAGACTGCGGGCGGTGGCTGCGAAATTGGCTTCCATCGGGCTCAGACCGCTTGCTGCGGCGCGCATGTCCGTAAACTCGCCGGCGCCTTCGAGCAAAGACCCTTCAAGTTTGAACGAGAGCCCCAAATTCACTGCAAAAACTGGCGATCCGGCTTTGTCTTTGCCAAGGAAGACGGACTCTTCCAGCGGGCTGAGACGGGCGAATTCCGGGCCAAGCCAGACCAGATTCTGTCCGCTCATTTGCACCAGAGGCGCGCCTTTTTGCATCAGGAAGACCAGGACGTTCTCGTTCTTCTTCGCGGCGTCCAGCCAGGCGTCGTCGGTTCGGTGATGCGCGGCGCGATCTATTGGGTGGCTCGCCAAGGGAATATCGTTCGATGTCGTCAATGCTTTGATCCTAAGAGCAATTCGCCAAACAGTTAAGGTATCGATCCGGGTCCGTCACCACGATTTCTGTATCGCCTGACGAGTTTTCTTGGCCGGATCAGTGCGCAAGTGTCTTGTCAAATGCTCTTCCAATCGCGATATAGCCCTCGGAGGCTGGCGGTGGACGAGTTCCTCGCCAACCGGGTCAGATCGGGAACGAAGCAGCCCTAACGAGTTTTCGCTCGGGTCACTGTCCAGTCTCCACCTTTCATACCGTTCGAATGCAACAAGACCGCCCTTACGGACGGCCTTGTGCTTTGCACCGCGCAGGCAAAGAGAGGAGACTCCATTAGGGCGCGATGAAGACGTTGTCCTGAATTTCGTTTTCGATGTCGGTATTGTCTCGAATGATGTCGGCGAGGGTGGTGTCCTCGACCAGATCGCGTTCAGCCGAGGTCAGGTAGGTTTCCCACCAGAACCGGTCACCATCCCGCAGCGCCGTGAATTGTTGCACCAGGATCGTGTGGAACAATTCTCCGAGTTGGGAGCCTGACACGGCGTCTTCCGACAGGCCGCCAATCCAGAGGTCGATATCATTGACTGAACCATATGTGTCGAACAGAGCGTCGGCGAGTTCGGTATCACTGGTAATCTGCCCAAATTGCGTGACCCGGGTCAGACCCATGGCCTCGCGCATATCATTATAGCCAGGAACACCGTGATCGCGGCCGCGCTGAATGTTCAGAGACGCCAGATCAAAACCGCCGCTGCCTGGCAGGCTGAACAGGAAATTCCGAATATCATCAATCACTTTCGCATCGATTTCCTGATGCAATTGCGTGGCAAACCCCCGCAGAATGGGATCCAAGTCGGTTTCGTTGATGAGAATTGAAGGGCCCGTAAAGAAGGCTGACTTCAAGTCGAGATGACCGTCAGCAATTTCATCACCAGCCGCATCCAGCCGCAGCAATTGCTCGTTCAGCATAGAATGCCCAAGTCGAAACGCGGCAGCGCTGAACTCGTTGAAAATGGTTGGATTAATGGTCTCATCATAGCCGCGATAAGGGTCCAGCGCATCCGGCCCGAGCAGAGCGGGCAACCATTCATCATAAGTGATCACTTGAAGTTTCGCGATCACCAAACGCCGCGTCGCTTCAAAGATCGCGTCGTGATCGGCGGTAGGATCAGCGTTGAGGAACTGCGCAGCCAGCCTGTTATGCTCGCGAACGAACAAGGTATGCATGACCGTCAGACCCAATTGTTCATTGACGCGCACATCGCCTGCCAGGAACAGGGATTCCGGGGTTGCGACAAAACCGTTCGCATTGCCAAGGGCGTCCGTGTTGAAGGGCAATAGATTGCCATCACTGGTCTTTAGGAGCGGCGTACCCGCAACTCTCAAAGCGGCGTTACGGTCATCATCCGACCCATAAACCATTGATCCATCAAGCCAGCTGGTAATCTCGTTTTCCTGCTGGCGGGGATTGTTCGCATCGGTTCCAGTCGCGGCATCAAACAGGGCGCGGTTGAAAGTAATGACCTGGGCGCCGGTGCTGTTCGGGTCAAAGAATGGATCGCCCTCAGGGACGATGATGTCGGCTGATTCTTCAGCGCCGTCCGTGAGGTCGAGATCGTGATCGACGAATTGCCCCCATTGCCAGACAAAGTCTGTGCCATTCACGGTATTCGGCAGAGACGTGCCTTCTATCTGATCAGCAATGGCGTTTGAGACCGCCCTTGCACTTGGGCGATCCCGGCCCGCTAGCTGGTCGATATCGTCAGCATAATCGGCCTCGCCCCAGCGCTGGAGCTGCTCAAACGTCGCGCCCCATTCGGGATTGGTCAGATTATTATTGGCGCCGTCATAGGAGCGAACTTCCCGGCTATCGATCATTATTCGATTTCTGTCACGCTTATCACGAGCGCGGTTGCGGCGGCCTTCACCATCATTGGGAATGCCTTGCGGGGATTCTGCGCTGCGTTCTGTGTCTAACACTGTAAATGTAACAGTGGACGACGCGCTCATGCCTCGCTCGTCTGTTACGGTAAAACGCAGCACGATCTCCGTCGGTTCGCTGACATCTGGCGCGCGAAACGTTGGTATGACACCGCCGCTGAAGTCGAATTCAACCATCGGACCAGAAACCTGTGTCCAGACGAAGTTCATGAAATCTCCATTTGGATCCGTCGCGGTTGCGGTCAGTTCCACAATCGTCCCCTCGGTGACGGTTTGTGGGTCTCCGGCGTCGATTATTGGCGCGTCATTAATGAAGCCGTCGCCGCCATTTCCGCAGGCAGCGACGAGAAAGACCATTGTTGCGGTCATTGGTTTTACGAAGTGCATCTTGGAGTCCTGATCTGGTTGATCGTCAAAACATGAGGGGGCTTGTAAGTCATTGCAATATTTGTATTTTTTAATTTTTCATAAGCCTAGATTGAGACGGTATGAGAATTTCAAATGGCGCAACATCGTGTATGTTTTCTGGCTTTTTCGGATCGATTTTGAGCTCAAATGATGCCTATTGTTGGCAATAATTTGTGGGTATCTCAGCCCTCAGCGCGGTAGATTGCTTGCCGCCACCCCCGAGTCCCTGCCATAAGCTTTATCGATGAGCGAAACGCCCGAAACTCCGGACGAAAATGACCGCGATGATGCGACTTTTTCGATGTTTGGTGACGCCGAAATGGGCGCACCGAAAGATCAGGGCTATCAGGTGCTCGCCCGGAAATACCGTCCGCGTCTATTCTCTGATCTGATTGGTCAGGAAGCCATGGTGCGCACACTGACCAATGCCTTTGAAACCGAACGCGTGGCGCACGCCTTCATGCTGACCGGGGTTCGGGGCGTTGGTAAAACGACCACCGCGCGGCTTTTGGCACGGGCGCTGAATTATTCCCGTGACGATCATGATGCGCCGAGCATGCAGCTTGATCCGCCGGGCGATTTCTGCGCGGCAATCATGGCTGGCAATCATCCAGACGTGCTTGAGCTGGATGCAGCGTCGCGCACAGGTGTTGCCGACATGCGCGACTTGCTCGACGGGGTGCGTTACGCCCCGGTCTCGGCCCGGCACAAAGTCTATATCATTGACGAAGTTCATATGCTGTCGACAGCCTCTTTCAACGCGCTGCTCAAGACGCTGGAAGAGCCTCCGCCGCATGTGAAGTTCATTTTCGCAACGACGGAAATTCGCAAAGTCCCGATCACGGTTTTGTCGCGCTGTCAGCGCTTTGATTTGAAGCGACTCGAGAGTGAGGCTCTGTCGAAACATTTGGCGAAAGTTGCCTCGAAAGAAGGCGCGAATGTCTCTGAAGAGGGGTTGGCGCTGATCGCCCGCGCGGCCGAAGGGTCGGTCCGTGACGGTCTGTCCATTCTCGATCAGGCCATTGTGCAGGCTTTGGACGGGGATCAGGTTACTGGCGAGCGTGTCCGCGACATGCTGGGGCTGGGCGATCGCTTGCGCCTGCTGGATGCGTTCGAGTTTGCCATTCAGGGCGAGGCTCAAAAGGCCGTTGATGAAGTGACCGAACAGGTTCGCGCCGGCGCCGACCCTCTGATCATTCTCAAGGATATGCTGGAAATCGCGGCCGATATCGCAACCGTGCAAGCGGCCGGGAATAATTACAGTTTGCCAGGCCCGGCAGATTGGACCCGTCGGACGCATGAGATTGCGGCTGCGCTGACACCGGCCCAGGCCCAGCGCAACTGGCAAATCCTGTTATCGGGCTATCGCGACACCCAAACAGCACCTGAAGCGGACACGGCGCTGCGTATGGTTGTCCTTCGCCTGGTCACGGCGGCGCGACTCCCAAGCCCCGAAGACGCCGCTCGGATGCTGGCAATGGGAGGGGCTTCGGGCACCGCGGGAAAGCCTGAGCCGGCTGCGCCAAACCCTTCTGATGGGGCGCAATCTGTCATTCAGCTGGTGCCGCCCAGCGAGAGCAAACTTGCAAACTTCCGCGATGTGCTCGACCATTTGGATACGCGCAAGGAAGCCAGACTCTGGGGTGAGGCGCGCAAATATATCCGGGCCGAGAATTTCAAGCCTGGACGCCTGGTCTGCGCCGTCGACCCTGGCGCGCCGCGTGACTTGTTGCGGCGTCTGACCGATTTTCTCGAATATGAAACGGACATGGATTGGGACGTGCTCCTGTCGGACTCTGGTGCTGAAACGCAAAAAGAGAAAGACACCCGCGAAACCCGTGAAAAGCTGGATGATGCGGCGCAACACCCTGATATCGCCGCCGCGCTTGCCGCGATACCTGGTGCGAAAGTTGTCGGAGTTGAAGACAGCGCACCTCTTGATCCTGCGACCCTCACAGACAATGTCGTTCCTTTGAAACGCAGCTCTTAAGGCCAGGACCTCACCGCCATGACCGACCTCACCCAAATCATGCAACAAGCGCAGCAAATGCAAGCCAAGATGCAGGAAGCGCAAGCGCAGATTGAAGAGACCGAGGCCGAAGGTATTGCCGGGGCAGGTCTGGTTTCAGTGACGCTGAAAGGCAAAGGCGAACTGATTGCCATCAATATCGATCCATCCCTTCTGCAGGATGAGGCCGAGATCATTGAGGATCTGGTCAAAGCGGCACATCGTGAGGCTCGCAAGAACCTTGATCAGGCCATGGAAAAAGCCATGAAAGACGCCACTGCGGGCTTTGGCGGCATGATGCCTGGCTTCAAGATGCCGTTCTAATCAGACGTTTCCTTGGCATTCTCATTGGCCATCAGATATTCCGTTTCACGCTCCAGTGCGATCCTTGCGCGCACTGTTTCTGATTCATAGCCCATCTCTTCCAGCGCGCGCGCTGACATTTGCAGGCCGGCTTCAATCGCATCCGGGATGACGAATGTGGCGCCGGCTTTGTAGAGCAATTGCGCATGGTCGGCATCGCGGGCGCGGGCCAGGATGGGAACTTCGGGTCGGCCCTGCCGGGCAGTTTTGACCATGCTTTCGGCGCTGAACTGATTGTCGAGGGTTACGACAACCAGACTGGCATGCGCCAGGCCAGCTTTGTGCAGGACTTCTTCGCGGCCGCCATCTCCGAAATAGACCTGGCGCCCCAGATTGCGTTGTATTGAAACGGTCGCCGGATTGGTGTCGAGGCCGACGATTTCGGCATCTTCCTTTTCCAGAATATCCGCCACAGCCCGGCCCACTCGTCCGAACCCGGCGACAATAATATGACCTTCGCTGGTTGTGTGATCAGCAGGGATGGGATTTGCGATTTTTGGCGGACTGAGGGTCTGCGCCAACCATCGACCAAGGCGCCAGATGCCAGCCGTGAGTAACATGGACAGCGCGACAATCGCAGCCATCACCGTGGCATTGCCGGACGCGACCGATCCCGCCGCGACACCGGCGCCGAGAACGACGAAGGCAAATTCGCCTGCCGGAGCCAGCAAAGAGGCAGTTTCGAACGAGACCGCATTGTTGCCGGCAAAGATCCGAATGGCTGTGAAAGCGATAATCGCCTTGATGGTCAGGAGGGCGATCAGCCCACCGAGCACAATTTGCCAGTTTTCGATCACCACAGACAGATCAATAGCCAGGCCAACGGTCAGGAAGAACAGGCCGAGCAGGAGGCCTTTAAAAGGCTCAAGGTCAATTTCGGTCTGGTGTTTAAACTCTGTCTCGCCGAGCAACAGGCCCGCCAGGAATGCCCCGAGCGCGAGGGAGAGACCAGCATTGGCGGTAATCACCGACGCCCCCACCACAGTGAGCAGGGTGATCGCCATCAGAAAATCTCGGCCGCCTGCATTGATTGCCAGACGGAACAGATGGCGCAGCAAATAGCGCCCGATGAGAAAGATCACGGCCAGCGCAACAATGCCGTTAAACGCGGCCTGGAGCAGGACGGTTGCGAGATCTGCTTCGCCACGGCTGGCCGTAAAGCCAACAAAGATCAGGATCGGAGCGACGAGAATGTCCTGAAACAGCAAGACACCCAGGGCGCTGCGCCCAACCGGGCTCGCGGCGCGTCGCTTCTCAACAAGGATCTGCATCACAATTGCGGTCGAGGACAGGGCCAGCGCCAGGCCGATAATCACCGCTTCAGTGGCCGGGAAGCCAAACAGGCTGAGCCCGTAGCCAATCACGATTGCGCTGAGGATTGCTTGTAATAATCCGGCGCCGAACACCGTGCGTTTCAGTGCCCAGAGTTTCTGAAAAGACAGTTCAAGCCCGAGCAGGAATAAGAGGAACAGCACGCCGAGTTCAGCAAATGGCGCCGCCGCGGCAGGATCGGATATGGTGACATATTCGAGGACGGGCACTTGCTCGCTGAAAGCGCTTACGCCGCTTGGCCCAAGGGCAAGACCAGCGAGAATGAACCCAACCACCGCCGGAAGCTTGAGCGCGCGTAAGATTGGCACGACCAATCCGGCCGCCAGCAAAAAGACCAGCGCATCCTTGATCAGCAGCTCCTGACCCTCATGTCCCATGACGGTCTCCTTTCAGCATCGCTCAGGACATAGTCTTATCTGCTTCGTCTATGGGCGGAAGAGGTGATGACGTCGCGACCGCGACGTTGGAACGCTAGGCGGTTTCCAATGAAAGGTTCAAGGCCGCGAGGAGCGCCTGATGCGCCGCCGGTGTGAGGGCGGTCTCGAACAGGGTCAGGTGCTGCGAAATCGCGCTACGCACGGCGCCTGAACCTTGCTCGCTATCTTCGCCACGCTCGCGCAAATATTCCAGGTGATAGCGCAGAATGATGACGCTATTGGTGGCCAGAACCGGAATGCGATCAGGGCTGAGGTCCAAGTGCCCCGCTTTGATCATACCAAGCAGGAAGGTTTGAAATTGCGCATGTGTATCTCGGTATATGCCTGGCAAACGTTGCAAGAGACGGTCTGTATGTTCGCCATAATCGGCCTGATCGCGGTAGAGGAAGCGATACAGCCTGATCTCTGACATCAGGGCAGCCAGCATGTCAGCATAATCCTTGAGGATGGTATCAGGGGCGCTTGGCAGCATCGCCAGACGCCCTTCAACATCGTTCAGGAACATTTCAGTGATCGCGTCGAGCAGAGCTCGCTTATTCTTGAAGTGATACCAGAGATTGCCTTCGGAAATGCCGCACGCGCCCGCCAGGTCAGCCGTTGTGACATTGCCGAACCGCTCGGCATTGAACAGATCCCGAGCCTTTATCAGAATTCGGTCCCGCGTCTTCATCAGGTTTTGGCGTGCACCACGACTGGAACATTGGTGTAGCCCATGACGAAGTTGGACAGCACCCGCTCTGGCTCACCGACCAGTTCGATCCGGTCAAAACGATTGAGAATTTCTTCCCACAGGATACGAAGTTGCATCTCGCCGACTCGGTTGCCCATGCAGCGATGCACACCAAAGCCAAAGGACAGATGTCGGCGGGCATTCGGGCGATCGATCCAGAATCGGTCTGGATCCTCGATCACGGTCTCGTCGCGATTGCCGGAAACATACCACATCACGACTTTATCGCCTTTTTTGATCTGTTTGCCGCCCAGCTCGATATCTTCGAGCGCCGTGCGGCGCATATGACCAAGTGGGGTCTGATAGCGAATGATCTCGGAGACCATATTCGGGATCAGGGACGGATTGGATTTCAGTTTCGCGAACTCATCCGGATTTCGATTCAGTTCAACCACGCCAGCGCTGATCGAGTTGCGGGTGGTGTCATTGCCACCGACGATCAGCAAAATGAGATTGCCCAGAAACTCCTGCGGGTCATTCACCATGTCCGCAGTTTCAGGATTGTGCGCGAGTAAGGAAATGAAATCGAATTTCTTTGGCTGGGCGGCGCGTTCTTGCCAGAGCTTGGCGAAATAGGCGTAGCATTCTTCCAGTGTGCGCATGCGGGCATCCATATCGACTTCGATGCCAACTGTTTCTGACGTCGTCGCAACATCCGACCAATAAGGCAGAAGGTGACGGTCTTCGAATGGAAAATCGAACAGGGTTGCCAGCATTTGCGTCGTCAATTCTTTAGAGACGTGCTCGACCCAATTGATTTCCTCCCCAATCGGCAAGTCATCGAGAATGTTGCAAACGCGCTGACGGATCAGGGCTTCGATCTCGGACAATTGAGACGGGGCCACGGCAGGACTCACAGTCTTGCGCTGTGTCACGTGCGGTGAGCCATCCATGGCAATGAACATCGGTGTTTCCATGCCTTCCGGGGCGTCGCCGATGACGATATTGTCCTGCGAGGAAAACACTTTGTGATTGGAGTCGACGGCGATGATATCCTGGTATTTCGTAATCGACCAATACGGACCAAACGGACTCTCGGGGCAATAATGTATCGGGTCCTCATTGCGCAGACGGCGGAAATACTCACCATGCACATTCGCTTCAAAAAGCTCAGCCACTGAAACGTCGAGCGTCTCAAGCGAAACGCTTTTGGGATCCGGTATTCCTGCTGCGCCTAATCCGTGTGCCGTGTCTGCCAATGTTGCCTCCGTTTTTTTGTATATTAGGGTGATAACCCTAAAACGGGATTCTGCAAAGCTGAAACCGCGCTCTTGCCTCTCGCGCCGAGTCCCGCACATTAGCGCGCATGAGCAAAACGTCCGCCGGCCCAGAGATTCAACGCATGATCGATCTGATCGCGCGCCTACCAGGCCTTGGCCCGCGTTCGGCCCGGCGCGCCGCTTTGTTCTTGCTGAAGCGACAGGACACCTTGCTGCGGCCAATGGCCGAAGCTCTGGCAGATGCAGCAGACAAGATCGAACAATGCCGCACGTGCGGCAACTATGACACGCTACAGCCCTGTGCGGTTTGCCAGGCCACAGGGCGCGATGACGCGGTGATTTGTGTCGTGGAAGACGTGCCTGACCTGTGGGCGCTGGAGCGCGCTGCAGCGTTTCGAGGGCGCTACCATGTGCTGGGCGGCGTGATGAGCGCGCTGGATGGTATCGGGCCAGATGATTTGACGATTGGCATGCTGATCGACCGCATCAAGCAAGGCGGAATCCGGGAAGTCATTCTGGCGCTGAACGCGACGGTCGACGGCCAGACCACAGCGCACTATATCGCCGAGCGGCTTGAAGGCCTCGGCGTCGAAGTCACGCGTCTGGCGCATGGCGTTCCGGTGGGCGGCGAGCTGGACCATCTCGATGATGGTACGCTCGCAACCGCACTCCGGTCTCGCCGAGGCGTTTAGTTCGCTTTCTCGACGCGGTACACGACCCCATCCAACATATTCGTCGCGACATAAATCGCGTCTGGCGTTGAAATCACGTCTCGGAACCCGGTTTGCAGATCAGCGAGCAGGTCTTCAGTTGCGCCAATCGTGCCATCCGCGCTGACATCGACGCGAACCAGTTTCTGCCCGCTCGGGCCATCCATGGCGCCAATCAGCAAATCCCCAGCCCAGTCTTCGAATCCGGCTGTTTGAACGACGGCCATGCCTGACGGGGCAATCGATGGCACCCATTTCACGGCCGGTTGCTCAAGGCCCGGCGCCTCGGTTTCATCGGTAATGATCGTACCGTCATAATTGATGCCATAAGTGATGACCGGCCAGCCATAATTGTTCCCGGGCTCGATGATGTTCAGTTCGTCGCCGCCTTTCGGACCATGCTCATGCGCGATCAGCGTGTCAGAGGCGCTATGATAGACCAGGCCTTGAACGTTGCGGTGTCCGTATGACCACACCGCTGGATTACCGCCGCCAGCGGCGAAAGGATTGTCCGCGGGCAGGGTGCCATCGGGCATGATGCGGGCAATTTTCCCGTGCAGCAGGTCGGTATTCTGCGCGTCCTGCATATAGCGATACCCATCGCCCAGCGTGACGATCATTGAGCCATCCGGAAGAAACGCCATGCGCGAGCCATAATGGAACGTGGTTGTGCGGGGCTCACCCAGGAAGATTTCGGTGACATCGCGCATCGCGCTGGCATCTTCGGACAGGATCGCTGAAACAACAGCGGTTGTGTTGGTTTCACCCATATTTTTTGAATAGCTGAGATAGAATTTCCGATTTGTCGCAAAAGCCGGATCGAGCGTGATCCCCAGCAAACCGCCTTGTCCATCGACCAGGATATCGTCCGGCAAGCCGGTCACTGGTGCGTCTACCAAAGCATCAGATCGGATCAGGCGGAGACGACCTTCGCGTTCCGTGACGAGCAAATCGCCATTTGGGAGCGCCGCCATGCCCCACGGAAATTCCAGCTCTTCAGCGATTGGGGTGAGTTTCAGGCCCGAGTCGGAGACTATTGAGCCATCTGCACCCGGTTCGGGAGCAGCAGCCTGACCTGCACAAGCGGTGAGTATGGCAAAGGCGAGAATAGATAGGCTTGAACGCAGCACGGCGAATCTCCTGAAATCACTTTGGCTCAGAACATAGTTGCTTTGGGCACAAAAGAAAGAAGGGCGACCCGTACGGATCGCCCTTCCCCTCTCTCCCCTGCGCGTCGCAAGGGCCCCTTGTGACCTACCAGCGTTTTGCGACTCGGACGCCAAACTGGCGAGGCTCGAGTAGGAAAGTGTTGGTAAACAGGCCAGAAGACGCATCCGTCAGATACTGAGACGTTTGCTGGTCATCTTCGAGCAGGTTCTTGACGTAGAGTTCAAGTTCCATGTCCAATTCGTCATTGGTGAACTGGATTGCTGCGTTGGCATTCTGGAAGCTATCCAGACGGTCGGCTTCCAGGTTGAAGATCCGTGTGAAGACTTCACCGCGATGGTAGAAGTCACCCCGAACCGACATGTCCCAGCTATCATTGATGTCGAAGACATATTCAGCGCCGATAGAGAATGTGACCTCCGGTGCGAGCGGCAGGCTATTGCCTGAGACGTCGACCGGGTTTCCGACCAGCTCCTCGAACACCAAAGTGTCGCCATTACTATCTAGAAGACCATTCGCTGCGACCAATTGATTGAGCGAAACTCCGCCAATGGCAGCTGACGCAGCATTTGGCGTACAGAGCAATGCAGCACCTCCAGCAAAAGCCCCGCCAGCAGCGGTCAACAACGTATTCACGTCGGCAATCGGCTGAATACAATTTTGCGTGGTTCCTGCATCCTTGACGACAACGAAGTTCGGGTCGCCGCCGGTTTGGTCATATGTATCCAGAAGCGGCGCTTGATCAGCGAGCTCAGTGTTCAACAGACCAATCGTCGAGTCGACGCGGAAATTCTCAGTCACCTGATAGTAGAATTCCGCTTCGAAGCCTTGGACCGTCGCATCAACGTTTTCGTTGACCGATGTCCGGTTCACGATGGACGAGATCTGATAGCCTTCATAATCATAGTAGAACGCTGCCAGGTTCAGGATACCAGCGCCGCCGAAGAGTGTGCTCTTTGAGCCGACTTCGATGGCGTTGATGAATTCCGGGTCAAACGTGTTGCTGACCGACGCAAGTCCGGCAGATTGCGGTGGGTTGATACCGCCGCCTTTATAGCCACGCGCGATGTTCCCGTAGAGCAAAGTGTCATCGGTAAACCCGAAGGCACCCATTTGATAATCAAAGCCGAAACGGCCTGTGATTTCTTCAAACTCAGCTTCTTGAGCTGGGCCGCCCTGGAAATAGCCATTTTGGGTTCCAACTTCATCATTGAAGCCACCCGTTGGCCCTGGCGCCTCTAGCAAGAGGCTAGGCGTGTTTTCCTGACGCTTTTGGTCATTGGTGTAACGCAGACCCAGGGTCCAGGTCAGATTGTCTGTGGCATCCCAATACGCTTCACCAAAGGCACCAACCGCTTTCAGCTTGTAAGGGCTGCGGCTGAGGAAGTAGGTGCGGTCAGCTGGCAGTCCGTTGAACACGGAGAGCGCTTCAGCTGTGTTGAAGAACACGAAATAATTGGTTTCGCCAATTGAATCGAGTTTCAAGGCACCGACCGTGAAGTTGAAGTCGCCATCAAAGTCAGACTGCAAACGGGCCTCAAGAGACGTGGTTTCGAAGTCTGAGCTTGAACGGTCTGTCGCGAGCAGCGTATCCGCTGGCGTACGTAGACGTGTATCTACAGGTGTGCCAGGCAAACCGAAGCCTTCAAGACCTGGGAAGTCGCCGTCGCCGTCGCCATCAAGATCTGGTGTGAAGAACCCGACTTCGAATTTTGTTGTTCCGACGCCCTTGTTATAGTCATCGGTAAAGGCGCGGTAATTATCATTATGACTGGCCAGGAAGGTAAAGGTCAGGTCATTATCGAACTCATACTTGATTTCTGCCTGAACCGTATTCGACTCGCCCTCAAAAGTAGGGATGAGATTGGTTTCAAACTCACGCAAGTTGGTTGACGTGGTGGCGCCAGCGTTGCTGTCGGTTCCAAACGCTGGGAACAGACCAAGGTTTGCCGCGAAAACGCCGCCCAAAGTACCTGACGTGTCAACCGTGCCGAAGCCAGGCGAAACCTGAATTGGATTGCCATTGGCGTCACGGGCATAGCCCAGGCCTTCAACTTGGTATGGCACACAGCCCTGGTTGAACGGGAATGGCCGCGTATCTTTTGTACACAGCTGCTTGGTCGCACGTGTTCGCGTCGAGTCTTCTTCATAATGCTCGCCCATCACCCAGAACGAGAGCTTATCGGTAATGTCACCGCCAAGAGTCGCGCGAACCGCCCAGAGGTCACGTCCATCGACGTCTTCTTTGCTGCCATCCGGCAGAATGGCGTCAGAATAGCCATCACGACTGAGATAGAACCCAGCAACACGAGCAGCGAGGTTTTCGCCAAGCGGTACGTTTACATGACCGGTGAGTTTTTGATTGTTGAATTCGCCGTAAGTGCCTTCAAGGCTGGCATTGAACTCTTCCAGGACTGGCTTGGAGGTAATCGCATTGACCACGCCGCCTGTCGCGTTCCGGCCATATAGTGTTCCTTGAGGGCCACGCAGGATCTCGATCCGCTCAACGTCGTAGAATTCAGTTTCGAGCAGTGTCGAGCCTGAAGAGGAAACGCCGTTAATGTGTGTACCCACCGCGGCATCAGATGATGCACCAACGGCTGCGTTAATAATGCCGCGAATAGAAATGCCGCCAGCAGAGAAGTTACCTTGCGTCGAGCCAAAGTTCGGAATGTTAAATTGCAGATCTGAACCGGTTTCGATGTTCAAACGCTCAAGCGCGTCTGGATCAAACGCGGAAACCGCGATCGGAACATCCTGAATTGATTCGTCCCGCTTCTGCGTCGTCACAACGACGGTGCTGAGGGTTCTGGCTTCGGCGTCGTCATCCGCATCCTGAGCGACGGCGGCTGGCGCGGCCAATGACAGCGCGAGCGCAGAAGCTCCCGCGAACAAGATATAATTCGAGTGTCTTGCGACTTTCATATTTTTAACTCCTCCCTCGGAACCTGCCAGTGGCGGTTCGAGATTTTTTACGTTTCCTCATGGGCTTCTCGTGTATCCCGAGAATGCCTCCCGAACATGTCAGAGTGAGCCGCGACAACTTGTCAATGATTTACGCGAGGTGAAGGGCTGCGATCAATCAACAAGTGCGCTTTCGTTCACACGGTTCGATTGTTGCGCCGGGCCGACAACCTATGTCTGAGAAGAACACAAGGGCGATCCATACAGACCGCCCTTGCGCTTCCTCCTTCACGCCCAACCCGGCGTGGCGGTATATTTTACCAGTGTTGCGGGTCTGTGCCTGATTGTTGGGCACATGGTTGCTTTGTGCATCCCCACTGGCGCCGCATTTTGTTTTGGAACGCCTCTGATTTCATGACGGATCTGACCGGGTCTTTTGTCAACAAGTATCCAGCAAGAGACAGTTTGATGGACACTGTTGTGTGTCCTTTGATACACGAAATCCGAGCGCTATGAGACGCTGGGAAAAGTAGTGAGACACAGGGACGATTTAGTCGCCTGATAGGAGAAAATGCCATGACAGAAACGTCCGCGCTGGTGCTGTTTTCAGGCGGCCAGGATTCGACGATTTGTCTGGCCTATGCGCTGTCGCACTATGACCGCGTGGAAACTGTTGGCTTCGACTACGGACAACGCCACGCCGTGGAACTCGACTGCCGACCGAAAATCATTGCAGCGATAAAGGATGCGTTTCCACACTGGGCCCATAAGCTCGGCGATGACAGAGTGTGCGATGTTTCGGTGCTGAGCGAGATCAGCGACACCGCCATGATCAAGGACACCGAAATCGTCGTCGCAGAGAATGGCTTACCGAACACATTCGTTCCCGGGCGAAATCTTTTATTCCTGACCTTGGCGGGTGCGATTGCTTGGCGACGCGGCATATCAAGCCTGGTCGGCGGCATGTGCGAGACCGACTATTCGGGTTACCCGGATTGTCGGCGCACCACCTTGGACGCGCAAGAACTGACGCTCGCGCGAGGTATGGACCGACCCTTCAACATCGATACGCCGCTGATGTGGCTCGACAAGGCTGAGACCTGGACGCTGGCAGACGAGCTTGGCGGTGAGGCGCTGGTCGAGATCGTGGTTGAGGAGTCGCACACTTGCTATCTCGGGGATCGCACCCGCCGGCATGGATGGGGCTATGGTTGCGGAACCTGCCCAGCTTGCGAACTGAGGGCAAAGGGCTATGACACCTGGCAATCAAAGGGCGCCGCATGAAGACCTATTCCGTCAAAGAAGCTTATGTCACGCTGCAAGGCGAAGGCGCGCAGACGGGACGAGCAGCCGTGTTCCTGCGCTTTGCTGGCTGTAATCTCTGGTCCGGCCTAGAGCGCGATCGCGCCAGTGCCGTGTGCAATTTCTGCGATACGGATTTTGTCGGTACGAATGGCGAAAATGGTGGCAAATTTGTTGGCCCTGATGCGCTCGCGGCGCATGTGCTTAGCGTATGGTCTGATGCGGCGCCGAATGGCGGTGTGCCATATGTCATCTGCACCGGCGGTGAGCCGCTCTTGCAGCTCGACCTGCAAGCGATCACTGCGTTGAAAGCCGCCGGTTTCGAAATCGGAGTCGAAACCAATGGCACGCTGGATGCGCCCCACGGACTGGACTGGATCTGCGTCAGCCCCAAGGCAAATGCCGACCTGCAGCAAGTTTCTGGCAATGAGTTGAAGCTGGTATTTCCGCAAGATGAGCCGGAGGCGCAACCGACCCGTTTTGAAAGCTTGCAGTTTGAACACTTTTTTCTGCAGCCTAAAGATGATACGGCGCACGCCCAGAACATTGCGGCAGCCGCCGCGTATTGTATGAAGCATCCGAAATGGCGATTGAGCTTACAGACACACAAACTGATCGGTCTGCCTTGAAAGTAGAAGGTCAGGTATTCGAGATTACCAAAGCGGTCTCGTTCGAAGCGGCGCATTATATGGGCGGCAAGCCTGAAGGGCATCCGTATCGAAATGTGCATGGTCATTCCTTCCGTCTGGAAGCGACTGTCGCTGGAACGGTTCAGCCGGGTGAAGAATGGGTGCAGGATTTTTCTGATTTGGCATCGATCCTGGCAGAGACCGCAGAAAAGCTCGACCATCGCTTGCTGAATGAAATTGATGGCCTTGCCGTGCCAACGCTTGAGCGGATCGCGATCTGGGCTGCGAATGATCTGAAGCCAAAACTTCCAGGACTGAAGCGCGTGGTCCTGGCGCGTCCAAGCCTTGATGAGCAATGCGTGCTGGTTGTCTCCTAAGCAGTTCTAACCGCCTTAGAGCTGTCTGCTCTCAACATCCTTCTCGAAACCCTCTTCACAAGCGCGTCGTTTCAGCGTTAGACAAGGGGAGACGGGCAAAGGATATATCAATTGGCGGATGACATAAAACGGACCACGCTTCTGGTCAGAAACGGCGACCGTGCCGCTGAATGGTATGAGCAAGTATTTGGCATGAGCCGCTGGATGGATACGCCGTTTACGCTGTCAGGTGATCAGCTCGCCGCAGGTAAAAAAGGCGACCAGACACGCTTGATTATTCTCAAGGCCAATCATGACCTGATTGGGATGATCGGCCTGTTGGAATGGCTAGACCCCAAAATGGATGCGCCGGAGGAGTTGCCGACGGAGATCAAGTTTGGCGTGCCGGTTTTTGTTGTCGCATCGCAAGATGCGAAAGGCGCTTTGGAACGAGCCCGAGCGCTGGGCAGCCGCATTCATTCCGAACCACGCGACTGGTCGGTGACAGGCGCAGATGGCAAAGTCAAAGATATGATTGGCTGCTCTTTCTGGGACCTCGACGGCTACTTTTTTGAGGTCAATCAAATCGTCAAAGTCCACGACTAACCGGGAAGATGACAACGTTTCGGGATCTATCTGCTTCTGTCATCATGGACGATACGCTGAACCAGCAATGGACTGTGGCGCGCCGACCCGAAGGAAATGTCAGACCTGAAGATTTTGCCTGGAAAGAACACCTGTTGCCTGACCTTGAAGCGGGCGAAGTGCTTTTAAAGACCCTGTATCTCAGTCTCGCACCGGTCATGCGCGGCTATATGAGTGGTCAATCTTTTGCCGGCGAAACCCCCGTGGAGATTGGTGGTGTCATACACGGACGCGGCGTCGCACAGATTGTGAAATCGAGACATCCCGACTGGGCAGAAGGGCAAGTGGTCCAGGGCCAAATAGGCTGGCAGACTCACAAAATCTCGAAAATGACGGCGGCGGAAAAGTTCCGCCGCATGCCGCAAAATGGTCTTCCGGCGTCGCTCGGTCTTGGCGCACTTGGGATGACGGGTCTTTCGGCTTGGGCGGGGCTTTATAACGTTGGAGCACCGAAACGGGGCGAGACGGTTGTTGCCTCAGGCGCCGTTGGCGGCGTCGGGTCCATGGTCATTCAAATGGCCGCAAATGTTTCAGGCTGCGACGTCATCGGGATTGCCGGAGGCCAGGAAAAATGCGCTCTCGCAGAGCAGCTCGGGTGTTCGCGAACGATCGATTACAAGTCGGAAAACGTGGCAGATATGTTGGCCACTACAGTGCCCGGTGGTGTAGACCTCTATTTCGACAATGTCGGCGGCGAGACCTTGGATGCCGTGATGGACCATCTGCGCCCGCGCGCCAGAATCGTGCTTTGCGGATCCATCAGCGAATATGCCCGAGACGAGCCGTATCACTTGCCGGACTATACCCGTCTGCGTCGCACTGACAGTCAGATGCGCGGCTTCTTTGTCTATAATCATTTGGCCGACTGGGACCGTGCGATGGACGAGATGGCGCGTTGGATCAAAGCCGGGCAGCTGAAACCCGTCGAACAGATTACCGACGGTTTTGAGAATATGCCAAGCGCTCTGGCCGGGCTGTATATGGGTCAGAATGCTGGGAAACAATTGTGCCGGGTCGGCGGCGAACCTGAGGAGTGGGTATGACCAAGCAGAATGTCAGTGACAAAGCCTCTGTGAGATTTCAGCGCGGCAATTTCGTGGTCGCTGACTTGGACCGGGCGCTGACTTTTTATCGCGACGTGCTGGGCTTCGACGTCGCCTATCAGCATGGCCACAACCCAAACAGTTATTCGATCCCGTTATTCAACATTCCAGACGGTGCAGAGCTGGGTTTTTGCACGCTGTCGACCCGAGACCAGGTTCGAGTCATGGCGCTGACTGAGATCAAAGGCATTGACTTGCCGCCAGTACCCGCGCCGCGCCGCAGTGCGATCGTTCTCGACGTCGCCGACCCTGATGCGATCATGACCGGCGCGCGCGCGCTAGGCCTGACCGTGTTCCCCGAAGAGCGTCTTGAAACCAATGATGGCCGTATTGGTCGCGAGGTCGGAATCGTTGATTTCGACGATAATCTGATTGTTATTTACACGATCCTGGAGGGATAGATCATGACCGAAACAGAATCGGCGACCATTAAGCCATACCCTCCGGCTAACAAAGGCTGGATCCTGGTGATCGCGCTGACAGTCGCCTACGTCTTCAGTTATGCTGACCGGAAGATTATTGAGCTTCTGATCGAGCCTATCAAAGCCGACCTCAATCTCTCGGATGAACAGATTGGCTTGATCCTGGGGCCAGCATTTTCCGTGGTCTATGCGACTTCTGGTTTGTTCATTGGCTGGCTCGTCGACCGCGTTCGGCGTACCTGGCTGGTCGGCATTGGCGTGGCGTTCTGGTCGTTGGCGACAGCCGTTTCAGGCGTCGCGCAGAATTTCTGGCAAATGTTCATGGCGCGGCTCAGCGTCGGGGCAGGCGAGGCCACGCTCAGCCCAGCCACATTCTCAATGATCGGCGACAGTTTCCCGCCCGAAGAACGCGGAAAGCCAATCGCCTTTTACACAATGGCGCTCGTCGTCGGGGCCAGTGTTGCCGGCTTCCTCGGCGGCGGTATTCTGATCTGGGCCAAGACCACGCAAGGCATTGAAGTGCCATTGCTCGGCATGCTCGCACCATGGCAGCTCGCTTTCTTCATGATCGGATTGCCAGGTCTGCTCGTCGCTGCCTGGATCTTCTTTCTTCAAGAACCCGAACGGCGCCTCACGACGGTCCAGGATGACAGTTTGAAGGGCAATAATGTCGGTGATGCGCTCGGCTATATTGCGAGATACTGGGGCACTTATCTGGGCTTCGTTTCGATTGTCTGCGTGATGACCATCATCGCTTATAGTCAGGGCTTCCTGGCATCGACATTTAACCGCGTCTGGGGGTGGGAAACCGAGTATTATGCCATCGTCAATGCGACCGCGCTGTTGATCATTGGCCCGGCGAATATTCTTGCCTGGGGCTATCTGTCTGATCGCTGGACCAAAGCGGGCATGCGCGAAGCGCCGTTCCGGATCATGGCGGCGGGATTGTTGATCATGGTGCCGACAGGCGTGATCGCGATGTTCATGCCGACAGGCTGGACCGCTTATGCCGTGCTTTGCGTGAATACGATCGGGATCGGCATGGTCTCCGGGGTTGGGGTGACCGCTCTGCTTTTGATCACGCCGGCACAGATCCGTGGTCAAGTTGTCGCGCTCTACTATATGGCGATTTCGATGGCGGGGCTGTGGCTTGGGTTTCCAACCGTCGGGACGCTCTCTTCGCGTGTATTTGGTGAGGATAATCTCAACCTCGCCGTTGGGGTCGTTCCGATCATTTACGGGACAATCCCGATCCTTTTGCTACCCGTCATTTACCGCCTCTATGTCGCGCAAATGAACCGGTTGAGCGGCGATGCGCCGAATGAAACGGCGACAACATGATCATTCGCAAAGGCTATTCTGATGGCCCACAAGGCCAGGTCCATTGGCGCATGGCGGATCCAGGTGGCGCCCACTCACAGCCAGACCTGTATTGCTTTTCGCCCGCGCCGTTTAGCTCGATTGCCTATGCAAACATCCTCCCGCATCTGGCACAGAACCGCCGGGTGATCGCGCCGGACTATCCGGGCCAGGGCGGATCGGATGGCGACAAAACGCGCCCGTCCGTCGAAGACTATGCTGCTTCAATGCTCGCCGTTATCGACGACTTATCAGAGCAATCAGACGTGCAGGTCACGGGCTTTCACTCTGGTTGTTTGGTTGCGGTTGAAGTCGCTTTGCAGAGGGCTTCCGTCGTCAAGCAGCTCGTCTTGGTCGATGTACCTGCCTTCGATCCGGACACGCGCGCGAAATACTTACCGGTGGTTGGCGCGCCGTTTGAGGCGTCGACAGACCTCGAAAGCCTGCGCAAAGTTTGGGACATGGCCGTAACCAACCGGTCTCGTATTCAGCCAATCGAACAATGTCTGGCGCTGTTCGCGGATACGGCCGGGAATGGACCGCGTATGAATGCGACCTTCCATGCGGCGTTTACGTATGATGTCGAAAGCAAATTTGATGCTTTGCAGACACCTGCCACAATCCTGGCGACGAAATCCATGCTGCTCGACCCGTCACGTCGTGCCGCGCAGCTTATCTCAAATTGCACGTTGGTTGAGTTGTTGGATATCCAACGCTCGGTACTGGACGAGAGCGCGGCGACGACCGCCGCGCAGATTACCACCGCTTTGCAATCATCAGCTGGCCGGCCCCGTTCCTCTTCCTGAATCCCGACAACGCACCTATACGAATGATGGGCGCAACGAGGAGGAAGTTGATGACACTGAAGTCTGGAATGTCGGGAATATGGGTGATTGCAACCGGTGTGATCATCGCGCTGCTATATATTGGGCGCGATATTCTGGCGCCGTTCGCCTTGGCGGTCTTTTTGTTTCTGATCATCGAAGGCTTCGCACGTGCAATTGATGGGCGCTCTGACTTGCTCAAGCTTGACTGGTCTCGCGTTTTGGCCATCCTGGTGGTGATTGGCGGCTTTGTTGGCTTCCTGGCGATGATGGCGCGCGGCATTGCCGAGTTTGGTATTCAGGGTGATGCATACCTGGTGCGCATCAACGCGCTCATCGAGGACGCTTATGGCTGGCTACATCTCGGCGATGCACCGACCCTGACAGAATTGGTGTTTAATGATTCCGGACAGGCTTTCCTGGGCACAATCGCGTCGGCCACGAGCGGCTTAACCGGCGATCTGGTCCTGATCCTGATCTATGTCGCATTTCTGTTTCTGGCGCAGTCGGCGTGGCCAACCAAACTGGACCGCATCTTCGCTGATCCTGAACAGCGTGCGCAAGTCAAAGAAGTAGGTGATGCGGCGCGGCGCGGGATCGAAACCTATTTGTGGACACAAACCGTTATCAGCGCGCTGATCACGTTCTTGACCTACCTGACTTTGACGGCGCTCGGCGTGGACAATGTTCTATTTCTGTCGACGCTGATTTTTGTGCTGAATTACATTCCGACCATCGGCTCGATTGTCGCTGCGCTGGTGCCGCCCCTCTTCGCGCTGGTTCAGCCTGAAATCGCTCCTTGGATTCCCGGCGATGCCCCGAATGACAGCTATATCTTCGCGGCGCTGGTTTTCCTTGGTGTGAGTTTTTGGCAGTTCTCGATTGGCAATTTCGTGCAGCCGCGGATTATGGGAGATACACTCAATCTGTCGGCTCTGGTCGTGCTGCTTGCACTGGCTATTTGGGGGGCGATCTGGGGTATTCCAGGGATGTTCTTATCGGCGCCGTTAACTGTATTGATGATGATTTTATTTGCACAGTCAGAATCAACAAGGTGGTTGGCCGTGCTCTTGTCCGCGAATGGCGAACCTTTGTCCCCCGATACCAGTACAATTTCTGTACAGGACTCAGACGAGGCAATGAAAATTGCTTAAATGTTACAGAGGACGATGAATTTTTCTCTTGGCTTCGTGTCAGGTTCGCTCTATATAAATTCGGATTGGGGCATAATCGTCACAATAAGTTATCTGGCCTCCGCGTGCGTCCCCCCACCCAGCCTGCGGATGAGGTCAGTAGGGCCCACTGGACAGTCCCCGTTCGGTGGGCCCGCTCATTTCGGCTTTTCAACTAGGATTGAGCGGCGTGCTGCATGAATTTGCGGACGGCGTCGGTCGCCAGCGCAAATTGTGCGAAGCTCGGTTTTGTGCCCGTATAGGTTTTGATTTCGCTTAGCAGAGCCCTGCGTGCTGACCGGAACTGATCGACCCATGCCATTGGCGTATCCGTCTTGAGCGCCAGGTGCGCCGCGTCCGATTGCAATTGCTCAAGCTCTCGAACCAGACCGCGGGTTGCAAGACGGTCCCAGTAGGGCATGTCCAGCAATGCTTGATCTGCGGCATTGCGAAGCCGGTCCAGCGACAGTGCATCGCCGACGGCGAGATAGGCATTGATCGCTTCAGCGGGCTTGGCCTGCGAGCGTGTCGCAAGCTGGGAGATAAGCGGCGCATTGGCGGCCAATTGCGTTTGCGCAAACGCTTCAGCCAAGTCGGTCGGAATGCCATCCCGGGCGATTTGTTTGACGCGTCTTTGTTGAAGCGCGCGCTGATAAGCGGGTAACTGACCCGTCTCGATCGCCTGCAAGGCCTCGTTAGACGCCCCGAGCGCCTCGATCCGGTCGCGAATTGAGCCGGCTTCGATGGTGCGCAAGGCGCCATGCGTCAGCGTCTCGAGAGAGGTCGCGATCAGGGATTGCATCGCCATCTGGCGCTGGGCCGGAACCTGATTGTCGAGCTGATAGTTTTTGGCCAGCAAGTCCGCCGCTCC
Organism: Henriciella sp.; assembly: GCA_965277015.1. Lineage (GTDB taxonomy): Bacteria > Pseudomonadota > Alphaproteobacteria > Caulobacterales > Hyphomonadaceae > Henriciella. The sequence continues at coordinate 1,772,488 of OZ255705.1, read as the reverse complement.
GAGTAGGGCATAGGCAACTTCAAAAGCGGCGACGATCGCGGCGGCTGGCGTACCGGTTTGTTCGCGCAAGCGTAGGATAAAGACCGGGCCGGCAATATCGACAATGCGATTGGCCAGCACCGTCGAGATGATTTCGCGTTTCAGTCTGTGGGCTTGCATCACCGATGCATGCTTGCGCAGGCCTTTCGGGAAATAGCTTTCCAGTGTGTCATTGAAATATGGATCGTCTGGCACATCCGACGAAACCAGGTCATCGAACAAGACGATTTTGGTCCAGGCCATCAACACCGCGATTTCCGGGCGTGTCAGGCGTCGACCGTCTTGCTGGAACCGCGCCATTTCAGCGGTGCTTGGCAAGCCTTCTACGTCGCGGTTAAGCACGCCGCGCTCTTCGAGCCGAACCATCAGACGCTCCAGGGCGTCATGATCGCGTCGGGCCGCTTCCTCTGCGAGGCTGAGGGCGCCCGTCTGGGCGTAATTATGGGCCAGAACATGGTCAGCGACATCATCTGTCATGGACGCAAGCAGCGAATTGCGCTCGCCGCTCGGCAAGTCGCTGCGCCGTATAGCTTCGGTGCAGAGAATTTTGATGTTCACTTCATGGTCGGAACTATCGACACCGGCTGAATTATCAATCGCGTCGGTATTGGTGTGGACGCCATTCAAGGCAGCCTCAATACGCCCGGCCTGGGTCAGGCCAAGATTGGCGCCTTCACCGATGACTTTTGCGTTCAGCTGTTTGCCATTGATGCGGATGGAATCATTGGCGCGGTCGCCGGCATCGGCCTGGGTCTCATCCGACGCTTTGATATAAGTGCCGATGCCGCCAAACCACAGCAACTCGCAGTCTGCTTTCAGCAGGGCGTGAATCAACTCATCCGGCGTGACACTATCTTGCGACAGGCCGGTCAGCGTTTTAATTTCAGGTGAAAGATCGATTGATTTTGCGCTGCGTTCAAAGATGCCGCCACCATTGCTGATCAGTGATTGATCATAATCCATCCAGCTGGAGCGAGGCAGGTCGAACATGCGTTTGCGCTCGTCCCACATGCGCTCGGGATCCTGTGGGTCAGGATCGACGAATATGTGCATATGATTGAACGCAGCCTGTAAGCGGATCTGTTTCGACAATAGCATGCCATTGCCGAACACATCGCCGCTCATGTCGCCGCAACCAATGACTGTGAATGGCTCGCTTTGAATATCTTTGCCGCGCTCGCGGAAGTGCCGTTTGACCGCTTCCCAGGCGCCGCGAGCGGTGATCCCCATTTTCTTGTGGTCATATCCGGCCGACCCGCCCGAGGCGAAGGCGTCGCCTAGCCAGAAGCCGTGCGCGACGCTGATTTCGTTTGCGATGTCCGAGAAAGTGGCAGTGCCTTTATCAGCGGCAACAACGAGATAAGGGTCATCACCGTCATGAATGACTGTGCGGTCTGGATGCTGTACCGCGCCATCAATGAGATTATCGGTCAGGTCGAGCAGGCTGGTAATGAACGTCTTATACGCCTCGACCCCAGCGTCGCGCACCGCTTCGCGCGATCCGCCGAGAGGGAGTTGCTTGGGATAGAACCCACCTTTCGAGCCGACCGGCACAATCACCGCATTCTTGACTTGCTGGGCTTTGACCAGGCCAAGCACTTCAGTGCGGAAATCGTCGCGGCGGTCAGACCAGCGCAGACCGCCCCGCGCGACGGCCCCAAACCGGCAATGCACGCCCTCGACTTGTGGTGAGTCGACGAAGATCTCGCGATAAGGTTTCGGATCTGGCAAATCGTCGAGTTCGCGACTGGCAATCTTGAAGCTGATAAACGGCAAGGGCGCATCAGTTCTTGTGCGCTGATAATAATTCGTTCGCTGGATTGCCAGGATCAGATCTGCCAGTCGGCGAATGATCCGGTCATGATCGAGCGAAGGGACGGATTTAAGGGCCTCTTCAATCCGCGCCCGGAGCTCAGTGCAAGTGCCATTGCGATCTGCTTCCCGGTCGGGCGAGAAGCGTGCCTCGTACAATTCCATCAAATGCCGAGTCAGCGCCGGATTGTTGTTTAATGCAGCAATTTGAGTGGTGCGCGCGGGGTCGAGCCCGGATTGGTGGCGATAGGCGCACAGGGCGCGGCTGAGCGCCGCCTGGCGCCAGGTCAGGCCTGCATTAAAGACCAGAGCATTGAAGCCATCATTCTCGGCCCGGCCGCTCCACACGGCCACGAAAGCATCTTCGAACGCTGTGCCGGTTTCTTCCAGATCGATTTCGCCGCCATCCGCGCGCCGCATTGAAAGCGAATGGACCCAATATTCGTCGGGCGCATCCGGGACAGGCTTTTGTGACGGCGCGACGGGGTAGCCAGTCTCGAAGGAGACGAACAAACCCATGCGCTCAAAAATCGGAACGCAATCGGACAGCGCAATCGCACCGTTACGCGAGTAGATCTTGGCTCGGATCCGGTGGTCTTCGTCAGTATCTCGGCGATAAGCGCGCAAGCAGATCGGGTGTGACGCATTCAAGCCAGCCAGCATCGAGACATCGATCATCGCTTCGCTGGGCGAAAACGCCTCGCGGTACCCGGCATTGAACGAGCCCGTGAACAAGGCGGCAAGCGCCCGTGTTTCCGGCGTCAACTCACTATCATGCAAGGCATCCTGAAAGCGGTCATTCCAACGCCGCGAAAGTTCGGCGATTCTAGCCTCGAGGGCACCAGGATCGGGGCGCGGGCCAGCCTTGGGTAGCGCGGTCTGAAACAGGACGCGAACCATGGTCGCGCCATCAAAGCTTGGCTGGAACGTCGTCATGCGTCCGCCCCAGGCGTCTTCAATCGCTTGGGAAATGTGTTTCCGCAAATCTGTGTCATAGGCTTCGCGCGGCACAAACACGACTGTGCTGACAAATCGATTGAAGCGATCCGGGCGTGAGAAGACGCGGACACGCGGGCGCGCGACCAGATCCAGCACGCCTTGCATAATCGGCGCGAGACGTTCTGATTTGGTTTGGATCAACTCATCGCGCGGCCAGCCTTCGATTATGTTCGAAATGGCTTTCTCATTATGGCTGCCTGGCAGAACGCCCAACAAGTCGAGGACGCGTTCCATGCGGCGTCTGAGCAACGGAATATTTCGCACGGATTCATTGTAGGCTTCGGCCGTGTAGAGTCCGAGAAAGCGGGTTTCACCGACGACTTTGCCATTGTCGCCAAAATGTTTCACGCCGACATAGTCACAATGGACCCGCCGGTGGACTCGGCTGGAAAGCGTTGCTTTGGCCAGAATGAGAGATTCAGGTTCGGCCAGAAAGGACCCGATTTCTTCGGTCAGCAAAAGCGGTTCCGCACCGCGATTGAGCACGTTGCGGCTATCATCGCGCAACAGGCCGAGATTCGAGCCTTCAACCGTGTCCGGCTCTTCCGGCAAGACGGAGCCGTCTGGCCCGGTTTGGAATGTGTAGCTGCGTACGCCGAGAAAGACGAACCGTTCTTCACCGAGCCATTTGAGAAAGTCTACAGCTTCGTCCTTGTAGCGTGCGGAGACGTGGGGTGTTCCCTTGAGGCGTTCAATTTCTTCCGCCATTCGGGCGCGCATCGCGGCATAATCACCGGTCGCGTCAATCACATCAGAAAGGGTCGCTTTGGCCTCAGCGAGCAACTGCGTCTGTTCGTGTTCAGTGAGATCAGGCAAATGGATCTGGATCAGCGAATGCGCGCCGTCATCGAGTTCGACAATCGGATGGAACAAGGTCAGAACTTCAATCCCCAGATCACCGCAGGCGCCGAGCAAAGAGTCGACCAGGAAAGGGCGGTCAGGGCCGACAGCTTCCAGCAGATAATGTCCCAACATGTCCGCATCGACGCTATCGGCACGGTGCAGGCGCACAGACACTTCATCAGTCGATTGGAACCATTCCCACAAAGACGCCCCGAGGGATTCAATTTTCCCTTTGGGGATAATGTTGCGCGAATCTGAGGGAACCTCAGCAAGCATTTGCGCAATGCAGGATTTTAGGGGGTCAGTTTTGCCTGATCCGGCTTTGGTTTGAGATGTGTCAGTCATATCTAGTCGCCCTGAAACGGATCACGTTCCTTAAGGGAAATTGCAACCCGCCTCAATCGGAAGCGGATTGAAATTTTTGCATCGACTGTTGACTACGGTGTCAACACAATTGCGAGCGCTAATTTTGTCTTGCGATCAGAGCCGCTGCAAGCTCATCGGCTTTCTCGACACGGAATGCCGCGCACAGGCGTGCGGTTTCAGAGGCTTGCGCCAATCGACGTTCATAGCCCGGGATCAAGTCTGCTTTGCTTTCTATGAAAGCAATCGCGTTATCGATCATCGCCGGCTCGCAAAAGTCAGAAACGACGCTCGCCGTTTGCGGCTTCCGGATTTCCGGTGTGCGCGCCAGAATGGCATCGAAATCCGTCTTGAATTTCTGCCATGCGGCGGCCGCGCCATTCTTGTTCTCCGTCGCCGCGAGGAAGACCGACCAGGCTTCTTGTCCCTGAAACGCGTCTGTCTGGACCAGATCGAGCAAGGCCAGCATGTCTTCTTCAGACACTTTGCGCGCCAAGGTGTTGAGGATCGAGCGACGTTCGCGTTGATTGGACGAGGCCTGGGCAAAGGCCAACGCGGCTTCGTAGAACGCGCTGTCGCCCGCTTCGGCTGCGATTGAAATCGCCGTTGCGACCATGTCTGGCGCCACAGCATTCGGGTCCGGATCATTGATCACACCGACATACGCCGCGGCAGCATCAGCCAGGCGCGCGCGCTCTTCAGGCAACCGGCCGAGTGACAACAATCGCGAATTCAGCGTTGTTTTCAAAAGCTGTTCGCCCTGGGAAAGATCTTCGCTGGGGCGTTCGGAAAGGTCGGTCCAACGCGCACCATAAGCGCTCATGACGAAGTCGCGCATCGCGTCCCGATCGGCTTCGCTGGGCAGAGCATCCATGTACGATGCCAGATTAGACAGTGGGTCCCGCGCCGCGCCCCAGTCACCATTGGCGTTGACGGCGATGGCCTCGAGCACAGTCTCAGCCGAAATATTGCCGGTCGCAAAGGCCGCGGTGGCGCTGTCCGCAAAGCTCAACTGCTCACCAGCTGAGAGATCCTGGTAATTATTGATCAAGCTTTGCCAGGCGGCGTCATTGAGATTGAACCGCCAATATCCGGCGCCGCCGGCATTTGGCATGACATAGTCCGGGCAGCCGCCATCCAGCGGGATATCAAGTGTGGGAGCGCTAAACATTTCGCGGATAACCCGTTCGCCATTCGCGCCATTCGTCTTTAGCGCGAAAGGGATGGTCCAGGTTTGCGCATCGGGCACGATTTCAGACCCAAGCGGCGCATAACGTGTTTGCGAGATAGAAATCAGTCCCGCGTCCTGAGCCGGGCAGCTAAAGTTCACGTTCAGATATGGAATGCCGGGCTGCAGGATAAATGAGTTGAAACTGTCCACGACGGCTGGGTTCTTGCTGCCATCAGCGAGCGAAGTCATGAAATCGTTCACGTCCGCGACTCCGTCCTCGTATCGGCGCATATGCAGGCGCATCCCGTCCCGGAAGGCTTCTTCACCGAGGAAATTCTCGAACATTGAAAGCACGCCGCCGCCTTTGCGATAGGTGATGCCGTCAAAGGCATCGAGAATGTCTGCGTTGCGCGTGATCGGGTTGCGGATTTGCCGCGCGCTGATCAGGCTGTCACTGCCCATCACGCCAATCGCAGCACGCTGCGGGGCCAGGTCGAACCCGGTATCGGGATAGACGGCGTCCATGGTCTTGTAGCTGATCCAGGTTGCGAAAGCTTCGTTGAGCCAGATATCGTTCCACCATTTCGGTGTGACCAGATTGCCGAACCATTGATGACCAAGTTCGTGAGCATGCGTGGTCATGATGGCCCGCTTGCGCCCGAGACTGGTGCGTTCATTGATCAGCAGAGCGCTTTCCCGGTAGATGATCGCGCCAGCATTTTCCATCGCGCCATAAGCAAAATCGGGCACAGCGATGAGATCGAGCTTTCCATAAGGATAGGGGTAATCGAAATAGGCTTCCTGCCAGGTCACCATTTCATCGGTAATCGCCATCGCCTCTTCCAGCTGGTCGCCTTTGCCGGCTGGCGCAAAGCCGCGAAACGGAACCGCCTGCGGGCGAATACTGTTTGATGGCAAGACGCCGCCGTCGCGCAAGTCGTAAGGTCCGACCGCCAGCGCAACCAGATAGGACTGGATCGCGCGGGTGGTGGCGAAATCAAACTGGATGTTGCCGTCATTCAGCGAGGACTGGGCTTTCAGAGCGCCATTGGTGATGACCTGATTGCCGGGAGGGGTTGTGACGGTCAGTGTCCACGGCGTCTTGAAGCGCGGTTCGTCAAAGCTGGGCACCATGCGGCGGGCATCGATCGGCTCCATTTGTGTCGCCAGATAGGGCCTTCCGGCCTGTTCAGCCTTGTACAGACCCGCAAGACCGAAATTGTACGGCGCCATATAATCGATCACCAGAGTTCCGTTACCGGCGGGCATCGGGGTTTCAAAGTCGATGCGCGAAACCCCGCCGTCGGCTTTGCTGCGGGTGAACGTTGCGGGTAATTCGGTACCGTCCGGCAAGCGACCAATCACGGATGAAATGCGCTGATCCAGGCTGTGAAGCCAGATTCGGGCGTGCGCATCGTCGAGCGTGACGTCGATTTCAACGCGACCGGAAAACTCTTCCTGTGCAGGATCAGTGAACAGATCCAGCCGATAGGCCGTCGGTATTACACCTTCAGGCAATTGGCCCGCGGGCGGCGCCTCCTGCAAAACCGGTGGAACCGGGGTAAATGTAACGTCATCATCGCCGCTGCGCGTACAGGCGCTCAGTAAAATTACACCTGCCGTTCCAGCAATCAAATACGAGCGAAAGGTTTTCGTCAGCATTTTGCGCTCCAATGCGTCCCATGTCGGACGGCTTGAAGCATAGGATGAACGGACAGGCAAAGGTAGTGCTGTGTTCAACTTTGCGTCTCGGCCAAATAACAGTAGGGCGTGCGATATGAAACGGCTGTGGCATTGGCCAATTGATCCTCTGGCGCGAACCGTTCGCCTGTTAATGGGCGAAAAGGGGTGGTCATTCGAATCAATCGAAATCCGCCCGTGGGTCTCTGATCTGGAGCTCGCGGCGCTGGCGCCGGGCGCCTGTGCGCCGGCTTTGCTGGATACCGATGCCGAAGTGAAAACGTCTGCTGTAGGATCACTGGCGGTCTGCGAATATATTGAAGAGGCGCAAACGAGCCCGCGCCTGCTGCCATTCACCCCAGCTGAGAAAGCCGAGGCTCGTCGCCTATGGCAATGGGCCGAAGAGAGCTTTGCCGGGATCAATAATACCCTTCTGGCCGAGCGCGTGACGCAATGGGTCAAACGCGACCGGTCGCCGGACAGTCTGGCGCTCAGGCAAGGGGCACATGCGCTCAAGAACCGGATGACGTTTCTTGACGCCCTCGCCGGAGAGCGGTCCTACATTGGCGGACGCAATCTGAGCATTGCCGACCTCAGTGTCGCAGCGCACCTGTCATCTTATGACTATTTCGGTGATGTGCCATGGGACCTGACGCCTGACCTGAAAGCGTGGTATGCGCGGATGAAATCGCGGCCAAGCTTCCGCCCCCTCCTGGAAGACCGGGTCGGCAATGCGAAACCCGTGAAACACTATACAGATCTTGATTTTTAATCGCGTCAGGGGATGAAGGAAAATGTCCCTGGAAACCATGCTCAAGACCGAAGCTACTGCGCTTGGCTTCGATGCCTGCCACATTTGCCGGGTGGATGAGGCGTGGTCAGCTGGCGAAAAACTGGAAGCCTTCGTTGACGCTGGCTATCACGGCGAAATGGCGTGGATGGAAACCACTCTGGAGCGTCGCAAGGCACCGACTGCGATGTGGACAGAGGCGCGCTCTGGCGTCGTCGTTGGTCTGAACTATGGCCCTGACCATGATCCAATACGAACCTTGGAGCGGCGCGGTGAGGGCAATATCTCGGTCTATGCGCGCGGCAAAGACTATCATGATGTCCTCAAGAAACGCTTGAAACAGCTCGCCCGGTCATTCGCCGAGCGCTCCGGAAAAGACGTAAAAGTCTTCGTCGACACCGCGCCTTTAATGGAAAAGCCGCTGGCGCAGAAATCCGGATTGGGCTGGCAAGGCAAACATACCAATCTGGTCTCCCGCGAGCACGGTTCCTGGCTGTTCCTGGGGGTTATGCTGACCGAAGCAGAACTTGTCCCGGAAGCACCGGAAGTGGATCATTGCGGGTCGTGTCAGGCCTGTCTCGACATTTGTCCGACCAAGGCTTTCCCGGCGCCATATAAATTGGACGCGCGAAAGTGTATTTCCTATCTGACGATCGAGCATAAGGACGCAATTCCAGCTGAGTTCCGGGCGGCGATGGGCAATCGCATCTATGGCTGTGATGATTGTCTGGCTGTTTGCCCATGGAACAAGTTCGCGGAAACGGCCAATGACAGCGCCTTCTGGGCGCGGGCGGAACTGAAAGGGCCTGGCCTGGATGAATTGGCAGCGTTGAATGATGAGGAATTTCGTCAAGTCTTTTCTGGCTCGCCGATCAAGCGCATTGGGCGAGATCGGTTCTTGCGCAATGTCCTTATCGCGATTGGCAATTCCGGCGATCCGTCCTTTGTCGAGCTGAGCTTGTTACCCCATCTTGAGGATCCGAATCCGGTGATTAGAGGGGCTGCGATCTGGGCCCTGTCTTGCCTTGATTTGGCCCGCTTTGAAGCGGAAAAGGCGGCGCGCTACGACGGCGAACAGGATGAGGATGTCAAAGCAGAATGGATGCTGGCATAACACATAATGGGTGGCCGATTGGCCGCTGGCTGATCTGGACCGTGAAAGCTGTGATCGGTTTCGTCGCTCTGATTCACCTCTATGCACTCATTCTCATGATCGTGCCTGCACCGGGGACGGCCAATATGGCCGGCCGCGTTCTACAGGGCACGCCTGTATTCCACACCTGGGTGCCGCTCGAGGAGATGTCTCCGCATTTGGTGCGCGCTGTGATCGCGGCTGAAGATACGCGTTTCTGTCAGCATACTGGCGTTGATGTCGACGCCATCAAGGACGCTTTGGATGAGCGCGAGACGCGCGGCAAGTTACGCGGTGCGTCGACGCTGACCCAGCAAACCGCCAAGAACGTCTTTTTGTGGAATGGCGGTGGTTATGCCCGCAAAGCAGGTGAGGCCTGGATGGCGGTGTTCATTGATGGCTTCTGGGGCAAGAGACGCGTGCTGGAAGTCTATCTCAACGTCGCTGAGTGGGGTGATGGCTTGTACGGCGCTGAAGCCGCAGCCTATGGCCGATTTGGAAAACCGGCGAAAGATCTGACCGCGTTTGAAGCAGCGCGCCTGGCGGCGGTCTTGCCCAGCCCGAACAAATGGCAGGCGCGGGGCGCCGGGCCTTATGTGCGCCAACGCACGGCAACCCTGCAAGCGCGAATGAAGACCGTTCAGCGCGACGCCCTTGATTCCTGTATTTGGGAGTAAGGCTATTCCGCTAGGCGGATGGCTTCGCGGATTTGCCCACGCAGAACGAGTATGTCGATATTCTCTGGATCGTAGATAAGGGCCTGCTCCATGTCCGCTTTGGCATCACGCAACCGATCCTGAGCGAGATGGGCCTGGGCTCGCAAAGCCAGAGCTTCAGGATCGTTTGGCGATAGCAGGAGCGCTGTATCCAGATCCTCGACTCCCTCCACCCAGCGCTCCACAGCGAGATAGGCGGCAGCGCGATCCTTATAGATTTTGGCATCATCGGCATCGAGTTTCAGCGCGTCCGTGAGGGCCACAATCGCGGCGTCTGGATAATTCGCGGCCAGCCAGGCATTCCCGGCCTGCGCCAAATACAGTCGCCGGTCTTCAAGTTCGATCGGGTCTGGCGCCGTTGCCAGGGCTTCCAGACGCGCCGCGCCCTCTTCTAGACGGTCCATGGCCATTAGCGCGACCGCATTGCAATAGCGGGCTTTGGGTCGATTGCCATTGCTGAGCCAGGCGAGAGAATCCTCATAAGCTTCGCTTGGCGCGGATTCCGATTTGGTCAGGCAGGTTTCCAGTCGCTCCTGCTCGGCGCGAGCTATATCCGCCAAAGCAGATTGCGAAACCGGTAGCAGCCCGGATACAAGCAGGGAAACGAACATGGACAAGCTCTCTTCTAAAGCAATATCTATTGCGGTAGCGAGCCGGCGAGGTGAGAGCAAATGACAGATCTGTCAGAACCGCTATTTCTGTTTGGCGCCGGATATTCAGGGCGCGCTTTAGCGCGTCTTTATTCTGGCCGTGTGATGGCCAGTGTTCGGACGGAAAGCAGCCACAAAAAGCTAACGGGAACGTCGATCGATGCGATCGATATTAACCATCACGATGCCCTCCAGCGCAGCGTTCAGGGCGCGCACGTGCTGGTCAGTGCGCCGCCAGGTGAGGCAGGTTGTCCGGCATATCAGTTGCTGGCCGGGTTTGCAGACAGAGCCGCCAGCATAACTTATCTCTCGACGACGGGCGTGTACGGAGATTTGGGCGGCGGCTGGGCCATGGAATGGTCGGTGGCAAACCCGCAATCAGAGCGTGCCAAGCGCCGGGTCGCCGCTGAGAGTGCCTGGCGCAGCGTTGCCGCGCCGGTTCGCATTGTGCGCTTGCCCGGCATTTACGGCCCTGGCCGATCTGCGTTCGATAGAATTCGAAAAGGCACGGCACGACGCATTATTCGCGATGGTCAGGTTTTCTCGCGCATCCATGTCGATGATATTGCGACAGGCTTATTGGCTTTGTTGGAGTCTGAGCGGGCAGGGGTGTTTCATCTCTGCGATGATGAAGCAGCGCCGCCGCAGGATGTGATCAAATATGCCGCCGAGCTGCTTGGTGTGCCTGCGCCGTCAGAAGTCGCCTTTGAGGACGCGGATCTTTCAGCGATGGGACGCAGTTTCTATTCCGAGTGCAAGCGAGTCTCGAACGCAAAAGTAAAGGCCGCCACGGGATGGCGACCTTTATATGCATCTTATCGCGATGGCTTGTCAGCCATCCTGTCCGGTGAAACCTAACTGGTCGCGCCGCCCATAAAGCCAAGATCGCTGGTATTGAAATTGTTCAGATTGGGGAGCGTGGTCTGAAGTTCCGATGTGTTCAATCCGAACCACGAGCCCATCGTCGCAGCATATTGTTCAACTGATGTGGTCGGAATCAGACGGCCACGTGACTGAGTATAGGACTCACTGTCGACATCTGCGAATGGCACTTCGCCATATAGGCGCCTACCTTGCACGGACCCGCCGGCGACGAAGTGATGTCCACCCCAACCATGATCGGTTCCGTTGCCATTGTCGATGACCGTCCGACCGAAGTCAGACGCCGTGAATACGACAACATTGTCCCACTCACCAATTTCAATCATCGCTTCGCGGAAGGAGGCGATGGCGCCGGCTAGCTCAGTATGACGCCCGCCAATGCTATTGGCTTGATTGCTGTGGGTGTCATAACCGCCGGTCGAGACATAGAACATCTGACGTGAGACATTGAGGAATTGTCGAATCTTGATGGTTTCAGCAACCGATCTCATCTGACCGCCAAGGCGGCTCGACGCGAACTGGGTGCTGAACGGCGTTGAATTGGCTTGCGCTGCCGCAAATTGTTCAGTGTTCTCGACAGCTTTCGCTGTCGAGTTTGCGATATCCTGTTCAAGCAGGCTGCGGCTCTGGAAGTCGCGTTTGGCGAGGAAAGCGCGAATCTTATCCCGCGCAGCATCGTCGCCATCATTATAGCCAAGAACGCCGCGATTATCGTAAAGGTTCGGTTCCTCAATGCCGCCGGACCCGATTTTGAATTGCGTGACATCCTCGCCGGCCAGAAAGACGTCATTCGACGTCGCCGAGATGGCCGAAAAGATGCGGTTCTGGCTTGGGGCTGAGGCAACGACCTGGTCCATGAACCGGCCACCCCAACCACGACTTACACCTTCGACCCCGAAGGACATCCATGTCGATTGTTGGTCATTGTGCGAGAACAGCCGTTTCGGGAGAATGGCGGTCCGATTGTCCATAGCGGCCCGTGTTGTTGGTTCGATCAGAGGCCCCACATTGCCGACGACGGCAAGATCACCACCTTCGAACATTGAGTGGAGCGGCGACAGCGCTTGCGGCATGGCGAATTGCCGTCCACCAAAATCGCCCGCATTGTCCATATTCATCTGCAATAGGTTGGCGCGGTTCCGGGACGAAGTACTGGCCCCTGAATTGTAGGAATTGAACAATCCGGACCGCACGTTGCGCAACTGATCGTAAGACGCCTGATCATATGGCAGAATCGTATCTGCGCCATCCATACCGCCTTTCAGGAAGATACAAACCATTGCTTTGTATCCGCCCGTATCAGCGGCCCAGGCTTTGTTCATGCCAAGTTGTGACAGCCCACCGAGGCTGCTTGCGAATCCAGCAGTACCGAGGCCTGCAAGGACGTGGCGACGTGAAATATTGGCCATTTTAAATCTCCTTCAGACCTTACCAGGTGACCGCGTAAGACGGCGAGTTAAGCACCAGGGTGACGGCTGTTTGAACAACGTCTTCCTGATCATCCGCTGTATTTTCGGGTGAGTTTGTACGGATTTCGACAGTTTGAATGATGTCTACAATGTCGGCTTTTTCATCATCAGACATACGCCCACCGGTGAGTAGGTCATCGAGGTGATCTACCAGCCCGACCGGATTATCGACCAAGGCCAATTCGTCCGAATAGTTTGGCTTATAGGTTTCGATATCGCGGTTTCTTTGTGAAGCGCGATCAAAAGCGAAGTCCGTCATGAAGTTTAAATATCCGACCGAGCTGCTTTCATTGACGATCTGGAATTCGGGGACCGTGATGTTCAGCCCGCCTGAATTAGTGCCGGGGGCAATATAGCCAGGGCGATAGAAGTTAAACACAGACGGCGACCGGAAGGCCTGTTGGCCAAGCGCATTGTCAGCGCTTCTGGTATCTGAAAGCCGGCGCTCATTATTGGCATCGAGGCCGTCAATGTCGAATGCACGGGCCCAATGCGTGAACCGCAGAATGGGTTCGCGGACTTTTCCCGAAGTGATTGTGACACCCGCTGCTGGTTCGACAAAAGTGCTTGGGTCAAGCAAAACGGCGGCGAGGGTGGCGCGCAAATCTCCGCGCTCTCCGGTTCCGAAACTGCGGCCGCCTTCTGCTGTGAAGCGACCGGCTTCAAATGCCGTGGCGACGCGCTCGACATAAGCCGGCGATGGATCGGATTGCGTAAAGCGCTGAATCAAAAGGCGCGAAAAGAACGGCGCCACATTGGGATGATTAGCAATCGTGTCGAGCGCGATGCGGATGGTTTCATTGCCCTCTGTCCCGGCAGGGATGGTCGTACCAAGGAAGACCTTTTCAAGTTCCGAATGCTGCTCAGGATACATTTCCATTTGCTGGATATCGCCGTCCTGAGGTTGCTTATAGAATTCTCCACCAGCCCAGGAGAGGCCGGTGAAAACCCGCGCCAGGCCTTCAATGTCAGCGTTGCTATAGGTCTCTACTTGCTGGCCTTGCGCGTCCAGTTTCGGCGTTCCGTCCAGATTGAGCTCAATAAGACCGATAGAGAAAAGCTGCAGCACTTCGCGTGCATAGTTCTCGTCAGGCATACGTCCGCGGCTCGGATCCCCTTTTCGATTGCCGCGATAGGTCAGCCATTCGCCCATCGCCGGAGAGTAGGTCACTTCTTCGAGCAAATCGCGATAGTTGCCGAACGCGTTGCGGATCATGATGTCCTGATAATAGGCGCGCATCGGCTGGTCATTATCTGCGGCGTCTGAATAGACTAGGATTTGCGACAAAGCGAAGGCCATGCGCTGACGCAACTGATCATTGGCGCCAATGATATGGTCCCAGTAGAGGGTGTTGATCCGGTTCGAGGGTAACCGGCCTTCGCTGTCACGCGGTTGCGCGAGCAAAGCCGGCATTGTCAGACTCGTCGATTTGTTAAATTCCGACGCCAGCCAATCTGCAGCATCGCGCCCGTTCAAAGATGCGATTTCAGACTTTGATCCGCCAAATGTAGAGCGTGCGAGAAAGCGCGAGGCTTCGAGGGGTGTGTCGATTTTCGACGCTGGTTCGGCGGTGGTGCCGCCGCCGCTGCTGCTGCCAGATCCGCCACCTGCGGATGGCGTTCCAGGCGGTACTGAGGAATCGCCTCCGCCGCCGCCACAGGCCGCAACAACCAGGCCCGCGGCAAGAATCGCAGTCAAACTGCGGTTACGCAAAATAGTCATAACGAAGTCCCTCATACTCACACGACTGTTCGTATGCCGACGTTTTTGCCCTTCAAATAGCTAAGTCTTTGTAAGGCTTCTCGGACAATCCTGCTCGGATTCTCAATCGCTTGTTAAGTATGAAAAATTCCAGTCAAAGTTGAACTTTTTTTAATCTTAAAGTCCCTGCAAGTACGCGCAATGCAGGGCGGTCTGACGGAATGGGCTGTCACGGATTAATGATCAGTTTACCAGTAACCTTACGGTTTTGTAGCATTCGAAAGCCGTCAATTGTCTGTTCAAGAGGCAGCGATGCATGGACAAAAGGGCGTGTTTTGCCGTCTCGCGCCCAGGTCCAGATCTGCGCGAGATTCTCGCGCCCGCGTTCCGGGAATTGCCGGCCATATTCACCTGCGCGGACACCAATAACAGAAAACCCTTTGATCAAAGGCATATTGGTCGACACGGTCGCAATCCGGCCGGACGTAAATCCGATCACCAGCAAGCGGCCGTCAAACGCGATGCAGCGGACGCTTTCATCGAATATGTCGCCGCCGACCGGGTCATAGATCACGTCTGCCCCGCGTCCGCCTGTGAGGTCTTTTACGTGCTCGCGAAATCCGCCTTCAGTGTTGATCACATGGTCGGCGCCATAGGCTTTCACTTTGGCGAGCTTTTCATCGCTGCCGCCCGTTGCAATCACAGTGGCCCCGAGCAGTTTGCCAACATCGACCGCTGCCATCCCGACGCCTCCACTTGCGCCATGCACCAGAAGGGTTTCGCCAGCTTGCAGCCGACCCCGGCGCACCAACGCGACATACGCGGTTAGATAGGCGGCGGAATAGGACGCGGCTTGATCGAAGCTTAGATTATCGGGCTTTTTCTGCAGGCCATCGGCTTGCACAATCGCGTATTCAGCAAACCCGCCAAACCGCGCGCCACCACAGACGTCGTCGCCTGGCGCGAATGCGGTCACGCCGTCGCCGATCGCGTCCACGGTGCCGGAAATGTCCATGCCCGGCGTGAAAGGCGGTTCGAGCTTCAGCTGATACTTTCCCTGACACAGCAACAAGTCTGGAAAGTTGATGCTGGTCGCGCGCACTTTGATCAGGACTTCGCCCGGGCCAGGCACGGGCGTCGGAACGTCGCGAATGTCGACGCCTGAGAAATCCTCACTCAGTTCGTGGCAGACAAGGGCGCGCATCAGAGCTTTGCGTAGGCGTCGCGAACCATGCCAGCGATCTCAATGCAGGCGTCGCGCGCTGCTGGAACGACTTCAGTAAACGCCGTGAACCCATGGGCCAGGCTGTCATAGCATTTGAATTGCACCGCTATGCCAGCCGCTTCGAGTTTTTTCGCATATGCCGCCCCATCATCAACCAATGGGTCAAACCCAGCTGTTGCAATGATCGCAGGCGGCAAACCCTCTAAACGGGTTTCCTGAGCGGGGGAAAGCAAGACATTGGCGCGATCAAACTCGCCCGGCAAATATTGCTCCATGAACCATTGCATCGTGTCTGTCGAAAGCGGGTAGGTCTCGCCATATGTGGTCGCTGACGGAAACTCGGTAACCAGGTCCGTTGCCGGGTAGAGCAGCAATTGCAGATCCGGCTTCGGCATGCCGCGGCGGGTTGATTCCTGGGCAATGATCGCGCTGAAATTGCCGCCCATACTATCACCGCCAATTGCGGCTCTGCCTGCAGGAGCGCCATACTTTTCCGCATTCTTTAGGGTCCACTCATAGGCGGAGATGCAATCCTCGAGACCCGCTGGAAATTTGTGTTGCGGGGCGAGGCGATAATCGACTGAGATAATCGGGCATTTGGCAATTTTCGCAATGATTGAGCAAAACGCGTGACACGCCTCAACGTTCAGGATGACGCCGCCGCCCATATGCCAATAAGCCAGCATTGGGGCGCTCGGGTCTTGATCTGCAGGGCGATAGATCCGGACAGGGATATCATGCCCGCCATTCCCCGGAATGGTCATGTCTTCGAAAGCGACGCCTGGTTCCGGCTTGGCCGCGAACATGCCAAGGCCTTCAATCGCGGCCGCTTGTGCAATCTCTGGCTCCAGCGACGACATTGGCGGCTGTTTAGCCGCGCTATGGGCGATGAATTGCAAATTCGGATCGAGCGTGCGGCCGCCGATTTCTAGCGGTTTCCCGCCAGCCATTTTGACTTTCCAGCTCGCTGGCAGTTTCAGCAAAAGTTTCGCGATGGTAGCTTGCAGGCTCATTTAGACGGCCCTCCCAGACAAAGACTTCGTTCTGGGCTTAATCTGACTTAGCGATCAGATTTAGCAAGCGCTTCTACGCCTGCGAGCATGACTTTCGAGGCCAGATCAGTGGCTGCCATCGCGTCAACCGGGCGGCGTTTCAGCATATGATCGCCGATTTCCCGCGCCATGCCGATCGCCGCAGCCGTAATATAATCGCAATCGAGATGGCCCAGGCCAATCTTGCCCATGACAATTTCCAGGTCAGCGCAGATTTCATCCGAAACAGTTTGCATTTCGGGCGTATCGACGCGCACGCCGATCAAGCTCATATGCGGCATGTTTTGTTCTATGGCTTCGTCATTCTCTTCGGCGAGAAAATTGAAATAAGCGCCGTAAGCCGCTGACAGATAGGATTTAAGATCCGTGGCTTCTTCGCGCACCTTCTGAAGCAAGGGCCGGAAGCGTAACACGCTATCTGTGGCGATGGCTTCGAACACTTCTTCTTTCGATTTGAAGTAATTGTAGAATGTGCCGCTGGCCAAATCGGTCTCGCGGATAATGTCGCGAATATTGGTGGCCTCATAGCCAATACGCGCGAATACCGTCCGTGCCGCATCCAGAATGGCACGGCGGTTGGCTTCTTTGGCACGCGCGCGCTTGCCCATCCGAATATCTGGTTCGACTGCAACCGTCATAGAATCTTTCTTCCCGCACAAGGACTTAGTTTGCTCAGATTGGTGACGGAACGTCAACTTTTAAGTTGCACTGCATCGTCGAGACGCATCCGGCGGCGAACGGTGAGGAAAACGCCCCATAATGCGCGCAACAGGATCAGCGCCAGGATACCCCACATTGGCTCGCCAATCGCAGCCATAGCAAAAGCGCCGGCGAAAATCCCGAAATGCAAGACGATGATGCGGGCATAAGGCTCAATCATTTCCTTATTGATCGTCGTTCTGCGAAACTCGCCGCGCAAAATGAAATCCTGGACGAACAGAAAGACCTGCACAGCAATAATTGCCAAAATAAATGTCGGCATGTTGGCGCCAGATGCGAGCGCCTCGTCGATTAATCCCAGCGGCGATGGAAAGCCAGGGTCCGCGCCGGTATTCATTTTCGCGAAGACATTGACGAAGATGCCGTGCACGAAACAGAACATGCCGTAGTGAACGACAAAAAACGGCCCGAGAAAGGCCATCGCGACCAAACCAACCGGGCTCTCCTGAACGCTGGCGGCGATCATCCGCGCTAAAGCCACCGCGCCAATGATCAGGTTCTCCAGCCAATATAGAAAGACCAGCGGTGCCGCGCCCCAGCCGAGTGTCAGGACCGCCCAGATGGGAAACAGATCAACCGCCAGAATGATCCATGAAACCGGGTCGCGATAGGTTCGCGCCAGCGTGTTTGGATCAAGGAAATTGAGCATTACTCTTCTGGATTTGCTTGCGCTGTGCGCAAACGCGGAAATGGCTCTGTCGTCACTTCGTGGGTAAAGCCAGGGCCTGGTTTCCAAATGCCATCGTCAAAAAACTCCGATGTCATAGATGTCACACCTGTTCCATCAAAATTCGTGACGCTTCTAACCTCTGTGATGGTCGGGTGCCCGTCTACGGTTTCTGTCGCCGTAAAGGATTGATCATCATTCAGAGAAATCGTTCCTTGCGTGTGAAACCCAGCATTGGTGATATACACGTAAGTGAAGTCTTCAGACCCGGACTTTGGGTAGACATAGGAAATTCCGCCATAAGAGCCATCCGTAAACGCGTGCTCTATCGTGATGGCTGCTCCACCAAGCCCCCATGCCCAATATTGGATATCTTCAATTTGTTCCGAGGATTCATCCGTCGGCGTACCTTTGAAACACCTGCCAACGAGCGCGGCAAGGGGCCCGAAATTCGCATTTCGATCAGCGTCTATCTGATCCGCGACAGGATTCGATCGCGTGGATGTGCCCTGATCCACGCGCTCCAGAACTTCAGTGAGCTTGTCGCCTTGGCAATCTGGGCCGACGACAAATTGCGCGACTTCGGCCGGGTCGGCGGGCGGAGACGTACACGACGCCAATAACATTACTGCACCAATAAGCTGTGCTCTCATCCTCAATCCCCCGACTTACGATACCCCATCCAAGCCACTCCAACGCGGAAAGTCCAGTGGGTTATTGGCTTTCAGTCCCCAAGCCTTTTTCGGAGTGTTATAATTCCCGGTCAAGATCTCGTAATGAACATGGATCGCTGTGGCATTGCCGGTGCGCCCCATCAGACCGAGTGGTTGACCGAACCCGATTTTCTGGCCCGGCGCCAATCCGGCCGTAAAATTCGCCAGGTGCGCATAGCGCGTATAAACGCCTTTGCCATGCGCGATCAGGACTTGATTGCCGAACCCGGTCTGCTGGCTAACTTCCAGGACTCGGCCGGGCCCGGCTGCATAGACCGTTCCCGCGGGTTTCGACTGCAAGTCGATCCCTTTGTGTGGCCTGCCAAAACGCGGCCCGAATCCGGAGGTCATACAGGCGCCGTTGACGGGTGCCGCAGCAAGCAAGACGCCATTCGCGACGATCAAGGCATTATAATTCAAAATTCGGCCGCTTGAATCAGTGTCCGGCCGGTTTGAGAAAGACGGCGTACACGCCCTCAGATTATAATCAGGCTGAAATGGACCTTGTTCTGCTTGCGGGCCTTGCGGCTGCGCGGGGACAGATCCTTGCGGGTAATTTACAACGGGCGCTGGCGCAGACGAACATGCGTAAAGACCTGCGACGGCCAGCCCCGCAATCAGTATTCGCATTGTCAGTCTCCAGGTGTTTACGCAGTTATGCGAGCCCGTTTCCGGCCCTTTTCAATCTCTTGCATGAGGTCTCTTACATAAGTGTTGAAATCGACTTGCATCGTGTGTCGGGCGGCCTGGTAGAAATGGCCCATATGCGCTTTCTCATCGGCCATTGTGACACTGTGCATCTCGTCCGCGCTGGGCAAGGCATATTCGCCTGCGATCAGTGCGCCAAGTAGCTTTGATTGCTGCTCGGCAAAGTTGACCAGCGTCGGAAGTGGCTGTGCCAGGGCCAGGAAGAACAGATTCTCATATCCGGGTTTGACCATGCGTTTGAAGAGCGGGAAGCGGTTTTCCTTCGGCGTCAATTCAGGGTCATCAAAGAATGGGAACGAGACTTTGTATCCGGTGGCCCAGACAATCGCATCTATCTCTTCACGGTGGCCGTCCTTGAAAATGACCGCGTTCGGCTCGAACCGATCGATTGCACCTTTCGCGTCGATATCACCGCAGCCAACACGGGTCAGGAACTCGCCGGAGACAGAGGGGTGGGCATCAAGCGGTTCGTGATCTGGTTTCGGCAAGCCATAATCTTCCGGATTACCGATCTCTTTCTTGATCTTGGAGCGGGCGAGGGCACGGCCAATTCCCGCTGGAAGCCAATTCGGAAGAACCGCCTTGTCGGCAGGCTGTCCGCCCAAATATTTCGGCAATACCCAGACCCCCCGGCGCATCGAGATGGTCAGCTTTTCAGCAATTGGCCGCTGTGACAGCTCGGACGAAATGTCCATTGCCGAATTGCCGGCTCCCACGACCAGGATGCGCTTGCCGCGGAAGTCATAAGGCTCGAACGGGTCTTCATAATGGTGGCTGTGGATCTGATAGCCTGAAAACGTATCCTGACCTGGATATTCGTCAGGAGTACGCGGATCCCAATGATGACCATTACCGACAAATAGCCATTGATAGGTTCGCGTTTCGCCTGTCGAAAGTGTCACGTCCCAATCGCCATCATCGCGGCGCACGGCCTTGTCGACGGCCGTATTGAACGTGATCGTTTCACGCAATCCGAAATGGTCCACATAATCGTGGAAATATTGCAGCAACTGGCTGTGATGCGGAAAGTCTGGCCAATCCTCCGGCACGGGATAATCTTCAAAGGCCAGGCGCCATTTCGACGTGTCGATGTGCAGGCTTTGATAGCAAGAGGACATGCCGTTTGGGTTTTTATAGTACCAATTGCCGCCAATATTGTCTGACGCTTCAAAGCAATCATACTCGACGCCGTAATCCTTCAAGCGCTTGGCCATTGTGAAGCCGCTGCACCCAGCGCCGATAATACAAGCTTTGCCGGCTTTTCCCGCATCGAATGCCATGTCTGGTCCTCCCGTGGGGTCATCTGTTTTAATGCTTTAACGAGATGGTATAGCCGCTAACGTAAACGTCAATTTGCGACCACGCGTCAATTTAAGAGGACGTCATGACAAATCCGATGAAAGACCTGGATGCTCGCATCGCATTTATGCGCGAGAACATGGCCAATATGATGAAAGTCACACCTTGGGCCAATGAAATGGGCTTTGAGGTGACGCGGATCGAAAAAGGCCATGTCTGGGGCGTACAGCCGTTTCGGGAACACCTTGTGGGTGACTATGAAACAAACGTCATTCATGGCGGCGTAATCACGACCTTGCTCGACAATCTTTGCGGCATGTCATGCGGAACATCTCTGAAGGAGTTTCGATTTGTGGCGACGCTGGATCTGCGCATTGATTATATGCGTCCGGCGGAAAGTGGCCGCGATATTCTGGCGGAGGCGGAATGCTATCACGTGACCAAGTCCGTCGCCTTCTGCCGCGCCTGGGCCTATCATGAGAGCCGCGACAAAGTCATCGCCACGGCCCAGGGCGCGTTCGCGATCAACAAGCCGCGCACCAGTCTGAAAAAAGGAGAGCAGCTATGAGCGAATCTCCAACCCGCGGTGAACAGCTTGAAGGCTTTCTGAAACAAGTCCCGATTGTCAAAACGCTTGGTATGCATTGCGATATCAAAGGCGATGACATGATCGGTGTTTTGCCATTTCAGAACAAGTTGATCGGAAATTTCACGATCAAGGCGCTACATGGCGGCGCGATTGGAACCTTCCTGGAAATGACGGCGATGGCGCAGCTTTTCCTCGTCGCGAATGTCGAGCGGCCGCCGCGCACCATCAATATCACAGTCGACTATTTGCGGCAGGGCCGAGATCAGGATCTCTATGCCCGCGCCACAGTCGTGAAACTGGGCCGCCGGATGGCAAGTGTTCGTGCCGAAGCCTGGCAGAGCGAGCGCGACAAACCCGTCGCCGCTCTGCTCGGACATTTCCTGCTTGGAAACTCTGGCGAGGCCCAGTCCTAGCGCATCGGCATGCGGTTTTCGCGGATGCGCTGGCTGAATTCACATGATTACATCTTCTCGTCGCTTGTTTCGACAAACGATTCCGATGAGAGACTTAGAAGATGGCTTCGCTGGATCCAAATATGCTCGATGAGGCGCGCGCTTTGCTGCAACGCGTCTATGGCTATGAGGCGTTTCGCGGACTGCAAGAGAATGTCATTGCTGATGTCATGGCTGGCCGCGATGGCCTTGCTGTTTTGCCGACCGGCGGCGGCAAGTCGCTATGCTATCAAATCCCGTCTATGTTGCGCGACGGCGTTGGCTTGATCGTCTCGCCACTGATTGCCTTGATGGCGGATCAGGTGGATGCTCTGAAAGCCTTGGGCGTACGGGCAGAGCGGCTCGATTCCTCGATGATGCACGAAGATCGCATGGCGGCGCTGCAAGCGGCGCATAATGGCGAGATGGACATGCTCTATGTTTCGCCAGAGGGCCTGTCGGGCGGCCTCCTGAATGCGCTGCTCAAGCTGAAAGTCTCGCTCATTGCGGTTGATGAAGCGCACTGTGTCAGTCAATGGGGACATGATTTCCGGCCTGATTACCGCGCCCTCGGCCGTTTGAAGACGGCGTTTCCAGATGTTCCGCGCCTGGCTGTGACCGCGACCGCGGACGCCCGGACGCGCGCCGATATTCTTGAGCAGCTGGACCTCACTGACCCCGCGCTACATGTGGCAAGTTTTGATCGTCCCAATCTGACGCTCGGCGCTGAACCGAAGGCGGGGAACAAGACGGATCGCCTGGTCGCCCTGATCCGGGCTCATAAAGGCGAGAGCGGTATCGTTTATGCCGCGACCCGCAAAGGCACAGAGCAAATCGCTGAAGCTCTTGAAAAACAAGGCATCGCCGCATTGGCCTATCATGCCGGATTGGACGGCGATGTCAGAGCCGACCGCCAGCGGCGTTTCCTGCTCGAAGACGGGATTGTCATGTGTGCCACCGTGGCCTTCGGGATGGGCGTCGACAAACCGGACGTACGCTTTGTCTTCCACGCCGACCCGCCAAAGACGATTGAGGCCTATTGGCAGGAAGTCGGGCGCGCTGGACGCGACGGCGAACCGGCTGAAGGGGTCGCTCTGTTTGGTCCCGCAGATTTACGCCGCAGCCTGATGTGGAGCTATGATAGCGACGCCGAAGAAGCGATAAAACGCGTCCAGATCAACAAGACGCGCCAACTCTTCGCGCTGCTCAATGGCGATGATTGCCGGCGGCAAGCGGTGCGTCTCTATTTCGGAGAGCAAGATGCTGAGCCTTGCGGCACATGCGACAATTGCCAGTCCGAAGCGAAAGATCATTTCAATGCGACGCGCTGGGCGCAAATGGCGATGTCCGCAGTGTTGCGCTGTGGTCAGAAAATCGGCCGAGGGCGTCTTATCATCCATTTGATGGGGCAGGCCAAGGATGGTTTCGACGAGGACCTGTCGCAGCAATCGACGTATGGCATTGGTGCGGAATTGCCGAAAGCGGGCTGGAATGCCGTGTTTGACGCGTTGTTGTTTACCGGCTTGCTGGCCGAAGGCGGCGAAGTCATGCGCCCATTCATTTTTGTACCCGATCACGATGTCGCCAAAGCCCTGTTCAAAGGCGAGCAGGAAGTTTTGCTGAAATCAGATCCTGCAACGCGGCGCACGACACGCGCTCGTGGACGAAAGGCATCAGGCGCGGCCTATGCCGATCTGTCGACGCGCGATCGCGAATTGTTTGATCTGCTGCGCAATTGGCGGGTCGAGATCGCCAAGGCCAAAGGTGTTCCGCCATACGTCATTTTTCACGACAAGACCCTGGCGACGATTGCCACAGAACGGCCAGCGGATCCGTCGGCATTGCTGCAAATATCAGGGGTCGGGGAAAAGAAAGCCGGCCGGTACGGCGATGACATTGCGCGCATCGTTCGCGAGGCGGCTTAAAGCGTGAGAGGGGCCGGCGATACCGGCCCCTCCCAATAGTTCAGTGAACGTAAGCCGACTCGCCATGGCTGGCTGTGTCGAGACCGACTTCTTCATCATTGGGCGAAACCCGCAGCGGCGTAATCAGTTTCACGCCGAATAGGATGATCGCCGAGACGACTGCCGACCAGGCACAAACGGCGATGACACCGGTGAGCTGGACCGTAAACTGAGAGCCAATTGAAACATCTCCGAGACTAGGTGCCATCGGGCCGACACTTGCCAGGAACGGGATCAGCAATGTGCCGAGGATGCCGCCAACACCATGAACCGCGAAGACATCGAGACTGTCATCAATCTTCATCTTGTTGCGGATCAAAGTGACCGCGAAATAGCAGATCAGGGCTGCTAGTGTGCCAATAATGATCGCCGCCAGCGGACCAACCGATCCGGCAGCAGGCGTGATGGTTGCGAGGCCGGCAATCGTCCCGGTCGCGGTACCCACCAAAGTTGGCTTGCCGAACTTGATCCACTCAACCGCCATCCAGACCAGCGATGCCGTTGCGGCTGAAAGATGGGTGACCAGCATGGCCTGACCGGCGCCTGCACTGGCGCCCAGTGCAGACCCGGCATTGAAGCCAAACCAGCCGACCCAGAGCATGGACGCGCCGAGCATGACAAAGGCCGGATTGTGCGGCGGGCGCATCTCGGTCGGAAAACCGGTGCGCTTGCCCATCATCATGACGAAGACCAGCGAAGAGATCCCTGCGGTGGCGTGAACAACAAGGCCGCCAGCAAAGTCTGCGACGCCGCGCTCTGCGAGCCAACCGCCGCCCCAGACCCAGTGGCATACCGGCGCATAGACCAGAACCAGCCAGAGGGCGGAGAAGAGCAGAACGGCTGCAAAATTCACGCGCTCAACATACGCGCCAACAATCAGCGCTGGCGTGATGATGGCAAAGGTCATCTGGAACATCACGAAAACCGATTCCGGAATGGTGCCTTCCAGCGACTCGGTCGTCAGATTGCCGAGAAAGGCATTTGAAAGGCCGCCCCAGAGCGCACCATTGCCGTCTATAGCACCATTACCATCGCCAAATGCGATCGAGTATCCGACCGCGACCCAGACGAGGGACATCAAACAAGCCAGAGCCAGACACTGCATCAGAACCGAAAGGACATTCTTGCCCTGAACCAGACCGCCATAGAAAAGCGCCAGGCCTGGCAGTGTCATAAACAGGACCAGAGCTGTCGCGGTGAGCATCCAGGCCGTATCGCCAGTATCGGCAAAGGCCGGGCTCGCAAATATTGCGAAAATCGCAACTAGAGAAAAGACGCGTCCCGACTGGGCCGCCCCGCGTTTAAGTATCTTCATCGTGTCGCCCTCCCGAAGCGATGAGAGAGGCAAGATAGATTTCGGGCGCGAGAACAAGTCACACTTGGTCTACTCAAGTGGATTTATGCAGGAAATGTTCGATTTTTGGGCGGGGCTGCCCAAATTCCGAGCGATGATTGTTGTGACCCGCGGCTGACATTCGCCCAACATCAGTCTAAGCGGCGGTCATGTCGGCTGCATTGCTCACGCGTTCTCAGGTTATCCGTCTGGCTGTTCCGGTCATGCTGGCGCAGGCGGCAATCGCGGCGACCGGTGTCGTCGATACAGCAGTGATGGGGCTGTATGGCGACAAAACAGACCTTGCCGCAGTCGCGGTCGCCAGCGTGGCCTTCAGTTTTATCTATTGGGGGTTTGGCTTTCTGCGTATGTCAACGACCGGGCTGGTGGCGCAAGCGGTTGGACGCGGCGATTATGCCGAGGCGGGCGCCACTCTGCAACGAGGATTGCTGCTCGGGGCGGCGTTCGGGATCAGTATTTTTCTTTTGTCGCCGCTGCTGCGCAGTGTCATTTTTCAGCCGTTTGGGGCCGAAGCTGATGTGGTTGATCTGGCGGATGGGTATTTCGCAGCCCGCGTCTGGGGCGCACCGGCTTTGCTCACACAATATGCGATCACGGGTTGGTTGTTGGGCACTGGCCGAACCGGCGCCTTGCTGGCCATGCAAATCGTTATGAATGGCGTCAATATCGTGCTTGATGTCTGGTTCGTTGCGGGCCTTGGCTGGGGCCCGGCGGGGATTGGCGCCGGCACTGCGATCGCTGAATGGGTGGCGCTGATATTCGGGCTGGCTTTGATTTGGCACAGCTTGAAACGTGAGCAGGGCTTGTTTGATCGTGCTGCCTTGCTGGCCCTGTTCAACGCCAATCGCGATATCCTCGTCCGGACGCTGGCCTTGCTTTTCGCATTTGCCTGGTTCGTTCGATCCGGGGCGCAAATGGGTACAGCGCAACTGGCGGGCAATGAAGTGCTGCTGCAATTCATTACGGTGGCCGCCTTTGTGCTCGATGGATTCGCATTTGTTGCCGAAAAAGAAGTTGGAGAAGCCTATGGCGCGCGCGATCGCAGGCGACTGGCGCGGGCGATGCGAATTACGACTGAGCTGGCATTCGCATTTGGTGCTGTGATCAGCCTCGCCTATTTCTTTGGCGGCGCAGTTTTGATCGAACGCTTTGTCAGTGACCTCGAGGCACGTGATGCGGCGCTGGCTTTCTTGCCTTATTGCGCCGCCGTTCCGGTTATCGGCGTCGCGGCCTTTCAACTCGACGGCTTCTTTCTGGGCGCGACGCAGGGCCGGGCGATGCGCAACGCAGCGATTTTTGTGACAGGGTCTTATGTGGTTTTGGACATGTTCTTGCGCCCCGCGATTGGAAATACGGGTGTCTGGCTGGCCTTTCTAGGCATGTATGTTTTGCGGGCGGGGGCACTTGGCTGGTATTTGCCGAGCCTTATGCAGGCGACGTCAGATCAGCGCCTACCGCCGCCTCAACCGAGCTAAATCCGTCCGCTTTCAGAAGGGCCGCGAGTTCAGCATTGATTTTCGCCACCAGACCCGGACCGTGATAGACGAGCGCCGAGTAAAGCTGCACAGCATGCGCGCCAGCTCTTATCTTGGCGTAAGCGTCTGCGCCGGTGCTTATCCCGCCGCAGCCAATTAAATCGAACTCGCCAAACAATTCAGAGGCGATCTCTTTGAGGACACGCGTGGACTTTTCCATAAGCGGCGCCCCGGACAGGCCACCCATCTCGCCGCGATGCGCACTTTTTAGAGTGTCCGGGCGATCAAGCGTGGTGTTGGAAACGATCAAGCCAGACAGCCAGGCGCCGTGGTCTCGCACGGTCTCGATAATGTCGGAAAGCTGCGTGCCATCGAGATCTGGCGCCAGTTTCAGGAAAACTGGCTTGCCGTTATCGAGATCAGCTGTTTTCAGGTCTTCCAAGGTAGATCGCGCTGTTGACGCCGCTATCTCGCAGCGTTTGAGCAGTTCCTGCAATGCACCCTTGCCTTGAAGGCCGCGCAGGCCTGGCGTGTTCGGACTTGAGATGTTGATCGTAATATAGCTGCACACCGGATAAACGGCGGCAATGCCGGCTTCATAATCAGCGATAAAATCCTGGCTGGTCTTGTTCGCGCCAACATTCGCGCCGACTGGGCAGCGTGTTCCCGCAGGGGCACGCTGCAGGCGGCGAACGAAATAGTCGAGGCCGTAATTGTTGAAACCTAGTCGATTGATCACGCCTTGATCTTCGCTCAATCGAAACAAGCGTGGCTTTGGGTTGCCCGGCTGAGGGCGCGGCGTGACTGTGCCGCATTCGAGAAAGCCAAAGCCAAATCGCGCCATCGCCCTGTGCACGTCCGCGTTCTTGTCAAACCCTGCCGCTAGTCCGATGGGGTTCGGCAATTGCAGTCCAGCGCGCGGCAGTTTTAGCGGTGTATTCCAGGTGGTGGGCGCAATGCTTGGCAAACCAATGCCGAGTTTGAGGCCTTTGATCGTCGCCGTATGCGCTGCTTCTGGCGGTAGTTGTTTAACAAAGGGAAGGGCGAAGTCAGGCAGGCTCATCTATCAATATCGTCTGGCAGCATTGGGATCCCATCGGGACTTTGCTTCAATATCCACGTTCGCTTCGCCGCATCAATGCGCAGTCTTGCATAGAGATGCGGAAAAAGTTGACCGCCGCGACTTTCTTCCCAGCGGACGGGGCCGTTCATTTCCTCAGCGACATATTCGAGTAAGCGCACATCGGCTTGATGGGCATAATGAAGACTGAGGGTCTCCGCGACTTGGGCACGTGTCGACAAGTGGACATATCCATCGCCTTCATCCAGCGCTGTCTGGGAAAATCCGAGCGAAATCGCAGTCTGCCAGTCTGCTGTATTCAAAATTTTGTAGACAAGCGTGCGTTGCAACATAACCATGCGCGCGTTCAGAGCCGCTTTCGCGGGAGAATGCAAGCCACACGATCCTCGGTTGATGAGATATTATTCCTATGATAGGAATTTATGTCTGTTTTTCGCCACCGGGATCGCTACATCATGCATCATGGGGACATATGGCGCGGCATAGATCTACTCGCCGCCAAGCATAGTTTAAGTCCTTCGGGTCTGGCCAAGCTGGCAGGGCTCGATGCGACCGCCTTCAATAAGTCGAAGCGTGTGTCTGTGGACGGGCGGCTGCGTTGGCCGTCGACAGAAAGTGTTTCGCGGGCTTTGGCGGCGGTGGATGACGCATTTCGTGATTTTGCTGACTTGATCGACGGCGCCCCGGGTGTCTCGCTGCCATTGCTCGACTTTGCCGAAGCACGTCGTGATCAGAGTTTTGATGATTTCGGCCGTCCGCAAGGCGACCATTGGGAAACGGTGCAGATGCCTGGCGCTGACTCGGCCGATAGCCTGTACATTCTGGAAGTCGTGGAGGCGTCCTTCATGCCGATCTATCGCCGCGGCGATAGGCTGGTGATTTCTCCCGCGGCTCCGATCCGATCCGGAGACCGGGTTGTGGTCCGGACTCTGGACGGCGATATCCAAGCCTATGAAATGGGACGGCGAAGCCAAAACCGGGTCCTGCTGAAAACTCTGGGGGGGGATGGCGGAGCTTCCGTAATCACGCCGTCAGATATTGCATGGATCGCGCGCATTCTCTGGGTCAGCCAGTAAAGCTCAGGTTTAATCACGCAGATATTCGGTTTTTATGGCCATAGGGCTTGCGCGTCCCACTTGTCTTGTGGAAGGACGTTGCGTCATGGACTGGGACAAGTTGAAATCTTTCCACGCCGCTGCAGAAGCAGGCAGTCTAACCGCGGCAGGTGAGCGGTTGGGGATTTCGCAATCCGCAGTTTCCCGCCAAATCGCCGCGCTCGAGGAGCAGCTTGGCGTGTCTTTGTTTCAACGCCATGCGCGGGGGCTCGTCCTCACCGATGCCGGGCATACATTGCATCGTTCGACAGTGGATATGGCGACGGCGGCACAAGGCGCCAGCGCGGCGTTGAGAGACCAGCAGGACGTCGCTCAGGGCGAACTGATTGTCACGGCCCCGGTAGCATTCGGCTCGACCTGGCTAGTGCCGCGCCTCGGCCAATTCGTGGCGCAGAACCCGGAAATGCGGATTGATCTGCGTCTGGATGATGGCGAGCATTATGACTTGCTCAAGCTGGAAGCTGAGTGCGCCATTCGGTTATGGGCCGCCGACAAGGCTGATCTGATCCAGCGCAAGCTTGCGACTGTCGCCACCAATCTCTACGCGGCGCCGGAATACATCAAAGAACACGGCATGCCGCGAACGCCGCAGGATCTCGATAATCACCGCATCATTGCTTATGGTCAGGCGGATAGTCCGATTACGGCGATGAGCTTTGCTGAACGTGTTGGCCGCGATGATGCTGGCCCGCGGCAAGCGGCGCTGAAAGTCAATAATGTCTCTGCCATGCTGCGCGCGGTGGAGGCGGGGCTGGGGATTGCCGACTTGCCTGACTATATGGTCAGCGCGGTTCCGCGACTGGTTCGCGTGCTGGAAGGCTTTACGGGGCCGAGCTTCGATATGTATTTTGTCTACCCTAGCGATCTCAAACGTTCGAAGCGAATTGGCGCGTTTCGCGATTTCCTAACTGGCGAAGTTGAGGCGTTCAGATCATCACCTCTGCGTGTATGAAGATGAATTCCGTGTAATCTATGCAAAATTGCATGCAAATATTGCAAACATGCATGTTGCAATTACAACTATAAAGGCCATATAGCCCTCGTGTTGAGGTTCCGGACACACCCCGATCATTCCTCCGATTGGGCGTTTCCTCCCCCAGACGGAACCAAACCTCCAGGGCCTGGCCGCGTATCGCGCCGGGCCCTTTTTTCTTGCCGGGATGACTTAAAACGGAACGCCGTCATCGCTTTCGCCTTTGTCCCCTGGGGCCAAGGCGGCAAAATCGAATACCCGGGGATCATGCAAATGACTGGGTCGGACAGTTGCAAGCGCGTGCGCCATGACTTGCCGGACGCCGGGTTTGCGTGTTTCCCAATCATCCAGCATCTGTTTCATTGCGACTCGTTGTAGCCCATCCTGAGACCCGCATAGGTTGCAGGGGATGATTGGGAACTGCATGGCGTTTGAGAATTTCTCGAGGTCGTCTTCGCCGCATGTGATCAGCGGGCGCAGCACCATCACGTCGCCCTCATCGTTCAGAAGCTTAGGCGGCATCGCGGCCATTCGTCCGCCATGGACGAGGTTCATCATGAACGTCTCCAGCGCGTCGTCCCGGTGGTGGCCGAGAACAATGGCGTCGCAGCCCTCTTCGCGAGCGATGCGATAGAGAATACCGCGACGCAACCGCGAACACAGCGCGCAATAAGTGCTGTTCTCGGACACTTTGTCGGTGACGATCGAATACGTATCTTCGGTCTCGATGCGATAATCGACGCCCACACGGTCTAGCCATTCAGGCAGAACGTGTTTCGGAAATCCGGGTTGTCCCTGGTCGAGATTGCAAGCGAGCAGATCAACCGGCAGCGCGCCTTGCCATTGCAAGTCCAGCAACACCGAGAGCAGACCATAGCTGTCTTTGCCGCCAGAAAGGCAGACCAGCCATTTCGGGCGTCTGCCAGCGCTGCGATCGACCAGGCCGTAAGTGTCGATGACTTGCAGAGCGTTGCGTGCGAGGCGTTTGCGCAGCTTTTTGAAACTGACGCTCTTGGGGACGTCAGTGAAGATGGGCGGGACCGAAGAGAATGGCGCTGTATCTGGCATGAGGCTGGCTATGCCATGGCCGGGCCTACAGACTCAAGTCATTCGCGGTGATTAAGCCGCTTTGTTTTTCGGGCCATAGAATCCGCGCGTATCCTTGCGCTTACGATGCGGCTTCTGATCGCCTTTAGAGCGATCGTCTGAAGCGGCTCTCGGCTTGTCCGATAGGCCCCAATATTCCTTGGCGCTCATCCAGCCACGTTTCAGATCTTTATGATTTGGCGCATCTTCAGAAGAACTCGGCTTCAACATCCGATTGAGTTTTGGCTTGTAGCGACGGATCAGATCTTCTTCGAACTTGCTGCGTTTGCTTTCCGACCGGATGCAAAGATAGTGGCGTTCGGAGGCGCCTTTCTTGCGTGCCTCGGGCCAGCGTTCATGATCGCTGTGCCGGTTCTGCAGATTGGACGCCTTGCCAATGTAAACCGGGTGCAGGAAGAAGAATAAGGTCCGACGGACCATCACATAGATTCCGCCAGCATCCGGCAGGGCCTCTACCGACTTGGTGATTTTGAAGCGATAGCGCCGATTGCTTTCGCCGCGCCAGACATGCCAACCGTATGGGATCATGGATCCGTCTCCAAACAATAATCGTTAATAAAAACGCCTAATTGGTTAAGGTTTCGCTAAGCATGACTTTGCGCACGGGCGCGAAACTGGTGCGATGGATCGGGCAGGCGCCGAGCGATTGCAGCGCCTCGGCGTGCGCGGCGGTGCCGTAGCCTTTGTGTTGACCAAAGCCATAGCCCGGATGCGTCTGGCAATAGGCCTCCATCAAGCGATCCCGTTCGGTTTTGGCGAGGATGGACGCCGCCGAAATTGCTGGTTCCTTGAGGTCGCCTTTGATGATCGCTTCGGCGGGCGCCGGCAGGCGCGCGGGCAAAGCATTGCCATCGATCAGGATCCGGGACGGGGTTATGCCGAGGCCTGTAATCGCCCTCTGCATGGCCAGAAACGTTGCTTCGCGAATATTCATCTGGTCAATCTCGTCTGGTTCAGCATGCGCCACGCACCAATAGGCGACATTGGCCTTGATCTCAGGCTCCAGCGCGAAACGTTTCTTTTCACTGATCTTTTTCGAATCCGTCAGACCGCTGATTGGCCTTTGCGGATCGAGGATCACCGCGGCGGCCGTAACCGGGCCCGCCCATGGACCACGTCCGGCCTCGTCTACTCCGCAAATCAGGTCTATGTCTGTCATCAGCGAATAGAACAATGATTCTAAGAGGATGCGCCATGACTGACCCTTATGTGATTGAAATGAGTGAAACAGGTGGTGTTGAGGTTTTACAAAAGGTCTCGCGCGCACCGAAAGCGCCAGGTCCGGGCCAGGCTATGGTGCGCCAAACGGCGTCAGGTCTGAACTTCATCGACACCTATCATCGCACCGGACTGTATCCGGTCAAACTGCCTTTTGTGCCAGGCTCTGAAGGCGCCGGCGTGGTTGAAGCTGTCGGTGACGGCGTGACGGATATTTCGATCGGCGACCGCGTGGCTTATCTCGGCGCTGGGACCTATGCGACGCATTATACGGGCAGCGCCGCGACAATGGTCAAACTGCCGGACGGCGTGAGCGAAGAAGACGCTGCGGCTGTGCTTCTGAAAGGGCTGACCGCCTGGATGCTGCTCTTCGAAGTCCGCCGCGCCTCGCCGGGTGAAACAGCTTTGGTCTGGGCCCCGGTTGGCGGCGTTGGATCCTTGTTGGTGCCGTGGGCAACATCGCTGGGCGTCAATGTGATCGCAGTGACGTCGAGCGAGACCAAAGGCTCCAGGGCCCGGGAAATCGGCGCACAGCATGTTGTTCTGTCCTCGTCTGATGTCGCAAAGGATGTCCGTGCATTGACGGGCGGGGCGGGCGTTGACGTCTCCTATGACAGTGTCGGCAAATCTTCTGCGCAGGCCTCACTCGACAGTTTGAAGCCGCGCGGATGGTGGGTCAGTTATGGCAACGCATCCGGGGCGGCTGAACCGGTCGCGCCGGGCGTCCTCGGCGCCAAAGGGTCGCTGGTCCTGACGCGGCCGGGCCTGTTCCACTTCATCGCCGACCCAGACGGTCTGCGCCGCGGTGCGGCTGCGTTGTTCGGGGCGCTGCGGGCGGGGACAATCAAAGCGCATATTGGCCAGACGTTCGAACTTAGCGACGTCGCCAGCGCTCACCAGGCGCTCGAGAGCGGGGTTACAGTCGGGGCGACTTTGCTGCGGCCTTGAAGACCGTGAGAAAAGTCCAAGGCGCGGCAGAGGCTGCAGGATCAGCGCCTGCGCCCGCACTTGTGGGTGTTTGCAAGTCCGGTCTTTGGGGGCTGAGTTGGGGTTTAGGGTGAGTCTTTGGGCGCGCTTTTGTTGCGTGCCGCCTCGTCCTTCGGCAAGCTCGGATGAGGCTTTTTCTGGTTTTAGGGTGAAGGGCTAGCCCGGCTCCAAACGCACCCAGTCTGCGCCGATACCTGCGAAAGCAGGTATCCATGGCACGAACGTGCCTTTGAGAATGGTGGTGCGGACGGTCCCCGGACCCCTGCTTTCGCAGGCGTCTACGGAGAGGGTGGCAAGGGCTTGCTCAAACACGTCCGGGCACAGCGCATCGACATCATTCGGCGAGTAGAACTGGGTGGCAATATCGTAAGCGGCAAAATTCCGTGCCATGCCTTCGAAATAGGGCACCCAGGCGCGGCCGTAGCGATCGACTTGCACAAAGGCCTGGCGGCCTGTCTCAGCGCACCAGCGATCCACCCGCCACAGCTCAAAGAACAGGATCGGCCAGAAATAGACCGGGACCTGTTTGTAATGAGCCAGAAGATAGCGATGGATGATCATGAGCTGGACTATAGACGCCCTCGAACCCGGTCGGATTGAGATCCACGTTTCCCCACCTACCGCCGGTCGCTCCCCACGGCGAGCGCCGCGAGACCGCGGGGCCCATCACCATACTTTCCCCCGAGCAAAGGCTCACCATCCCGCGATAGGCTCCACGGTCTGAGCAAAGCTCAGCCGTGGAGAGCAACGGGAACCGGAAGTCCTCGTCCCGCTTTGCCACCGCAAACCGTCCCCCTTGGCGGTTGGCTGATTTCTCGACCGCCATGTTCCCATACTTTTCAAGATCGCAAGAATCGGGTTGCGTCGTTTCGAAAATCCCCAATTGTGCGGCAGCGACGCTGGGCACGATCACTGACCCCAGCGACGCGCTGATGATCAAGACGGGAGCGTTTGCAATGATGAATGGTTTTTCCAAGACCCCAGAACCACCGTATTATGCGGTGATTTTTACCAGCACGCTGGGCGATCAGGACAAGGGGTATGATGCCATGGGCAGCGCTTTGGTCGACCTTGCAGAAGCACAACCGGGATATCTCGGTATCGAGACCACCAGAGGAGTCGATAATCTCGGCATCACGGTTTCTTATTGGGCGGATGAGGAGAGCATTCTCGCCTGGAAGCAGCAAACGCAGCACTTGCTCGCGCAAAAAAACGGCATCGCAAAATGGTATTCGCATTACGAATTGCGCGTCGCAAAAGTCGAACGTGCCTATTCCGGACCAGCGGGTCGGACCATAGAGTAAAGCGGTTCCAGTAAGCGGCGCTAGTCCGCGGGCGCAAGTTCCAGCAGCAGGGCCGGGTCGATGTAAAAGTCGCCGCCACGCTCACTATTGTTCGGATTGCGCCATTTTACAGCCCAATGCAAATGCGGGCCGGTGGTGCGTCCGGTATTGCCGCTGGCGCCGAGCCGATCACCGGCCGTCACCTTGTCGCCAGCCGCAACATCAACCGCTGACATGTGCATGAACACAGAGACCAGGCCGTCGCCATGGTCGAGGAAGACCGTGCCGCCCTCATAATACAGGTCGTCATCGCCGAGCGTCACGGTTCCGCTGGCTGGCGCGACAATTTCGGTCCCGACAGGAATAGCGATGTCATAGCCATAATGGACGGACGTCTTGTCACACGGCTCACCATTCTTGCCGACGCCGATATATTTACGAGCCGGGCCAAACGGTGATGACATTGGACCATCAGATGGACGGATAAACCCGTCGCGGGCCCCATTGCCGGTCGAGAAGGTTTTAAATGCGGTCTGTTTCTTGACCCAGCTGCGCGAGGCATGAGCTTTTTGCGCTTCCGTACGGGCATCGACTTTGTCGCAATCGAGTCCTTCTATTGTTCGGAACGGATCATCGCGCTCTGCAAGCGGTACCGTTATCGAGATATCTGGATCAGCCTGCGCGGTGATTGAAACGGATAGCGCTTCGGTGCGTGACAGACCGATTGTGGCGACGCCGTCGGCATTCACAGGCACTTCGCGGCGGGCTTTTCCATTCGCGCCAGACACGATCAGCGTGTCCGTGCTGGTTGCATTGCAGATCAGCAAACCGCCCTGAACGGCCTGGCCACGGCAATCGATTGACACCAGCTCAGCCTGAACCGGTGCCGGGACACCGAGCCAGAGCATTACAATCAGCAGCCACTCTCGCAAGAACATCTAGCTCTTGTCGACCATACGGCTCGCGGCGGCCGCCGCATCCACATAGGCTTCCTGATGGTCGACGCTCCAATAGCGCAAGGCTGCGAGCGGAATTTTGCGGCCAGTGACAGCGCAAATCACGTAATCCCCAGGACTTAGCAGTTCGAGATCCGCATCGAGATATCGCATCTTGGCTTCGCCGGGTTGTCGATCAGTCTTTTTCAGCATGTCCCAATAATGCCTGATCATGCGGCGAAAGGAAAGCCTTGAAATACTGCAGAAGTTTTCGCTTTGTTCTCTGGAACAAATGTGGTACATACGACTCAGCTGGCGGGCTCGGGGCCATTCTACGCCGAGTAAGATATAGACGAAAAGGAACGACTCATGTCCAAACCTAACTTGCAACTTGTGGATAAGGAATCCGGCGTGGATAAGCAGAAAGCTCTCGAAACGGCACTTGCCAATATTGACCGATCATTTGGCAAAGGCTCAGTGATGCGCCTTGGCGAAAAGAAATCGATGGATATCGAGTCGATCCCAACAGGATCCCTCGGCCTCGATATCGCGCTTGGCATTGGCGGTCTGCCGAAAGGTCGTGTGATTGAAATTTATGGCCCGGAAAGCTCCGGTAAGACGACGTTGTCGCTACATGTGATTGCGGAAGCCCAGAAAAATGGCGGCGTTTGCGCCTTTGTTGATGCTGAGCACGCGCTGGACCCGGTCTATGCCGGCAAGCTGGGTGTGGATCTCGACGACCTGCTGGTCTCGCAGCCAGACACGGGCGAGCAAGCGCTTGAGATTGCCGACACTCTGGTGCGTTCTGGCGCCATTGACGTTCTGGTCATCGACTCTGTCGCAGCGTTGACTCCGCGGGCCGAGATTGAAGGCGAAATGGGCGATAGCCTGCCTGGCCTGCAAGCCCGTCTGATGAGCCAGGCGCTGCGCAAGCTGACCGGCTCGATCTCGAAGTCGAATTGTATGGTGGTCTTTATCAACCAGATCCGGATGAAGATTGGTGTCATGTTTGGCAGCCCTGAAACGACATCCGGCGGTAATGCGCTGAAATTCTACTCTTCTGTACGTCTCGACATTCGCCGGATTGGCGCGCTCAAGGACAAGGATGAAGTGATCGGTAACCAGACCCGGGTCAAAGTGGTGAAAAATAAAGTCGCCCCGCCTTTCCGACAGGTCGAGTTTGATATCATTTACGGCGAAGGAATCTCCAAAACCGGTGAGATTATTGACCTCGGCGTGAAATGTGAAGTGATCGAAAAGTCCGGATCGTGGTATTCCTATGGTCCCGAACGGATCGGTCAGGGCCGCGAGAAAACTCGCCAATTCCTCAAGGATCATCCGGAAATCCGCGATGAGATCGAGCTTGAAATTCGTAAGCGATCCGGGCTCCTTTCCGAGGTCTTGCTGACCGAAGGCGGCGGCCCAACAGAGGAAGCTGAAGCCGGCTAGACCCACTTTCAAATCCAAGCATGTGCAACGCGCCGGCGGAAACGCTTGGCGCGTTGCTTTTATGTGCATATATCCACCGCGTGAGAGCTCATCCTATTGAGTCGGCGAGAGGATATTTAATGACCAGCGTCAACCAATTGCGCGAAGCGTTTTTGTCTTACTTTGAGAGTAAGGGACATGTCCGCAAAGCCTCGGCGCCGCTGGTGCCAGAGAATGACCCGACTTTGCTGTTCGTCAATGCGGGCATGGTGCCGTTCAAGAATATTTTTACCGGCACAGAGACCCCGGCCGCGCCGCGCGCCACGACGTCGCAAAAGTGCGTTCGCGCAGGCGGCAAGCACAATGATCTCGACAATGTCGGTTATACGGCGCGCCACCACACGTTTTTCGAGATGCTCGGCAATTTCTCGTTCGGCGATTATTTCAAGGATGAGGCGATCGCGTTTGGCTGGGAATTGGTCACCAAGGAACTCGGCCTGCCGGCTGAAAAGCTCCTGGTCACAGTCTACTCCGAAGACGATGAAGCCGCAGCAATCTGGAAGAAAGTCGCTGGCTTGTCAGATGACCGGATCATCCGGATCCCGACATCAGACAATTTCTGGTCGATGGGCGATACAGGCCCATGCGGCCCCTGTTCGGAAATCTTCTTCGATCATGGTGCAGACATTTGGGGCGGCCCTCCCGGAACACCAGAAGAAGATGGCGACCGGTTCATCGAAATCTGGAACTTGGTCTTCATGCAGTTCAACCAGGTCGCAGGCGGTCAGCGGGAAAACCTGCCAAAGCCGTCGATTGACACGGGTATGGGACTGGAGCGTATCGCTGCCGTGCTGCAAGGCGTACACAATAATTATGAAATCGACCTGTTCCAAAACCTGATCGCTGCAGAAGAAGACGTCTATGGCCAGAAAGCCAAAGGCGACCAGCTTGGCTCTTTCCGCGTGATCGCCGACCATTTGCGGACCTCGGCATTTCTGGTTGCCGACGGCGTCACACCCTCAAATGAGGGTCGCGGCTATGTCCTTCGCCGGATCATGCGACGCGCGATGCGCCACGCCCATATTCTTGGTGCGCGCGAGCCTGGCATGCACAAATTGGTTCCCGCCTTGATCACCGAAATGGGCGCCGCTTATCCGGAACTTGGCCGCGCGAAAGTCGCGATCCAGAGCGCCCTCGAACAGGAAGAAAGCCGTTTCCAGACGACGCTCGGCCGCGGACTGGCACTCCTCGACGAGGCCTCTGTCAATCTCAGCGAAGGCGACACATTGCCGGGTGAGACGGCGTTCAAACTCTATGACACATATGGCTTCCCGCTTGACCTGACGCAGGACATCTTGCGCGGCCGGGGCATGAGCGTTGACGAAGGCGGCTTTGATGCCGCAATGACCCGTCAGAAAGAAGGCTCGAAAGCCTCAGGATTCACATCCGGTGATGCGGCCTCAGATGAAGTCTGGTTCCGTATTCGCGACAAAGTCGGCGCGACAAGCTTCCTCGGCTATTCAGCGCTGTCGGCGGACGGCGCAATTGCCGCGATGGTCGCGGACGGCAAGACCACGGATCAGCTCAAAGCGGGCGATGAAGCCGAGATCGTCCTCGATCAGACGCCTTTCTATGCCGAAAGCGGCGGCCAGGCTGGCGATCGCGGGACAATAGAATTCAAAGGCGGGCGGTTCCTGGTCCGCGACGTGCAGAAGCGCGCGGGCGACTTGCATGTCCATGTTGGCGAATTGGTTGAAGGCACGCTCAAGACGGGTGCGGCCGTCAAGTCGCATGTGAATGGCGATCGCCGGACGCGGGTCATGGCCAATCACTCTGCGACCCATTTGCTGCACGCTGCCTTGCGCGATGTGCTGGGAGAGCATGTGACGCAGAAAGGCTCACTGGTCGAAGAAGACCGTTTGCGTTTCGACTTTTCGCATGGCGGACCTGTTTCTCCAGCAGAGATTGAAGCCATTGAAGATCAGGTCAATGCCGTGATCCGCCAGAACAATTCGGTCGGCGTCGCCGTGACGACGCCAGACAAGGCGATTGAAGCGGGCGCTCTGGCGCTGTTCGGTGAAAAATATGGCGATGAAGTGCGCGTGCTAAGCATGGGCGCAGATTTGAAAGAGGCGAAAAAACCGTATTCGGTTGAGCTTTGCGGCGGCACGCATGTCGAGCGGACCGGCGATATCGCGACATTTGTGATTACCAGCGAAGGCGGCGTTTCATCCGGTGTGCGCCGGATCGAGGCCGCGACAGGGGCAGAAGCGATCGCCTTCCTGCGCAGCCGGGCACAAGTTGCGGTGGATCTGTCCGAACAGCTGAAAGTGCCGCTCAAGGACGTCGCCAAGAAAGTGTCCGGCCTCAGCGAAGAGCGCAAAACGCTGGAGCGGCAATTGGCGGATACCAAACGCGCGCTCGCCATGGCGGGCGAAAGCGGCGCGCCGTCTGGTCCGGAAGTGATCAATGGCGTTAATCTGATTGCGCGTGTTGCAGACGGCGTGGGCGGCAAGGATTTGCGCGCCCTGATTGATGAAGCCAAAGCGCAAATGAAATCCGGAATCGCTGTCTTCATTGGCGTTAATGAGGGCAAAGCTGCGGTCGCGGTTGGCGTCACAGAAGATCTGGTGGGCAGCCACTCGGCGGTTGATTTGGTGCGCGTTGCAGCGGCTGAAGTCGGCGGCAAAGGCGGCGGTGGTCGTCCGGATATGGCGCAAGCAGGGGGTCCGGATGGTTCGAAAGCCGAGGCCGCGCTGGATGCTGTGCGGGCGATGCTAAAAGGCTAGACTTTACGGGCGCGGCGGAAACACCGATTCTTCATCGCCGGTCTTCCATTGCGGAAATTTCGGCATCACGCGGTTGAACAGGTCACTGTCCAGATGGTGGGCGAGCCAGGTCTGCAGGCGCGGCAAGTCGAGCGCGTCAAACCAGGCCCGATCGGTGTTCGCGAACTGGCGAATAAACGGGAAAATGGCGATGTCGGAATAGCTGACCCGGTCGCCAAAAAGATGCGCGCGGCCCGCAAGCTGCGCATCGAGTTTTTCGAGGAAGGTCAGGCCGAGCCCGCGTTGGGACTCGCGGTCAATGCCTTCATCCTCATAGCGACTAGGATATTTGTAGCGATCCAGCGCCCGCTTGAACGGGCCGTCGCATTCGGCGATCAGGGCGTCCATATCTGCGCGCGAGCCCAGTTCAGGCTGCAGCCAGTTGCCCGCATCGTTTTTCGCCAGGGCCCAGGCCATGACATCGAGGCTTTCCTCAATCACGGTACCATCAAGATCAACCACCACGGGGACAGTGCCTTTCGGGGAGGCGTCGAGCATTTCCTGAGGTTTGTCGCGGAGCACGACTTCGCGCAACCGGCAGTCAATCGCGGCATTGCTGATCGCCATACGAGCGCGCATCGCATAGGGGCAGCGCCGGAAGGAATAGAGAATGGGCCGGGTCTGGCTCACGCAGACACTTTCTTTCTTGGCGTCATCACGACGTCATCTCCGATATGGGTTTCACCGCGTTCTTTTGCCAGTCGGACTTGCTTCTGGCGCTCTCTCAGGGCGGCCATTTTCGCATCGGTGAACGTGCCGTGGCAGCGCGGGCAGGAGACGCCGTCTTCATAATGCGCGTGCGCGCGGTCTTCGGCGCTGACCGGATAACGGCAGGCATGACAGAGCTGATAGTCGCCGACTTGCAAGGCGTGGCCGACACTGACGCGTTCATCAAACACAAAGCATTCGCCTTCCCAAAGGCTTTCGGCTTCAGGCACGGTTTCGAGATATTTCAGGATGCCGCCTTGCAAGTGGAAGACATCTTCAATGCCGAGCGATTTCACATAAGAGGTCGATTTCTCGCAGCGAATACCGCCGGTGCAGAACATGGCGATTTTTGGCGTCCGCCCTTGTGCGGCGAGCTTTGCGCGGAAAGTCTCGAACCATTCGGGAAATTGCCGGAAGCTTTCAGTCTCAGGATCAATCGCCCCCTGGAATGTGCCGAGGGCGACTTCGTAATCATTGCGCGTATCGATGACGACTGTGTCTGGGTCGGAAATCAGGGCGTTCCAATTCTTTGGTTCAACATAGGCCCCGACCAGACATGTGGGATCGGTGCCGGGAACGCCCATTGTGACGATCTCGGTTTTCAGCCGAACTTTCAAACGCAGGAATGGCATATTGTCTGAGTGGCTGTCTTTCCATTCGAGATTGGCGCACCCGGGCAGAGCGCAGATCACGTCCAGAGCTTTTTCCATGGCGTCAGCTGGCCCGGCAATAGTGCCGTTTATGCCTTCAGTGGCGAGCAGGATCGTGCCTTTGATGCCGAGCTCGGAAAGCGCCTCATATAGGGGCTCACGCAAAGCGCTTGGGGCGTCGAAGGCGACGAATTTGTACAGGGCGGTGACGCGGATATCAGACATGGGACGGGCTTATGCCAGAAGAGCGAGAACG
The DNA here is from genome assembly GCA_965277015.1 of Henriciella sp. Classification (GTDB taxonomy): domain Bacteria; phylum Pseudomonadota; class Alphaproteobacteria; order Caulobacterales; family Hyphomonadaceae; genus Henriciella. Next base: position 1,731,474 of record OZ255705.1, on the reverse strand, counting down.
TGAAAAGTCGGGGGTGTCACGTAGTTATGTGAACGAGCGCGCCTTGTCTTTGCCAAAATCGATCTCTATAGCCAGCCTCTCTGTCAACCTGATCAATCGTAGGAGGGGTGCATGCAGATACTGATTACAGACCGATATCACCCCGTTTCCAACACTTAGGATCAGGACCCTTTCCAATGGGCAATTCTAAACTGGGGCGCACATGCGCTTCATTGAACGCGCGGTTTGGCGAAGGCCGCCGCGCATCCCGAAATTCAATTCAGCCGGAAAGGCTGGCAGGAGAAAATCATGCGTGAGGACATGTTTAAAGTCATTGTCGAGCGTCCGCGCTGGGGCCGCAAATATGCGGCCAGATCCAAGCTGCGCTATGACAAAGTTCCAGATCGCAAGCACGCAACCGGTCGCCGGCTGGTGCTTGAGCATCGCGGCTATACCAAGGACCTGAACGAGAATCTGGCGCCTCTGAAGCGCTATCTTCACAAACAAGTCGGTCGGCCATGGGACAAAGTCTATAGCGAAATCAGCGAGCATCTGGATGCCAGCAGCACGGTCAAACAGCATGTGCGTGACCACCTGACCGATTTCATTCTGGTGAAAGTTACGCGTGACAGCGATGGCGGCTTAATGGCGCCCAATCACTGGGGCGGTCCCATGCCACCCGATCGCTGGTGGGCGGAGCTCTATGTTGATCCGAAGGATGGCCTGATCAAGCGGACGGCAAAACTGTGCCGCAAGCTCGGTCAGACGCATTATCGAGACAAGCTGCGTGCGGATCGCAAACGCCGCGCCACAGGCTGGCGTCATGATCACAATCTGCGTGTGCTGACCGAGACCTGCTTCCTGGTGAAGCTGAAAGGCTGCTGGTTTCAAGTCGATTGCGATCATCCGCCCGTCGGTCGGTATGGCCATTGTCTGCAAGGACGTGATCTGGTCGACGCGCTCGCCGACAGCGCCCCAAGAGAAGGTGCGCCCTGGCGGACAATTGCAAAACGTCAGCTCGGCAAGAAAGAGCTGCGAGCTCAACAGCTCGAGAATGACTGAGGGACTGGCGGGTCTTGTTACTTACAAACCAAGGCTCGCCAGCACCATTTCTGTATCCGCTCCGAGGCGTGGTGGATCCAGCGCCACTTCTGCAGGTGTCGCGCTAAACTCAACCGGATGTTTCATGCTGCGATAAGCGCCAGCATCCGGATGTTCGCGAGTCTGGAAAAAATCGACGGCGGCGAGGTGCGGATCGCTCAATACGTCGCTCATCTGATTATAGCGCATCGCCGGGATATTGGCCTCATCGAGCAGGGCCAGCCATTCATCAGAGGTTTTCAGCAGGGCCACTTCGCCAATGATCGCGTACAGCTCTGTGATGTTCTCCGTGCGCGCCGAATAGGTCGAGAAACGCGGGTCTTCGAACACGCCGGGTTTGCCGCCCATGTCGAAGAACATTTCCCACTGCTGATCCGAATAGGGCACCAGGCCGATATAGCCGTCTTTGGTCTTGTAGGGTTTGCGATTGGCATTGATCGACCGTGTGTAAGCCAGCTTGCCATTGCCGGGCAGGAACGTCTCGCCATAGAGATTCTCGACCATGTTGAAGAAGGTAAAGCTCTCCAGCATGGGGACGGATACGAATTGTCCTTCGCCCGTTCGTTCCTTGTGGAAGAGCGCCGCCAGCGTGGCATAAGTCGCAAACAGTCCAACCGTCTTGTCGGCGACCAGGCTCGGCGCATATTCGGGATCGCCGCCGGACCGCATGGCATTCAAGGACGCAAAGCCCGACGCGCCCTGAATCAAATCGTCATAGGCCTGGCGCTTCTCGTAAGGGCCGCCGGCGCCAAAGCCGGCGCAATGGACATAGACGATGCCGGGATTGATCGCTTTGACGCTGTCATAATCGAGACCGAGACGGCCCATGCCCGCGAGGCGGACATTGTGAAAAAACACGTCAGCGTCTTTGAGCAGAGCGATGATGGCTGCTTTGCCATCTTCGGTCTTGGCATCGAGCTGCACTGATTTTTTATTACGGTTGAGGCTGGTATAGATTGGCCCGAGATCGCCGGTCGGTGAGGCGCCCGCATAGCGCATCATGTCACCCGCTTTGCCTTTTTGACCCGCTTCAATCTTGATCACGTCAGCGCCGAGGTCGCCAAATATGAGAGTCGCAAAGGGCCCGAGGACGACGGATGACATATCGATGATTTTGACCCCGGCCAATGGGCCAGTGCGCTTTTCAGTATCGCTCATATTATCCTCCGAGACTTTCTCAGACGATGTCGGAACTATCTCGCAACGACAAGCAAGCGATTTTTTGACTTATCCATAAGCCCCGTAAGCCTGACTGATGGCCAGCGTCGTCATGTGCATCAGGCGATCAATCTTATCCAACGGCTTGATGACGTCAGCATGCAGCTGATCATAGCCATTGGCGGGGTTGCCGGTCATATGGCCAGGCTCGGACAATCCTTCCAGACGCGTCTCTTCTTCGCGCGACGCCGGGAAGATTTCGCAGAGCAGTTTGACCGCATCGCCAATCTGCATTGTGCGGATCAGATGCATGATGTCTTCAACAGTCGATTCATGACGTCTCGAGACAGTCGGTAACTGGCCAGCCAGCGAGAGGGCATTCATCATCATTGCCTGCCGGATGGCATGCAGGACATGCACATCCAGGCGGGCTTCGCGGCGCGCTTCCGAACTTGGGACCTGGTCCATATTGGCCAGCATGGGATCAAACTTGCTGAAATCGATACTGAACGAGTTGGCGATCTTTTCGATCGAGGTGCTGGTTTGTCGGTTCTGCAGGAGGTAATAGATCCGGCGATAGCCGAGGCATTTGTCCTGATCATCGGAGGCCTTCGAAAGGGCCACCCAGAAGGTTGGGTCATACACGCTGGCATAGGCCCGCAGGACCGGGACACTGGTCGCGGACCGCGCCATAGAGGCAAGCTTCATCAAGCCGCGCATGCGCGGCGATTCCTTGATCAGATCATTGACCTGATCGCGCTCGCGGCGAAGCGCCGAGCCGATCCCGGCCGCTGTGTTTACAGGCACGCCGAGCTGCTGCAGCGTCGCGTTGTGAGAGATGGCCCGCAGCGAGCGCGGACCCGCCGGACCGCTGCTGCGGCGACGCTGCCTCGAGCCCGCCTTGATCAGGAAGTTGGTCGCGAAATCGTTCAGCAAGTGTCCATAGTCCGGATTGGCGAATAGCCGTTCGTGCCAGCGTCTCAGGGCGCGGTAAAAGTCCCAGACCAGATCGGTGCGCTGATAGAATGGATCGTCGCTTGTATCATCCGGTTCGGACAAGAGGTGATCTGCAAACGCGCCATAGGTCGCCGTTGCGAGGCTTTCATTGGCAAAGTGCAAATATCCGTCGCCGCCTTGAAAACTGACTTCGTGGCGCAGTGGCACGCCGCGATCGCGCGATTGCTGACGTGTCCAGTGGCTGAGCAAGTGGTCGAACCGCTGATCAAAGCTTCCGGGCCAGGCGCCGCGGCCCATCGACTCGCCATGCGTATTGAAGATCAGAAGCGACAAGTCGGCATCGGCCTTCGCGACGGCACGGCTGATCAGATTATGGATACGCTCAATTGCCATGTCGGCTGAGACCTGGCCAATAAACCGGCCAGCATCGGAGAAACCGAGTTGCACGCTGAGATAGCCGCGGACTTTCAAATAGGCGAGATATTGCGGCTCTTCGAGCAATTGTTCGATGAAGCGGCCAGCGGTTTCGAGGGCTTCTGGGGTTTCGAATAGCGGCGAGATATCGAGTTGATGGTCAACACCATATTGCCGCGCCAGATACAGCGCGCCCATCACGGTTGCCGGGTTCTCACTCTCTGCGATCAGGAAGCGAATGGTCGAGTCTTCATCAATGTGTTTGAGCAATTGCGCGCACATCATGAATTGCCGCCGTGCGGTGGATTGTTCCAGGAACAGGTCGGCGAAATTGACCGGGTGCGGATTTTCGACAGAGGCCAGTTCTGACAGTTTCTTCAGGGCACTGCGCCCAAGATCGCGATTTTCAGTCTCCAGACCCAGATCGCGGCTAATCACAGTGCGGATCTGTTCGGCGTTCAAGCGCAAATGGATGCGGGCTGTGCCAAGCTTCAAAGCATCGACTTTTGTCGCCAGGACGAGAATGCGTTGCGCCAGAGTGTCATCTGACTCCGCCGCTGATATCGCCCGCAATTGGTCAATAATCGGCTGCGCCTTGGTCAGGCGATCCGGCTGTTCAGATGTCAGCTGGTTGGCGGCATGCACAAGGTTTTCCGGATTGGTCAGGTCTTCGCTGAAAATATCGGCCTCTGCCTCAGTCAGGGACGCCGCCGCTTCCAAGGCATCGCTCATAGTGCTGAGCGCGGCTTTTGTTTCGCCGTCAGCCTGTTCCATGATCGTTTGAAGATCAGAGACATAGCGGCTCAACTGCACGGCTTTTTCTTTCAGCCTGAGCGCAAATGATTGCGACCAGTGAATGTCCGTGCGACCGTCGAGATCATAGCCGACCCAGCTGGCCAGTGTTGGAACGCTTGGCGTCAAGCTGCGCCACTGATCCGGAAACGCGCGGCGCGCCGTGTCGAGGACCAGACTGGCATATGTCGAAAGCGCCGTTTGCGCATGGGCGATGGTGTCTTGAGCTTCATCATGCTCACCCAGCAGTGAGATCGATTTTGACCAGGCCCGGCCGTCCTGTTTGATCGCTGTTTTCAATGCATTTGCGCTGGCTTCTGTATCGGTGCTGACATGCGCCGCGAACGCCGCGCGGGCGTCTCGGGACAGAGCAAACGTCGGGTGCGCCGTGAATACGATGCCGCCGGCCGGAGTTTCCATGGCCTTCTGGAATGCCTCCCAGCCTTGTGCCGCGAGCGCGTCCAGGCGTTTGCTGAGGTCTGAACGGTCCGCATGCTGCTGGCGAAACCGGTCGGCGCGCGCCAGGATCAAGTCGCCAAAGACCGATTGGGTCGTGGTGCCCAGATCATCCAGCGAGATGTCGCCTTGCTCCAATGCTCGGAACAAGTCCTGGGCATAAGCGAAAACCGAATTGGTTCGCGGGTCGTGGGCAATTCGCGTCGCGTGCTCGCGCAGAGCGGCTTTCGCGTCGGCGAGGCTCGGGGCAGTGGTGTCTAGCGCTGTCATAGCGTCCGTGTAACCAGTTTGGTCGGCGCGATCTAGTCCCGCAACTATGATTCGATGGCGAGGACGGTGATCAGCTCCACCCATTCGAGCACATCTTCGCCCACGCCTTCCTTGCGCAGGAAAGTCGTAAAGGCCGGTGCGAGGGCCTGCACGCTGCCACATTGGTCGGCTGCAGCGTTTAGTGCGGGCAGCGCATTCTCTTCAAAACTCGTCGCTAAGTCTTTGAAATCATCAATCATTCCAGGAATTCGGAGCGCAGTGAGCGGGCCGATATTATCGCTTTGCAGGTCTTTCGAAAAGTCTCTGAGACGATTGACTTCACCGCGATTGGCAAGTGCGAACCGGGTCAACACCCTTTCCGTTTTCCATTCCACCCATTCCGGAGTGCATGGCTCAGGCGTGGTTGCGCAGGCGCCCAGCAAGGCGGTGCTCAAAATAGCGGCGGTCCAAATCTTCATCTGCGGTCTCCTCATGGCGGAGTGTGGCAGACCGCCCGGACAGTTGGAAGCGCAAAGGCGCAGCGCGGACTGTTTCTGCGCCGGTCCGCTAAGCGAAAACGAACGTGTTGCGCTCATCCTGGTTCGTGACGCGGACTTTCAGTCCAACCGGGCTCTCTTCCTCGAGCAGGCGCGGCATGGCATCAGGGGCCGCAGCGGCAATAAACCGGTCGCCGCTTTCTGTGCGGGCAAAGATGATGCCGCTCATCGGGCCAGTTTTTCCATACGTGACCGTATAAGTCTCTATCGTGCCTTCGCTTGGCGCGCTGTTCAGGGTGATCTTCTCGCTTGGTTTGGCCATTCTCTCAACGGGGGCAAACGTCTCCGGACGGCTTGTCGACCAGACGCCGACAGCTTCCTTGGTCATCCAGCCGCCATTGGCGAGCACGAGGCCATATTCGCCGCTATGCTCGCGCAGCCATTCGGTCATGCTGACAATGCCATGCATCGAATAATTGTTCCCCGGACCGCCAAAGAAGGGCAGGCCGCCAGTCAGCGTCAGCGGGCGTGATTCAGTCGTATGATCGATCCCCAGCACCGCCATGGAGCTGAAAACCGCGCACGGGAAGCAGGAGTAAAGATCAAACGCAGACATGTCTGCAGACGTTTTGCCAGCCTGGTTGAGGGCGCGATTGATCGCGGTGTCCATGGCCCAGGATCCATCCAGAACCGGGCGCTCCGAGATAAAGTCATCGCCCGCTTCGCCGCCGCCATGCAAGTAGACGCGCTTGTCAGCCGCGACGCCGAGGGCGTCGGCTTTTTCTTCTGACATGATCAGGAAGGCGCCGCTCTGGTTCACGGCGTCTTGCGCGATATGCCATTTCAGGAACGGATCTGCGAACGGGTAATTGGCTTTGCTCGGCGTCGCGAGGAAGTCCGCGTCAAACGTACTGGTGTCGAATTGCGAATGCGGGTTCGCGGCGGCAACCGCGGCGAACTTGGCAAAGAGTGATGACATGGCGCGGCGTCGTTCTGTCCGCGTCTGACCGTCACGGGCCGCCATGGCGTTTTCGAATAGCGCATAGAAATAGGCCGGTGCGATGATGCCATGCTTGATCTCTGCGCGTGACAGAAGCATTTCGCCCATGCCGCGATCTTCGAAGGCGAGGTCAGCACCATCCGCCCAGTCAATTTCGACGCCATGCTTGCGCGCGGCTTTCGAGGCTTTGTTGGCTTCAGACCCAGTAACCAGCGCGCATTCAACTTCGCCTGCGTGAATACGTGCCGCGATTTCATTGGCCAGTTGCTGCGGGCTTTGTCCGCCGACGGCGGCATAGATGGCCCGGGTCGGGGTCGCGCCTATGTCGCGGGCAATCGTCCCGGGCAGATTTGTATTGTGACCATGCGGGTGACGATCACCAGGAACACTGTCTTCAAAAATGCGGACCACGGCCAGCGTGTCGATTTCCGAGGCCGCGATCCCGGCATCGTCCAGTGCCAGCTTGCTGGCTGAGACGCACAAGCTGCTCGGCGACGGCGCCCCGGCCGGGCCTGCTGTCCCATCCCAATGATCTGTGACCTGGCCGACTCCGACCAATACTGGCATCGATCCTTTTGGCATCGCCGCGCTCCTCCTGCATAATGTCTTGGGAGTAGGCGAACCGTCGAGACGTTCAAGCCGTGTCGTTGCGACAGCCGATCTAAGCTTTTTTCACAAATTGTGTCTTGAGTTGCATCGGTCCAATGCCCGGAATTTTGCAATCAATGTCATGGTCGCCCTCAATCAGGCGGATATTTGTGACTTTAGTGCCGACTTTGACGACCAGCGACGAGCCTTTGACTTTCAGGTCCTTGATCACAGTCACAGTATCGCCATCGGCCAGCTTATTGCCATTGGCGTCCTTGTACACTTTCGTACCCGGATCGAGATCTGGATCCGCCGACCATTCATGCCCGCATTCCGGGCAGGTCAGTAACGCGCCGTCTTCATAAGTGTAAGGCGAGCTACATTGCGGGCAGGGCGGTAATTCGCTCAACTTACGATCGCGGCTTCTGTGCGCTCGCTGACCAAGTCTGCGGTGACGTCCGGCGCAAGCTCGACAATTTTCAAACCGCCAGGAACAACGTCAAAGACGCCGAGATCGGTAATGATCCGGTCGACGACACCTTTGCCGGTGAGCGGCAGAGTGCATTGTTTGAGCAGTTTGGCGGCGCCTTTCTTATTATTGTGATCAGTGATGACCACGACGCGGCCAACACCGGCGACCAGATCCATGGCGCCGCCCATGCCTTTGACCAGCTTACCGGGGATCATCCAGTTTGCGAGGTCACCATTCTCGGCCACTTCCATGGCGCCGAGGATCGCCATGGCAATCTTGCCGCCGCGGATCATGCCGAAAGAGGTGGCGCTATCGAAATAGGCCGTGTGCGGCAGCTCTGTAATCGTCTGCTTGCCGGCATTGATCAGGTCTGCGTCTTCGTCGCCGTCATATGGGAACGGACCCATGCCGAGCATGCCATTCTCGGATTGCAGCGTGACCGTCATGCCATCCGGGATGTGGTTTGCGACCAGGGTCGGAATGCCGATGCCCAGGTTCACATACATGCCGTCTTCAAGCTCTTGCGCGGCGCGGGCGGCCATTTGGTTTCTATCCCAGGGCATTAGGCTTTCTCCCGCACAGTGCGTTGTTCAATCCGTTTCTCGAACGTGCCTTGCACCAGGCGGTGCACGTAAATACCCGGAATGTGGATGCCGTCCGGGTCCAGTTCGCCTGGTTCGACAATCTCTTCGACTTCCATGACGCAGATCTTGCCGCAGGTGGCGGCGGGCTGGTTGAAGTTGCGGGCGGTCTTGCGGAAGATCGCATTGCCGGTCGTGTCGGCTTTCCAGGCTTTGACGATGGCGAGGTCAGCGAAAATGCCTTCTTCGAGAATATAAGTCTCGCCATTGAAGTCTTTATGCTCTTTGCCGTCCGCGATCACCGTGCCGACGCCGGTCTTGGTATAGAAGCCCGGAATGCCCGCGCCGCCGGCGCGCATCCGCTCAGCCAGCGTGCCTTGCGGGTTGAACTCGAGTTTCAGCTCGCCGGATAGATATTGCTGCATAAACAGATCATTCTCGCCGACATAAGACGAGCACATCTGCTTGATCTGCTTGGTTTGCAGCAACAGGCCGAGGCCGAAATCGTCGACGCCGGCATTGTTGGAATAGATCGTCAGGTCCTTGGTCCCCGCATTGCGAATGGCCTGGATCGAAAGTTCTGGAATACCGCACAGGCCAAATCCTCCGGCGGCAATTGTCATGCCGTCAAACAGGATGCCATCGAGCGCTGCGGCTGCGCTATCATAGACTTTGCTCATGGCCCCTCGTTACGCAGGGAGAGTTACAAATGCAAGAGACCTTAAAGCGCAAAAGGGATGAACTTTTGCGCTCAGACGAGAGGGGTCTCAGTCGCCGGGAAAATTCTGTTCCAGACGATCAAGATATTCACGTAGCATTGAAACGCGCCGCGGGCGGAAGGATCGCTCGGTGACGGTCATCTTTTCAATCCGGTCGATGCGGAAAGAGCGATAATCCTCGCGCATCTCGCACCAGGCCAGTAAAACGAGTGAGCGATCGAAGAAGACAATGGCCAGTGGCTGAACCGCGCGCTGCGTGCGGGCGCCTTCGACGTCAGCATAGTCGAGCTCGATGACGTGTTCGGCGCGCGTGGCATGGCGTAAGGCTTCAATATCGATCCTGATTTCCGGCTGGCAATAGAATCGCTTGGCATAAAGGACCGCGTGTTCAAACTCAGCGCGCATCCGTTGTGGCAGTGACGCCTTGAGCTTGGACAAGGCGTTCTCGGCGGCTTTGGCGAGGACCGGATCGGCGACTTGGACAACTTCTCTCAGGCCGAGGACCAGCGCTTCCATCTCGTCGCGGCTGAACATCATGGGCGGCAATGCCGGGTCTTCCTGCAGCGTATAACCATAGCCGGCTTCGCCATCGATCAGCGCGCCCGAGCGCCGCAGCGAGTCGATGTCGCGATATATCGTGCGCAGAGAGACGCCGAGTTCATGACTGAGCGCCTGCGCCTTTACCGGCGGTGCCATCGTGCGAAGACATTGCATCAATTGAAGGAGGCGATCACTCTTGGCCATATCCAACTCTACTCGAACCTGCTGACAGAAAGTGACAGGAGCAGCGTGCTAGCCAGCTGTCAACGAAAAGGACCGCCGCTCATGATCAAACTCACTGTCTATCCCGCCTCGTTTGGTGAACCCACGGCCAGTCCGTTTTGCATGAAAGCGTTGTGCATGCTGCGGGCGGCTGGCCTGCCTTTCGAAATCATCGAAACTGCGGATCCACGCAAGGCGCCAAAAGCCAAGCTTCCGATCATTGAGATAGATGGCCGCGTGGTTGCCGATAGCGAGCAAATTCGCGCCGATGTCGAAGATGCCGGGAACGTGGATTTTGATGATGGATTGTCCGACAGGGACCGGGCGATTTCGCGCGCCATTATTCGAATGGTGGAAGAGCATCTCTATTTCGCAATCGTCGCTGACCGTTGGGCTGAGGATGATAATTGGGAACATATTCGCAAAGCCTTCTTCAGCGATGTCCCGGCATTGTTCCGCGTCCTGGTCACGCGCACGGTCCGCAAGCAGGCGCTGCAACAATTGCATGGCCAGGGCATAGGCCGTCATTCTCGGGAAGAACGCTTCGACCGGGTGCGCCGCGATATCATTGCGATCCGGGACGTGCTGGGCGATCAAGCCTTCCTGTTCGGTGATCATCCAAGCGCTGCAGATTACAGTGTTGGACCTATGCTGCGCGCTTCAATCGTCACGCCAGTTGAGAAACCGCTTGGGAAATTCATAAAAAGCGACCCAAAAATAATGGCTTACGTGATGAGAGTCACGGACAAGTGCTATCCTGAGGCGGTTAAGTAGCGAACGAGTGGGCAACCGGTCTTCGTTCCAAGCGAAACTCTCCAAGCGGCGCCCGCTCTTTCCTCCCCAAGGGACGATCTTCGCAGGGATCGTCCCTTTTGTTTGCGCGTTGTTCGAAAATTCGATCAAATTTGAGGCGCTTGTCCGAGGTATTTTAACGCCTCTGTCGTACTCCTAGTGTCTCAATTATCGGGGATGAGCGCTATGACAACGTTCGGAAAAAAGCCGTCTGGGGGCGGTTTTGGCAAACGACAGACACAGGGTTTCTCTGCGAAACCGCGTCAGCAGAAAAGCGCTCAAGCGGCTTTATCGGCGGAAGCTTTGGCGTTTCTGGATCTCGAGCGAGGCCGCACCCAGGAGCCGGCTTATACCGCCAAATCCGGGTTGGGCGCTGGGATTGGGCAGGGCGCACTTGTCGGCGACAAACCGGTCTTTGGCGCGCGGATCTTCGCCTTCCTGATTGATACGCTGATCATCACCGTGCCATTCTTCATCATCATGGCGCCGACCTTCATGGCCGAGCTGGAAGCCAATTCGATTTTGGCGGTGACCGATCCTGACGCCTATGATCTGCAGGTTCAGCTTATGGTGATCAAATGGGGCCTGATGCACGGCATCATTCGCGCGATCTATTCGATCTCCCTGGAGAGTTGGAAAGGCGCGACGCTGGGCAAGATGGCGCTCGGGCTCGTGGTTGCGGATAATGATGGCTACAAGCCTGGCGTGATGTCGATTGTGCTGCGCAATACGTTTGGCCGCTTCGTGACCAATCTAGTGCCGTTCTATATCGGCTATTTCATGGCCTTCTCAAACGACAAGCGCAAATGCATTCACGATATGATTGCCGGATCTACGGTTCGTAAGAAAGCGTTGGGCCAGCAGGACGTTTCAGCAATCTTTGCTTAGGCGCATGTGCTTCGAGACAATAAAAAAGGGCGGCCCAAAAGCCGCCCTTTCGATTTTCGCCTTTGGCGACTGAGCTAGAAACCCATGCCACCCATGTCTGGCATACCGCCGCCACCTGGCATTGCAGGTGCGTCAGCTTTTGGTGCTTCAGCAATCCCTGCTTCAGTCGTGATCAAAAGACCGGCAACTGAAGAGGCGTTTTGCAGAGCAGAGCGAACCACTTTCGCAGGGTCGATAACGCCCATTTCGATCAGGTTGCCATACTCTTCGGTCTGGGCGTTGAAGCCGTAGCCTTTGCCTTTGCCGCGGCGGATCGTGTCAACGACAACAGATCCTTCGACACCAGCGTTTTCAGCGATTTGACGAACTGGAGCTTCGAGCGCCTTACGGACGATATCGATACCAGCTTGCTCGTCATCATTGCTGCCTTCAACGTCAATATTGCCAGCTGCTGAAAGCAGGGCTGTGCCGCCGCCTGCAACAATGCCTTCTTCAACCGCAGCGCGGGTTGCGTTCAGCGCGTCATCGACGCGGTCCTTACGCTCTTTCACTTCGATTTCTGTGGCGCCGCCAACTTTGATCACAGCAACACCGCCAGCGAGTTTCGCCAGGCGCTCTTGCAGTTTCTCACGGTCATAATCAGAAGACGTGTCTTCGATTTGCTTGCGGATCTGACCGACGCGCGCTTCGATGTCTTTCTTCTTACCAGCACCATCCACGACCGTTGTGTCGTCTTTGGTGATGTTGACGCGCTTGGCCGTGCCGAGCATGTCGAGGCCAACATTCTCAAGCTTGATGCCGAGGTCTTCAGAGATGACCTGGCCGCCTGTCAGGATCGCAATGTCCTGCAGCATGGCTTTACGACGATCACCAAAGCCTGGTGCTTTAACCGCAGCGATTTTCAGACCGCCGCGCAGCTTGTTGACAACCAGAGTTGCCAGCGCTTCGCCGTCAACATCTTCAGCAATGATCAGCAATGGACGCTGAGACTGAACAACAGCTTCCAGGATTGGCAGCATGGCTTGCAGAGAGGACAGCTTGCTTTCGTGCAGCAAAATGTAAGGATCTTCGAGTTCCGCAGTCATCTTGTCAGCATTGGTTACGAAGTATGGTGACAGGTAACCACGGTCGAACTGCATGCCTTCAACAACGTCGAGTTCAGTTTCGAGCGATTTGGCTTCTTCAACTGTGATGACGCCTTCATTGCCGACTTTTTCCATCGCTTTTGCGATCATGTCGCCGATTTCGATGTCGCCATTCGCAGAGATAGAGCCAACCATGGCAATCTCGGAATTGTCTTTCACTTTACGTGAGTGATGGGCGAGATCCTTGACGACTTCAGCAGAGGCTTTTTCGATGCCGCGCTTCAGGTCCATTGGGTTCATGCCAGCGGCAACGCGCTTCAGACCTTCGCGAACGATGGCTTGCGCCAGAACCGTTGCTGTCGTTGTGCCGTCACCAGCAACGTCGTTGGCTTTAGAAGCCACTTCGCGCAGCATTTGTGCGCCCATATTCTCGAACTTGTCTTCAAGCTCGATTTCTTTTGCAACAGTGACACCGTCTTTCGTTGTGCGCGGCGCGCCGAAAGATTTTTCGATGACAACATTACGGCCTTTAGGACCGAGTGTGACTTTCACAGCGTCTGCAAGCGTGTCGACACCGCTGAGCATTTTTTCGCGCGCGGACGCGCCGAATTTTACATGTTTGGCAGCCATATTGGGTACCCTTCAAATTGATGTTTACGGAAAATGGAGCGGGAAGGGCTTAGCCTTCGATCACGCCCATAATGTCGCTTTCTTTCATGATCAGCAGGTCTTCACCGTCGATTTTCACCTCGGTGCCACCCCATTTGCCGAACAGAATTTTGTCGCCCGGCTTAACGTCGAGCGCAACGCGCTCATTGTCGTCGCCAATTGCGCCATTACCAACAGCAAGGACTTCGCCTTCCTGTGGCTTTTCGGTTGCTGAGTCAGGAATGATAATGCCACCAGCAGTTTTGGTGGCTTCTTCAACGCGGCGGACCAGGACACGGTCGCCAAGTGGACGGAACTTCATGAGTAAACCTCTTGTTCGTCAGTTCAAAATGTATGTTTCGCCAGCTCGATGCGAGTTTTAGCACTCACACCCCTCGTCTGCTAACGATGGGCTGGAAGTAGGTTCCCAAGAGCGCTGCGTCAACAGTTTGATAAGAGATTTTTTGCGGGTTGCTGCACAGCGCCCTAGCGCCCCAATTCCTGCTTGAGAAAAGCATTCTCCTGACGCAGCGTTTGCAGCTCCTCAACCATGGGAGAGAGGCTTGCTGCCAATTCCTCCTCGGTAAACCGCGGCGTGATGAATTGTGGGCAGTTCCAATCGAACGCGTCTATGTCGAGCGTGAACAGGCGTTCGACTGTGCCTTGTCCGTCCATGGCGAGCTGTGTGGCCAGATCAGGGGCGTTCTCTGCGGCTTGCACGCGGGCCGTACCCAGAAGCTTCAACCGCGCGCGGTTAGGATAGTCCATAAGAAAGAGCGAAACCCGCTTTTCAGTTTTCAGATTGCCGACCGAAACATATTGGCGATTGCCGCGATAGTCAGCGAATCCGAGCTGTGCCGGAGATAGAACCTTCAAGAAACCGCGCGGCCCGCCGCGATGCTGGATATAGGGCCAGCCGTCTTCGGACACCGTCGCCATGTAAAAGCTGTCGCGCATTGAAATGAAGGCGGCTTCGCGCTCGCCAAAGCCATCAGGCGCAGGACGTGCGGTCATGCCCGCATACATTTCGCGAGAGCCTCGCGCGTCCTGTTCGGCTTTTACATGGTTGGTGAAAGCTATGTCGCCAAAATTCTTCATTGCCTGTTCCTCTGTTGGGACAGAGATAGACCGATACTGAGCAGGCAGAACAGACTTAGTTCCAATAGGACTTATGCGTGAAAGCGCAGACCCTATTGTGCCGCCTCTGCGTCGATGGCCTCTACGACGGTGCGATAGAAGGCTTCGCGATTGGCGTGTTCGCCGCCGACATCGCCCAGGGCGGTTGTCCAGCTGCTATTCGTTGCGATCACCAGATTGCGCTGTGGATCGATGAAGATGCCCTGGCCAAAAATGCCATCTGCGGCATAGGCGCCATTGTCATAAGTCCACCATTGAAAACCATAGCCATGGCCAGGGTCGCCGTTATCGATGCGTTTTTGCGTGGCGGCTTCAATCCAACCCTCGGGCACGACGCTCGCGCCGTTTACTGTTGCGCCGTCGAGCATGAATTGACCGAAGCGAGCAAAGTCTTTCGTCGTCGCCTGAATGCAGCAGCCGCTAATCTCGGTGCCATCGTCGTTCAGAAGCCAGCTCGCATCCTGCTCCATACCATAAGGGCCCCAGATTTTCTCAGACAGATAATCGGCCAGGGTCTTCCCCGTTGCTTCGCTGACCAGAACGCCGATGAGATTGGTCTCGCCCGTCGAATAATTCCAAACCTCGCCTGCCGGATGGGCGCGCGGCAATTTGCTCATATAGCTGACCAGATTGGAGCCGCCATCTTCGGCGACATGCGTGTTGAACAGCGCAACATCCGAGTTTGGATCGGTATAGCTTTCATTCCAGGCCACACCCGATGACATGGTCAGAAGCTGTTCGATTGTGACAGTGTCATAGGCTGAGTTCTCGAGCCCGCCAATATATTTTGATACCGGATCATTGAGGCTCTCAATGTCGCCGTCCTGAAGCGCGATCCCGACCAGCGTTGAGGTCAGTGATTTGGCGACCGAAAAGCTCGTCCAGCGGCCATCGTCTTCAAAGCCGAGACCATATTCTTCCATGCGGATGGCGCCATTGTGCAGAACGACCAGGCCAGCGTGGCGTTGCTCTGCCATGTAAGCATCGACGTCGATACCAAGGTCGAGGGCAGGGCCCGTTTCGAGTTGGCGCAGCGCGTTTGTGGCTCCGATCTCGCGGTTTTTCACCAGGATGGTCACTTGGTCCATCATCCGGAAGCCAGCATCGCGTTGGCCTTGCGTCCAGAACAAGACGTCCGCATCCGTCGGCAGGTTGAGCGCCAGACGGCGCCAGTCTGAACCTATAAACCACCAGAAGAGTGCTGCGATTAGGGCGACAATGCCGAGCCCGGTGCCAAGTCGTTTCATGCTGCAATCTCCCAGATGCTATTATGGTTTTGCGATATGCGCGTCATTCTTCAAATTCCAGATCGGGGTTCGAATAACCATCCAGATGATCAGTGTCGTCATCCCGGCCGCAGGCACAATGGCGATCTTGTATGGCCCGAACGCGTCGACGAGCCAGCCCATAATGGCGGCGCCGAACGGGGCGCCGGCCATGAAGCCGAGTTGATAGATGGAGAGGACCCGCGCCAATTGATCCTTCGGCGCTGCGTCCTGGACGATTGACCGGCTCATCGCAATCGAGACGCCGGCGGACAGCCCCCAGGCGAAGACAATGGCCAGGAAAGCCTCATGCGGAATACGCGTCATCATTGGCAGAATGGCCAGCGACCCGAGCAGCTGCGCCAGGAGCAGCAAGCGGCCCTGGCGTTTGATATTCTTGAACAGTGATAGCGCCACGGATGAGACGAACGCGCCGAGCCAGAAGGTTACGAACATGTCGCGGATGCCATCACCTGACAGGCCATAGACGTCGCGATTGATGATGGGTAGAACGACCAGGAACGCTCCGATGACAAAGATCCCGACGCCGAACATCAAGACCGTCATCGCCCAGAGCTTCGGATCCGCCGCAACAACTTTGAAGCCTTCACCAATATCGCCGAACGCCGCCCCGAAACCCGATCGCCCGGTTTTCACTTTGCGGCCCCTGGCCAGCATGAAAGCGAGCAGGGCGCCCGCTGCGACGACGGCGCCTTGCAGCGCCATCAGGAACCAGCTGTCGATAGGCCCGATCCCGAATCCGCCGAGCCAGTCCGGCATTTTCGTCATCTTGTCAGCATAACCGCCCAGGACCAGCCCGGTAATCTGGGCCGCAAATTGTGCCAGCGTCGCAAACGCGACGCCTTGCTGCAGGGTCACTCCAGATCCGACGCGGCCGCGGCGTTCCACCACTTCATTAAGGATCGAGTCACGGGCTGGCATCATGAACGCGCCAACTGTTCCGAGCGCCAATCCATAAGCGATCATTAGCGGATATGAAAGATTGTCGGTGGCGAGCGCATAAGCCAGGCCAAAGGCTGGCACGGCGGCGAATAGGTGCAGGATCATTAGCAATGACTTGCCGCTGGCGCGTTCCGCGATGACGCCGCCGAGCAGAAGAAAAATCACGGAAGGCCCTGACAAAGCCAAGTTTGCCATGCCGAGTTCCGTGCCGCCAAGCCCGAGCTTGTTAGTGATCAGATACGGGAAAAGCACCATTTGCAGACCAAAGGCGATGAACCAGGTCGCTTGAACCGACAGATAGGCGGGCAATTCAACGTTCACCCCGCGACGGGCTTTTCGGGCCATCATCGATTGCGCGGTTTCCAGCAGCGAGGCGCCGGCACTCATGGCAGAGCCCATGCCGCTCAATGGCGACCGGGATTCTTCCAGAATATCCGCGTCTTCGATCTTGTCGGCCTGATCAGGCGCTTCGTTCATGGTCTCTACTAGCCCTTGCTCCCAGCGCTCCAAACTGTCGTGGGATTTAGGATCACGCAACAGGAAATCTCTGTACAACGCAAGCCATGCCTTGGACGCGCCACAAGTGCGTGTTAGGCGTTGTAATTCCGCATCAGGAGGGACCGATATGAGAGCCATGCGTCATCTGGGGAGTTGGGGGCTGGCTCTGTTTTTAATCTTCATGTTTGTGCAAGCGACGATCCATCCGCTGCCAAACCCGCCGGCTGGATCGGTCAAGCTTTTTGACCCGGCTGGGCAGAATATTGTCTTTGCGACGCTGGCCCAGAACACTGGCATCGCTTTGTTCGAACCCACGGGGCGCGTCGTTGTCGCGCTCGGCGAGTTATTAGCGGCATTGCTTTTATTATTGCCATTCACGCGCAGAATAGGCGCAATCCTGTCATTTCTGATCCTCGCCGGCGCGGTTGCGTTTCATCTCTTGCCGGATGTGTTGGGGCGCGAGGTCCCGGTTTCGCTGAGCGCAGGCGCGGCGACGGATGGCGGTCAATTGTTCGCACTCGCAATCGCCATGTTGGCCGCAAGCATGCTGCTTATCGTGGTTCACCCAGGGCGCGAGAACAAAAACTAAACTCATCAGATTATTAACGTCTTGTCGGCAAACTCTACCAGAAGTATATCTGGAGTCTGCCTATGGCCGAGCCCGTTCCATTCGAGACCGCCGCTCCTGAGAGCGGTCAGGCGCGCAAAATCCTGCTCCGCCGTCTCATCGACTATATTGCGCTGCCCGGCTCACAAGTTGCGCCGCAAGACCGTTCCATGGGCGGTGATATCTTGCTCGACATGCTGCTGCACGCGAGTGATGACGACCGAACACTGTGCGCCACACGTCTGGCTGGTTTGAGCGAAGCCCCACGCCGGGTGCTGCGCTTTTTGGCGCAATGTGACTTGGAAATCGCGCGTCCGCTGCTCGAAATCAGCGAGGCATTCGATAGTTCTGACTTGCTGGAGATTATCGATCAGGTGTCAACCGAACACCGAACGCTGATTGCGGGGCGAAAAAGAGTACCCGTCGCCGTCTGCGATGAGCTTTGCCGCCGCGGGGAACTAACCGTAGTTCAGGAACTTTTGCGCAATAAGGGTGCGGAATTCTCTGAAATCGCGATGGATATCCTGGTTGGTCGCTCCCGCAAGGAAAACGGGTTGGTAGATCTGCTGATCCGCCGACTGGAACTGAAACCGGCTCAAGCCATGGCGATGTTCTGGTGGTCGGACCGGGATACGCGGCGAACCATTCTGCAACGCCACGCCGCTGACCGCGCCGAAATGGTCGGCATGTGTGCCGACGTCTTCGCCATCGCCGCCAAAGAAGGCTGGTCGGATCCAGTCGCGCGCAAGACCTTGCAGTTGATCGAGCGCCGCCAACGCAATCGCGCCGCAATCGACAAAAGCCCGTATGATAGCCTTGAAGCTGCCGTCGAGACGGCTGCGACGGATGGCATGACCGCGGAAATGGTTCAGGAGATTGGCTACCTCGCGGGCATCAAACCTGTCACCAGCGCCAAAATTTTGAGCGATCTTAGCGGCGAGGGAATTGCGGTCCTCTGCAAAGCCACGGGTTTGAAAAAACCCACGTTGGAAAATTTTTGGCGTGCTCTGAAACGTCCTTTGTCGGATGATACAGGCGCTTTGCACCCGACCTATGAATACTTGCTCGAGACCTATGACTTGCTCAGCGTCGCTAAAGCTCAGACCACGCTTCGGTACTGGAATTGGTCGCTTTCTTCGGCGTTTTCGCCTTCTGCAGCAAAGCAATCGGGCGCGATGGAAGATCAGGCGAATGATGAGTCCGCATTTTCGACCTCACGCCGCACAGCCAGCTTGGTTTTCGGGAAGTAATCAATTTTTCGCACATTCCGGGTCGGTTTAGACTGGCCAAAGCGGTCTTACAGTTCTAATTGCGCCATTGGGAAGATGCGAAATTGGAGCAACCGGGCGCGTGGGCTACTTTCTTGGACTGATTGTTGTTCTGATCGCGTTGTGGACCGGTCTGTCAGGTGAATACACCTTGACCAAGCCGTTGATCGCATCGCTCGGGGCGGTGTCAATTTTACTCTCTGCGATTCTCGCTTACCGGTTCGATATTCTCGATCGGGAAGGCTCGCCATATGGGCGTCTGCCGCAATTGATGGCCTATTGGGCCTGGTTGATCGTCGAGATTTTCAAAGCCAACTGGGTCGTTATCAAAGCCTGTTTACGGTCCACTCTGGATATCAATCCGGCATTGGTGAAAGTGAAAACCCGTTGCGAGAGCGATCTGGCGCGCACCGTGTTTGCAAACTCAATCACCCTCACCCCGGGAACGGTGAGCGTTGAAGTCGAAGGCAGCAAAATCCTCGTCCATGCACTATACGAAGATTCCGCTGGGCCAGGCGCTTTTGATGATATGGACCGTCGCTCACGCGATGCCTGTGACGGGAAACCGAAACCATGATTGGCGCTGCTGCCCTCGCTTTGATTATCGCCATTGCGCTGATGCTGGTTCGCGCCTTGAGCGGACCAACGCTCTACGATCGCGTTCTGGCCGTGAACTCAATCGGCACCAAGATTATCCTGTTGCTCGGCGTTATCGGATTCCTGACCGGACGTCCCGATTTTCTAGATATTTCAATACTTTATGCGCTGATCAATTTCGTTGCGACGATCGCAATCCTGAAATTCTTCCGCTACCGTTCCTTCCAGGTGTCTCTATCGAGACGCGGAAAGGATGGCGCATGATTGATCTCGTTCTGGACTATTGGAACGCTTTCCGCCCGGCACTTGGATCCGCGTTATTGCTAGTGGGTGCGGTTCTGGCTGTTATTGGCACCATAGGCGTTTTGCGCTTTCCTGATTTCTACACGCGCCTGCATGCGGCGAGTGTCACTGATACAGCAGCAGCAACGCTGGCAATTGTCGGCATGGCTCTGCTGGCCCCGTCGCTGGCAATTGTGTTCAAACTGATTGTCGTCTGGCTCTTCCTGTTCCTGACCGGGCCGACGTCGTCTCACGCGCTGGCAAATGCGGCGCACACAGCTGGGCTTCAGCCGATGATTGGCAAGCTCGGGGAATCTGATGGAGGGGACGAATGACCGGCTTTGAGGGCGCGACGCTCGCCATCGACTTGTTGAATATTACGCTGCTGACAATCCTGTTTGTCGTCGCCATCGCGATTGCCCGGTTGCGCAGCCTGTTTGCGATTGTGATGCTGTCCGGCATTTATTCGCTGGTCTCGGCGACTTGGTTCGTGGCGCTTGATGCTGTCGACGTCGCATTTACGGAAGCTGCCGTGGGTGCCGGGATCTCAACCGCGCTCTTCCTCGGCGCCATGGTGCTGACCTCTCGCACAGCGAAAGCGGAAAAAGGCGCAACACAAATTATCCCATTGCTTGTCGTGATCGCAACGGGCGCAGTCCTGATTTACGCGACGATTGATCTGCCGGGCTTCGGCGATGCCATGTCCCCGGCAAATACCGGTGTTGGCGTCGATTTCATCGGGCGCACTTATCCCGAGATTGCCATCCCGAACATCGTTACGGCTGTCCTGGCGAGCTATCGAGGCTTCGATACGCTGGGCGAAGTCGGTGTGGTCTTTGCGGCTGGTCTGGCTGTGTCATTACTGCTTGGATTTGGCGAGCGTTCGCTCGGCGCGAGTGTGCGCCAGGAAGACCGGGCAAGCGCCGCCAAGAAAGATGAGGAAGACTCATGAAGGGCGATCATCACGTCATCCTCCGGGTGGTTGCGAAAGCGCTGATCCCAGTCATCGCCTTGTATGGTTTCTACGTGCATTTTCACGGCGAATACAGTCCTGGCGGTGGGTTCCAGGCGGGCGTTATTCTCGCCGTTTGTATTATTCTCTATTCACTGATTTTCGGGATTGCGCCTGCAATGCGCGCCATCACGCCAGGCTTTGCGCGATTCATCGCCGGGCTTGGATTTATCATCTATGTCGGCGTTGGTTTCTGGGCCCTGGCCATGGGCGGCAACTTCCTTGAATATAACGCTTTGTTCCGCGAGCCTCCCGGCGGACATGTCGGGCAACATACCGGGATCATTATCATCGAGATTGGCGTGCTGTTCGCCGTCGCAGGCTCAATGGTTACAATCTACTATGCTTTCGCGGGCCGTGTCAGCGAAATCCGGGATGAGGACTGGTAGGGATGCTGGAATTTATCCTCGAGCGCGGCAATTACTGGGCGATCATCGGATTGATGATGATTGGTCTGTATATCGCCTTTGCCGCGACCAATTTGATCAAGCGACTGATCGGGCTGGGCCTGTTTCAGACCTCGATCATTCTGTTTTACACGTCTCTGGCGCGGATTGATGGCGGCACGGCGCCAATCCTTTTCGGGAAGGATTATGGCAAGGATAAAGGCCATGGCGACGATCATGCGAGCGAAGCCGGCGATCACGCTTCCGCGGGCTATGATGCGGCGGCCAGTTATGCCAGTGACGGTATGGCGAATGTCTATTCCAACCCTTTGCCGCACGTCTTGATGCTGACGGCGATTGTGGTCGGGGTTGCGACTCTGGCGGTTGGGCTGGCGATTATTGTCCGTATCCGCGAAGCCTATGGCACCGTCGAAGCTGACGAAATTCGGGAGATGGACTTCGAAGTCGCGCTCTCGGAAGCTGCGAGTGAAGCCGAAGAAAGCAAGGCAGGGGCGGTATGATCGCATTCATCTCATCGCTGGTGCCCGCAGACATTGCGGCACATGCGCCTGCGCTTCTGGTGGCATTGCCCATGTTGATGGCGCCGCTTGCCGCATTCATGCCCAACGGGCGTCTGGCCTGGATCCTAAGTATTCTGGCGACGGCAGCGTCGCTGGTCATGGCGATCACGCTGCTGGCGCAAGTGCGCTCCATCGAAGGGGGCGCAGTGATCTCCTATGCGATGGGCGGATGGGCGCCCGATGCAGGGATCGAATTCCGCATCGACGCGCTGAATTCCATGGTCCTTCTTCTAGTCTCAACGATCGGTTTTCTCGCTGCAATTTTCAGCTGGCCATCGGTCAAAGCCGAGATTCGCGACGCCAAGCGGGCGATGTTCTATGCTGCTTATCTGGTCTGTTTCACAGGTCTGGTCGGGGTTGCGTCGACCGGCGACGCGTTCAATTTGTTTGTCTTCCTCGAAATCAGCTCAATTGCGACCTATGTGCTGGTGGCGCTCGGCGCGACACGCGATCGACGGGCATTACCGGCAGCCGGCAATTACTTGCTGATGGGAACCATTGGCGCGTCATTCTTCGTGGTCGGCGTTGGCTTCCTGTATGCGGCCACGGGCACGCTCAATATGGCGGAGCTGGCTGTGCGCCTACAGGATGTCCCGGACAATAAAGCGGTGTTGGCGGGCTATGCCTTCATCGTCGTGGGCCTCGGCATCAAGGCGGCGATGTTCCCGCTGCACCAATGGCTGCCAAATGCCTATGCCTACAGCCCGAGCTTCGTCACGATGTTCCTTGCTGCAACAGCAACCAAAGTCGCAGTTTACGCGCTGGTGCGGTTCCTGTTCACGGTGTTCGGGCTTGAATTCTCGTTTGAAGGGTCAACGCTGATCTGGATCCTGATGCCGATGGGCATTGCTGCCATGGTCGCCTGCTCGTTCCAGGCTGTGTTCCAGACAGATGTCCGCCGTACCCTGGCTTATTCATCGGTTGCGCAAGTTGGATATATGCTGCTCGGCGTATCGATTGGCACAGCCGCAGGCGTTTCGGCCGGCATGTTCCACTTGGTCAATCATGCGTTGATCAAAGGCGCACTCTTCATGTCTCTGGCCGGTGTCGTTCTGACTTATCAAGGCACCACACTGAATGATTTCAAAGGTCTGGGCCGCAGCGCGCCATGGACAATGACGGCCTTCGCGATTGGTGCTGTGTCGCTGATCGGTGTGCCACTGACTGCCGGGTTCCAGTCGAAATATGCACTCGTCACAGCGCTGTTCGAGCATGGCTGGTGGTGGGCCGTGGCTGTGGTGATGTTCTCCAGTCTGCTCGCTGTGGTCTATATGGGACGCATCCTCGAAGCCGTCTTCTTCCGCGCGCCAAGCAATCCCAATAAAAGGCGCCAGGAAGCGCCGACGATCATTCTCATTCCGCTTTGGGTCCTGGCCCTTGGTAATATCTGGGTCGGCGTTCAAGGCGGCTTTGTCGCTGGATTGGCAGATGATGCCGCGGCCGCGTTGTTTATCGGGGGTGCGCCATGAGCGGCGAATTGGCCATCATTGCAGCCCTGGTGCTGCCCATCCTGATCTGCTTTGGAATCTGGCTCGCGGGTCGGGTGCCCGATTTGCGCGAAGGAGTGACGCTTGTCGGCGCGGCGGCCTTGTTCGTCGTTGCGATCATTATCGCGGTAAAAGTTTCTGCGGGTGAAGCGGTTGAGCTGAGCCTCGGTGAAGCTGTGCCTGGGCTTGAATTTGCATTCAAGGCCGAACCGCTTGGCGCATTGTTTGCGCTGGTGGCGAGCGGTCTCTGGATCGTCAATAGTTTCTACTCGATCGGCTATATGCGCGGCAATCGCGAGCGCAATCAGACCCGTTTCTATATGTGTTTCGCAATCGCGCTGCTCGGCGCGATGGGCGTGGCGATGTCGGCCAACCTGTTCACGCTGTTTGTGTTCTATGAAATCCTGACTTTGTCGACTTATCCGCTGGTTGCGCACAAGGGCGATGCCAATGCCCAGCGCGGGGCGCGGATCTATTTGATGACCCTGCTTGGCACCTCAATCGGGTTCCTGCTCGTGGCGATCATCTGGACAGGCGCCCTGGCGGGCAGCCTAGATTTTGTCCCCGGCGGTTTGTTGCAACAGGCTGAAGGGCTGACCCCGATTGTCGCGAGCACTTTGCTTATCCTGTTCGCATTCGGGGTCGGGAAGGCGGCTCTGATGCCATTCCACTTCTGGCTGCCCAATGCGATGGTCGCGCCGACGCCCGTATCAGCTTTGCTGCATGCCGTGGCGGTTGTGAAAGCCGGTGTATTCACGATCCTGAAAGTCGCAATCTACATTTTCGGCGAAGAAATCCTCAACGCGACGGCGTCGCGAGAATTTATTCTCGGGGTCGCCTGTTTCACCATTGTGGTGGCGTCCCTTGTGGCCATGACCAAGGACAATTTGAAAGCGCGATTGGCTTATTCGACAGTGGCGCAGCTGGCTTATGTCACGTGTGGTGCGATGCTTGCTGACCCAGCAGGCTTTATGGGTGGTTCGCTGCAAATTGCCGCCCACGCCGTTGGCAAGATCACACTCTTCATGTGCGCCGGGGCGATCTATGTCGCGACAGGCGCGCAGAATATTTCGGATATGCGAGGGCTGGGCAAGCGAATGCCGCTCATCTTTATTGCATTCTTCGTGGCCTCCCTTTCGATTATCGGGATACCGCCGCTGGCGGGTGATTGGCCGAAATACGAATTGATGCAAGGCGCCGCCGATGGCGGCATGGATTATGTCCCTTACGTGCTGATCGTTTCATCCTTGCTGAACATTGCCTATTTGCTTCCGATTCCAATTCTTGCATTGATGCCGCCGCCCGGCAGCGGTGAGCCGGCGCCATACAAGCGACCCGGCGGGGCGCCGATGCTAACGGTTGCTGCGCCATGCTTCACGGCGCTGCTTTGCTTCCTGATGTTCTTTACAATCGGGCCAATGTCTAAATTCCTGGAGCCGGCAACCGGCGAACGAATTCCAGCCGTCTATATGACAGGAGGCGAGCCATGAACGTTCCTCCAGAACGCGATTCCAGCGGGCGATTCCTAAAGCCTGAGCGCGATGAGCCTAAACCCAATGATGATGACATGCACCCAATGTCCAAGTTGTTATTTGGCTGGGTCGGGTCCCCGCGCACACCGCTGATCATTCTATTGTTGGTGGTCCTGATTTGTGCCGGTCTTGTAGTGTTCGACCTGAGCCATAATCGGCATGAGTATCTCGATTTTGCCAATGCGAACGGATTTTACGCCATCTGGGGCTTTGCCGCCTTTGCGCTCGCTGTGCTGTCAGGCTGGCCGCTCGGCAAGCTGCTGCGCCGCGATGAAGATTATTATGGCGAAGCCGATACCACGCCTCAGGATGTGGAGCAGGACAAATGAGCGGCTTGCTTGGGCAGATAAACCCGGGGCTGTTGCTGGTTCTTGTCGGGTTCGCAGGATGTTTCATTCCCGTGCAACGCGTCCGTCAGGCGCTGATGGTGGCGACGCCTGTTGTGGCGATGCTGCTGCTCACCCTGGCCGAACGAGGGACCGATCTGTCGACGGTATCCGTGCTGGATATGGAGCTCATCCTCTACAGGGTGGATAGTCTGTCCTTTATCTTTGGTCTGGCCTTTCTGATCGCGTCTTTGCTGAACGCAATTTATGCACTGCACACCGATGACCGTCTGCAGGACGGGATGGCGCTGGCTTATGCAGGTGCAGCGGTTTCAGCGACATTTGCAGGCGATCTGATGACGCTGTTTGTGTTCTGGGAGATTACCGCGGTCAGCTCTGTCTTCCTGATCCTTCGCGCTGGAACCAAGGCGGCTTATCAAGCTGCCATGCGCTATCTCGGCGTACAGATTTTCTCAGGCGTGCTGCTGCTCGACGGCCTGGCCTATGTGTACAAATCCACGGGCAGCCTGTCGCTCGACGCCTTCACATCGTTTGATCAACCGGGTGCGAAGTTCGTTTTCGCAGCCTTTGCGATCAAGGCGGCGTTCCCGTTCATGCACAATTGGCTGCAGGACGCTTACCCCAAAGCGACCATTGTTGGCGCAGTCGTACTGTCCGCATTCACCACAAAGCTCGCCGTCTATGCCTTTGCGCGGATGTTCCCGGGCTTCGAAATGCTGATCTGGATCGGTGCTGTGATGACGGTGTTCCCAGTCTTCTTCGCCGTGATCGAGAATGATCTGCGCAAGGTCCTGTCTTACTCTCTGAACAATCAGCTCGGTTTCATGATCTGTGCGATTGGGATTGGCACACCGCTGGCGATAAACGGCGCTGCCGCCCACGCCTTCGCCCACATCATCTACAAGGGCCTGCTATTCATGAGCATGGGCGCGGTGCTGTACCGAGTCGGAACCGCGAAAGCCAGTGAGTTGGGCGGTCTTTACAAGTCGATGCCCTGGACCACGATATTCTGTATTATCGGGGCAGTCTCGATCTCGGCATTTCCGCTCTTCTCCGGCTTTGTTGCCAAGGCGATGACGATGAGTGCGGTGGCCACGGAAGGCTATGTGATTGTTTGGCTGATGCTGCTCTTTGCGTCTGCGGGTGTGCTCGAGCATTCCGGTATCAAGATTCCGTATTTCACCTTTTTCGGTCATGATAGTGGGATCAGGGTCAAGGAAGCGCCCTTCAACATGTTGCTCGCCATGGGTATGGCGGCCTTCATCTGTATCGCGATTGGCCTGCCGACAATTGGCGGCTTCGGTTATGGCTGGCTGTATAATATGTTGCCCTGTACGACGACGGCACCCGCGGATGTCTGCATGATGACGGGCGACGAGATAAAACCTTACTCGCCTTATACGCTTGATCATATTCTGACTCAGTTGCAGCTTTTAATGTTTGCTGTCCTGGCATTTATTCTGCTCAAGCGCTTTGGCCTGTATCCGCCGGAACGACCGGGTACAATTCTCGATACCGACTGGCTATACCGCAAGCCTGGCTATGGCATGGTAAAATGGGCGGGCACGGTCTGGGGCAAAGCTGGCCCGGCAATGACGACCTTCTTCACCGGTATCGGATCACGGACATTTGAGAAGATCGAAACCACATTCAGTCCCCGCGGGGCGCTGGCTAGAGGCCCGTTGACGGTCGGCATGGCGCTGTGGTCGGCAGTATTGCTTGGCATTGTCATGTTGGTCGTGCTGATCGCCAGCTAGGTGTGTATTCGAACAGCCTAAAGTCACGGATTACATAGCAAGTCCGGCTGAGGGGCAGTTTTGTATCGCGCTTATAAAGGCGGCGAATAGCGTGAGGGCAATGCAAAAGTAGTTCTGCATTTTTTTATTTACTACACTGTCCATGATCTCATATATATTTGAAATCACAAAGGGGACACGTGAATGAGCCAAGAAATAGACCGCATCGACGCGGCACCTGCAGATATAATGGAATGTGCGTCGGATATTGTTTCGGCTTATGTCAGCAATAATCCTATACAGAGTGCAGAACTCCCGGACCTGATCCGAGAGATTCATGCGACGTTGACCACGCTCGGAAGCGCTGCCGGCGCGGCGCATACGCCTGAGCCTGCCATTCCGGTCAAGAAGTCGATCACTGACGATTTTCTGATCTGTCTGGAAGACGGAAAAAAGTTCAAATCGTTGAAGCGCCACCTCCGCTCCAAATACGGGTTGAGCCCGGAAGAGTATCGCGAGAAATGGGGCCTGCCATACGATTACCCAATGGTCGCACCAAGCTATGCACGCAAGCGGTCAGCGCTGGCGAAAGAAATGGGCCTTGGCAAACTCGAGAAATAGATCGAATACGAAATGAATATTTGATTTTGATGTCGAAATGAAATATTTCAGTAATATAGGTTAATATTTTACTGCAAAAACTCTTGCGCGGTGATTCGAACTGATTCATTAACGTCGAATCGAATCACCACGGGGGTGGCTATGGTTTCTTTGTCAACGGCCTTTTCCGGCCTAACGGAAGCGCAGACGGAGCTGATCCAGCACTGGCATGCCTGCTGCGAGTTTGGCATTTTGCCATCGCGCGACTGCTTGGATCCGGGCGCCATTCGGGCGCATCTATCCTCGATTTCCATCGTCCAGACGGCGGCTGATGGAAGCACGAGTTTTCGCCTGGCGGGGACAAATCTGCGGCAGATTTTCGGGCGTGAAATGCGCGGTCGCTCTTTGTCCGAGCTGGATCAGACCATGTTCGAGATGTGGTCACTCGGACTCGCCCGTGCACTGGACGTGCAGCGACCTGTCGGTGGCCTGATCCGGCGCGAGGAAGACAGTCATGCATGGTTGCGACTGCCACTGCGCACCAATCGTGTTGGCGCCATGGTCCTGTGCCACGACACGCTCATTCCGAATGAGAGATTGTCGGGCAGATATGAACCTCAAGCCCACCATGTTGCGCGCAGTGGACGCAATCTAGCTGCCTGAATTCGTTCAGATAGTATTCCTTTTTATAGGAAAATAATCCTAATTATATACTTAACAAAGCAGGATTATGAAACCTACAGATTCGCCAGACAGGACGGTACAAATTGAAGTTACTGAGGAGATGATTCAGGCGGGAGTGGCGGTCATCCGCGCGCATGTCGATTGTGATCTTGAGGAGGGCGCGAGGTTCACTGGCGGTGACGATCTAATCGCTAGAGATGTTTTGAAAGAAATGCTTCGTGTATATAGCGCGCAACCGCAATCCAGATGTCTTGAAGTTGGCCGTTGGCCACGGCAAAGTCGTTAAACAGCGTTTCAACCTCACTGAGTGATAAGTCTTTGAGTGATTCCTGCTTGGTGTTCAGCGTCGACAGGTCTTCGTCTTTTCCGGAAAGGAAAAGTTGGTGCGCGAGATCGTTCCTACGCTTCGCCAGCGGAGCCAGCGTGTTGTCGAGAAATCCGCGCAGCGTCTCGTAAAGCTCTTGTGAGAGTAGGCCTTGTTCCGCGCTGTTTTCGGCGGCCTGTTTGAGCCGCTTACGTTTGTCTTTCTGGCTGAGGCTCTGAAACTTTTTACCATCCGATTCATCGGATGACTCCGCTCCCTTGTTCAGGGTACTAAACAAGTAGTCGTACTGGGCGCTCATCAGGCTGGAGTGGCCAATAACGAATCCGACTAGAGCAGCTATATCAGGGCGAGATTCCAATGGTATTCTCACACGGCGAATAGGATCAGACATGGGCACACCAGCTAAGGATCAAGATTTCAACGAAACCCTTCGGCGGATGATGGAGGTCCCACCGAAGGAGCACAAAGACATGAAGAAGGGGCGTTCACAGGCCAGTGACGCCAAGCGTGATAAAAAAGAGGGATGATTAGTTCGCCCCCCGCTTTATCGGTAGTCGAATATCCGGACCAATATAGACGAGATATTCGCTTGTTAGTTGCGACAGGTCCTCGGTTTCAAAAACGAGTTTGGGAACTGGCGACTGTATCAAGAATTGAAACCCAAAATTTTCAGGAAAGTGGCTATGGTCAAGTGAGCCGATATGAACGACTCGCTCTGGCGCTTTCCATCCTTCGGACTGTTTTACCCACCATTCGGGTACGAGCCAAAACTCTCCCTCATATTTGATCACATCCATCATTGCATGGTGACCTCCGATAATCAGCCGGGCAGTCCAAACAGTGGTTTCATCAGCGTTAGGCATTGAAATTTTCCGTTTAAAAAATGAGCGCGAGTCGAGACCCGCGCTCTGAGGGGAACGTTATGTCACTTACGAGTAAGGCGGGAGTTGAGCCACTCAATTGCCTCCTCGGAGTCCAGCCTGCGAAAGTCACCGATACCTGTGATCTCCAAGACGGCAATTCCATCGTTGTCATCGATGGCTCCGACATCGAGCAGCGCGTTTATAACGCCTCTCGGGGTCAGCGGTGTCTCAATGATCCAGAACGAAAGAAGCGGCCAGCAAAAATCGACGGCAGTTCGTAGAGCGTCGTGCACTCTTCCGTAATCG
Source organism: Henriciella sp. (assembly GCA_965277015.1). GTDB lineage: Bacteria > Pseudomonadota > Alphaproteobacteria > Caulobacterales > Hyphomonadaceae > Henriciella. The sequence goes on along the minus strand of OZ255705.1, from coordinate 1,701,860 downwards.
TCCTGTCTGGCTAACCGACCATCTTTTCTCAAGTCGTAACTGACGACATAATAAGACATATAAGCCTCCATTTATGTGGAGGTGATTGACGGCGAATCCCGACTCTGAAATAAAGGGATGTGATCACAGCAATCGCGCTCCATGCGGTTGTACATTCCTGCCGCACGTCTTGAACACGTGCGGCAGATTTGCATCCAGACCGGATTCTTTCGATTCTTCAACCATTGGTTGCTGCTTTGTTCGACAGGTGTTGTCGTCAATTGTCGCCACGTCCCAATTTGCGAATCCTGCGCAGCTTCTTAGAGAGCTGTTTAGGCGACCTTGGTTTGACCAGTCCGCCGATAAGTCAGGCGTTTGCCACCGATCATCTTGAGCAACTGATTATGACGTTCCTCGTCTTCGATCCCGAGCGCTGAGCGTCGATTGTAGCGGAAATCAAACTCGCGGAGATAGCGGAATAGGTGAGCCTCACCGCAATGCTGATAGACGCCCTTCATGCCGCGCTTGAAGACTGAGAACACATTCTCAATCGTGTTTGAGTGGACCTCGCCGCGAACGTATTCGCCGGATGAGTGATTGGTTGTCTTGTGGCGCGCAAACTCTTCGCCCGTCTTTGTGTAAAGGCGAGACTCATCAGTGTAGAGCTTAGAGCGACGATCAGCATTCTTTACCAGGATCTCACGAACCGTTTTCTTGGTCGCAATGTTCACATGGAAAGTACGGACGCGGCCCTTACGTTCAACAAGGCCGACAATGACACGCTTCTGAGCGCCGCCTGATTTGCCAGACTTGGTGTAGGGGCGTCCCTCAGCTTTACGGCGAGGAGAGACATAAGGCACGTCACGCTTGCCGTGGTAAGTCTCGTCAGCCTCTACAATCTTGCCTTCGCCGCCAAGTGGGTCGTTATCGTAGTTCTCGCCCATGGCTTCACGGATGCGGTGAAACATGAACCACGCAGTCTTGTAGGTAACGCCAATCATGCGGTGAAGCTGGTGTGCAGACATACCCTTCTTTGAAGAGGTCATCAGATAGGTTGCCAGCAACCACTTGTTCAGGGGAACTTTGGAGCGCTCAAACACGGTGCCGACAGTCACAGTGAACTGCTTGCGGCATTCGTTGCACTGGTAGAGACCTTTGCGCTCTGCGCCCTCTGGGTTGCGCTTTGATGGTTTAGCGCGCGCGCCAACGATCTTGGTCACGTGATCATCACCTACGACTCCGCAATGAGGGCAGACCGCACCATCAGGCCAGCGCTGCGCTTCAAGATGTTCGCGCGCTTTATCCGCATCGGTGAAGATTAAATCGGTAAGTGACTTGGCCATGGTTTCGCCTTTCTACACAGTTAGTTATATGTAGAATGGCTTGCTTTGTCAAGTATATAATTGGGAAAATAATCCTACACTGATCTCATCTGTGTTACTCTTCTTCTGAAGCGAGCCGAAGGAGAATAAGTGTGGGTAGCCAACAGCGGATGGATAGAAACAACGCTTATCTGGCCGTAAGTCTGGTCGGATATGCGCTCGATATGAAAGCTGAAAATATCCTGCAAGCGGCGCGCGGACCCCGAAATCTTGTTCATGCCCGGCAAACGGCGATGTATCTGACTCATGTCGGATTAAGCATGAGCTTGGCGCGTGTTGCGACGGCTTTTGAGCGCGATCGCTCGACAGTGGCTCATGCCTGTCAACGGATTGAAGAAATGCGAGACGAAGCCGCCTTCGATATCTGGCTGGAAACGCTGGAGCGGGGATTGGCAACTGTCGCGCCACTGCTTGTTCGAGCGGTATGAAACTGCGCCTTGTGCGTGCTTTGCAGCGCGGCGGCGTTACGGCTGAGATCCGCCCGGACATTTGGGGCATATGGCGTGGCCAGGACCGCCGGCGCCGGGTCATTGGAGAGCTTGCGGGTGGTGAGATCGACTTGCTGAAATTACGCCAGCGCCTGACCGCTGCCGGCGATCCTTATCGCGAGGTCCTGAAATGGAACCAGAATGCGTGCCAGTGTGCGACGCCAGAGGTCAATTCACGCCATCTTCCCCCGCTGTTGGACCGCCTGATTCTGAGCTGTCCATCACCGGCACGCCGCCGAACCTTTTCCGACGCCGCGCGATCGCTTCGGCAGGCTGTTTTTCACGCCGCGGAAAAATCAGTCTATTGCGGCGATAGCGCGACCCGACGGCTGACGTCCCTTCGCCATAGATTCTCAGGCACCGACCAGGCCTTTGTCTGGGATTTGGTGTTGCGTGAGGCGTCAAAACTGGAACTCGCAAAAGCCCATAACTTGCGGCCCGATGCGGTCGACACAAAAGCCCTGTCTGTCTTGCGGACGCTCGCTCAGCTCTATGGCCCGGATATGTGACGGGCCGGGGCTAGGCCGTTGTGCCAGTTTGACGCGCTGTTTCCTTGATCCGTACCAACATTGCGGCGAGGCCATTGGAACGCTGCGCACTGAGAGCGCCTTTGACGCCGATCTGCTCGAGAAACGCATCCGCGTCGAAGGCGTTGATTTCGTCGCGCGTTGCCCCTGAGAACAATCGAATGAGAATCGAGATCAAACCGGACACAATCATGGCATCGCTCTCGGCGCGCACATTCAAGCGATCCTCACATTCGGGGGTCAGGACCATCCAGACCTGCGAGGCGCAGCCTCTGACTTTGGTTGTCTCGGTGCGTTCTTCTGCGGCCAGTGGGGGATTGGCTTTGCCAAGATCAATGATGTGCGCATAGCGATCTTCCCAGTCATCGAGAAAGTCAAAATCTTCGGCGATTTCGGCGGCGCGTTCCGTAATACTCATGAGCGGCATTTGGGGGAGGTGACGGCAAAAGAAAACCCCCAGCACTGCGGCTGGGGGTGAAAGTTTTGCGAGTGAGATGGGTTAGTTGGAGACTTTTCCGATACACTTACCGACATCAGCAAGCGCATGCTCGCCAATACAGAAAGGCACTTCATAATGCTTGTGAGCGGCCGCAACACATTGCTGCAGGTTCAGGTTCGCCATGTTCAGGCAACCCTGCGTTTCACGTTCGCTCATCGCTTGGCGCATAGAGCTTGCAACGCTTGGGTCTGCGTTCAGGATACGATAAGCGGCCAGAGTCGTAATCCGATCTGCAATCGGTTCTTTGCCGCGCGCAACCCGTTGTGACTGGCCGAGGCTGGAGACCACCGCAGGCACCCTGATAGAGCTTGTCGCGCCAGTGACGCTTTCCCAAACAGACGGCGCGCCTGAGCGGCCAGCTTGAGTGAGCACCGAATTGATTTCAGGCGACCGCATGGCTTGAACCATGGCGCCGCGTGCCGGAATGCCGGTTTGCGTTGAGGCAAAAAGATTGGTCGCTGCGACTTGCGAATTGCCGACCCGGCCTTTCGCCCAACCAGCGGCCTGCAGACTGTAAGCTTGCTCTTTTACGAATGCCGCAGCGCCAGCGAGGCGGCGACTGTCGGCGTTTACGGCAGTCAGGGCTTGATTGACGGCGTCGTTGCCCCCGCTGAGGGTGCGGGCATAACGGACATCGTTTTGCATACCGGTCATCAGACTGTCGCGGCCATAATAGCCTTCAATGTCGAGAACAGCGGCGCGGAATTCCGGGTTCTGAGCTGCGACGAGCGCTGAATAAGCCATCCAGCCCTGGGTCAATTGCTCAGGATTGTGTCCGCCAAGATTGTTCAGTGAATCAACAATGTCGCCAGCCGATGCAAAGCCATTGCTTTTCACGTCCGTGACTTCGCCTTGATAGGTCGCATACAATGCCGCTGCTTGTGCCAGCGGATCGCTTTGCTCGCCTGCGGCGGCAACTTGTTGAGGTGCGGGCGTGACCATCTGTGCAGTTGCCTGCAGAGTTAGTCCAGCAATTGCGGCGATTGCCGTCATTACGGTTTTTACGGTCATGATTAGTTCCCTCACTCTACGGTCTGACACTGGCCTATCTTTTGCGTTAGGCAAAGGCTAGCATCTGCTGAATTAAGGATTCTAACGCATAATTTAGAGAATCCATGACGGGAAAAATGCCTAACAGACCTGACCATTCCGTTAAAACCCGCCGACGGGAACGCGCGCCCAACATTAAGAGTTTGGTGGTTGCGGGGGGCGCAGCGTGTGCTGTGCTTGGGGCGCTAATCGCAATGTTTGCAGGCGGCCCCGACGGATTACTGGTCGGCGCCGGCGTGTTAACTACGATTATTTTTCTGCAAATATTTTTATGGTCACAAACACAGAATGCAGCAGCGAGGCTGGATCAGCCGCCGATTTCTGAGGCCGCAGGCACCGCGCCAAGACAAGACCTAACCGGCGCACCGATTCTGATTCTTGGTGTTTCCAGTCAGGGCCGCGTGCGATCGATCGCAGGTCAGGTCCGGTTATTGCCAGGCGTTCGAATCGGTTCTGACGTTTCCCGCCTTGGCGAGACGAGTCGCGATCTCTCGATCACGCGAGTTGCTGCGTCCGATGGCACCTGGCTTGTTCTGTTGCCGCAAAAGGCCGGCGCTGTCTCGGCGAACGACGCACTGATGGAGCGGACGAATTTCTTCGCAGGGCTTGGGCATGACTTGAAGAGTCCCCTGAATGCCGTGATTGGGTTCGCGGAGATTATGGAGTCCGAACTTCGCGGTCCGCTGCCCGACGCCTATAAGGACTATCCGGGTTTGATCCATGAGAGTGGCCAGACGCTGTTGCGGCTGGTTGAGGATATGTTGGATTTCGCGCGCTCTGAGGCGGGCACTTACGAACTGGATATCGCGGCGATGGATATCGCCGCCAGCGGTGAAAGCGTCTTGCGACAATCCCAGGCCATGGCCAGCAAAGCGGATGTCACATTGCGACTGGCAGCGCGCGGCGAAATCGTCGCTTGGGCAGATGCCGATGCGGTTCGCCGGATCTGGGACAATCTGGTCTCCAACGCGATCAAATACTCTAATCCAGGAGATACGGTGACCCTGACGGCCGCATCACGCGGAGCAACCAGCATCCTGCAAGTCAGTGATACTGGCGCCGGCATGGACGCCGACGACCTGGCGCGCATCGCCAAGCCTTTTGCGCAGGGCCGAAATGCCAAGGGACGCGCCGGCACCGGCCTCGGACTGGCCATGGTTCAACGGCTGGCGGAGATGCAAAACGGACAGGTCGAAATTCGAACGGCGCCCGGGGCTGGGACCACAGTGACTGTGAAACTGCCGGCGCATGCTACGATCGACAAGCGCGCGGCCGAATAGAAATGAGTGAACATGTTTGAAGAACGCTTGCCGACCAAAATTTGGGTCGATGCACTTGTGCGTCGGGTTCAAGTGGCGGGTGCCGCGGCCTTTATCATACAGCGCGGGGATGAATCGCGCGGCGATGTTCTGGTCAAAGTCTCAGACTTGAAAGGGCAGGCGCAGGTTTTTGCACCGCGCACGTCAATGGATGGCGAGCGTATTTTTGTGAACCTTGAAAGTCAGAATGTCGGACCAGCGGAAGCGGATGTCGACGAATATGTGCGCCGCACAGGCAGCCGAGATACTGACCTCTGGGTGATCGAAATCGAAGATCGCGAGGGCCGACACTTTTTGACTGAGCGTGTCGAATAATCGAAATATATCAATCGCGTAACGCTTCATTAACTCCAAATAACCGACATGGCCTTTGAACCAGGGGGCAAACCATGTTGTTTTTGCTGAATGACAAGGTGATAGAGATCGAGATGCCGGAAACGCATCTCATGCAACGACGCCGGGAAATCGGTTGTGGTGATCCCCGAAAGTTGCGCGCACAGCAGGCGGTCGAGTTTGCTGTTGAGCGATTTTCCAGTCTGCGCAATGCCGCGCCTGACGACGTCGATGCCGGACAGAGAGACATCGCTGCTTTGATCATTGCGAAAACCGGCGCCAATAGTCTGATCCTGAAGCCGAATGCGGCGGGCGGGTTAGAGCCGCGCTTGCGCGATGTGCCGCCGCTTGTCCTGGAAACATATCAGCGCGGCGCCGCGAATGATCGTGGGCAACGTCGGCGGGCTTGATCGCAGCCAGATCCAATTGGTCAATTGAAGCAAACTGAGATTTCGGCTACCCGCTCGGGCTGACGATTGAGAGCCATGAATGTCTATTTCTGACGAGGCGGACCGCCGCCGCACATTTGCAATTATTTCTCACCCCGATGCGGGTAAAACGACGTTGACGGAAAACCTGCTTCTGGCCGGCGGGGCTATTCGTATGGCCGGCGAAGTTGCCGCCCGTGGTGAACGTCGACGCACGACGTCGGACTGGATGAAGATTGAACGCGATCGTGGCATCTCGGTCAGCGCCTCGGTGATGACATTTGAGTATCGCGGCAATGTCTACAACTTGCTCGATACGCCGGGCCACGAGGATTTTTCCGAAGATACCTACCGTACCCTGACGGCGGCGGACTGCGCCATCATGGTGTTGGATGCTGCAAAAGGCATCGAGCCGCAAACTCTAAAACTGTTCGAGGTTTGCCGCCTGCGCGATATTCCGATTGTGACATTTATCAACAAGATGGACCGCGAGGCACTCGATCCGCTGGAATTGCTCGATCAAATCCAGGATCAGTTGCAGCTTGATTGTGCGCCGCTTTATTGGCCGGCGGCATCGGGGCAACGCTTTGGCGGGATGACCGATCTGCGCACTGGAGAATTTCTTCACTATTCCAAAAAGACCGCTGACGAAGGCCTGACGCCGGGCGAGTCGCCGCGTGTGGAGCTCGACGCCGTGCGCGAACAAGTCGACCCAAGTGCGCTGGAAGAACTCGAAGAGGGCAGCGAGATGGCCCGCGAAATGCTGCCAGAAATCGATAAGCAAGCCTTCCTTGAAGGTCATATGACGCCTGTCGTGTTTGGCACAGCGCTGCGCCATTTCGGAGTTGGGGAGTTGCTGCATGTTCTGGAAGAATTTGCGCCAGCGCCGCGCCCGCAAGCCTGTCAGAAAAAAGACCAGCCGCACATGTTGCAGCGCGGCGACAAAGGCGTTGCTGGCTTTGTCTTCAAGATCCAGGCGAACATGGACCCAAACCATCGCGACCGAGTGGCTTTCTTTCGGATCTGCTCAGGCGAGTTCAAACGTGGCATGCGGCTCAAGATCAATGATGGCAAACAGATCAATGTCCACAATCCGATGATGTTCCTGGCCCAGGATCGCGAGATTGCTGAAACCGCCTATGCAGGCGATGTGATCGGCGTGCCCAACCATGGTCAGTTACGGGTCGGCGACAGCTTGTCGGAGAATGGCGATATCCGGTTTGCTGGTATTCCGAACTTCGCGCCGGAGATTTTGCGCCGGGCTCGCACCACGGATCCGATGAAAGCCAAGCATTTGCGCAAAGCGCTGGAAAGCCTGGCTGAAGAAGGCGTCACGCAATTGTTCAAGCCAGCCATTGGGTCTGACATGATTGTCGGCGCTGTTGGGGCTTTGCAAATCGAAGTCATGGCTGAGCGTATGGTCACTGAATATGGCCTCGATGTGGTTTTCGAAGAGGCGCCATACAATGTCGCGCGCTGGATCCATTGTGATGATGAGGCGGTGCTGACGGCATTCCTCGACAAGAATAAATCTGCCTCGGGCACGGATCTGGATGATGCGCCGGTCTATCTGGCCAAGAATGCCTGGGATGTCGGCTATGCGCAGGAAAAGCATCCGGACATTCAGTTCACGGCCACAAAAGAGCGCTCCAACTAGCTGATCGTGCGCAGCGACCCCAGTCGGGGCGTGCATCTCGTCGATCAAAACGGTCCCGACAAGGGGCGCGCGTTCAAGGCGGGTTCAGTTAATACTTCCCCTAATGGCCATGTGAGCTTAGAAAGTGGTGAGTTTGGAGGACTGAAATGCTGCGACTTCTATCGTTTCTTCTAATCCTTATTGGTGTCGGCGCGCTCGCCTATGGCGGCTATCAATATATGAATGCTGGTTCTGACACGGCTGAATTCAGCGCCTCTGCACCGCCTGGCAGCGTCGGCTTTGATATGTCGTCCAACCCGGTTGTTGCCGGTTCCCCCCCGAGATCGAGCGATAGACGCGACAATGGCGTTGAGGAAATGTTTGGTGTCGCAAGCTCGACAGACGAGTTCCTGGCCAGCTTGCGCACTGTCCCCATCGCTCACGAAACCCCGAAAGGCGCCCAGTTCGGGCGGCCGTTCACAGTCACGGTTTCACTCGATGCGACGGGCGATGACAGCGCCACAGATTCGCTACCGGGTACCGGCAATATCGTTGAGGGCGAAGCGCAAATCTCTGACACCGTCCAGGCTCTGGTTTCGGGCGAGGCGTTCAAAGTCGAAGCAATCACACCCGCGACACAGCGCATTTCACCACTGACAGAGAATGTCTGGCGCTGGAAAGTCACGCCGACCGCTGTAGGCAATCAGGAATTGGTGATCGAATTATTCGCGTTGATGGGCGATGAAGCGTTGCCGCTACGGACCTTCCGCGACTCTGTTGAAGTCGAAGTCTCCCGAATTGGTCAGGCAATTGCGCTGGCGCAGTCGATCAGCCCGATTACGGTCGTGGCGGGTGGAATCGGGTCGCTGCTCGCTGGATTGTTTGGCTTTGTCGGGTTTTTCCGGCGCCGATAGGCGCAAAGGCGCTATTCTCGCCTGGCCGCGACACTGCTGAACTAGGCAAAGGCTGAATAGTCTGAAACAATATTTACAATTCTGATTTTTCAATACGCGAAGGAATACTTCATGCGCTTGAACAAAGTTTTTGCTGGCACCGCAATTGCGTTTGCACTGGTCCTTTCAGCTTGTGGCGGAGGCGGCTCGAGCGACGATGACACACTGACCTTGCGCCGCGGAATCTCGGCGAAAGTCGATACGCTCGACCCGCACCGGTCTTCCGCTGCGTGGGAGAATATCGTTATCGGGGATATGTTCCTCGGCCTGACTCAACAAACTGCTGACGGACAAGTCATTCCAGCCATGGCGGAAAGCTGGACAATCAGCGATGACGGCTTGATCTGGACGTTCCAGCTGCGCGACACGACTTGGTCTGACGGCGTGCCATTGACGGCTAATGATTTTGTCTTCGCTCTACGCCGCATTCAGGATCCGGCCATTGCGTCACAATATTCTTCGCTGCTCTACATCATCAAGAATGCCCAATCCCTGAACGAAGGCCGAGTGGGTCCAGAAGAGCTGGGTGTGCGGGCGATTGATGATCGAACTCTGGAGATCACACTGGAGCAGCCAGCGCCGTATCTTGAAGGCTTACTGAGCCACTACACGACATACCCAGTGCCACAGCACATTGTTGAGCAATATGGCGAAGCCTGGGTTCAGCCAGAAAATATCGAAGTCAACGGACCCTACAAATTGGTCTATTGGGTCACAGGTGATCAGCTGGTCGCGGAAAAAAACCCCGCCTTTTATGAAGCAGACACGTTGTGCTTTGAACGGGTCAGTTATTTTGAACTGGAAGATCTTTCCGCTGTAGAGCGACGGATTGAAGCTGGCGAACTGGACATCAATAATGCCTTTGATGGGGGCCGCAAAGCTGAGCTCGATCGCCGTCTGCCTGGCTGGGCGCGCACGACGCCTGGTCTGCTGATGACTTATTGGAGTTTCAATTCGAGCGAAGCCCCGTTTACTGACATTCGCGTCCGCAAAGCGCTGGCTATGGCGCTCGATCGCGAATACCTCGTCGAAAACGTGCTGACTCCTGGCTTTGTGCCCGCGTACAGCTTGGTGCCACCAGGCATCAACAATTACGAAACCGAGCGCCCGGAAGTTTCGTGGAAGTCGCAGTCGCGACCTGAGCGCCTGGTTGAAGCTCGCGCTTTGCTCGAAGATGCGGGCTACGGCCCGGACAACCCGCTGCGGTTTGAGTACAAGCACCGGTCAACAGATGATAACCCGAAAGCGGCGCCAGTTGCCCAGGCCAATTGGAACGAGATTGCGCCATGGGTTGATGCTCAAATCCTGCGCCAGGACACGAAAGTGCTTTACGCCGATTTGCGCCAAGGCAATTTTGAAGTGTCCGATGGGGGCTGGCTTGCCGACTATAATGATCCGCTGAATTTCCTGTATTTGCTGGATTCCGAGACCGGTCAGCAGAATTACGGGAACTACGCCAATCCAGAATATGATGCGTTGCTTGAAGCGGCGAGCCGCGAGCGTGATTTGACAAAACGCGCCGAGTTCTTTGCACAAGCCGAGGCTGTCATGTTGGAGGATTATCCGATCACGCCAATGTGGTTCCAGGTTACCAAAAACCTGGTCGATCCAAACCTGGACGGCTGGGCGGAAAACGCTGAGGACAATCACCGCTCACGTTGGTTATGCCCAGCTGAGCCGCAGGCTGCGCCAGTCGAAACCGAATAAACGCACGTTCGGGGAGGGACATGACAATTGAGCTCGAAACTGCAGGTGCGGCGTCCATTGGTGGACTAGGCACAAAGCAATCGGCGGACCTCGCCGGTCAGCCTTGCCGCAATTGCGGCGAGACGGTCGAGAACCGTTATTGCACCAATTGCGGTCAACTGGCCGCGAGCTTCCATCGGCCAATTGTGTCGCTGATTGGTGAAACAATCTCTGATACATTCACCCTGGACGGTCGTCTGGCGCGAACGCTGCCCGTGCTGCTGTTTCGGCCGGGGCGGCTGACTAAGAATTACACCGCTGGCAAGCGCGCCCGATATGTGCCGCCATTCCGACTATTCCTGCTTGCCAGTCTGGTATTCTATCTTGTTCTCTTCGCGCTCGTACCGCCCGGGCAATACATCAATGTGGATGATGAGACGCGGGATGAAATCGCTGAGAGCATCACTGAGGTCGAAGCGACCGAGCTGACGCCGAATATCGATGAGACGACGCGCGAGCGCCTCGACCGCGCGAATATTCGTGTCGATGCACCAGATGCGGTGCGCGGCAACATCGAGAACCAGATTGTTGCGGTTCTCGACAATCAGGACCAATTTGCCGCGCAACTTGAAAACTGGCTGCCGCGCCTCAGCATTTTGCTCGTCCCGATGACGATTATTGCGTTGAGCTTGCTGCATTTCTGGCGTCGAAAACTGTATATCTACGATCATTCCGTTCACGCGCTACACTTGCATTCCTGGATGTATTTGAATGGCGCGTTCCTGATGCTGGCCGGGCCATATTTACCAGGATTTGTCTTTGCCCTCGTTCTGATCGGATTTTTCATCTATGTCTGGCGCAGCCTCGCCGTGGTCGGGTCGACGGGCATTTTCATGTCCGGGTTGCGCTTGTTCCTATTGCTAATGTTCTGGATCATCGTGATCACAATAATCATTGTCGCGACGATTATTGTGAGCGGTATGTCTGTACACGCATGACGCTTGACCCGCTCAACTGAATTGCAATGACACAATGAGAAATCGCCCGGTTCCCCACCTGTCCGATGATCAGAAGGCCATGGTGCGCGGTCTCGTTCTGTATCAAGATGAATACCTGTACGCCTTCAACAAGCCGTCCGGATTGCCCGTGCAAACGCGGGGCAATCGCGGCACGTCCCTCGATTACTTGCTCTGGGCTTTGGCGCGTTCCAATGGCAAGCGGCCGCATCTGGTCCACCGCATAGATGCCGGCACATCCGGTCTGGTTCTGGCCGCCCGGACTAAGCCGGCAATGACTTTTCTGTCGACCGAGTTCGCCGAACGACGGGTTCAGAAGACCTATCTGGCGCTCGTTGCAGGGCGGCTGCCGGAGGCTGATCAAGGCTCTTGCGACGTGCCGCTGTTGAAGACGGGCAGGGCAGTCCAGCCCGGCCGGGTTGAAGATGGCGCTGATACAGCACTTACGCATTGGACCATTGTCGCGCGCGGCGATGGCATAGCGCTCATCGAAGCGCGGCCGCATACCGGACGCATGCACCAGATCCGAGCGCACCTCGCATATCTAGGATGTCCGATCCTCGGGGATGCGATCTATGGCGACGGCGCGCAATCTGCGGATCGCTTGATGTTGCACGCTGCGGCGCTTGAGATCACGTTGCCCGATCAAACAAAACGGGCGCTCGAGGCGCCCGTTCCAGATGATTTTGAGGCCAAGCGGCAGGCGCTTGGACTTTAACCCGCTTCGCCCAGTGTCACGGACATTGGTGCGCCCGGGCCGAGATCGAAGCCGAGATATGTCCAGGCCACGACCAGCAGAATACCGCTGATCAGCATCCAGATGGAATAAGGCAGCATGGTCGCTGTCAGGCTACCCAGTCCGAAATCCTTCACCCAGCGACGGGCAAAGATCAGAATGAGCGGGAAATAGACCATCAGCGGCGTAATGATATTGGTCGCACTGTCGCCAACCCGGTAAACCGCTGTCGCGCCGTCTGGTGAGACCCCAAGCAGCATCAACATCGGCACCATAACCGGCGCCAGAAGCGCCCACTTGGCCGAGGCAGAGCCAACGAACAGATTGATGATCGCTGAGAACAGAACGATCAAACCGAGCAGGATCGGCAGCGGCAAGCCCGAGCTCTCAATCGCACTGGCACCGTGAACCGCACTGATCAGACCCAGATTGGACCAACCAAACATCGCAACGAAATGTGCTGCGGCAAATGACAGGACCAGATAATAGCCCATATCCTTCATCGCTTCGGACATCATGTTGACCAGGTCGCGATGGTTCTTGATCGTCCCAGCAGCCGCGCCATACGCCCAACCTGCAGCCAGGAACAGAACGAGGAAGCCGCCAACCAGGGATTGGAACAAGGGCGCCGCGCGTTGATACCATTCGAGGCCTTCCGTGCCTTCGCCGTCCAGCCATAGTGGTGTCCCGGGGCCGGCCGTCATAAAGGTCCAAAGCCCGATCACAGCGAGAACCGCCAGTCCGGCATTGCGCAGGCCCTTTTTCTGCTCAGGCGTGAGCGGCTCATCTTCATTGCCATAGCTGTCGGCATCAGCGCCCTCTGACGGGCTCCATTTGCCGAGGCGCGGCTCGATGATCCGATCAGTCACGTACCAGATGATTGGCAGATAGATGAATAACAGGGCGACGATGAACCACCAATTGCCAGCAATATTAGCGTCGTAACCGGCATTCAGGATTTCGCCGGCTTCTTCCGTGATGCCATAGAGAAGCGCATCGAGCTGACCTGGGAATAGGTTGGCTGAAAACCCGCCAGAAACGCCGGCAAATGCCGCCGCGATGCCAGCAAGCGGGTGACGTCCCGCCGACGCGAAAAGGACGCCTGCCAAGGGTATAAGAACGACATAAGCCGCATCAGCGGCGTGATTTCCGACCATTGCCACCAATGCCACCACAGGGGTTAGAAGAAACACGGGCGCGCCGCGAACAGCGGAGCGCATCGCACTGGCAAACAGGCCGGACCGCTCAGCAACCCCAGCGCCGAGCATCACGACCAGGACGTAGCCCAGCGGGTGGAAGTGCGTGAATGTCTTGGGCATTTCGACCCATAGGCGCTGAATATTCTCGGCTGCGAGCAGGCTGACCGCGCTGATAATTCCATCACTGCCAATTCCGAAACGGGCTTTCTGACTGTCGGGCATCCCGCCAAGCACTTGATCATTCAGCGCAGCGTTCACGCCGAGCATGGCGCAAACCACGGAAATGATGACCAGCGCAATGATGAAATAGGCAAACAGAAAGACCGGATCGGGCAATTTATTGCCGGTTCGCTCGACCCAGCCGAGAATTCCTTTTGCTTGCGACTGTTCCGCCTCGTCCACCATGCCCAATACTCCCATTGATTGTGAAATACCATTCCGATCTAGACTGGCGACAGGGGACTGGCAATCATGCGCGTGAATCGAATGCATTTCGCAAATTCATCGCCGGCCGCTGCCGATATTGGCGCAAAGTTTGTGCGCCGTCGCGGTTCATTTCACCTGAGCCGGGGAATAAATTTTCAGAAACATGCGGAAAAACTCAAAAAACCACCTTAAAATGCCGAAAAACTTCCGTCTGCGGGAAAAAATTTCAAGTAGCAGCAAACCTATAACCGGGATCTTGAGTGCCAGGCCAACGTACCCTATCTCTCGCGTGTGACGTAAATGAACGACACGGGAGGCCTCCTGGTGGAAAGCATCGATCAGCATTTGGGAGCGCGATTGGCCGAGGCGCGACAATCGCGTGGATTGAGCGAAGCTGCTGCGGCGGCCGCGATTAAGGCATCCAGCTCTGAATATGCAGCCATAGAACGCGGCGAGATCCGTATTCGGGCCATCTTTCTGGCGCGCCTAGGGCGGCTCTTCGAGCAACCGATCAGCTGGTTTTATAAGGGGTTGCCGGGTCAGGCCGTGTTCGAAAAAGCTGTTGGCTCGAAGTCAGTTTGACTGGGACCCTGCCGGCATATTGATCGCCATTTCAGCGGCGACCCGGCGCAAAGCCGATTCTGCTGCGGCGAGGCTTTCTTCCAGATCGTTTAATGTTTCAGCTGTCACAGGTCCGAGGTCGCTCTTCACCCACGCAATTGCGCGCAGCATATCCGCGACATATTCGATATCTTCGATGGAAAGTTGGGTGTCCCCCATATCTCTCATTCCAGCTCGTGACATTGATTTACCGTAACATAATCGTCAGATAGTTTGAATGCGATTGCAAGCAAGTGCGGTCGTTTTTTTTGGTTTTTCGAGAATCGGTCAAACCAAGACCAGATTTTCTATTGCGATTATCGCGGCGGAAATAGTCAATATTAAGTACAAGCGCTCTGTCAGCTGCTGGTCTATTGGGTCAATGCAGGCGCTTTGGTCTTCAAGGCAATTGTTTCAAGAACTTTTTCGGGTGAGACATAAGCGCAGAATATATCGCCTCTTGGGGCATATATCATGGGTAGATTGAGGCGCGCCGCTTCCTTTTCCATTTCCGTTCGCCACAGATCGGCAGTGTTTTCGCCGATCAGGATTGCCGCATCAATACCGTCGAAAAAATTGTCTTTCAGCAAAGGATCATAAGACAGGCACATCCGGGCATCATAATAAACCAGGCTGGGATCAGTGTTCAGAGCGAGCGCTCCTGCATCATAATAGTCGGCTTCATTACGATCGACATATTCGAGGTCGCCGTGGTTTTTCTGCAGAATGTGCTTGTAGAATTCGATCGGTTCCCGGCGGAGCAACACCTTCATGCCCTGCGTCGCGATATGCAGACCGGCTTTGCTCGTAATTGTCTGTTTCAACATCGTCCTGAACCAGGCGGGCGTGAAAACGCTCCAAACTTCCTGATTGAACATCGGATTTACAAACACGGAGAATTCGATTTCCGAGGCGATCTGCGCCAAGCGGAACACTACCGGATTCGCGCTTCCGATTGCGAGAATTACGACATTGGACAAGCCCAGCCGAGCTATCAGTGCGCGCAGCATGGCGGCTTCGGCGATCGCGGTGGCGCCCGATTTGATTGGCTTGTCCTGGATCAGCGTCTTTGGCAGCGGCGATGAACCGCCATAGCCAGACCGCCTGACAAAAATCACCTGATATCCGTGTTGCCACATGAATTCACAGAATGTCGCCGATGGCGCTGCGGGGAATTCTATTGAGTGCAACACCAGAAGCGGCTGACGATCCGCGAGCGCATCGCGATAGATCATCACTTCAAATTCGAACGCGTTTTCGCCGACGGAGATGCGTTGAAAGGACCGTGGAATCATCGATCCCACCCGGCCTGATCATTGGCATAATCGGCGTGTCGACAAACGCAAATCTTCGTTTTTTCTGCCCAATAGCGTTCCATGAACCTGTAAAGCGTTGAGCGCGTTGCAATTGCAACCGAAAACCAACTCCCGCGTGATGACATTTAAGTGATTGCCCGCCAAACGAGCATTCCGGGTTTGAGAGGTTTGGACCACCGAGTGATTGATCACAAAAGGGCAAAAGTGTTTTGGGGTTTCCTGCGAAACCGGCCTCTGGATTAATCGCGGCATAGTCTCATCTATCGTGCTACAATCCCTGCGGGGATGGATCAGAAAAGGGTTTGAAAAATGTTGAAATGGATCATTGGCGGTTTCGCCATTCTCGTATTGGCGCTTGTGGGTCTCATAAATGCCCTGCAAGCTCCCACCAGTTGGACAACCGCCGAAACCATTCGGACGCCGGAAGAACGGTTTGCAAATCTGACGGACTATCCGTACTCGCCAAACTATGTCGATGTCGAAGGTTATCGCATTCATTATGTCGATGCCGGTCCGCGCGATGGTGATCTGATCCTGCTCATGCATGGCCAGCCATCCTGGAGCTATCTCTACCGGCACATGATCCCATTGCTGACTGACGCAGGCTACCGGGTCATCGCGCCCGATCTGGTTGGGTTCGGCAAGTCTGACAAACCGCTGAAGCAAAGCGACCACAGCTATCAGATGCATGTCGACGTGATGACGGCCTTTGCCAGGCAGGTGGACCTGCAAAATGTAACGCTATTTGCGCAGGACTGGGGCGGTTTGATTGGCCTGCGCATGGTTGCCGAAGACCCAGATCGCTATGACCGGATCATGATCTCTAATACCGGTCTGCCAGCGGCTGGCGGTTTGCGCGGATGGATTGGTTATCCAATGATTCGCTGGCAGGTCTGGCGCGAAGGCAAGCCTGACAGTATCAGCGACGGCGACGAGTTTCGCTTCACGCGCTGGATCGCCTGGGCCATGCATTCCGACAATTTCGATCTGCCGACGCTGTTCCAGGGAGCGACAACACGCACGCTGACGGAAGCGGAGCTGGCCGCTTACGCTGCACCATTTCCAAATGAAGATTATAAAGCGGCCATTCGGGTCTTTCCATATCTGGTGCCGTCTCAATTGCGCCAGAACCAGAAAGTCATGGATGAGTTCTATGCCAACTGGGACAAGCCATTCCTGACGGCTTTCGGGGATAGCGATCCGGTCACGGCGGGCGGCGAAAAGGTCTGGCAAGACACCGTGCCGGGTGCAGTTGACCAACCGCACACAATTATCAAGGACGGCAATCACTTCATTCAGGAGGACAAGCCCGAAGAACTGGTTGGGTTGTTGATGGCATTTATTGAGCGAACCGCCGCCGAGTAGTCGCGTCAGCGGACCGTTAGTTCAGCTTGTCCTCATCCCGCGGTTTTGCGGGGACAAAAGCGGGAGGCAGGG
Organism: Henriciella sp.; assembly: GCA_965277015.1. Taxonomy (GTDB): domain Bacteria; phylum Pseudomonadota; class Alphaproteobacteria; order Caulobacterales; family Hyphomonadaceae; genus Henriciella. Next base: position 1,684,850 of record OZ255705.1, on the reverse strand, counting down.
GTTCGGCGGGGACGCCTTCTTCTTTCAGGGCTTCGCGTTCCTTGGCTGTGGTCTCGCCCCAGATCGGTTTGTGTTCGGTTTCGCCATAATGCATCGCCCTTGCTTCAGTGGCGAAACCATCACCGACATAGTCGAAATTGTCGGCAACATGCTGGCGCGCCTTTGCGGCGAGTTTGCCGAACACTTTTTGCGGGTCTGGCGGCCCAGATTTCTTGGTGCCTGAAACCGCCGGGGCCATGATCGCTTTGCCGACATTCGCGCCGGCGCAGGATGGACACTCGACCAAACCGCGCTCGGCTTGTTTGTCATACGCATCAGAGGACGCGAACCAAGCATCGAACTCGGCTTCGCAATCAGAGCAGATGAGCGCGTATTTGATCATTTATGCTGTCAATAATTGGTCCAGTTTGCCAGCACGTTCCAGCGCCATCATTTCGTCGCAGCCGCCAATGTGCAGATCGCCAACAAAAATTTGTGGGAACGTGCGTGCGCCGCCAGCTTTCTGGATCATCTCGGCCTTTTTCTGGGCGTTCATGCCCGCATCAATATGCGTCATCTCTACGCCTTTCTTCTTGAGCAGGCTCAAGGCGCGGGAGCAGTAAGGGCAAAATGCGCGCGTATAGATGGTTACATGGGCCATGTCAGAGGCGATCCTTTTCCTGTGGTTCGACCCTTATATGGTATGATCGGCCTCTCTTACAACGCGGGCCAGCACCAGCACATTGACGCGGGTTGCGCCGGCTTTTTTCAACGCTTTGGTGCAGGCTGCCAGGGTCGAGCCCGTGGTCAGGACGTCATCGACAAGTGTGACAGCGCTGCCTTTGATCCGGCTCTGCCGCGACTTTCGGACTTCGAACGCGCCAGCGACATTGCGCCGACGCTGCCGGGCTGTCAGGCCGCCCTGACTTGGCGTATTTCTTTTGCGTGACAATGCGTCGACCAATGCCAATGTGCCGGTCCGCCGCGCGACTCCTTGGACCAACCAGGCGGCTTGGTTAAAGCCGCGCGCCGCCAGACGTTGATAATGCAGAGGCACAGGCACCAGCCAGTCCGTTTCTGGCAGGATGTCTCGTCCGGCGAGTGCCATCCAATTGCTCATCGCGCCCAATCCGTCGCGGCGTCCGGCGTGTTTTAACTCCAGGATGGCCTGGCGGGAATGATCATCATAGGCGATCGCGGCGCGGGCCTGGTCCCATTTTGGTGCCCTGGCCGCGCACGACCCGCACAAGCTCTCAGTGCCGAGATCGATCTCTATTGGTACGGCGCATGACCGGCAGCCGGCGCCATTGAGAAAGTTGAGTTTTGCAAAGTCTTCGGGCGTCAGCGGCCCATCACCGCCATGGCGTTCTCCAGAGACAATTGAACGATGCGGCCAGACGAAATTCGCCAATGACCGTAATCCCGCTCTTGCGGAACGCGTCGTCCAATGCATATCGGAACTCATGGCGTCTAACCCACCTCCCAAATTGTTTGATCGCGCACGTGTTGCCCGCAACCGCGACCGTGCGTCTGTTGATTACAGAGACTATGCCTTCCTTAAGGGCAGGGAGTCGACTCAATTATTGGAAAGACTCGAGGATAGTCCGCGCAAATTCGCCCGCGCGCTCGATCTTTGGGCGCATGATGGACAAGCCAGCGAAGCCCTTCGGCGGAGCGGCACGGTCGATCACATCGCCGCTTTAGAGCCGTCACCGCTCATGGTCGAGCGTCTGCGCGCAAACCGGTTTGAGGCAGCGATCTCGGAGGATGAAACCCTGCCATTTGAGCCTGGCACTTTCGATCTGGTGACGAGCGTTCTTTCCCTACATTGGATCAATGATCTACCGGGCTTGCTCAATCAGGTGCAAACGGTGCTGAAGCCAGATGGCCTGTTCCTGGCCTGCTTGTTCGGTGGCGGGACATTAAATGAATTGCGCACTGCGTTGATCGAAGCCGAAAGTGAGGTCACGGGCGGGATCAGCCCGCGCCTGTCGCCTTTGCCAAGCTTGCAGGACATGGCGGGCCTGTTGCAGCGCGCGCGATTTGCGTTGCCGGTGGCCGATATTGAACGGATTACGGTGCGCTACGAACATCCCATGAAATTGCTTCAAGATATCAAGGGGATGGGCGAGCAGGCGGCGTTTGCGCCGCGCGACGGGCAAAATCGAAGACCGCTTTCGCGGCGCATTCTGGCGCGTATGTCCGAGATATATTCAGAGCGATTCAGCGATCCGGATGGACGGGTTCGCGCCAGCTTCGACGTGATCTGGTTATCTGGCTGGGCACCAGCGGCCAACCAGCCGAAACCGCTCAGACCGGGAAGCGGCAAATTTAGCCTGGCGGATGCCGTAAAAAACTCTCAGAGCCCCAGCAAGGGCAAAAAACGCTAGGTATATCAAACGATTGATCTGATGTTTCTGGGGCGGTAACGCCTCGGCGAATGGCGCAGTCTGACGGTGTGCTGTGTGGCCGAAAAGCCACCATGCACGGCGCGCATACCCCCTATGCTCATTTTTGCCCTAATCAGTGCACAATTCACCTCCTATCTTCCTGCTGAAGCGCCCGAAAGTGGCGTGAAAAATGCAAGGAACCTCCCATGTTGAAGACATTGCTAATTTCAATTGCCGTCGCCGCCGCAGCCCCAATCGCGATGGCGGGTCAGAATAGTATTGAAAGCGCCGAAGCGCTGGTCAGCTCTGCTGCGACCGAAATCGCACAAAGTGAACGCACCCGCGTTGCCGATGCTGTCTTGTCTCATATTGATACCCGCGCAATTGCCAGCTTCACGCTCGGTCGTTACGGGCGCGCCCTTCCGGCTGCAGATAGAGCCAAGTTCACAAATGCTTTTGAAAGCTTCCTGCGACGCCAGATCGAAGCCAATGCTGATCAGTTTTCAGGTGTTGAAGTGAATGTGGTCAATACATCCGAGCGCAATCCTCGTGATGCGATTGTAACGACTGAACTGCGCAATGAGCGCGACGCTCTGAAAGTTCGCTGGCGCGTGATCGAGCGCGGTGGAAACTGGTCCGTGGTTGATCTCGAAGTGGCTGGCATCTGGCTGGCGATCGAGCAACGCGCCCAAGTCGCGGCCATCCTGTCACGCCCCGGTGCCAATATTGAAGATGTGATCGCGCAATTCGGCTAAACCTTTCCCGATGAGGAAGTTTGGCTTAGGCCACGCGCCATGACGGAATTTCTATCACAATATGGTCTGCTCATACTCGCGCTGGCGGGATGTGGATTGTTTAGCGGCCTCGTCGCTGGTCTATTCGGGATCGGCGGCGGGGCCGTCATCGTTCCAGTGCTGATGATCCTGTTTGAGAGTTTGGGGTTTTCCGAGACGGCCAGCCATGTCGCAATTGCAACGTCGCTGGCGACGATCATCCTGACCTCGGCACGCTCTGTCATGGCGCATCATCAGCGCGGTGCGGTTGACTGGCAGATCATCCGAACCTGGGCGCCATGGATTGTGATTGGCGCGATTGTCGGACAGCTGTTGGCCGGTGAGCTTTCAGCAACGGCTTTAAAAGCCTTTTTCGGCGGCATGGCCTATTTGCTGGCTTTACAACTCTTCTTCGGACGGCCGAATTGGCGGTTGGCTGATGACTTGCCGGCTGGGGCGGGCCGCGCTGGCCTCGGCGCCGGGGTGGGGACGCTTTCAGCCTTGATGGGGATTGGCGGCGGAACATTCGGAGTCAGTCTGATGACGGTCTATGGCCGCGCCATTCACCAGGCGGTCGCCACAGCGGCAGGGTTTGGCATCGCGATTGGGCTGCCGAGTGCGATCACTGCAATCTTTGTCGGTTGGGGGCGGGACGGGTTGCCGCCTTTTTCGCTCGGCTATGTCAACCTCGTTGCGTTCGGTCTGATCTCCACGTTCACTGTGATCATGGCCCCGATTGGCGCGCGGCTGGCGCACAGTCTCGACGCGCAGCTCTTGAAGCGCTTGTTTGCAATCCTTCTGGCGATTGTTGCGACCAAAATGATTTGGGACACTATTGCTGGATAAGCATCCGATCGCCGCGAAACTCGTATGAATAGAGTTCTTTCAAGAAGCTCATGCCGAGCAGGGATTGATCCAGATCGGTTTTTAGGACCATCGCGTCGACATTCTTGACGTGTACCTGATTGATCCGAATGGACTCGATTTTCACGCTCGCGCCCATGGTCACGCCGCCTGCGGTGCGGATTTCCCAACGATAGTCGAGCTTGTCCGGGCGCAGCCCCATTTTTTGTGCGTCCTTATAGGTTAGCGCGACCACACTGGCGCCGGTATCGACCATGAATTCGACGGTCGATTTTCTGTTGACCAGAGCACGTGTCCAATAGTGCCCATCCGGGCGCGAACGTATGGTCGCGACTCGGCGCGCTGTACTGGCTTGTTGCGGTTCCACGGACAGAGACGCCACGTTTGGCGGCGCCGAAGCATTCTCTGTGTCCGCGATCTCGGCAGCCGGAGCCTGCTCCAGTTTTGGATTGAGATAGAATGAGATTATCGCGGCGACACCGCCAGCGAGCAGGAAGGTGGTCAGGATGTGCGAGGTTTTCATGGCGTTGGGCTCAGCTTTCCAATTTCGCGCAAATGATCGAGGCGTTCCGGAAGCGTGTCCATGACGGCCCGTCGACCGGCATCATCAAACTGCATCCAGCCGCCAATTTCTTTCAAACTGCGTCCACAGCCAAGACATAGTCCGGTTTGTCCATCGACAGCGCACACTTTTATGCAGGGACTTTCAATCTTTGGTCTGTTCATATTTTGTATCCTAAATAGAGGTCATAAAAATACTCTTGCGACAGTTTTATCAAATTACCAGAACCAGAATTGACTTGCACTTTGAATTAAGGGCGTTTTATGGGCGCTCAAAACAAAAGGAAATACCTTGCCGGAAGCTGATCCAGCCAATCGTCCCCTAGATGACGTCCGAAATCTAGCCATGCAGCCGATCGAAAGCGACTCGGCGGCCGCGAAACGCGTCTATGATGCCTTGCTTGGCATGGGCCGCGAGGGTGACTTCGGAAAACTCGGAGAAGGCGCTGCCTGGTTGGCCGAGTGGCAGAAGCGCTATCCGCCGCGCCTGGAAAGCCCGACGCTGGCCATCTTTGCCGGGTCTCACGGGATCTCGCAGAATGGGGTCACACTCTCATCTAATCAGAGCACACGTGAAAAAGTCGACGCGTTGAGAGAGGGCCGGGCGCCGCTTTCTGCGATTGCCACGCAAGTCGAAGCGAATATTCGCGTCTTCGAGCTGGCCATCGAAAAGCCGACTCCGAATTTTGCGGAAGAACCCGCGATGACGGAGAAGGAATGCGCTGCGACCATCGCTTACGGCTTTGAAGCGCTGGAAGGTAAACCGGATCTGGTTGGACTTGGCGTTGTTGGCGCCGGTATCGGTACATCCGCCGCGGCAGTGGCTTGCGCGCTTTATGGCGGGGCGCCTGAATATTGGGTCAGACCAGGCCCGCAAGTGCCGACTGAAATGAATCAGCAACGCGTGGCGATTGTCAGCGAAGCATTGCGCATCCATCGCGGCAACCTCTCCGATCCTCTGGAAGCGCTACGCTGTCTGGGCGGGCGAGAGCTTGCAGCTTGTGTCGGCGCGATCATCGCGGCGCGGCATCAAGGTGTGCCGGTTCTGATCGATGGGTTTGCGACCACCATAGCGGCTGGGGTTGTGCACGCTCTGAACCCACTGGGGATTGATCATGTCCGTGCAGCTCACGTCACACAACGTCCGGCGCACGAGGCGGCGCTAGAGCGTTTGGGCATGACGCCGCTCGCCGAATTCCAGTTCAATACAGGTGGCGGAATGGGGTCAGCAGCAGCGATTGGATTGCTGCGAACGGCCTGCGCACCCTTTCTGGGCGAACCTGCCAGCAACTAACGCTTCCGCGACGTAATATGGGACAAAGTGACGTTTACGTTCGCGTTAACTTGCTTTTCGCGCCTGTGCACGGCAAATAGAGCTGTACCAAAACAAGCACAGCCGCTGGGAAGAACCGTCATGAACCTTGATTTTTCGCCTGAAGAAGTCGCGTTTCGCGACGAAGTCCGCACTTTTATTGAAGAAAACTATCCTGAAGAATTGAAAGGTTCCGGCACTCGCGAAGACTTGAGCCGTGACCAATTCCTCGCCTGGCACAAAGTGCTTGGCAAAAAAGGTTGGTCGACACCGGCCTGGCCCAAAGAATATGGCGGCACCGGCTGGACATCGACGCAGCGCTATATCTGGTCTGAAGAAAACGCCCGCGTCGATGCGATGATGCCGCTGCCATTTGGTGTCTCTATGGTCGCGCCAGTGATCTACACATTTGGCAGTGACGCCCAGAAAGAGCGCTTTCTGCCAAAGATCCGATCTGGTGAAGAGTGGTGGTGCCAGGGCTATTCTGAGCCGGGCGCGGGATCTGATCTGGCCAGCGTGAAAACCACCGCTGTGCGGGATGGCGACGATTACATCATCAATGGCCAGAAGACCTGGACGACGCTTGCCCAGCACGCCGATTGGGGCTTCTTCCTGTGCCGCACGGATCCGAATGCTGCCAAGCCGCAAGAAGGCATCTCATTCATCCTCGTCGATATGACGTCGCCAGGCATCGAAGTGCGCCCGATCATCACCATTGATGGCGGCCACGAAGTCAACGAAGTTTGGCTGACAGACGTTCGCGTGCCTGTGGAGAACCGCGTCGGCGAAGAGAATCAAGGCTGGACATATGCCAAGTTCCTTCTGGCGCATGAGCGCTCTGGAATTGCTGGTGTCGCGCGGTCGAAGCGTGGGATCGAGCGTCTGCGCAGCATTGCTTCAACAGAAGTGTTGGAAGGCGCGCCGCTGATCGAAGACGATTCCTTCGCGCGTAAAATTAGTCAGCTCGAAATCGATCTGACGGCGCTGGAATTTACAGAATTGCGCACACTCGCGCGCGAGTCTGCAGGTAAGGGGCCGGGGCCTGAAAGCTCGATCCTGAAAGTCAAAGGGACAGAAATTCAGCAACGCCTGACGGAACTGACCCTGGAAGCCGTAGGCAGCTATGGCGCACCATATTTCCGCGGCTTCCCGGACGATGGGTCAAATGAATTCCCGATCGGTCCTGATTATGCCCACCATGCGGCGCCGAATTATTTCAATTTCCGCAAGACCTCGATCTATGGCGGCTCGAACGAAATTCAGCGCAATATCATCACCAAGATGATCTTGGGGCTATAACCCATATGCGGACCGTTCTTCTGATCGGTGCAATTGCAATTGGATCCGGAGTGGCATCTGCTGCTCCGGAACAGGTCTTGCCGGTACGGCCTGGCTCAAGCGTTTTTTGGACCAGCGCATATGACGGTGGATCGGACAAATTTCGCGAAACGGTAATCGCTCAAGGTGATGATTTCGAAATTTATCGAAATGATGGTGAGTGGTCAGATGGCGGTGTTGCCGACCATTTTGCGTTATTCTCCGGAATTTACTTTGTCGGCTGCGATACAGAAATGCCGTCTGCCGAAGAGCGAGCGAAGATCGCAGGCCTCTGGCCTTTGACGCCTGGAGCAAGTGTAGAGCTCTCAAGCGGCAGTGGGACACGGTTTGAGGTCGGTCTTTCTCAAGAGTTTTTCATGATGGGAACGACGTGGGCAGCGCACACGATTATTGGAAAATACAGCGGCGACGAACCAAGTGAAGAAGCGTTGATTGTACTTGATGAATTCCCCTTGACCGTTGCGGTCCACTGGGAAGATGGGACGAAGGACACCGCAACCTTGGTGACAAAGCCGACATCCGTAGCGTCAACTCCGATAGATACGGACTTGATCGGAAACTGCGCCAGTTTAATGAACAACCTAAGAAACAAGAATTGATGGGAGGACCACGCCGTGGACTTTAACTTCACAGAAGAACAGACAATGATCCGCGACAGCCTCGCCCGGCTGATCCGGGAGCAATATGACTTCGAAACCCGTATGGGTGTGGTCAAAAGCGAAAGCGGCTGGCGCCCGGAAATGTGGGCGCAGTTTGCTGAGCTTGGTCTTCTGATGGCGCCATTCAGCGAAGAAGATGGCGGCCTTGGCGGCGGTCCTCTCGACGCTATGGTCGTCATGGAAGAGTTCGGTAAAGGCCTCGTGGTCGAACCCTACATTCCAAGCGTTGTTTGCGGTGGCGGCTTCCTGAAGCATGGCGGCTCAGCCGCGCAAAAAGAAGAGCATCTACAAGCGATCATGGGCGGCGAGAGCACTTTTGCATTCGCTTATGCCGAACCGCGCGGACGCTACAATCTCGCTGATCTGGAAACGACCGCGAAGAAAGATGGCGCAGGCTATGTCCTCAACGGACACAAGGCCGTCGTCATTGGCGCCCCTTGGGCAGACAAGCTAATCGTGACGGCACGCACCGGCGGTGATCGCCGCGATGAAGGCGGCATCTCAGTGTTTATCGTCGACAAAGGCGCTGACGGCGTCACCACTCGTGACTACCCAACGGTCGACGGCCGCCGGGCCTCCGAAGTCTATTTCGAGAATGTCTCGGTTGGCGCCGACGCATTGGTTGGCGGCGAAGGCGAAGGCCTGCCCCTGATTGATAAAGTGGTTGATGAAGCAGTCGCGGCAACTTGCGCCGAAGCTGTTGGCGCGATGGGCGTGGCTCACCAGATGACCGTTGAATACTCGCGCCAGCGCAAGCAGTTCGGAACGCCGATTGGCAAATTCCAGGTCTTGCAACACCGCATGGTCGACATGTTCATGGAGCATGAGCAATCAATCTCCATGACTTACATGGCAACGCTGAAGCTTGGCGAAAACGACGTTGATCGCAAGAAAGCGGTTTCGGCGGCGAAAGTTCGCATCGGCCAATCCGGTCGTTTCGTGGGCCAGGAATCGATCCAGATCCATGGCGGCATGGGCATGACCGAAGAGCTGGCCGTGGGCCATTACTTCAAGCGCCTGACAATGATTGATAGCGAGTTTGGCAATGTCGATCATCACATGCGCCGCTACACAGCGCTCAGCGCAACCGATTTGAAAGTGGCGGCTGAATAAGGCTCTCTCTTTCCGATTTGACAAAAAGCCCTGTCGCGCGATGCTGTGCGGCAGGGCTTTTTCATTGAGGAAGAAGATGCATCGTCTTGGGTTTCTAGTTGCTGCCAGTTTCGTTTCGATGGGGTGCGCGCATGCGCAAGATGCCGAAACCCCGCCGCCGCCATGTTCGGGAGACGAGTTTCATCAGTTTGATTTCTGGCTCGGGGATTGGGACGTTTCTTCGCCCGACGGAACTTTTGCCGGCAATAATAGTATTACCCGCGAAGAGGGTGGCTGTCTGATCGTCGAGCGCTGGACGTCGGTAAATGGCGGAACGGGACAGAGCTATAATTACTATAACCCAGCGACTGAAAAATGGCGTCAGGTCTGGGTCAGCGCGGGCGCGATGATTGATTATGAAGGCGGGTTGACGGAAAGCGGCTCAATGAAGCTGGAAGGCGTGATCACATATGTCGTGTCAGCTCAGGCGGCTGATTTCACTGGCGAGTGGTCTCTGAACGAAGACGGCACAGTGACCCAGCATTTCGAACAATATGATGCTGAAAAAGATGAGTGGGTCACGTGGTTTACCGGGCTCTATAGCAAAAGCGAGACGGTGTCAGAAGAAGAGACTCAATGAGTCCAGGCGATTTGAGCAGCGAAGGCGGCGCTTTGCAAAATCGCCAAGCCCGCAAATAGCAAACGCCATTTGAGATGTGGAAAACGTCGCCATAGCAAGGCCACGGCTGCCAGCACGCAAAGCGTTTCGATCAGGCTGCCCAGCCAGCCATTGGCGTGCGGATCCCAGTACGAGATGGGCGAGACAAATCGCCAGTCTGTAACGGGCCAGAAATGCCGGTGCGCATCATCAGCGTGTAGCGGAAAATCCAGACCGATATGGATTAGCGCGGCGGCGCTGAATACAGGCAGCAAGGTCGATCTCCGCCATATTCCGGCGGCCAGGAGAAGCCCAAAAAGAATGAAAGAGTTGGAAGCAGCCCCAAGCGCCTGCCACGGCTCATTCCAATATTGAACAGTCCAGGTCTCATCACCGCTCCAGCCTTGCAGGCGGCTCCACGCGAAAAACACAAACATTGAAGCATCAGGAATGACGGCGCCAATCAGGACCGCCCAGTTGCGCCTCGGCGTGTCTGGCCGGGTCAGCGCAGCAGACGCGATCACGATATGGGCAATTGTATTCATTACGGAGACATCCGCACAGGCCTTGCCCCGAGGCAAGAGGTGACAGCGGCATTTGTGCCTGTAAAAGCAAGACAGAAAATTATGGAGAAACGCGCATGTCCGTCATTCAGCTCGAAAAACAAGGCTCAATTGCTATTCTGACGCTTAACCGTCCGGACATGATGAATGCTCTGGGGCAAGAAGGCGACGGCGCTGATGTTGTGGCCGCCTGCGCTGAGATCGAAGCTGACCCGGCCATGCGCTGCGCTATCCTGACCGGCGCGGGCAGAGCTTTCTCGGCTGGTGGTGATGTCAAAGCGATGCGCGATCGCACCGGCGCGTTCGCCGGCTCGCCCTACAGTGTGCGCGAAGGATATCGCCGCAACATCCACCGGATTGTGAAGTCGCTCTACAATCTTGAAGTGCCACTGATTGCCGCTGTAAACGGCGCAGCGATTGGTCTCGGCTGTGATGTTGCCTGTATGGCGGATGTTCGGATCGCGTCTGATCGGGCCAAGTTTGGGGTCACGTTCCTGAAGCTCGGTCTGATCCCAGGCGATGGCGGGGCTTGGCTGTTGCCGCGGATTATTGGCGCCAGCCGTGCTGCAGAACTGCTTTTCACTGGTGATGTGATTGATGCGGCTACGGCCGCCGAGTGGGGGCTAATTTCCCGTGCTGTGCCCGGCGAAACTCTGATGGACGAAGCCATGGCACTCGCCACACGCATGGCACAGCAGCCACCGCAAAGCCTGCGGGTTGCAAAGACACTGCTGCGGCATGGTTCGACCGCCAGCTATGACACGATCATGGAAATGTCTGCGGCAGCGCAATCGATGATGCATCATACCGAAGACCATATCGAAGGCGTCAATGCGATCCTTGAAAAACGTACGCCGACCTTTGAGGGCAAATAAGCGCTAGAAGGCTTTTGACAGAACCAGCGCCGCCAACAGCAATCCGCCGAGATATGTCACCAAAGCACCAATTGCTTTTAACGGATGAGCTTTTTCCAATGTGCTGCAAGTCAGAAACCCCAGCGCGTGTATCAGGCGGGACGCTGTTACGGCGATGATGGTCCAGGATGCCAGGCCGCCAAGATCACGGCCCTGATAGGCGAAACCAACGACCAGAAAGAGCGCGATGAGCAAACCGGCATATTCAGCGCTATTGCCATGTGCCCGCTGTGCTTTGGCCATTGCCGAAGCCGGGTCCAGCGGTGCGCCATAGGCGATCGTCTTGCTGGATCCGCGCTGTAGGCTGGTCCAGAATGCCAGCAACAGTGTCAGAATGACCAGACTGGCGGAACAGATTAGAATTGTTGAATGCATAGCGTTTCAGCCTCCCGTTGATTGATCGGCAGTGTAGATCGCTTTGTTGAGACCACAATGGCACCGGGTAAAATCATCGTAACGTGCGACCAAGACGCACGCTGAATTGATTGCAGACTTGGCCTACCCATTTACCGGGTCAGGAGGGCGCTATGTACAAGACGCCGATCAGATCTGGATTGCATTTGAAGTGCGGTCGTTGCGGGCAGGGAAAACTGTTTCGTAAATATCTCAAATTCTCGGACAGCTGTGACAATTGCGGGCTCGATTATTCAATTGCGGATACGGCGGATGGGCCGGCCTTTTTTGTCGGTTCGCTGATGATGATCCTGTTTGCGCCATTCTACTTCATTCTTCCGGTGATTGAGACCTCGCTCCCAGTGAAGCTATTATTGTGGGTCGTCTTGCTGGGGATGATGGCTGGGTTTTGTCTCGCTCTGTTGCCGCGATTCAAAGGCGTATTGTTCAATTTGCAAGTTCGCCACCGCGCCGAAGAAGCAAAGTTTGAGAGCACCGGCACCCACGGGTCGCCGCCCAAGAACTGGCGCGGCTAAACTGGGCCCTGGAAAGTGATTCAGAGGAGCCTGTGTTTGCAAGGCTCCTCTGGGGTCAGGTAATCAGGTAGGCCGCATATGTGCCCGGTGCGAGGACGATCGTCGCGACCATCATTGTGAACAGGATTGCGTGAGCGGCGTGTGTAAGGGTTCTCATTGTATGTCTCCAAATATTACGGCCGGCGATATTGCCGAGCTGATGATCGGATATTGCCCTGATCGGACCGGAATATCCTGAGAATGAAATGAGAAAGCTCTGATCAATTCTGAGCTTTCGCAACCCGCTGTTTTAAAATGTTTTTTACCGGGGCGTTGCCAAGTTTCACCAGCTCGGTAGTCTGCTTGAATAACGCATTTTCAAGCGAACGTGCGATTCTGAACGAGTTCTGAGCTGTCGGGGAGATCGCGGAGGCATGTCTGAGCGCCAGATTTTGGTTGCATCTCGATTGAGGGTCGACGTTACAGACGAGCGTGCCTGGCTTGATGATACGCCGCTCTCGCTCAGCCAAAAGCCGTTCCTCTTGCTGGTGACGATGATGCGGTCGCCGCAATTGCTGCTGACCAAAGACGCGCTGATCGAAACCGTCTGGGAAGGGCGAGCGGTTTCCGACGCCGTGCTGACGACAGCGATCAAGGAATTGCGGCAGGCTCTCGGGGACAGTGCCAAATCGTCTGAATATGTCGGAACCGTTCACGCTAAGGGCTATCGGTTTCTGCAACCGGTAAAGTCAATCACATCGGACGTTTCGCCTGGCATGCTCGATCACGACCCTGGTCTTGAAACAGATCCATCGGTTGCGGCAGGGGCAGCGCCTAAGCCAGCGCCCGCCTCAGACCCCGTCGGGCAGCAGCGCGGCGGTGCGCGGACCAATCGGCCGATCAATATCCTGATTGCCGCCGCCGCAGTGGCGGCAATTGCCTTTCTCTGGATCGCCCTTTCAAATCAGTCGCCGGGTGCGGATGATCCCGTCGCAGAGCCGACATCGATTGCTGTGCTGGCGTTTGAAGACCTCTCTATAGAGGGCGATCAGTCTTATTTCTCTGACGGGATCTCCGAAGAGATTCTCAATAGCCTGGTCAAACTGGACAATTTGCTGGTCGCCGGGCGAACTTCATCCTTTTCCTTCAAAGGTCAGGACACCGATATTCAGTCGATTGGGGCCGCGCTGAACGTTGCGCACGTCCTGGAAGGTTCGGTGCGCACCAATGGCGACAAGATCCGGATCACGGCCCAGCTGATAAAAGTCGAAGACGGCTATCATCTCTGGTCAGAAGTGTATGAGCGCGAAGCCGATGATATCTTCGCCATACAGGATGAGATCGCCAGAGCCGTCGCAGAAGAGTTGAAAGTCATTCTGGTCAGTAATGATCAGAGCCGCCTGGTCGAAGTGCCAACCAAGGATCAGGAAGCTTACCGACTTTATCTACAGGCGAACGCGCTTCTGGCGCGCCGCGTCGGCGACAATATTCCGCGCTCTATCGATATCTATCAAAAGGCGATTGATCGTGATCCGGAATTTGCGCGCGCCTGGTCGGCCATGGCCAGTGCGTATGCTGTCCAGCCTGATTATGATTATGCGATTGATCTGGAGCGCGCCGCTGAACGGGCGCGCGAAGCGGCTGAAACCGCCATTGCGCTCGATCCGGATCTGGCGGAACCTTATGCGGTGCTCGGCCTGATCGCCTTTGATCATCGTGACTATGTTGCAGCGAGAAAGGCCTTTGAGCGGGCCGGTGAGCTCGACCCCAGCAACACAAATGTCATGTTCTGGTTCTCCACTTTGTTGAGATCGGTGGGCGATATGCAAGCCGCGGCGATTCTCTCAGAGCGGGCCATGCGAGCCGACCCAATCTCGCCACTGGGATATGTGTCTCAGTCAACATACGCATTTGCGACGGGCGATCTGGAAACAGCGACGCAACTGGCGGAGCGCGCGCGGGACCTCGGGCATCCGACCGGTAACTATATCCTCGCCAAAATCGCCGAGCAGACAGGTGACGCCGTGCGCGCGCAGGCCTTGCATCTGGAATCCTTCAATCAAAGCGGGGCATCGACCTGGTTCAGGCCGGACGATGTCGGCACACTTCTCCAGGGTACTTATGGGGGGCAGGCCGATCGCGACGCGGCGCAGGCGCTTGTGACGCAATATATCAATGACCCGAGGCAAAAACGCGATATCCTGGCGCCGAATATCCTGCTCGATATGGGTATGATCGAAGATGCATTACGTCTGTTCGAGATCAGCCAGACCTCGCTGGACCAGTTCTTCCTGCTTCCAGTCTGGGGACCGGGCGGCGCGCCGGTTCGCCAGCATCCTTATTTCGGGGCCTTCGTCGAAGGAATCGGCCTGACGGATTATTATGCGGTCTATGGCTGGCCTGACGCGTGTCGACCACCAGCCGGCGGTGAAATCGTCTGTAACTAGGCCGCGAGCCTCGCAAACTGGCGCGATTAGCCGGCTCAGAACTTCCTCAGAACTCAAAAACAGAATAATTTACTGTTCAAATACAGGGTGTTGTGGGTGCTCATAATTGTTCACTCAATCATCAGGTGCGGCTCAGGACCTGAGCGTCCCAAATCCCGTATCTCCTGGATCGTCGATCAACGACATCAATTCAAATCAGGAGATAATCATGCAAACCGAAACCACAAACACCACCAAGAACGGCGTAAATGTTGACGCGCTTTTGCAAGCCCGCGAAATCCTTGAAGGGGCGCCGCAAGCTGCAGACTTCATCTGGAAAGCATCCAGCGAATGGAAAGGCGGCGTTCATACCCGCACAGAAATGAATGGCTTTTTCGGTCTCGGCGAAGAGCATAAGCGCAAGCAGACATTCGTATCTGAAACGGACCACCCGGAAGTCTTCGCCGCGCCCGATAGTGCCGCAACCCCAGTTGAGCTGATCCTGTCGGGTCTCGCCGGTTGCCTGGTCGCAGGCGTTGCGTCTGTTGCCGAAAACCGCGGCATTCAACTGAACTCTGTGACCGCAACGCTGGAAGGTAACATGAACCTTTACGGCATTCTGGGCATCGATTCTGGCACTCGGAACGGGTTCAGCGCAGTACGCGTCAAATTCCACATCGATGCTGATGCCAGCGAGGAAGATATCAAGGCTCTGGTTGCGCAATCCCAAAAGCGCTCGGCTGTCTTCGACATCATCACCAACCCAACCAACGTCTTTGTCGACGTTGCCTGCTAGTCGGCAATTTTAGAAGGAGTGAGTCCCATGCGACGTACCACCACCATCATTATCGGTGCCGGCCAGGCCGGATTGGCCATGAGCCACTGCCTCACCGAACAAAACATAGATCATGTTGTTCTTGAGCGTGGACAGGTCGCCAATTCCTGGCGCACCGAGCGGTGGGACTCACTCCGCCTTCTATCCCCGAATTGGCAGAGCCGCCTGCCAGGATATACTTATCAGGGATCGGATCCGGATGGATTTCGGACCCTGGATGAGACCATTCAGTTCTTCGATGGATATTCCTCCCAGATAAACGCCCCCATCGAGACTGAAACCGGGGTGCTTAGTGTCGACCCTTATGGCGACGACTATCTGGTTCAAACGACCCAGGGAGACTGGCTGTGTCGGTCAGTCATTATTGCCACGGGCTGCATGAGCACTCCGAATATCCCGGCCTTTGCCCGAGATCTCGCATCCGACATTCGCACGCTGTCATCGAAAGAGTATCGCAATCCCGAGCAGATTGAGGCGGGCGGTGTCCTGGTGGTTGGTCCCTCCGCGAGCGGTATCCAGATCGCCCAGGAACTGCAATCCGCCGGACGGAATGTTACTCTGTCTGTTGGTGAGCATGTGCGCCTGCCGCGCACTTATCGCGGGCTCGACATCTTGAAACTGATGGATGGGGCGGGGATCTTCGACCACACGATCCATGACGTTGATGATCTCAACCGTGTTCGCCGGTTGCCGTCCATGCAGCTCATCGGCTCGCCAACTCGCGATACGATCAGCCTCAATAGTCTGCAATCAAGCGGCGTGGAAATTGTCGGTCGAAGCATGGGCGCACGTGACAACTGCGTGCAATTGTCAGGCTCTTTGAGCAATGTTTGCCAGCTCGCCGATCTGAAAATGAATCGCCTGCTGCGGACGCTCGATGATTGGATTGATCAGTCAGAGGTCAGTGAGATTTGCTCTGAGGCCTATGATCTGGCGCCAACCAGATTGCCCGAGACGCCGTGTCTGTCACTCGACCTGAAAGATCGCGGCATCAAGACGATCATTTGGGCAACCGGGTTTCGTCCGGACTATGCCTGGCTGAACGTTCCGGTTTTGGATGGGCGTGGCCGCCTTCGTCATAATGGCGGCATTGTCTCAGCGCCTGGGCTCTATGCCTTGGGGCTATCCTTTATGCGCAAGCGTAAATCCAACTTTATCGACGGCGTGGCAGACGATGCCCGCGCCTTATCCCTCCACCTCAACGCATATCTATCCGGCGCCTCGGCGCAGGCCGCGTGACGGTTCACAAAACAGGAGATTTCATCATGAAAACCCAATCAGACATCAAGCTTGCTCTCGATCGCGCTGCCAAGATGATCGAGGCCAAACCTCAGATCGGACAGCGCGCCTATAAGAGCGTGGCAAGTGTCGCCTCAGGCCTCGCCTGTTCCGTTTCTGAAAAAGAGTGGACCTTCGCGTCCGATACACCGGAGGCCATGGGCGGCGACAATGGCGCTCCGTCCCCCAGCACATTGTTCCGCGCGGCCGTCGCAAGCTGCGTCGCCATGGGGATCAAGATGTGGGCGGCCCGTATGGAAGTTGCGGTCGCGCATATCGAAGTCCAGTTCGAGACAGATGTCGATGCGCGCGGCCAGTTTGGCGTATGCGACGACGTTCCGCCCGGATTTGAACGGGCGAGCCTCAAAATCAGAGTTGTCTCTGACGCTGACGAGGACGCCGTGCATCGCGCCATTATGGCGTCACTTCGCTACTCGCCAATGATAGATGCTCTCAAAGACGGCTTTCCGATGACCACTGACATCGAAATCACTCACTCCATTATTGACATAGAAGGCGTTGCAGCATGACCCCGAAACTTCAAACCCGCGTCCAGCGCTATGGCTGGGATAAAGCCGCCCCATTCTATGATGCCGGCTGGAAAGACAGCCTGGCGCCAGCCCAGCAATCGTTGCTGGAAATGGCGGCGGCACGTGCAGGCGAGACTGTTATTGATCTTGCCTGTGGCACCGGCCTCGTCACCTTCCCGCTCGCAGAGCAGGTCGGCGACCGCGGCAGTGTCATCGCCACTGACCTCTCGGACGCGATGGTTGAGCATATCCGAACAGAGAGCTCACAACGCGGTATCCGCAATGTGCAGGCCTTCCGCGCCAATGCCGAAGATCTGAGCGATATTGCGGATCAAAGCGGTGATCTGGTGACCTGTGCGCTTGGCCTGATGTATTGCCCGGAGCCGAGCAATGCGATGCGCGAGGCGGCACGGACGCTGCGACCCGGCGGACGCGCGGTGTTTGCCGTATGGGGCGCCCGCCGCGAATGCGGATGGGCCGACATTTTTCCGATTGTCGACGCCCGCGTGAACTCTGATGTTTGTCCCATGTTCTTCCGCTTGGGCACCGGCGCGACGCTTGAGCGCGAAATGGCCGAAAGCGGTTTCGAAGATATCGTTTGCCGACGGATCAAGGCCGACTTGCCCTATGCCTCAGACCGGGACGCGCTCGACGCAGCATTCCTCGGCGGGCCGGTCGCGCTCGCCTATGCACGATTTGACGAAGCGACGAAACAAGCTGCTGAAGCGGATTACCTGACCTCGATCGCGCCGTTCAAATCCAACGGCCAATACCGCATCCCCGGCGAGTTTGTCGTCTGTTCGGGACGGGTGCGGTAATCAGTCAAGCGGTCTCTCGCGTGAAGAAAACGGAAGAAGGCGGGCCAATGAGCTCGCCTTTTTGGTTCAATCGGGTGCCCATTTCATCGACCCAGCACGGTTCGTCACGGAGTAGAAAATCTGGCTTCAAGCGAAGCTGGATTTTCGATGGCGTTATCGCGTTTGAGTCGATATTTAGGTTCAGGGTAAACCACGACCATGCGCTGGTCGCTTCTCATAGCTGGCGCCGTCCTGATCATTCACGCCCTGACCTAACTAGGAGAAATGCCAAGTGTCCGTTTTCGAAAACGTCGTAATTTGTGAGCCTTTGAGAACACCCGTCGGGGCATTTGGCGGCGCATTTAAAGATGTTCCTGCGCATCGCCTCG
The DNA here is from genome assembly GCA_965277015.1 of Henriciella sp. Classification (GTDB taxonomy): domain Bacteria; phylum Pseudomonadota; class Alphaproteobacteria; order Caulobacterales; family Hyphomonadaceae; genus Henriciella. The sequence continues at coordinate 1,666,584 of OZ255705.1, read as the reverse complement.
CAACACGTGTCATATCCGAAATTATGAGTCGCACGAATCTGCCAGGAGAGGCCGTGGGCGATGTTGTTTTTGCCAATTGCTATCCGACCATGGATGCGCCTGCATTAGGCCGTGTCGTGGCGTTGGATGCGGGCTTGCCTGTAACGGCAGGTGGCCTTCAGCTCGACCGGCGGTGTGGGTCTGGATTGCAGGCCGTGATCTATGCTGCAATGACGGTCGCGACAGGCGGCGCAGATGTGATCATTGCCGGCGGCGCCGAAAGTATGAGCCGGGCGCCATTCTACTCCTCTGAGATTCGATGGGGCGTAAAGTCTCCCAATATCAAGCTGGAAGACGCGCTCGGTCGAGGTCGGATCACTGCTGGCGGAGAAAACTATCCCATTGCCGGCGGCATGATCGAAACAGCTGAAAACTTGCGCCAGCAGTACGGCATCTCACGTGAGGCGCAGGATCAGCTGGCCGCAAGATCTCAAGCGCGCGCCGGCGCTGCGATGCAAAGCGGCGTGTTCGAACAAGAGATTGTTCCAGTGACGATCAAAGGTCGAAAAGGCGATACAATCGTTGATCAAGACGAGCACCCGCGACCGGAGACGACAGTCGAAAAGCTCTCTACACTGCGTCCAATCATGAGCCGAACAGATCCCGAGGCGACGGTTACCGCTGGAAATGCCTCCGGTCAGAATGATGGCGCAGCGGCCTGCATTGTCGCAACGCGCGACGCCGCAGCAAAATATGGCCTTAAACCGATCGGGCGTATGGTCAGCTGGGCATTAGCAGGCGTCGAGCCCAAGACGATGGGAATCGGGCCAGTCCCCGCGACGCAAAAGGCGCTGGCTCAGGCTGGCCTAAGCTTGAAGGACCTGGACTTGATCGAACTAAACGAAGCGTTCGCGTCACAAGTCCTCGCGTGTACAAGTGAGCTGGGACTTGGAGACGATGATTTTGATCGCATCAATGTGCACGGGTCGGGAATCTCATTGGGGCATCCAGTAGGTGCCACCGGTGTTCGGATTCTCACCACGCTGCTGCGAGAAATGGAGCGACGTGAGGCTGGTTATGGACTTGAAACCATGTGCATAGGCGGCGGGCAGGGGCTCGCAGCGATTTTTGAGCGCGTTTCATAATCCATCAATCTCGGCGCGGGAGAAGAGAATCGAATTCTCGACCCCAACCTTGTCACGGTCCACTGGAGGCACCAAGTCATTGAAAATAAGGTAGTTTTGGATGGCGCAACAACGCGGTTTAGAGCCGATTGAAGCGCTGCGTCGTGGCCAGTTCGTAACCAGCCTGCGTTTCGTTTGGGGCGACATGGTGCGATTGCGCGAGCGGCTTAGGTCGCTCGATTGGTCGCCAAATTGTCTTTTTTACGAATTGCGCCAATGTCGTAACATATGTCAGCATACACCTTCGAATTGAGATTCTTGACCAGGACTGAGCCTTGATGAAACCCGGTAAAATTACGATGGCGGAGTTGGCGCGGCTAGCCAATGTCGACGTCTCAACGGTATCGCGCGCGTTGAATGACAGCCCGCTTGTCAAAGAGAATACCAAGGCGCAGATTTTGAAAATAGCGTCAGAGACCGGGTATGCAGTCAATGCTTCGGCGCGAAACCTCAGGCGGCAGTCTTCGGAAGCCATTGGTATGGTGATTCCGCTCAGAGCTGGATCAGGTCAAACGATTTCCGATCCTTTCTATCTAGAGATGGTTGGTGCCGTCAGCCAAGCCGCCTCTGAACGCGGATATGATTTGATAATTAGTGTACCGAAACGCGACGAAAAAATCGCTGAGCAACGTCTTTTGCAAACAGGTAAAGCCGATGGTTTGATTGTTATCGGTCAGGCTGGTCGTTCTGACCGGCTTGAGGCGTTGGGCCCGTTGGCCAAGAAAGTGATTGTCTGGGGCGGGCTCGCGGATCCGGTAAATTACACGCTGGTTGGCAGTGACAATAGGGAAGGCGGCCGGTTGGCGGCGGAGCATCTCCTATCGATTGGCAGGAGACGGATACTCTTCCTTGGGCCGAATGATTTGCCGGAAGTCCGTCTACGCTTCGAGGGCTTCCAAGCTGCTCACAAAGCAGAGGGTTTGAAACATGACCCGAGCCTCATATTAGATGTCGAGTTCGGCAGCGCATCGGTGTTTCAGGAAGTATTCGACTTCATCGAAACCGGTCCAGATTTTGATGCGATATTTGCAGTTTCCGATGTTCTGGCTATGGCAGCAATTTTGGCACTGCAGTCCAAGTCACGATCAGTGCCGCATGATGTTGCTGTGGTTGGGTATGATAATATCGGTCAAGCGAGTCTTTCGACGCCGTCTTTGACCACAATTGATCAGAATATTTCGGCCGGAGGAGAAATGCTGGTCGACCTCCTCTTGCGCAAACTCGCCGGCGAAAAAGTGGAGCCACAATTAACGCCGACGCGTCTAATCGTGAGAGATTCTACCAAGCCGAGCTAACCGATTTTGACAGGTTCGCTTGCAATATCGGTTTCAAGGTAAACTTCTCTCGGTTTTGCGAACTGTAATTGCTTTTCAGGTCCGGCATTCTCTGTGTAGGGCCCGAGGATTTTGAAGCTGCCGTGAGAAAGATCAAAGTCGATGACACTACCTCCGAACAAGCCATCTAATCCGGGAAGCTTGCTTGAACTCGGTGCAATCGCCTGCCATGGCCCCAGCACATCCGTACTACGATACAAACGGTGATAGTGCGTTAACTCCGCGTCTGGTTGCCCCTCATAACGGCGGTCACAGGCTGATACGACGAGCAGAAAGTCTCCAGATTTTGGGTCGCGATAAAGCTTCGGAACCTCTGCTTGAGTCATCAAGTCAGCATCCGGCAATTCGATCGGCGAACTTAACTCATCGAGCACAATATTGTTGCCATCTCGCTTTAACCGGGCATGCGCGATCGCTGGCCGTATCGGAGATACTTTGGCTGACCAGATGGCATGAAGACCTCCAGACGAGTCTGAAAAAAGAAACGGGTCACGCCAGGCCATGATTGGCCCGCCATCCTCGCCCAAATCGCTCCCGAGGCTGTCGCGCGGGCCGAGGTAAAAGCCTTTTTCAACAATCGCATCATAGTCACGTAGCGGGCAACTAATGGCCGTTTGTGGAATAGTGTCCACCTGATATGCATCTGGACCAGTCGCAACACAAATGGTCTGCAGAAAGCGCTGGTCGGCAGCGCGATCTCTTACACCGGTGAAACCGAAAGCGACTCGTTCATCGTCCAAAGCCAGCACGGAGCCGCTCCAGACATTTCGTGCATCAGCGCCATCGGCAACTTGCCCAGGCGTTATGATAGGACCATCGTCGCGCCACGAATTGCCATAATCGGAAGAAACGAAATGGCGCACATGAAATGCGAAGTCATTACGTTCCGGCGGCGTGATGGGAATTCCGTCTGCCGTCCGCCTGCTCAATGCCAAGCAGTAGAGGTGTAAATCTCCAGAAGGTTCGCTTAAAGTCCAGCTATCCCAAAGCCATAGGTCCGGGTGAACGATCCCGCCCCGGAACACATCTCCGCTTGCGCGAGGGATTGGCGCTGACTTGAAGTGCATGCTCAGAGATGGTCCGTATAAACATATTATTGTAATTGCTTTCCGCTTCATGCTATCAGAAATGCAATCGATTGCAATATCTATTAATCGCTTAACGTGGGATGAGTTATATGGCTATTCAAAGTCCGTGTTTCGCTGGCATTGATGCGGGGGGTACGACGTTCAAATGCGGCGTAAGTGACGCTAATGGCAACCTGCTAAGCAAGCACCGCGTTGACGTTACGACCCCAGAGAAAACGCTGTCAGCCTGCGCCGAATACTTCAAATCGGTCACCTCTAACTCCAATTTGAAAGCCTTAGGCATTGCGAGCTTCGGGCCGATCGATATCGACCAAACCTCCAAGACATATGGAACCATCCTCGCGACCCCTAAGCCGAATTGGGCCGGAACCGACTTACGTGAGTTCTTTACTGACGCCTTAGCGACCAAAACAGTTGTTGATACCGATGTGAACGGCGCGTTGCTTGCTGAAATGACGACCGGCGCAGCGCAGGGGGCCTCGTCCGCAGTTTACATCACAATTGGGACCGGGATCGGTGCGGGCATCTATCTCAACGGCCACTTTGCAGGACAACCTACGCATCCTGAGTTTGGGCATATTCCGATGAAACGACACCCAGACGATACCTCCTTTGCGGGCATATGCCCGTTTCACGGGGATTGTCTGGAAGGACTCGCCTCGGTCTCAGCCATGCGTGCGAGATGGGGAGAGCCCAAAGACCTTGCACCCGATCATCCAGGGTGGGGCGTCGCTGCCGATTATCTCGCGCAAGCGTGCCGCGTGCTCACCCTGACTTTGAGAGTGGAGCGTATCATTCTCGGCGGCGGATTGATGTTGGCGCCGCATCTCCTGGGCATGGTTCGGTCAGCATATGACACACAGATGGCTAACTATCTTGGAGACAAGTCGATTGCGGGCCGAACATTGATCGACCGCCCCGCACTTGGCGACGATGCCGGACTTTGTGGAGCACTGTTATTGGCCTCTCAGCACCCATAAACGACCTTTGACATGCCCTATATACAATCGATTGTATTTGGGGCATGACTTAATGCGGCCGACAGAAAATCTGCATGGTGCCGCCGGGAGGAAATGACGATGACCAGCTATCCACCGCTGAGCGTGAAGGAGAAAGTCGCCTATGGACTGGGCGATATGGCCTCCAATTTCTACAATGGCTTCTTTGGCATCTTTCTCTTGTACTATTACACCGACGTGTGGGGTATCCATCCGGGCCACGCTGCCTTTATGTTTCTAATCACCCGATGGGCCGACGCCTTTACGGATCCGGCAATGGGGTTGATCGCAGATCGAACCAACACGCGATGGGGAAAATATCGCCCTTATATTCTCTGGACGATCATTCCCTATGCCTTGCTGGGATATTTGCTCTTCCTTGGTCCTGATTTTGGGCCCACAGGAAAGCTGGTCTATGCCTATGTGACCTATTCGCTGGTTATGCTCGCTTACACCGCGATCAATGTCCCATATTCCGCGCTTCTGGCCGTGATCCATCCTGATAATACTGAACGGACAAAAGCCACACAATATCGCTTTGTGTTTGCGTCCCTGGGATCGATTCTTGTCGGCGCAGCCACGAAACCTCTGGTGGATTGGCTTGGGGGCGGCGATGAAGTCACTGGATTTCGACTGACTATCATTCTTTTTGCAATCTTATCGGTCGTGCTTTTCTTGATCACCTTCGCTGCAACGACAGAACGAATTACGCCGAAGACCCCACAAAAGTCCAAAATATCTGAGGACCTCAGCGTTCTCTTTAAGAACATTTCCTGGATTGTGCTCGCGATCTCGGGGGTTCTGATCGTCATAGGATTGATCGGCCGATTATCGTCAGTCGCGTTTTTCACGAAGTACAATATGGGCCTGGATGACGCGAAAATGCTATGGTGGATGGATGCGGCTTCGGTGATCATAACCGTCGGATTTATCGGGCAAATGTTCGGCGCGCTTTTAACCCCAATCCTTTCCAAACAGGCCGACAAAAAGACCTTAATGATCATCGCGAACTTTGTCGCGGCAGCCGCATTGGTCGTGAATTTCATGTCGCCTGAAGCGTTCTTGCCGGCTTTGATCACGCATACGATTATGATGTTCTGCTTTGGCGTGATGATCACGCTTCTGTTTGCGATGTATACCGATTGCTCAGAGTATGGCGAATGGAAGTCGGGGAAAAACAGCGCCGGTTTGACGGTCTCTGCCTCGATGTTCTCATTGAAGTTCGGCTCTGCGATGGGCGTTGCTATACCCTCAACCGTGCTCGCATTGTATGGATTTCTAGCCCCTGTGGATGGAGCCGCTCAAATCCAACCGGATGCTGCGCTAAGCGGCATTAAAATGATGTTCAACATCATTCCAAGCTTGTTCTTCTTGGTGGCGGGGAGCTTAATGTTTTTCTACCGGATCGACCGAAAACTTCTGAACCGTATTGAAGTTGAGCTGAGTTCCAGGCGAGGATCATTATAACCCAAACCTCTCCTGAGTTGGGGGCGCGCCGAGGATAGATTTTCTTTGAACGATTGTTTATGCCGTGGCCAGTTCGTGGCCAGTCCGATATTTCACATTCGTCTAGGTTATTGAAAACATTGGAGCGGGCGAAGAGATTCGAACTCTCGACCCCAACCTTGGCAAGGTTGTGCTCTACCCCTGAGCTACGCCCGCATCCGATGGGTATTTGCGATCACTGTCTCGTGACCGAAGCCGCCATAAACCTCAAAATACCCGGCCATGCAAGCGGAAAAAGCGGGCCGAACAGGGGTTTTTACATCACTTTCCGGAAAGCTCGATGAACAGCGTTTCGAGGCGTGTCTGGATCATGTCGAGGACCTGCTCAAATCCGTCATCACCGCCATAATAAGGGTCCGGCACGTCACCATCCGGCAGAAACAGATGCAGCTCTGCCACGCCATCATGCGGTCTGATTTGCTGCAAGTCGGCATGATTGCTGCGATCCATCGCGAAAATATGATCAAAGGCGTAAAAGTCCTCTGCGACCGCCTGGCGCGCGCGGAGGGGGCGAAGGTCAATGTCCCGATTGGCGGCGGCTGCAATCATCCGCTCATCCGGTTGCGCACCGACATGCCAGGCACCGGTTCCAGCACTATCGATCGTCCAGTCCAATCTGTTTCGAGCTGCCACTCGGCGCGCGATCCCATCAGCCGCCGGTGAACGGCAAATGTTGCCAAGACAGACAAAGAGCAGGCGCTGCACCGGCTTTACGCGTTGGCGAGGGCAGCCGGGCTCAACACGCCGCGCTTGATCAGCTCTTCGCCAATCTGCACGGCGTTGAGGGCCGCGCCTTTGCGAAGATTATCCGAGACATTCCAGAACATGATGCCATTCTCAACGGTTGGGTCCTTGCGGACGCGGCTGACATAGCTGGCCCATTCGCCAACGCAATCGACCGGTGTCATGAATTGGTCTTCCTCGATATTGTCGATCAATTGCACCCCGTCCGCATGGCGGAACAATTCACGCGCATCTTCGACGTTGAGCGGGTCTTCTAGTTCGACATTTACCGATTCAGAGTGACCAACGAATACCGGAACCCGGACGCACGTCGCGATGAGTTCAACTGAATCGCCCATGATTTTCTTGGTCTCTACCCGCATTTTCCATTCTTCCTTGAAAGATCCATCTTCCATGGGAACATCGATTTGCGGGATGACATTGAAGGCGATCTGCTTTGAAAACACGTCCGGCGTCGGTGAGTCATTGACGAACATGCCTTTGGTCTGAGTCCACAACTCATCCATGCCGGCTTTGCCTGCGCCGGATGCAGATTGATAGGTTGAGACAACCACCCGTTTGATGCCGGCGGCTTGATGCAGGGGCTTCAAAGCGACGACCAGTTGTGCCGTCGAGCAGTTCGGGTTGGCGATGATGCGCTTCTTTGCATAACCGAGAACCGCTTCGCCATTCACTTCCGGAACCACCAGAGGGACATCAGGGTCCATGCGCCAGGCGCTTGAATTATCGACAATAATCGCGCCAGCGGCAGCAATTTTGGGCGACCATTCCTTGGAGACACTGCCACCAGCAGACATCAGGACCAGGTCGACTTGGCTGAAGTCGAATTGCTCGAGATCTTCGCAGGCAATGGTCTTGTCGCCATAAGAGCATTTACGCCCGAGCGAACGGCGAGAGGCGACCGCATGCACCTTATCCGCCGGGAAGTTGCGCTCATCCATAATATTGAACAATTCCCGTCCAACATTACCGGTTGCTCCTACAACTGCCACGCGCAAAGTCATTGCTCGTCTCCTTTGAAAAATACAGTCCGCCCCTATGTCACGGGTTTTGTTGCAGTGCAACTAAACGGACCTGTTGAAAAGAATCGTTTATACACGATGTATGCAAGGGGACTCGCCGAAGCGGCAAGGAGTTTGGCTGACATGCACGAAGACATCATCAATCGTTATATCAAGAGTTATAACGACCGCGACATTGAAGGCATGCTTGATTGCGTGACCGAGGATGTGATTTTTGAGAATATCTCAAATGCCAGCCAGTCCATGCGCCTGGAAGGCCGGGACCAGATGGGCGAAGTGGCGCGTCTATCCGGGAATGCCTTCTCGTATCGCCGCCAGCGTCTGATCAGCATTGTTGTTGGCGACGGCAAGGCGGCTGCTGAGATCGAGTTTGAAGGCAAGGCGGCCGTCGATTTGCCAAACGGCGTTCGCGCGGGCGAAACCGTGAAAATTCGCGGTGCAAGCTTTTTCGAGTTTCGCGGTCGTTTGCTGAGTCGAATTGCCGATTATAGTTAAACAGGGCCAGCCGGGCGCTGTATAACGCTCAGAATATCTCGGTTTTTCAAGCCTCAATATCGCTAACAAAATACTACCTCGATGATAGTATTTGGATATTCAACCCAAAATAGATTTTTATCTTACCGAGCTATAGTCTCGGAATGTTCAAGACAGAAGCAAATAGTGGCGACACAGAGCATAGCCTCAATGAACGCTTTCGCCAGATTGCTTTTTGGACGGCCGTGCTCGGTCTATGTATTCTTTCTTTCGTATCCTCCGTCTACGCACAGACAGGCGCGCTGACATGGTTGGTGCGATCTGAAATCGCCGTTTATGCCTCTGTTCTGGCGATTATTGCGGTCAGCGCTTATCAGCGCTTTCACATCAAACCCGTCCTGATCGGGGGCATGTTGTCTCTATTCGCCGTATTCTGGGCCGGGACATTCTTAGAGGCAATTATCGCCCACGCGGTGCCGTTTGATCTGCCGATGATCCTGTTCATCCCGCTCTTTCTTTCAATGATTCTCGGGTACAAATTGCTTTTTGCGCTCGCCCCAGTGCAAGCCACTTGCGTCTACATATACACGTGTGAGTTTATGGGGTGGCAAATCGGAATCGACTGGACCCGCGAAGATCAGCAAGTCTACAGCTTGATGTTGGCAGTTGTATCAGGATTCTCGTTCTGCATGTTTGGCAGCGTCTCATTTGCCCGTACTTCGGCGGACAATAAGCTTTTTGCCCTCATTACGGAGCAGGAAAAACTGGCGGCGACAGACGGTTTGACGGGGCTTCAGAACCGCCGGGCCTTTATGGACACGCTGCGCCATTACTGGCCGAAGCAAAAGACCGTTGGTATCGCCTTTGTCGACTTGGATCACTTCAAGCCGTTGAATGATCAGTATGGCCACGCCGTTGGCGATGAAGTTCTGCAAATCATCGCTTCGCGGATCGATGAGATGCCAATGGTGTCTGCGACAGCACGCTTAGGTGGTGATGAGTTTGCCGTTCTGTTTCAGGAAGATTCCCAAGGACATGCGATTGATCATCTAATTGATCTTTTGCACGCCAAAATCACGGCGGACATTAAATGGGAATCCGGTCTGATCTCCATGGGCGCGTCGATTGGCTATGCCGAAGGCAATACGATGAAGCAGACTTTATCCGGCTTGTTACGATCAGCGGATACAGCGATGCGCCGTGCCAAAAGTAGCCGGCTCGGATGGGCGATCTTCAATCCCAGAATCGACAATGCCGCCCTCGCCAGTTCGACGCTCGAGGTTGAATTGAAGTCGGCCATCAAGAATGGCGAAATCAAAGCAGCGATTCAGCCGATTGCGAACGCAAAAACGCGGGAAACTGTTGCCTATGAATTGCTGGCGCGCTGGACCGATAGTGGCTTCGAACGTGATCCAAACCCGAAAGACTTTATTCCGATCGCAGAGAAGCTTGGCCTGTTGAACGAAATTTTGTGGGTTACGCTGGACGAGGCTCTGGCGCATCTTGAATTGAACGATTTGCGCCTGGCGATCAATGTATCGCCGGCCCAACTACTGGCGACAGACTTTCTCGATACGCTGTTGAATGTGCTGGATCGTCATCAGGTTAGCCCGAATTCCATTACCATTGAGATTACCGAAGAAGTTGCATTTCGAAACCTCGAGCGAAACGTGGTCATCCTCGAACAGGCGCGCGCCTTGGGTATGACCATAGCCCTGGATGACTTTGGCACCGGGTATTCATCACTTTCCATGCTCGATACATTGCCACTGGATAAGCTCAAGATTGATCAGAGCTTCGTTCGCAAATCAGACCAGTCTGAGCAGAGTAAGCGGATCCTGCTCGCGGCGATCAGACTGGCCCGGCAGCTTGGCCTTGAATCCTGCGTCGAAGGTATCGAAACGCAGGAATTTGCGGCGCGTGTTGCGGTGCTCGGGGCGGATCACATCCAGGGCTATTGGCTCGGCCGCCCGGCATTGATCCGCGACGCCAAGCGCGAGCAGCTCAAGTTGGTATGCTAGTTAAGGTTTGAGATCGTCCAGATCTGACTCAAGCTCAGCTTCCAGCTCTTCGTTTTCGCTTTCAACTTCCTCAACCCGCTCTTTGAGCTTGTTGATTTCGCGCTCTCTCAACTCATCTGAAAACGCACTTGCAAACACACCAGCGGGCAGGGCAACGACGCCGATCCCGGCGAGCGCAATCACTGACGCGAATATTCGGCCCAGCGGTGTGACAGGATAGACATCGCCATATCCAACAGTCGTAAGCGTGGCGATCGCCCACCACAGGGCGCGAGGAATGGACGCGAAGCTTTCTTGCTGCTGGCCGCCCACGCCTTCAACAAAATACAGCGCGACAGCAGATACGTAGACCAGGGCCAGCGCCATAGCGAGCGTCGTCAGGAGTTGCATACCGGCGCGCTCAACTGTCGCTCCGAGCACATCAAAGGCCGGTACAAAGCGCGCCAGCTTGACCAGGCGGACCACTCTCAACACGCGCAATATGATCAGGACATTGTCGCCAATGCCAGCCGGGACGAGCAAGATCCAAAGCAGCTCTGGCAGGAAGGCAACAAGATCGGCAATCGCGTATGGTGTTCGGATATACCGCCATCGCCCCTTGAGACCGCGATAGCGTGGATCTTCGCCCACGACCCAAAGCCGGACGGCATATTCAATCGCAAAGATTGAAACGATGCCAATATTGACAAAATCAACGCCGGCTCGCCAGACAGGCCCGATGGCCTCCTCAGTTTCCAGAGCGAGCGCCAGAAAGCTCAGCAGCACCAAAGCGATGATGCATTTATTGATGAGCGAGAGCCCCGATTTATCGCGGGCATGCGGCTCCAATTGGCTATAGAGTTTGTTGCGCAGGCCCACTCTTGTAACCACGTGATGCGCAACCATACCGATACTTCCCCGCTCTTACGCTAACTGCGTAGCACACCGCCTGTGGCTTTGGCGACGGCGGCCGTGATTTTCTGCGAAATCGCTTCAATATCCTGATCTTTCAGCGTTTCCCCGCGTGGCTGCAAAGTCACTTCGATCGCAATCGACTTCTGGTCCGGCTCAATGCCCTGGCCTTGATAAACGTCGAAGACATCGACAGCGGTGACCAGCGCTTTGTCTGCCCCTTGCGCCGCTTTGACGATCGCCGACGCTGCTGTGTCTTCAGAGACGATGAAGGCAAAGTCGCGGCGGACCGGAGTCAGGTCCGCTTTTGCGAATACCGGTTTGGTTTTCGTCGTCTTGGCTTTCATTTGCGGCAGCGCATTCAAGTTCAATTCGAAGCCAAAGACAGGGCCTTCAACTTTCATTGCTTTCAGCACGCGTGGGTGCAGCGCGCCGAAATGCGCGACGGTCACCTTTGGTCCGAGCTTGACGCTGCCGGATTGCCCCGGATGCCAGTGTGCTTGTCTCGGCTCTCCGACTTGAAAGCGCGCGGGTGGCTGCCCGATTGCATTGAGGATCGCATCCAGGTCGGCTTTCGCGGCATAGGCATCATAGTCCGCCGCGCCGTTCCAATGACGGCTCTTCACTGGGCGAACTAGCGCAGCAACAACAGAACGCTGATCTTTCGGACCATCCCCGAGATAAATTGGGCCGGCTTCAAACAAGCGCAAATCGCGTTCACCGTGATCCGCGCCGCGTTGAATGGCGAGCGCCAGATTTGCCAGGATACTCGGCCGCATCTGATTGAGCTCGCTGGCGACCGGGTTGGCAACAGTGAGCGCTTCTGCGCCGCCGCCAAATAGTTCCGCGATCGGTTTCGGCATGAAACTCCAGGTCACGCTTTCCAGGAAGCCGCGTGAGGCGAGCGTCCGCCGTGCGGTCCGGATCCGGTCCTGGATTGGTGTCGTGACGACGCGGTTTGCACCCTTCATGGCAGGTAGGGACGCCGTTGGCAGGGCATCAAAGCCTTCCAGGCGGGCAATTTCTTCAACAATGTCTGCGCTCTGTTCGATATCAAAGCGCCAGCTTGGCACACGCAAGAGCCAGGTTTCGCCTGTGTCTTCAATCGTGAAGCCCAAAGACTTGATCGTCTTCTTCATCGCGGCAGGTTTGATATCCAGCCCGGTGAGGCGCGCAACATCACGCTTGAAGAACTCAACGGGTTCAGTGCGCCGCGGCGCGTCGCCTGCCAGCGAAACCTTTGACGCTGCGCCGCCGCCATACTCTGTGATCAGGCGCAAGGCGAGGTGAACACCTTCAATACAGGATTGCGGGTCAACGCCCCGCTCAAACCGATAGCGCGCATCAGAAATGATCCCCGTGGTGCGTCCTGCGCGCGCCGTGCGCAGCGGATCGAACCAGGCACTCTCGATGAACACATCTGTCGTCTCGTCGCTGACCGCTGTGCTTTCGCCGCCCATGACACCGCCAAGACCGATGACGCCGCTATCATCTGCGATCACGCACATCTCGGAATTGATCTGATAGATCTTTCCATCAAGCGCACTGCAATGCTCGCTATCCTTGCCGAGGCGGGCTCGGATCGGGCCGCGCAGCTTGGCCGCGTCATAAGCATGCAAGGGCCGCGCGCGGTCGATAGAGATATAGTTCGTCACGTCGACGAGCAGCGATTTTGGCGTGATGCCGACGGCGTTCAAGCGCGCTTGCAGCCAGGCTGGCGACGGGCCGTTCTTGACGCCGCGAACGAGCGCCCCGGCAAAGACCGGACAGGCCTCTGGATCGTTCACTTCAATCTTGATCGGGCAATCGTATGTGCCAGCGACTTTGCGCACAGGATCATCAATAAATTCGCCCGCACCAGCTGCGGCGAGGTCACGGGCTATGCCTTTGACGCCAAGCCAGTCTGGACGGTTCGGGGTGACTTCAAAATCAATCACCGGATCATTCAATCCCAGCGCTTCTGCGGCCGGTGTGCCGAGCGGAATGGACCCATCGAGATCAGCGATCCCGTCATGGTCTTCGCCAGCATTTAGCTCTTTGGTCGAGCACATCATGCCCGAGCTTTCAACGCCGCGAATTTTGCGCGGTTTCTTGTCGAGCGCGAAATCGAGACCAGGGATATAGGCGCCAAGCGGCGCGTAAATCGCTGTCATACCGGCGCGCGCATTCGGGGCACCGCAGACGATTTGTTTCTCGCCGTCGACGGTTTCGACTGTACAGACGCGAAGCTTGTCAGCGTCGGGATGCGGCTCTGCGGCTTTGACTTTGCAGACCGTGAAGGCTTTCAAATCTTCGGCTGGGTTGCTGACCTCCTCAACTTCGAGACCCGCTTTCAGCATATAGGCCATCGTCTCGTCCAAAGACGCCGTCGTCGCGAGATAGTCTTTCAACCAGGATACAGGAAATTTCATTGTGGTGCTCCCAGAGCATCGTAACCATTCGCGAACGCCTCTTTGCGTTCGGCTTTGACCATTTCGTCAGCGCCCGCGGCGAAAGCATCGTTCAGTTTGCGCGTCACTCGGAACGTTTCAAAGATCACATTCATATCGGGCGCCCAGGTGCCTTCGCGCTTGTAATACGCCACGTGAGCGTCGCGCCAATAGCGGTAGGACAAGTCACCTTCGCCCTCGAGTGCAGCCATTTCAGGCGTGACGTCGTCAAAGCGAAGCGTGTTGAGGGTCATCGTCTCGATCTCGCAAACGGGGACATCGTCTCCGCTCAGGCAAATTTGCCGTTCGCCGATTTCTGCGTCTGGTCCGTGTGCCGCGGCTGAGCAGGTTCCAGTTTTTACGCCGGCCACGACCAAAGCGGCCAAGCGATTGGCGAGATCAGCACTATCGCCGAACTTGAAGGTTTTAAGGCCGTCTATCGACGGATGCGCAGACATTAGCTCAGCCCTCCGCTAACGCTCGGCGTGAGCCAGGGTTTGAACCCGTAATGACGGGTCCAGGCGGGGTCAGCTTCGAAATAGGGGCGCAGGTCCGGCATGCCGTATTTCAGCATCGCCAACCGGTCGATGCCCATGCCGAAGGCAAAGCCCTGATATTCATCCGGATCAATGCCGCAATTGCGCAGCACGTTCGGGTGAACCATGCCGGAACCAAGGATTTCCATCCATTTGTCGCCAGCACCAATCTCAATCGTCTCGCCCTTCTTGGTGTATTTCACGTCCATCTCGGCGCTAGGTTCGGTGAACGGGAAGAAGTGCGGACGGAAGCGGGCTTCGACCTCGTCGACTTCAAAGAAGGCTTTGACGAAATCAATCAGGCATCCCTTGAGGTGTCCCATATGGATGTTCTTTTCGATGACCAGGCCTTCAACCTGGTGAAACATCGGCGTGTGGGTGGCGTCCCAGTCATTGCGATAGACCCGGCCCGGCGCAATGATGCGGATTGGCGGCTTGGTCTCCATCATGGTGCGGATCTGCACCGGTGATGTATGGGTGCGCAATACTTTTGGCAGGCCGCCTTCAGGCGCTTCCATGAAGAATGTATCATGGGTTTCGCGGGCAGGGTGACCTTCCGGGAAATTCAGGGCCGTGAAATTGTGCCAGTCGTCTTCAATGTCCGGGCCCTCAGCAACAGCGAACCCCATGTCGCCAAAGATTGCCGCGACTTCCTCAAACACTTGCATGACCGGATGCAGCGCGCCGACATGTTCGGGGCGCGGCGGGAGCGTCATATCGAGCTTTTCAGTCGCCAGCTGGGCGTCCAGGGCAGCGTCTTCGAGAACCGCTTTGCGGGCTTCGACGGCATCAGCGACGCGATTTTTCAATGCGTTGAGCTTGGGCCCCATTTCCTGGCGCTCTTCGGGGGTCATTTTTCCGAGCGTCTTCATCAGACCAGAGACGCGGCCCTTCTTGCCCAGCTCAGCCACGCGGACCGTGTCGAGCGCAGCGAGGTCTGCTGCGCCATTGATCGCCTCAAGAGCTTCGGATTCGATGAGTGATGTGTCGGACATGAAAAGCCCCGTTGGTCATTTTGAAGACAAACGGGGCCGTTCCGACCCCGCTCTAAGCGGTCGGATTAGCGGAGAAATGCTAAGGTGTGAACCAGGCGATTAAGCCAGTGCAGCCTTGGCCTTCTCCACCAGGGCGCCAAAAGCGGCCGGTTCTTTGATCGCGAGGTCAGACATAACCTTGCGATCCATCTCGATCCCGGCTTTGCCAAGACCGCCAATGAAGCGGCTATATGTCATGTTCTCATCATGCTCGCGGACAGCCGCGTTGATGCGCTGGATCCACAGGCTGCGGAAGCTGCGCTTCTTAACCTTACGGCCAACATAAGCGTACTGACCGGCTTTCCAGACAGCCGCAGTTGCGGTGCGGAACTGTTTAGATCGCGCGCCGCGGAAGCCTTTGGCGGCTTTGAGGATTTTCTTGTGACGTGCCTTAGCGGGCACCTTATTACGTGAACGGGCCATGGCAGGCTCCTTACTTCAAATTCGGTTCAGATCTCTATTTCAGGCCGTTCGGCAGAAACTTTTTAATGACACGCTTGGTGTCCGCATGAGCAACGACTTCAGTGCCGCGGTTCTGGCGAATATACTTGCCGTTATGGCTCATTAGACGGTGGCGCTTACCCGCGACGCCGTGCTTGAGTTTTCCGGAAGCCGTGATCTTGAACCGCTTTGCAGCGGCCTTCTTGGTCTTCATCTTCGGCATTTCGATCTCCTTTAGAGCGCTATGGCTCGAAACTAGTCATTTAGAGCAACCAGGCATGCCGTTGTCGGCCCGGTCGCTGCGGAAGCGCGGGTTTAAGCGCAAAAGGGACGGGAAATCAAGCTGGATTGTTCAGCCTGAAATGGCACTGCTAACGCGGTGACATCACCATTGTCATCTGACGGCCTTCGAGCTTTGGCTCGAGTTCGACTTTCATATGCTCGTCAAACTCTTCTTTAACCCGCTGAAGCAGTTCCATGCCGAGATGCTGGTGCGCCATTTCACGCCCACGGAAGCGTAGGGTGATTTTGACTTTGTCGCCTTGTTCGAAGAATTGCGTGATCTTTTTGGCTTTCACCTCATAATCATGCTGATCGATGTTCGGCCGGAACTTAATTTCCTTCAGTTCCTGGGTCTTCTGCTTCTTCTTGGCAGCAGCTTTCTTCTTCTGCGCTTCATAGCGCATCTTACCATAGTCAACGATCTTACAGACCGGGACCTCTTGATTCGGTGAGACTTCAACGAGGTCCATACCGGCTTCGCGGGCAGCGTCCAGGGCGGCGTCTATTGGCATTTCGCCTTGTTTTTCCCCATTCTCATCAATGAGAAGGACGCGTTCAACGCGAATATCGCGATTGGTGCGTGGTCCGGTAGGTTTGGCGCGCTCAGGGCGGCCGTATGGTCTGCGGGCTATGGCTAATCTCCTATGGTTGCCAGTGTTTGCTTGGCTTATATGCCAGTTATTGGCTTAATTTTCAACTATGTCATTGTTTTGAAGTAAGCGCGCATACACGCCTAAGGTCGCTGTTTGAAGCTGTTTTTTGCTGTAATTTTCCCGAACATAGGCCTGACCCGCTGCGCCCATGGCGGCGCGCGCCTCTGGTCTGAGGGTCACGAGCGTCCGAATACAGGCCGTCAGCGCGGTCACAGAACCAGGTTCTGCCCGGGTTCCAGTCTGCCCCTCAATGACGGTTTCGCGTTGCCCGCCATGGTCTGCAACGATCACGGGCCTGGCCATGGCTGAGGCTTCTGCAGCGACGCGGCCAAACGCTTCCGGGCGTGTCGACGGTGCCACCACAATGTCCGCCAGCGCATAAGCGGCGGGCATATCATCGGTGTGTCCGACGATCGAGACCGTGCCGCCAAGCTCGTGCGCGATGATGGCGTCTTCCAGTTCCCGCACATAACGGTCGCGGCCTTGCGCGTCGCCCGGCAGAATCATGTGCAGGCCAGCGCGCTCTTTCGGCCCGAGTGCGCCGAGTGCTTCGATCGCCAGGCCTTGACCTTTCCAGCTCGTCAGCCGACCCGGCAAGACCAGACGGACGCGACTGTCATCGGGCGCGATCCCCCAGGCGGTTCGGATTGCCTGGATGCGCTCCGGACTGACTTTGTCCGGGTCAAAAGCCGCAAAGTCGACGCCGCGCGGAATGGTGACAATTTTCTCAGCCGGCGTCTCATGCACCCGGATCACATGCGCGGCGGTCCATTCGGAATTGGCGATGACCAAGTCGCCTTTGGCCATCACGGAATTATAGCGCTTCTTCAGACCCGACTCGCCGGAATAGGCGCCGTGATAGGTCGTGACGAAAGCGATACCCGTGCGCTGCGCCGCTTCATAAGCGCTCCAGGCTGGCGCCCGGGATCGGGCATGAATGAGATCGACTTGCTCGTCGCGGATGAGTGTTTCCAGGCGTTTGGCATTGCCGCGAACCGTGATCGGGTTCTTACTGGCGACATCCATGGCGATCAGTTCACCACCGGCGAGGCGCAAATTAGCTTCCAACCGGCCGCCTTCGCTGACGACTAAGGCGCGGCCGCCAGCTTGCGTGATCGCCTCGGCCATCTCGACAGTCGTGCGCTCGGCGCCGCCTGCCGACAAGTCGGGAATGACTTGCAGCACGGTTTTACCGGAAAGATCGGGCCAGGGAGATTCGCTCATCGCGAGAGTTTGGCCGATTTGGGCCTGTATTGAAATGCACAAGTTGCAACCCGACCCAACCAGTTGCAGAAGAAAACCCGAAGGAGCCGGATCATGCCGCACCAGGATTTCATTTCGCCGCAAGGTCGCCGCTTGGCCTATCGCTATACAGCGCCGCGTACGCAGCTGACTTATGTCTGGCTGTCCGGGTTCAAGTCGGACATGACCGGCACTAAAGTCACGGTGCTTGAAGCCTGGGCGAAACAGCAGGGGCATGGGTTTTTGGCCTTCGACTATTCTGGCCATGGCGTGTCTGATGGGGCATTTGAGGACGGCACCGTATCGGCCTGGCGCGAAGATGCCTTGGCGGCGATTGAAGGGCTGACTTCAGGCAAGCTGGTTCTGGTCGGGTCGAGCATGGGCGGCTGGATGGCTTTGCTATCGGCGCTGGCGCTAAAGCCCCGCGTCGCCGGAATGGTGTTGATCGCACCGGCGCCGGATTTCACGCAAAAGCTGATGTGGCCGGAATTTACGCCGCAGCAGCAAACCGAGATCATGGCGCAGGGCAGAACGCTTCGGCCGTCGGATTATGGCGACCCGTACCCAATCACCCGCGATCTGATTGAAGATGGCAAGCAATGGGCTTTGCTGGACGCGCCGATTGATCTGACCTGTCCGATCCGCATTCTGCAAGGGCAGCAGGACCCGGATGTGCCTTGGGCGCATGCGTTTCGGCTGCTCGACGCGCTGGCCAGCGAGGATGTGGTTTTCAGTTTGATTAAGGATGGCGACCATCGCCTGTCGCGGGACGAGGACATAGCCCGTCTGGTCGCAACGTGTGGAGAATTGGCGGACACGTGCCGCGCGAGCGGTTAGGTCTAGCCGGGCTCAAGATATTCCCGTTCTCCGCAGATGCCTGCGAATGCAGGTATCCATGGCATGAGGGTGCCACTTGCACGATTGGTGATAATCGTCCCTGGACCCCTGCCTTCGCAGGTGTCGACGGAAAGTGTGGCAAGGACCTGCTCGAAAATATCCGGGCACAAGTCATCCACGTCACTGGGCGAGTAAAACCGTGTCGCAATATCATAAGCGGCAAAATTCCGCGCCATGCCCTCGAAATACGGCACCCAGGCACGGCCATAGCGGTCGACTTGCACAAAGGCCTGTCGCCCAGTCTCAGCGCACCAGCGATCCACCCGCCACAGCTCAAAGAACAGGATCGGCCATAAATAGACTGGGACCTGTTTGTAATGAGCCAGAAGATAGCGATGGATGATCATGCGGGCGACAATAGCCCAGGCTGAACCCGGTCGGATTGAGCCGGGAAATAGCGTTCGCCAAAGGCCAGGCGCAGGCATTTTTGCTTACTCGCCCCGTGCTCTGTAAGTTTAGGATGGCTCTTCGTTGATAAGATCAGGCACTAACTTAGTTGGCGCTTTTATAAGGCTGTCTATGTGACCTGAAAAACCCCCACCATAGATCGCTCCAGCACGCACCCGTTTCCATTCTTCTCTAAAGAGAGGCCGCGTCAAATACCAAGCTGTGTTGGCATCCGCATCCTCTAATATGTCAGGATCGAACAGCCCGTTATTTGCGGCTTGCCACTCCGATCGATGAGCGATCAGCATTTGATTGAAATAAATTAGGATGCGCGTCGTTTCGACAGGGGTGAGCTCCCCTTCATCGAACATCACCTTTCGAAATATTTCAGCGAGATCGCCGTGAATCATGATGTTGTTCAGCGCTCCGGTGTAGTTTGCCGCTAAGCCTGATGCATTTTGGGACTTAGCAATGATGTTTGATTGACGCTGCTGCCAGTAAATCGCCCCCAACGAACAAAGAATAGCAACAACCGCAATTGTTTGGCCGATATAGTAGATGTTTTCCAATGACATAGCGTGCCCCTTAACGCAGGCTAAGACTCTGGCAGAGAAATAGTTCAATGGCTAGAAATCTATTGTCCGTTCTGACAGCCTTCGCGACGTCCGCAGGCTTTCACTTGGGTCCGCACTTTTTTCTCGGATCGTCGCACAAGAAGGGCGCCTATATGGTCGTTGCAGCGCTGGAAATGTGAGGCGCTCACGCGCCTCGCGCCAAGGCATCCTCGATCAGCTGCGCGGTTTCATCGACGCCATAGAGCGCGATAAAGCCGCCAAAGCGCGGCCCCTGGCTTTGGCCAAGCAGCACTTCATATAGGGCCTGGAACCAGCCGCGCAGATTCTCGAACGCATGCTCTTTGCCAACGCTGAAGGTCAGCGTCTGGAGCTCGCCTTGATCAGCAGGGGCATCCCAGGCACGCAGGCGTTTGGCCAGATCTGTCATCGCCGCGCGTTCCTGATCATTCGGCGCGCGGTAGGATTTGGTCGGCTCTACAAAGTCGCGATAATACGCCATCGCATAGCCCGCCAACCGGTCCAGAAGGGGATGGCTCTGCGACGACGCTTCAGGCGCATAGCGCGAGATGAAGCCCCAGAGCTGGTCCCGGTTTTCCGGATTCGCGGCGCTGACCAGATTGAGCAGCAATGCAAAACTGACCGGCGAAGCTTCCTGCGGCGGGTTGCCGCCATGAATGTGCCAGACCGGGTTTTCGACTTGCCGCTTGGGCTCCTCGTCCGGGTATTTTTCCAGGAAGGTGAGATACTCGTCGACGGCTTTCGGAATCACATCGAAATACAGCTTCTTGGCGACCCGCGGCTTTTGGAACTGGTATAGAGACAAGCTCTCTTGCGGCGCATATTTCAGCCACTCCTCAACCGCGATACCATTGCCTTTGGTCTTGGAGATTTTGGTCCCGTCCTCATCGAGGAACAGCTCATAGACATATTGCTGCGGCGGCTGACAGCCAAGAATGCGGGTGATCTTCGAATAGATCGGGGCATTGTCCTGGTGATCCTTGCCGAACATTTCAAAGTCGACGCCGAGGGCGGCCCAGCGCATGCCGAAATCCGGCTTCCATTGCAGTTTCACATTGCCGCCTGTGACGGGAAGCGTGGTGTCGGTGCCGTCTTCGTCTTCGAATGTGATCGTACCGGCTTTCGGATCGGTGGCTTTCATCGGCACGTACAGCACCCGGCCTGTGGTCGGCGAGATGGGCAAAAAAGGCGAATAAGTCGCCTGGCGTTCTGCGCCCAGCGTCGGCAGCATCACCGCCATGATCTCATCGAACTTTTCCAGGGCCCGCAGCAGCATCGGATCGAACGTGCCATCCTTGTAGCAATCAGTCGCTGACAGGAATTCATAGTCAAAGCCAAAACTGTCCAGGAAGGCGCACAATCGCGCGCCCATATGCGTGCCATAACTGTCATGTGTCCCGAACGGATCCGGGACATCAGTCAGCGGCCTTTGCATATAGTCTTGCAAGGCGTCTGGATTGGGCACAGTTGGCGGGATTTTCCGCATCCCGTCCATATCATCTGAAATGCAGATCAGCTTGGTTTCGATCTCGCCGCCGGTCAGCGCTTCGAAAGCCTGTTTGACCATTGTCGTGCGCACGACTTCGCCAAACGTCCCGATATGCGGCAGGCCGGACGGACCATAGCCGGTCTCGAAAACGACAGGGCCCTGTTTCGGTTTGCCCTGTTTCTCCATATTGCGCAGGCGTTTTTGCAAGGCGCGCGCTTGTTCGAACGGCCAGGCTTTTGCGGTTTCTGCGAGAGATTGGAGATCGCTCATCGATAGGGCTCCTTGTTTAAGGGCCGGGAGGTAACACTCTCAAACCTGCTGTCAAAGGGCGATTGCTAGCAATTACGAGATCTGCGTTAAAAATATTTGACATGTCAAAAATGTTTTACTACATGATGCGTGTACAAGATATTTTACATGGAGGTCTGAATGTCATTTCAGGAAAAGTCTGCTTGGGTGATGTGTTTCGCCTTGATTGTCTCCGGCGCGTTCTATGCCTGGACTGTCGTCGCGATCGCTCAAGTCGCGCAGGTCATTCCGCCGCCAAACGGCGTTGGGGTGGTGATCGGTATCATCATTATTGTCGCCATTGCGATCTTTGGTCATGCGGTCGCGGCGCTCGGCAATCTCGCGGATGCGAATGCCCCAGAAGATGAGCGCGACCGCCTGGTCGTCTGGCGGGCGGGCAATTTGAGCGGCCTGTTGCTCGGGGTTGTCTGTATGACGTCTTTGATTGCGTTCGCGGTATGGGGCAGTGGCAACTTGCTGTTTCACATGATTGTCGCTGGCATGGTGCTTAGCCAGCTCGCAGAATATGCGCTGACCATCTGGTATTATCGCCGGGGCGTGTGAGCATGGCCAAACGCCCTCCGATTACCAATCGCGTCAAAGATCTGCGCGAAGCTCATGGGCAAATGAGCCAATCAGCACTCGCCAAGGAAATCGGCGTCACGCGGCAAACCGTGATTGCGATTGAGCAAGGGAAATACTCGCCCAGCCTGGAAAGCGCGTTTCGAATTGCCCGCGTGTTCGGCGTCGGCCTCGAAGACGTGTTCGGCTGGGACGGGGATTAAAGCCCGGCTGGGTGGTTCGCAGCCAGATTTAAACGGCGCTTTCGCTCTTCCAGCTCGCGCGTCAGTTTGACGGTGATCGGATCGCCATGATCAAGGATCGTGGGCTCTCTTAGGTCGGTCGGCTTTTCGCGCCGCACCATGCGAATCGTTCTGAATCGTTTCATTTTGCGTCCCCTGGGGTTACCCCCGATCAGGAAAGCAAATTTCGCGCCACAGGGGAATAACCCTGTGGCGCTTCTGCAACCAGGTGTGATCAGAAAGCTATACTCGTTTCTATGGCGTAACGGTATTGAACCAGAAATCCGGTTGATCCAGAGAGTCGAACATGGCGGAAACCGCGCCGCGCTTGCCGTCGATTTTCATCTTGCCCGATGTCATCAAGCCAAGCGGTTTGGCATCGCCGAGGATCAATCGGTCAAAATCAAGCCGGTCGATTGTGACCGTTGCAGCCGGGTCGTCCGTTCCGCCAAGTCTTGGCACCAGCACCGCTTTCTCCACCAGCAGGCTGACGGTCTCGCCGGTATCCGGAAACGCGAACACGACCGTAAACGGATCGCGATCCATTTTGGCGGGATTGAAACGCGACGCCAGGGAGTCAAACAGGTCGAGCGACGGCACGGCTTTCAGAAAATCAGCATTGCCGAGTTGCGGGTTGCCAACATTCGGCAAGCCGCGGCGCAATTCAGCAGCGCCGGTCAGATAATAGCTGCGCCAGGCGCCGCTTTCCGCCTGAAAGCCAAGCTGCTCATAAGTCGCGGAGAGCCAATCGCGCGCGTCCTTATTGTCAGGATCAGCAAAGACCAGATGGTTGAACAGTTCCGCCGCCCAGCGATAGTCACCGCCGGCAAACGCGTCCTGGCCAATGTTTAGAACAGCATCCGCACCGCCCATGGCCTCAACATAACGGCTGGCGGTCACTTCATGCGGCAACCGGTTATAGTCTGCAGGCACACCGCCCCACCATCCGAAATAATGTTGGTAGACCGCTTTGGCATTGTGATTGAGCGTGCCGTAATAACCGCGCGTGGTGAAGTCATCAGCTTGGAAGCCTGGCTCTTCGACGGCTTCGGCAGCTTCGACCATTGTCGCCCCGGCATTGGCATTGCGCAGGGTCTGATCGTGCACATAGCGATAGATGTCGCGCTGACTTTCGAGGAAGCCGACGACATTTTCCTGGCCCCAGGTCGGCCAATGGTGCGAGGCAAAGACGACATCACTGCGGGTGCCATATTCGGCCACGACATAGTCAATTGCGCGGCTCCATTTCAGTGCGTCACGGACTTTCGCGCCGCGCGGCGTCAGCACATTGTGGAAGGTCGCTGTGGCGACTTCAGCCGTACACAGGGCGTTCTTTTCCGGCAGATAGAACATGAACTCAGCCGGGGCTTCGGTGCCGGCGGCGTCAATAAACTCAAACGTGACACCGTCAATCACGCGTACCGTGCCGCGGCCTTCAATTTCCTCGGTTGGCAGGATCAGGCTGATCGTGCCATTCGGCAGGCCTGGGCCAAGGCCGGAGCCAACATGTGCGGTTGTTGAACGCGGCAGTGTGTTGCCAAACATCAGCGTCGAGCGACGGCTCATCTGATTGCCTGCAATCAGGTTTTCCGACACCGCGCTTTCAGAGAATCCAACTGGCGCCAGGACGGGGACACCAGCCGCGACATCTGCGTCTGAGATCACGCCGCGCGCGCCGCCAAAATGGTCGGCATGGGAATGCGTATAAAGCACGCCTGTGACCGGCCGTTCGCCGAGCGTGTCATTGACCAGCTTCAGCGCCGCTGCCGCAGTCTCGGTTGCGGTCAACGGGTCGACAATGATCCAGCCGGTATCGCCTTCAATCACACTCATCACGGCGAGGTCATAACCGCGAACCTGATAGATGCCGTCAGAAACTTTGAACAAGCCATGATGCGCGGACAGCTGGGATTGCCGCCACAATGACGGATTCACGGTTTCAGGCGCGTCGCCATCGAGAAATTCAAATTGCGGGATGGCCCAGACGACATTGCCGTCAGCATCAAGAATCGCTTCGTCTTCGATAAAGGCCAAGCGGTCGCGGCGCGCATCTTCGCCATCAGAGCCCTGAGACAGATCAAGGCGTGTGGCCAGGGCGGCATTGGCTTGTCTGGTCGCAGCAGTGGCGCTGCCAGGCGTTGGCAGGCCGGCTTCAATTGCAGCTGCCGATGGCTCCGGCGTCTCGCTGATCTCTTGTTGTTGACCACAAGCAGTGGCGAGTGCGGCGCAAAGCCCAGCAATCCAAATGCGCATTTCTTCCTCCCGATTTTTCATCAGGAGTGCCGTATTATCCGGCGTTCAACAAGAATGGCGTTGCGGAAAGGTCTGTCTAGAACCGATCAAGCCGGGTTGGCTGACCGTATTCAATCAGGCGGGTACAGGCCCATTGATACTCATCGGCGCAGGCATCTTGCAGCAGCGTGACAGCGCGCGATCGGTCGCGCGGACCGCCAATGCCCATATACAGCATATTGCCGAGACCGGAGCAGCCTCCGGGGTCTTTCAAATTGCAGGCGTGAACATAGAGTTTTCTGGCGTGTTCAAGATCGGCTTCGCCGCCGCTGCCTTTGTGAGAAATGTAGGCTTGTTGCATACAGGCGCCGGAATGGCGGCCGTCCAGACAGGCGGCGTCAAAATGCGTCTTCGCTTTGGCGTAATCCTGCTCGGTGCCGAGGCCGCGGCGATACATATCACCGAGAGAATAACAATTCCGCGCCCATTGATCCTGAGGTAGACTGCGATCGTTGCACAATTTGCCGAAGATCTCGAAGGCCTGGTCCATCCGCGATTCGGCGCGCTTCAAGTCGACGCCGTCTTCTTTACGAATGACGTCACGTCCGAGCGCACCCTGGGTCAGACGGGAGGCATCGCGCATTGCACGCTCGGCGAAATACTCATCAACATTCTTTGGTGTCGGCTGGGGTTTGCCGAATTGCGCAAAGGCCGAACCGGCAAGTACCAGAGACAGTGACAGCAGGGCCAGAGATCGAAATAGCATTGAACAGCTCCAAACAATGATCGCGTTTGTAATATTATAGCTAGGAATTAGGCGCTTTTCTGTCGAGTCTTGCCAGACAGTGTTTCGACTGCCACCGTTGAAAAAAAATCGGAGATCAAACATGTCAGCAGACAATCAACGCCCGCTCGGTTCAGGCTTTGGCGCAAAAACACCGGCCGCTGAAATTGTGCAGGGCATGGACCTGAGCGGTCAGAATTTCATTATCACAGGCGGTTATAGCGGGATTGGCATCGAAGCTGTACGCGCGCTGGCCGGCGTCGGCGCGAGCGTCACTGTCCCGGCGCGGCGCCCGGATGCCGCGAAAGAGTCGCTGAGCGGTATGGACGGCGATATCCAGGTCGCCAGCATGGATCTCGCGGATATCAGCTCCGTCCGGAAATTTGTCGATGATTATGTCGCCTCCGGTCGCTCGCTGAATGTGTTGATCAATAATGCGGGCATCATGGCATGCCCGCTCGACCGTGTCGGACCGGGTTGGGAGCGCCAGTTCGGGGTCAATCACCTTGGCCATATGGCTTTGGCACTAGGTCTGTTGCCGGCTTTGCAAAAAGCCGAAACGTCGCGAGTCGTTGCGCTGTCTTCAACCGCGCATATTCGCGGTGATGTGAACTGGGATGACCCGCATTTTAACACCACTGAATATGAGAAATGGAATTCCTATGCGCAGGCAAAATCCGCCAATGCGCTCTTCGCGCTCGGCGCAGATCGGCGCTGGGACAAGTATGGGATCAGCGCTTTTGGCGTCCATCCGGGCGGTATCTTCACACCGTTGCAGCGCCATCTCACCGTCGAAGAAATGGCCGCGATGGGCTGGATGAATCCCGATGGTACCATCCCTGATGCAATCCAGGCGATGTTCAAGTCGCCGGAGCAGGGCGCTTCAACAGAGGTCTGGGCGGCAACCTCGCCAATGCTGGAAGGTCGCGGCGGTGAGTATTGCGAGGATTGCGATATCGCCCAACTCGCGGGTCCGGACAGCCAGCGCTGGGAACATGCTCGGCCGTGGATTTGCGATGAAGACAAAGCTGACCGGCTTTGGACCATGAGCGAAGAAATGCTGGCCAATGCATGATATTCAACTTTTGGTTGAATAAATCCGGATCTGCTGCATATTCATCCGTATGGTTGAATATGCAGCAGATCCCTTGAATTCTACGTTTCGAGCGCTCTCGGACCCGACGCGGCGCGCGATGCTGGCTGTTTTGCGGTCTGGCCCGCAAACAATTGGCGCCTTGGCTGAGCCATTGGACATTTCGTTCGCCGCGACATCCAAACATCTCGGCATTCTGGAAGAGGCCGATCTAATCCGCCGCGAAAAACGCGGGCGTGAGCGGATCTGCCATCTCGAGCAAGGCAATTTGCGCCGCGCCCAGGCCTGGCTCGATACGCATGCCGCATTCTGGAACAGCGCGCTCGATGCCTTCGAAACAGCTTTGAAAGAAGAGGATGACCTTGATGGATGATTTTGTGACTTATCCCGAGCCTTCAGTCCTGGAAATTTACCGCGACCTGCCTGGCCCGATTGAACGTGTTTGGGACTATCTAACCCGCTCAGAGCTACGCCAGAAATGGATCTGCGCCGGGGAGGTCTCGGATCATATTGGCGGCGAAATCGTGTTCGCGTTCGATCATTCCCGACTGTCTGAACAGGGCCCGCCGAAAAGCCATGCCGATGGCGGTACGGTCCGTATGGTCGGCCTCGTGCGGGTCTATGACAAACCGCATCACCTGGCCTTTTCCTGGCCATCAGGGGAAGGCGAGGCGCCGACTGAAGTGGTGATCCGTTTAAGTGAAACAGAGCGCGGCGTGCGTTTGCATCTGCGCCATGAGAAGCTTGCCACAGAGGGGTATAAGTCCGGTGCATCTGCGGGCTGGCACACCCATCTGGATATCCTTTGCGATCTCCTGAATGGCCGTCAGGGACGTGATTTTTGGCAGCATTACATTCCGCTTGAGCAGGCCTATCAGGCACGTGTGGCCGACGCCTAAGCGGCTTAGCGACGTGCCGCCGCGTTCAATGGCCCTGTTTTGGGTTGCGCCGATTGCTTGACCTGGCGATCCACTCAGCGCAGGGAAACGTCATGCAGGAAAGCAATCCAAAACCAGCACCGAAACAATCAGGATCCAAGCTCGGTCTTTGGCTCGGGCTGGGAGCATTAGCGCTCCTCCTGAGTCTGTTCCTGTTCGGGCGCTATACCGAATTTCTCGATGTCGATGCCTTAGGGCGAGCGATTGCTACTTTTGCCGAGGGGCCGTGGGGCGTTCCGGCATTAATCCTGGCCTTTTGCGGCTGTGCCTTTATCGGCGTGCCACAATTCCTGTTGATCGGGATTGCCGTCTATGCGTTCGGACCGATCTGGGGGGGCGTCTGGTCCTGGGTCGCGACGTTGTGTTCTGGCACTTTAACCTTCTGGCTTGGCCGTTTCTTTGGTGAAGCCACATTACAGCGTTTGGGCGAGGGGCGGATCAAGAAATTCACCGGCTTCGTTGCGCGCAACGCGTTTGCCGCAAGTGCGATTGTTCGCAATGTTCCGACGGGTCCGTTCGTGATGGTCAACATGCTTTTCGGTGCCATCCGCGCAAAATTTCTGCATTATCTCGCCGGGATGGCGCTTGGCGTCGTGCCGAAGATCGCGCTTGTCGCTTTTGGCCTGCAAGCCATCCAGGCGGCGCTCGAGGGCAATATCTGGCTCGCCGTGATTGCCGGATTGGCGGCTGTGGCGGTTTTTCTGGGTGGCTTCCTCTATGTGCGGCATCGCCGCCGCAAAGGGGATAATATTGCGCTCAATGCTGAATAGCCTGTTGACACTGCTGGCTGCCCGCCGCATTGCAGTGGTCATGCGCAAGAATTTGCCTCTTCAGAGCCTACTCCTCCTTATCGGCCCCTGGCCGGTAGCGACGGTGCTTTAGCGCATCCGTCCACGGCCAGGGGACAAACCTTAAAAACGTTTCTCACATCACCAGGCCAGACAGATGACTGATACTACTGAAATTGTAATTTTTGACACCACCATGCGCGATGGCGAGCAATCGCCTGGCGCATCCATGACGCATAATGAAAAGCTGGCCCTTGGTGAGCTGCTCGAGACGATGGGCGTGCATGTCATCGAAGCCGGTTTCCCGGCCGCTTCCGTCGGTGACTTTGAGGCGGTCAGCGAGATTGCCCGTCGCTCGAAGACGGCAACAATTTGCGGCCTTGCGCGGTCGACCCCCGGCGACATTGATCGCTGCGCCGAAGCGGTTCGAAATGCGGCAAAGCCCCGAATTCATACATTTATTTCGACCAGCCCGGTGCATATGAAGCACAAGTTGAAAATGGGCCCGAACGCCGTTCTTGAAGCTGTCGGCCGGTCCGTGGCGCAAGCCCGCAATCTGGTCGACGATGTCGAATGGAGCCCGGAAGATGCGACGCGCACAGAATTTGATTTCCTGTGTAAGTGTATCGACGCGGCGATCACGTCGGGCGCAACCACGATCAACATTCCGGACACAGTCGGTTATTCGCATCCGGAAGAATATGGCAAACTCATCCGCCGCTTGCGCGAGACCATTCCTGACAGCGACAAAGTGATCTGGTCCACGCACTGTCATAATGATCTTGGCCTGGCCGTCGCGAACTCGATTGCCGGTGTACAGAACGGTGCCCGTCAAGTTGAGTGCACGATCAATGGGTTGGGCGAGCGAGCCGGTAATGCAGCGCTTGAAGAAGTGGTCATGGCGTTCAATGTTCGCCGCGATGATTTGCCGTTCACAACAGGTCTGGAGACCAGCAAGCTGGCCACAGCCAGCCATATGGTGAGCCGGATTACCGGATTTCCGGTCCAATATAATAAGGCGATTGTCGGCAAGAATGCCTTCGCGCATGAAAGCGGCATCCACCAGGACGGCATGCTGAAAAATGCCGAAACCTATGAGATCATGAAGCCGGAAGATGTTGGCGTGTCCAAGACCAGTCTGGTTATGGGCAAGCATTCCGGTCGGCACGCGTTCCGGGATAAGCTGGAAAGCCTCGGCTATGAGCTCGACAAAGACAGCCTGAACGAGGCGTTTAAGCGGTTCAAAGAGCTGGCGGACAAGAAGAAACACGTCTTTGATGACGATCTGATCGCCCTCGTCGACGACCAATTGTCTGCCATGGGCGAACGGATCGCGTTCGAAACCCTGCGTGTCGTCGCCGGTTCGGAAGGCCCGCAAACGGCTGATCTCAGTGTTCTGGTCGAAGGTGAGAGCCATTCCGTAACTTGCGAAGGCAATGGCCCAGTTGATGCGGTGTTCAATGCCATTCGCCAGATCATTCCGCATCAGGGCAAACTGGACCTGTTCCAGGTCAGCGCTGTGACCGGGGGCACGGATGCGCAAGCTGAGGTGCATGTGCGTCTGAAAGGCGAGGGCATCATGGCCACCGGCCGTGCGTCCGATCCGGATACACTGGTGGCGGCGGCCAAGGCTTACATCCATGCTCTGAACAAGCTTGAAGCGCGACGTTTGAAGCGAAAAGCGGCCTAAAAGTTAACAAACGAGCCGTTTGTGTTAGGTGTGTCTCATTATGGGTCAAATCATCCAGTGTGCGGTCACTATTGGGGTCGCGATGTGCGTACGGATCGTACACTGGCGATGACAAACAACTCTTGCTTTAATCAAATCTAAACGGCATTAGGATATAGGGCTGATCATGAAACTAAAGCTGCGTGTGACGATTTCAGATCACGCGATAGAAAAAGCGGCGTGAAAAAATGATCGGAAGTCTACTCGGAGTTCTTTCCACAGACATGGCCATTGACCTTGGGACAGCGAACACGCTGGTCTATGTAAAGGGTCAAGGCATCAAGCTCGATGAGCCCTCAGTTGTTGCCTATATGAACCAGGGCGGCCGCAAGATGGTCTATGCCGTTGGTGACGATGCCAAGAAGATGCTCGGTAAGACGCCGTTGAACATGGAAGCCATCCGCCCGATGCGCGATGGTGTGATTGCCGATTTCGAAGTCGCCGAGGAAATGATCAAGCACTTCATTCGCAAAGTGCACAATCGCCGTGCCTTTGTATCGCCCCTGATCATTATCTGTGTCCCAAGTTCAGCGACGAATGTTGAGCGCCGCGCTATTCACCAGTCGGCACTGGCCGCTGGTGCGCGTCAGGTCGAGCTGATTGACGAGCCGCTGGCCGCTGCGATTGGCGCCGGATTGCCAATTGAAGAGCCTGCCGGGTCAATGGTTGTCGATATTGGCGGCGGCACGACGGAAGTCGCGGTACTGTCACTTGGCGGGCAGGTCTATTCTCGATCCGTCCGCGTTGGCGGCGACAAGATGGATGAAGCCATCATGAATTACCTTCGCAAGCATCAGGGCATCCTGGTCGGCGAAATGTCAGCTGAGCGAATCAAGAAACAGATCGGGACCGCGATGGCCCCCGAGAATGGCGACGGTATGACCGTTACGGTTCGCGGTCGCGCCACAGGCGACGGTGTTCCGAACGAAGTTGAAATCAACGAGAAGATGATGGCTGAAGCACTTGCTGACCCGGTTGGCGAGATAGTCGAGGCCGTTCGCATCGCCCTCGAAGCGATGCCACCGGAACTGTCTGCAGATATTGTCGATCGCGGCATTGTCCTGACTGGCGGCGGCGCTTTGCTCCGCAATCTCGACGTCGTCCTGCGTGAACAGGCCCGTTTGCCTGTGATGATCGCCGAAGAGCCATTGAAATGTGTCGCGAATGGGTGTGGATTCGTCCTCGAGAACCTCTCGCGCATGAAGAATGTCCTGTCGCCAGAAGTTTGACACGATTGAGGGCTAAACGCCCGAAATCAGAAGAGAAGGAACGCGCCCATGCCACGCGCCAGCGGCAAGGGATATCGACAGCGACCGCTCCGCCGGTATGGGTTTTTTATTGCCATCGCGGGGCTGCTGGCGCTGCTTCTTTTACAAACATCACCGCGTTTGAGTGAGGGCGTTGAACCGATCCGCACAGCGGCGTCGGACCAGTTATTCCACGTCACACGGCCAAGCTTGATCGACCGGATTAGCGGCGTGTCGGCGAGAGAACGTCAAATTCTAGAACTTGAAGCGCGGGTCCGCGAACTGGCGCAATATAAAGCGCTGGCGCTGACCATGGCTGAGCGAATGGAAGTCTATGAGGACATCCTGAATATGCAGGGCGAGCCTGGCGGGGCGGAAGTCACGGCCCGGATCATGGCCGAGACGGACGGTCCGTTCGCCGAGGCTCTGCTGGCCAATGCCGGCGCCACGAATGGTGTTCAGGAAGGGTATTATGCCGAGAATGATCGCGGCCTGGTCGGGCGCGTCGTGCAAGTTGGCAATCGTTCATCGCGGATCCTGAAAGTCACCGACTTTAACAGCCGCGTGCCCGTCATGGGCGAGGCGAGCGGGCTGCGCGCGATCATGTTTGGCGGCCGCGACGGTCTCGGCCGTCTCACCGACCTGCCGGAACAGGGCGAGTTTCTGCCAAATGAGCGCATTCTAACCTCAGGCGAGGGCGGCTTGTTTCCGCGCGGTGTCGTGGTTGGCCATGTGCGCGGCAAGACCGAAAAAGAAGTCCGTGTTGACCTCTCAATGTTGACCGGTCAGCTCAGCTATGTCCGCCTCAAGCCAACCATCACAATTCCGGCGCCGGAAGCGTTTCCAGTGGAAACCGATCTGGCCGAACTTGGCGAGGAAGACGGCTCGTGAACGGATTGGGCGCAATCCCTGACTGGCTGGCTTTGCGCTGGGAAGGTGCAAGACCGCGAACGCGCCTGATCATCGGCGCCATTGTTGTGGCCACGATCGGGCTGGTTGGCCTGACGCCGAAATCGTTTTTTGGTGTGCCGCTCGCCTGGCCTTATGTCGGCTTGATCGCGGCGGTCGGCTGGGGCCGGTCTGGTCTCGGATTTGGCCCGATGGTCTTCCTGTTATTTTTCGGCTTCGCTCAGGATGCGTCACAAGCGCCGTGGGGCAGTCATGGTCTGGCAAATCTGCTCGCTTATGGGCTGTCATCGCAAGTGTCGCAAATGGTCGATACCGAGCGTACACCCGTGCTCAGCTTTGCGCTTCCGGTTGTAACTTTGTTTTTCGGGATCACGCTTGTATGGCTGACAGCGAGTATTTCATCGGGGCATCTCGTGCGCGTAACGCCTATGCTAACAGCCTATTTTGCGACTCTGGTGGCGCATATGCTGATCTCGCCATTGTTTGATCTGCGGTCGCAGCGCTGGACCACAAGCGGGGCCACAGGATGAGTGGCAACCGTCCCGTCGACGCACTGTTCAACCGTCGCGCCTTGATTGCCGCGGGTGGCGGCGCAGCGCTGTTTGGTGGTCTGATCACGCGCCTGTTCCAGTTGCAAATCATGGAACATGAACGGTTTGAAGTCGCAGCAGCTGAAAACGGCGTTCGGTTGGATCTGGCCCCGCCGCAACGTGGACGCATCCTCGACCGGTTTGGCCGTCCGCTTGCGGCTCATCGTCAGGCCGGACGTGTCTCCATCGTTCGCGAACAAGCCGATGACTTGCCGCGTCTATTGTCAAACCTTGCCGACCAGATTGAGATTTCGCCGGAACGTCAGGCGCGCCTGATCCGGGATGCCAGACGACAAGCCAGCTTCCAGCCGGTGACGGTTAAAAGCGAGCTGTCTTATGAGGACTTTTCGCGTCTGGCGGTTCTGGCGCCGAGCCTGCCGGGTCTGCAAGTTGAGATGGCCGCGACTCGGTCTTATCCCCGGGGCCGCGATTTCGCGCATGTTCTGGGCTATGTTGCAAAAGCCAGTGAAACCGATCTCGAGCGCCTCAGTGAAGGTGCCACCGCACAAGAGAGAGCCGCCGTCCGCCGCCTGTTCAAGCACCCGGATATGCGAACAGGGCGTTCAGGTGTTGAACGATATGCCGAAGAATGGCTGCGCGGCGAAGCGGGCTTTCGCAAACTCGAAACCAATGCCGCTGGCCGGATCATTCGCGAGTTTGATGACCCAGCGCTGTCGCCGAAGCCAGGCCGCGACTTGTATCTGACCGTTGATGCGGAATTGCAGAAGTTTGCGATTGACCGGCTCGGCAAGGAAAGCGGCGCGGCAGTCGTTCTCGACATTGAAACGGGTGACATTCTCGCTTTTGTCTCCACACCGGCTTTTGATCCGAATGATTTCGTCAACGGAATATCGTCCAAGGATTACGCGCTGCTGCGTGATGATGTCGAATATTCGCCGCTCTACCACAAAGCCTATGATGGCACGTACCCACCCGGGTCGACGTACAAGATGGTGGTTGCCACGGCAGCGCTCGAAGCGGGCGTGATCGACCCGAGCGAGCGAGTCTATTGCCCAGGGCACTATCGCTTCGGCAACAATACCTGGCACTGCTGGAAGAAGCGCGGCCACGGCTCGGTCAATATGCATTGGGCGATCAAAGGCTCATGCGACGTCTATTTCTATGAAATTGCCAAACGCGTCGGGATCGAACATCTGGCCGATGTCGCGAAACGTTTCGGCTTTGGCCAGCGCTGGGAACTCGGGATTATGGGCGGGCGCAGCGGTGTCGTGCCAAATGATGAGTGGAAGCGCGCCGCCCGCGGGGAACCCTGGTATGAGGGCGAAACGCTGAATATCGGGATCGGGCAGGGGCAGGTCTCGACCTCGCCGCTACAGCTCGCCGTGATGAGCGCTCGGATTGCCGCTGAGGGCAAGATAATCACGCCGCGCATTATTGGCGACGGCCCACGCCCTGAGGCAGATATTCCGTTCGATGCACCGCTCGACCCCGATTTCATGCGGCGAATGAAAGCCGGCATGTATGGCGTTACATCTGAAGCTGGCGGTACGGCGCTTCGGTCCGGCGACCTCGGCCTTGGCGGTCCGCGTCTCGCCGGTAAAACGGGCACCTCGCAAGTGCGCCGAATTTCAGCAGCAGAACGGGCTTCAGGTATTCTGAAAGGCGAAAATATTGATCGCCGTCTGCGCGATCACGCGCTGTTTGTCGCTTATGCGCCGCATGATGACCCCAAATATGCGATTTCAGTGATTGTTGAGCACGGCGAAGGCGGTTCGAAAGCGGCTGCGCCGGTCGCCAGAGACATTATGGCCGAAGCGTTGCGGATCGATTCCCGCCGGTCGCCTTCCTATACCCGCACGGCCTCAACTGGCGGTGGCAGCGGCACAGGAAATGGGGGGCTGTAGGCATGGTTGCGCGCAGTTCCAATTCGCTCGATTTTTCACGCAAGTCGTTTTTAACGCAGGTCCAGTCATTGCCTTGGGGATTGATCCTGATGCTGTGCGCGATGGCAATGATCGGCGTCGCCATCCTGCATTCTGCAACATTCACAAACCCGGAAGAAGCTGGCTTGCCGGCACGCCAGGCCTCTCGATTTGGTGTCGCCTTCGTGGTCTTGTTGATTACGGCGCTGGTGCCGATCCGGTGGTGGTTCTGGGCGGCGTGGCCGAGCTATCTCGCGACTCTGATCCTGTTGGTCGCAGTGGAGTTTTTCGGCAGCACGGGCGGTGGTGCCCAACGCTGGGTGCAAATTGGACCGATTGGCGTGCAGCCTTCGGAATTCATGAAAGTCTCGCTGACCCTGGCTTTGGCGGCCTATTATCATAAGCGCTGGAATGACTATTCTGGCGGCTTCCTGATCCATTTGCCAGCGCTGGCTTTGATTGCGCTGCCAGCGGCACTGATTTTCAGGCAGCCTGATTTCGGCACGACTTTGGCTTTGTTCGCTTCTGGCGGCATTCTGATCTTCCTCGCGGGTTTGTGGTGGCGGGTGATCACGGCGATCAGTATTGCGGCGGTGGCCAGTATCCCGGCAATCTATTTCTTCGTTCTGCAGGATTATCAGCGCGAGCGCGTCGATACCTATCTGGCGCAACTCACGGGCCAGTCCGTGAATGTCATGGATGATGGCTACCAAATCGAACAAGCCAAGATTGCCATCGGCTCAGGCGGCTGGACTGGCAAGGGCTATATGGAGGGCACCCAGTCGCAGCTCGACTATATTCCAGAACAGCATACAGATTTCATTCTAACCGTCCTGGCCGAAGAATTTGGGTTTCTGGTGACCAGCGGGGTGCTGATCCTGTGGATGCTGATCCTCGGCCTTGGGATGATGATCGCGCTCAGAGCGGCCAGTCTGTTTGCGAGATTTGCCGCCGTGGGCGCTGTCGCGACTGTGGCATTCTATATCCTGTTCAATGTCGCCATGGTCCTCGGACTGGTGCCCGTGGTTGGCGTGCCATTGCCGCTTCTATCCTATGGCGGCACAGTGATGATAACGACGGCAGCGTGTTTCGGGATTGTCGGCGCGGTCCACCTGGGCCGCAAAGACCCGCTCAATTCGAGAGCGTGACCCGGGCGCCATCGCGCGCATCAATCTTGCTTCAAAACCCAGTCTTCGCGTTGATTTTTGCTCGATGACGGCTAGGGTCGCGCCAAAATCACCTGGGAGAGTACAATTATGGCAGCGATCGGTCGCAAGACAGATACGTGGGGCTCACGATTTGGATTTATCATGGCCGCGGTGGGTTCCTCCGTTGGTCTGGGTAATTTCTGGCGGTTCCCATACACAGCCGGCGAAAATGGCGGCGGCGCCTTTATCCTCATCTATTTGCTATGTGTTCTATTGGTCGGGCTACCGCTCCTGATGGCCGAATATAGTATGGGCCGGAAATCCGGCATGTCGGCGATTGAAGGGGTGGAATCAATTGCCCGCGCTGAAAGCAAAAGCGGAAACTGGGGCATAGTCGGCTGGGTCGGCTCGCTCACCGCATTCTTCATTCTGACCTTTTATATGGTCATTTCCGTGTGGCTGATTGCGTTTCTGATGCAGGCGCCGACCGGCAAATTTGAAGGCATGGATGCCGCGGCATCTGCAACCAATTTCAACAACACGATTGGTCAGGGCGAGAATGCTCTGGCGCGAAAATGGGAAATTCTCGGGCTGCTTTTCCTGTTCCTTGCGGCCAATGTCTATGTTGTAGGACAAGGCGTCAAAGGCGGTCTGGAACGGGTCGCGACGATCCTGATGCCGGCCTTCTTCATTATGCTTCTGGTGGTTGTCGGTTTCGCCGTCACACAAGGCGATTTCGGTCAGACGCTGACCTTCCTGTTCGAACCGAAATGGGAAGATGTCGGGTTCAAGACCTTCCTGTCCGCGCTTGGACAGGCCTTCTTCTCAATCGGGGTTGGGGTTGGATTGATGATCACTTATGGGGCCTATCTCGACAATCAGACCAATATCCCGCGTTCTTCCGCGCTGGTGGTTGGCGCTGATACGCTGGTCGCGCTGATTGCCGGCTTCGCGATTTTCCCGATCGTCTTCATGGCGGGTCTCGACCCGGCAGGCGGCCCCGGCTTGTTCTTCGTGTCCATGCCCGTTGCGTTTGGTTCGATTGAAGGCGGAACGATATTTGCCACGGTGTTCTTTGCGCTGGCTCTGTTCGCGGCATTCACCTCGTCAATCTCGCTGATGGAAGTCGGCGTCTCCTGGCTCGAAGAACGTCAGGGCGTGACCCGGTTCGGCGCGGCGATGGGTGTTGGCTTTGTTTTGTGGATGATCGGCGCGGCTTATGTCTTCTCGCTCGAATATCTCGACTTTGTAGACTTCATGACCGAAGGCCTGCTGCTGCCCTTAGGCGGTCTGCTGGTGGCGACATTTGCCGGTTGGATTGTCAGTCGGCAAATGCTGACGTCGGAGCTCGGCGAAGGCAATGTGATGAATGTCTGGCGCTTCCTGATCCGCTGGTTCGTGCCGCCATTCGTGGCCTTTGTTCTGGTCTTCGGGTTCCTCGACAAGATCCAGGATCAATACCAGGTCCATTTGCCAGGCTTCCTGACTGTCCTGCTCGGGCCAAATGCCAGCTAGTCAAAGCTGACATGTCTCAAATCAAAAAACCCCGCCTCAAAACTGAGGCGGGGTTTCTTTTTGGGCTGATGCGCGATTGCGCGTTTGGCTTTTACTGAATAGGTGACAGCAATTCTGGTGCAGTGACCAGCTGGCGGACGCCGTGAGATTTGCTCTCATTAAAGACGTTGCCTTCTGCGGCCCACTTGTTCAGCGAGTTGATGTCGACTTTGGCGCACATTGGACGCACGTTCCAAGTCACCTGGGCGGGTGAGCACACGGCCTGCGTATAGCTTGGGCCAGTGGTCGAACCAGCGAATGTCACAGGCGTGCCCGTGTTCGATGGGATCATGCCAGCCTGGTAGAAGCCGCCTTTCTCATCAATAACGGCCGCCATTTCCGTGAAGTCCAGCGCATTGCCGTCATTCACGACCAGGAAGGTTTGTGCTTCAACGCGCAGCAATGGATCTGTACAGCCTTCCGGGACACATGCGCCGAGGCCTTCACCTGGCTGTGTATCACAGGTTGTGTGGACCCAGTGGACTTCGATCGTCTGGCCAGGAACGACACCTTGATAGGCGCCCGGTGCAGGGGTCAGTTCGGCCTCTGTCAGGTCAGCGGTTTCATTACAGGCATAGCCGCCATTGTCTGTGGCATCGACAAACACGCTGAAGCCTGGGCCTTTATGCTCGGCATTTGTGTGTGTGTGGATGTTGCACAGGTTCATCGCGCTCGCCGCGGGGGCTTGCGGGAAGGTCACAGTGTTCAGACCAGCAATATTGGAAATATCGCGCGGGGTTTGCGGGCCAGCGTCCAGGCACAAAGCCGGCATGGCTTCTTCCGCAACTTCAATTACGTCTTCAACAACTTCTTCCACCGCTTCCACGGCTTCGGTTGTTGCGGCTTCCGCCTCATCAGTCACATCAGTCGATGTCGTGTTTGCGCAGGCGGCCAGGATGGTCCCGGCAGCAGCTGCCAACAGTACATTTTTCATTTGTCGTCACTCCCAAGTTTGACCCCTAGGAAATGGTTCGACACACCAATAAGGCGAATATATTTTTCGTATTACATTGATAGCCTGAAACGAATTTGGTCACACCGCCTCAACTGGTGCGAAAGTGTCTTCCAAATTCGCGCGTTGCGCGGATCAGCTTATCGACAATCCCCGGCTCAAGGCTCGAATGTCCGGCAGAGGCGACGATTTCTAGTTGCGCCGTTGGCCAGGCTTTTTTCAAACCCCATGCGGTCGAGAGCGGCGTCACGACATCATATCGTCCATGGACAATCCGGCCCGGTATGTTGTGCAGCTTTTCGCGCGCCTGCTCGAGTAGCCAGCCATCCTCAGCGAAAAAGCCCTTATTCACAAAGAAGTGGCATTCGATCCGGGCAAATGCATCGGCGAAATCGTCTTCTTCAAATCGCTTTGGGCGGCTGTTCGGGCCTTGAATGGTGATGGTCTCACCTTCCCAACATGCCCAGGCTTTTGCCGCTTCGCGCCGGGCATTGCGATCGTCGCCGATCAGGCGCTTGTGGAAGGCGTGCAAGAGATCATTGCGCTCGTCTTCAGGGATGGGCGCAATGTAGCGATCATAGGAATCCGGGAACAAGCGGCTTGCGCCTTCCTGATAGAACCAGCGGATCTCGGCTTCGGTGAGCAGGAAGATGCCGCGTAAGATCAGGCCAAAGACGCGCTGCGTATGTGTGACGGCATAAGCTAGCGCCAGCGTCGAGCCCCATGAGCCGCCAAACAGAACCCATTTGTCGATCTCGAGATGTTCGCGTACCGCTTCCATGTCGCTGACCAGAGTCCAGGTATCGTTTTCCCTGAGCTCCGAATGCGGTGTGGACTTTCCGCAGCCGCGCTGATCGATCAGAATGATGCGGTAAACTGTCGGATCGAAGAACCGTCGCATTTCCGGGCTCGAGCCGCCGCCCGGGCCGCCATGAATCCCGATCACAGGCAGGCCGTTCGGATTGCCCGATTCCTCCCAGTAGATTTCGTGCATATCACTAACACGGAGAAAGCCAGAGCGGCGCGCTTCCAAAGGTGGGTAAAGTTTAAGCATTTTTAGCCTTTATTCACGACCTCTTCACCTATCGACTGTTAACGTATGGATAAAGGGTATGGACGGCGATTTTCTCATCTGTATGTGTTATTACAGGTGAGGGTTGGATTCTGGCAGGTGAGCAACCTAATGCGTAGTGTACTTTTTTCGATGCTTTTAGCGGTCAGCCTTTCGGGCTGCGCCACTGTTTCTATGGTCGCGTCAGAAGCGATAGTAGAGACAGATCGGACGGCGGAAGAAAGCAGCCTGCGCAAAGTTTCGTCCGCTTATACCGAACTTGCCGAGCGCAAGAACTGGATTGAAGAGAATACGGGCCTGCTTGGTTTCGCGCGCGTCCTGATGAA
Source organism: Henriciella sp. (assembly GCA_965277015.1). GTDB lineage: Bacteria > Pseudomonadota > Alphaproteobacteria > Caulobacterales > Hyphomonadaceae > Henriciella. Next base: position 1,627,024 of record OZ255705.1, on the reverse strand, counting down.
TGGCACGAGCGACGAAGACAAGACAGGTCAGAAAACTTACCTCGATCAGGTTCAATCCCAAAGTGAAGCGCCGTCAGAGCAAGCTGAATTTATTCGCACCGACATTGAAGGCGCTGCACACGGGCTCGATGTTGCGACAATGGAAGTCGAAAAACTCTTCGGCACAGAGCGTCAGGCAAAAGCCTTGCGCGCCGACCTGGTCAGCTATGAAAGCGCACTCGTCACCGCCAAGAAAGCCCGCCGTACATTCATATCTGCTTTGTCGGATATTGAGATGGCAGATGCCAATCCAACAACTTATGCGCTCGCGCAACTGGATGTTAGCATCGATGCGGCCAATGATGCTGCCGACAAGCTGGCCGACTATGCGGCCAATCGCAAAAGCGCTGAAGCAGCTTCCTGATGGTTGCAGAGCTTGACGCTTAAAGCGTCAGCATTGCCTGGTTCAGCTGCCAGGTATCTTCCATAATCTTGGACAGATTTTCAGTGCGATTGCGGGTGACGTCCGGCGTCCACGCGACTTTGTCTTCGATATCGCTGGTCAATGCATATTCCGGCGCGCCGTTGGCGAAATACAATGCCTTCTTTTCCTGAAAGGACAGGTTGTCAGCCTTCTGATTGGCCGATTGCGATAGTAGCGCAAAATTCCCGATTGTATCCACCAGGTCGCGGTGCACGGACTGGTTTGGCCAGGCGTGATGCCATTGGGAATCTTCGGGTATGTTTTTCGGCAGCACATGCTCGACAGTGGCGCCATTGTCCGGGCCCAGCGGCACACCGCCTTCAATTTCGGCATTCATCCGCAAGGCGATGGCGCGGCGCTGGGCAAAGGCCCCAAAACGACTGCGCAGCCGGCTTGAAATTTCCCGTCTTTCTTCGCGTGACAGCGCGAGCGGGCCGGTGTCGGCCAGCAGCACGCGCGGATTATCGGCATTGTCGGCAATCTTCTGATAGCGGCGCTGACGATGGCGCTGTTCAGTAATCGCCATCATCGCGCCATAGGCAAAACGTTCCAGGCTTTTGAAGAAGGATAAGGCGATTTCCGGGCTGCCATTATGATTGACCAGGAATTTCAGCGCTGGCGCGCGCCACAGCTGGTGATCGATCAGGCGTAAATGATTCAGGCATTCTGTGATCTGTTTGGTCAGATTGCCAAACTCGCCTTTGCCCGTTGAAATGGTGACATAGGCATCGACATAGGCGGGCAACTCCTTGCTCAAAAATTCGCGGGTGCCGCCAATCGAGCGGTTGATCACGGCTTTGCGAAACTCGCTGGCGCCTTTTCGCGTCTTGCGCGCATAAAGCGTGCTGATCTGATTGAGCAGATCATCAAAACCCGAGCCGCTGAGCTTGGATTCATGTTCCGACCATTCACGCGAGTAGGCATCGGCTTCTTCCGGCGTCAGATTGGCGTTTTCGAGCAAGTCGGTTTTGATAATGTCATGCGTGTTTGGTGATTTGCCGCGCGTATTCAGCACGCGGAACACATTATACCCGCCATCCCAGTCCTCAACGACGACTTTGACCAGGAGGATACGGTTTCTGATTGTATCAGCGAGTTCGCGCTGCGCTTCTGGCGACATGTTGCGAACCGTCTTGATGAAGTTTTCGAGATTGCGCGTCATCCGGCGCTGGCTCTCGCTATCATTCGGTTCGACGTCTTTTTTCAGTGCAGCGCCGCGATACTGAATCGCTTCGCGCAAATAGGGGCCATCAATATGATTGAGGGAAATTCGCCATTTCGGATCACCATTTTCACTCTGATCATCGGCGATCATGCTGTGAATCTGCTCAATACGCTCGGCATCTGTTTCAGTGTCGCGCAGAACCGAGAGGAGAATGGTCAGTGTTGTCAGGCGCTGTTGGCCATCCACAATCAGATATCGACCCGACGCTTCTTTCACCAGAACGATCGCACCGATAAAGTGGCTGTCGCCGCTTTCGCTGGCATCATGCAGGTCTGAAAGCAGAGCTTGAGCCTCGGAGGCTTCCCAGGAATAGCTCCTCTGATAGGGCGGCATCGCCATTTCCATACCAGTGCACAAAAGATCAGCCAGGGTACTTTCCTGGGCGCGTAGGCCTTGAGTCATGATCACTCTACTTTCAAATGTCCCACCAGTTTAGGAGGCAGACTTAGACCTCAATTTCGGCACGTTCAATTGACAGCGTGCGGAAATTCGTTCGGTTTCGGTGCAACGTAGCTAAGAGGTCACACGCCGATGAAATGGGCTAATCTGGTGGTTGAAAATCGCGCCTGTGCTGGACTGATCGATGGCGCAGAAATCTGCCTGTTGCCGGATCGCAAAATGGCAGACCTGTTGGCGGATTTGCCAGCAGCAGAAAGCGCCGCACGGGCAGGGGAGCGGGTCGCGCTTGCGGATGTGCAGCTGCGCCAGCCAATCCTGCGTCCTGGAAAAATTCTCGCCATCGGTTTGAACTATGCTGCCCACGCCAAGGAATCCGTATCGTTTATCAAATCGACCCCGGCCAGCGTGCAAAAATGGTTCAATAAGCAAAGCACAGCGGCGAACGGGCCTTATGATCCGGTGCATTTGCCAGTTGTTTCCGAGCAGCTAGATTATGAAGCCGAACTGGTCGCGATTATTGGGAAAACCGGTCGGCATGTGCCGGAAGACCGGGCTCTCGAGATTGTCGCCGGCTATAGTTGCGGCTGCGACGTCTCTGTCCGTGATTGGCAGCGCGCCAGCCAGACCATGATCATGGGTAAGGGCTTCGACACCCATGCGCCGTTTGGACCTTATCTGGTGACCCCTGATGAGATTGACGATTTTGGCGCTTTGGAAGTGCGCGGCTATGTCAATGGTGAGCTCCGCCAGAGCGGCCATGCCCGCGATATGGTGTTTTCCTTGCAGCAGCAGATTGCGCACCTTTCAAAAGCCTTCACGCTGGAACCCGGCGACGTCATCTTTACGGGCACTCCCGCTGGGGTCGGCGCGGGCTTCGATCCGCCGAAATGGCTCAAAGCAGGGGACCGCATTCGCGTTGAAGTGACCGGCCTCGGCCATATGGAAAATGAGATCGTCAGAGAACCAGGCCTTACGGTTCTTAAATAGAGAGTCGGGATAAAGACGCGTATGAGACTGATTTTCCCGTTCCTGATTGCCGCCGCTGCGCTGGCTCTGAGCGCGTGTTCAGAGCGCGGCGGCGATGCTGGCGTTCAGCGCGTTGATGTTCGACCGGACCAGTTTGCGCTTTTGCCATGCGGGAATACTGGTCCCCATGCTTGCGCGCTGGCGATCGCCGGCGGCAAGAGATTGCTGATTGGCGCGCCAGCTGGGGCTGCGAAGTCCATGCAGGCGGAAGATTTGCGGCTCCTTGATGCTGTGATGGTTTTCTCGCTGGCGGCGAATGATCTTGAGGGTCTGGATGAGGTGCGCAATGCCTCCTGGCATGCAGGGCGCAGTGAGCCGCTGCGGGTAATTGGACCAACCGGACTGGAAGACGTCGTGACGGCGCTCAACAAAGCCTATGAACAGGCCGACGCCTTGTTTGTCGTCCGCAACGGGATCCCGCCCGGCGGCTATGATGCGGCGATTATCACAGCTGTATCGGCACGTTCAGGCCAGATCGTTTTTGATACGGGCGATCTGACTGTGACGCGCATCGCCTCTGGATATGACGTTGACTATGCCGGTTCAGGGGCCGTGCGCCTGCAGGCCTGTCGCGGAAATGATCGACCCTCGTCGGCCGATGAGGCCGCGCCGGTCGCCCTGCGTATTGGCTGCGAGGTCGGTGAAAACGGTCTTGTCTGGCCGATCTCCAAGCCTGTTTTCGTCCCGAAAAACTAAGCCCAAAAAGCAACGGGGTCCTGTTTGCACAGGACCCCGGTCTCCCCCGAGACGCCCCCATCCGGTCAAAAAGTGACCGTGGACCGTGGGTGTTTCGGGATTTGAACCCTTGGTTAAAAAGCGTTGAGGTCGCTGTCAAACCACCCCCTGTAAGTTTCTCGTCCAGAAACAGAATGATCTGATGAGTGTTGCGTGCAGGTCACGAATGGGCGTTGACGGATCAATCTCAATAAATTAGTTAGATAACTAACAATATTGGAGGAAAGCGATATGCTGACACGGCGAAACATACTTATGACGGGCGGCGCGGCGGCATTGATCGGCGGTCTTGGCACGATTGGCATTGCCCACGGGCCCGGACTTGCAAAGGCGCGCGCCCCATGGCGGCAGGCGGGAACGAGCTTTGGTGACGCACGATTGGACGCGCTGGCTTATGCCATTCTCGCGCCCAATCCGCACAACCGCCAGCCTTGGCAGTTTGACTTGATTGGTGACGATCGGATTGATGTTCAGATCGATCTCGATCGCCGTTTGCCGCACACTGACCCGTTTGATCGTCAGATTACGATCGGCTTTGGCTGTATGCTCGAATTGCTGCGCATTGCCGCGGCTGAAAAAGGCTATCTGGCCGAGCTAACGCCGTTTCCGGACGGCGATGCCTATCCCCGGCATGATGGTCGTCGCATTGCGCAAGTCAGATTTACAGCCGCCAGCAATGCGCCCAAGGATCCCCTATTCGCCAATATTCTGGCGCGCCGCTCGACCAAAGAGCCATTTGATACAAGCCAACCTGTTGTCGGTGATACGCTGAGCGAACTTATCGCCGCCGGGCAGGGTGATCTTGAAATTGGCGGGACGGTCGAGGCAGCGCAGCGCGACCGCATTATCGACCTTGCCTGGCAGGGCTTCCGTATCGAATATGAAACCGATCTCACGCGCCGGGAAAGTATTGACTTGATGCGCATCGGCAACCGCGCCGTGGTCGAAAATCCGGACGGAATCGATCTTGGCGGCATCCAGATGGGATTGTTCAAGATGACGGGCATTGTCACGCCAGAAGGCCTCGATACGCCCGGCAGCACAGCCTATCAGGAATCCTTCAAAATGTATGAGCCGATTATCCACACGGCACAGGGCTTTGCTTGGATTAAATCGGCGGACAATACGCGGCTGTCGCAGCTTCAGGCGGGCCGGGCCTGGGTGAGAATGAATCTCGCAGCGCAGCAGATGGGCCTGTGCATTCATCCGCTCAGCCAGATCCTGCAGGAATTTCCTGAAATGGCGGAACCTTACCAAGCGATCCGCGATGAGCTCGGCGTCGAACCGGGCGGCGCGGTGCAAATGCTTGGCCGGATGGGGTATACGAAATTCCCGGCACCAAGTCCGCGTTGGCCGCTCGAGAGCAAACTGATAAGCCGTTGAGCATGAGCGATTCTGATCCTGCGAACATTGTCTTCCAGCTTTTCAACGAGATTGGGATTATCAATCAGTTGAGTACGGCGCGGTTTGCGCGGGCACTGGCGCCTGATCTCAACCCGTCAGAATTTAGCGTTTTGAACCATTTCGTCCGGCTTGGTGATGGTAAGTCGCCAACTTATCTGGCCAAGGCGTTTCAGATGACCAAGCCGTCCATGACCGCCATTCTCGGGAAGTTGCAGACTAAGGGCTATGTCAAAGTCGTCGGCAGCAAAGATGATCGACGCCGAAAAATCGTCACGATCACACAATCGGGCCGCGAGGCCCGTGGTCGCGGCATCAAAGCCATGGCGCCTCTGGCTGAGATTCTGCGTCAGGGACAGGACGTGTCGCAACTGCAAAAAATTCTGCCAACTCTGCAAGCGTTGCGCGAATTCCTCGATGCAGAAAGAAATGCGGTGGATGGATTGACCTGATGCTTGGCAAAGCTGCCGAATTAACCCTAAAGCTACCAATTCGTTAACGTTTGACCCATATCTGTTAAGAATATGGTGTCTGTAAGGGCTGGGAATTGATGGCTGCCTTGATTTTTATCATCTACGCTTTGATGGGCGTCGGAGCCGGCTGGGGCCTGTTCACCTATGCGGGTGTCGAGCTGCCGCTGGCGATTGGCGGTGGTGCGATTGTTACCGCGCTTATCGGCCAGGTCCATTTGTTTGCCAGCCGCTCGAACGATTCGTCTGACTTGTCAGAGCGAATCGATGCGTTCGAAACGATCCAGAAAGACGCCAAGGAGCGGATGGATGTGGTCGAAGCACGCACCGCTGCGGTTGAAACCACAGTGAAACAAGAACTGACCGAGCGCCGCGATGCGCTGGTCAGTGAAATGCGCCAGCTTGAAACCCTGATTGACCGCCTGTCGCGCAGCTTTGACGCCAAACTGGCCGATGCTGAAACAACTGGCGAAGTTGCCCCGCAAGAAGACGCGGTGCTGCGTCGCGTGAAAGAAGCGTTGGAAGATGGCCGAGTCGATTTGCACTTGCAGCCGATCGTGTCGCTGCCGCAGCGCCGAGTCGCGTTTTATGAAGGTTATACGCGTCTGAGAGACGCCGATGGCGCGTTGATTCTGCCAGCTGAGTTCCTCGATGCGGCGCGCCGCGCAAACCTGCTGGGTGTCGTTGATAATATGATGCTGTATCGCTCGGTCGAAGTGGTTCGCCGCCTGGCCGCACGGGATCGCCGGGTCGGGGTGTTTTGCAATGTCTCTTCGCACTCGCTTGAAGATCCACACTTTTTCCCGTTCTTCCTCAATCATATGGAACAGAATCGGGATCTCGCCGGCGCTTTGATCTTTGAGATTCGTGCCAGTCGTTTCGAGCATCGCTCAAAGCCAATGCGTGAAGCCATGGAGCGTCTTACGGCGCTCGGATTCCGCTTCTCCATCGATCATGCCGAAACCATCGATATCGATCTGCCGCGTCTTCAGGATGCGGGCATCCGCTTCGTCAAATTCAAAGGCGGCGAGCTGATCGATCAATTGCGAGACCCGTTTGGGCCGCGGCCTAATTCGTCGGTTGAGCGCAAGATATCCGGCGAGGAAGTCGCCTCGGTCTGCTCGCGTTACGGCGTGACTTTGATTGCTGAGAAAATCGAAGAAGAAGTCAGTGTCGTGGAAGTGCTCGAATATGGCATTCCATATGGCCAGGGGCACATTTTCGGCGCACCGCGTCCGATTAAATCCTCGCTGATGGAAGAGACGGCGCCGCCAGCGGAACTGGTCAGATTGCTGACATCGCGGGCGTCATAGATTGACGCCGGACGCCGCGCCGCATACCTCGCGCTGATGACAGATCCACAATTTCCGGGCGGGCTTTCAGCTATCGCCGATCAATATGACGCCATTCTCTGCGATGTTTGGGGCGTGATCCATAATGGCCGCTATGCCTTTGACGAAGCGTGCGAGGCTCTGGTGCGGTTTCGTGACCAAGGCGGCGCAGTCTGCCTGATCACCAATGCCCCGGTGCCGAAAGCCCAGGCGATCCAGCATTTTGACCCAATTGGTGTGCCCCCTGAAGCCTTCGATGACTGCGTCACATCGGGCGATGCCACGCGCGAAGTTCTGAAACAACGCGCTGGCGAAGTGTTCTGGCGGATGGGTGCAGATTCCGGCTGGGAAAGCGACAAGTTTCTGTATGAGGGGCTGGATCTTCAATTTGGCGATTCCCGCAATTCCAATACCGTTCTGTGCATCGGTCTCGAAGATCAGGTGAATGACCATCCGGATGATTATCGCGACCGCCTCGCTGAAGCGGCAGATCGCGACATGGAAATGATTTGCGCCAATCCGGATATCCGCGTCCGCATTGGCGAGCAGCTTTACTGGTGTGCGGGCGCGCTGGCGAAAGTGTTTGAGGAAGAGGGCGGCAAAGTCATCTATCCCGGCAAACCGCATGACCCGATCTATGATCTGGCCCTGTCGCGCCTGTCAGACCTTGGGATCGAGACCTCTGCCAGCCGCACGCTTTGCATTGGCGACAGCCCGGCAACGGACATGAAGGGCGCCCTCAATCGCGGCTTCTCAGGCCTTTATGTCGGCACTGGCCTGACAGAGCATGGCGATGATTTTGAGCAGGAAGTGGCGCACTTGCTGGGCGACTATGGGGTGACGGCAAAATGGGCGATGCCGAAACTCTCTTGGTGACGAATGCTGAAACACCCTGTAACACCCCGTGAGTGAAAAACGGAGACCAATCCGCAATGGCGCATAAAGACGGTTATAAGTTCGAAGACATGTCCGTGGGCATGACCCACCAGACAGAGCATGTCATCACTGAGAAAGACATTGAGCTCTTCGCGGAAGTGTCGGGCGATCGCAATCCGCTGCATATGGATGAGGAATTTGCCAAGAAAACTCCGTTCGGCCAGCGAATCGCCCATGGCGCTCTGACCGCGAGCTATATTTCAGGCATTCTCGGCAATGACCTTCCGGGGCCAGGCTCGATTTTTGTCGGCCTGAATATGCGGTTCCGGCGCCCGGTTCTGATCGGCTCGCTGGTGATCGTCAAAGTCGAAGTCACCGAGATGCGCGAGCGCGGAAATCGGGTGACGCTGAAAGTGTCCTGTAATGTCGATGGCAAAGCCGCGATTTCAGGTGAAGCCATGGTTATGGTGCCGAGCCGCGAGGCCTAAATGACCGTTATTGCCCATTATAAGGATGTCCCTGAAACCGCACGCGGTTTCTCGGTCGCCTTGGGCAATTTTGACGGCGTTCATGCGGGCCACCGCGCGGTGCTTGAAGGCGCTATGGCGGCGGGCGCGCCGCTGGGTGTGGCCACCTTTGAGCCGCCGCCACGGCAATTCTTTCGCCCCGACGACCCGCCTTTCCGGATCTATCGCCCAAGCCGCCGGAATGCCCGGCTGGCAGAGCTCGGCGCGAAAGCGGTTTATGAGCTGCCTTTCAATGCTGATATGGCGGCGATGACGGATGAAGACTTTGCCCGCGACGTTCTGAAAGATGGCATCGGGGCCTCGCATGTCACGGTTGGCTTTGATTTCCGCTTTGGACGCGGCCGCATGGGCGATGCCGGACGGCTCGCCTCGCTGGGACGAGCGCTCGGGTTTGGGGTCACTGTGATTGAAAAGATTGAAGCGCTCGGCGCAAAGGCCTCGTCCACCGCGATCCGCGAAGCGCTGATTGCCGGCGAGCCTGAAAAAGCGGCCGACATTCTGGGTCATGACTGGATTGTCGATGGCGTCGTCGAGCATGGCGAGAAACGCGGGCGAACGATTGGTTTTCCAACTGCGAACTTGCATCTTGGCGAGCTGATCCACCCGCGCCACGGGGTTTATGCAGTGCGCGCCCGGATTGGCGATGAACCAGTCTGGCGCGACGGCGTGGCCAATTTTGGACGCACGCCGACCACGGGCATTCGCGATCCGCTGCTTGAGACCTTTATCTTTGATTTCGACCAGGACATTTACGGCCAGCCGATTGAAGTTGCGCTGGTGCGATATCTGCGTCCGGAACTGAAATTCGACTCGCTGGATGACATGGTTGTGCGCATGCATGAGGATGTCGAAACGGCCAAGCTCCATCTGGCGGGATGACAGGGCCTGCGAGCCCTGCTAAGCGGGCCTCATGACCCGGGCAGCGATCATATCTATTATTCGAATTAGCGGCCCGGTCGCCCGCTCTTAATCGAGCTCGCGGCCGGGGTCACACTGCTTTAGCCCTTTCTTCACACGCTGATCCGAAGACGACCACATGGCCGATACTGACAAACCGAAAAAACCCGAAAATCCTTACAAGGACACTTTGTTCCTTCCGACGACTGAATTCCCAATGCGCGGCGGCTTGCCGAAAGCCGAGCCCAAGTGGATTGAGAAGTGGGACGAGATGAAGCTGTATGAGCGCTTCCGTGCTGACGCCAAGTCACGCGGCGCTGAGCCCTTCATCCTGCATGATGGCCCGCCTTATGCGAACGGACCGATCCACCTTGGCACCGCGATGAACAAGATCATCAAGGATATCATTGTCCGCAACCACCAGATGCGCGGTTATGATGCCTCTTACTTGCCGGGCTGGGACTGTCACGGTCTGCCGATTGAGTGGAAAGTCGAAGAACAATTCCGCGGCAAAGGCCGGACCAAGGATGATGTGCCGGGCGACGAATTCCGCCGCGCCTGCCGCGAATATGCCGCCGAATGGATTGAGGTTCAAAAAGCAGGCTTCCGCCGCTGCGGCGTCGAAGGCGAGTGGGATGACCCATATCTGACAATGAATTTCCAATCGGAAGCGGCAACTGTGCGCGAGTTTCTGAGTGTCGCGATGGGCGGCCGCCTAGTCCGCGGTGCCAAGCCGGTAATGTGGTCACCTGTGGAGCGGACAGCATTGGCGGAAGCGGAAGTTGAGTATCACGACCGCAAAGTGCCGGTGATCTTTGTGAAGTTTCCTGTCAAAACAGGCGCAAGCGAGCTGGCGGACGCATCAGTCGTCATCTGGACCACAACGCCTTGGACCATCCCGGCCAACCAGGCGGTCTCGTTCAGCCCGACGATTTCTTACGGCCTCTATCGCGTCGAAGACGTGATGACTGAAGAAGAGCTGGGCTTTGCGCCTTATGCCGTCTCTGGCGAAACGCTGATCGTCGCCGATGGTTTGGCTGAGAGCGTCCGCGAAAATGCGAAGGTCAAATCCTGGACGCGTGTTTCGGACGTTGATCCAACGACGCTGCAAACGCTTTCACACCCGCTCCACGAGCTCGACCCGTTCTTCGCCCACGACATCCCACTCCTCGCTGGTGATCATGTCACCGACGATGCCGGTACCGGCTTCGTCCACACGGCGCCCGCCCACGGCGAGGATGACTTCAATGTCTGGGTCGAATCCGGTCGCACGACACAGCAGATCCGCCAGATCGTTGATCCGGATGGCTGCTACACTGATGACGTCGCTGAACCCCTGCGCGGTCTCGATATCATCCGTACCTCTGGCAAGAAACGCGGCCAGCCAGGCAAAGCCAATCCGGAAGTTATTCGGTTGCTCGCCGAGAGCGGCAATCTGCTCGCCCGCGGCATTACAACGATCCGCGACGCGCATTCCTGGCGTTCGAAAGCGCCGGTGATCCGCCGCGCCACGCCGCAATGGTTCATCTCTATGGATACGCCCGGCAAGGATGGCTCTGCGCCGCTGCGCGAGATGGCGCTGAACGGTATTGAGCAGGCCAAGTTCGTGCCGCCAACCGGCTATAATCGTTTGAAAGCCATGGTCTCGGATCGTCCGGACTGGTTGATCTCTCGCCAGCGCAATTGGGGCGTTCCGATCACCCTGCTGGTCAATGAGAAAGGCCAGCCGCATACCGCGGCTCTGCCGGAAGCTGAAGCCACCGCCGTCAATGACCGGATCCTGGCAAAGATCCGGGAAGAGGGCGTCGAAGGCTGGTTCTCGGCTGAGGTCAGCGACTTCCTCGACGATCCAAGCGGCTGGGACAAAGTCAATGACGTGCTCGATGTCTGGTTTGATTCAGGCACGACACACGCATTCGCCCTGAGAGATCGAGGCATCATTGATGACGCGACCGGTGTCGCTGACGTCTATATGGAAGGCTCGGACCAGCATCGCGGCTGGTTCCAGTCCTCCTTGCTGGAGAGTTGCGCGACGCGCGGCATGGCGCCGTTCAAGCAAGTCGTCACCCACGGAATGATTGTCGATGGCGAGGGCAAGAAAATGTCCAAGTCGATCGGTAACACAATCGATCCGGCGGACTTTGCCAAACAATATGGCATCGAGATCCTGCGACTCTGGACCGCGACGGCGGATTATACCGAGGATTTGCGGATCTCTGATGAGATCATCAAAGGCGCGGTTGAGAATTATCGCCGTCTTCGCAACACGATGCGTTACTTGCTTGGTGCGCTCGATGGCTATTCGCCGGAAGAAGCGGTTCTGCCGGTGGAGATGCCGAGCCTGGAAAACTGGGTTCTGCACCGCCTGGCTGAGCTCGATGAAACCGTCCGCGCAGCGTATGAGGAACATGATTTCAAGCGCGTGATGACGGCTTTGCTGAACTTCTGCTCAGTCGATCTGTCAGCGGTCTATTTCGATATCCGCAAGGATAGCCTGTATTGCGATGCGCCGAGCGATATTCGCCGCCGCTCTGCGCGCACGGTTATGGCTGCGATCCTCGAGCGTTTGATTGCCTGGCTGGCCCCAGTCATGCCGTTCACCACGGAAGAAACCTTCCTGATGAGCGCCTTTGCAGGCCGCGCTGACAGTGTTCATTTGCAGCAATTCCCGGAGACGCCGCTCGACTGGAAAGATGATGATCTCGCTGCGCGCTGGGAGAAGATCTTCCGTGTTCGCCGTGTGGTGACGGGCGCGATTGAAGTTGAACGCCGCGAGAAGCGCATTGGGTCTTCGCTGGAAGCCGCGCCGACTGTGTACATTGCGGATGCCGACTTGCTCGCCGCTTATCAGGGCGAAGTGGCAGAAGACATCTTCATCACGTCGCAAGCTGAACTGGTGACAGCAGACGCGCCGAATAATGCGTTCCGTTTGCCGGAAGAGGCATCCGTCGCGGTTCTGCCGGGGCAAGCGAAAGGCGTGAAATGCGCGCGTAGCTGGAAATATTTCGATCCGGCGACCGCTGATCCTGAATTTCCGGATGTGACTCCGCGTGATGCGGCTGCTATCCGGGAAGTCAGAGGTAAAGCATGACCAAGCCCTTCCGCTATGCATTATTCTTCCTGATCCCGGTGATTGTGATCCTGGATCAATGGAGTAAATGGCTGATCCTGAACGAGCCCAAATTCAATGCGTTGGGTTGTCTGGATATGACAGAGCGCTGCGGGCGAATCGATGTCTTGCCATTCTTTGATCTCCACATGGTTTGGAATCGCGGGATCAGTTTCGGGATTGGCCAGTCAGAAGGCGTCATGCGCTGGCTTCTGGTCATTCTGACCACTGCGATTGCCGTTGGTTTCACCGTTTGGCTGGTGCGTGCGGCGCGGCGGTTCACGGGCATTGCGTTGGCCATGGTGATTGGCGGTGCCTTCGGCAATGTGATTGACCGTATTCGCTTTGGTGCCGTGGTTGATTTTCTGGATTTTAGCGGTCTCCTGCGGCCATATTTTTTCAACTATGTGTTCAACGTTGCAGATGCGGCGATATCTGTAGGTGCGGTCTTGCTCTTTGCTGACCAGTTCCTAATGTCGCGGCAGGAAAAAGCGGCTGGGGCCGTTAACGAAGACAAGGCGAGGACGCCATAATGAAATCTGCTCTTTTAGTTTCGACCTGTATTGCGGGTATGCTTGTCACGGGATGTGCCAACCTCGGTGGCAACAGCAGTCCGGATGAGTTCCGGGTTGTGAAAAAGGCGCCTTTGGTGATTCCGCCAGATTACAGCTTGCGCCCGCCAGAAGCCGGTTCAGGCACACCGTTTGAAGTCGATCCGACTCGCGCCGGCTCTGCTTCAGCGTTCGGTGCTGATATTGGCCAGAATGCCAGTGCTTCTGAGCGCTCGCTTGTGGCCTTGGCAGGGGCAAATGCTGTCAGCCCGGTGATCCGCCAGCAAGTCGATTGGGAAGAAGCAAAAGTCATCCGTAAATCGCAGTCCGTATCCGACCGTGTCATGGGATCGGACGGATCAGAGCTCGACTCACCCGACAGCGCGACCGGCGGCGAAACCGTCACCATTGCCCGCGGCAGCGGCGACCGCCTGAAACTGCCTGGCACCTAATCAACCGGTTATCTCGAAGCCCAGGGGATGCACGCGGAGAAGTGTATGAAATATCTGATATCCGGCGGGCTTGCCGCTATCGCTGTTTTTGGCAGTTCAGCGCTCGCTGATAGCGCTGAAGAGACTTGGGCTCCGGAGACATTTACGCTCGATAATGGCATGGACGTCGTCGTCCTGCCGGATCATCGCGCACCGGTTGTGACCCATATGGTCTGGTATAAAGTCGGCGCCGTCGATGAAGACGAAGGCAAGTCCGGGATCGCTCACTTGTTTGAGCACGTGATGTTCAAGGACACTGATGATCTGGAAGACGGCGAGTTCGCCTCAACGGTTGCCCGTCTTGGCGGCCAGCATAATGCTTTCACCAGCTGGGATTATACGGCCTATTATCAGCGCGTCGCGAAACAGCACCTCGGCAAGATGATGGCGCTCGAAGCGGAGCGGATGACGGATCTGATCATCGACGAAGATCCAGAAGGCAGCTTCATTACGGAACGCGACGTCGTCAAAGAAGAGCGGCGCCAGCGGGTCGATAATAACCCTGGTGTGATTCTGCGGGAAAAAGTCCTCGCCGAATTCTGGGAAGGGCATCCTTATGAGATCACGGTGATCGGCCGGATGGATGAAGTCGAAGCCCTGACCCCGCAAGACGGGATCGACTTTTACAATAAATTCTATTCGCCGGAAAACACGATTCTGATTGTCGCTGGCGATGTGACGGGCGATGAAGTTCGCGCCCTGGCGGAAGAGCATTATGGAGTGATTGAGCCGTCTGGCCTGGTCGATGGCACGCGCAAGTGGGCCGATGTCCCGGCGCTGACAGAGACGCAGGAAATCATCCACAGTGATCCGAAAGTGCGCCAGCCCGTCTGGTATCGGTATTATAATGGCACCAGCCAGAAACGTGACCGAGACTTCTCGCTGGCATTGGAAGTGGGACTCGATGTGCTCGGCGGCGGCAATACAAGCCTGCTCTATGTCGCGCTGGTCGAAGAGCAAAAACTGGCCGTGAATGTTGGTACATTTGCCTGGACCGGCCTGCATGATAATGGCCCCGCGGTGATTTATGCGACCCCGAGCCCTGGCGTCAGCATGGAAGAGCTTGAAACGGCGGTTATGGCCGAGATGACGGCCTTGCTTGAAACTGGCTTCAGCGATGAAGACGTGGCGCGGGTGCGCAACGCAATGGCCGCTTCCGCGATCTATGCGCGCGACAGTCAAGAGAATATGGCCAATCTGTTCGGCGGCTGGCTCGCGATTGGCGGGTCTATCGAGGACCTGATGTCATATGAAGACGATGTCCGAAACGTAACCACCGAAGCGGCGCTTGCGGCGGTACGGAAGACGTTTGCGGCCGACAATCATTATATCGAGGCGCAATTGCTGCCTGCCGAAGGGGAGCTGTAATCATGCGGATCTCATTGCTTATTGGCGGCGCAGTCGCTGCTCTCGGTCTCGCTGCGTGTGCCCCAGGCGACACGGCTGGCGATGCGGCGACGACCCCAGCGCTTGATGTTCAAGTGCATGATGGCGAATTTGCCACGATCCAGCAATTCACCACACCGGGCGGTGTTTCTGTCTGGCTGGTCGAAGAGCCATCAATCCCGATCCTGTCGCTGCGCATGGCCTGGACAGCAGGCGAGACGAATGATCCGGCCGGCATGGAAGGCCTGACCAATGCGATGGTCTACCATATGAATGAAGGTGCGGGTGAGCTTGATGCCCAAGCCTTTTTCAAAGGTATGGAAGAGCTGAATATGAGCTTCTCCTGCGGCGCGTCGAATGAGAGTACATTCTGTAATTCGTCGATATTGACTGACATTGCGGACGAGTCTTTCGAAATGATCGCGCTTGCTCTGACAGAGCCGCGTTTTGATGATGGCCCATTTGAGCGTTTCCTGCGTGAGCAGGAAGTTGGTCTGCAGACCCGTGAAACCAATCCGCAATATCTCGCATCGAGAGCGCGGGCCGCAACACTGTATCCTGATCACGCTTATGCGCGTGAGACCAGCGCCGCGAGTATCGCTGCGATCACACAAGATGCGATGCGAGCCCAGAAAGACCTGCTTATGGTCAAAGAGGGTTTGCTGGTCACAGCGGTTGGCGCGATGTCGCCGGAAGAACTTGCGCCCCTGATTGATCAAGCAGTTGCCGGCCTGCCGGATCGTAGCGAGACGGCTGAAACCAGCGATGTTGTGCTGGCGGCGCCTCAAACTGCGCCAGTCATCGTTGATCTGCCTCAGCCGCAAAGCCTGGTTGCTTTTGCCGCCCCGGCAATGACGCGCGAAGATCCGGACTTCTATACCGCAGTTGTGCTCAATTACACCTTTGGCGGCGGCGGCTTTCAAAGCCGGTTGATGAAAGATCTGCGGGTTGAGAAAGGCCTGACTTACGGCGTCTACACACAAGTCAGCAGCCAGGACAAAATCCAGCTCTGGAGCGGCGGCGGTCAGACCAAGAATGAAAGCGCAGGCGAGTTTATTGCAGGCGTGAAGGCGAATATGGAAACCATGGTGGCGGATGGCATGACCGAAGAGGAATTGGCCAATGCCAAGGCCTATCTGACCGGGTCCTATCCGCTCGGGTTCGACTCCAACGCCAAGATCGCCGCCCAGATGATGGGGGTGCGTCTCGACGAGCTGCCGGTGGATTTTTTCGACAAGCGCAACGCTATGATCGAAGCAGTGACCCTGGAAGACGTTAACCGGGTCGCAGCCGAATATCTCAGCCCCGAGAATTTCACTTTTGTGGTGGTCGGACAGCCTGAAGGCCTGGACGGGTAGTCTTGGCGGGGATGCTAAACTTTCGAAAGACGCAGGATGGTTCCCTGCGCCTTTTTGTTATCATTGTGCCAATGGCGATTTTCATCGCTGCTGCAACCGCCAGCCTGATCAATCTCGACGCTTTCTTTGCCTTCGCGAAAACCATCAATGACTGGATCCTGGCGACTTTTTCCAGCCTGATCTCATGGGCCGTGTTTGGCTTTGTCCTGACCTGTATTGGGGTCGTCGTCTCTCCGCTCGGAAAAGTGACGATTGGCGGCGCAGAAGCGAAACCCATTCTCAAACCGTGGAGCTGGTTTTCGATCACGCTGTGCACGACGATTGCCACGGGCATTCTGTTCTGGGCGATGGCCGAGCCGCTTTTCCACCTCTATGAGCCCGGCGGAGCGGCCCGCGCGATTGCGCCTGCGAGTGAGGCTGCGCAGCAATTCAGCATGGTCAGCCTGTTCATGCATTGGACGATCTCGCCTTATGCGATTTACACCGTCGCGGCGCTGACCTTCGCGTTGGCCTATCACAATCTCGGCAAGCCTTATTCGGTGTCTGGCCCGTTCGTGGCTTTGCTCGGCCGGCCCTTGCCGACGGCAATAGCATCTGTGCTCGATGCCGCGATCCTGCTCGCTTTGGTGATGGGCATGGCGGCGTCTCTTGGGGCGGGCATGTTGCTGCTTTCGGGCGGCTTGGCCAACCTGACAGGAATTGCCAGCGGGCCGGTCTCTCTAGCGCTTGTCGCGGCGGGGATCGGGCTGGTGGTTCTGATCAGTTCGCTGACCGGATTGATGCGCGGCATTCGTGTGCTTTCGGTGGCCAATGTCTGGTTCTTCTTCCTGTTTGTCGGGTTCATCTTCGTGTTCGGACCGACGGGCGAGATGATGTCTCAGGGCGGACAAGCAGTGGCAGGCTTTGTCAGTTCATTCCTCGACCGGTCTTTGATGATAGGCAGCGCCGACGGTGACCATGAATGGGCCAAAAGCTGGACGACGTTCTATTTCGCCAATTGGCTGGCCTGGGCCCCGGTGACAGCGATGTTCCTTGGCCGGATTGCGCGCGGTTATAGCGTCCGCGCCTTCGTACTGGTCAATCTGGTCCTGCCAGCCTTGTTCTCGATGGTTTGGATGAGCGCCTTTGGCGTCTTTGCGATGGAAACCGATCTCGCGCACGGCGGCGTCTTGAAAGAGGTTCTGGATACAAATGGCGCTGAAGCTGTGATGTTCAGCGCGCTCGATTATTTACCGCTCAGCGGATGGATGATCCCGGTCTTGTTGCTGCTTGCTTTCATTTCCTATGTCACAGCCGCCGACAGCAATACCGAAGCAATCTCTCAGATCTGCAAGACCCACACGCATGCGATGACTGAAGCCGATGAAGTCGAGCCGAGCGCGCCACGACTGAAAATCGCCTGGGTCATCCTGCTCTGCCTGATGGCGTGGATCATGGTCGCGTTTAGCGGTATTGATGGCGTTCGCATGCTGTCCAATGTGGGCGGTCTGCCAGCCTTGTTTGTTGTGCTGGGCTTGCAAGTCTGCCTGATCAGAATGGTGTTCCAGGCGCGCGCGCTGAATGAGAAACGGGTCGCCGAACAAGCCGGCCCAGCCTAATTATCGACCAGTACTTTCAACTCACTGGCAATCCCGTTCAGGGCTTCGCGTATGCGTTTCAAGCCGCCGCCGCGGCCCCGGTGCACGACCAATTGTTTCCAGGGGTCGTCACCTGGCTCAGGACTGCGCACAACCAAGTGGCCCGAACGGGGCAGGGCGCTGGTCAACAAGGCTTTGGATAGTGCGAACCCGGCTTGCTCATCAAACGCGCCATTGCGGGCATCGGCTTCAAAATTGGATTGTTCTGATCGCCCGACCGTATTGAACAGGATGGACAGATCCGGACGGTTGGCGTCGCTGACTTGCTCTTGCATGACTTGATTGAGCAATTTCACACCGCGCAGCGAATACACATCCGGGTGCATCGGCGCCAGAATTCGATCTGCAGCTTCCAGCGCGCAACGCGTCAGGAAAGTTGCGTTCGGATTGGTATCAAACACGATGAGATCATATTCGCTGCGATAATAGTCGATCATCCGCCGGAAATTCGCGCCGACAATGGCGAGCGATTCCGGGCTCGGGGCGAACGCGTATTTTGAGATTTCGAACTGTCCGGAAATCAAGTCAAACCGTCCGCCAGGCGCGTCTTCGCCGGTCAGCAGATTATGGCTGATGACATTGCGAGCCACGGGCTCGAACGGTTCTGTACTGATCTTTGACCAATTATCGGCTGGCGACACTGTATCATAGGCATGCAGGCGCGAGCGTTCGAACAGCGAGATCGCGGATTTGTCTCGTGCAGAGCTGGCATCCGCATGCTCCATGTCGAAAAAGGTCTGAGTGAGATTGTATTGCGGATCGAGATCGATGAGCAGGGTGCGGCCGCCCAGGCTGGACTGCCAAGCGCCGAACACCTGGCTGGCGATTGTGGTCTTGCCGATGCCGCCCTTCAGATTCATCACGGAGACAACCGGGCAGCGACGTTCATATCGGGCTTTGACTGAGGCCACGAGGCGATCCAAGGCGCCTTCATCGCCAAGCGAGTCGGTCAACTGGTCGGCCAGCACAGTCTTGAAGTGTTTGGACAGACGGGCATTGTCGGCGCGAATGGGGAACAGTTTCAGACCGCGTTCGCGGGCCCGGTCCAATTGCATCTGAACGGCTTTAGAGCGGATTGACGAGGCCGAAACCAAAACCACCATGCCAAACGCATTGTCGATCGCCTCATACATCGTCTCTGGATCGACGTCTTTGCTGCCGGGCGGCGTGTACCAGGTCGGGATTGCGGCGCGGCGCATAGCCTCGTGGACCTGCAGTAGCGGGTCGATATCACGATGCCCGTGGGCAATGAAAAGCTGCGACATTGAAACAGGTCCGTCTGGGAGGCTTTTAGTGTTTCGTAGCCTGAATATCTCATCCGAGCCACACTTTCCTGTCATATCCGTCTTCGAAAGCTTGATTGTGTGACTTTGCCTGTGCATAAAGCGCGACCTTAAGGAGAAGCCCATGACTTGGACGCCAAGCAGCTGGCGCGCGCGCCCCGCCAAGCACATTCCGGAAGATTATCCGGACCTCAACCATCTGAAAGATGTTGAAGGCCGACTGGCTGAGTTTCCGCCGCTGGTGTTTGCTGGTGAGGTGCGCACGCTGAAAAAGCATTTGGCCAGCGTTGCTGCGGGCGAAGCCTTCCTGCTACAGGGCGGTGATTGTGCTGAGAGCTTTAAAGAGTTCAGTGCCGACAATATTCGCGATACGTTGCGGGTAATGCTGCAAATGGCTGTCGTGCTGACTTATGCAGCGTCAAAGCCCGTGGTCAAAGTTGGCCGTCTGGCGGGCCAGTTTGGCAAGCCGCGCTCCTCGCCGATCGAAGAGATTGATGGTGTGACGCTGCCATCCTATCGCGGCGACAATATCAATGGCATGGACTTCACAGAAGCCGCACGGGTGCCAGACCCTGAGCGGTTGATCAAAGCCTATTCGCAATCCGCCTCGACTCTGAACCTGGTTCGCGCCTTTACGCGCGGCGGCTATGCTGACCTGGCCAATGTGCACCAATGGATGCTCGGCTTTGTCGACCGCTCGCCTTTGGGTGAGCAGTACCGCGATATGGCGGACAAGATATCTGATGCGCTTGATTTCATGAAAGCCTGCGGCGTGACATCACAAAGCGTCCCGCAAATGGCGCAAGTTGAAGTCTATACCTCACACGAAGCGCTTTTGCTCGGCTATGAAGAAGCCATGACGCGCGTGGATTCCACGTCGGGCGACTGGTATGACACTTCGGCGCACATGTTGTGGATTGGTCACCGGACCCGTCAGGTCGATCACGCCCATGTGGAATTTTGCAAAGGCGTAAAGAACCCGATTGGCATGAAATGTGGCCCGGGTCTCGAACCTGATGAATTGCTGCGGATCATCGAAACGCTGAACCCGGATGATGAAGCGGGTCGGATTACACTGATCTCTCGTTTTGGGGCTGAGGGCGTCTCTGAGGGTCTGGTCCCATTGGCGCGGGCTGTGAAAGCGAGCGGCCGGACTGTGGTTTGGTCCTGTGATCCGATGCACGGCAATACATTGAAGACTGATTCAGGGTTCAAGACGCGGCCAGTAGATCATATCCTGACGGAAGTTCGCGGCTTTATCGACGTGATGAATGCCGAGGGCTGCGTGCCAGGCGGCGTACACTTCGAAATGACTGGCCAGGACGTTACCGAATGTATTGGCGGCGCGCAGGCGATTTCAGAGCATGACCTGTCATCGAGATATCACACTCATTGTGATCCTCGTCTAAATGGCGAACAAGCTCTTGAACTTGCGTTCCTTATCGCTGAGAAGCTGCTTCAGATTAAGGATTCTTCTCCAATGCCATCACGCGTGACCGGATAAGCAGGAAAACCACCATGACCCAGCGGGCATGGCCCGCTTGGGCGCGGGCCTCTGAAATTGTAGACCTTTTGCGGCTGTCAGGGCCGATTGCGATCTCACGTCTGTCGTGGATGCTGATGGGCCTGACGGATGCGATTGTGCTTGGCCAAGTCAAAGGTCAGGAGCATGAGCTTGCCTTCATTCTGAACTCCTGGCTGCCAATTGGCGTGATGCTCGGTTTTGGAATGGGGATTTTGCTCGGGGTACAGGTTCTGACATCGGAAATGGTCGGACGCGGTGAGCAGCATTTGTCAGGTCGTATTTTTCGGCGCGGCATGGTCTGGGCGATCGGTCTCGGAATTCTGGTCACAGCTGTGGTCTATCTGGTGGCCGAGCCATTGTTCAATTTTCTCTTCGTTCACATCAATCCAAACGAAGAGATCAGCGCCTCCATGACGCCGAGTGAGTTCGCGGCAGAGACATCGACAATCACGAAAATCCTGTCATTCAGCCTTCTCGGCTTCATGGTATCGACGGTCTGTAGCTATTATCTTGAGGCGCTGCGTCGGCCTTTGCTTGTGACCATTACGTCCTATCTCGGCGTCGGCATCAATCTGACGATCGATCTGGCGCTGGTTCTGGGCTGGTGGGGCATGCCGCAAATGGGCGGTGAAGGCGTGGCCTATGCGACTGTTGGGTCGCGTTGGGCGATAACAATCGCACTGATCGGATTTGTGATTTGGCTGACGCCTGCCCTGAAACAATCGGAGCCGGGCCCAGGAAACGAAGCCAATCGCCAGATCAAAGTCGGCGGCGGAACAGCCATCTCGAATGTCGCCGAATGGGGCGGGTTCAATATGACCTACACCATTGCAGCTTTTATCAGCGTCGCGGCCAATGCCGTCTATGGCTATTCGGTTCAGATCATGGGCTTTTGCTTCATGTTCTTTCTCGGCATTGGCACAGCGACCAGTGTGCGGGTCGCTGAACACTATGGCCGAGGCGATATGCAAGGCGTGAAAGATGCCTCGCGCCTCGGCGTGGCAGCGACTTTTATCCTCGGGATTGGCCTGGCAATTCTGATCCTGGTCTTCAAGGATGGCTTTGCCTTGCTGCTGGTCAATGCCGAAGCCAGTATCGATGGCACGATGCTGGCACCCGCGATTGCGGCGTTGCTGATCTATGCGGCTTTGGCGACGACGTTTGATGGCTTGCAGGCAACCGCGTCCATGGCCTTGCGCGCGCAGGGTGTGGTCTGGTTGCCATCAGCGATCCATATCGCGTCATTCTTCGTTTTGATGATCCCGCTCTGTTACCTGATGGGCGTCTCAATGGGGCGCGGCGCGCGCGGTATGATGGAAGCAGTCACGATTACGCTTCTGGTCGCCAGCGTGTTGCAATGGGCTCTTCTGGAATGGAAAACGGCGCGCCGCTAGAAGCGACGCGCCGTTTAGAAAGAATCGCTAGAACAGCGATTGACCTTAGATGTCTTTCAGAGCCGAAGCCGGTCTGAAAGCAGCAGAGGTTTTCTCTTTAATCTTGATCGTCTCTCCGGTCGCAGGGTTGCGACCCTCACGAGCACCGCGTGTTTTCGCAACGAAAGTTCCGAAGCCAGCGATGGCGACTGAGTCACGGCTTTTGACCGCACCTGAGATTGAATCAAAGACAGCGTCCACAGCGCGTCCGGCTTCCGCCTGAGACATGCTTGCGGCTTCTGCCACTGCTTTGGTCAGTTCACCCTTGTTCATTGGGATCTCCCTTAGTTCTAACGGCGGTAATTGCCGTTGAGGGCATTGTTCATGATTCGATTTGGCCGTGAATCCCGAAAAGCCAATAAATACGGGCGATTCAGCGTTATTTTGCCAAAATCCACCCTTCTTCACAGGTAATTTGCTCAATTTCTCTACCAGAAGGTGTATCGGGTGGTCCGAAGGCGGAGGCCAATTTTCCCGCAGAATCGAGTGATTCGAGGTGTTCTGAGAGCATTTTGACCTGTGTCAGGTCCAGAACTTCACCCGGTTCTGGTGTGATTTTGAGGGTGCTCGGGTACACTTCTGCGAGCACACAGGAGGTATTTGCGAGGTCATCTGCAGTCAGGGATTTGAAGCCCGTTTCGAATGGCCAAATCTGCGCACCGTCAATTTCGTCTCGCAAATGGGCGACCGTCGCGATGCCCAGCAATGTTTGCGAGCCGACCGCGCCAGCCCCGATCAATTGCCAGACCGACTTTGGTGAGGCCTTGAATTCCGATCTTATCCAGGCCTCGCTGAGCCGGTGTTCGGGAAGTGAGCTCGGCGCCGAAAAGTCGCCTTTCTTCATGGACAGAGTCGACACCTGATCCTTCTTGGTCGTTCCCCAGAACGGATGCGGGCCTTTGGTCATGGCATAGTTCAAGCCCGCCGCGAGCGCGAACCGGGCATTACTATTGTCGTCCCGTTCTTTCACCTTTGATGCGATATGGGCGTACATGGCTTGCCAGGGCGGCATGGCGTCACAATCAAGACCAATCGCTTTCGCTGTTCCGGCCGGGTAGCCAAACGCGAAATCACAGCCGATCAGTACTTTATCGCCTCGGCTGATCAGTTTCTGTGCCAGATCAGAGATCAGTGTTCGGGCTTCAAGTCGGGTCTTGGGATTGGCGCTGGTGAACTGAAATCTCAGCCGTGCATCCCGCGCCCGCACGCCAATCCAGATCGAGTTCGCGCCTGTTACGGGCTTTGCCGCGGCGCTCCAGTCTACAATAATATACGCATCGAACAGGCGGGGCATTTAGGTCTCCAATACACAATCAATACTCAATCAGTGTGATCAATATATGATACTTGTGGTTTGGATGAGTATTATTACTAAGATATTGCTGAATTGTTCGAGAGGATGCCCGGAGATCTAGAACTTCACTCGGGCCATCGGCTCAAGTTGTTTGCATATATCTTCAGTTTTCGCATGCTCCTCCTTCACCGCATTTAAAGCGCCTTCGCGCGCGATTTTCAGGCGCTCCAGTTCGGTGGTCATAGCATCGACTTGCAAGTCGCTAAACATTTCCGGGTGTTTCAGGTCTTTTTCGAGGGCTGCGATGTCGCGGCACTGCTCGATCAGGGCTACCAGAGGTACCATCTCGGTCAAGAAGTGCACGTGGATGACCCGTCGCAGACCCATATCGCGAATCTCAAACAGGCGTTCGCGATTGCGTTCGTAAATCGCGGCTTCGTTAAACGCCGTTCGAAACATCCGCTGCGTGACATCGCCCCAGCGTTCCCCAACTTCCAGTGTCGCAAATGCGCGATCTAGAATAAGGTCAACTGAGGCGAGAATTTCACCGAAAAACCGGGCCGCGTCCCGCTCTTTTCGTTTTTGGCCGAGGCGGTCCTGCACCAGTTCAGCAACCATCGCCCCGCCGGTCGCGAGCAGGGCGCCGACAATGACAGCCAGAAGCGTATCCAGATTATCTACAAAATCAAAAATGGACTGGCGCATTGTCAGCGTGGTCTCAAAGAGACGCTACCCCTAGCTTAGCTTAACCAGCATCTTGCCTTTATTTTTGCCGGAGAAAAGCCCCATGAAGGCGTTTGGTGCATTTTCAACACCTTCCATCACAGTCTCTTCGAACTTCATTTGTCCGCCCTTGATCCAGCCCGCCATATCGCGCTGGAAGTCCGGAAGCATGTCCGCATGCGTTGAAACAATGAAGCCGCGAATTTGCAGCTGCTTGCCGACAATTTGAATCATATTGCGCGGGCCGGGACGTGGTTCTGTGTCATTATACTGAGAAATCATCCCGCAAATCGCCATACGAGCCATCGGGCGGGCGCACTCAATCGCGGCTTCCAGATGGTCACCGCCGACATTGTCGAAATAGACATCAATGCCTTTAGGGGCGGCTGCGCGCAGGGCCGCGAGCAAGCCTTCATAACCGCCCGCAGCGCGATAATCGAGGCATTCGTCGGCGCCCAGCGATTTTACGAGATTGCATTTCTCCGTGCCACCAGCTGATCCGATCACTGTGCAGCCTTTGATTTTGGCGATCTGCACAACGGCTGAACCAACCGCGCCTGCAGCGCCAGAAACGAACACGACGTCGCCTTCCTTAAGCTCAGCAACCCGCAGGATGCCAGCATAGGCAGTCAGACCAGGCATGCCGACAATGCCCAGAAAGGCGCTGTCCGGAAGGCCGGTATCGCCTGGCAGTTTCTGGGCCATGACGGCTTCGGGTGCCGCCGTCCAGGCTTCGCGCCAACCGGCCATGGATTGAACCAGATCACCTTCTGCATAATCCGGGTGATTGGACGCGGTCACACGTCCAACAGCGCCGCCTTGCAGCACTTCGCCAATCTGGAAAGGTGGCACATAGCTTTCCCGGTCATACATCCGTCCGCGCATGTAAGGATCGACAGACATCCAGCTATTACGCACCTGGATCTGGCCAGCAGCCGGCTCTGGAGCCTCATTGGTGACCATGCCGAAATCGTCGGTTTGAGGTTCTCCGACGGGGCGTTTGGCGAGGGTCCAGTCTTTCGATGAGATGGCGGGCATTGCGTATCCTTCCTGTTTGTAGAGTTGCTATGTGGCTGTTGCCGCGCCGGAAGCAAAGGGGGGCTTGTAAGAATTCGCAATGCCTTTTGATGGACTTTGCCGATAAGTTCAGTTGCGCAGGACTCCTACTAAATGCGAAGGAGCGACCAAAGCGTGGAGTAAATCAATGGCAAGTCTGAAAACCGGACTGGTCGGAGCAGGGGTCTTTGGGGGCTATCATGCCGGCAAGATTGCAGGCTCGGACAAAACCGAGTTCCTGGGTGTGTTCGATCCTGATGCAGCGCGATGCGCGGCGCTGGCAGAACAACATGGCGTCACTGCTTTTGCGTCACAAGCCGAAATGCTGGCCGCCTGCGACGCGGTTCTGGTCGCGTGTCCGGCGACTTATCATGAAGCGGTCGTTCGCGCCGCGCTCGAGGCGGACTGCCACGTAATGGTTGAAAAGCCATTGGCGCTGATCGGCTCGGCGGCCGACAGGCTCGCTGATCTTGCCGAAGAAAAGGGCCTCGTCCTGCAAGTCGGACATCAGGAGAGGTTTGTCCTCGAGGCCATGGGTCTGTTCGATATCGCCGAAGCCCCAACCGAGATTGAGGCCTATCGCATGGGGCCGCCGGCGCCAGATGGACGGGCGGGCGATGTGTCCGTGATCTGGGACCTGATGATCCATGATCTCGATATGGTCGCAATGCTCATGGGCAAAGCCAATGGCCACGCGCCGCAAGTCGAGACCCGCGCGCGACGGGCTCATACGGACCATGTCGACGAGGCCACGGCGATCGTGCAATATGCTTGTGGGCGCGCCGAAGTGACCGCCAGCCGCTGCGCCGCCGAGCGCGACCGGCGTATGATTCTGACTTATTCGACCGGCATTATCGCGATCAATTTCCTGACCCGCGAAATTGAAAACACGACTGAATATACGATCAAGGCCGATGTTTCGGCTGACTTGCCTGATCCGCTGGGGGCGGCGGATGAGGCTTTCTTTGCGGCTGCGTTGGGGGAACGCGACTGCGCCATACCGGGCCGCGAGGCCGCTCACGCCGTTCATCTTGCCGAGCAAGCTGAACTCTCGGCTCTTCACACATTAGGAACCTGATCCATGGCTTTTTCTGACCCGCAAACGACTGACCTTATTGAGCTTCCAGCGGATGCCCCGATCCAGCTGTTCGATTTGAAAACGCAGCAATCGCTGATCCGACCCGCGCTTGAACAGCGCTGGATTGATATTCTCGACCATGGCCGGTTCATTGGCGGCCCTGAAGTGACGGAATGCGAGGAAAAACTTGCGGCCTTCACCGGCGCTGCGGACGTCGTTGCAGTTGGATCCGGGACACAGGCTTTGGTTATGCCGCTGCTGGCAATGGGAATTGCCGAAGGCGACGCGGTGTTCATTCCTGGGTTTACGTATAATGCCACAGCCAATGCGGTGCTGTTGTCGGGCGGATATCCGGTGATTGTCGATATTGATCCAAATACATTCAACATGGATCCAGCGGACCTGGCGCGGAAAATTGATGCCGTGAAAGCTGATGGCCAGCTGACACCGCGTGCCATCATGCCAGTCGACTTGTATGGCTTGCCAGCTGATTATACGGCCATTCAAGCCGTCGCTGATGCGCATGGTCTGCGTGTGATCGCAGATGGCGCCCAGGCTTTTGGCGGCAAAGACAAGGGCCGCTGGGTTGGCAATCTGGCTGAAATCACAGCCACCAGCTTTTACCCCACTAAGACGCTTGGCGGTTATGGGGATGGCGGCGCCATTCTTTGCCAGGACAAGGATTTCGCGGACCGCATGCGCTCCATCCGTTGGCACGGCACGGGCGACAATCGCAAAGAGTCGGTTCGGGTAGGGATCAATGGCCGCTGCGATTCCATTCAGTGTGCCGTCGTTTCCGAAAAGCTCGATCTGTTTGCAGCTGAGCGGGCGCGCCGGATCGCAGCGGCGAGCATCTACAATCAGCGCTTAGAGGGCGTCGTCGGACTGCAGCAAGCGCTCGAAGGCCAGGAAAATGGCTACGGGCTTTACACAGTTCGCGTGCCGAACCGCGCTGAAGTTCGCGCCAAGCTTTCTGACCAAGGCATTCCGAGCGGCATCTATTACGACATGGCGATCCATCAAATGCCGGCCTTCTCGCATCTCGCAGAAACAGGCAGTCTGCCCGTCTGCGAAGCGGCAGCAGAAGACTCGCTCAGCTTGCCGATGCATCCCTATATGTCTGCTGAACAAGTGCACAAAGTCTGCGATGTGCTGACTGCTGCGGTGCAAGGTTAACAGTCTCGCTCTTCCTCGCGTAGGCGTTGATCCAATCCCGCTTTGCCAACGCAAGTTGGCATCCATGGCGGCTGGCTGATGAGATTCGAGGTCTTCATCATCCACCATAGGTCCTGATTTTCGTCAGGAAATCGGGTGTTTGGGCGTGACGCGGTAGTGTCTGCGACCGATCGGAAATTGATCTTCCATCAAGTCGCGCCATTCGGGATTGTCGGTTTCGATCAGCTCAATTTTCCACTGGCGCCGCCAATTCTTCATTTGTCGCTCTCGATTTTTGGCCTCGTCGCGGGTTGGAAATTCCGCATACCAGACCAGGCGCCGACATTTGTATTTGCGCGAAAAACCAGGAATTTCACTGGTCTTATGCTGCCACGCGCGTCGGACAATATCGTCGGTTTGACCAATATAGAGTGTGCCATTTTTCATGCTGGTCGTGATGTAGACATAGAAGATTTGCGTATCCTCCAACTGCCATGTTCTTAATATGTTCTCCGAATGAAAGCAATCCCGTTCTGCCAGCGTAAGTTGGCATCCAATGCGGCTGGCTGATGTGTTTTGAGATCTTCCTCGACCGCCATAGATCCTGACTTTCGTCAGGAGAGCGGGGGCCGCTAAACCTCTTCGATCAGTTCAATGCCTTGATTGCGGACATTGCCGACGGTGGGCGCGACAGCCCAGGCGTGCATGGCATCTGTTGGGAAGGGTTCGAATAAGTCCTCGACGTCGCGGCTGGACGTGTCGAGCCAGCGTTCATAATTGGATGGGTCCAGAATAACCGGCATCCGCGTATGTAGCCCGGCCATCAAATCATTTGGGCTTGTGGTCAGAATGGTGAATGTATCAATCTCTGAGCCATCAATCGTGGCGCGGTCCCATAGCCCGGCGAAACAGAACCAGCGGCGATTGCGCAAGCCAATCGCAAATGGCGTCTTCTTGCCTTTGGCGCCGGTCCACTCATAAAATCCGCTGACCGGGACCAGACAGCGTTTGTGCCGGAAGCTGCCGCGAAATGTGTTTGACGTGGCGACGGTTTCGCTGCGCGCGTTGAACGTGGAGAATTTCTTTTCGCTAAGCGGTTTGCGCCACCAGCTCGGCACCAGGCCCCACATGGCCGGGGCCATATGACGAACGCCTTTTGGCACTGCTTCGTCTTCATCGGCAATCCGTACAATCGGCGCGATTTGTGTTGGGGCGATATTGTAGGCCGGTTCTGGCGGATCAATGCCGGCATACTCAAACAAGCTGAGATAAGAGCTATACTCTTCCCACGACACGCCGTGCCGGAAAAACCGTCCACACATAGAATTGTCCCCGTCCTATTCGCAGTTCTGGCGCGTTCTAGTCGAACCGCACAACGCGATTAGGGTTCATGATGCCGTTCGGGTCAAGCGCATGTTTGATGGCTTTCATGGCATCCGTGGCCGCGGGAGGACGTATGGTTTCAAGCTCGTCGCGCTTGAGACGCCCGACGCCGTGCTCGGCGCTGATCGACCCGCCAAAGGCCATGGCGTGCTGATGCACAATCTCTGTGATCTGGCTGGCCTGATTGCCGAGGACGGGATTTGCCGCGCCCATCGGTTCACACGCTGAATAGTGTAGATTGCCATCGCCAACATGGCCGAAAGCGATAATTTCAGCGTTTGGCGAGAGATCGCAAATGGCTTTTTCGGTGACCTTCAGAAATTCAGGAATTTTCGATACAGGCACGGCGACATCATGATTGATCGCGGTTCCGTAAGCGCGTTTGGAGAGCGGGATGCTCTCGCGAATGGTCCAGAAGCTTTGCGCCTGGGTCAGGGTTTCAGCGATTAATGCATCTTCTGCCAGACCCGCATCGAAGGCCGCTTGCAAAGCCGTTTCCATAACCTCGCGGGCGTGCGCCTCGCGCGCCATCGAAACTTCGCAAAGCACCCGCCAAGGCAAGTCTGAGGGGTTTGGATCGCGAACATCAGGCATTTCTGATTGCACCATCTTGATCGCATTGGCGGGAATGATTTCGAAACTCGTCACTGTGTCGCCCGCATGATCCCGTGTCAGAGCCAACAAGTTGACGACATCCTCGGCGCTCTTGCAGCTGACCCAGGCGGAGACGCGAACGACTTGCGGGAAGAGTTTCAACGTCGCGGCCGTGATGATGCCAAGCGTGCCTTCAGCGCCGGCGAAGACGTGTTTGAGATCGTATCCTGTATTGTTCTTGCGAAGGCCCGACAGGCCGTCCCAGATCTCGCCACTCGGCAGTACGACTTCGAGGCCGAGGATCAGATCCCGCATCATGCCATAGCGCAGCACCGCGACGCCGCCAGCATTGGTCGAGATCAGGCCGCCAATCGTCGCCGTACCTTCTGAGCCAAGCGATAGGGGAAAGAGACGGCCGGCGTTTTCAGCTTCCGTCTGCGCAGTGACTAGCGGGGCCCCCGCTTCGATGACCAGTGAATTATTGATCGGATCTATGGCGCGCACGGCCTGCATCCTGCGCATGGAAAGCGTGATCTCGCCATGCGGTGTGCCGGCATCGACCAGACCTGTATTGCCGCCCTGCGGGGTCAGGGCCACGCCGTGCGTGCCGCAAAGCTTGACCAGTGCGGCGACTTGCTCGGTTGAGTCTGGCAGCGCCAGAAACGGCGTGTGACCTTGATATGTCCCGCGCCACGGCGTTGAGACATCTTCCAGGCTTTCAGCATCCATGCGCCAGCCTTTGTCGCCGAGCAGGGTTTTTGCGGCGTCTAGAAATTCAGATGATAACTCCATTCCGACATCTTACGCGTGTTTTGCTGCGCGCGTAAGGCGGTCATTTATCGCCTCTCCCAGTCCATCCGTCGGGATCGGCGCGACCGCAATGCGATCATGCTCGGCATCGAGCTGTCGCAGCATCGCAAACAAGTTGGCGGCGGCTTCGGCAAGATCGCGGTTTGAAGACAGGTTGAGCGTCGCATCACCTGAACCAAAGCCAAGATAGGCTTCGCCCGGTTGCGCGGCCTCAGCGTTCAAGCGCAGACGTGCCTTCGGTGCATAATGGCGGAGTAGTTGCCCAGGTGATTGCGGCGCGTCGGGATCAAGCGCCGGACGGATCAGGTCCGGCCAGATGCGTGCGATCTCAGAGGCTGAAAGACTGCCAGGGCGAAGCAAAGCCGGATGTTTGCCGCGCGCATCGATGATCGTCGACTCGACTCCTGTGCTGCACGCGCCGCCATCCAGGATGAGATCGAGTTTTCCGGCCATGTCCTGCGCTACGTGTTCGGCGCGTGTTGGACTGATCTGCCCGCTGGGATTGGCGGACGGTGCCACCAATGGCGCGCCAAAAGCCGATAGCAAGTCCTGTGCGACGGGGTGGGCCGGCATGCGCAGAGCGATACTGTCCAGGCCGGCACGGGCAAGGTCTGAAACGGTTCCCGTCTCCGCCACGTCGACCACCAGGGTCAGCGGTCCCGGCCAAAATGCTTCTGCAAGTGAAAGCGCGCGGGTGCTGAACACCCCTTCGCGCTGTGCCATTTCGAGCGATGCGACATGCGCGATCAGCGGATTGAAAATTGGCCGGCCTTTCGCAGCATAGATCTGCGCCACGGCTTTCCCATCCGCAGCATTCGCAGCCAGCCCATAGACGGTTTCCGTCGGCATCGCGACCAGACCACCGCGGCGCAGCGTTTCGGCGGCACGCGCGATAATGTCAGGTGTCGGGTTGAGAATAGACGCGGTCATCCGGCGCTCTTATGAGGGCGCCGCCTAAACCGCAACGCCAAACAGCCGTCCGACCAGGGCAGTCAGTGCCATCGCGCCCATTCCCCAAAAGACAATTCTCGCCACTGCGCGTGTCGCCGGGGCGCCGCCCGCACGGGCTGAAAGGACCCCGAGTAGTGCCAGACCGAGCAGTGACGCGCCCGCTATGGCGATGCCGGTATTCTCTTTTGGCGCAATCAAAGCGACCCCAATCGGAAGGATCGCACCTGCTGCAAAACTGACGGCGGATGACCAGGCCGCTTGCAAGGGCCGGGCCTTCGACAGATCCGAGATGCCAAGCTCATCGCGGGCATGGGCTTCGAGCGCGCCAGCTTTCATCAGCTCTTGCGCGACTTGCTGCGCCAAATCATTCGACAGCCCGCGTTCGACATAAATTTCCGTCAGCTCTTGCAGTTCGCCTTCCGGATTGTCGCGCAGGGCTTTGCGTTCGGTCTCCAGATCGGCGCGTTCGGTGTCGGACTGCGAACTGACCGAGACATATTCGCCTGCTGCCATTGAAAGCGCCCCAGCAACCAGAGCCGCGATCCCGGCGAGCAGGATGTCGTTGAACGTCGCTGCTGCTGCGGCAATGCCGATCATCAGGCTGGCGGTTGAAAGGATGCCATCATTGGCCCCAAGCACAGCGGCGCGCAGCCATCCTGTGCGTTGGATGTAATGATGTTCTTCATGCGCGATCGTAACAGCCATCTCGGGTCCTTCTCCGTCGCCAGTTTGCGACAAACGCCCACCGGAAACAAGTTGACCGATTGATGCGTTAATTGTTGCGCGATGCTTCGACCACGACATCTACCGTCACGTCTTCGGCGACCCAGTCGGCATTCGGATCAGAGCTCTGGCCGAGATCGAGGGCTTTGCGCTGGAACACGGCCTGACCGGTCATGCTTGCCGCGTCACCGTCAATCTTTAGCGAGAACGGAAAGGCGGCGTCGACTGTCAGATCCTTCAGGGTCAGGCGCGCCGTGGATGTGTATTGATCACCCCCGGCAGCAGCGATGTTGAGGATTTCAACATTTGCCGTCGGGAAAGCGGCAGTATTGAACCATTCAGGCGAGGGCAGGCTGTCTGAGTAGAGTTTCTGACTGGCCTCAACGCTTGTGGTCGAAACCGTCACGCGAACGTCGCCATTCCCGGGGTTTTCCGGATCGAATTGGATCGCCGCATCCCAGTTGGAGAAACTCCCTGAATAGATATTGCCATCATGGGTGCCAGAGAACTGAATCGACGAGGCGTCTGAATTGACGGTCCAATTTGGCTCAAACGTCGCATCAGCGGAAACCGCCTGACCCGATCCGCTTAGCAGAGAAAGCACAGGCGATGCGCCCGCCACAATCACCAGGACGGCCAGCGCGCTGCCAAACGCCGTCACGGCGCCGCGGCCCGGTGCGGCAGGCTTTTCCGCTTTGCCGAACAGGCCGGGGATCATGCGTTTCAGAACCCCCTCTTCAGCGCTGAACTCATGCTTGATCGCGCCTGCGACGTGCAAGCCAAGCAGGGCCAAGACTACCCAGGCGAGTTTCGAGTGAATGAAATTGACCGCGCCGCTGGCGGCTTCGGTTTTCAGGCCTTCGACGAAGGGCACATCCGGCCAGCTGATCATGCCATAAAGCACCGTCGGTACATCGAGCTTGATGCTGACCGAGCTATACAGCCAGCCCGTTAGAGGCAAGGCGATCATCAAGCCGTAAAATCCGAGATGGACGAGATGGCTGGCGGTTTTCTCCAGACTGTTCATCTCAGCCGGCAATGCTGGCGGGCGATTCATCACCCGCCAGATAATTCGCGCCAAGGTCAGCAACAGGATCGTGATGCCAATCGACTTGTGCATCTGGTAGAGGAAATACTGCCCCGGCGCACCGTCCGGCAGATCGCCCATATACCAACCGCCCAAGATCATTCCGACAATGGCAATCGCCATCACCCAGTGCAGCGTGATCGCAACACTCGAATATCGCTCGGATGATGCGCTCATGCTTATTCGTCCTGCAGGAATTCGCCTGAGAAGCTGACGGCGACTTCATCCGTGATGTTTGGAATGTAAGCCGCCATGCCGAATTCCGACCGTTGGACTGTTGTGCTTGCGGTGAAGCCGATGACATCGCGCTCACCAAACCAGGGCGGGTTCGCGACACCGCCATAAGAGACATCGAGTGTCACAGGCTTGGTCACACCGAGTAGCGTCAGATCACCCGTGACTTTGCCCGCGAGGTCGCCGGTTCTTTCGATCGCGGTGCTCTCAAAAGTGATCTCCGGAAATGCGTCCGCATTCAGCCATTTGGCGTCGCGCGAGATATCTTCATTCCAGCTATCCCATTGGCTATCAGCGTGACCGGCTTTGTAGTCACCCGGATAATTGGATTCGACCGCCATTGGGTTGATCGAAAATGACACGTTGGAGGTTTCCGGTGCTGCGGGATCGAAGACCAGGTCGGCGTCGAAATCAGTGAAGCTGATCCGGTAATTCGAGATGCCGCCATTGTGCCCGACAGTGATGGTCATAAACGCGTGGCTCTTTTCCAGAGAATAAGCGCCTGCGGCGACATCTGCGAGCAGGGCGTGCAATTCACCGTCTGATGCCGATGTGTCCGCTTCGACAGGCGGCGTGGCGGCATCTTCGATCGTTGAATCGCCGGCTGATCCGCCACAGGCAGTGAGCGCAAATGCGCCGATGCCAGCTGCGATGAGTGTCTTAATCGTCATATTCTTCAAATCCTCTTGCGTCTGAGCGCTCTGATTATTCTTCGGCCTGCAGGAATTCGCCTGAGAATTCGATAACCACGTCATCTCCGACCACACCGCCGAGCGCTGTGCTACCAAACTCTGACCGGGTGATCGTGGTCGAGGCGGTAAAGCCAATCACATCGCGCTGCCCGAACCAGGGTGGATTGGCGACACCGCCATAGGACACATCCAGTGTGACCGGCTTGGTAACACCGAGAAATGTCAGATCGCCCGTGACGGTTCCGGAAAAATCGCCAGTCTGCTCAACCGCGGTTGATGCGAAGGTGATGGTCGGGAATTCGCCGCCATTCAGGAAGCGGGAATCTGTTGCCAATTCAGCTTCCCAATCGGCTTTTTTGGCCGGATCCGGGTAATTTGTGTTCAAGCCCGCCGGATTGATTGAGACCGAAAGCTGCGAATTTGCCGGGGTTTCGGCGTCAAAAACCAGGTCTGCATCGAAATCGGTAAAGTTCACACTATAGCCCGAAATGCCATTATGGGTGACCGTCCAGGTCAGAAAAGCGTGTGTCTTTTCAAGCTCGTACAGGCCTGATGCGACGCCTTCGAGGGTTGGCTCAGCGTGAGCAGGAAGGGTGAAGGCCAATAGGCTGGCGGCGATAGCGAGTGTGCGCATGGGAGGGTCCTTTGCGTGAATCATGTTTACTGCGCCAAAAGGTAACGTGGGATTTCTTCTTGGCCAGTCACGTTATAAGGAAACACGCAATATAACTCTTATGCTGGAGCCGCATGATCCATGGCGTACACCCCCCCTGTTACTGATATCGCGTTCGCTTTGTCGAAACTCGCTGGTCTGACAAAGTTCGAAGGCCATGCAGCATTTGAGAATTATGACTCTGATCTGATCGATCCGATTCTCGACGAAGCTGGCAAATTGGCGCGCGATGTTCTGGCGCCGTTGAACCAGTCCGGGGATAAGGCCGGCGCGCAGCTGACGGCCGATGGCGTCAAATCGGCCCCAGGCTTTGCTGAGGCGTATGCAGCGTTTCGGGACGGCGGCTGGATGGGGTTGTCGGCGCCCGAAGAATGGGGCGGGCAGGGGCTGCCGAAAGTGCTCGGCCTGGCGGTGATGGAAATGTTCCACGGCGCGAATATGGCGTTTGCGCTGTGCCCGATGTTGAGCTTTGGCGCGATAGAGGCCTTGCTGGCACACGGCACCAGAGAGCAGCAGGAGATGTATTTGCCGAAACTGGTCAGCGCTGAATGGACCGGCACTATGAACCTGACCGAGCCGCAAGCGGGCTCTGATGTCGGCGCATTGAAAACCAAAGCCATCCCCAATGGCGATGGGTCTTATGCCATTTCTGGCCAGAAGATTTACATCACCTGGGGCGACCATGACGTGGCTGAAAATATCATTCACCTGGTCCTCGCCCGCGTGCCGGATGCACCGGCGGGATCGCGCGGCGTGTCCTTGTTCATTGTACCGAAACGCGAAGTCGGCGCTGATGGCAGCCTTGGCGAGAATAATGGCGTCAAATGTATTGGCCTCGAAGAGAAAGTCGGCATCCACGCCTCACCGACTTGCGTGATGGAATATGATGGCGCCAAAGGCTGGCTGATCGGCGAGGAAAATAAAGGCCTCGCCTGCATGTTCACTATGATGAACTCAGCCCGGTTGAATGTCGGTCTTGAAGGTGTCGGCGTTGGCGAAGCCGCGTGGCAGACCGCGTTCGAATATGCCCAGGAGCGCAAACAAGGCAAAGCCCAAGGCGTCTCAGGTGCTGCGCCCATCCTGCATCATGCTGATGTTCGCCGCATGCTGACCACCATGCGTGCCAAAGTCATGGCGGCGCGCTCGATCTGCTATGCGTGCGGCGTCGCCGCCGACATGGCCGAGTTCGGAGAGACCGAAGAGATTCGCGAACAGGCGAGACTGCGAGAGGAATTGCTCACCCCGATTGCCAAAGCCTGGTCGACAGATATGGGCGTCGAAGTGGCGAGCCTCGGCGTGCAAGTGCATGGCGGCATGGGGTTCATGAACGAAACTCTGGCCGCGCAGCTTTATCGCGACGCCCGGATTGCGCCGATCTATGAGGGCACAAATGGCATTCAGGCGATCGATCTGGCCGGGCGAAAGCTGTCTATGGCGGGCGGCGCAGCGATGGATTCAATGCTGGCAGATGTCGAGCAAACCGCCCGCGACGCCCGTGAGACCAATGATCCGAACCTTGTACAAGTTGCAGACCGGCTGGTTGAGGCGAACAAGGCATTATCCGAAGCCACAGAGTGGATGAAGCGGATGATGAAAGAGGACCGCGACGTCGCGTTGGCCGGGGCGACGGCTTATCTGGCGCTGGCCGGCGATGTGATCGGCGGGCATTTTCTGACCAAGGGCGCCGTCGAAGCGCGCGCCGAAACCGGTCAGATCCGCGGCCGGATGACGGCGTTGGCGGGATTTTATGCGGAAACCTCACTCGCCGCTGCGCCCGGCACGATTGCCAGTATCACGCAAGGCGGCCAGGCCATGCTGGCGGAGAGCGAAGCCCTTTTCGGTATTGAGTAAGTTGTAAGTTCTCTTCACGACATGGGCATCCGGACAAAACTAATCGCAATTGCCCGGTTGAACGGCGGTATCAAATCGTTCTAGGTCCAAATGATGCTTTTTATTAACCTGAAGTCGCGAGAGTTGTGCGCGAATGTCCCGTGGCGCACTCTCTGCGCGGGTTAAGAAATCAAACGGGCTTTATTTCCCAGAAAAACGAGAAATGCATGCAAGACGTTCAATCAGGTGTTCAAAACAGCCGCGCCGTGTTTCGATTTCAGGAAGACCGGCTGCCTGTGCTGATCATCGCCGCTTTGTTCCTGGTTGATCTCTTGGTCTTTGCTTTTGTCGTTTCTTGGCCGCTGGTTCTGGCCTGGGCCGCGCTCAGCGTGCCCGCCAAGGTTTGTATTTGCTCGTGGAACCATCATCATCAGCATGTGCCATTTTTCCAGTCATCGGTGCTGAACCGAATGATGGAAGTGGTGTTCGGTCTGCAAACCGGCGCCGTCGCCAATGTCTGGGTCCTGCACCACAATTTCGGGCATCATGACAATTATATGGACCAAACCAAGGACGAGTCCGCCTGGCGGGCGCCGGATGGTCGGGTCATGTCGAACCACGAATATACGTTCAAACTGGCGATGACCGGCTATTATTGCGCGTTCAAGAATGGCAAAGCGCACCCTCGTATCCGACAAGTCTTTGTGGCGATGACGGTGTTGCATGTGGCGCTGGTGGCTGGCCTGATCTTCATCAATCCATTCAATGCCATCGCAATTTTTGTCATCCCGATGCTGATCGCCTTCGTGATGACGTGCCGTCATACTTATGATCACCATGCCGGATGTTCAGAAGAAGATGAATATGCCGCGTCGAACAATATCACGCATCGCTGGTACAATATTCTGACGGGCAATCTCGGCTATCACACCGCGCATCATTTGCGCCCTGGTCTGCACTGGTCGAAACTGCCAGCTTTCCATGCCCGAATTGCGGATAAGATCCCGGCTGAGAATTATCGCGGCCCCGGCCTGCCAATGGCTTTACTGCCCGCATAGATCAACGAAAATCCAGTTGCGCCAGGTTAGGCCGACCAGCGAGCAATCTTGGTCGACAGATCCGGACGCATACGCTCCTGAGGATCATCGGTCGCAGTGCCAAGATAGAAATATCCGGCGATCCGTTCGTGCTCTGTCAGGCCGAGCAGAGCGTCGATGCCGGGGCTGAAGGCAATCCACTCTGTCAGCCAACACCCCGCCCAGCCGCTGGCATTCGCCGCCAGAAGCAAGTTCTGACAAACCGCACCGCAAGAGAGTTCCTGTTCCCAGACCGGTGTTTTATGCGTCACATCGGGCGATGAAATGACCGCAATCACCACTGGTGCGCGGGTAAAATAGCCAGCTGTGTCAGCCAGCATGGTGTCAGTCGCATCGGGGTGTTCGCGTTTTTGGATCTCTACTGCGCGCTGGTTAAAGGCATCGCGCGCGCCGCCTTCAAAAACCAGAAACCGCCACGGCGCCAATCGTCGGTGATCCGGAACCCGGGTTGCCACCGTAAGAAGGTCATTGAGCTGATCGGGTGTCGGCCCCGGCGCTGTTAGGCCGCGTTTACTGGTTGAACGTCGCAGCGCCAGCAATGCCCTGGCGTCTTCGCTCGGCTGAGTCGGTTGCATCGGCGTGCCAAGCGGCGGTGATTTGGGGAAAAGGCCTGTCATGACATGCACTTAGGCGCTGTTGCTGCAAATGCCAGAAAGATATTTAAGTGAACGGTGTTTACTTTTTGAACGCGCGTACTATTTCTGGTTCAAAGGGTCCATAAGATGACTGTCACTGTTTCCTCCCCGGCGGAACGTCGCCGAAACAAAATACGCGCCCGCATCCTGACGGCGGCGGAGCGCGTATTTGCACAAGAAGGGGCCGAAGGGCTCTCCATTCGCCGCCTGGCAGAGAATATCGATTACTCGCCCGCCGCGATCTACAAATATTTCAGCTCAAAAGACGAACTGGTCGATGAACTCAAAGAGACATTTTTTGAGCTCATCCTCGAAAACGTCAATCGTATTGCCGATACAAGCACGCCGTTCGCCGAACGCTCGCGCGACTGTGTGGCGACCTATGTGCGGATCGCAGCCGAGAAGCCATATCACTATGCAGCCGCATTTGCTGGCGAGTCGATGACCGAGGCGCCCGTTGATGGCGAGCCTGGGTTCGATCTGTCAAACAAAGGGCAAGCTTTCAATGTGCTCAGCGGGATGATTGCCGAAGGGGTCGAGATTGGGACGTTTCGGCGCGATATCGATCCAATTCTGGCCGCCAAGTCGGTCTGGGCCTCGATGCATGGCCTCGCCATGATGATTGCCCATATTCCAAGTTTTCCAGCGCTTAAGCCCGACCAGGACACGCTCGGAAAGGATGAGTTTATTATGTTTCACGCAGATCAAGTGATCCGTGGATTGGAGGCACACCATGAGTGAGCACATAGAAGACTATGCATCGGTCGAGCGCGAAGCGCGGCCGACTTTCTGGAAGGGATTGATCTTCCTGATCGTCCTGGCCGCTGTGCTCGCCGTGCTTGGCATGTTTGTCTTGCAGAACCGATCGGCCGAAGGTCCGCTGGTGCCGGCTGAGCGGCCGGTTCCGATTTCTGTGGAAACCGTCCGGGTTGACCTCGGTTCGACGTTCAAAGCCGAAGAGAAGTTTACGGGCATTGTTTCACCGCGCCGCTCCAGCCAGCTCGGCTTTGCGGGCGGTGGACGCATCGCAGCAATCCGCGCTGATGTTGGCGACCGTGTCGAACAAGGCGAGACTCTGGCCGTGCTGGATACAAGAAGTCTGCAGGCACAATTGAGTTCAGCGCGGGCGATCGTGGCGGAAGCCGAAGCCGGTCTGGCGCTGGCAGAAACCACAGTCGATCGTCAAATCGCGTTGCTGGAAAAAGGGCATGTCTCTAGTCAGCGTGTCGATGAAGCCCGGGCACAGGCCAATACGTCTTATGCCCGGATCGATGCCGCGAAAGCCAATGCTGACGCCTTGCGCGTCCAAATCGACCTCGCCCGGATCAAGGCGCCCTTTGCAGGCACAGTGACAGCGCGGATGGCCGATGAAGGTGCGATTGCAAGTCCCGGGGCGCCGCTCTTCGAGCTCGTCGAAGCGGATGTATTGGAAGCGCGCATCGGCCTGACGGCGGTGCTCGCGGACACTCTGGTGATTGGCGACGCTTATGACTTGATCTCCGATCAAGGACGGGTTCCAGCAACGCTGCGCTCCATGACCGGCGTGATTGATGCCAATAACCGGACAGTCACCACACTGTTTGATATTACCGATCCAGACAGCGTTTCAGCCGGCGCCGTGGTGCGCCTCGGCATGGAACGTGAGATCAATGAATCAGGCCTGTGGTTGCCCGTTTCAGCATTGACCGAAGCCGATCGCGGTCTGTGGTCAATCTATATCGCGCGTCGGGATGGCAGCGACTGGATCGCCGAGCCGGGCATTGTCGAGATCATTCACCAGGATGGCGAGCGGATCTATGTCCGCGGCGCGGTGCGCGATGGTGACCGGGTGATCATAGATGGCTTGCAACGGATCACGCCCGGACAGCCTGTCACGCCAGTTGAAGTCAGTTCGGCTGGTCTGGTTCCCGGAAACGGATAAGGCCAATGACAACGCTTTTCTTTCGTCTGCCACGGCTGACCATTCTGACAGTGATTGTCGTTCTGATCAGTGGCTTCTTTGCCATCCTGACCCTCGGACGACAGGAAGACCCCACGCTGGTTGAGCGGTTCGGTTTCGTCCTGACGACTCTGCCGGGCGCGGATGCAGAACGAATTGAAGCCTCTGTCACCGAACCGCTTGAGCGCCGCCTAATGGAGCTGCCTGAAGTCGAAGAGGTCTCAGCGGTTTCGCGTGCCAACACATCGCAGATTTCGATCGAGATTGCTGAAGACCTGAACGCTACTGAAGTCGACAATGCCTGGACACTGATACGCCAGCAGGTTCAACTGGCGGAGACGGACTTTCCGGCCGGAACAACCAAGCCATTTGTTCGGCGGGTCTATGTTGGCGCGGCGACGATGACAGTGGCCCTGACCTGGGAAGGCGAGGGCGATCCGCAACTGGCGGTCATGGCACGGCTCGCGGAAGTACTCGAAGACCGGTTCCGTGGTCTGGCAGCAACTGAAGAAACAGAGATTATGGGGCTTCCCGAAGAGGAAGTTCGCGTTGTGGCTGACCCGGCTGCATTGGCCGCGGCAGGCTTGTCGATGAATGATGCCGCGCGCCTGATCGCCGCCGCAGATGCCAAAGCACCCGCCGGCGAAGTACGGGGAAGTCGCAGCAATATCGGGCTGGAGATAGGCGGCGAATTTGATGGCGTCGCGCGCATTCGCTCAATCCCACTGACTCAGGCTCAGAACGGCACGGCGCTACGCGTCGGGGACATTGCCGAAGTTGTCAAAGGCATCGAGAACCCGCCGACAAAGCTCGCCTTTAGCAATGGTAAGCGCGCAGTCTTTGTGACGGCTTATATTCAGTCCAATCAACGGGTCGAT
Source organism: Henriciella sp. (assembly GCA_965277015.1). Lineage (GTDB taxonomy): Bacteria > Pseudomonadota > Alphaproteobacteria > Caulobacterales > Hyphomonadaceae > Henriciella. The sequence continues at coordinate 1,586,069 of OZ255705.1, read as the reverse complement.
CTGTGGGCGGAATCGGCACGGTCCATGGTGGATGAGTTTGCCGTCAATGTGCCGTCCGACATCTCTGTGATACCGATTTTCGACCAGAGCAGCTATACCGAGTCGCGGTTGAATGGCCTGGCGATCAATCTCGCCGTCTCGGCCTTGCTGGTCTTTTCAGTATTGTTCTTTGTTATGGGGTGGCGCGCCGCAATCGTCGTTGGAACGGCCTTGCCGCTGACCGTCGCGCTGGTCCTGGCGCTGTTCAAATTCTTCAATTATCCTCTGCATCAGATGTCTGTCACCGGCCTGGTCATCTCGCTCGGTCTGTTGATTGATAATGCGATTGTTGTCGTCGATGAGTATGAGCAGGAACGCGTCCATGGCCGAACAGTCCTTGGCGCGCTGGATCACTCCCTGAAAAAGCTGTTCGGGCCGCTTTTTGCCTCAACTTTGACAACGGTTCTGGCCTTTGCACCCATTGCGTTCATGCCGGGCGCGGCAGGCGAGTTCATTGGCATGATTGGCCTCTCCGTGATGCTGTCTGTGATCATGTCTTTCCTTGTCGCGATGACCGTGATCCCAGCGCTTGCAGGCATGCTGGACCGCCCGCCTGTTCCCGGAGCGCGCAGCTGGTTCTGGCGCGATGGTATCAAGTTCAGCTGGCTGACAGATGGCTATCGCTGGAGCATTGAACGCGTGCTGCGCAACCCGCTACTCGGCCTGTTGATTGGGATTTTGCCCGTCGCCACCGGCTTTTATCTGGCTGGACAATTGCCCAATCAATTCTTCCCGCAAACCGAACGCGACCAGTTCCAGATCGATATCTCGCTCAATCCGAGCGCGACGATTTATGAAGCCCGCGACATCGTTCAGGAAGTGAATACCTATCTGCGCGATGTCTATCCTGACATTAAAGGCGTGCATTTCGTTGTCGGCGAGCCCGGCCCGCGTGTCTATTATAACAGCATGAACAATACCGAAGGCGTCGCCGGCTATGCCAATGGCTTTGTTCAGCTTGCCAATAATGAAACCACTCGCGTTCTGGTCACAGACGTACAAGCCAGTCTGCGCCGCCAGTTTCCGCAAGCCCAGATCCTTGCGACGCCATTTGAGCAGGGTCCGCCCGTTCCTGCGCCGATCGCGTTTTCTATTCGCGGCGACAATCTCGATGTTCTGAACCAGCTCGGCAATCAGGCCCGGCAAGTCCTGGCTCAGACGCCTGGCGTGACGTTTACCAGCTCGCGCCTGCAAGTCGGCGCGCCCGTGGTAACGCTGCAAGCCGATGAAACCATGACGGCTATGTCGGGCATCCGGTTGACCGGACTGGCCAGCGAGATCCGCGCTGAACTGGAAGGCGTGCCAGCCGGCTCTATCCTCGAAGGCGTTGAAGAAATACCGGTCCGTGTCATCGCCCCGGAAGAACGCCGGTCTGAACTCGCCGACTTGCGTTCGAAAACAATCGGCAATGCCCGACCCGGCGGCGGCACACCGCTATCTGCGCTCGGGCAACTGACCCTCGAGCCGGAAACTGCCACTATTGTCCGGCTCAATGGTAAGCGCATCAATGAAGTCTTCGCCTATGTCGAGCCCTATGCCTTGCCGGCGCCGATCAATGCCGCGTTCAAGGAACAGCTCGACGCCTCAGGGTTCAAACTGCCGCCCGGCTATGACTGGATCGAAGGCGGCGTATCGAGCAATGGCTCGCAAGCGGTAGCCAATCTTGCTTCGCTCGCGGTTCCGCTCGTCCTGGTGATGCTCGGCGCTGTGGCTCTGGTGTTCAATTCCTTCCGCATGGCGTTTCTGGTGATGGGCGTTGGTTTCATGTCCATGGGTCTGGCCTTTGGCGGCGTCTGGATGTTCAACTTGCCGCTCGGCTTCAACGCGATACTTGGCGCGCTCGGCCTGCTCGGCATATCGATCAATGGGACCATCGTCGTCCTGGCTTTGCTCACCGGCAATGAAGCGGCCCGCAATGATGATGTGATCGCGCAGCGTGAAGTCGTCGTTGCTGCGACGCGCCACATCGTTGCGACGACGCTGACCACGATGGGCGGCTTTGTGCCGATTATCTTGCAAGGTGACGTGTTCTGGATGCCACTGGCGACGGGGATTGCTGGCGGCGTCGCGGGATCTGCGATCCTGGCGCTTTATTTTACACCGGCTGTCTACCGGATCATGACTATGAAGCCTCTGCAGCGCCTGTTCCGCATGCTGACCGGACGCGGCTGGCAACACCCAGCGCGAGTTCCAGCGGAGTAGGGCGACAAGCGCTCCGTTTTTCACCTGTCGCTCCATTTCGCAGCATTCGAGCGTCAGCATGACAGCGCGAACAGCGGTTTTTGCTTGCTTTATGGGGCCAATTCATGCCTCAAGGCGCTATCGAACTTTCGCCGGACAATCAGGCTTCGATCGCAGAGGCCCAACTAGGCGTTTGCGATCGCGACTCAGACAACTCCAAAAAAAGACTCGAAAGATCTCGCTCAATTCCGAGCGAAACAAATTTGAATGGAGTTATTTATGACACCAGGTACAGTTAAATTTTTCAACGACCAAAAAGGTTTTGGTTTTATCGCACCAGACGATGGTTCAACGGACGTCTTCGTGCATGTTAGCGCCTTAGAGCGCAACGGAATGCGTTCATTGAGTGAAGGTCAAAAAGTCACCTTCACGACGGCCATCGACGAACGAAAAGGCAAAGAGGCCGTAGATACGATCGCTGAAGCCTAGATTACTCGCAGCGGGTGCGATGGAGCAGTCGATCGCACCCGTATTGCCTCCTCGATTCTGCACATCCGCTTTCGGCGCCTTAGGAGACTTTAGCGCTTAACAGCGATCAATTCGACTGGTGCTATGACACCTGCTGTGATGTTTGCGATCATGTTGCCAACTTTCTCGGCGGTGGTGTTTTGCATGAGCGTGTGAAGTCCTAGTGCTGGCGGTCCGCCTCGCGCCGTATTTGATGCTTTGATGCCGTTGAAAAACTCCAGCGCAAAGTCCCGGCGATTGTTTTCAATAACCATATCGAACCCAGCATCCGCGAGCGCGTGTTTATACTGCGTTGGTTCAGCGAGCCAGCTGGTTTCAGGGCTAGCGGCCCAGGGCACCGGGTATGTTAGATCACCAACATTCGTTTGCATGATATCGTAGATGCCAAATTTAGCGCCCGAGGCCAACGTGCGATGAACTTCCGCAAACAGCTTCCCCTTGGCTTCGATATTCATGCCGACATGCATCATGTAGGCCCCGTCGAAGCTGTCATCCGCAAACGGCATGGACAATGCGCTCCCCTGTTGCAAAGTTACGCGGTCTGCCAATCCGACCCAGTCGCAAAGTACCTTTCCGGTATCCACGTATTCCGATGTTAGATCGATGCCTGTGACAAGGGCGTCATAGGTCGCCGCTGTGAAACGTGCTCCGCCACCTAGGCCGCAGCCAATATCGAGGATTTTCGTATTTGCCCGAATGCCAAGTTGATCGAGAAAGTGACTGCTCGCAATTCGGCCACCAATATGAAATTCGTCAACCGGGCCCAGGTCATGAATGGTTGCCGTTTCGGGGCTTAAGCCAAGCGCGGCCAAACCATTTTCAATGGCGTTGACCAATCCGCCATGGCGATAATGCGCTGCAACTTGCTGTTCGATCGTCATGAAACCCTCTGCCGTAAGACCGCGTTGGCACAACCCTAAGGGACGTCTTCCTCAATTGCACGCCCTAGGCGTTTGGAGAGGCGGCCAAAGCGAAGGCCGTTTCTGATGCAAATTGGATGTCCTCTTTCGGCGTCGGAGCGGACATCGTCACTTTGGCCTGAAGCTGTCTCTAGCGCATGAGGGGGCTAGTCGCCAAAAGCGGGTGATCTGCTATAGGATTAATTTATCGGGATTGCCTGCCAAAGTGAAATAACAATCAGATCAATGTAGATTGTGCGCGTATGCTTGGGTAGATTCAACTCGCGGGGGACCTCAGGGATGCGAATTTTTTTATCATACAGTTCCGATCGACGCGATGAAGTCGAGCCCATCGCCATGGCGCTTAGAAGCAGAGGGCATGAAGTTTTTTTTGATCGTGATGACCTCCCTCCGGGCGAGTCGTATCATGATCAAATTGCGTCTGCGATCGCTTGTTGTCATTTGGTTGTATTCGTAATTTCCGAGAAAGCCGTGAGCGAAGGAAGATATACGCTCAGTGAATTGGAAATGGTCCGCAAAAGGTGGCCCAATCCAAGTCGGCGTGTATTACCCGTATTGATTGACTCTCTGCCATTGGATCAAATTCCTGCATATTTGAAGGAAGTGACGCTGTTGGAGCCGTCTGGAAATGTTGCTGCAGACGTGGCGGCTAAGGTGGATAGCTTAGGATGGCGCGGATTGGATCAGTCGGCGATTAAATCGGCGAGTGCAACATTTTTCCTGTTGTTGGCTATAACGACACTCGCGGTAATGGTTCTTAAACAAGAGTATTTCGACTGCTGGACATGGCTTGGCGCATTCAGCGAATTGTCTTCGCTCAGTCCCATATTGGGAGCTGCTGTGCCCTTTTTGGCTTTCTTGTGGGGTATCGCAAGGTTGAGGTCTAAATATGATCTAATAGGTCGAGGCGTCGCGAGCATATTTGACGGTTGGGCCGCTGCAATGCTGTTGGTGGTTTTGCTGGCGACCTGCATTGGATTGATATCGATTTTAGTTCTCCGAGCTCCGGTATCATGTTCAACACGTTTGGAACGGATTGTCGCTGATCAAAATTGGAGTTTGGCGGAGTCAGAATTGACTCAGCTCAACACGATGCCGCTCAAGAAAGAAATTTCGGATACGCTTCAGATTTTTGTGAGCAGTGCAGCTTCAGCTGCACGATATGAATATCCACCTGTTAATTTACTGCGTCAGCACCGAGCATCTTTGAAATTGTTTTTGGAACAGGGACAAGACTACCAAAACCTGAACTCAGTTTCGTTCGCCAACAATGCGCGGTCAATCTTCTTCCAAGAAGATGATCCAGAAATATTGGTGGACGCTATTGCTCGCCTGGATTTTAAGATTTCTGAGGAAAAAAAACCGATTTCTAAGGGAATTCTATATCAAAAAAAAGGTGAATTACACCTTGCAAACGGTGAGGTCGAAATGTGTCAGGAAGCGATTGAATCCGCTCTTGAATTGCTGCCCGAAGGGCCGATCTGGGCATCCGCTCAAACGAATATTGGACATACCTACGCAATCGTTGGAGAGATTGAAAAAGCGATAGAGAAATATGAGCTAGCTGAGCCTTATTATCCTGAAGGCCAACGATTCTTGTTCTATTCAAATTTTGGCTACCTCCATACATTGGCGGAACAATTTACTGAAGCCGAAGAAAAAATTCGGCGTGCGCTCAGAATTAAATCCGATGATTGGGTGTCGTTGTTGAACCTCGGATTGCTATACGAAAAAATGGACCGCCACGCGGACTCTGCTCTGGCTTTCAGAAAAGTAATAAGTGATGCTCCTCCTGATATAGATGCGAGTCGCGAAGCTAGATTGCTACTAGCAAGAATTCTTGAGATTTCAGGGGCGTCTGAATATGAAATCCTTGCTGCGTCTCTGTCCGCTCTTGAGCGAAGTTCTGAAGTATCCGCTATCGAGCGAATTGCTTCCGCCCCCTCATTGAGAGCCGATCTTTATAGGGATCTCGCAGATGCGATGAAGCGTATTGATACACATGGAATTGATGAATATATTCAGTGGTTTGAAGAAAGAGAAGTCGCGACTCGCAACTTGCCATAGCCTGCTAAAACCAGAGCTCGCCGCAGCCAATTCGAGTTTGGCGCGACCTATAAGACAGATCATCTTTTCTAACTAGAGCCAGTCCCGAGTGTCGTAAGCTGAAGTAGCGAGATTTCATCGCGCGTTTTCGTGATCTTTCATGGGGGGATGAAAAGGCGTTTTTGGCTCACCGCACGAATGTACTGGGCGAGGCTTACAATAAGCTGCCCTTTCCAGGTGAAACACGAGGCTGACGTCCGCGTCCGACCGAAAGCAGAGATGCCGGGCATTTCCACCTTTTACGGCGGCCAGCCTAGAACGAATATCCGAGCTCGACGCCCCAGGTGCGGGGTTCGTTCACGAAGCCGGTCAGATTGTTGAAGTCGATGCCGCCTTCAAGCACCAGCTCATCTGTCAGATTGCGGACAAAGGCAGAGACATTGACCCCATTGTCGCCTTCCCAACCGGCACGCAGGCCGCCGAGCCAATAGCCGTCTTCAGCGAACTCAATGCTCTCATAGAGGAAGAAATTGGTTTCGCCTTTGAAGGCCCAATCTGTGAATACGAAAAGTTCGCCATCGCGGTACGGTACACCGTAACGGGCGGTGAAATTGGCGATCCATTCCGGCGCGTTCGGGAAGGAATTGCCGGAGATATTATAGCGTGTGACCCCGTCCACCACGACCGCCGGGTCGAGGATCGTGCACGACGCGCCGCAGCCAGGGGCGAGTAGCACATCATCCTTGATCTCGGTCTTGTTGTAAGACAGGCCGCCCGTGACGATGAAATTGTCAGTGATCAGTGCTTCGACATCGGCTTCAAAGCCATAGCCTTCGCTCTCATCGGCGTTGAACAGCGCCACCGTATTGTTGAGGCCGCCAACAATGGTCAGCTGTTGATCTTCCAAAGTGTAGAGGAAGACATTGGCATTGGCGCGAAGGCGGTTGTCATACAGTTCGGATTTCACGCCCGCTTCATAGGACAGGACGGTCTCGCTATCGGCACTGGAAATTGTGTCGCCAAAGACCAGGCGGCCTTGCACGGATGGCCCCCGGAAGCCGCGGGCAATCTTGGCATAATAAGAGACATCGTCCGAGGCGCGATAGGTTGCTGAGAGGTCCCAGCTGATCTGATCGTCGCCAACAATGATAGTGCGTGGGGCGAGGGCGCCAGCGCCAATCGGGCTGGAATCGCGGCCGGCCGTGAACTCTTTCTCTTCATCGGTGAAACGCAAACCGCCTGCCAGGGTCAGGGCGTCCGAGACATCATAAGCGAGCGATGCGAATATTCCGGTTGATCCGGTATCCTGATTGCGCAAGGCGGAGCCGTTCAACGGCTGGCCTGGGGACAGGGTATCGAAGCTCAGCGATGAGATATTCACCCGCTCGTCGAACTGGAAGACACCCGCCTGGGCGCGCAAGGGGCCGCCATCATCGAAGGCGATGCGGGCTTCATGCGTGACCTGGCGCAGATCATCAACGCCGCCAGCGCTCTCCGATGGGAAGGGGATAAAGCCTGGGCCGAAATTGCCGGCGCCGCGGAACGCGGCGCCAAAGCCGCCATCAATATCACCGCGGGAAAAGACTTCTGCGGTTTCGTGGCCATAGACATAAGTCAGGTTCACCGCCTCATTCAGCTCATGATCAACGCGGACCGTGAGGCCAAACGCATCTTGTTCGAGCCGGTTCTGGCCGTCGAAAAAGACTGTGTCGAAATCAAAACTGCTCGACAGGCCGCGTGAGCCCTGCTCGATAATATTGGCGCGGAACAGACGCGCATCGCTGTCATTCTGACGGCCATGCAGATTGATCAATATGTCTGTTGAGGCCAGCGGCGACCAGAGTGCCTGCACACGTGCGGCGGATTCTTCAAAGCCCTCAAACGCGTCGCTTTCGCCGGTAAAGGCGTTGTCGACAAAGTCATCGCGCTGCTGGATCAATCCGGAAAAACGTAGCGCCAATTGATCATTCACTCGAAAGCCCACGGCGCCTTCGACTTCGGTTGTATTATACTCACCGAATGACCCTTTGACATAGCCGTTCAGGTCGTCGCCGGGTTTGACGCTGTCAAACTTGATGATCCCGCCAGGTGTGTTGCGTCCGAACAATGTACCTTGTGGCCCGCGAAGGACTTCAACGCCTTCGACGTCAAAGACTGGGAAGCCTTTGAGGATCGGATTTTCATATGGCACGTCATCATAGACCAGCGATACAGGCTGAGACGAGTTGAGGTCGAAATCAGTATTGCCAATGCCGCGAATGTAGAAGCGCGGGAAGGCGCGGCCGAATGAACTCTCGGCAATGACGCTGGGCACCCGCGCCGACAGGAAGCGGATATCAGCGCCGCCAGCTTTGATATTGTCGAGTTTGTCACCCGAAACTGTCGTGATCGAAATCGGCACGTCCTGGGCATCCTGCTCGACGCGCTGGGCCGTCGTGACCACTGGATCAAGGCGGCGCGCGTCGGCCTCGTCAGCGTCTTGCGCCAGCGCTGGGGCACTTGCCAGACCTGCAATGATTGCTGCGGTCGTAGTGAGTTTTAGCGACGTTTTGAAAACCATCGGACGACACTTCCTATCGAGGTTCGGGGCGACTCGACACAAATCGCCTATGGGACGTCAAATAGGATTTGCGGGCGGGCTCCCACAAGTTTCAAATGCCGTCGCGACTGTAAAAAAGTTTACACTGCCCATTTGTGTGGCATCGATATCACTTTCCTCAAGCAAGAAGAGCGCGCCGGAAGGGCGCGCTCTCGGTTGCTCGAGTATTCTGTCGTGGGATCAATCCCAGGGATTGAAACGTGTTCCGGGTTTGAGGATGTCCGTCTCGGTGTCTTTCTCCGGTTCGGAGGGGTCTGCTGCGGCAACGGATTCGCTACTCGCGGCACTGACGGCAGCTGATGCTGTTTCAGCCAGGGAGACATTGAGATTGCCTTCAAGCTCCGGCAACACATCGTCGGTGGCGTCGATGATGACTTTCTCCGGTGCCGGCGTGTTGGACGGACGTGCGGAAGGGATGCCGCTCGCCTCGGTCTTGGCAGATAGCGCGCCAAGGCCGAAACCGGCGCCAATGCCGCTCAGACTATAGGTTTTTGGCGGCTCAGGTTCCGTGACCGCTGGTTCTGGCGCGGCTTCGGGCTCAGGCGCAACGGCGTCAGGGGCTTTTGCTTCAACCACGTCTTCGGTCTCAGCGACGGTGACCATGCCATCTGGTTCATCGTTCACGGCATCAGCGACCAATTCAGGTGCACCGGTGATCGTATCGGTTACAGCGCCGAAGGCGGGGGCCGAAATGGAAAAGTCAGAAACCGTTTCTTCACTCGGCTCTGCGGCGATCTGGAACGGTGTTTCTGGCGCGGCATCAGCGGTGACTTCGGCGACCGGCTCGATCTCTGTTTCAGCCTCTGCCTCGGCCACTGTTTCAGCGCTTTGCCACATGGTTTCTGCTGGGGCGGGTTCGGGGTCCGGTTGGGCGGATGGGGTGAAGGCGAATGGCGAAGCGGCAGTGATCTCAACCGGTGAGTCATTGTCCTCGGCAGGCTGGACGTCGTCAGTCGTCACCTCTGGCGCCGCGACGATCTCCGTCTCTTCGTCAGCTTCGACTTCAGGCTCAGAGTCCGCTCCAAGTCCGAAAGGGATGTATGCCGGAACGGCCGCCGGCTCAGCCGCGACAATCTCGGCTGAGGTTTCATCGACGACTTCTCCTGAATCCGATGTGTCTTCTTCAGGGCCAGAATGCGCGGTCAGGCCAGCTGCCAGTGCGACAGCGCCAACGGCGGAGGCCGCAGCGGCGTCCAGACCCGTATCCTGACGTTGATTGACCTCTTTGGCGAGGCGGGCCACGGCTTCCGTCACATCGGACTCGGTTTCAGTCTCAGCTGCCGATTCAGGTTCAGGATCCAGAGGCTCGTCAGCCGCCGTGTCAATTTCGGCAATTGCCTCCGGTTCACTGAAGGCGACGGGCTCTGCATCGCTGGATGTGCCGGTTTCTTCTTCGACTGCCGCAACTTCAATCTCGGCCGGGTGAGGTTCGGACGCGTCTTCTGAAGATGCCTCGCCCGCTGTGCTGGCGGTGGTTTCGATGACGGTTTCAGCCGCGATTTCGGGTTCTGGCTCAGGCTCTGGCTCAATTGGGGCGACCGGCTCAGAGACGATTGCAGTCGTCTCATTGACCGGATCTTCGACCAGGTTTTCGTCCGCATCCGTCTCTTCAATTGTAGGGTCGGCCTCTGGCGCATCCTGCAAGTCGGCGAGGAGCGACGAGATCGCCGCTTCCGTGCCGCGTGCGATGCGAGAAGCTTCCATCGTCATCGCCGCAACGACAGACGTATAGGCAACACCATCATCTTGCTGCGTCGTCGCCAGCTCTTCGGCAGATGCGCGCTCCAGCTCTTTGCCTGTCTTGCTGGTGATGATTACTTCGTTCGGGGTTTCCGTCAGCGTTACCGAATAGCCTTCCGTCGCATAAGCGAGCGTGCCGTCTTCGGTTTCGGTCCAGTCCAGCTTGCCGAGCTCTGTCATTTCGGACAGGCGATCAATCAACTTTCTTGTCGAGGCGTGCAGCATAGGGGCACCTTTCTGGAATTGCTAACTATCCGTTAATACCCATTCGAGGGGGACTTTTCCTAGGGGCAAAAAGCGGATTTCTGATGAAATAACGGTTATATCACCAAGTTTTTTCGATCCTTTCGGACGCCTGTACGGGCACGGATATCATCGTGTTTGGTTCGTCGAAAATCCGCGGAATTCACGTCGCTTCTCGCCATCGCGTATCGATCGCGATTTTGACGCTTTCGGCGGCCTTAAGAGGCGTTCCAGTCGCCGCGCGTGACGGCGATATCCTGAACGAAATCCTTGACTGCGAGGTCACCCGCGTCTGCCAGACTTGTCCGAAACCCTTGCACTGTCCGATCCGGCGCAATGACAAGATAAGTCGGGGTCCAGCGAATGCGCAGCGCGGTTCGAAACGAAGCGTCCTCGTCTATCACAGTCGGAAATTCCCAACCCTGCTCATCAAACCAGGCTGAAACGGAGTCATAATTGCGCAGCGCTTTATCGGCATGTTCGGCATTTGGCGGTGTGTGCACAGACATGAAATCGACCTCCGGATCCTGAGCCAGTGCTGTCGATAGAGCTGCGGCATAGGGCGCGTCATTGCGGCTATCATGGCACCAGATGCCCCAGACTTCTATAACTGTCCAACGCCCTTCCAGGTCCAGTGATGAAAAGTCGCCGCCATCTGCCAGCTTGCCGGAAAAGATCGGCAGAGCTTCGCCAAGGCCTTCATATGTATAAGGCCGGCCATAACTGTCGCGCGGAACATCGCCGCGACTGAGGTCGGCTGTGTCTGGGGCGATGCTGCCCGGGCGGTAATAGCCCGTGGCGTCATCGCTTGTGCTTGTGTTGTGATCATGGGCCTGCGCACATGCTACGAATCCGAGCGCAATCAAAAAGACACTGAAAACTCGCAACATGTGGCGGGCCTACTCTATTGGTTATGCACCTGGGATGCGCAGCACTTGGCCAGGATAAATCTTGTCCGGATGCTTGAGCATAGGTGTGTTGGCGTCGAAAATGTCAGGATAGCGCATCGCGTCACCATAATATTTCTTGGCAATTTTAGACAGGGAGTCACCCGATTTCACAGTGTGAAACACAGAGTCGCCTGTCTTTGCTTTCGATTTCACCTTCAGCGAGTCATCAACTTCGCCGATGCCGCTAATGTTGCCCGCCGCGAGAATGAGTTTCTCACGGGTCGCAAGATCCGGCACTTTGCCTTCAAGTTTGACTTGCTTTCCTTCGACGGAAACTTTGAAATCATTGCCCAGCTCGTCATCGAGTCCGAGATCCTCAACTTCTTTGCGGATCGCGCGTTCTGCGACTTTGTTACGGTCAGCAATAATCTCTTTGCCTTTGTTCATGGCAAATTTGAATACACCCATTTCTATGGTCTCCCCTTTATGGAATCCGTTAACTACGCGCGAATCGCGCATTCGTGAAGGGGTTTCCGCGACGTCGTTCCACTTTACGTCAACGTCACCCCTAGTCGACCCTTGATCGCTTCACTAGGGTGCACTGCACCATAGACCACTTTCGGGAGATTTTCGTCATGCGCGAAGCTGTTATCGTATCCACCGCCCGCACGGGCCTCGCTAAAGCGGGCCGCGGCTCGCTCAATAACACGCACGGCATCACAATGGCCGGCCATGCGATCAAGCACGCACTGGCCCGCGCTGGTGTTGAAGCTGAAGCTGTTGAGGACGTGTTCCTGGGCGCGGCTCAGCCAGAGGGCGCGACAGGCCACAATGTTGCACGGAACGCAGCGCTTTGGGCAGGCTGCCCAAGCTCAACGTCGGGCGCGACCATCAACCGTTTCTGTTCTTCAGGCCTGCAAGCGATCGCCAACGCAGCGCACACTGTGATCAATGAAGGCGCGCCTGTCGCCATTGGCGGCGGTGTTGAGAGCCTGTCTCTCGTCTCACGCTCGGGCCACATGAATTTGCACCGCTACACCGAAGATCAGCTGATGGCGAAATGGCCTGCGATCTGGATGGCAATGATTGAGACAGCTGAAATCGTTGCGGACCGTTACGGCGTCAGCCGCGAGGCGCAGGATGAGTATTCTGCTGAGTCTCAGCGTCGTACCGCTGAGTTCCAGAAAAAGGGCTATATGGCCGAAGAGATCGCGCCGCTCGAAACCAAAATGATGCTCCAGAATAAAGAGACTGGGGAAATCACGGAGCAGGACGTCGTTTGTGACCGTGACGAGTGTAATCGTCCGGGGACAACGGTTGAGACTCTGGCCGGTCTGAAGCCGGTTTTCTCTGGCGGTCAGGTTGTCAAAGAAGGCAAGTTCATCACTGCCGGTAACGCGTCGCAACTGTCTGATGGCGCCGCGGCTGTGGTCGTCATGGAAGCCGAAGAAGCGGCCCGCCGGAACATCAAGCCACTTGGCCGTTTCATGGGTTTCAATGTTGGCGGTGTTGATCCGGACGAGATGGGCATTGGCCCGATCAAAGCGGTTCCACGCCTGCTTGAGCGTCATGGCCTGAAAGTCGATGATATCGATCTTTGGGAACTGAACGAAGCATTTGCCTCACAGTGTCTCTATAGCCGTGACTTCCTCGGCATTGATCCTGAGAAATATAACGTCAATGGCGGCTCGATCTCGATCGGTCACCCATTCGGCATGACCGGCGCACGTTGCACCGGCTCGATCCTGCTCGAAGGCCAGCGTCGCAAAGCCAAATATGGTGTTGTCACGATGTGTATCGGCGGCGGCATGGGCGCAGCAGGCCTGTTTGAATTCCTGCACTAGGCGCGATCGAACATTTCGATAAGTAAAAACAAGGCTCGCGCATTCGTGCGCGGGCCTTTTTCGTTCATTAGCGACAGCATAGCTGCGAACATAAACCGATAAGAGAAAATGCGGTGACCCAACCCCGTTCAACCGAGAAATTTGAAACGATCGAAATCGAACCCGATCACCATCAGGTCTATACCGAGATTGTGATTGAGGCGGCGAAAGCTGACGTCTGGAAAGTGCTGACCGACTTTGCTTCGATGCCAGACTGGAGTCCCAGTTTTAAAGGGGTGATCGGCGATTTTTCCAATGGTGCGCAAGTTCGCACATGTTTTGATTTGGGTGAGGGGACTGAAGAATACGCCGCCACGCTTCGAGTAATCGATCAGGTCGAATTTGGTTGGTCTGAGGACTATGATGGCATTCGTGACAATCACTGTTATCGGCTAGAGGCAGTTGGCCCTCATCGAACCCGTTTCATCCAGACTGATGCCTTCCGAGGCAGAGCGGAATGGGCAAAGACCACTGAACTGGCTGAATTATATTTGGCGCAATATGTCGACTTTAACCGGGCGCTGAAGAGCGTTTGCGAACGTCTCAATACACCCAGTTAAAATCTGTTCCAAATCGAAGACTCGCCTCAATTGCTGTCGGATTTTGTGCGCTCTGCCTTGCCAACAACATCCAGCGCAAAGGCATATTCAAGCGCCGTTTCTTTCAAGCCCTCGAACCGGCCAGAGGCGCCGCCATGGCCAGCATCCATATTGATGCGCAGGTAATACGGGCCAGCGTCCGGCGCTTCGTGGCGAAGTTTCGCCGCCCATTTGCTGGGCTCCCAATAGGTCACGCGGGGGTCGCTGAGACCACCTGTGATCAGCATGCTTGGATACGGCAGATTTCTGGTCTGATCATACGGGCTATAGGCCATTATCGTATCATAATCTTCGGCGCTGATCAGCGGATTACCCCATTCAGGCCATTCCGGCGGGGTCAGCGGCAGGGTCTCATCAGACATTGTATTGATCACATCCACAAATGGCACAGCCGCGATAATGCCCGCGAACATTTCCGGATCCTGATTGGCGACGGCGCCCATCAGCAAGCCACCTGCTGAGCCGCCCATGCCGACAACATTGCCGCGCGCGGAATAGCCTTCGCCGATCAAGTGATTGCCCGCATCGACATAGTCGTTGAACGTGTTGGGCTTCTTCTCAAGCTTACCGTCCAGATACCATTGATAGCCTTTCGCCATCGATCCGCGCGGATGGACCATCGCATAGACCATGCCGCGATCGGCAAGCGCCAGCGGCGTCGTCCGGAAGCGGGCAGAAATGGTCACGCCATAAGAGCCGTAGCCATAGAGCAGCATTGGCGCGCTGCCATCGATAGGCGTGTCCTTGTGATAGAGAATGGTGACAGGCACCGCTGCGCCATCACGGGCTGGGGCGAGGACGCGCTTGACGACATAGTCGCTGGCATCATGGCCAGACGGCACTTCCTGTTCCTTGCGCAACACGCGGTCTTTGCTGACCAGATCATAGTCGAAGGTTTGCGACGGGGTCGATGGCGACGAGTAGGAAATCCGCATTTGCGTTGTGTCATACTCATAGCCAACCGATGTGCCGAGCGCGTAAGCCTCTTCTTCGAAAGCGATGGTTTCTTCAGTGCCCGTCGCGCGCTCCCGGACAACAATGCGTGGCAATCCTTCATGGCGCTCGAGGCGGATCAGATGATCTTTGAGGACATCCATTCCCAGGATCAACGTACCGGCGTCATGCGCGACCAGATCTGACCAATTCTCGCGGCCAGGGGCTGCGACGGGCGCGGTGACGATCTTAAAATCGACGGCACCATCGGCATTGGTCGAGATGACAAACTGATCCCCCCAATGCTCGACGCTATATTCGACATCGGTTTCACGCGCCGCGATGGTCTTGAGGACCGGCGTTTCGGCGCCGGCTTCGAAATAGTGGACTTCAGACGTTGTGTGGCTGCCCGCCCCGATAAAGATATAGTCGCCTGATTGCGACTCACTGATGCCAAGGAAAAAGCCGGGATCCTGTTCGCGGTAAAGCTCCGTCGACCCATCGCTGCCGAGAACATACATATGCACGGCGGCGGGGCGACCTTCATCATTGCGCTCGATCCAGAAGATGCGATCGGAATTGCTGCCCCAGACAAACGACCCATACGTATTGGCGATCTCATCCGGCAGTGTCTCGCCGGTTTCGAGATTCTTGAAGCGGATCGTGTAGAACTCGCTGCCTTGCTCATCGACGGCATAGCCGACAATTTTGTGGTTCGGGCTGTGACCAACATCATTGAAAGAGAAATACGGTTTGCCGTCGCCCATGGCGTCGCCGTCGAGCAGGATTTCGTCTTCCGCGTCGCTATTGTAAATATCGGCAGCCGCCTTGCGGGCAATGATCGGATACTCGCCGCCGGTGCGGAATTTCGTCAGATAGGCATACGGGCCATCAACCGATGGCAGCGAGCTATCATCTTCCTTGATCCGTCCGCGCATTTCCTGAAACAGCTCGTCTTTCAGACCTTCAAGCGGGTCTTCAAGTTGTGCTTTTGTATAAGCGTTCTCGGCTTCAAGATATTCGCGGATATCGGCGCGCAGAACGCTCGGGTCCTGCATCACTTGCTGCCAATTATCATCTTTCATCCAATGATAGGGATCGACGCGCGTCCGGCCCACTTGTTCAATCGTCTTCAATTCGCGCTTGGCGATTGGCGGGGTCAGTTTCACAGAAGTGTCCTCAATGTCAGTCGTCACGGGCGGGGTATCTACGATCACTGGCTCGGTTTCAATGTTCGCTGTTGCAGCACAGCCCGTAATCAGGGCGAGACTGGCAGCGCCAGTCAGAAGATAAGTCAAACGCATGAATTGCTCCGCTAATGATCGAATAGCGAGAAGCTAACCATGTCTTGTCGGAAGTCCAGCGCGACTTAACCCTGAGCGGGTTTGAAATTCAACACCACGCCATTGATGCACCAGCGCTGTCCGGTCGGCGGCGGACCGTCTTTGAAGACGTGTCCCATATGCAGACCGCAAACGGCGCAATGGCATTCTGTGCGCGGGTAAATCAGTTTGAAATCGGTCTTGGATTTGACCACACCTTCGCTCACCGGCTGCCAGTAGCTTGGCCAGCCTGTACCGCTGTCAAACTTGTGCTCAGACGACCAGAGGGGCGTATCACAGCCGACGCAGTGATAGACGCCGTCGCGTTTTTCGCTCTCGAAATTACCCGGCGAAAAAGCACGCTCTGTGCCTTCTTTGACGCCGACCCGATATTGGTCTGGCGTCAGAAGTTCGCGCCATTCGGCATCGGTGCGTTTGATTTTCTCAAGCTCTGGCATGGAGGACGACATGGGCGGGTCTCTTTCAAACAGTTACCCACCCAATATAGGTCATTTTTAGCCGTAGAGAACTGTGATCGTCTCAGCGATACAGGCCGGGCGTTCCTGGCCCTCGATTTCGATCGTGCATTCAGAGATCATTTGCTTGCCGCCAGCCTTGTCATTCACTTCTTTGACGGTCTGGGTCATCCGCAGTTTCGAGTTCACAGGAACCATATTGGTGAAGCGAACTTTGTTGGCGCCGTAATTGATGCCGCGCGTGACGCCTTCGACGCGCAGGACTTGTGGTCCAAACATCGGGATCAGCGACAGCGTCAGATAGCCATGGGCGATGGTTGAGCCGAGGGCTTGCTTGGCCATTTCCTCATTCACGTGGATCCATTGATGGTCACCAGTGGCGTCAGCGAATGTATTGATCCGGCCTTGGTCAACTTCGAACCAGTCAGATGGTCCTATCGTTTGGCCCACCAGGCCTTCAAGGTCAGAATATTGTACGGTTTTTGGATCGGCCATGTGTTTCTCCCAGGGAATTGTTTCTGCAATAATTAGTGACGGTTAGCGCGGAGTTACGCAAGTGTTTCCTTAAACGATGCGGCTGTCTTTCTTGCCCCAATAACGATCGCGGACCAGGCGCTTATAGAGCTTACCGGTCGGATGGCGTGGCAAGGCCGGGTCAAAGTCGACAGATTTCGGACATTTGATTTTGGCCAGTCGTTCACGGCAATATTCGAGCAGCTCGTCCGCGAGCTCATCAGACGAGGCGATGCCATCCATTGTCTGGACGACCGCTTTGACTTCCTCGCCAAACTCTTCGTTTGGAACGCCGATCACCGCGACGTCTGCCACCGAAGGGTGGGTGATCAGGATATTCTCAGCTTCTTGCGGGTAGATGTTCACGCCGCCGGAAATGATCATGAACGCTTTGCGATCTGTCAGATAGAGAAAGCCGTCCGCGTCGACTTTGCCCACATCGCCAAGTGACGACCAGTCAGCATGTTTCGGGTTCAGAGCGTCTTTGGTTTTCTCGGGATCATTGTGATAATTTGGAACCGGCGTGCCGCCAAAATAGATCTGGCCTTCTTCGCCGACGCCGACTTCCTCGCCATCTTCACCGCAAATGTGCAGCTCGCCCCAGATCGGAAATCCGACAGAGCCCTTATGCGCCAGCCATTGCTCGGAATTGGCCCAGGTCATGCCATTGCCTTCAGAGCCCGCATAATATTCTTCGATCACCGGACCCCACCACTCGATCATTTTCTCTTTGATCGGGATCGGGCACGGCGCAGCCGCGTGGACCGCAGCGACCAGGCTGGAAACATCATATTTGCTGCGCACCTCTTCAGGCAGTTTCAGCATTTTGACGAACATGGTCGGCACCAATTGTGTGTGCGTGACCTTATGCGTTTCGATCAGAGACAGATATTGCTCGGGGTCAAACTTCTCCATGATGATCAGCGGCATCCCGAACTTGGTCATCGACATGCACCAGCGCAGCGGCGCGGCGTGATAAAGCGGGGCAGGGGACAGATAAACACCGTCCGGGCTGGCTTTGAATAGCGCCTGGGCAATCGTCACCAGCGCATTGGTGGCGTCAATGGCCGGGTCTTCCGGCAAAGCAGGTCTGATGCCTTTCGGGCGGCCCGTGGTGCCAGAAGAATACAGCATGTCTGATCCAGCGCGCTCGTCCGCAACCGGGGTCTCCGGCATGCCAGCGCGAACACCTTCGAGCGGTTCATAGCCCGCAATCGCGCCATCGATTGACCAATATGCATCGAGGTCCGTGACGCCTGTGACGTCTTCGGCAACGGGTTTCAAACCCGCTGATGCGATCAACAATCGGGCGCCGCTATCCTTGATGATATAGTCGACTTCCGGCGTCGTCAGGCGCGACGAGATGCAGACAAAATACAGACCAGCACGCTGCGCTGCCCAGCAAATTTCAAAGTATCGCGGGCTGTTCTCCGCGAAGATTGCGAGTGTATCGCCATGGTTCAGTCCGAGCGTCCGGAAGGCGTGCGCGATTTGATTGGACCGGCTTTCCAATTGCCCGAATGTAACGGTCTCTCCGCTGCCAGCCATGATGTAAGCCGGTTTGTTCGGATCGGATTTCGCGTGGTGCGATGGATGCATGACGTTTCTCCTCCAGCACGCCTCTGTCTGGGCCTGTCTGTCTCGGAGATTAGCTGAGAAGCCTGCGCTGTCTATTGGTGACTTAGGGGGAAGTCGGCACCAGTTCGCGATAGGCCCGCCAAGTGGCTAGTCCAATCAGCGGATAGATCAGGATCAGACCGAAAAAGGCGGTCGCGATCCCAATCGCTGTCAGGATTGCAATCAGAAAGGCCCAGACCAGCATGGGCCAGAAATTCCGGGTCACGCTGCGCACGCTGGTGATGGTGGCGATGAACACATCTGTCTTGCCATCGAGGAGCATTGGTGCCGAGACCACCACAAGCGAGAAAGCCAGAAAGGCGATCACACCGCCAATCACGGACCCAGATGCGGCCATGGTCAGACCCTCGGGCGTGGTCAGCATAAATGTCAGAAATTCGCTTGGCGCTTTGTGCAGGACAGAGGTGGAGAGCGCGTAGACGATTTGCGCCAGCCGGGTCCAGAACAGATAGATCAGAAACAAAGCCAGACCCAGATAAGCAATATCCAGCCGCAGCGCGCTGCGCACCAGAATGACATCTGTGACGCCTGGCGTCTCTCCGGCTTCCAGCATGCGCCCGCCTTCATACAGCCCCATGGCCAGAACCGGGGCGATCAGGAAGAACCCGCCCGCGAGCACAAAGACCCAGGCGAAAGCGCCGCTAAAGACGAGGGCCCAGGCCAGCATTGCGCTGGCCGCTGACAGCAAGATGCCATAAATCATGAAGGGCAGGGGCGCGCGCAAATAATCCTGCCAGGCGCCAGACAACCAGCGCATTGGCGCGCCGATCGAAATGGTTGCCACATCGGGCAGCTTTTGTAGCGGCTCGGTCATGCTTCCTCCCTTGAACGCTTATGCTGCGTCTCCCGGATGAGAGCTGACCTCAGATGCGATTTACAGACTATACGTAGCTTTCCGTATGGCCTTGCTCAGCCGCCATAATCGCTGATCGAGCGGGCGGTTCTGTGGAAGCGCAATCGGGCGGCGTAATCGAGCGGATCCTTGGGTTTGACCAAAGCGTCAGCCGGGGTTTCGGTCCAGTCGACCAGACGAGTCAGGAAAAAGCGCAACGCCGCGCCGAGACACAAAGTCGGGAACGCCGCCTTTTCGTCTTCGCCCAGAGGTCGCACGCTTTCATAGCCCGCGATCAGGTTCTTGGCCTTCGAGAAATTGAAAGCGCCGTCCGTCTCAAACGCCCAGGCATTGATGCAAATAGCGAGATCATAGGCCAAGGCATCTGTGCACGCGAAATAGAAATCGATCGCGCCGGTGAACCGGTCACCGAGAAAGAAGGCATTGTCCGGGAACAAGTCGGCATGGATGGTCCCGCGCGGCAGAGTCTCGCTGAGCGCGGCGGCATCCTTGATAATGGAAAGATCCTGTCCGATCTTTTCGGACAGGTCGGCCTGTAAAGCCTCAGCATGTTCAGCGCGGCCCTTCCACAGCGCAGGCCAACTCGTTGGGCCAAGGCTATTGCTGCGCGTTTGGTCAAAGTCCGCAGCGGCCTGGTGCAGTTTGGCCAGACCGGCGCCAAGCTCGCGGCATTGCGTGGCATTTGGCACGCGCGGTGACAGCCCTTGCAGAAAGGTCACCACCACAGCCGGACGCCCGGACAAAGTGCGCAGCGCCGTGCCATCTTTCGCCGCAACGGGCAGCGGACATGAGAAGCCGCGATCTGCAAGATGCTGCTTCAAGGCAATGAAATAGGGCAAGTCTTCCGGATTGGCGCGTTTCTCAAACAGCGTCAGAATGAACCGGCCCTTGGTCGTTTCGAGATAATAGTTGGAATTCTCGACACCTTCAGCAATGCCTTTGAACGCAACCGCCTCACCGAGATCATACTCGGTGAGGAATGCTGCGAGCGCATCGTCTGAAACACTGGTGTAGACTGCCATAGATCAGGCTGTAGCGGGCTCTTCTTCCGGCGTCCACAGATCGCGTTGCATGGTGCGGCCCATGAGATAGAAATGTAGTGCTGCCCAGAGCAGGAAGAGCGATCCAACAGACACACCAACCCGGTTGCCAATGGCGCGCGCAGGTTTGCAAAACGCATCATTCGTCGCAATTGCCTGGTCGAGCTCAGTGCCTGACAGAGCGCCGTCGCGTTCCTTGCGGGTTGCGGCCAAAGAGCGTTCGATTTGACTACATTGCGCGGCTGTGACGGGCGACTCAAGTTGCGACAATTGATATTTGGTGCCTTGGTCTGACACCCAGCCAACTGCTGGCGGGCCTAGGCCATAGCCGATCAGATTGACCACGAAGAGCAATAGTGCCGCGGCCGTCGCGCGCATACGTGGCTCGACCAATTTCTGCGTCACAGCAAACATCGGGGCGAGATATGTGTATCGAAGGATCGCGGCGATCGCCAGAACCGGAATGGCCAGCCAGATCGCGGTGGCGCCAGACGAGAAGGCCACTGTATTATAACCGAACAGCATTAGCGGCACACAAAGAGTCATGCCTAAAGCAGGTAGCCAGCTATCCGAGTTTGGATGACGCCCGCGGACGCGGTCCGCAACGATCCCTGAGCCAAACGTCCCGATGCCGGCAGCGATTCCGAGCAGGCCGCCATAGATCAATGCGGCGGTCATCAGGTCGAGCCCATGGGCGCGCATCCAAAATGGCGCGAGGAATTGACCGATGCCATACCCCGCGAACGAAGCCATCGCGCCGCCCATGCTGACATGCCAGAACGTCGGCTTGTTCAGGACTGTGCCAAAGACTTTGAACGGGGAGGGCATTTTCCGCGCTGCGGCGGCAGCGGCGCCGCCGGGATCAGAGAAGCCACGTGGCGGCTCTTTCACAGTCAGCTTGAAAATGATTGCGCCGATCACACCAGGAAGCCCCATCCAAATGAACGCATCGCGCCAATCCAGACCGCCGCGAGTGGCAATATACGCGCCGCCGACAGAAGCCAGCATCGAGCCAATTGGAATTCCGAGCGCAAAGATACCTAGCGCTGAAGAGCGTTTGTCAGGCGGGAAATAGTCGGAAATCAGCGAGTGAGACGGCGGCGAGCAGCCGGCTTCCCCGATCCCGACACCGACCCGCGCAAGGGCAAATTGCAATGTGTTTTGCGCCATCCCGCAGGCCACAGTCATGGCACTCCAGGCGGCCATTGCGATGGCGATGATTGAGGTCCGGTTTTTCCGCTCGGCGAGCATTGCGAACGGAATGCCGAGCAATGTGTACAGAACCGCAAAAGCCAAACCCGACAGGATGCCAATCATGAAATCCGACAAGCCAAAGGTCTCGCGGATTTGCTCGCCCAAAACGCCGATCAAAGTCCGATCGATGAAGTTGAACGTGTAAACGACAATCAGGGCGAACAGCACATAGCCGCGATAGCTTGAACTGCCATAGCCGTCAGATTGCGCCTGCTCGGGTGCGACGTCAGCGGTCCCCTCAGCCATTACGCAGTCTCCACATTCGCGACCATATCTTTTTCAAGATGCTTGGACGACATCCAAAAACAGAATGCGGCAACAATGAACCACAAGGTCGTTACAGAGATTGACTGTTTCAATCCGGCGGATCGTCCTTCGGCGCAGAGCGTCAATTGCTCAGGCGTCAGGCCTTCAGCTGCAGCACAGATCGATGCACTGAGGCCGTCACCGCCAAGGTTTGCACCGGTGAAGACGTCGCTCATAATGCCGACAAATTGCGGGCCGATGCCATTGCCGATGATCGACACAATGATCAGGAGAATGGCAATTGCTGTCGCCCTGGACCGGGCTGAGACCACACCTTGGCCAATATTGTACTGCGCGCCCAGATAAGCGTAATGGCAAACTGCAGCGAGGGCCCAGACAATGAACAACACGGTCAGGTTGGTCGCATAGAACGCGAAGATGTAAAGCGGCACAGCGAGCAGCAAACCAATCGCTGGAATGATCGCCACCGCGGTCTTGAAGCGGTGCGAGAATTTATCTGTCAGATAACCGCCGAGGAACGTCCCAACTGCGGCGACGGCTGATAATGGCGCGCCGAAATTGATCGACGCTTCTCTGACGCCGAGGCCATGTTCTCGGATCAGGAACGGGATCTGGAAGGTGAACAGACCGTAGCCGACAAACGCGACCAACGCAGCGCCTGCCGCCATCCACCAGAAGCTGGGCTTGGAGGTAAGCTCCTGCCAAGTTTCCTTGGTCGACGCTTTGGTCACAGATTGTGCGTTGGGCGGGTCGGAATAACCGCGTGGTGGTTCCTTGACAGTGAAGGTCAGAAGCAAGCCGATAAATACGCCTGGAAGCCCGATGACGACAAAGGCGATGCGCCAGCCTTCAACATTTTCCCAGTCGATGCCAGAGAACAGGCCGCCGACGCCAATGCTGCTAAGCCAGGCATTGAATGCCGGACCGCTCAGCTCCGCCAGTGGCCCGCCAAACAGATAGGCCAGCACGCCGCCAAGCGTCACACCCATTGAATAGATGCCAAGCGCAGTTGCCCGGTTCTTGGCCGGGTAATAGTCGCCAATGATCGAGTTGGCAGGCGGCGTGCACCCGGCCTCGCCGACAGCGACGCCAATTCGGAACAGCATCAAAGTGATGAAGCCTGCAGCGATCCCGCAAAGCGCCGTCATAACCGACCAGAGAACAATACAAATGACAATGATATTGACGCGGTTGAGGCGGTCCGCCGCCATCGCAATCGGAAGCCCCATCACGGCATAGAAAATCGCGAACGGCCAACTTGCCAAGAGGCCGAATTGTGTGTCGCTCAGATTGAAGGTTTGAATGATTGGCTCTGCGAGAACCCCGATCAGATTGCGATCGATGAAATTCAGGGTGTAGACCACCATGAGGGCGAGGAGGACGTAGGTTCGATATCCTTTGGATCCGTAACCCGTAATATGCCCGTCCGCCGCCGCGGTTGCGGTGTCGCTCATTCAAAATCCTCCCAAACTGCACCTTTTGCGGCGCATGTCATTTCATCCACGGTAGCTCTCCTCCCACCTTGCGCAAGTCTTTTCGCAGGGGGAGCGTTGTCAGAGAATGTTATCTGATCGCGACTGGATTGATGATGGCCTGAACTGTGCCTTCCAGACGCGGCACGCCGAGTGAGAAGAAAAATGCCCCTTCGCCATCCGCAGCGAGCGCGTCAGTGACCATGTTTTCGAGGATATAGACGCCATTCTTCGCCAGCAGCGTCAGATGGACGTCAAACGGCCGGGTTTCGTCTTCGAACGGCACCGCTTCCAGCGCCCAGGTGTCTGCGCCGACCGCAACAACGCCGAGATCCGACAAATATTGCGCGCCTTCGACGCCGAGGCCTGGGGACAATGGATTGAGCGTGGTTTCGCCTTCGGTCGCTTTCATCTTTCCGGTGTGGAAGATCACCACATCGCCGGGTTCAATGGTGACACCTGCGCGGGCAGCGGCAGCATCGATTTCAGCTTTGTTAAAGGCGGTACCATCTGGAACGGGATCGGCGAAACTTTGGGTCATATCCAGCAGAATGCCGCGTGTCGCGATGGCCGGCAGATTGTGCGTGCCGAACTGCGTGAGGCCAGCTGTTGTAACGAAATCGGCGACTGGAACACCATTATAGTAACGGTGATTGATGCCCATATGGCCGAGCCCGTCTATCTGGCTGCCAATACCGACAAACAGATCGACATAATCGTCATTGCCGGTTGCCTGATTGGCGCCGAGCGGCGTGCCGGACCCGTCCGAGAGCTGCAGCACCATGACATCATATTCGCGCGGGCCGTAAGCTGGCGTGTCGCGGCCGGTGACCATTCCGAGGCTGAACGTGGCGCCGCGTGTGATCAGTTTGGCGGCGTCAGCGGTTTTCTCAGGCGTCAGATTGTTGATCGCGCCAAGACGATCAGTGCCGCCATATTTTGACGGGTACCATGAGGATGTTGTTTCGGCGGCGGGCTCTGTTGGAACTTGCGCGCAAGCTGCAGCGCCAAGCACAATTGCGCCAAGGCTCAATCCAATCCATTTCATCGGTCTCTCCTCCTGATATCTTTTGCCGCCAGACTGACGGGCAGGCGGCGTGATGTCCAGACGTGTCGTCGAGGAGGTCGCTTCAGATCAGCCCTTCGGTCTTGAAACTGGTGACGCCATGTTTGGCGGCAATCAGATGGTCGTGGACACTTATCTCGAACGGCGCCAGCGCATCGACAATTTCGCGCGTCATATCAATGTCGGCGCGTGACGGCGTCGGATCTCCAGACGGGTGATTGTGGACCAGGATCAGCGAGGAGGCTGACAATTCCAGCGCCCGGCGGGCAATCTCGCGCGGGTAGACCGGGGCATGGTCGACAGTGCCTTGCCCCATCAATTCATCAGCGATCATCTGGTTCTTGCGGTCGAGAAACAGCACGCGAAACTGCTCGCGCGTTTCATGTTGCAATTGCCGCCTGATATAAGCGAGCAGGGCCGTCCAGCTTGAAATGATCGGCCGGGACTCAATCGTTTCACGCGACGCCCGCATGCCAATTTCCTGGGTCGCGGACAGATAAGCAGCGACCTTTTCGCCAATTCCAGGCACGGCGAGTAAATCCTTCGGATCGGCCGCGAAGATTGCTGAAAGTGAGCCAAACCGGCGCAGTAGGGCTTTGGCGATCGGCTTGACGTCGCGCCTCGGAATGAAAGCGAAAAGCAATGTCTCGAGGAGTTCGTAATCATCCAGGGCCGCCGCACCGCGATTGATTAGCTTACCGCGCAAGCGGTCTCGATGTCCCTGCCAGTGTGGTTTGGCGGGGGCCGCGGTCAAAGGTTGATTGTGTGCGGTGTGTGGTATCCCTTGGGTGAGGCCGAGAAAATTTCGCAGCCATCTTTGGTCACGCCGACCGAATGTTCAAATTGCGCCGATAATTTGCGGTCACGCGTCACCGCCGTCCAGCCATCGCTCAGGATCGCAGCATCCTTGCGGCCAACATTCAGCATGGGCTCAATTGTGAAGAACATGCCTTCTTTGAGTTCTGGCCCAGTTCCGGCGCGGGCACTGTGGACGACATTTGGCTCATCATGGAACAATTGCCCGAGCCCGTGGCCGCAAAAATCCTCGACGACGGAGAACCGGTTTTTGCGAGCGACTTCTGAAATCGCCGCACCAATATCACCGAACCGGTTGCCCGGTTTCACAGCTGCGATTCCCGCCATCAAGGATTCATAAGTGACATCCATCAACCGGCTGGCAATTCGCTTTGGCTCGCCAGCAGAATACATCCGCGAATGATCGCCGTGCCAGCCATCAATAATCACTGTGACGTCGATATTGGCGATGTCGCCATTCTTGAACGCCCGGTCACCCGGAATACCGTGACAAATGACGTGATTCAGCGAGATACAGGACGCATGGCGATAGCCGCGATAGCCAATTGTCGCTGACTGCGCGCCATGATCATAGACAAATTCGCGGATCAAATCGTCAATATGCGCCGTCGTGACGCCGGGTTTGACCTCTCCGACAAGCATATCGAGGCATTCAGCGACCAGCCGTCCGGCTTTGCGCATGCCAGCAAAGCCAGCTTCGTCATGAATGCGAATTTCGCCAGTGCGCATCGGGGTCATCAGTTCAGCTTCAGTCATGCTCGCCAAGTATCCCAAACAGCCATTCCAGTCGACTTCTTATATGCCAGCGATTGGGGCAAACTTCCAGACCAGATTTTTGTACCCGTCTCGCGGCGTCATTAACCGCCTCAAGACACGTCCGGCTTGTATCGCATTGCACCATAGAAAGGGTGATTTATGACGGTTATGTCGGAGTTTATGATGTATCGATTAGTCTATGTGAGCACAGCGAAAGACGGTATCAGCGAAGCTGAAATCGGAGAGATTCTTGATACGTCTCAATCCAACAATCATGAACGCCTGATTACGGGCTTTCTGGCGCATAATGGGCGTCATTTCATGCAGGCCATAGAAGGCATGCGCGATGAAGTGCTGGATATATATGAGCGTATTCTGACCGACCGTCGCCATTCCGGGGTTGTACAGATTGTCGGCGAAGAGATCACCGAACGGGCCTTTCCAGATTGGGCGATGAACTATTTTCGTGTCGATGACCCGCGCGGCCACGCCATGGTTATCCGCCATGATGATCCCGTGGATGGCCTGTTACCAAAGGACATGCCGCGTGATTTGCTGCATTTATTCACGCGTTTCATGCACATAGAACCCGCACACGCGTAAACTGATTAGCAATAGCTTTCAGGGTAACTAAGCGCCTGCATTATGGCGAGGTTCCCATGGACCAAGAAACAAACATCCTGTTGGCGCGTGTCGCAAAGCTCGGAGAAATCTCCGAAAACGAAGCGCATCGTATCGTCAATGACATCTATAAAGACGGCATTGTTAGCCGCGGTGAGGCTGAAACACTGTTTCGTCTGAGCGATGTCTTGAGTGCCACGGAACCTGTCTGGACCAGCCGGTTTCACGAAGCGATGAAAGATTATCTGCTGACCCGTGAACCGCCGGAAGGCTGGATCACGGATGGCGAAGCTGACTGGTTGATCGCACAAGTTCAGACCGAAGGGCATGAGCCGTCTCTGGATGAGCTTGATCTACTGATCGAATTGTTGCGCAAGGCCGATGGTGCCCCTGAAAAGCTTGCACTCTTTACCGTCGATGCGGTCAGTCGGCGGATTATCGCGGACGGTATGGCCAGTCTGAAAATGGTCGAACGCATGCGCGCCGCGCTATATGCCGGGGCAGGGCATGGCGGATTGTGGGTCAGTCAGCATGAAGCGGTTACCCTGTTCAAAACCAATGATGCCATCGCTGATGCCGATAATGCACCGACCTGGAACGACCTGTTTGCACGTGCCGTGGGCAATCACTTGATGGCGCGGGCACATCCTAGTCCGCAAACCGTCGAAGGCGCGCTGGCGCGCGAAAGCTGGCTGCAGGACAATTCAAGCAGCACCAGCGGATTCTTTTCTCGCATGGGCGGGTCATTCGCATCTGGAAACTGGTTCGAAATGATCACGCATAATGGCCGCAAAGCCGCCCAGGCACGCCAAGCGGCGGCTGAAGCTGCCACGCGGGAAGCCGAAAAAGTCACCGAATTCGAGAATGACTGGCTGATCAAGAGCCTCGGGTCGGATGGCCGGGTTTCACCCGCCGAAACGGCGCTGATTGCTTTTCTGAAGCAAGAGGCGCCAGGCTTTGCACAAGGGCTCGCGGTCGCTGGTTAGACACTGACCGAGTCAGGCAATAACGAGTTGAAACGCGCGACCGTGCGGTTTGACCAAGCGGCAACCTCGACATTCTTGCGCGTGCCATCTAAATCCGGCAACGGATCATATGAAAATCACGCACGGGGCCCGTAAATGTTCAACAAAATCCTGATAGCCAATCGCGGCGAAATTGCTGTTCGCGTCATCAAAACGTGTCGGCGCCTCGGGGTTAAAACAGTTGTTGTCTATTCGGATGCGGATGCCGGTTCGATGGCCGTCGAAATGGCCGATGAGACGGTCTATATTGGTGGTTCGCCAGCGGCTGAATCCTATCTGGTCATGGACAAGATTGTCGATGCCGTAAAGCAAACCGGCGCCGAAGCAGTCCATCCGGGCTTCGGGTTTCTGTCTGAGAACCCGGCTTTCGCCAAACGCCTCGAGAAAGAGAAAATTGTCTTCATTGGCCCCAATCCTCACGCGATTGAGGCCATGGGGGACAAGATCAGTTCCAAACAGCTGGCCGCAGATGCAGGCGTGTCGACGGTTCCCGGCCATATGGGACTGATCAAGAGCGCAAAAGAGGCGGTCAAGATCAGCCGCGAGATTGGCTATCCGGTGATGATCAAGGCCTCCGCCGGCGGCGGCGGCAAGGGCATTCGCATTGCTTATGACGACAAGGATGCTGAAGAAGGTTACCCGGCTGTCAAAGCCGAAGCCAAGGCCTCGTTCGGCGATGACCGAATCTTTATCGAGAAATTCATTCTCGAGCCGCGCCATGTCGAAATCCAGGTCATGGGCGATAAGCACGGCAATTGTGTCTATCTGTTCGAGCGCGAATGCTCGATCCAGCGCCGCAATCAAAAAGTCCTTGAAGAAGCGCCATCGCCGCTGCTCGATGAAGCCACGCGCAAGAAAATGGGCGAGCAGGCGGTCGCGCTGTCAAAGGCAGTGAATTATGACAGTGCCGGCACAGTCGAGTTCGTCGCTTCCGGCAAGGATAAGAGTTTCTACTTCCTGGAAATGAATACCCGCCTGCAAGTTGAGCATCCGGTCACTGAGATGATCACCGGCGTTGATCTTGTCGAGCAAATGCTGCGCTCGGCTTATGGCGAGAAACTCAACTTGGACCAGAAGACCCTCAAGATTAATGGCTGGGCGATAGAAAGCCGCGTTTATGCTGAGGACCCTTATCGGAATTTCCTGCCCTCAATTGGCCGTCTCAAGCGCTTTATTCCGCCGCTGGAAGGCGCGCTCGCGGGCGGCACCGTGCGGATGGATAGCGGCGTCCGCGAAGGCGACGAGATCTCAATGTTCTACGACCCGATGATCGCCAAACTGGTCACCCATGGCAAAGACCGGGATCAGGCTTTGGACATTCAGGCCGAAGCCCTCGACCGGTTCCACATTGAAGGCATTCAGGACAATATGCCATTCTGCGCCGCGGTCATGGATGAGCCGCGTTTCCGGTCTGGCAATATAACCACAGCCTATATCAAAGACGAATTCCCGGACGGCTTCCAAGGCACCGAACCAACGGATGCGCAAACCGTCATGCTGACGGTTGCCGCGGCCTATGCGCACGGCGTCCATGTTCGCCGCGCCAGTCAGATTACTGGCCGGATGTCACCAATAGAAGAGCTGCGCCAGGAATGGGTGGTCATTCTTGGCAGCGAATATATTCCAGTTGATCTGGAGCTTGGCGAAGGTGAAGCGACAATCACAATTGGCGACAAGCCACATTCTTTCGTTACGGATTGGGTGCCGGGTCAGCCATTGCTCGAAGGCGTGCTTGATGGCCAGGCCATTGCCGTGAAAATCGCCGACCGCACGGAAGGCTATATTGTTCGCCATCGCGGCGTTCGACTCCAAGCGCTGGTCTGCACGCCCGCTGTTGCAGAGATGCACAAACGCTTGCCGGAAAAAGAAAAGCCGGACCTGTCCAAATTGATCATCTCGCCGATGCCAGGACTGGTCGTCTCAGTGGATGTCGAGCTGGGTCAGTCAGTGCAGGAGGGTGAAGCGGTGTGCATTGTCGAAGCGATGAAAATGCAGAACATCATCCGCGCTGAAGCCGATGGTACAGTCAAAGCCATCAATGTCGGGGCTGGCGACAGCGTTGCAGCTGACGAAATCATGCTTGAGTTTGAGTAATTCGACAGGACCACACGTTGCCTTTATGACCAAATCAACTACCTCGCTGGTCAAAGAAGGGGCGAAGCATGGTCGATCTTTTACTTAATCCTAATGGGCGGATAGCCAAGAACAGGTTCTGGCAGGGCATGGTCATTCTGACCGTGGCCAGTGTGCTTATTGTTGCTGGCAATACGATGGTCAGCCGGTTTATCGGGTTTGCGAACCTGCTGCTGATCTTTCCATATATTTGTGTGTACGGCAAACGCTTGCACGATGCCGGAACGTCCGCCTGGTGGGTGATTGGCATCTGGCTCGGATCGATGTTGGCAGCCTTCATATTCGGTCTGATTTTTGGCGGCTTCTTCATGACCCCGGAAATGATCGATATCCAGGAAGAAATGAGCCAGCGCATGGCCTCCGGAGACTTTACCGGTTTCCTTGAAGGCGCTGAACTGCTTGCTGACAAAATGTTGCCGCTGAACATTTTGACGACGGTCGGGTCGAACGTTTTGCTGGCCTTGATTATCGGGTTCTTGCCGACCCAGCCGCATGAAAACAAGCATGGCTCCGTGCCAGGGACATCGTCTGCGGACATTTTCCGATAAGGCTGACCAAGACTTCTAGCCGGAAAGCGAAGCTCGATATTCCAGCTTGAAATTCTTGGATGTCGATAAATTATTATCGTTTATTGATAAAAGCTTCGAGACGTGTATAAGCGTCGAAAACAAGAATGACATTCAAAGGACCCATTCGCTATGAGCGATGCCATTGCCTCCCAGTCTAGCCTGGATCCAGACCGCCCATGGATTACAGATGATGAACAATTGCCGGCGCGCATGAGCTGGCTGAGTACGTTTTTCAATCCGGTCGGGAAGTCACCAAAACTGCACTTCACGCGGGCCTGGACGGTCTTGTTCTTTGCAGGCTTGCTGGCCTGGTTCGGCGTTGGTTTTGTAATCTTCATTTTTGGTGCTGCCGGGGCAGACACGAGCAGTATGAGCGTCTTTCATGGCTATTTGATCGCGGTCGTTCTGGCGGTCACGTCGGTCTTGTCCTTCGTCATTCATACGCGCCGTTTGAACCATGCGGGCAAGATTTCGTTGCGCGCCATCATCGTTCTATTACCGCTCATCCTTGGATCTGTAGCGTTCATGGGCGGGGTGGCTGGAAAAGCCGCCGAATATGACAAGCTCTATGACCAGCGTGCCGAATATCTTGCTGACCCCGGCGCCTGGCGCGATGCACGATTGGAAGAACGCCGCGAGCGACAAGCGGAAGCTGAAAAAGAGCGTCTGGAGGCCGAAGAGGCGCGCGCCAATGGCGAAGATGGCGAAGCTGAAGGCAACGGAAATTCCGGTCAGCGTGGGCAGCGCGACGGCGGAGGCCCAGGCGGCTTCAATCAGGGGCCAAACCCTGAAAATCCATTGCCATCCAAGGAAGAATTTATCGTCCGGCCCAACCTTGGCGCGTTCTATATGCCCATAGCCGGGCTCAGTGGCTTGATCATGATTTGGTCACTGCTCTGGGTCGCGCGCGTGCCGAATTTCGGTCGCAAGGAAGAGCCTGATACGTTTGCTTAGGCGAGGGGCGGGCAGCCAAGCGTGCCCGCTTCAAACACTTCTTCGAATGCCCGCCTGAGGGCTTCATCGGCGTCCGGCATGCCAATCGGCAGTCCAAGATCGACCAGACTGGTGACGCCATAGCGCGGATCGGCGATCCCGCACGGCGTGATGCCGCTGAAATGCTCCAGATCCGGTTCAACGTTCAGGCTGATGCCATGAAAACTGACCCAGCGTTTCAGGCGAATGCCAATCGCGGCAATCTTGTCTTCGCGCACTTGTCCGCCGGGCTGCGAGCGGTCGACCCAGACGCCGACCCGGCCGTCGCGGACATCTGCATCGACATTGAAGGCCTTTAGTGCGGTGATGATCCAGCGCTCCAGATTGGCCACGAAGGCCCGGACATCGCGGCCACGCTCGGCCACATCCAGCATCACATAAGCCACTCTTTGCCCTGGGCCATGATACGTATATTCGCCGCCGCGCCCGACATCGAAGACGGGGAATCGGTCCGGCGCGCGCAAGTCCGCTTGCTTGGCACTGGTGCCGGCTGTGTAGAGCGGGGGGTGTTCCAGAAGCCAGATCATTTCCGCTGCACCATCGGCGCGAATAGCCCGTGCACGGGCCTCCATGGCTGCGTGTGCAGCTTCATATGGGACGGGCGATTGGCTTACAGCCCATTCGACGATTGGACGCTCTGTCATCTGACTGCATATAGCGAAGACTTTTCGCTTCACAATCCGTTTCGTGCCGCGTATATGGCGCGCTCTACCCGGCGTGCGGCCGTGGCGGAACTGGTAGACGCGCAACGTTGAGGTCGTTGTGGACGCAAGTCCGTGGAGGTTCGAGTCCTCTCGGCCGCACCATTTTTCTCGCAGCTCAGGTTCGATTCAAGGCAACGCTAATCCGGCGTCTTTGAGCAATGCTTGTCGCCGCGCCAGGCTGTCTGCGGACCAGATTTCTTCATATTTGTAAAATTGATCCGCAACATTGGCGTCTTCAGGCAATTGGACCCAGGGCTGTTTCGTCGATGTGAATATGTGCACGTCCGGCGGCATGATGTCGGGCATATCCAATGTCCCGACGCGAATGAAGCGGATAAATTCTCGCAAGCCGCCCATATAGTAATTGCTCCACACAGCGATGCGGCAGGACTGGCATCTTGCGATCGTCTGACCTTTTCCGCTCGGCGAAGCAACGGCCAGAATTTCAACGTCGCCTTTTGTGAGGTTCACATGGTCCGCTTCAAACAGCGCATTTACTGCGAAAGCACTGCCGGTTTGTCGCTGGCACCAACGACAGTGACAACAATGTACAATCAATGGCTTTGCCAGGATCTCGTAGCGGATCTCGCCGCATGTGCAGCCACCTTCGATCTTTTTGGTCATCTTGAGTTTCTCCGTGATCTCGGCGCGGCTATTTGCTGAGCTTCGGGAAAAGCTTCCCGGCTTCGCGGCGATAGGTCAAATAGTCTTCGCCATGCTCCCTGATCAGGTCGCGTTCCTCGAACCACAGCCCGACAAAGATGTAGACTGTGAATCCGAGGCTCAGAACCACTTGTGTCATCGACATAGACGGCGTTGCCCAGACACCGATGAGAACGCCTGTCTGGATCGGGTGCCGGATATATTTATACATGGCGCGTTTTACGAAATTTAGTGGTGGCCGGGGCTGGTTCCTGAAATTCAGAAACACCTGACGAAGACCGAACAGATCAAAATGATTGATCGCGAACGTTGCCGCCAGCAGGAACGCCCAACCAAAAATGAAAACCGCCCAGATAGCATAAGCGAGCCCGCCGGATTCAATCTGCCAAACCTGGCCAGCAATCGTCTGCCAATATCCGATTAAAGCCACGCTGGTTAATCCAGCAACCAGGACATAAGTCGCGCGTTCAGCTGGTTCGGGAATGATCTTGGTCAAAACCGTTTTGAAACTGTCCCTGGCCATGAGCGTGTGAATGAAGCCCCAAATCCCGACGAGCAGAATATTCCACAAAAACGGGTTGATCTGGTCGCCAGGACCCTCCAGCCAAAACCCGTACGGAATGAAGCCTGCCAAGGCGGCGATGATGCAGGCCAAGCCTGCGACGCCGACAAAATATGAAGCGATGCCATATATAAGAACCAGTGTTTTAGTCATTTCGTGTCCTCCCTGAGGCGCCGCTTTTGGTGCGATCACCCTCTTTTTGTTTGGCGGAGCCTCGCATGTGCGCTGAATTGCGGGTATTGCGGAAAAATCGAAAACCATTGTGCATAAATGCACAGGCCGGGGAGGGGCAGAATGGACTGGGATGATGCAAGAATGTTTCTGGCTTTTGCGCGCGAAGGCTCTTTCAGCGCCGCAGCAAAACGCCTGGGCGTTCAGCACTCGACCATATCGCGGCGTATCCACGCCCTGGAGAAGGACTTGTCGACACCGCTTCTGGAGCGCAGTTCAACGGGATATGTTCTGACACTGGCGGGGGAGCAGCTGACCGAATCTGCGACCCGAATGGAAAGAGAGTTGTTGTCTTTCGAGGCCGCAAGTTCCGGTCAAAGCGACATTCCGTCCGGAGAGCTGCATGTCACGGCCATCGCGAATATGGCCTCAACTGTCCTGATGCCGCTCTTCGCGGGGTTCAATGCGGCTTATCCAAACATCGATCTTCGCCTCGAAGTGACGAACAATTCCGTTCGGTTGGCAGAACGTGATGCCGACGTTGCGCTCCGGCAAACCAATACGCCAGGCGAAACACTGATCGGCACGCGGCTGGTGACCGTGGCCTCCGCGGTCTATGGCGCCGCAGATTATTGCGCAGCAGTTGCGGCTGGCCGGACGCCGGAAAAATGGGTTGGCGTCGATTGCTGTGATTATCATCGAACCTGGACGAAACAGGCCTGGCCGCAACTCGATCACTCGTTCTGTGTGGATGACACATCGCTGACAGTTGCGGCGCTCAGAGAGGGATTAGGGGTTGGTTTTCTGCCTTGCTTCCTAGGCGATAATGAACCGTCTCTGATCAGATTTCGTGAGCCTGAAAAGAAGCATGAGCTTGGATTGTGGCTGCTCTATCATCGCGATTTGAAGCGAACCAAACGCGTCACACTTTTCCGGCAATATATGCAGCGCGAGATAGAGGCGCTCAGGGATGTCTTTGACGGGACAGCGCATTCGGCAATCACGGCGCAAGCGGATATTTGACTTCCCCTGCGTCGCCGATCCAAGTCCTGTCTGAACCCTATGGAGAGGATATGAGATGAAAGTTGCAGCCGTAAAAAAACCAGGCGGACCCGGGAACCTGATGATTGAGGAGCGGCCGGACCCGGTGGCTGGGCCTGGCGAAGTGCTGGTGCGCATTCATGCCTCATCGCTGAACTATCATGATTTCGTCGTCGTCATGGGCGGCATTCCAACCGATGATGGCCGCATCCCGATGTCTGATGGCGCCGGTGAAGTGGTTGCAGTCGGTGAAGGCGTCACGCGCTTCAAGCCAGGCGACCATGTCGTCAGCCTGTTCTTTCCTGACTGGCAGAAAGGCGCGATTGATGCGCTCGGCTTTGGCGGCGTTCCGGGCGACGGCGCGGATGGTTTTGCAGCCGAGTTGGTGGCAATGCCTGAAACCGCCTTCACGCGGATGCCGGAAGGTTATTCCTTCACTGAGGCGGCGACTTTGCCCTGCGCCGCGCTGACCGCCTGGCGCGGGATGTTTGTTGAAGGCTCGGTTAAACCAGGCGATTGGGTGCTGACCCAAGGCACGGGCGGGGTGTCTGTGTTCGCGCTGCAATTTGCCAAGGCCGCGGGCGCGCGGGTGATTTCGACCTCGTCTTCGAATGACAAGCTGGAGCGAATGAAAGCGCTCGGCGCAGATCATCTGATCAATTATAAGGAAACCCCGGAATGGGGCCGCAAAGCGCTTGAGCTGACCGGCGGGCGCGGCGTTGATGAAGTCGTCGAAATTGGCGGGCCCGGCACCATGGCGCAGTCGATTCAGGCCTGCCGGGTGGGCGGACATATCTCGCTGATTGGTGTGTTGACGGGCGTTTCGGGCGAAGTGCCAACGGCGGCTTTCTTCTCCAAGAACCTGACCATGTCCGGCATTACTGTGGGCTCTGGCGAACATCAGGAAGACATGATCGCTGCGATTGAGGCAAGCAAGATCAAGCCGGTCCTGGATCAGGATTTCCCGCTGGATAAAATCGCTGAAGCATTTGCGCATCAGGCGAGCCAGCAGCACTTTGGCAAGATCACGCTGTCAATCTGACCGGTTTGCGCTGGAGCAGGGGTCAGCCCTGGTCCAGCTGCGCCTGGCGGACAATTGCCAGACTGACCGGACCGAAAATGGTCCGGAGCGGATCTTCGGGTTGCGCTTGCGGAAACAGACTATGCGCCGGTCCGAATTTCGGCGCGCAGCCATCGGTGCGCACGCAAGTCTTGTCGGCATGCAAAGCGACATCGCCAGAGACGAAGCGATCTGGGCCTTTCAGCCAGTAAGCTTGTGGAGGATGGCGCGCACTCACAAGATTGCCGCCATATCATCCAAAAAAAATTCGCAGATCATGAAAGACCCCTGATGTATCGAAATGAGGGATAACCGGTTTGAGGGCGCGATCATTATCGTCGAATCTCAGGTTGTTGTCCGTAGATCTCAATTTGAGGTTGAGAGGCGACGGTGATTGCGATTTTGATCGTTTGGGTGTTTCAGCTGGCCTTTTTTTGGAGGCGGGCTTGCACAAAACAAGCCGCTCCAAAGGCGCTATGTTTGGCACCGATGAAGGTAGAAAAACGCCTTGCGCGCAGCGACCGATCAAGCCAAACAGGCGCTATGACCGAGACGCCTCACTCCCCGGCTGATGACAGCGAAGCTCAACGCGAGCGCCTGGTCGCTGATTTGCGGGATGCGATTGATCTGGGAGAAGGCAAATGGCTGCGTGAGACGCTGGAGGGCATGCACCCGGCGGATGCGTCTGACTTGCTGGAGCAGCTGTCAAATGAGCGGTTCGAAGCGGCCGTCGAATTGCTCGGCGGGGAGTTGCCGACAGATATTCTGATCGAGCTGCGCGAA
Organism: Henriciella sp.; assembly: GCA_965277015.1. Classification (GTDB taxonomy): domain Bacteria; phylum Pseudomonadota; class Alphaproteobacteria; order Caulobacterales; family Hyphomonadaceae; genus Henriciella. Next base: position 1,549,670 of record OZ255705.1, on the reverse strand, counting down.
GAATATCGTGAAGATGCGGTCGACGTGATGAGCGATGAGGCGGTTGTCGAAGCGCTTGATGAGCTCGAGACCGATGATGCGACGGCGGTTCTGGAAGACCTCGACGAGGATCGCCGCGAGCGCATCCTGGAAGAGCTGGAACCCGAAGATCGAGCAGTTCTGGAAGCCAGTTTCGATTTTGAAGAAGACACAGCCGGCCGGTTGATGCAGCGCGAGTATCTTGCGGCGCCGGAATTCTGGACCATCGGCCAGACCATCGATTTTGCCCGCGACAATGCTGAGTCATTGCCGACAGATTTCTACGAAGTCTATGTCGTTGACCCGATGAACAAGCCGCTTGGCTATGTGCTCCTATCGCAGCTCCTGCGGGCCGAGCGGGCGGTCAAACTGGCAGATATCATGGCGCCGTTCAGTTCCGACATTCATGTTGATCAGGACCAGGAAGAGGTTGCTTACCAGTTCCAGAAATACGCCCTCGCTTCGGCACCTGTGAAAGATCGCGATGGCCGCCTGGTGGGCATGATCACGGTCGATGACATGGTCCAGGTGATCCAGGAAGAGAATACCGAGGATTTGCTGGCGCTGGCCAATGTGTCATCTGCGGATGGCTCGGATACCGTCTGGGAATCTGTCAAAGCGCGGGCGCCATGGCTGGGCATCAATCTGATCACAGCTTTTATTGCCTCTGGCATCATTGCCTTGTTCGAGGGCACCCTGGACCGTCTGGTTCAGTTGGCGATCCTGATGCCGGTTGTTGCGGCGCTGGCCGGAAATGCGGGCAGTCAGGGACTGGCGGTTGCTGTGCGGGCGATTGCCGAGCGTGAAATGGAAGGCAAAGCCGGACGCCGGGCGGTTGTGCGCGAGACGCTGACCGGACTGGTCAATGGCGTGATCTTCGCAATTGGCGTTGGGGTCGTTGCCTTCTTCTGGTTCCAGGATGTCAGACTTGCAGCCGTGATCGCTGTCGCCATGCTGGCAAGCTTCGCCTGGGCAGGGGTTTCCGGCATTTTGGTGCCGCTGACTTTGAAGCGCATGGGCGCAGATCCAGCGGTCGCGTCATCTGTGTTTGTGCTGACTTTGACAGACACAATGGCGTTTTTCAGCTTCCTCGGACTAGCAACACTATTTTTACTATAAAATTCGGTGGTTTAGAGGTCGGCGCGCAGTTTGCACTTCCCCTCTGACTGGACAGATAAGCTGTCCCAAACCGGAGCAGGTGATGGCATTGAATATGCGCACATCTCAAGCGGGACTGGACGTCATCAAGGCGTTTGAAGGGTTCCGTGGACGTTCAGAATTGCTGCCCAATGGCCGCTGGATCATTGGCTATGGCCATTTACGCCGTGCCAAAGAGGGCGTTCGGGTCAATGAATCCGAAGCTGAAGCGATCCTGCGCGAGTATGATTTGCCGCCGGTCGAACGGTTCGTGATGCGCTGCGTGCTGGCCCCGACCACTCAGAATGAATTTGATGCTCTGGTTTCTCTGGCGTTCAATATTGGGCCAAAAGCTTTTGCCAGCAGTGATGTCGTTGCCAGTATGAATGGCGGCAACCGTCTGGAAGCGGCACAAGCCTTTGATGCCTGGCGCCGCGCCAAGATTGGCGGCCGGGTGCAGATTGTTGACGCTCTGGTGCGTCGCCGCGCGGCTGAGAAAGCGCTGTTCCTGAATGCCCCGGGAAGAATGCCGATCGCGTCATCGCGTCTTTATCGCGCGATGCATGATTCCGAAGCCTTACCAGCCCTGCCGCCGGCGCGCGAAATTCTGGTTGAGCATATGCCGAGCCCGGCCGCGCAGATTGAAACAGCTGCTGAAGACACAGAAACAGAGACCGTGGCAAAGGCGCCGAAATCAGCCACTCAAGTTGCCGCAGAATCGGTTCGTCAGCAAATGATCCGCATCCTCGGTGAGAATGGTAATAATGTTTCTCCGCCGCCGCCTTCGACAGATGGCGCGACACCGGAAGAGATCACCGCTGCGATTTCAGAACTGGCCGGAGAGACCGCATCAAACCAGGTTCAGAAATCGGTATGGCCGCAGCATGACGACTTGCCGCCGCCACCGGAAATGGATGAAGCTGACCCTGTCATCATTGATGATGGTGAAATGCTCGCTCCGATTTCCGAAAGCGAGGTAATCGACGACCTTGAATCGGTTGAAATCTCGCCAGAGAGCATTACCCGCGCAGTGGAAATGAATCAGGCCTTCGAAATCGAGACGCAACGCGGCAGTTTTCTGGCCGCTTTGCCATTCGGGATCCTGGCCCTGATCGGATCGGCGCTCGCCGGATATGGCATTGCCAGTCAGTTTGGATTGATCCAGTCGGGGCGCACCGTCGAAAACAATTTGGCGATTTATATGCCGCCTTTCCTGATCTTGCTTGGCGTCTCATTGTTCATGGTCATGGCCTATTATTTCATACGGACGCTGACCACGGACGATTAGCCCTACATTCAGGCGTTGGCAGCAAGGGAACATCCGGCTAAACGAAAGCCATGATTCCGAACAGATATCCCACATTGAACTTCGACCTTGGCGAAACTGCGGACATGATCCGCGATTCCGTGCAAGGATTTGCCCAGAATGAAATCGCGCCGCTGGCGGCCGAGATTGATCGCACGGATGTGTTTCCGCGCCAGCTTTTGCCTAAAATGGGCGCGCTTGGTCTGCTCGGCATCACCGTCGAGGAAGAATGGGGCGGAACCGGGCTGGGTTATCTCGAGCATGTTGTTGCGATGGAAGAGATTTCCCGTGCCTCGGCCTCGGTTGGCCTGTCTTATGGCGCCCATTCAAACCTGTGCGTCAATCAATTGCGGCGCTGGGGAAATGACGATCAGAAGACCCGCTATCTCGAAAAGCTGGTGACCGGTGAACATCTCGGTGCGCTGGCCATGTCGGAAAGCAGCGCTGGCTCTGACGTTGTCAGCATGAAATTGCGGGCCGAGAAAAAGGGCGACCGCTATGTCCTGAACGGCACCAAGATGTGGATCACCAATGCGCCGGATGCCGACACATTGATCGTCTATGCGAAGACGGAGCCGGATCAGAAGTCACGCGGCATTACGGCCTTTATCATTGAGCGCGATTTCAAAGGCTTCTCCGTGGCGCAAAAGCTCGACAAGCTCGGCATGCGCGGTTCGGAAACCGGCGAACTGGTGTTCCAGGATTGCGAAGTCCCGGAAGAGAATATTATGGGCCCGCTAAATGGCGGCGTCGAAGTGTTGATGAGCGGGCTGGACTATGAACGCGCCGTTCTGTCCGCTGGACCGACCGGCATCATGCAGGCCTGTCTGGATGTCGTTGTGCCTTATGTGCATGACCGCAAACAGTTCGGAAAATCGATTGGCGAGTTCCAATTGGTGCAAGGCAAACTGGCCGACATGTATGTTCAGATGAATGCCGCCAAAGCCTATGTCTACGCCGTTGCAAAATCCTGCGACCGCGGCGAGACCACGCGCAAGGACGCCGCAGGCGCGATCCTTTATGCGGCTGAGACGGCGACCAAGCTGGCTTTGGATGCGATCCAGTTGCTCGGCGGCAATGGCTATATCAATGAATATCCAACCGGGCGTCTGCTGCGCGATGCGAAACTCTATGAGATCGGTGCCGGGACAAGCGAGATCCGCCGCTTCCTGATTGGGCGGGAATTGTTCTCAGAGACGAGCTAAATCGCCCAAATTTCTTTAGAGCTATATTTACGGCTCGGATGACAAGATCAGGCATGGGGACGAAAACGCTGGTGCGGCACGCGCGCTGGCTCTGTTTTCGGAGAGCTCCCTTTGTATCGTCTCATATGTTTGCTCATGCTCATTTGCGGATTGAGTCCGTTTTCGCTCGCTCAGGCTACGCCGGAGGATCCGGACAAGCCCGCGCCATCAGTCCAGTTGACCTGGGAAGAAATTGATTCCCAGACACCAACTTTCCCGTTCGAAGACGAAGTGAACGCCTGCATCAAAAAAGACCGATACGATAATCACGGCATCGGAAAACCGTGCATGATGGACTTTTACAAATACTGTCCTGACGCGTGGTCGGATCCTGACAATTACCGACCCGGGACATTTCGAGCGGCCAGTTGCTCCGGCTATTTCACCGCGTTCTGGTTAAAGAGACTGGACACCGCCTATGCAAACATTCTGGCATATTATGTTGAAACAGATCCCCAAAACCCGAAATCGGACCCTCGTGCCCCTGTGTTTGAAGATTTGCAGCAAAAATGGACAGATTGGCGGGATGCCAATTGCGCCTTCAAAGTGATTGAAGGGCCGTATTATTCGCATTGGGTCAACATGGAGGAATCTGATTGTGTCTACGATCTGACGGCGCTGCGCGCGCTGGAACTTGAAGATTTGCAGCGGCTTTTGGAAATTCCAGCGCCGTGATCAAACCACGTTCAGCGTGCAGCACTTCTCTTTCAAGTCGCTCTCTTTGAGCGCTGTCATGGCCGCGTGATAGCCCGCCTCGACGGCCTGGTCATAGGCCTTCCAGTCGCGCAGCTCGACATCCTTGAGTTCCGGAAGCACCAGGACATCCACCAGTTCGCGGCCCGCATTCGGGTTCACGCTGACTGTCGCGGAGCGCATGAGCAAACCAGCGATCGGCGGTGCGGTCGAAAAGCCATATTTCGCCACCCAGCCAAAGAAACCGGGCGGATTGACGAACTCGCTGGCATCGAGGCCTTCAGGCGCCCGGGCGACATCACAGCCGACGACAAAGCCGCGTTGAAACTCGCGCATCACATCGGTCGGGAAATTGTTCAACACAGCGCCGTCGACCAGAACTTCGCCCTCATCAATCACCGGCGGCAAAATCCCGGGCAGGGCAATCGAAGCGCGCAGGGCTTTGCGAACCAGACCCTGACGGTGAATGCGATACGCGCCATCGGTCAGATTGGTCGAGATCGCAAAGAAAGGCATTTCCAGATCGCCAATCTCGGCGTCGCCAAAATGCTCTTTCAACCGGGCATCGACGCGGTGGCCTTTGACCATGCCGACGACGGGAATGTTCCAGTCGCCGAGCGGATTGGTCTCGACAAAGCCTTTGCGGATGCGATCATTTATCTGCGCGTCGCTCCAGCCCATGGCGACACAGCCCGCCACCACAGCGCCCATTGAGGCGCCGCCAGCAAAATCAATCGGAATGCCCAATTCGCGCAACGCTCTGACGACCCCAATATGGGCATAGGCCCGGGCGCCGCCGCCAGAGAAGACCACGCCGACACTGCGTCCGGCAATCGTCCGGGCGAGGCGGTCGCAATGCTCACCGGCGACTTGGTGCCAATGGAAGACCCGCGCGCCGCCAGAGGCCCGGAGCCAGTCTGCCGGACGGCAGGCTTTGCGTTCGGAGCCATGATGCAGGAGCAGGACATCGACCAGTTTCAGCGACTGCGCCGGTGAGTTTTCTTCCGGGAAAAGCGGATAGGACGGCTTGGCATCGGCCCGCGCCACGACCCAGATCCGATCCGCCTGGCGCATGGCAAGTCGGTACCAGGCATTATCGCCCATGGTCGAGATCAGGATGACAATGTCATTCTCTTGCTCGAGCATGTCGAAAAAGGCCGAGGGTTTCTCGTCGCCTTCGATTTGCTCGACAATGCGCGATTTGACGCCAAGCTTTTTCAGCGATGCCTGCAAGGCCTCAGCGCGTAATTCCAGATCAATTGTCGGTGACGTACCGACCAGCGCAAAAACTTTCGGCGCGGTGCGGCGATTGCGTTGATTGCCTTCGCGCAAGCGCGACAGGATCAGCCGGATCATCGCATTGAGGATTTCCGGCTCAGCATCGCTCAGGCGTTGGAAGCCCTTGCGCGAGATTTCGAGCACTTCGCTATCGCGCAGCGCATAAACAGATGAAGTGTGCGGGACATTGTCAGGGGTTCCGTCGCCATCAATATCGATCCCGCCCTGGAACATGGCCATTTCGCCGACGGGTTCGCCCGTGCGAATATGGCCCATAAACTCACTGCGACCATCGCGCATGGCTTTGAACGCGCCGAAGGATCCGGAGAGCACGAAAAAGATCGAATCAGACATCTCGCCCGCGCGAAACAGTGGCCAGCCGGCTGGCACTGAAAACCAGCGTGCTTCCTTGCCCGCAGCCCGTAAGGCGCGGCGCGGCACATCTTCCAGAAACTTGATCGATGCAAGGGCAGGGACGACGTCCAAACTCATGCCACCAAATATAGCCATTCTCCGGTCTCCGTCACCTTGGACCCATCACATGCAAAATATAGGGCAATTTGATGAAGGATTTGATGATATCGCATCACGTGTCCGGGATGACAGGTTGAGCAGGGCTCGTTATGGCATTTGGAAACGGGTCCCGGAGAGCGTTCTATGCCAGTCTTGAAGTCAAAGCTTGATGTCGCCAGCGCGGCATATTCTGCCAATCGCAGAGCCATGGAAGCGCAAGTTGAAGACTTGTACGAAAAGACCGCCACAGCCGCGCAAGGTGGTTCAGAACGATCGCGCGAACGACACGTTTCACGCGGCAAATTGCTGCCTCGCGAACGAGTCGAGAAGCTGCTCGATCCAGCGACGCCTTTCCTCGAAATCGGGGCGCTGGCGGCCTATGACATGTATGATGACGAAGCGCCGGGCGCCGGGATCATTACCGGGATAGGCCGCGTCGAAGGCCGTGAATGCGTGATCATCTGCAATGATGCGACGGTCAAGGGCGGCACTTACTATCCGATGACTGTGAAAAAGCATTTGCGGGCGCAGGAAGTGGCGCTCGAAAATCATTTGCCGTGCATCTATCTGGTCGATAGCGGCGGCGCCAACTTGCCGCACCAATCCGAGATTTTCCCGGACCGCGAACATTTTGGCCGCATCTTCTACAATCAAGCCAATATGAGCGCCAAAGGCATCCCGCAAATCGCAGCCGTGATGGGCTCTTGTACCGCCGGCGGCGCCTATGTGCCGGCAATGTCGGATGAGACCATTATTGTCCGCAAACAGGGAACCATCTTCCTGGGCGGACCGCCGCTGGTGAAAGCCGCAACGGGGGAAGTGATTTCCGCTGAAGATCTCGGCGGCGCTGACGTCCATGCCCGCCAGTCCGGTGTGGCCGACCATTATGCCGCCAGCGATGACCACGCACTGGCCATTGTCCGCTCAATTGTGCGGACGTTGCACGTGCCGAAGCCGGAACCCGTCGGCCTGTCAGAGCCGTCTGAGCCGCTTTATGATCCGATGGAGTTGCGCGGCCTCGTCCCTCAAGACTTGCGCGAGCCATATGATGCCCGCGAGATCATTGCCCGGACCGTCGATGGGTCGGAATTCCATGAGTTCAAGAAACTCTATGGCGAATCCCTGGTTTGCGGTTTCGGCAAGATATATGGCATGCCGGTCGCGATCCTGGCGAATAATGGCATTCTGTTTTCTGAGAGCGCGCAAAAGGCGGCGCACTTTATCGAACTGGCCGATCAGCGCCGGATTCCATTGCTCTTCCTGCAGAACATTACCGGCTTCATGGTCGGCTCGAAATATGAAGCTGGCGGTATTGCCAAGGATGGCGCCAAAATGGTCACCGCCGTTGCCACGGCATCTGTGCCGAAGCTGACATTGGTCACGGGCGGCTCGTTCGGGGCGGGCAATTACGGCATGTGCGGGCGGGCCTATAGTCCGCGCTTCATGTTCATGTGGCCGAATGCCCGGATTTCTGTGATGGGCGGCGAGCAGGCCGCGTCTGTCCTGGCCACCGTCAAACGCGATGGCATGGAGCGCCGCGGGGAAGACTGGGCCGCCGATGATGAGGAAGCGTTCAAAGCGCCAATTCGTGATCTCTATGAAAAAGAGGGCTCGCCTTATTATTCGACAGCGCGGCTTTGGGATGACGGGATTATCGACCCGGCAGACACACGCCGTGTCCTCGGTCTGGCGCTATCAGCGACGTTGAATGCGCCATTCCCGGATCGCGGGTTTGGTGTCTTCCGGATGTAGTCCTGGCGAAAATTCGGGTCACCAGAATTACAGTTCTGAGAATTTGAACTTGCCGTAATGTCCCTCCATCCGGCTGCGTCTGGCGCAGCCGCTTGTCATTCGGCGACCTCACAGCTTTGTCGTTAAAACGGTTTTATCCAGCTTTCTGAAGAGTCACGGGCTTTTTCGGCCCGGCTTGGGCAGCTTTGATAGAGCCACACGGTGTGGCGAGCAACGAAGGAGACCTTCAAATGACTCGTACCTTTATTCTCAGCGCCATCGCATTCTGTGCCATTGGCGCCGCCGCCCACGCAGGTGCCGACTTTGCCACCATTGATGCGAACTCAGATGGATTTGTATCCGAGACTGAATTCGTCACCTGGAAAACCTCAACCGGTGAAATGTCAGCGGCAGATGCCTTGCTGAAATTCATTGAAATCGACGCCGATGCCAGCGGCATGATCTCGGAATCGGAGATGAAAGCGGCGTCAGAAATGTCGAAGGATGAGGATGGTGCATCGGACGACAATACCGAGATGTAGTCCTCCCCCTCCCTTAGCATACTCGGTTCTGAAAGGACCCGCTTCGGCGGGTCCTTTTTTCGCGCTCGGTTTGGAAGATTACGAAACTGTAACTACAAGTGTAACACGTTATCTTGTTACGATTGTAACGCGCCTTCCTCCAAGGGGCGCTCTACTCAACTGTTCCAGGGAGGAACTCCAATGAAAATCAAATTTGTGACCGGAGCCTTTGGCATCATTGCAGCAAGTGCGTTTGCTGTTGCCTATGCAGGTTCACCCGCGGATTATTTCAACAAGATCGACGCCGACGCGAGCGGCATGATCACGCAAGCTGAATATGTTGCTTACAAAACAGAAGGCGGCAAATACACCGCTGAGCAAGCGAGCGAGAAATTCGCCAAGCTTGCGGGCGATGATGCACAGCTGTCGCTGGCCGAGCTCGAAGCCGCGATGGCCAAGCACAAGTCGAAAGACGGCAAACACAAAAAAGACCGCACCATGTAAGCGGAGGGCTTTGCATTTAATCCCAGGAGCGCCCGTTTTTGTAATGGGCGCTTCTTCTTTTGGGTGCTTGTCCGGCGGAACATGACCGCCTAAAGTGAGACATGGGGACAAGTTTCAACCGGTTCGATGCCCTGCGTTTGGCGCTCGCGACCCTGGTCTTTGTCTACCATGGTGTCGCGCTTTCCGGACTTATGCCTTTTTCCAGTCTGGAGCTGACTCTGTCAGTGATTTCAGAACTGTCGATCCAGGGCTTTTTCATCATTTCTGGCGCACTGGTTTACAGCTCCTGGCAGCGTTCTGACGGCCTTTCTGACTATGTTGGTAAACGGGTAAGGCGGCTCTATCCGGCCTATGCTGTGATCATTCTGGTGCCCGCCCTGATCAGCGTCGTTTTAAGTTTTGGTCAGGCCGGCGCGTTCCAGGACGTGTTGAGCTATCTCGCGGCGAACCTGGTTTTTCTGAATTTCTTCGAAGGTGAATTGCCAGGTCTATTCGCCAGCAATCGCTATTCCGAAGTGAATGGCGCGCTGTGGACACTCAAGATTGAAGTGATGTTCTATATCGCTCTGCCCATCCTGGCCTGGGGCCTGAGCAAGCTAAAGCAATATTGGTGGATCGGTCTTGGCGTGATCGTCATCGGCGCTTTTGCCTGGCACAATACGATGCTGGCTCTGGATCATCCCTATAACAAGCAATTGGCGCGGCAATTGCCGGGGCAAATGATGTATTTCGTTGCAGGCATGGCGATGTGGCGCCTGTGGGACATCGTGCGCGGGCAAGCGACACTGTTCTTCGCGATCGGCGTCATGGCGCTGATGGCGGCTTTGCTCGTGCCGCAACTGGATGCGCTGCGTGTGCTTGGCCTGTTCGGGATTATTGCCGGTATCGCTTTCATGCCGGGCCCGGAGTTGAACGCCGCGCGCTGGGGCGATGTCAGCTACGGCGTTTATATTGTGCATTTTCCGATCATCCAGGGGCTGGTCGCTGCCGGACTATTTGCGTCTGTTGGCCTGATCGGCGGCCTGGTCATTGCTGCCGCATTGGTTTTCGCAGTGAGTTATCTATTGTGGTGGTGGGTTGAAAAACCAGCCCTGCGGCGTGATAGCCATTATAGAAAACTCTCTGAAGAAAGGGCGACGGAATGCGAGACTACGAAACCATCACCTTGGATGCCACACGAGAAGGCATCGCAATCCTGACGCTGAACCGGCCAGAGCGCCATAATGCGTTCAATAGCCAGGTTATTGAAGAGCTCACGGACGCCCTTGAGACGCTTGAAGAGCAAGACACGCTGCGCATGGTCATCCTGCGCGGCACCGGCAAAAGTTTCTCAGCCGGCGCCGATCTGGAATGGATGAAAGCGGCCCAGCACTGGACCCGCGAAGACAATGAAGAAGATGCACTGGCCCTGGCGGAAATGCTGCGAAAACTGGCAGAGCTTCCGCAAATGACGGTCGCTCTGGTGCAGGGGGCAGCTATGGGCGGCGGCGCGGGACTGGTCGCGGCTTGTGATATCGCCGTGGCGGTGAAGAGCGCCAAGTTCAAGTTCAGCGAAGTTCGGCTCGGCCTGACGCCGGCAACCATTTCACCGTTTGTGATCAATGCGATTGGCCCGCGCTGGGCAAAAGCGCTTTTCGTGACCGCCGAAGGATTTGACGCAGATTATGCTGAGAAGATTGGCCTGGTCCAATATGTCGTGCCGGATCTGGACGGCCTGAGCAGTATGGAAGAACACATTGCCAGCCTCGCCATGGGGGCGGCGCCTGGGGCGATCCGGGATGCCAAGAATCTGGTGCTCGACTTTGCTGGCGAGCCATTCAGTGCGGCATTGAGCCGGGAGACCGCGAAACGGATTGCCGCGCGCCGAACCAGTGATGAAGGCAAAGAGGGGCTGTCAGCCTTCCTCGAGAAGCGCAAACCGGATTGGGCCGATTGAGCTTATTCCACGCCTGGGATCATGCTCACGGGCAGACCCATGCCGCGCAAGAATTCGATCGTTGCGGTACAGGGATTGATGCCGGTCAGCGCTTCGATCTGATTCTGAAAGACCACCACCACAACGCCCAGCATGATCGCATAGATCAGGAATTGCATGACGGATTTCAGGATAAATGCACCTGCGCTGCCGGCCACGAGTCCAACCCCGCCCAGGATCAATGCCCCTGTAATTGGCGTCAGGTCGCTGACTTCGGCGGCCTGTGTATAACCAATATAACCACCAACTGCAGCGCCAACGAGGCCTGCGAGACTGCTGAGACGGACGCCTGATGCGTAAGCCATATGATTTCCCCTTACTCTTTTCTTGTCATTAGCTTAGGCGGTAATAGGAAGCCGGGGCAAGGCCGAATGACCATCCCGGCCAGGAACACTATCGAGGGCGGATAAAATGATCTCATCGCTTCTGATTGCCAATCGCGGCGAAATTGCTTGCCGTATCATGCGCACGTGCCGGGCATTAGGTATCCGCAGTGTTGCGGTCTATTCCGACGCAGATTCAGCTGCCAAACATGTTCGCGAAGCTGATGAAGCGGTCTGGATTGGCGCGGCGGCGGCGACGGAGAGCTATCTGGATGGCGCCCGGATTATCGAAGCGGCGAAGCAAGCCGGGGCCGAAGCGATCCATCCGGGCTATGGTTTCCTGTCAGAAAACGCCGCGTTCGCGCGCGCCGTCGCTGATGCGGGCCTGATCTGGGTTGGACCGAAAGCCGATACAATTGAATCCATGGGGCTGAAAGACCAGGCCAAAGCCATCGCGGAAGACGCGGGCGTGCCCGTGCTGCCGGGGTATCGCGGGGAGGCGCAGGATGCCAAGACGCTGACCAAGGAAGCTGAATCCATTGGTTTTCCGCTGCTGATCAAAGCGGTGGCCGGCGGCGGCGGACGTGGCATTCGCCTGGTTTCCAAAGCCGGCGAGTTGAAGGCTGAGCTGGAGAGCGCCGTTCGCGAAGCCGAATCCGCTTTTGGCGATGGCCGGGTGATGTTGGAAAAACTGGTTGAACAGCCGCGTCATATCGAAGTGCAGGTGTTCGGCGATAGTCACGGCAATGCGGTACATCTGTTCGAGCGCGATTGCTCACTGCAACGTCGGCGCCAGAAAGTCGTGGAAGAAGCCCCGGCCCCTGGCATGCCTGAAGATGTTCGCGAGGCGATGTGCGGCGCGGCGGTGAAGCTCGCCAAATCTGTCGGATATGAAGGGGCAGGGACAGTTGAATTCATTGTCGATGGCGCGAAGCCATTGGCCCTCGACACGTTCTGGTTCCTGGAAATGAATACCCGTTTGCAAGTCGAACACCCCGTCACCGAAATGGTCACGGGGACTGATCTCGTGGATTGGCAATTGCGGGTCGCCAGCGGCGAGAAGCTGCCTGCGAAACAAAAAGACATCAAATTGATGGGCCATTCGATCGAAGCCCGAATTTGCGCCGAAGATCCAGCAGACGGGTTCCGCCCGGGCGCTGGTTTAATCGAAGAGTTTGGCATGCTTGCGGATCCGGACGCGGATTGGATCCGTTGGGAAGCCGGGTTTGAATCCGGCGATCGGGTCCCGGCGGTGTATGATTCCATGATTGCGAAACTCGTCGTTTGGGGCGAGGACCGGGATGAGGCCAATGATCGCCTGATCGATACGCTGGCGCATTTGCAGCTGGCCGGCGTGCCCGGGAATATCGGCTTCCTGCGCCGCTGCGCGATGGCCGACGCGTTCATTGATGGCAGCCACCATGTCAACTGGATTGCCGAACAAGGCGATGAGCTGACCCAGCCGCCCGGCGAGCATCAACATGCTTCTGTGATGGCCGTGTGCGATGTCCTGCTCGGCGATAGCAGCGACGATCCATGGTCGATCCGCGATGGCTGGCGCATCAATGCGATGCCAGTTCGCAAGACAGCGGTTGCGGTTGGCGAAGACGCGGACTGGTTTGCACCTGACGAGCTTGATGTTTCAGAAAATGTATCCATGCCCTTGCTGACTGACTTGTCGCCGCGCCGGTTTGCGGTCACGACGGGCGGTGACAGTGTGCTGATCGAAGTTCCTGACTTCGAAGCCGAGGCTGAAGCGCTGGCCGGGGGCGACGCCGTTAAAGCGCCGATGCCGGGCAAAGTCATCGCTGTGAATGTCAGTGTCGGTGACACCGTTGAAAAGGGCCAGGTTGTGGCCGTGATGGAAGCGATGAAAATGGAACACTCGCTGACGGCGCCGCGCGATGGTCTTGTTGAATCGGTTGGCGCTCAGCTTAACGCGCAAGTGCCGGAAGGTGAGATTCTGGTCGCGCTCGTCGAAGAATAAGCCGCAGAGATTAGAGTAAGGTGTCAAAATAATCTCTTATAAAACCGGCGCTTAGTTGATTATTGTCGCGTTCAATCCGACCGACCCAAGGCGCGGCTTATAAAGCTGAATGGGCGACACACCGGACTGGCAAGATCTTAAACTGACCTGGGCTGACTGGTGGGATGACTGCTTTTCATGTCCTGGCGGGGCAAGCCGTGAGACAGCTGCGGCGCTGAACCAATTTCCATTTCTGGCATCCGCCCGCGAGGCGCAAAGGCCGCCACTTGGGCGATGGCGAACCTGGTTATTTGTCGGCGGACGCGGCGCGGGCAAGACCCGAGCGGGCGCAGAGTGGACGCGGTTCGCGGCGCTGCAGGGGGGCTGTCGACGCATCGCGCTGATCGGTCCAACCCTCGGCGATGCGCGCGAAGTGATGATTGAAGGTCCGTCTGGCTTGCGCGAGATCGAACCGGATCCGAACGCCAGGCCGCACTATAGTGTCTCGCGCCGGCGGCTGGAATGGCAGAATGGGGCGGTCGGCCTGGTTTTTTCGGCCGAAGATCCTGAAAGTCTGCGCGGCCCTCAATTTGATGCTGCCTGGTGCGATGAGATTGGCGTCTGGGCCCGCGGTGAAACTGTTTGGAACAATTTGCAATTCGGTCTTCGGCTTGGTGAGGCGCCGCGCTGCGTTGCCACCACCACGCCGCGACCTGTGCCTTTGGTCAAGCGCTTGATCGGCGGCGAGGCCGTAACGACGCATAGCGCGACGCGCGACAATGCCGATCATCTGGCGCCCGGTTTTGTCGACAGTGTTGAAGCGGCTTATGCGGGAACCGCGCTGGCCCGCCAGGAGCTGTTTGGCGAATTGTTGCAAGATCTCGAGGGGGCGATCTGGAGGCGCAGCGATATTGATCGCAACCGCGTCTCTCGTATCCCGCCGGGTTTTGAGGATCTGATCGTTGCGATCGATCCACCCACCACCAGTCACGCCCATTCAGACGCGTGTGGGATCATCGCTGTTGGAACCCGAATGGCGCTCGGCTTTGGCGAGAAGGCTTTCATTCTCGCGGACGCGACCGTACGCGGATTACCGCCGTCTGACTGGGCGGCGCGGGCGGTTGCGTTGGCGGCCAAATATGGCGCGTCCCGGATCGTCGCGGAGGCCAATCAGGGCGGCGAAATGCTTCGTACCGTACTCGAAAGCGCTGGGTGTCCATTGCCGGTCGAACTGGTCCATGCGCGGCTCGGTAAGCGCGCCCGGGCGATGCCTGTCGCAGCCTTGTATGCGCAAGATAAAGTCGCGCATGTTGGCTGTTTTGACGCTTTGGAAGACGAAATGTGCCAGTTCGGAACCGATGGATTCAGCGGATCGCCTGACCGGGTGGATGCGCTGGTCTGGGCGGTTTCGACACTGATGCTGAACGCTCAGGGCCAGCCGCGAATTCGCGCGCTTTAGCGGCCTGTGCGGAACGCCTTGCGGCCGAGATATTTATTCTTTTTCGCTGCCGCATCCGGCGTCGGCACTGCAGGGGTTTCTGCGGGTGCGAGCGCGGCCGCTGCGACATCGCCGCTCAGGATTTGCCGAACATAGGCCAGCGCCGAACTGCCTGTGTTCACTTCGATTTCGGGCGCATCCTTGTCCAGTCGCCGGGCCAGCAATTTGATATGATGGGGCGACAGGCCCTCAAGCGTTTTTTCAAACACTTCGACCCCAATTGTGGATTTCAGCTTGAGCAGATCGTCGCGGGCGAGCCCGGCTGCAATCACTTGTTTGCGAGCAAGCTTGATCGCCGCGGCCACCAGGTCTGCATCTTTGACCCGTGGAAACAGGGTCTGATTGTTCAGGACTGCGGTGAGCGCGGTCCGTCCATTATCCGTCAGTGCCATTATCTAAGCTGCCACATTGGTCGATTGAGCGGCAAGTTTTGCCTGCACTTCCTGATATAGCATATTCACTGTGGTCAGGGCATCCCCAGGCCATTTCTGGGCCAAAGTCGGGTTTGCACCCAATTCAACCGGGTTGGCGGCGAAGTCAGACTTTTGCGGAATGACCGTCTGGAAGATGTCATATTCGCTGTCTGGATCAGACGCGCCATCGCGCATCGCTTCTAGAACGATCGTCTGATGCGGCGAACCGTCATATTTGGTCGGCAGGACAACCGGGCGATTGTTCAGGCCGCGCTTCTTGAGACTGTCAATGATATCGCCCGTGAACAAATCCAGGCCGAGCGTCGACATGAAGTCTGGAATGGTCGGCACAATGATCATGTCAGAGGCCGAAAGCGTGGCTTCGGTCATCGCTGAAATGCCTGGTGGGCAGTCGCAAATGACGACATCATATTGCTTGCGCAAATCGGCCATATCCTGGCGCAGACGCAGACCCACCCGGCCTTCAATCGCCGTCATCGAATAGCCTTGCTCGGTGAGGATATAAATCAGTTCACGTTCAGCGCGGCGCAAGCCCGGCGTCGCCGGCACCAGAGATAGATCCAGCGGCTTACCCATAAAGGTCACATCACTGGCATTGGGCACAATGAACTTGGTCATATGCGCGAAACATTCGCCGAGGAAATTCTCACGCAAATAATCAGAGACATTGGTGTAATTATGGATCGCGTCATACAGGCGTTCATCGCCATTTTCGCCATAGATCAGCAGCGAGGCATTGGCCTGGCTGTCGAGATCGACAACCAGCGTCTTATAGCCTTCCGCCGCAAACGCTTCCGCGAGCGAAACCGTTGTGGTGGTTTTGCCTACGCCGCCTTTTGAATTGGCAACAGATATCACACGTCCGAGCATAAAGCCCCCTTACGAAACCGCACTTTGCGCGCCTAATTTTTCCCCGAGATCCCTCATTGGCGGGGATCTATTCAGCTCATTACCGATCAAATCGCCTGAAAAGGCTTAATAAACCGGAAACGAATCCGACCGGGTCCGGGCCGCGCTAGTTTGCTCATCGTTGAGACACGAGGAGGTTGGCGGCGCGCGATATGAAAATGCCCTGGTCAAAAACTGAGACGAAAAATGCCCCGCCGCTGATTGCTTTGGCCAATTTGCCAAATGCGGCCTGGGGACGGGCTGATCCTGCGGCTTTGGTGCGTGATGGCTATACTGGCAATGCGATTGCCTATCGCTGTGTGCGGATGATTGCTGAGGCCGCCGCGTCGATTGCGCTGGTGAGCGATAATGACCAGGTCCAGCACCTGCTGACGGAGCCATCGCCGGATGAAGCGGGCCGAGCCCTGGTCGAGCGGCTCTACACAGATCTGCAAATCACCGGCAATGCCTGGCTCGAAGCTGTCACGCTGCCAGATGAAACAGCCCCGCGCGGACTGTTCTCTCTACGGGTTGATTGCGTGCGGGTGCGCCGCGACCAGACCGGAAATCTGACCGGTTATGCCGTGAAGCTGAAGCGCGGCGAGCGATTGCTAAAGCCAGCAGCCGATGGCTGGAGCCCTGTGCTGCATCTCAAACTCTATCATCCCGGCAATAGCACATATGGCCTGTCGCCCTTGGCGGCTGCGCGCAAGTCGCTCGACATTCACAATGGTGCAGCAGGCTGGGCCAAGGCGCTGATCGACAATGCGGCGCGGCCCTCTGGCGCTTTGCTGTATGGCAAGGACGGCGCCCGTCTGAATGATGAGCAGTTTGACCGCCTGAAAGAACAATTGACCCAGGAACATACCGGCGCGCTCAATGCCGGACGCCCGCTCTTGCTGGAAGGCGGGCTGGACTGGCAGCCGATGAGCCTGTCGCCGGTTGAAATGGATTTTGCCGAGACCCGCTACACCGCCGCGCGCGAGATCGCCTTGGCTTTCGGCGTGCCGCCAATGCTGCTCGGGATACCCGGCGACAATACCTATTCGACCTACAAGGAAGCCCATTCAGCCTTCTGGCGGCTGACAGTCTTGCCGCTGGTGCAGAAAACCGCGGGCGCCTTGATGGTCTGGCTGCGCGGACGTTTTGACCCGGTGTCGATCCGCCCGGACCTCGAAAATGTTCCGGCTTTTGCCAGCGAACGCGACGCGCTCTGGGCGCGGGTGTCGGCGGCTGACTTTCTTTCCGATGATGAAAAACGCGCGCTGTTGGGAGTGGTGAAATGATCGAACGAAAACTTGGCGCCGCCGTGGCGCTGGCTTTGCTCATCCAAGTTGCCTCGACACTGTTATGGGCCGGTGCAGCGGCAGAGCGGATTGATATCCTTGAGCAGCAAATGGCTGACACAAAGCCGGTTCTGGAACGCCTGGCGCGTATGGAAGCGAGACTGGACGCCGTCCAAGCCCAGCTCAATCGCATCGAAGCGAAAGTCGGTGCGTTATGAACGCGGCACTGTTCAATGCCCGCCAGCAGGCAGCGGATGCGCTGCTTATTGAAGGCTATGCTTCGCGCTTCGGCGTTGCCGACCAGGTCGGCGACGTGGTTCGCGCCGGGGCGTTCGCTGCCGCCTTGCGCCAGCGCTCCGTGCCGATGTTGCTACAGCATGAAACGGGCGCGCAGGCGGGGCACTGGGTCCGTTTGATCGAAGATGGTCACGGCCTGTTTGTGCGCGGCCTGGTCGAGCGGGCGACCGCGAAAACCCTCATTCGAGATGGTCTGAACGGCCTGTCGATTGGCTTTCAGCCGCAGGTCTGGACGGCGCGCCCCGGCGGCGGCCGCGTGCTGATCAAAGTGGATCTGATGGAAGTCTCATTAGTCGCGGAACCGATGCTGGATCAGGCGCGATTCCAAGTGGTTGCAGGATAAGGATAATAGGAGAAGAGATGAGTAAAGAAGTGAAAGCCCTGAGCGGCGATGCGAAAGCCATCGCGGCAAACATCATGGCGGCGTTCGATGCCTATAAGCAGGCCAATGATCAACGCCTGACAGAGATTGAAGCAAAAGGTACCAGCGATCCTCTGATCGACGAAAAGCTGCGCAAGCTGGATCGTCGGCTCGACACGTTGAGTTTGAAAGCGGCGCGGCCTGCCGAAGGCGCAGACCCGGTGGAAACGCGGGAGCATGACGCTGCCTGGTCGCGTTATTTGCGCAGCGGTGATGAAAGTGGCCTGGCGCAGCTGGATACCAAAGCCTTATCGACGGGGACGGATGAGCAGGGCGGCTATGTCGCCC
Source organism: Henriciella sp. (assembly GCA_965277015.1). GTDB lineage: Bacteria > Pseudomonadota > Alphaproteobacteria > Caulobacterales > Hyphomonadaceae > Henriciella. The sequence goes on along the minus strand of OZ255705.1, from coordinate 1,531,349 downwards.
CGCCCGAGCTCGACCGCCTGATTGAAGCGCGGTTGATGCAAACCTCACCCATGCGCCAGATCGCGACGGTGCGGCAAACCTCGGCTGGGACCTATCGCAAGCCCGTTTCGCTGGGCGTCGGCGCGCAATGGGCGGGTGAGACAGAGGCCAGGTCAGAAACGACGACGACTGGTCTGTCGCTACTCGAGTTTCCGGCAGGCGAGCTCTACGCGATGCCCGCTGCGACGCAGACTCTGCTCGAAGATGCTTATGCTGACATTGACGAATGGCTCGCTGATGAAACCGAAGCGGCTTTCAGCATTCAGGAAAGCGCCGCCTTTGTGAATGGTGACGGCAATGGCAAACCAAAGGGCTTTCTGACCTACACAAAAACCGATGACGCATCTCATTCCTGGGGACAGATCGGAACAATTGACGGCAATTTCAGCGCCGATGATGCGGGCGATCAGCTGATTGATTTGATCCACACGCCGAAATCGCAATTTCGGGTCAATGGACGGTTTGTGATGAACCGGCGCAGCGCAGCTGCCGTGCGCAAATTGAAAGACGGCGACGGACGTTATCTCTGGGCGCCCGGCATTGGCGGGGAAGCGGCAACTGTGCTCGGCTATCCTGTCACCGAGCTCGAAGACATGCCCGACATTAGCGGCGGTCAGCCTGCGATCGGGTTCGGTGACTTTCGCCGCGGCTATCTGATTGCCGACCGGCAGGGCGCCCGCGTCTTGCGGGATCCCTTCTCTCAGAAACCCTATGTCCTGTTCTACACCACCAAACAGGTAGGCGGCGGCGTCCAGAATTTCGACGCGATCAAACTGATGGTGTTCTAGCCGGCAGGTCCGCGCTCGGCCTCGAGCCCTTCCCACGAGAAATTTGAAAGTCTTGCCATGACCAAACTGACGGTGATTTCACCGGCGGCCGAAGCCCCTTTGTCGCTGGACGCTGCGAAAGCATTCCTCCGTGTCGGCGATGCGGCCGAGGATAGTTTTATTGCGGATCTGCTGCAGTCTGCTTGTAAACGGCTGGAGCAGGTGGCCGGGCTTGCGCTCGTCACACAGACCGTGCGGCTCACCTGGACGGGCTGGCCGTCCAGTCTTCAGGGGCGTGGGGCGCGGTTGCCGATTGCTCCGGTGCGTGACGTGCTGTCTGTCACAGTGACGGACGCAGACGGTGCCGCGACGCTTTACGGGGATCGGTTTCAATTGCTCTGCGGGCGGCTTTGTTTGCGTCCGTGGAGCATGTTACCACCCGCACCTTCAGGGGGACGGATTGAGATTGATCTCGAAGTCGGGTTCGGCGCCGCGACTGATCTGCCTGGGGATTTACGAGAGGCGCTCCTGCACCTGATCGCCGCCATGTATGCGGCGCGCACGCCAGAAGCGTTTGAACTGTCAATTCGAGGCGGCCTTCCGGATAGCGTCCAGGCGATTCTGAACGCCCGAAAAGAGGTGCGGTTATGAGCGCCGCCGAGATCTCTGTCTCCGGTGAGCATGATCTGATCGCGGCGGTCCTCTCGGCCTTGCGAGCGGATGCGGCGGTCCAGGCAGCGTTGGGCGATCCGGCCCGGATCTATGATGATGAAACGCCGGGGCCAGCCTATCCATATGCGGTGATTGAGCGTCACGAAAGCCAGGCTGCGGATACGGTCCATGCGCGCGGGCTTGAGCACACGCTGCAGGTCGCGACCTATTCGCGGCATGGCGGCGCGTATGAATCCAAACGGCTGCTCAGCGCCTTGCGCGCAGCATTTGAGACGATGCAAATCGCGCTGCCGGATCAACGCGTCGTGCTGATCGTTCCGACTTATTGCGACGCGATGCGGACCAAGAACCAATACCAGTTTCGCGGTGTGCTGCGCATCCGCATTGTCACTGAGGTGGTCGGATCATGACGGGATTTCACGATGTGCGCTTTCCCATGCGACTGGCGCTCGGCGCTGTTGGTGGCCCGGAATGGCAGACCGATATTATACCCCTCGTCAGCGGGCGGGATGTTCGCAATGCAAACTGGTCACAGTCACGGCGGCGCTGGATGGTCGGCGGATCGCTCACAGATCTCGCCAGCCTGCAGGCTTTGGTCAGCTTTTTCGATGCGCGCTCAGGACAGCTATATGGCTTCCGGTTTCGCGACCCGCTCGATTGGTGCAGCGCCCCCGCAGGGCGGGACGTGCATTTTGAAGATCAGATTATCGGCTATGGCGACGGCGCGCAGCAGAGCTTTCAGCTGATAAAAACGACAGCCGGGATCGATCGCACGATTTTCAAACCCGTCGCGGGGTCGGTTCAGATCGGAATGGATGGCACGCTCATGCAAGACGGCTGGGCCGTCGACACGACGACGGGCCTCGTCACGTTCGACATACCGCCCGCAGCGGGCCGTCTGCTGACTGCGGGGTTCGAGTTTGATTGCCCGGTTCGGTTTGACAGCGACCAGATCGACGCCGTGATCGAAGCTTACGGCGCTGGCCGTGTGGCGACGATTGGCCTGGTCGAGCTCCATGCAGGTGCGGCATGAGAGACATTCCCGAAGCGCTGCTGGGTCGCCTCACCGGCGATGCTCTGACACTCTGTCTGTGCTGGCGCCTGACCCGCCGCGACGGACAGGTATTCGGACTGACCGATCATGATGCAGACTTGACCATTGAAGGTCTCGCCTATGCCCCTGGCGCGGCCCTCGACAGCGAGCGGTTCGAGCAAAGCCTGGACCTGACGCCTGACCAAGCGGTCGCGACTGGCAGCCTGTCGAGTGACTTGATCACTGAAGCGGACCTCAAGGCCGGGCTTTGGGATGGCTGCCGGATAGATGTATTTCGCGCTGATTGGGCCGCGCCTGGTCTGGGACAGGTGCATGTCTGGAGCGGCTATCTGACGGAGGTCACGATCTCTGATAGCCGCCAATACCAGGCCAGGCTCGCGTCCCTGAAAGCCGATCTGGAGCGCCCCGTCGGGCGTGTGCTGCAGCGTCAGTGCGACGCCGTGCTCGGCGATGAACGATGCGGCGCCGAGGCAAATCACCAATCCTGCGATCAACGGTTTGAAACGTGCCGGGACCGGTTTTCCAATACTGAGAATTTTCGCGGCTTTCCGCATTTGCCGGGCAATGATTTCGTCCTCTCTGGTCCTGCGGCGAGCGGCAATGATGGCGGCAAAAGATGACCCGGGACGAGATCATCGCGGCGACGCAGTCCTGGATCGGAACGCCGTATCGCCATCAGGCCAGCCACAAAGGTATCGGCACAGATTGCCTCGGTTTATTGCGCGGTGTCTGGCGTGAGGTGATTGGGCCAGAGCCGGAAGCCTTGCCGCCTTATACGCCGAATTGGGCGGAGGCTTTGAAACAAGAAACGCTGCTCGATGCGGCGCGCTGCCACCTCATCGAGATCCCGCTCAGTCAGGCCGGGTGCGGGGATGTTCTATTGTTCCGAATGGGGCTCGGGCATCCGGCCAAGCATTGCGGTATTCTCGCGGCTCCGGATCGCCTCATCCATGCCTATTGGGGGCGCGCCGTCTGCGAAACCCGGATGGTGCCGTGGTGGACGCGGCGCATCGCGGGCGCGTTTCAATTTCCGGGTCTGGTGGATGATGAGTGTTTGAGGAGGTGAGGCATGGGTGAGATCGTCTTGTCGCAAGCCGGGTCAGTGGCCGGAGCCGCGCTGCTGCCGAATGGACTTTCCATATTCGGACAATCGTTTTCGGGAGCGGCGCTTGGCCGGACCCTGGGCGGTCTGGCTGGGCGCGCGATTGACGCGTCTTTGCTGTCGCCTGTTGAAGGGCCGCGGATCAAGTCACTGCAAATCCTCGAAAGCCGGGAAGGCGCCGGACTGCCACTTGTCTATGGCCGTATGCGTGTCGGCGGCCAGGTCATCTGGGCGTCACGCTTCAAAGAGAAACGCCGCGAGACGAGCGCTGGCAAAGGTGGACCCAAATATGTCGACTATACCTATTCGGTCAGTTTCGCTGTGGCGCTGGCTGAAGGACCGATCACGCGGATAGACCGGGTATGGGCGAATGGCGAAGCCTTCTCGCTGCGCGATGTGACCTGGCGCTTGTATCATGGCACGTCTGACCAGCTGCCGGATCCGCTTATCGAAGCGATTGAAGGCACCGGGCAGGCACCGGCCTATCGCGACACCGCCTATATCGTGTTCGAGGACTTGCCGCTCGACGCGTTTGGCAATCGGTTGCCGCAACTCTCTTTCGAAGTCGTGCGCGCTGAGAACCGCGACACGGATAGTCTGGCGCAGACGATTCAGGGCGTGAATGTGATTCCGGCCAGCGGCGAATTTGTCTATGCGACATCGATTGTTCGGGAACGCCGTTTCCCGGGGATCGAGCAGACGCTGAACCTGAACAATGCCCGTGGTGACGCGGATTTCGTCGTCTCGCTCGAGCAATTGCGCAACGATTTGCCAAACGCCCGACAGGCAGCGCTGACCGTGGCCTGGTTCGGCAATGATTTGCGGGCAGGCGATTGCAAGATCCGCCCGGGCGTCGAGCGCCGGAACCGGACGACGGTGCCTTATGCCTGGACCGTCGATCAAACAGACCGAAGGTCGGCGCATTTGATCTCTCAAACCGATGACAGTCCAAACTTTGGCGGCACCCCAGCAGATGAGGCCGTGCTCGAAGGCATTGCAGCGATGAAAGCGGCCGGAATTACGGTGACTCTGTCGCCCTTCCTGCTGATGGATGTCCCCGCCGGCAATGGCTTGCCTGATCCAAATGGATGGGGCGAGCAAGCCGCATTTCCATGGCGTGGCCGGATCACGGTCAGCGCCGATAAGACGGAAACAGCGCGGGCAGAGATCGAGGCTTTTGTCGGCATGGATGGCGATTTCGGGTTTCGCCATTTCATCTTGCACCATGCCCGTTTGGCCGTGCGCGCGGGCGGCGTTGATACGATCCTGATTGGCTCAGAAATGGTCGCGCTGACCCGCGTGCGGGACGCCGAAGGCCGGTTTCCCTTTGTCGAGGCGCTTCAGGCGATCGCCGCAGAGGTCAAAGCGATTGTCGGAAATGATACCAGCGTCTCTTACGCCGCCAACTGGACTGAATATGGCGCTTATGCGCCCGGCGATGGCAGCCGCGATGTGCTGTTTCCGCTTGATGATCTCTGGACCTCAAATGCCGTCGATTTTGTCGGGGTCGATTGGTATCCGCCGACCGGCGATTGGCGTGACGGTGACGACCATTTGGATGCACTGGCTGGCTATGAGGGCGCTGATGACCCTCTCTATCTAAGTCGCCACCTGGCGGGCGGCGAAGCGTATGACTGGTATTATGGCTCGTCGGATGCGCGCGATCAGCAAGTCCGGTCGCCGATCATTGATGGGGCATTTGGCGAGCATTGGATCTTTCGCGCCAAGGATCTGACAGGTTGGTGGAGCGCTGAGCATTACCCTCGGCCAGGCGGTGCGCGTGCTGCGGCGCCGACTGCTTGGTCCTCTGGTATGAAGCCGATACGCATCATCGAGATCGGATTTCCGGCCGTCGATAAGGGCGCCAATGCACCAAATGTCTTTATCGATCCGAAGAGCAGCGAAAGCGCGCTGCCTTACTATTCGAGCGGGGTGCGTGATGATCTGATCCAACGCCGCGCGCTCGAGACGTCGGTTGCATATTGGCAGTCGCAGGCGCATGTCGAACAGGTGCTGGTCTGGGCCTGGGATGGTCGGCCCTGGCCAGATTTTCCGGCCCGCGAAGAGGTCTGGAGTGATGGCCCAAATTGGCAATATGGACATTGGCTGAATGGCCGTACCAGCCTGATGGAGCTTTCGAGTGTGGTGTCCGATCTCGCTCTGCGCAGCGCGGCAGAGATTGCCAGCGACCAGGTCAATGGCATTGTCGACGGATACGCGCTGGAGAATGTCACCTCACTCGCATCAGCGCTGACGCCTTTGGTCGTCGCTTATGATTTCCACATTCGCGAATCTGAAGCCGGCTTGATCGCAGCCGATAATCTTTCTGTCCCGGTCGCAGAGTTGGATGATCTGCGCGTCGTTGAACGTAGCCATCGCGAAACCGTCCCACTTCTCGACAAGCGCCCGAGCGGCGTATCGCTAAGTTACATTTCGGGGGATTTTTCATACCAGCCCGCGGTTGCAACTCAGCGCTATGACGGCGCGGACCAGTATTTTCTGATGCGAACGGCATTGCCGCTGGTGCTGACAGCGGGCCAGGCGTCGAACCTGGCCGAAGCGCAGTATCAGGCGCTCGCGGCAGTGAACACGGCGCAGATATCATACGCGCCAGGCCCAGCATCCGGGCTGGAGATTGCCGACGCCATTCGAGTCGATGCACAGGACTGGCGGGTTGAGCGGATGATTGATGAAGGGTTTGTGCGAAGGATTGAGTTGCGCGCGCTCGCGGCCCCGTCCGAGACCAGCCGGGCCATCGCCGTGCCGGGAATTAGCGATACCGGGTCCTATCCTGCCATCCCCGAATTCAAGATCATCGAGCTTGCGGGTCTCAGCGAGCCCGAAGTGACGGGACCGATGATCGCTGTCAGCGCAGATCCATGGGCAGGGGCCATAAGTGTCAGTGTCGGTGGGACGCTGCAAACGCTTCGTCAGAAAGTCATAGTCACAGAGCCAGCTGGAATAGGGGCAGCGCTCTCTGATCTCGCGGCGGGCATGCCCGGGCAGTGGGACGAGGCGGCGGCCTTGGAAGTCAGCCTGCCAGGTGAAGCGCTAAGCGCCGCTGACGACGCGGCGATTCTGGACGGCGCCAACCGATTATTGGTCGAACATGCCAATGGCTGGGAGCTTTTGGCGTTTCGGAGCGCGGATCTGATCGCGGCGGATCAATGGCGCCTGACAGGCCTGTGGCGGGGCCTGAAGAGTTCGCTGGCCGCTTCAGGTGTAGCGGGGCAGACAATTATTCTAGCTGATGACCGCCTGGTCCAAGTGCCGCTTGATCAGGATCAGATAGGCGCTGCGCAATTTTGGCAGGTCGGCACCGCTGTCCCGGTGACACGGACATATCCCGCGCCGACTGAAACCGCATAAGCCGGCCGGAAACCGGAATCGCTCGACGTCTCATCGCACCTGCTGCTGGGGGAATGGGTTTCCATTCTATCGCGGGCACCTTAAGTGTGCAGCGGACGGTTTCCGGAACCCAATTGGCGATGAGTAAAAACCCTTACGAGATCCTCGGTGTGACCCGATCTGCCAGCGCAGACGACATTCGCCGTGCCTATAAAAGGAAAGCCAAGGAGACTCATCCCGATTTGCACCCGGGCGACGCCCGCAAAGCTGAGATCTTCAAAGCGGCCTCAGCGGCTTACGAAATCCTCGGCGATACGCAGAAACGCGGCCAGTATGATCGCGGTGAGATTGACGCCGACGGCAATCCGCGCGGATTTGATGGCGGGCAAGGATTTGGGCGCAGCCACGGATTTGGCGGCGCACAGACGCAAGGCGACGCGTTTGAAGACATCCTGTCCGGCATGTTTGGCGGCGGGCGACGACGTCCTGGCCCGAAAAAAGGCCCCGACATGCGCTACCGAGTCGAGATCTCGTTCGAAGACTCAATCTCTGGCGCACGCCGCGAAATGACGATGGCGGATGGCCGGGTGCTGAACATTTCCATCCCGGCGGGGATTGAGACCGGGCAATCCCTGCGCCTCAAGAGCCAGGGTAAAACCTCAACCAGTGGTGGCCCGCCCGGCGATGCTATTCTGGAAATATCCGTACGAAAAAGCAAAATCTGGACCCGCGATGGAAACGATATCCGGATGATTGTCCCCGTCGCCTTGAAGACCGCTTTGCTTGGCGGGCACGTTGATGTCGATACGCCTATGGGACCAATTGCGCTGAAGATACCCGAAGGCAGCAATTCTGGCGCCGTGCTCCGGCTGCGCGGCAAAGGCGTGCAATTGGCAGGCAAACCCGGAAATCTGTATGCGCGGCTGGAAGTGCTGATCGAGAACCCGAAGGATCCAGGGCTCAGGGACTGGGCTCGCGGTTATGACGGATGACTGTAATCCGCGTTTAATATTCACAAACCATTCAGAGCCTATACCGCATATCGGTCTCGTGATGAAAAAGATACTTGCCCTTCTGCTGATTGCCGCTGTGTCGGCCGCGCCTCTGCCGGTCATGGCACAGGGCCAATATGGCAATTCGTTTTCGGCGGATGAAGCCCGCGATGCGCGGGATAAAGGCAGCGTTGTGCCGCTGCGTGACATATTTCGGCGCCTGAAAAACCGTTATGGCGGCTATCAAGTCGACGCCAACTTGTATAACCGTGATCGCGGTCAGGTTTATGTGATCGACTGGATGACCGATAAGGGCGAACGCATCCAGGTGACTGTTGATGCGAAAACTGGACGAATCCTGTCTTCAAGCTAAGGTGGACTTATGAGAATTCTTGTCGTTGAAGATGAAGCTGATCTGCGCCGCCAATTGGCCGACGCATTGACCCATGCCGGTTATGCCGTCGACCTCGCCGCGGACGGTGAAGATGGACATTTTCTTGGGGATACAGAGCCTTATGATGCTGTGATCCTGGATCTTGGTCTGCCTAAAATGGATGGCGTAACCATTCTCGAGCGGTGGCGCGAAGATGGTAAAACCTTCCCGGTGATGATCCTGACAGCGCGCGATCGCTGGAGCGAGAAAGTCGCGGGCTTTGATGCTGGCGCCGATGATTACGTCACCAAGCCGTTCTATACCGAAGAAGTTCTGGCCCGCCTGCGCGCGCTTTTGCGACGTGCCTCTGGGCACGCAGTTGCGGCGATTGAAGCTGGCGCGCTGCGTCTCGACACACGGGCCGCACGGGCGACCGTGAATGGTGAGCCGATCAAATTGACGGCCCACGAGTACAAAGTCCTGTCTTATCTGATCCACCATCAGGGCCGGGTCGTGCCGCGTACTGAACTGGTCGAACACATTTATGATCAGGATTTCGACCGTGATTCAAACACGATCGAAGTGTTCATTGGCCGCTTGCGGAAGAAGATCGGAAATGACCGGATTCAGACCGAACGCGGACTTGGATATCGCCTTGTCGTGCCTGAAGATGAACGTTCCGGCGTTGTGACTTAGCGTTTTCGCGGGTTAGTCGAAATATATGGACACCGCGATTCCTTCAAAAAACAGATTTCAGCGCCTGTCGCTGGCGCGGCGTTTGCTGCTTGGCGCCTTGTTGTGGAGTGTCTTGCTTGTCGTTGGCGGCGTGCTCGCCCTGACCACTGTGTATCGTGCTGAGACTTTGAACATTCTCGATGACGAGCACGCAGCGACGATCCAAACTCTGGCGCGGGCGATTGAACCGCTCGGCGATGGCACGGGCCGAATCCGAGATCTCGAAGATCGTCATCCGCCGGATCCGCGCTTTCAGGTGCCTCTGTCCGGAAAATACTGGCTGATTGTCGCCCTGGATGACGCCGGCGGACATTCCGGAGATATAACCTCGCGCAGCGTGTTCGACGAAACGCTTGAAGTACCGCCGCAATTGCTAGCCGCAGCGCTGGCTAATCCAGGGCAGATGACCAGTAGCAATGGCATTGGCCCGGCTGAACAGCCGGTCCGGATCACAGTTCAGACAACCACGTATCCAGAGCGCGAGAACCCGGTCCTGCTGGTCGCGGTCTCGGACCGGACACTGTCGCTGGCCGGTGTTGACCGGTTGCGCACCATTCTTTTGATTGCGATGCTGGCGCTGGCCAGCGGGACGCTTCTGGCAATGGCACTTGGACTGCGCTATGCGCTGCGGCCGCTAGATCGTATTCAATCTGATATCACCGAAATCCGCGAAGGGCGCCAGGCGGCTTTGTCGAATGACTATCCGGCGGAGGTTCAGCCGCTGAGCGAAGAGCTCAACAAACTGCTCGACCATAATCGTGCTGTTGTCTCCCGGGCGCGGACGCATGTTGGTAATCTCGCACATGCGCTAAAGACGCCAATTGCAGTTCTGCGCAATGAAGCGACCGGCGAGACACAGCTTGATGGTGTGGTGCGGCGGCAAACCGAAACCATGCACGCAAATGTTGATCATTATCTACGCCGGGCACAGGCCGCAGCGCGGGCAGAAGCTTTAGGCGTGCGCACGGAAGTTCAGGCGGCAACGGACGGCATTGCCCGGGTCATGAACAAGCTTTTTGCAGCGGATGGCAAAACTGTTGCCGTGGAGGTCCCAGCCGACATATTCGTTCGGACCGAGCAACAGGATCTTGAGGAAATTCTCGGCAACCTGCTCGATAATGCCTGCAAATGGGCGCGCGCCTCGGTGCGGATACATGCGCGCCAGGATGATGATGGCATGGTTGCGATCTATATTGATGATGACGGGCCAGGTCTGTCGCCAGGTGAGCGCGAAGACGCCGTGAAACGCGGGGTTCGCCTCGATGAAACGGCGCCGGGGACCGGTCTTGGCCTCTCCATTGTTGCCGACATTGCGGGTATGAATGGCGGCAGCCTCGAACTTGAAGAGGCCCCGCTCGGCGGTTTGCGTGCGATTGTCCGCTTGCGCCGGGCCTGAGCAAACTGCCGCAGGGCGGTGTCGCGCATAAAAGAGTATGAGGACAGAATGAGAGCTCGAACCAAACGCCTATACGCTGTCGGCGCAGCTGCTGTCCTTGTCACTGCGGCCGTCGCCCTGGCGTCGACCGCATTAAGTCGTCACGCGGATTTGTTCTATACGCCTGAATTGCTGGTCGAACGTGGTATGCCGGAGGCCGGACAACGCGTCCGCGTCGGTGGTTTTGTCCAGGTCGGATCGCGGAAGAATGGCGAAGGCGCCGAGATGCTGTTCACAATTGAAGATGGCTCCGGCGAAACTGTCGATGTCTCCTATACCGGCCTCGTCCCAGACCTGTTCCGCGAAGGCGAAGGCGTCGTTGCAACAGGCCGCTTCGATGCGGGATCGACGCTGTTTGTGGCCGAAGAAATCCTCGCCAAGCATGATGAGAATTACCAGCCGCGCGAACTTGAAGGCCTGTCGCCAACAAATAGCGCGAGCTGATCACGAGAATGAGATCGGCTGTTGATTGGCAGCTGGAACGCCGCCACCCTATCTATCCGTCCAATAGATGGAGGTCGGTGATGCAGAGCCAACGCGTTGAATTTTCGAATGCTCAAGGGGAAAAACTGTCAGGGGTGATCGAAATTCCTGATACCAGCCCAGCGGCTTGGGCGGTTTTTGCGCATTGTTTTACATGCTCGAAGAAGAGCCTGGCGGCGAGCCGTGTTGCGCGCGGCCTGGCCGAACGGGGTATTGGCGTGCTGCGCTTCGACTTTACCGGGCTCGGTGAATCCGATGGCGAGTTCGCCACCAGCGGCTTCTCGGCCAATGTCGCGGACCTGGTCGCCGCAACCGATTGGATGGCGACAGCCGGCCGTCCGGTCAGTCTGATGATTGGCCACTCACTCGGCGGGGCGGCAACTTTGGTCGCCGCAAAATCGATTGCCAGCGTCAAAGCCGTCGCCACGATTGGGGCGCCGTCTGATGCGGGCCATGTTGTTGAACAGTTCAAACAGAGCGTTCCGGAAATCGAAGCCGCCGGACAGGCGCAAGTCAAACTGGCCGGTCGCCCCTTCACATTGAGCAAGGCGTTCCTCGATGATTTGCGCGCATCGACAGTCCTGGACACGGTGAAAGCCTTGAAGAAGCCGTTGCTGATTTTGCATGCGCCAGGCGATCAAGTGGTTGGCATCGACAATGCCACAGATCTGTTCGTTGCCGCCAAACACCCGAAAAGCTTTGTCAGTCTCGATCGTTCGGATCACCTTCTGACGGGAAAATCGGATGCCAGCTTCGTGATTGATGTGATTGCGGGCTGGAGCGCGCGCTATATCGATGCGCCAGCGCCTGTGCCGCCAAAAGGACCCCAGCTCGACAAAGTACTGGTCCGCGAAACCGGCGAGAATGGCCCTTATCAGAACGAAGTTTTGATAGGCGGGCGGCGCTTCTTCGCGGATGAACCGGCCAGCGTCGGCGGCGCCGATACCGGGCCTGATCCATATGCTCTGGTTGAAGCCGGGCTCGGCGCCTGTACATCGATTACATTGCGCATGTACGCCAATCGCAAGAAGTGGCCAGTTGACCGGATCAGCGTCAGTATCGACCGCGCCAAACGCCATGCCGAGGATTGCGTCGACTGTGGTCCGCGCGACAAAATCGACGTGTTCACGCGTTCTATTGCGATAGAAGGGAATTTGAATGACGAGCAGCGCGCCCGCATGCTCGAAATCGCGGATCGGTGTCCGGTGCACCGAACCTTGGAAAAAGGCGCGAAAGTGGAAACACATCTCGCCACAAAACCGGCTTAATGATCTTTAATGAGGGTTAGGCTGTTACTTTAGTAAATTAAGTACCAGATAGGTACGACATAGCTTTGGAGGCATGGAAGTCGATGAAATTGTTTGGCATTTCCCGAAATGCAATGGTTGCAGGTCTAGTTGGTGCAGGCGCTATGGGCGCGTTCTTACTGGGGCCGCAATTCCAAAACGCCGACGCCAATCCGATCACGCTTGAAGCGCCTCTCGGCGCGCCCGTTTCATTCGCAGACTTGATTGAACAAGTCAGTCCCGCCGTCGTTGGCGTACGCGTGCGAACAGAGGTGGAAGCAAGCGATCGTGAGTTATCGGATCGTGAGCGGCTGCTCGAGCAGTTTGGCCTGATTCCGCCACAAGAGCCGCGCGAAGGCTTTGGCCAGGGATCTGGCTTCTTCGTTTCAGGCGAAGGGCATATCGTGACCAATAATCACGTCATCGACAATGCCGTCGAAATCGAGATTCTCACCGATGATGGTTCAACGCTGGAAGCGGAACTGGTTGGCGTCGACGCCGAAACCGATCTCGCCGTTCTGAAGGTCAAAGAGCCAGGCACTTACTCCTATGTCGATTTCGGCTCGTCCAAGAATTTGCGCCGCGGTGACTGGGTGGTGGCTGTCGGCAGCCCGCTGGGTTTCTCCGGAACCGCCACCGCAGGTATTGTTTCGGCCGTCGGTGAGCCTGGCGATATCCGCCGGTCACAGTCTTATACCGACTATTTGCAAATTGATGCGGCGATCAATCGCGGCAATTCTGGCGGTCCGACCTTTGATATGAATGGCCGCGTGGTTGGCGTGAACACCTGGATCGCGTCGACGACAGGCGGCTCGATTGGCCTCGGCTTTGCGATCCCTGCGGAGCTGGTAGAGCAAGTCAGCCAAACCCTGATCAGCAATGGCAAAGTATCGCGCGGCTGGCTCGGGGTAACGATTGGCAGCGTTGATGAGAACCTGGCCGAAGCGGTTGGTCTTTCTGAAGCAAAAGGGGCGATTGTTTCGACTGTGACGCCAGACAGTCCAGCAGAAAAGTCTGGTCTTCAACGCGGTGATATCATTGTCGGCGTGAATGGTCGGAAAGTAGATGATGCCACAATCACGACGCGCGTCGTTGGCTCTCTGGCAGCTGGTTCGGACAATAAGTTCGAGATCTATCGAGACGGCAAACGCCGCACGATTGATGTGAAAGTCGGCGAACGTCCGGCCAATCTCAATCAACCTGCGAGCCAGGTTCAGCCTGAATCAAGCTCAGACGAAGGCGAACAAGGCCCGCTCGGTGTGTCGCTGAAACCGCTGGATGCAGAAGCTCGCGAGAACCTGAATATTGATCGCGGTGAAAAGGGGCTTCTGATCACTGACATCGACAGTGACAGCCCATTCTATGAGGCCGGCTTGCGCGAAGGCATGGCGATCCTGGATATTAACTACAAGAAACTCGACACAATCGCGGCGCTGGAGCAAGAAATAGAAGACGCACGTGAGAATGGCAAAAACCGCGTCTTGATTGCTGTTCAGACTGACCGCGGAACAAATTTCGTCACGGTCGACGTGAGTGAAGACGACTAAAGGAGGGAGATGTGTCCATGCACGTCCTGGTAATCGAAGATGATCTCGAGCACGCTCAGTTCATCGAAAAAGTGCTCTCAGAAGCAGGGCATAGTGTCGAAACTGTCGAAGACGGTTCAGGCGGACTAAGCCGCGCACGCGAAGATGAGTTCGATGCTTTGGTCGTCGATCGCATGCTCCCGAAAAAGCCTGGTTTGCAGCTCGTCGAAGAGTTCCGCAATGGCGGGGGCACGACTCCCGCGCTGTTCCTGTCGGCTCTGTCAGATGTCGATAATCGCGTCGAAGGCCTGAAAGTCGGCGCTGACGATTATCTCGCAAAACCCTTCGCCCCGGAAGAATTGGTGGCGCGGGTGGAAGCCCTTGGGCGTCGTCAGACCTCTGGTGAGCCACCTGTCACTGTTTTGCGCGTTGGCGATCTGGAAATGGATCTGCTCGGCCGCAAAGTCACACGCGGCGAGGTTAAAATCGATTTGCAGCCCCGCGAGTTCAAACTGCTTGAATATCTCATGCGCCATGCCGGTCAGACTGTGACGCGGACCATGTTGCTCGAGAAAGTCTGGAATTATCACTTTGACCCTCAGACCAATGTGATCGATGTTCATATCTCTCGTCTGCGGGCGAAGATCGATAAAGAGTTCGAACATCAGCTCTTGCAGACAGTGCGCGGCGCAGGTTACTGCCTGCAGGCATGAAATCAGGCCCTTTCGCGTTTGTCCGAACGACAACGTTTCGGCTCGCGCTCGTATACTCTATCCTCTTCGCGCTGTTCTCAGCGGGACTGCTCGCCTATCTATTTCAGGCGACGGTTGGAGAAATGCGAGCCGAGTCCAAAACGCGACTAGAGGCCGAATTCAGAACGCTCGCCGTGGCCTGGAATACTGGTGGCCCAACCCGCCTGGAGCAATCTTTGCTCGAGCGGGTATTGGTTGATCTGCGCGATTTCACCTACCAGTTTGAAGATGCCAATGGCCGCACAATTGTAGGCGACATGCCGCTCATGCCCGTTGAACCGCTGGAAGAGTTTGGGACGCCGCGTGTGGTGACGTTCGAGATCGAGCGCCCCGGCCCGGAAGGCGGCGCCAATATTACCCCGATCGAAGCCCGCATCGTCAAACTGGGCGATGGCAGTGTTCTACTGGTCGGGATCAAGATGGATGAGCGGATCCGGCAAGTGAACCGGATCACGCGGGTGGTCGCCACGGCCGCCCCGATCGGCTTTCTGCTGGCTCTGATTGGCGGCTTCTTCAGTGCCCGCTATGCCGCCTCTCGCGCTGAAAGCCTGACCAAGACCGCCGAGGGCGTGATGTCCGGCGACTTGTCCTTGCGCGCGCCTGTTGGCGCGTCTGGCGATGAATTTGACCGATTGGCCGAGCAGCTCAATGCGATGCTGGCAAAGCTTGAAACCCTTATGGATGCGACGCGCCATGCCGGCGACTCGATCGCCCATGATTTGCGCTCGCCTCTGTCGCGCCTGCGCAATCAACTGGAAGCCCGCTTGCGCGGTCCGATTGATGAAGTCTCGGCGCGTGAGACGCTGGGCGAAACGGTTGAAGAAGTCGACCGGGTGCTGGCAACGTTCAATGCCATTCTGCGCCTGTCGCGCGTCAATGCCGGCGCTGAAGGCACGCTGATTCCACTCGACTTGAGCGAACTGTGCGAAGAATTGGCAGAATTGTTCGAACCGGCCTGCGAAGATTCCGGAATTGCTTTTGAGGCCAATATCGAGCCGGATCTGGAACTGCCGGGCGACCGAACCCTGTTGGCGCAAGCGATTTCAAACCTGCTCGACAATGCGGTGAAATATACGCCGTCCGGGCAATCCATAAGGTTCAAAGTGGGCCGCGCCTTCGGCAAGATTGATATTTCAGTGATCGATACCGGCCCTGGCATTCCTGAAGCAGATCTGGAACGCGTGAAAGAACGATTTGTACGCTTGGATGAGGCGCGCACGCTGACCGGCTCAGGGCTTGGCCTGGCGCTCGTGGATGCCGTCGCAGAATTACACGATGGCGATTTCATCCTGACTCGCGGTGATGACGATATTGGCCTAGAAGCGACCCTGTCTTTGACGATCAAACGATAGGGGGGCATTTGTTTCGCCTCAAAGCACTTTCCGAACGCCCGGATGAAGCGATGGCCATCGCGGCAGAGCATGCCCCGTATCTGGCCAAACTGAACGCCTTGGATGTGGACCTTTCGCGCCCGGGCGCGGTGCTCGAACAGGCGCATGCCTTATGCGCTGCTGTCAGTGCTGGCTCAGAGGACGCTTTCAAAGGCCTGCGACAAGCGAAAAAACTGGCGCACCTGGCAATTGCTGCAAAGGATCTGAGCGGCCAGGCCGAATTGGCTGAAACGACGCGGGAAATCACCCGTTTCGCAGATGCTGCTTTGCAGGCAGCACTCGATGCTGCTTTGGCCCAGCGCGACCTCACGCAAGACGGGTTGTTTATTGTCGCCCTCGGCAAGATGGGCGCGTTTGAGCTCAACTATTCCAGTGATATTGATGTCTCAGCCTTCTTTGATCCTGATGCCTTCTCAGGCGGCGCCATGGAGCCGGGAGAAGCCGCCGCGCGGACGCTGCAACAAGTCACCAAAATATTGTCTGACCGTACGCCTGACGGCTATGTTTTCCGGACGGATTTGCGCCTTAGACCAGACCCGAGCTCAACCCCGGTCGCGGTCTCAACCCGCCGCGCTGAGCTTTATTATGAAAGCGTCGGGCAAAACTGGGAGCGGATGGTGTATATCAAAGCGCGCCATTCCGCGGGCGACCCTGAGGCAACAGCCGAATTCCTGAAGATTATGGAACCATTCGTCTGGCGGCGACACCTCGACTATTGGGCGATCTCAGATGTCCATTCGATCAAGGACATGATCAACGCCAAGGCCGGCGATAAGAGCCTGCATGATGTTGCCGCTGATTTGAAACTCGGCCCTGGCGGTATTCGCGAAGTCGAGTTCTTTGTGCAAACCCAGCAGCTAATCCTTGGCGGTCGCAACCCCGTCCTCCGGGTGCGCGGAAGCCTCGAAGGTCTGAACCAATTGGTTGACCTTGGCGTCGTCGATAGCGTGGCAGCAAGCGAACTGGCATCCGCTTATAATACGCTCCGCATGGTCGAGCACCGGGTGCAGATGCTGAATGACGAGCAGACCCACACTTTGCCGGCTTTTGAGACCAAACGCGCCGCCGTCGCGGCGCTGTGCGGGTATTCCGAGCTGGATGCTTTTGACGCCGATCTGATCAGCGTGCGCAAACGTGTCCACGAACATTATCGCGCTTTGTTTGCGGACGAATTGCGCAAGCGTGAGCGCGCCGTCGATGGCAATCTGGTCTTTACCGGTGTTGATGATGATCCGGCGACGGTCAAAACGCTCGAGGACATGGGGTTTCGCGACGCACCGCAAGTGATCGACCGCGTCCGCCAATGGCACCGAGGCCGCACCCCCGCAACCCGCAGCTCGCGCGGGCGTGAACTGCTGACCGCAATCTTGCCAGAACTCCTCGCCGCCATGGGTGCCACAGGTGAAGCTGACGAGGCGTTCCGTCGCTTCAGCCGGTTCTTCGAGGGTTTGCGATCCGGGGTCCAGGTTCTCGCCATGCTGGTCGCGGAAACCGATCTGATGCAAGACCTCGTGACGACGCTCGCCATCGCGCCGCGAATTGCTGATATTCTGGCCAGACGTCCTGGCTTGCTTGAAGCGCTGATATCTGCCGCTGACCGTAAGGAACAGCCGGAATTTTCGGATCAAATGGATTTTGAGTCCAAGATGGATGCCGTCCGCCGCTGGCAAGGCGAACAGGCTTTCCTGATCGGCCACCAGCTCTTGCATGGGCGGATTAAGGCGCGCGATGCTGCGGCGGCGTGGACGGAACTTGCTGACACCTGCGTGACGCTAATGGCCAGTGCGGCTGAGACAGAGACAATGCGCCGCTTTGGTCCAGCCCCGGGAACCTGGTCGATTATCGGGCTGGGTAAACTGGGCGGACGAGAAATGACCGCAGGGTCTGATCTCGATTTGATTGTGATATATGAGGCAGACGGGGCGGGGGATGCGCAAAACTGGTTCACCAAGTTCACGCAACGCCTGATCACGGCGCTGTCAGCTGAAACCGGCGAAGGGCGACTTTACGAAACGGATATGCGGCTGCGGCCCTCCGGGCGATCTGGGCCCGTTGCGACCTCGCTTGCGTCGTTTGAAAGCTATCATCAGAGCAATGCCTGGACCTGGGAACATATGGCGCTGACCCGGCTGCGCCCGATTATTGGTGATGAGGCGCTCGGGCAGCGGGTTCAATCGATTGCCGAACGGATCATCAATTCTGACGATTACCCGACCCGTACCGCGGATATCCTGGATATGCGTCAGCGCCTCTACCGGGAAAAGCCGCCACAAAGTGACTGGGATTTGAAAACCCGGCGGGGTGGTCTGTTGGATCTGGAATTCGTAACTCAGCACGCCATCCTGACTGCGACCGCGCCGCAACAGATTCGACCCGAATTGACCGCTGCGCAGGCCCAGCTTCTGGCGACACAGGAATGGACTGAAGATCTCCACGAAACCCTGACGCAGGCTTTTTCTTTCCTGCAAGCTTTGCAGCAGGTTCAACGCATGGCGCATGAGACGGTAACCGGACAGGGGGATTTGTCCAACGCCCTCAAGGATCGTTTATGCCGCGCCACTGGTCATGCGAGTTTTGACGCGCTCAACCAGGCTCTGGAAGAAAGATGTGAAAACGTCGCTGATGCTTTCTGCAAAAAAATCGGGTCTCCCGCGACGGAGTCTTGAGGACAGCACGTTCTATCTTTGAGTTCATAAGAAAGGAACTTGAAGAAATGAAAAAACTTACGATTGCAGCCCTGATAACCCTTGGCCTTGGAAGCGTCGCTTATACCGCTATGGCGGATAATCACCGCGGTGGACCAGCCCCAATGCTGGAGCAAGTTGACCTCAACCAGGATGGCAACATCTCCAAAGACGAAGTGAGCGCGCATCGCGCTGAACGCTTCACCAATGCGGATGCCAATGGCGATGGCCGTGTCACGGCAGACGAGTTCGACGCCTTCGCTGAAGCCGAACGCGCCCGCAAGCAGGAACAACGCCGCGCGAAACGGTTCGCGAAAATGGATGCTGATGGTGATGGCTTCATTACCGCAGCAGAGCATGAAGCGGCCGCTGATAAGCGAATGGACCGGATGTTCGATCGCATCGATACAGATGGTGACGGGGTCATCACTGAAACCGAACGCGAAGCGGCGAAAGAGATGATGAAAGACCGCCGTGGTAAACGTGACAAAGGTCGCCGGGGATAGTGTGATACGGCGGTTTACACTCCACCGCCGTAGGTTCTCTTGGCAAGCGCGAGGCATCCTCCCACTCGCGCTTGTCACAGAATCCGCTAGACTAAACGCGTGTCCGGTATCAGCGAACTTGATCAAATCACCCGTGCCGCAAACGGGGACAGGGCAGCGCAAGCTGCACTGGTCAATCGAAATATGCCGATCATATTTCGCGTCGCGTACCGGATGCTGCAAGACCGCGCTGAGGCTGAAGACGTGACACAGGAAACATTCCTTCGCGCCTGGAAGGTCTTGCCGACCTGGCAGCCCAAAGCGAAATTCTCGACCTGGGCCTGTACGGTCGCGCTGAATCTCTGCCGAGACCGGATGCGCAAGAAGAAGCCGGTCTTGATGGATGAAGTGCCAGAGCGAATAGATACCGCTTTACGGCCCGAACAGGCACTCGCCTCACAGCAGGCGATTGGACGGATCGAAAGCAAGATCGCGGCTCTGCCCGAACGCCAACGAGAAGCGCTCAGCCTTTGCGCCCTCGAAGGAATGACCAATATAGAGGCGGCCGAAGCGATGGATGTCAGTGTTCGGGCGCTTGAAAGTCTTTTGGCGCGCGCTCGAAGAGCGCTAAAAGCAGAATTGAATGCCGAAATGGCAGGAGAGAAATGATGACAGATCTGACGATGACCCCTGATCGCGTGCTCGACCTGATCGAGATGTACGGCGCTGAAACCGGCGCCTGGCCGGCAGACGAGCGTGATGCGGCCTTGGCGCTCCTCTCGGCGTCGCCAGATCAATTCACAGCCGCGCTTGAAGCGGCGCGGGCTTTGGATCAGATGCTGCTCCAGGAAGCCTTGCCGGAGCCAGGTCCGGGGCTGAGCGAGGCCATCCTTGCCAACGCGCCCAAGCCGGCGCCGGTACGCAAGAATGCTTTTGGTGGTGTCTTTGGCCTGATCTTCCCGCAAGGCGTGCGCTGGCCAGCAGGCGCAGCCCTTGCAAGTCTGCTCATGGGCCTGGTTGGCGGCTATTCTTATGCCTCAACTGGCGTAGGTTATGATCAGGCGGATGCCGCATATTATGCGACGTTTGGAGTCGATAGCGGCGAAGACTGGTTGGTTTCGGAGTAAGTCATGAGCGATAGTGCAAAATCTCGATTGCCGATCTGGCTGATCGCCTCGCTAATGGCGAATGCCTTGCTGATCGGACTGTTGATTGGCGGCGGGCTCGGTCAGAAGCGCGCCGGTCCGCCGCTTGGCGGACCTGGCGGCAGCGAGCAAGCGCTTGTCCGCGGGATTGATCAAGCTGTCCCGGAAGATCAGCGCCGTGCCGTTCGTCAGGCGTTTCGGCGGGCTTTCGCAGACACGCGCCAGGAACGGGTGCGCTTGCGCGACGCGCAGAGTGAACTGGGCCGACGACTATCAGCAGAGCCCTATGACGCCGAAGCTGTGCGCGAGGGCTTCGCGGAAATGCGCAATGCCGATGCGGCAATGAAAGCGCGGATGCATGATGTTCTGGCAGATCAGTTTGGCAATCTCACAGCCGAGCAACGCCGCGCCGTGATTGAAGACTTTGGTCGACGTCCGCGCGGCAGGCCCGGGCCTCGCGGTGATCGTCCGCCAGGGCCGCGTCCGCGTAGAGATCGCGACTAGTCTTTCGATTTATGCGCCAGCGCTCCGGCATTGGCTTCCCAATTCTGACCGTCAAAGCGGTTAATGGTGACGTCCAGATCCATCCAGTCATCGAGGCAGCGCCAGGTCACTGCAACGCCGTCCTGATTGGAGCGCGGGACATAAAAACTCTTGATCCCGCAGGTCTTGCAGAAGCGATGCTTGGCGCCGCCCGTATTGAACGTGTACTCGCTGAGATTGTCGCCGCCCTGTAACAGCCGAAACCGCGACGCCGGAACAATGACATGAATATTGCCGCTCATCGCACAGATGGAGCAATTGCAGTCTTCAACTTCAAACGCGTCGGGTAAGTCGACCTCAAAACGCACAGCTTTGCAGTGACATCCGCCAGAATGGGATTTCATGAGCTCTGATCCTTGCCTGGTTTAGCCGACCCAGACAGGTGGACGGCGATGCGCCCAGGGCGCGGCGCGTTCCAATTGTCCGGCGAGTTGATACAGCTCCCACTCATTCCCGCACCGCGCGCCGAACATCATGCCGATCGGCAGGCCGTCCTTCGTCCAGTGCAATGGCACGGACATCGCCGGTGTTCCAGCCTGGTTCGAGATTGCGCACCATGGCGCGAACGTCGTCACGGCTTCGGTATAGGCATCCATATCGGCGGGGTTGAGGGACAGACTACCTGTCTTGTCAGGCGCCCGTGACATGGTCGGCGACAGAACCATGTCATAGCCGCCATCGACCATGAATTGCTCATACTGAACCCCGGCCGTGATCGAGGCTTGCGTGGCTTTCATCAGCTCTTTCATCGGGATCGTATTGCCGAACTCGACCATGCGCGCGGTCACCGGTTCCATATCATCCGGCCCCAGCGCGCGACCCAGCGCCTCACCGCGGGCTTCCATCACCATCGCGATGGCGGCAGAGACGGTGATCATCAGGCTTTTGCCAAGCGCTTCGCCATCAAAGACCGGGCCGGCTTCATCGACATGGTGGCCGAGATCTTCGAGCAGTTTTCGGGTTGCGTCCAAACCCTCCTGGGCGTCTGGGTCTGGCCGCGTGCCATTCGGCGCGGTTGTCCAAAGCGCGATTTTGAGCGGTTTGGGATCATTGTCGAGCGCGCTCAGGAATGTGCTGTCAGGGTCTGGCGCGACATAGCGTGAGCCAATCTCCCGGCCATGCGTGGCGTCGAGCAGGGCGGCATTGTCCCGAACACTGCGCGAGACGGCATGCACAGTCGACTGTCCGTTCCAGCCCTCTGTCGTCGCTGGTCCCATCGGCGTTCGACCACGTGTGGGTTTCATCCCGAACAGGCCTGTACACCCAGCTGGAATGCGGATCGAGCCGCCGCCATCACTGGCATGTGCCATTGGAATGACGCCTGCGGCCACTGCGGCACTCGCCCCGCCGGACGAGCCACCGGAGGTGCGGCTTGTGTCCCAGGGATTGACCGTGGCGCCATAGAGCAGGCTTTCCGTCGTCGTGGTCAGGCCGAATTCAGGACTGGTTGTCTGGCCGAACAGGGTGAAGCCGGCAGCTTTATAGCGCTTGCATAAGACACTATCATAAGTCGCGACATTACCTTTGAAGGCGCGCGAGCCATTGGTGATCGACTGACCCTTGATCTCAAAGCCGAGATCCTTGACGGCCATCGGCACGCCGTAAAATGGACCATCTGGTACGCCCTCGGCGACTTGCGCTTCTGCAACGTCCGGGAACATGGAAGAAAAACAGTTGAGCTCTTTCTGCGCAGCTTCAGCGCGCGTGACAGCTTCACTCAGCAACTCGCTGGCGCTGACATCGCCTTTGCGCACCAGATCCGCCAGACCGGTTGCGTCATAATCTGCGTAATTGTCCATCATTGCCTCCGCCTGCTTTTCCTGACGATGGACCGGAACCGCCGCCTTGAAAAGGCTCACGCGATGTCAGGGCTTTTCGAAGACCAGTTTTGTCCACTCAATATGGTTGGCGCGGTTTTCCGCCTGGATCGATTCCGCCCGCTCATGGAACAGGTTGGTCAGGCCATGCCGGGCAGCGAGGGCGATCGTCTCTTCGCCAGAGACATCGAACATGCGGCGGCCTTTTGGGACTTTGCCATGACGCTGGCTCATCGCGATACGGTCGCCTGGCGCGAGCAAGCCGGCGATCACGGCCATGCCTGCGATCCGTTCAGCTTCTGTCAGGTGCATCCACACCGCATGCATCAGGATCAAGTCGAACGTCTCACTGCGCGCGACGACGTGCGGAAGATCCGGCAGGATGTCATCCAGCCATTCAATTTCGGGTTCCGGGTGCAGTTTGGCGGCGCCAAGGCGCAGGGCATCTGTCGGCTCTACTGCGAGCACGGAATGGCCGAGCGAGGCAAACCATGCCGCGTCTCGTCCGGTGCCTGATCCGATATCGAGGATGCGGGCTGGCGGTTTAGGAAACAGGTGGACCCAAGGCTCGTGAATTCTGCCAGGCTCACGCGATTCATAGCGTTCGAAGAGGGAAGCGACTTCTTGATCATAGCCAGCGTTGGAAGTCCCTTTCGTCATTCCGCCGCCTGAATCCCATCATCGTCGGTCAAAATCTCCAGCATCGCGACGGCACAGTCGGCAATCACGCTGCCGGGCGGGAAGATGGCCGAGGCCCCAGCGGCGCGCAGTGCGTCAAAGTCTTGCGGCGGGATCACGCCGCCAACAATGATTTGCGTGGCAGCAGCGCCTTCATTGCCGAGGGCGCGTTTCAGTTCTGGCACCAGAGTCAAATGCCCGGCGGCCAGCGATGAGGCGGCGACAATATCGACGCCGGCGGCACGGGCATCCTTGGCGGCTTCTTCCGGGGTCTGGAAGAGCGGGCCGATCTCGACCTCCCAGCCGAGATCCATCAGCGCCGAAGCGACGACTTTCTGGCCGCGATCATGCCCGTCCTGGCCCATTTTCGCGATATAGATTTTCGGGCGGCGGCCATGTTTGGTTTCAAACGCGTCGGCCAGTCCCACGGCTTCCTTGGCACGCTCCGTGGTCTTCACCCCGGCGCCATAGACGCCTTTGATCGAACGGATCACCGCTTTATGGCGGCCCTGGCTGCGCTCGACCGCTTCAGAGATTTCACCGACAGTGGCCTTGGCGCGGGCGGCATCGACCGCGAGGGCCAGAAGATTACCGTCTGTACCTGCGGCGGCATTGGCAATGGCGTCGAGCTTGGCGTCGACTTCGGCTTGACTGCGATCTGATTTCAGGCGCGCCAGCTTGTCGAGCTGCATCCGGCGAACGGTTGCATTGTCGACTTTCAGAACCGGCACTTCTTCAGCCTCGTCGAGCAGGAATTTGTTGACGCCGACGACGGTTTGCTCGCCGCTATCGATGCGCGCTTGCGTGTTCGCAGCGGCTTCTTCGATGCGCAGTTTCGGGATGCCTTGTTCAATCGCCTTGCGCATGCCGCCGAGTTTCTCGACTTCGGCAATATGCTCCAGCGCCTTGGCGGCAAGATCATGTGTCAGGCGTTCGACATAATATGATCCGCCCCATGGATCGATGGTCTGCGCGGCGCCGCCTTCCTGTTGCAGGAAGAGCTGCGTGTTACGGGCGATACGAGCGGAGAAATCGGTCGGCAAAGCGAGGGCTTCGTCAAACGCATTGGTGTGCAGGCTTTGGGTCTGTCCGCCCGCGGCAGCGATGGCTTCGAAACAGGTGCGGATGACATTATTGTAGACATCTTGGGCGGTCAGAGACCAGCCAGAGGTCTGGCAATGCGTGCGCAGCGAGGTCGACTTGGTGTTCTTTGGCGAGAATTCCTCGCTGACCAGCTTGGCCCAGATCAGGCGCGCGGCCCGCATCTTCGCGACTTCCATGAATGTATTCATGCCAATCGCCCAGAAGAAGCTGAGGCGCGGCGCAAACGCATCGACATCAAGACCTGCCGCGACACCGGCGCGAATATACTCGATCCCGTCAGCGATGGTGTAAGCGAGTTCCAGGTCGGCCGTCGCGCCAGCTTCCTGCATATGATAACCGGAAATCGAGATCGAATTGAATTTCGGCATGTTCTGCGAGGTGTATGCGAAAATGTCGGAAATGATCCGCATGCTTGGCTTGGGCGGATAGATATAGGTGTTGCGGACCATGAACTCTTTCAGAATGTCATTCTGAATCGTCCCTGCGAGCTTTTCCGGGCCGACGCCTTGTTCCTCAGCGGCGACAATATACAGCGCCATGATCGGCAAGACGGCGCCATTCATGGTCATCGAGACCGACATCTGATCCAGTGGAATGCCTGAAAAGAGCGTGCGCATGTCATAGATTGAGTCGATCGCCACGCCGGCCATGCCGACATCGCCGCTGACCCGGACATGGTCACTGTCATAACCGCGATGGGTGGCGAGGTCGAACGCGACAGAGAGGCCTTTCTGGCCCGCTGCGAGATTGCGGCGATAGAAAGCGTTGGAGTCTTCGGCGGTCGAGAAGCCAGCATATTGGCGGATCGTCCAGGGCCGCTGCGTGTACATGGTCGGGTAGGGACCACGACCAAATGGCGCCAGACCTGGATAATCATCGAGGAAGTCGAGGTCCTTGGCATCGGCGGCGCTATAAGCGCTGGCGAGATCAATACCTTCCGGCGTGGTCAGCGTCCGCGGACGAGCAGAGGCGGCGCCGGGCTCAAGTGTGCCCAAATCTAGTTTGGTGAAATCAGGGAATTTGGTCATCTATTTCACTCCCAGTTCGGCCAGCGCGATCGTCAATTCATGGACCACATCGCCGCCCATGAAAATGTGGCGATCGACGCCATCCGCCTCATGCTTGCCGGCGAGCCAGAGCGCCACAGTCCCGGCATCTTTCAGCGCTTTTGCAGCAGGTCCGGCTTCATCAACATAGCGTTTGTCGCTGCCGCACAGCACAGCGATCTTGCAGCCGCTGGCAGCAAAGGCTGCGGCGAGTTCTGAGACACTCTTCGGCGGGACCGGCGGGGCTTTTGCTTCAATGCCGCCCGCGGCGAAGAAATTGCGCGCAAAGTCGACGCGGCCGGTATGTTCGGCAAGGGGCCCGAGCGTGGCGAGGAAAATTGACGGGCGCGATCCGCTTGCTTCGAGATGCGTATCTGCGCGGTCACGCAGAGCTTCAAACGGAGCTGCGATGGAGATCCATTCAAGCGCTTCGCCGACGGTGTCAGCGCCGATGTCGGCCTGAAAGTCCGGTAGCAATGTGGCCAGCCCAATCGGGTCGACTCCATCGCCGGGCGGCGGGCTGGTGACTTCTGCGATGGGCGGCGTGATCTCGTCCAGCAAAGGGAATTCGCTGACGCCTGTGACGGGTACTTTGCGGCGGGCAATGCCTTTCATCAACGCCGCGCGTTTTTCAGCAATGCGGGACTGGAAATGCCCGCCGACCAGGCTTTCAACCAGGCCACCTTCGGTTTCAATTTGCTGGAATTCCGCCCAGGCGGCCGCCGACAAGTCTTCGGCGAGCGTCTCGCTGAACCAGGCGCCGCCACTGGGGTCGGCGATACGGCCAAGGCCGCTTTCTTCCATCGCCATGATTTGTGTGTTTCGCGCCACCCGGCGACCGAGTTCTTCCGGGACACCGAGGCTTTCATTGAATGGGCGGATGGTGATGATATCGGCGCCGCCCGTGGCCGCAGCAAAGCATGCCGCACTGCCGCGCAACATATTTACCCAGCCATCATAGCGGGTCAGCATCCGGGCGCTGCTGACGGCTTGCAGCAACATCGGCTGCGGCGTCACACTGAGCGCCTCTTGAACGCGCGCCCAGAGCCGCCGCGCGGCGCGGAGCTTGGCAATACCGATCCCATAATTGGCGTCGACAGCAAGCCGGAACAGAATTTGCGGAGCGGCCTCATTCGGGCTTAGCTCCGCTTGGTCGAGGCGCCTGAGTAAATCAACCGCGCCGGCCATCAGCGCCGCCAGTTCCTGGGCCTCGCTGCCGCCCGCTTCGTGCACGCTGAGGGCCTCAACTTCCAGACTTGTGGAGGCTGGGAACTCAGCGGACAGGGTTTTTGACAGTGCCGCCGTCTTTGCCATGGCGGCGTCAATCCCGCCGCCAATTTTGCCGGTCATCATCAATTGCCGGATCGGCGAGATATTGAAAGCAAGTTTCTGCGTCTCGGGACTGTCTTGCTGACGTGCCCAAAGGGCGAGGAGGGCGGCGCCGCTGGCACCAGATCCTGCGCCGCGATGGCCAAGACTGATCGCCGCAATGTCGGCGCGGATGCCATCCAGCGCCGTGGAAAGCTGATCCAGATTGGTGACGATACAGCCCGTCTTGCCAGAACATTCAATCGCCAGATGAACCGATGTCACACCGCGCGACAAGTCGCGGAGAATTTCCTGATTGGTGACCGCTGGATCTGGATGCGCGAAGGTCTGGCGAATGTCCCAGGGCAGAAACGGATCAGGCTCTATTTCCGCGCCGCGCAAATAGGGCCGCGCTCCGGGCGCGCCGCGATGATCGCCACCGCTGGCATAATCGGTCTCGCGATACAGCGGACGGATCTTGATACCATCGCGAGTTTGGCGCGTGATTCGCTCGATCCCGCCGCCTTTAAGTGCCTTCTCAACTCCGGCCAGCCAATCGGCTTCAGTGGCGTCTTCGAAAGCTCCTGAGAGTGAAAGCGTACCGTCCGCCATATGCCTCAAACCTCTAATACTATCCTGTACCGCGGATTTGGCCCACTCCGCCTCGACTGGCAAGGTTTACGCAACGCGAAATGTGCCGCCATACCCTGCGGGAAGGCCTTGCCTAATGCCTGTGCCCGACTAACTTAGCGTTCACGTAAACGGCAAGTTATGAGAGACCCACATATGGCGCTACCTCCAATCCTGCAAAATCTCCGCGTCCCGGTGATTGGCAGCCCGCTCTTCATTATTTCTAATCCAGACCTGGTGATTGCCCAGTGTAAAGCGGGTGTCGTGGGGTCTTTTCCGGCGTTGAACGCCCGACCTGAATCCCAGCTTGATGAGTGGCTTGATCGGATCACCACGGAACTGGCGGAATATGACGCCAAGAACCCGGACCGTCCGTCGGCGCCTTATGCGGTGAACCAGATCGTTCACAAAACCAATAACCGCCTCGAACATGACGTCGAAATGTGCGTCAAATACAAAGTTCCTTTGGTGATCACGTCACTCGGCGCGCGCGAAGAAGTCAATCAAGCCATCCATTCTTATGGCGGGATTGTCATGCATGACATCATCAATTCGATTTTCGCCCGCAAGGCGCTGGAAAAAGGCGCTGACGGCCTGATCGCGGTTGCCGCGGGCGCAGGCGGGCATGCTGGAACCATCTCTCCGCTCGCCCTGATTCAGGATATTCGTGAATTCTTTGACGGTCCGCTGGCGCTTTCAGGCGCGATGGCGAATGGCGGCGCGGTTGCAGCCGCGCAGGCCATGGGCGCGGATCTCGGCTATATCGGATCGGCCTTTATCTCTTGCGATGAAGCCAATGCGGTTGAAGGCTATAAGGACATGATTGTTGAAAGCGATGCCAAGGATATCGTCTATTCAAACCTGTTCACCGGCGTCCACGGCAACTATCTGGCGCCGTCTATTGCGCAAGCCGGGCTCAACCCGAATGACTTGCCTGAGAGCGACCCGAGCGCGATGAATTTCGGCTCTGGCGGCAATCAAGAAGCCAAAGCCTGGAAAGATATCTGGGGCTGCGGGCAGGGGATTGGCGCGGTTAAATCCCGTATGAGCACCGCAGAATATGTCGACAAGCTGGAAGCGGAATATGTCGGTGCCATCGAAGCTTTGCAGCAGCGCCGCGCCTTCAGCATGACCTAGAGCCGGGGCTCTATCCCGGTCTTTTCCGACCGAGTTTTCACAAGCCTATCCTCATGATCAGAGATGATGTGAGGGTAGGCTTTGTTATATCCGTCCGTGACACATGCCCGCCGCGCCCTGGCGAATGCGTGGCGCTGGCCGAACTTTCAAATTGCAGAGCTGGCCTGTAAGTGCCGCGGCCGGTATTGCCGCGGTCAGTATTGGCATGCGCCGCATTTTCTGGATCATTTGCAGGCTTTGAGAAACCGGCTGGGGCGACCGCTTATGGTCCGGTCGGGCCATCGCTGCGCGCTATGGAATGCGCACGTCGGCGGCGCGCCAAACTCGCAGCACAAATGCATTGCCGTTGATCTCGCCTTGGACGGGCATGACCCAATGCAGCTTCATGCGGCAGCGCGCGAGAGCGGCTTTACCGGCTTCGGCCTGGCGCGATCCTTCATTCACCTGGACCTCCGCGCGCAGCCGGCGATTTGGTACTATTATGGGAGTAAAGAATTATGGACGATGTCTTTGGAATAGCGGCGAGTGCGGCGGGCGGTGGTCTGTTTGGGGTGCTGGGGACAGCTCTGGGACGCGTGGCGGGTTTCTTCGAGACGCGCCAGAACATTGCCCATGAGGAAAGGCGGTGGGCACACGAAAGCCAATTGCTTGAGCTGCAACAAGCGGCCGCCACGCAAGAAACCGAAGCCGAGCTGGCAATCGCCCAGTCTGAAGGCAGCTGGGCGGGCTTGCAGGCCAGCCTCTCGGCGGAAGCGGCGATTGCTGACAGCTATCAATGGGTCAATGCCGTGCGGGCTTTGACGCGGCCAGTCCTGACTCTGCTATTATGGGGGATTACCAGCGTGATCTGGTTTTCAGCAGATCTGGCGGACCGCAGCAGCATTATCGAAACAGCGACATTTGCCGCGACTGCGGCAACGCTCTGGTGGTTCGGTGATCGCAGTGCTGCATCTTTGAATAGACATCCGTTCCAACAAGCGAGCAGGTAGATTGTCGACTCGCAACACTCAGCAGATGTTGGCGTGAACAAGAATTTGTCCAGAAGCTGTTAATATTGGGGGATCGGTGCTCGTCAGCCGGTATTATTAGCGAAATCGCCTCCGTTTTGAGATATTGTGACAATTTTGTCGCAAGATTGTTGCGTCGATCCCGAACCTGAGATCCAATGATTGCGCATCTCAAAAATAAATGGTTGTGAAAGCAATAACGATCCGTTCGCACGGTTTGTTTGAGGCTTTGTGAGAGAGGCCATTGATTTGTTTTTTGGGAGATATCATGAAAAAGTTCACCGCATTTAAGGCGTGCGCCATGGCGACGACCATTCTAGGAGGCAGCTTCGTGCTCGCTCCTACTTTGGTGGAGCCAGCGCAGGCTCAAGACTACACATCTGGTGGTCTCAACGTCACCGTAATCGACGAAAATGGCGCGCCTGTATCTGGTGCCAGCCTTGTCGTTACTAGCAACGCCCGAGGCGAAACTCGGACATCTACAACCGGTGCAAACGGCGAAGCTTTCTTTGCGCGTCTCTCGATTGGTTCGTACTCCGTTTCTGCGGAAGTCCCGGGCTATAGCGCTGTTGTAGATAACTCTGTCAACATTAGCGTTGGCGACATTTCTGACTTTACAATTGCTGTTTCCACTACAGCCGCTGGCGAAAGCGATATTCTCCGCCAGGATGCTATCGTGGTTGTTGGTTCGAGCAACGTAGGTAGCTCCTTCGCTGTTGCGGAAACCGGCCTGACAATTGACGTCGACGAAATTACTTCGAAAATTCCAGTGGGCCGGAACATCAATGCGATCGTTCAGCTGACCCCAGGTGCGGTTGAAGGTGATTCTGCGTTTGGTGCAGGTACTTCAATTTCTGGTTCGTCAGTTGGTGAGAACGTATTCTACGTCAACGGTATGAATATCACTGACTTCCGTAATTTCATTGGTGGTTCAACCATCCCGTTTTCCTTCTACGATCAAGTTGAAGTTAAATCTGGTGGTTATCAGGCTGAGTTTGGTCGAAACACTGGTGGTGTTGTTAACGCCGTTACCAAATCTGGTACGAATGAATGGCACGGCGGAATCAATTATTTCGTAGAGCTCGATGAGCTGCGCGAACAATCGCCGAATACGTATCTTCAGCGCAACGAGTTCGATCAACGTTCACGTGAGTCTGCTGACTTCTGGCTTTCTGGTCCGCTGATCAAAGACCGCCTGTTTGCTTATGCGTTGTACAATCCGCGTGACAATGTCACGACCAATATCAGTGATGGTGGAACAGAGAGCCACGATACGCTCGACGATCCATTCTGGGCGATTAAACTGGACGCTGTGATCGCAGACGGCCACACGCTCGAATACACTGGCTTTAGCGATAAGCGTGAGACTGTTCGTACCACTTCAGACGTTACGTTCAATACTGACGGTTCTATCGCGAGCAAATCTGAATCAGGGAAAACATTCTTTGGTGCAGGTGGTCGCGTAGATATTCTGAAATACACAGGTTCGTACACCGATTGGTTTACGCTTT
Organism: Henriciella sp.; assembly: GCA_965277015.1. GTDB lineage: Bacteria > Pseudomonadota > Alphaproteobacteria > Caulobacterales > Hyphomonadaceae > Henriciella. The sequence goes on along the minus strand of OZ255705.1, from coordinate 1,500,299 downwards.
CTGTTCTCGCTGGACAGCAAACCTTTGACCAAACTACCTCAGGTACTTTGGACAATGAAATTCTTATCATTGATGCCATTCCGGCAGCGTCAGTATTGACCAGTGGTTCGGGTTCATTGGTTTCTAAAGGTGATGACACACGTGAATTGCTGCGTATTGACGGTGACTTCCGTTTTGACGCCTTTGGTTCACACCAGCTTCGCGTCGGTCTCGATGAAGAAACACTGAGTGCTTCTGATGTGTCTAGCTACTCCGGCGGAATCTACTACCGCTTCGAAGATCCAACCACTTGTGCAAACAATGGTGGGCCAGCTGGCGACACATGTGTTCGTGTCCGAGTATTTGAAGGTGGTGGTGAGTTTGAAACTGTCCAAACCGCAATCTACATTCAAGATTCTTGGCAGATCACAGACAAGCTGTTGCTGAACCTCGGCCTTCGGAACGAGACATTCGACAACAAGAACGCCAACGGCGAAACCTTCACAAAAATCGAAGATCAGCTTTCACCACGTGTGTCTGCGTTCTACGACATCTATGGTGATGGATCGACTGAAGTCTTCGGTTCTTACGGTCGTTACTACTTGCCGGTTGCAACCAACACGAACATCCGTCTCTCTGGTGCCGAGTTGTTTACGCAAGATTGGTATTCTTACACGGGAACCGATACGAGTGTTCCGCCAACTCTGGTCGGTGGCCCATTCACTTCCGCTGTCTTCGGCGACGGAACGGTTCGGGACACACGTTCGGTTGTCGATCCTGACCTCGAGCCTATGTACAAAGATGAGTTTATTCTTGGCTTGAACCACGAATTCTCTGACCGGCTATCTATGACAGCGACCTACACCTACCGTAGCCTCGAGCAGACGCTCGAAGATATTGCGGTTGATGCTGCTGTCCTTGCTTATTGTGACAATAACGGGATTGCCGGGTGTGACGCTATCTGGACTGGTTTCCATTCCTACGTGTTGGCCAACCCTGGCAGCAACGTAACGTTCGTCACAGACGAGCTTCCGGGCACAACAGATTTCACTACAATTAATCTGTCTGCTGCGGACCTCGGTTACCCAGAAGCCAAAAACATCTACCAAGCTCTGGAAATTTCCGGGTCTTACTATGGTGATAATTACTTCATCTCTGGTTCGTACACAGCTTCAGAGAGTTCAGGTAACTACGAGGGCCCTGTGCGTTCGGATAATGGTCAGGACGATGCTGGTATCACAACCAACTTTGACCAACCTGGTCTGACCGATGGTACAAACGGTCTTCTGCCAAATCACCGTGGCCACAAGCTGAAAATCTGGGGTAACTACGAGTTTACAGACAGCTTCCGGATGGGTGGACGTCTAGACGTTTCTTCCCCACGTCAGTTTGGTTGTCTCGGTGTTCACCCAACAGATGGTTTCGCAGCGCTCTATGGAAACGCTTCGTTCTACTGTGACCGTGACGGCGATGGCACTAGTGAGCTAACGGCTCGTGGTACTCAGCTTGAATCTGACTGGATCACAAAAGTTGATCTGAGTGCAGCTTACGATCTTGGTACAATCGGGTTCGGAAATGCTACAGTCAGCGTTGATGTCTTCAACCTCTTTGACGAAGCCGGCGCGACCGATCTCGAAGAAGATGATGTTGCTGACTACGGTGCCACAATTGGTTACCAAACTCCGCGGACAGTTCGTTTCGGTATCAACTACTCATTCTAAATCTATACAGATTTGAAAATTGAAAATGGCGGTCCTAGGGCCGCCATTTTTTTATTTGCACGTCTTGAATGGGGATCTGGCGACATTGGCGCCAGTCTTGCTGACAATATATGGCAGTAGGCTCCAAAATGTCGCCTCGCTCATGTTGTGCTCGCGTGTATTTATTCTACTCTAGAGCAGATGTCTTCGAAACTCTCTTCTGGTGTCTCTGAAGCGCCTGCCGCGTTTGATATGTCCGGCGCCGCGCGCGACGCGATTGGTGATCTGTCCTCGAGCGAGTGGACTCCGCATCGGCCGGACCGGCGGTGGGAAAAGCTCGAAGGCGGGATCGAGCTCAAAGTCCATTCTCCGTACGAGCCTGCGGGTGACCAGCGCACCGCGATTCCGGAACTGGTCGAGGGCATTCAGGCCGGCGAGCGGGACCAGGTGCTGCTTGGCGCGACCGGCACGGGCAAGACCTTCACCATGGCCAAGATCATTGAGGCGACTCAGCGCCCGGCATTGATCCTGGCGCCCAACAAGACATTGGCGGCGCAGCTTTACGGCGAGTTCAAATCCTTCTTCCCGAACAATTCGGTCGAGTATTTCGTCTCTTACTATGACTATTACCAACCCGAGGCCTATGTCCCGCGCCGGGATCTCTACATCGAGAAAGAGAGCTCGATCAACGAAGCGATCGACCGGATGCGCCACTCGGCGACGCGCGCGATCCTCGAGCGAGACGATTGTATCATCGTCGCCTCGGTGTCGTGCATATACGGCATTGGCTCAGTTGAGACCTATACCTCAATGACCCGCAAGCTTGAGGCCGGACAGCGCATTGACCCGCGCGACGTCGCCAAGCTGCTGGTCGATCTACAATACACCCGCAATGACATGGCCTTTGCCCGCGGCACGTTCCGGATGAAGGGCGACATTATCGACATTTTCCCGGCCCATTATGAAGACCGCGCCTGGAAGCTGTCTTTCTTTGGCGACGAGCTGGAGAGCATTACCGAGTTCGACCCGCTCACCGGCCGCAAGTCGCAGACCCTGCCGGCGATCAAGCTCTACGCCAATAGCCACTATGTCACGCCGCGGCCGACGCTGAACCAGGCCATTGACCAGATCAAGGCGGAGCTCAAGACGACGCTCGCCCACTTCCAGAAAGAGGGCAAACTGCTTGAGGCCCAGCGCATTGAGCAGCGCGTCCAGTATGATCTGGAAATGATGGCCGCCACCGGCTCCTGCAACGGCATCGAGAATTACAGCCGCTATCTGACCGGCCGCAAGCCGGGCGATCCGCCGCCCACCATGTTCGAATATCTGCCCGACAATGCCCTGGTCTTTGTCGATGAGAGCCATCAGACCGTGCCGCAAATCGGCGCCATGTATAAAGGCGACTTCTCGCGCAAGCGGACGCTGGCCGAATATGGCTTCCGGCTGCCATCCTGCCTCGACAATCGCCCGCTCAAGTTTGAGGAGTGGCAGGCCATGCGCCCGCAAACCCTCCACGTCTCGGCCACTCCCGGCAAGTGGGAGCTTGAGGCCACCGGCGGCGTATTCACCGAACAGATCATCCGCCCGACGGGCTTGCTCGATCCGGAAGTCGAGGTCCGCCCGGTCTCCACCGGCACCGCCAACCAGGTCGACGATCTGACGGCCGAGATCCGCGACACCACCGCCAAGGGCTATCGCACCCTGGTCACCACGCTGACCAAGAAAATGGCCGAAGACCTGACCGAATATCTGCACGAGCAGGGCATCAAGGTCCGCTACATGCACTCCGATGTCGACACGATTGAGCGGATCGAGATCATTCGCGATCTCCGCCTCGGCGAATTTGATGTCCTGGTCGGCATCAACCTGCTGCGCGAGGGGCTGGATATTCCCGAATGCGGCCTGGTCGGCATTCTCGACGCTGACAAGGAAGGCTTCTTGCGCTCAGAGACCAGCCTGGTCCAGACCATTGGCCGCGCCGCCCGCAACGCCGATGCCCGCGTCATCCTCTATGCCGACAAGATTACCGGCTCGATGGAGCGCGCCATGGAAGAGACCTCGCGCCGCCGCGAGAAACAGCACGCCTATAATCTCGAGCACAATATCACCCCGACCACGATCAAGCGCGAGGTCGCCGACATTCTCGGCGAGCTTGGCGAGAAGCCTGGCGGCCGGACCCAGCTCAAAGGCGGCAAATCCCGCAAACGCGCGGTCGCCGAAGAGAAAATCAGTTTCGAAGCCGGCCACAATCTCAAAACCGTCCTCGCCGACCTCGAGAAACAAATGCGCGAAGCCGCTGCGAACCTCGAATTCGAAGACGCGGCGCGGCTACGCGATGAAGTGAAGCGGCTGCGCGAGGAAGAGTTGGGGCTTTGAGGATAAATCATCGACATATGTCACGTGGTCGGTCCAAAATGCTGAAATCCAAGATTCGGACGCGGCGTGGTCTGACGACTGCGAAGACAAGCCAGAGGTTGGGGTGGCAGGCGGTTCCGGACTGGATTCAAGCATTCTGTACGTTGGGAATACTTGGAATTGCTACGTACGCCGCGTTCTTTTCACCATTTTCGTCCATGGTAGAAGCTCAACTCCGTTCACAGGTGACATCAAGCGAAATTGAGAACCAGAAATTAGGTGTGGATGTTCAGCTCCTTGAGGCTCAACGGGATGCTCTTTCACAATCAGTGAGCGCTCTCGACGCAGAATCTGTCTTGCTGACAGATGAGTTGTCTAAGAACCGAGTTGCTTTGCTTCAGCTTCAACGAGATATCGCTGATGTAGAATCAGCAAAACGGGGGTTGGAGGCGTCGCTACGCCAAACATATGAAGAACAGTATTTGGCTCGTCTGCCTGGCCGGTGGGGGCAGGCTAAGATACCGGAGGCGATGGTGCAGGTTCTCAACAATTGGGCACAGAACGAAGACCCAATGGATAATGTGAACTTTAGCGAGGCATATGAAAATGCCATAGCGTTTTTGGATGAATTGAGCATTGCTCCTCAAACGCCACTGCAGTCGGAAGCGATTCGGGCAATTCGAGGTAGATTCTTAGAGAACTGCCCTGATGAAAGAGTTTTTATGGCAAAGTTTGAGGAAGTATTGGTGCAACCTGACAACACCGAAAGCGTTGTAGAAGCGGATCCGATTTCTCAGATTTTCACATCAATGCGTGTGCTCGAGCAGTTTTGTTTTGGTATGGAGTAAAATTAGCAAAGTGGCCGAGATCGCCTGAGAATCACGCCCGCGCTCTTTCTTTCTCTAGCCTATGAATCAATTTTTCCGACACCTTCCTGCCAAATAGATTTTCATCCCATTTGTCTTCTGCGTAGATGCTTCCGATCTTATAAGTTTCGTCAAACATCGACGGTTGAAATCCTTGCATGACAATTGGGATAACTTTGCCTTCGCCGAATCGAGATTTAAAATTCTCGCTCTCAAACTTGGTCCATATTCGGGTTGGGTACTCCTTGCTCAGAATGGTGATAATGTACTCTGCTTCGGATTCATAAATCGGACCAAGGTATTTTTCGAGGTTTTGACCGAGCATTTCCGCTTGTTCGTTCTCGTCAAAAAAGACAGAACATTCGGCGGCTTGAAGGTGTTCGGATAGCTGTCGCGCATGAGAGCGTTGAGCGCCGGCGAACGAAATCGCAAAATCGTACTTGGTTTGGAACTCTTCGCTAGTGAAGCCACACTGCCTGGCAAATGCGCCCCAGAGGATGTGACGAAGGTAGTAGAACGCCTTTGGATCTTCAACCGAAAGCACTTTGGTGTCGGGGTCGAAGTGTATGAATGAACTTAAGTTCTTGGAGTTGTCATTGTAGAATTTGTCCAACCATCCCTTTTCCAAAATCTGGCCAACGGACCCTTTATGCTCAACGTGTTTGTGGACTGCTCGTCCCACGTCCAGAGACCATTCTTTGCCTTCTCCCAACCATTTGAGGACCTGTAAGTATGGAGCACGGCCACCAGGGCGAAAGCGGGGACCTCGAGAGAATTGACGCGCGAGTGGCGACCAAATCGGGCTAATTTGATCCAAGATGCGACCGCGAATTTCGATAGGGTCGAAATCAATCGTTGTTTTGTCAGTCGCAGTTTGAGACATACGATTATTGAGGCAAATCTCCTTGCAAACGAGCTGGCATATTTGGAAGCTACCGAGGCTCTCGCTTACTATTTTGTCAACATTTCCAAATGATAGATTTAGCGCCGCTTCGCCCTTTTCAATCAGCTCGCGAATTTTGGCGCCGCTGTTTATCTGCATTTTCATTCTGTCAATTCTGAGGGCGAGATCGGGAGACAAGCTCAAGATAGATTGTCCAACCTCGTTGATGCCTAGAATAATGATTTTGGTATCAGCCTCGGTTTCTGTGCAAAATTTGATGTAGTCCGAAACACGCTTTCTGAGATCTGAGTCCAGCATGTGAAAATCATCGATCATCACCGTGCCAGCGTTATCCATTTGCGGAATGGCCTGTATGTATTCCACGTCATTAGGGTTTCGGGCGTTCAATATTGAGACGCTTTCAAGCTTACCAACCGCTTTCAGCGCGATCTTTACGCTGGTCGTCTTTCCAATCCCTGAGGGGCCTTCGACCACTACTGGTCGACTGTTGTCCCTGAGCATCAGCTTCAACCTATCAAATTCGTCAGGCTCAACAAATGTTAGCTGCGGGACTCCTGTGGTGACAAAAACATGCTCGAGTAGGTGGTTGTCGTCTGTCGGCATGGCAGCGCGGCTTTCTTTAGGGAGTGCGGAGTATTGTGTTGATAGTATTTGAATAGACTTCACGTCAATGAAGACAATCCGAATTATTAACCTCAATATCTCCGAATAATTCAAATTCTCGGTATCTTGATCACCGAATATACGTTGCTGATAACTGATATCCCCCCACCCAATCCGACCCACTTCCCCCCACATTATCTTCCCTCCCAAGATGCCAAACCAGACCGAAGCTTCCCTGACTCGCAATTGGGCGATTCTGATCGCGCTGATCCTGCAGATCCGCGGCGCGCTGGGGGCGGCGGTGACGCTGCGGGCCGGGCGGCGCAATCATCTCTGCCATCTCTTGCGCGTGGCCGAGGGCCTGGCGCGGCGCTGGTTGATCCTGAATGCGGGCTGCGCCCGCTTCAGGACGGCGGGCCGAAAGGCGCCAAACCCGGCGACGCGTCGAGACGCGGGCAAGACCGCGCCGCCTGAAGCGCCGCTTTTGCGCTTGCTCGAGCCGGATCCGGTCTTGCGGTCCGGCGACTTTTCCGACCAGCCATTTGACGCGCTGCCGGGCGGGGCGGCTTGGCTTGATCCGGACGATGACAGTCTGGTGCCGAGCGGGACCATCCCGCGGCGGGTGGCGGCTTTGCTGGATGTCATGCGCCGGCCGCAGCATCATACCGCGCGGATGGCGCGGTGGCTGAAGCGGGCAGCGGACACAGCGCTTGTGCGGTTTGTCCGGCGTCACCCGCTCAGAATTGGGCGACCGCCCGGGGCGCGGCGACGCGGCAGCGGGACCGCGGAACAGGCCGCGCTATGGTGGCTCGACACACTGGCCCGCGACAGTCTGTTGCCGGGCTGGGGGCCTTGAGGGGGCTGCCTTCAAAAATCGCTCTTCCCCGCGCAGGCGGGGAGCTCTTGTCATGCGCGCCATCCAGGATTGTTCGGGATCCCCGCCTGCGCGGGGATGAGCGAGTCTGTAGGGAAAACGATATCCCAATCCGCCCCTTTATGCTAAACTGCCGACATGTCTTATGATGTTGGATCCGGCGACCTGGTGCTGTGTGTGAATGCAGCGCCGAACCATGTGAATGGCGATCCTGTGCCGCTGGTGCAGGGCGAGACCTATCAAGTGTGGAGCATCCTGCCTTTTGATTGCCCCTGCGGGCGCGGCGATGCCTTGCTCGATGTCGGGGTTGGCTTTGCCTGGTGTCAGACGCGGTTCCGCCTGCTGCCCAAGCCGCGCGCGACGGTGCGGGAGAAAGAGGTCGAAGCGCCGAAAGAGATCGAGAAAGTCTAGTCCTTCATCGGGACATTCTCAGGACAGCTCGGCGAGGTTTCCCGCTCCGCCCAGTCGGCATAGAGGCGCCCGAACAGGCCCGCCGTGACGCCGTGTAGGACAATGCTCATCAGCACGGTGATCGAGACAATCGTCTGAAGCTCAATTGCTTGCTGCATTTGCAGGTCTTCCAGGACCAGCAGCGCGAACAGAAGCGAGGCCAGTCCGCGCGGCCCGAACCAGCCGAGGAAGCCAATCGTCGGCAAGCGAAGGCCTGAGCCGAACAGGGCAATCGCCACGGGCACCATGCGGACCACGGTGAGACTCGCCGCGGCATAGAGGAAGGTCTGCCAGGTCGCATGCTCAAGCGCGTGGGGCAGGATGGCCAGGCCGAAAATGAAGAAGGTGAGATAAGACAGCATCTGGCTTTCTGTCTCGGTGAACTCGCGCAGAAAGTTGGACAGGCCGAGCTTGAGATTGCCATAAGTCAGGCCGCAGACAAAGGCCGCGATAAAGCCATTGCCGCCGACGGATTCGGCCAGCGTGAAGGCGAGCACCGCCAGCGCCAGCGCCGCCACGCCTTGCATCGCTGTGGTGATCCAGCCCTTGCGGGCGGTCCAGCCGAGCGCGTGTCCGCCGACGAAGCCAGCGGCGAGACCGACCAGTGGCCCGAGCGAAAGCTGCAGCGCCAGAAAGACCAGCCAGTTCACGTCGCCGCTCTGGTGCGTCAGGTTGAAGAAGCAGGCGAAGAACAAAACTGCGGGAAGGGCGATGCCATCATTCAATCCGCTCTCAACATTCAGCCCTTCACGAACTTTGATCGGCACCCGCTCATTGGCCAGGATCGAGGCGCCGAGCGCCGCATCCGTCGGCGCTAGAATGGCCGCGAGCAGGGCGACGAACAGCCAGCCCTTCTCTGGGAAGATGAGGTAGCCGACAATCGTTCCGGCAATGATGATCATCGGCAGACAGAGGCCCAGCATGCGGATCGGGATGGTCTTGTTCATCGCCAGTGACTTGATCGAAATGCCGGACGCATCTGCGGCCAGAACCAGGATCAGGGTTAGCTCGGCAATCGTGTGGATGGCGGATTCTGAAAAGGACAATCCGAGATGTCCGAGAAAGGTCTGACCCGCAATCAAGCCAGCGGCGGTGAACAGGATAGGCGGCGTCAGGATCGAGCCCTCGATACGCTTCGAAATCAGCGCGAACGCGAAGAAGATCCCGGCAATCGACGCGAGTTCAATAAGTTCCATGTCCAACCCTCCATAGACGCTTATGCACACTGTCACTGAGTTGCGCCAGCGCTGCGCCAATCATCATCGTCGCACGGGTGTTCACGTTCGTGCGATGGGCTGTGATCAGGCGGCGTCCGACGACGCAATCAGAGCGCGCAAATTATGGCTCAGCATTGACGCGGCAAGGCGCAGGATTTCGGACTGCTCAAACTCTGGTTCGTCAAACGCCATCTCAACCGCAGCATAGCCCATCTCGATGCCGATGCGGCTGGATTGATAAACCCGGTCCGGATCGAGGTCTGGCCAGAGGTGGAGAATACGCTGGCTCATCTCGCGCGACACCTGGCGGTGGGAGTTCAGGCGGACATCTGACAGGACCGGCGTCGCATGCAGCGAGCGCATGATCCAGCCGCCGGCTTTCATCTCACATGTCACCCGAATGGTCTCTGAAAGGAAATGCTCGATATGATCTTGAATATTATCCAGGTCAGGCGCGCCGAGAAATGTGTCGTGCAGGATCGCATTCTGGTGCGCCATGAGACGCTCTCCAAGTTCTTTCAAAACCGCGTACTTGTTGGGGAAGTATCGATACAAAGCTGGCGGCGTCAGGTTCGCATGCTTGCAGATCAAATTGGTCGACAATTTCTCGAACCCGACCTCTTCGAGCAGTGCCGCTGCGGACGACAGAATGAGCTCCAGCGTCTCACGGCTCCGCTGTTGATGCGGCGCGCCGCGGCGGGACGTCTTGGGGGATTGGACAGAGCTCATCGGCGGCTTTCGGTTGTTTGACAGATGGACGATTACGTCATAACGATAGTTATAGCTATCATTAATTGAAGGGTGAGGCAATGGGTGTTTCGAGACGTAGATTGTTGCAAACAGGCGCCGCTCTGACTGTGGCGGCCGCCATTCCGGTCGGGCAGCATGTCGCCTGGGGTCTCAAGGATTTTGAGCGTGATGGCTATTCACCTGACTATCCCGAAGCGCCCGTCGGAGAGGAAAGCTGGATGAACTGGTCCGGCGCTCAGCGCGCGACGCCGAAGCAACTGGCATCGCCACAATCACTGGAAGAGTTGTCTGACTTCGTCCGCAATGCAACCGGCCGCATTCGCCCGCGGGGCAGTGGTCATTCCTTCTCTGGATTGGTGCCAAGCGAAGGCACGATCCTCGATGTCAGCTACTTGAGCGGCCTTCGATCATATGACGAGCAAACGGGCATCGCCACAATTGGCGCCGGCACAACCTTGTTTCAAACGGCTGCGGCTTTGAATGAGCGCGGCCGAGCCTTCCCCAATCTTCCTGATATCATTGACCAGACCCTGGCTGGCTCATTTGCAACCGCCACGCACGGCACCGGCGCAACTTTGACGGCCTTGCATGAATATGTCCGCGGCTTCCGTCTCGTGACGGCGAATGGTGACATTTTGGACGTTACAGCAGAGAGCAACCCGGATCTGTTCGCTGCAGGTAAAGTCAGCCTCGGCGCGCTGGGTGTCATCGCAGAATATGATGTTCAAACCATTCCGGCGTTCAATTTGCACCGAGTTCTGAGCGCTGAACCGATTGAGCAAGTGATTGAAAATGCTGAAGCCACGGCGGACGCGCACCGCAATTTCGAGTTTTTCTACCTGCCTGGCACAGGCATGGCCGCATCGTTGACGCATGATCTGCACGAGGGCGAGATTACTGGCGTTCAGCCGTCCGAAGATGATGAAGTCTTGATCGGTTTGCAACAATTGCGCGATCAGTTCGGCTGGTGGCCATGGCTGAGACGCAAGATTGCTCAATCGGCATTGCCGAGCGGTGTTCTGGAAGATGTCAGCGATGCTTCGCTTGAGCTTCTGGCGACGACGCGTCCAATCAAGTTCAATGAAATGGAGTATCATTTGCCGCGCGACCAGGGCTTGCAGGCCTTGCGCAAAGTAATCGCAAAAATGGACCGCCGGAAAGATGCCTTCTTCCCGATGGAGGTTCGCTTCGTTGCGCCGGATGATGCCTGGCTCAGTCCGTTCAATGGCGGCCCGCGGATATCGATCGCGATCCATGCCGCTGTTGACGAACCTTTCGACTATTTCTTCTCCGACTTCGAGCCGATTTTCCGCGAACATGGCGGACGTCCGCATTGGGGCAAATGGCACAGTCTGAAACGCGCAGACTTTGAGGCGCTGTATCCAGAGTTTACGCGCTTCGCCGCGCTTCGACAGCAACTCGACCCGGACGGTAAGTTTCTCAATCCGCACCTTGCCGAAGTGTTCGGGGAGCCGTTCAATGCCTAAACTTACACGTCGAAACCTCCTTCTAGGCGGTACTGCAATCATTGGAGTCGCAGCCCTCATGTCAAAACCAAGTGATCAAAGCGGACCAAGAGATGCATACTTTCTGGATGTGCAATCAGCGCTATTGGCGGCGGGCATTGCCACCCCGACGTTGGTCATCGATCGGGCGCGCTTAAACGCCAATATTGATACTCTGATGGACCATTTGCCAGACGGCATGGGCTATCGGATCGTCGCCAAATCGCTGCCTTCGCTGGCGCTGATCGATCATATTCGCAAGCGGGCCAACACGGATCGATTGATGACGTTCAATCTGCCTATGCTGTCAGAGCTTAGCCAGAAGATGCCTGAGGCGAGCCAATTGCTCGGCAAGCCATTGCCTGTGCGTGCGGCTAAGACCTATTTTGAAACTCTGCCCGGTGAAACGGGCGGCGCAGATCAACGGGTGCAGTGGTTGATCGATGCGACGGACCGCCTGGCGCAATACGAGGCCCTTGCTTCGGAGCTCGGGCGAACCTTGCGAGTCAATCTGGAGCTGGATGTCGGGTTACACCGCGGGGGCTTTGAGCCAGGCGCTGAGTTGCAAGCCGCACTTGAGACGATCAAGGCATCACCGAATTTGGAGTTCGCTGGATATATGGGGTATGAGCCACATATCCCGGCATTGCCGACCACGCTCGGTTGGCGCGATAAGGCGCTGAAAGGCGCCTGGAAGATTTATCAATCGGCATTGCAGCAAGCGACAGAGGTGTTGGGGGGCGAGGCGATGACGAACATCACGCGCAACGCCGCTGGAAGTCCGACCTATCGCTATTATGAAGATACCACGCTCGCCAATGAAATCTCGGCAGGTTCGTGTCTCGTCAAGCCGACGCATTTCGATAGTGACTTGCTCGAACCCCACTTGCCGGCGAGCTTCATCGCCACACCGGTGATCAAATCCTTGCCAACAACCCGGATGCCGGGGCTGGAATTTGCCGACGGCGCGAAACGCGCCTGGGATCCGAATTATAGCAAGACGGTCTTCATCTATGGCGGCCATTGGCTTGCTGATCCGGTTGACCCGCCAGGCTTGTCTTACAATCCAACATTTGGCCGCTCGTCTAATCAGGAAATGCTGAATGGCGGGCCCGACCTGGCGCTCGAAGCAGATGAGTTTGTTTTCCTCAGACCGCACCAAAGCGAGGCGGTGTTCCTGCAATTCGGCGATATTGCTGTTTATGAGGATGGAGAGATTGTCGACTATTGGCCGGTTTTTGACGCGTCAGCTTAAAGTCGGATCCGGATAAGACCGGTTTTCAAGGGGGTAGCGGCGCGGATTGCGAAAAATCGTGCGCCGCAAGTATTTGAAAAAGTTGCATTTTCGAAAATAATTACCGAAAAACGATATGCCCTTATTGAAAAACAATAAGGGTGCTCCCAACTTCAATGCATCGGCGGCGACTAATACCTCCCTCAACCCCCGCCGACTGGGCCTAAGGGCCTGAATTGAAGAAAGAAAAAACCATGACCCCGCTAGTCCGCGCAACTGAGCAAGCCCCCGTCGCGGCCCCACGCACTACGCCTCGCCCGGTTTCGGTCAATCTCCTCCAGACTGCCAAGCCCGTGATTGACCTCAAAGCCTCCACTCCCAATCAGGCTGAGGACCGTAGCACGGGTATGTTAAACAAGCGGCGTCGGCGCCAAGCTCGAATGAGCAATCGCCACTAAGGTTTCAAACCTCAATTTGAATGAAGGCCGTCTCCTGCAAAAGGAGGCGGCTTTTTCGTTGCAGATTAGGCAAACGGTTAGAAACCGCCGCCGGTTTTGAATCCGCCGCCGCGTTTGCGCGATCTGGAACTGCGCCGCGAGCTGCGTCTGCGAGTGGGGAAGCTGCTGCCCCGACGCCTGCGTCCGCTGCCAATGCCGCCTCCGCCGATACCGCCGCCGCCCATTCCGCCGCGCATCGCTTCTTCGGCGATCACTTCGAGAATGTCATAGATCTGAAAATCAGAGCCTGAACGCCGGCCCCCAAAGCCATTGCGGGTGCGGCGTTCGCGTCGGCGCACCGATTGATGGATCTGTTTCAAGGCACGGCTGACCGAGCTTCGCCCCGAAGCCAGATTTGACAGTGCGTCATCGAACAGCGCGATTTTGATCAGCGCGGAATCGCTATCGAAACGCGCTTCCTTGAACCGGCGACGCAGAGCTTCAAAGGCGCCCAGTTCTTCGCCAAGCCGGGTCGGCGCTTCGGAGACACGTTCGGTTTCGAGTTCCAGCGACATTTCTTCCGTGCGCAGCGAGACCAGGTCGTCGACAATCTCATCATCGTCCAGCGAGACGGTTTCAGCGGCCAGCATGCGCAGGTCCGGCATGCTCATTGTCTGCAGACCGCGCTCCAGTAATTTGCGGGCTTGCCGGGCCGGGCCGTCCTCGCCAATCAGCGTTCGGGCATGTTGCTCGGTCAGTTCAGTGTGACGGTCTTCGGCTTCTGTGATGTTCGCGTCGATTCGGACCATATCGGCGCGCAGAGTATCGGCTTTATCCTCATCCGCGGGAATGCCTGCGTCTTCAATCGCCTTGCGCTCAGCTGCTTCTAGCAGGGTTTTCGCTGTTTCGGCGGCATCTTTTGTGGCCTCTGAATGATCTCCGAGCCAGTCCGTAATGTCGTTTAGCCGCGCAAAGTTAGGCCGCGCGCCGTGATATTTGCACAGCTTGGCGACCCAGCTATCAAACATCTTGAACAGTCCGCCGCCTTCATATTCCGTCGTGCCAAAACCGCGTTTCCACAAATAGGAGAATAGCGGATCGCTGAGATATGCGGCGCTTTTTTCTTCACGCTCATCAATCGCCACGGCAAGCTTTTGTTCCGCCCGTTCAGCGATTGCGTCAGCGTCGTCATAGGCTTCGACGAGGCCGAGATAGGCCGCGTCATTCTTGAGCGTTTCCTCGATCTGTTCGAGTTTGCTTTCAATTTCTGTTTCAAGTGTCTGGTGCGTTGCGGACAGGTCCGCCCGCCGGGTCTCGAGATCAGTGATCGTGCTCGAGGCGGTTTCAATCGCCTGACGCTCTGTCTCGATATAGTCCGCATGCGATTGCAGCAGTTCGAGCGCCTGTCGATGCAATCGGTCGAGATCTTCGATATCGGCGTCCTGGATCACGTCCAGGCGCATACCTGCCAGGCGTTGCAAAGCGCTGACCCGGTGGCTCTGAATTTCGCCGAGGCGGCCATCGATACTGTCGGCGGCCTGGATAGCATCGTTCAAACGTCCGCGCAGGCGTACCAGTCTGGTGTCCAATTGCTGCAGAGCATCGCGTCCTGAGATCCATTTTGCCATGCTCACCACTCCAGTATCGCGCCGCCAGGCGTCTCAACAGAATAAGTCGGGGAGAGGGTGCCAGAGGCTTTGCTGCCAATCACCGCATTCTGGATAATCTGGTCATCCTGCTTGTCGGAGGCGATCCGGTTAAACGCGGTTTCACTGACCCGTTGAGCCCAGCGCGTGACGCGCTGTGTCTTGCGATCTTCTTCGGATTCCATCTCGACTGTGACCAGTCGCCCGGCTGGATCAACCGCTTCGACAATCAGATAATAATTGCGGGCATTCGGCGTATCATCCGGGATCCGGAAAATGCCAGAACGCGCTTCACCAGGGCCATAGACAACACGGACGTCGTAACTCACCGCGAGGTCGGTTTTGAGTTGGCTCAGACGGGCAATCGCGGCTTCAGCGGCTTTGACATTCCCAGCCTGGATCGCGGCCTGACCATCGAGAAGATACGTCGCGGCGAGCTGGTTCGCAGTTTCTGATTGCGATGCCGCCAGCGTCTCCGCATGCGCGCTTTGCAATTGTGTCGGCAAAGTCTCCGACAATGCCAACGCGACTCGCGCCTCGCTTGCTTTGGCCGGTTGCACCACGCCGACTTGATAGGCGAACAGTCCGGCAAATACCGCCGCGATTCCGCCCGTAACCGGCTTCCACCATTTATCGCGCGAGACATAGAGCTTTGCCAATGTGACCCCGAAAGATGGCGCCGGCGGCTTGTACTGAAAGCGCTGCTCTTCAAGCGCCTGAACGCCTTGCAAAAGCACTTCGTCTGTCACGTCGATGCCTTGCGCCGAATAGATTTCCCGCAGGCGGGCGATCAGCTGCTTTTCACGGCCATCCTGATCCAGTTCTTTTTGCAGGATCAAATCGCGATGGCGCAGCGTGTCGACCACATCCATGGCGACCAGAACTTCATCCAGAGTGCGTTTTTCAGCTGTTGCTGGCATGTCTGGCTTAAGCCTTCAGCGCCAGCGCTGCTCCATCCTGGACCAGTTTGGTCAGGCGCTGTTTGCCGTCTTCGACCGCATCGCGGATCTCTTCTGAATTCTTGGTCGAGAGATCGCGCATTTCCGCAATGATGATTTGCGAGCGCTCCTGGAAATTCACCACACTGTCGACCAGCATTTTGACCGAGGCCGCTGAAACGGTCGGGCCGTAGCCGGCGCGCGTCGCGGCTTCTTGAACTTCGCCGCCAATTTCAGCGAGCACTTCGAGGCTTTTATTCACCCCGTCTTTCATCGCTTCCAGGGTTTGCGTGCTTTCATGCAGGCCGTGCATGCCGGTGAAGCTTGCGGTCAAAGCCGTGAGCACGACTTCATTGGTCGAGAAGAAACTGACCGACTGGCCATAGACCCGCTCCTTGGCAGTGGTGATCTGGACCAGACGCGCCATGATCACTTCTGACGTATTGTAGCCAATGGTCAGATTGTCCGAGAGATCCTTGGCGATCTGATAGCGTTTCTCTTCATTCTGCAGGTCGCGTAATTTCTCATCTCGGGCGAGCTCAACGCGGGCTCGTTCGGCCGCATCATCGCCGGTAAAGGCATTCAGCGTTTCGACAGCTGCAGTGACTTCGCCGCGCGCATTGTCCAGGACGCCTTCGGCGGTTTTCAATACTTCCAGTGCCAGGACTTCCGATTGCTTCATTGCGCCGCGAAAATCGAGATAGGCTTCGAGAATGGTCCGTTCGCGCGTGATCTGATTGGCCGACTCTTCCTGGACCTCGAGATAAAGGTCCTTGATCTTGCCAAAGCGGCTGGCAATGTCGCCGCGAGTCATTTTCATCCACACATTCGACACGCGCTCCATGGTCGAAATTTTGCCATCGGCATACTGATCGACCAGAGATTTGGCGTCATCGCGAATGGAATCAAACGCTGTGGTGATCCCTTCATAACGCTGGGCGATCGTCATATTGGATACTTGCTCGCGGACGACATCATTGAAGACGCTTGCTTGATCGAGCGTTCGGGCGATGGCCGCGACTTTATCGGGCTCCAATTCAGTGATCTGTTCAAGCAGGGCGACGACTGGTGCCGCGCTGCCATCTGCTGCGTCGGGTAACAGTCCGAGATTTCGCAACCCTCCCATCGCTTTATCGAGATATTGCAATGCAGTCGGGCTGGTCGTCGTCGTCATGAAATGTCCTCCGGAACGGTTAGTTGAATATGTTTTAGAGCAGCGAAGCGGGAACCAAAAGGCCTGATTTGAGCAGGCAACTGGTTTTGCTCGCGCCACTGGAAAGCGCTGGAACTCGAATTCGACGGACCTATCCGGCCGCGCGTTCAGGGTCCATGTTCTTATCGAATATCGGTATGAAGATGCTCGCGTTCAAGAGCGCCTTCCATTTTTTCAATATCCGGCTCGGCAAGCATGGCCTTCAAGGAAGGGTTTGGAACTTGTTGATTCTACAGGTTTTCCCCAACAGCTTTATCACTCTTCCAACAATCTTTGAGCCTCAGAGACCGCGTCGGCGAAACGCCGGCGAGGACCAGCAGGCCCGCGAGAATTCCGAGATTCTTGATGAAATTCTGGGTTTCCCGCTGCGCCGCATCGCCGCTCATTGTCCAGAAATCATGCAGCATGAAATTGACGATCAGAATGTAAGCGACAAAACCAAACGCCACGAGTTTTACATGGCGCCCAAGCATTAGCATCAAGCCCCCGAGAATATTGGTCAGTCCAGATATCCAGAGTAGTGGCAGCGTGAAGCCAATCGCATGGTTTTGCATATAGTCGAGTGTGCCAGCCTGATCTGCAAACTTCATGATCCCCGGCACCAGGAAATACAGGCCGAGCAAAAATCGCCCGAAAAGAATACTCGGTGATGATGTCATGTTTGCTGCCTTCACGCCCGCTCAGCGCCATGAGATAGCGCATCGTCGTTCAGATCAATCTGATTTTGCTTCGCCGGGCAGGCGATCAAAATCGCGCTTCCACTGAATCGCAACTTTTGGCCCGAGCTCAGGGTCGATTTCTGCATCGACAGCCACATTCTCAAGCGGTGTCCATTCAAGAGCAACACCCGGCGCGCCGGTGCCGCCAGTTTCAATTTCCAGATAGACGTCTTCGGCAATGTATTTGCCCGTCGAGAGGGTTGCCGCGCCGTCTTCGTTGAGACCGAAATCAAGACGATCGAGCCCGGTCGCTTCTTGCAACTGACCGACCAGATTCAAGGCGTCACCGCCCGCAAGTTGCGCCGCTGCGCCGGCGAGTTGAGCCGCTTGCAAGGGGCTGAGTTCGCTCGGCGACCGCCCGAACAAGACGCGCGCCAGGATTTCATCATCAGGCAGAGACGGGTCGGCACTGAGCGTGATCTCCGGATCCATCATCGTTCCGGATAGAGTGATCGAGGAGGTGATGTTGTCGCTGGTTCGGTCCGCGCGCAGAGTCAATTCTGTTTCAGAAGGTGCCCCTACAAATTGCACGAGCCCTTCTGAAAACCGGAAACGACGGCTAAGCAAATCTGCCTCGCCGCGAACCAGATCAGCGCGCCCGATAATGTTCGGGCGACCGGGGGATCCACTGACACGCACATTCAGCCCCCATTCGGTGTCAGCGCCGGATCCGACGACAAAGATGCGGCGCGCGGCAAAGATATCCAGGTCGAGGACAATCGCTTCGCGTTCGGGCGTTTGATTTCTACCCTCGTCCACGTCATCCGCGAACACCACATCCAGCGTCGTATAACCAGCTCCAGGCAGCTTTTCGAGATTGACCCGGGCCTCATCGATTTCGAGATCACCGGAGATTTGTGTGCGGCGATTCTGGCGCTCTATTTCGGCGCGGCCGGAGACCGTCGCAGAGACATCTGATCGTTTGAAGGCGTTGAGTCCGCTCAGCTGCAAGATCACTGAACCATTGCCATCAAAGCCATAAAGGCCCGAGGCTTCAACGCGGCCACTATTTCGACCGCGTGCAGTCGCTGTTTCAATGTCGATGCCATCCGGACGCAGACCAGCCGATACATTAATCTCTCTCAAATGCAGGCCCGTAATGCCGTCTTCGAACGCGCCATTCTTGAATCTCGCAGGCCCCTGGAACCGCCAACTCGTGCCATCGCCATTATTGATATCAAGCGACAAACTGCCGTCGAGGCGGAGATCAGTCGGTGCCGCCAAGGCCCAGAGTGGCGCGATCGATCCTTGGCCTTTCAGACTGACGGGAATAGACGCGTCAGGGGCAGGGCGGATCGTAAAGACTTGTCCCCGGTGGACGAGCGGCGCGCTCAACAGCGCTGTGAAATTGACCGTCTGATCTGCGTCTTCTGTGCGCACGGCTGCATCAAGTCGATTGTCGCTGATCAATGTGGCGATGCGCAGATCGGCGCTTGCGGCATCCGGCGTGCCGCGCGCCAGATTGGCGATCGTCGCATTGATCGCCCCGTTCAGCTGGCCTTCGACCAGAGCGATATTGGCGGATCCGTTGACAGTTCCGCGCAAAGCCGGACGGTTGATCAGCGGCCCAAATTTTTGCAAAGCGAGGTCGGTCAGCGTAAGCCGCGATGGTGTTTCGGATAGAGGCTGCAGCGCCAAGTCTATCTCACCATCAAAGGCAGCCAGCCGACCGGTAATCTCCAGGCCCTCGCTAAGGCCAATATTCAGCGGCGTGACGAAAGCGAAGTCCTGACCTGCCAGCGCCAAACCGCCATCCAGCGCGATTTCTCGGCGCTCTGCATTTGCGATTATGCCATGTGATCCGGCAATCGGACGGTTCTCTCCCAGCACAGGCAAGTCGGCCTGGTAAGTGAGCGCGCCGGAGAATTGCGGCCAGATTCCGTTCAAGTCGATTTCGCTTCGGGCGAGGCTTATGGGCCCAAAGGTCGCGCTTTCCAGCCTGACTTTTCCGTCCAGTCTTTCGTCCAGATAAGCGACCTTCGCGTCGACCTGTCCAAGCGTTGGCGGTGACCCTTTGACAGTCAGATCAATTGTGGAGGCGCGCGGCTGAGCGGGATCGTATGCCGCCGTTCCGTTTGCCTGCAAGTCTGCCCAGTTCGCCGCAATGCGTGTCAGATCTATCAAGCCGGCCCGGCGAGCGCCGTCGACTTCGAGGGTGAGCGGGGTATCCAGATAGGCTCCGCCGACGCGCCAGGAAAATGCGGTGTCGCCAGCGAGGTCAATCTCGCCGATCAGTTGTGGCGCTACTAGTTCACGGCCCTGAGCCGTCAATTCAGCGGCCGATGCTGATAGTGCCAGGCTTGGACCTTGTGTTGGTCCGGTAAGATCAAACTTTGCAGTAAAACCCTTCAACGTGGCAGAGGAAACGGTCAGCTCAGGCGCGATAATGTCGCCGCGGATCGCCAATTGCCCTTGCCTCATCGTACCGACTGCGCTGGCGTCTATCTGAGCGGATTTCAGCGAGGCGTCTTGGATGACCAGGTCGCTTTGCTCGCGCCTTAAGATCAGACTGACTTGACCGTCATCGCCTATGATCTGGGGTAAGGCGGCGATGCTCTGATCAAACGCCACAGCGCCGTTTAGTCGGATCTGCGCAGTGTTGAGGCCTGCGCCTTGAATAGACCAAGCGCCGTCAAACCGCTCGACTGTGGCATTCTCTTGCAGCGCGATATTGCCGCTCAGGGCGACGGCGCCGCCAAGCTTATAGATTCCAGAGCCACTGGCGCGCGCCTTGCGGGCATCCAGTGTGGCCGCGTCGACGCTGATGGTTCGGCTGGCGCGATCTAGCTCTGCGGTGAGCTCTAGACGCGTGTCGCCGTCCAAGGCGTTTTGAAGGCGATCCGATAAGCCGCGCACCCGATCTGCCTCTATTGTAGCCACCATCGAGACCGCGTTCGCGTCCATCGCAAACGTCCCGCGGGCTGCGGTCCTGCTGAGGGTGTAATCGCGATAGGCCAGACTTGGTGTGCGGATTTCACCGGCAAAGCTATTCGCGTCTGATGACAGGGCGAGCGTCCCGTCAGCGGTGAAGGCGGCAAGGTCGAGATCGCTTAGACCCGTCAATGCGCCCGCATTCACATCTGTTGCTTGAATGGAGAGGGCTTCGATTGTCACGCGCCCGCCGGTTTGTTGCACCCACCCTGAAAAGGAAGAATTTATTGTCTCTGTATTGATCTCGCCGGAAAGTTGGTTTTGGGCATCCAGCGCGGCGCGAAATATGACTCTGTCCCCGAGCCGCGACTTGAGAGCGGTGAGCGGTTCTAGTTGCGCCAAGTCAAGCTCACCCTGGACCGAATAGCCCGTCGTCAATCGCAACGCGCTCAGATCGAGGATCGTCTGTTCTCCGACGGTCCCTTCCGCCTTGAGCTGCCAATCGTTGAGTGTGCCAGATGCATCGAGCACTGCGGTGACGCCAGCGGATGCAGGCGCCTCCAAAATCGTCGCGATCAGGCCGCCCGGGACGCCGTCAATTTCAACTTGTCCTAGTAGCGGAGCCCCGCCGCCCCATGTCAGATCGATACGCGCGTGATCGCCGCGTCCTCCCAATGGCGACAAGTCAAGCGCCGCTTCGCCCTGGCGTCCGCCAGCTTCCAATCGCCCGGTAAGCGCATAGGTCTGCTCCGGTCCGGCGATGCCTTGCGCTAAAGTCATTGCTGGAACGTTCAGGGATTGAACCGTGTAGCGGTTCAGGAAGCTCCCACCACCACCTGAGCCAGGCGCAAAGTTTGGGCGGCGCGAAAAAGAGAGCGTGTCGGCGGCGACTTCCTGCAATCGTAGATGGCCGGAAAGCAGACCGAGCGGTCCCCACGCCAGTTCCACATTGTCGGCTTTTGCCCAAACGCCATCTCTGTCTCGCACCGAGAGCGAGGTTACAGACAGGCGCCCAAGCAAGTCGCCATTGAAGCCCTCGAGTTCTATCGATTGACCATGAATGGTCATTGCCTCAAGCCGCGTCTCGACCATGTCGCGCGCGATCGGCGTCATCACAAACAAGCGCAGCAAGAGCAGGCTGACCAGCAATGCCGCAACGAGGACAATCGCGGTTCGGCGCAGCGTTTGAAGAGATGGCCAGCGCCAGGTCATCAGAAGGCCTGCCCGATACTGACATAGATCTGAACCGGGTCGTCGCCTTGATCAGGATCGATGGGTGTGGCGAGGTCAAACCGGATCGGACCAACCAGCGTGTCATAACGCACGCCGAGGCCAGCTGAATAACGGATATCCTCGAAATCGACGCCCTGATCAGCACTGACATTGGCGCCGTCGAGGAAAGCCACAAAACCGAGCGGTCCGTCACGGCGCCAGCGCAACTCGCCGGATACTTCGAGCAAACCGCGGCCGCCCGTTGGTGTGCCATCGACGTCTTCTGGACCAACCGATTGATATTCAAAGCCGCGCGCACTACCGCCGCCGCCGGCGAAGAAGCGCCGGCTGACCGGCAGATCTGAGAGCTCAGCGCCAAACACAAAGCCGCTGCGCACGCGAGTCGCAGCGACAATGCGTTTGTCTTTGTCGAGTGACTGGTAAGCACTGATCTGACCGTTCAGTGACAGGAATTGCGTTTCCCGGTCACCGACCACCAAGCCAGGCTCCGCCCGCGTATCGACGCGCCAGCCGCTCGTCGCATCAAGCGGGTCGTCGGCATAGTCGAGCCGCACGCCAAGCGATGTGCTGAGGACTTGCTGATCACGCTGTTCGAACGCGTCTTCTTCACGAGTCAGTTCGCTGGCCGCGCCGAGGGCATAGGTGAGGTGGTCAGATGCGCGCACTTCAAATGTGCCCGAAACGGTGACAGCTTCGCGGTCAAAGGCATCGGTTTCTTCACGGGTCGCATCAGAAGAAAGGACCAGAGTCCGATCGAAACCGGTGACATTAGGAATACGCCAGTCGACGGTGAAAGAACGCTCAAGGGTCGCCAGAGTCATCGCGCCGGTCAGCGTGTCGCCGCGCCGGGTAGCATTGCGACGAGTCAGGCTGGCAGCAAGTCCAGGACCTTCACTGGTCGAGAAACTTGTCCCTGTGGTCAATGTATAACGGTCCCGTTCTTCAAGTTGGACCAGCACATCTCGTACTTCGTCGCCATCTTCTGTGATACGCGTCGGCGTGTCGGCGAGTTGCACGCTGACAAAGCGATAGGTCCGCGTCGCATTCAGGCGCCGGTTAAAAGTTGCGAGTTTTTGCGGCGTATAGACCTCGTCTGCATCGAATGGGATCAAGCGATTCAAATAGGCGCTGCGGGTGCGCGCATCCTTCGGATAGATCACTTTGCCAAGACGGATGCGCGGACCGGGATCGAGGCGATAGGTGACCTCTAACGTGCCAGCCTCGCGGTCGCCAATCACCTGGCGCTCCTGGGCACGCGCATCTGCATAACCGGCAGCTTTCAAAGCGGCGACGAGGCCCGCTTCTTCAGCCAGGATGGTGTCGGGGCGCGCGTTGTCGCCTATCCTCAAGGTGCGCACAGATGCGAGCGCGGTTTGCGCGGCCTCTGAAAGCTTGGGTTCCGCGGTATCGATATCTATTTTGGCCAGCGTGAATTGCGGTCCAGGTTCAATCTGCACCAGACCAGAGGGCGGCGACCCTGCATCGACCGTGTAAGCAATTTCCGGTGCAAAATAGCCGCGTGAATTGAGATAGCTCTCTGCCGTCCGGGCGGCGTTGCGGGCCTGGCGACGAGCTTCGAAAAGGGTTTCAGCGGGCTCGGCGGTGACTAATTCCCGGCGCAGGTCTGCCATCAGTGCCTGGTTCGCCGTATCGCTGTTCAGGCGCAGTTCCGCTGCCAGCACAGGCTGGGCAGTTGCGCAAATCGCTATCGCAATCAGAGGTAGCGGTCGGGTCATTCCATTTCTTATTCAGCAATCGTGGTAACAAACTGTGCAAAGCTCGGTCCAAGTTAGGGCGATTTTTGGATGCTGCTCAGCCAAAAAGCCGCTTTTGCGCAATTTTTACCGGCGCGAGGCCAGGTCGGACGCCCGGCATGCACTTTTTGGTCACAAAATAGCATAGCTTGCTGCTGGCTTTGCCAACTTTTCCTCAAAACCGGCTGCAAAAGTATCGAGACGATTTGTTTTCAAACAGAAACCGCTTTACTTGGCTTGAAGTTTGGTCGCGGAAATCTATTCCTCGATTGTATAAATTAAACCAGGGTACGGCGCGTGGATCAAACATTTGCGAAACATTGGGCTGATTTTGTCGGAATTTCCACGACCAATCCGATGGCCAAAACTCTGGCCGAGGCGAGCACCGCTATCGAATTGTCGCCGGATGACCGCCTGGTTCTGGACCGAGATCCAGCCGGTCCGGTCTTCTTGCTCGTTAAGGGTGTCTTGAAAGTCGTCAAGCAAAGTCAGAATGGGCACGAAATCTGGCTTGCGGACTTTCAGGGACCAGCGATTGTCGGTGAACTCTCGGCCTTGCTGGGGGCACCCAGAACCTCTGACGTCATCACCGATTCTGTTGTGACCGTATTGAGTGTTCCGCGGCTGGTCTTCGCGGAAGCTGCCAAGACAAATGCCAATCTCGCCCATGCCTTAAACATTGAATTGGCGCGCCGGGTGCGCGACACATCAGAAAAATTGGCCGAACTCTATTCGGTTTCCGTCATGGGCCGTTTGCACTTCGAGTTGGTCAGGATTGGCGTTCAGGATGCCGCGGATGACGAGGTCTACCACATTTCTGGATCGATCAATGTCTCTGATATCGCCGCCCGGATCCACGCGACACGCGAGTCGACGTCGCGGGCGCTGAGCCGGCTCAAGCAAATTGGCATTGTCAGCGCCGAGAATGGCGGCATGAAAGTCATCGCGCCGCGCCTCGAATAGGCGGTTAGACACCTGGCGCTTGCGGCGGGGTGAGCACCTCTCCGGGCTGTGTGGTGAAATCCTGACGAACCCAGAAACAATGCTTCATGTCTTGCACGGCCGGAGTGTCGAGCTCTTGGCTGATATTCAGAGACGCGGGCGATTGCAAAGTCAGTCGCGGCCGGCCCGACGCACGGCCAACGCCATGCAGTTTCACAGTCGTCATCTTCACTGCGACGATCGCCTGATAAGCAGCAAAATCGGCATTCTCGATGCTCGGAACTTGTTTGATTTGCAAGATTGGGAAATCGATCTGCGGCGGTCTGAGAGCTCCCATCATGGATTGAAGGTTCGGATCATCGGCCTCATCTTCCATTCCAGTCATGACGTCGTTTAGATCGGCGTCATCGCTGCCATGAGCATGGGCATCTATTTTGAGGATCTCAACTGGCTCAGCCGCCACGTCCTGGCCGAGCTCGCGAAACGCCGCGACTTTCACCGACAAGCCATAATCGGAGGCGTCTGACCCCGTCCGCTCTATGGCGCCAAACATTTTTGGAAATCCAAAGATTTCGCGGCCGCCCGCGACGGCGGCTGGATCGTCCACAAACATGTATATTGGCACCCAGTAAAGCGCCCAATCCGATGGGCGATCCATTGGTCCGGCATAAGCCAGCGCCCAGATCGAAATATCCGCTTCCGGGACATAGCCCCAGACTCGACCCGTTGGGTGGCCGGACCGCATCTTCTCAGCAAAAAGCGACGTCATAAGGAGCGAAGACAAGACAGCTTTGGCGCGAAAGTGCTGCGGCGCGACACGATTGATCGAACGATCGAGATAAGACTGAATGGCGCCCTGGCTCGAGTCCAGCCAGCCGCCCTGCAACAGCGCGTTTTCGCCAACATAAGGCGGTCGGCCAAAGACTTTCAGGGCAGGGTCAATATATTTCGGCGGTCGCGCCATGCTGTCTCTCCGTATTTGACTCAAGGGCTTGTATTGCCAGGGTCTGTTCGTAATTCATGCCGAGATCGGATGCGGCGATCCTGGCGTTTTCGAACCGTTTGCGAGCCCGACTTTCATCGCCTTGCATTCGTGCAAACAGGCCTTCCACATATTGATATCGCGGACGGGCAATGCGGAAGACTTGCGCATAACTCTTCAACGCTTTGCGGCTGGTTTTGATGATTGAGTCGAGATCAGGTTCTGTCATTCCACGCGCGTTCAGTTCGCAGCCGACTTGCGCCGCTGCAGCGATGCCTTCCAACGTACTAAAATTGGTTGGCGGAAGTTTCGCCGCAAATCGCATGGCGTTTCGAGCGTGCTTGCGCGCAGCGCTAAGGTCGCCTTGGATCAGAGTGGTTTGCGCCAGCACCCCTTCGATAATGCAAACAGATTGAAGATCTCCGAGCCCCACCGAAATGCGCTTCGCCTCAAGGGCGTCCTGACGCGCATCCGTGATTTTGCCGGCATAGAGCTGCGCCTCGGCTTTGCCATAAGCGCCCCAGACTTTGAACAATTGATGATCCTGCTCTTGTCCGATCTCTGCGACGCGCTCGAACCAGGCAAAAGAGCCCTCGGCGCGGCCTTGATAGAGATCGCAAAGCGCAAGCAAGCATTGGACAACCCCTAGCATCTGCCGATCGTCCGTTTGAGCGATCGCGGTGTGGCAGGTTGACAGCACGGTTGCGGCCTCCCGCCATTTGCCGCGGCTCATATGCAGTGTTCCGGCGGCACATCCGAGCAAGGTCTCGCTGCGATACTCGCCCAGCTCATGGGCGCGATTAACGAGGCGATCAAACCGTCCCGACACGGGCAGGCGCGACAGTCCAAGCAAATAGTAGATGAACGCGTCCCGGCGGGCTTTGACCTCATACGCGCCGGGCGCGCCGCGGCGATTGCGCCAGCCTTGGTACATGCCCGAAACGATGAGTTTCGAATTGCCAGCAAATTGCCCGACTTCTGACTGGATCGTCGCGGCGCGTTGTAACGCGTTTTTCTTTTGCAGGCTGTTTGGCGTGACTTTCGCGACTGTGTCGAAAGAGGCCAGGAGCTGTTTGGCGCGGCGGAGCTTCCCCGTGCCCCAAACCGCGGTCGCGGACAAGGCGAGATTCTGCAGCGTTCGGGTCTGACTTTTGCGCTCTATATCGCACGAGAGGATCTCAGACCGAGACAAGTGATCAACAGTCAATCTGTGGGCGCCCGCCCGGTCAGCGGCTTGAGCGGCGCGGGCATACCAGATTGCCGCGCGTAGATCTTTGCTGGCACTTTGCCAATGCCGGGCGATCCGAGATGGTGACCCATCCTGCCTTGTAACCGTGCGGGCGATTTGCGCGTGCAGGCTACGTTCAAACGACACCGGCACATCCGCCACGCCCCATTCGGCAAGGATGTCATGCGCGGGACGAAGCCCATCGGATGGGCGAGACGGGTCTGTTATCAGCCAGCCGAGCGCTTCTAGGCCATCGATGTGATTTGGCGAGAGATCGATATCAAATGTCTGGAGAATGCTGCGCGCCGTCGAGAATGCGAGCGGCAAGCGCCACGCACAATGCAGCCGCCAAACAGCGATTGCTGGATCTGACAAGGCCTGCGCCCGTGCGCTAAGCAAGCTCTCTAATCCGGAGACGGCCGTCAGCGACCCGTGAGATTGCTCCGAATAGTGCAGGGCGGCCTGAACCAACCAGAACGGCGTGCCGGAAGAAATGTCAAAGACTGACTGCTTCAGAGCAGAATCCAATATCCCGGGTGCGAGACTTTCGATCAACTGACTCGCTTGATCAAAATCGAGCGGTGAAACGCGGATCGATGTAGATGCTTCCAGTTCGGTGACGTCTTGCCGAGATGTGACCAGTAACAATCCAGCCTGGCGGTTGATCTGCAAGTGTCGAATCAGGCGTTTGCTATCCTCATCACACCATTGCCAGTTCTCGATGATCATGGTGTGCGGCAGGTTTTGAACCAGCCTTGCCAAACCGTCAGCGTGGAAAACACTGCCCGCCGAGATCCCGCAGGCTTCTGCCAGATCCTGCGCCGCACCGTACGGCAAGTAACGAATGCCGGGCGTGGCTTCGATATGGATTGACGTCTCAGACTCGGCGGTATTCAGCGTCTGGGCCAGTGCCGTCTTGCCAATGCCTGCTGGGCCGGAGAGCACGGCTATGTGCGGCGTCTGTCGCGATTGCATCAGAGCCTTACGCAGCTGCTCTGTTTCGTTCTCCCGGCCAATCAAGAACTGGCTTTGGGTTAGCTTCGGATATTGCGATGTTGGTGCTGAATCTGTTGACTCTGTATGTCGCTCCGTCAGCGATTTTGCGGCCTGATTGATCGGGTCACCAATGGTGATGGCGACCGATTGATTGGAAAAGTGTGGCCGGCATCGAAACAGCGTTCCGAACGTTGCCGTCGCGCGATCTGGTTGGACAAGCGGGCGACGTCCAAGGGTCAGCGCGGTGAGCAATGCGTCGCATGCATGGCGCTCTTCTTGCCGTGATTGTGGCAAGACCAGAATGGCGAGCAGACCTTTGTCGTCCTGAACCAGGTTGTCGAATTCGGCGGAGTAAGCGTCACAAATCTCGCGATATGCCGAGATGATTTGGATCAGCTGATCTGTTTTGATATCGCCGCACGCTGCGGGCGGGAGAACCTGTACAATTATTGCCCATCGTTTCGCGACGGAGGCAGCGGCGAGCAGATTGGCTTTTGGGGGACGATGCGTTTGCGTCGCCGCAAGGGGCTTGAATGGCGAACGCGGCTGACTTGAGAGCGCTGCGAATGCGTCCTTAACCGCGGCGCCCCAGACCAATGGACGAAGACTATTGTCCAGCTGGATTTCGCCAACCCAGAAAGCACCACTCGCGCGTGCTGTCCGGCAAGTCAGGTCGGCCTGGACATTTTGACATGCCCGCGTTGCAAGATCTTGCAGCGCGGCCTCAGCCAGGGTGTCAGATCCAGCGCTTTGCCAAGCAATCAGAGCATCGCCGGCAAAGCCACCAAATTCAATCGCATAAGTCGATAGCTCGTCCATCAATTGGCCGAACAGTTCCGTAACGAGCTGGGTGACTTGTTCAGCGCCGAATTTCTCGTCGTCTGAGATCCGGTCTTCAGTCAGCGCTGAAAAGCCAACCAGATCGATGACGTAAACCGTGCCGGTTTTCTCAGCGGCATGAAGCGGCGGCGCCGGTCCTGGCAAGACATCCGGCAGCTCAGCCAAAGTCTGTTTCTCCATGGACTCGGATTGAGATCCCGGTCACGGCGCGCGCGCATTGCCGCGCGGTTGTGACAGCCCCTTCGACCCAGCCAAGATCCGTGCCATTGCGGACCCAGTCTCCGCATAGATAGAGGTTTGCCAAGCCGCTTTCATCGGTCCGCAATCGATCTTCGACATCGCCTGCTGCGGCGAAAATATAGCGCTCGCTGGGCTTGTGGTTGAGCCGTACATAAATCGCCCGCGCTGAGGTGTCCTGATCATTGATGCGCCAATTTGGCAGGACATCTTCAAAATGCGCTTCCAGCCAGGTCATCGCGGTGTCGCGCGGCGGCTCGCCTGTGATCGGGTGCGGCCCGCACAATAGATGGTGCCCGCGATAGGGTGAGGCTTCTTCGAATGGCAGGAGATGCGTCATGTCACTCCAGGTGCTCAGCGGGAGGACATGACCGGTGGTGATGCCAGGCATATCGCCCCAGCCAAGTTGCTCTGGGGTTTTCTCGGTCCACAATTGCGCTGACAGGGTTGGGCAGGATGACATCGCGTTGAGGCACCGGCCCCAGGCTGGATCGACATCTGTCAAAGGCTGACAAATCTCGCGCAAGGCGGTGCCGGGAATAGCCAGGATGGCGATATCGAAATCGTCGCCCGCCTTCAGCGTTTCGACCGGATCGTTGGGATCAATATCCGTCGGGTCTTCGAAATCATCCGGGAACCGGGTCTGGCCGGGGGCAAGCTCCAATTGATCCATGAGCGGCTGGGTCGGCCAGGTACGCAATCCGGTATGCGTTTGGATGATTGGATCATACGCGGCTGGTCCCGCCGAGACTTGTGCCTGGCGCCGGATCTGAACTCGAGAGATTTGAGTATTATCTTGGTCGAGTTCCAAGGCCGTTATCTGGCTGAAGAACTGAAACTTCACGCCTTTGGCGCGCAGCACATCGTAAAACGGTTTGACGATGACATCGCCCATGCCGCCATTGAAGTGATAGAAGAAGCTGCCAACTTGGCCAAAAAACATACGCATATAGCCGCGCAACGCTGCGCCTGCAGCCATGCTCGGCTGATCTTTGTCCCCGTCGATATAGCTGAAGGCATAATGGTAGCCGAGCTCGACAAAAGGGGACTTCACGACGAAGGATGGCGCGCCGTGACGGCGCATCCATTCAGTCGCATCCTCGCTATTGATCGCATCAAAGCCGCGGGTCAGCAGGCGATCATCCAGCATGCCTTTAATGACATACATCCCAACCAGGCCCGCGGTCATCAGGTCAAAGATTGATGGCTCATTCTCGCCGCCGCGCGCGAACAAGTCGCGTGAGCTGTCTTCGGACAAATTGTCGGCCAGTAACTCGCATTCCCGGCCGATACATTCCGCCCGTTCATTGAGGCGTGAAGACACCGCATCAGCGTCATCATCATTCCAGTTCTCGAGAATGTCGCTGTCAAAAAAGTCGAGAATTTCCGAGAGATCAAACCAGTCGGGGAGAAATGCTCCGGCGATGCCTATATCGTTGAGACCGTCGAGCGAGAAGCCGAGGATTTCCTGGACCCATCGCAGCAAGACTTTGAACATTCGCTCAATTGAGAGATCCGGGATATCGATCCCGGGCGTGCCGACAGGATCGGGAAACCGGATGGCAATCTTGCGCCAACCGTTCGGAAAGCCAAAAATCGTCCGGCGCTCATCAAACAATACGGCACCGTTCATCGGCAGAAAGGCATCGTCGATCGGCCCGGCATCAGCACCAGCAACGCTGGCCCATTCGGCATACAGGCGGCGCAGCATTTCGAACGTGTTATGATACCAGCCGCCAAGCACGTGCAGACCATGCTCTTCATTGCGAAAGCCCATGCCGGCCGTTTCGTTACGAGATGAGGCGCATTTGCCGCCAAGACGCCACCCCATTTGATAGATGGTGATGTCCAGCGTGTCAGTTGGATCCAGGCGCTTCAGCTCATACGCCGAAGCGAGTGCACTAATCCCGCCGCCGAGAATGGCGATTTTGGTTTTCATCTCTATTTCGCCTCCCACACCCCAACTTACTCAACACTCATACATATCTGCGTTGATGAGGCAAAACCGAAGTCTAAGACCAGAGCTGTTGCAATAGAGGTCTGGCCCCTGCTGGAGCGACACCGTCAGCGCCGCTGTTCAACCGATCGCCGGTTTCCAAGGTATGGATTGCGGCGTATCCTGCTCAGTGAGGCAAAGGATATAGGTCATGGAAAAGGCGATAGAATCGATCGCGCAGGTGGTTCATGCTGCGATACGTGCCTGGGCGGGCGCCAATGATCAGACTGAAATCCCTGCCTGGGAGGAGGCGCCGAAATGGATGCGGGACTCGACCTTTGCCAGCGTTCGCTTCGTGCTTGAAAATCCGTCCGCCGGGCACGGCGCGCAGCACATTCAATGGATGGAGCAACGCATAAGCCAGGGCTGGGAATATGGGGCGGTGCGCGACGATGACAAAAAGCACCACCCAATGCTTGTGCCGTTTGAGAATTTGCCTGAGATTGAGCAGAAGAAAGACCAATTGGTTTGCGCGATTGTGCTTGCGCTCATCTAAGCCATTGCGTCGGTTTCCAAGTCTCTGAACGGCTCGCCCAGTAGGTCTATGCTTGCATGCCTCTCTATAAAGGATATATCAATTAATCTGGAGCGCGCTGAATGCAGACCTTGTTTGAAAAACTCTGGGATCAACACCGGGTCTGTAGCACCGAAGACGGCGCAGACCTGCTGGCGATTGATCGACTCCTGCTGCATGAGCGAACGGGCGGGGTGGCGCTTAAATCCCTCGCCGAAAGCGGTCGCAAAGTGCGTGATCCATCGCGAGTGTATGCGGTCATGGATCACATCGTCTCTTTCCGTGCTGGACGCGCGCGCAACGAGGCCAGAAGCCCGGGCGGCGAGGCCTTCATCACCGAAACCCGGGATATGGCGACGACGGCGGGCATTCATCTGATTGATACTGATGATCCTAATCAGGGCATTGTTCATGTCACGGCACCGGAACTGGGTATTGTCCTGCCTGGCCTGTCGCTGGTCTGTCCAGACAGTCACACATGTAGTCTCGGGGCTTTTGGTGCGCTGGCATGGGGTATTGGGTCGAGCGAAGCCGAGCATGTCATGGCCACCGGCGTATTGCGAGCCAACAAGCCGGAACAGATGCGGGTGCGGATCGACGGAGACCTCGGGCCCGGCTGTGCTGCGAAAGATCTGGCGTTATTTCTGATCGCCAAATTCGGCGCGGCAGGCGGCAGACGCTGCGCCATCGAGTTTTGCGGATCGACGGTAGATCAGCTGTCGATCGAGGGGCGCTTGACGCTGTGCAATATGGCCGTCGAGTTCGCGGCCTTTTCAGCAATTATTGCGCCGGACGACAAAACCATCGCCTATGTCAAAGCGCGCGCCGCCAAGTCGATGCCGCTTGAGCTGGCCGTGGCGCATTGGCGTGCGCTTCGCACCGACCCAGACGCTGTGTTCGCGCATGAGATCTCGATCGATGCCGCTGATGTTACGCCGCAAATCTCTTGGGGGACCAGCCCAGAAGAGAGCATCGCCCTGGGCGACAGGGTGCCTGCGAATGCCGCGCCTCGTGCTTTGGATTATATGGGGCTGCAGCCTGCTCAGCCCGTGATCGGCTTACCCATTCAGGGGGCGTTTATAGGCTCTTGTACGAATGGGCGATTGTCTCATGACGGAACCCTTGTTGCACCATAGCGGAATCGCCGCCGTCCTGATGCAGGACAATATCGATACAGATCAGATCATCCCATCCCGCGAGATGAAGTCAGTCAGTCGCCAGGGGCTCGGCGAAGGTTTGTTTGCGGGATGGCGCTATACCGCACCGGGCAGCCGCGCTCCGGATCCTGATTTTGTGCTCAATCGGCCGGACCAGACGAACACGACAATTCTGATTTCAGGCGAAAATTTCGGCTGCGGATCGTCGCGTGAACACGCAGCCTGGGCGCTCAATGAATATGGAATACGCGTGATAATCGCCAAGAGCTTCGGTGAGATCTTCCATGGAAATTGCATCCGCAACGGCATCCTCCCAATCGCCTTACCAGCGTCGAGCATTGACGAAATCGCCGCAGCGCCTGCGCCAATCGACATGCACATAGATCTTACCGAACAAGTCGCGACGTGCGAGCAATTGCCAGAGTGGCGCGCGGCGTTTGAGATAGGTTCATTCGAGAAGCGCATGCTGATGGAAGGTCTGGATCCGATCGATCTGACGCTCACCAACAAGGCCGAGATAGAGCTCTTCTTCAAGCGCGATAAGTTGGCGCGGCCCTGGGTCTATTCCGCCGCTTGAGGCGCGGGTTTTGACGAAAAGGCATCAACCAAGCCGCCTTCAATCAAGCGCGCAATCTCGGTTTCAGAAAGACCGAGTGAACGCAAGACATCTTCGGAATGCTGACCGATTTCCGGTGGGTTGATTGTCAGTCCAGGACGCTCACCATCAATCGCGACGGGCAGTGCCGGTAACGAAATTTCGCCGCCTTCCGGGATCGACATTTCCAATAGGCCACCGCTCTCATTCAAATGCGGATCTGAAGCGAGATCTTCCGGTCTCTGGATCGGCGCGAAGGGCAAGCCGGTCCGCTCAAGCTTGGCCATGAGTTCGTCTTGCGTGAACGATGCAAACAGCGTGCGTAGCTGTGGGATCAACTCGTCGCGGCGAGCGACGCGGTCATTGTTCGCAGCAAGGGATGTATCCTCGGCCCAGTCGGTCAAGTCGAATGCTTCACAAAACGCCCGCCATTGGGTGTCGGAGACAACACCGACAAACACTTTCTCATCATCTTTGACATCGAACACATCATAAACCGCCCACGCCGAGACACGCGCTGGCATCGGCGCGGCAGGGGTTCCGGTGACGGCATGCTGCGCCATATGCTGGCCGACTAAAAAGACCGTCGTTTCATATAAAGACGCGCTGACATGCCGGCCTTTGCCAGTGCGGTGGCGGTCTTGTAAGGCAGCGAGAACTGCAATCGCGCCGAACATGCCGCCAGTGACATCAATGACGCTGCTGCCCGCGCGCAAGGGGCGTCCGGGCGGGCCAGTCATATAAGCGAGGCCGCCCATCATCTGTGCGACTTCGTCGAGGGCGGTACGGTGGGAATAAGGGCCGTCGAGAAACCCCTTCTCCGAACAATAAATCAGTTTGGGGTTTATCGCGGCGAGGGCGTCATACCCAAAGCCCAATTTATCGAGCGCGCCCGGACGGAAGTTCTCAATAAAGACATCAGCTTGCTCGATCAGCTTGAGCGCGATCTCTTTGCCTTCCGGGGATTTCAGATCAATCGCCAGGCTTTTCTTGTTGCGATTATACATGGCGAAATAGCCTGCACCGGACCCTCGCAAGCGGCGCGTCTTGTCGCCACCTACGGGTTCAACTTTCACGACGTCTGCACCAAGGTCTGCCAGAACCAATCCGGCCGCGGGGCCCATGACCATATGGGTGAACTCAACAACCTTGATTCCGGCCAACAGGCCTGTTTCACTGTGCATGCTCTTCTCCCCAGAAGATATAATCTGAACTTAGCTACCTTGCACACCTTTAAAAGATATATCAATTGCAATAGATATATCTTTTGAATCTAAGGTCACCTCATGACCGCAACAATAGGCGAGAAGATGACAGCGTCGAGTGTACTGATCAGTGAAGTTGGCCCTCGCGACGGCTTGCAGAATTGCGATGCCATCATGGCCACAGAAGATAAAAAGCAATGGATCTCTGCGCTGGCGGCAACCGGCATCAAAGAGATTGAGGTCGGGTCTTTTGTGTCGCCAAAACTGCTGCCGCAAATGGCGGATACGGGCGAGATCGTCCGCCATGCGACGCGCATCGCAGGTCTCGAAGTCGCGGTGCTGGTGCCAAACCTGAAAGGTGCGGAGCTGGCGATTGCTGCGGGCGCAGACAAGATCACGCTGCCGCTCTCAGTTAGCGAGACTCATTCTTTGCGCAATATTCGGCGCACTCATGACCAGGTCATTGATGAAGCCAAA
The DNA here is from genome assembly GCA_965277015.1 of Henriciella sp. Lineage (GTDB taxonomy): Bacteria > Pseudomonadota > Alphaproteobacteria > Caulobacterales > Hyphomonadaceae > Henriciella. Next base: position 1,465,882 of record OZ255705.1, on the reverse strand, counting down.
GCTATTGCCAGTTTGATTGCCAGCTTACCGAAAGATCAGCGGCCACACTTTGAAGGCTCATTGTCGACGGCGTTTGGCTGTACGCTGGAGGGGCCCATCGAGGAGTCCATTATCCTGCGCAATGCAGAGCGACTGATGGCGGCGGGCTGCGATGAGGTCGGTCTTTCGGATACAACAGGGTATGGCGATCCGAGATCGATGAAACATCTGATCCGCGTCGTGCGGAACGTCGTGGGTGCGGAGAATCTGACCGGCGTGCATTTGCACAATACGCGCGGACTGGGGCTGGCCAATGTGTTGGCAGCGTTCGAGGAAGGCATCACAACATTCGACAGTTCGCTTGGCGGGTTGGGCGGGTGCCCGACGGCGCCAGGAGCGAGCGGGAATATCGTCACCGAAGACCTGGTTTTCATGTTTGAATCCATGGGCGTCGATACCGGAATTGATCTCGAAGCGCTGATGGCAACGCGAGACTTGGTTCAGGCGGCTTTGCCCGACGAAGACCTCTATGGCTTCACCCCCCGGGCGGGCTTGCCGCTCGGCTATAAAGGTGCACCAGTCCCGGTGGCCGCAGAATAGGCTGAGCCTGGGGAGGGTCGCTTGCAGAACATTCCTGCACTGATCACACTGATCATTTATTCCGGTGTCTTGTTTGGCATTGGGCTCTGGGCCGCACAGCGCGCAAAGTCCCAGACCGACTTCTTGCTCGGCGGGCGAAATCTTGGCCCATGGGTGGCGGGTTTGGCATATGCCGCGTCAAGCTCAAGCGCCTGGGTGCTGCTCGGTTTTTCGGGGTTTGTCTATGTCGCTGGGGTTTCAGCGCTTTGGATGATTCCTGGCATTCTGGCGGGTTATGCTGCGGTTTGGCTTTGGTCGGGCGATGTGCTGCAAACGGCCAGCCGGGACGCCAATCACCTGACGCTAACCGACTTTCTTACGCAATTCGCATCGTCCGGGTCGGCGCGCATCATCCGCGTTGTTGCATCGCTGTTGATTGCAATTTGCTTCTCTTTCTATGTCGCAGGTCAGTTCCAGGGGGCTGGCGTGGCGATAAATGATCTGTTCGCAACCGGCTTTGCACCCGGCGTGATCATCGGCGCCGTGATTATTCTCGCTTATGTGTTCCTCGGCGGCTTCATGGCTGTGTCTTTGACGGATACGATTCAGGGCTTGCTGATGGCCTTTGTCGCGGTGCTTTTACCGCTTCTGGCCTTCTTCGAAGCCGGCGGGGTGTCCGGGCTTTCGCAAGCCATGGCCGAAGCGCCAGAGGCGTTTGGCAGCTCATTCGGGGAGCGTGCCGGATGGGCCGCCACCGGCTTTGTTCTGGGGTTAAGCGCAACCGGGTTTGGCGCTCTGGGCCAGCCGCATTTGATCGCCTGGATCATGGCGACGCGGGACAAAAGCGCCCGCGTCAAAGGCGCGATTGTCGCGATGAGCTGGGCTGCGCTGGTCTTTGCCGGCATGGCGGTGCTCGGCCTGGCCGGACGCGCCATCCTTGGCGGCGATGCGGCGCCGGAAAGCGTGTTTTTCAGCCTCGCAGCGGATTTGCTGCCAGGGATAATGGCGGGCATTGTCGCGGCGGCGACGCTATCTGCGATCATGTCGACAGTGGACAGCCAGCTGCTGGTCGCAGGCGGTGCAGTGTCGCATGATCTCGGACTCGGTAAAGCTTTTGGCGGCCGTGAAGTTCTCGTCTCCCGTCTGGCGATTATCGGCGTTTGTGGCGCCGCAATCGCGCTGACTTTCCTGGCGCCGTCGAGCATCTTCAAGCGGATCCTGTTCGCCTGGGTGGCGCTCGGTGCAGCGTTCGGGCCGGTGGTTGTGGCACGGACCCTGGGCTTCAAACCAAGCGGCCCGACTGTGCTGGCCGGGATGCTCGCCGGATTTGGTCTGGCCGTGGCTTATGAGCTCGGATGGATTGGCGCAGGCCCAGGCGCAATGTGGAAGACGATTGCCCCATGGATTGGTGCCGCGCTGACCATGGCGAGTGTCGCCGCAATCAGAAAATTTCGCGTGAGAGACGAATTGGGGCTTGGCGGCAGCGAGTAACCGTGTCAATTAAATGATATATCATTTGGAGGTGGACCCCATGAAACTCTTATCAAAAATCGCCGCAATGGGCGCGTCGCTATCCGCATTGGCGGCCTGCGCCACGATCAGTCAGGCCCAGGAAGGTGTGCAGCTCGACCCGACGGCCGCTGCGGACTCCTTGACCATTATGCGCAAAGTTATGTGCTCGACAGTCGATGATCAGCCAGAGGTTTATTGGTGGCACGGCATCGCGTTATCCCGCGTAACCGGTGAACGAGATCGCCATGTGTTTGATGTGGAGGGGATGAATATCCGCGCCTGTTCGACGCTTCAGGATGACGAAAAAGGCACTGGCCTGCATTTAGTGTCGCGTGAGATCCTGCTCTACAAAGATCCAGAGACCGGCGAAGTGCTGTCGACTTGGGATAATCCATGGACAGGTGAGACGGTCGATGTTCTGCACGTTGCAAACGATCCGGTGAATTTCAAAATGTACGAAACCGGACGCGACGGCTCGCCGCTCAAATGGGGTGGAGAGATCGGCGAAGACGGCACATGGTGGATGCGGAGCACTGTCCCGCTTTGGTATCCGAACCCACTGGCCAGCGAGTTCCAGAAAGAGATTGGCGGCACTTATCATGCCACGGAGATGTTCAACTTCTTTGGTCGCGCCGACGATTTGCTCGACCCAGCGACAGATTCTGCCAAGATTACTGTCGGTTGGGCGCGGATGGCAGATTGGTTGCCTTGGATGAACATGAATGGCCGCCAGGGCATGCTCTACATGCATACAGCGGGCTACAAGCTTGAGAATTTCGACCAGCTTTCTGACACGATGAAAGCCGAGATCGCGACTCATTATCCAGAATATACCAGCCCGCCACCCTCCGGTGACCCGCGCTCGAATATGACCAGCTGGAAGTATTATAAAGGCATCAAGGACGGATCTATCACGGCACCCGACCGTAGCGCTGAATAGCTGAACTTTATCATTTGAAGATTGCAGGCCGGGATCAGCATCCCGGCCTGTTTTTGTCTCTAGAATTCCTGGCCATCATAGGATTGCCAGTCCTTGGTAACGAAATGCTCGTCGACCAGGGTACGCTGGAACAGGCGGTCAGCTTTGAACCATTGCCAGACCCGCGCCCGCGATTGTCCATCGTCTGAAAGCTGAATCATTTCATACAAGTACAAGTCCGGCTCACCGGTGCGGGTCCAGTTCAGCATCGTGGTGCGATTGAAATCATCGAGTGCGACATCACAGGCCCAGCCATTGATAAATTCATTGTCCCATTTCAAACGCCCATTCTCGACCATGGCAGGGAAGTCGCGCGTGTCACGTTTGCCATCGGCCCAACGATAGTAATTGGTCTGATGATATGGATGCCCGGCATCCGGGAAGCGGCAAATAAGCCGCGATTCATGTTCGTCGATCAATGCGCCAGCGACATCGTAAAACCGGTACTTGCCTTCCCAGACGCCTTCATGGCGCGCCAGGAGGGGCATGACTTTTTTGAGCTCATTGGCGCTTATTGTATCTGCCATGGCGGCGTCCTTTCGGGAGGTGTGTGTTTTTTTCGACACGGGATGTGGAGAAAAATTCAGGCTGGGCTGGTCAAACTCGAAAATCGTATTAGACGGGAACAGAGGATAAAAGATATATCATTTGTTTTTCGTGTCGATGAACACGATGACGCAGCGGGGAGACCACAATGTCAAAAACCTATCTCATGATTGGCGCAGCAGCCGTAGCACTTAGCAGTTATGGCGCACCAGCGCTGGCCCAGGACGGCGTCGAGGAAGAAGCAGAATCGCGCCAGGACGTGATTACCGTCACAGCGCGGAAGACGGAAGAGAGCGTTCAGGAAATCCCGGTGGCTGTATCCGTGGTGACGGCTGACGTGATCGACAATCTCTCTCTGACAGACCTATCCGACATCTCAAAACTCACCGCTGGTCTGTCATTCGACAACGAGTTCGGCCGTGACTCCAATCGCCCGGTTATTCGAGGCCAGGCTAATATCCTTGGCGCGTCAGGCGTATCTTACTTTATTGATGGCGTCCGGATTTCGGGGGCGATCACGGATTATGATCTGAACGATGTCGAGCGGATCGAAGTCGTCAAAGGTCCGCAAAGCGCACTTTATGGTCGAAACACTTATTCTGGTGCGATCAATATCATCACCCGTTCGCCGTCAGATGACCTGACTGCGCGCGCGAGCATCGATCTCGGCGAGCACGGCCAGCAGGATATCAGCGTTGGTTTGAGCGGCGCGATCAATGAGTTTCTCGCTTTTGGCGTGAATGCGCGTTTTTATAATTATGATGGTGAGTTCGATAATGCATTCGATGGCGAGCCAGTGGGGCAGGAAACAACGGACTCAATCTCCGGTGTGCTCTACTTCACGCCGAATGATAATTGGGACATTCGTCTGCGCGGGTATCACTCAAAAAGTAAAGACGGCCAGCCAGCCTTGTTCGCGACCACGGCGGACGAGAATAACTGCTTTACCGATAATGGTTCGCTCTATGGCGGGCAGGGGCGCTATTTCTGCGGCGTGGTTGAACCACGTCAGATCAACACCGATTATCGTCTGCAAATCGGTCCAGAAGCAGGAACCGAAATCGAAAACACGCAGTTCAGTCTATCCGTGGATGGCGATTTGAATGAAAACTGGTCGCTGACATCGATCACCGGTTTCAATACGAGAGACGTCAGCCAGCAGACCGATGGTGATTATTCGCCAACCCGTTTCCAGGCGACGAATTTTGTGCCGGGCGGATTTCCGTTCAACATTGTCAGCTTCGTGCCGTTCCAGGCGGTTTATGGATATCCGACCAGTATTGCTGACTTCACATTCGCAAATGAGAGCGAAGAAGAAGAAATCTCACAAGAGCTTCGCTTGAATTATGAGAAAGATCGCTTCCGCGCTCTGATCGGCGCTTACTATCTCGATGCTCAGGAAGATAATCGCGATACACGGGTCCTCCCAAGTGGTGCGCAAGCAACCGCGGATGCGAACTTCGCAGCTGAACTGGCCTCGCAGCAGGTGATTTGCGGATTTAATCCGACTTGCCTCGGCATCGTTCCGTTCGGGTCTTCAACCATTGCTGTTCCAAACGGCATGAGCACGTTCGATATTGAAAATCGCGCGATTTTCGGATTGGTTTCGTATGATGTGAGCGACACTGTATCGGTGACGCTCGAAGGCCGGTACGCCGAAGAGGATATTGAACGCACCGCTCCGGGCGACCCTGTGCAAAGCGCAAGCTTTGATAATTTTGCACCGCGCGCGACGGTCGATTGGCAAGTTACGCCGGACAACCTGCTCTATGCGGTTTACGCGCAAGGCCAGAAGCCTGGCGGATTTAACTCTAACCAGGCCCAACTCGCGGGCCTTGGTACTTTTGATGAAGAAGAAGCCACCTCGATTGAGATCGGGTCTAAGAACATGTTCTTTGGCGGTCAGCTTACGGCAAACCTTGCGGGTTTCTTCAATGAAGTCGAAGGCTATCAGCTGACGCAAAATGTCCGCGTCAACGACACCAATACGACCTCGGCGACGGTCAATGCTGGTGATGCCGAAATTATGGGTATCGAAGCCGAATTCCTGCTCCGACCAGATGGTTTTGAAGGTCTGACAGCGACGCTGAACTATGCCTGGACAGACACAGAGTTCACGTCTGGTACTGATCAGAATGAAGGTGTCTTGCTCGATACGATTGACGATGGATTGGTCAATGGGTCCGTCGGGTGCGAAATTCTCGCGGTGCCGGGCGATCCGACCTCCGAGTGTTTGCAGAATGCCTTCGGGTCTATTGTCGGCCGCGAAATTCCGCGGACAGCAGAGCATCAGATCTTCTTCGATCTGGATTATCGCGGTGCCACTGGATATGGCGACTGGGACTTCTTCGCAGGGGCAAATGTCTCTTACGAATCCAGCAAGTTCTCTCAGGTTCACAATCAGGCTGAAACCGGAGACGCAACTCTGGTCGGCGCCCGTATCGGGGTCAGCAATGGTCAGCATACACTGCGCCTCTGGGGCCGTAACCTGACCGACGAAGATTCGTCGCCGCTGGTCCTGCGTTACGCCGATGGCGGTGACAGCTTCAAGCGGAACTTTGTCGGCACGCTGCGCCGTGGATCTCAAATCGGGGTCACGCTCAGTACCGAATTCTAAGCGCTGTGCGACACGCATAAACAAGACCAGGAGGGCGGATCATTTGGTCCGCCCTTTTTTCAAAAGGATCATATCATGTTGAAGCGGATACTTCTCAGCCTTGGCGCCGTGGCAATGGCCGCGTCTTGCGCCACAGCGCAGCAACCGGACGCCGAAGTTCCGGGTTGGCTGGTCAAGGATTATGTTGATTTTGTCGAGATGTTCGAAGGACGCTGGGACAGTGACCGGCATGTCTTCTTCGCCGCTGATGCGGGATTGGACCCGGCGCAAATTGCCCCGCGACAACATATAGAGATTACCCGCGCCGTGCTCAGCACTGACGACGCTGCCGCTGACAAAGCGGTGTTTAAAGCGATCCGAACTGTGGCCGGAGAAGAGCCGGCGACTCTGATCCACACGCTGACCATTGACGCACAAACCCAGTCTATCCTCCAGGCTATTGCGGCGCCGGGCGGGGTCTTGCCGCCGACACCGCTTGATTGCCAGGTCAACTGGCAGCGAAGCGGAGCGCAATTTCAAGGCAAAGCCAGCGGCGAGGCGTGTGCGACTCTGTTCCCGCGTCCGATGGAGGGCGGCCCGTTGAGCGTAACGATGACAAAGTCCCAAGATGATTTCTGGGTCACATCAACTCGCGGTGATAACCGGATTGAAGCGCGTTTGCGGCGCGCCCGTCCGTTCGAATGCTGGACCGCGATCCTGCGCGGTGCCAGCCATGGTGATTCTGGTCAGGACATGAATGACTGGGACTTCCGCCGCGGAGTGAAGCTTCACGACCAGGGGGGAGAGGCCGAACTGATCACTGATGAAGATCAGCCCCGTCGCATCCGGTTGAAGCTACGTAATGTCGATTGGCCTTATGGCACGAACCGGCCGTCGCTGACGCTTTATGTCATGGAAGGGGATAGTGATCGCGCTGTGTCTTATGCCTGGAATGAGGGCGGCGCCGAACGTATTGGCCTTAATCTCCGCTGGTTACAGGCGAGTTGTACCTACACGCCGGCCGACGGCGAATAAGCGAGACTATACCGGCAGTTCGGTGGTGTTCTTGAGGCATTCCATCGCGAATGTCGCGCTGACATCATCGACTTCGATCTTCGAAATCAGGGCTTTATAGACGCGGTCATAATCGGCGACCGAACTAACGGCGATTTTGAGCAGATAGTCGACATCGCCAGCCATTCGGTAGAGTTCGACCACTTCCGGAATGGCGGTCACGGTCTTGTCGAATGTTTTCAGCCAAGCTGAAGAATGATCGCTCGTTTTTATCGCCACAAAAACAGTTTGGCCAACGCCGAGCTTTTCCGGGTCGCAAATGGCAACGCGCGACAGGATAATGCCATCATCTTCAAGCCGGCGGACACGACGCCAACAGGTATTGACCGAAACGCGTAGCTGCGCGGCGATGGTCTCAAGCGAAATCGTGGAATCGGCTTGAAGGATTTTTAGGATCTGGCGGTCGGTATCGTCAATATTTCGCATATTTGCACTCATAATCGAAAAAACATAACAGAAAATCTCTTAAAGAGAGAAGATTCATAATGATTTTCGATCGCGCGAACGCGATAGTCTCCATAACGGAGTATGATATGGCCTTTTCATCTTTAGCGCAGGTTGAGTTTTGTGAGACGAAGCGACTTGAGTCGCTCGCGGGCATGATTGGCCGGACGCCTTTACTGGCGGTGCATTTGCAGTGGAAAGGCGATCGCCGTGTTATCTTTGCAAAAGCCGAGCACTATAATCTGACCGGCAGCATCAAGGACCGAATGGCGCTCAATATCTTGCGCTGCGCTTATGCCACTGGCGCGCTCAAGCCCGGTGACACGATTGCAGAAGCAACCAGCGGCAATGCCGGGATTGCAATCGCTTCGCTGGGCCGAGCGCTCGGTCACCCGGTGCGAATCTATATGCCGGACTGGATGAGCGAAGAACGCAAATCCTTGCTGCGATCCCTCGGCGCTGACCTGCACCTGGTCAGCCGCGAAGAGGGCGGTTTCCTTGGCGCCATAGCGGCGACAGAAACCCTTGCTGCGGAACGTGATGATGTTTTTCTGCCATGTCAGTTCGCCAATTGTGAGAATTGCAACGCCCACGAGTCGACCACGGGACCAGAAATTCTTCACCAACTCGCCTCGATCCGGCTGACACCAGATGCCTTCATTGCAGGGGTTGGGACGGGCGGTACTGTGATGGGCGTCGGCCGGGCGCTTCGCCAGGCGCATCCATCGGTTCGTGTCCACCCGCTTGAGCCGGCAGAATCGCCGACGCTATCGACGGGCTATAAAACCGGGTCGCACCGCATTCAGGGTGTCTCTGATGATTTCATTCCATCCATCGTGCAACTGAATGAGCTCGATGACGTTGTTTCCGTGAGCGATGGCGATGCCATCCTCATGGCGCAGAAACTTGCTTCCGAGCTGGGCCTGGCTGTCGGAATATCCTCCGGCGCCAATCTTATTGGTGCGCTGATGGTGCAGGACCAGCTCGGAAGTGAGGCAACTGTCGCGACGATTTTCTGTGATGATAATAAGAAATATCTGTCGACAGATCTGGCTCGAAACGAGCCGATCAAGCCGGGCTATATCTCACCTGAGATCGAATTAATCGGCTTTGAAAGCGTGCCTTATTATGCTGCTGACCCGGCCGCAGCTTCTATGATCGCATAAGCCGCCCGCTCGCCGGATTCCATCGCCCCTTCCATACCTGTGTGTAGATAAGACGTGTGCTCGCCGGCAAAGTGCATCCGGCCAGCTGGTTGTGTTACACGCTCAGCCCAGGGCTGAATCTGCCCAGGCGCCCAGTGCATGTAAGCGCCGCCGCTCAGCGTCTGATCTTCGTCCCAGCGCACAACCGCGTGGGCTTTGGCTTTGATGCCGCGCGCATCGGCGAGTGTTTGCTCCGCCGAGGCTTTCCAGTCAGCATCATTGGTTGATCGCCGCGTTCCTGTGCCATTGACCCAGCAGGTCAGCGCGACGGTTTCGCCAGCCGCATTGCGGACCGGAAATACGCGTTCAATCGGCGTGTCCGTCCACATCATGAGCGGTAGGTCGTCGGACGGGCCGGCCTCCAGTTCGAGATGGACTTGCTGGATTTGCGTGTACGGCATTTGATCAATGATGGGCTGGATCGCTGCCGTTTCGCCCGGCAAGGTCATGCCGATCTTGCGCAAAACCGGGAAGGGCAATGTGTTGACCGCAAATGGCGCGCGATAGGTTTGACCCCCAGCCGTGATCTCAACGCCCGTTTCCGTGACGCCGATTGAGGAGACACGGGTGTCCAGACGCACCGCGCCATCCTCCAGGCTCGCAGCCATCGCCTCCGGCAAGCGCTGCGAGCCGCCTTCGATTTCCTCTGATGGTCCCGACGAGGCGTCGAGCGCAAAGAGAGTCAGCGAGCGCCACAGGTTCAGCATCGAATAGGAGCTGAGTTGATTGGCATTCAGCGCAATATCGCACAGCGCACGCGACGCAGGGTCAAAGCCGGCGGCCTCGAGAAACGCGTCCGCGCTTAGATCATAGGCATCACCAATTTCGCGCCAGGCATATTGATCCACCAGCGGGTTCTGCTGTGCTGCTGCCATGAAGAGCGCACTGTCAGGCGTGGCGCGTTTAAAGGCTTCGGGGAAAGGGTTTTCCGGCGCGGCCGCCCAGTCTCGGGCGTCGAAGAATCGATTGTTGAGCACCATGGTCTTGTCCCGCGATCCACCCGGCGCCGATGGTACAACGCGCAACCCGAGATCAATCGCTGTAGATCTGATACGGGCATAGGACTGGCCGACCTGCTGCCCCCCTGCCTCGGGTCGACCGGGCAGGTCGTCCAGCGTTCGCATCCGGCCGCCGACGCGTGTATCGGCCTCGAGTACCAGGACTTTGAAACCTTCAGCGGCGAGCATCCGCGCGGCGTGGAGCCCAGCCAGTCCAGCCCCGAGAATCAGCACGTCCGCGTCCTGGCTCGTCTGCACATTTGGCGCACAACCTGCGGTCAGGGCGAGCCCACCCAAAGCAACAAAGTCACGTCTTGTCAGTTGCATACCAATTTTTCCTCGACGCCTGCGTGAAAAGATATACCAATAGACATCAGGAAACATGGCTCGCCAAGAGCGAATTGAGATTTTGGAGGCAGTGATGGCGCAAGATGGTGAATTCAAGCGCGGTTGGCCGGTGCTCGCAGCCGCCGCTGTTGGCGTTGGTCTCGGACTGTCGCCGCTGCCTTTCTATACAATAGGTGTGATGATCCCGCCTCTACTCGGTGAGTTCGGTCCAATGGGCTGGTCGGCTGGCGATATTCTCAACGCGCTGGCCATATACACCTTTGGCGCCTTCATTTCCGCGCCATTTATCGGTGTCCTCGCCGAGAAATTCGGGGCCCGGCGCGTGGCGCTGATTTCGATTGTCACGTTCGGTTTGGCGATGATGGCATTAGCGTTGAACACGGGGTCAAAAACGCTTTATATCGCGCTCTGGTTGGTGCTCGCTTTTGCCGGCGCGGGGACGCTGCCGATCACCTTCACAAGACCGGTCGCAAACTGGTTCAAGGATAATCGCGGGATCGCGCTGGGCATTGCCTTGATTGCGACTGGCGTATTTGGCGCACTGGCCAAGTTCGGATCGCAATTCATTGTCTCCAATGAGGCATTCCATTTTGTCGGCGGATCGGGTTGGCGCTCGGCTTATGTCCTGCTCGGTCTATTGCCGATCGTGATCGCTTTACCGCTGTCTTATCTCAGCTTGCGAGACGTCAATGATGAGCCGGCAAGCGAGGCCAGTATCGTCAATATGAAATACCCGGTTCTCGGGATTTCTTTGCTCGGAACGATTGGCTTGGTTTGGATCGTCATCAATCAGGTCTTGCCCTTGATGAGCGTCAACGGGTTGCGACTCGAATATGCGATGGCGTTTGCGTTTTGTGGTCTGGTTTTCATTCCAGTCCTGATGATGCTGTTCATGGACATCAAAAAGGCGCCGCCTCTGGTTGAAGAAGGGCAGGTCATTTCGTTACCCGGCATGACTTTGCCAGAAGCATTGAAGGAATGGCGTTTCTGGGTTCTGGCGATTTCGTTTGTGCCGATCTCGTATGCGATTGGGGCAATCATTCCGAACATCGAGCGCGTGTTGATCGCCAACCAGTTTGAGATGGATGAGGCCGTGGGCTTGGCGACCTTGACCGGACTGGCTGTGCTCGGCGGACGGATTATTGGCGGCTATCTGATCGACCGTTTCTGGGCGCCAGGGGTCGCGTTCCTGTTTCTTGCATCGCCAGCCATCGCGCTTTGGATGCTGGCGCAACCAGGGGTAACGCCAAGCACGGCGACGATTGCGATTCTGATGATCGGATTTGGTGCCGGGGTCGAATATGATTTCATGGCTTACATGGTGTCAAAATATTTCGGCATGAAATCATACTCAGCCATCTATGGCGCAATCTATGGATTCTTCGCACTCGGCGCGGGCTTAGGCCCAAGCATCATGACGGATATTGCCGATGGACGCGGCATCCATTTCCTGGGCATCAATCTCGGAATATTGCCTGGGCAGGATTGGAATTTCACGCTGACCAGCGCAGCGATCATATTGTTCGTGTCGACGCTTCCGCTGCTCTTTCTCGGCAAGTATCGATACCACGACGATCACTAGATCGACTGCGAAGCATCCAGCTTAGCGAGGACCAGGTCAGCGGCGTCTTTCGGGAAAACGTCCATAAAGCCATAGCCCCATTGCGGGCATTCGATAAGCTCGCCATTGCGCATCAGCGGCACGGCGCGGCGGGTGCATTCGGTCAGATCGTCGACGGGATTCAGCAGCGTGATCCGATGCGGCAATCGCTTCAGCGCGTCGTCAAACGGCGCGCCCCAGGCAAATGCCGCGACGTGGCCCCACTCATACGCCTCACCGCCCATCATGTTCATGAACATCGAGCGGTCCATCATTTCCAATGTCTGGCCAGGCCCCTGACGTTCGACGACACGCTGCCAACTGATCTTGAAACGCGAATGCTCCCGGTCGAGCGGGATCGGCGTGAACATGTCCTTGAACATTTTGCGTTCTTCATCGGTCAGGATGGCGGCCGAAATCATTGCAATGGCGTGCACACGGTCGGCTTGCTCCAGCGCCATCTTGGCAGCCACTTTGGCGCCGGTGTGATTGCCGAACAAGTCGACCGTTTCGAGCCCGAGCGCATCGGCGACTTTCCACATTTCATCCGCATACATGGGCACGGTCGTATCTTCTTCTGTCGGGGCCGCATCGGACATGCCATAGCCGGGATAGTCGGGCGCGATAACCATCCGGTCCCGGCTGGCTTCACGCATGAAGATATCAAATTCCAAGCCGCATTTCGGGCTCTGATGCAGACAGATCAGCGGCGGTTTGCCGGCATCGGTTCGAGCTTCTGCGACTTGCAAATGGATCTGGCCATGCGTGCCATCAATATACATGCGATGAACCATCAGGTTTGCTCCGGCGCGACCGTGACCACCGCTTTGCCCTTATTCTTGCCATTCATCAGGCGCTCAAACAAAGCCGGGGCGTTCTCCAACCCATCGGCGCGGTCTTCAGCAAACTTCAACTGCCCGCTGGCAATCCACGGCGCGGCTTCGGTTACATATTCATCCCAGCGCGGATAGAAGTCATAGACGACAAGGCCCGATAGCTGCGCCCGTTTTCCAATGATCATACCGGCATTCAGCGGATGCTGGCTCTGGGTCTCAGTATGGTAGGCATCGACCAGGCCGCACAGCACGCCGCGAGCATAGATCCTTGCATGCGTGAGCGCCAGCATGGCCATATCCGCCGAGACATTCTCGAAAAACACAGACAGACCGTCAGGCAGTGCTTCGCCGAGACGGTCGCGCCAGCCATCGGCTTTGTAATCTATGCAGGCATCGAAGCCATAAGTGTCTGTCACCAGCGCGCACTTCTCAGGACCGCCGGCAATTCCAATGACGCGTTCAGCGCCTTTGATCCTTGCGATTTGTCCAACTGTGCCGCCAACCGGACCGGCGGCCGCATCGACCAATACCGTGTCGCCCGGGCCGACCTTGGCAAGCTGAGTAATTCCCGACCACGCGGTCAAACCTGGCATGCCAAGCACACCAGCATGCGCCGCCAAAGGTGCGACCCCTGGATCAATCTTTCGCGCTTCACTGGCGGGCAGGGCGACGAATTCCTGCCACCCGCCTTCCATCGCCTGAATCCAATCTCCTTCGGCAAAATCCGCGACGCGGCTTTCCACAACTTGTCCGATAATCGCGCCAGGAATGGCGCCTTTCATAGGTTGCGGTGCGGGCTCGCCCATATGGCGTCCGCGCAGGCGAGAGCCGACATAAGGATCAAGCGACAAATGTACGACGCGAACCACCAGGCCATTGTCCGGGCAGACCGGGCGATCAGCGTCGATGATTGCGAAATCGTCTGCCACAGGTTTGTGGTCGACGGCGTGCTTTAGAGTTCCGAGCTTCATGCTTTATCCTTCAACCATTTCTATCAGAGTGCCATCCGGATCTTGCAAGACACCGACGCGCTGGCCTTTGTAAATTGCGCCATCTCTAACAGTTGCCGGGGTCAGCCAGGGGCCAGGGAGACTGTCAAAGTCAGGATGGAAGAGGGTGCCAATCGCGCAGCCTGGCACCAGCATGCCGTCATGTCGTGGGCGGGCAATGGCGTCATCGGGATATTGATCGAGTTCGAGAAACACATCCTTGTCGTGGATCAGGGTGCAGATCTTGTGCAACTCATCCAGCGGCGTGCCGTAGGCCTTGGCAATCATTGTGTAGGGGATTTCCATTTCGCGGCCAAAACTGAGGCCGCATTTTTCCTGCATCCAGGCTGCGGCGCGGTCCATGTCGGAATTGCCCATGACGAGAATGAACAGCTTGTCGATCAAGCTGCCTGCACGCGGCAAGTTATATTCCGGCAAGTCGTCATTGATCTGGGTCAGATAGACGATCTCTTCGTCCGGCCCTTTGACTTGCATTGGATGGATCGCATCCAGTCCGGGGATCTTGTTTGGCGGTCCTATGATTTCGAATGGGCTGTCCAGCATCCGCGCATTCACGGCCATGACATCTTGCACGCAGATCTCTATCGCGTTCCAGCCGTAAGAACGAAGTGCCTTGAAGCCCGCGACGGCGGGCTGTTCGATGAAGCGCAGGAAGATATCCGCGCCCGAGCTCGGTTGCATTACGGCATAGGCGCGGCCCGTTGAGTTTGGGGTGTGCCAGCTTGCGGCTAGCGTTGCGCTTATCTCGCCTTGTTCGACGACGGAATAGTCGAAATACCTCATGTAGAGCCCCATGCTGCGATTGAGATCAGAAACCGTAATTGTGGCGGCACGCAGAAGTTTCATCGAGATCAGCCCTTTGCAAAGCCCGTAAAAGGGCGGCATAATAAAAGATATATCATTTGTTTTGGCTGCGGCTAGCACCTTGAGGAGAAAAGATGATGAGCGCCTATATGATTGTCTTCGCGAAGATCCACGATCGCGAGCGTTTTATCAATGAATATGGCATCCCCACAGCCAAGCTGATCGGTGAGTATGGCGGCGAATATGTGCTGCGCGGGCCTGGCGTCGAGTCGCTGGAGGGCGGTCTGTTTGACGGCACAAGCGCAGTGATTTCCAAATGGCCAAGCAAGGACGCGATTAAAGCCTTCTGGAACAGTGAGGCTTATGCCAAGCTGAAAGCTGCGCGCCAACCTGTATCCGACGCGCACGTGATGATTGTGGAGGGATGAAGATGTTTAAATGGTCTTTGATGCTGGCGATCGGCGGTCTCCTCACCGCTTGCCAGGTTGCGACGGATGTCCCGTTGACCCAGGAAACGCCAACCCAGACAGGTCCTGCCGTCATGCTGGCCAATGCCGGTCAGTCGAAGCCGCAAATGGATGGGCGTACAATCATTACCCGGGCGCACGAAGCCGCCGGGGGGGATGCCTTTGTAAATCCCGGTGCGCTGTTTTTGTCAGGATACAATATCATCTATGGCCGCGATGGCGGGGCGCAGACCTGGGACCGGTACGCGATGTGGCGGGTGTTCGCGGACGAAAAAGCCGACGCGCATGCTGCGAATGGCAAAGTCCGGATCGAAGCCTGGACAAACGACAAGCTGGTTATGCTTTTGAGCTATGATGGCGAGGCCACATACAACAAATCAGGACGCATGGAAGATCAGTCCGCGAACGCCATGTGGAGCAATAATTTCGGCTTTGGCGCCATTCGCAATGCGCTGGACGAAGGCTGGGCGCAGGCGCGGCGATCTGATCGTACGATTGATGGCAAACCCGCTTACATGGTGCAACTGACGGACCCGGCGGGCGGCACCACATTGTTTGGAATCGACCGGTCTTCATACCAGATTCTATATGTTGGTTTTGACACGCCGCGCGGCTGGCATGAGCGTCGCTATTCAGACTATTTCAGTAAGCCTGGAACGCCCTGGCAACAAGCCGGACGGGTGCGGCTCTACTATGATGGCATTCTTGCAAATGAAGCAGTGTGGACCGATTTCGAGCTGGGGAAATCCTATGCCGATGAGACATTCATTGTCGCTGAAATGCCATCCAAACCGAGTTTTGATTAGAATGGTTTGACGGCGCCAAAGAAGGCCGTGGTCAGGATCAGAACCCAATACATATAAGCGACATTTCGGCCGAGCTGGATTGATTTTTCCAGTTTGGTCTCAACGTCCGGATTGGGGCCTGCCGCCAGAATTGGGAACATTTTCTGCCATTCATGCATGATCAGACGCAGGATGACGCCAATGATCAAAGCCGTTCCATATGTCAGGACTTTCGCAGAAAACCACAATTGGCCTTCGCCGCCGGCAAATGGTCCATTGCCCATCAGCGACATCAGCGACGTGATCAGCAGGGTTGGGATGAGCAGGTAACGCGTCCAATCCTCTATATCTGAGAGTATTTTAAACATTGGTGTGCCGCGCTTGGCAAAGGCGCCCCAGGTCAAGGCCATCCAGGCCGCCCAGGTGATCCACATGGCGACCAGCCAGCCACCGCCGAGCGGTTGGACGCCCCAAAGGTAGCCCATATGTAGGCCGAGTGGGAGGAGGCTGATAATTCCAGTCCGCGCCATAATGTCGATCCGGTACGCGGTATCCATATGGCGTTGGCGTTCTTCCAATGGCAGAGCCGGGTTCACGACTTTGTAGGAGGTCTGAAACACTCCCCATTCTCCGCCGAGCCAGTAGACCATCGCCACGATGTGAAGCCATCGCAGAATTGCCAGTTCATTCGCCGCTAAAAACTCACCCATGGGACATTCCTCCGCTCCCGCATTTTAAATGATATATCATTTAAAAATTGTATGTGTCCAGTCGCGGTTTTTCCGCTCGATGATCGATCTTGCGATCTAATGATTTCAGCCCTGTTAGTCGATCACAACAGAGCCGGGTTCGACGCGCGGCCAGATGTAAGGATCATCTGTCGGCGTGCCGAATAGAAGAGTTCCCTCAATCGAGAACCCTCGCTCCAGCTGGCCAATTGAGCTTGGCATAATTTGCGTCCGCGACTCGATGCGTCGCTGATCGCCGCGCTTGCCCGTGATCACGCAGCGTTGCGGATCGATCCATCCGCTAAAGCCGTCGGCGTTCTGTTGCCAGACGGTGTAACACGTATCTGCGATCGCTGACGTCGTCTCGACGATGCCAGTTGCCAGTGCGTCGGGAGTCTCTATCAGCATCGCGGCCGCGCCCGGGTCAGCGACGCGCAAGGCCTGCATGCGATTCTCGGTGCGATCCGGCGCCTCATCGAACAAGTAGATGAGTTGGCGATAGTATTCCCCGTCAGGGCCATCATGACGCATTTCGGAATACATGGCATGGCTGTGCCCATCAGGCGGCGTAATGTTTCGGATCCGCTGATAGATTGGCCGCCCTTCACGGGCGCCGCCTTCAGCGTCTGAGAAATAATCGCCCTGCATCGATCGGGTCAGCGCCTGCAATTCGACATCGAGCGCGGTTCGTTCCGCCTGTTTCAGATTTATCGTTGGGCCTTTATCATCAACTCCAAAGACCAGCTGCCCAGACGAGTCGACGCCGCGATCATTCAGCAAGAGAGCATCCTGACGCAAAACCAGAGTCTCCTCGAGAAACACCTGGGTTTCAAATCGGCTCGAATAATAGGAACAGGCCTTTGGTTTGAGATAACCTTCATACTGGTCCTCGGCCCGCGTCCAATAGACTTCGCAGCCTGGCTTGAGAATGAAATCATCAGCGCTCAAGGCGGCTTGTGTTTCGGGATGGTGATGCAAGTCGATAAGGGCGCGCGGATCTTTCGGCGTATAAATGGTCAGACGGACCGCGTCCTCTTCCAGATCAGGTTCAAACGCATAGATGCGTTGGCGGTAGAGATCGTCAGGATCATAATGCTGATATTGCTGCGCATAGAGCTGGCGGCCGGGAATACCCGCGATCTTGACTGGATAGAATGTATGATTGGTGTGACGATGCCGCAGTTCCGAGGGCAGATCGCGACTGCGTTCTTCGCTGACTTGCAGCCTATTGTCATAGACACCCGGGAACCAGGACAAGAGTTCGTTCAGATCAGCATCGAGTGACGCTGACGCGGTCGGAGCGGTTCCGGTTTGGCAGGCGGCGAGTATGAGCGCGGTGAACGGCGCTGCCAGAAACCTGAGCTTGCGACGTATCTTGGATTTGGCCGCCCCCCGCATCAGTCGGTTTTCGCAAATTCGTCAGCGACATCTTCGCTGGAATCTTCCTTGCCTTTGGCAATCGCTTCCCGGTCCTGCTGGATGATCCGGAAAAGGCGGGCAATATATTCCTGCATCCACAGGCCGCGCTCATCGGCTTCTTCCTTGGTCGGGGTGAAGGCATCAATGCTGGCTTTTGACACCGTATCGCCGCGCTCGAGCAGGCGTTCGATTGTGTCCATTCGCTCATGCATCACCGCGACTTCCTGGATCAGCGCCAGATTGATATTCATCACGCGCTCAATGTCTGGGTTTTCAAGAAACCAGGGGCGCTTGCCCTTGGCTTTGGCGCCGGCAAGGGCGATCGGGTCCAGTGTCTGGGTCATGATCAGGCCACCTTCTTCGCGCCGATGACATGCCAGGCGGCTTTGCGGCCGAAATCTTCGCTGTCATCATCTGCCGCATCCGGGAACACGTCCTTATCAACGACGGCTGCCACGCCACCATGGATCAGGTGATTGTCGCCGAACCCAGCCTGTTTCATCCAGTCATCGAGGTCGATCTCGTGCATCTTGGTCCAGAACGGCTCATTATTATAGAACGCGTCCCAATCCCGCATTGCCTGTTCGAACAGTGGCATCGTGTCGGCGTATTGCGGCTGTTCAACGTGCAGCACAATCCCGCCGGGCTTCAGCAGACGCTGCGTCTCGGCAAAGATCTTTGGCATCGTCTTATAGCTGGTCTCGTGCAGGAACATGGTCGATTGCACCCAGTCAAAGCTCTCATCTTCAAAGCGTGAAAGATCAGAGACGTCATCTTGAATGAATGTGACATTCTCGATGCCCATGCTCTTGGCGCGGGCGAGGCCATAGCGCAGCATTGGCGCGCCGGCATCGACAGCGATCACTTCAGCGTCCGGGAAGGCCGCGGCGATCGGCAGAACATTATGACCGAGACCAGCGCCAATATCGAGGATGCGCTTTGGTTTGAAATCTTCACCAAAGGTCTGTTTGACCCATTCAGCGACAGCGACCCCGCCGCCATCATTATAGCGCCCGAGCATGCCGCCGGTGGTTGCAAAGATTCCCGCATCATAATTGGCCGGACCGGTAATGTCGCCCGGCACCAATTCGGTGTGGTACGAGCCAGGCATGCAATGGTGATCGATCGCGTCAGTCGAGCGCGGCTGTTTGAAACCTGGATCAAGCTGCAGGCGCTTATCGCCCTTGGTCAGCTCATTGACTTTGGCATTGAGTTCGTCCGCCTGGCGAAGCGTCACCCAGCGGCCGGCCTGTTGACGGGTTTCCATCGTCGCCCGGCGCAGTGCGGACCACCATTGGAACATTGGATCCTTGAGCAGCGCCTTGCGCACTTCATGGCGGCTTTCAAAGCTGCGATCCTTGTCTTTGGCGAAAGCCGGTTCGACCCGCGCTTCGAAAGCTTCGCCGACGCCGGGCATGACTTTCGTCGAAAGATGACGGTTCATCTGCGCCAGGAAGTTGAACCGGGCGATCTCATCATGATTGGTTTCGGGATAGACGCCATGTCGGCCGACCACGCGATAATCCGGGGGGCCATCATATTCAATCGGCTCGGGCCGGGCGTCGCGTTCAGTGTCAGCCATGTCGTGTCTCCTTTTCCCTTCACAAAATGGCGCGTTTTCGCGACACTTTCAACGGAGGGGCTTTGCAATTCCCTTAAAAGATATATCATTTGACGAAAGAAGCTATAGGGAAGGTTCCGGATATGAGTACCAAGATTGTCGCACTGTTCAATTTGAAGCCCGGCATCAGCGTCGCAGATTACGAGGCCTGGGCCAAGGCGAAGGACATTCCGACTGTGAATGGACTCAAATCCGTCGATGAGTTCGCCGTGTTTAAATCGGTTGGGCTGCTGGGGTCGGAAGACAAACCGCCTTATGCTTATATCGAAATCATCGACGTGAATGACATGGATGGGTTTGGCGGCGACGTATCGACTGAAACCATGCAAGCTATTGCCGGCGAGTTTCAAGCCATGGCGGCTGACCTCTCATTCATCCTCACTGACAAACTCGGCTAGGGGACTTCTATGGGCAGATTTACCGGAAAGACGGCGGTCATCACTGGCTCGGGTCGGCGCAAGGGTCTTGGCGAAGCGATTGCCAAACGGCTGGCTGAGGACGGTGCGAATATTGTCATCTCCGACATTGGCGCCCCGCGAGACGAAGCGACTGGCGCCGAGCATATCGGGTCAACGGACGAGATGGAGGCGATTGCCGCCGACATGCGCGCCTTTGGTGTACAGGCATCGACCAAAGTCTGTGACGTGCGCTCGCTCGAAGATGTTCGCGGACTTGCCGCCCATGCGGTTGACACGCATGGCAGTCTCGACATCTGGGTCAATAATGCCGGTATTGGCTATATCATGAAGCCGCTGCTCGAAGTGACTGAAGCTGACTGGCGGGCCGTGATCGATGTTAATCTGACCGGCGCTTTCTTTGGCGTCAAAGCTGCGGCGGAGACTATGGTCAAACAAGGCAATGGCGGGCGGATTATCAATATCGCCTCGCAAGCCGCCAAGTCCGGATTTCCGCACGCGCAGGCTTATACTTCTTCCAAGCACGGCCTGGTCGGGCTGGTCCGGTCAGCAGCCGTGGAGCTTGGCGGCGACAAGATCACCGTCAACAATGTCTGTCCCAACCATGTCACAACCGGTCTCGGGGCCTGGCAGAATGAGTATTTCGCCAAAGTCGTCGGCGCAGACTCCGTCGAAGATTATCTCAAGGCGATGGCCGACCGGATCCCGATGGGCCGTCCCGGTTTGCCGGAAGACACGGCGAACGCAGTTGCGTTCCTGTGTTCTGATGAGGCGAATTACATCACCGCTGAGAGTATGAATGTCTCCGGCGGAGAGGAGCCGCATTGATGACCCTGCCACCTGATCCAGCGCCCAAGGGTTTTGCCTGGCCAAACGGTGCGAAGCTCGCTTTGTCAATTGTCGTCAATGTCGAGGAGGGCGCCGAGCGCCGCATCGATGAAGGCGACAAACGCCCCGAACCTGTCGACGAACTTGGTGCGGTGCCGGGCAAACCGATCCGTATCCATGGCAATGAAAGCAATTACCAATATGGCATCAAGCGCGGTGCGCCGCGTATTTTGAAAATTCTCGATAAAGCGGGGATCAACGCGACCTGGACGGTTTGCGGTCAGGCGCTCGAAAAGGCGCCTTGGTTGGCGGAAGCGATTGTCGCTCGCGGCGATGAGCCTTGTAATCATGGACACAAATGGGCGTTTACGGCATTCATGGATGAGGCCGAGGAAACCGCCTTCATCAAGCAAGGCACAGAGTCCATTGCTGCGACGTGTGGACGTCGCCCGGTCGGTTGGCTCTCGCGTTATCTCCACACCGATATCACGCGGCGGATCCTGAAAGAGCAGGGCTATCTCTATCATATGGACGACTATTCTGATGACTTTCCATATTGGGCAGATGTCGAAATGAAAGATGGCACGCGCGAGCCGATGGTCATCCTGCCTTACGCAATCGATTCGAATGATATGAAATTCTGGCTCAGCCCCAGTTTCACACCGGACATGTGGCTCAACTATGCCAAGAACACGTTCAACTGGCTCCACCGCGAAGCCCAGGATGAGGGCGCGCGAATGATGTCACTCGGCCTGCATTTGCGGATCATCGGACGCCCGGGACGGATCGATGCGTTTCAACATTTCCTCGATCACGTCAAAGCCCACAAGGATGTGTGGGTCGCCACAAGAGAAGAAATCGCGCAGCATTTCGCGGCCAATGTAACGCCTGGAGGCGCAAAATGAGATCCTTTCTAATCGCCGCGATCGGCGCCCTCAGTCTTGGCGGATGTGTGATCATTGCCAGCGACGAGATCGCCCGCGAGATTGATCGCGAAACCGCTCAAGTCGAAACAGCTAAAGTTGAGGCGGTGACCCCTGACGCCGATATCAACCCGCTCGATTTACGCCGCACGACTCTCGTGGTTCGCGATATTGAGAAGTCGCTGGCGCTTTATCGCGATGCGCTCGGCATGAGTGTCGAATATGATCAGGAACTGACCTCACCAGGGCTCGCCATGCGGTACGGCGCTGATGGTCAGAACCGTTCGCGGCTGGTTTTGTTAAAAGCCAATGATGATTTCATTGGCATGCTCGGCCTGTGGCAATTCCTCGACCAGACTGAAATGGATACAGCCGAGCCGGATGCAGCTGACTTCACGCCTGGCGAGATTGTCTTGCTGTTCAATTCCAAGACGCTGGATGTCACGTTTCCGGCTGCGGCCGCCGCGCCCGGTGTCAAAATCATCGGTGCGCCGAAGGAGCGGCGTTATCCCTCTCCGGCAGGGGAGATTGTGGTCATGGTGTCGATGCTCACCGACAATGATGGACATACGATTGAGCTCAATCAGCTGGTCTCGGATCCGCGTGCGGAATGAGCCGTCTATCGCCCTTGCCACTCGACGAGGTCGATCCCGAAACCCGGGACATGATCAAGAATGCCGAGGACCTGATGGGCTTTGTGCCAAATGATGCTTTGGTCATGGCGCGCCATCCAGCGCTGACCAAGGCGATGTGGGGGCTGGTCGCGGCGGTCTATGGCCCAGGGAAAGTCGACAATGGCCTGAAGCGGCTGGTCGGCGAAGCCGCGAGCAAAGCGGCGGGCTGTTTCTATTGTTCGGCACATGCTGCGCATGGCGCGCGCGAGCAGGGTGTCGCGCAAGAGAAAATTGACGCGGTCTGGAGCTTTGAAGACAGCCCGCTTTTTAGTCAGGCAGAACGCGCTGCGATCAATCTGGCAATGAAAGCCGGGATGGTTCCGAACGAGACCAACGACGCGGACTTTGATCGCCTGCGCGTGCATTTCTCGGAAGCAGAGATTACTGAAATTGTCGCGGTGATTGCTATGTTTGGGTTTCTCAATCGATGGAACACAACCCTCGACACAGCGCTGGAACCAGTGCCGATGGCCTCGGTCGAAGATCTCGTTTCAGGCTGACCCGTTTCCTTCATGTCATTTAGTGCAAGAGAATGTTTGACCTTGGTGAGGGTTCGCTCTAATTTGTCCGGACAAATCCGGATGCTTTATGTCGACCACATTTAAATCTCTCTTATTCGTTCCCGGCTCACGCCCCGAACGCTTTGATAAAGCGGCTGCCAGTGGCGCCGACACGATCATCATTGATCTCGAAGATGCCGTGCTGCCAGATGCTAAGGCGGAAGCTCGGGCTGCAGCGCTGGGATGGCTGGCGCATCGGGGCGATGTCACGGCAGGCATTCGCATTAACAGCCCGCGCTCAGCAGATGGATGCAGCGATATCGCTGCGCTCGCCGTGTCGGGATGCTCACCCGATTTCGTCATGGTGCCGAAAGCCGAAACGGGTGTCGATATGGAAATTGTTGGCGAAGCCTTGGATCACGGCGCGCCTTTGGTTGCGGTGATTGAAAGTGGCCGCGGCCTGCGCCGAGCTTTCGACATCGCGAAGCAATCGAATGCAGGCGTTCTTTTTGGCGGGGCAGATTACAGCGCCAGTCTAGGCGCAGACTTATCGAACTGGGACGCGATGATTGTTGCGCGCGGCACGATTGCCGGCGCGTGTGGTGCGGCCGGCGTTCCGGCCTATGATGTGCCTTATCTGGACGTCAAAGATCAGGCCGGACTTGAGGAAACGACGCGTCAGGCCAAGGCCATGGGCTTTGCCGGCCGCGCCTGTATCCACCCGAACCAGGTTGAGACGGTCAATGCAGCTTTCAATCCAACCGCTGCAGAGGTTCTGGAAGCCCGCGCGATTATCAAGACACTTGAAGACTGCCAGGGCGGCGCCGCCTTGCACAATGGAAAACTGATAGACCGCCCGATCATTCTGGCGGCTGAAAGAACCCTCGCCAAAGCGGGCGAAGAAAGAGGATAAGCATGGTTCAGAATTGGAAAGAAGTCGGCCCTAATCGTTATCGCGAAACGTTCGGACGCTATTTCGAAGACTTCAAGGAAGGCGACATTTACGAACATCGCCCTGGCAAGACTGTCACCGAGTATGACAATCACAGTTTCACACTGCTGACGCTGAACACGCACCCGATGCACTTTGACAGTGAATTCGCGGCAGCATCTGAATTCAAAAAAAACCTCGTCGTGTCGCCCTACACACTGGCTTTGCTGATCGGCATGAGCGTCACCGATTGCTCACAGAAAGCGGTCGCAAATCTCGGCATGGATGAAGTCAAGTTCACGGCCCCGGTCTTTGCCGGGGATACTCTGTACGCAGAAAGCGAAGTGCTGGGCAAACGGGAAAGCAAATCGCGTCCGGGCCAGGGCATCGTCACGATCGTGACGCGCGGCTTCAATCAGGACGGCACGATGGTCTGTACGTTCAAGCGCAACATGCTGATCCCGGCTCGCGGCCATGCCGTTGAAGACAAAGTTGGACATTACTAGGAGGCCGAAATGGCAGACACCGCACACATGAGCAGTGAGGCCGCCGAAGACGAGCGCCTGATGCTGGACGCGATCGACAAGTGGATTGAACAAAAAGTCAAACCGGTTGCGATGGAATTGGAGCATGCCAACGAGTATCCGATGGAACTTGTTGAAGACATGAAAGAGCTTGGCTTGTTCGGGGCGCTGATTGATCCTGAATATGGCGGCCTTGGCCTTTCGGCTTCGCTCTATGCGAAAATCGTGACGCGAATTTCTGAAGAGTGGATGTCGCTGACGGGCATCTTCAACTCGCACCTGATGATGGCGCAAATTGTTCAGCGCTTCGGCACGGACAAGCAGAAAGACTATTGGTTGCCGAAATTTGCATCCGGCGAATTGCGCGGCGGCCTTGCCTTGACTGAGCCGAACGCTGGAACCGACTTGCAGGCCCTGACAACCAAGGCAACGCGGGTTGGCGACAAATACGTCATCGAAGGCGCCAAGACCTGGATCTCGAACTCGATTGAAGGCCAGTGCGTCGCACTGTTGTGCAAGACCGACCCAAGCGCCGCGCCGCGCTATAAGGGTATGTCGATGATGATCACGCAAACCAAAAATCCTGCGACGATGGAAGACCTGCCCGGTGTCACCAATGGCAACAAACTGCAAAAGCTCGGCTATAAGGGCATTGATAGCGGCGAGCTGATCTATACCGGCTATGAGTGCGACGCTGAACTTTCGCTGGTTGGCGGCGAAGAAGGCAAAGGCTTCTTCATGGCCACAGGCGGTCTGGAAATTGGCCGGATCAATATTGCGGCGCGGTCCGTCGGCATTGCCCGCCGCGCGCTGCATGAAAGCATCGCCTACGCGCAAACGCGTCAAACCATGGGTAAGCCGATTTCCGAGCATCAGGCGATCCAGCTAAAGCTTGGCGAAATGGGCGCGAAAACCCGCGCTGCTGAGCTTCTGGTGGCCGATGCAGCCCGTGCCTATGACACAGGTGCTCGGATCGATATGGAAGCCGGAATGGCAAAATATTTTGCCTCGGAAACCGCCCTCGAAGTGGCGACGGAAGCAATGCGGATTCATGGCGGTTATGGCTATTCGAAGGAATATGTCATCGAGCGTCTGTACCGCGACGCGCCATTAATGTGCATCGGTGAAGGCACCAATGAAATGCAGCGTATCATCATCGCCAAGCAACTGGTTAAACGGAATCCAATCTAATGTCTGAATTGCCGCTCAAAGGCATTCGCATCCTGTCAGTTGAGCAATATGGCGCCGGTCCTTATGGCACCATGTTGCTTGCTGATCTTGGAGCGGAAGTGATCAAGATCGAAGACCCGTCGCGCGGTGGAGACGTCTCGCGATCGGTGGGGCCTTACATGTTGGGCGACGGCGATAGCGAGTTTTTCCAGACGTTTTCGCTTGGAAAGAAGTCCGTGACCCTGGATCTGAAATCAACCGACGGACGGGCGCAATTCGAAACGCTGGTAAAAAGTGCCGATGCGGTTGCCAATAATTTGCGCGGCGATCAGCCCGACAAGCTCGGCCTCACTTATCAGGCGCTGAAGGCGGTAAACCCGAAAATTGTCTGCGCCCACCTTTCTGCCTATGGCCGCAAATCAGAACGCGCAGCCTGGCCAGGCTATGATTATCTTATGCAGGCCGAAGCAGGCTTCATGTCTATGACCGGCGAACCGGAAGGCCCGCCTGTGCGGTTTGGATTGTCGATGGTCGACTTCCACACCGGCAGCCATATGGCGACAGCTCTGTTGGCGGGGTTGCTTGGCGCCAGCCGATCCGGCGAAGGCTGTGATCTTGACGTTTGTCTGTTCGATAGCGCGCTTCATCAACTGTCCTATCCGGCGACGTGGTATCTCAATCAAGGCCATGTAACGGGACGATTGCCACGCGGCGCACATCCCTCAATTGCGCCAAGTCAGCTGGTCAAAACCAAAGACGGTTGGGGCCTGCTAATGTGCCAGACGCCGAAATTCTGGGACCTGTGGTGCCAGCTAACCGGATCGGGTCTGGGCGAAGACAAACGCTTTTCAACCATTCCGGCGCGCCGCGATAACCTCGCCGATCTGAGTGACGCCGTTGACCAGGTTATGATGGCAAAGACCACGGCTGCATGGCTGGACATTCTGGGCGGCAGTGTCCCATTCGCGCCGGTCCTGAATGTCGGCGAAGCACTGGATAGCGATTACGTCGCGCATGTCGAAATGACGGCGAACGTGGATCACCCGGAAAAGAATGACGGCGTTCGTACACTGTCCTCGCCGTTCCGCATCAATGGCGAGCGGCCGTCCTTGACGCGCGCGCCGAAAATGGGTGAGCACAGTAACGAGTTGCTAAAACAGGATACCCCGCATGAAGCTTGAAGGCCTGAAAGTTCTCGATCTGTCTGCCTTTTTGCCGGGACCGCACATGACCATGATGATGGCCGACCATGGTGCAGACGTGATTATGGTCGAGCCAGCCAATGGCGTTGGTGAACCGACCCGCGTGATCGGTGAAACAACCGAAGACGGCACCAGCGTCTGGTTTCGGAATATTGCTCGCGGCAAACGCAGCCTGAAAGTGAATTTGAAAGATCCGGATGGGTGCGAATTACTCTTGAAACTGGCTGAGACCGCGGATGTGATGGTTGAGGCGTTTAGGCCCGGTGTCGTTAAGCGTTTGGGAGTCGACTATCGGGCCGTTGCTGCCCGCAATCCCAAAATCGTCTATTGCTCTATCTCCGCCTTTGGCCAGGACTCATCACTTGCGAAGAAACCAGCGCATGATGTTGCCGTTCAAGCGCTTGCGGGTTTGATCGATCTCAATCGCGGCAAGACCGATCATCAGCCGACCTTGCCGAATGTTCCTTTTGCCGATGCGAGCGCGTCCTTGATGGCGCTCTCAGCGATTTTGATGGCGCTATTCCGACGCGAAAAAACAGGTGAGGGAGATTATATCGATCTAGCCATGTATGACGCCGCGATTGCGTGGACGCCGAATGTGCTTGGCCCAACTTTTGGGGAAAACAGTCGTCCGCGTCCAAAAGAGATGCGTAGTTTCGGTGGATCGGCACTTACGAATCTATACGAAACCGCCGATGGCGAATTCCTGGCGTTTGCCGGGCCTGAGATAAAGTTTGCTACCAATCTTCTAAACGCGCTGGGGCGGCCGGATCTGATCGAGGTTGCGAAAGTTCCGCCTGGTCCTGGGCAAGTCGATTTGCGAGAATTCTTCACTGACACTTTCAAGACCAAATCGCTCGCCGAATGGAAGGCCTTTCTTGAGCCAATTGATTGTGCTTGGTCCTGGGTTCGCGATCTAAAAGAAGCATTCGACGATCCGTATACAGAAGAACGCGGAATGATCTTTCGAGACGAAAGCGGGAACCGCCATGTCGGTCCGCCCATCAAGTTTATGAAAGAACCGCCTCAGCCTAATCCGAAAGTGCCGGAGTTTGGAGAACATAGCGAGGCGCTCGCACAGGAAGCGGGCTTGAGCGTAGAGGCTGCGAAAGCCCTTAAAGCGAAGGGCACGATATGACGGATTTGAAATTCCCAGCCCACCGCGCGCATCTTGGTGTCTGGCAAGGCACTTATCGACACGTCGACTTGCAAGCCCAGGAAGAAGAACTGATCCAGTCGCATGTGATCTGCGAGTTTCCGGAGCAGGGCGACGTCTTCTATCGCCAGACAATCAAGCTGACCCATCCGGATGGCAGTATCACCAATGCCGGCTTTGATGGCGTCGATCGCGGCGATCATCTGTGGTTTGATACGCCGACCTTTTTCGGCAAGAGCTGGGAGACGGATGACGGCGTCGTGTTGCTCAACTTGCAGCGCAAGGATGAGCCCGGGGCGCATTTTGTCGAAGTCATCATCATGGCCGAAGGCGGTCAGAACCGCGCCCGCACCTGGCATTGGTTCAAAGACGGCCAGCTCTATCGCCGAACCTTGTGCGACGAAACTCGTGTCAACTAGGACTTTGTTCGATCAAGCCGCATTTCATATGCGAACCGGCCCGCTGGATGCAGGCTTTCCGATAAAAGAATGATCGCGCCATCGCCGTCGCGGTAGCGCCGCACGGTACGCAATGCAGGATAACCTGTTGATAGCCCCAGTCGATCAGCCTGACTTTTGTTCAATGCGACCGCTTCCATGCGCTGCATGACACGTTCAATGCTGACATCCTGATTGGCCTCGATCCATTCAGAAACCGATCCGTTCAGATTGGCGATAATCGACGTGTCTGGCGCCACATCGACGCGGATGTAAACCGCGGTGATGGCTTGCGGTGGCTGATCCGCAACGCGCCGAAACCCGATCAGCTGGACATAGTCTCCGGTCAGGCCCAGCCGGTCGAGCGTGTCCTGGTCAGCATCCTGCGCTGTCGTGATGTCGAAATGTGAGTCACGGGCATATTGCAGGATGGAATCAAAATCGCCGATCGGCTGCGCGAATGCCGGCGTGCCGCGAGCAGCGACGATTGTGCCAGCCCCACGTCGACGTTCAATCAAGCCATCATCGGTTAGAATACGCAGCGCGTCACGGGCGGTATGCCGCGAGACTTTATGGGTTTCGCAGATTTCCATTTCGGTCGGTAAGGCATCGCCCGGTTTAAATTTTCCA
The DNA here is from genome assembly GCA_965277015.1 of Henriciella sp. Classification (GTDB taxonomy): domain Bacteria; phylum Pseudomonadota; class Alphaproteobacteria; order Caulobacterales; family Hyphomonadaceae; genus Henriciella. Next base: position 1,436,961 of record OZ255705.1, on the reverse strand, counting down.
GAGGAAATGGCTTTGCGGTACTGCTCGGCTAGCTGGCGATATCGAGGTTGTGCGGCTGGCATCTAAAGGCCCTTTCGAATCTCGTGCCAATCGGCAGCGAGTTGATCCTGGAATTGCGGGTCTGCAATCGCAATAAGCGCCTGAGCGCGATCCTCAATAGATTTGTGCGTCAGGTCGGCGACGCCATGCTCCGTGACAACGGTTTGCACGTCGGCACGCGCGATGGAAGTGGCATCATTGGGAAGTCTCGGTACAATTCGGCTGATCGTACCTTTCCTGGCTGTCGAGGCGAGCGCCAGGATCGCGCGACCGCCATCTGACTCAGCCGCGCCGCGCAGAAAGTCGACCAGCCCGCCCGTGCCGGAGACCTGTCGGCCTTTGATGAATTCTGCATTTGCCTGGCCGAACAGATCGACTTCGATACAGGAATTGATGGCTTTGAAATTTGGGATATCCGCGAGAGTCGTGATGGCATGCGTATACGTCACTGGCGCAAACAGGATACGGTCATCTTCTGCGGCACGATCATAAAGCGTATTCGTGCCAATCGCGACTCCGGTCGTGATCGCGCCATAGTCACTTTCTATGGCGCCGCTATCGAGGAGCTCCACCAGCGGATTGGAAATCATACCGGCATGTATGCGCAGATCGCGATGCGCGCAAAGGGATTTCAAGACCGCCTGTTGCACATTGCCGAGTCCAAATTGGAGGGTATCTCCTGCGTCGCACAGATCTGCAATCCGATCGCCTATGTTGGCAAACGTCTCAGGCAACTCGACTTCATTGACTTGAACCAGCGGGTGCTCGGCCTCAGCGACGAACTTGAATCGATCCACCGGAATCTTCGGACCATTTATCGGCGCACGGAGCGCCGGATTGATTACGCCGAGCAGGGGGACGGTGTCGCGGGCGACGATCAGAGTTGAAAAATCCGCTGACACGCCCAGACTGACCATTCCATTCTCGTCAGGTGGGCTGATCATCACGATACCTGCATCAAGCGACGTGTTGGCAAGCCAGCGGGTACTTTGGGAATAGCTCAGCGGCAAAAATCGCGTGCGCCCGGTTTCAAATGATGGACGCAAGGCGGGCGAGATGAAAATACTCTCTGCCTGGGCTGTTGGGTGCAATCCGGCCCAGTCTGTCGCGTTCACGCCAGGAATCCAAATGCCGAGAAATGTCACGCCCGCCGCAAGATCGGGGGCCGCGTCAAAGGCATCAACGACAGCGAGCGGCTCGCCGCTGCAGCCTGCGACATAGATTCGGGCTGTTTCAGGCAGGCTTTCGCGGAACAGCGTCAAGGAGTATGATAACGAATTAGGCTTCATTTTTTGTCCGATGACGCAACTTTGCGGTTCACTCAACCACATTCTTTGTGTAAGCACCAGAATATGTCCGGACAAATTTCGGAAAACCCAATTTTGACAGAGCTCTCAGAGCTATTGTCACGACCTGTAGAGACGACGGATCTGCAGCGTGCGCGCTTGCATTTGCTTGATTGGATCGGATGCGCCGTGGCGGGTGCCATTGAACCTGCAGGAGAAGCTTTGAGAGCCCGGCCCGTCACTGATCCTCTCAGCCAGGCGTTCGCGTGGGGCGGTCTCGGCAACATTCTGGAAATGGACGATGTGGATAAACGGGCGCTCCTGCATCCTGGCCCAAGCACCATTCCAGCTGCGATTGCCGTCGGACAAAATCAAGCGGCCAGCATGTCAAGCGTGCTGTCGGCAATCGTGATTGGATATGAAGCCACAATTCGCCTCGGTCGCGCGGTCGGGGCCGGGCATTATGCACTCTGGCATTCAACCGGAACCTGCGGCGCGATTGGTGCAGCCGCGGCCGCCGCCCACTTGTCGGGCTTGAGTGCCGGGCAGACAGCACAAGCAATGGCGCTCGCCATCAGCCAGTCTGCAGGTCTGTGGCACACGCGTCACGATCCAGCCAGCATGGGCAAGCAATTGCATACCGCCGTCGCCGCGCGCGCCGGAGTAGATGCCGCGCAGCTCGCTGGGGCCGGGTTCATAGGGCCTCTCGGGATACTGGAAGGCGAGCAGGGCTTCTTCGCCGCAATGTGTCCGGGGAGTGAGGCGTCAGATGTTTTGGCCAACCGCGCTTCTGGCTGGGCGATCCATGATGTCAGTTTCAAACCCTGGCCCGCTTGTCGGCATGCACATGCCGTGATCGATGCAGCATTGGCGCTGCGCGACCAGATCGACGTGGACCAATCATCCGAGCTCACGGTCCGCACCTATGCTGATGCGCTGAAATTCTGCGACAATCCCGCCCCGTCAACCGTGATCGAAGCAAAGTTCTCTCTTCAACATTCTGTTTCTGTGGCGATACAACGCGGTGCGCCGTCATTGGACGATTTCTCCATTGAAGCGATCAATGATCCACAGCTCTCAGCGATGCGATCCAGAATCCGGGTCGAGGTCGGGGATGATTTCGAAGCGGCATATCCAGCGCGGTTTGGCGCGGAAGTCTCGTGCGGGGATCTGACCGAAACCGCGCCAGACGCGCTCGGCGATCCCGAAAACCCGATGAGCGATCAACATATCCGCGACAAGGCGGACATGCTGATGCAGGCCGGCGCTCTGGATGCGCGAATACGTCACAAGATCATCGCAGCCGTTCAGGAAGATGACGCGGATTTCTCCGACCTATCCCAACTTTTGAAAGAGGCGCTTGCATGACCGGAATGATTGACGCCTTTGTCGGCCATGGGCTGGAGACGCAGTTCGAGGCTCTCTCGTCAGACGCGGTACGCGCCACGAAAACCTATTTGTTGGATACGCTTGGCGTCGGGATTGCTGGCGCGGCGGTGCCTCTGACAGGAGTCGTTCGTGCCTCAGCGAGCCATTGGGCAGGCGATGGCGCCGCGAATGTCTGGGGTGCCGGCAATCTCCGGACCACGCCCGCCAATGCCGCCTTTATCAATGGCTTTCAGATTCACTGCCAGGAATATGACTGCGTGCATGAGCCGGCTGTGGTGCACCCCTTGGCGACGATATTGTCAGCGCTGATGGCCGAGTGCGATGCACGCGGCAATATTCCTGGGCGCGAATTGGCCGTTGCCATGGCTGTCGCAGTCGATCTCGCCGCTGGAATCGGGATTAGTGTGACCAGCCCGATCAAATTCTTTCGGCCAGCCAATGCGGGGGTGTTTGGAGCCACGCTCGGGATTGCCCGCCTGCGCCAATTGTCGACTGACCAGACCAAGGATGCTCTTGGCTATGCTCTGGCATTCAATTCCGGGACGATGCAAGCGCATGTTGAGGGCAAACCTGCGCTACCAATTCAGATTGGCAATGCTGCACGCGGCGCCATCATGGCTTGTGATCTGGCTGAGCAGGGCTTGCCCGGACCGCATGACAGTCTGGAAGGACCGTTTGGCTATTTCGCTTTGTTTGAAGACGAGGCGGATCCGGCACAAGTGATCGCCGCGCTCGGAAAAGTCTGGCGCATCGCAGAAGTCAGCCACAAGCCTTTCCCAACCGGGCGCGCCGCTCAAGGCGGGATTGTCTTGATGCAGAAACTCCGCGCTGAGGGCGTGTTGCCTGAGGATATTGAGCACCTGACCTTAACTGCGCCGCCTCTTATCCATCGCCTCGTCGGGCGGCCAATACAGGCTGATATGTCAGTCAATTATGCGCGCCTCTGCTTTCAGTATTCTGGCGCGGTGGCGCTGCAATCCGGGGGCGTTGGGCTTGAAGATTTCGCCGACGAGCGATTACGCGATGAAAACACACTGAAGCTCGGCGCTCGGATTGAGGTCATTGATGATCGCTCGCCGGACCCTGCAGCCTTCACACCGCAAATCGCCGTCGCCTATCTTAAAGACGGGCGGCAAGTCGAAACCCGGATTGAAACGCTCTATGGCGCGCCAAGCGACCCGATGCCGCCAGAGGCGCATCTCGAGAAATTCCGTCAATGTGTCGCTTTCGGGTTTGGCGAAGACCGCCCGGCGCTGACACGTAAACTCATAGAACTCACTGAAAATTTAGAGGCTGTGCCGGACGTGTCTGTTCTGAGTCGCCTCGCCGCTGGATTGGAGGCCTGATCATGGCAGGACAGCACAATACCTATTTCAATAGCGTTGATTGGGAGGCCCTTCAGAAGGACCACCCAATTGGCGATGACTTTGTCGCCTTCGCCAAGCGCAGCCGCGATGAGATTCGCGCCCACCAGGAAAAGCTATTCGCGCGCTGTGTCGCCCGGGCATGGCAGACGCTTTTCTATCAAAGGCTTTGGGGCGAGGCCGGAATTGAAGCCGGCGACATTAAGGGCCTCGAAACGCTGCCTCAGCTGCCGGTCTTCGATAAGACCGACATTATGGACAGCATTGCACGCAATCCTCCTCTCGGTGACTTTGCCGGTTTCGAAGGCTACCCCGAAGGCCGACCGCCCGTGATCATGCACACGACATCGGGCACGACCGGGACACCGCAAGTCCTGCTATTCGGAGCAAAGAGCCGCGAGGCGCAAAACCTGTTGCTTGGGCGATTGTATAGATTTCAAGGCCTGCGTCCGGACGATGTGGTTCACTCCGTGTACGGACATGGGATGATCAATGGCGGGCATTATGTCCGCGAGAGCGTCATTCATTGGACCAGCGCAATCTTCATGTCAGCGGGGACCGGTGTCGAGACCCGGTCTGTTCGGCAAGTCGAACTGATGCGCGATTTCGGCGCGACAGTGATTGTCGGCTTTGCGGACTATATCAAAAAGCTGGCGCGCGTTGCGGCGGAGCAGGGGATTGACCCCGTGAAGGATCTCAAGATCCGGATGGTTTCTGGCCACCTTGGACGGGAAGACAAGCAAAGCCTGTCCGAAAGCTGGGGCGGTGTGGATTGCTTCGATTGGTATGGTGTCGGTGACACTGGATGTATTGCCGGCGAAGGGCCGGATCGTGATGGTCTTTATGTGATGGAAGACGCGCAATATCTGGAAGTCTGCGATATCGATACGGGCAAGCCAGTGATAGGCGGCGCACAAGGCGACATGGTTTGCACCTGTCTCTACAAGGACGATATCTATCCGATCATTCGCTTCAACACCCATGACGTCACCAAAGTGAAAACCGGATCGTCGTCCATTGGCGTCAATTTCAAACGCATCGAAGGCTTCCTTGGGCGCTCTGACAATATGGTCAAAATTCGCGGCATCAATATTTTCCCGCAAGCCATGGGCCCATTGCTCGAAGAAGTGAGCAGCTTTGCCGGGGAATTTATCTGCAAGGCCGAGCGAGATGGTTCTGGGCGTGACGAGTTTACGGTCTGCGCCGAAGTGAATGGCCCACTTTCGGATGCGGAAGCCGCCAAATACAAAGCTATGCTGAAACAGAAAATCGGTATCGATTGCGGCGTCGAACTGTCCGCTCCAGGCGCGCTGGCAGATTTGACGCAAACCGAAGTTCGTCAAAAGCCGATCAGGCTCATCGATGATCGGTTCAACTGATGGGACGTGATTACCGCGCCCGGATTGATCGGTTCAATCCCGAACTCAACGCCTTTGTTGATTTGACAGACGAGGCGTCAGGCGACGCACTGGCCTGGGCGACGAAATCCAACATCTCGGTCGCGGGCCTGCCCTGGACAGCTGGCTGCGCAGCGTATCGCGATCGCATTGCTTCGAAGGATGCTGAAACCGTCGCGCGGATTCGAAAATCGGGCGGCACAATCCTTGGCACTGTGAATATGCATGAGGGTGCGCTCGGCGCGACGACAGACAATCAGGCTTATGGCCGGACCCAAAACCCCTGGAAGACTGGAATAACACCGGGCGGCTCCTCGGGTGGATCTGGCGCCGCGGTTGCCGCAGGACTGTGCGATGTCGCGCTCGGGACCGATACAATGGGCAGTGTCAGAATTCCGGCGGCTTATTGCGGTGTTCAGGGCCACAAGCCAAGTTCAGGCATTGTCCCCGATCATGGTGTTGTACCGCTATCCACGACTCTCGATCATGTCGGACCGCTGGCACGTGATGTCGAAACATTGTGGCGGGCCATGCACGTTTTGGCCGATTGGGGAGACCCGCCCGCTTTAAAAGCTGCGACCTTGCCCGGCATGCAAATTGGACTCTGGGACGGTGCAGGTGAAGTGAAGCTGACGCCTGCGGTTGCTGCAGGGTTTTCAGCGGCGGTTGCGCGAGTTGAGGCGCAAGGTGTGTCGCTGCGCGCGATGGCGCCGCCAATCTATGACTATTCCAGATCGCGCCGCGCCGGTCTGCTGGTCTCGGAAGTCGAAGGCGCGAATGAGCATGGCGTCACCGTCGACGGGCCCCGTCCGGAGGGTCTGAGTGATACATTCTATAACCTGCTGCACTGGGGTACGCGCCAACCGGTTGAGAAGGTTGATGCTGCTTATGCGCACATAAGCGACGTTCACGCGGCAGCAGCAGAGGTTTGGCAGGGGGTCGACTTCATTCTCGCACCAACCGCGCCGCAAGAGGCGTTTGGTTTTGAGGCGGAAGTCCCGGCGAACCAGGCGGATTTCACCGCCTGGGCCGACTTTGCGAGACTGCCCGCAACGGCGGTGTTTACAGGCATGAGTGAGGCAGGATTGCCCTTGTCCCTGCAAGTCATCGGTCCCGAAGGGCAAGATCGGGAAACACTGCAAGCTGCAGCAGCGCTCGAAGGTCTTTTTGGCAAGCCGCCTATGCCGCCAGGCTTCGCGTGGTGACTATTTGAACGTGAAGTTCGGGGCGCGCTTTTCGAGAAAAGCCCTATAGCCGTCTTGGAAGTCCTGGTTCGAAAACCCTTCAAGGAAGAGCTCTGCCGCGCCGACATCTGAATCGCTCCAGCCGCTCTGTAAGCCTTTGATCATTTGCTTGGTCGCCCGGGTCGACCATTGCGAGATTGCGGCAATGTCGGACGCAAACGAACGCGCGTCTCTGAGCGCGGCGCCGTCATCCGCGAGCCGGTCGATCAGCTTCATGTCTTTGGCTTCCGCAGCGAGGAAAATACGCCCCGTGAACAGGATATCCTTGGTCGCACCAAGACCAATCGCGTTGAGCAGGCGGCGTGTATCTCCGGCAGGATAGACCAGGCCAAGCTTGCCAGGTGTGACGCCGAATTTCGAGCGCGCGCTTGCGACGCGAAGGTCACAAGCCATGGCCAGGCTGACGCCGCCGCCAACACAGGCACCTTCAATCGCCGCCATGGTCGGTTTTGGACAGGATTCGACGGCGTTCAGAGCCGCCGCGATTGTGTCGCCAGCGGCCTTGGCGCTGTCTTTGGTTGCATAGGTTTGTTCGAACTCGGAAATATCTGCACCAGCGGCGAACGCACCAGCATCACCGCCATGAATGATCAAGACTTTGACGTCTGGATTGGCTGTAGCTTGATCAACAAGACCGGGGATCGCAGCCCACATATCGACGGATAGCGCGTTGCGCTTTTCGGGCTTGTTGAGCACGATCTCGGCAAGCGGCGATGCGATGTCTAAACGAATGGCTGCGGTCAAGTTGCGTCCTCGGCAAACGCTCCAATCGGAGCCGGTGCGGCTGTATTGGCAATTAACGCCTTGCGACGCAAGAAGCGTTGGAACCCAGCTGGGCCCATTCGGCTGCCGCCCATGCCTGAAAGTTTGAAACTGTGCTTCTCGGCTTCATGGAAAAGTGCTGTCAGAGCGGCATCATTCAGCGACACGCCGCCCGCCTCGATCTGCCGGCCAACCGCTTCGGCTTCGTCTAGCGTTCCGGCGAAGACGGCCGCAGAAAGACCAAACTCGGTATCATTGGCCAGCGTGAGAGCGTCTTCGACCGTATCAAAAGCCATTACGGGCAAAATCGGTCCGAATGTCTCGTCTCGCATGACGGCCATTTCGTGTGTCACATCTGCCAGAACCGTTGGCAGCAGCCACTTACCGCCGCCGTGATTCTCCACGTTTCCGCCGGTCATCAGCCGGGCCCCTTTGGACACGGCATCGTCAATGTGTTGTTGCAGCGTGTCGGCTTGTTTGTCGAAAATGATTGGACCGATATGGCCGCGGCCAATGTCTGGCCAGTTAAGCTCAACGGCTTTGGCTTTCTCGGTCAGCTTGGCCAGAAATGCATCATGGATGCTTGCCGCGACATAGATGCGTTCAATCGACTGACAAGCTTGTCCCGTCGACAGGACGGACCCACGCAAGGCGGCGTCGCTTGCTTTATCAATGTCCGCGCTTTCGAGGATGACAAGAGGGTCTTTGCCGCCCAGTTCAAGGAAAGCCGGGATCATGTTTCCTGCTGCAGCTGCTGCGACTTTGCGGCCGGTGGCGACGGACCCTGTGAAGCATACTGCATCGACATGATCGATCAGGGCCGACCCGGTGGCGCCGTCGCCTTGCACAAAGGTCAGAACATCCCGGAGGCCAGCTTCTTCAATTGCCGCCAATAGTGGCTCGACAAAACGCGGCGTCACTTCGGATGGTTTGATCATCACCGTGCAGCCTGCCAGCAAAGCCGGGATCGTGTCGATCATGCTAAGCGTTAGCGGGAAGTTCCAGGGGCTGATCACGCCGACAAGAGAATAGGGGACGAATTGCGGGGCGTGGCGGATGGCGGGATTGTTGCGTCCATCCGTCCAGCCTTCTGGCAAGAGATGCGGCGCTTGCGCGAGCCAGCCAAAGATCGAACCAATTACGCCGTCGACTTCGCGTCCGGCAATCAAACGTCGCCCAGTATCGACACTGAGGCGATCCGCAATGGCTTCCCGATGTCGTGACAAAGCATCTGACAGCTCGCCCAGCTTCGCCATGCGGCCGTCGAGACCAAGTTTTTGCCAGTCCTGGCCGGCCGCGCGTAATCGATTGCTGGCGCGCTCGATGTCCTCGCGGCTCGAGGCTTCAAAGGAAAAGTCAAGAATACCGGTGCGCGGGTCACGCGCTTGCAAATTGGTCATGATCAGCCGAGCCCCAAGGCACCGGGATTGACGATGCCTTTTTCGTCTACGGCGGCCTTGATCGCTTCGACCAGGTCCCAAGTCGCGTCTTCACGACCTTCCTTGTACGGATAGGTTCGCCCAATCTGGAAGTGCGCGGCGGCGTGTTTTGTGAACACGTCGAGCACGACTTGCCGGGCGCGGTTGACGACTTCAGTGGCCTCGGGATTGGCGTCGTGGCGTTTGATTTTCTTCATCCATTCGTCGCCCACGGTGTGTTCGTGGATCGGCCAGATTTCTTCGGGCCAGATAAAGACGGGCTCAATCAAATACCCGGTTGTGCCCATGCTGGTGATCAGGAAGCCGGTCAGAATGTCATACTTGTCGAGCTCATCTGACATCGCCTCGAAGCCCGCCTCGATATCGGCCCAGGTCGCAGGCCCTTCAGAGACAGGGACGATGCCGTGGATCGGTACCCAACGTTCGCCTTGCGGTCCGAGAATGCTGTTCATTGGCCCAAATGGATTGGCGCGGATAATTTTCGGGATCGAGTTTTCGATCTCTTTGCCGCCGAGTTTTTTGCCGATGTCTTTCAGCACCTGGATGTCTTCTTTGACGCCCGTCGCCGAACGACCTTCGACGCAAATGTGCAGGGAATAGTCGACCTTATCCATGAAGCCGCGGCCCGCGAGCGCGACTTTGGCGCCTTCTTTCAGACCCTTTAGGAGCGAGCCCTGGCTCTTCATGACATTTGTCAGCGCTTTGGCATCGGAAACGATGCTGGCCCGCGCCAGACGGACTTTGGTGAGGTTAGGGTCAAAGCCGAAAATCTCGCAGGCAATGTCCTCGCGCATCATTTGCGCCATGGCTTCGGCGCAGGCATCGCGAGTCTCAAATTCGAAGCTCGCGGTTTCTTCTGCTTTTGGCAGTGGAATCAAACGGAACGTGACATCAGCCTTGTAGCCGAGCGCGCCCGCGTCGCCGCAGAACAGGCCTGTTAGGTCCGGCCCATAATAGCGCCAGAACGGTTTGCCATTCTTGGTCCCGCCCGTGCCGGTTTTGACCAATGTTCCGTCAGCGAGAACGACGCTGATCGACAGCACGCTTTCGCCAGTCGTGCCGTATTTGCCTGCGCCAAAGAAGGCATTGTTTTGCGACACGCCGCCGCCAATGGTTGAGCCAATACCGGAAAGTGGCCCCCAGAACGGCGTGCGCACGCCATGCGGTTTAAGAGCCTCATACAGCTGCGCCCAGGTCACGCCTGCCTGGACGGTGACATACATGTCTTCGGTATTGATTTCGACAATTTGAGTAAGTGCGGACATGTCGAGGATGCCGACATTCTCGCGATCTGGCGTGTAGCCTTTGGTATAGGAATATCCGCCGCCGCGCGGGTTAAGCGAGATACCGCGCTCATGCGCCGCGCGGATCGCGATCTGCATTTCTTCAATTGATTTCGGCGTTGCGACAAAGGCAGCAGTATCGCCTTTGGCCCAAATGTCCTGGCTCATGAATTCGCGGTTTGCCTGATCATCTTTCAGGCCGTCCGCGCCAAGTTGCTGTTTCAGAACCCCGGAGAGGTCGGATGCGGATTTGATGTCGTCAGCCATGATGTCGAAAGTCTCCTAGATTCACGTCGGCGTCCAGAGGCCGAGAAAAGCAGCGATGAGCAAAAGCGCCCAAATTCCCATAACCAGAGGTCGGGCACGGTTCAGGGTACGCGCGAGGTCAGCTTCCGCTGACGAAGCGTCGGGACCTGCAAGCCCCATCAATGCAGGACCGAGCGGTTTCAGAACGACGCGGATGTACAATCCAAGTGCGATACATCCCGCCAATGCGAGTAGCTTCAGCGCAATAAAGCGCGGCAGCTCAATCGCCGAGGCGAGGGCCAGGCCGCTACTGGTGACCAAAGCCAGGATCAGGCCGTACCGTAGCAGCGTATCGGCTGTCTTAATCCAGGCGGGCGGCGTGTCATGCGCCAAATGAAGTTTCCAGGCGAGCGCGAGCCAGAGCAGGGACGCGAGCACTATTGCACCAATCAGAGGCCAGCCCAGCGCCATCCATCCTTTGCTCTCTGCCAGCATCAAGCCAGTGGGCAAGGCGAGGATCAGTGCAGTGCGCGGTGCCATGTCAACATCGCCGACAATCTTGGCGGCCATCAAGCGGCGATCAGAACTGACATCCGCGCGGGTCAGGAAATGGCTGGTATAAAACGCGCCCAGGTCGCCGCCGAGCCAATAGACGAAGACCAGGATGTGTAAGAGTGCAAACAGGGCCTGATCGGTCACGCCAAAATCCTCCAGAAGTAAATGATATATCATTTAATCCGAAGATAGCGAGGGTCAGATTGTCACTTTTCAGTGGTCCAGTCGGTTTCGGCGGCATTATTGCGGTTCAAGCGCATGTGATACTCGAACCGATCAGCGCGATAATGCGCGGTAATATCCTGGACCGGGCGACCTTTTGCGTCTTTCATGATGCGGTGGATTCGCAGGAGCGGCGACCCGGGCGCAACGCCCAGATTGGCGGCTACGGCCGGTTCGGCGGAAGTAGCTGTGATGGTTTGTTCCGCTTCAACCGGGCCATGTCCAGCCTGTTCGAGCAACTTGATCAATGACTCCGATGCCAGTTGCGCGTCATCATAGCCTTCAGAGACATCGTACGGGATATACGTAACGAGATAGGAAAATGGCTCTCCGTCCAGTCGGCGCAAACGAACGATCCGCTGAACACTGGTGACTTTGCCGGAGAGTTCTAGCGCTTCGGCAATCGCCGGACTGGCGGTTCCGATAGTGCAGTCGAGCAGCTGAACTTCGGTCTCAACGCCCATACGGGTCAGGCCGTCAATCATCGTTTCGAAGCTGCCTTTGATCGTCGGCGCTGCGACATCATAAATGACCACAGTCCCAATGCCGCGTTGGCGACGGACCAGGCCTGCGACGGCAAGTTCATTCATGGCGCGTTTCACGGTGATCCGCGAGACACCAAGGGCCTGCGTCAGGTCCTGTTCGGCGGGCAGGCGATCGTTTAGCGCCATTGTGCCGTCCATAATCCGCGCGCGGAGCAAATCATAGATCTGTTGATAGAGCGGCAACTTGCCGGATTCATCGATATTGGCGGGCGTGAATTTCATTGAGGCAGTCTTTGGCATATCGCGGTTCCGTTGGGTTCTGTCCGGTCTATCCTTCCTTGCTGCAAACTCCAAGCCATGGATTGGGAGAGCAGCCTGCGACCGAGTTTCCGATTGCCTGACCGTGGCACAAAGGCATAAAGATATATCAAATGAATTTTGGAGGATTCGATGGTCCGTAACTTTTTCTATTCCGCTGTATCCGTGCTGGCTTTGGCGTCCTGCACGACAATCATGGCCGAAGCGCCAGCGACCTCTGACGCGGCAGAGATTGCGGAATCGAGCATGGCTGACGACGTTTTGAAAATCTGGGTGGATGCTCGGGCTGGCACAGGCGCGCCGGTACACTGGGTCTCTGAGGGGGGGATCTATGCCTATCCTTCCGGGGAACAATTGTTCGGCATGATCGGCTTTGACAGCTCGACGGTGATCTGGCCCGAAAAGCCAGGTGACAAAGTTATTCATCTGACGCGCAAGACCTTCGCTTATACAGATGCTGAAACCGGTGAAGTGATTACCGAGTATAACGGCCAGAAGGTTGAGCCGATCGCTTATCCATATCAGATGATCGAGTATCGCTATGAGAATGGCCGGATATACGGTGATGTCACGCAAGGTGTTGGCGACCGGGTGCAGAAAATTATTTCAGAAGACGGGATTGCGGCGCGGCAGATTGGCGACACCTGGGCTTTCACCGCTGCCGTCTTCCTCGATTTCCCGCTGCCCACAGGTGCGCAGTATCAGGCCTGGGAGAATTATGACTTCTTCATCAACCCGGAAGGCAGTGTTGAAGAACCGCATCAAATGAGCTGGCAGCGCTATGGCGCGCTGCCGTCCTGGGCGGGCGGCGAGCAAGCAATCTATCATTTGCTGTCGCACCGGGTCGAGGCGCAGGAAGACATGCCGGAGCAATTGCTGAGCTGGGCGCAAGCCAACAAGCCGCAATGGCTGTCCCCGCCAGCCGACCTGGCTGAGATCGCCGCGATACAAGCGGGCGATGCCGCAACCGGGTTCAGCGATTAACCGATGGTCGGGTGGTCGAGCTCAATCAGTTCGTACCATGTGGCCATATACCCGCCGACGCCGCCCTGGACGAAGATGAAATCGTCCTTGGTCACCCACATGTCATAAGATGGATGCTGGACCCCGCCCATGCCGGGGCCTTCATCATCGACATAACGAAAATGATAGCAATCAAACGTCCCGGCTTCGACAGTGACGGTTTCGTCGCCAACATATTCAAGACCAATATTGACCTCTGAAACGATCGGCGGTGTCGCCCCGCGGTGATCCGGGGATGGCAGGAAGACACGCACATTCCGGCGCATCGGTCCGCCCGAGCGATCTATCACGCGGCACATTTGCGCATCGCCAATGATCGGGTGTGTCCCGAAGCCATCAAACGGACCGTCCGTCTGGCGAACCTGCGAAACACGACCAATACTCGGGCCATAACTTTCGCATTCGATCGACCCGGAACGGTTTTCGTCGAGATTAAACTTGAACCAGCCCGAGCCCATGAACTCGTCGCCGACGGTGAGGCGCAGGTGACAATCCATCGGGACAAAATTCTCGTCCGTCGAATAGACAATGTCTCGCATCACAGTTGGATCCGGATCATGGATTTCGCAATGAGCCCGCACTGTCATTTTACCATCGCTGTGATGCGTGATGTTGAAGATCTCATCGCCGCGAACCTGACCCATCATTTCGGGCTTTTTTGACGTGTAGCGAATGCGTCCGTGAATGCGGCGATGCTTCATACGGTCCGTCATGCGCCTACTCCTTTGGAAATATCATCCGTTGGACCGCCCGCCGCGCGGTGGGCAATGGCTTCAGTGCTTTCCCAGATCTTTCCGCCAATATATTGCCCAATCGAGTTGGAAAGCTCGTCATATGTGATCGTCGCATACATGCCGCTCGTGATGTAAGGATCTCCAGCCATCAGGTCTCTAGCTTCTTCAATATTATCAGCCAGCACCAGAAATACGGATCCAACCAGCGCTTCACCGCCAGGTTCACGAATGGGGCCGGCGGTGACATAGCGCGTCCAGTATTTCTCGACATGGTCGAGATGCCCTTTGAGATGTGAGGCGCGCGGCTCGGCGCTATTGGGGCCATCGCGGCAAATGACCAGATAGCACTTTTTATCAAGACGCGGGACGAAAGGCGGGTTCTGCGGGAATTGGCTCATGGTAGGGCTCCTATTTCAGTACGCCGCTGGCAACGAGGCGATCGATGACCGCCTGTTGCTGAGCGATCGCTTCGTTGCGTTCGATCATCTGGGCGTCCGGCGTGCGATTGGCCGGGGCGTGATTGGCCTGCCCATAGGCGCTGGCAAAGGCCGCATTGGGCAGGCGGGAAAGCGTATTTGTCATACCGGTCTTGCGGCGGGTCTCGCGTAGCGCGCCGATATCCAGCACAGCATTGGCATTCAACGTTTCGCCCTGATTGGCTTCAGCCAGCGAGCGGCCATACCAGTCGAGAACAATCGACATGCCGTCGGTTGAAGCGGACGGTACCGGCGTGCCGATAATCTCGGCGCTATTTGCAGACACGACATAAGCGATGTTCTCAATCGCGCGGGCTTTCTTGGTGATATGCTTTGGCGTTAGCGTTGGTGCACCAACTTCGCTGGTTGGGTGACAGAAAATCTCGGCACCCTTGAAGGCCTGCATTCGGGCGATTTCGGGGTATAGGATTTCCTCGCTGGCAATCGTGCCAAGCTTGCCAATTTCCGTATCGGCGACCGGGAAGACTGCGTCTTCGCCATAGATATCCAGATACTTGTCCCAGACATCATAAGGGCTCGGCGTATAGAGAGAGATCATTCGACGATAGCGCAGCACGGTGTCGCCATTCGGGCCGTAAATGACATTCGATTGGAAATAGAGATCCGGGAAATTCGGGTCGGTCTCATAATGGTTCGAGCAAAGATAAATGCCAAACGTCTGGGCCAGGCCAGCAAGTTTGTCCGGCATCGCGCCATCCATCGGAATGGCAGCTTTATCTTGCCATTCTTCGCGGGTCTCACCGAGCGGGAAGCCCGTCATCCAATATTCCGGCAAAACGACCAGTTTGACGTCATAGCCGTTAAAGCCTTTGAGGAAGCCTCTGGCAGAGCCGATCTGACCCCGCACGCGGCCGATTGCGCGGTCCATTCGGGCGTGGGCGTCTTCAATCGATTTGTCCTGATTGACGGCGTCGCAAACGGTTTGCAGGGCGAGAGCGGAATAACGCATCGAGGAAGATCCTTGGGCAAGTGAAGGGGCAGCGAGCGCCGCGGCGCCGGTGCTGAATAGAAAAGCGCGGCGGTTCATCCAGCAACCTCCCGAAATGCGCGGCAACTCTCCGCAGCGGTGGCGATGGCGAGACCGTCCATCGCGATAAGGGCATCCAGAACCTGTCGCACGGCCTGGATACGGAAAGGCTGGCCAAGCACGTATGGT
Source organism: Henriciella sp. (assembly GCA_965277015.1). Lineage (GTDB taxonomy): Bacteria > Pseudomonadota > Alphaproteobacteria > Caulobacterales > Hyphomonadaceae > Henriciella. The sequence continues at coordinate 1,421,522 of OZ255705.1, read as the reverse complement.
GTCATGGTGAAGGCAAAAGCCGACGCGCCTTCCTTGTCATGCAAAGACAGATGATAATTGGCGGTTTCGATAATTTGCGCGGCCCACTCTTCTTCCGATTGCGAACGATCAATCAGCAATTTGAAATCACCGAGCTCGCCATAATGCGGCAAGGCCCAGACGGAAGTGGTTTTGGTTTTGAAGGCTAGAGGGCGTTGATCGGCTTCCCAATCAAGGCAGTTTTCAAAGTCAGCTTCGGCGATCAGATCCAGCGTGCGATAGCTCTCATTGCGCGCAGGGCTCATCCAGGTTTTCGCCTCTGGGAAAGCTTTGCGCGTCGCTTCGATGAGCCCGCGTTCGTCGGCTTCGCTGAGGCCGTCATGATGAATGTGAGCCGTCGAAACGCCATGCGCCGCGATTTCGTGTCCGGCGTCTCGGATCGCGTCGATCAGAGGCGGATAGCGGGCGGCGATTTCTGCATTGATGGCGAAAGTCGCTTTCAGATTGCGTTTGGCTAATTCGCGCATCAGGCGAAAAATGCCAATCCGGTTCCCGTAATCGCGTACCGTGAAATGGCGCAGATCCGGATAAGGCGTCTTCATCGCGCCCGGGTGTTTGAACGGCGCGGCGGGTGGATTGAGCGGGAAGAATTCGACCGGGACGATAATCGTCGCAATCGCTTTGCGACCACCTTTCAGGGCAATCGGATCGCGGCGATCTGCCGGGTCCCAGTCATAGTGCGGGTTGTCGAAACCCGCGCGTCGATGTGGATAGGTCAGATAATCATCAGGCAGGGGCAAATCCGGTCCCTCCTGTCGCAACGCCGCGTTTTGAAATATCTGCAAGCGCCTGATCAAAGTGATTGTCGCGATAGAATTCTGCGATCTCTGCGCCTGTGGTGAACCAGACATCATCGCGGTGAGCACATATGTGTTTCAAGGCCTCTTCAAAGACGCGCAGTCGATGTGGCTGGCTGACCAGATAGGCGTGTAATGGGATACACATCACGGTGCCGGATTGTTCGCCTTCTTCGAGCAATTGATCGAAATGGCGGATCAGAAGATCTGTATAGCGCTGCGGGCTCCAACCCTGGACTGAATACGTAATGACGTCATTCACTTCCAGCGAGTAGGGCATCGACACCAGTTTGCCCGTCCTGGTCTTGATCGGTTGCGGCTGGTCGTCCTGGAACAGATCGCACGTATACCAAAAATCATGTTCGGCGATCAGATCGAGTGTGCTTTCTGTGTGGGTCAGAGCTGGGGCGAGATAGCCACGGATACGCTTTCCGGTGGCTTGTTCAACCGTGCGGATCGAGTCTTCCAGAACCGCGCGCTCCTGCGCTTCATCCATGCCGTAGGAATAGCGGGTATTGTAAATGCCGTGGGAGAAGAACTCCCAGTTTCGGGCATTCACGGCTTCAATAATTTCCGGGTGGTGATCGACCAGGCCAATGGATAGAGAGATCGATCCGCGCAGATTGTATTTATCGAACAGATCCATCATCCGCCAATGACCGACTGTATTGCCCCAGGTGCGTTGCGAGTAAGCGGTGACATCCGGATTGCCGCGCGGCCAGCCGGGGCGCTTGTCATTGTGCGGCGGTTGGAATTCGTAATATTCAATGTTCGGCGCAATCCAGAAGGCCAGCTTCTTGCCATCCGGCCAGACGATTTTGGGGCGGCCTTGATAGGGCCAATAGTCATATAGGTTTGGATCTGCGTGCATCAGGTCTGATACTCCGCAATCGCGTCATACACTTCGCTGACTGGAACGACGTCGGCATACTTGATCAGTAAGTCCGTCAGGTTGGCGAAATGATAGCTTTCATGCTTGTCGGCAACGCACTCGATCGGGACGATGGTGCGATAGCCATAGCTCAGACTGTCCACGGCTGTGGCGCGCACGCAGCCGCTTGTCGAGCCGCCTGTGACCACAACCGTGTCGACTTTGTGCCAGGTTAAAAAGCTTTGCAGGGGGGTCTCAAAGAAGGCAGATGGCATGCGTTTCGTGTAGACTGCGTCCACCGCCTCATCGATGTTCACGCGGTCATCAAATTCTGTGCGCGGTGAGCCGTATTTTATGTTCTGGAGACTGTCAGGCGTGTCCGTTCGGGTGCCCCAAACACCGGCATCTGCGGCATTCGCCATATAGGCAACATGGGTCCACACAACGGGCAGACCTTTCGCACGGGCCGCACTGGAGATCGCATCGATATGCTCCATCTGACGCGGATCAGTGATGTAAGCGGATTTCGGATAAAGGTCGGGCCGCGTATAGGATTTCTGCGGATCGACATTTACGATTGCCAGCTTCTGTCCAAACCCAAATCTTGCGCGGGCAGGATTGGATCGAACCTCGTCGAATATCTCGCGAGCCGTTTTACCGGAAGTGACCATGGTCGGTTGAGACAGATCGTGCGTCATTGTTTTTCCGCTTGTGTTTGTGTTCTCTTCAAATGATATATCTTTTTATTCGTGTCCAGCCAGTCGGAGGAAAACATGAAGGGATTTATCGTAGGGAGCGTCCTGGGTCTATGCGCAGGGATCGGCGCAGCGGCGTGTGTCGGTTTGCCGGTACAAAAAGCAGATAGCCAAGAAGCGACGCCCGAGCCGCCCGCTTACATGATCGTTCTAGGCGAAGTTCTGGATCGCCCCGCCTTCATGGAAGGTTATGCCGCAAAACTTGCGCCGCTCTACGCCGAACATGGCGGGGCCTATCTGGCGATTGGTGGTGGCCCCGGCATCGAAGTGCTTGAGGGTGATTACACGCCGCCAAGCTATGTGCTCAGCAAATGGCCGAACGCACAGGCGGCGCGCGATTTCTGGGAAAGTCCTGAATATGATGTTTTACGCCGTGCCAGGATCGACAATGCCTGGGGTGATTTCGATGTTCTACTCATTCAAGGTGTCCCGGAGTCGCCGCCCACGCCTTAGCTGTGGTGCATTTTTATCACACAAAATTCAAATGACCGGACAAATCTCGCTATCTTGCTCAAATGATATATCAATTACTTTGGAAGAGCTATTCCAACGGTAATTTGAGGAGATTCCGGAAATGAAAAAGACACTGATCTGCGCAACGGCGGTTGTCGCGCTTTCAACGGCTTTTGCCGCGCCTGTCCTGGCCCAGGACGACGGGGACGACAGCGCTCGCCGATTGGGCACCGTGAATGTCACGGCGCAACGGGTTGAAGAAAACCTACAAGACGTTCCTGTCGCTGTGACGGCATTGTCTTCAGAGCAACTCGAAGACAAGCAGGTTTTGAACATCCGGGATCTGACCGCTCAAGTGCCCAATATCAATATCGCGACGAATACCGGAACTGCGAGCGCCGCTCGGATCTTCCTGCGAGGGGTCGGTGAAGATGAAAGCCGCGGCGCGGTTGATCAGGCGGTGGGGATTTATGTCGACGGCGTTTATATTGGTCGTTCGGTCGGGTCCTTGTTCGATGTTGTCGACCTGGAATCTCTCGAAGTCCTGCGTGGGCCTCAGGGTACGCTGTACGGACGCAACACGATTGGCGGCGCGATCAAGCTGACTTCTGTAAAGCCGCAATTCGAAGATGGCGGCGAAATGAGTGCAACATTTGGCAATTACAATCGCCAGGAGTTCAAAGCGACAGCGAATATCGCGCTATCCGATCAGTCGGCATTTCGTCTGACAGCCTTCTCGCGGGAACGAGAAGGCTTTCATGAACTACGTCCCAACGGTGCGCAGGCTGGCAATGCGCGCGGCGATGTTGGTGCGCTTGACACGATCGCTCTACGGGCCTCGTTCTATCACGAGTTCAATGATGCCTGGAATCTGCTGATCGCGGTAGATCACACAGATGATCAATCTGATCCGATCCCGGATTCGATTGTGCCGGGCAATGATGCTGACAATAACATCTTCACGATTGAACCTGCACCAGGGGCGACCTGTCCTGCAGGTGGCCTGCTGCCTCTTGGATGTTTTTCTGACTATAATTCGGACCTCACCAGTTCAGGTGTGATGGCGCGAATTGAAGGCGATGTCGGTGGTCTCGATTTCACATCTGTCTCTTCCTATCGCGAACTCGAAGATGAACTCAGCACGCGGATTGGTTTTCCTTACTCGCAAGCCACCAATCAGCATCAGTTCAGCCAGGAGTTCACCATTGGTCAAAGCGGGGAAGGGGCGCTGGACTGGATTGCCGGCCTGTATATCTTCCAGGAAGATCTGGACCTCAACACGGTTTTCATTTTCCCGTTCGCAATCGATTCAACGACCAGCTCGGTTGCTGTGTTTGGCCAGGGCTCATATGAAGTCAGCGACCAGCTTTCGATCACAGCCGGTATTCGCGGTACAATTGATGATAAAAATTTCGAAGGCGTAGGTCCTTTCGGCTTTGCCCGAACCGACGATGCAGAGTTTGAGAATGTCAGCTACACGATTGGTGCGGACTATCGCTTCAATGATGACATTCTTGGCTATGCAAAATATTCAACCGGCTTCAAGTCCGGGGGGTGGTCGCCGGATGCGTTTAGCGGCACGGCCGTATTCCTGCCAGTCGACGAAGAAACGCTCGACTCGTTCGAAGTGGGTATCAAATCCGACTGGAACGATACGATCCGCTTGAACGCTGCTGCCTTCTTCAATAAGTATGAAGGCCTGCAGATCGGGGCAACGGTTCCGGGTCTTGGCTTCACGCGCTTCAATGTTGATGAGACAGAAATTTCTGGCCTCGAAGTCGAGGGTGTCTGGCAACTGACAGACAATTTCCAGATCAATGGTAATCTGGGTGTCCTCAATGCCGAGTATACATCGGTCACTGGCGATCAGGCCCGTGGATTGACCAATAATGGCGCAGGCTGTCCGACCGGAACGGATCCAACGAACGATCCGGACATCATTAGCTGTGCGCTCGGTCTGGATCTCAAAAATGCGCCGGAATACAAAGCCACGCTCGGGGCATTGTACACCCAGCCTATATATCAGGGTGAGTTGATCGTGTCCGCGGATGCCAGCTTCGAAGACGATAGCTGGAGCCTGGTTGCGAACTCGCCGCCACATGCCTTCATCGAGATTGATACTTTGATCAATGCACGTCTGAAATATGCAGATGAGCGCGGTTGGTCGATTGCCGTCTTCGGGCGCAACTTGACGGATGAAGAATATTATCGTGCGTCTTCGGCGAGTTCGTTCACAACGTATGCGTCGCCGCCTGCAGAATACGGTGTTGAGCTCGGAGTTGAGTTCTAGACCTATGCAGAGATCGCGAAAACGATTGGCAGCCCCGGTGTTCGCACTGGGGCTGTTTGCGTCTTGTCAGACTGTTTCAGTGGAGACCGAGACTGCAGCCCTCGCCGTGACGCCGCCGCCAGACGTGTTGCCATCGCCGGTCACCAGCAAGCCCTGGCTGATGGCGACGGCAAGTGTTTCAGACCTCGATCAAACGGCGCAATTCTTCCAGGAGATTGGTGGCTATGAAACCCTTTACCGCGGTCCACTCGACGCCTCTGAATTGGCGGCGCTTGATCTACCGCATGGGGCATCAGCTGAAGTGCTGACTCTGCGAGCGCCGGACAGCGATGCGGGCTATGTGCGCCTCATTCGTTTTGACGATGCCGGTCGCAAAGTACCAACCCGGCCGGGGGCCCGGGCCTGGGACACAGGATGCTTCTGGTCTTTCATGGTGCGCGCGAATGATATTGAGCGGATCTATGATGATGCGATTGCAATGGGGTGGGGAACGGAAACACCAATTGCCCCGCTATCCTTCAATGGCTCAGAGCTGAGCATCGTTGTGTTCAAAGGACCGGACGGCTTGCAAGTGCAAGCCTATGAGCGCCTGAACCGCCCGCCCCCAAAAGGATTCACACCGTTCGAACGTCTCAGTCGTCCTTTCAATATCATGCAAATGACGCGTGACCGCGAGGCCGTGCGGGTATTGATGGAAGATGTGCTCGGCTTCAACCGGGTCTGGTATGGCGCGCCTTACACGGATGATGAGCCGACGCTTATGCCACTGGGGATCCCGCAAAACTTGACCACGAGCATTCCTTACAAAGCTGGTATCTTCACGCCGCAAACCCAGACGCTTTATGGGCGTATGGAGTATATCGAAATTGATGGTCTGGATGGCTTTGATTATGCTGACCGATGTCAGGCACCGAATCTGGGATGGTTGTCAGTCACCTATCCGGTCGATTCCGCAGTTGAGGCGAAGCAGCTGATAGAGGCGCGTGGTTGGACGATTGAGCATGAAGGCTATCAGACCAACCGTCCGTCTTACGGTCTGATGCAAGTCTTCAGCATCAAAGCACCCGACGGCGCAACAATCGAGTTTGCTGAACAGGCGATCATTCGCTAGCGAATACGATCGGACGTCGGACGCAAATACTAGAATGAAAGCAATCGTTCGATCGCCCAATAAGAACCAGCGACGCCGACAGAGTAAGCTGCCGCTGTTCGGATGACGCGTTCTGAGGACCGATGGGCTTTCACGATGAGCCAGCTCACGGCGAAGACGAAGAGAACAAAGACAATCTGGCCGATCTCAACGCCCAGATTGAACAGCAAAAGTGCCCAGGCTTCCTGGTTTTGCGGTAGCCCAATATCAGATAGCGCGCCAGCGAATCCAAACCCGTGGATGAGTCCAAAACCAAATGCGACCAGCCAAGGCATGCGCGCGGTCAGAGTTTGCCCTCCTGCCATGAAGGTTAGCGCCTCGCGCGCCAGCAGGATGAGACTGACAGCAATCACCGCTTCGACCGGCGGTCCCGGCAAAGTGATATTGCCAAGCGTCGCCAGAGCCAGCGTGATCGAGTGCGCGATCGTAAAGGCCGTAATTGTTTGAAACAGGTTGCGGGCCCTGACCAGCAGACAGAGCCCGAGCACAAATAGAAGGTGATCATAGCCAAAAATGATGTGCTCAACGCCGAGACTGAAATACGCCATCAAAGGCGCGCCGCTCTGTGGCTCGTCCAGAGAAATGGCGACGGCATTTGGGCGAAGCAGAACAGATATGGTTTCGCCGTCCTGATAGACAATGCGGACAAACACGTCTGTCAGCGTCCGTTGCAAGCCATCGATACGAAGCTCTCCGTGACGTAAGTCGCAGTTTAGGTGTGACGTCTCGACAATTGCTGCTCCCGCAAGACGTAGGCTCGGATCAGACTGCGTGCATTCTGCAGGGAAGACCGGCAAGAGGCGCAAGCGTTTGCCGTCTTTCAAGGGCTGTTTCCAAGTCACCGCAAAGTTCTGCTCAGAAACTTCCTGAAGTTCCAGATAGGCCGGGTTCACTTCGTGAGCATTAGCACCTTGGACCAGACAGCAAGTCGCCAGGACGAGACAAAACCATTGGAGAAAACGGATCACGGCTCGGATATGCCTTCAATCTCGACCGTGTAGCGATCTACAATGGCCGCGATTGCGTCGCGGGCCTGCATCCGGCTTTTTTCTTCTTGCCAGCGGGTTTGCACGCGGTCGCGAATGATTTCGAGTTTGGGCAGGCCGCCCTCGCGACGAGCGATGACTCGAACCAAATGTACGCCAAGCGCAGACGGGATTGGCGCTGACCAATCCCCGGGCTCGCTATCTAATTGAATAATCTCGTTCGCGAAATCAGTGCCAAACAAGCGGCTGATTTCCCGCGCCGGCAGCTCGCTATAGGCGCGCTGCAACATGAACGGATCGCCGAACGCGCGCCAGGTCTCTGGATCTGCGCCCAAGGTCTGCTGTGTTTCAGCGAGACGAGGATCGTCAATGCTGGAAAAGAAGACATGTTGGAACGAGTAACGATCCGGTTCGACAAACATTTGCTGGTTTTCGGTGAACCAGTCCTCCAACTCACCGGTCTCCGGCGACGTCACGGCCTCCATGTCAGTGATCATGAAAGCCATCTTTTGCGCCAGGCGTCGCTCAACCACGGTATCGCCTTCCGCGAGGCCGAGACGCCTGGCTTCACGAGCCAGTGCTTGCTGCTCGACATGGTCCGAGATCATAGCGCGCATGTCTTGGTCACTCGGCAGGCCGCCCGCTTCCGTCGCGAACAGGGCCGCCATGCGGTCAATATCCGATGCCGTGACGAGGATGGTCTGCTCATCGCTTGCCCGGCGATCTGTCAGCCAGCCATACGCGACAAAGATTGCCACAGCGATCAGGACGAAATGAACCAGAGGTTCGCGGATAAGACGTTGCATCTAGTTGCCTGGCGCGTACCAGATTGGCGACGTGTAGGCCCGTTCCTGGATGGTTTCCGAGCGATCGGGGCGCGGCGGGACACCAGCGGCCAGTGCTTCCCAGGTCGACCAGCGACAGCTTGGATTCTCCAGTACGCGAACATAATAGGCGGCGCGTTGCCCGGAATTAAAATCAGGGTCTGTCCACATTGTCTTCAGCTCGGCTGCGCCGTCACCCATTGGCGCGCAAGTTGTCATGTCGACGGACGCGCCACTGTAGGGACAGCGGTGCGTTTCGGCGTCCGGTTCGCCGCTATGACAGGCGGCGTCATAGACTTGCTCTCCATTGCTGGTGACTTTGACCACCTGCACGCGTTGTAACAGGCCGGCATTCACGTCTCGCTGCGCCCAGACGAGGAAGTTGGGCGCATCGCCGTTGCCAACCAGGTCGCCGCCCATGGCGACGCCGGACGCATAGGCTTTTGTCAGCAGATCTGGGTCGTCGATCAGGCCCGAGTCAAAATCTAGCCCGGCAAAGAAACGGACTTTCATTCGTGGGCCGGTTGTCGCGAAAGTCTCCTTGCGGCGGAAGGCGTCGAAAATCGCGTCGCGCGTATTCTCTTCGGCCCAAACCCCGGTCAGGCCAGACGCCGACCAGCGCGAGAACCACTCACGGGCGTTTTTGGTGGCGCGAACATCTGGTTGATCTTCCCAACTGGTTCCAACTTTGACACCGAATGGGCTGGTTGGATCCGGTTCGGGCGAGATGGGCACCGACCCGCGATTGATTGGCAGACCGTCAACAATCCCGACTTTTGACCAATAGTCATTTTCGGCATAGGCGCCGCCGACGACATGGCTGTCAGAGGCTGCGACCAGTCCAAAGCGAAATGGGTTGAAGCCTTGGTCCTCCTGAAGTTTCAGGCCAGCCCCATAAGCCTCACGGACATAGCCGCCACTGGTCGCCGAAATATCATAAACGCCCAGCAAGCGGTCATAGAGCTCAAAGTCAGCCCATTCGTCATTCGGCGACAGGTCCGGGTGCGTTTCGGAAGTTCCCTTCACTTGCGTGACTTCAACCAGCGGCTCATTGCGCATGCGCTGGTCAGCATAGTCCATGGAAAGCGGTGCGCCGTCATAGGTCTCGAGTTTGAACATTTGACCATTCGAGACATTCGAATTGTGCGGAATGGCAATCGACTCAATGCCAAGCCCACGCTGTTCATCCATCCAGTCCCAAAGGTCTTCCGGATTGGTGGAGTCGAGGGTTGAGAATGCCTTTTTCGGGGCCTCGCCTCGGAAGAACACATTGCGGTGCAGATTGCCGCCGCCAAATGTTCCGTCTTCGGAATTGGTGGTTACGGAGGTGAACTCGTAAGCGGCAAAAGTCGTGAACACGCCGGGCTCATTATAGCGCTCCGCGGCATCGACATTTTCGAGCCAGACTGAATTGATCAGATCGCCATCATACATTTCTTCGATCTTGTCGCCGGATCTTACAGACGCGCCGACGCCCTGGAAGGCGGCGGTAATTTTCAGCGGATCCGTTGAGAACATGTCTTTTGCGCGCGGCAATTCGCTGAGCTCGGTCCCGGGTGTGTTCATCGCTGGGAGAATGCCAAGATATTCAGCATGGTCTGTGACAGCATAGAAATCGAGCGGACCGCCCGCAATGTTCATATCGAAACCAGACGGGTGTTTGACGGTCTCACCCTTTGCAAAGCGATAGGCGTCATCAGCGGTGCGGCGAACATTGAATATGTAAGCGTCAAAGCTGTTGCGCGTATGGATATGCAAATCACCGAAATAGGCGTTTCGCGTATCGCTATATCCTGCGGTTTTTGTCGATGCCTCGACGACCGGTTGTTGTTCTGTTTCAACCTCAGTCTCGACCGCAACGCTGTCATCCGGATTGGTCCCAGTGGCGTTACAAGCGGTCATCGCAATGGCGAGCGCGGCCATAGATGCTGTACGACTGAATTTCATGATTTCCTCCCGACCGAGCGTGGATCGACTCGTTGTTTTTTCTTGTCGAACAGTTTAACAGGTGTGCTTGAGAAAGAATGTCAAAAATGCAACATTTCAATCATGTTCGATTTTGCCCGATTCCAAGCGACCCCTTACTTGCAATTGCTATCGCCGCAGCGCGTCCAGCGCCTTCTTGAAAACAGTCATCGCCGAACGCTTACCGACGGGCAGTTTGTGCACAGCCGCGGCGATCAGCGACCCGGCATCTCAATCATTGAGGAAGGGGCGGCTCAAGCCGGCATTTACGGGGCGGATGGCAGCTTCATCCTGACCTCCTATATCGGCCCCGGGCACACTTTTGGGGAGTTCACAGTGTTCACTAATCTCCCCCGTACACATGACATCTCGGCCGTGGGGCCAACCTCCATGCTAGAAGTTCCGGCACCGCGATTCCTGGCCATGTGCGATAAAGACCCAGCCTATATGCAGGCTCTTTTGCAGACCACTTTGATGCGGTCGCACTTGATTCTAGAAATGCTTCATGCGGTGCGAAGCCTGCCGCTGCTGCCTAGGGTTGCGAAATACTTGCTGATCCTGGCGCCAGGCGGACCAGACGCGCCGATCTTGCGCTTCCGGCAATCAGATCTCGCCTCAACGCTGGGCCTTTCACGCGCCTCCATGAATCGAGCGCTGGCCACGCTGGCCGATGAGAACCTGATTGAACGCGGATATGGCAGCGTCAAAATCAGTGACCGCGACCGGCTCGCGCACTGGCTCAACACGCACGTAAAATAGGCAGGACCGGATAGGGCTTTCATCGGGGCAGCATGGACAAAACCGTGACCGAGAGGCACTCTCGCGCTGGGATCGAAACGGAGGGTCATCATGAACCGACTAGGAATCATCGCGTTTTTGGGGGTCGCGATAAGCGGTTGCAGCACGCCAGAAGTGCAAGACACAGTCGCTGAGACAGACAAACCAACCCAGGTCGAAAAGACGATTGAGCGCACGGCCACTCGCAACGCGTATTTCGGCGACTTGCATGTCCATACCCAAAACAGTTTTGACGCCTACATCTTCAACGTCCGCCGCACGCCGGATGATGCTTACCGGTTCGCGAAAGGCGAAAAGATCGCGCATGATGCGGGTTATGAGATCCAATTGGATGGCCCGCCGCTCGACTTTCTGGCGGTCACTGATCATGGCGAATATCTCGGAGTCATCCCATTCATGAATGATCCAAATCACCCGCTCTCAAAAACCCTGACGGCCCAGCGCGCCTTTGGCGATGATGCCGCGGAATCGGCGCAAACCTTTGGCGCCATAGGGGCGTCGTTTGTAACCGGTCCGCCAATCGAAGAGATCCGCGATCAGGCGCATATGAATCAGATCTGGGCTGAAACGATCAATGCCGCCGAACGGCATAATGCTCCTGGCGAATTCACCGCGTTTGCGGGCTATGAGTTCACCGCGATGACGGTTGTCAGCCAGGAAGTCGGGGCCGCGGCTAATCTGCATCGGAATGTCATCTTCAAAAATGAAGCGCCAGATCAGGTTTTTTCGACACTTGATTCGACCAACCCGGAAGACCTCTGGGCGTGGATGACGAACCAGCGCGCGGAAGGCATCGATTCTCTCGCTATTCCGCACAATTCAAACGCCTCGAACGGCGAAATGTTTGCGCTTGAGACTTATGATGGTGATCCCCTCACGGAAGCCTATGCGCTGACCCGATTGGCAAACGAACCGCTGGTCGAGATTAGCCAGATCAAAGGCACATCAGAAACCCATCCAATGTTCTCGCCGAATGATGAATGGGCCGGGTTTGAGCAATATGATATTTTCATTGGAAGTGCGGCCAAGTCGACCGTCAATGAAGGGGATTTTGTGCGCCCGGCTTTGGCACGTGGCATCGCTCTGGAAGAGCAACTAGGGGCCAATCCATACAAATTCGGCTTTATCGGATCCAGCGACACGCATATCGCAGCAGCGAGCCTGAAAGAAGAAACACATTGGGGCAAATTCCCGACCGATGGTGCCGGACCGCAGCAACGCAATTCTGTGCCGCCGGAAGGTTACACGTCATGGGAGAATGTACCTGCGCCTACAAATCAACGCATTCTGACAGGTGCCAAGTTCAGCGCCAGCGGATTGGTCGGCGTCTGGGCGGACGCGAATACGCGCGAAGACCTGTTCGACGCGATGCGCCGCAAAGAAACGTTCGGAACCAGTGGTCCGCGTATGAAAGTGCGCTTGTTTGCAGGTGACTATTCAGATGACATTCTGGGTGCCGCGGACCTGCTTGATCAGGCCTATGCGCACGGGGTGCCTATGGGTAGTGAGATTGAGGGCGGTGATGAGGCCAGCCCTAACTTTGTCGCCTGGGCGATCCAGGATCCGGGATCGGCGCCCTTGCAGCGATTGCAGATCATCAAGGTCTCAGCCGAAAACGGCGCTGCGCAAGAAACGATCTATGATGTCGCGTGTTCTGGCGGTGAAACGCCCGATCCAGAAACGCGGCGTTGCCCAGACAACGGTGCCAGTGTCGATATCAGCTCGTGTGCCACAATGCCGGGCTCGGGGGTTGGCGAACTCAAGGCACTATGGAGCGACCCGGATTATGACCCGGATCAAGTCAGCGCCTATTATGTCCGCGTCTTGGAAAACCCGACGTGTCGCTGGAGCACATGGGACGCGGTTCGAGCCGGAACACCGCCAAATCCAGCCTTGGACATGACGCTTCAAGAGCGCGCCTGGTCGTCGCCGATCTGGGTCAATTAGAGGCTGCGAACCGGGCGGCGTTCGCGCTGCTCGGTCTGCCAGCTTTCAGAGATCCATACGTCTGGGGATTCTGGCGTGAGAGGCGTCATGCCAAGGATCAGGTCAGCGGCTTTTTCGGCCACCATGATGGTTGGCGCATTGATGTTTCCATATGGCACGGTCGGGAAGACGGAGGCATCGACGACGCGCAGACCGTCTATGCCGATCAGCTTGCACCTAGTGTCGACGACGGAGCTTTCGGCCTCTCGCGGCCCCATTCGGCAAGTGCCACAAGGGTGGTAAGCGCTTTCGATATTCTCACGGACCCAGCGGTCGATATCCTCGTCTGAGCTGATCTCCAGGCCGGGCTGGATTTCGTCACCGCGAAACGCGTCCATCGCTGGCTGCGCGATAATCTCGCGAGTCAGGCGGATACATTGGCGCCAGGCAGCGATATCGTCCTCATCACCGAGATAATTGAACAGGATAGACGGATCGGCATTTGGGTCGGCTGATGTGATCTGTACCCGGCCGCGACTTTTGGGTTTGTTCGGACCGACATGGACCTGAAAGCCATGGCCTTTGATCGATGGGGTGCCGTCATACCGCATCGCGGCGGGCAGGAAGTGGTATTGAACGTCTGGTGATTTCAATCCAGCGCGCGAGCGAATGAAGGCGCAGCTCTCAAAATGATTGGTCGCGCCAAGCCCGGACTTGAAAAAGAACCAACGCGCGCCGATCCAGAACTTGCTCCACAGATCAAGCTTGGAATTGAGGCTAACCGGCTGTGTGCAATGGAATTGGAAATAGACTTCGAGATGATCCTGAAGGTTTTGTCCGACGCCAGGCAAAATATGATTGGCCTCGATGCCCGCTTGATCAAGCGCGCTTTCCGGCCCAATGCCGGAGCGTTGCAGGATCATTGGCGATGCGATTGAGCCTGCGGAAAGGATCACTTCCTTATTGGCGCGCAGCTCGACCGGTTTGCCATTTCGCGCGGCGACGACACCGACGGCGCGCTTGTTTTCCAATATGAGTTTGTCGACGAGAACGCGCTTCATCACGGTCAGGTTTGGGCGTTTGAGCGCAGGCTGCAAATAAGCCCGCGACGTGGATGAACGCACTCCGTTCTGAACCGTCATATGCATCGGGCCGAAGCCTTCGCCAATCTCGCCATTATAATCGTCTGTGCGGGGATAGCCGGCCTCTACACCGGCATCGATGAAGGCCTGATAGAGTGGGTTTCCGGCCATGTTATTGCCGCCAGATACTCCTAGCGGACCGTCGCCGCCGCGATAAGCGTCTTCGCCATTCTGCCAGGTTTCGGCGCGCTTGAAATAGGGCAGGCAGTCCGCATAGCCCCAGCCCTCGGCACCTTGTTCCACCCATTCCTCAAAGTCGCAGGCATGTCCGCGGACATAGACCATGCCATTGATAGACGACGTGCCGCCCAGGCCCTTGCCGCGTGGACATGTGATCTGACGGTTTTCAACGGCTGGTTCCGGATCAGAGTCATAGCCCCAATTATACGTCTTTGAGGCCATCGGATATGACAAAGCCGTCGGCATATCGATGAGGATGTTTTGATTGCTGCCGCCTGCTTCGAGGAGCAGGACAGAATGCTGTCCATCGGCGGACAAGCGATTGGCGAGGACGCAGCCAGCGGAACCTGCGCCGACAATAATATAGTCAAAAATTTTGGTCATCAGGAAGCCGTTTTGAGATCGCCGCGCCTTGCAAAAGTCAGCGCATAAAGCGCGCAATAAAGCCCAATCACGACTAAGCCAATCCACTCAATCTTCAGCGGCGTGAACTGATAGAGCAAAATCAATCCAAACAGCAGACCCCAATGGGTCAGCACATAGCCTGGGCCGCTCAGTTTCGCGACGGTCAGGTTGAGGTTTTCCGAATAGAGCCGGGTTAGGGAATCGAGCGAATTGACGACAAAAATGATCCCGACCACGACCATGCTGGCTTGCAACATGCCCGCCAGCTCTATGGCATTGGTATGGTAGATATAGAGGACCGAAAACCATAGGGCGATTGGGATGGACGGAATGACCAGCAAGGCGACCAGCAATTGCCAGGCCCGCAATCCGCCGACAAAGCGGGCGACGAACTGGCCGATCATAATGCTCCAGGCAAACCACCAGAACAGATAGAAGGCATGGTAATCGGTCACTGGCGACGTGAATTTCGGCAGATTGGCGAAATAGCCGCTTATATTGGAAACGCTCTGCGCCAGCCCGACAATCCCAGCGCCGCTCATCGCCCAAAGCAGCGCGATCAGGCCAAAGAATAACACGCTGGATCCGAGGCCGAGCCATTTCACGTAGCGAATATCAGTACTCGACAAGACCGCGAGCAGGACAACACCTGCGACCAGACTGTAGCGGTAAAGGCCAGGAATACCTTCAATATAAGTCGGCAACGAGCTCAGGAATAAGAAGCCAGTAAACGCGCATGTCGCGATAATCACGGCGCTATTGATCAGCTTGACCCAACCGATTTCGAACAGTTTCAGTTTCGGCTCGACCACACAGAAATAGAATGTCGTCAGGAAGTAAAACGCCCAAACCAGAAAGCCCCAGAATCCGAACTCAATCGCCAACGCATTGGTAAACCCGTATTCGGCTTCGGCCTCATAAACCGGGAACTCCGTCAGCGGGAGCATGATCAGCCCGACATCAAGGCCCGACGTAAATAGGATCGCCATGAACGCGGTCAAAGGCAGGGGATCGGTCCCTTGCAGCTTCATCCCCGCAAAGCGCAGAATAATCACTGCGGATGTGCACAATGTCACAAAGATCGCAATGGTCAGGATCAAGTTCATACTGGGGTCCCCGCCTTTGCGTGATGCGCGCTATTCAGCCGCGGCGACGTCATCTGGCGCCTGCGTTGAAAGATGTTCGTCTCGCATCCCGAGATACAGGCTGAGACAGCAAATCAACAGCACGACTGTAAACGGGAGTGCCGCCGTGATTGTGCCTGCTTGTAGCGACTCAAGGGCGGCTGTGCCGCCGCCATATAGTAGCGCTGAGGCCGTCAGTCCGAGCATACAAGCCCAGAAGACGCGCTGCGCCACGGGGGCGTCTGTCTTGCCGCCAGAGGTGATTGTATCGACGACCAATGCGCCGGAATCTGCCGAAGTCACGATGAACACGATCAGCAGCAGGATCGCGATAATCGAGGTGATGGAGCCATAAGGCAGGGCGTCCAGCATCTGGAACAAGACGGTTGCTGAATTGACGATCCCGCCC
The DNA here is from genome assembly GCA_965277015.1 of Henriciella sp. Classification (GTDB taxonomy): domain Bacteria; phylum Pseudomonadota; class Alphaproteobacteria; order Caulobacterales; family Hyphomonadaceae; genus Henriciella. The sequence goes on along the minus strand of OZ255705.1, from coordinate 1,405,408 downwards.
GCCAGATCGCCTGTGCCTTGCTCATATTGGAAGACAGCGGTCTCGCCAAACGCGGAGAACCAGACAACGCAAATTGCGAACGGGGCGAGCATGACGACTGAGAAATATTCTCTCACTGTCCGGCCGCGTGAGATGCGGGCGATGAACATGCCAACGAATGGTGACCAGGAAATCCACCACGCCCAGTAGAAGATGGTCCAGTCATGGAACCAGGCGACATCATCGCGGCCGACCCAATTGGTCAGAGCGGGCGTATCCATCACGTATGCGATGAGGTTCTCGCCCATGCCGGTAAAGATCAGAAATGTCGGACCTGCAATCACCACAAAGACCAGAAGACCAAACGCCCCGATCATATTGATGTTGCTGAGCAGTTTGACGCCGCCATCCATGCCGCGAATGACCGAGATCACAGCGAGGCCAGTCATTGCCGCGATCAACCCGATCTGGACCCAGATATTCGGCTCGAAATCAAACATATAGCCTAATCCGCTCGCGGCTTGGGTGCTGCCCAGCCCAATGGTCGTGGCCAGTCCGAAGATCGTGGAAACTACGGCAAACAAGTCGATCACGTGACCCCACCAGCCCCAGACACGATCGCCAAGCAGAGGGTAGAAGGCCGACCGGATCGAGAGTGGCAGCCCTTTATTGTGCGCAAAAAATCCCAGCGAAAGCCCGACCACGGCGTATATGCCCCAGGGCGCAATGCCCCAATGGAACAGAGTGGCGCTGAACGCTAACCGGTTGGCCTCCGGCGTCCCCGGCTCAGCGTTGAGCGGCATGCCAAACCAGTCGGTATGATAGGCCAGCGGCTCCGCCGCGCCCCAGAACATGAACCCGATCCCGACTCCTGCCGCGAACAGCATGGCGATCCAGGAGTGGAGCTTGAATTCCGGCTTAGCGCTTTGCCCCCCGAGCCGGATCCGCCCAAGCGGGGAAATGGCCAGTCCCAGACAGAACACAAAGACAATCACTGGAGTGATCGCAAACAGCCAATCAAATGATTGCAGCGTGTAAGACCGCGCCGTGAGCAGATAAGAGCCGGCGATTTCCGGAAATACCAGGGTCAGACCCGCGAATAGCAGCACGAGAGTCGCGGCGAGAAAGAAAACTGGATTGTGAACATCCAGACCCAGCACCTCGACATTGTCTTGTCCGACTTCGTAATCGGTCTCGTATTCGAGCTCCGAGGCTGCGGCATTTTCCGTGTCGAGCATTCTGAATCGCATTCTTGTCAGCTTGCAGCTGTCATGCACGAAATGTGTTGATCTTCAAAGCATCAGACGCACTGGCAGCAGCCTGACGTAGCGGCCTGCAACTTGAATATGCGTCAAATAAGGCACAGTCGCAGGCGACCTTCTGTGATTTGTGCAGGAATTGCAGCTGAATTTGTTTCAATCATCAAACTAAATGCTAGAGAGCAGTCACCTAAGAGAGGTCACGATTCTTGTGTGCCCTGCGTAATTCGGCGTGGGCCTGCGTGATCAGAGCAAAATCCGAGGATTTATATATGTATCGTCTTATGAGTGGCGTCTCACTGATCGCCATGACGAGTCTATTTGGCATGAGCGCCGTCGCGCAGGATGCCGACGAAGCAGATGCCCGCCGCCTGACAACTGTCACCGTTACCGCAACCAAGCGGTCCGAGAGCGCGCAAAGCATTCCGGTCGCCGTCAATGCGATTGGCGAACAGGAACTTGAAGCGCTCGGCGTCAAGAATTTCTCTGACTATTTGATCCAACTGCCAGGCGTCACGGCCGGCGGCTCGGGCCCAGGTCAGAACACGATCTATATTCGCGGTCTCGCTTCCACGACCCCGAACCTGACAACGGCAGGCGTTGCAGGTCTGGCACCAAACGTTGCCTTCTATCTCGACGAGCAGCCATTGGCACAACCCGGCCGAAACCTTGACGTTTATGCCGCTGACTTGCAGCGCGTCGAAGTGCTGTCTGGCCCGCAGGGCACGCTGTTCGGCGCCAGTTCGCAAGCCGGTACGGTTCGCCTGATCACCAATAAGCCTGACTTTTCAGGCTTTGATGCCTCATTGAAAGCGTCGACGTCGTTCACTGAAGGCGGCGAAATGAGCAATAGCGTCGAAGCCATGCTGAACGTGCCGGTTTCTGACAAGCTCGCTCTACGCGGCGTCGTCTATACCGACAATCAAGGCGGCTATATCGACAATGTTGGCGGCACACGCTCTGCCGCAGAATCGGCCCGCTTCCGTCCAGCTGGTACCGTGCGTGCAAATGGCACCGTGGTTTCCGCCAATCGCGAGGGTTTCCAGGCCGGTGCAGATCTTTCTGGTGTGAACTTCATTTCGGCCAATAATTCTGGCATCGCGGAAAACGATTTCAACGATACCGTCTATGCTGGCTTCCGCATCAGCGGCGCCTACGAGTTTAATTCTGACTGGAGCCTGCTGGTCACCCACGCTCAGCAGCAACTGGATAGCGAAGGTGTCTTCTTCGCGGACCCTGAGCTGGATGATTATGACATTCAACGCTTCTCCGAAGACGATATGGAGGACAGCTTCCACAATACAAGCTGGACCCTTGAGGGCCGCTTGGGCATGCTCGAAGCGCTCTATACGGGGGCGTATACAGAGCGGACCACGGACCAGACGGTTGATTATTCCGACTATCTCTTCGTTGGTCAGTATCTGCCATATTATATCTGTGATGGTGCAGTGACCTATCCTGGCGCTGCGGGGCCGACTGGAACCTGTCAGGCGCCAAACCTGTTCGTCAATTCTTCGACGGAAACCAAAGTCCAGACGCATGAGCTGCGCTTCAATACACCGCGCGAGAATAGATTGCGCGCGACGTTTGGCGGCTTCTATTCTGATCTGGAACTGACAGAGCTGAACGACTTTACCTATCCAGGCTCAGAGGCTGTGATTGGCTTTAACGGCGTCGTTGGGTTCGGCCCGAACTTCCCGTTGACCAATACTGCTGTGACCGGTGCTGTAGGCAACGCTGCTCCTGGTTATTTCAGCGATCCAGGTCCGTTCCCTGAGGGCGTGATTTTCCGAAATGACGTCCTGCGTACGGACGAACAGATCGGCCTGTTTGGCGAAGCAACGTTTGACCTGACGGAACAGTTTGCTGTGACCGTCGGCGCGCGTTGGTATGATATCGAAGTTGATCTTGAAGGCTCAGCCAACTCGTCATTCTTCAACTTGGGGCAAACCACGGATGCGCAGGCATTCGGGACCAATATCTCGGCCCAGTTTGCGCCGAACAATACAGTTGGTGCGCCTGATAAAGCCGCGACGGATGGTGCGATCTACAAACTGACCGGCACCTGGACGCCGAATAGCGATATGCTGTTCTATGCAACCTATTCAGAAGGCTTCCGTCCGGGTCTGCTCAACCGCCCAGGCGGCGCTGCCGGACCAAGCGGGTACACCGTGCCATTTGCAGTCGATACGGATGATGTGAAGAATTTCGAACTCGGTTGGAAAACAGAGCTGTTCAACAATTCGCTGCGCTTCAATGGCTCGGCATTCTTCGTCGAAGTTGAAGGCCTCCAGACGACGATCTTTGATCCGTCAATTGTGAACCTGTTCTTCTCTGACAATGCGGCGAACGCTGAAATTCAGGGCCTTGAAGGCGACTTCACCTGGGCGCCATTTGAAGTTGATGGCCTGACCATTGCCGGTGCTTTCTCAATTCTCGACACAGAGATCACAGAAGTCCTGACCCCGACCAATGATGTCCTGGTTGGTGCAGAGCTGGCTTTCGCTCCGGCATGGCAAGGCAATATCCGCGCTCGTTATGAGTGGGATCTCGAGCGCGAAATTGGCGGCTCGAGCCTGACCGCGCACATCATGCCTCAACTGGTCTTCTCTGATGATTCCGTCAGCGACATTATCGAGATCAACAAGGCCGATATTGACGGCTATGTCACCCTCGGCACAACGCTTGGCGTCACCGCTGATCAATGGTCGGCTGAACTGTTCGCAACCAATCTGACGAATGAGTATGCTGAGCTGAGCAACAATTTCGTATTTGACCGTGAGCGTGTCACACCAATGCGTCCACGGACGATTGGCGTTCGGGTTGGTTACGACTTTTAAGTCAAACTAAACATCACATCTGAGTGCAGCGTCTTGATCCGTCAGGACGCTGCCTCTTTATGGGCTCTATGAATAGCAGCGATCCATCTTCTCGATCAGACGTGGTCACGCAGGCGCAAAAGGCCATGCAAGCCGGGCAATTTGGCGTTGCTGCTGAGCACGCGCATGCGCTGCTGGATGCTGATTCTGAGGATCAGGACGGATTATACATTGCTGCTGTCGCTGCGCGCTATTTGAACGATCATGACGCCGCACACTCGTATTTGCATCGACTGAAACAAGCCGCCCCGGATTATGGCCGGGCCTATCAGGAAGAAGGACACTTGCTGAAAGCGCAAGGCGCGCTGCCGCAAGCCATTGTCGCATTTGAAACAGCCACGCGGTGCAATCCGGCGCTAACCGCGAGTTGGCAAGCGCAAGTCGAATTGTTGCACGCAGCGAGCCGGCCCGCCGAAGCCGCGCAGGCAAAAGCGCAGCTCGACCGCGTTCGCGGTTTGCCGCGTGAACTGGTCGCGGTGACCAATCACATCCATGAAGGCCGCATCCTGCGCGCTGAAGAGATTGCCCGGACCTTCCTGCGCAAACAGCCTCAACATATTGAGGGCATGCGCCTGCTCGCTGATATCGGCTCACGCCTCGGCGTGCACGAGGATGCTGACTTTCTGCTCGAGACTGCGATAGAAATTGATCCGGACAATGTTCAGCTGCGCATCGATTATATCCAGGTGCTGCGCAAACGACAGAAATTCGCACAGGCACTCGAGCAGGCTGAGGCGCTGCTCGCGCGCGATCCTGATAGTCCGGTCTTCCAATCCCTGTTTGCTATAGAAAGCCTGCAGGCAGGAGATTATGAGCGCGCGTTGGCGGCCTTTGATAAGGTTCTTGAACAGCTTCCCGATGATCCTGCAACACTGACATCTCGCGGGCACGCCTTGAAAACCTATGGCCGATCTGAGCAAGCGGTCGAAGCCTATCAGGCGGCAATGCGAGCGGCGCCGGAAAATGGCGATGCCTGGTATGCCCTCGCCAATCTCAAGACTTATCGATTCACGGATTCTGAATTGGCGCAATTGCAGGATATCCAGGCTTCACCCGATCTCAGCTTCATGTCGCGGGTACATATCGCGTTCGCACTCGGCAAAGCTTTTGAGGATCGTGGTGCTTATCAAGAGGCGTTTGCCAATTATCAGCGCGGCAATGATTTGAAGCGCAAGCAGACCCGCTACACGACCGATCAAATGCAGGCCGAGTTCGAGGCTCAGAAGCGCTATTGCACGGCAGACATGATCGCGGCGCAGACTGGCAAAGGAAACACCGCCCCGGATCCGATTTTCATTATTGGCCTGCCGCGCGCGGGCTCGACATTGATCGAGCAGATTCTCGCATCGCACAGCCAGGTCGACGGCACGCTTGAATTGCCCAACATTCTCTCATTGGCGCATCGATTGCGCGGTCGAAACCTGATCAGCGACCGCGACCGCTATCCGCGTGTCTTAGCAGAATTATCAACGGAAGAGCTGCAGGCACTGGGCACAGATTATATCGAGAATACGCGTATTCACCGTCAAGGCGCGCCGTTCTTTACGGACAAGATGCCAAACAATTTCCGCCATCTTGGACTGATCCATCTGATCCTGCCAAATGCGAAAATTATTGATGCCCGCCGCGCACCAATGGATTGCTGCTGGTCGGGCTATAAGCAACTGTTCGCCGAAGGGCAGGAGTTTACGTACGGTCTCGAAGAGATTGGCCACTATTATCGCGACTATGTCGACCTTATGGATCACTGGAATGCGGTCTTGCCTGAAGGCCGAGTCTTGCGCGTTCAACATGAGGACGTCCTGGACGACTTAGAGGGCCAGGTTCACCGCATTCTGGATTATTGCGACCTGCCATTTGAACGCGCTTGTGTTGACTTCCATCAAAATGATCGCGCTGTACGAACGGCGAGTTCTGAACAAGTTCGCCAACCCATCAACCGTACCGGTCAGGGGCAATGGCAACCGTATGAGCACGCTTTGCAGCCGCTGAAATCAGCGCTTGGACATGAGCTGGTTTAAATAATGAGAGCAAGCCGATGAGCAATCGATCCGAAGACGCCCTGATCTCGTTACGACAGATCCAGAGAAAGACAGAGCAGGCGTCAAAACGTCTGGCCTCTTTGGTCGGGCTGACGCCGTCGCAGCTGCTGGTGATGCAGATCTTAAGCGAGCGCGGTGAGATTTCTGCGGGTGAGATCTCGGCACTGACGCAACTTAAACACGCCACCATTACCAGTCTGGTTGATAAACTGATCGCTCGCGGCCTGGCGTCGCGGCGACGCTGCGAAGAAGACCGTCGCCGGGTCTGGCTGACACTTTTGCCCGCGGGCGAGAACGCCATCACTTCCGCGCCAGATTTGCTCCAGGACACGTTCCAGGCGCGTTTCGAGACCTTGCCGGAATGGCACCAGACCATGCTCGTTTCTGCCTTGGAGCATGTCGCGACTCTGCTTGATGCAGAAGAGCTTGAAGCGGCGCCAATCCTCGATGTCGGGGCTTTGGACGAAAATCCGCAATAAAGGATGAGCTATGTTGATTGAAACCGAGCAGAATTTGACTGACGCGCGCCCGAACAGTATCGATTTCGACCGTATTTCAGAGCTTCATTATCTTGGCAATTATGTCCGTCCTTTGCCCGTCAATCTGGCGCGGATGATGGAGAATGCCTATGATTGGGAGCATCTGCCTTATGTCCATTCAAGCTCCTTTTCCTCGATTGAGCTGATCGCCAGCGGCGGCTGGGGCTGGCGCGCCAAGATCGGTCTGCCGAACAGGTCCAGCGCTGATTATCAGCTGATTGATTTGCTCGTCGACAAGGTCAAGCATTATTGGGTATCCACGGTCTATTCCGGTCCTGGCAAAGGCATGGAGATCCACACTCAGGCAAGCGCGGTGGCGGACGGCGAGATCGAAGTTGATGTGCGGTTTTATTTGCCAGAGCCGCCAGAGACAGCCGCCGAGGCGGACAAGATTTTGCAATATATGACGCAGCAATATGCAACGCTGTATGATGAGGATCAGGCTTTGATGTCAGGGCGCCAGAGCGCGCTGGATGATCGTCAGCGTTGGGACAAGGCGTTGATACAATCGAGTGATATTCGGATCTCTGCGCTCGCAGATCTGGACACCGGTCAAGCACATGTGGTGGAAACCGATGACGGGCGCTATTGTGTGCGTATGTGGCAGAAAAAGTGGATGGTTCACAGCGCTGTCTGTCCCCACTTGCTCGGCCCCCTGGAGGACAGCGCAATTGATGCAGATGGGATGATCACATGTCCATGGCATGGCTATCGGTTTGACGTTTCGACCGGTGACAATGTTGAGAAGAAGTGTCGGTCTCTGGCACCGCCGCCTCAACTACTTGAATTGGATGGCATACTGTATTTGAGACCGCTACCGCGCTAGCGGGGCGTTCAGGGTGAATCCGGCCTGCTGCGATCCATTCCGGTTCAAAGCAAGTCGATGTGCGGCGCCCCATCCGCAAGGGTCCCGATTTTCCAGATCGGTTCGCCTATTGCTGCGAACGCATCGATCGTTTGCTGCACCTTGTCGACGGGAATTGTCGCCAGCATGCCGCCGCAAGTTTGCGGGTCGAACAGCAAGTCGGCGCGGCCAGTTGCAGACCCAGAAATGCGCGACGCTTGATCGGCATTTGCCTGCCAGAGGGTCGAGCGAATTCCGGCAGCGTTCAATTGCTCGGCACCAGCCAGGATTGGTATGTTCGCCAGCTTCACTTGCGCAGAAAGGCCAGAGCCATTGAGGATATTGAGGAGATGCCCGGCGAGTCCAAATCCCGTGACATCCGTCATCGCTGACGCCGTTTTCGCGAGTATCTCTGATGCCGCGATTTGCAGACGACACATGCTGCGCAAGGCTGCCTGATAATCGCGGCCATCGGCCAGTTGCCGCATTTCCGCAGCCAGAATAACGCCGGTGCCGATTGGTTTGGTAAGGACGAGAACATCCCCAGCTGACGCACCCGATTGTGTGATCGCCTCGCGCTCCAGAGTCCCAGATATGGAAAATCCAATGGTCAATTCCTGGCCGCTGCTTGTGTGACCGCCGACAATCTGTGTGCCAGCCGCTTCAAAGACCTCTCCTGCCCCTGCGGCGATTTCGCGGATCATCTCACGCTGCTTTGAAGCCGCAAGTGGCGGCAGGATAATCTGCGACAAGACCGTCCTGGGACGTCCGCCCATCGACCAGATGTCGCCGAGCGCATGGATCGCCGCGACTTTTGCCAGTATGTAGGCATCTGCATTGAAGGCGCGCAGATGGTCAGTGCTGAACACTTCCGTGCGGTCGCCGATTCTGACAATCGCCGCGTCATCCAGCGACGTCGCGCCTGATGTCGCTGCACCAAGGCCTTGTAACAAAGGTTCTTGCGCAACTTTAGCACCGCACGCCCCGCACGGGTTTTCGCTGTGGTCTAGCTGCGCAGCGACGCCCAATGCGAGGTGTTCGGGCCGGGGCGGCACAGGCATTTCCACCGGGGTCTGAAACTGCGTCATGAAGGCCTGATCGATGCGATTTTTCCAGTGCCAGACCCAATCACCAGAAATACCGATGCCCCATTTGTCGGTGACCGCCGATTTTCCACCCCGCGAAATCAGCTTCAGATAAGAGCGTTGTGGTTGATAGTTGCGCAAAGCGCCGCCTGAGAGCTGCGCGCGCAAATTTTCAAACAAAGTCGGGGCTTGGCGGACCGCAAAGACGCCGGCTTTTGGTCGCGGCGCGTGCGTTAGATGAGCACAATCTCCCGTCGCAAAGACCTCCGGCGCGTTGATCGACTGAAGCTGCTGGTTGACCGCGACATAGCCATTCTCCAGCGCCAGGTCGGTTTTTGAAAGCCAGGCATATGGTGCTGCGCCAGCTGTGCTGACAATGAAGTCAGTGTCCCGTTCCAGTGAGGCCGCGTTGTGATCGGTCTCGATCCTCACGCCAGCGGCATCGAGATCAGAAAGCAGTTTCCGGCGCGCCGATCGGTTGAGTTCGCGCAGCGGCTCAGGTCCGGCTTCGATCAGTTTGATCGCGGTGGACGTCTGTCCCTCAGTTCGCAACCGGAACGCCATTGCGAGCGCGAGTTCAACGCCTGCGACTCCTGCACCAATAATTGCAATCTTTGCGGGTGCGTCCTGCGCATCGAGCCGACCAAGAAAGCTGTCCCACGCATTTGCAAACGGGCCGAGCGGTTTGGCCGGTACAATGTCGAGTTCGTTAGTTGGTTCCTCTGCCAAAGCAGATGTCACGCCGATATCGATCGAGAGTGTGTCGTAGGCAATGTCGGGCCGATCGGAGAGCTGCACACGTTTCGTGTTGGTGTCGATCCCGATGGCGCGATCAACGATCAAACGTGCGCCAGCCGCGCGGGCCAGTCTCACCAAATCAATATCCAAGGCATCTCGCGAATAATGCCCGGCCACAAAACCTGGCAGCATGCCTGTATAAGGCGCCTTCACGCCCGGATTGACCAGCGTCACCTGCACGCCGGCAAGCGGGGTCATCGCCCATTTGCGCAAGACCAATGCATGCGTATGGCCACCGCCCAGCAAGACGAGGTCCCGGGTGATCGGAATAGGGCGGCCCATCTGCACGCGAACAAGTCCTTTCTCTGTTGCGATGCCTCCCGGCAAGGTCTCAAAAACAATCAGCCCGATCTTGCGACCGGGCTGATCAGCTTAGATTAGCGATACGATCAAGCGGTTAGTGCGGCAACCACCTGATCGAAAACAGCGACAGCTTTGGCGCGCATCTCCTCGTCTGTTGCATCCTGAATCGGATGGTCAACAAGAACAAATCGCGCCTCGCTCATCCCCAGCGCATTGCGCTGAGTGACTGCTGCGTCATGGAATTCGCTTGAAGCAATTGTAACTGCCGGTAGGCCCTGGATTTCAAACCAGACTGTGTCGTGCATACTGCACGTCGTACAAGACCCTCAGTCAGCCAATGCTTCAATAACGAAATCACATTCCGCTTTCATCTGTGCCCGTAAGTCATCAGGGCAAGGCTTGGTGAACGTTGGCTTGGCAAAGCGCCGGATTTCAATGTCCGGCATTCGATCACTCATCAGGCGTTCCAGCTCATCGAGCAGGATGTTGCCGCGCGGTTTTCGAATGTCCATCAAGCCAACCACACCTGAGACTTGCCCGTTGCGCGGCGTGATTTGCCGGCTGACGGGGACAGTTTCGTCGGTTGGATCAAGAATTAGCGTCATTCTTCCTCCTTCTTCTAAATCTCTTCAATCTTGCGGGACACCGATTGCGAGCCAATCTCGCCGGTTGCCCAGCCGTGGAACGCGCCGGAAAACTTGCCTGCATCAGAGCCAGCGACGACGATATGGATATAGTCATTACTGGCAAATTTCGGCACGATGCGGTCAAGTTGTTCGTCGCTCAGTTTCGCCGCAGCGGCGCGTGTCATGCCAGCGCCAGATGTCTCATTGGCGACCATGTCGCGCAGTGGTTTTTTAGTGACCTCCTGAATGCGATCACGCAACCGGTCTTTGCTATAGGGGCCGTCTTTCATCAGCGTATCGAGATGTTCCGGACAAACGACAAGCAGCGTGTCGACCGGCATCATATGATATTTGGACAGAAATACCGCTTCCAGCCCGAGACCCAGGGTTCCGGCAATTTCGTCCGGCTCGCGTGATTCCTGATCAACAATCAGAGATGGGCCTGACGTCATGGCAAAGACAGTGACAACAGAGTCCTCTGCCTTGAAGCCCCGCTCGACATGTAGAGGAGACCACGTGGAACGCTCTTCTCGTTCAGCGAAGCACATGGTGAATTTCATTGGGCTACCCATGGTCGAACGGTCCGTGCCGCCTGGGTGAGAGCCACCAATATTGCGCACCGCGAGACGCACAGCCCGGCCAATCGTGGCATTGGCGCGGTTGCCTGCGCCGAGGGCGCTCAGGCCGCTATTCATGCCAATGCGCTGGCAAATGGGGCCATTCACGACAAGAACAGGCGACGCGCCCATCGTCGTCGCATTGACCCCATGGATATTGAACTCATCGGTGCAAATCGCTTCGATCGCGGCAATCACCACGGGCAGGTATTCCGGCTTACACCCGGCCATGACGGCGTTGATGGCGATTTTCTCGATTGTCGCGTCGCCCATATTGGGTGGCATCTGCGCAATCACCTCTTTCGCATTACGGCGCGTTCCACTCAGCATGCGCAGGACGCGCTCCGGGGTCGGGGGCACCAGCGGCAAGCCGTCAGAGAAACCCTGATCGAACATGAATTCAGCCACGTCATCAGCGCTGGCAATCTCGATTTTTCTAGCCCGGATCGGGCTGTCATCGGCCTCTGCGCGCAATCGGTCATTGATCTCAGGGTCGAGGTGCTTGGACCCGCACCCCGGGCGCCAGTCAGGTAAGGCGTCCCAATCAATCTTGCCGGCTGACACCCCGAGCGTCGATGCCATCGTCTGATCCACGTCGCGCCATTCCTGTTTCACGAAGCCTTCGAAGGATGTTTCCGCGGTTTTTCCGTCCGGACACCAGAATACAGCAGGGACGATGTTGAAATCATAGGCGAAGGAGGTTTTCAGATCTGAATCGTCGAGGATTGGCAGGTTCAGCCCATGGCGATCTTTCAGAATGACGCTGCCATCTGCCGACTGGCTGATCATCCAGACATTTGCCTTATCGCCATATGTTGCATGAAACACGTTGATGACCGGGGCGGCTGTGTTGCAGGTTTCGCAATCTTCTTTGACGAAACAGATCAGGCTGGGTTTCGAGGCCGGATAAGCGCGCGTTTCCCCGTCCAGGTCTGTGAGCTCGAAACTTGGTGTGTCCGCCATGATCGCTTCTCTCTTTGTCAGAGACAGCTATGCGGAGATTCCGGTATCTGTCCATGAGTTGCGCCGCGTCATGGGTTTGGCGGAGGCGGATGGGAATCGAACCCACCACACGCCGGTTACGACGCGTCACTGGTTTTGAAGACCAGGGAAGCCACCAGACTCCAGTCGCCTCCGCATGGGCGCAGGTTTAGCTGGCCGAGACTGAGGCGCAAGGCTGATCTTCCATGCCCTCTTTGGCAATGTGCCGCACATCTCCGTTGCGTTTGGTCGCGCCGATGCGATCAAAGTGCTCAAGCAGGGGGACAATGGTTTTTCGATTGGTTGCCAGGACGGCGCGAGCATCGCCGGTCGTGAAAGACATCTCACCGGGAAAGGTTTTGGCGAGTGTTTCACAGGCCAGTGTGACAGCGTCTGTATGGAGCAGAAAGCTCTGCTTCAAACTATGATTGTAAAATCGGATGGCGCGACCGGTCCAGACCAGTAAGTCGAGCAAATCGCTTTGTTCTGGCGTTTGGGTCTCAGGATCAAAAACAGGGACAGGGTGCAGGGCGATGTCGACCAGACGTGCTTCCGCGTCTCGATAGGCTGCAACCTGCTCTGGTGACATCGCTGCAAGTGGATCATGACTGACAAGCGCCGCGCCGCGTTCGCTCAGGCAGATCACTTCCTCGTCTCGTAGCTGGCGCTCGGTCCAGGTAACAAGCGGCGTAGATGCGGGGCGAAGGGCGGCGTGTATTTGGTCGGTCGAGATGAGGGGCCGACAAGGGTGCGCGGCGTGCAAGCTGGTCAGCGCATCGAGATATTTCTTCTGCAAGTTTCTGACATCTGCGCTTCGAAAGGCCAGCCCTGAGGCATTTGACTCAAAGGTTTCACCGAGCCGCGCCAGCAATTCATTTATCGGATGCCGAGAAAGTCTCGCTAAAGTCTTCAGCTCAATACTGCCATGGTCGCGCGTCGCCAGCGCGGTGGCAATTTCGATCACATCGCCGGCCAAGGTCGCTTCGAGTACGCGAATATGTGCCCCTTTCTGACGTGTGATGAGGCGGGCGTTCGGATCCAGAATCGCGCCGCCCGTCAAAATCTCCGCAGTCGCAGGGTTTCGGATCACCATTCGCTGCCCGGAATAGGCCGCTAACGGCGACTTGAATTCGATCTGAGCAAACGGTTTCGCGGACGGTTCTGCTTCGTGACCGGCCTGGTACAAACGAATGCGCGCCGGAACCGCACTCGTTCCAAGCAGGACCATGACTTGCTGCATATGTTTCAAATCTGGTTTTTGCGCGTCTAGAGCGACATCCATCAGATTACTGCCTTGAAAGGTGTTGGCGGCGCAAAGGACTTGTCCTTTCTTGATCGACTTGGTGTCAACATGGCGCAGGTTCACCGCGACACGTGTTCCGGCCGAGGCAGACGCGACATCACGGTTGACGACTTGCAATCCGCGCACAGAGGTCGCCTGGTCAGACGGCATGAGGGAAACTGCCGCGTCAGGCTCCAGAACGCCGCGGACCAGCGTGCCGGTCACAATCGTACCGGCGCCTGGCGATGAAAACACGCGATCTATCGGCAAGAAGATTTCGGCGGGTGGCGCGCCCTTGATCGGCAAGTCCGCGACGCGCTCGAGTGCTTCGATAAGGGCGTCCATGCCGTTGCCGGTCGTGCTGGAGCAGGGCGTGATGGAGGATGTTTCAAATGCGAAAGGCATGAGCATCTGTGCCGCCATTCCGGATTGGGCGGCCTTGATCTCGTCCGAAACAAGATCGGACTTCGTCAGCGCAACGATGACATGGGGCACACCAAACAAGTGCGCCAATTTCAGGTGCTCCAGTGTTTGAGGCTGGATGCCGTCGACCGCTGAAATCACCAGCAAAACAGCATTCGCGCCACTAATGCCGGATGCTGCGGTGCGGATGAAGTCGGCATGGCCGGGGGCATCAATGAAATGGATATGGCCGCCGCGCGCGGGGCGGCTCGCGAAGCCCAGTGCAATACTCAACCCGCGCGCTTGTTCTTCTTTCAGCGTATCTGTTTCAATACCCGTCAAAGATTTGACGAGAGATGTCTTGCCGTGATCGACATGTCCGATAACCGCGACGGTTCTGTGCGTCATGTCTGTGAAATGGCTGAAACCGCGTCTGCGATTTGCGTGACTTCATCATCAGCGACCGCCCGCATATCTAATAATAGCCGATCCTTGGAAATACGTCCGAAGACAGGTGTCTCCGCTTGGCGGAGGAAACTTGCGAGCGTGTCCGGTGAGTGATTTGAGCTGGCCAGCGAGACAGCGACGCTTGGCAAATCCTGTTGCGGAAGCGAGCCTGCTCCGGCGCGAGCGACCGTCGGGGTGATTTCAATTTCGAGGTCTTGTTTGTCACTCATCAGACTTGCAAGTGTTTCAGCGCGGGCGCGAAGATCCTCAATAGGAGCCGCCAAAACTTGTAGTACAGGAACCCGCTCGACGGGATTGTTGGGCGCGCGGTACAATTCCAGTGTTGCGCGCAAGGCTGCCAGGGAGAGTTTGTCGATGCGAACGGCGCGGGCGATCGGGTGGGTTCTGATCCGCTCGACCAATTCACGGCGCCCGGCAATGATGCCTGCTTGTGGCCCACCGAGAAGCTTGTCGCCCGAGAATGTCACGACATCGACTCCCGCCGCGAGGACATCGCGCACAACCGGTTCGTTCGGCAATCCGTAGGGCGACAGATCAACCAGAACGCCGCTGCCTAAATCCTCGATCAAGTGCGTACCGGTCTGCTGCGCCAGTTCGGCCAATTCCTGGCGCGAGGGAACAGATGTGAAGCCTATCACTTGATAATTGCTGGTATGGCTTTTCAGCAAAAGCGCCGTGTCATCGCTGATTGCGTCGGCATAGTCACGCAAATGCGTTTTGTTCGTGGTGCCAATCTCTTGCAAATGCGCGCCGCTTTGGGCGATGACATCCGGCATGCGGAACGAGCCGCCAATTTCAACCATTTCTCCGCGCGATGCGATGACGTGTTTTCCAGCCCCAAGCGCGGTCAGGCAAGTCAGGATCGCGGCAGCGCAATTATTCACCACGATCGCCGCCTCAGCGCCGGTCAGATGGCAAATCAACGCCTCGACATGACCGTGCCGTGAGCCACGTTTGCCGGACTCGAGATCCATCTCCAGAGTTGAATAGTCTGCGGCAATGGCAGACACCGCTTCAATGGCTTCGGGCGCCAGTCGAGCGCGTCCGAGATTGGTGTGAATGATCACGCCTGTCGCGTTAATCGCCCGGCGCAAGCTCGGGCTGCGCGATATGTCCAGCGATCGAGAGATGTCGTCAAACAAGGATTGATTGAACGCGTCGAGATCTGGTTCATGATCATTGGCGATAATGGTTTCGCGAGCATCTTGCAGTCTCAGTCGGATCGCGTTGGCAACATCCTCATGGCCATAGGTCTGGATGAGTTGGCTTGCCAACTCGGTCTCTAATAAGGTTTGGACTTTTGGGAGGCGTCTCAGTCGATCTTGCATAGTGTATTGTCTCTGAACTGATGCAGCGAGGCAAGCGAAACACTTCCCATACCGCGCCAATTCGCTCATAGGCGATAGATGATTGCGTTCTTCCGAGAAAACAGCCGATGGATCGCGGGCGGGTTTCTGCTCACATTCTTCTCTTCATTTGGGCAGACCTTTTTCATTGGCCTGTCCGGCGAAGAGCTGCGCGCCAAGTTTGACCTGAGCGATGGTGAATTTGGCGGCATCTATATGATCGCCACGATTGGCAGCGCGTTGACACTCCCCTTTCTTGGGCGGGTGCTGGATCATATGCCTGGATGGAAAGTCGCACGGTTTGTCATTCCGGCCCTGGCCGGGGCGTGCTTGCTGATCGCGTTTGCGCCCAATTTGATCATTCTGGTGGTTGCAATCTATCTGCTTCGCCTGTTCGGACAGGGGATGATGACTCATACAGCTTATACAGAGATCGGCCGTTGGTTTGTCGCCAATCGCGGCCGGGCGACGTCTTTGATTGTGCCGGGGCATCAAGCTGGTGAAGCCTTGTTGCCGATTGCGTTTACACTGGTTGCGGTATCGATTGGGTGGCAAGCGGGCTGGGTCATCGCGGCAGGCCTGTTGCTCGTGTTCGCATGGCCGGTCTTGCTCAAACTTTGGCAGCAGGAACGCGCGCCGCAAAGCGTCGATGCAACCAGCGGAGATGCGAGGCTCGGCCCGGACAAGACGGTTGCGCAAGTCGCCGCTGACCCAATCTTCTATGCTTTGCTGGTCGGAGTTCTGGCGCCGCCTTTCATTGGAACGACGATCTTCTTTCATCAGGATTATCTGATCGAGTTGCGCGGATATGATGCGCTGGCATTCGCTGGCGCATTCCCGCTCATGGCCCTGACGACGGTGACTTTCTCTCTGGTCAGCGGCCAGCTGATTGATCGCTTTGGGGCCATTCGTCTGTTGCCATTCTATCTCATCCCGCTCTGCCTGGCCTCGCTGGCCGTGGGTGTGCTGACGCCGCTCTGGGGGATCTATGTGTTCATGATCCTGGTCGGGCTCAGCTATGGATTCTCAGCCACGCTGATTGGTGCGCTCTGGCCTGAGGTCTATGGCGTTCGCAATCTGGGATCTGTCCGCGCCATCGCCGTTGCCGCCAGCGTCGCAGCGACAGCGATTGGACCTGGTCTGACGGGCTATCTGATCGATCAAGGCATATCGCTGCCGAGGCAGATGATTTATATGAGCGGATGGTGCGCCGCGGCGTGTATCGTGCTGGCAATCGTGGCGCCAATGATCACAAAGCGAAACGCCGCGGCATAAGTCGCGCGCGCCCTGGGGAGATCAATACAGGCAGCCAATGCCCGTTTGGTCTGGAGGCCCAAGCCAGCGCTCCAATAATCGTTGCTTTATCGAGGCCTCGTCACCGGCATGCCCCCCGCAGGCAATGTTACAGCTGGTTACAACGGACATCAGCTCAGCATCAAAGGCGCAGCCCTCGCCAAGGTCAGCATTCAAGTCGATTTGCTTGGTCATGCCCAAATCCCGGCGGCGCGAAGGATAGAGCGTAGCCCAAATCCCAATGTGATCAAAACCACACTCACGCCTGCAATATTAGCGAGCGCGGAATTAGTATGGGCCCCGGGCAGATCCTTCAGATTCATCACCCAGAGCAGAAAGGCCGCCATGATCGGCAGTAACAGGACATTGGCATATTGGGCGATCAGGATCAGAGACGCCGGTTTGATGCCAGACAGGCTGATCGCGGCGCCAACCACCACAACGAACAAAGCCGTGCCACGAAACAGTTTCGATTTCCGGTCCTGGTCGCCGCCTTCATAAGCCGCGTTGCCGATGAGCAGGTTGCCCGCGAACCATTTAATGGCGGGTATGGACGCACTTTGCATGAGGGCTTCACCAAGGCCGAGTTGGGCGCCCGCGCCGAGGCGTGCCGCCATGTCTTGCAAGATGATTGTGGCGATGGTTGCGAAGACCAGGGCCCAGACCAGGGCAAATCCGAAATTGGCACCGGCTAGCGTAAAGGCCGCGGCCACGAGAACACCCGGGCCCAGTTTTTGTGTCATTGTACAGGCCCTTGGTTTGCTTCCAGTGTGACTGGGGCAGGGCGTTCAGATGTCGCCATTGTAGCAGGCTCCGTCTCCGATTGTTCGGTCTGCGGCGCTGAGCATGATGCCAGCACCAGCAGGCTTAAGGTCCAGACGACCGACTTCACATGGAAGGCTCTCTCCGCTCAAGGCTGATGTGTAGAGCGAAACCTGCGAAGCCTGCAAGCCGAGGTCGACCGAAGCCCGCTCGACAGACGTGCAGAGGTATGAGATTGAGCACGCCGCAAGTGTGAGGGAGCGCGCCTGATGTTATCAGTATTGATCGCGCTGTTTCCAATCGCTTTTATCCTGCTGCTCGGGAAATCTCTATCAGCGTTGCAATTGCTGACCCCCGCCGGCTGGATTGGAATCGAGCGGGTCACATATTTTGTGCTCTTCCCGGCTTTGATCATTGGCAAGCTGGCGATCGCGGATTTCAGTGATCTTGAACTGGCCATGCCGATCGCGCTGGTGTCCGCGCAATTGGCGCTTGGCGGTGTCAGCATTCTTATAGGCTGGGTGTTGAAGCAGCCACGTGAGCGCCTCGGTGTTTTCGTTCAATCTGCAGTGCGCTGGAACACGTTTATTGCATTGGCGCTGGCTCAGGAAATGATGGGCGGTGTCGGCGTCGCACTGGTGGTTGTCGCAGCCGCGGCGATGATCCCGACGGCCAATGTGCTTTCGGTGTCGGCATTGATCTCTTTCTCAAATGCGCGTGCAAACACAGCGCATCTGGTTCGGCAAATTGCCATCAACCCGCTCGTGATCGCTTGCGTGGTTGGTATCACACTGAACTTTTTGCCGATCACATTGCCGCAACTTGCCTTCAACACATTGGACTTGCTGGCGCAGGCGACGATTGCAGCAGGATTGTTGACCACAGGTGCGGCGATCCAACTCAAAGCGCGGTCGGCGCCAATTGGCGTCATCGTCGGATGGTCTTTCTTGAGGCTGTTAGGCCTGCCGCTGATTGCGGGCCTGAGCGCGATTGCCCTCGGCGTGTCGCCGCCGGTTCTGCTGGCCATTCTGATTGCGACATCGGTCCCGACCGCGTCGAACGGCACGATCTTGGCCCGGCAGCTCGGCGCCGATGCGGGATTGGCGGCCAATCTGATTGCCTGCCAGACCGTATTTTCACTGTTTACAATTTCTGCCGTGCTTTGGATTGCAAACGGATTCACCTAGACCCCTCAATTGACAATCACGAGCGACCGCAAGAGGGTTGGCCGAACTAGGGGGACACCAAAATGCTGAAACACGTCGAAATCGTTGCCTTGGGAGCCGGGCTGCTCATCGCGTCCGCATGCGCTGCGACCCCGGCGTCGCAGGACCCTGCGCCGACGAAGATTATGCCGGGCGTGATCCTCGATGCTGGTGAAGGCAATCGAGTAGAGTTCCCGCTTCATCCCACGACTCGACTGGCTTCCGCTGATCAAACTGAGAGCGGTCTCAGTCTGTTCGAGATTAGCATCGTTGCGCAGACGGCGGGGGCACCGCCGCATCGTCACCGACATGAAGATGAGTTTTTCTACGTTCGCGATGGGCATGTCACATTTATGGTGGACGACGTGCAGAAGCGTATTTCCGCGGGCGGGTTCGTTTTGCTGCCGCGCGGCGGTTGGCATGCGATGTGGAACGACGGTGATACAGATGCCATTCTGTTGGTCGGGACCTCTGAAGGCCAGTTTGATGACTTCTTCGATGCGGTGGCAATGGAGGCTGCGTCTGCGGGAGACCTCAGCCCGCCAGAAATCGGCGCGATTGTCGGCAAAGTGGGCGCCGAGCGTGGTATTGTGATCGATATGACAAAGGTTCCGGACAGTGTTCGTCACTTATATGGAATGCCGCCCGCGAACTAAACATTGGCAATCATTTTTGCGGGAGGGTATGAGGTCGCGGCAGCGATAAAACCGGGCGGGCCAATCCTCCTCCAAATCGCAGTCTCTGCCTTGATTTCAGATTCTGCACAAAGCGCTGTTGACGTCCTCGATTGATTCCCGTAATGGCCTCAATTCGCAAGCTAGGCCGTGCCGTGAAGGCAAACGCTGGTAACCGAAACGAACAACTGAATATTCCTCGTGTCTAGGCGCTCCGCACTGTGTGCTGCCTCGATGTGTGGTTTTTTATGTGAATGGACATCGCAGGATGGAAAAACAGAATATCAGGATCCGGCTTAAAGCCTTCGATCACCGCGCGCTCGATTTGTCAGCGCGTGAAATCGTTTCGACTGCCAAGCGCACCGGCGCGGAAGTGCGTGGGCCAATCCCGCTTCCGACCCGCAAAGAGCGCTTCACAGTCAACCGATCCCCACACGTGAACAAAAAGTCTCGTGAGCAGTTCGAGATCCGTACGCATAAGCGTATCCTCGACATTGTTGACCCGACCCCACAAACCGTCGACGCGCTGATGAAGCTCGATCTGTCGGCTGGTGTTGGTATTGAGATCAAGCTTGAGGGAGCGCGCTAATGGCTCTTCCGGCTCAACGATCTGGCGTGCTTGCTCGTAAGCTGGGCATGACACGCGTATTCAGTGAAGAAGGCCGCCACGTGCCTGTCACTGTTCTGGCGCTTGACGGATGTCAGGTTGTCGGCCTGCGCACTGAAGATGAGCGCGACGTGACCACCAAAAAGGGTGGCCAGGTCAAGCGCACCGACGGCTATACAGCTGTCGTCATGGGTGCCGGCGACAAGAAAGCCAAGCGCACGCCAAAAGCGCAGCGCGAGCAGTTCGCCAGCGCGGGTGTCGCTCCTAAGGCGAAAGTAAAAGAGTTCCGGGTCAAGTCGGACATCAATCTACCCGAGATCGGCGCTGAAGTTCAGGCCGATCATTTTGTTCCTGGTCAAAAAATCGACGTTGCTGGTGTTTCCATCGGTAAAGGTTTTGCTGGTGCGATGAAGCGCTGGAACTTTGGCGGCCTTCGCGCCACGCACGGTGTGTCTATCTCTCACCGTTCGCATGGTTCGACAGGTCAGTGCCAGGATCCAGGCAAGGTTTTCAAAGGTAAGAAGATGGCGGGTCATTACGGTGTTGATCGTAAGACGGTTCAAAATCTCGAAGTTGTTCGTACAGATGTCGAGCGTGGTCTGGTGCTGGTCAAAGGCGCTATCCCAGGTGCAGAGGGCTCTTTCGTAGAGATCCGCGATGCTGTGAAAAAGGCAATCCACGCTGATGCGCCCGCAGACGGTTCGTTCAAAGCGCCGGCCAAGGGCAAGGCGCCTAAAGCTGACGTCAAGATCGAAGGCACTGCGGCTGACAATATCGTCCTCGTCGACGGCATTGGTCCAAAGACAGAAGAGAACCTGAAAGAGAAGGGCCTCGGCACGCTCTCAGGTTTTGTTGCAATGGCGAACGATGAGCGCACAGCCTTGCTCGAAGAGCTGGGTGTCGCTGAAGATGCTGCAAACGAAGATTGGGTCGGTCAGGCCAAAGACATTCTCGCTGGCGGTCAGCCGCGCGCGAAAGTCGACCAGGACCTGCTGAAGAAGCTTCTGAAAGAGGGTGCTGAATAATGGAACTCTCAGTCAAAACACTCGAAGGCAAGGCCGCTGGCAAAGCCACTTTGGATGATGCTGTGTTCGGGATCGAAGAGATCCGCGGCGATGTCATTCAGCGCATGGTTCGCTACCAGCTCGCCAAACGCCAGGCTGGCACACACAAAACGCAAGTTCGCGGCGAAGTGTCTGTCACCACTAAGAAATATATCCGCCAAAAAGGTTCTGGCGGCGCCCGTCACGGCTCCAAGAATGCCGGTATCTTTAAAGGCGGTGCTGTTGCGCACGGGCCTCGCGTTCGTAGTCATGCGCACGCCCTGCCTAAAAAGGTCCGCAAAATGGCCTTGGCTCATGCGCTGTCAGCGAAAGTCAAAGACGACGCTGTTCTGGTGCTCGACAAGGCTGAGCTGAAAGACGCGAAGACCAAAGACCTCTCTGCGAAACTCGCAAAGCTGGGTCTTTCAAACGCGCTGATCATTGGTGGCACATCTGTCGATGAGAATTTCGCCAAGGCGGCTCAAAACATTCCGAACGTGGATGTTCTGCCAGTCGCTGGTCTCAATGTTTATGACGTGCTGCGTCGCAAGACTTTGGTCGTCACCAAAGACGCGCTGGCCGGTATCGAAGCGCGCTTCAATGGCGCGAAAGCGGAGGCTTAATCCATGGCTGATATCAAGCCTCACAATTATGACATGCTTCTTTCTCCAATCATTACGGAGAAGTCGACGCTGGTTGCTGAAGAGAACAAGATCATCTTTCGTGTTCCTCTGACGGCCACCAAGCCAGACATCAAAGAGGCGGTCCAGAACCTGTTCAAAGTCGAGGTCACCAAGGTCAACACGATCCTGGTGAAAGGTAAGACCAAGCGCTTCCGTGGAATGCCTGGCCGCCGCTCTGACTTCAAAAAGGCAATCGTGACGCTGGCAGAAGGTCAATCTGTCGACATCACGACGGGCCTGTAGGAGAGTTTAGATGGCATTAAAGACATACAAACCTACGTCCCCAGGTCGCCGCCAGCTGGTCCTCGTTGACCGTTCTGAGCTGCACAAAGGCCGTCCGGTGAAAATGCTCACTGAGGGTCTGACCAAAACCGGTGGTCGTAACAATAAAGGTCGCATGACGGCACGCCACAAAGGCGGTGCTGCAAAGCGTCTATATCGTAAGATCGATTTCAAGCGGACCAAATGGGACGTGCCGGCAACTGTCGAGCGCCTCGAATATGATCCGAACCGCACAGCGTTCATTGCGCTGATCAAGTATGAAGATGGTGAGCTGTCTTACATTCTTGCGCCGCAGCGTCTGGCTGTTGGTGATACGGTTATCTCTTCGACGACCGCAGATATTAAACCCGGCAACCTTCTTCCGCTGAAGAATATTCCTGTCGGTACAATCATTCACAACATTGAGATGAAGCCTCTCAAGGGCGCCCAAATGGTGCGGTCTGCAGGGTGCTACGCTCAGTTGGTTGGTCGTGACGCTGGTTACGCTCAAATCAAGCTGACGTCCGGCGAGCTGCGCATGGTTCCAGATCAGTGTGTTGCCACAATTGGTGCTGTGTCCAACCCAGACAATATGAACCAAGTGATGGGTAAAGCGGGTCGTAACCGCCACAAAGGCAAGCGCCCGCACGTTCGCGGCGTGGTTATGAACCCGGTCGATCACCCGCACGGTGGTGGTGAAGGTAAGTCCTCCGGTGGACGTCACCCAGTGACGCCATGGGGTAAGAAAACACGCGGGCCTAAAACCCGCCGTAAACAGGCTTCGGATCGTTTGATCATCCGTCGCCGTAACGCGAAACGCTAGGGAGACGTAGAGAATGTCACGTTCCGTCTGGAAAGGCCCGTTTGTCGACGGCTACCTCCTGAAGAAGGCCGAGAAGGCGCATGCGTCTGAACGTCGTGAGGTCATCAAGACCTGGTCACGTCGTTCGACCATCCTGCCACAATTTGTTGGTCTGAATTTTCAGGTTCACAATGGCAACAAGTTTATCCCCGTCCTCATCAATGAGGAAATGGTGGGTCACAAGCTTGGCGAGTTTGCGCCAACCCGTTCTTATTACGGGCACGGCGCCGATAAAAAAGCGCGGCGGAGATAGTTATGGGTAAAGCCAAGAATCCTCCGAAGCAGGCATCTAATGAGTCTCGCGCTGTCCTTCGCATGTACAAGCACAGCCCGCAAAAACTGAACCTTCTGGCTCAGCAAATCCGCGGTCTGCCGGTGCAAAAAGCCATGGATCAGATGCAGTTCTCGCGTAAGCGCGCTGCTGCTGACGTTCGCAAGCTGCTGAAAAGCGCCATCGCGAATGCTGAAAACAATCACGAGCTGGACATTGATAGTCTGGTCGTTGCTGAAGCGCATGTCGGCAAGAACCTGGTCATGAAGCGTATTCGCGCCCGTGCCCGTGGTCGCGCTGCGCGGATCATGAAGCCGTTCGCGCAATTGACTGTCGTCCTGCGTGACTCGTCTCAAGAAGCGGAGGCCGCGTAATGGGTCAGAAAGTAAATCCTATCGGTCTACGTCTCGGGATTAACCGGACATCTGACAGCCGCTGGTATGCTGATAATGAAGACTTCGGTCGTCTTCTTCACGAAGACCTGAAGATTCAAAAGCATATCAAAGCGAAGCTCGGTCAGGCCGGTATCTCTCGTATCATCATCGAGCGTCCTCACAAGAAATGCCTCGTCACAGTTCATACCGCGCGTCCAGGTCTGGTCATCGGTAAGAAGGGTGCGGACATTGAAAACCTGCGCCGTCAGCTGTCCAGCATGACGACTGACGAAGTGCGTGTGAACCTGGTGGAAATTCGCAAGCCTGAGCTTGATGCAACTCTGGTTGCTGAAGATATTGCGCGCCAGCTTGAGCGCCGCGGATCTTTCCGTCGTGCGATGAAGCGGTCGATCCAGAACACGATGCGTCTTGGCGCTGAAGGTGTGAAAATCATGGTTGCTGGCCGTCTTGGCGGTGCCGAGATTGCCCGGACCGAACAGTATTCAGAAGGGTCTGTGCCGCTGCACACGCTGAGAGCTGATATCGATTATGGAACAGCCGAAGCGCTGACCACTTACGGTATCATCGGCATCAAGATCTGGATCTATAAGGGTGAGATCATGGAGCATGACCCAATGGCGCGTGATCGCCGTGCGGAAACCTCCGGTGAATCTCGTGCCCGTTCTGGCAACCAACGCGGTCCGGCTTCGGGCCCAAAGGCAGGAGCATAAAAAATGCGTCAGCCGAAACGTACAAAATACCGCAAGGCGTTCAAAGGCCGGATCAAGGGCACCGCTAAAGGCGGATTCTCGATCGCATTCGGATCATTTGGTCTGAAAGCACTTGAGCCTGAGCGCGTCACTGCGCGTCAGATTGAGGCCACTCGACGGGCTGTTACCCGTGAGATGAAGCGTCAAGGTAAGGTTTGGATCCGTGTCTTCCCGGACACGCCGGTCTCGGCCAAGCCAATTGAAGTTCGGATGGGTAAAGGTAAGGGCTCTGTCGACCGTTGGGTCGCCCGCGTTCAGCCTGGTCGCATCTTGTTTGAAATCGACGGTGTTTCGGATGAGGTCGCGCTCGAAGCGCTCCGCCTCGGCGCAGCTAAGCTGCCAATCCGCACAAAAATCGTCCGTCGGATTGAAGGAATATAGGCATGGCTAAAGCTGCTGATTTCCGTTCGAAGAGCCCGGACCAGTTGAAGGAAGACCTCCTGCAACTGAAGAAGGAACAGTTTAACCTCCGCTTTCAGCAGGCCACTGGCCAGTTGGAAAAGACCGCTCGTATTAAAGTTGTTCGTCGCGATATCGCACGCGTTCAGACTTTGTTGCGCGAGCAGGCCCGCGCGGACGCTGAGGCGTAGGAGATAAGATATGCCTAGACGTGTTATGGAAGGCGTTGTGGTCTCTACCAAGCAGGACAAGACCGCTATTGTACGTGTTGAGCGTCGTTTCCTTCACCCATTGCTGAAGAAAACCGTGCGTCGCTCTAAGCGCTACCACGCCCACGACGAAGACAATGCTGCGAAAGAAGGGCAGACCATCACGATCCGTGAGTGTCCGCCACGTTCCAAGCTGAAGCGTTGGGAAGTCGTTTCATCTGAGGGAGGCGACGCATGATCCAGATGCAGTCCAACCTACGGGTCGCGGATAATTCCGGCGCGCGCCGTGTTCAGTGCATTAAAGTGCTGGGCGGTGCTGGGCGTCGTTACGCCTCTGTAGGTGATGTCATTGTGGTCTCTATTAAGGAAGCAATTCCGACGGGCCGCGTAAAGAAAGGTGACGTGCGTCGTGCCGTCGTCGTTCGTGTCGCCAAGGATATTAATCGCGCTGACGGGTCGACCATTCGGTTCGACACTAATGCCGCTGTCCTGATCAATAATAACAATGAGCCGATCGGCACCCGGATCTTTGGACCTGTTCCTCGTGAACTGCGCGCCAAGAACCACATGAAGATCGTCTCACTTGCGCCGGAGGTGCTGTAGCTATGGCTGCGAAAGTGAAAAAGGGTGACCGAGTTATCGTCCTCACTGGCCGCAACAAAGGCGCAGAGGGCGAAGTGCTCAAGGTTATTCCAGCTGAGAAGCGCGTGGTTGTGCGTGGCGTGAACGTTGTCAAACGCCACGTCAAGCCGAGCCAGGACAACCCTCAAGGTGGAATCAACTCGTTTGAGGCGCCAATCGATGCGTCAAACGTTGCGCTGATGGACCCACGGGACGGCAAGCCGACCCGGGTTGGATTTAAAACTGATGAGCATGGCCGGAAATTCCGCTTTGCCAAACGTTCAGGGGAGGCACTCGATGTCTAAAGACTACACCCCGCGCCTCAAGAAGAAGTATGACGAGCAAATTCGTGGCAAACTCAAAGAAGAGTTTGGCTACACGAATGACATGCAGATCCCGAAACTCGACAAAGTCGTGATCAATATGGGTGTTGGCGAAGCTGTCGCTGACTCCAAGAAGATCAAAACGGCTTTGGCTGAGATGGAAAAGATCGCAGGTCAAAAGCCTGTCGCCACGAAAGCGCGCAAATCTATCGCTGGCTTCAAGCTTCGCGAAGAAATGCTGATCGGTTGTAAAGTCACACTGCGCCGCGACCAGATGTTCGAGTTTCTCGATCGCCTGACCAATATCGCTCTGCCTCGCGTGAAAGATTTCCGCGGTTTGAACGGCAAGAGCTTTGATGGACGCGGCAATTTCGCCATGGGTCTGAAGGAACAACTCGTGTTCCCAGAGATCAATTATGACGATGTCGACGACATTCGCGGTATGGACATTATTGTTTGTACCACCGCCAACACGAACGAAGAAGCCAAGAGCCTGCTCGCGCAGTGCGGCTTCCCGTTCCGGACCTAGCACTGAAGGAAGACTGTAATGGCTAAAAAGAGTGCTGTAGAACGGAATGATAAGCGCAAGCGCCTGGTCGAGAAATATGCGGCCAAACGCGCAGAGCTTAAAGCGATCGCACTGAACGAAGATCTGTCTTTGGAAGAGCGCTTCAAAGCGCGTCTGAAACTGGCTGACCTTCCACGCAACTCCGCACCAAATCGTGTGCGTAATCGTTGTGAAGTGTCTGGTCGTCCGCGCGGTTATTACCGCAAACTCAAAATGTCTCGGATTGCACTTCGTGAGCTTGGCTCACTTGGTAAAATCCCAGGCCTCGTCAAGTCTAGCTGGTAAGGAGGGATATTATGGCGATTTCTGATCCCCTCGGCGATATGCTGACCCGTATCCGGAACGCGCAAATGCGTGGGATGGACAAAGTGGTGACGCCCGCCTCCAAGCTCCGGGCCCGTGTGCTCGAAGTGTTGCAAGGCGAGGGTTACATTCGTGGATATGCTGAGATCGAAAAAGACGGTCACAAGCATATCGAGATTGAATTGAAATATTTCGATGGCACGCCAGTGATCGCTGAGATCCGACGTGTGTCAAAGCCAGGACGGCGTGTTTACTCCTCGCGGAGCGACATTCCACTGGTGCGTAACGGGCTGGGAATTTCCATCCTGTCGACTTCTAAGGGCGTGATGTCAGATAACACTGCGCGCAATGAGAATGTCGGCGGCGAAATTCTTTGCCGTGTGTTCTAAGGGAAGGGTGAACTAATATGTCTCGTATTGGCAAACTCCCAATTTCTGTCCCGTCAGGCACGACGGTCACGGTTGAAGGCCAATTGCTGCGCGCAAAAGGCCCGAAAGGCGAGCTCTCTATGGAGCTGCCGGAAGTGATTTCGGCTGAGCTGGAAGGCACTGAGCTGCGGATCAATCCGCGCGACGATCTGGTCAACGCGGCGAAGGAAAAAATTCGCCTCAATGATGAGAAGGGCCGCAAGAAGATGACCTTCGCGCAAGCCCTTGATGCTTCGGCGCGAACGCTTTGGGGAACATCCCGTTCAAACGCTGCGAACCTGGTTCAAGGTGCGACTGAGGGCTTCACCAAGACGCTCGAACTCGTCGGCGTTGGCTATCGTGCTCAAATGCAGGGTAATGACCTCAAACTGGCTCTCGGGTTCAGCCATGATGTCATCCACAAGGCGCCTGAAGGCATCGATATCAAATGTTTGAAGCCGACAGAAATCGAAATTTCTGGTGCTGACAAGCAGACCGTTGGTCAAGTCGCCGCCGAAATCCGCAATTATCGCCGCCCAGAGCCCTACAAAGGCAAGGGTGTACGTTACCAGGGCGAATATGTCCGCCGTAAGGAAGGCAAGAAGAAGTAGCCATGTTGACGTCACGCGAAAAATTTCTGCGCCGCCAGCAGCGCAATCGGGTCAAGCTCCGCAAATCTGCGGAAGGCAAGGCACGTTTGTCGGTTGCTCGGTCCGGTAAAAATATCTCTGCTCAGATTATTGATGACGAGCAGGGCATCACATTGGTTTCAGCCTCAACGCTGGAAGCCGATGTACGTAAGGGTCTGAAGTCGACCAGCACCATCGAAGCGGCTGCAAAAGTCGGTAAAGCGGTTGCTGAGCGAGCTAAGAAAGCCGGTGTTGAAGATGTGATCTTCGACCGCGGCGGATATGTGTTCCATGGCCGGGTGAAAGCCCTGGCAGATGCCGCCCGCGAGGGCGGACTGAAGTTCTAGGAGAGTCACCATGGCTGAAGATAGAGGTAGAGGCCGCGGCCGCCGCCGGGATCGCGACGAAGAGCAAAGCGAATTCGTCGACAAACTGGTCGGTATCAACCGCGTCGCCAAAACTGTTAAAGGCGGTAAGAATTTCGGGTTTGCAGCGCTTGTCGTTGTCGGCGACCAAAAAGGTCGTGCCGGTTTCGGTAAGGGTAAAGCCCGCGAAGTTCCTGAAGCCATCCGCAAGGCCACTGAAGAAGCAAAGCGCAACATGGTTCGCGTGCCGCTTCGTGAGGGCCGTACTTTGCACCATGACGGCCGCGGTCGTTGGGGCGCAGGTAAAGTCGTTCTACGCGCAGCCCCTCCCGGAACGGGCGTGATTGCGGGTGGTCCAATGCGTGCCGTTATGGAAGTCCTGGGCATCCAGGATGTTGTTGGCAAGTCAATCGGCTCGTCCAACCCATACAATATGGTACGTGCAACGTTTAATGCGCTCGTCAATCAGGCAAGCCCGCGTTCTGTTGCGTCAAAGCGTGGCCTGAAAGTTCAGGACATTGTTGGCCGTCGTGCCGATGGCGCATCTGAAGCCGGCATGGCCGAAGCGACAGAAGCGTAAGAGAAGAGGATCTGACCAATGGCAAAAGCTAAAGCCACTGTCACTGTGCGCCAGACCGGTAGCCCGATCCGTCGCGCACCAGATCAGCGTCAGACGCTGGTCGGCCTTGGTCTCAACAAGATCGGCCGTACCCGTACGCTGGAAGATACACCTGCCGTTCGCGGCATGATCAACAAGGTGTCTCACCTTGTCGAAGTCGTCGAGGGATAGACAATGAAACTCAACGAACTCTCTCCTGCACCAGGTTCAACGAAAAACCGCCACCGGGTTGGTCGCGGCGTTGGCTCGGGCAAAGGCAAGACCGGTGGCCGTGGTGTCAAAGGTCAGAAGTCACGTTCCGGTGTTGCCATTAATGGCTTCGAGGGCGGCCAGATGCCGATCTATATGCGTCTGCCAAAGCGCGGCTTCACAGCCCGCAACTCGAAGAATCATGCCTGGCTAAACCTGAGTCTGCTGTCGAAAGCGATCGAAGCGGGTAAGCTGGATGCGAAAAAAGAGATCACGGAAGCCGATCTCGTTGCAACCGGTGTCATCCGGCGCGTAAAAGACGGTGTTCGTCTGCTCGCCAAAGGCACTGCGCCGAAAAAGGTCAACATTACAGTGACTGGCGCCAGTAAAGCAGCGGTCGAAGCGATCGAAAAGGCGGGCGGAAAGGTCACTATTACTGGACCTGTCCGGACAGAAAAAGCAGAATAAAGCTCTAGCTTTTTCCACTAAACGTCTTCACAAATCAGCTTTCGCCGCCAATCTTGGCGGCGAACGCATTTCCGGGAGAAGGAGTCCCCCTTGGCCACTGCTGCTGAACAACTCGCACGGAATATGAATTTCGGAAGCTTCGCGAAAGCGAAGGATCTTCAAAACCGCCTCCTGTTCACTTTGTTCGTGCTCTTCCTGTACCGGTTGGGGACCTATATCCCGCTGCCAGGGATCGACCCGGATCAGTTTGCCAGCCTGTTTGAAAGTCAATCAAGCGGCATGCTCGGCAATATGAATATGTTTGCTGGCGGCGCGATTGAGCGCATGAGTATCTTTGCGCTCAACGTCATGCCGTACATTACCGCCTCGATTATCATTCAGATGATGACGTCTTCGGTGCCTTCGCTTGAGAAACTGAAGAAAGAAGGCGAATCAGGCCGCAAGCAGATCAACCAATATACGCGTTATCTGACGCTGGCTTTCGCGATCGTCCAAAGCTTCGGCATTTCGATGGGCCTCTCAGGCGCCGCCTATGAAGGCCTGCCGCAATGGTTCTTTGTTCTCACAGCTGTGACCACTTTCACAGGCGGGACAATGTTCCTGATGTGGATGGGTGAGCAAATCACAGCGCGCGGCGTTGGTAACGGGATTTCATTGATCATCTTCGCGGGCATTATTGCCGAGATGCCCCGCGCAATCTTCAACCTGTTCAGCGGCTCCCGCGAGCAAGGCATCAATGTTGTCTTTATCGTTGGTGTTGCCGCCCTGATCATCGCGCTCACCGTATTTATCGTCTTTATCGAGCGTTCCCAGCGCCGGGTTCTGATCCAGTATCCGAAGCGCCAGCAAGCGGCGAACCAAGCGGCCCAGGGCCAAAGCTCGTTCATGCCGCTGAAGCTGAACACATCCGGCGTGATCCCGCCAATTTTCGCGATTGCGATCCTGATGCTGCCACTGACTGCGGTTGGCTTCATGAGCGGCGACACAGCGGCTGCTGCGGGAACAGAAGGCGGCATTCTTCCGTGGATTGCGACAAACTTTTCGCCCGGCAGCTGGACCTACATTATCACGTACGGTGTATTGGTGGCGTTCTTCACCTTCTTCTACACCTCGATCATGTTCAACCCGGAAGAGACGGCGGACAATCTGCGTAAATATGGCGGTTTTGTTCCAGGCATTCGTCCTGGCAAGAATACAGCAGCCTATTTCGATTATGTGCTCACGCGTCTGACGACGATTGGTGCGATCTATCTTGTTTTCGTCTGTCTGATGCCGGAAGTGCTGCGCCGATATGTGCCCGGCATTCCATTCTATATCGGCGGAACCAGCTTGCTTATTGTGGTCTCAGTGACCATGGATACGGTGACACAGATACAATCGCACTTGATCGCGCACCAATATGAGGGTTTGATCAAGAAATCGCGTCTGGGAGGGAAGCGTAAGAAATGAACCTGATCCTGTTTGGACCGCCGGCGGCTGGCAAAGGCACGCAAGCTAAGAAACTCGTCGCAGAACGCGGCTTCGTTCAACTCTCAACGGGCGACATGCTGCGCGCAGCCATCGCCTCGGGATCTGAGCTTGGCGACAAGGTCAAATCGATTCTCGAAGAGGGCGCTTTAGTGTCCGATGAGGTTGTGATCGCTTTGATCGATGAACAACTCGATGCAAATAAAGGCGCTGCGGGCTTCATCTTTGATGGTTTCCCGCGCACGGTCGGTCAGGCCGAGGCGCTCGATGAGTTGCTCAAGAGCCGCGATGCAGAGGTCGATTGCGTCATTCGACTGGTTGTCGACGAAGAGGCCTTGCTGGCCCGCGTCACCAAACGGTTCGAAGAGCAGGGTCGTAAGGATGATAATCCGGCGACTTTCTCTGTGCGGCTCGAAAAATACAATCAAGATACAGCGCCATTGGTGCCGATTTATGCGGAGCGCGGAATTTTGCGTGAGGTTGATGGCATGGCCGCGATTGATCAGGTAAGTGATGGAATTGAAGCGGCTTTGAAAGAGGCTGTTTGAGACTGCGTGAACCGCTGATTCAGTGGTTGACGTACCAATTGTTGCGTCTATAACGACGCACTTCGTTAAGAGGTCGAGTCTGCAAGCGTGCAGCGGTGTTTTTGCTGTGCGAACTGCGGCTTTCTTTTTGAACTATTAGGAGACTGGCTTTGGCCCGTATTGCAGGCGTCAATATACCGACGAATAAGCGCGTCCCAATCGCGCTGCGTTACATTCATGGCATTGGCGCAGCCAAAGCCAACGAGATCTGTGAAAAGATCGGCATCACATCAGAGCGCCGCGTGGCGGATCTGTCTGATGCAGAAGTTATTAAAATCCGTGAGACGATTGATAGCGACTACATGGTTGAAGGTGACCTTCGCCGTGAAGTATCAATGAACATCAAGCGTCTTATGGACCTTGGTTGCTATCGTGGTCTTCGTCATCGTAAGCGCCTGCCGGTTCGTGGCCAGCGCACGCACACAAATGCTCGGACTCGCAAGGGCCCAGCCAAGCCGATTGCCGGCAAGAAGAAATAGGATCTTCGAGAGATGTCCCGACAACCGACACGTGTAGCACGCCGCGCCCGGAAGAATATCACTTCCGGCGTTGTGCATGTTAATTCCAGCTTCAACAACACGATGATCACCATCTCAGACGCGCAAGGGAATGCCATTTCATGGTCTTCTGCGGGCACGATGGGTTTCAAGGGGTCTCGTAAGTCAACGCCGTATGCTGCTCAGGTAGCGGCTGAGGATGCTGCGAAAAAAGCCATGGAACACGGTATGCAGACTGTTGAAGTTAACGTTCGCGGACCTGGTTCAGGTCGCGAAAGTGCTTTGCGCGCATTGCAGGCCGCTGGCCTGACCGTGACAGCGATCCGTGACACCACGCCGATCCCGCACAATGGCTGCCGCCCACCGAAGCGCCGCCGCGTATAGTCCGTTTTTGATTTGAATTTACAGGATCGCTCAGCATGACCGAAGCCGAAGACATCATCGTAAATGACCGTAACTGGAAGGCCCTGATCCGGCCGAACCGGCCAGTGATCGATTCAGGTCGTGATGCGGCTCGCATCGCGAAACTGGTTGTTGAGCCGCTCGAGCGCGGTTTCGGCACCACACTAGGCAATGCGCTGCGCCGCATCCTGCTGTCCTCTCTTCAGGGCGCTGCGATTACCGGCGTTCAGATTGATGGCGTTGTCCACGAGTTTTCTTCAATTCAGGGCGTGCGTGAAGATGTCACCACGATTATCCTGAACCTGAAGCAAGTTGCTGTTGATATGGTTTCAGATGCGCCGAAGCGCATGATCCTGAAAGCCTCCGGCAAAGGCGAAGTCAAAGCTGGCCAGATTGAAACACCTGGCGATGTCACAATCCTCAATCCAGACCACGTCATTTGTACGCTGGATGATGGTGCTAACCTGCATATGGAATTCACAGTTGCGACGGGCAAAGGTTATGTGCCTGCGACTGAAAACCGTCCAGAAGATGCGCCAATTGGGTTCATTCCAGTTGACGCGATCTACTCACCGGTTCGCCGGGTTGGCTATTCTGTAGAAGACACGCGTGAAGGCACCGTGCTCGACTATGACAAGCTGACTATGACCGTTGAAACTGACGGCTCGATCACACCAGAAGACGCTGTCGCTTATGCGGCGCGGATCATGCAGGATCAGCTGCAGCTCTTCATCACGTTCGACGAGCCAGAGTCTGAAACCTCTAGCCAGACTGAAGAGAGCGATCTGGGCTTCAACCCTGTTCTGCTCAAGAAAGTCGACGAGCTCGAGCTATCTGTTCGTTCTGCAAACTGCTTGAAGAACGACAATATTGTGTACATTGGCGACCTCATTCAGAAATCCGAAGCGGAAATGCTGCGGACGCCGAATTTCGGACGCAAGTCACTGAACGAAATCAAAGAAGTACTGGCTGGCATGGGCCTTCACCTCGGTATGGATGTGCCTGATTGGCCACCTGAGGATATTGAAGCCCTCGCTAAAAAGTACGACGACCACCTTTAGGAGTGTATACCCGCGAGGGTACACAAGGAGACCGATATGCGCCACGGCATTGCCCATCGTAAGCTGAACCGCACAGCCTCACACCGCAAAGCGATGTTTGCCAATATGGCTGCGTCTCTGATTGAGCACGAGCAGATTGTAACCACTCTGCCGAAAGCCAAAGAGATGAAGCCATTCATGGACAAGCTGATCACGCTGGCCAAGCGCGGCGATCTGCACGCGCGCCGTCAAGCGATCTCTAAAGTTCG
This sequence comes from Henriciella sp., assembly GCA_965277015.1. Lineage (GTDB taxonomy): Bacteria > Pseudomonadota > Alphaproteobacteria > Caulobacterales > Hyphomonadaceae > Henriciella. Next base: position 1,371,791 of record OZ255705.1, on the reverse strand, counting down.
CGACGAAGCCGCGGTGCGCAAATTGTTCGACGTCTTTGGCGAGCGCTACAAAGATCGCAGTGGTGGTTATACCCGCGTTCTGAAAGCTGGCTTCCGCTTTGGTGACAACGCCCCGCGCGCCGTCATTGAGCTGGTTGACCGCGACGAAGATGCTCGCGGCGCAGCTGATCGTGCCCGTCACGAAGCTGAACTCGAGGCGATGGCTGAATAGTCATTTGTCTGAAGCATGAATTCAAAAAGCCCGGCCAAGCCGGGCTTTTTTTGTTTGAGCAATCAGTCAGCACGCACCCAGATTGGAGATGACCATGCCATTTCGGAAAGCGTTGCGGGAACCCGATCTGAGGGTGTCTGACCGAGACGCAGGCTGTCATAAGTCGACCAGCGACAAGTTGGGTTCTGGATAATTCGCGCATAATAGAACGCGTTTTGCTCTGGTCGATAATCGGGATCGGTCCACAGCGTTTTCAGTTCCGCCGCACCGGCAGTCTGATCATAATCGCACGTGCTCAAATCAACGGATGCCGTGGTCTCAGAGCAAAGCTTTGTCGCGGGATTGACGGTGCGGCCATCGCCGCAAACCACATCCTGTACGCTTTCAAACGTTTCGCCATTCTCGGTCCAGCCTTTGACAATCTGGATCCGGTCCAGCGGCGCATTGAGCGGGTCTTTCATGGCCCAGACGAGGAAGCTTGGCGCGCTGTCCGCATTACTGCTCAAGGCGCCGCCCATAGGTACACCGTCCCGGTAGGCGGTCTCCAGAAGATCTGCGCGATCCGCCAATTCCGGCTCGTATTCGAAGCTGCCGAACAGACGCACGCGGATACGCGTGCCGCTGGTGGCATAGACTTCCTTGCGCTGCATCGCCTCGAACAAAGCGTCGCGTGTATTCTCCGGCGCCCAGATTGCGGCCAGTCCACCGGGATTTCGATAGAGGGTTCCATAGTCGCCGCCTGGGCCTGCGGAGAGGCGTCGTTTCGCCGTGGCGCTGACCAATCCGGCCATGCCGCGAAAATCCCACTCTTCAGTATCGCCTGGCGTAGAATTGTGGCTGTCAGTGGCGCCAATCATGCCAAAGTCGAGCGGATTGATACCGATCTCATTCTCAAGCTCGAGACCAATCTTCAAACCGTCACGCGCCATCGATGTTGATGCAATGCAGCTGGTTGCCTGACCGTCTTCGCAGCGCGGCAGGAATTGCTCAAACGCGCACTCTTCGTCTGTCGTCCCAAATCCGAGGGCGCATTCTGAGTTTCCCTTGATCTGATATATTTCGACCAATGGCTCGACCTGGTCTCGCATCCGCCAGTCGGCCTCGGCATATGTATTGCCGTCAATCGTCCGATTGGCGAAGGCGAGTCCCCACGTTTTGTTGGGATTGTGCGGTATCGTCAGATACTCGCACGGCGCGGTGCAGCCAGCGTTCAACTGGTCCCAGAGGTCCAGTTCGGTCAGCGCGTCATAGGCTGAGATTGCGCGGCCAGGGACATCGCTGCCGCGGAATATGACATTGCGGTGGATCTTTCCGCTATCTGGCAAAGGCGGCGAGTATTCGTAAGCAGCAAACGTCGTGAAGCGGCCGGGGTCATTGTGCTGATCGGCGGCGGCGACAATCTCTGCCCAGGTTTCCTGAGCAAACACCAATGCCCTGGCATCTTCCTCGCCACTGATTTCTACCAGCCGCGCGGGAGGGCGCTTTTGACCAGCCGCACGCAGCTGGAGGAAGAGATTGATATCCGGGCTCTCCATTTGCGCGCACAGATTTCGCATCGCATCACCGACCTTTTCGTCGTTGCATTGCTTTTGCAGACCAAAGCCTTCGGCGTGGTCAGTCACGGCCGCAAAATCCAGCGGCACGGTCAATTGCATTTTCTCTCCAACCGGCGAGACAACTGCTTGGCCTTTGGCGAATTGATAAGATTCGTCCGGCGTCAGGCGATTGCCAAAAATGTAGGAGTCGAAGGACAGGTTGGAATGAACATGCAGTTCGCCGAAATAGACGTTCTTCAGAGGATTGGCGTCCGGGTAACTGGCTGCGTTCACGGGGGGAATGGTAAAAGCGGACTCGTCTTCCGCTTCGACGGCCACGCGCATCTTTGTGATTTGCTCATCATTGATCATCGGCGCCGATAAACGGCTCTGTACGAAGACATAGCCCGCAATTGCAAGCGCGACGACGATCAGTCCGATCCAATGATACCAGCGCATCTTTCACATTCTCCCGTTTAAAACAGCCAATCGTCTAACGGGTATTCATGCTGTTCAGACCGAATGCGTCAATTGCGACGGCGGGGAAACTCCGCTCAGGTCCAATGTTCGTGGAGCAAACCGGCCAAAACATCTGCTCGTTCAATGATTGACCAATGCCCCGTATCCATTTGCTTCTCGAGCCGGGTGCCGGTTTGAGCGGAGAATTTCTCAGCAATCTCGACCGGCACATAGGGGTCGTCCACGCCCCAGAAAACTAGACCGCGCGCAGGCAGGTTTTTCGTTGCCTCCCACCAATCCGTACCGGTGGTCTTGGCAGACCGATAGAGTTTGAGGATCGCGCGTTTCATATGCGGCGACAAATGGCTCGCCTCTTTCGAAGCAAGATCGGCCGGAATGCCGGCGGCGTGTAGCGCTTTGCACATCGCTTCTTTGCGGGTCACGGCCATGATCAGCTCGCCAAGCACAGGCGTCTGCCACTTCCGCGCCATGCTATGCCATTTATAGTCGGGATGGGGCAGGGCATTGGCGACACACCATGAGTTGACCAGATCCGGGCGCAGGCTGGCGACGCGGATGGTGATGATAGCGCCCCAATCATGACCGACCAGATCAACTGGGCCAGCCTCGGCATGAGCGCGCTCGATCTCTGCAATGTACCAATCGACATAAGCCTCTTTCGTGGCGCTGAATCCTGCCGGGAGCTGTTCGACAAATCCGGGCATGGCTGGCGCGCGGTAGGCGTCGCCATCGAGCTTGAGCTCGCCAATCAGCGGCTCCCACATAGCGGGTGTATCTGGCACGCCGTGCAAAAAGAGTTTCAGGCCCATTCGCTTCCCCAAGGTCAGACTTGTTTCACCGCAGTTTGAGCGACATTGTAGCGAAGAACAAGGAGGATAGAGCCATGAAAACCGCGATTACGGAAATGTTTGGTATTGAGCACCCAATTATCCAGGGTGGAATGCACTTTGTGGGCTTCGCGGAAATGGCTGCGGCGGTTTCGAATGCGGGCGGACTGGGCATCATTACCGGACTGACCCAAAAGACTCCGGAAGATCTCGCGAATGAGATCGCCAAATGTCGCGATATGACGGACAAACCATTTGGCGTGAACATTACATTCCTGCCGACGCTGAACCCGCCTGATTATCCGGCCATCGTCAAAGCCATCATTGATGGCGGCGTCAAAGCTGTTGAAACGGCGGGCCGCAATCCGGCGCAGGTTCTGCCGCACCTTAAAGATGCTGGGATCAAAGTGATCCATAAATGCACGTCCGTGCGGCACTCGTTGAAAGCGCAGGACATTGGCTGTGACGCTGTGTCTGTGGACGGCTTTGAATGTGGCGGACACCCGGGCGAAGACGATGTCCCGAACATGATCCTGTTGCCACGTGCCGCTGACGAGTTGGACATTCCATTTGTATCATCTGGTGGTCAGGCGGATGGCCGGTCGCTGGTTGCGTCACTGGCCATGGGCGCGCAAGGTATGAATATGGGCACGCGCTTCATCGCCACAAAAGAAGCGCCAGTGCATGAGAACGTCAAGCAAGCCATCGTCAATGCCTCTGAGCTGGACACACGCCTGGTCATGCGCTCGCTGCGTAACACCGAACGGGTGTTGACCAATGGTGCGGTCGAGCGCCTCATCGAGAAAGAGAAAATGCTCGGCGACAAACTGAAATTCGAAGACATCATTGATGAAGTTGCGGGGGTCTATCCGCGGATCATGATGGAAGGCGATATGGATGCGGGTGCATGGTCATGCGGCATGGTCGCTGGCCTGATCAATGATATTCCGACCTGTCAGGAGCTGATCGATCGGATCATGTCTGAAGCAGATCAGATCATCAATGAGCGTCTGGCTGGCTTCATGAAGGGGACCGTCAACGCTTAGGCATTGGCGAGACGAAATTGGACGGCCTGCCGGGGTCACCCAGCGGGCCGTTTGTTATTTTAAGGAATAGAGTATGAGCGACATTCAAGGACGCGTGGCTTTTGTAACCGGCGGCGCAAGCGGGCTGGGGCTGTCTATGGCACGGAGCCTGCTCAAGCGTGGGGCGAGCGTTATGCTGGCCGACCGTGACGCAGAAGGGCTGGAGCGCGCGGTTGCGGCGCTCTCTTCCGAAACCAATCAAGTTGCTTCCGTGGTCTGCGATGTCGCTGATGCCACTGAGATCGAGAAGGCTGCACAAGCGACCATCGATCATTTCGGCAAAGTCCATATTGTCGTCAATAATGCGGGTGTTGGCCTCGGCGGTCAGCCGGGCGAGATACCCCTCAAGGACTGGCGCTGGATTGTCGACATCAATCTGATGGGAGTTGTCCACGGCGTCGAAGTTTTCACACCACTGATCCAGTCGCATGGCGAAGGCGGACATATCATCAATACAGGCTCAATGGCTGGACATGTCGCGCCCGGCGGCATGGGGCCATACAATGCGACCAAATATGCTGTCGTGGGATATTCTGAAGGCCTGAAAGCTGAACTCGCGCCGCACAATATTGGAGTTAGCGTTCTTTGTCCGGGCTGGGTGCGAACCAATATTCACACCACGGGCTTTGGTCGTCCGTCGGGTGGTCCAACTTTGGAAGAAGCCAAGGATGATCCGCAATTCCAGGAAATGGACGCCGTGATCAAAGGCGGACTGGATCCGGACAAAGTCGCAGACTGGGTCGCAGATTGTGTCGAAGCTAACCGGCTCTACATCTTCACGCACGAGATTATGAAAATCGGTATCGACATGAAGTATGCTCAGATCCAGGCTGATTATGATGCGATTATTGAGGACGGCCGGTTCAACGATTAAGCCCCGTCCGTAGGGCCGTTGATCAGGCCATCAATATGATCCGCCACTGGATCAGAATTCATACAAGCGCGGGCGGCTTCTAACGCGGCCTTGGCTGCGGCCGTGTCGCCGCGAGCTTCAGCCAATTTGTGACGCGCGAGATGCCAACCTGTCACGGCCTGAGCCTGATTTGCTTGGTTGGCCTCGGTCAGCAATTGGTCAGCACGGTCCAGTTCGCCCTGCATAATCAAGCTAACGGCCCAATTGATGGCAATCGCGGGCGAGGGAGCCTGGGTGCTCAGCAGCTCATAAAGTTGCACGGCGCTGGCCCAATCTGTTTCGTCCCAGGTGCTTGCGCGGGCGTGGATAGACGCAATCCCGGCTTCGAAATGATAGCGTGTTAATACGGCGCTGGATTGTGCGGCATCAAGTTGCGCGAAGGCGTCGCTTATCATTTCTTTGTCCCAAAGCGCTCGGTCTTGGTGTTCCAGCGTGATCAAGCCGCCTGTTCTGTCAAACCGGGCTGGCGCGCGCGCGGATTGGAACAGCAATAGCGCGTGCAGCGCGTGGTGACCGGGGACGGTTTCTGGTGTGTGGGCCATCAGCTCTTCCGATAAGCGAATAGCTTCTCGGCACAAATCTTCGCGGATCAGTGCGGATCCTCGGCGCGGCAGATACCCCCACGAAAACATCAGATAGATAATCCGCAGCATGAGCGGCAGTCGATCCTTGAGCGCAAATCGCGTTGGGTATCGAGCGAGCTCTTCGGAACTGTTTCTGAGCTGTCGCTTGGCGCGGGCGAGCCGCTGCGACAGCGCATCTTCGCTTATGAACAGAAGCGCCCCCGTTTCAGCGGCGGTGAAACCGGAAACGGTTTTCAGCGCCAGAATCAATTGGTCTCGCGGGGCGAGGTGTGGATCACAGCACAGCACCATCAAGTCCAGTTCCGGATCGCGTAAAGACGGCGTCACGACATCCTCATCCGGGGCCGCCAACTGCCAATCTTCGTCGATTCCGAGCTCTCGCGCCGAGCGACGGATACGGTCGATCGCGGTATTCCCTGCAACCCGACGCAGCCAGGCCCGAGGATTGTCAGGTATGCCTTTATAAGGCCATGTCGATAGCGCTTTTTCGATCGCGTCTTGCGCGACATCCTGCGCGAGATCGACTTTTGCTGGGCCGAGCCGGGCCACGAGGCTGGAAATTAACCAGCCCCGCTCCCGTCTGACGGTCTCGTCTAGGAGTTGGTGTATCGCCGCCTGATTGGACACTAATCGTCTGCAGCAGGATCGGTTTGACGAATGATGATCGTCTGATTGTGTTTCATATGCGGATGCGAGCGAGCGATCTCGACGGCCTCGTCATAATCGTCGGCATGAATCACCATGAAGCCGCCAAGGATTTCCGCCGTTTCGGCGAAGGGACCGTCATGAACTTCGATGGATCCGGACTTGTTGGTGACCACTTTTCCACTATCCGCGAGCAGCTTTTCGCCGCCCCCAAACTTACCTTTGGCGCTCATCTCTTCGACCCATCCGATATAATCTTTCATCAGGTCCATGAATTCGGCTTCCGGCAAATTTTCGTAGCGGTCTCGGGCATGCGGCAGCATTAAAACAAATTTGGGCATAAAAAATCCTCCCTCCAGAGGTCTTGAGTCTAGATCCAGCCTGATTACCGGATCTGTCAACAAGACGATTGGAGAGAGGTGATTCTGACAGGCGTCTGTTTTTTTTTAAGACTCTGCGACCGCTGCAGTGATGGCAGACGCGATATCAGCCTCGGTCATCGATTTGTCGACGGTCGAGATGACGTCGCCCGTATCGAGGTTGACCAGATAGAGGCGGCCGGTTTTGACTTTGTCACCAAAGGTTGCGCGCATCGCATCGCCAACGCCCAGTGTCTCAGCATCCGCGAAGAATGCATCGGTATCCTTGGAGGTAAAATCGATGGTCGCAAACTCAACGCCGTCAAACGTGTTGGCGGCCTGAACGGCTTTGACCTTTGGATCCAGCGCTTTGCAGCTGCCGCACCAGTCGGCATAGCTCAAGACGGCCAGAACGCGTGTGTCTGCAGTTGGGGCGGATACAGCGGCGCGCTCAGAGGCTGGAACACTAGCCTGACCACAAGCGGCGAGAAGCGCAGCGGCGGTGGCAGCAAAAATCATGCGCATAAAAGAACTCCTTTTGAGTAGAGCTGACCTCTTAGCATGGGCGCTTTGCGGCGAACCTCACATTCACGTTATCAGTCGCGAACTTGATCGACGCCGAGCCGGGCCAGCTCATCGGCGCGCTCATTTCCTTCGTCGCCGGCATGTCCTTTGACCCACACCCATTTGATCTCATGGCGTTCACAAGCCGCGTCGAGCGCTTGCCACAGGTCTTTGTTTTTGACGGGCTTTTTGGCGGCCGTTTTCCAGCCATTCTTCTTCCAGCCATGGATCCATTTGGTCAGGCCGTCTTTGACATAAGTGCTGTCCGTATGCAGCGTGACAAGGCTTGGTTTCTTCAGCGCGTTCAGCGCTTCGATTGCCGCCATCAATTCCATACGATTATTCGTTGTATCCGGCTCGCCGGCATAGATTTCCTTGCGGCGGTCACCTGCAATCATCAAAGCCCCCCAACCGCCTGGTCCGGGATTGCCGCTGCATGCGCCGTCTGTCCAAATCTTGATTTCTGATTTCACCATATGGCGTCAGGTGGGTAGATTTGAAGTGGCCGTCAAGGATCAGAAAACGTCCACCTGGATTTGTTTCACTTGCTCTGCCGGTCGGACAATGCCTCTGAAGATCGCGCCGCAAATCAAACCGGCGACGGCGCCAATCGTCGCCCCGGTGAGAAATCCAGTGAAACCGGTGACCATATTGGTATTGCTCAACATGTAAGACGCGATGCCGGTTGTTGTTCCAACCAGGAAACCGCCCCAAATCGCCCCCCATCGATAGTAGGGTTGCGGCTCAACAATGCCGCGGCGCGGAAAGCGACCAAGAGAAAACGCGATGGCAACCCAGGCTGCAGGCACGGTAAAATAGGCCACGTACCAATTCATCGCTGACATCAAAGTGGCAAATCCGATACCTTGTAAGGGGCCATCGTCGCCAAATATAAGTCCGGCGTCGCGGCCAAACAGACTTGAGATCTGAAACCCGAGAAACAGCAAGGTCACACCGATCAGTGTCACCAAGATGCACGCCGCCATTCCGCATAGAAAGCTTGCTAGCCCGATACGTTTGAACTTGGCAGTGGTCGGTACCGCATAAGTGGCGCCTGAGCCGCCGACGGTCTGATCGCCGGGTAGAACTGTCCCACTTGGACCGAATTTGACCATTCAGCGCTCCTTTAAGCGATCTTTGCACGTCTTGTTTTCCCAGAATAGACGGTAATCTGTCCGTCGCGAGGCGTGAATAGGGTGGGAATTGGGTTGAAGTCGATGCTGTGATTGCGATAGGCACAACCGATGACACACTCACCCACTGCTGCAATTTGCCTGATAGGCGATGAGCTGCTTTCCGGCCGCACGCGGGATATCAATACGCAGACCATTGCGCGCTATCTGGCGCCGTTCGGGATTCCGATAAAAGAAGTCCGAATCGTCTCGGATGAGCAGGATCGGATTGTTGCTGCTGTGAACGCGCTTCGCGCCAGCTACTCGTACGTCTTCACGACAGGCGGTATCGGACCAACGCATGACGATATTACCGCTGACGCGATCGCGGCAGCCTTTGGCGTCGGGATTGGCGAGCACCCGGAAGCGGCAGCGTTGTTGGAAGCGCGCTACAAGCAAATGGACACTGAGTTTACACCGGCGCGGCGACGTATGGCGCGCATTCCTGATGGCGCATCGCTAATTGATAATCCAGTTTCAGGCGCGCCAGGATTTCAGACAGGGAATGTCTTCACGCTGGCGGGCGTCCCGAAAATCGTTGAAGGCATGCTTGGCGATATCGGTCATCGCCTGGAGACGGGCGCGATTGTCCACAGCCTGACCGTTCGAGGCGCTGGCTTGCGAGAAGGCGACCTGGCCGAAGCGCTGGCGGCATTGGCTGAAAAGTATGACGAATTGAGTATTGGCTCTTATCCGTGGTTTCAGACCGTCAACAATCATGGCGTTGCGCTCGTCGCTCGCGGAACGAATCAGACGCAGCTTGATGCGATTCGAGAGGAGCTGGCCGCGTTGATACGTGGGCAAGGCGTCGAGCCGGAACATATTCAAGGCGAAGGTTGATATCCGCCACCTCGCGATGGCGCGATTCGGACTTGAAAGAGACAAATGAACAGAAGAGAGGAAACCTGCAATGTCGGAGCATATTGTACTTGTCGAGCGAGATGGCCCGGTTGCCATCGTGACCATGAACCGACCGGACGCATTGAATGCGCTGAGCAGGGCGCTGCGCGCCGAGCTGGTTAAGACCTTCGCCGATCTCGCCGCTGACGAATCGGTTCGCGTTGCAATCCTGACCGGGGCCGGACGAGCCTTTACGGCGGGGGTTGATCTGAAAGAGGCCGGGCAAACCGGATTCGCGCTCGGCGCGGATGGCGGCGACATAGATCTGGCACAGGGGCTGGCAGCTTTCCCATGGCCGATTATCGGCGCGATCAATGGCTTCGCGATCACCGGTGGTTTCGAACTCGCATTGATGTGCGATGTTCTTCTCGCTTCGGAGAACGCCAAGTTCGCGGATACGCATGCGCGTGTCGGAATCATGCCGGGATGGGGGCTCAGCCAGAAACTGTCTCGCCTGATCGGCATAAGCCGCGCCAAGGAACTCTCCTTTTCGGGGAACTTCCTCGACGCAGAGATGTCAGAACGCTGGGGTCTGGTGAATCGCGTCTATCGCGCCGACGAATTGCTGCCCGCCGCGGTGAAACTGGCGCATGAGATGGCGTCTTGTGACCCGGTTTTACTGCGCAATTACAAGCGCATTATCGATGACGGATTCGCCGCAAATTTCGGCGAAGGCCAGAAGCTGGAAGTTGTGCGATCTGCTGAACATGCTGCAGGTGTCACGGCCCAGAGCGTGGAAGCGGCAAGACAAGCGGTCACGGCGCGCGGGCGAAGTCTGAACGACTAATCGGTCACGGCCGAGTCATTGTAATTATGGCAAAAGTTTGGGACATGACGACAAGAAAGAATGTCGGGCGCGCTGTTGCAAATACGCCGCGCCCGACTAAAAAGAGCTTCAGGACTGCCATTCCTACGACGGTTGCTCTCGCGCTGACTTCAAAAAGCGCGTAGAAGCGATTCATACGGAATGGTCCGTAAGTTCCTGCGGTCGTGAGACAATAGTGTTATCACGGCAGACACAAGGGGAAGAGTATGAAGAAAACTCTTATGTGCGCAACTGCCGCGGCCGCTTTGGCTGGCACTGGCTTTGTCGCTCAAGCCGATGACGGCTGGTATGGCCGTGCAGATCTAGGTTTTGTATTTGATGGCAAGATTGACCACGATGCCGAGGCAGATGTTCTGTACTCGCTGGGTGGCGATTCAGAGCCGGATCAAGCTTACCTCGGTAGCTTGGGCCTAGGATACGGTTTCGACAACGGATTCCGTTTGGAATCTACACTGACATATAAAGACGGTCGCGTTGAAGTCAGTGATGAAATTAACGGTGTTGGGCTGCCTGCCAATATTGTTCTGCCAACTGAGCAAGTGATCTATAGCAATCACAGCAATGGCGATTTGCAGAACTGGGAATTGATGGCGAATCTGCTGCGCGATTTCAATCGTGATGGCGCTTACCAACCATATTTGGGTGCTGGTATTGGTGCCGCCCAAGTCAGTCTTAGTGCACGCAATATTGCAGCAGTGGTAACCGACGGTTCTGGTGTTCCGACCGCTGGTCCTCTTGGTGCCAACGGCTTCAACGATAGCGAGACGGGCCTTGCGGTTCAAGCGCTTGCTGGAATCGGCATGAAGGTTTCGGAAAAAATTACGCTCGACGCAGGGTATCGCTTGCTGAGTGTTCAAGACCTGAGTTTCTCAGGTGTTGATGGAACCGGCAATAATGTAAGCTACGATGCCGATTACCTAGACCATAGCTTCACGCTGGGTCTGCGGTATGCGTTTGGTGCGACACCTCCGCCGCCACCGCCGCCTCCGCCACCACCACCTCCGCCACCTCCACCACCGCCTCCACCACCTCCACCACCGCCTCCGCCACCACCAACAGTGGCTGAGCAGGTAGAAGTGGCGCCGTGCTCAACTGTGAACCAGGCATTTGTGGTTTACTTCGAGTGGGACAGCTCTGATCTTACGAGCCAGGCTTCTGCGGTTGTTGATCAGGCGATTGCGAACATTCGCGATCGTGCAGATTGCTCAACAGGCGGCGTAACGATTGTCGGTCACACCGATACATCCGGTGCTTCGGCCTATAACCAACGTCTGTCAGCACGTCGTGCATCAATTGTTTCTGACGCCCTGCAATCGCGCGGCATCGATGCAACTGCAATCGACACAGCTGGACGTGGTGAAGACGATCTGGCGAAAGCAACTCGCGACGGTGTTCGCGAGCCGCTGAACCGTCGTTCGGAAGTTACGATCATCGTTCAGTAATTCTGACGATTATCTAAAAGAGATTGGCCCGGCCGTTATGGTCGGGCCTTTTTCGTTCGCGGTATGTGATGTACGAGACTAGGCTCAGACGTTAATCCCAGATGCGCATTGGAAGACAAATGGCAGACCGCAAAGCGACATATGCAGAATTCTGGCCTTACTATCTGCAGGAGCATGCCAAGCCGCAGACTCGTTATTTTCACTATATTGGGACGGCACTGGTGATTGCGATCGCCTTGTTCGCGACACTGACGCAACGCTGGATCTGGTTGGTCGCTATGCCGGTTGCAGGGTACTTCTTTGCCTGGGCCAGCCATGCTTTTGTCGAGCATAACAAGCCGGCAACATTCACCCACCCGCTATGGTCATTGGTCAGTGACTTTCGGATGTTTTTTCTTTGGATATCCGGACGTTTGGGGCCAGAACTCGAAAAAGCTGGAGTCTCTCATCCGGCCCACTAGTCTAGCTTATATCGCCCCAGCGCTCGAGTGCCGCACGAGCAATAGGTGCGCCCCATTCCTGCACGAAGTGTCCGCCATCCTCGATCATCATTGGCTCCGGACACCTGTTTATGATTGCTCGTAGATTTTGCATTTGGCTCGGCCCCAGGACCGGATCCTGAGCGCCGACCGCCATGAAGCTCTCGCCGGTCCATTCGGTGGCCCACCATTTCGCGGCACGTTTTGAGGTCTCGACGCCCTCCATATCCGGGTCCGTCATGACCATATCCGGAAACCGCCGAACTCCGGCTTTAAAAGTGATATCCGGAAAAGGCGCAGCATATGCCGCTGCTTCCTGTTCGCTCAGGATCGGTGTGCCGCGCTTCATCAGTGCGCCAACATCCATATCGGGCTGGGTGCGATTATACGCCCGCCAGGCTTCGAAACCCTGGCCCGGCGATTGTCCAGTTGCGATCGCGGTGTTCATCACAAGCAATCGATCGAATCGATCTGGCAACTCCATTGGAATGGTCAGTCCGAGCAGTCCGCCCCAGTCCTGGCACACCAGAGTGATCTTGTTCAGATCCAGGCGCGCGATCAGGGCGAGCATCATATTGCGATGGAAATGGAAGCTGTAGACGGCGTCTTCGGTGGGTTTGTCAGACCGACCAAACCCAAGCCAGTCCGGGCATATTACGCGCGCACCGCTCTCCAGAAAGACCGGGATCATTTTTCGATACAAGAACGACCAGCTGGGTTGTCCGTGAAGGCACAGAAACGTTCTTTCCGCGTCTTGCGGTCCCTCGTCGATATAGTGAACACGCAGACCTTCATAGCCCGGCAAGTCGTCGACATAGTTTGGTGCGAAATCATAGTCCGGCAGACCGTCGAAGCGGGCATCAGGGGTGCGTACGAAGTCCAGTGTCATTCAAGCCTCCTAAGTCAGACGGAACGAAGAGACTTTAGGTTTGAATTCAGGCGATTGGAATTAATTTCTATGGCGCATGTGTCACCGGTCTCTGAGCTCTGCACAAAAAAAGAGGGTCGCTTCAGTTGAAACGACCCTTCGAGGGAGAGTTCAGTGAATAATTCGATTAGGATTTTGCAACGGCATTGCAACGCTCGAGGTCAGCCTCTGACAGCGCTTCATTGGCGTTTGCAAAACCGGCAATCTTGCCAACTTCCTTGACCACTTTCTTACACGTGCTGACGCGCACAGTCTTGCGATCGAGCTCGGCCGTGCAAGTGGCTTCAGAACAGTTCCAAAGGGCTTTAGCTGCTACGATTTTCTCAGCTTTGGGCATCGGCGTTTCGAGCGTGACAGTGAATGCTGTGCCCGCGAATGCGGTGCCAGCGAGGGCGAGGGCAGCTGCTGCTGCAGAGAGCGTACGGATCATGGGAGGAAACCTTTCTGATGATACGGTGATTTACCGTTGTCGATGTCTTCATCTGACAGGGGTGAGAATATAATCATTGAACAATAAGTCAATCGTTCAGGAGCCACAAAATGCACTCGCGTGCGAATTCTCCTGTCAGTTTCCGGCAGCAGCGTTGGCGAGCATCCCCTCAGATTGACGCGACGGTCCGGATTGCTCCACGCGCCTCGGCTTCTAGTCTCGTTTCAAAATTGCGGAGGCTCAGTTATGGATTTTGATATCCCACAGGACATCTCGGATTATTTGGACGTGCTCGATGCGTTTATCGAAGCTGAAATTGTCCCGCTTCAGGAGCAAGACGATAATATTCGCTTCTTTGATCATCGCCGCGAATGGGCTCGTACAGACTTTGAAAATGGTGGTTTGCCGCGACCTGAATGGGAAGAGCTGCTTCGCGAAGCCAAGATCCGCGCCGACAAGGCCGGGCATTTCCGGTTCGGTTTGCCGTCCGAATATGGCGGTCAGGATGGTACCAATCTCGCGATGGCGATCATTCGTGAACATCTCGCCCGCAAGGGATTAGGGCTGCACAATGATTTGCAGAATGAGCATTCAATTGTCGCCAACTATCCGCAAATCCTGATGCTGCGTGATTTCGCGCGGCCGGAGCAGAAACACCTGATCCAGGATGCGCTGGATGGAAAGTTCCGGGCGACGTTCGGTTTGACCGAGCCTGATCATGGCTCAGATGCGACTCATATGGACACGACTGCAACGCGCGAAACACGTGATGGCGTCGATGGCTGGCTGATCAATGGTGAAAAGATGTGGACGACCGGCATGCATGTCGCCACGCATATGATGTGCTTCGTTCGAACCAGCGGCGACGATGGCGATGCGCGCGGTATAAGTTGTCTTTTGGTGCCAGCTGATGATCCCGGCATGAAGATTGAGGAATACCTTTGGACCTTTAATATGCCAACGGATCATCCGCGCGTCTCATTAACCAATGTTTGGGTGCCCGAGAGTGCATTATTCGGGCCAGCCGAAGGCGGTCTGGCATTGGCGCAACATTTCGTCCATGAGAACCGTATTCGACAGGCCGCAAGCTCGACCGGAGCGGCTTTGTTCTGTGTCGATGAGAGCGTCAAATATGCCCAGGAGCGCAAACCCTTTGGCAAACCGCTGGCGGTCAATCAGGCGATCCAGTTTCCACTGGTCGAACTGGCCACAGAAGCGGAGATGCTGCGCCTGCTAATCTTCAAGACAGCGTGGGAAATGGACCAGATGACCAAGCCGGAAGTGGCCGAACGTCTCTCGGACAAAGTTTCGATGTGTAACTACCGTGCCAATCGTCTTTGCTGCAACGCGGCGGACCGGGCGATGCAAGTCCATGGCGGTATCGGATATTCACGGCACAAACCGTTCGAACACATCTATCGCCACCACCGGCGTTACCGGATCACAGAAGGCAGTGAAGAGATCCAAATGCGCAAAGTTGCGGGCCACTTGTTTGGGTTCATGGGCAAGCGCAACCGTAAATAGCGCAGAGTCAATTTCACTTGCAGACTCGGCTGTTTCATTAAACCCCATAAGCTAGACCCATTGGTTCCGTACTAGGGGCACAGTGCGACTTCAAATGAAGCGCATGAGGGAGCCAGTACGTGACACACTCTATTGCGAGAGCATGGGGATCCAATGATAGTGGTCAGATTGCGGTAATTTTCGCGGTTTTGCTTTTTCCACTATTCCTGATTATCGGCTTCAATCTCGATGTCTCGCGATATGTCAGCGCCAGTCAGAAGGTCCAGATTGCGCTGGATGCAGGAGCCCTTGCTGGCGCGCGGGCGATGCAAAATGCCGCTCTGACCGACGATCAAATCGAAGCGATCGCGGTCTCCGCCTTTACTAATAATTACGCGCCAAATGAAGATGGTGCCTCGTGCGATGCGGCAACCGCCACAATTGAACGAGCCAATGAAACTGTGAAAGTAGATGTGACCTGTGTAGTCGACCAGGTCTTCGGCCTGTTCGATTCTTCCGAGCGGGCGTTGCGCGTCGCGCGTGAGTCCAAGACAAAAGCCTCACTGACCAGAATGGATGTCGCGCTGATGCTGGACACATCCGGCTCAATGGCAGGCGGTCGTTTGGCAGCATTGAAAACCGGTGCAAAGTCGCTGGTATCCACACTCATCACGCCCGAATCCGGGAATCGTGTCCGCGTTTCCATTGTGCCTTATGGAGATGCCGTGAATGCCGGTGTCTATGGCAATCGCGCGCAAGGCAAAGCTGACGATGACGATTCTGACAATGACGATGAAGCCGACACAGTCGATGGAAGCAATGACGGCATGATTGTTTGCGTCTCCAGGCGCACCGCCCCTGAGTCGGAATATACAGATGCTGCGCCGACCGATGCAAACTATGTTGGTGACGAAGCTGGTTCCAGTTGTCAGGATCCGCTAATTGTTCCGTTGACCCATGATGTCGGCCGACTGAACAGCGCTATTGATGGCTTGGAAGCGACAGGCTTCAGCACGGCGGGGCATCTCGGTCTGGAATGGTCCTGGTATTCTATTTCATCGAATTGGCGCAGCGTCTGGCCGACCGCATCGGCGCCCATCGAGAATACCGGACCAACGTCCGTAAAGGCCGTTATCTTGATGACGGACGGAATATTTAACAGTCACTATGATTATCCAAGAAATAACAAACCGACGAATAGTGCGCGTGACATCAAACGTCTCTGCACGAATATGCTGGCGCAGGGCATTCTCATATATGTCGTGGGATTTGATATTGTGACGCCCGAGCGAACGGCTTCAAATGCTGATTGGCTTGACAATCATGGTCCGCAAGTTGTGTTGCCGCACTGCGCAGGCACCTCTGCACGTTACCTGCAGCCAAGTGATAATGCTGAGCTGATCGAGGTCTATCAGTCGATCGCAGAACTTCTCAAAATCGAGGCCGTCGTGATCACCAATTAGGGCATGTGATGTTCAATCTCAGGCCATCAAAATGAAATTTCGTTGACGCGAGCGGGTCGTGGTTAAGCCTGAACGCGTAGATCCAGAACTTCGTACTAGGGGCGCAGTGTGACTTCAAAGAAGCGCATGAGGGAGCCAGTACGTGACTTACTTCATATTTCGCCCATGGGTGAAAAGTATCAGCGGCAATGTCGGCATTATGTTCGCGCTCATTGCCTTGCCCATGTTTACGGTGTTCGGATTTGCGATCGATGCATCGCGACAGGTCAGCGCTAAAAAGCATGCTCAGCACGCGGCTGACGCGGCAGCGCTTGCGGGTGCCCGGACGTTCAGATCCAGTTTTGATGAGACCGAAGCAATAACACGGGCCAGCGAAACGTTTGATGCGAATGTGTCAACGGCCTATGGCGATGTCGATTGCACGATCTCGTCACTCACGGCAAGCGCGATAGATT
Source organism: Henriciella sp. (assembly GCA_965277015.1). Taxonomy (GTDB): domain Bacteria; phylum Pseudomonadota; class Alphaproteobacteria; order Caulobacterales; family Hyphomonadaceae; genus Henriciella. The sequence goes on along the minus strand of OZ255705.1, from coordinate 1,354,990 downwards.
TGACCGTCAGTGTTGAAGCATCCTGCGATATCCCGACGCTATTCGGCATAGGTGTTTCCGGGGAGAGTGAGGTCAGCACGACGGTCGTGTCTAAAGCCATTGCCTGGCACACGATCGCGGATGTCGCGATGATGTTCGACGTTTCTGGATCCATGGATGCGACTGAGCTGGGGCATCTCAAAACAGCTGGCAAACGGGCGGCGCAAATTATCATCGGCACCCAGCCGGGGGTGCGGGGACGCGTTTCGGTGGTGCCGTTTGCCGGTGGCGTCAATGCCGGCGATTTCGGCAACCTGGCATCTAATCGCGCGTCAGATACTGACAGCGAAGCCGATGATTACTTTACCGGGCCTCAGATCAAACGCGTGTGTGTCACAGAGCGTACGGGACCTGAAAAATACACTGATGCAAGCCCAGTCGCGGGGCAATATGTCGGCCCCCCAACAACCCCGCTAGATGTGGCGGGGAACCCCATTTACATCAACCCCTCCCGATATGGATGCCCAAATTCGCCGCTACACCCTTTGGAATCCGAATTGGCGACTGTGGAGGCTGCGATCGATGCATTGCAGCGGTCACCCACAAGCGTTGGATCAAATACGGCTGGTCATATGGGCATATTATGGTCCTGGTACACGCTCTCACCAAATTGGAGCAGCGTCTGGACAGCGGCCGGGTATGGTGGGAATGCCCGTCATGACCCGCATCCATATGGAGATCCGGGCATTGCGAAAATCGCGATTCTTATGACGGATGGGCTGTTTCAACATGGCTTCAATGACGGTTTTGGGAATTCGGATGACGTTACCGAGACAACCCAGGTCGTCGCCGCAGCCGAAGCGATATGCGCAGAGATGCTTGCTTCCGGCGTCACGATTTATGCCATTGGTTATGCGGTCACCAGTCCGGCCGAAACCATGCAGACCAATTGTGCCGGCGATCCGAACCGTGTGTTCACGACAGATGATGCATCAGAACTGCCAGACATCTATCATAAAATAGCCGGGCAGTATCTCGGGGTTGGTCTGATCGAGTAAGGGGCGTTCTCTGGGCGACGGCTGCTCAACCTGCCGGTGGCTCGCAGCTCCCATTGGCGGTGCATCGTTTTTGGCTTCGCCAAAAAAAATCATCCTTCAAAAAACCAGCTCCCGGATATTCAATTGCCATCGGAGCGCTCGGCGAGTGCGCTGAGAACTCCGGATCATTTCTTTGAAATTTCCAAGATCTCCGCAGGATTATCTTAGCCCTTGGAACGCTATACGCTGTTTCAACGTACTAGGGGCACCGATCGTTTTCGTTGAAAACGCATGAGGAGCAGGTACGTGGAAAAGCGCGAATTTCGAGAGTTTTGGTGCCGTAAAGGCGGCCAGGTTGCGGTTATTATGGCGCTGATGATGCTACCCATCGCAGCTGTCGTCGGGTTCGCAATTGATTCGTCGAGACAGGTCACAGCAAAGCAGACATTGCAGGACGCAACGGATATTGCCACGCTCGCAGGGGCTAAGAATCTTGCAGAAACGCGCAATATACTCACAGCAAGGAGAGTCGCAGCAAGTTCATTCAAACCGAATAAAGAGAACAAGCATTCGGACGTCACCTGTACGATCGATTCGTACAGTACAGATTTAGCGAATCTGGAACTTGGTCTCGAAACGTCTTGCGAAATTCCAACAATTTTCGGCACGTCTATTTCGGGGAAAGCTAAGACGAATGTTAAGTCAGTCTCTATCGCCAAAGCGTCTGTTTCCAAGCTCGATCTGGTTCTCGCGCTTGATAATTCGAACTCGATGACGGGGCAAAAGATAAGAGCGCTGAAGAACGGCGCAACGGCTCTGATTGAGGATCTCGCGACAGCAGATGGACGGGTGAGATTTGCGCTTGTCCCGTATAACTCATCTGTCAATGCGGGGGTCTATGGTAATCGCGCGGCTGGTTTGGATGACGATGATGATTCAGCGGGCGACGGCGCTGACAAAGTCTGCGTCACTGAACGCGGAGAAGGCGAGGCGTTCACTGATGCCAAGCCGCAAGCGAATGCATGGGTGAACACGTCGAGTGTTAGAAAGTGCCCTAATCAGACAATTGTACCTCTTTCTAATGACGTCGATGCGTTGAAAACCGTGATTTCTGGTCTCTCAGCCAACAAAAGCACGGGGGGGCATATCGCAGTCGCGTGGGCGTGGTATCTGATTTCACCAAACTGGGCGGATATGTGGCCGGTTGATTCTCAACCGCTTCCATATGGCAATCCTCGCGAGATAAAGGCGATGGTCCTCATGACCGATGGAGCGTTCAACAAAGTGAACATTAGCAGCCAAGGCTCGGCGAGCACCCAAGCCGAAGCGCTGTGTAGTGGCGCGCGGGGATCAGGTATCATCATATTCTCGATCGCCTACCGTACCGGCACATCCGCTAAAAGAATGATGAGGCGGTGTGCGACCTCGCCTGACCATTATTTTAACGCAACCAATGAAGTTGAGCTCAAAGCCGCATTCAAAACTATCGGGAGACAGTTTTACGGAGTTTCGATCGTTGACTAGATTCCCGACCATTTGTGTCGTCAACCGCGGGCAATACAGATCCCTGATGGGCCAAACCACCAGCGTTAACAAACCCCTAACACGGGAATTGGCACGCGACTTGCTCGCCTAGTGCGCGAATTCGGCGATTGTGCCGGTTTGATGCGTCGGGGACAGAGCAATGTTCATATCGAAGATAAGAAATTGGGCCAAGGACACAGGCGGCAACGTCATTATGTTGTTTAGTTTGAGTCTCGTTCCGCTACTGCTTGTGGTCGCATTCGCGATTGATAGCTCCCGCCAGGTCAATACAGATCGGCACTTGCAAGCGGCAATTGATGCGGCCTCCCTCGCGGGTGCTCGCGCCATGGAAGACGCGAACACAACGGATGCGCAAATCCAGTTCATTGCCCTCGAATCCTTCAAGGCCAACCTTCAGTCAACGCATTCTGATGCAGTGTGCCAGGACGCGACAATAACCGTCGATCGCGCCGCTGGAACTGTAAGAGTTGCTTCAGATTGCGCTGTACAGACCATGTTCGGCGAAACGTTGTCACCAGAGACGGTAGGCGTATCGAGCGATGCGACCGCTCAGGCCAATGTCACCAAGCTCGACCTGGCACTGATGCTGGATGTTTCTGGCTCAATGTCGGGTCAAAAACTCACGGATTTGAAGACGGCGGCCAAGACAGCGGCGCAGACGTTGATCACTCCGGCAACCGGCGATCGCGTCCGGGTTTCGTTTGTCAGTTATGCCACATCTGTGAATGCCGGGGCATATGGCAATGCCGCCCTCGGGCGTCCCGCGAATGATGATTCCGATGGTGACGGCCTTGGCATCGTATGTGTCTCAGAACGAACCGGTTCAGCCGCCTGGAACAGTGACAAGCCTGAACTCGGCAAATGGGTCGGCGATGAGGCAAGTAATTGCCCGACATCCAGCCTGCTGCCTTTGACCAATGATCTGACGGTTTTTGAAACCGCGATTGATGGCCTGACAGCGAATGGCTGGACCGCAGGTCATCTCGGCGTGGCCTGGTCCTGGTATTTGATCTCGTCCGATTGGGACGACATCTGGCCAGCCGCCTCGGCGCCGCTTCTGGACACTGATCCGCATACGGCCAAGGCGGTCATTTTGATGACAGATGGCCAGTTTAATACTGCTTACGAGGCGACCATGGGCGACAGCAACGCGCAGGCCAAGAAGATGTGCGATAAAATGCGGGCCGAGAATGTTCTCGTCTATGCCGTCGCGTTTCAGGCACCAAGCTCCGCCAAAGCAACGCTGAAAGACTGCGCCGGTGATGATAGTCGCTTTTTCGACGCGGATAATGGGCAACAATTGCTCGATGCTTATGCAGCGATTGCCAGCCAATTGTCCGCATTGACCCTGGTTATGTAATCCTCGCCGGTTCGACTGACATTAGACTTGTCGCTCTGCCGGATTCGGACTAGCTAACCCTTATCAAATCCGTTCCGGGAGAGAATCGAACTTCCGATCGCCGAAGGCGCAACCGCCCCGGAAACGCTCAGGCAAAAGGACCGGTTCGGATTCAACACGCTGGAAAGAGGCGCGCGGGTGATCGTGGCAGTCTCGCCGAAGGAGCAAGTCCATCGCGCTCATATGGAGCGATATCGAAGGGCGGAATCTCTCAGGTGCCAGGACAGCGGGGGCAGCACAGGTCCGCCTTGCGCGTGAGCTGTCCTGCTTTGGAAGGCGCCGATTTTGGTCGACACCGCAAATGAAACGCTTCGGCGGACCCCGCTTCACGACATCCATGTCACGCATGGCGGCAAGCTCGTGCCGTTTGCTGGCTATGAAATGCCGGTTCAGTTCGAAGGCGTAAAGCCTGAGCATCTCTGGACCCGCGAAAATGCTGGCCTGTTTGATGTCTCGCATATGGGGCCATGTTTTCTGTTCCCGAAAGAAGGCCTTGGCCAACCTGGCGCGCATGAAAAGATTTCAGCGCTGATCGAACGCCTGGTGCCGAGCAATATCGCGATCCTAAAGCCCGGGCAGGGGCGGTTATCCGTCCTGCTCAATGCTGAAGGCGGGATCTTGGATGATTTGATCATCACAAGGATGCCGGGTGAAGGCCTGGATGGCATGCTTTATATTGTCGTCAATGGCGCGGTGAAAGAACAAGACTGGGCCCATATCGAGCGTGAACTCGGCGACGAAGCGATGCTTCAGCGCGCGGATGACCGCATGCTTGTGGCGCTGCAAGGCCCGAAAGCCGAATCTGTTCTGGTTCAGCACTTCCCTGAAGCTGCCGACTTGAAGTTCATGCGCTGTGCTTACATCCAGAAAGGCGAAGAGAAATTCATGGTCTCTCGCTCCGGATATACAGGCGAAGATGGATTTGAACTGCTTCTGCCGAGTAATGAAGCCGGTATGGCCATCGTGGAAGCGTTGCTTGCCGATGCGAACGTCAAGCCTATCGGCCTGGGCGCGCGCGATAGTTTGCGCCTCGAAGCCGGGCTTTGTCTGTACGGCCATGATATGGATACGACCCGTGATCCGGTCGAAGCCGATCTTGGCTGGGTGATCCAGAAATCGCGCCGCGAACGGGCTGACTTCCCGGGCGCCGAGCGCATTCTGAAAGCCTTCACGGATGGTCCTGCGGAAAAACGTGTCGGCATCCAGCCGCTTGAGCGGGCCCCGGCGCGCGAAGGTACTGAAATCCATATGGACGGCGTGAAAGTCGGCATCGTTACGTCAGGCGGGTTCGGGCCCAGCGTCGATAAACCGATTGCGATGGGCTATGTCCGCGCCGACCTGGCCGTTGCAGGGACCAAAATTGACTTGATGGTACGCGGCAAACCGCGTTCGGCTGAGGTCTGTGACCTGCCATTCGTCCAACCAAATTACAAACGCTAAGGGGTGAGAGAGATGAGCACTTATTTTACTGAAGATCATGAATGGATTGCTGTCGATGGCGACATCGGCACAATTGGAATTACCAAATACGCCGCGGAGCAGCTTGGCGACGTTGTCTTCGTCGAGGTGCCGGAAGCCGGTACCAGCTTTGGTAAAGGCGACGACATGGCAGTGGTCGAGAGCGTCAAAGCCGCCTCGGATGTTTATGCACCTGTCGCCGGCGAAGTAACCGCGGGCAATGGCGATCTGGCGGATGCCCCAGAGACGGTCAATGAAGACCCGGAAGGCAAGGGCTGGTTCTGCAAGCTGAACCTGACTGACAAGAGCGAGCTCGATGGCTTGATGGATGCCGACGCTTACAAGACGTTCTGCGAAGGACTTTAACCATGCGCTACCTCCCACTCACTGAACAAGATCGCACCGCGATGCTGGCGACGATCGGCGCGAAATCAGTAGACGATTTCTATGCCGACGTTCCCGAAAGCGCCCGCCTGAGCGGCACAATCGATGGCTTGTCAGACCATCAGGGCGAACTCGCGGTCGAGCGGCATATGGCCCGGCTTGCAGCCAAGAATACGACCGCCAGTGATGGTCCGTTCTTCGTCGGAGCAGGGGCGTATAAGCACCATGTGCCCGCCAGCGTGGATATGATCATCCAGCGTTCGGAATTTCTCACCACGTACACACCCTACCAACCTGAAATTGCGCAAGGCACGCTGCAGACATTGTTTGAGTTCCAGACACAGGTCGCGGCAATGACGGCGATGGATGTCGCGAATGCCAGCATGTATGATGGCTCGACCGCTTGTGCCGAAGCCGCCGTCATGGCGTGCCGGGCGACCCGCCGGAAAAAGGTCGTCCTATCAGGCGGTCTGCACCCGCATTATGCCGCTGCAACGCGCCTTCTCTGCGAAGCACAAGGCATTGAAGTGATTGAACTGGCGCCGGCGATTGATGGCGAGCTGGAGCTCGCAAATCATGTCGACGATGCGACGGCCTGCGTGATTGGCCAGTCGCCAAACGTGTTCGGAACAGTGACCGATCTCAGCCCTGTCGCTGAGGCCGCCCATGCCCAGAAAGCCCTGCTGGTCAGCGTTTTCACTGAGGCTGTCTCGCTCGGCTTGGTGACGCCGCCTGGCGAGATGGGCGCGGATATCGCCGTCGGTGAAGGCCAGTCTATCGGCAACCCGCTGACCTTTGGCGGGCCGTATGTTGGCCTGTTTGCCTGCACGCAAAAACTGGTTCGACAGATGCCGGGTCGGCTTTGCGGAGAGACCGTCGATGCCGAAGGCACGCGCGGCTTCGTATTGACCCTGTCGACTCGCGAGCAACACATTCGCCGCGACAAGGCGACGTCAAATATCTGTACAAATTCCGGCCTTTGTGCGCTGGCATTCACAGCCCACATGACCTTGCTTGGCGGAAAAGGCCTAGAGCAACTGGCCGTGCTCAATCACGAAGCGGCATGTGACCTCGCTGACGCTTTAGAGGCGATACCAGGCGTTGAGATCCTGACCCCGCGCTTCTTCAATGAGTTCGCGTTCGAGACCAATGTTGATGCCGAAGCGGTCCTCGCCATGCTGGATGAGCGCGGGGTGCTCGGCGGTGTTCGGATCAGCCGCCTGTTGCCAGATGGCGGCATGGGCAATGTCATCATCGCCGCGGCCACAGAGTGCACAACACAAGACGATATTGCTGCCTATGCGGCCGCGCTGAAGGAGGTGATCTGATGGGTATGCAGACAATCGGGCGTCCAACCGCTCCAGCAAACGCAGAGATGACTGAAATGGCCACAGTGTCCGGCTCCCGCGGCCTCCAGCAACGCGAAGACCTGATCTTTGAAGTTGGCAGTGTTGATAAGACCGGCGTCGATCTGCCAAAGCCGCAAGGCCGCAAGTCGCGCCTCGGCGGCGTCTCGCGTAAGCAGGCAACCGGCCTTCCCGGCCTGTCTGAGCCAGAAGCCGTGCGTCATTATATGCGCCTCAGCCAGAAGAATTACGCCATCGATCTTGGTTTCTTCCCGCTTGGCTCGTGCACGATGAAACACAATCCACGCCTGAATGAGAAAGCCGCGCGGATGGCCGGGTTTGCAGATGTGCACCCCTTGCAGCCGCAACGCACAGTGCAGGGCGCCTTGGAATTGATCGACGAGCTGGCAAACTGGCTCAAAACACTGACCGGGATGCCCGCAGTGGCGATGAGCCCGAAAGCCGGTGCCCATGGTGAGCTGTGCGGGATGCTGGCAATCCGGCAGGCCCTGATCGCACGCGGCGAAGGAGACGCCCGCAAGCGCGTGCTCGTTCCAGCGTCAGCGCATGGCACCAATCCCGCCACGGCGATCCAGTGCGGCTTCATCGTTGATGAAATCAAAGCTGATGCGCGCGGCCGGGTTGATATGGCCGACCTCAAGTCCAAGCTAGAGACCACAGACGATATTGCCGGCATCATGCTGACCAATCCGAACACGTGCGGTCTGTTTGAAACCGATATCAAGGAAATTGCTGATCTGATCCATGCGGCGGGCGGCTATTTCTATTGTGACGGTGCCAATTTCAATGCGATTGTCGGACGGGTAAGGCCGGGCGACCTTGGCGTTGATGCGATGCATATCAACTTGCACAAGACGTTTTCAACGCCGCATGGTGGCGGCGGTCCGGGCTCTGGCCCGACCGTCCTTTCAGACGCGCTGGCGCCATTCGCGCCAGTGCCGTTCGTGATCAAGGATGAAGACGGGTTCCACCTGGTTGAGGATGTGGAAGGCGAGGGCAGTGAGGCGTTCGGCCGTATGGTCGCGTTCCACGGCCAGATGGGCATGTTTGTGCGCGCGCTGACCTATATGCTGAGCCACGGCGCGGATGGTCTGAAACAAGTCGCGGAAGATGCTGTCCTCAACGCCAACTATGTTCAGGCCCGGTTGAAAGACGTGATGACGCCGGCTTTTGACGGCTATTGCATGCATGAAGCCTTGTTCTCTGATGCCTTCACGGCCGACGGTATCGAGACCATCGATATCGCCAAAGCGCTGATCGATGAGGGCTATCATCCGATGACGATGTATTTCCCGCTCGTGGTGCATGGCGCGATGCTGATCGAGCCAACGGAAACCGAGAGCAAACAAGAGCTTGACCGATTCTGTGATGCGCTTGCTGATATCGCGGTCCGTGCGACCCGCGGCGACGAGGCGCTGAAAGGCGCGCCATACCTGGCGCCGATGAAGCGGCTTGATGAGACCCGCGCTGCGCGGAAGCCGATTCTGAAATGGACAGAGCCTGCTCCTGAGGCGATTGCAGCGGAGTAAAGCTGTGGTCGGCTCAGGCTGGAACCTGCGTGGATTTGTGAGGTTTTGACGGCGCGCCGCGATGTCGCTTGAAAAAGGCGATCAGCGGGCGCTCGACAAACTGATAGCTGAGCCAAGCCGTGGCGAGTGTCAGGCCCGTCGCTACGGTTAAGAATGCCGCAATTGCCCACGGACCCGTTGGGTACATGACAACATATATGGCGCGACCTGCGACACTGATGGTCAGCATGTGGCAAAGATAGAGAGAGTAACTCCAATCCCCGATCCGGGTAAAAAATCCCGGTATTATGAGGCCGCGCGCCGGATCATGTTCGAGGCAGACCAAACCATAGACCAGCGCTCCGGCGGCGCCGCCGATCAGGAATGTCCGCCGCCAGGGAAGAGTTTCAGCGGTCATCGGCCGGGCAATAAAGAGTTCAGAAATCTCGTGACAAAGCGCAATATCGAGGCGTGTTACATCGATCGCCAGGAGCAAAACGCCCAGGCCCAAAGCCAGCCGCGCTCTTCTCCGAAATCCTCGTTTCACAGCATAGGCGATGATCGCGCCCAATATGAATTGAAGAGTCAGCGGGTGAAACATCAGAGCCAAGGCGCTGCCGGCAAACCAGTTCGAAAGCCCGGCCATTGCCCCAATGAAAACAACGGTACCCCAGATCGATATTGCGATTAATCGAAAACGCACCGGGATGGCCAGGATCAGGACGGCAAAGCCGAGATAGAAATACATCTCATGGACCAGCGTCCAGCCAGCGCCCAGAACCGGATGCCCGGGCTGTGGCCACAATGTGAAAGAACGCAGCAAATGGGCTGGGCCGGATAGATGCATGCCCGCAATCCGCTCTGCGTCCCACGGCGCTTGATAGAGCAATAGATATCCGCTCGCTGCGAGACCTGCAAAGATCCACCAGAGCGGATAGATTCTTGCACACCGTGCGATCAGGAAGGCTTGCGCACTTTGCCATCCTCTTGGGGTTTCCGCTGCGACCCAAACCATCACGAACCCCGAAATCACGAAAAACAGATCGACTCCATAGGCTCCGAAATCGGCGATCGCTGTGAGCTTGAGCTGACGCCCGGATATGGATTGCTCAATCGCGATGAGATGGCAGAAAGCTACGGCGAGCGCCGCCACACCTCTAAGCGCCTGAATAGACTTGAGCTGTTTCATTATACCCCCGGAAGAGACTCGAAACAGACTTTCAGGCTTTGCGCTCCGGGCTCAATATGATCTGAAGATATTGAGACGCAGGGACTATGAGCGAATGGGTTTTGGAATTGGGTGCGTGTCTGGCGCGTCAAACCAGGCGGATCGTGCTCGTTTCGAAACAGACAGCACGCGGCGCTCAAACATTTGATAGACCACGGCCGAAATGATCACGGTCGCCACCACACTGATCAAAAGAAAGATGATATTATCGACGATACCGGATTGTCCGAAATACGCGAAGAAAACACGGCCAATCGCGCTTATGACCAGCAAGTGACATAAATATAGGGAATAGCTCCAATCGCCCAATCGCACGGCGAATTGTGGGATTCGTTGGCCAAATCTCGACGTTCGCTCAATCGCCACGAGGGCATATAATAGCAAGGCGAAAGCGGGCCCATACGCGAACGTTCGCGTCGTTGGCAAAAGCGTATCAGTGCTTTGAAAATCGATATTCAGGTAGGCCAGAACAAGCCCCAACAACCCTAAGCCTAGCGCCAGCCAGCGATACTGAACCCATCCGGCTTTGATCATCCAGGCAACGCCGGCGCCGAGAAGAAATTCCAGCGTCATCGGGAACAATATCAGGTTCACCAATGTATTGGCATAGAAGCCTGTCATCTGCGCCGAAACCGCTGCCATGATAATCAGCGCCCAGAGACAACAGGCGCGAATGCGATAATCTTGCGGCAGCAGCAGGATCAGCGCGAACACGACATAAAAATACATTTCATGCATCAGAGTCCAACCGAGGGGAAGAATCGGAAAAGCATCATGCGGGATCAGCAGGAATGACTTTATCAAATGCTCGATGCCGCCGACCTTCGCCGCTGAGAGCTTCTCAGCGTCCCATGGCGCCCCATAGGCCAAAAGGAAGTATGCCGCCATCGCCGCAGCGAAGAGCCACCAGAGCGGGTAGATTCGCATAATCCGTGCGAACAGGAATTTTGCTGCATTGCGACGCGTCGGCGCTGTATCACCTGCGACCCAGACCATGATGAAGCCAGAAATCACGAAAAACAGGTCAACGCCGCTGACACCGGCAATCCATGCCTCGGACAGGACCGGGTCTTCTCCGGAGTGGCGGCCCTCAACGCCGTGCAAATGAGCGAACATCACAGCGAGCGCTGCGAGCCCTCGCAAGGCCTGGATCGATCTAAGCTGTCCCAAGTGTCCACCAGTGTGTTCTACACGAAACTTCGTAATGAAATTCACGTCATTTCAACTGAATTTGTGTAGGCAAAACCGTTCAACCTTGCCAGAGTCATTATTCAGTCAAATTTTGTTGGAACGATGAGTTCCAGACCCATATAGGAAGCTATGCCAGACGGATCCTCCCCATTTGACAAAGACTCGCTCAAACAAGGTGCGGCAAGCGCCCCGCTTGGTGTGGTTGGCGCCAGCGTGCGAAATCTCGTGCGTCAGGCCTTTGCTTTGCTCGGATTGGCCCTGATTGCGATTGCTATTCCAATTGCGTTTGTGACTCCGCTCTTGCCAATTGGCTTGCCGATCGCGATTCTTGGTGTCGTATTGCTGGGCCGCAACTCTATTTGGGGGCGTCGTTGGATGGAAGGCGTTCTGGAACGCCATCCGCGAGTTGAGCGGTTTGCCCCAAACTGGATGATGAAGGCCGTTTTTGGTTGCGAGAAAAAATCCCACAAACAATAAACCCGCTCTGTCACAGAACGGGTTTTGCTGACTTACTTGATTTTGAACGCGAACGCTTAGTTCAGGCTTTGGTCAATCTCACCAAGGGCTTTATCGAACAAGTCGCTGGCATCGTCAGATCCGGAAAGGATTGATCGAGCGGCATTGGTTGCAGCATCGGCAGCGACGCGTCGAACGTCCGCCGCAGCATCGGCCTCAGCGCGGGCGATACGGGCTTCAGCCTGGGCCTCACGGCGCGCGACTTTTGCTTTCAAGTCGGCTTTTGCCCGTTTCATCATTGTGTCCGCATCGGCTTTCGCCCGGGCGATGATTTCGTCCGCTGCGGCGTCAGCTTCTTTGGCTTTTTTCTTGGCGTCCGCCATCAGCTTCGCAGCTTCTTCGCGCAGGGCGCGCGCTTCGTCGATCTGGCTTTCTATGCCTGCGGCCCGCTCGTCCAGCTTACTGAAGATCAGTTTGAAGCCGCCGACAAAAGCGACAATCATCAGGAATACAACCAGTGCCGCAAATGCTGTCGCAGTGGTTGGGTCTGCGTACCAGGCCGTCTTTTCGTCGCCCGCGGCATGCGCCAATGGGGTCACGAAGAGAGCAGACGCGAGAAGGGTGTATCGCATCGAGATTATCCTTCGCTGAGTGCAGATTTTACGGCGGAAGAAATGTCGGATTTTCCAGCCTTGGAGCTGAATTTTCCGAGAATGGCTTCGGCTGTGTCGCTGGCAATTGATTCGACGTTTTTCATCGCATCTGCGCGCAGCGCCGATATGCGTGTTTCGGCTTCTGACAGTTTCGCATCGACTTCTGCGTCGACTTTCGCTGTTTCAGCAGAAATATTCTTATCGATCTTGGAGCGTGCTTTGTCAGCCGTCTCGCGCGCCTTGGCATGTGCTTTGGCAATTGAGACATCGACCGCTTTTTGAGCGTCTACGGCTTCCTCATTGAGGCGCGCCGCTTCGTCCAGATCGCTGGCAATCGTGCTCTCGCGCCGCTCCAATGTATTGCCAATATTTGGCAGGATAAAGCGCGAGAGTACAAAATACAGGAACCCAAACAGCACAACCAGCCAGAAGATCTGGGATGGGAAGTGCCAGGTTTCAAACGGCGGGAAGGGAGCTGCCTCAGCTCCTTTTGCCGCGTCTGCAGAAAGAATGATCGAAATCATACCTTATCGGTCCCTAGTAAGAGTCGTGATGGATGTTTGTGGCCTAGACCACAAACAGGATCAGAATCGCGACCAGGAATGACAGGATGCCGAGAGCTTCCGAAAGCGCCATACCGATGAACAGGTTACCGGTCTGCTGCGGGGCAGCAGATGGGTTACGCATCGCAGCGTCGAGGAATGAGCCAAAGATGTTACCCACACCAATAGCCGCACCGATCATGCCGAGTGTCGCAAGACCTGCGCCGACATATTTAAGGCCGAGAGTGATATCGCCTTCCATGAGAATCTCCTTTGGGAAGTCCGTTAATTCAATTTGCGCCCCGTGAAGCCTGTTCGCAAGGGCACGTCAAGGTGAAACAGCACGGCTAAATAGCCGCAGTGATGAGTACTCCTTAGTGCGACGGGTGAAGCGCGTCGTTTAGATAGACGCAAGTCAGGATCGCAAACACATAAGCCTGGAGGCCTGCTACGAGGAATTCGAGGGCATTGAGCGCGACGCCCATGCCGAAGGCCAATGGCGCAACGGCGAGGCCAATTCCGCCTGCGGCAATGCCTGTCACAGCGAAGCCAGCAAACAGCTTGAGCAGGATATGCCCGGCCAGCATGTTGGCGAACAGACGCAAAGACAGAGTCAGCGGGCGCGCAATGAATGAGATAATCTCGATCGGGATGAGGATCGCGTAGACGACCGCTTTTCCGAGAATGTGCATATCGCCCAGCGATGGGGCGAACAGGCCAAAGAACTTTAGGCCGTTCTTCCAAAGCCCGAAACCGATGACGATCGCAATAACCAGCAGCGAAAGCAGTCCGGTGACGACAATATGGCTGGTGGTCGTGAAGGCGTAAGGCACCATTCCGATCAGGTTGGCGAATAGGATGAAGAAGAACAGAGTGAACACGAACGGGAAGAAGCGCAGGCCTTCTTCGCCGGCGGTTCCGCGAATCATGTCGGCGACAAAGCCGTAACCAATTTCACCCATGGACTGCAGACGATTTGGGACCGTCTTGCCACGCGACGCTGCATAGCCAAAGAAGGCAATGCACAGGACAACGCCCAGAAGCATGAAGCCTGCCGCATTGGTGAAAGAAATATCATAACCGAAAACAGGAGGAAGCTCGAACCATTTCTGGATCTCGAATTGCTTCATAGGATCGGCGGCGCCGTAGAAAAAGAGGTTCATTTGTACGTCTATTCTTCAGGATTAGAGCCCGTTTTGTCGGCGCTCATGGCCGGATTAGTCGCATCCGTCAACTCTTTGTAAGCGCGAATAACACCCATGATACCTGCAGCGAGCCCGAACATCAGCATGATCAATAAGCCCCAGGGCTTCGTTCCGAAGAAATGATCAATGCCCAGACCGATCATAATCCCAACAAATACGGACGCCCCGAACTCTGCGCCATAGCGTAACGCCAAACCGCCAGCGGAGACTCCAGCTGAGGCATCTTTCTGTTTTTGCTTCTTTTCCGTCTGCTCCTGCGCGCTTTTGGCGCGGGCAATTCTGGTCGCCAGATCGGATTTGTCGTCAGAGCTCATGGCGAGTCGCTAGCCTGTCTATTCGGCGGCGACAAGTTCTTCAGCCGTATCAAGATCGACCGAGACCAGTTTGGAGACCCCTTTTTCGCGCATCGTGACACCAAACAGACGGTCCATCCGACTCATCGTTACCGGATTGTGTGTGATCACGATGAACCGCGTATCGGTGCGCTGGCGCATTTCGTCCAGCATCCGGCAAAAGCGGTCGACATTGGCGTCATCAAGTGGCGCGTCGACCTCATCAAGCACACAAATCGGCGATGGACGCGACAGGAAGACCGCAAAGATCAGAGCCGTCGCTGTCAGCGCCTGTTCGCCGCCCGACATCAGGGATAGCGTGCCCAGACGCTTGCCTGGAGGCTGCGCAAAGATTTCCAGACCAGCTGCCAGCGGATCATCCGCATCCACCAGGCGCAATTCTGCTTCGCCGCCACGGAACAGGGCTGTGAACAGCGCTTTGAAGTGCTCATTCACTTGATCGAAGGCACCGAGAAGACGGTTGCGTCCTTCATCATTCAGCGCCGTGACGCCTTCGCGCAATTTCGCGATGGCCGCAGCAAGGTCAGCTTTTTCTTCAGCTTGCGAGCCCAGCCGGGACGAGATCTCTTCAACTTCGGCTTCAGCTTCCATATTGACGCCGCCAAGGTTCTCGCGGTCGCGGCGCAGGAAATCGAGCTGACGGTCAGCTTCTTTCACATCGAGCGCCGCCATTTCCTCTTCTTCCATGCCGGCTTTGGCAATGGTCAGAAGACCTTCTGGCGCACGTTGAAACTGCGTTTGAGCGATCTCGGAGGCTTCCGCCAGTCGCTCAGTGGCGTTTTCCAGTTTCGCATTGGCGATAGCGAGGGTCTCGCGGGCGCTCATGGCGAGATTATTGGTTGATCTGGCCGCTTCTTCGACATCGCGAATCTCAGCTTCACGGGCCGCCAAAGTATCGGCAGCCGTCTGGCGCTCAGCTTCCAGGCCTTCAACGCGCGTTGCCAGAGCATCGAGTTGCGCTTGCAGCGTTTCCGGACGGGCTTTGGCTTGTCCCGCTTCACTTGCAGCTTCCGCGCGGCGTTTGACCAGAGCTTCGACGCGAGTCGCCGATGCAGTCAGACGACCATCCCAGCGTTCAACGTCTTTTTCCAGTGCTTCCCGGCGGGCCATCGCTTGTTGGCGATTGCGAGTCAGATCGGTCAGGCGCCCGCGGCATTCGGTTTCGCGTTCGCGCGCCGCTGCCAGGTGTTCCCGGGCGCGCGTGACGGCTTGTTCCAGCCCAACCAGGACTTCGGTATTCTCCGGCTTCGCAGCGGTTTGATAGGCTTCAGTCGCAATGCTGAGATCAGATTCAACGCGCGCCAGAGTTTCTTTCGCTGCATCGGCTTTCAAACTCGCGCGATCAGCTTGTTGCTTCGCGCTGGCGAGATTTCTACGTGATGTTTCAAGGCGTTGCGCTGCATCCTGAACATTACGGCGCAATTGCTTGATGTCTTCTTCAGCGCCAATCCGGGCGCCGCGAGCTTGGGCATAAGTTGCCTGCAAGTCAGAGACAGTTTGGCGTTGCGGCCCAAGTGAAGACTGAGCCGCTTCCAGGCGGGCTTGCTGTTCGAGCCGCTCAGCAGCGGCCACGGGCGCTGCTGGCGTCCGGGTAAAGCCGTCCCAGCGCCACAAATGACCATCAAGTGTCACCAGACGCTGACCGGGTTTTAGCTCACTGGCGAGCTCTTCACCTTCGGAGCGCGAAACAACACCGCATTGAGACAGGCGTGCGGCGAGTTCGCCCGGCGCTTCTACGAAATCGGTGAGCGGTTTGGCATAGCCCGGCAATGGCTGCGTTTTGACACTGCTGCCGCCCCAGAAAATCGAGGCTGACGTGTCGGTCGGTGCTTGCAAATCATCACCAAGCGCAGAGGCAACGGCTTTTTCATAGCCGTCGCGGGTCCGCATTTGCTCGACCACAGGCGGGCTTTGGCTGCTATCGGCTTTGCGCAGCAAACGGGTCAGACCGGCAATTTCAGTTTCCAGTGTGCGAAGCGTGTCCTGGGCGTCGTCAGCGGGCGATTTCGCCGCCAATTCTGCTTCTTGCTTGTCGAGAACAGCTTGTTCCGCCGCTTCGACTGAGTCCTGCGCCGCTTTGTGCGCAGCTTCGGCTTCGGCTTCTGCCTCACGGGCGATCTCGAACTCGTTTGTCAGCGCCGAAGTCTCTGGCAATGCCGCAACAGCGGCGCGCAAATGCTGAACTTCCTGCTCAAGGCTTTCCATGCGGCGGCGGTGGGCATTCGCGTTGGCTTCGAGTGCCTGGATTTCAGCGCGCTTTTGAGCGAAGGCTTCACTTCTGGCGTCGGCATCGCTTTGCGCCGTCTCAAGAGCGGCTTTGGCTTCGGCCAGAGTGCGTTCGGCCTCGACCTCTTTTTCCTTATTGGTCGTATCGCTGGCGACTGGCAGTGCGGCGAGCGCTTCTTTGGCATCGCTCAAAGTCCGCTCAGCTTCTTCGCGCTGGCTTTGTTCCCGCTGAATGTCTTCGGCGAGCCGGCTGGCTTCGCGCTCGAGCCCGGCGAGCAAGTCAGCGGCATTCTTCCGTTCGGTTTCAACCCGCGCCAATTCGATGCGGGCCTGACCAAGCTTGCCAGACGCGGTCGCTTCTGCCGTGCGGAGCGGCCCAATGCCATCGCTGGCTTCGAGGCGTTTGGTCTCGGCGACGGCTGCTTCACGCGTCAGGCGCTCGACTTCAGTCTTGGCCCGGGCCAGTGCTACGGCGTTGGTTTCCTGATCCGCTTTCGCAGTGAACCATTTCAAATGCGCGAGATAGGCTTCGAGCGCCGAGATCTTGGTGCTGAGTTCTTTATATTTGCGCGCTTTGCGGGCTTGTCGTTTCAAGCTGTCCAATTGCCGTTCAACTTCGGCAGAGACTTCTGTCAGACGGTCGAGATTGGTCTCAGCGCCGCGCAATTTCAGTTCAGCTTCGTGACGCCGCGTGTTCAGGCCTGAAATACCCGCTGCTTCTTCCAGGATGCGACGGCGATTTTGCGGCTTGGAGCCAATCAGCTCGCTAATTTGCCCTTGGCGCACCAGCGACGGCGAATTCGCGCCGGTAGACGCATCTGCGAAGAGCAGTTTGATGTCTTTGCCGCGAACTGTTCGGCCATTCAGCTTATAACTTGAGCCTGCGCCACGTTTCAGGCGGCGCATGACTTCCAGCGTGTCGGAGCTGTTAAATTCGGGCGGCGCGGTGCGGGCACTATTATCAAGCACCAGTGTCACTTCAGCCAATTCGCGAGCTGGACGTCCAGCGGCACCTGAGAAAATCAGGTCGTCCATTTCGCCGCCGCGCATGGCTTTGGCTGAATTGGCACCCATGGCCCAGCGCATGGCTTCGAGGAGATTGGATTTGCCGCACCCATTGGGGCCGACAATTCCGGTCAAACCAGGGCGGATCGGGACGGCTTCAGGGTCCACGAAGGACTTAAAGCCTGCAATGCGTAACTCTGTTAACTGCATGCCGCCCCCATCATATCCTACTCGCTCGCCGTTTCGCCGAGCGCTGCATCAAGCGCAGCCGTGAACGTCGTTACCGAGATCCGTGCATTGCTATCGACCAGTTCGCCATCAAGGAAGAACGTCGGAGTCGCGTTGACTCCTTTCGCTTGTGCCGCCGCAATCGAGGCACGAATCGCGTCGCGATTATCCTGGCTGTCGAGGCAGGCCTCGAATGCTTCATCCGTGTCGATCCCGTGATTGACGCCAACTTGCTTCAGCGCCTCGACGACTGGGCCGCCTTGGCGTGCGAGGGTCAAAATTGCGTCCTGACGCATGAACAGCTCGTCGAGCAGATCATAGTATTCAGCGCCTTCCGTGCAGCGCGCCAGCGTAAACCCGGCGACCGCGATATTTGCCGGTGCGGTTGGAAATTCTCGGAACACCAGACGGACTTTGCCCGTATCGATATAATCGGTTTTTACGGTCGGCAGAATGCGTGAGTGGAAATCGAGACAGGCAGGGCAGGTCCAACTGGCATATTCAATCAGTGTGACTGGGGCGTCGGGATCACCGAAAATAATGTCCTGCAGCACGACGCCGTCGCCTGCGGGTGATCCTGAATCGCCAGGCGTTTCGCCGCCATCACTGGCAGAGCCACAGGCGGCAAGAGCCAGAATAGCGAGGGCGCCCAATGCGCCGCGGCGAGAGAATCGAACCATGTTCATAACCTTTGCTTAACAATCTGAGTCGGATTGGTTGCCAAGTTGTTAACGCTGTTGCGGAGGCGAAACGAAGCCTATTCGGCGACGGTCTCTGTTTCCTCTGGCAAACCAAGTTTGGAATTGAGCAGGGCTTTCATGCCGTCTGCCGTGCGCCAGTCATAGCCTTGAAGCTTTTCGCCATTCAGGAACACAGTTGGCGTGGAGTTCACGCCCTGACTGTCGCCTTTCATGACCGACTCGCTGATCGCATAAGTCACATCCTGATTGCTCAGGCATTCTGTGAAGCCGTCGCCTTCTATACCGTAACTGGTGGCAAGAGTGCGCATTGCGGCTTCAATGTCGCCGCCAGAGCGCGCCAGATTAAGGATGTTATTCTGCGCCGCGAACAAGTCATCGATGACGTCATAATATCGATCTTCGCCAGCACAGCGCGCCAAAGCAAATCCGGCGACTGAAATATTTGCCGGGGCGGTCGGGAACTCGCGAAAGACGAATTTGACGTGGCCAGCTTCGACATAGTCGGATTTCAGCATCGGGATGACGTCAGTATGAAATTGCAGACAGGCCGGGCATGTCCAGCTGGCATATTCGACAATCGTGACCGGCGCGTCCGCATTGCCCAGTGCGATATCCGTCAGAGCAATCTCACCAGACCCTGAGGCAGATGTCTGGGCATTGCTTGTATCCGCCGCACCGCAGCTTGTGAGCGCGAGGGCGGAAAAAGTAACGAGAGCTGCGCGACGAGAGAAGCGGAACATGGGCAAACCTTTCAGGGGTCAGAACGGAAGAGCGGGGGGATGGTCAGGCGTATCTTCTTCAGGTTCAGCCGTTAGCACGGCTTCGCCCAGTGCAACAATTGCAGCGCGCAGTTTTTCATCATCAATCGTTTTCGCGCTGGCGAGCAAAGCGTCGCGTTGTTCTCGAGTAAGAGGGACGGGCGCAGCCGTTGGCGGCTTCGGGGCCGCGCCGAAATGGCCTTGCAGAATCTTGATTGCGGTAATGTCGCCGCCCGCGGCAACAGAGACACGCTGGCGAATGATCTCGCTTTGATGCTGCACGAGACCTGCAGCAGCGGGTATGACCGTAAGCGTCAGGCGGCGACCGCCTTTTGCCGGCGTGAGCTTCTCTGGCCGGCAAAGTCGCGCCAATTGTTCACCGACAATCTCTTTCCACTGGACTTTCAGCCGGCTGAGCGTTGGCGCCTTATTCGGCAGCCTCTTGCGGGTCAGGCGCATCGCGGCCTTGCCGAGCGTTCCAGGCCCCGGATGCACGGGCTTGGCCTTCGCATAACGAAGTTTGACGCGGGCGCGCGCTTCTTCCAAAGGATCGAGGCTTGATCGTTTTACCATTCAGAACAGTTTGCCCGTCATGAACATGGATGAAAAGTTACACTTTGCAGACTTTTCCGATCGACTGCTCGATTGGTACGCCGATGCGGCCCGGGATTTGCCCTGGCGGATAGGTCCAGCGGCCCGCGCAAGCGGGGTTCGGCCGGACCCTTATCGCGTGTGGATGGCGGAAATCATGCTGCAGCAGACAACGGTGCCGCATGCGACGCGCTATTTTCAGGCTTTCACCCAACGCTGGCCGACCGTCGACGCCTTGGCGGCTGCGCCAGATGAGGATGTCATGGGCGCGTGGGCCGGGCTTGGATATTATGCGCGGGCGCGAAACTTGCTGAAATGCGCCCGCGCAGTCGCCGGGCTTGGGGCCTGGCCAGACACAGTCGAAGGCTTGCGCGCTTTGCCGGGGATTGGGCCTTATACGGCGGGGGCTGTCGCGGCGCTGGCATTCGGCCGCCGCGCGGCGGCTGTGGATGGCAATGTTGACCGGGTCTTCGCCCGCTTGATGGCGCTGAGCGGTGAATGGAAAATCGAGAAACAGCGACTGAAAGGCGTCGTCGAGACTCTGGTTCCCGAAGATCGCCCAGCAGAGTTTGCCGAAGCTCTGATGGATCTTGGCGCAACAATTTGTACGCCGCGGTCGCCAAACTGTCTGATTTGCCCGGTGCGATCATACTGCCTGGCACAAGCCGAAGGCGCACCGGAGCGGTATCCGATCAAGCCAAAGAAAATACCAAAGCCGCATCGGTCGGGTCATGTCTATGTATTGCAGGGGCCAGACCGGACTGTGTTGACCGAGCGCCGTCCGGCTCGCGGGCTGCTCGGCGGAATGATGGGGTTGCCAACTTCAGACTGGTCGAACGAGTCAGGCGCGGCCGAGTTCCCGACAGAGGCGAGTTGGGAAGAGGTGGGCGAGGTCCGTCATGTCTTCACGCATTTCTCGCTGACTCTGAAAGTGTGGCGGGCAAAGACTGAGAAAATCTCACCCGCCACGCCCCGCAAGCAGGCGGCGGACCACCTACCGAGTGTGTTCTCGAAAGCGCTCAAGCTAGCTTTGGAGGGTGTCTGATGGCGATGAGGTGTCCACGTGGCAGACTTACTCAGTGAGAAGTCGCCTAAGGCAATCCGTAAATATGTTTCGAAGTGCAGAGATTGAGACGCCTGGACTGTCACTGTGTGTACAGGCAGTTTGGTTTTCGGAGGGGGCAAAAAGCGCTGCTCCTCCGACGTCAGGTCTTATGCCGGGCGCTGCGAGCCCCTAAAGTCTTGGCACAGACAAAAGTGACAGGAGCGAGACCCATGGACTTTCAGCTAAAAGGCAAGAATTGCGTGATCCTTGGCGGCACACGAGGGATTGGTCGGGCAATCGCGGATACGCTCGCCGATGAAGGCGCTAATGTTGCGATTTGCGCGCGAAATGCCGATCAGGTCGCTGCCGCAGTTTCAGAGCTCGAAGCCAAAGGCGTCAAGGCGACCGGTGGCTCCGTCGATGTTACCAATGGCGAGCAGCTGAAAACCTGGATCACATCCGCCGGCGAGGCTTTGGGCGGGATCGATATCCTGGTCTCAAATGCCGGTGCGATGGCACAGGGCAATGATCCTGAATCGTGGAAACAGAATTTCAATCTCGATGTTCTCGGGGCCGTCAACGCGTTTGATGCGGCGGAGCCTTTTCTTGGCAAAGCGGCTGACGAAAAAGGCGATGCAGCCTTTGTCATCATCGCATCGATTTCGGCGGCGGTGGCGGACAATGCCGGCTCTTACGGCCCGATCAAAGCGGCCTTGATCCATATGGCCAAAGGTCTTGCGCGCCAGCATGCCAAGCGCGGGATCCGAACCAATGTCGTCTCGCCGGGCATGGTCTATTTTGAAGGGGGAGTCTGGCACCAGGTCGAGCAGAACATGCCAGACTTTTTCAAACAGGCGCTATCTCGCAACCCGACGGGCCGCTGCGCCACGCCGCAAGAGATTGCCAATGCCGCGATTTTCCTGGCTAGCCCGCTCTCGTCTTACACCACCGGCTCGAACCTGATTGTTGATGGGACGGTTTCGAACCGCGTGAATTTTTAACGGCCTCCGAAAAGAGACGGGATCCAATCGCCTGATTGGATTCCGTGATTTTGGCTCGGTGGCAGCGGAGCGCCGCTAGTCGGGCCACACACTGGTGCCATCGATTGCCAGAGCTGAGGCGTTCAAATCAGTACAGTGGCCCGTGGAGGAGAGCGCGTAATAGCTGGGGTCCAAGCCCTCATACCCATAGGCGGTCACGATATCTCGACCGTAACCCGTGGTCTCCAGGCCCCACAATTTCGTCAGATATTCTGTGAGGTCTCGTTTTGTCGCCCATGAAAGCGCGATCAGCATCCAGTCATCGTAATTCGTATTCTGGTACACATCTTTAGCTTTACGATAGCGATAGCCAAGTTGGTTACCATCAGAGAACACCGCATAGGGAATCTTTCGCCAAGTGACGGTCCAAAATTGTCCGGTTCGTGCGTAACGGCGCTCATACATGTTCACGCGCGGCCAGACTTCCCAGCCATCGACGAATGCGCCTTGAGCTTGCAGCGCTGCAGTGAGCTGAATGTAACGCACCGTATTGAGTTCGAGAGAATCAAATTGTGTCTGATCACGAATAGTGGCGGCTGGGTCCAGCGCGGACTGAGCAGATTGAAGGAGCTCGAATACGCCCTGATACGGCAGAGCCGGACAGGTCTCAACCAGGCTTCCGGTCTCCAAATAGCGGCGATAATTCGAGTGAATAAAACTGAGCTGGGCGATCGCTTCCGGTGGTCCAAAGCTGCGCATCGGCGCGAAATCGATCTCCGCATCGGACTTCAAATGCGAGTGCACCTCTTCCGCAACCAAGATTTGATTTTCCCATGCGAGTGGCGCGATCGTGCCTTCAACATGTTGGATCGGTCCAGGACAAGCCGGGTCGCACAGTGACGGGGCAGCGATGAGATGTCGTGCTTCGTCGACCTCGGGCTTAAAATTCATCATGATGGCATGGTCATTGAGCCCTGGATTGCTGGTAATGCCGAAGCCTTGATAGCCCTCAAACCAAAGCGGCCAATTGCCGAGATATGCTGAATAATCGTCTGCCAAACGACCCGGGTTGTTAATATAAGGCGGCGTGTTCATCATCTCGCGCATTTTGTCGGGGGTGGTGTGAACGACATAATTCGGTGTCGCCATTTCGACCCAATCGAGTGTGCTTGTGGCGAGATCAATCAGGAAGGAGTCATTATCCTCTTGTCCGCGCCAGAGTGGGAGGCGGGCGACATTCGAGAAGGAGAATGACAGATCCTCATCGTGCTGGTTCGAAACGATTTGAATGGGTCCGCCATAGGGAGATGTGATCGTAACCGAAAGGTCTGTCGTCAGTTCCACGCGCTCAGATGTGACATGGATCGGGCGCTCAAAATTGGTGCCGTCTGTTGTTCGAAAGGGTTCATAATGGTTCGTGTCCAATGCATGGATTTGAATCCAAGTCTGCGCCTCACTCTCGTCTGTACGCGTGACCGTGACGGGTTCGCCGGGGGGCGCATAAAGCCCGGATGCTGTGAACGCCTTGCGACTGGTAAGCGATAGCGTTTCGTTACCGAGCACGGGTAAGTCTGCGACCGAAGACGCAAAAGTACCGAGGTCTGGCTGCGCCGGTGTGCTATCGCGATTCAGGACGACTGCGAATTCGCCAATCAACGCTGCGAAGATTTCTGCGGCGCCCGTTGCGTCTTTCGGCATCGGGTAGGCGGTATTTGCCCGATAATAATCGCCGAGCAATAGTAATGCGCGTTGAAAGCGCGTTGTATCCTCATTCTTGAAAGGATCCGAGTGGCGGGCGGTTTCCAGAATTGTATCAATCGCTTTGCGTAAGGATCTGATCTCTGTGTTAATCTCGGGATTTTCTGGGCACACCAGCGGGCCGGCACATGTCGTGAAATCATGTTCAACGTCATCGCCGGCAATGCGTGAGACCATTGATTTGATGGTTGAGTGACCGGTTTCCACGTAGTCATAACTCGCGCGCACAGCGGCTTCGCCATCCACTCTGTCGCCATCGCTTCGTCTCAGCAAAGCGCCCGGCGAGACTTTGAGGCGATTGAGCATCACATCTGAGTTAGCATGCGGGAGCGCCTGGTTGAATATGAATAGAATACCAGCGCCATTTTTATGAGCGTTCGTGATCGCATTTAGAGACGCGCGCTCGAATCTGTACGCGTGTCCGAAAAAGATAATCAAATCCGTCTCTTCGGAAAAGCAGCCCTCGTAGGAACCCCCACATTTGTTTTGAATATTATAAGACACGGACTCTCCAAACGCACCGTCGAGCCACTGCCGGACGCTGACCCCCGGATCCGGCTTATCCGTGAGTTTGGGGGCGTATGAAATCGCGATGTTCAGCACAGGGCCAGCGTCATCTTTCGCGAGCCATCGGATGGCATTGCGTAGGAACAGGTCCATGTCATTCCCGTCCGAGAAAACCCTGTTGTCGCGTGGATTCATGGTTGGGTTGCCGCCGAGCGCAAGGTAGCGCGCGCCGAATTCATTTCGTCCCATCACGCCAAAAGCGCGGCCATCTTGCAGTCGCATCGCTGGCGAATTGACCCCAGGAGTCCAGATCAAATTGGCAGACTGTTGGTAGTAGTCGGGTATGAGCTTGAGAGTAGGCGGGCGCCAAACCGGCGCCAGTGACGTTTCTTCAAACGTCCCGCCAGGACCGAGTTGGTACAAGGTCTCAATGTCCTTGCGATGCTGGCTGAGGGAGGGATCTGCGATATCGAGCAACACGTCCTGCATCGCTATGTTACTTTCTTCGGTAATGAGCGTGTAATCCCCAGTTCGGAGCGCTTGTTCGACGGCGTCGAAATTCACTTGAACGGGGATGGTGGCGGTCGTGGTGAGCGTGCCATCACTGGCGTCCACAACCAGTTCAGTGCGTCCGCGATCGCTCATTGACGGCTTGCCTGAGATGACGCCGCTCTTCGAAAGTGTTAGCCACCCGGGCCCCGAAGCCTTGCTGAGCGTTACAGTGTCGCCGTCCGGATCGCTCACAGAAACTGAAATGTTCAAATCGGTATCGACATTAGCGTTGATCTGCGAGGTTGCGATCACGGGTGCCGAATTCGATGAGGATTGTGGGAGCGTGCCAGGCGTATCGCCTTGGCTATCGCTGCCACCGCCTGAACAAGATGCGACGAGACACAAGACTGCGAGAGGGCAGAGTTTTTTCAGCATTTACAGCTCCTGGAGTTGCGGCGTTGTGTCCGCGTGATGTCACTTGTTTCCGCAAAACCTGAGAGAGGTTTCAATCGGGCATAGGCAGCCGGGCATAGGCAGCGCACGCTTGCGCAGATCTTAAGTATTCTTGGGCAATTTTTGGGGTCACCGCAGATTGAGACTGAGTGACAATTCCGATTGGAATTTATCCGGGTAAGGTCGCGGAGACAAAGACGATAAGCTGTGCACAAGCTCAAAAAGTTCTTGTTATGTTCTAGTATGTGTGTTGCAACATTCAGCATGCGAACGGGACAAAAACTCAGGAAAAACGGCCGGGTGGACCGGGCTGCGGTGACGGATGTTCAAGAACGCTTCCATCATCGCGGTCGGGGGGCGGTTTCAAACCAGACCGGGCGGTATGAGCGCGAAACACGTGAGGCTCTGGACGATGGCTGGGACACAATCGAAGATGACGCGGCGCGCCTGATCACGACGCTGACCAAAGAAACACCGCGTACGATTATCACGTTCAACAAATCGCCGGATATTCACTTCGATCGCTCGATCAACCCGTATCGCGGTTGTGAGCATGGCTGCGTGTATTGTTTCGCGCGGCCAACGCATGCTTATCACGGTCTGTCGGCGGGTTTGGATTTTGAGAGCAAGCTTTTCTACAAACCGCAGGGGCCTGATCTCTTGCTGCGCGAGCTGTCGCGGCCCGGATATGTGCCACGCCCGATTGCGCTGGGCGTGAATACGGATGCCTATCAGCCGGTCGAACGCGAACAAGAACTGACCCGCCGGTTCCTGCAAATTCTCAGCGATCACAATCACCCTGTATCGCTGTTGACCAAGTCATCTCTGATTGAACGCGATCTGGATCTGATTGCGCCCATGGCGGAGAAGCAGCTGTGCCGAGTGGGTCTGTCGATCACCACGCTGGATCCAAAACTGGCGAGGCTTATGGAGCCGCGAGCGGCAACGCCGCTGAAGCGTTATCGAACCGTTCGGAAATTGAGCGAGGCAGGCGTCCCGGTGACGGTCATGGCGGCGCCGATTATTCCGGCGCTGAACGAGCCTGAACTGGAAGCGTTGCTTGAGGCCGCGAGCGAGAATGGCGCGACGGGAGCAGGGTATGTCCTGCTGCGCCTGCCGCATGAGTTGAAAGATATTTTCCATGAATGGCTGGTGCAGCATTATCCGGACCGCGCCGCACGGGTCATCAATTTGCTGCGCGACATGCGCGGTGGTCAGGATTATGACGCAAACTGGTTTGAGCGTGGCACAGGCAAAGGGGCTCATGCGAAGCTGATTGCTCAGAGGTTCGCCCGCACCATTCGCCGTCTCGGATTGTTGCCGCACCGGTCGCCGTTGCGGACCGATTTATTTCAGCCGCCCATCCTGAAAGGCGATCAATACCGTATGGATGTCTAGACTATTGCGCCTTCTGCTCGGCAATCACGGCCGCATTGGCTTTCTGTTCAGTTCGCGTCAGGCGGTAATTGCGTAGGATCAGCGCCGCGAGCGCGTAAGAGACGACGGGCACACCGACAAAAACCAGCATCAAGCCGCGCACAACTTCCGGACTATTCTCGCCAGACGGGTCAAACCCGACCCAGGCGCCAAGCAAGATATATGGAATACCAATCGCAAAGCTGGCGCCGGTTTTGTAGGCGCCGGACATGAAGGAGTAATACATGCCGGAGCGGTTCTCACCGGTTTTCGCTTGTTCGGCTTCGATAATGTCCGCCACCATAGAGCGCACCAGAATGAAGGGTGTGCCATAGCCAAGACCTGAGACAATCGCTGCGATCAGCAAATAGGTCACGCCGCCGCCCATCGCACTCAGCGGCAAATAGACCAGATAGGTGGCGATCGACCAGATACAGGTGATCATGAACACTGAGTGTTTCTCGGTCCGCTCTGACAGTTTCACCCAAAGCGGCATGGCGCCAAATCCGGCAATGAAAAACACCATCAATATGACCGGCGCATAGCCAGTAACGCCAAATCCCCATTGTGCCGCGAACAGGAATGTGCCGCCGGTGCCGGCAATCGCGATCCCAACCAGAATTTCGACCATCAAGACGCGGACCATATTCGGGTTGTGGAGTGCCGCCTTCATTGCGGCCCAACTGAACCGCATGGGTTTTTCATCGCGCTTGGGCGCTGGGTCCGGGACAAACAGAACCGCGAGCAAGACAGTCAATGGCAGCACGATGAGAAGTATGATGCCCATCACTTGTACTTGGCCGCGCCGTTCGATGCCGTAATAAATAGCCAGCAAAGTCGGGACGATCAGTAGCGTGAGCAGCGTGATTGTGTTGACGATTTCGCGCCACATGAACATCCGCGACCGCTCATCATAAGCGGTGGTAATCATTGGTACCCACGACTGGTGCGGCGTCTGCAGCATTGTGAAGCCGAGCCACAGCACGCTCAACCAAATCACCAGATAGAACGGTGAAACCGTCTCTCCGACTGGCATGAACATGAAGAATGCGCCGAGCATCAGGACTGGCACGCTGCCGATCAGCCAATGCTTGATCCGGCCATGTTTGGTCGGCCGTGAATCGACCAGCCAACCCATGACCGGGTCCGTGCCCAGGTCCCAGAAGCGCAGGATCATGAAAATCAGGCCGACCATTGTGGTGCCGAGGCCGAGCTGGTCGGCATACATGGGCGCAACAAATACAGCCATTGGCAGTCCAACGGCGGCAAGCGGCATTCCAACGCCAGCAAAAGCAAGGACTCTTGGTAGCGGAAGACGGTCTGACGCAGAGCTCATATTGCGAAGATGACGCGCGCGTCACGAAAGGCAAGCAGAATTAGCCTCATGCGGAGGAAATGCACAGACTTGTCCACAGGCGGAAATTCATGCAGTTTCGACATCGAAACAATGGGGGGCGAATCAGTTTCGCCACTTGGTAACGAATCATCAACCCGAACGGACTCATTTGGGGTGCTTCTGATTCGCAACTGATTCGACGATGGGAAGTACAGGGCATGCAGCTCAACAAAAACACAATTATTGAAGGTGAGTGCGTCGACGTTCTGTCCCGCCTGCCAGACCAGTCCGTAGATCTCATCTTCGCTGATCCGCCTTATAATCTGCAACTTGGTGGCGGTCTGACCCGGCCTGACCAGTCGGTCGTCGATGGTGTCACGGATGCCTGGGACCAGTTTGACAGCTTTGATGCGTATGATTTGTTCACGCATCAATGGCTCAGCGAATGTCGCCGGGTCCTGAAGGATAATGGCGCGATCTGGGTGATCGGCTCGTATCATAATATTTTCCGGGTCGGGACTGTGCTGCAGGATGCCGGCTTCTGGATTCAGAATGACGTCATCTGGCGCAAGTCCAATCCGATGCCGAATTTCAAAGGCACGCGCTTTCAAAACGCGCACGAGACAATGATCTGGGCCGGCAAGTCGGATCAATCGAAAGTGACGTTCAATTATGACGCGCTGAAAGCCTTCAATGAAGACAAGCAAATGCGCTCGGATTGGTTGATCCCGATCTGCGCCGGACGTGAGCGCCTGAAAGGCGATGACGGCAAAAAGGCGCATCCAACGCAAAAGCCGGAAGCACTCCTGCAGCGCATTCTGCTAGCGACGACGAAGCAAGGCGACGTTGTCCTCGATCCATTCTCCGGAACGGGTACGACAGCCGCGGTCGCCAAGAAGCTCGGCCGCGCCTATGTCGGCATCGAGCAAGACCCGGCACATGTTCGCCTGTCGCGCTCTCGCTTGAAGGCGATCACGCAGATTGAGGGCGACATGCTGGAAATCGAACAGGGCAAGAAATCTCTGCCGCGCGTGCCATTTGGCGCCTTGATCGAGAATGGTTGGCTGAAGCCCGGCGATCGCCTCTGGTCTCCCAAGAAGCGCTTCAATGCTCGTATCCGTCTTGATGGCAGCCTGACCACTGGCGAAGCGACCGGATCGATCCACCGCATGGGCGCCTTTGTGCAGCAAGCGCCAGCCTGTAATGGCTGGACCTATTGGCATTATGAGCAAGCCAAAGGCGGCGACCTCGCCCCGATCGATTTACTGCGCCGCCGCTATCGCCATGAAATGGGCCTGGTGAAATAGGGGCTGAGCCGTTTTCAATGGCCCCTGTTGAACGAATAAGTGCTTGTGTTGCGCCAAGCGGGCAGAGTCTCGTTTGAGCTAATGTCCGCTTCCGGCGTCAAAGCGGACGTTAAGCGAGCGGCTTAAAACGCCCTAAATAGGTCGCTCAGAGCGGATTGATCGGTGAGGTAAGACAAAAGTTTCTGGCTTTGGGCAGCGCCCTTTGGCATCTTGATGCGTGTGCAATTGTCGGAGGCGCTTATGTCGTTGGAAACAGTCTATTATATCAGCCAACTTATTGTTGCGGTCGTTGTGGTCGCTACCTTGATCGCAATCTGGCTGCAATCGCGTCAGACCAACCGGATAGCCAAAGCCGAACTTACACTAGAGTGCTGGAGGAATGCCGAAGTAAGCCAGCGGGAAATGGTGGACACGCCTGAGAAAACTGAATTTGTGCACTTAATTCTCTGGGAACCACGCAAGCCAACTCCTGTGGAAATGCAGCGTAAACATGGCTTTCTAGCTGTGGCCTTCAGTAACTTTGAAGGGGCTCACTATCTTTATTCACGAGGACTGATTGAAGACGCCGCATATCATGCGATCCGATTTGCGTGTCGAAATTACCTGCAAACCCCCGGGGGACGCCGATATTGGAACGATTGGTATTCCAAACGTGTTGGAGACCCAAACTTCCTCGCGACCGTTGAAGCGATTGCCGCTGAGGAGCCGGTCCATAAAGACAAGATCCGACCTTAGCGCCTCAATTGGTGATCGCATCAGTCCTTTTCCGCAAGAAAAGTATAATACGAGCGTCTTATTCTCGCTCCACAACGGCCTCTGCACCAATGTCGCAAAGCGCCCTAAATCAGCTGTTGCTTAACACGACTATTTGATTTCTCAGATCAGAACGCTTTGCATTTTCAACCGTTTGT
The DNA here is from genome assembly GCA_965277015.1 of Henriciella sp. Lineage (GTDB taxonomy): Bacteria > Pseudomonadota > Alphaproteobacteria > Caulobacterales > Hyphomonadaceae > Henriciella. The sequence continues at coordinate 1,324,971 of OZ255705.1, read as the reverse complement.
TCCATGTTCTATGTCGGATCGGGAATAGGGGGACGGCATGCTGCTAAGGCGCGTCACACAACATGTTAGAGATCAGAACTGGTTCGCTGTCGGCATAGACTTCGTCATAGTCGTGATCGGTGTTTTCATCGGTATTCAGGTCGCAAATTGGAATGACTCACGGGCTGACTGGAGCTTACGCGGCAACTATCTCACACAGCTAACCGAAGACCTGCAGGCCGATATTACAGAGACACAAGAAACGGAGCGTCAAGCCTGGGCACGCGTTGGTGCAATTGATGATATTTTTGAGGCAGCGGGCCTAGAGAAGCCTCTTCGTGAGGTTTACGTCGAAGGCGAAGTTTTAACCGCCCCTCCCATACCAGACTTTACCGCCGAATACCCATATGCCCATAATCATGCGATTACCAATCTCCCAACATTTGAAGAAACGAACGAAACCTACGAGGCTATTGTCAGCAATGGTCATTTCGGCATTTTGAAAGACCCTGTCCTCGTTCGTAAAGTACAGCGCTATCAGCGAAGCATCGAAGGCGTAAAAGGGTTTGATGCTGCCATTGTAGAGACATTTCGCCGTATAACAGACATGCGATCCCGAAACGCGATCTCTGTTGCTGGACGCACAACGCTGGAGGATTTAGCGAAAGCGATGCAATCAGATCCGCAATTGGCTGCAGAGCTTGAGACCTACCACTTTAATAGTGCTGTACAGGCAGGTCGGGTGATTGAATTGCGATTGGCAGCAGAAGCGCTGGTCTCAGCAATTGAGGACGCAAGGTAGGGTATGATCGTCGAACTCATCTATTCTATCGGCCATAAGCGCAGAAACGAGCGACTTAAACTCGCCCTAAGTAAGACACTCGAGCTATGTCCCCTCATGACCCAAAGCAGACGCTATTTCCCGATTTAATCCGACCGGGTTCGAGGGCGCGTATAGTCCAGTCCATGATCATCCATCGCTATCTTCGGGCTCATTACAGACAGGTGCCAGTCTATTTCTGGCCAATCCTGTTCTTTGAGCTATGGCGGGTGGATCGATGGAGCGCCGAGACAGGACGGCAAGCTTTCGTACAAGTCGATCGCTATGGCCGGGCCTGGGTGCCTTATTTTGAAGGCATGGCGCGGAATTTTGCGGCATATGATATCGCGACGCGGTTCTATTCGCCGAGTGATGTTGATGAGCTGTGCCCGGATGTGTTTGAGCGGGCGGTCGCCACGCTTTCCGTAGACGCCTGCGAAGGCAGGGGTCCAGGGACGGACCTTACCACCATTCCAACTGGCACGCTCATGCCATGGATACCTGCCTGCGCAGGTATCGGCGGAGGTCGAGAGCTAGTGCGTCTGGATCCGGGCTAGCGCTCCACCCCTAAATCCAGAAAAAGCTGCATCCTGAGCCTGTCCTCGACTAGATCGGGACTCGAAAGACGCGGCGAGGCTTGCCAGAAGCGCGGCCCAAGGGCTCTCTCTAACCTCAACTCAACCTTCAACCCCGGACCTGCGATGGCGCGCGAGTGCGGTTGCAGGCGCTGCATTGAATTCGGACGGGATTTTCGCGGTCTACCGCGTTTAATGCGCTTTCACGGCGATCAGTCGCGCGGTCGCCAGCCAGCGGGCATTTTGAAGCTTGGCTTTTTGGGCTTCTTTTTCATCGGCTGGCCTGGTGTGGGCATCGTGCCGTCCGAATATGGCCCAGCCGGTTTCGCACCCGCGGCAATATCTTTCAGCTTCAAAGCCGCATATTGGCCCGGCGCGGCGCCAAGCTTGTGATTTTTCGGCTTCACGGCATCCATCTTGTCGCCAGATAGCGGTTGCAGCCATTGCCACCAGCTCGGCCACCACGAGCCGGCCACTTCCTCTGCGCCAGACATCCAGCGCCCGGGATTTTTCGGCAGGTCAGAATTTGTCCAATGCTGATATTTCTGCGCATCCGGGTGATTGATGACGCCGGCAATATGGCCCGATCCAGCGAGTGTGAATTGGACTTTGCCGCCGAAATTCTGAGCGCCCCTATAGATCGAGTGCCAGGGGCAGATATGGTCTGACCGGCTGGCCTGAATGAAGACCGGGATCTTGATGTCGCTCATCGAGACAGGCTCGCCAAAGACTTTGAACGTGCCGCGAGACAGCGTGTTTTGATTGTAGAATTCGGTCAGATAAGTGCGATGTGTTGGCCCGGGAATATTCGTCTGATCGGCATTCCAATAAAGCAGGTCAAATGGGCGGGGTTGTTTGCCCATCATGTAATTGTCGACGACATAACGCCAGACCAGATCCGCCGGGCGCAGCCAGTTAAACGTCTCGCCCATCATTTCGCCCGGCATGATGCCATTATGCTCTTCGATGACCGTGTCGGTTTTCTGCAGGCCGTCTTCGCCAGTGAAGATCTTCAACTCGCCGGCAAGGTCAAAATCGGATTGCGACGCAAAATAAGTCGCGGACTTGATCCGTTTGTCGCCAATCTTGCCCATATGCGCCAGCGCTGTGCTGAGCAGGGTGCCGCCAATGCAATAGCCGACCGTGTTGAGCTTCTTGGCGCCAGACTCCTTGGTGACGGCGTCGACCGCAGCGAGGATGCCATGCTCGATATAATCGTCCCAGGTATAGTCCTTGGTCTCATCATCGGCGGAGCGCCACGACACGACGAACGTGTTGACGCGCTTCGACAATAGCCAGCGGATCATCGAGTTTTCGGGCTGCAGATCGAGAATGTAGAATTTGTTGATCCAGGGCGGGAAGATGAGCATTGGCCGCTCGCGCATCTTCTTGCGGGTTGGATTATAATGGATGATCTCGATCAGCTTATTGCGAAAGACGACTTTGCCTTTTGCCGTGGCAACATTCTTGCCGACTTCGAACGCGGTTTCATCGGTCTGCGTGATGGCAAGACGACCCTCGCCGCGCTGAATATCTTCGCGGGCATTGCGCAGGCCGGCCAGAACGCTTTCGCCATTGCTCTCGATCATCGCCCGGATTGCGGCAGGGTTCGTGGCCATCATATTGGTCGGCGACATGGCGTCGACAAACTGGCTCATATAGTAGCGGGCCTTGAGTTTGGTCTCATCGTCGAGATCGTCTGACACTGTGTCGATCAGACCTTGCAGCCATTCGGCGTTGAGCATCCAGGCGCGGCGCATGAAATTGAAGGCCGGGTTGGCTTCCCATTCTGGGTCTGCGAACCGGCGATCACGCGGCAAAGGCGTGCCGCTGGCCATGGATTGGAACAGGTTCATCCAGCCCTGGAAGAGGGTCATCATGGCGTGGCCTGATTTCTCAGGATGGCGAGCCAGCGCAGCGCCGAGCTTCATTTGAGCGTCAGCGCCGCCAAATGGATCAGCCTGGCCAGGCGCAGGCGGCCCCATGTCTGCGCCATTCAGCGAGTCCGTCAGCAGGCCCTGCGCCTCTTGCACGGCTTGCATCAAATTCGTCGCCATCAATTGCAATGACTCAGAATTTGCGTCCGAAAACGCATTTGGGAGCGTGCTCGCCCCAAAATTATCAAAGTTTCTACTTTTGGTCATCAGACCGACTCTCGCCATTCTATGCGAACCCTTATAAGACTAAACAGCTTTGGGAATTATGAGTCCAGCGAAGGAAATTGTTTATGCGCACTGGTGTTTTCGTAACGTTTGTCTTTTTGGCGGGCTGTGCAGGCTCGATTGAGAAGGTGCAAGCGATGCGCGCCGAGGCGCCGGATTGGTACGAAGCGCGAAAAGTAGAGTTTCGCGGCGAAGGTTATCCTGACTTCGGCTCCATTCCTGAGTCGCAACCCGATTACAATCCGATTGGCAAACTGGAAGTCTCTGAAGCAGAGACGTCGGCAGCCCTTGATATGTTCCTCAACCACCCACGAGCTGCGCCTGCGACGGAGACACCTGAGGCCGTTGCGGCTTGGGCTTTGGAGGTCAGGCGAGCGGTTGAGGGGCAGCTGCCTGCCCCCGATTTCATGACCGACGCCGAGGTTGAGGAAATAAAGGCGCGCTTTGACGTCGCCCGCGCTCGCCTCTAGGCACCCATAGACACTTTTGCATACGGAGATCTGCGCCATGAGCGGAGAGTTTCACAAAATCCGGCGTTTGCCGCCTTACGTTTTCGAGCAGGTCAATCGCCGCAAGGCTGAATTGCGCGCCGATGGCGCTGATATTATCGATCTTGGCATGGGCAATCCGGACATGCCGGCACCACCACACGTAATTGCCAAACTGGCTGAAACCGCCGCCAAACCGGACGTGCACGGTTATTCTGCGTCGCGCGGGATCCCGGGCCTCCGCCGGGCGCTGGTCGATTATTATCAACGCCGGTTTGACGTCAAATTGGATAAGAACCGCGAAGTTGTGGTCACGCTTGGGTCGAAAGAGGGCTTTGCCAATCTGGCGCAAGCGATCACAGCGCCCGGCGATGTCATTCTTGCCCCCGATCCGTCTTATCCGTTGCACCATTTTGGCTTCATAATGGCGGGCGCCTCTATACGCGCCATCCCGGCGCCGACGCCCGAGGCTTATCTATCTGGAATTAGCAAAGCGATCCGCTATTCTGTGCCGCCGCCAACTGCGATGGTCTTGTGTTATCCGTCCAATCCGACCGCGGATGTCTGCGATCTGGAATTCTACAAGGACGCCGTCGCACTGGCGAAGAAGCACGATCTCTATATCCTTTCGGATCTGGCTTATAATGAAATCTATTTCGAAGAGCCGACGCCTTCAATTCTGCAGGTGAATGGCGCCAAAGACATTGCGGTCGAAACAACGACCATGTCCAAGACCTATTCCATGGCCGGCTGGCGCATTGGTTTCGCAGCGGGCAATGAGCGCCTGATTGGCGCATTGGCGCGGGTCAAATCCTATCTCGATTATGGCGCCTTTACACCGATCCAGGTCGCCGCCTGCGCCGCTTTGGACGGCCCCCAGGACTGTGTCGATGAGTTTCGTGCAACTTATAAATCGCGCCGCGATGTTCTGATTGAAAGCTTCGGTCGGGCTGGATGGGACATCCCAAGCCCTGAGGCGTCAATGTTCGCTTGGGCAAAAATTCCACCTCAATGCGGCGACATGCGCAGTCTCGAATTTGCGTTGAAACTGATGAATGAAGCCGAGGTTGCTGTCGCGCCGGGCGCCGGGTTTGGTGAGCATGGTGATCGGCACGTTCGTATCGCGCTGGTTGAGAACGAGCAACGCATCCGACAAGCCGCCCGAAATATCAAACGGTTCCTTGCCAAGCAGGCGGAAGAGCGGCAAAGCGAGCCGCTGAAAAGGACGGGGTCGTGAAAACAGTCAAATTAGGAATTGCGGGGCTCGGCAATGTTGGCTGTGGTCTCATCGAACTGGTTGAACGTCAGGCCAATCTGCGCTTGCCGGGCAAACTCGAAATTGTTGGCGTCTCGGCGCGCAGCCGGTCGCGCAATCGCCCTGTAGATATTTCTGGCTATCGCTGGTTCGATGACGCCGCAACGCTGGCAGAAGATCCGGAGGTTGATGTTTTTGTTGAACTGATGGGGGGTTCTGACGGTCCGGCCAAATTCGCAGTTGAAGAGGCTCTGAAAGCCGGCAAGCACGTCGTGACCGCAAATAAGGCCCTGATAGCGATGCATGGCCAGGCGCTCGAAGCGCTGGCTCAGGCAAATGACGTGGATCTCATGTTCGAGGCCGCGGTGGCTGGCGGCGTCCCGATTGTCCGTGTGTTGCGCGACTCGCTAACCGGCGTCGCAATCCAAAGGGTGTCCGGCATTCTCAACGGGACCTGTAATTATCTGACGACGCAAATGCTTGAAACCGGTCGATCCTATGATGAGGTCCTGGAAGAGGCGCAACGTCTCGGTTATGCCGAGTCTGATCCAACTCTGGATGTGTCAGGCATGGATGCTGCTCACAAAGCCGCCATCCTGGCGTCAATTGCGTTCACTGCGGATCTTGATTTCAGCAAAGTCTCGGTCAAAGGCGTCGACAGTGTCGAATTGATCGATCTCAATCTCGCTGACCGGCTTGGTTTGCGTATCAAATTGATCACGGAAGGCATTCTGACCGATGCGGGCGTCGTTTGCCGCGTGGCGCCTCTGGCGCTTCCGGTTGATCATCCATTGGCACGCGTCAATGGGGCGCTGAACACGGTTCGAGTTGAAGGTGACCCGCTTGGTGCTGTAACATTGACGGGCCCCGGCGCGGGGGCCGGGCCAACCGCAAGTGCCGTCATGGGCGACGTTTCGAAGCTGTTCACACCGACCGCGCGCAGCCCTTTTGGGCGTGCACCGCATCATCAAAGTCGAGATTTCGTGGCTGCAGAGGCGGCTGAGCGTTCGGCATTCTTCTTGCGTGTAAAGCTCGCGGACCGGCCAGGCGCCTTAGCGAGCTTGACCGAGGCACTGGCGGCACACGACGTGTCGGTCGACAAACTGTTGCAGGAGTCGGCTGATGATAGCGATGTCTCGCCTGTTGCCATTGTTACGCATGTGTGTTCTCGCGGTGACATAGACGCCGCGTCCGCCCGTGTCTCTGCGTTGGAGGCGAGTGTGGGTCCACCGCAGGTCATACCGATCGATGCGGCGAGTTCGTAATTAGTGCTGGGTCAGGAGTGGCCTGTGGGAGTGAGAAATGAGTGAGAGTGTTCTAATTCCGCATCTGGCGGACGCCATGGTGCGGGTGACTGAAAAAGCGGCGATTGCAGCAGAAACCCTCGCGGGACGCGGTGACGAGAAGGCGGCTGACGCCGCCGCTGTCGACGCGATGCGAACCGCTTTTAACGCTGTCGATTTCCAGGGCCGCGTTGTGATTGGTGAAGGCGAACGTGACGAAGCTCCAATGCTGTACATCGGTGAAGAAGTCGGGACCGGAACGGGGCCTGAAATCGATATCGCACTCGATCCGCTTGAAGGCACGACGCTGACAGCGAAAGCAATGTCGAACGCATTGGCTGTGCTGGCGATTGCGCCGCGCGGTGGCCTGTTATTCGCCCCTGATACCTATATGGATAAAATCGCGATTGGTCCCGGATACGAGAATGGGGTGATTGATCTCGACGCATCGCCGGCTGAAAATATTACGGCCATGGCGAAAGCCAAAGGTGTGGATGTCAGCGCAATGACCGCTTGTGTCCTCGACCGTCCGCGCCATGCTGAAATCATCGCCAGCCTGCGTGGTGTTGGCGCGCGCGTGCATCTGATCTCAGATGGCGATGTCGCCGGTGTGATCAATACAACCAATCCAAGCACTGGAATCGACTTGTATGTTGGGTCCGGCGGCGCGCCTGAAGGCGTCCTCGCTGCGGCTGCATTGAAGTGTGTGGGCGGTCAAATGCAGGCCCGGCTGGTATTCCGAAACGATGATGAGCGCCGCCGCGCGGATCGCACTGGAATCACTGACTATGACAAGAAGTATGACCTGCATGAGCTCGCGTCCGGCGAGACCGTGTTTTGTGCAACGGGTGTCACCAAAGGTGGTCTTGTCGACGGCGTTGTTCGTACGAATGGCCACATTGAGACCGACACGCTTGTGATGAGCAGCGCTGACGGCATGGTCCGCAAAATCAAGTCCTGGCACCGGGTTTAGTGAGAAGCGCTGCCAGCGTTCTGGCGGCTCTGATAGTGCTCTCCGCTTGCGCGGGGGGCGACTATCGGCGCGACATCACCGATACATTCGTTGATGGTGATCGCTTGTTTGTCGCAGGAACGCTCAACGCGATGACTTATCGCGAAATACAACGGCATTTGAAGGAAAGTCCGGGCCTGAGAACAGTCGTTCTGGAAGATATTGATGGCTCTATTGATGATGAGGCAAACCTCCAGACGGCGATGCTCATTCATAATGCGGGCCTGGATACTTTGGTTCCGGCGGATGGAATAATCGAATCTGGTGCGGTTGATCTGTTCTGTGCCGGACGAAATCGCATTGCCGAACGCGGTGCACGAATAGGCGTTCACTCCTGGGCCGACGGCGACGGCATTGAGGGTGGTAAAATTTCGCGCAACAGCGATGAGCATCAAATCTATCTGGACTATTTCGAGGCCGTCGACTGTCCTGTTTCGTTTTACTGGTTCACGCTTGACGCGGCGCCAGCGAACGGCATTCATTATATGACCGAAGCGGAACTGATTGACTATCGCGTAGCAACTGAAATCCGCTAAGCCTCTGCGCATTTGGTTTCCGCGCGCCGCGAGTCATGGTTCAACGCAGCATGACCGAAACAAGCTTTTCTGTGCCAAAGTCCCATGGCGGACGTTTTTGGACCCTGCACCAGCCAGATGAAGCGACCGTTCGCGCGCTGACGCCGCAGCTTGGCGGTAGCGACTTGCTCGCACGCCTATTGGAGCCACGCGGGATCGCGGCGGCGGATGTCGACACTTTTCTAAATCCGACCTTGCGCGCGCTGTTTCCGGATCCGACTAGCTTTCAGGATATGATGAAAGCAGCGGGACTGGTCCTGGATGCGATTGTAGCGGGTAGGAAAGTCACTGTTTTCGCTGACTATGATGTCGATGGCGGCACCAGCTCAGCGATCCTGGCGAGATATTTCCGAGCCTGGGGGCAGGAGATCGGCCTCTACGTCCCGGATCGCCTGATGGAAGGCTACGGACCGAGCCCGGAGGCATTCCGGCATTTGAAGGAACAAGGCGCAGACCTGGTGATCACAGTCGATTGCGGCGCAGCGGCGACAGCGGCACTCGCCGAAGCCGTAGCGATCGATTTGCCCGTGATCGTGATTGACCATCACTTGATGGGGAAGACACCGCCAGAATGTGCCGCTCTGGTCAATCCAAACCGTGCGGATGATACGAGCGGCCAAGGACATCTGGCAGCCGCCGGTGTGGTCTATGTGTTTGTCGCGGCGCTCAACAAGCTGGCGCGCGAGCGGGATATCGCGCCGCCGGAAGGCTTGCCGGATATCCTGCCCTGGCTAGACCTTTGCGCCCTCGGCACACTCTGCGACATGTCACCTCTGCAAGGCGCAAACCGCGCCTTCGTCACACAGGGTCTAAAAATTCTGGAGCGGGGGCAAAATCCAGGACTACGCGCGTTGGCGGACATTGCTGGGATTGGAAAAATTGAAAGCGTCTATCACGCGACATTCGTGCTCGGACCGCGCTTGAATGCGGGTGGCCGAGTTGGTGACCCCTGGCTCGCGGCGAAGCTTTTGGCCACGGAAGATCGACATGAAGCCATTGCACTGGCGGAGCGCCTGCATGCGCACAATGATGAGCGCAAAGCCGTCGAGAGCGCGATCCTCGAGCAGGCCTCAGTGGAGGCGCAGAAACAGCTCGATGCGAACCCCGATAGCGGCGTACTGATCGCCGCTGGCGAGGGCTGGCATCCGGGAGTAATCGGCATCGTTGCGGGTCGCTTGAAAGACCGATTCCATTTGCCTGCGATTGTTATCGGATGGGGGCAAGGACTCGGGCCCGTTGCCAAAGGTTCGGCGAGGTCTGTGCGCGGCGTCAATATCGGCGACGCGATTTCCGCCGCTGCGAAAGCTGGGATCATTCTTTCGGGCGGCGGACATGCCATGGCGGGCGGGCTCAGCCTTGAGCCGGATCAATTGGAGGGCCTCAAAACGTGGATGCAGGACCATATGGCCGATTTCCGAGAAGAGCGCGCGGCGGCCAAAGAACTTGGCATTGATGCTGTGCTCGCACCTTCGCAAGTCACAACGGAAACATTTGATTTGGTTCAGACAATCAGTCCGTTTGGCCAGGGCGCGCCGGAACCAGTCTTTGCAATTCAGAATGTCGAGATCACTCACACAAGGCAGATCGGGGAAAACCATTTGAAGTTGACCGTCGAAGATGCTGGTGCGCGCATTGATGCGTTGGTCTGGCGCTGCATTGGTACGCCGCTCGGTGACGCGCTCTTGCAACGCGGCAGAGTCCACCTCGCAGGACGATTGAAAGACAATGTCTGGAATGGCCGCCGCACGGCGCAATTTGAAGTGATTGATGCTGCCGCGGCTTAGGGCAGAGTTTTGAGCATCTCGATTGCGCCATTTGCGATTGGCTTAAGCGCCTCATCCTCGCTCAGGCTGGCATTGATGTACGATTCCCGGGCAAAGCTCTTGAGATTATGTAGGCGCGCAAGATCAGTTTCGGACTGATACGCTGCGCCCCAGTCGGGTAGCGGCGCCGGATCAGCAAGCGCTGTAAAAGCAAAAAGGCTGATTTCATCCGAGAACGATCTCACTGGAAGTGCGCCGCGTCCAGATTGGAACCAGGCAGGTCAGACCCGCCAGGCATTCGGATGGTTGTCGAGGAGGTTCTGCACGGCGTCGTCGGCGTCGTCGGCATCATACAACGCGACGATGCAGCCGCCAAAACCGCCGCCGGTCAATCGTGCGCCTTGTGCGCCAGTCTTCAGGGCATCTTGAACCAGTATGTCAATTGCCGGAGTCGAGGCTTCGAAATCCTGGGCATAAGAACGATGGCTCGCATTCATCAGCCGCGCGAACCTTTGCAAGTCGCCGGTCTTCATCGCGTCTGTGGCTTCGATTGTCCGCTGGTGCTCACTCGTGACGTGCTGCGTTCGCCTGCGTAAGTTCTCGGGCAGCGCTGACATGGCCGCGATTTGTGCGGCGTCGAGATGGCAAAGCATCTTCGCATCAAGGTGTTCCGATGCCATCTGACATTCCTCAAACCGCGATTTATACCGCCCGTCGGCAAGCTCTCGGCGCACGCCGGAATGGATCACGACGAAGCGCCAGTCTTGCGGAATATCAATCACTTCAAACTCGAGGCTGTGCGTCTTCAGCGCCAGAGCTTTGCCATTATCTGCAAGTCCTACGGCCATTTGGTCCATGATCCCGCACGGCATGCCGATATAGTCGTTCTCCACGGCGCGGGCATGTTGGGCGATGGCGACTGCATTTGTTTCGACCTGACCGATCTCGGCTGCCGCGCGCAGAATTGCTGTGATCAAAGCCGCAGATGATGAAACGCCAGCGCCATCGGGCACGTCGCTGTCGATTTGTATGAACAGGCCGCCTTCTAGCCATCCTAACTCTGACGCTTTCGCGAGCGCCCCCATGGCGTAATCTGTCCAGTCGCCGCGTTTGGAATCGCCAATCGGTCGCTCAATTTTTACGTCGAACCGCGATGAGTTGATGGTGATCGTCGCCTGTGGTTGGCGCGCCAACGCAACGTGTACCCGCTGGGGTAGAGCTGCGGGCAGCACCGCGCCGCCATTATAATCGGTGTGCTCGCCAATCAGATTCACTCGGCCCGGCGCCGAGGCAGTGACCGTTGGGGGCGCGCCAAATGTCTTTCTGAAGCTGTCTGAAATACTCATAGCGCGCCTCGCAGCTGATCGGCAGCCTGGCGCGGCATGACATCGACAGTAAACACGCCGGTCGCTTGTTCGACGGAGGCGAGATATTTTACGCGATCAGGGGCGCGCAATAGCGGGTAGAATTGAGCCGTAAACTGAAACGCGTTGTCTCTGCCGTACGGTGCCGCGTGCAGGCTCAACATGCATGGCGTTTCTCGACCAAAAAAGGCATCATAGCGGCGCACGGTGTCGCCGAGCAAATGCGCAAAACCATCCGCTTGCTCTTCCGTGAATGCCCACGGGCCAGAGACCGGTGCCTGAGCAGAGATCCAGACCTCGTACGGATACCGGGCGAAGCGCGGCGCATAACTGGTCAAGCCACCCGCGTTTGAAATCAGATATGGATCGCCCCAGGATTTCACATCTGCTGATAGATCATATCCGCTTTCGAATGCGTCGACGGCCCGTTGCTGAGGGCTCGGGACAATTGGGAATCCGTAGATCTGACCATGCGGGTGATGCAACGTGACGCCGACCTCGTCGCCGCGATTCTCAAATGGCAGGACAAATGCTGAGCCAGCCGCAAACATCGATTGATAGCGATCAATCCAAGCTTCGACCAAAAGCCGTCTTTTGTCTTGTGACAAGGTGGCCAGCGATCCGTCCGCCTCAGGTGAATAGACAATGACTTCGCAAGCGCCGGCCGCTTTGTGCGTCTTTATCGTCGTCGAATCCGGCTCGGGTGCGTCGGGATAGAGGCTGGGAAAGCGATTGCTGAACACGGCAAGTTCGAAATCCGAGAAGGGGATTTCCGTCAGTGGTTTTCCAGCCTGACTCGGTGCAAGTGGGTTGGCCGCTGCGTTCGGTTTGAAGGTCCGGTTCTGGCGTCCTGCGGCATAGATCGACCATTCGCCGCGGAGCGGGTGCCAGCGCAATTCCGATCCGGTGACGGTTTGCAGGTCTTCGCCCTCGATTGCGGGCTGGGTGTGAGGGGCGTAGCCATAGAGGAACAGATCCCGGCCATCCTTTTTTACATGGTGGCGGCGATGGACATCGCGTCCGTCTATGCGCCGCGATAGCGCTTTGATCGAGTCAGTCATCGTCGCGTTTCCGTCGGTTATGAGCGAGGTTGTACGCGCATAGCGCCCGCTTTAGCTTGTTCGTATTCGATCATGCGCGAATACTCCATGGCTGAGTACAGATGCAACCGGCAATAAAATATTCGAATAAGCTGATCCAATGTGCTGATTCCAACAATTGCATTTTCTGAATAATAGCTCGAGATGGCGGATCAGTAGGACAGGGGCTGGTGCGACGATGATGCAGGATGGATACGTGACGCTGAGTGCCGGCGATATGACCCTGGTGGTGTCATGCGAGCTCGGCGCGCGGCCGAGCATACTCTACTGGGGCGCGCGCCTATCCAATATGGACCCAGAACAGCTTACTTTGATGCACACGCGCCAGCATGCACCGGGCAGCGCAGATATCGAAATCGCCAGCTCGATTCTCAACGAGCTGGGAGGCGGCCTGTCGGGACTGTCCGGATTCCTCGCGCACCGAGACGGCACCGCGTGGGCCAGTCAGTTTCGAGTCAAAGAAATTCGCAAGGATGCTCCCTCCACAATCGAAATCGTCTGTGAAGACGAAATCGCAAACATTCGTGCGACGCATATCGTCCACGTCGATCCCGTCAGCACTCTGCTGACGTGCGAGACGGAGATTGCCAATCTCGGCGATGCGGAGCTGGCGATTGATTGGTGCGCGCCCGCTTGTTTGCCGCTCGATCCGCGGACACAGCGTCTGTTCGGTTTTACAGGTCGATGGGCGAGAGAATTTCAAATGGAAGAAATCCCATCCTTCCAGGGCGGCTATGTTCGTGAAAACAGAACAGGTCGGACCAGTCACGACAATTTCCCGGGTCTCTTGGTTGGCGCAGATGAGACAACTGAGCAAGCTGGGCCGTGTTTTGCGTTTCATCTCGGATGGAGCGGCAATAATCGCGTTCGCGTGGATCGATTGAATGATGGCCGCGCTTTCGTTCAAATGGGCGAGTATTTCTTCCCTGGAGAAGTGTCACTCGCGTCTGGGGAAACCTACCGGACGCCGCGTCTATATGCCGGATTTAGCAATACAGGCTTCAGCGCCTTATCGCGTAAGTTTCACCGCCACGTTTCGCATAATGTCGTGGATGGCCGGATCGATCGAAAACCGCGTCCCATTCACTACAATACTTGGGAAGCGGTCTATTTCGATCACGATCATGAAACCCTGTTCAAACTGGCGGAGAAAGCCGCTGAAGTGGGCGCAGAACGGTTCATTTTGGATGATGGCTGGTTTGGCGCTCGGCGAGGCGACAAAGCTGGATTGGGCGACTGGTGGCCATCAGAAGAGGTGTATCCGGAAGGCCTTGGGCCTCTGGTGAAGCATGTGACCAGCTTAGGGCTGGAATTTGGTCTGTGGTTCGAACCGGAAATGGTCAATCCCGACAGCGAGCTGTTTCGCAGCCATCCCGACTGGATCCTGCAGGCAGAAGACGTCGCGCAGATCCCATTTCGCAATCAGTATGTGCTGGACCTGACACGCGCTGACGTGACGGACTATCTGTTCGAATGCCTGCATGGGCTGCTGAGCGAATATGATATCAGCTATATCAAATGGGACATGAACCGCGATGTGCATCATCCGGGAAGTCATGGCCGGCCAGCGATCAGTCGACAAACCCGCGCGCTGTATAGATTAATCGATCGGTTGCGCGCGGCACATCCTGACCTCGAGATAGAAAGCTGTTCGTCCGGCGGCGCGCGTGCAGATTATGGCATCTTGCAGCGCACGGATCGCATCTGGACCTCCGACAGCAATGACGCGCTTGATCGCCAGAAGATTCAGCGCGGCGCATCGCATTTCTTTCCCTTGTCGATTATGGGCGCGCATGTCGGACCAGCGACGTGTCACATCACCGGGCGACGGCTGCGCATGCCGTTGCGGGTCGCCACTGCATTGTTCGGTCACATGGGGATGGAACTAAACCTTCTGAAGGAATCGCCGGAAGATCTTGAGGTCCTGAAGGCTGGCCTGGCCCTGCACAAAAAGCACCGCGTGTTGATCCATGACGGTGCGTTCCATCGCCTCGATACGCCAGAGCATGTGAACGCGGTCGGGGTTGTTGCCCGTGACCAGACTGAGGCGTTATTTTCCTGGTGCAATCTGACCGGTCATCAACACACGCTGCCGGGGCGTATGTTTATTCCGGGGCTTGATGCCAAAAAGACCTATCGAACGAGGATTGTCTGGCCAGAGCGGGTACGATCCGTATCGCATCCGTCCATCCTGAGCGCGCTTGACCTGACCGGTGACGGCGCAGACCTGCCCGGAGAAGCGCTGGCGAATGCAGGGCTGCAAATCCCGCTCTTGCATCCCGAAACGTGTCTGGTCTTCCATTTTGCAGAAGTCTGATCCGCAGCTCCCGGTTTGACATGGCTCGCGCGGGACGCTGAGATATATTGAACGACGTAAAAAGGCGGTCTTCATGCGCGATACAGATGTATCCAACCTCCCGGGGCGGCAAAAACAGATTCTGGAGCTGATCCGCTCTCAAGGTTATGTCGCAACCGAGCATCTGGTGCGCCAGTTTGGGGTCACGCCGCAAACCATTAGGCGCGATATCAATACGCTTTGCGACTTGGATTTGATCGAACGCTTTCATGGCGGCGCCGGACGGATCGGAAACGCGTATAATCAGCCTTATCAGGACCGTTTGCAGGCGGGGATGGATGGCAAACGCAAGATCGCGCGCATGGTTGCAGAGCGCATTCCGGATGGGGCGTCGCTGTTTCTGAACATCGGTACCACAACAGAGGCCCTGGCTGCAGAGCTTGTGGGCCGGACAGATTTGCGGATTGTCACCAATAATATCAATATCGCCAACATGATGCGCGAGTCTGACGGCTCTGACGTGATGATTGCGGGTGGGTTCGTCCGCCAGTCCGATGGCGGGATCGTAGGCGAGGCGACGACGGAATTTCTCAATCAATTTCGCCTCGACATTGGCGTCATTGGGATTAGCGGCATCGATGAAGACGGCTCATTGCTCGACTTTGATTATCAAGAAATCCGCGCCGCGCAGGCGATTATTCGAAACTCAAGAGAAGTGTTTCTCGTCGCAGACCATGCCAAGTTCGGGCGCCGCGCGATGGTCCGCTTGGGGCAGTATGGCGACGTCGATCATTTGTTCACGGATCAGATGCCCCCAGAAGCTTTCATGCAGGCGATCCGCGAGTCTGAAATGGAGCTTCACATCGCCAGTGACGCTTAAACGCTCGGCCTATGCCGCTGGAACTTGCGAAGGCTGACCGATCGACAATTCGGCTCTACGACCGAAAATCACCAGATTGGAGAGCAGAGCCGTACCGATACAGACCATCAAAGTGACAAACATATAGTGGATGTAATGCACGCTCGCGAGCGTCGCCCCGAGGCCTTGCTCTGGTGAGATACCGATCAGGCGATACAGTTGAAAGCTGAAAATCGCATACACGACAACGCCTGTAACAACCCCAATGATCGCGGCCCAGGCGCTGACATTCCGAAACGCCAGACCGACGATAAAAGCGGAAAGGATCGGCATGGAAAGCAGGCCATATAGCTGCTGCACAGTGTTGATGATGCTTTCCTGCGAGGCAAATACCGGCACCAGAATGATCGCTAAGACCGTCATCGAAATGGAGACATACATGCTGAGTTTGGGGACATCGCGGGCTTCGTCGACATAGGATTCATGGAAATCGCAGACATACAGCGCCGCCGAGGCGTTGAGAATTGAATTGAAAGTTGTCAGCACAGCAGCAGCAATCGCCGCCGCGAAGGCTCCAGACAAGATGGGCGGCAGAATATCACCGACAATCATGCCATACGCGGCGTCACCAACATCGCCGTAAAGCTTGTACGCGACGACACCCGGCACCACAGCGATCACCGGAACGATGAGCAGTCTGATGCCAGCGGCCGCGAGGATGCCTTTGCGCGCTTCTTCGACGCTCGGTGAGGCCATGGCGCGCTGAGTGATCGTCTGGTTGGTGCTCCAATAGAATATCTGGATGAAGATCATGCCGGTCAGCAGCGTGTGCCAAGGAATAGGCGTCTCGCTGCCATCCTCGAGCTCATTGCCGATGAGCATGTTCATGCGCTCCGCCGGTACGCCGGAAAAGTCCCAGTTGATCGCGTTGAGCGCCAGGATCACGACGAGGACGGCCAGCGATAATATCAAAATGCCGCTATATGTGTCCGAGACTGCAACCGCGCGCAGGCCCCCGAGAATAGCATACAGGGCGCCAACGATGGCGAAGGTGATTGCCATGATGAAGATGGTTGAATCAACTTCCACGGGGGAGTCGACGAATAGGCGCTCTCCGAACAGGCCAGAAAAATCCGCACCGGTTGTCGATTTCAGAAAAAGCGACCCGCCATAAAGAATTGCGGGTAGAAAAATGAAGAGATTGCCAAGCAGAAACAGAACCGAAATCACGGCGCGAATGTGCTTATTGTCATATTTGCGCTGAAGCAGTTCAGTCGTGGTCGTACAATTGTTGCGATAATAGATCGGGATGAAAACATAAGCCAGGATCAGCAGGCCGACGACTGCCGCCAGCTCCCACCAGGCCAGCAACAACATTTGATTGCCATTCATGCCGACCAGCTGATCCGTTGAGAGATTGGTCAATGTGATCGAACCGGCGACGAAATACCAACTCAACCCGCCATTCGCCAGGAAATAGTCATGATCGGATCCACGGTCACCAGAGGGGGCATTGCGGCAGTTCAGATAGGTGAGCATCGCAATGGCGGCGGTAATGAAGACGAATATTCCAACCTGGAGCATGTTCATGCGTGCATTCCCTCAATCTTTTTGTGCAGGATCTGTTTTTCTTCTGCGCTGAGATAAAGACCGAGCTTGGTGCGGCGTTTCAGAATGTCTTCGGCTGTGCGTGCGAATTCGTGGTCGATAAGATAGTCGACTTCATTTTGATAGAGCCCATGACCAAAATGGTAGCCAAGTTCTGAAATGCTCTGGGCGCCGTTCAGGACCTTTTCGATACGTGTGCCATAAGTTCGAGCCAGGCGATGCAGTGTCAGCGTATCGAGCCAGGTGTGCTTTGCCGCACAGCGCGCTTCAAACGCGTCGAAATCTGCCCGCTCAATATCGCCTCCTGGCAGCGAAGGCGTTTCGGTCCATTGCTTCTGGGCGTGGGGGAAATGTGGTTTCAGATGCTTCAGGGCATCTTCTGCGAGCTTGCGATACGTGGTGATCTTGCCGCCAATGACAGACAACATTGCCGCATCACCGCTCTGCTGTATCTTCAACACATAGTCGCGGGTAACCGAAGAGGCATCCTTCGCCTGGTCGTCGAACAATGGGCGCACGCCGGAATAAGTCGAGACCACATCATCCGGGGTAATCGTCTGCGTGAAATACTCATTCGAGACGTCGCACAGATACTGTATTTCCTCATCTGATGCTTTGACGGCATCGAGATCATCCTCGAATGGCAAGTCCGTTGTGCCAATTAGCGTGAACCGTCGATCCTCGTACGGGATCGCGAAGATTACTCGTCCATCGCCAGCCTGAAAGATGAAGCTACGTTCGTCCTCAAACATTTTCGGCACGATGATGTGGCTGCCTTTGACGAGGCGAACATTTTGAGTGTTTGTGTGAGAGCCGATTTGCCCGGTGATATGATCGACCCACGGGCCTGCCGCGTTGATCACGACTTTGGCCTTGGCCAACTCTTCGGTGCCGTCTCGTTTGCGCAGCCTTGCGGTCCAGCCATCGCTGGAGGCTTTCAGGCCTATACATTCGGTTTGGGTCATGATCGTCGCACCGCGTTCCGCTGCGTCCATGGCGTTGAGGACGACCAGCCGCGAATCTTCGACCCAGCAATCAGAGTATTCAAATCCTTTAGTGAAGTGCGGGCGCAAGGGCGCGAATACGTCGCTATTCTTGCGGGTCAGCGTTTTGGTGGCGGGTAGCAGTTTGCGACCGCCAAGATGGTCATAGAAGAACAAGCCGAGACGGATCAGCCAGCTCGGGCGTAAATCTTTGTGATGGGGCAACACAAATCGCAGGGGCCAGATAATATGCGGCGCGGCTTTCAACAGGACTTCGCGCTCCATCAAGGCCTTGCGGACCAATGCGAAATCATAATGCTCCAGGTAGCGCAGACCGCCATGTATCAGTTTGGTGCTTGCAGATGATGTGTGCGATGCGATATCGTCCTTCTCGCAGAGTAGGACATTCAAGCCGCGCCCTGCTGCGTCGCGGGCGATACCCGCGCCATTTATGCCGCCGCCAATGATCAGGATATCGTACACTTCACCAGGCCTTGTTTCTTGCTGCTCCGCTTAGCCAATTTCGCTATGTTCGTAAACGACTAATGTCGGTTCGATTTCGAACATAACCGGCAGAGAAACAGTGTTGAACCGCTGTGAAAAAACGCGTTAAAGCTCATTTCAGAAATACTCAGCGGGAGAAGAGAATGGCGGATGCAGATCTCATTTTGGTGATCGATGAAGGAACTTCTTCGACCCGCGCGATTGTCTTCAATCGCGACTTTGCGTCCGTCGCTCAGGCGCAATTGGAAGTGGGGCTGACTTATCCAAATGATGGTTGGGTTGAGCAGGATGGCATCGAGATCTGGAGCAAGACGCTGCAAGTCTGCCGCGAAGCGATCGCGGACGCAGGCGGAGTCGAGCGCATTGCCGGGATCGGCATCACCAATCAACGCGAAACCACTCTGGTCTGGAACCGGGAAACCGGCCTTCCCATCGCCCCGGCGATTGTCTGGCAAGATCGTCGAACGGCTGAACAGTGCGAGGATTTGAAGGCTGCGGGCCACGAGCAGACCGTGCAATCAGAAACAGGATTGCTGATTGATCCGTATTTTTCGGGCACCAAGATTGGCTGGTTGCTGGATAATACAGATGGCGCGCGTGATCTCGCGACTGCTGGGAAACTGGCCTTCGGCACCGTTGACGCATACTTGATCTGGCATCTCACAGGTGGCCGTGTCCACGCGACGGACATGACGAATGCGTCGCGAACTTTGCTATATCCTCTAAGCCTCTCGGAGAACCGCGTCTGGTCCGAGGATATGTTGTCACTTTTCCAGGTTCCAGCGAACCTGCTGCCGGATGTCTTGCCGAGCGGAGCGCGTTTCGGCGAATGTGATGCTGATCTGTTCGGACGGGCCCTACCCATATTATCGGCGATTGGCGATCAACAGGCGGCCTTGGTCGGGCAGGGCTGTCTATTGCCGGGAACGGCAAAAATCACCTATGGCACGGGCGCGTTTCTGGTTGCCAATACCGGTCAGAAACAACCGCGCTCGACCAACCGGTTGCTCGGAACGCTCGGTTATGGCCATCAGGGCGGCAGTTCAGCCTATGCGCTTGAAGGCGCGATCTTTAATGCTGGCACAGTTATTCAATGGCTGCGCGATGAGCTTGGCGTGATTTCAGATGCGCCCGAAAGCGAAAAGCGCGCTGCGTCGCTTGCTGACAATGCTGGGGTCTATTTGGTGCCTGCCTTTACTGGGCTTGGTGCGCCGCATTGGAACGCCAATGCACGCGGAACCATCACGGGGCTGACGCGGGCTGCGAAAGCTGACCATATCGTCCGGGCTGGACTTGAAGCCGCGGCGTATCAGACACACGATTTACTTGAAGCATTTGAAGCCGACGGCGCGGATGTCGGTCTGCTTCGCGTTGATGGCGGGATGGCGGTGAATGATTGGCTGATGCAGTTTATCGCAGACATTTGTGATCGCCCGGTGGAACGCCCGAATTTTATGGAAATGACAGCTCTTGGGGCGGCCGCGCTGGCCAGTATTCAGCTTGGCTGGGTGACAGAGAATGATTGGGCCGATCGGGCCGCGCCAGGACAGCGGTTTGAGCCAAGCATGCCAGCAGATCAGCGGGCGCGCTTAATCTCGGGATGGCGCAAAGCGTTGGCTCAGACGCTAGCTTAGATTTGCGCCAGCAAGGATGCGTTGCCACCGGCAGCTGTGGTGTCAATTGTAATGACACGTTCCAGCCAGAACCGCTCAGCCGGATCGCTTGCCGAAAGCAAAGGAATAATGGCGCCGCGACGTTCGGCAAGTAGCGCGGCGGTTAAAGCTCGGATTTCCCCATCTGCGACCACGCCGGTCAGGGCAGGATTATTTAAAGCTGAGGCGAGAGACCCGTCCGTCATTGCAATGGGCGTATTGCCTGTGGCACGCACGCGCGCAAGCTGCATGTCGAGATCGGATTCCTGATCGCCGCCAAGACAAAGCAAAACCCCGCGCGGTGCATAGCTCAGCGTGTTGGTCTCACCGGTTGGCGCGCGAAGGGTGGTCGGTGCCGGAAGACCTGAACTCGCATCACCTCTGGTGGGTTGGCACAAACGTTTCAAATAGCCCGGACCGCCAGCTTTAGGGCCCGTGCCCGACAGACCTTCTCCGCCAAACGGTTGCTCGCCGACGACGGCACCGATCTGGTTGCGGTTGATATAGAGGTTACCGACTTTGGCTTGCCGCGCCGTCTTGGCTACACGCGCATCGATCCGCGTGTGCAGGCCCATGGTCAGGCCAAACCCGAGGCGGTTGATCTCCTCAAGTGTTTGTTGAAACGCATCCTTTCGAAATCGAACAAGATGAAGAACCGGACCGAACACTTCCTCTTTCAGATCCGAAATCGCGTTGAGTTCAAAAGCAACAGGCGCAACATATGGTCCCGAGTCCAGAGCAGAGGGCGGCGCTTCGCCTATGAGGGGGAAACGCTGCCGAAAATCAGCGACATGCGCGATGATGCGGGCGCGCGATGTCTCGTCAATGATCGGCCCGAGATCCGTCGATAATTGCGACGGGTCACCGGTTTGTAGTCGCTGCATTGCACCCGATAGCATTTCTATGAAAGCATCCGAAATATCTTCCTGAACACAAACCAGGCGACATGCGGAGCAGCGTTGACCAGCACTCTGAAAGGCCGATGCAATGACGTCCCGGACCGCTTGCTCAAGTAGTGCTGTCGAATCGACCAGCATCGCATTGATGCCGCCTGTTTCAGCGATCAACGGGATGTCGCCGCGCTTGGTTTCGGCAAGCGACTTGGCAATGCGCTTGGCTGTGGCAGTCGATCCTGTGAAGGAAACGGCTTGAATGTCTGGCTGCGCGACCAGGTGAGCGCCGATCATTCCGTCGCCCAACACTAGGTGCAAGGCGTCGGCGGGAAGACCAGCCTCGTATAGGCGCTTCAAAGCTTCGATCGCGATCAGAGGTGTTTGCTCTGCGGGTTTAGCAATAACTGTATTGCCAACGCTTAGTGCGGCACTGATCTGGCCGAGGAAGATTGCCAGCGGGAAATTCCAGGGGCTGATGCAAGCAACGATACCGAGTGGCGGCGATGTGGCGGTTTCCGGGCACTCGGCCTGGTCGGCATAGTATCGCAAAAAGTCGACGGCTTCGCGCAGCTCTGCTTCAGCGTCGAGCCAGGATTTGCCCGCTTCATGAACGCACAAAGTCATCAATTCGATGCGGTCCCGCTCTAGCAGGTCCGCAGCTCGGCGCAGCGAATCGGAACGTTCGGTCACGGACAATGCGGGCCACGTGCTTTTTTTACAGGCATCGACTGCCAAGCGGGTATCGGCGGCTTCGCTCGGGCAAATGGCCCCGAGCAAGCGATTGCGATCAATCGGACTGAATATCTGATGCACACCCGATATTGCTGCTTTTTCAGCGCAAGGCACGGGAATTTGCTCAAGAGACGAGACAATCGCTGACTGCGTCATGTCCTCGCCCACCGCTGCGCGCCGAGTTTCACCGGTCCGCACGTTTGGGGCCTGGATCGCAGGATGCGGTGAGAACCCGTGACGGGCGCCGGCTTCGATCGGGTCTTGGATCAACTCGGCGATTTCGCTGTCTGACTCAGAAAGCTGATTCACGAATGAGGAATTGGCGCCGTTCTCGAGCAAACGGCGGACCAGATAGGGTAGCAAATCCTTGTGTCGGCCAACCGGGGCATAAGTTCTGGTAGCAAACCCGTGTTGCCTGGCCAGCCGGCGATGCAAGCCATCACTCATGCCATGCAGTCGTTGAAACTCCAGGTCGCGTCGATCGCCAACCATATGTGCAATCGCTGCCGCCGTATGGGCATTATGCGTTGCAAATTGCGGATAGATCCAGTCGCGATGGGCGAGCAGTTCGCGCGCGCAGGCCAGATAGGAAATGTCGGTATGTTCCTTACGTGTGAATACCGGGTAGCTGCTGAGGCCGAGCTCTTGTGCCCGCTTGATCTCGCTGTCCCAGTAGGCGCCTTTGACCAGTCGCACCGTGACCTTTTGCTGATGGCGTCCTGCAGTCTGAGCGATCCTGTCGATGACTTGGATGGCACGTCGCTGATAGGCTTGAACGGCAAGTCCGAATCCGGCCCAGTCCCGAACTGAGTCGGACGCGAGAACTGCCTCGATAACAAGCAGCGAAACCTCTAATCGGTCAGCTTCTTCGGCATCTATTGTCAGGCCGATATTGGCGGCCTTGGCGATGGCGCAGAGCTCAAGAATGCGCTCGGTCAGCGCGGGAACGCAGATTCCGCGCTGAGCAAAATCATATCGCGGGTGAAGTGCGGACAGTTTAACCGAAAGAGCGGGGGAGCGGTGGAGATCCTGTCCACGATCAGAAGTTTCGGCCAGGTGCTGCAACGCGCGCTTATAAGCGGCAAAGTAACGCTCGGCGTCAGCGTCAGTCATCGCCGCTTCGCCGAGCATATCGTAAGAATAGGTCGCGTCATAGTTTGACAGGTCGCGGGCACGTTTGGTGGCGCGATTGATTGACGTTCCAAGTACAAAATGGCGGCCAAGGAGGGCGATAGCACTGCGCACAGCGCCAAGCATCACACCATCACCGAGCTTCGAAAGAATATTTCTAGCTTCAACGCCGCCGCTGATCTGACACCAGGCTTTCGCCGCGCTGAGCCCAATCGTGCCAAGCTTAACCAGACCATGCCGGGCAGAAAGATGCGGTAGCCATGTGCCCGCGATGAGTTTGTCGCGTAAGAGGTAGCTTGCCGTAGTGCTGTCTGGTGTTCGGACGAGTGATTCAGCAAGGCGCATGAGGAGAATGCCTTCTTCCGAAGAGAGTGTGTACTCGTTCAGAAAAGCATCGACGGCAGAGGAGCGTTTCGCATCTTCCACGAGCGCTCGAGTGAGGTCTGCAGCCGAACTCTGTATGGCGGAACGATCTGACGGAGAGAGTGCGGCCCGCTCGGCGAGCGACTGCGTGAGGTGGGTCTCGTCAAGGAGATAGGCGTCGTTCAGCTCGGCAAAGTCTATTGGCGGGATAATGTCGCTGAATGGCATGTTGGTGCTCCACACGTGTGGGACGATTATACCATATGGGGTCAGTGCTTACGGTCTTCAGTTTTGACTTGAGGGTTGTGTCTTGCGCTTAAATTGAATGACAAATTAGTGCAAATGATCTACTGTTGATCGGATGATAGAAGAATTAGACCATGCTGACCGCAGAATCTTGCGTGCGATGCAAGAGAATGGCCGACTTTCAATTAGCGAGCTGTCCGAAGAAGTCGGCCTGAGCAAGACGCCGTGTTTGACGCGTCTTCGGCGACTGGAAGCGAATGGATACATTAGACGCTACAAAGGCGTTCTGGACGCTGCCAAAATTCGTCAAGACTATGTCACCTTCGTTCAGGTGAAACTCGCATCGACAACCCGGCGGTATTTGAACGCCTTTAGCGATGCGGTTCAGAACATCCCCGAAATTCAATCGTGCCACATGATGTCGGGTGGATATGATTTCCTGCTCAAGATCCGGACGCGCAATATGCGCACATATCGCGAGCTGCTGGGCGACGTCTTGTCAGAGCTTCCGGGTATCGCGCAAACCTCGACGTTTCCGGTCATGGAAACCGTCAAAGAGACAGATGACTATGTCGTCGTAGACCCAGACTAGGCGCTTTTTCAAACGCTCTCTTATTCTGCGAAAGCGAGATCGACGGAGCGCGACACAGGCTTCAGAAAGTATTCCGAGATCGAACGGCGGCGCGTCACGATTTCGGCTGAAACGGTCATACCGGTTGCCAATTGTCCGACATACCGGCCAGTACCGATCGAAGGTTCTTCAAAGCTCACACGGGCGAGGAAATAGACCTCACCTGTCGTCTCGTCCACAAATGTGCCCGGAGACACGAATGTGATCTCGCCTTTGGCTTTACCGAAACGATTGGGATCATATGTTGATACAACCAATTCGGTCTCCTGACCGACATGCACGTTGCCAATGTCTTGCGGCTGGACCTGAACTTCCGCGATCAATGGAGCGTCATCCGGCAGGATATCAAATAGTACTTCGCCACGTCCAACCACGCTGCCAGTTCCAGCAATGTGGATCTTCTTAATACGGCCATCTGTCGGTGCGGTTACCGTCATATTGTCTGCGATGAAATTCAACGACTGTAACGGCTGATACAATTCGGCAAGGTCGGCGGCGATAGCCGTCCGTTGCTTAGAAGCGTCGGTTCTGAAGCTTGCTCGTAACTTGCGGACTTCGGACTCCAGGCGCGAAACGTCAGCGGAGGATTGTTCGGCGCGCGACCGGGCTTCGTTCAAGGCATCTTCAGCCCGTAGCCAGTTTGATTGGGCATCGAGATATTGCAGACGAGAGGTAAACTCCTCAGCAAACAGTGTTTCTTGAATCTCGAACTGCTCTTTCGCGGCGCGGGCTTGCTGTTCTTTTGAGGCAATGTTTGAGCTCGCGGTATCGCGCTCAGACGTTGCGACACGCAACTGTTGTTCGAGTGATCGGCGTCCGGCCCAATGCTCAGCCATGGATTGCGTGTATAGAATCTGCTCTTCGTCGACGAGGTCGTGCCACATGGGCGCAAACCTCTCAAAATCCGGTGCTCGGTTTTCGAGGATTGCGTCGAGTCTTTCTGCAGCAATTTCCAGTGATACTTTTTGCGCGGTCAATTGTTGTAACTCGCCCCGCGATGTTTCCGGGCGCAGCTTCAGCAAGGGATCGCCTGCTGACACAGACTGGCCTTCAGCAACGTACAAGGTTTCAACAATTCCGCCTTCAATATGCGACATTTCATAGAGCGGTGCGCTGGGCACTATTTCTCCGGCCGCGACGGATAATTCCCGGACTTTGGCAAAGTTAGCCCAGACCAGGAGCGCCACGATCAGCGCAGAAATCGTAAAGATCATCGCACGATAAAAAATTGGGTCAGGGCCTTCCTCGAGTTCAATCGGAAGGGCGAGCCGGGTGCGTTTGCTGATCGTCTCTAGCTTGTCCTGTGTCATTATTTACTCCCTGCGCGGGCCAACTGCGCGGTATTGTTAGACGTATAGGCCGTCAAAAATTTTGGTACGATGATCTCAGGTGTGTCGAAGCCAGAGACCATGCCGTCTTCGATCCAGAGTACTTTGTCCGCCAACCGCATCAGGCTGGGACGATGTGTGGTCATAACGGTTGTCGTATGGGTTCGGCCGCGCTGGAGTTCGGCAATCAGGGCCGCTTCTCCATGCGCATCAAGCGTGTCCGCCGGATTGTCGAGAATGCGAATTGGGCACTTCTTGATGAAAGCTCGGCAGAGCGAAATTCGACTGGTCAATGCGTCGGGCCAACCAGCAATTGTGTGGTGGCTCATTTGCGTGTTCAAACCATCTGGAAGCGTATCGCCATAATAGGCATCGAGACCGAAGCGCCGCGCGATTGCGTCGATATCTTCGTCTGTAGCTTCCGGACAAGCGAGGCGAATATTCTGAGCGACGCTGCCGTGATAAAAGTCAGCAACTTCCAGAGCGGTGCCGACATTTTGACGCCAGGCACCGAGATTGATCTGGCGCAGATTTATGTCGTCAACTTTCACCAAACCCGATTGCGGCTGATACAAGCCGAGCAGGGTTTTGACCAAAGTCGTCTTGCCGGCACCGCTTGGCCCGCAAACAGCAATCAATTCACCAGGTTCAATTTTGAACGAGATCTGACGCAATGCCGGCTGACGCTTGCTGCTAAAGCGGAATGCGACACGATCGAATTCGATCTCGCCGGAAAACTCTTGAGTGATAACCGGCGCTTTTTCTGGCTCACGTTCGGTCTTGATCGCCATCAGGCGGTCGATTTGCTGGAAGCTCTGAATGGTTTGACCCAGGACCAATCCGGACAAGAACACGCCGCGGATCGGATTGAGAACTTTCCAGGCCAGTGCCATGCAGGCGATTAGGGCGCCCATGCTGAGATCGCCTGATGCTGCCATCATTGCACCAATTGCCAACGTCGCGACGCCGGCAATTGTCACCAGAGCCTGCGCAATCGTCTCGGTAACGAGATTGAATTGACGCATCTTGTGCGACGCAGAGGCCGCCTCTGCGCTGGTTTCCCGGTACTGTTCGAGGAACACGGACTGACAGCCAAGGTTTTGAATCTGGATGTGGTTTGTGACCATCTCGATCGACAGATTCTGTAAGGCGATCCGGGCTTGGCCAACTTTGCTCACTGCGCGGTTGCTGGCCGGAACACACCAGGCAGCAAGGGCCGCAAAGAGGACAATTAGAGTGACCGGAATAAGCACCAGCGGACCAGCAACGAGATATATGGCAAGTAGGAACAGGACAAGGAAAGGCAGATCGAAAACCGCGTTGACCAACGCGCCAGTGAAGGCGTCTCTGAAAGCCCCCATTTGTCTTATGCGAGTCATTTGATCGCCAATCGCAGAATTCTCTACAAATGGTAGTGGCAGGAACATCAGCTGCCGGAAAATCGCCGTACTGGCTTGTTGATCGAGGCGCGCGGCAAGCCGGGCTTGCAATCTGGCTTTGATCATTTTGAGCGCAAGATCAGCGCCCAGGATCAATACAATTCCTACCGTCAGCCAGAACAAAATGTCTGTTGCGCCGGTTCCAATCGCTTTGTCGTAGACGTTCATAATGTATATCGGCAGGGCCAGAAGAAAGACATTGACCAGGAAGCTGGCACCAAAAATCAACCGCAGATCCTTGCCAAAGGCATGAAGTGCAATCTCTGTCCATTTGCGACTTCGCCGAGTATTCGTCTCATCCGACTTTTGCTCCGGAAAGATAAGCGTGCCCTGCAAGTCAGCTTGTGGCCGCGACTGGATTTCACCAGATTCTGGATCAAATAGGTTGTACCGACCGTCTGGTAAGACCTCACGAACCACTTTTAAGCGATGCGTTTCGTCCAGCAAAAAGCATGGCAGAAAGGTTGGGCGTAACGCGGTTTCGCCAGCAATTGCGAGGGTTGTCGTAAAGTCGAGTTTGAATAGAAAGGTTCGCAGCGCGTTCAGTTCACTGACCGCATCTAGGTAGGGCTGCGCCTCAAAAAACCTGCGATCAGATCCAGGCCAACCAATGCTGTCCAGGAAATGGCGAACAGCCAACAAGCTATCATCGCCCAGAATGGCTTTGGAAGCGCGCTTTTCCGGCGCGAGCTCTGTCGCAATACGAGAGCGCCAGGCTTCGATCTGATTGGGTGCGCGAATGTCGGAAGGTGTCGGCGTCTGAGTCATTACGAAGCTTTCTCCTGAAGCAGTGCACCTGGCGCCAATGGCGGCGCAGCAGGCACGACGCGTCCGGTTTTATCTGAGAGTTCGAAAATCATATCAGCGTCGCGCAACAGGGAAGGGCGCTGCGTCGCCAGGATGATCGTGACCTGCCCTGAAAGCCGCTTCAACATCTGAGCGAATGCCGTTTCGGTTTTTGCATCGAGGCCATTATTGGAGGCGTCGAGCAAGAGCACAGGCGGTTTGCTGACAATTGCGCGGGCGATGCAGATCAATTGGGAAAAGGCGGTTGAAAGCTCTGGGCTGGCGCTGCCAAGCAATTGTGTATCGAACCCGTCAGGCAATCTGTGAATCTCGGGCGAAAGGCCGGTGAGTTCGGCAACCCATTTCGCGTCGTCTGCTGTATAGGTTCCGAACAGCGTGAGATTGTCGAGGATCGTGCCGCGAAATACTTGCGGAACCTGCCCGACATAAGAGACCCGTGATCTTTTATGTCTGACCGGTACGCCATTGATCAGGATTTGGCCTTGCGATGGTGGCAGGTCGCCCATGACGCTGCGCAGAAACACACTTTGCCCGCTGCCGTCCGCACCCTTTAGTCCGACAAATTGGCCCGCCTGAATCTCCAAATTGAGGTTCTCGAAGAGTGCTTGTCCGTTTGGTCCATTTACGGTCAATCGCTCGACTTGCAGAGCCGCTGGCGCAAAATCAGGTTGATGCCGCTTCACCGGTTCCAGGATCGCAGGTTGGTCAGCGATTTGCGCGTAGAGCTTTTCGACTTCTGCCTGTTTGTGCGCGTTTTGAACAATCTGTGTCGATGATTGTAGCGACCTCATAATCGGTTGCATCATCTGTGATGATAACAGCATGCACGCGGCCAATGCACCAATAGTAAGTGAGTTTCCGATCACCATCAGCGCGCCGAAAAAGACCACACCCATTGTCATCAGCATAGCGAACAGACCAGCGGCTTGCGCGATGGTTTGTGAGGCCAGTACATTATGTTTCAATTCCAGGCTGCTGGCCGATTGCAGTCGCTCAAAGCGGCGCATCATCAGCGGTTCCATGGCGTGGGATTTGACGGTCTGCATCGTTTGCAGGGTCTCCAGCATGAAATCATACTTGCGCTCTTCGACTTGTTCTCTTGTGTCGATGATCTGCCGCAGGCGGCGGGTCTGAAACGAAATGTAAAAGATGAAACCAATCAGAAAGAGCACCGGCACTGCGATCAATGGCCCCGCGATAATCGTGATCACGATCGCAAAGACCGGCACCCAGACAATGTCGATCAGGAGCAGGCGAGCCGTGCTGCCTTGAAACTCTGCCATGTCGGTGAGCGCTTGCAGTTGCGAAATGATGGCGCTGGCTTTGGTGTTTTGTACGCTCGCCGCGTTAGATGACATTAGTCGCGCCATCGCATCCATGGACTCGCGATGCCCGAAAGAAGCAGCGCGCCATCCCATAATGGCGCCTCGGGCGACCCTCAACAGAGAATCTAGCATAACGACACAGAGAAGTCCGATCACCAACATCGCGAGCGTGTTAAATGCCTGGTTTGGCAAGACGCGGTCATAGACGTGTAGAATGGTCAGCGGCAAAGCCAGCCCTAGAATATTGATAATGGCTGAGCTGACATAAACAGATAGCGGTAGCCGGCTTTGTTTGATCTTTGCCGTGGACGCGGCACTCGTGGCATCAGACGCAGTATGTCCCGATTTGTATGAGGGGGTGTCTTGCATGCGGATTATCGATCTTTCTCAACGTGAAGTCTAAGAAAATCCACTTAGGGTTTAATCTTCTAATTAAGGTTAAAATTAAACCTCCAGTTGCACATAAATGCTTGAAACGATTGGGTTGCGCATTCCAGGCGCACGTTTTCGGGATAGAAAATGGATCCGAAGTCTTCAATCGCCTTTAATTTGTGGTGTTTTGACGCCCGGGCGTGCAGACCAAATGGTGTATCAACAATTAAAACCTTGGGTTGTATTTGATCTCTCAAGTTTCCAATAAATACGCGACTACCGCGTATAAGGCCTCGATATGCATACTCATGAGGTAAATCGTGGCCGACAAGAAAACCGGGACGTCAGCGGATAATCAAAACCAGGGTCAGGATCCAAGCTTCGTTTATGGCGACGCGCCTGCGAAGAAGAAAATCGACGCCTGGGAAGGCGAGGGCGATGCTGGTCTGCTGAATGATTCTGGTGAGATGGCGCTGGCCAATCTGCATTTTGGGACGATGCCTGAAGCAGACCTCCTGAAGTCAGAGACACCAAACGAAGAAACAAATGCCGACGGCGCCGCCAGCGGCAAAGCAGCAGACGTGTCTGCGACCATTGTTGAGCTGCCCGAAAATGTTGAAGGCGCCCTCATCGCCACGTTGACGTCGGACGCAACCGAAGCCGCGGGCGGCGTGGAGTATACGGTGTCGGATGCTCGTTTCATCGTGACCGATGGAACCCTGCGTCTCGCAGATGGTGTGAGCCTCGACTTCGAAACCGAGGGCTCTACGATGGTGACGATTACCGCGACCAATGGTGACGGCGGTGCGACGACCCAGACCCTTATTGTCGACCTGATTGATATCAATGATGCGCCGACAGATTTGAGTCTGGATGGCAATACTGTCTCCGAGAATGATGCCGGAGCGGTGATTGGAACACTGTCCTCGTTCGATCAGGATGCTGGCGACAGCGTCACTTACACTGTTTCAGATGACCGGTTTGAAGTGGTCGACGGGCAGTTGCGACTTGTTGATGGGATCAGCCTGGATCATGAGGACGCTGCCTCGATCGAGGTGACGGTCACGGCGACAGATAGCGGAGGCTTAAGCGCCGAGGAAGCGTTTACAATCAATGTCCTGGACGTCAACGAAACGCCAACCGATTTGTCGCTCGATGGTACGTCTGTGGCTGAAAATGATGCCGGTGCCATTGTCGGAACTCTGTCGTCTTTCGACCCGGATGCCGGCGATACGATCACCTACGCCGTTTCAGATGAACGCTTTACGGTCGTCGATGGCGACCTTCGCTTAGTCGATGGTGTCAGCCTCGATCACGAAGAGGCTGCGTCAATTGAAGTGACGATCACCGCAACAGATCGCGGCGGTTTGAGTACTGAAGAGACGTTCGAAATCGACGTCCTGGACTTGAATGAGGCCCCCAGCGATCTTGCGCTGGACGGTAGCTCTGTTTCAGAGAACGATGCAGGTGCTGTGGTCGGAACGCTAAGCTCGTTCGATCCGGATGCTGACGACAGTGTTTCATACTCGGTTTCTGATGACCGTTTTGAGGTCGTCGATGGCGATCTTCGCCTCGTGGACGGAGTGAGCCTCGACCATGAAGAAGCTGCTTCAATTGATGTGACCATCACCGCGACAGATAGTGGCGGTCTCAGCACCGAGGAGACATTCACGATTGATGTGGTGGATGTGAATGAGGCTCCGCGCGATCTCGCTCTGGATGGCAACACCGTATCTGAGAATGACGCGGCTGCCATCATTGGTACGCTAAGCACGTTTGACCCAGACGCTGGCGACAGCGTGTCTTTCGCGGTTTCTGATGATCGGTTTGAAGTCGTGGATGGCGAGCTTCGCCTTGTGGACGGGGTGAGCCTTGATCATGAAAACGCGGCGTCCATCGACGTTACCGTGACGGCCACGGATAACGGTGGTTTGAGCACCGAAGAGACATTTTCGATCGACGTGATCGATGTCAATGAAGGTCCATCCGACCTGGCGCTCGATAGCGCAACGGTTGCAGAGAATGATGCCGGTGGCGTAGTCGGAACACTTTCATCATTCGACCCCGACGCAGGTGACAGCGTTTCATATGCTGTTTCAGACGAGCGGTTTGAAGTCGTCGATGGCGAGCTTCGCCTTATTGATGGAATCAGCCTCGATCACGAAGAGGCCGCGTCAATTGATGTGACGGTCACCGCTACAGATAGCGGTGGTTTGAGCACCGAAGAGACGTTCACGATTGATGTTGTCGATGTGAATGAAACTCCAAGCGATCTTCATCTGGACGGCAGTTCTGTTTCAGAGAATGAGGCAGGTGCCGTCATTGGCACGCTGACATCGTTCGACCCGGATGCTGGCGACAGCGTGTCTTATGCGGTTTCTGATGACCGTTTTGAGGTCGTCGATGGCGACCTTCGCCTCGTCGACGGGGTTAGCCTCGACCATGAAGAAGCTGCTTCAATTGATGTGACGGTCACCGCGACAGATAGCGGTGGTCTCAGCACCGAAGAGACATTCACGATTGATGTGCTCGACCAAAACGAAGGACCTTCTGACCTCACATTGGACGGGCAGTCTGTTACCGAGAATGAAGCAGGCGCCGTCATTGGCACGCTGACATCATTCGACCCGGACGCTGGCGATAGCGTGTCTTATGCGGTTTCTGATGACCGTTTTGAAATCGTCGATGGCGACCTTCGTCTTGTTGATGGTATCAGCCTGGATCACGAAGAGGCTGCTTCAATTGATGTGACCGTCACCGCAACAGATGGCGGCGGTCTCAGCACCGAAGAGACGTTCACGATTGACGTTGTCGATGCCAACGAAGCGCCTTCCGAACTGGCGCTCGACAATGCAACTATTGCCGAGAATGATGCCGGAGCTGTGGTCGGCACACTGACATCTTTTGATCCTGATGCGGGCGATGGTGTTTCTTACAGTGTTTCAGATGACCGTTTTGAAGTCGTGGACGGCGAGCTTCGTCTCGCAGATGGCGTGAGCCTAGACCACGAAGAGATTGACAGCATCGATCTCAGCATCACAGCGACGGATAGCGAAGGGCTAAGCACGACTGAAGACTTTACGATTCAAGTCGGCGACGTGAATGAGACACCGTTTGACCTTGCGCTGACGCGAGACACGAGTGTTGCTGAGGCTGATTTCACGGCTGGAGATGGTCATTCCGGCGACAGCGTTGAACGCCTGGGGCTTGAAACTGACGCGATCGTCTTCACAATGTCCTTCACAACGTCGGATGATGTCGATTCGACTCAAACGCTGTTTGAAACGGGGGGCAGTGTCTATGGCACCAATGTCGTCATCGAAGACGGCATGCTGCTCATCTATGCGGGTGAAGGCAATGATCTGGAGCTGAGCGTTCCGATCAATGGCGATACGGATTACAGTTTCGCGCTGGAGCTCGATACCACGAACAACACGATCCGTGTTTTACTCTCTGACGAGTTGCCACTCGATCAGATGAATGCCGGTAACAGCCTGGTGGCGAGCCTCGAGAACTGGACGGACCGGGACTATACAGGATCCAATCAGATGGGTGTCGGCGCAGTCGGCGGCGGCTCTTCTCAAGGCAATATTGGTGGGGACTTTCTTGGCGAGATTGATGCGCCAGGTTTGCGCGTCTTTTCAGACTCAAGCCTCGACGATGTGCTGACCGAATCGGGCATTGCTGAAAACACAGAAGGCGCTGTCGTTGGCACGCTCTCAGTTGCCGATCCGGATGCGAGCGATACGGTCACGTATAGCGTCTCTGACGATCGCTTCGAAGTGGTCGATGGCGACCTCCGTCTCGCCGATGGTGTGACGCTCGATTACGAAGAGGCGAGCAGCATTGATGTCACAGTCACTGCAACAGATAGCGGTGGACTGTCGACAAGTGAAACCTTCACAGTCGACGTCGTCGACCTGAATGAAGCACCGACCGATCTCACTCTGGACAGCAATAGTGTTGATGAAAACGTGACAGAAGGCGTCATCGGTACGGTCAGCGTCACGGACCCTGACGCAGGCGACACGCACACGTTCCGCCTTGTCGACAATGAAGACAGTCCGTTCACGATTGACGAACAGACAGGTGAGATAAGTGTTGTGTCCCCGGGAATTCCGGAGGGCAGCGTGTTGCGTCTCGATGCATCGGAAAGCGACAGCCTGACACAAGATGACGGCATCAGCGTTGTTCAAGATTTGTCGTCGGAAGGAAATACCATTCGTCAGACGGATGCGGATGAGCGTCCTGAGCTGACCAATGACGGTCCGTTTGGTGGTCCCGGTCTGCTTTTTGATGGTGACAATGATCGCCTCGATATCTCCGATGATAGTACACTCAATCTGTCGAGCCTATCGGAGCGGTCTTTTGCGCTGACCGTTCGGACCGGCGACGATGTCGATAGCCGTCAGGTCATCTATGAAGAAGGTGGCACGATTAACGGCTTCAACTTCTACATTGATGACGGTCAACTTTACATGGGCGCCTGGAGCGACAGCAATGGCTGGAGTTTCGAGGCCGTCTCAGTCGATGTCGAGCCGGACCAATCATATAGTATCGTCACTGTTTTCGATGGCGCGAGCAATACCTATACCGCGTATGTGAACGGCGAGAATGTCGGCTCAGTCGACGTTGGCGATGCGATGAGTGCGCATAGTGGCAATATCGGCCTTGGCGGTCTTGCTCAGCACACAGTTTTTCATGATGGCACCAGCTCGGCCAATGATGGCTTTAACTTTGAAGGCAGCATTGGTGAGTTCGCCGTGTTTAATGACGCGCTGTCAAATGCCGAAGTTGCTGGCATAGACATGGACTTCCGCGACATCGCAGCGGATATCGATTTTGAGGCGCGCGATAGCTATGATCTCACAGTCGAGGTGACTGACGCGGCCGGCGAAAGCTATCAGGAAATCGTCACGATTGACGTCAATGACCTGAATGAAGGCCCGATTGATCTCGTGCTCGATGGTAATGCCGTTTCTGAAAACGAAGCGGGCGCTGTGATTGGCACGCTTAGCTCGTTCGATCCGGATGCCGGCGATAGGGTCACCTACACCGTTTCCGATGACCGGTTTGAAGTTGTCGATGGCGCCCTTCGTTTGGTGGATGGCGTCAGCCTGGATCACGAAGACGCCGCTTCTATTGATGTCGCTGTTACGGCGACCGATAGCGGTGGTCTAAGCACACAAGAGACCTTCACAGTCGACGTCACTGATGTGAACGAAGCGCCATCCGATCTCGCTCTGGATGGCAGCGCAGTGTCTGAGAACGAAGCGGGCGCTGTCATTGGCACGCTGAGCGCATTCGACCCTGATGCAGGTGATAGCGTCTCTTACACCGTATCTGACGACCGGTTTGAAGTCGTTGATGGCGACCTTCGTCTGGCTGACGGGGTGAGCCTCAATCATGAAGAAGCAGCATCTATCGAAGTTACAGTCACGGCTACCGATTCAAGCGGATTGAGCACCGAAGAAATCTTCGAAATTGATGTGCTCGATGTGAATGAGGGCCCGAGTAATCTCGCGCTGGACGATAACGCGGTTGCTGAAAACGATGCCGGGGCCGTCGTCGGAACATTGACGTCCTTCGATCCTGATGCGGGCGATAGCGTCGGCTATACTGTTTCTGATGATCGTTTCGAAATCGTCGATGGAGAGTTGCGCCTCGCAGATGGTGTCAGCCTCAATCACGAAGAAGCTTCCTCGATTGACGTCACGGTTACCGCGACTGACGCAAGTGGGCTCAGCACGGAAGAAACGTTTTCGATAGATGTGACCGATGTGAATGAAGCTCCGAGCGACATTCTGTTGACCCCGCATGAGGGTGTTCTGAGTTTGAATCAGGACGGCGGGACGGACGACAACGCGATCTCTGCGAATATGTCAGACTTCCCAACCGATGCGATCACAGTTGAAGTTACATTCACGGCCGATGGCTTGCCGAGTGGCAGCGGCGCGCCGCTTTTCTCTTACAGCGCGGGTGGGAACTGGGGCAATGATGTGTTGCTCTGGGCCGAGACTTCTTCTGGAAATCTCAATGTCTTCCTTGATGGTCAGAAATTCGAAACCGATATCGCCAATGCGGATGTGTTCGATGGCGAAGAGCACACAGTCTCGTTCACCTGGGATCAGGAAACCGGCGACTTAGTGGTCTATGTCGATGGCGTTGCTGAATACGAACAGACTGTCAGCGTCTCTGAATTGCCCGCAGATGGCACTGTCACGCTCGGCCAGGAACAGGATAATGAAGGCGGCGGTTTCGATTCTAATCAGGTGTTTGAAGGTGAGATCTCTGAAGTCCGCATCTATGAAGACGCGCTGACTGAGGACGATATTTCTGGCAATGCGGCCGGCGACGTCACCCAAGATGGTCTGGTCACCAATTGGCAGATGGATGCCGCCGATGATGGCATTGTCGCTGACCTTGTTGGAAACAATGATCTGGTGCTGGAAAACGGCGCTGAGATCGCAAACATCGCTGAGGCGGGGGCGCTAACCGTTTCCGAGAACACGCCAGGTGCGCGAATTGGGACGCTGTCTGCAACGGACCCTGATGCGGGTGACACGATTACTTATACGGTCTCGGATAACCGTTTTGAAATTGTCGACGGCGAATTGTATCTCGCCGACGGTGTAAGCCTCGATCACGAAACGGCGGCGAGCATCGACGTCGAAATTACGGCGACGGACAGCGCAGGCCTGTCGAGCAGTGAGACATTCACAATTGACGTGCTTGATCAGAATGAAGCGCCGACCGGCGTGGTTATAGCGGCGAATTCTCAAAACCTGGTCACAGGCGGCAGCTTCGAAGAGCAAGATGTTCGCACGGGCGGGTGGCGCGGATTTGCGGATGATGCAAGCGGCAACTGGGACTCTGCCAATGGCATAGAGGTCTGGGACAATCTTGGCGGGACCGCAGCTTCAGAGGGCAACCAATTCCTTGAGCTTGATTACACTCACGCCGCTGACGCGATCTCTCAGACCGTGACGACGGACGCCGGGCAATCTTATACACTTTCCTTCGACATGCGGGCTCGCGGGTCTTCAACTACGGACACAATAGAAGTCTATTGGAACGGTGAACTCGTAGGTATTTTCGATCCCACCTCCACAAATTGGGAAGAGGTCAGTTTTGAAGTCATCGGTACGGGGGCAAGCGATGTTCTCGAATTCCGCGAGGCCGATGGAGAGAGCGACAGTCTCGGCGCGCACCTGGACAATATCTCTCTGATCGAAGTCCCGATGACCCTGGTTGAAAATGATGCCGGCGCGACTGTTGGTGTGGTGTCGTTCACGGATCCGGACGCCGGCGATACGCTCACCTACACCGTCTCGGACGATCGGTTCGAAGTGGTCGACGGTGAGTTGCGCTTGGTCGATGGAGTTAGCCTCAATTATGAGGCCGAGCCGTCGGTCGATGTCACAGTGACCGCAACGGATGGCGGTGGCTTGTCGACCAGCGACACAATCACGATCAACGTCCTGGATGTCATGGATGATGTTCCGGGCATCGAGATCAGCGTTTCAGGTGAAAACCTGATTCTGAATGGCAGTTTTGAAGATACTTCGAACGCTTCAACCACCGGCTGGGGCCAAACCGCTTCGACGGTCGAGGGGTGGACGTCAGAAACCGGTGACAATTTTGAATTGGTCAATAGCGGCTATGGCGGCGTCGATGCATCAGACGGCGATTATTGGCTCGATGGGGATGAAACGCGCGCCAACATGCATATCTCGCAAGCCGTTGAGGGTTTGACCGAAGGAGCGGAATACCAGCTCAGTTTTGATGCGGCCGACCGCTCTTCTGATGGCGGTGTCGAGATCTATTGGGGCGGCGAGCTGGTTGGCACGGTCGATCCCGACTCAACCGCGATGCAGACCTATACATTCAACGTGGCGGGTGGCGAAGGGGATGGATCCGATCTGCTCGAGTTCAAAGAAACGGGTTCGCCGGACAATGTCGGCATTTCTCTCGACAATGTCTCGCTGGTCGCAACTGACGTGACGCTGACCGGAACTGATGGCGATGATAAGATA
This sequence comes from Henriciella sp., assembly GCA_965277015.1. Lineage (GTDB taxonomy): Bacteria > Pseudomonadota > Alphaproteobacteria > Caulobacterales > Hyphomonadaceae > Henriciella. Next base: position 1,287,390 of record OZ255705.1, on the reverse strand, counting down.
ACTGGCGGATCCGGCGATGACATATTGATCGGCGGTGACGGCAATGACTTGTTTATCTACGGCGCTGATGGCGGATCGGATAGTATTGATGGCGGCGCAGGCTGGACCGATGCGATCGATGTGTCGGCAGCGCTTGGCGACGAGGCTGTCTATGGCGAAGACTGGACCGTGACGTTGACAGAAGGGGAAGTGGTCAGCGAAGAAGCGCAGTCCCTGGAACTGACGGACGATGCTGCAGGATTCATCACATTGGAAAATGGCGAAACCATCGACTTCACAAACATTGAACAGATCGGATTCTAGGTTTTTCGCGGCGTCCGCGCGCTCATTCTTCTGAAGGGGCCAGGCGATTGACCAATGCCAAAAGGCCATATCGCGCTCTGCGATAATCGAACTCGGCCTGAGACAGGCTGATCCTTGCGAAGACGAGGTCGCGCTGGCCGTCGAGCACATCCTGAATACCGGTGCGGCCTGCGCTATACTCGGCTTGCTGACCTTCAACCACGATCTCACTCGCGTCCACGGCAGCCTCGGCCGCCGCAATCGCTGCGGTCGCGGATTGCAGCGTGTTCCAATTTCCGGTGACGGCTTCCTCCACAGCGAGCCTGACATCTCGCCGGGCGGCATTTTCACGGGCCAGTCTTGCCCGTGCGGTTTTCAAGCCGGAATAGTTTTGCCCTTTCTGAAACAGCGGTACCCGGAGCCGCGCAACGACTTGGAATTCGTTAGCTTCCTGGCGAACCCCCGGCGTTAATGCCGAAGAGTCGAGATCATACGCGTTATACTGACCATCAACCGATAACGTTGGGGCGAGCTTCCCTTGGGCTGATCGCCGGCCATGCCGCGCAGCAGAGACCAAGTCATCGCGGGCCAGCAGGCCAGGGTTGGACTTTAGGGCTTGCGCAATCGCATCAGCGACACTGATCATTTCCGCGTCAATACGCATGGTGTCTGGCACCAGAACTGCGCTTGGCACTTCACCGGTTTGTCGCAAGAAAGTCGCTTCCGAAACAGCCAGAGCGGCTTGTGCCCTCACCAGCTCAGCGCGTTCCTGCTCCATGCGTGACCGCGCCTGCGACACGGCAATCAAGCTTTCGGCTCCAGCTTCGCGGCGTCGGTCTGTGATGGCCACTTGTTGCATCAACAGATCGAGGCTCTTGGTCCTGTGACCAACAATATCACGGTCCAGCATCAAAGCGGCGTGTGCCGTCGCTGCGGCCTGCGCCACCACTTGCCGATTTTCTTTCTCAAACAGTTTCTGAGCCTGTGTTGAGGCGCGGGCATCTTTCAATCCGTAATAGGCGGACCCGCCTTGAAAGACCGGTTGAGAAAACTCCAGTGAATAGGTCATGCCATCTTCGGCCCTCAGGCGTTCCAATTCATCGCTGCGCCAGCGTTCCTGACCGGCGCTGACTGTGGCCGACACGTCCGGCAAAAGCTCGCCAAGGGCTCCGAACTGCACCGCTTTCGCGGCGTCAGTGTCGGCCTCGCCAATCGTGATTTGCGGGCTGTGGCGAAGCGCGGCTTGAATCGCATCCTCAACCGTTTGCCCGATCGCGTGACCAAGTGTCGAACCAGCCGTTAAAAGCGCGAGTATCAATATTCGAAAAGACATCGTTTTCGTATGCGCGAGTTTGGTTAACTAACTATTTCTGGTTGAATCGCGTCCGATTTCGGTGCGCGAGTTTGCCTGCGATATGCTGCGCTCTATGCGGTCCATTCACAGTACATTCGAAGAGGATGCTTAATCTGCGCTCAACACTCGGTTGATATAGATCTAAATACAATCAAAAGGTGTGACTGTTCCGAATGATGAATGATGAGAAAAAGCAAGTACTTCGTCCGAAGAAACCAAGAACCGCCATGTCTCTTTCATGGGATACCGGGAAAACAGCTTTTAAGCTGATCTCTCAGCACCGCACCTCCGCTGATCCGAAATCATATGCCGTCTGGTATGAATATGCGTCCAGGAAAAACCCGGAATTGCGCATGGCGATGGATCACATCCTGGGCCGCGAGCGCGGTGTCACAGCAGCCGAACTCCGACAATTATACGACGCCTACCTGACTGAAAGCCGAGATGCCGAAGCAGAGCTTGAAACGATCAGCCAGGCCATTCAAAGCGAGGTTGCTGGAGCAAAGTCGCTCGTCACCGAGGTCATTACCAATACAAACCAGTACGTCTCGTCGATGGATAAGGCGAAGGGGATCATCCCAAACGCAACGACGCCGGATCAGATTATTGAAGCTATTGATGAGCTCATCGAGGATACACAGTCGTCGCAAGCCTCGGCGCAGAGTATCCAGGTCGCGTTACAGAGTAAACACGATCAGATCACGAGTTTGAGTGGTAAGGTTGGCGAGCTTCGCGACAACTTAAAACGAGATTCGCTGACCGACTTTTTCAATCGACAGAAGTTCGAAGAGCTTTTGACAGAACGCTCTGCAGAGGCACTTACCAATGGGTACTCTCTGACGGTCATGATTGTATGCGTAAAAAACATGCAAGACCTGAGTTTGACAGCGGGAACCGATATTTCCGAATTCGTGCTGAAGTCGCTTTCGGGCTTTCTAACCAAGAGCGTTGGCGACAAGGGTGTTTGCGGACGATTTGCCGGTGAAGAGCTGGCCATTCTTCTACCGAGATCTGCTTATGCCGATGCCGGCAAGATTGCGAAACAGATTATTGATGAGCTCGATCATTTCAAGATTGTGAAAAAACCGAGCGACGATCTGGTCGGCTATATTGAGTGCGCCTTTGGCGGATCTTCTTTGCAAGCGGGGTTGAGCGCGAGCGATCTTATTCGATTGGCGTCTGAACAAGCGACTCAGGCAAAGTTCTCGCATAAGAGCAGTGTGAAATTCGACCTCACTAATCATCAAGCAGCATAATGCTGGATTGAGGTTTAAGGCACGCCCGAGTTTTTAGGACCCGAAACGGTTCTGGACGTAGGTCGTGTCACCGGGCAGAACCGGGATAGCGGGACGAAAACGGCTGAACGAATAGGGCAGACCGTCATGTAGCACGAGGATGCCTAAGCCATGCGCAACTTTTTCTTGGGGCTTTCAATGCTCTTCATCGGGGTGGCCCAGGCACAAGATGTTCCGCCCCCCAATGTCATCATCATTCTGGTCGACGATGCTGCTTTGATGGATCTGGGCGTTTATGGCGGCGAAGCCCGAACGCCGAACATTGATGCGCTTGCGGCCCGCGGGGTGATGTTCACACAATACCGGACCTCGCCGCTTTGCGCGCCGACGAGGGCGATGTTGCTGACTGGGCTTGATAATCATCTGACCGGTGTGGCGACGATCCCGGAGGTTTTACCGAAAGAACAGAAAGGTCAGCCCGGGTATACGATGGCGCTGGAACCTGGAGTCCTGACGCTCGCCGATCGTTTGAGCGCGGCGGGGTATCGAACGCTGATGAGCGGTAAGTGGCATCTGGGTGAAGCGGCAGAAGAAATGCCGCAAAATCACGGCTTTGATCGATCTTTTGCTTTGGCGGCGTCTGGCGCGGATAATTGGGCCGATAAATCGTACATGCCCTACTATAAGGATGCCCCCTGGTGGGAAGACGGCGAAGAAGCCGCTCTGCCAGACGAATTCTATTCGTCAGAATTCATTGTCGACAAAATGATCGACTATCTCGAAGAAACGAACTCAAGCGCGCCTTTCTTTGCTTACCTTCCGTTCCAGGCGATCCACATCCCGGTTCAGGCTCCGGCAGAGTTTATCGCGAACTATGACGGCGTTTATGATGCGGGATGGCACGCATTGCGCCAGGCGCGTCATGAGCGCGCGCAAGATCTTGGTTTGATTACGGTTGGCGCTCCACTGGCGCCAATGCCAGATGGCTCGCGTGAATGGGACAGTCTCTCGTCGAAAGACCGGGCGCTCTATACTGCGATGATGGAAGTGAACGCCGCGATGCTCGAGGCGATGGATTTCCACATTGGACGATTTGTCGACCATCTCCGCGCGACGGAGCAGTATGAGAATAGCATTTTCGTTATCACGTCGGATAATGGCCCTGAATATAATCGCGGCGACAATGACTGGCGCTTGAGCGCCTGGCAGGCGATGAATGGCTACAATATCGATGCCGATCGTGCCGGACTGGAAGGCAGTTGGGGCTTTATCGGACCGGAATGGGCGGCGGCCGCTGCATCGCCAGGCGCGCTGTTCAAGTTCTACGCCACGGAAGGCGGGATCCGTGTGCCATTGATCATTGCCGGGCCTGGTATCCAACCCGCCAAGATCGATGCGCCCGCGATGGTTTCTGATATTGCGCCGACTTTGCTGGAGTGGACGGACGCGCCGCCGGCGCCCCGCGACGCCCTTCAAATAACCGGCCGGTCTCTATTGCCGGTTTTGCGCGGCGCGGCCGACAGTGTTTATGGTCCAGAAGATATTCGTGCCATTGAGGTTTCGGGTAACACCGCACTTTACAAAGGCGACTATAAGATCACCCGAAGCATGCCGCCGGTGGGTGATGCGCAGTGGCAGCTTTACAATATGCGAAACGACCCAGGCGAGACCCGAGATCTTAGCGAAGCCGAACCCGAGATTCGGGCGGAATTGATTGCGGCCTATGAAGGTTATGCGGCCAGTGTCGGCGTGCTAGAAATGCCAGAAGGCTACAACTCAGCGAAGGCCGTTGCACACACTGCCTCGGCGCGGTTCTTGAAGCATAATCGCGGCGCGCTGATTGTTTTGGGCATGGTTTTTCTGGCGCTTGTTTATGCACTTTACCGTGGTTTGAGGTTTGCCTGGAGGAGGGTGTCTCCATGAGTGATCGCAAAGACGCTCCTGGGATAATCGGGGTCTATGGTAGCAAGATTTCCTATTATACCGGTAAGTTCGAGGCCTATCTGAGGTATCGCTCATTGCCTTATGACAGCCACCCGACAGTGGCACATGACAAGAAGCTGAAAGAGGGCGTTGGCATTGTTCAGATGCCGGTTGTTCAGCTCGCCGATGGCCGCTGGATGACTGACACTACGCCAATGATTGACTGGCTTGAGTCACAGCAGGATGCACCGAGCATTTATCCAGACGATCCGCCGTTGAACTTTATTGCACGTCTTATCGAAGACTATGCCGATGAATGGTTATGGCGATCGGCCATGCATTATCGCTGGACTTATCGGGCATCCCGTCAATACGCCGCTGAATTTCTCTATGACGAACTTGTTCGCGGCACTTTGCCATTGCCGCGGTTCATGGCGCTTAACATGCTCAAGCGTCGGCAATTGTTCGGATTTGTAAAAGGAGATGCGGTGACGCGCAAAACGCGCTTCCACGCAGACCAGACCTATCTCAACGTGCTCGACCGAATGAGTGCGATCCTCAATCTCCGTCCTTTCCTGCTCGGGCAAACGCCAACGATTGCTGATTTCGGAATGATGGCGCCGATGTTTCGGCATTTTAGCCAAGATCCGACCCCGGCTGAAATCATGCGCGAACGTGCACCCAAAGTCTATGAATGGGTCGCCCGGATGTGGACGATTGAACCGTCAACTGAGGGCGCGGGTTTGATCGAAGGCGTCGATGATGTGTTGAGCGATTTTCTCGCGGAAATCAGCGAGACCCACTTGGTGCAATTGCGAGAGAACGCGGCGGCGTTTGGCCAAGGCGCAAAGCGTTTTGCGATGACTGTGCAGGATTGCGTCTATACCAAGGTGCCGGTGTCCCGATACCGGGTCTGGTGTCTCGAAAAACTGCGACTGGGCTTTGGCGAATTGAATGGCGACGCACAGCAGGCGGTGAGGAAAAATCTGCCATTCGCGGATGCAGGCGTACTTTGGTCTGACAGTCCGATCGCGACGTCTGACTATGATGTTGATGAAAAGGCGCCGTTCAATCGAGCGATCAACGTCTTTGATAACGGTGTGCCAGGGTAGCCCTATACCTGTCATGGATCTGATTTCGCCTAAATGAATGCCGGGCGAAAACTCTACAAATTGCTTGTCCTCAAGTGAATTCTGTTGCGCGAAACAGTTGAATGGCCCTAAGCCAGCTCAAAACGGGAGGGTAGGATGGTGCTACGGTACGCTTTGGCTTCGACATGGCTTTTGGGACTGGCTGGCTGCGTTGCGCCGCAAACTGCAGCGCCGCCCGATATCAACACCCTAACGCCGACAACCTTATCTGAACTGGCAGGGACTGAGGATTTCACAGTCATGGTTGCCGGGACCGAGATTGGCGCCCTTGCAGTTGATCACACGTCTGGCCAGACTGTGATTGAATATGAATACCGAAACAATGGCCGGGGTCCGACACTAAGCGAAACGATCCGATTGAGCGAGTTTGGTTTCCCAATCGAGTGGCAGGTTGAAGGTGCAACAACGTTTGGCAACAAAGTCGATGAGACTTTTGTGCAGGACGGAACGAGTGCCAGCTGGATAGACGCCACAGGCCCAGGATCTGCAGAGCTTGAATCCCCCGCCATCTATGTTGCGCAAAATGCCAGCCCTTATGGTCTGTGGCTGTACGCGCGGGCCTTGCTGGCGGACGAAGATCAATCGATCTCGGCGCTTCCTGGCGGCACGCTGCATTTGACCGAAATGGAGACGCTCAACGTCGAAGGAGGGAGCGGCGACGAAACCGTTACGGCTTACGGGTTGTCCGGAATCAGCCTCAACCCGACATACATTTTGCTGGATGCTGACAGCGCCTATTTCGGCATGATCACACCGCGATTCTCTGTTCTGAGATCAGGGTATGAAAATAATGACGAAGCCTTGCGTGCGCGTGCGGTTGAATATTCGGCACAGCGTTTTGAGACGATCCAGGCTGACGTCGCGCACCATTATGATGGGCCGGTTCGGATCACCGATGTTCGCGTGTTTGATCCCAAGACGAAAGCGCTAACGGCGCCGGTTTCGGTGGTGTTTGAAGGCAACATGATCAGCGCAATTGACGCACCTGATGCGCGTCAATCCGGAGAGACATTGATTGATGGTGCCGGCGGAACGCTGGTTGCTGGCATGTATGAGATGCATGGCCATCTCGGTCAGAACAGCGCTCTACTCAACATCGCGGCGGGGGTGACGTCGGTCCGCGATATGGGCAATTCGAATGAGGTGCTGGGCGAGCTTATCGAGAAAATTGAAAGCGGTCGGCTCGCAGGCCCCCGTATCATTCGCAGTGGTTTCATCGAAGGCAAAAGCCCGTTCAGTTCAAACAATGGCGAACTCGTATCGACGCAGGAAGAGGCGCTCGAAGCGGTTCGACGCTATGGCAATGGCGAATTTTATCAGATCAAGATCTATAACTCGATGAAGGGCGAATGGGTCCCTGGCATGATTGAAGAGGCCAGAAAGCTCGGCTTGCGGGTCGCTGGCCATGTGCCAGCATTTTCCAACGCCAATCAGATGATTGCGGCGGGCTATGATGAGATGACCCATATCAATCAGGTCATGCTAGGCTGGGTTTTGGAAGAGGACGAAGATACGCGCTCGTTGCTGCGTTTGACCGCGCTGAAGCGTCTGCCAGCTCTCAGTATTGATGATGAACGGGTTCAGGCGACGATTGGTGCTATGGCTGACAACGCAACCGCGATTGATCCCACACTGGCAATTCACGAAGCGTTGTTACGCTCTCGCAATGGCGAAGTGCGAGCAGGTGTCGTCGACTATATCGATCACATGCCAGTTGGCGTGCAGCGGAGCGCCAAGACAGCATGGGCGGACGTGTCTGCACCCGGCGATGATGAAGCCTATTACCAGGCATTCGACAAGATCATAGAAACCGTGAGCGCCATGCGCGATGCCGGAATCCTGCTCGTGCCGGGTACGGATATGGGCGGGTCATTTGTCTATCATCGCGAGCTTGAGCTTTACCAACAAGTCGGTATGACGGCGCCGGAAATTCTGGCCTGGGCAACGCAAGGCATGGCGGATTATGTTGGGCAGTCGGAGCGTCTTGGCTCGATTGAAGAGCGCAAGCTGGCCGATTTCTTTCTGATCCCCGGCGATCCAACGCAGGACTTGAAAGCCATCAAAACCATCTCGATGGTGGTCAAAGATGGAACCGTCTATTTCCCGAGTGAGATCTATCCGTCTTTTGGCATCAAGCCGTTTGTTGAAGCACCGCGCGTCGAGGCGGCGGAATAAATATCGCAGTGGGTCTGGGTAGGGTGTCGCTTTGCTCGGCTCATGAATTTGACGGCGAGAGGCAGCCGCGCATTTGACCGATGCGCGGCATCCATCCATTCTATCCCTCTGAGTTCGCTGTATCGTGAAAGAAGACCAACATGCTCTCCAAGCTGCGCGTCTGGGTCGATGGGTTGCCGTTTGGGCATTCTTTTATTCTGCCGGTTTGGGACGCGATCTATCGCCTGTCTCAACCTGATGTGCGGATCATTACGGGCGGAATTGCGTTTTATGCATTGTTTTCAATTTTCCCGTTGATCTATCTCACGACGACGCTGGTGTTCGCGCTATTGCCGCCGGAGGTCTCCGGCCAATTAGCGGAGGCGATCAATCGCATCATGGCCTCGAATGTTGTCCCGCTCAGCGCCAACGATATGAATGAAGTCGCCGCGTTGGCGCCAAAGAATATTACATTGACGGTCGGGCTTGCCCTGGTGCTGGTGATCTGGGCTGCAATGGCCGGAACAAAAGCCATGATAAGCGGCATCCGGATGATCGCTGTTTCGACGCGGCCTTCGGGAATTCTACGCTATCAAGGCATCGCTTTTGTCCTCGCAACAAGTTTGATACTTCTCGTCTGGGCGCTCGGCGCTTTTCAGATCATTCTGACCATTGTGCGCAATCAGGAAGGCGGTGTCGCGACCGAGTTCGCCGCAGAGATCGCAACTGTCGCCGGAACCATCTGGTTGACCAAATGGGTGGCTGTTTTCGCCGTTTTTTACATTATTCTGGCGGTGTCTTTGAACGGACGCGTTTCAAAAGGCTGGCCAATGATTGGCGGCGCAGCGAGCAGCGCTATCGCGTGGCTCACCGTGACCTATCTGTTTCAACTCTATCTGAAATACTCGGTTCTCGGAACGCTTTACGGCGCGCTGGCCTCAGTGATTGTTGGCTTCATCTGGCTCGCTCTCTCGGTCAACACGCTTTTGTTGGGGGCGGCTCTAGCGACGCAATGGGACGCCGCGGCGCGCCTGAAACGCGGGCCATTACGTTTCTCTGACGATCAGGAATCCCATTCAGACTAAATCTCCTCTGTGACAGTGTATGTTGACGTCACCGAGTAAGCGCCCTGCTGTGGGCGATTGTTTACCATCACGAAATCGGACCGCGCAAAAACGCGTTTCCGTTTGGGGACTCGCGTGTTACGCCAAACTGAAGATAAGATTGGGAGGACAACCATGAGACTGAAAACAGCTTTATTAGCGACGGCCGGATTAACGCTCGCCAGTTGTGGTCAACCGGCGCCTGATTCGTCTTCAAATGATGCAGAAATAAGCGTTGAAGATCGTCTCATGGAACAGCTTATCGATGCCAAACCCGGCGATGTGATCGAGATTCCAGAAGGCACGTTTTCGTTCTCTCGAGGGCTCAGCCTTACAGCGGATGGCGTGACTATCCGTGGCCAGGGCATGGACAAGACCGTGTTGAGTTTTGCCGACCAAATCGCTGGTGCTGAAGGTTTGCTCGTAACCGCAAGTGACTTTGTTATTGAGGACCTTGCGATCGAAGACGCGAAGGGGGACGGCCTCAAGATCAATGAAGGCGACAATATCACCATCCGGCGCGTGCGTGCGGAATGGACGGGCGGTCCAAAAACGGAGAATGGCGCGTACGGAATTTATCCGGTGCAAACGACCAATGTTCTGATCGAGGACACAGTCACGATCGGAGCCTCCGATGCCGGGCTTTATGTCGGTCAATCCAAAGACGTTATCGTTCGTCGCAATCGCGCTGAATATAATGTTGCTGGGATAGAGATAGAGAACACCGTGAACGCGGATGTTTACGACAATGTCGCCACCAATAATACGGGCGGAATTCTGGTCTTCAACATGCCGCAGCTGCAGCAAGCGGGCAATGCAACGCGTGTGTTCAATAACCGCGTCTTCTCGAACAATGTCGACAATTTCGGACATCCCGGAACGCCGGTTGCGAGTGTGCCTGCTGGAACTGGCGTAATCGTTAATTCGAATGACGGGGTCGAGATATTCGACAATGAGATTTCGGACAATCGAACCGGCAATATCATTATTTCCAGCCTCTACACGACCGGGTATTCGGAAAGCTCGGCGAGCAGCTCGTTTGATCCATACCCAGAAGGCATATTTATCTATAGCAACACGTTTTCCGGCGGCGGAGATTTGCCGGATACGCCAGAGCTGAAGCTGGCATTGCAGTTAATGTTTGGCGAAGAAGGCCGGCTGCCAGACATTATCTGGGACGGCTATTACGATGCCGGAAAAATGGTTGATGGCGTAATGCCTGATGCGCTTCGCATCTGCATCGACAATGGCGATGTTGGTGTGCTCAATGCCAACGGGCCGAGCGGGTTCATGGAGCCATCGACAGATATGTCGCCGTTTGAATGCCGGTTGGATAAACTTCCGGAAATCGATCTCGGGCGGTCCTAATCGATTGGGCTTTGAGGTAGAATTTTGATGATAAAATCGGCCATAGTCTCGGCGACGTCGAGCGCTGCGCTGTTTGTTTTGGCTGGGTGTTCAGGCACTTCCTCTGATACTGATCCAGTCTTCTTCGCCACGGAAAACCCCGCGCAATTGAGCGCGTGGGGGATGATGAACCTGGACGCAGGTAAGTTGGAACTCGCCAATGGCGTTGTGCCTTATGATCTCAACACGCCTTTATTCACCGACTACGCGCTGAAACTCCGGACGATTTGGTTGCCAGATAATGCCAGGGCAGGGGCTTACCGAGAGGGCGACTATCCTGACCTGCCAATCGGGACTGTGATCAGTAAGACCTTTTACTATCTGGTGGGCGATAGCGAAAATTCCGTTTTGAAGTCAGAGGATACCAAAGGCCAGACCAACCCACTTTTGCAGAACCTGGATCGGGTTCGGTTGATGGAAACGCGTCTGCTTGTTCGCCGTAATGAAGGCTGGGAGGCAGTTTCGTATGTTTGGAACGAAAACCAGACCGACGCGAAACTGACAAAGATCGGCGATGCGCAAAAACTGAATCTGGTCAGCACGGACGGGGCGGAAGACACTTTCACGTATATAGTTCCCGACATTAATCAGTGCGCCGGTTGTCACGCGCCAAACAACACAACGCGTGAACTCGCTCCCTTGGGTGTGCGGCCGCGTCATTTGAACAAAGCCTACGAGTATGACGGCAGGCCTGCGAACCAGCTCCTGAAACTGGAGGCAATTGGCTATTTGAGCGGCGTGGAAGATGCTGACAACATGCCTCGCAACGAAGATTGGAGCGATGACAGTTTCTCGATAAACCAACGCGCTAGAGCCTATCTCGATATCAATTGTTCGCATTGCCACAATCCGGTAGGGCCCGCAGACACATCGGGTCTGGATCTGACCATGCAAGCGCTGTCCGGGCCGGCGCTTGGTGTTTGTAAGCTGCCGATTGCGGCGGGGTCTGGCACTGGTGGACGGGCTTTCAGCATCGTTCCAGGTGCGCCAGACGAGTCGATTTTGCTGCACCGGGTCGAGACGACCAATCCAGGTGCGATGATGCCCGAACTCGGACGCGCGCTTCAGCACCAGGAAGGCGCGGATCTGCTACGCGCTTGGATTGCGGAGATGGACGGCGACTGCAATTCATAGAGATCGTCTTTGGTGCTTCTTCATCGTGTGATTTATCACGTAAGGTGTGCGTCTTGGTGCGGAATCGCTGGGCGCTTTATGCTGTGCGATCAAAATATTCGCTTTCATTGCGAAAAAATTAACGATAGTTCTGAGTCAGGGAACGAAATCAGAGGTGGACGTTAGAAAAATGATTGAGGCTATTAAAGGGTCGCGGCCAGCGCGTAGTTTGGGATACCGCTTGATCAGCTGGTCAGGATTGGCTTCGGCAGGTGTGCTTTTGGCATCGTGCGCAAGTGAGCCCACCAGTGCGAATCCAGGCCAACCAATGCCGGTCGCTTTCTCCGGAGCGGCGCAATGCACATCGCCTTTAACAATGATCCCCGATCAAACAGCAACGTCCGGACAGCTTACAGGTTGGGCTCAGACGTGCGCCACCCAAGCCCAAGACTCCGGTCTGCGTGCGACATCTTCAGTCAACGCTCTGCAAAACGCCGCAAAGCTATATTTCGCCGCTGGAAACTACAATCTGGCAGCTGAAAATGGGGCCGCAGCAAAACGTTTGTGGGAATCACTTCCATCCAGCAGTTCGAATGCCAGTCAGGATGCCAGGTTCAAATTTGATTCGGCATTCGTCACGATTGCTCCCAGCCTGGCGCTGGGATTGAGCGACAACGTTTCGAATCGAACTTGCGGATCGCAGACAGCGTGCTTGACGAGCGGCCTTGAAGCCCTTGAGGCTGTCGAGTTTGCGACGGTTCGGCCGAGACTCAATGATACGACGCGCTATTATCAACGCGCAGCTGCAAACCTTCAAACAATGAATGCCAAGGCGAATGCCGCGCTTTCGGAAACAGGAGCGGACGGGAATGTCGACAAAAGTCTGAGTATTCTGAAGTCGATCATTTCTATGGCGCCTGCCGCGGGTAATGAAGCTCTCAGCCAACAGGCGACAGCGACATTGCTGGATATTGCAGAATCCAGCTCGGCGCGAGCGTTGAAAGTTACCGGCGGGACGAGTGCCGCCATCCGCTACCTGACAGAAGCGGCGCAGATCGCACCTGTAGGAGACCGCAAGCGGGGCGTGTATTCGAAGCTGGGTGCCGCTCATGAAGCGCGTGCCGACAGTATGCTCGGTAATGCAGATGCAAGCGACGACGCGACCGCATTGACGGATTATTGCGATGCCGCAAAAGCTTATCAGCTGGCTTCTGGGAACTCTGACAAGCTGATTTCGTTAGGCGCGATGGAGGGCTACGCCTACGCTTTGAGCCAGATCGAACTGGCTGGATCGAGCTTGTGTAACGCGACTCTGGCCGGGGCTATTTAGGCCTTTGCTGACTCAGAGCAATATCGGGCCAACAATAATCTGCCCGGACATTATAAATATCTCGAAGCCTATGGCGCGCTGCTCAATCGCGCTGGGCGTTTTGATGATTCAGCCAAGGCATATCAAGCCGCAGATCTGGCGACCCGCGGTCGCCCGAGTCAACCTGGTACTCAGCCGAGCCCGGATGAAACGCGTCAAGTTCGCTTTGAGGGCGGCGATCCACGGGCCAATAGTTCACTATCGCAGGCCGTCGTGCGTTCCATGAGCACGATCGTTGCAGAACGCGCCCAAGCGGACGGTCTCTTTGAGCGCGCCCAATCAGAGGATGGCACTTGGCCGACTTCTTTCCTGGAGCATGGCAAATACCTTGCCAAAAAAGGTGAGGTCGCCCGATCGAACCGCAAACTCGGTGATGCAATTCGGATCGCGACAGGTAAGTCCCAATGGTCTTCGCAACTGGCAGAAGCGTATTATGAGCGTAGTCGCAATGCCCTTGGTGCGAAGTCGGGTGCCGCAGCGATGGACGACGCAGCCAATGCCGTTCTGACCAATTCGTCTGACCCCGCATATCGACGCCAAGCCTGCCTATCGGCGCTATACGCCGAAAAAGGCCGCGACACTTCTGCGGGTGTTGGATCATACTGCCCGACTGCAAACACGACGTCTGCCGAAGCATTGCTATCAACGGAAGATCTCTTGCTGAACGCGTTCCGCAAGCATCGCGATGCACAATTGGTGCGTCGATCTGATAGCCTTAGACGCAAGGTACAAGCGTTCGACACCGCGGCTGACGCATATCGCCAATTAGGTGCACGCGTTGACAAGACCAACACCGCAAGCTGGGCACTGCCGAGCGGGTCATACACGTTTGGGAACGTCGCATTGATCGGCGCTTGGGCAACCGATGCGTGTGGGTCTTTGGCGGGGGCTTCGCCCATGCCATCTCCGCCTAATGCGAATACAATCATTCAACTTTTCGACGTCTACGGCTTGCAGCTGTGCGATGCAGAATAATAATTAGTAGAGGGACACTGACATGAGCAATTTGGTACCCGTTGGGGCTCGCGATTTAATATTTGAGCCCACTGAGTCGCTTTCGGCACGCATTATTTCTGCGGTTGAAGAGAAAAATGACGCCGAAGAGCGCGCCAAAGAAATGGAGGCGGCGCTTCAGCGTGAGCGGCGCGCAAAAAATGGCGCAAACCTCCGCGGCATGCTGTTCTTTGGTATGATCATTGCTGCTGCGGCGGCCGCATTTTTCATCTGGACCGGGGCGCAAAGTCAGATTGATCGGGCGAATACCGAACGTGCCGAGGCGATCGAAGCTCGTGATCTTGCCTTGGAGGATTTGCGTGCTGCGGCGACAACGAATGCAGATCAACTGGTCATCATACAAGCCTTTGATGAGTATCGAACGATCGCTGACGCAACCTATGAACTGCGCCGTATGGACGAACAGCTGAAGCGATATTCTGATGAGTACCGCACTCAGCCGACGCCAGGACTCAATCGCGAGGACACAATTGACGTGCGATCAACCGAAATGGATTGGTTGTCAGAATCGTTGGCCGATGTGAAAACGGATGAAACGAGACTGAAAGCGGCACTCGATGCGTTTGATGAATGGCGCCGTGTTAGACTGGTAGAGCCTCCTGCTCAGGTTTGCCTGCCTAAAAACCCATTCCGGCCGCGCCCGCCGCAACCAGGTTGCCCGACTTAGTAAATGGCCAATGGTCTGAAATGAACAGAATGAATATTTAGGACTGAAAAGATGGATAATTCTGCAATAGGCGTACTCTTCTCTGGTTTGAAACCGGAAACTGGGCCTGAGACTACCGCAAGCGAATTCTTGCAAGGCGCCCAGACGAGCAATGACTGGAGCATCGCGGAGGCCTATATGTGCCTTCTACTGGAAGCGATTTTCGCGGATGACAAAGTTGATCCGAATGAAAAACAATACCTTCACGCTCTGGTGAAGCGCGCCAAAACCTTTTCGGGGTTGAGCGATCACGAATTGTCGCGGCTTAACATGACTGTGATGGAACGACGCGCGGAACGGCCGAATTGTGTTGCCGAGGCGTGCGGTGCGTTGCCCGTCAGCATGCACAAGACGATCTTTGCGCTGGTGCTTGACATCGTTCTCGCGGACGGTGATCTGCACCCGAAAGAGCGCGATTATCTCGATGACCTAATGAAGAAAATGGACTTTTCCGAAGAGACAGCGCTGACCATTATGCAAGTGATCTTCGACAAAAACCGTTTCTAGTCCGACCGTCGGACAGGACAGAGCATTTGATTGACGGGATGTCGAAAAAGATGTCCCGTCAATTGTATGCGGGTGCTGGGATTGAGAGAGGGGCATGGCGGAGGAAAAGCGCGAAGAGGCATTTTTCGAGAACCTGGCCGAAGAATGGCTGGCGGACTGGCGAAATCTGGACTTTTCGTGGGACGGCCTTGCCCGTGCAGAGTGGGCGTCAGGGCCGGGCGCAACGGATAATGTGAAATGCTGGCGCGCGCCATTGAGCTTTCCCGGCAACGGTAAACTGGTGGGTCAGGGCGATAGGGCTTATATTCAGGCTTCGCTGCAAGACTATTGGCGATGGTCTTATGGATTGGATCGTTTCGGCGAGTTTGAAAACCTGGATGACCAGTCGATCCTGCTATCCGATGACGACCTTCTGGAGGCCGGGCTTCTAACCGAGTGGAATGGAAGCTTGTGGCATATTGCCCATAGACCTGAGACCGACCTCAAAAACTCTATCCCTCAACACGAACAAGGCATCGTAAACCTTGCGAAGATCGTGAAGGAGCGCATTCTTCGCAGCCGGAGCGATGATGGTGGCCCAGATCACCGCGTACAGTTGGTCGGGACGCGCGCGCAAAATCTACATGAATTGTGGAACCAGCTGTCAACCATGGGAACGAGCAAGGAAGACAAAGTCCTGTTCCTGCGCAGTGAGTACTCGGAATTCAAAGGATTTGTCGCCCGAAACATTCGATTGGGGCGCGGGTCGAAAATCGAAAGTTCGCTTTTTATCGACTCCGCAAACTTTCAGACCGCTGTCTTCGAAGAAGGCGTAACGTTAGACCATTCCAGGTTTCTTGCTTCCGCAGATTTTTACAAAGCCCGTCTCTCCAGAGGTGTGTCGTTCGCGGATGTCGTGTTTCGCGGCGCCGCAAACTTTGAAAGTGCGGAGCTCGGCTGGGGCGCAAAATTTACAACTTCCCGATTCAAAGAGAAAGCTGACTTCAGCCGGGCGAGATTCGGCGGAAATGCTGACTTTTTTGGCTGCCATTTTCTCAATGAAGCAGACTTTGGGAGTTCGGATTTCGGCGGCGACACCAATTTTGGTCGCGCAAAATTTAACGACGAAGTGGTATTCTCTAATGCCAAACTAACCTCCGCGTCGTTCCACAAAACCAGTTTTGCCGAAAAGATCTTTTTTGACTCGACAGATCTCACACTTGCGAAGTTCAAGGACATAGATTTTCGCGACACTGAAGTTTGTTGGAATGGCGCGACTCTCGATGACGCAGAATTTTCGCAAGTCGCGTACAGGTACCAGCTTTTGCGTGGCAACTGTAAAGGGATCAAAGGAAGTTCGTCGATTTGGGGCGATCTATTGTTGAGACGAGACCTGCAGGATCAGGACTATATTGATACGCTAGATTCTAGATTGCGGGCGGAGCGTCCAGAGCTGAAACCCTGGATCAAATCGGCGGCGGAGCAGGCAGAAAACGCCGCTGCCAAGTTTAAACGCCTGATGCAAAACGCGTCGATTTTTGGCCAGAACACTCTAACCGCATTGGATCCCAAATTGCCGACAGCAATATGGGCGATCATGATGATTTGCGCGATCCTCGCCGGCATGTTCGCAGCAGCGGTTATCGAGCCTGCGATTCTGCCCTGGGCAGACAGCGCCAAAGCGGCTTCGGCCGAATCCAGCGGCGGGGGCCTCGCCAAATTCAGCCCGATGATCGTTGCTGTGCTGATTTCAACAGCTATCGCTTCGCTGATAAGTAGCTGGTTCGGAAAACGCGCCGTGTTCTTGCTGTGGGGGCTTTTGGGGTATGGCAGAGACTGGGATAGAGTTGCCCTATTTGCATTGTTCCTGGTCACAATTTTTGGCGCGATCTATCACTTCAGAGTGGACATAGATATCAAGTTCGAGTTTGCACTTCAAAACTGTGACTTGCCAGATGTGCGCCAATGCGAACCTCAAAACCATTGGTTCTCGCCGTGGTTTGTCGCGGCCATGGGGTTCGCCACTCTCGGGATTTCAGACGTTGCGAGTCCGCTGACGGGCGCAGGTCAACTCCTGCTGATCGCCAATGTGCTGGCAGGATTTACGATTTTCGGGCTGTTGTTGGCGGTTCTAGGTAATCGTTTCGCCCGCCGCTCCTGAGGATTCTACGCCAGAACGGACCTGTTCATCACCCAATCTGAGGACTGGACGACGCCTGCGGGGTGTGTGTAAATGCGTTAACTATTCCGAGTCAGCTAAGCGATTTGGACTGAAAACAGCCACGGCCAATCAGGGGACAGATCATGCCGTTTTTGGATCTACCCTTTAAGCACGACGTGTTCGTGAGTTGCCATCCGGGACAGGATCTCCGACTGATCGACTGGACGACTTATCTGGTTGAGCAAATCAAGAATGAGGTGAAAAGCGACGCGACTGAGATGGTCGCTTATAGCCATTTGCTCGGAATGGACGAAACGAGTGAGCAACCGCTTGTGTCGAGTTTTGAAAACTCTCCTGGATCGTCAGGCGTCATATTGATTATCCTCACCGAGCAATTCCTTAACTCGCCTTGGTGTGTGGAAGAAGCACACTGGTTTGAGCAGCAGCTCAAGGAAAACCAACGTCAGGGCGGGCGGTCAATTGTTCTGGTCTGCGATCCGAGTCTGGAAGCACGTATGCCTCGCAGTTTCGGCGGACTTCCGAAGCCTGTATCTTTTTTCTCGAGCACAGATAATTCAGGTCGCCAATCCAACCCTAAGCCTCTCGGCTTTCCGCATCCTGTCGAAAATGACCGGGCTTTCTGGATGGAAGTCAGCAGTCTGGCGACGTTGGTCATCAATCATTTGCGAAAGATCAAAGCAGATTCGAGTCTGCTTAGTCGGCACCGCGAACAGTCAACAATATCCACACCGCTGGAATCGTTGAAAGTCTATTTGAATGCGAAATCCTCGCACATTGAGGCATGGGAGACCGTAAAGGGCCAACTCGAAGACGCTGGATGTTCGGTGTTTCCGGAAAAGCTGAGTCCTATTGGCAATGATCTCATTCAAATGGAGATGGCACGCGAAGAGCGCCTGAGAATTCTCAAAGAAGAAGCAAATGCCGCGTGCGCATTGGTCGTAGACCCGCCAACGGAACATGACATTCACTTGCTGGTCAGCGATCGAACAGCTTTGCGCGTGTCTGGGAAGAATATCCCTTGCGCGCTCATCGATCAAACGGGGAGCGAAAATTCGCTGGCGCAACGCCTCGGAATTCAAACCGTGCATACCGTGCAGCAGGATTGGACCAACTCTTTTCAGAGCTGGCTTAAAAACACAATCCAGACCGGATGACCGTTGTGACCGAGCGGACCGAATTCACCCAACCGTATCCAGGAATCAGACCGTTTCGAAAGTCGGAATGGCCGATATTCTTCGGCCGTGATCGCATGATCGATGCCGTGATGGAGAAGCTGGCCAAATGCCAGTTTGTCTTGCTCCACGGGACATCCGGTTGCGGCAAATCTTCGTTGGTGAAAGCCGGGCTTTTGCCGCGACTCGAGATGAGCCATTACGGCCATGACATTACCTGGAGAACCGCACAAATGCGGCCAGGCGGCGCGCCGTTATGGAATTTCGCGGAGCTGTTGGCGCGGATTATCGAAGGGCTGGAGGACGACCAGACTCCGTCATTTGACATGGTGCGTACGGTCCGCAGGCGCCTGAATCTTGGCATAAAGGCGTTGCCAGCCTTGGCCGAAGAGTTTGGCATTGGTGAAAGCGGAAATGTCTGCCTGTTGATTGATCAATTCGAAGAAATATTTCGCTTCGCAGCGGAAATAGAACGCTCCGAAGTCGACATGCTAATCGAAGTTTTGCGCGTTTTCGAGAAGGATCCGCCTCGTGGCATGCATGTCATTGCGACGATGCGCTCTGACTTTTTGGGTGACTGCGCCAAATTCGTTGGCTTTGCCGAAGTCATAAATGAAACTCAGTACCTTTTGCCGCGCCTCGAGCAAGCCGAGCTTATGGAATCAATCATCCGTCCGGCGGAACTTTTCGATGGCGAAGTCGAGATAGAACTGGCGCTGAAGCTGATTGATGAAAGCCGCGATGAGGCCGATGCTCTGCCTTTGGTTCAGCACTGCCTGATGTACTTGTGGAACCGTGCTTCGAGTGAACAATCTCAACAAATCAAACTTGGCCTGGACGGCTATCTTGGCCTCAAACAGACCTTGTCGCAGCGCGCTGACGAAGTCCTGGAGGAGCTAGAAACGTCTTCTCCCGGGGCAAGCAAGGCTGCCGAGCATTTGTTCCGATCTGTGGTTGAACAGGATGCAAGTGGCCGGGCAACAAGACGTCCGATCCGACGTAGTGTGCTCCAGGATATTTGCGCCCGTTCTTCTTCAGAGCTGGATTTGTATATCGAGCGGTTTTCACATCCCGATACTGGATTCCTGCTACTCAGTGAGGACGATGATCCGATTGTGGATATCACCCATGAATCCCTAATTCGTTGCTGGGATCGACTGAGCGGGACGGGCCAGCATGGAGCAGGGAATAGCGGTTGGCTTCAGCGTGAGCGAGATGATGCCCGAATGTGGCGTGCGCTCGTATTGCGTGCAGAAGAAGGCGAAGAAATTCGCGACGAGTCGGCAATCATCGAACGTGAAAAAATGCTCTCGTCTTTGCCAAGCCAAGCCTGGACTGAACGCTATGGTGGACGGTGGGATGATGTTACCGCTTTGCTAAGTTCCAGTCGTGCGAAAATCGATGAGATCAAGACCAAGGAAAAACAGGACGCGGATCGGAGACGGCTGATCGTTTCAGGCGCATTTGTTGCGCTCGTCGCAGGGATCGTAACGATCGGATCGCTTTGGTCATCAGCGAGAGATAGCCGGTCACGCGTCCAGGATGTGCTTTGGGAGAACCTGGTGTCGAGATGGGATCGCGCCGTTTCCCCGACGATTTGGGAAGCGGAAGGTGTGACCAATGCGTCGATCGATTCCACCGATGTCCGAGCGCAAATTGGGCTCTATATTCTGGATACGGGAAGAATTAATATTGAGAACACGAGCGGCCTGACCCCTGAATTGCGTGCAAACCTGGGCGATAAGCTTCGCGATTTCCGCGTTGCGTCTGAAGCTCTGGATCCAATATTTGAAGCACAGTTCGCCGTGTATGATGGCAAGCCACAGGAAGTCGACGGCGTCACGATCAGCTTTGATGGCAAATATGTCGCCGCCGGAGACGATGCGGGGCATGTCGTTGTTTGGGATGCCTCAGCGGGATATGCCGAGGGACAAATCCGGCAAATCGACAGAATTGTCGCCCACACGGATCAGGTTGGCCAAGTGCGCTTTGAGCCGAACGGGTACCGATTGCTTTCAGTCGGGTATGACGGCAAGGCCAAGATCTGGGATGGGCAGACCGGTGACTTGGTGAAGGCTTACGATTCGCCCGGTCGCAATTGGGGCAGCGCCTGGTCGCAGGATGGCACAAAGTTCGCCACTGGCGCGGATCGCGGTACCGCGCGCGTGTATGATTTCAGCACCCCGGAAAGAGACGCGCCATTATTCGAAATCGATAGCCGAAGCGAACTTGCCATGGGCGTTGCTTTCAATCCAACCGCTGACCGCCTTGCTGTGGCGCCAGTGAAGGAAGGTATTCAAATTTACGATATCAGTGACGCAGAAAGTGCGCTCCAGTCGAAGGCACCAACCGCTCCGGATCAAATAGATGAGGTTGGTGAGGGAGAGCTGTTCTCGGTTGAATGGTCGCGCGATGGACGCTTACTTGCCAGTGGTTTGGACAATGGCGACATGTTGGTTTGGAGCGCCGAAGGCGAGCAAGAAGAACTGGCGCGAATGAATAACGTACAGGCTGCACGCGGTCTGTCATTTCGAAGCGATAATGCTTATCTCGCCACCGGTTCGGATGCCGGAGAGGCACGAGTTTGGTCCCTGCCGGACGGCGCATTGGTCGCCGAGCTTCGCGGTCATAGCGACGATGTCGACTCGATCGCCTGGACCCCAGACAACCAGCATATCGTGACCGGCACGGATAACGGTTTTATTCGGATATTCAGATTTGAAGAGCCAGACTTCGCTAAACCTATTTCAAACGTGATCGACCAAACCAAGCAGCGTTTCAGTGAGGCAAGCGCCAGCGGAGATGGTCGAAACGGCGAAAATATCTGTCTTTCACAAGAGCAATGGAAACAATTGGTTGGCGCCTCAATAGCTCCGGATTGGTGCCGGTCGTCCGAGCAAAAAGTTGAAGACTCGATCCGCAATCTGGGGGAGCAGCAAAACGCGACGTCCAGATCGGACAAATCCACGCTCGATGACCTTGTGGCGCAAACATCTGAAGCTCAGGTTTTTGAACAGCTTGCAGAAGCGGCAAGCCTCACGCAATTACGGGTGAGCGGCAAGGATAAGCGTGCGAGAATCGCCAAGCGCTATATCGATTTGGCTCGCGCCTTCGAATCACCAGAGCAGCCAGAGCGAGCTGCACGACTAGCGTTTCTTGAGATGGAGTTCAGCGCGAACGGTCCAGGTGATTTGGAGACACGTAAATTGCTCGCCATGGAGTCTCTTTCGCATGAAGGCTGGCCTGCCGGAGCGGCCATTTTTGACCGGGCGGACACCGCGTCGCTACTCGCGAACGTCCCGGTGGATCTCAATCCTGCAGGGTCTGACAAGGTTGATCCAGGCAGCAGCAATCGTCAAATCCGGGCGCTCTCTACGGACATGGCATTTGCCAATCTCGCTGTCGCGTCCAATGACGGGTTCATCTTTCTCTGGGATTTGGCGAGCAAATCCATGGAGACCCTGCTCGTCACGAAAAACGGCGCAGTTGTCTACGATGTCGCGATCAATCCGTCCGGTAATCTTGTCGCTGCGGCCTTGTCCGATGGACAATTCATTCTGGTTGATCTGCTCAATGATCGCGCCGTGTCGCAAATCGGCGCTTACGCGCGGGATCCTCGCAGCATCGGGTGGTCTCGCAATGGCCAGGTTCTGGCGACGGGGGGCGACGAGGAGATCGCGCGTATTTGGAAAATGGATGGCAATCAGGTGTCCGACGGGGAGCCGGTTGAATTGATTGGTCACACCGGCGGTGTTCGCTCAATCGCACTTAGTTCGAACGGGAACTACGTCTTGACCGGTGCGAGTGACGCAACAGCGCGAGTTTGGGATGCCCGGACCGGGACGTCAAAATTCTCGATCAAGCACAAGGGCGCGATCGATGCAGTGGATTATTCCGCGCCGCGCGACGACACCACCAGTTTACTGGCGGTGGGCGGTGCTGACAACGTTGTTGATCTGTGGAGCATCACGTCGGATGGAGACGTAAAGGATCTTGAGAATCGGCTTTCGTTTGCATCGAATGTCCAGGATGTGGCGTTTAGTAGAGATGGAAATTATCTGGCGGTTGCTTCCTCCAGCGTGAGCGTTTGGGATGTCAGGACCGGAAAACGCAGACTGACATTGAATGTTGAAGACGTAACGGCGCTTTCTTGGGCGTCTGATGGGACTGAATTGCTGACCGGTTCGCGGGTTGGTCACGTCCAAAGGTTCACCTTCGATCCAGAAACACTAGAGCATCGGGCTACTGCGTCACTGACACGTTGTCTTGAGCCCGACGAACGCCGCCAATTCGGGCTGAGGGACAAATCACCCGAATGGTGCGCGCGCATCCCGCGATAGCAGAACAAGGTATCGCTTTGGGAGGAGTGACAATGGAATATTATATCAGCCTTTTGGATCTTTAATTTGAGATCCTCTTGGGCACAGTTGCTTTCATGACGATTGTCGCAACTCTACGGCAGGCGTTTGGAAAGGCGATGCGCTCGGAAAATGGTCTCTTCGAGCCTCGCTTGATTGGATCCAAACACAACAGGGCCGTTACCCCGTGTCGTCGCCAAGGTCTTTCTCCGGGCGTTTTAAACTGATGCCTTCTCGAACATATTCTACCTGGTGAGGGTAGGGGATTTCGATACCGACTTTGTCAAATTCCTGTTTCACACTCTTGGTAATGTCAGCTCGCACTTGCACGAACTCCTTGGTCGGAACCCAAGCGCGAAGGCGGAGCGTGATAGCCCAGTCTCCAAGTTCGTGGACACCGACCCAGGTCTCGTCTTTCATCGTGACACTCGGGTGGTGGTTCGCGATCGCTTTCAGAACGTCTATCGCCTGGTCGAGATCGGTGTCGTAATGGACGCCATAATACAGGTCGAGCCGTCGCCTGAGATGCCGCGTGAAGTTGACAATAGGGCTGCCCCAGACCTGATCATTTGAGTATAGTACAACTTTGTTATCGACTTGTTTGATCGTGGTGTTGAATGGCGTGATCTGGGCGATCTCACCTTCTTCGTCTGCGATCCGCACCCAGTCGCCAATACGGAATGGACGAAACGCCGCGATCATGAACCCGGCGGCGACGGCTTTGAGCGTATCCTGAAGCGCCAGCGCGATGGCCAGGCCGACAGCACCGACAATTGCGATCAATGACCCTGGTGCAAATCCAAACTGGATCATCGCCATAATGATCGCCACGCCAAGGATTGCGTATCGGATCATCGATGCGGCGAACCCGATAAGGGTGTCATCGACTCGGTTCTTGCCATGCGCGCGCTGTGCAAGCGATCGCAGCGAATTGTTGATCCAGGTCGCCAATAGGACTGCCGCGCCGACAATCACCAATCCCGCCATCGCTTTTGGCCAATAGCCCACCAATTGGTCTGCAAATTCGAAACCGACGGCTTCGGCGCCCGCGGTTACCGCCATAAGAAAGACCAGAAGCTGGACCACTGGAGCGGCGAGATCCCAGCTCGATCCGACGAACAATTCTTCGCTCGAATAGCGCCGTCGCCCAATCATCCTGACGAGGCGTTTGGAAATGTAAGCCAGTAGATAAGATGCCAAGCCAAGACTGACTGCGATGAAGACGAACCACATTTGCGGTGCGACCGATTGCAGCCAGTCTGGCAAGGTGTCGGTTTCAAACGGCATTTGCGCGAGTGATGTCATGATCCCGACTTATAGCAGATCGCGGCGACTGCAATGACGGACTGTGCCTTTGTCCAGACTCTCAAGCCCACCGTCCTGGGAGATCCACGTGGCGCTTGAGAGCGCGGCGTTGCAGCTGACTTACCTTTTGGAGGTAACAGTATGAACGCCGCAACTTGGAATCCGCCTACCGAATATTAATCACGCGCCGCCTTCGTGGCGGTTATCGTTTAATCGTATGCGCCCGCGATTTGGTTCTTACCTTTTACAGTATCTAGCCAGTAATAATCGTCGGTTTCGTTGATCATAAGTTTGTAGTCGGCGACTTGCTCAACAAAGTCGTCATCGCGGTTGATGATGAATTTCGTGGTGATTCTGGTGTCTCCTCCGCACATGTAGCGAATTTCATCGTCGAGCTCAGATCCGATTTTGCCATTTGGATCAATGTATCCATCGGCAACCATGTAATCGAATTCGAAGGTTTGTGCGAACGTGTTTCGGGTCTGATATACGGCAGGGGCAAAAAAAAGTACGCCCAGCCCGTCGCCGCGGTAAACGAAGGGCATGCACCGGTTTTTCTTGCCTTGGGTGGCAGCGGACCCATTTCTGCTTTTCGACTTCCACATAACATAGTCTTCAGGGCGAGATGCGATAGACATGAGGTCCGTGTACTTTTCTGCGGTCTGATTGTGAGCTTGCGCCGCATGGAAAAGATCTTCGATCGTGGTGGAAACGTAGTAAAGTCCCGCGGAGTTGTGTTGATAGTAAGCTGGCTTGCTAAGCGCGATACCCATGACTTGCTGGTGATTCATCGCAGCAATCATAAACGCTTCTGAATCGAGATAGGCAGTTGTTGAGAGTTGGTTCTCCGAGGAGTTGATTCGCGGATTAAGACGGCAATTGCTATTATAGCAATCCGCCTCGAACTGGGAGCTGTTAAACTGAAACCAGTAGTTCAGTGATGCGCCGTACGTTTGAATGATGTGGTCGACGATTTTAGCGGACGAAACAGTCGATTTCGTATCGCTGGGCATCGTCGCCGAAACAAACAATTTCAAATGGACTCGATTAGCGAAAGAATTACCGGCGTGCATGGTGCCATGCGGACAATTATTGTTTGCGATCACGTTTGCTGCGAGGCGCGCCAGTTGTGCGGTTTGTATATCAAGAATGATTTTCGGATGATCGTCGCACGTTGTCTGTTCGATGAAGTCTTTGAGGCGAAGCACACGGTCGTTTGTAATTGATGTCTTGCCTCCCGACTTGCTGCGCCGGAGAAACAGCTTGTCAAACGCGTCTCCGGTGATTCCCAAACTGAGGCTATTCAGGTTCGGCGGGAGTTGCTGCTCAAACGCTTTCAGCCCCCAATCACCCGTGTCATTTTGGTAATCCGTCAAGCGGCCCCAGAAATTATCATGGAAGACAATGATCTGGTCGGTACCGTCGATTTTGGCAGCTCTCGTGTCGATCTCGGTATATTCGGGCGTGTATCCATAATGGGTCTTATTGTCGGCTACACGCTTGTAGCTTTCGACGCTGTTTTCAGCGACTTTTGAGTTGTTGTAGTTTTTCCATAATCCACGGTGCGGCACGAGTTTTGGCTCAGCAGCGGCGATGGCAGCATGTCCGGCAAGGGCAAGTGTCAAGCAGGCGATTTTGAATATATTCATGACAAATCCTATCAGGCGCGCGATTCCAAATTTTGTGCTTGCTCTGATCGAGACATGTTTATCTGTCTCCTAATATTTATATTATCAAAATATTAGACTTTATACAATTCTTATAAAGACAATATCAATAAATTATATTGACCCTGTTCTTGTTCAATGTCGTAAATACAATAATTGTGTTGTTCTGTCGCTTTCTGGACGTGCCTTATTCGGGCGTATCTGAGCGAGACAAACCTGGCCTGTCGCGGACCAGTCCTGATCTGGAAATGAGCCACAACACGATGCCGCCCAAGATTGGCGCGGCGCCCATAATGATTCGTAAATGGTGCTGTCCGAGCGCGTTGTCACGATAGTCGATGACTGAAAGCGCGACGCCTACGACCAGTATGGCGAAGGCTTGCGACAGTTTCGAGCACGCCGTGAACATTCCATATCGCTGCGTGGTTCGAGCCGGCGCAGACGCCGTCGAGCGCGCGAGCATACTCCAGACCGACATTGCGACGCCGCCATAGCTTGCGCCGTAAAGCAGGGCGCAAATCAAAGTGGTGGCGCCCCCGAGATGCCCGACAAAGATGAAGGCGAGGCCGGAAAATCCTAACATAAAGCTTCCCAGAGTCGCGATACGCTCGAGGCCCCAATGCGCGCTCAGCCATCCCCATACCGGCTGCGCCATCATTTGCCCGATCGCAATGGCAACGAGGAAATAGGTTGCAGCGATTTCTTGTTGTTTGAGTGCGAACGCGACGAAATAAGCTTCGAGATTTGAAAAGACTGATGCTGCAAGGTTTAGCGCAAAAATGCTGATCAGCATGCCAATGAATAATACCGTGCGCTGCGAATCTAGTGATCGGTACACCCCGCCGTCGTCGTCACTTGGCATTGAACTGTTTGCGGGTGAATAGGAAAAAAAACGGGTATAAAGAAACAGCGTTAGCGCGCAAATAAGTGAAATCGCTGCGATCATGACCGCGAGTTGCACGAAGCGCTGAGCGATCATCTGCTCGCCGGTGCTGCGGATGACCGGCGTCACAATAAGCGTGATCAGCAAGGCTGCAGCCCCTGACATTACATATCGCAGAGCACTGTAGCGTGCGCGTGCCCTGTCGGTTTCGGTGACAAAGGCCATGAATGCGTTCTGAGGCACGTCATAAAGGGCGCAACCAAGACGGAACAAGATCAGCGTGGCAAGCACGTGACCTAGCCTCGCGTCGTCCGGCAGCAACCCAGTGGTCGAAAACAAAACGAATGAAACGGTTGCCAGGATGGCGCCAATAAGTTGCGCCTGCGCCGCCTCGGTGTGCGTTTGCACGCGTGATCGCATCAGACGCCCGGTGCCATAGTCGAAGGCGGCATGTAGCGTGAGGGATGCGCCGATAACAACACCCATGAGGTGAGGAGGGACCGCCACGATCTCGGTTAGAAAGAATGCAAAAACGATCCCGCTGGATGCCCATAGAAGGCTCTTGCCGAAATGTGCGAGACCATACACGGCCCAAAGGCGAAACTGGTTTTGGTTCATGGACCGACTGGCCACGATCGTGGCGCTTAGAGTTGCGTCCCGTCATAAGGCTAATTCACTCGCGACGATTTCCGCAACTAAAAATTGACTTAAACTTAGATAATATTGTTATGATGCTGCTTTGTGGAATGCGTTTGTGTCTGTTTTCGTGGAACTGGAGTATTCAATTGCTGCTTAATTTGCGTCGCAACCAACGCGTCGTCCTTGACCTTATTCGGCGCCGTCAGCCAGTTTCCCGGGTCGAATTGGTCGACGCAAGTGGGCTCACGAGTGGTGCTATTGTGAGGATCACGCGCGAGCTTCTGTTGCGAGATTTGATTGAAATTGGTGATGTCGTCGGTGGCGCACGTGGTCAGCCGCGACAACCTCTTCTCATAAATGCAAAAGGACGGTTTTCGATTGGCGCGGCGCTCTACCCGCACCAGCTGGATGTCGCACTGATCGATTTTTCGGGCGCGATCATTTCTCAAGAGAGTTTCGCCTTTGCAGATGACCCGCCAGCCGAAGCTGCGACTCAGATCTGGGCGCATGCGCGGAAAATGATCCGCTCAAAACGTCTACGCCTCGATAAGTGCCTGGGCGTAGGTGTGGCGGTTCCAGGATATTTGGCCAAGGATAATGCCGCGCTTCGAACTGTAGAGGAATTGGCGACCTGGCGCGGTGCAGATGTTTGCGAAATCGTTGAGGCTGAAACCGGATTGCCTTGCTGGATGGAGAATATCGCCTCTGCTGGTGCGCTCACAGAACTCTATCGATCGACTAAACAGGATCCCCGACATATCGTTTTCGTTCACGTTGGGTACGGCGTCGGTGCAGGCTTGATTGTTTCTGGTGAACTGTACCGGGGAAAGGGCGGAAATGCCGGAGAGGTGGGCGTGCTTTTTCCAGGCAGTGCCGCGCGTCCGTCGGGTTTTGATTTCCTAAAGACGCTGAACGCCGCCGGGTGGGAGCATCGATCATTGGCAGAAGTCGATTTTGAGGAGGTCTCGCAGACTGAGATTGTCGTCGCATGGCTCTCTCGGGCGTCGGATCAGGTTGCGCGCCTTGCGGAGACGGCCAGCTGTTGGTTGGCGCCGGATGAGTTCGTTATTGGCGGTCCATTCCCTATGGCGTTCCTGGATCGGTTCGTGCAAACCTTGGCGGCCAAGATCAAAATGTCGGAAACAGATATGCCCGAAATGCGCATACGAGCGTCTTGGGCTGGGCCTCGCGCAACTGCGGTTGGTGCCGCTTTGCTGCCGATCCATTACAATTGCTCGCCATCCGAGAACCATTAGCGGTTCGCGTTTGTTTAAGCCAAGACATAGTGCGGGCGCCATTCTTTGGGGGTGCTCAGTCTACCGTGACGCTGCCTTGCTGGCGTCAGGTGTAAATCCGCGACGAGCTGGGCGTAATTCGAATGTTATCGAATAAAGGGTTGTCATTGGCGAAACTTAATAATAAACTTCGATTGTAAGTTAAATATGCTCTTGGGGACGAAGAGTGAGTTTCTAAACCCCCAGGAGGCAAATATGCCAAAATCTATAAAGTCGGTTTTCGCGTGTGGCGGGTCAGCGATTCTGCTGGCAATGGCAGCACATGGTGCCGCGATGGCGCAATCTATTGATGAGGACGCAGCCCAAGATACCGAAGCCGACGCAACTGCAGTGTTGGATACTGTCACCGTCACAGGATTTCGTCAGGCTAACTCTGCAGCGATTGCCGACAAGCGACGGGCAGTAGGGATCACAGACGGTATCAATCAGGACACGATCGGGCTGCTGCCTGATCTTACCGTTTCGGATATCGCACGTCGTATTCCCGGCGTGACGTCCGTCTCTTCAACTGGTGGACAGGGCGTTCGGTCGCTTGCTGGATCAGAGAATATTGTCATTCGCGGCCTGGCGCCGGACTTTAACCTTTCGACCTTTGATGGGGCTCCGATTGCAAGCGCCAGCGAAAATGATCGCGCCGCAAATCTCAGCCTGTTTCCGCCCGCCATCATCACACGAGTTGAAGCGGTTAAAACCCTGACAGCGGACCTCAACCCGCACGGTCTGTCGGGGCAATTGAATCTCGTGACAATGAGTGCATTCGATCTCAATCAACCGGTAACAACATTTCGCGCCTCGGTGGGGCAGAATTCGACCGCCGGTGATATCGTGGATGATCAAGGCGAAAATTACCGGCTATCAGGTCTCCATGCGCAGACCTTCGGAGCGAATGATGAATTTGGACTGGTTGTTTCTGCGTCATCGGAAAAATTCTACGCAACGACATTTGATTTTCGACCGGGCGGCGCCAGCGCCAGTTACCTGTTTTATCCGGACGATCCGACCGACACGACCCTTGTAAACGTCTTCGCGGACTCGAACGGGTTCTCCGCTCCTGTCCAACCGCAGCTATTCCTGTTCGAGAATGAACAAGACCGGGCTTCTGTTGCGGCAAAGCTGGAATGGCAACCCAGCAGCAAAACCTATGCTTCTCTTTTCGCCGGCGTGTTTTACCAGGACGAGCAGGAAACACGCCACGAGCACCTGGCACTGGCGGACCGGAGTCAGCGGCCGCTTAATCAGACCCAGGACACGGGGGACTGGCCTGAGGGCAAAATCGAGGCTGGTTTTGTTTACCAACCGGAAGAAACAACGACGATGGCTCTGACAGGGCATGTCGATCATGCTTTCGATGAAGACCGAGCCCTTAGTTTAACCGCCTCATTTTCCGGAGCGGAAGTCGATGTCGTTCGTAACATGTCGAAATTTCTTCCAGACTATGAGACCGCGACGTCGTTTTCTTATGATCAGAGCTCAGGCAATCCTATCCTGACCTTTGTCGATGCGGCAGCTGCAAACGATCCTTCATCCTCCTTCAATGCCTACATTCGCGAACGCTCTCAAAAAATCAAACAGGACCTGACCTATCTTGATGGTGCGTATGCCTACAATTTCGAACCTGATGATCGGGGGTTCGGCTATGAGATTGGGGCTTCTTTCACCGGCAGAGACCATTCGTTCGACCGCGAATATATCGAGGGAGATGTTTTCGACACTGCAAATTGTACAGAATCCGATGTCACAAATTGCCCACTCGTCAGCTTTGACCAGTATGTTGAGGATGTCACTTTTCCAACCACTGATCCGAACGTTTTCTTCTATCTCATCGATGATGCCGCATTGCGTGCCGACTGGGCTGCGCAAGGAAAGCCTCTGACAAGTGACCGAACTGACAACTCCATCAATTCGGACTATTCCATCGATGAGCGGATTTGGGGAACATACGTCCAAGCCGCTTATAAGACGGACCGGCTTCAGTTGCAGGCAGGTCTTAGATACGACACAACGGAGGTCGATGTTGACCTATTTGTACGGGACCAGACGTTGCCCAGCGATCCGGACTCAGCTCAGTACGTCGCGGCACAACGTGCGTATGAATATGATTTTCTGCTGCCATCAGTGATCGCATCGTATCAGGCTACAGACCAGTTGCTCCTGCGCGGCGGCTATACGCGTACAATTGGGCGTCCAAACTTTTCGTATCTGAAACGAGGTGAAGTTTTCGGCGTTCCCAACCTGGACGACCCTTCCGACCCAAGAATTTCCATCTCAATTGGCAACACTGATTTGAAGCCTCTGGTTTCGGACAATTTCGATGTTTCGGCGGAATACTATTTTGACAATGGCGGTAGCCTCGTTTCTGTAGCCGGTTTCCACAAGGATGTCTCTGATCTGATTTACATTCGAACGACCGAAATCGCCGATTACGAGTTTGATGGGGAAACCTACACCGCAACAGTTACGCAACCTCTGAACGCGACAGACTCAACAATTTACGGCTTGGAATTCGCCTTCCGAAAAGATTTCGCGGACACGCTTCCTGCACCGTTCGATGGCTTTGTCTTTGACGCCAATGTCACTTGGCTCGGGAGCGAGTTCACATTCGTCAATACCGAAGGCGAGGCGCGCGACCCGGGTGGTTGGATCAATCAACCAGAACTGCTCATGAACGCTCAGTTGTCTTATGAATATGGCCCATTCGGTGCCAAAGTTGCCTATAGCTGGGTGGATGAATATCTCTCAAATATTCTCTCAGATAGCGGAGATTTGTATGACATGTTCGCGCAACCGCGCGGCGTGATCGACCTTCAAGCGCGCTATGACCTTACCGAAAATGTGACTCTTCTGGCCGAAGCTCAAAACCTCACCGAAGAAGGTCTCGAATTCAATCGCCGATTCCCGATTGGCGATTATCTGGGCACTCAGGCCGATCGCGGGCGTGTCGTGTGGCTTGGTGTCAACGTCGATTTCTAGACACCATTCCTCCCAAGGGAAGGGTCGCCGAATGACGCGGTGACCCTTCCAACTTGTTGGCTGTATCTGAGCAGTGAAAATCATAGGAACCGGATGATGTTGAGAAATACCTTCGCGCTATTTGTAAGCGTGATAGTCTTGTCTGCGTGCCAAAACTCGCCGGCGTCGAAAGCGAAAAATGAACTTTCCGAGCGATTGCAGCGAACGATCGAAATCGCGCATGAGCCACAAAATCCATATATTCTAGTCGAAGCACATCGGGGGTCCCTGGCATTGGACCGCCCGGAAAATTCCGTGGTTGCGATTGAACATGCGATTGAAATCGGAGTCGACTGGGTCGAGCTCGATGTTCATATCACTGCGGATAATCAATTGGTTCTTGTTCATGATGATACACTGGACCGAACCACGACTCTGTCCGGGCGCGTCGACTCATATTCGTTAGCTGAGATTTCTGCGGCGAAATTGGTGCGTGAAGATGGAGCAATCACTGATCAACATCCACCCAGTCTTTTCGAGGCGCTCGATTTGATGGCTGGGCGCATGCTATTTCGCCTCGACATCAAATGCGGCGATGCGTGCGTGGAACAGGCTTACCGGATGGTCAAAGACAAAGGCATGATGAACCATGCTGTCTATACCGAAACCACGCGCTTGAACGCCCTCGCAGCGGGACTCACTGATGAAGATATTATCGTGGTCGGAGAAAAGATTGAAGTGATTGCTCATCCCGACCTCATCGCGGAAGGCGTGGACTACGTTCAGGTAAAAGACTTTGAAGCCGATCAACCGCCGTTGGAGTTGATGTCTGCGTTCGCGCCGTTCGTTCGGATGGTCGTTTATCCCTACAGTGACTTGCGGTCTGGAGGGCGGGGAGACGCTCGTTCTGCGGTCCATCCGGACGATGGTTGGGGGTGGCTCGCAGGCATAGGCGGCGACATTTTCCTAACCGATAGACCGGAGGCTCTCATCGAGTACTTAGACCTGCGTGGATTGAGAAATCGAGTGCCAATCGAGCCCGCCACACCCAATATCTCGCGCCGCGGGTCAGCAAAATGAAACGAGCGCTCAGAATATGGTTGCTCTTGTTCGTTGGTGGTCTCAGCGCCTTTGATGTTTGGTCGCAAGAGATCAGGCTTGCCAGTATTTTTTCTGATCACGCGGTCATTCAGGCTGACCTACCGGTCGAGGTCTGGGGGTGGGCGAAGCCGAATAGCCTAGTGAGCGTTACTTTTGGAGAGTCGACCGTTCATGGTTCCACTGACCAAACGGGGCGGTTTTCTATTGTTTTGAAGCCGTTTCCGTCAAGCTTCCAGCCACGCGGCCTAATTGTGACATCGGGTGATGAATCCATAGTCAGGGAGGACCTTCTGGTTGGTGAAGTTTGGTTGGCCGCGGGTCAGTCCAACATGGTCTGGGAGCTCGAGGATGCCGAAGGCGGGCGAGAAGAATCGATCGCGTCCAATGATAAGTATCTTCGTCTGTTTGAAGTTTCTGAAGATGCGAGTTTGTCGCCGCAAAACGACGTCTCAGGGGAGTGGATAGTCGTACATCCGCGCGCGGCGCGTAGATTTAGTGCGGTCGGATATTTTTTTGGAAAACACTTACGGGAAAACCTGGATTCGCCGGTTGGAATAATTCAAGTTGCTTATGGCGGAACTCGGATTGAAGCGTGGATTCCGAAACAAATTATCTTGAACTCAGATGTATTTGAGTCTGCGCGTCTCGAATTAGAGCAGGAGATAGAAGCAAACAAAGAGGCGCGGCGGCATTGGGCGGTGTCAGTGCAAAACGGGTTGGCAAAAGCTCGCGCGTCCACGAACCAAGACGATTGGTTGGGTGCCTACGCTCCTCCAATATGGCCGGGTTATCGGATTCCAAAGAACACGCCCGCGGCACTGTACAACGCGATGCTGAGCGCTCTAATCGATTATCCGAGTAGAGGAATGATTTGGTATCAGGGAGAGTCAAATCGAGACGGCGGCGCTATTTATGCGCGCATGTTGGAACTGTTTATCGCGTCGATCCGGGCCTCCACGCATGAGCGTTATCCCGTCGGCATCGTTCAGATCGCACCTGTTGCGAGTGAAGCGCAGTTTCCAGAAATCTGGCAAGCTCAGCTGAGTGTTGCCCGGGCGGATCAACAGGTCGGACTTGTTGTGACGACAGACTTGGCGGAACTTAAGGACATCCACCCGCGCCGGAAGCGGCAGGTCGGGCAACGCCTCGGCGATTGGGCAATGGCGACTGTATATGGAGACTCGAGTCGTTTGTTTTCCGGGCCGGTGATTCGAAGTGCGGTTCGAAACGGTGGTGAAATCAGGCTGGATTTCTTGCACGCGTCCGGGCTTCAAACTTTAAAGGATGGCCCTTTAAGCGGGTTTTTAGTACGTAGCCGGACTGATCAGACGATTGCGGCACAGGCGGAGATTGTGGACGACTTCGTCCTTCTGTCCTTTGCCCTCCACCCGGGCTTCGTTCCGTGCAGTGTTGAGTACCAAATGACGGCGACCGCTTCCCCGACGTTGACAAACCACTCTAGGTTACCTGCGTCTCCTTTTAAAATCGGATTGACTGGCTGCGAACAGGAAAAGGGATGACTCGAGGTTTGCTGCCTCCTTACCAGAGTTCAGTTTAGACCGGCCCTATCGGATACGGTTTGAAGTGCGCGCCGGCGTGCGGCCAAAAGCAAGCGGCGCCCATCCGTCCAGCGCTGACCACTGTGAGTCAAAATTTGATGCTGGGCGGCGAAGTCATTTTGGAGTGGCTTGAATCAAAGCGAGCTGGCCTCCGGCATCGGGTCGCGTATTCTCGAGCGGCTCTATGTGAATGCCATGCGACCAGATTGACTAACCGGAGACCATTGACGCAGCATCAATGATCGATGCGGTCTAGTCGCAATTCTTGATGCAGACGGATTCTGTTTTCACTTCGCCGCCGCAGCTTTGGTAGCAGGAATTGTAGGATGAAACGCAGGTCTTGTAGCTGGGTTCCATGTCCCTCGCGCATTGCTGCTGACTGAGGTCTCTGTAGAGCGCGCAGTTCCCCGTCGTCATGCCCTGCATGCAGATTTTGTAATCGTCTTTGGCGCGTTGCAGGCAGGCCG
The DNA here is from genome assembly GCA_965277015.1 of Henriciella sp. Taxonomy (GTDB): domain Bacteria; phylum Pseudomonadota; class Alphaproteobacteria; order Caulobacterales; family Hyphomonadaceae; genus Henriciella. Next base: position 1,252,516 of record OZ255705.1, on the reverse strand, counting down.
GATATTCGGCGCGCGCGGTGTCTTCCTGCCTGGCGCGGCAGACTTGCTCGCTGGTCTGGCAGCTCGCAACACAGGTTGCGCCCTGGGTGGTCGGCGGCGCGACGTAAGACGTGTTGGTGCGATATTGCGGACCGCTTTCGCAAGCAGTGAGCCCGGCAAATATGATGATGGCGACAGATTGTAGGGATCGACGATAAAGAGTGTGCATCGGGTTGGCCTTTCGTGGCAGTTTCCATGGGAAATTCAGTTTGAGACGTATTCGATCTGACCAATGTCTGAGACCAAGGGATCGCTAATACGCGTGATCCCGGATCCATCCGCCTCGGCGATATAGACGGCGGTTGGCGTGAACGGGGAGGTGCCGGCTGAGAAGGCAATCTGCGTTCCATCGGGGGACCACTCGAATTCGGTCGTCACTTGTTCATTGCTGACGCCATCGCTGACAGAAATCAGTCCTGTTCCGTCGCGGTTGATGACGTAAAGCTCGACCTGACTTTCGAGATCGAGGTTCGCGGTGAAGGCCAGCTGGTTGCTATCTGGCGACCAATCAAAACTTTTCACGCTCGTCGTGATGCCGCCGTTTTGTTCAACGCGATTGACGCGAAGGGCGGTCCCGCCGCTGATTTCGTTGACATAGAGCTGATTGGCGCCCTCGGGATTGCCAATAAAGCCAACCCAGTTTTCGTCCGGTGAGACTTTGAACGGAATGAGCCCGCGTTGTTGCGACCCCAAAGCGACGCTTAAGGACCGGTGCCCGGTGCCATCGTCCTCAACAGCATAAAGACGAATGCCAGTCACACCGTCATCGCCTGTGAAAACAACTGTGTTTGGCAGCGGAGGGGGCGGGGGCGGAGGTGGAGGCGGCGGGGCCGGTGGCGAGATTGTTGGTGTTCCGCCGCCCCCGCCGCATGCAACCAACGCGAAGCTGAGACCCAGCGCGGTCGCGCAAAGCAATTGAGTGGTGAATCGGTTTGGTTGTCGCATGGGGCGCCCTCCATGCGTGGATTGAGCCACAACCGAAAAGGTCAGGGCATGGGGGGATCCCCCCATTATTATTTGTGACGTGTTATTCCTGAAATGATGAAGCAGCTGCCTTGGCCAAGCTGAGACCTCACTGTGATTGACAGTTCATTGGCTTCTGCGAGGTCTCTGACCACGGCCAGTCCAAGGCCTTCGCCGAGCGAGTCTGCGCCTGCCTGGTAGGGTTCAAAAATCTCTCTGAGTTGCGCAGAACTGATACCGCTGCCTGTGTCATAGACTTGGACGGCGATTTGCGAACCTATGCGTCGCGCGCCAATCAAAATACGTCCGCGCGAGGTATGTTTGACAGCGTTCGCAACGAGGTTGGTCAGGATCCGCATCAGGATAACCGGCTCGGTCAAAACCATAAGAGATGTTGGCGCCGCGTTCAGGTTGAGGCCTTTCGAAGCCGCCTCATCTTCGAACATAGTGACAACGTTGTTGAGCAGTTTAGAGAGCTCTAAAGGCCGCATTTCTTCCCTTGGAGGGGCAGGCCCAGGCGGGCTTGGCCGAGCGTCTTTCAGAGACTTGTCGACGACATTTTGAAAATACGAAACACTCTCAGCAACGGCGGCAATATCAGAGCGGTCTTTCAATGAAAGCTGTAGCGATAGAAGCGGTTGTTTGAGGTCGTGCGAAGTCGCAGCCAGCTTCATGCGTCGTTCCTCCGCAAGCGATGATGCCCGAGCATAGTCGGCAGAAACATCATCCAGGCGAGAGGCCAGTCCGGCTTGCGCTTCACGCGCTACGATTTGCGCGGCATGCGCTTCATCGCGCTCGCGCCTGAGTGACAGCGCCTGCGCTACAAGCGCACCGGCGAACAAGAAGGCATCAAGTGAAAATGTGAAGTGCGTGACGTCGATGTTCAGGCGCGCTGAGATCCAGTAAAATGGTGGCTGGGCGAAAAGCCCAAACAGACAGCTGCCGAACAACATCATCGTCGCGATAAAATACAGCCAAGCCCCGCTATGCTGATTACGAACGCCGAGGACGGCGGCGTATGTGCAGACCGACATGAAGGAGAGCACGACCGGGATCAACATCACGTAAGTGATCGGATGCGGACCCAAAAACATTGCGATCAATCCGATCAACCAGCCGCCGCCCATGACCCAGAGCAGTGCCTTATTCAGTTTGGAATAAAGCTGTTGGGCATTCAGAAAGTCCCGCGTCATCAAGCCAAAAAAAGTGAAGGCGAGGCCGCCGGTACCAACATACCAGATCTGATCCAGATCATAAGATCGGAACAGATAAGTATAGGTGAAGCCATAATTCTCCAAAAAGAACGCAAAAAGCGCCGTGCTGAACAGTCCGTAGAATATGGCGAGCCGTGACCTGAGCACCACCGCAAAAGCGAATACGGCAATAATAATTGCCGCGCGCCAGCCAAAGAAGAACGCCGAATAACCAGCGTCACCGGTTCGACGATCTACAAAATCGGTTTCATTGATCAGCCACAATTCTTCTCCAATCGCGAATCCGTATGGATAGCTGATCCACAGCTCGGCTTGTTCGCCTGGCGCGAGATTGAATGCGGCAGAGGCCCGCAATCTCATTTTCGGAAATTGCTGCTGATAAGGCTCGTCTACCCAGTTGTTTTGCCAGATCAGAGCTGAGCTTTCGTCCTGCCGAACCACATGAGCATAAAGGACGTTGTTGAGAATACCGGCCCGTGTATCCAGCCTGGCGCTGATCGGATGGTCGCTATCGTTCTCGAGCAGAAGCCGCGCCCACACTGGGCCATAAACCAGATCTATCGATTCTATACTATTAGGTCGGGTCGGGTCTCCGAGAGCGTCGCGAGCAGCAGCATAAGCGCCGCGTGCGTATCGCTCGCGAGCCTCCTCAAGGGACAATGGCGTAAGGTCTTCGCGAACAATGTCAGCGCCCTCCAGTATTTTGTACTGCGCCGGCCCCGAGACCTGAAGAAGCGCTTGTGCCTGCATTTGCCTTCCAGTGAAAATGGCGACCGTCAGGAAAACCAAGACGGGGAGGCATCGACCTGCTAAGGTTTTGACATTCAATGCGAAACCTCCGGACCGGTGTTGCAAATGGAAGAGCAAGGTACAGCTCATAGCACAACAATCGTCATTGCGGATGACCATGCTATGGTTCGCGATGGGTTGGCGCGGCTATTGGCAGAGCACGACCATATAGAGATCGCGGATGTCGCCGCGGATGGGCTTGAAGCTGTCGCGTTGTGTCGCAGACTGCGGCCTGATTTGTTGACTCTTGATGTTGGCTTGCCCTTGGCCAATGGCGCTGAAGTCTTTGCCGAAGTCCAGCGTTGGAGTCCGGATACGCGTATTGTGGTGTTTACTGGTTTCACCGCACCTAACATGCTGGCCGATTGGGTCGCCGCTGGTGTAGAGGGGCTATTCCTCAAGACCTGTGCCGAAGAAGAATTACGGCGCGGCCTTCGGCATATTCTGGGCGGGGGAAAATATATTGCGCGCGATGTTGTGACATTACTCGAAACCGAAGCAGCGCAGATGGATCTCACGCCGAGAGAGCGCGAAGTCCTGTCGTTGATCGCGGGCGGCTGCACCACAACGCAAATTGGCGAGCGTCTCTTTATTAGTCCTAAAACGGTCGAGAAACATCGCGCCAGCCTGTTTGAGAAATTTGGTGTCACGTCAGTCGCCGCGCTTCTAACCGCAGCCTTTAAGGGCGGATATCTCGACCATTTGGGGCAAACATAAGTGGGTGTCATCATGGTCCGGTCATTTCTGGAAGCGTTTCAATCCGCGCAGAACTTACGCGGTGCCAAAGCTTCCGCGCACGACCAATAAGACCTCTCAACACGCCAAGATGAAATGGGGGAATGCCCCCAAAAACATCAGGGCAAGCAGCGCCCGTAATTGCCAAACTGGCGCTTAGCGATCGACCTCACTCAAGCCCCAACGCGGCTTTGATCTCAATCCAGTCAACAAGTTTGAAGTTCTGATCGACTTCGTCAGCCGGATTGGCGTCATCCTGAACCACTAGCAATCCGATGGGGTAACCCGGCAATGGGGCAGAAACGACGTCGAGACCATCTGTATGCGTCACGCCGTCAACCAGACCATTCTCACTTGGTCCAATCGAAAAGATTCCGCGCGGAGCATGCGGAGGGAGTCGGTCGTACACGACATAGCGATCCGCTTCTTGTGCAGACGCAATCAGATATCCACCATTCGGCGCTGACCAAATACTCAATCCTTCGGTGTCTTCCACCAGGCCATTGCCATTTTCGATCCGGTCAACGACTTGCGGTTCGGCGTCGTTGTCGAGGTAAGCGAGTGACCAGATTCCAAATGCTTCTTCGCCGATGAAAAGCCGGCTCTGGAGATCGTCAAAGACGCACCCTTCGAGTTGTGACGGCAATTGGGCTGTGCGTTGCAACTTTGTGCTCAAGCCCCCATCGGGCGTAATTTTTGCGCGCCAGAGTTGCACCACTCCATCCTTATATGTGGCTGCCGCAATCAGGCCTTCGGCGTCTTCGCCAAGGCACACGCCGTAAGGTTCGGTCTTGTCGACGGCGGTGTCGCCTATATGGATGACAGGGGCATCGCTATCGCCAGTGATATTGAACCAGGAGAGCGCTTCTTTTTCGTCATTACTGGCGACAGCGTAGCGGCGGCGAATGTCGATATTGTTGATCATGCCGACATCTAGAAACTGTAATTCACGACCGGATAGATCATAAACGTGCAGACCTTCCTGTTTGTTCGTGCCGAGAATAAGGGGTTGCTGATCTCCGCGATTTGAAACCCAGATTGCCGGGTCATCGGCGCGGTCGCCACAGCCAGTCATCGGGTCAGTTTCCGCCGATGCCGGAACGTTTTGAATTTCAAATGGTAATATCTCGGGGGTGGTCGCGCAGGCACTGATCGTCACGGCTGATGAAATTGCAAGCAGAAGGCGGATCATGGAAGGGCTCCAGTTCGATTGGCAGGGATGGTGAAAATGAGGTCTAGAACGTGTATCGCGCGCCGAAGATCCAGCTTGAGCCGAACTCGTCATATTGCATCAAACGACGTTCATCACCGAAATAGAAATATTCTGGTTCGTCGGTGAGGTTTTTCCCTTCCAGATAGATTTGGAGGTGATCATTGATTTTGTATTTGGCCGAAGCTTCGATCAGGGTGCGGCTGTCATTCGTGCGATCCAGAACCTCATCGCCGGGATCTGTGTCAAACAGTTCATCCAGACTATCGCCGCGAAAATTCGCCGAAATCCGCAAGTCCCAAGGCCCCTGGTCGTAACCAAGTGCAAGGTTCCAAACCGTGTCAGCCTGATTGAGGAAACGAACCGCACGGCCATTTGGAAGCACGCTTTCAGAGTCTGTAACGGTCAGGTTGGCGGATGCCAGAAATCCGCTGAGGACCGGGCTGAAATCCTCAAGGCTCTGAACATAGTTTAATTCAATTCCGACCAATTCAGTGTTTGGTACGTTGATGAACGTTCTGACCTCTTCGACTTCGCCATTGGTGACGTCGCCATCCAGAAGCGTTGTTGGCAAGAACGAAAGATCGACACTGTTTGGGACGTCTGCTGCGTCGAACTCGACACCGTAAATCGCGTTTTTGATGTCCTTATAGAAGAGTCCGACTGACATCACGGACAGTTCCGTTGGATAGACTTCGATCGACACGTCAAAATTGTCTGCTTCCAGCGCATTGAGGTTGGGATTGCCGAGCTCAATCTCGTCGCGATCATCATTCAGTACGGCAAATGGCGCCATTTCTCCGAACCCTGGCCGAACGAGCGAGGCGTAATAGGCCGCGCGGCCGATCACGATATCGTTGAATTCGTGTTTGACGTTTATGCTCGGCAATACGTGAGTGTATTCGTCAGAAACCTTGCGTGCCGATAGCGACCCAAAGTCGAACTGTGATGTGTCCCCCTCATCAAGGAACTGACCCGTCATGTCGACACTTGTTTGCTCGGCTCGGACGCCGGCAATGACCGTCGTCGCGCCAAGTCTGAACGTCCCCTGCACATAGGCGGCGAGGACTTGTTCTTCGATCAGGTAATCTTCGATCGCGCTTTCAATGGTGCTATCATCTTCGACCAGCGCATCTGGCGCGAATGACCCGCGCAACTGAGTGGTCAGGTCCGGGTCTGGCCAGGCGGGTTGGGCGATGCCAAGACGCCAGCCATTGATCAGATCGCCGTTGACGAAATCGGCCAGATTGAGCGTGTCATTCTCCTCGAAGGTGAAGTTAACGTCCCGCACTTTCTCGCGGTCGCGAAGTTTTACGCCGGTTTTCCAGGTGACCGGAATTTCGCCGATATTGCTTTCTTTCGAGATGTTGAGTTTGGCACTCGTCTCGGTGTCTTCATTGGTTGTGAACTCGCGCTCGAACGAGTCCAGGAAGTAGTTTGCCGGGTCAAAGGCGGCGGCCAGGAAGGCATCACTGGCTACCAATCGAGGGGTTTGCGCGCGGCTATAGTCCAGCGTGACAGTTTCAGAGACGATATCCTGTAGATTTTCCGACCGGAACGTAACGTCGTGATTGTTGCTGTCATCTTCCTCGGCATAGGCATAGGAGACTTCATAATCGAATGCCCAGTCATTCCAGTAAGTTTCTCCCCCCATTGCGAAGGTTTGAATTTGGCGGATTTCTTCGCGAAGGCGAACTTCGGCGTCAATCTCTTCTAATGCGAAGCTCGTGCTGGTAGGGGTGACGATGTCATCGTCTTCAAAGTCATCGAAACTGCGAAGCTCAAATTTGTTGCGAACCTCATCATCTTTGTACTCATTGATAAGGGTGCGCAAATACAGATCGGTTGTCTCGTTGACGCGCCAATCGAAATTGGCGACCAGGCCGAGGCGCTCGCGGGTCAGATCGTACCAACGATTTTCAAAATCATCATTTGGACTGAGAAGACCGGTTGTCTCATCGACCCCGAACTCACCAATCTCATTATTATGCGCTTCGATCCTGAGGTCCTGATAGTTAAGCGAGACGGCGACTCCAAACCGGTCGTTGAACACATTTGAATAGGTCAATGTCGCCTTCGGTGAAATGTCCTCGGTCATCTCGTTCCACTGGCCTTCAACTTTGGCGCGGATGAACTGCCCGTCGCGGTCAAAAGCTGAGATTGTTTTCAGATTGATGATTCCGCCAAGACTGTCTGCGTCAACATCCGGGGTCAGTGATTTTTGAACTTCAATGCCGTCCAGCAAGTCCGATGGCACACCGTCCAGCAGAACGCCCCGACGATCCTCGGGGGAGGGGGTACGCACGCCATTGATCGATGCTGCGATGAGGTCGGTATTGATGCCGCGGATGGAGACGTATCGTCCTTCTCCCTGATCTGTTACGATCGATAGGCCGGGCACGCGCTGCAGCGAATCGGCGACCGTCGTATCCGGGAAATTGCCCAGTCCATCTGAATCGACCACAGAAATGATGCTGTCCGCGGCGCGTTGCTGGTTTATGGCGCCAGCTTGTGCCGCGGCGGATCCGACGACCAGAATGTTATCGAGGTATCGAATATCTCGCCCGATAGCGAAATCGAGCGTGGTACCGATGGCGGGGATTGTGACATCGCGGGTCACATCGCCTGTTCCAATATAGGAGACAGTGACACGATAGTCACCGGGAACAAGGTTTGCCATCCGATACTAGCCGAATCGGTCTGTGCTTGCGGATCGATTGAGGCCCTCAATCGAAACGATTGCACCTTGCAGCGGCGCCTCACCAGTTGTGTCAGTGACTTTCCCCGCCAGAACCTGCGATGCCGCATGCGGTGTGGTCGCAGTGAGTATCAGTGTCGCTAAGGCCGTGCTCGTAAACAAACGTGACATGCAATTCCCTCCATTTGGATGGCGGCGAGATGCCTCGATTGCAAGACAGCGAAGTGACGGTTTCACAATGCTTTTTTGAAGGATTTTCGGCAGTTTCATGACAAATACGGTGTATACGGAAGAAGTTGGCGCCGGACCTACAACAGGGTAGGGGACTTCGGTAAACGCGGTGCGTTTTCCTGGGCGCTACGGAAAAATTGTGAGCGCTCCGATATTTGTGACTATAATCAAATTCGGCCAGAAATCTTCGGCAGAACCGCTTGCCTTTCACACGATAGGGCGCTTGATCTGTATTGAAGGCAGGACAGGAGATCGCAATGAAACACCACATTATGATCGCTTTGGGTTTGTTGATGACGACCGTGTTCAGCTATCGACTGGCAAATGCGATCACGGTGCCGGGGTTGGGTTGGCTTGAGCTTTACCTCTTGGGCGGTAACGTCATCGCCGCCTGGTTGGTCTTAGCGGGTTTGAAAGAACGCCGGCACGCGCGCGCCCAAACCAAAGAACGCGATTTATAGCGCCAAGCCGTTCTCTGCATTTGCCAAACTCTTAGGCACCCTGATATTGCCATAGAACTATCGTCAACGAATTGTCAGGGAGGGCTTCATCGTGACCGAAAAAAAGCAAATGGATGCGAAGGGCTATTGGAGGGCGACCATTCGCCTAACGCTGAGCCTGCTTGCGGTTTGGTTTGTGGTCTCGTTTGGCGCCGGAATTTTGTTTCGCGATTTCCTGGATCAGTTCTCAATTGGCGGCGCACCGCTGGGATTCTGGTTCGCGCAGCAAGGGGCAATTTATGTCTTTGTTGTTTTGATCTTTTACTATTGCTGGGCGATGAACCGCCTTGAACGCAAGTTCGGCGTGGAGGGTTAGACCGATGGATCAGACCTTCTGGACCTATTTCTTCGTTGTTGGCACTTTTGGCCTGTATATCGGAATTGCGATCTGGGCCCGTGCAGGGTCGACAGAAGACTTCTATGTCGCCGGGCATGATGTTCATCCGACTGTCAATGGCATGGCGACCGCTGCTGACTGGATGTCAGCGGCATCCTTCCTGTCCATGGCGGGTTTGATTGCCTTTCTCGGGTATGGCGGATCAGTCTATCTCATGGGCTGGACTGGTGGCTATGTCTTGCTCGCCGTTTTGCTCGCGCCTTTCCTGCGCGAGTTTGGCAAGTTTACCGTTCCGGACTTTGTCGGTGACCGATACTATTCAGATGCCGCGCGCCTGATCGCCGTGATTTGCGCCCTGTTCGTCTCATTCACTTATATTGCGGGTCAGATGAAAGGGGTTGGCGTCGCGTTCTCAAACTTCCTTGAGGTCGAGTACACGTGGGGGATCATTATCGGCATGGTGATCGTGTTTTTCTATGCGGTGCTCGGCGGCATGAAAGGCGTGACCTATACGCAAGTTGCGCAATATTGCGTCCTGATCTTCGCTTACACCGTTCCCGCAATCTTCATTTCGATGATTATTACTGGCAACCCGATCCCACAGCTTGGCTTTATTTCGAACGCTGCAGGGACAGAAACGGCGATGCTCGAGAAACTCAATCAAACGGTTACCGAACTCGGCTTCATCGAATACACGTCGACCAACAAATCTATGTTCGACATTTTTGCGATTACCGGCGCTCTGATGTTTGGCACTGCGGGCCTGCCGCACGTAATTATTCGCTTCTTTACCGTCTCAAGCGCCAAAAATGCCCGGGTCTCTGCGGGATGGGCCCTGGTCTTCATAGCTGCGCTTTACACCACAGCGCCCGCCGTCGGCGCGTTCGCCCGAATCAACTTCATCGATACCGTGAACGAGGCGACTTATATCGCCGATGATGCAGACTATGCGACCGAAGCCGCGGCGATCGAGGCATCTGGCGGTAAACCGGTACCCGAATGGTATAAGACCTGGGAAAAGACCGGTTTGCTGAGCTTTGATGACAAGAATGGTGACGGCGTGATGCAATATCGCGGCCCGAATACACCTGATGGTATCGAGAATGAGTTAAACCCGAACCGCGATATCTTCGTGCTGGCCAATCCGCAAATCGCACAATTGCCAGGCTGGGTGATCGGGCTGGTGGTTGCTGGCGGACTGGCGGCTGCTTTGTCGACAGCTGCAGGCCTTCTAATGGTGATATCGTCGGCGGTCAGTCATGACTTATGTCGAAGGACATTCTTCAAGGATATGGATGACAAGACCGAGCTTCTGGTGGCGCGAGGCGCCGCCGCAGGGGCGGTTTTCTGCGCAGGTTTGCTGGGCATTTTCGCAGGTCAGCTCGGCTTTGTGGCGCAAGTTGTGGCCTTTGCCTTCGGACTTGCGGCGGCGTCCTTGTTCCCGGTCATCTTCCTTGGAATCTTCTGGAAGCGGATGAATAAGGAAGGCGCAATCGTCAGTATGCTTTTCGGATTGATATCGACCTTTTCTTACATCGCTTACTTCAAATTTGGTTTAAGCTTAGGCTTCGGCAGGTTCGAAATCAGCATTCCAGCGGGGACACCGGATCAATATTTGTTTGGCGTCTCTCCCGAAGGCATCGGTTTTGTCTTCATGTGGATCGCCGGCGCGCTCGGAATTGTCACGGCCTTGGCGACCAAAGCCCCGCCACAGGATATCCAGGACCTTGTCGAGGATATACGTGTTCCAGGCACTCGCCAGGCTCACGGCGTCGCTGATGCGGATATGGCGCCAGCACAAGCGGAATAAGTTGCGGATAATTAAACCGCTCGATGTGAAGTTTGCAGTCGCGGCAATGTCGCTTGTAACCGCACTTTTGACCGGCATTCTTATCCGCGAACGATCGATCAAACGCGATCACTGCGCAGAGAGCAAAAGGGAGAAATCGACCTATTGCGAACCAATTTTCTGCAAACAAATTGTTGATCAAGGAGGTGGTAACGAGAACCCTACGAGACCACTATCAGCTATCTTAGAGCAACTGATCTCGAACCGTGCGTTTGAGAAATTTCCCACTAGCATTTCTAGGAAACGGGTCTTCAGAAAACCAGACAAAGGTCGGTACTTTGAATTTCGCCAATCGGTTCGCACAATGTGCTTTGAGATCGTCAATCGACAGCGACGCGCCGGGCTTTAGATAGATCGCGGCTCCGACTTCTTCCCCCAAGCGTTCGTCCGGCACACTGAATACGCAGCACTCTGCGACGGCGCTATGATGATAGATTGCGGCCTCAACTTCGACGCAATAAATGTTCTCACCGCCTCGCAGAACCATGTCTTTCTTGCGATCGACAAGATAGATAAACCCGTCTTCATCCACACGGCCAATATCGCCTGTGTGCAACCATCCATCAGTGATGGATTCCGCTGTGGCCTCCGGCCGATTGATATATCCCTTGATAACCGATGACCCGCGCACCCATAGTTCGCCTAGTCCACCCCGTGGGACGTCGTCTCCGGCATCACCAACCAACTTGATTTCGAAATTTGGCATTGCGGGACCGGCAGAGTCTGGTTTGTCGACAAAGAAGTCCCCTGCGACGGAGGTGATGATACCGCAGGTCTCCGTCATTCCATAGCCTGTGCCTGGGCGCGCAGTCTCGATCTTGTCATCAATTTTTTGAACCTGGTCCGGTGGCACTTGCGCCCCGCCACATGAAATCGCCATCAAGCTGGATGTATCGGTTTTCTCAAAATCGGGATGGTTGATCAGTTCGCGACCCATTACAGGCACGCCGCCAGCTGACGTCACCTTTTCGCGCTCGATGAGGCGTAATGCTTCACCCGCATCCCATCGATACATCAACACGATTGTACCGCCTGCCGCCATGACGCGATAGGCGCCGCAATTATTCGCTGTGACATGAAACAGCGGCGTCGTGATCAACGCGACGGGCGGTGGCGGGTTTTCCGGTAGCTCGATACCCGTTGCAGCCTTCATCGCCATCATTGAAGAAGCGGCTGCATATTGCAGATTCAGTAGATTCGCGACGCACCCTCTGTGGGTCAATTGGGCGCCTTTCGGAAAGCCGGTTGTGCCTGATGTATAGAAAATGCACGCATCGCTGTCCGGGTCGACGTCGACAATGGGCAGGTCTCGATCGGTACGAACGATCGCATTCCAGTCTGCCATAGTCCGAGATTCGCCATCCACGCGTACTGTGATCAATTTGGGAGGCTGTTTGATTTCAGGGTTGTCCTTGATCCGCGCCAACCGTTCGGCGTCAACAAAAACAAATTTCGGCTGGGCGTCATTAATGCCGTACGCCATCTCGGTTTCAGTCCACCACGCATTCATACCGACGACAGCAACGCCAATTGACGTACACGCCCAATAGATAAGCATCCATTCCGGATAGTTTCGCATTGCAATCGCGACGCGGTCGCCCGGTCGGACGCCGTGTTCGAACAACCAACCCGCGACGCTGTTCACCATCCGGTGGGCTTCGGTATAAGTGATCCGTTCCTGCTCATAGACAATACAGGCGCGATCAGAGAATTGCGCTGTAGACCGCCAGACTTCACGGACGCTGTTCGGGCGATTTTTGAAATCTAGAATTCGATTGCCGAGGATCTCGGTTTCAATGATTTCGAATTCACCACCCGGACCTGTAAGTGCATCCCGAGCTGCTTGAAGTTCCTTATAATGCATAAGCTCAACCCATTTCGCGTCGGTAAAGGCCTACGGCCTGATCGCGACAGCGGAAGACATCACGTCGAGGCAAGCGACGCGAGGCGACGAAATTGTTCGCTCACCGATGCCCATGTGTGCGCCCGAAGCGGCAACGCTAAACTCAATCGGCCAAGGTTTCGAAGGCGTACGTTTCGGTGGTCACGGAAGCTTGTCCGAGTGCGCTATAGCGAGGACCAGCAATTGCTTCGGGACGGAAGATGTCATCCAAGGTCTCAATGTGCTCTGGGCTAAGCTTCACGTCATTGGTGCTGAAATTCTCCTCCAGATGTGCGAGATCCTTAGTGCCGGGGATGGCGACGATTTCAGGCGCTTTTGCCAATGTCCACGCAATCGCCAATTGCGGTAGAGAGCATCCCAGACTGTCCGCGATGTCGCGGGCCCGGGGCAGAAGTTGCATATTCTCTGAAAAATGCGGTTCGGCGAGGCGTGGAAAAAAGCCTCGGCGCATGTCGCCTTCCCAATAATTTTTAGGGTCGAGCGGGATGTCAGAGAACATTCCACGACCTAAAGGCGAAAAAGCCACCAACGTTGTGCCAAGCTCTTTGCAGGCATCCAGAACGGCGATTTCGGGATTGCGGACGATCAGGGAGTATTCTGATTGCATGGCGGCGATAGGGTGGACCGCATTTGCGGTTTTCAGCATCTCTGCCGACATTTCAGATAAGCCGATCGACCGAATTTTCCCCTGCGCGACGAGGTCCGCTAGCGCGCCAATCGAGTCTTCCAAAGGGACGTTAGGATCTGGGCGGTGCATATAGTAGAGATCGATCGTGTCAGTCTGAAGCCGCTGCAGGCTGGCCTCGCATGCGGCTATGATCTTTTCAGGACGGGCATCCAGGACCCGCTTACCATCTTCGAAGCCGAGCACGCATTTACTGGCCAGAACAAATTCATCCCGACGATGCTTGAGGAACTTGCCGATGCGGCGCTCGCTCTCGCCCATTCCATAGATCGTTGCGGTGTCGAGAAAATCGTAACCGAGATCCAAGGCGCGGTTGAGCAATTCGTCCGACTCAGCTTCGGATATTGGTCGATTGTACGCATGCATCATATTCATACAGCCAAGTCCGACCGGATTGACAGAGAACGGTCCCACAGTTCGATTGATCATTTGTATTGGTTCCTCGTTCGATCTATTTTCACTCAAGGTGCCCAAGGTCCGGTTATCGCTAGAGTTCGCGTCGGTGCGTACGCATTCACGAACATCCATTTACCATCTGGTGAAAAGCAAGCGCCTGCCGGTTCGGTCTGCATCGTCAGACGCCCGAGATCGTAAGGGGCACCTGATGGGCTAACGCCTCGCAAGTGATTATCGACCACGTCCGTGTACTGATCTTCGCACACGATGAGGTGCCCGTTTGGAGCGACGCAGAGATTGTCACCATAATTGAATTGCTCGCGGCTTTCGCTTTCAAAAAACAATTCAACTTGATCAGGACCGAGGCCGCGCCCAGGGATCAATCGGAAGATTTGTCCCAGCTTTATGGCACCGCCATTGGTCGAGCAAAAATACAGGTCATCTTCTCCCATGTGGATGCCCTCACCACGGGCAATCAACGCGGCGCCTTTTGCCGCCGCTCGTGCGCGTAAATCATCCTTGGGCGCTTCGACTTCATCCAGATCAACCCATAGGACGCGGTGTGTTCCGCCTACACGCATCAAACTGTCCGTCCAATTCCTTGTGTCGGTAAGCCCTTCAATCACCATTGCTTGAAGCCGCCCGCCTGCCGCAAGGTTGCCCACCTGGTCTGGCAAGAACCGATAGAGCACGCCGTCGTCGCGGTCTTCCGTCATGTAGACATGGCCGGTTTCAGGATCGACGCAGGCGGCTTCATGATTGAAACGGCCCATAGCTCGGAGGGGATTGGCTGCGACGAGACCCTCGGCATTGCCCGGCACTTCAAAAACCCAGCCATGATTGACCGCTAGTCCTTCGCCATAACGTTGGCCAGGTCCTGTTGGTGCCTCTTCACATGTCAACCAGCTGCCCCAAGGCGTAATGCCGCCTGAGCAATTTCGGATTGTGCCGCCCAATGAACGAAATTGGCGCTTAACCGCCAGGGTTTCTGCATCGAGAACCACATTGGTAGTGCCGCCTGGAACGATATTGCCGTTCTGCGTGCCAAAGCCATGCGCGATGATGCCGCCGGCCTCGTCGCTGGGAACAAGCTCGTGATTACGCACCAGGACGATCTCTCCATTGCCGAGATCGATACAGCCCATTCCGTCGGCCTTGTCAGGAACTGTCCCGCCATCAGTCATTTGATCGCCGAGTGAAGAGAGAATTCGGTATGAAAATCCTTCGGGTAAATCCATCAGCCCTTGTGGATCGGGTACAAGCGGGCCGTATCCGGCGAAATCCGCAACCGCCGTACTTGGCGCCGCACCGCGAGTAACACAGCCACTTGCAATCAGGGCTGCAAATGCGGTCCCAGTTGTTGATAAGAATTGGCGTCGGCTTTGCGTGATTGCGTTCATTGAATAGGACTCCCGATCAGTTGGATAATCTAGCACTGATTTACCGCTAAACTGCAACAGATTTATGGGGGCGGCGCGTCTTGATATTATACATCGTCGCGCCCGACATTCTCATCACGACCGAGGCGGATGTCGCGAACGCGCAGCTCGGTCATAATGGGTATGGAAGGACCTATCGCAGCGTGCTGGGCGAGGCGCAAGACATCGACATGTACTTTGACAGCCCGACGCCCCCAATTAGATCGCTGCGCCTACTCCTGGAAGTTTCCGGCTCTGGCATGCGAGCATGCACGATTGTCACACCGGTTGGAGGCCTGAGATACCATCAAGATTCACCGAGAATCGTCGCGTGCAAGAATTTCGATACAGGGCCTTCGGCGGACTATGGCTGATCCAATGCCAACCAGTATTAAGCATCACCTGGCGTGCGCGCTGCTCAGAAAGAGACCGCGTTTCGTCGAATTGATCTGGCTATTGAGAATCCCATGACGCCTTTTTACGATAGATGGTCGAGGGGTTGATTTGCAACTGCTTGGCAGCCGCGACGATATTGCCCCGGCAGAGCGCGATGGCGCGTTCGATTGCGCGCTTTTCGGTCATCCAAAGAGGCTCTACGCCATGATCTGTTTCGGGTGCCAAGGGTTCGTGAGCCGTCGTCTCGGTAGACGTCTGGAGTGGGTTAGGCGAATAGCTTTGCGCGACTGGCAGCATTGAACGCCCAATTTTACCGCCGGAGTTTAGCACGACAATTTGCCGGATCAGGTTTTCCAGTTCGCGAACATTACCCGGCCAGTTATGTGACACCATCCATTCCTCAGCGTCGCGGGAAAAGCCATCAAAAGACTTGCCTTCTTCGCTCGCATACCGCGCCAGGAAACTCTCAGCGAGCAGAAGGATATCTGCCCCGCGTTCCCTCAAGGGCGGAAGTGGCACCGGAATGACGTGCAGCCTGTAATAGAGATCTTCGCGTAGCTTGCCTTGGCGAACGGCTTCCAGCGCATCGCGATTGGTCGCAGTGACGATGCGGATATTTGACGTGCGAACACGACTATCGCCGACGCGTTGATACTCACCGAGTTGCAGAAACCGCAACAATTTAGGCTGCAACTCTATTGGCATCTCACCCAGCTCATCCAGAAACAACGTTCCTCCTTCGGCCAGCTCTGCCGCGCCCGCACGGTCAGATGTGGCGCCGGTGAATGCGCCTTTTACATGTCCGAAGATTTCGCTCTCGATCAGGTCATGCGGAATGGCGCCGCAATTGATCGCTACGTATTTCGCTTTGCGCCGAGGGCTGAGGTCATGGACCGCGCGAGCGATCAGCTCTTTTCCGGTTCCGGTCTCGCCTGTGACAAAGACGCTGGCTTTGGACGGGGCTGCTGCTTCAATCGATTTGAAGACACCTTGCATCGCCAATGACTTGCCGATGATGCCACAAAAATCAGACCGGTCGATTTCCGCTTCGTAATTTTCGACGACTTTCTTGAGTTGGAAGTTTTTGACCGCGTTTTGGGTCGTTACGCACAATCGATCTTTGGTGGTCGGTTTGACGACAAAGTCGACAGCGCCGCGACGCATCGCATCCACCGCGACTGACATGGACCCATTGGCCGTGATAACAATGATTGGAGTATTGATTGCGGCGTCGGTCCATCGGTCCAAGAGGTCCAGTCCATCCGCATCGGGAAGCTTTAGGTCCAGCAATATGCAATCGGGTGTTGTCGCGTCGACCGCATCAATGGCCTTTGCGCCGGTATCGGCAATTGTGATTTCACTGAATTCATGGCGCAAGTGCGCTTGATAGGTCCGCGCCAATGACGGTGTATCTTCGACGATGAGGAGGCGTCCTAGGTCAGCCATTCTTTAAGCTCCTAGATAGTCATTCTTGAGCGCGCATTTTACCGCGTCCGCCTCCAGCTCAATGCTGGCGAGCAATTCGCCGAAACGGGCAGTGCCGCCATCTTTGGCAATCTGTTCTAACTCCGCAGCGAGGCGGCTGAGTTCTGTTGCGCCAATATTTGCCGCCGCACCTTTAAGAGAATGCGCATGGTGCTCGATTTCGTTCCGGCCCGAGCCCTTTAGCCCCGGAATGCGCCAACCAAGTTCATCAATGAAAATGCGGCCAATTTCTGCGAATGTTTCTAGATCACCGTCCCAAACTTCTTGAATGGCATCTTGGTCGAGTGCGGTCATGGCGGGTGCCTTTTCAATTTCGTGAATGGTCGGAGTGACAGGCTTTGCAGAAAGCCATTTTTCTAAGGAATTGCGGATGGCTTTCGGGCGAACAGGTTTAGTAATGTAACCCGACATGCCGATTTTGAAGGCGTGATCTCGATCGCCTTTCAGCGCATGGGCGGTCATCGCGACGATTGGCACAGTGTATCCGCGTTGCCGAAGAATTCGAGTCGCTTCCAGACCATCCAGGTTAGGCATGGACACGTCCATTAGGACAACGTCAAAATTGCCGTTCAAAGCAGCTTCAACGGCCGCGGCACCATCGAGCACATGCTCATATTCCAATCCTAAGCGATCGAGCATTTTCTTTGCGACCATGGCGTTGGTTTCAGAGTCTTCGGCAATCAAAATCCGTCCGGAGAGTTTGCCGTGGGGCGTGCTCCGATCTTCTTTATGATCGATTTGTTGATCTGCTCTGTCGACGGGCACCGAAAAATTGAATGTCGATCCGGAGCCTGGGGTGCTGGAAACGGACAATGAGCCGTCAAGAATGCTTGAAATTTCCTTGCAGATTGCCAAGCCAAGCCCCGCGCCACCATGCGCACGCGAGCGCGATGAATCCGCTTGCTTGAACCGGTCAAACAGAACGGCTTGATCCTGCTCCGATATGCCTATTCCTGTGTCGGTAACCTGTAATGAGAGGCGTTCTGTTGCGTCGGAATAATCGATCTTGACAGCAACGCTTCCATTCTGCGTGAATTTTATCGCATTGCCGACCAGATTAATGAGCACTTGGCGAATTTTGCCGACGTCGGACTCAATTGCTGCGACCGAACTGTTAATGTCAGTTGTCAGCGTGATACCTTTCTTTTGCGCCAAAGGGCCAAATAGCTCATTGACCACATCGGACAGCTCAGTCGGATCAAAGACTGAATGTTCCAAGTCGATTTCGCCCGCTTCAATCCGTGAAAGATCCAAGAGATCGTCGATGAGTGTAAGCAGCGTTTCTGCAGACCGTTCTGCAGCTGTGATCAGTTCACTGTCTTGTTGGTTTATACCATCACGCTCAACCAAAGACAGCGATCCGATAACGCCGTTTAGCGGGGTTCGCATTTCGTGAGACATATTGGCTAAAAAATCAGACTTAGCAGCGTTGGCTTTTTCAGCGGCGTCTTTTGAATCTCGCAACTGTTGTTCTTTTGCCAATCGATCGGAGATGTCGCGGATAACGCCATAATAGAGGGCGCCTTCCGCGCTCTCAATAAGTCGTCCGAGAAGTTCGGTTGGGACCCGGTTTTTAGTAGCATCGACAAAGTCCATTTGGACTCGTACCGTTTTTCCTTCACCGGCGCTCGCCATCCCGGAAATTGCGGTGGCCAAGCTTTCGGGAGGGACAAAATCCATTGCGGAGTGCATGAGCATTTCGTCCTTCGACAAGCCAGCTAATTGGCACGCCAGACCATTCACATCGAGCAGTTCTCCCTTGCCGTTGATCACGACAATCGCATCTGGAGAAAGCTCGAACAGGTTTTGAAAACGCTCTTCAGAGGCGCGCAATTTGTCCTGCGCAGCCCGGGTTTCTGTAATGTCCCGCAGATACGCGGAGAAGAATTTTTTGCCGCCGAATTCGACGGGTGAGACAGCGAGTTCGACAAGCAGGTCATCGCCTGCCTTGTTTGTGGCAGGAACTTCTACGCGCTTATTGAGAACGGCGTGTTCGCCAGTGCTCAAATAGTGTTTCAATCCGTCATGGTGTGCGCCTTTTAGCGCGTCAGGAATGATCAGATCAGCAAGCGTAGAGCCGACCGCTTCTTCGCGCGCGTACCCAAAGACCTGCTCAGAGGCAGGATTGAACTCAACAACAATACCGTCCTGATCCATCATTATGATGCAATCCAGCGCAGCATCGATCACCGCATTTCGCAACGCATTATCGCGTTCAATAGCGACTAAAGTCGAGTTGGCGTCAGCCATATCTGGGTCCTCGCTACGCATATGGATGCGCATATTTCGTTCTTCCGTCATTGCTCCGCCCGTTTGCTTGAGGTGCAGACGTTGCAATTTTCGGCACAGACCCTCTTCCAACAATTATTTTATAATATTCAGTGTCTTGTCGGACATGAAAGAATGTCGCTCTCTCATTTCTTGCAATATGCCATATGAATCTTTGCAAAACGCAAATTTGAGTGATGCAAATTGCAATACTCATCGTCGGCTCAATACGCACCTCTCGCCGTCAGCACAGCCATCGGGGTTTTTAGCAAGATGCCAATGTCCATCCAGATCGTGCGTTTCTGCAAATAGGCGACGTCGAGAACGACTTGTCGGTCAAAGGGTAAGTCCGCGCGACCCTGGATTTGCCAAAAGCAGGTGATACCGGGTTTACCGCGCAAGCGGCGCCGTTCAACCGATGAGTATTTCTCGACCTCTACAGGCAATGCAGGGCGTGGCCCCACGAGAGACATGTCACCTTTGAGGACATTCCAGAGTTGAGGCAGCTCATCAATCGAGAATTTGCGAATGAATCTTCCAACGCGCGTGATCCGTGGGTCGCGTTTCAGTTTGAATGTGATGCCATCATTGCGATCATCCGCAAGTTCACGCAATGCGCTTTGCGACGGTCCATCCGTTCGCATTGAGCGAAACTTGAAGATCTCAAAGGTTTGGCCGTTTTCGCCAACTCGAATTTGGCGATATAGCGCAGGACCCTTGGTTTCGAGGCGTACAGCGAGGGCCGTGCCGATCAAAAGAGGGGAGAGTATTGCAAGTCCCGCCGCGGAGGCCATGATGTCCATCAATCGTGCAAGACTGCGATCTATCGTCTTGTCGATCGTGCGCTTTCTCCGGCCCAGTGCGAATCTTGCGGCGTGGGCAACGAATGTGAAATTTCCGACTAGATAACGCTGCCACATTCTGCGGGGTTCGCACTTGAGGCGATACAGCCATTCTGTCCCGGACTCGCGCATCCAATCGGGCGCGCGGGGAATTCGCCCAGAGACAAAATCGAGCAGGCCACCAACACCAAGAACAACGGGCGCATTCAAACGGTGGCGAACGCGGGCCAACCAAACATCCTGACTTGGCACACCGAATGCGACAAATACGACGCGCGCGCCAGATGCATTGATCTTCGCGATGACTGCGTCTTCTTCACGGGGGCTAAAGAATCCGTGCTGGGCGCCAGCAACATTCAAATTCGGACATTCGGCCATGGCGGTTTCCGCCGCCGCTTCTGCGATGCCGGTTTGACCGCCTAGAAAAAAGACCGGAATTTTCCGAAACGCCAGGCATCGACAGAGCGGCCCGAACAAGTCGGTACCATTAAGGTTGTCGCCGAGGCTTTGGCGGTCCAACTTGGCCGCGAAGGCGACACCTGACCCATCGGGAAGAAGCGCGTCGACATTTGCAAGTGTGTCGCGATAACGCCAGTCGTTTCGCGCCACATTCGCGCAATGTGCATTCAAAAAGGCGATTTGCGTTGGAGTTTTGGATTGGGCGCGATCAGCGATCCAGTACACCGTTTCGGCGATTGTCGCGTTGACGACATTATAACCAAGAAGGGGGGTTGTTTTGAGCGCGCGCTTTGGTCCGATATGGGGGCGGCTCGTGGATGAATTTGGTTTAGAAATGATCGGTTCTGTTGTCGCTAACATTGTCGCGCTCCTGCGTTCTTGAGTTACAGATCCAAGTCGCAGGAAGTATTCCGGCTAGCGGATTTGGAAAAATATCCAATAATATCAGTGGGGTGATTGTGCGCTGGCATAAATTGCCGGTGCAAGGCCTCGCATTGCGCGACAGGTGCAACCTGCATTTTGCAAGAGTGCTCGCATTTTGCAGGCGCTTCGATTTTTCGCGTCACTTAATTTAAGTCAATAAATACAATGGAGTACGGCTTTTCGCCGATGGTGGAGGCAAGTGCATCGATTCTTGAAACTCTCTTCGCACACTGATTGAGGAGATCCACGTGATCCACACCGCCCAAAAATACCTGTTCGCACTCGGCAAACGAGTGGCTGGTCAAAAATTGACGCGAGATATCGGTTGGTTGACGGCGGCGGAATTAGTCAGCCGCTTTGGTCGGATTATCGCCGCAGTCATTCTTGCACGTCAGCTCGATGCAGTAGCTTTCGGTATCGCGGCAATTGCGTTGACGATTTTCGAAATCATGCGGGTGTTTACCGAGAATGGTATCGGCGCTGCGGTTGTTCGCGCCGTGCCAACCAATTTCCACAAGACCGCCAACACCGCCCATCGCTTGATGTGGGGCGTCTGTTTAACGCTTGCTTTGCTGCAAGTCATCGCCGGATTGATCGTCGAATTGATGTTGCCGGGACGCCAAGCCGGAATGATGGTTGCCATCCTCGGCGTAGTCTTCCTGATGATGCCTTTTGGCGTGATGCACGCTTATTGTCTTCTGCGTGAAGAGCGTATGAAAGAGCTTGCAGGGATCGCGACCGCTCAAGTGGCGGCGGATCACGTTCTCACAGCGATCCTGGCAATATGTGGCTTTGGCGCCTGGGCGATCGTTTTGCCCAAACTTTTGACCGCGCCGATTTGGCTTATCGGAATGCTGCGTTCCAAAGCTTGGGCGCAGGATAAGAGCGCTGGATATGCACCCGTTGTGGGTATACTTAAATTTTCCCTGCCGGTCCTTGGGTCCGAACTGATGTGTGCGTTTCGTGATCAAGCGGACAAATTCATCGTCTCTTTGACTTTGGGCGTAGAGGCTCTCGGCCTGTACTATTTTGCTTTCAATGCCGGCTTGGGCGTTTCGACAGCCCTTAATCGCGCTTTTTCCAATGCAGTCTATCCGCATCTCTGCGTCGCAGGTGACCGGGTCAAAGCATATCGGAAGGCAATCATAAATCTCGGCCTACCGTTCAGCTTGCTCTATTGCGCACAAGCTGCGGCCGCGCTGCTATATGTTCCGGTGGTGTTTGGCGCAAACTGGGCGGCTGCCGCGCCATTGGTCGCAATCCTCTGCCTCGGTGGTCCAGCTCGCCTGCTGGTGGATGCGGCGCGAATGAATGCGCGTGCTGACGGTCGCTCTGGGCAAGACTTTCAGATTTCGTTCGGACTTTCCTTCTGCGTGCTGGTCCCATTTGCCGCATTTTCCAACCAGGGCCTGTTCGTGGCGGCCGTGCTTTCGGTTGCTAGCGCGAGTGTGTTTGCGCTCGCAGTCTTGCTTGCAACCATTTTGCGACCAGCGATGAAACCACCTCAAGCCATGGGAGCCAGCGTATGACCTGCATGCCAGCTATTTCCGTCATTATGCCCGCCTATAATGCGAGCCAAACGATTGCCGCGTCGATTGAAAGCCTGAAGTCCCAAACCCTTCAAAATTGGGAGCTGATTGTCGTTGATGATGGCTCATCAGACGACACATCCCAAATTGCTTTGGCTTTAGCGCAACAAGACCCTCGCATTTGTGTCGTGCAGCGTCCGAATAGTGGCCCTTCAATTGCGCGCAATCGGGGAGTCGATTTGGCGCGCGCAGACGTTTTGGCATTTCTCGACGCCGATGATTTTTGGGCGCCGGAACGGCTTCTGGGGATGCTGTCGAAATTCGATCAAGAGCCGTCGCTGGGCGTCGCCTTTAGTCGCACGAGATTCATCGATGCCAAGACCTTGAAGCCAGGGACTTTAACACCGCATATCCCGCTTTTGACTTCCGCTGACATAATGGCTGAAAACGCCGTTTGCAGCACCTCCAATATCGTCTGCCGCAAATCAGTGTTCATGGCGACAGGAGGCTTTACAGCGGGTCTCGATTATGCGGAAGATCAGGATTGGCTGTTGCGTGTTGCGCTTGAAGGCAACTGCGAAATCGCCGGCGTGGATGCTGAGTGGTTTTTCTATCGCTCGTCCGATGATAGCCAATCTGCAAACTTGCAGGCGATGCGAAACGGCTGGTTTCAAATGGTCGCGGCTGCGTGCCTGGAATATCCGGAAGTCGCGCCAGCAGCGGCATGCCGTGCGTATGGTGTCAGTCACCGTCAGTTGGCGCGCCGAGCTTTGCGAATGGGACGTCCTAAGACAGCGTTACATCTATTGATGTCGGCGCTGAGACGCGATCCCGGCTTACTGTTTCGCCAACCCAAACGCACCGGCTTCACACTGGTTGGAGCCTTGTTGTCATTCATTCCCAATACAAAAATAAAGGAGCTCGTCGCAAAATGAGCACGCCAATCGTATCCGTTATTATGCCGGTATATAACACCGCGAAATACGTCGAAGCCGCCATCGATTCAGTCCTGGCGCAAACCTTCGAAGCTTTTGAATTACTGATCGTCGACGATGCCGGCAGTGATCAGTCAGTGGAATTATGCCGGGCCTATGATGATCCGCGCATTCGGATAATCTCTCAGGTGAACCGCGGACTAGCCGGCGCGCGAAACACAGGAATTCGAAACGCTCGCGCTCAGTTCATCGCGTTGTTGGATTCTGATGACCTCTGGGCACCAGAAAAACTTGAAAAGCATATTGAGCATTTGCTGATGTCGCCTGACGTCGGTATCAGTTACGCGGCGTCGACCATGATGGATGATGCGGGCACTCCCTTGCGCATCTTGCAGCGGCCGAAGCTTCTGAACGTAACTGCGAAGGATGTGTTTCTTCGCAACCCCATTGGCAATGGGTCTGCGCCGGTTTTACGAAAGGCTGTATTCAATGACATCGCATTCCTTAACACTGCGCGAGAAGAGCTCGACTATTTTGACGAGACCTTTCGTCAGTCAGAGGACATTGAGTGTTGGTGCCGTATCGCGCTGACGACCAACTGGAAATTCGAAGGCATTCAGGGTGCGCTAACGGCCTATCGAATTAATGAAGGCGGCTTGTCCGCCAACGTCATCAAACAATTCGAAACTTGGTCGAGAGTGCGCGCCAGAGTCGCTGAATTGGATCCAGAGTTTGCGAACACCTGGTGCGCCCAGGCTGAAGCCTATCAAAAACGCTACCTTGCTCGACGAAGCTTTCGAATGGGAGAGGGCGCGCTTGCCTGGTCTTTGATGAAAGAAGCTTTGGCAACCAGTCCGAAGATTCTGTTCGATGAGCCCGCAAAAACCCTGACAACTCTGCTTGCGGCATTGGTATTGCGCTTTCGACCATTAGCGCTTGATCGTCCCCTGCAAGCTTTGCTCGAGAAGGCCTAAAAATGACCAACGAAAAACGCATTGTACACATTCTAGATGATCTCGCGATGGGCGGTGTTACACGCGCCCTCAAAAATTTCGAGCATCCTGAACTCGCTGAATTAGGCGCACATGATATTGTTGATATTCGTAATTCCAAGATCAGGGCTACGTCGCCAGGCGATATCGCCATTGTCCATTTCACAGCAAACTGGAAAAAGTTGCGATGGCTTGCGGAGCTTCGTTTGTTTGGGGGGTTCGCACGCATCATATTGATCGAGCACACCTATACAGCGGGCTATGAACAGAGCGAAGTGAAACCAAAGCGGCGGTTCCGTCAGATGCTGAAAATAGCGTACAATTTGGCCGACACAATTGTCGCAGTCTCCCACGCACAGCGTTCCTGGATTTATGAGCACAAATTGGCGCCAATAGATAAAGTCGTCGCCATCCCGCAATCGCGGGATTGCGATGCCTTGCTAGAAATACCACCAGTTCATCGATCTGAGGGTCCGCTTCAGATCCGGGCTTTTGGGCGTTTTCACAAACAAAAAGGTTTCGATCTTTTGCTTGCAGCCATGAGCCGCATACCTTCGCACGTGGCAGAGCTAAAGCTCGCGGGAACGGGGCCAGACGATGCGCTTTTGCATGGGCTCGCCGAGGCGTGCCCAAATGTGGAGATCTGTCGCCCATTCGAGTCGCCGGCCGCATTTTTGCGAGAGGCAGATATTGTCGCCATCCCCTCTCGCTGGGAAGCCTTTGGCTTAGTGGGAACAGAAGCTCGCGCCGCAGGTAGACCGATTTTGGCGGCAAACGTTGATGGGCTGCGTGACCAATTGACGTCGCACGGCTTTTCGCACGCCCCTGGAAATGTTGCCAGCATCGTTCGCGCGATTTACAAGGCAGCCGCGGTGTCCAACCTGCAAGAGTGCGGAACACATGCGCAAGCGGCTGCCTCGCAAGAATACCCTTCGATGATCGCGCGTTGGGCAGACCTCCTGAGCGGAGATGGTCGCCAGAAAGCCAGGCTGAAGCAGTCCGCACCGGTTCCCATTTTCTAAGGTCGAGAGCTTTTTCTGGACGTCCCTTACGTCACCGCGGCACAAGCACTACATGTCTATTCTTGATGAGCTTGCGGCTGGCGTCGGTCTGACTGGTCCCGTTGAAGAACCTACTGTAGTGCGCTTTCGTGGCGCGCATGGAAATCAGATCCGCGGGATTGATTGGGGCGGGAATGGTCCCAATTGCCTATTCCTTCATGGCGGTGCGATGTCGGCTGAAACTTGGACGCTTTGCAGCTTGCTTTTACGAGATCGCTATCGCTGTGTCGCGCTTGATCTGCGCGGGCATGGAGAGAGTGACTGGTGTGATGAATATACAATTGCGTCGCAGGTCGACGATATCCTCAATGTCCTCGCAGATCTCGGGTGGAGCGCATTGCACTTGGCAGGCATGTCCCTCGGCGGTGTCGTCGCCGCGCACGCTTGCGCGCGCAATACGCTTCAAACAGTCAATAGTTTGACCCTGGTAGATGTCGCACCTGGTGTGTCTTTTGGCGATGTCACGAGAATACGAGATTTTATGAGTTCCGAGCGAGTCTCTCAGGGACCCGAAGGCCTGTCTGAACTAGCTCGTCGACTCGGTGCGCAGCAATCCGATTCAGAGTTACTATATCGCTATCGATCTTTGACCCACCGTTTGAGTGATGGAGCATGGACATGGAAACATGACACCCGGCGCCCAACAGATTTTGATCATATTCTCGCGCATATCGAGGAAATGAACGAGCTGGCATCACGATGGACATTGCCTTGTTTGATTGTTCGCGGCGGACGAAGTCGTATTCTCTCCACGGGGTCAGCGTTGGCATTTTCGGAAAGATGCGCGAACGGAAAATTCGTTGAAATTGCTAATGCGGGCCATTCCGTCCAAGAGGACAACGCCGTCGATCTCGCCAAAGCGTTGACTCAATTCTGGGAGGGCATCGTTCGTTGATGCGCGGCTGTGGATATCTGACTGGCATCGCGAAGTTCGCGTGCGGCAATGCCCATTGCGATCAAACCTGGCCACATCAAGTAGGCGAGAATCTCCAGGTTTTCGCCGATTGAGTAGAAGGCCATTAGCAAAATCATCGCGAACGCAATTCGACCAGCTCTAGAGCGGGTGACGGCAAGAAGAGCAAATTCCAACATGCTCCAGGCGAGCGGGATCGCCAATGCGATCGCACCGACAGCACCTTTGACGAAGAGTAATCCGTACCATGTATGATGGCTTCCAATTGGCATGAATTCGACTGCGTGAGGGCCGCGTTCCACGACACCATGACCCCAAATTGGCGCTTCGCTCCACCACCGTTCCATAGCGATCTCCCCGAGCATTTCCCGCACGCGCGTCGAGTCGGCTCGCATCGACTTTACAGAATTCAATGTCGCATCCAGCCAATCCAATATGGGCTGTGCCAACGGCGTCAGTGTGAGTAAGCCAATGGTCGCCATGAACCAGAGGATTGGGCGCTTTGTCTCTCCGATTGCAATCACCACTGGCCAGATGAACAATGCCGCTGCCAGGGCGAGGCGCGACTTGGAAGTGACAATCATTGCGACGGCGGAAGCAACTCCCATCCACTTCCAGAACTTGCGCTTGTCCGATAATGCAAAGATCAAATACATGTTGCCGATCATCCCAGCAGCGGGAGACCACGGTGTGAAGTACCGCAATCGCGTGGAGCCATCGGTCGGCTCAATCGAGTAAAGTTGAACCGCAAAGAATTCTGGGCCGGGACCCCCGACCAGTTTAAGCGGCGATACAAACAACACCTCTGGTAAGCCAAGCATCGGTGCTGTCATGAATATAGGAGTCAGAAGAAGCGTTCCCAAAGCGACCCAACTGGCTGCGCGTATCAAAGTTTCGATCTTGATGCTCATGCAAGCGCCAACCAGTGGAAAAAGCGCCAAAAGGGCCCAACCTTTGGCCCATCCAATCGTCGACTTTATCGTCTGACCGATTCCAAGGCCTTGGTTCATATGACCGACCTCGAGGGCTAGAAGCATGACGAACATGCCCCCGATCCAAACCCATACGCCGCTCGGAATGCTCGGCACATTAGTGGTGCGAATGCCGTCAGATTTCAAATACACGCGCGTGCACAGAAGGGCTGTCAGGCCGACTCCCAAGACTGGCCCCAACACGTACAATCCCCCGAACAGGTAAATGATCCAGGTGGTTGCCAGCGCAGCGGAAACTATAAAGTCTTCAGGAGCGCGCGAATAACTGGCAGTCTGATCCATAATAGGGCCAATCCAATTGCGTAAAACAACATCCCGGCAATCGTGCCGAGGGCGATGAACTTCTTCGATGGCGTCGCAGGAGCGCTAGGTGTGCCTGGTGATTCAACGGTTTGCGTTAATGGGTAGGAAGCAAATACGTCTGTGCGATTGGTATCTATCCGAGCAAGCGCTGACGCGAACACAGTTTCCGCAACCTGGTGATCTCGCAACAATCCATCCAACTCCGTCGCTGGCGCTGCGAGGCTTTCGACCCGCAACTGCGTTTCCGCGAGTTGCGCTTGCGTGGCATCGCGGCGCTCTTTGACGCCTGCGAGACGAACAGTGGCCTCGACGAGGCCCGCAATCAATTCAGAACGGGCATCAGTGGAGGTGTAATAACCGCGATCCAGTGTCGCGAATGCTTCAAAGCCAATTAGAATTCTACCGCGATCAAATAGACCTTGGTTTATCCCAGACAATTCTTGAGTTGCTGCGAGTACTTCTGGATGGTTTGCACCAAACATCTCGGTCAGTTCTGATCGGGTAGTGTTTGCTTTCGCTTGTGCTTCGATCAAAGACTGAAAAGAACTGTCTGAGAGCAAGGTCAGAATGTCGATGGCCTGTTCAGCAGAAACACCCAGTATCCCCGACAGTCGGATCACTTCTCTCTGCGCAACTTGTTGCTCAGCCTGAGCGCGTTCCAGCTCAATTCTGAGGGTTTCTGTTTGTCCGACCAGATCCTGAAATTGCTCAATCGAAATCAAACCGTGCTGGCTTTGGAACGCGATTATTCGGCTTTGTGTTTCACGTACACCTTGCTCAAATCCAGCAAGCGTCTCGCGATACGCTGCTTCTCGCAAAGTTTGCTCCTCGCTGCGGAGGGCGGCGAGTTCTTCTTCGAACGACAACAACCAGGTATCCGCTAAGCGTTTTGCGTCCGCTGGGGTCGCTGCTTTCACGGAAAGATACATGAGTTTGGTCTGGTTCGCGAGCTTGATACTTGGCGCTGGCACATCCTCGATAGACAACTGCATCGTGGCTGCAACTGAACCTCTCAGGCGGTAAGACTGTAGAAGCTTCTTGTAATTCTCGGTCGGGCTCAAGCTATGGCTGCCAAATGGTGAGGCGGTGTTGCTGGTTGCCTGCCCAAGGGACGCCAGATTGACTGAAGATGCCGAACCGGCGCCTGGCAAGATTAGCGTAAACCCGCTGCTATAAGTCTTCGGCGTCAGGAAAAAGACAGCGGCAGCAAGTATGGCGATCACGCCCCACCCAATCAGCAACACAATTGCATAGCGCAGGAAACGCCCTTGGCGCGGTCCGCCTTTGAGGAAAGTCCAGTTGCGGATCATCGCACCACACCTCCGAACAATGCTGCATTGAGCACAGGTGCTGCTGCCTCAGAGACCATCGCGATGACATCGCGAACATTAGTGGCGTGTGAGTCATAACAAGCAATTGCATCGTTTGGCAGCAGAACCGGATTGAAATCATCGCGGTCCGCACGTCGAACCAAGTCCTCGATGGAGCGCGCGACGACTTCGCTTTCGCCGGTCATTGGGTTGCGCGAAATGAGCACAGCCCAACGACGAGCATTTGTTGCCTGAATGCCGCCCACGCAATTGGCCGAGACGAGCCCTTGCAAGAGTCGCGTTCCATAAGGCAGCTGTGTCGCATAGTCGCCAATTGCAGAATTCGCATTTGAGCGTGATGGACTTGTCAGATTTGACATGAATACGCGGATACCGGGCGGCGTAATCCGCGACGGGCGTGCCAAAGCGACTTGAAAGCAACCCCTGGACGGCACATGAATCCGGTCGCCAGCAACCAAAAGCGGATCATCAATCGGTCCGCCGTCGATGGCGCCCGTCATGTCGAATACTCGACGTCGGCCGTTACGAGTGAGCACGACATTTCGAATGTCCGCATCTGGCCGTATGCCGGCTGCTGCGAACAAGGCACCGCTCAGTCTGCGATCTAGGGTGAAGTCGCCTGCTGCATCTAGTCTTAGCGCAGCTTCGCTGTCTGCTTTCTTTTCGTTGAGGATCACATCGCCAGATTGATACACCGCGCCAGATACGGACACTTGGATTGGCGCCCAATGTAAGACTGCCGCTGAAACCTGCACGAAGTTTGATTTGAAATATCCACCGCTGACGAGTAAGCGCGACACCGTATCTTCCAAGTGCTGTTTGGTGCTACCAGCAGCGGGAATATCTCCAATGAAGGGCAGTCGCAAATAGCCGCTTGGCGAAATTACAAAATCGCCTTCGAATCCGTCACCGCGAACAATTTCCAACCGAACAAGATCTCCAGGCGACAGCAAAAGCGGCTGATCAAATGCCGCCCCGAGACCGGCATCGATCGGTTGTCCGGTCAGCGCCAGATCCATGTCCTGGCATCGCCCCATATTTTGTGATGATGCGGCTGAAAATGCCCGCGTCTCAACCGCGTCCGACATCGATTGCCGTTCGGCTTGATAGGGTGCGTTTGATACCCCAATCAGGTTCTGAGGGCGTTCAAAGGACCCGGCGCACCCGACCAGGATAACGACGAGTAGAATCGTAACCAACCGAATGAGCATCTGCGCGAATGCGGTCATCTTAGGCCTCCATCGTTTTCAACGACCGGAATACCGCAATCGCCCACGGACACTCGGTCCGAATGACTTTGACCATGGTGCCGTCAGTGATTTCAGTTTTGACCTGAATCATATCACTCGCAATCGCACTGGCCTGCGCCATGGCGCGGTGGAACCGATTTAGGACGGTGTCAGTTTGAATGGATAAATATACGCTGGCCATGGAAGCCTCCTGTTTGGCTTTCATGCTTGCAAGATGCGCGAACAGAAATTTAATAACGTAAAAACAGAGGTTTGCGAGAATTGAAGTTTCCCGATAACGCTTTTTGCAAAAGATTTTCCGCATAATGCGAGGCGCAATTTTTGCAAAATGCGATGATCGAACGGGGACTTCGTAGAGAAATGACGATCTGATGCGAAACCGTCTCCAAAAATGGGCTGACATCGATGATGGGCTGGTTTTCGCTGACAATCCCAGCGAGAACCGATAAGGACGTTTTCTCGCTCGCCGGACATGCGTGCGCGGTTATCCGATGGATTAGTGAACTGGCGGAGGGCAGCATGATGGGGTGGATTGAGCTTATCGGCACAATCAGTGGGGCAGTGTGTGTCTGGCTGCTGATCCAACGCAATATCTGGAACTTTCCGGCGGGTATTTTGAGCTGTACTATGTTTCTGGTGCTGTTTGCTCGGTCCGGGCTTTACGCAGACGCCGGATTACAGATCGTTTTCATTGCGTTGAACGCGCTCGGTCTGTTTTGGTGGTCACGAGGCGGGGCAGACCATGACGGGGTCAAGATCGCAACTCTGAGACCTGTGCAACTGATCGGATGCTTGCTGGCAGTAGCGCTTGTTGCCAGTGCCATTCATTTTGGATTGACTCGATGGACCGACTCCACCGTCGCTGGCTGGGACGCCATCACGACGTCATTGAGCCTCGTCGCGCAATTCATGTTGTCACGCAAATGGATTGCCAATTGGTGGCTGTGGATCGCCGCAGACCTGATCTATATCCCTTTGTACATCCATAAGGATTTGTGGCTGACGGCAGGCTTGTACTGTGTGTTTCTAGGGATGTGCATAGTCGGTTTGAGGGAATGGCGTCGCGCCGCAATTCTGTCGACTTAAGACCAGCGCGTTTCCCTCTACACCGGTCCGTCTTGCCACAACCGGTCTGTCGGCTTTACGCGCTGGCGATTATTGCGGATCTCAACATCGCGCTGACTTAGAACCGTCGATGCGGTTTCGCCAAGGCGACGGGCGGCAGACTTCTGGTCTTGTTTGTCCAGCTGCGTGAACAGAGATTTTAGTACGTTTAAACACGCGACTCGATATGGCGACACAGGTACCGTCCAGTGCACCCCGCCTTGTTGATATGAGACCTTCCTGGCTTTTACTTCATACGCGGCTGAATTGGCAGCGAGATAAGGCAAGTAGTCGTTCGCCGCCATGTCTAGCAAGGCCGCCATGTCTTCCGGCACATCTGCAATACGCGGTACAGCGGCAAAGTCTTCGGGCCGCGCCGCCCACAGACGTGCCGTCCAGAGAAACGTATTGGGCGCCGTCTCGCGCATGATTGCTGCTGGGGTTGGATCATGCGAAAAATGCCGAAAGAACGGTCCGAATAATCCGAAATCTGCCTCACAAGGGTGATCGCCAAACAAATACGGGCGCGCCGAGAAGATTGGTTCGAGTGCTTCCAGAACGCCCAGATAGAGGCTTTCAATCGCTGGTGCGGTTTCCTTAGTAACGCCATCTTGGTCGAGATAAACCTTCTTTTGGCGTGCCTTGATGAACTGCTGGCGCAACCTTTGCGGTAGTTTCACATCGCGCAACATGGTTCTTGCGGCTTGATGGCTGAGCAGGCGCATATCTTCTTTCGGAACCCAGCGGTAATAGAGCGCCGGACGCCATAACCACTCATCAAATAGGTCTTCCAGAAGAAGGCTGAAGAATTTTGCCGTCGGCGTCTTTGGCGAGAGCGCCGGCCCGTCAAACGTTTGTTCGAAATGCGCGATCATGGCGGTCGTGTCGGTCATCCACACGCCATCCGGGGCCTGCACTTGTGGCATCTGCGCAATCCCAGTGGCTTCCGCACAATTTCGAAAATCTGTGCGGTCCATCTCGATGAAATCGAATGGAATGCCCTTGGCTCGGAAGTACCCTTCAAGCTTCCCCGTAAAATATGACAGTTTCAAACCGTGCAGCTGGTATTTTCCGTTTCCCATAATCGCCAATCCATTCGCCTAGAACAAAGACGCATGTTGTCCGCCATCGATGACAATGTTCTGGCCGACGATGAACCGAGACAATTGGCTGCAAAGGAATGCGGCCATGGGCGCAAGATCATCGGCGTCGCCGACAAACCCTGTGGGGATATGATTGTTCGCCAGGAAGTGCGGGCGCACAATTTCAGGGATCGGCTCAAGGCCAAACGCCTCGGCATAGTCTTTCATGATTTCGCTCGCTCCTTCGGTCTGGAACATGCCTGGAAGAAGGTTGTTGATATTCACGCCGTGCTTGGCGATCTCGCGCGACACGCTGGCGGTGTAATTGATCAAAGCCGAGCGCGCCGGCCCTGACATCAGGCGCCAGATCATCGGGTTCTTGGCTGAGAAGGTCGCGATATTGACGATCCGGCCCCAGCCCTTCTCGGTCATCCCGGGAATATAGTGCCGCATGATTTCGATCGGTCCGATCAACGTGGTTTCGATCGACTCGCGCCACATCTCGGGCGTCACTTTCAGGAAGTCACCATTCGGCGCCGGCGGCTTGATCGTGATCGCCAGAATATCCGGATCAGGACAAGCTGCGAACAGCGCGCTGCGTCCCTCTTCCGTCGAAGAATCCGCAACAACCGGCGTGACACTGGTGCCATATTTCGCCGCGATTTCCTCAGCCGCTTTGTTCAGCCGTTCTTCGCGGCGGGCTGAGATGAAGAGGTTCGCGCCGGCCTCTGCCAGACGTTCGGCCGTCGCCCGCCCCATGCCAGCGCTGCCGCCAGCCATTATGGCCGTTTTTCCTTTGATACCGAGATCCATGTGTTTGCTCCAAATTATTCCGTGTGAGGTATTTGCTGACGCTGCTGTTCTCAGCTTTTGCGCAGCCCGACATTTTCCAGTCGCCAGCGAAGGGTGTCGATCCGGTCTTGTCCAAAGAATGGCTCACCGTCGAACACCATGGTTGGCACGCCCCAATGGCCCGCCTTTTCCAGGTCTTGATGGTTCTGCTCGACGACGGACTTCACGTCTGTATCTGAGACCGCTCGTTCCATATCCGCGAGGTCCAGACCGACAGATCTTGCGGCTTCGGCAAGATCTTCGCCTTTGTCCCAGTCCGGCTCGCCATTCCAGATCCGGGCAGCGGCCGCGTGCGCGAAATCGATCCCCTTACCGCGCCGTTCTGCTTCGACGCCAAGGCTGGTCAGACGCCAGATCAATGGCTGATGATCCGGCACCTCAAATGTTTCGCGGTCCTGAATCACCGGGTCGGGGCTTGGCCATTTGAATGGCAGACCCAGGAACTCCGCTCTCCGGCGCGCGTCCATGACGATGTAGCGCGGACGTTTCTTGTCGGCAGCATCGAAAATCGTCGTCTTCGCTCGCAGGGCAATCGGAAGCACGGGGCGCAGCCGAACCGTCACATCAAAGTCAGACCGCAGCCGCAAAAGATCTGGCGTCACCAGATAAGAATAAGGGCTTCGGAAAGACCAAAAGACATCAATTATTTGGGCCATTTATGGTGATCCTTGTGTAGGAAATTGTGTTTCGTGCTGAGCAAAAAGCAGCCTCTATAACTGCGCCTCTGCCATCATTTTCCGGGCGACGCGTTCGGCGACCATAACACAGCCAAGATAGGTATTGCCGGATGGGATAGTCGGCATGATCGACGCGTCCGCGACGCGCAATCCGTCAATCCCAAGGACCCGGCAGTCGGAGTCGAGCACCGCGCCCATGGGGCAAGTGCTGGTCATGTGTCCATAGCTGATCGTGTACTGCTCTCTGGCGCGTTGAGGGGCGT
Organism: Henriciella sp.; assembly: GCA_965277015.1. Taxonomy (GTDB): domain Bacteria; phylum Pseudomonadota; class Alphaproteobacteria; order Caulobacterales; family Hyphomonadaceae; genus Henriciella. The sequence continues at coordinate 1,218,392 of OZ255705.1, read as the reverse complement.
CTGGCGCAGTCAGGTCAATTGGCTCGATTTGCGCACAGCCGAGCGCTTTCGCAGCGTCCGACTGCTCCCACTCTGCGATCCGTCTGAACGCGTGCCGCAAACGGTCATTGGCATCATCCGGGAGCGGCGGCGCGGTAACCACCGGGCCGTATTCCGGATTGTCGCCCAACCGCACGCTGCCTTTTCCGGACGAGCGCAACAAGAACACCGCCATGACAAATTCTGTGTCTCCCTCGCGCGGCGGCGGCGCAATCGGAAAGGCATGATAGTCTATGTCGACCCCGTTTGAGGCACCGATCAAAAGCGACTGAGCCGGTCCTGCAGTTCCGCCCCGGGGTCCGGCGTGCAGGTAGCGAATGCCGGGACCGATATGATCGCTCATCGTCTCGCCGACCGGCAGATCCGCGTGCAGTGCGATCCCATGATCGGCGAGATGAGCGGTGGGACCTATACCCGACCGCATCAGTAAATGAGGGGTCCACAAGGCGCCGGCCGTGACCACAATCTCGTCAGCCTCCAGGGTCTCGCCGGTTGATAACTGAACCCCAACCGCGCGACTATTCTCGATCATCAATGAGGTAACTTCTGTCCCGGTGCGGAGCGTGAAATTCTCTCGCGCTCGAACGCTGCTGGTGAGATAGGCGCGGCTCGTGCTGACTCGCTTCGCGCCAGCGTCGATAGTCACCGGGAATACGCCTAGACCCGGCAGCTGTGAGCGATCATTAATGTCGTCCACTGTTTTGGTGCCGAGCGCGCGCATGCCGTCATAGAATGCAAGTTGCGCGCGGCCCATCTCGTCGCGCCGCCACCGGCGAACGGTAAGCGGTCCGTTATCTCCATGAATATCGGAGGCCCCGAAATCTTGATCTGTTTCAGCTGCGATGAATGTGTCGATCACCTCATCCCAGCCCCAGCCTTCCTGGCCCGCCGCCGCCCAGCCATCGTAATCTTCCGGAAGGCCACGCAGTGTGGCGAGCCCATTCACCGCCGACGTGCCTCCGAGCAATCGCCCTTGGATCATCGGGATGACACCTTCGCCATTCATCATTGGCGTCATCGCGACCGGCTGCAGGCCGAGCCAGGCTTCTGGTGCGCGGGTGGGGTCGAGAATGCCCTCACTATACGTGTCGTCATCCGGGCCAATCTCTAACAGCGTCACCGATAGTGATGGATCCTCACTCAACCGCGCAGCGAGCACTGAACCCGATGTTCCGCCGCCAACGATGATAATTCGCTTCGAAATCTCTGGCATGCTGTGGCTCCAATACATAGAATAGGTTGATCAACCTATTATTAGGTTATACAACCTATATCGTCAAGCGCACCAGCTTTAAAACGCGATGGATCGGCCAAGCATGGGTTCACGGACAAACACGCCAGAGCGAATTCTTGAGGCCAGCCGCAAGCTGTTCAATGAGAAAGGCTATCCCGCGACACCTTTAAGTGAGATCGCGGCCAGTATTGGAATCTCGCAAGGCAATCTGACCTATCACTTCCCGTCCAAAAGTGATTTGGCGCTGGAAATTGTGCAAGTCCTTCGTCAGCAAATGAATGAGCGGCGCGACAGGGTTCAACTCGGGTCAGTTGCCGACGATTATGTCGATCACCTTCTATTTGCCATGAGCCTGATCTGGAATAACCGCTTCTTATTGCGCGATCGTGTGCATTTCGCCGACAAGGTGGGTTCGGTTGAGGCCCAGGCAATGGCGGATTACGAAGAGTTGTATGCCTTGATGAAGCGTATTCAGGCCGAAGGCATGTTCCGCACAAACGCCGTGGACGACCTCGCCGTTCTCACCCGATCGATATGGGTCATGAGCCGCTATTGGATGGACCACCTAGGCGAGTTTGAAGGATTAGTCGACATTACATGGGCGGATCAGGTGCGCGGGATTGAGCACCACTTCGCACTTCTTCTTCCTTGCCTAAAAAAGTCGGCGCAGAACAAGTTTCGTGTTGCCGTTGATCGAGCGATCGCCAAACAGCGCAGCGTCTGACATTGCTAAACTAGGGTTACGAATAAATCTCGCCTGCTAACTTGAACTCGCAATACCCGGCGAGCGTAAGTTTTCTTTTGCTGGCTAAACGGGCATTCGATCCAATACAGAGCGCCGGAACCACGCGACTGGATCTTCGGCACCCGTGCCCCGCGCGAGTGGACCGGCTTCGAACGCAGGTGACTCCAGTCCCTGCTGCACACGCTCACAGATCCACACATCTTCCGTTTGGAAGTCGCCTGTCTCGAGGGGATGTTTTTTCCAGTGATCAGACGAGATCACGCCAGAGGATTTGTCATACCCAGATATGCCTTTTCTGTGATCCTTAGATTGCCCGGGGCCAACCCAATGTCGCACTGTCATTCTACACTGTCCCGGTGCTGTGGGACGCAGTGATGAAACGCTGAACCCAAAAGGCGTGGGGACAATCAGCGTTGATGGAAATAGCAAATAGACACCAGCATATTCCATCCCAGCCGTGTGTTTGAGGGAAGGCAAGCTCTTCGTTTGTTTTCGGATGAGACCGGGAACACGATGACGTGCAGCGCCATCGTCAGTCGCATACCAAACCATGTGATCCTCCAGCTTTTCCCAAACATTCTCACTTGGTCCCGGCCCGCCCAAAGTATGCTCATGGAGATATGCGAGGTGGTACCCGTCAATCGCGTTCTCGACGAAGACTTTCCAATCGCATTTCATGTCATAAATCAGCGGAACCGCTTCGCGCAGCTCTTCGGACGCGAGATTATGCGGCCAACTGGCCGATTCTAACGGTTCTATCCACTCAGAAAAGTCGGCATCCGGGTTTGGGTTTACGAACACCAGCCCCTTGTAAACACCAAGCCCAGCTGGTTTGAGACCGAGCCCCGCGCGGTCCAAGTCGGGGAAACAGATGGCCAAATCCGGCACCCCGCGCAGCCGCCCATCTAAACAATAGGTCCAGCGATGATAAGGACAAACCAAACTGGATCCGGTATTGCCTGACACATCGTCCAAGAGGGTCGCGCCACGATGACGGCAGAGATTATGGTGCGCCTGTAAGGTACCGTCTTTGGATTTAACGATGGCGAGAGGAAAAGCGCCGGCCTGAACCGTGCGGAAATCACCGATCGTCTCAAAATCTTGAGCGGTGCCTGCAAATTGCCAAGTATCCGAGAAAAGGTCTTCGCGTTCGCGTTTTTGCCATTCAGCACTGGTATAGGCGTCCCGTGGGAGCGCGGTCATTAGGCGCGTTCCAGTGTTGCTACGAGCATCAGCGCGGCGCGTTTAGAGGCCTCGCGAATATCGCTCATATCGCCGAGGGGTGTTAGCGAATCCGTGTTGAAGTAGATGCCTGTCACACCTGCCGCAACAGCGTCTAACGCGCGGCTCGATGCGCTTGGCTCATTGTCCTTGAGTACACCTCGTACGCTGGCGATAAAGTCCCGAGTCCAGCTCTGCATCAGTGTTGCGAGTGCCGGGTCCTCTTGACTGGCAGCGATCAATGCTTCTGCAACCAAGACGAATTGCGCATCCGAATAATTGGGATCGAACAACCAATCGATTAGTGTCTTAATCGCCCGGTCTGCCGGGAGGCCGTCGATCATGCGTTGAACATTTCTTTCTGATTTCGACAAAAACCGATCAACCAGGGCGGCAAGCAAGTCGTCCCGATTGCCGACATTGTGTCGTATAAGAGGGCGGGCCAATCCTGCCTCTTCCGCGATCTTCTCGAGGCTGGCACCTTCAACACCAAACCGCGCGACGCAGGTTTCATAGGCGCGGAGGATTTGTTCACGACGTTCGTCTTTGACGCTTGGGCGACCCATATGTAGTCCGTTGTTTTTCTAAGTTGACAAACTATATAGTGCAAAATAGTTTATTTTCAGTTCTGATAAATAAAGTGATTGGACCTGTCCATGGAGTGGACCTTAAAAACACTGAGCGAAGTAGAAGTTTATGGTTGGGAAGAGTGGATCGGCACCTGGTTCTTTTATTTCTCGGTCGTCTTCCTTGGATTCGAACTGCTTCGTTACCTGGTGCTACGTAAACTCAAATGGTCGATGATCGGCGATACGATCACCAACTATCTCACCTTAGTCATGTTCTTTGCGATCGGGTTCATATTACTCGCTGGTCTTTACATCTCGGCCTATTTCTACGCGTCTCAGTTCGCCCTGTTCGACATTCAGGTGAATTGGGCAACCATCGCGATTTGCGTCGTGCTTGCAGACATCGCCTACTATTGGGAGCATCGGTTCATGCACCGCGTGAACCTGTTATGGGCCACCCATTCGGTGCATCACTCGTCGCCCTTTTTCAACATCTCGGTCGCCTACCGATTCGGGCCCATGGACGGGGTTTGGCCAATTTTCTTCCATCTGCCTTTGGTGTTGCTCGGCTTTAATCCATTCGTCGTGCTGCTTTCAGAGATGCTGGTGCAATTGTTCCAGACAGCTTTACATACGGAAGCAGTTCGCAAGTTTCCGAAACCGGTCGAATGGGTGTTCAACACGCCGTCGCATCACCGCGTGCACCATGCCTCGAACGAGAAGTATCTCGACGCCAATTATGCTGGGATCTTCATCCTCTGGGATCGGATGTTCGGCACCTTTGTCGAGGAAGATGAGGCCGTCATCTATGGTTTGGTCAAACCTATTCCGGAGATTAACTCGCCGAGCCGAATGCTCGCTGCTCCTTTTGTCGCCTTCTTTCACGGGTTTTGGCGGCTGGGGAAGAACGTCCTGGGGGCAAGACGAATGGGTGATGCATGGATGCACGTATTTGGCGCACCTGAATGGACGCCTCAACAGGAACGCGACCGTCAAACTCAAACGGCTAAATAGCACTCAAAACAAAGGAAAAGATCATGCCTTCTCCCTCTAAGCTCGCATTGGTCTCCGGATTGGCGGCAACCACATGTTTGTTCTTCGGTGGAGCCTGGCTCGCAAGCGGAATGACGTCGGAGACACCAGCGAAAGTGGAGGCGCAAGCCGCTGCCGAAGCCGCACAGACTCCAGCGAGCGCTGCTGACTTGAGTGCGCAAACCGAGAATTCGTATGGCGAACTGGAAGTGACAGTGACTGGGGCTCGCAACACGAATGGCAGGATCATAATTTTGGTCTTTGACAAAGAGGCAACCTACGACGCTTACGATTATGAGAATGCTGTCCGCTATGCTGAATTGGCCGCCGTAACAGCGCCTGTTACCCACAGGTTTACCGGGCTATCTGCTGATGCGCATGCGGTTGTTCTTATTCACGACGAAAATGAAAATTACGACCTGGACATAGTAAACGGTTTTCCGGTCGAAGGTTATGGAACGTCGAATGCAGATAATGCGTATGAAGAGTTGAGTTTTCAAAAAGCAGCGGTTGAGCCCGGATCTGTCAGCGTAAGGATCCACTATCTGGAGTAAGCGCCGTCTGCGAGTTTCGGGTTCTGGTCACATAGGATTCCAGACCTACGCCGTTACGATCCACAGTTTGCCAGAGGTGATGTTGAACGCCATTGATCTTCACCAAGACTTCACCGAGGTGCCACTGCCACTGGGTATGCTGAGGTATGAAAGAAGCGCGTTTCGTTCGGATTTTCTCAGAGAGGATTGGACCGAGTCGATTTACTCACAGCGAAACGCTTTCATGGAAAATATCGTTCCCGCGATCATGAAAATAAATCTTCAACTCTCCGCTGACCATACCGGATAACGTGCTAATTGAGTTGAACTTCGACGCGTCGCGGCCCGCCTTCAAGCATCCCCCAGATCGTGAAGGTCGACACTTCGCCCGACTGGTCTCTCACTAATGTACTCAGGTCTTGGCTTGAGGTCGCTGCTTCACCATTCACCTGGATGATTAAGTCACCAGGTTGCATGCCAGCATAATATGCCGGGCTGTCAAATACGACAATATCGATGATCACGGCGGCACGATTGCTGAATACCGTTTCTACGGCATCGCGTGCTTTTTCCGGGACATCATCGGAGAAGAATGCACCGAGTGACAAGTGTTTCGGTTTGGCCCAATAGGTCGCCAAATAGTGGCCGCCTCCAAACGAGTGGAGCGCGTGGCTCGCGCCGATGGAGCTTCCCCATTTCTTTGCGCCGCCGCGCCCGACAAATGTTGGTTGCGGGCTGAGCATGTTCACGTATCCGATCATGACGTAGCCTTGTCGGTAGAGGTCCAGCTCTGCGGCGGCAAGGCCGTCGATTGAGTCGAATTCTCGATAATCGACCTTTTCTGGTGAGGCTTCAAATGCGCCGTTATGGACGTCATAGAAAGGTTTGTAAGCCCATGCTGAGTGCATTGGATTTGCACACCCCGTTGTAATACTGGTGAAAAGCAACGTCATGCTGGCGAAAACAATTTTCTTCATGAGACTGATCCTATTGCTTTTTGTGGCGAGGTGGCTTTGGCGGTGGCGGCGTTCGTACGTTGGAGTTGAGATCAATTCGAATTTGTCGTTGTGCCGCGTCTTGCATCCCGACCCAACCCGCGACCGCGACACCTAAATTCCAGCCATCGTGGTTGAATGTATCAGGCACTCCATCAAGCACAGGGTTGATGGCCCCTAATGCGACAGACGGACGATTCTGTGCGTCGTACTCCGCCCATTTTTGACGTTCCGCTTCTTCGGCCCTCAACCGCTTATGATAGACGTGGCTATTGTATGCAGATATGCGCGCCTGTCGCTGATTGTGCGCGTCTGCGCGGGCATGTTGGTATTCTATGAAGCTGGCTTGTGCAGCCTGGACAGCACCAAGGGCGCCTTGGATTGCGTTCAGGCGGGCCGTGATGTTCACAGGTTGGTTCTTTGCCCAAGGCTGCTGCGAGTACATTGCCTCGCCGTTCAAAGCAGCGGTAGTTTTGGGCGCCGACGCCGATATGCAGCCCGGGAGTGAAACCAGTAAAACTGCCAGAGTAAGCCCGGTTAGGCAGCGACCCCAGTGGCGTGTCAATTGCGCGTAAGCCTGATCGCGGGATGTGGATTGGTTGAACATCTAAGAGCCTCCAGTCTGAGCGCGTCATGTTCTCAGGAACGTTGATGAGCGCGTTGGATTGGACATTAGCGAGGCCTTGTCGCGCTGTTGATGGGGGCATTCCCCCATTTCAGTCTAATGCGAACCCGTCTTCAGCATCCCTCGTAAAAGGCGCTCCTTGTTTTTCGAAAAATTTCCAGTCGAGGAGGGCACTAGTTGCAATGGCGTTGAATCTAACGCTGAAATACTTCTGCTTGAGGCGTATTTACACAAACCCACCGAGCGATAACCTGTAGTTATGAGGTTGCGTCAGATTGAAGTCTTCTATGCGGTGTATTCTGCTGGCTCTATTAGCAAGGCGGGTGAGCTTTTGGGCGTCTCTCAGCCTGCCGTTTCCAAAACGCTGAGGCATACCGAAGATATGTTGGGCTACGCTCTTTTTGAGCGCACTTCCACCGGACTTGTGCCAACGCGTGAGGCCGCCGATTTGTTTGAAGGGGCGGCGAAAGTTTTCTCGGAAGTTAATCGCTTTCGCGCGAGAGCGAGCGGTGTTCAGCACAGCATGGACAAACCGCTTCGCATCGCGCTGGCGCCGAGCATCGGCCTTTCGGCGGGGCCGAGCGCGATTGCTAAGTTTTCCGAACTCTATCCGGATCTCAGCATTGAAATTGAAACTTTCCACTTCGACGAGGCGGTTAGCGCTCTGAGAACAGAAGAGACTGATATTGCGATCGCATACCAGCCCTACCCACGCGAAGGGTTGCGGATTGTTCCGATCACGACTGCGAGTTTCGTCTGCGTCACACCAGAGGGGCACTGGTCGGACAAACCACGTGAGATCAGCGTTCAGGATCTGGTTGGCGAATCGATGATCTATTTGAACGTCGATGCTCCGCTTGGGCACTTGCTGAGTTCGCATCTTGAGAACGTGTCTGAAATGCAACAATCGCGGCGAATTGTGGTCAACACTTATTATATCGCCAAGATGCTCGTTGCCAGCGGCGCGGGGATTGCGATTGTCGATGAGTATGCGGCACGCGGGCCAGCGGGTGCTAACGTGGATATCTACGAATTCTCCGAAAATATAGGCCTCTCAGTAGGGGCCATCGTCAGAGAAAACTATTCCATGTCGGTTTCTGAGCGCTCCTTTTTGAAAGCATTGACCGCCGAGCTCGAAGCCGTATCGGCGAAAACGATATAACTCAAGGTTATGCCCCGGCTTCAATTTGTTCATTGCATGAGACGCCAGGACAATCAGTCTTGGCTTTGATGAATTACGGGAGGAATATAGTATGTTCGTCAAAGCTACGCTTAAGAGTGCGCTTCTGGGAAGTGTCGTGCTCGCATCAGGAATGGTTGGATATGCCCAGGACGGAGCAGATTCAGACGACGAGGCGCGAGAGCTCGATAAGGTTGTGATCGTTGGATCGCAGATCGTCGGTTCCGACGTCGCAGGCGCGCTGCCCGTCACGGTTCTGAGTGTCGATGATATCGACGTCACCGGGGCATCGAGCGGCGACGAATTACTTCGCGCAATTCCACAAGTTGGCGATATCATATTCAGCGAAGCCGAATTTACAGGCGTCAACGGTGCGCGCGGCGATATCGGATCGATCAACCTTCGCGGGATTGGCACCGGCAACACGCTGGTTCTGTTGAACGGTCGGCGCCTGGTGCTTCACCCTGGTACGCAAGTTGAAGATTTCGTTCCAGTAAATACCGTAAACTCTCAATCACTGCCGGTAACAGGTATTCAGCGCTTGGAAGTTCTGCGCGATGGCGCGGCGGCGATTTACGGCACCGATGCTGTTGCAGGCGTCATCAATACAATCACGCAAGATGATTTCGAAGGTTTGACCGGGAGCCTGCGCTATGGCGGCTCGGAAAACACCGATCTGCGAGAACTGACGGGCACTTTGAAGTGGGGTAAGAACTTCAATGATGATCGAACCAATGTTTCGATCTTTGGCAATATCCTCGATCGTGAAGGGTTCTCCGCACTGCAACTTCGTAATTCGAGCACGGAAGACCTTCGAACCTTCTTTGAGGGCACACCTTTCGAAGGCGACACGCAATTGCGTAACCTTTCTACTCAAACTCAATGGGCTGAATTCAGATCATTGGAAGGGTCTATCGCTGCACTCGGAGATGATGATTTCCATATCCAGCCAGACACGTTCGCTGGGTGCCTGGTGGATCTCGGCAACGGTGTTTGTGCGGACAATGGCGGTTCGATCGATACGGCCTTGCGCCTTGATCGTGCGAGATATCGCGAACTCGTCGGCAATACCGAGCGACAGAACATCATGGCGTTCGTCAACCACGAGTTTCTAAACGGGACTGAATTCTTCGGCGAAGCCACATATTATCACGCCGACTATAATCGTGAGCGTGAAGCGGCTCAGATCCTTTCAAGTGGACGCCTCGCCGTTGCCGCGAACGCCTTCCACAACCCATTCGGCGTCAATCTCGAAATTCGCGACTATCGTCCATTGGATGCGGGTCCGCGACGGGTCGACGTTGAAAATGAGAGCTTCAGATTGCTGGGCGGATTCCGTGGTGATTGGGAGCAATGGAACTGGGAAACCGCGTTCCTGCATTCTGAAGCAGAAACAACCGATATCACAAACCGGGTCAGCAACACGCTGTTCCAGCAAGCCATCAATGGCACGACTGCGGACGCTTATAACATCTTTGCAGGCGGCAACACGACCGACACGAACGCTCCAGGGACATTCAACAGCCAGGCGTCAATCGACAGCTTCTTGGTTCCGGTGTCGCGCGTCGGTGAAACCTCGCTTACCTTAGCAGACTTCAAAGTCTCCAGCGGCTCATTTTATGCGCTACCGGCAGGCGATATTGGCATCGCGCTCGGCGCAGAGTTCCGCCGCGAGGAATTCACCGATGATCGGGATGCCCGGCTCGATGGTACAATCGTCTTCACTGATTCAGTGACGGGTAATGTCATCGGAAGTGATATCATGGGCTCGAGCCCGACACCGGACACCAATGGTGACCGCGATGTCTTCTCTGCGTTCGCGGAATTGGCCGTTCCTTTGGTCAGCGAGAATATGAATATTCCGCTGATTTATAGCCTCGACGCACAGCTCGCGATCCGCGCAGAGGATTATTCCGATGTTGGCAGTGTTGCGAAACCGAAAGTCGCGCTGTCCTGGTATCCGCATCCGGACTTCCAGGTCCGTGCGGCTTACTCGCAAGGCTTCCGCGCGCCCAATCTAGAGCAGATCAACGCGACGGGCATTCGCCGGGTGAACGGTAGTCGTGAAGACTGGATCTTGTGTGAAGCAACGGCACTCGCAAATGCGACAGCATTTGATACAGGCGATTGCGATGGCAACTCTATTGAAAGCGTTCGTTCGGGCGGTCCTGACCTCCAACCGGAAGAGAATGACAATATTTCGATCGGTCTGGTCTATCAGCCATCCTTTGTTGATGATCTGACTTTCACCCTGGATTGGTGGCGCATTGAGCAAGAAGATGTCGTCGGCATTTTTGGCGACCAGAATCAAATCTCGCTGGATTATGTCTTGCGCCTGCAAGGCAGTTCCAACCCGAATGTGGTTCGTGCTGCACCGACAGCTGCTGAGATTGCATTGTACACGGCCGCTGGTCTTACCCCTGCCGGTGAGATTATCGAAGTGGCCGATCAATATGTGAACCTCAATCCACGTGAGTTTGAAGGCGTGGATGTTGGCGTAAACTGGGGGCTGGATACAGATCAGCTCGGCACTTTCGACTTCAAGGTCAACGCCGCGTACCTTCAAGAGGCATTCCAGGAGCCTGGTCCAGCCGGCGCGACAATTATCGCCGCAGTTGACTCCGGGCAAGCGAATGCCGCTGTGGATGTGCCAGGCTCACAAAGCCGCGTTCAACAGAATGGTCGTCCGGAATGGCGCGGCAATGCCAGCATGATCTGGCGTAATGGCGCTTGGGGCGCAGGTCTATTCTACAACTATGTTGGCGAAGTGATCGATACATCGGTGACTGGACCAGACGGCGAGATATTCGAAGTTGATCCGTTTGAGACTGTCAGCCTGTACGGCCAGTATGAGTTCGAAGAATGGCTCGGCGGCGAAACACGCATTCGGGTTGGGGCCCGAAACATAACGGATGAAGAGCCACCCCTCGCAGATGAATTTGCGAGCGGTTATTTCCCAAGTCTCCATTCAAACCGTGGGCGTTATTGGTACGTGGATATCCGCAAGGAATTCTAGTCAGTGCCAGTGAGGGTGAGCTTCTTCCTTCGGGAGCTCACCTGCTTGCCTTGGGGCCTGAGATGAAAATCGCGATCATTGGAGCAGGCGTTGTGGGCGTAACCACTGCGTATATGCTCGCCAGACAGGGCCATGACGTGTCAGTCTTTGACCGTGAGCCCGCACCCGCAATGGAGAGCAGCTTTGCCAATGGCGGACAGCTTTCCTATGGCTTTGCCTCGCCCATGGGGACGCCATCCTTAGTCAGTAAAATCCCCGGAATTCTGTTTGGATCGGATCCTGCTTTTCGATTGCCGTCTTCCATTAGTCTGGAATTTCTTAGCTGGTCCATGAAGTTTCTTGGTCACTGCCGAGCCAGAGTTTCCGCTACGGACGCGGCGAAACTGTCAGAACTCGCAGTGAAGTCGGGGCAGGTATTCCGCGGCATTCTGCGTGATACAGATTTCGAGTTCGGTCATCGGTCTGCCAGCAAGCTGGTGCTTTTGAAGAGCAAGCTGGATCTCGAGAAAGCACAAAAGTCTCTCACGCCTGAACCACCAGACACAGCGAAGCGCGTATGCTCTTGGGACGAGTGTCTCGACCTGGAGCCAGCGCTAAAAGCGTATACTGGAGAGGCCTCTGGCGGGGTGTTCGTTGAGGGAGATGAAGTCGGTGACGCGGCGCGATTCTCAGAGCAATTGGTCGACTTGTGCCAGCACCAGCTTGGTGTTCGGTTTCACTTTAATGCGAATGTCACAGAGGTTCAGTCTACCGTACGGGGCGGGCATGAAATTGTCTTGGCGAGCGAAGATAGCCACGGCTGTGATGCCGTCGTTCTTTGTACGGGTGTGGCAGGGACGAAACTATTACGCCAACTCAAGCTCAGCCTGCCGATCTATCCCGTGATGGGGTATTCCCTGACAGCGCCAATGGGAGCCCACGTGCCGGAAATAGCGGTCACAGATGCGGGGTATAAAATTGTTTTTTCGCGCATCGGTGACCAGATCCGAATTGCCGGGTTTGCCGATTTCGGGATTGCCAGCGAAGAGCGTCGCCGCCAACGGATCCAGGAACTGATCAGCACAGCACGTCGGCTGGTTCCAGATGTTGCTGATTATTCTCAGATCAAATCGACCTGGATTGGCGCCCGCCCGGCGACTCCTAGCAGCTTGCCAATTGTTGGCCCAACAAAAACACCAGGTGTGTATCTGAATATGGGGCATGGTATGTTTGGCTGGACACTCTCCGCCGGTGCCGCCCAACAACTTGCCGATATGATCGGCCCCGCTTCACAAGTCTCGCAAGCCGCATAGAAAAGGTCGTTTCATGAAACCGTATCACGCTTTAATCGCGGGCATCTTCCTGGCGTCTTGCGCACAGATGCCTGTCGTCGATCCAACACCAATCGCAGATGTGCCAGTAGAGCAGGCGGAAGGGCAGGTCTGCCGGACTGAATTATTTAAATTGGATGCCGATTTCTCGTCTGCAAATATGACGTCTTGCACCGTCATAGATGAGCGGACGATCGAGGTTTTTCTGACGCCAGAAGATAGGCCGATCAATAATAGTCCATGGTATGCGGTTCGGCTGACACCGACGCGCGCCGGAAATGTCCGGATCATACTGCGATATGACGAGCACCCGCATCGCTACAAGCCAAAGATCAGCGTGGACGGCGTATCCTGGTCGGTTTTGCCAGATGATTGGGTTGATGTGAAAGCCGCAGGCTATCGCGTGTCTGTTAAAGTCGCGCTTGATGACGAGCCGATTTATATGTCGGGGCAGGAATTATTCACCAATGCCGCGCATGAGGCGGTGATCGATGCGCATGCGGACAAAAACTACGTAAGCGCTGCTGAGATCGGACAGTCGATTGAGGGCCGGCCTATACGTATGATGCGCACAAACGCGTCAAACGACGCGCCCAAAACGGTGATGCTGGTCGGGCGACAACACCCCCCGGAAGTGACTGGGGCGCTGGCAATGAACAGTTTCACCGAAGAGGTGCTTGGCGCATCGGCTCTGGCAGAACAATTCCGTGCGGCGTTTGATCTCGTCATCATCCCAAACCTGAACCCGGATGGAGTCGAACATGGACATTGGCGTCACAATATGGCCGGTATCGACCTTAATCGCGATTGGGGGCCGTTCACTCAGCCAGAAACTCAGGCGGCAAAATCAGTAATCGATGCGATCGAAGCGCCAGGACTGGCGCTCTTCCTCGACTTTCACTCCACGCGAAAAAACGTTTTCTATACGCAGCCAGAGGGGAGTGATGGCACTGACTATGGCTTTACCGCTGAATGGCTAAGCCGCGCGCGCGCCAAGCTCGCGGATTATACGTTTGATCGACAAGGCGCTCACAATGTCGATTTGCCGACTTCCAAGACCTACATCTATGAGCGGTTTGATATCCCTGCGATCACTTATGAGCTTGGTGATGAAACGGACCGAGTCGAGATTGCGCAGACCGCCCGCGTCTTCGCTCAGGAGATGATGACGCTTCTGCTGGAGCAAGAATAGTCATGTTGCGCCGCGGCGCCTCACTCGCGATATTCCTGATCGGCCTTGCCGGCTGTCAGGCGAGGGAGCCAGTGGTGTATGATTTCCGCATCGCCGGCGGGATTGTGTATGACGGGACATCTGATCACGGCGTCGTAACGGATGTATTCATCGATGATGACAAGATCGTTTTCATGGGTGATGGCGCGGGCGAAAATGTTTCAGCGCTGACCGTCATCGACGCTTCAGGCATGGTCGTCGCGCCTGGCTTTATCGATCCCCATACACATACACTGTCCGACGTCATGTTCAGTGATGAAGGCAAGCGCCTGGCGGGATATCTGACCCAGGGCGTGACCACTGTTGTCACTGGAAATGATGGCGGTGGTCCGGTCGATATTGGCGGGGCATTGCGCGCCGTTGATGAAGGCGGAACGGGCGCCAATTTCGCGCTGTTTACCGGGCATGGCAGTATCCGCGGCGAAGTCATGGGGCGTGAAAACCGGGACCCTACGCAGACAGAAATCGGTGAGATGAAGGGCTTGCTCAGGCAGGCGCTTACTGATGGCGCGCTCGGATTGTCCACAGGTCTGTACTACGCGCCAGCGTCCTATGCCGAGTTGGATGAAATCGTTGCGCTAGCGAAAGTCGCGGCTGAGTTCGACGCGCTCTACGAGTCGCATATCCGGGATGAGAGCAGTTATTCGATCGGTTTGTTGGGGGCAATCGAAGAGGCGCTCGAAATCGGACGTCAGAGTGGCGCAGATGTTCACATAGCGCACATCAAGGCGCTTGGCGTTGATGTCTGGGGACAAAGCGCGGACGTGATTGCTCTGATTGAGGCCGCGCAAAGAGACGGCATCACTGTAACCGCAGATCAATACCCTTGGTCTGCGTCGGGAACACGGATCTCAAATGCCCTGATCCCGAATTGGGCCAAGGCGGATTCCGATGAGGCCATGTTCGAGCGCCTGCTGGCGCCTGAAAATCAGGAAAAATTGACTTCAGAGGTGACAGAGAACCTCCGCAAGCGCGGCGGCGCAGATGCAATTTTGCTCGTGGCTCGCACAGATGGGCTGCCGAGCCGAACGCTTGCCGACGAAGCCGCATCGATGCAGCTTGATCCGGTCCAAGCCGCAATCGAGATTGTATTGCGGGGCGATGCGCGGATTGCGTCCTTCAACATGCAGGACGAAGACATTGAAAACTATATGCGCCAACCGTGGGTGATGACGGGATCAGATGGCACCAATGGCCATCCTCGAAAATTTGCCAGCTTCCCGCGCAAGTATCAAACCTACGTCATGGAGAAGGCGACACTCTCGCTCGCAGATTTCATAAATCGCAGCACCAGTCTAACGGCAAGCACTTTAGGCCTTTGTCAGCGCGGTCAGATTCGCCAGGGCTATTATGCGGATATCATCGTATTTGATCCTGATCGGTTCGCACCGGTCGCAGATTTTTCAAACCCGGCAGAGCTATCAACCGGCGTGCAGTACCTCTTCGTGAATGGCGACCTCGCCATTGCGGATGGGACTCTCACCGCGCCACTCCACGGACGGTCGTTGCGGCGCGGATCGTGCGGACAAGACAAGGAAGAACAGTGATGATTATGGGCTGGTTCAGAATTACGCTGTGGAAACGAATCCTCGGCGCCTTGATGCTCGGATCGATTATCGGCGTGCTCTGGGGCGAGGGCACGAATTGGATATGATGCGGACAGTTGTGAATGTGACCGGCGATCTCGCTATCGCTACAGTGGTAGCAAAACCGGAAGGGGAATTTGATGAGGCGATTTACCGTGCTGCTCCGAACACTTAAGATTTCTACCATCGCGCTCGCCAGCGTTTTATGGGCGTGCCAATCGGCGCTAATGGCTGACGAGCCCAACAGGCTGGATGGACGGGTGCTCAATTCGACTGGCGACCCCGTACAAGCTGAAATCCATATTGATGGTGTTGTTACAAAGACCAGTGCGGGCGGCGCTTTTTCGATTAGCCTTAGCGCTGCGCCAGTTTACAGAATGACGTTTGAAGCGGACGGATATTATCCCATGCGTCACACGTTCAGCAGGGCTGAATTGACGGATGGTGCTGCATTCGGTGATGTTGTCCTGGTTGAGCGTAAGCCCGGTCGGACGCTTTTTGTGTTTGGCGGTGACGCCATGATTGGCCGGCGCTTTTATGATCCGTTTGAGGGTGAGCCTGCGCTCGTTGCGGAGGCAACGCGGCTTGAAGATTCAAAAGCCTTACTGGCGGAGATGAAGCCCTATTTAGATTTGGCCGATTACGCGTCGATCAATCTCGAAACGCCAATATTTGACACCCCGCCAGGAGACCCTGCGCCAAAGTCGGTGACATTTTTCTCGGCGTCCGAAACCCTTGCGGCGCTCGAATGGGCCGGTGTCGACTATGTCGCGCTGGGCAACAATCATATTTATGACTTTCTCGAACCGGGCCTCGATGTCACGCTTGACGAGCTTTCTCGGAGTGAGCTCGATTATTCCGGTGCGGGTAAGACAGAGACAGAGGCGCTGAAACCTCACCGCGCAATTCTAGGCGGGACGTCCTATGACTTGCTCAGCTATGTTGGCTGGCCCGCCGGTCCGCCAACGCAATCAGCAGAAGCCACAAAAGGCGGCGCCGCGCTGGGAACCCTCGAAAACCTGATCAGCACGACGCAGCAAAGCCTGGGAGCGGGTGGGGTGCCTATTCTCCAGTTTCACGGTGGACTGGAATATGTCGAAGAGCCGACCCTTGCCATAGAGACCAGGCTTAAACGCGCTGTCGACGCTGGTGCCGGTTTGGTCGTGGCGCACCATCCACATGTCACGCAGGGACTCGAGCTGTTCGAGGGTAAACTTATCGCCTGGTCGCTCGGAAATTTCCTGTTCGACCAGTATTTCTATTCAGCCCAATCGGCAGCGTTGCTTTATGTCTGGATGGATGGTGATGAGTTTCATCACGCCGAGTCGGTGCCGCTCTATATAAAGGGATACCACCCAACCCCGGCATTGGGGGCGATGCGAAACAAGATCAATCGCCGCATTTTCGGGCTTTCCAAAGAGCGACACACGAACTTGCGGAGTTCAGGGGGGCACTTAGTCCTCTTCTCCGACAATCGAGCTGAAGCAAATACTGCCGACTTTGTGCGGCAGACAGATTGCCAAACAGGGCAATTGCGGACCGGCAAAGATCTCCTGGCGCGCGGCGATTTTGACAGTCATGCGCTGTTTGGCGCGACGGACCGATCTTGGCTGGATCTGGACCCTCGGATAGAGATTCGCTCAAAGCCCGAAGCCGCATGGGATTTCGCACTCTTTGCCAATATTCCTGACGGTGAAACCGTAACCACCGGAATGCGCAAATTTCAACGCGTGTTCACGAGAGGCACGCCGATGACCTTCAGAGCAAACGTCTCATCCGCAACCTCAGCCAGGATCGATATCTATCTGCAACTCCGCGCTGATGGGCAAAGATTGGACGATGCCCTCAATCACGGAGCAAAGATCAAGATCGGTCAGGTTGAAATTGGGCCGGGCGAAGCGCAAGACATCGACATAGACTTTGACAGTCCGCGGACACGCGCAAGGTCGCTGCGCGTACTCCTGGAAATTTCGGGCGCGGAAGGTCCTACGCAAGCAAGCATCGACAACCTTCAACTGATCCAGTGGGATACACCATTCGTCGGATCAGATGAGACTTGTGAAGGCTAGTCTGCAGGCCTGCGCGATTATCATGGCGGTATGCCGCGCCGACGAATTTTGCAGGGATTATCGGCCACTATCCTTGATCGTGGAGCCAAATAGAACCGCTTCACCGAATCTAGTGCTGTTCCTCTCGCAGTCGTCTCAGAACTTCGAACAGAAAAGCGGTGTTGAGGCCAAATAGAATGAAACCATCGGTGGCGATGAAGCCTGAAAGCAAGCGCCAATTGTCCGGCAGGATGACGTCGCCGAAGCCGAGTGTCGTAAACGAGATCATAGAAAAGTAGAGCGACGCTTCAAAATCGGCAAAAATTCCGAGGCCAAACAGTGCCAAAGCCCAGAGCATCATGACGACCAGCAGGCCCACCACTAACCAGGTCGTCATCAAGGTTAGCGCCGCAACATGTCGTGCCAGGAGATGCTGGTCGCTGAGCCAGTTTCGATGTTTTTGCAGACGCTCTGAGCAATACACGATGATCAGCGATCCAATGATGATTGTGAGCGCGGTCATGGCGACGCCGATCAAAAACTGAATGATCATAAGCTTGGCCTACTCCCAGTCGCCGCCAAGCGCCAGATTGAGATTGACCCAGGCATCAAGGCGACTGCGCTCTATTGAAACGAGATCAGCATCTGAAGAAAACACACGCTGCTGAATCGTCAGAACATCAAGCAGATCGGTCTCGCCTTCGTCGTATCTCAATCTTGCAATACGCAAGGCCTTATTGGCTTCGTCCGCGGCGATTTTGAGCGACGTTGATCGATCGCGGAGCACCACACTTTGATCAAGGCCGTTTTCCACTTCTTGGAATGCTTCCAGAGCGGCTTGCGCATAACCGGCAATCGCTTGTGACTGATCTGCTGTGGCCTGGCGAACTTGCGACTCGCGCAAACCGCCATCGATCAAGGGGGCGACCAGGCTAGTGGCCGCTTGCCAGGCAATATTGGTTGGGTTGAGAAGACTGCTCAAGTCTGGAGAAGATCCTCCAAGTGAACCAGTGAGACTAACCGAAGGCATGCGCGCCGCCTTGGCCTGGTCCAGACTGTTAAATGCCGCCGCCACGCTACGCTCTGCGGCGACGATATCGGGACGACGTTCGAGGATTGATGAAGGAATGCCAGGACTTGGCTGTGATGGCATTTCCGGTAGCCCGTCCCTTATATCTAGCTCTGCAGCCGGATAGCGCCCCAGCAACACCTCGAGCGCACGCAAGGCATCGCGCTGGGCGCCTTGGGCAGCGATACGCGACGCACGTGTGCGCGCCAAGTCAGACTTGGACAGAGCAACATCTTGTGAGGTGGCTAGCCCGAACTCTTGCTGGACTCCGACAATACGGTCCGTTTCGCTGAGCGCATCGAGCGTCTTCTGGGCCACATCCGCCTGCAGCCCTGCTTCGATCGCCAAAAAATATGACCGAGCCACGGCAGCGGCTAAAGAGTATTGGCTGTAAACATAGTCAGCTTCGGCAGATTGCGCGCTCAGAATGGCCGCTTGCTCGCCAGCGCGAATTCGCCCCCAAATGTCGGCTTCCCAACTGGCTTGAACTCCGAGGCTGAACGTCTCAGCGCTGGGCCCATCGACAGAGCCGCCGCGACCGCCGCTGGAATTGAGACTGACCACAGGAGACAGAGCAGCGCCGGCTTGACCCGCCAGCGCCCAGGATCGCTCTACATTGGCAGCCGCCGCTTGCAGGTTTCGATTATTTGCCTGAGCCTCTTCGACCAAACTGACCAGAACGGGATCGCCAAGTTTTTCGATCCAGCCCGCCTCAACCGGACCGACCCGTTCGCTCGCCATCGCCCATACGTTAGGCGCATCCGGCAGGGAGCCGCGGGCGATCGCACCGGCTTCGCCGGGCGTGGTGATATTGGCGCAAGCGCCGAGAGCGCTGAGCGAAATTGCGAGGGCGAGCCACCTGATCATGCGGGAACTCCATTCTCTTCAGTGATTTCGTCATTGGGCGATGGTGGGGGCGGTATTGCTGTCTCGTCGCTGGATATCCGGAATAACAGCGCATAAATCACCGGCGTGACAAGCAACGTGATCAAGGTGGCAAAGGTCAAACCAAAGGCGAGTACCACCGTCATCGACTTGAAGAATGCATCGAAGTAGAGTGGCAGAATTCCCAGGACCGTCGTAAACGCGCCCATCGTCACGGGCCGTAAGCGGCTTGCGGCAGATTCCACCAGCGCGTCGAATCGCGGCATTCCCGATGCGATCATCTCATCGGTGGAGTCGACCAGCACCAGCGAGTTTTGGATCAGCAATCCAGACAAGGAGAGCAGTCCGAGAATTCCCATGAACTCAAGTGGAGTTTGGGTCAGTACCAATCCTACAACTACGCCCACAATGGCCAACGGAACGATGGACCAGATCACGATCGGTTGCCGCACCGCGTTAAACAGAACGACGACCACCAAAATCATCGCCAATAATCCGAGCGGAATGGTACTTGCGAGCGAACTGTTCGCGTCGGCGGAGTCGCCGGCTTCGCCTTCCCATTTCAGACCATATCCATCCGGTATCGGGATCGCATCAATCAATGGCCGGATCCGGCCTTGCAGATCGCTCGCCAGCACACCGGTTTTAGGATCGCATTGGGCTTTGATCGTCAAAACTCGATCGGTACGCAGCAGTTTACCGTCGCGCCAAACCATATCCGCATCATCTATGACTTGCGCCAAAGGTACAGGTTGCTGGGTCGTTGGACTGATGATTTGTATCGACGCCATACCCCACGCATCGGCGGTGTCGGCCACCGGCGATCTGGAGATGATCGGGATCAAACGATCTCCCTCACGATAGACACCGCGATCACGCCCGGAAAAATTCTCTTCCAACGCTTCGGCGACGTCTTTGCGAGTGATGCCGACCCGCTCGCCCTTATTTTCTGAATAGATAGGCTCGAGCACAGGTACCGGACGCCGCCAATCATCCTTGATCAAAATGGCGTCGCCATCGTTTGCCATGATCTCCTTGGCTTGATTGGCCAATTGCCTCAGGACCTTCGGGTCCGGACCGGTAAAGACAGCTTCGATCTTGGATCCACCGCCTGGCCCGAGGCGAAACTTCCAGACTTTTGCCTGCGCGTCGGGAAATTGATCGTCGGCATAAGCCTGGATCTCTCGGATCAGTCGATCATTGTCGCGATAATTGGTCGTTCGTGCGAGAATTTGCCCGAACGCGGCATTGTCGGATCCAGCATCGTAGGTGAGCATGTATCGCAGCGCACCGCCCCCGACCAAGGTCTGTACGTGTTCGACTCCCTCGATTTGAGCGACATGGCGTTCGAAACGCTCCATGTCAGCGTTTGTGCGCTCGATATCCGTGCCTTCAGGTAGAAAGTAATCAATGACGATTTGCGGGGATGTCGAGGCGGGGAAGAAACCCGACTGAACAAACCGGAAGCCAAATACAGATAGCGCGAACACGCCAAGTGTCGCGCCCAGCGTTAGAGGTTTGTGAGAAAGCGCGCCGCGTATCACGCTTTTGTAAAGCCGCATGAAGCGCCCGTCCGGCGCATCCGTTTCTGAGGCACCGTCCACCGCCTCGGGAAACGCCCAATAGCAGAATAATGGCGTGATCGTGAATGCAAGCACCCAGCTCAATCCCAGTGCGATCAGGACGACCCAGAACAGAGAATTGGTGAACTCCGCTGTGTCACCAGGCGCGAAGCCGATTGGCGCAAATGCGATGATCCCCACCAGTGTCCCGCCAAGGAGCGGCTTCAAGTTCTTCGTTGCGACCTCTCGGGCGACGTCGAGCTTCTTGCGACCTTTCTGAACACCGACGAGAATGCCGTCCGTGATCACGACACCATTATCGACCAGCATCCCCAAGGAGATGACCAGGGCCCCCAGCGAAATCCGGTG
The DNA here is from genome assembly GCA_965277015.1 of Henriciella sp. Lineage (GTDB taxonomy): Bacteria > Pseudomonadota > Alphaproteobacteria > Caulobacterales > Hyphomonadaceae > Henriciella. The sequence goes on along the minus strand of OZ255705.1, from coordinate 1,197,143 downwards.
CATAGGAATGCCCGCAACCCACATAATCAGAAGGGTTGCCGCCATGGTCAGCAAAACTGTCGCGCCCATGACGAGACCAGACCGAAATCCCATAAACACAAGCAACGTGACGAAGACGATTGCGAGCGCGGACAAAACGTTCATTGCAAACGCTTCTATCGACTCATCGACGACTTTGCCTTGATGGTAATATTCATGCAACGTCATCCCAATCGGGCGTTGGCTGTCAAGTTCGGAGAGCTTGGCGTCGATCGCCTCGCCCATCTTGACGACGTTGACTCCGGAGAGATTGGACACACCGATTCCGAGCGCTGGTTCACCGTCATATCTGATATATTGCTTGACCGGGTCTCGGTATCCCCGAGTGACTTTAGCGATCGCTCCTAAGCGGGTAAGCGCGCTGCCATCAGATCCGCTGATGATCAGCGATTTTATTGCTTCGACGGAAGAGATTTCGCCAGTGGGGCTGATCTCAACGCGGTTATCGCCGAGCACGATATTGCCAGCGGATGCAACTGTGTTCTGTTGGGAAAGCGTGTCATAAACCTGGTTAAGGGATACACCGAGTGAAGCGGCGCGATCACGCGAAACCTCGACATAGATGACCTCTTCCTGCTCACCGATAATGCCAACTTTTGCGACCCCTTCGACGAGTAAAAGTTCGCGTCGCAGCGACTTGCCATAGCTGAGCATTTCCGCCGGTGAATACCCTTCGCCAGTCAGCAAATAGTAGACACCGTAGACGTCGCCAAAATCATCCTCGACGACAGTCGGGCCAGCCCCTGGAGGCAGGCTGCGCTGAGCGTCATTGACCTTGTTTCGAACCTTGGTCCAGACGACCTGAAGGTCCGATTTGGATCTCGAGTATTCGTACCGGATCTCGACACTAATATCTGACAAACCGGCCGAGGATATCGACTCGACAGATTCAACTTCCGGCAGTTGCTGCAAGGCCGTCTCGAGCGGCTCGGTCACCTCATCCATGACTTCTTGAGGGCTCGCACCAGGGTATTGGGTGAAGACTTTAGCGACTCGGATCGTGAATTCAGGGTCCTCAAACCGTGACATGTTTTCGAATGCCAGCCAGCCGCCAACCAACGCGATGATCATGGCGATGCAGCAAAGCAACGGGTTCTTGATCGACCAGACTGCACTGTTCATGGTTGACCTACTCCGGAATCCAACGGCGAACCGTCATGCCATCATGGAAAAATGAAACCCCGGCACCAATGATGGTTTCGCCGCCGCTTAGACCGTCGGTAACAGTCATGTATGTTCCGGCGTCCGACTGCGCCACGATAAGCCGCTTCGCGATCTTCATCGACTCGGGATCAACAACCCAGACGAACAGTTCTTCCCCTTCCGCCAGAACAGCCGCGAGCGGCACCGATATCCCTTCCGCGACAATATCCGCAGCACCGCTAAACAGAAAAGACGATTCAACGGTTGCCGTCATGCCGGGCAGGATGAATAGGTCTTCGGGCGGCAGGAAAGAGAAGCTCACCTCATAAGTCTGCGTATTTGGATCAGCCTCGCCGGACGCTTCTTTGTAACTGGCGACAATCTCGACATCTGGAGCGGCGTCCAGCTTCACTCGAACGCCGACGGGTTCAAGTTGCGGCAGTCGCGCAATGATCGTGCCGGGTATATTGATCACCGCCTCAACTTCTTCGCTTTGCAGAACCGCAATCGATTCCTTGGCCTGAACGTTCTGAAACTGGCGTCCAGATACAGTAGAAATGACCCCTTCAAAGGGCGTTTTCAAAACCGTGTCACTGACCGCTTTTTGGGCCGTGCGGTAGGCAGCGTCAGCAACGTCTCTCTGTGTTCTTCGGCTCTCCAATACGCTGCGGGAGATAGCGTCTTGAGCCGCGAGTCGTTCCGCCCGTTCAAACTCAGTCGTCGCGTTGTCAAACTCGGCTTTGGCTTGCGCCAATCGGTTCAAGGCATCGCGTTGGTCCAGCCGAGCTATGACCTTTCCCGCTTCGACATCATCGCCCTCTAGAACGTTGATTTCACGGATTTCGCCTGCGACCTGAAATGTCAGGTCCGCCGACCGCGCGGCCCGAATGACGGCTGGAAATGACAAATCTCGCTGATTTGATGAAGCCTCAACCTCAATCAGCTTGGCCGGGCGCGGTTTGGGCGCGCTGTCTGAATTTGCATCACCGCTGCCTGAACAGCCCGTCGCGGCAAGCGTGGCCATTACAATGGCCGCCAGTGTTCTGCGCATCATCACTCCACTCTCTCGTTTAGAACCTTACTATCACGCGTTCTGACAGAGCACCCGTGTTTTTTGGATCCTGTCAGGCTCATGCGAACCCGGCACCAGCATCGTACGGAGTAGGGGCGCTTGTCCAGAAAGAAGCTGGCGCCAGTCGGAGGGGGCGGTGTTTCTCATCGATTTGACTGTCTGACGATGATTGATGTGTCGGTTTAAGTTGAAGTGATTGTCGAACGAGGCGTGGTTGCAAACGGATTTCTGGAGGTCGGGTATGCGTCTCAACCGGATTTCGTCTGACCGCACCTTCCTGGGAGAAGCGTGCGAGGCTTAGCCAGAAGTGTTGGGGATGTTCATGCCGGCCAACACCCCCGGTCGGGCAATCATGCGATCATGCCAACCAGCGACATTTTCAAATTGCCGTCCAGTTCTCTTCTGGATGGCTGCGAGTGCTGGTGCCGACCATGGATAGATGGCCATGTCTGCGATCGAATAAGCGCCCGCAACGAAATCGTTTTCTGCTAGTTGCTTGTCGAGTACCGCATACAAGCGAACCGACTCTTCGAAGAACCGATTGATCGCATGAGGCACTTGCTCATCGGCGCGATTGAGGAAGTAGTTTAGTTGGCCCAACATGGGACCAAATCCCGCGACTTGCCAAGCTAACCATTCGAGCGTTTTGGCGCGCTCTGACAATGATGTAGGCAAAAACTGACCAGATTTTTCCGCCAGATAGGTCAGGATGGCTCCAGATTCAAAAACGCTCAGATCATGGTCGTGATCATATATGGCCGGGATTTTGTTGTTTGGGCTGAGCTTGAGGAATTCGGGTTCGAATTGCTCATCTTTGCCAATATCAACTGGGCGGACTGTGTAATCCAAACCCATTTCCTCCAGCGCAATTGATATCTTTCGACCATTCGGCGTGGTCCACGTGTACAAATCAATCATAGAGGTTCTCCTTGTCTTTCCGCAGCCTTGCGAGGACATTGTTTCAAGTAGAGCTTTATCGACTATGAGTAGTTTCGCAACGCCGCCAGAGCGTCTTCTGGCTCGAGCCGGCGAGTATAGTCCGGATCAATGTCGGCGAGGACGATTTCACCTTTTGCATTGACCACAAAAGTGGCGGGTATTGGAAGCGCCCACCCTGTCCCGGCGTTCAGCTCCGGCAGGTTAATGCCAAAACCTTCAAACAATTGACGAAGGCCGGACGGCAACTCAAATGCAATCCCCAAAGCTTTGGCCAATCTATTCTCAGAATCTGTCAGCACTGGAAAAGCGAGTGCATTCTTCTCGATCGTGCTGAGTGAATGATCGGGCTTCTCGGGCGAAACGGCGACTAATCGCGCTCCGAGCGAGGTAATCTCGTTCAGTATATTCTGATACGCCCTTAATTCTAGATTACAGTAAGGGCACCAACCGCCGCGATAGAACGTTATGATCATCCCGCCTCGCGCATTGAGCTTGCGCAAAGAAACGTCGGCCCCGTGTGCGTCCTGCAGAGTTACGTCTGGAAGCAGATCTCCGGGCTTGAGAGCGCCTTGGCCAACGCCGCGCGCGCGAAGCTCTTCGTCGGCACCCTTGATTACCTCGAGCGCCTGGCTCGGAAATTGGGCCTGAGACTTGGCCAGCGCGTCTTGCAATAACGGACTCAATAGCATTGACGGGTTCCTTGATCGACCATCCACCACTATATGCGCGTTAGAGCTAACCGATACGATGAATTTGGCACCAAAACGGTGCGTTAATGAGCCAGAAAAATGGGCGAAATGGGAGTGAACAATGCTGGGCGCGCAGAATCTTGACTGGGAAGAAGTGAAAAGTTTTGCGGTTGTTGCCGGTGCCGGCTCGGTAAGGCGCGCCGCGAGGGAGCTCGGCGTCCATCACTCAACACTGAGCCGACGGATAGAGAATTTGGAGCATGCTCTCGGGACACGACTTTTCAACCGGCACCCCGAAGGATACGTCCTCACATCGGCGGGCGAAGAGTTCGCATCGGTGGTCCGTGATTGCGGCTTGCGGCTCAATGACATCGAGCGCCAAATTTCGGGCCAAGAGCGTGACCTTAGCGGTGTCGTTACGATCACCATGGCTGAACCTGTGGCGGTGAGTATGTTCGGCCCCAGGCTTGCTGAATTTGCTGATCTCCATCCTGGCATTGATGTGCGCATTATCGCTACCACTGACGTTTTGGATATCTCGCGCCGCGAGGCAGACATTGCGATCCGGACAAACAACAACCCGCCGGAGTCGCTCGTTGGAAAACGCCTTTTCCCTTATTACGAAACGGCATACGCGACGCAGGAATACTTGAACGCACATGATTTTGAGAATGATCCAGACTCGGCGCGGTGGATTTGTTGGCGCGAGGGCGAAGACCGATACCCAGATTGGACAAAGGAGACGGCATTTAAGAATGTGCCGGTTTGGGGTTACTTTCCGAGCCCGGCCCTTCAGCAAGCGGCGGCGCGCGGCGGATTGGGTTTGGCTATGTTGCCGTGCTTCATCGGTGATCAGGATCCTGCTCTGGTGCGGGCATCAGATCGTAAGCCAACCAAAGCGAGAGATATCTGGCTTCTAACCCATAGCGATTTGCGGCGGACGGCGCGGATCAAAGCCTTTATGACATTCGCGGAGAAGGTGCTCCGGGATTCCAAGAGCGCATTCTTGGGCGCCGCCGAGGCCTAGCACTTAATGCGGTGCATTGATGCGCCATCTAGTTGCCAAAAATTCGAATGACTAATTTTTCACGCGCCATACCTATCGAGTGAACTTTCGATCAAGGTGATTGGCCAATGAAACTAAATCGTTCAATTCTCGCGGCGTTCTCGGTTTTCCCTGCACAAGCCAAAGAGACCACGACGCGCGTCTTTCTCAACCCGCCAAACCATGCCATGGCCGTGATCACTGACCTCCCAGAATGCACCAACGCCCCCAAGAAAGGAACCAAATCATGAGATTATCTTCTATTCTATTCTCCTCAATTCTAAGTGTGAGCGTCACGGCGATGGCCCCGATCGTCGCCAATGCTCAGACCACAAGCTCAGAAGATGCGAGCGCAACCTCCGAAGCCCCTCCGACATATGTGAACTCGACGCCCGAAGCATATGCTGCCATGCAGGCCCTGCCGATGGATCAGCCGCTGCAAATGCTCAATCTGATCCGCTTCAATGACGAAGCCGCCTATGTCGAAAACAGCGAATTTGCCTCTAGGGGTTGGAGCGGTGAGCAGGCCTATGCTGAGTACTCGCGCCTCTCGACCCCGTTTGCGACGGCCGCTGGCGGCAAGCCGATTTACATTGGCGTTCCACAGCTCATGTTGATTGGTCCTCAACACGAAGAGTGGGATGCCGCTTTCATCATTGAGTATCCGACCTTTGCGGCGTTTCTCGGCTTTGTGAACGATCCAGAATATCAGAAACATGCGTTTCACCGCAGCGCGGCCGTCGCGGACTCTCGCCTAATCCGATTAGCACCGCCCCCACAATAATTCGAGACACTTCCGTGTAACTTGAAAGGGCGCTGCAATCCTCTGCAGCGCCCTCTTTTTGTGTGCACGAAGCCTTGTCCTATGTTAGGCCAGTCCGCTCGCAAGCGTTGCGACTTGCAATTCATCCGGGGCTAAAACAGGGTTTGCGGGCAAATGTTGAGCAACACGTTTTAGCCATGCCTTTACAACAGGGTGCGCTGCTGCGCTCAGGCTCTCTTCCATCCCGAACATGTATCCCCAGACCAGCTGCGGGAAGACCGCAAAGTCGAGCATAGTCGGTTGATCCAAGCCGCCCAGGTACGGGCCGTCGCCAATGTGCGCGACAAGCTCGCCGAAAATTCGCATTTGCATGTCGGCAATGCTCTCGGTGAGATCCATGTCTTTCGCCATGTCTTGAATGAACGGGGCTGTCTTCAGCGCATCGGGCCATTGGTGGCGGACTTGCTCCGACATGGGTGTGTGCGCACTCAAGATTGCGGCCAGTCGCCAAGCTCGGAACCTGAACTGAAGCGACATCTCGCCGTCGATCGCAAAGCGAAAGATGCTCGCAAGGAAAGTGTTGCTCACCCATGCATCCACCTCTTCGATCCTGGATTTGTGTTCGCTTGGGCAAAGCGGTTTGTCAGGAAATTCTGCATCCAGCCAACGCGCGTGATCCGACGATTCCAATCGCCACTCATTGCCGATTTGGAGGACGGGGACTTGTGTTTGATTGGTGAAGCCAATTGTCGCCGCAGGATCAATCGGGTTGACGGGAATATGCGTGAAATCGAGGTTTTTGTAATAGAGGAAACAGCCGGTTTTTCGGACGAACGGGCTGGTCGAATAGCCATAAAGCTTGATGGGTTTCACAAGTAGGTTTCCTTAAATCGTTTCAATGTACCGAGTCCTTGATCGTCACGCGGACCTCCTCGATCGATAGCTGGTCAAACAACGCATGTCTCGCGGCAAACCTGCGCCTATACGGTGCGAAAATGAGCCAACCCCACATTGGCGCGTTCATGCACCTTCGTGGTGCGCAATTTTCGAATGACATTCGGCACCCGCCCTCACACATAAAAGTGACTAAGAACCAATGCGCTGGTTTGCCAATATCGGCGCGCGATCCAAACTTGGAGACAGGAAATGGAGTTCCCACAGACAGCTGCAATGGTCGGCGCGTTTCTGCTGACCCTCCAACAAGTGTTCATGATGAACACAGGCACACACCGCGTGAAAGCAGATGTTGGAGTCGGGTATGGCGGTGATCAGGACCTCGAACGAAAAAGCCGAAGGCACGCCAATCTCGCTGAAAATGCGGCGATTTTTATTATCGTTCTCGCACTGACCGAAGGGCTCTTAGGCCCGAGCCTGATCATTACTGGCTTTGGCGCGGCGTTCGTTTTCGCGCGCCTTTGTCATGCGATTGGCTTCATGTCGACAACCGGATCTCACGCCACCAAAGACGGTCCAAAGTTCTTTGCAATGTTTCGAGCCGTTGGCGCAACCCTGACCGGCTTGATCGGTTTAGGACTGGGTTTCTTCCTCGCTTATCACCTCGCCAAAGCCAATGGTTTCCTCGGATAGCTCAGGCCCACGACTGACTTCGAACTCCCACAAGATTACCCGCCAATGAAAGGTTCTATGATGTTACGATCTCTCTTGTTTGCCACAGCGGCAAGCCTCGCGCTCGCAGGTTGCCAAGCGATCCAAGCCGCCCCTTCGGAAGCCACCGAAAGCCTCGAGTTTTCGACCGAGGCCTCACGTTATCAAAAAAGCTACAAAACCATCCATGGCAAACGAATGGCTTATGTCGACGTCGGCGAAGGTGACCCGATCGTATTCCTGCATGGCAACCCAACATCCTCGTATCTCTGGCGGAATGTCATGCCGCATCTTGAAGGCAAAGGGCGCCTCATCGCACCTGATCTGATCGGCATGGGCGATTCTGAGAAGCTCGATGATAGCGGGCCGGATAGATACACTTTCGTGGAGCATCGGAAGTATCTTTTCGCGTTGCTTGAGGAGTTGGGTGTTGATCAAAATGTAACGCTGGTCATTCATGATTGGGGATCGACGCTCGGATTCCATTGGGCGAACCAGAATCCAGAAGCGGTCAAAGGCATTGCCTTTATGGAGGCCGCTATCGGGACTGTTCCAAGTATGGACTTTTTGCCTGATAGGTCTCGTCAATTGTTTGAAACCTTACGTTCACCCGCCGGCGAAGGATTGGTCTTAGAAAATAATTTCTTTATCGAAACAGTGCTGCCAGGCTCTATCATGCGCGCGTTGAGCGATGCAGAGATGGCTGAATATCGCCGGCCCTTTTTGGAGCCAGGCGAGAGCCGCCGGCCGACTTTGACTTGGCCACGCCAAGTTGCAATTGGCGGCGAGCCTGCAGATGTTCACGCAATTGTTTCGGAATACGCAGCATGGATGGCGCAGAACGACATCCCAAAATTATGGATTAACGCTGAGCCAGGGCTTCTAAACGCAGGCCCAGCCAGAGACCTGATACGCGCTTGGCCGAAACTCTCTGAAGTCACTGTTAAAGGCATCCACTTCATTCAGGAGGATTCGCCGGATGAGATCGGAGAAGCGATCGCCGATTGGTTGCCGGATTAAAAGTCGGGAACCCGTGTCGAACCGACGGTCATGCTAGTTAGGAGACAAGAATGGATATCACCCAACGTAGCGCCGCAAAAACGGTAGCCTTGTTGCTGCTCCTCGCAGCGATCACGCAGCCCATCTATACGGCCTTCTTCATCGGCGCCCCGGAAGTTGACCGCCGATTCCTATGGCGTGTGGAAGGTTTGCTCTTCATCGTGCTGGCTTGTTTTGCAGGCGCTGGAATGGTCCTTGCGAAGCGCTACGCGCTGGGATTTTCAGCGATCGCAATTGCCGCGGTCTTAAAGCTCCTAGCAGTGGGCCTCGGATTGACGCAGTTTTACCCGTTTAGCGCGGCGGGTGAGATGAATGCAGATTTGAGCGAGGTCGCAACATCGATCGTTGCGTTCTCTTTCTTCTGTTACAATTCAGCCAATGTCTTGCTCGGACTGGCAGCGATCGTATTCGGCCTTGCTAAATGGGCAGACCGTGGTCGAAATATAGGCGCAATCACCGCGTTTGTCGGCATCATTGCTTTAGCGACAAATACCATCGTCATGATGTTTGGATTCCAAGGGCTTTTACCTTCACCCGTGGCGGGGGGCTCTGCTGTCTTGACGACGGCTCTTCTGGCAATTTGCCTTTTGGGCATTAGAAGCGATCGATAAGAAGATCGCGCCTGCCATTCGTTTCTGTTCGCCGTAGAGCTCAAAACCCTCTGCCAAGCTAAGAGCATCTTTTGCCTCAACGCCAAGATGCAAAATCGTACTGTCGATTTTGCTGTGCCCCCGGCGGCAACTGCACAGCGCTGAGGATCTGGCTGACAAACGCGGTGAGAGGTGCTGTGATTCTAATGCGAACGCGTCTCCAGCATCCAATTTCGTATCCGTGATTTAGGCAGCGAGAAAGGTAAATGTACGTACGTCATCGCCGCGAGTTGGATGATTTCAAGAGTCCTTTTCAAATAGCGAAACGGGTTTTTATATGCGACGAGCGGAACGTAAGGCGGGCTCAGGCTGGTGGTCCGATAACATACCCTACGGCACTGTGAGGTGTGGACACCTCCGCTTAAAGTCCGTCGGGGCCGCATCTATACTTCAGGAAGTCGCGAAGATTGCTGTAGAGCTCCATCTGATGACCAAAGAACAGAGTGTTGTAGAAGTGATCAGCACCCTCAAGGATCACAAATTCGGCTTCCTTACCTGCACGCTCAACCAGGGGTTTATACTTTCGATAATGCTCGAACGGAACGCGTTGATCGACATTGCCATGAATCATCAATAGAGGAATGTTGATTTTGTCGACTTCTTCAATAGGGCGAACCCCCGTGGCCCGTTGGCGTGCGAACAAGTCTCCGTAACTGCCTGGTTCTCCCCGTCTATAATTGTACTGCATCCATGGGTCGGCGACGGCTGCTCCTGCAATTGCACATTGATATATATTTGGTTCTCTGGACGCGGCCACCAAAGCCGCATATCCACCATAGGACCAACCGAACATCGCTATCCGGTCCGGGTCAGCTAGTCCTCGTTCGACGAGAAATAGCGCACCATCATCTTTGTCGTCCTGCATCGCCCGACCATGCTCGTCCCAGCTGGAAAGGAAGTGATCCACGCCGTATCCTGTGGAGCCGCGATAATTCGGCTCAAATACCATATATCCATTGTTCGCCAGGAATTGTCCCCATTCATCCCACACGGGGATTACATTCACATATGGACCACCGTGAGGCATCACGATCAAAGGAAACGGTGCTTCGCCTTTCGCTGGTATAGTTATATGGCCTGGAGTCATGCGACCATCGCGCGCCTCGTACCAAAAGGTCTCTACGGACGCCAGATTCTCAGGTTCGAGCAGCGGATTACGGCTGCCTAACTTTTGCAGACCTTTTTCCGTCACAAGCCAATAGGATCCCGGATCCTTGGGCCCAGAATTAAGAACCGTGTATCGACGAGCATCCTTCGACATTGAGAGAATAGAAAGTGAGTACGCGTTTGGAATCGATGCCTGCAATTGTGCATACCGGGCAGCTTCAATCTCGTCGAAGAACGCCGATTCATATTTGACTCCGGGATATTCGACACCGGTCAAACGCGGGGGTTCGCCCCAGAAATTTGAATTCGTGCGGATACCAAGTATATCGACATCGTCTCGACGATAGATGAGTTCGCCGAAACTCAGTGTTTCGAAATTGAAGCTCCAAAGTCCGACTTTGTCGTGCCCGTTGTTGGCAAGAACGTAAGCGATGGAAGGATCGTCGCTATCAAAAAGAACGACGTCGAAGGAATTTGTAAAAAGCTCTTCTTCCGGAACTCGTTTAAATTCATTCCAAGAGCGATCTCCTGGCTTTCTATAGTAATAGACGAGTTCATTCGTTGGACGATCCAGGCTTTGCGTGAACCGAGGATATCCGTCGCGATCAAAAAACGCGCTGCCGAAGTCTTCACTCCCTTTGAGAACGAGTGACTTTCGGCCTGATTTCAAATTCAGCCGGTAATAGGCGCGCGGTCGGAATGCCGCAAAAGGATCGTCATTCTGGATCGATCCAATCGACCTCGATTGCTCGATCAAAATCGCGTCAGGGTCGTCCGGCAACAAATTGGCTATGGCAGTGTTTTCGCCGTACTGTACGAACTTTTCCGTGGAAACACTGTACCCGACCAATCTGAATTCATAAACGCCTTGATTGTAACCTTCGATTTTGTTGCGAACTTTCTGCCGTGCAGACATGATCAAACCATCATTCGAAACCCAGCTAACGCCGGTAAATTCCATCGGATCTGCTGCGAGCCTTTTCGGAGGCTGACTTAGATTGGCGACGTCGTATATTTCGACGACCGGATTTCCGTCCCGGCTTTCAATTTTGAGAAGCGCCAGCTTCTCTCCGTCCGGCGACAATTGAACGGATTGCATAGCTTCTCTGACCGCCCAATATTCAATCGGATATGGATGTTCGTCCGCGATCGCGGATAAGAAACAACATAGAATCATCGCGCTCAGTGATGCGAACCGGACAAGCTGGGACATGGCTAAGGTCCTTTTTTGGAAAATAATTCTAGGCCAGCGGGCGATCTGCAAAGATCGCCCGCTGCGCTGAAGCTAGAAAGTCTTGGCAATATTCATAAAGAAGGTTCGGCCCTGCAAATCATACCCTACACCGAGTGGAGTATTGTTATACGCTGTCACTTCTGAACTATCGACGACCGGTGGTTGTTGATCGAACACATTGCGGATGCCGCCCCCTATGGTCCAAGAATCACCACGATAGTACAAAGATACGTTGTGTTCGAAATGGGCGTCGGCTTCTGCGAAATCTCGGCAGTCAACGCCGCCATTCTCAGCTCCGATATATGTATCGCCTATTCCACCTGTCGCGGCGCTTCCAAAATCGTCAACAAAGTCTGGATCTTGTTCAACTGCGCTGAGATAGTCTGTTCGCCAGGTGAGCCGGTACTTGTTATAGTCGAAACGGACCGTGTTGATGGCTTGCCAATCAGGGTAACCCCAATAGCCTTCAAAGGATTGAAAGTCTTCATTGCCTTCTTCATCCACCAATAAGGTGCTACGTTCCTCGAGCTTGTTCGCGCGGAAATCGATCTGTAGCTCAATCGGCTCCCCGAACACCGTCAGATCTTTCTCGAAAGCGACATTCAGATCGAATCCGGAAGCTTTCTCTTCGTCGCGATTGATAAATTCCGTGCCGATTGTCGTGATCAAATTTTCGGAATCTAAACTCGTGGCAGAATTGTTGCCGCGGGTTATTCGATCGCAAAATTGACTTCTGATCCCATCGTCACGCAAGTAGCAGTCCGCGATAATAAATCCGCCGGATGGCCGAATAATCGAATCCTCGATCTCGATATTGTAATAGGTCAGCGATACGGCGAGATCAAAACTCTCGAACCAAGGTTGCTCGAAGGAAAAGCCATAAGAATAAGACGTCGAGGTTTCCGGAGCAAGTGTGAGAGAACCACCGCGAGTCGCTTCCACTTCGTAAACGCCGCTCGTGATCCGATCACCATCGGCGTCGAGCCCGAGTGTCGTTGGATCAACCCCTTCTCGCCTGCAGTTTGTCAAGACTTCCGCATCACGCGGATCGAGATCTGCATTGTAGACCACAGTATCGTCGGTCAGGGACTCTTCTAGTGCTGCTTCTGGAACGACACATGGATCTCCGATAGTGAAAAAGCCCGTCTGAGCGCCCAGAAAATTCTCCGCCAGGCTTGGCGCGCGGAAAGACGTTCCGACAGTGCCTCTGAGTAACAAAGAATCATGCGGTCGCCATCCATACTTCATGTTGTAAGTATCGTTCGATCCGTACAATTCGTCTTCCGTAACCCGCGCGGCGACCTCCAGATTCATTTCTCGAAAGAACGGTTGATTTGCGACAATTGGAATCGACAGCTCCCCAAAGTACTCGGTAACGTCTTTTGACGCATTGGTACCAGGGTCGGCAAAAAAGTTCCGAAACACACCGCCTCGCGCAATATCATCAGGGTCAGAACTGATGTCGTCAGTCCTCAACTCAAATCCCAAAACAGCTTGCAATGGTCCGGCAGGAAGCGACGCCACAGTACCTGTCATGACCCCGTTGAGAATGGCTTGCTTATAGGTCGTGCTGAAGTCTCGCACATCGTACAGGAACTCCGCTTCTTCAGCCGTCAGCTGCCCGTTTCTTTGTCCCAGAACTTGGTCCGTAAATAGATTCACCGGCACGCAGTGATTGCTCGCGAGGATCAATCCGTCACCATTGAAGTCGCTATTTGCAAGTGTTTCATCTCCACAGGTGACGCTGCCATCTGCGTTAACGACACTGGTGTTCAAACTTAACAAGAGGTCGGTATATCTGACGCCTGGACGTTTCGACGTCCCCTCCGACTCGGAGTAACTTCCCCAAATGTCGAAGGTCCAGTCAGACAGCGGTCCGGTATCCAAAATCGGCATGTCGCCGCGGACCCCGGCCACCAATCTTAGTTGCTCGACTTCCACTTGCGTATCGCTGCGGTCATTCTCGAGCGACAGAAAAGGTCGCACAGAATCTGGTCCAATGGCCTCAACTGGGAGTAGTCCGAAGAGCTCAGGCGTGCACTGTTCGAATGTGAATCCGAACTGTTCGCACTGGGCGAAATTACCTGTCGCAAATGTCTCGCGGAATGCTGGGTCAAGGAATAGTTCCTCATTGGCTAGTCCACAATCCATTCCATTGATGCCATTGGGATTGCAGGGATTGTAGGGATTATCGGCAGGGACAGTTGGCGCGAGATTCGTCAATCCACCTTGAATGTCCGTCTTTCTGACCGCGTATAGCGCTTCATAATACGGCGTAACATTGGCCTCGCCTGGCAGGACATATTCGCCATATGCCATCAATGAGTACTTTTCGAACTGTGGAAACAAGTCACCGATTTGCGTGTCGATTTCTGCCGTCGAATAGTCCAGCACGTCAATATCGATCAGACCATCACCATCGAGGTCAACAGGCGTAGACGCGACAATCGAGTCCGAGATGTTGGGAATACCAGTATTGCTCTGACCGGGGGTCCAATACGTGGTAAAATTGTTGTTTCCAACGCTGGTAACAAGCCCCGTCTGGGCAGCCGTCTTACACTCATTGGCAGGAACGGCGAGGCCCCAGTTTTGAAGAAAGTCTTGCGGGGTTGCAATATCGAGAGTTCGGATCTCACCTTCGGTTGTTATTTCGTAATGTCGATCGCAGCCCGCGGTCCATGGACGGTCAGCAAACTTTACGCGCTCATTGCGATTAAATTCAGCGCCAAATCCAAAGAAACCACGGTCGGTATTGAATCCGTAAGCTGCACTTACCGTCAGCTCCTCACCTTTCCCATGTTCCGGAATTTCTACAAATGTCTCCAGCTCAAGACCATCAAAATCCTTCCGCAAAATTGCATTTGTAACGCCTGACACCGCATCTGATCCGTATACTGAGGATGCGCCATCCAACAGGATCTCGTAGCGATCGATAAGCGCACTTGGCAGCAAACCAAGATCCGGCGAACTCGGCGCGCCTTCCACGCCTGCCGGAGAGATTCGCCGGCCATTCAATAGGACCAGCGTTCGGTTCGCTCCCAGTCCTCTTAGGTCAACCGTTGTTGCACCGGGGCCGTTATCCAATACAAAACCGGAGAACGTTTCATCGATCTGCTGCCCTGATGCAGCAGTTGATGATTGGAGAATGTCAGCTGGATCAAGCAAGCCTGCTTCGCGTGAAAAACTACCGCCGATCACCTGTAGGGGCGCGAGAGAAGAAAAAGTACTCCTCTGTATCCGAGATCCAGTCACAACCACGCGCTGCTGGACGCTTTCGTCTTCCTCTTCCTCAATTTCTGAAATTTCAGAAACAGTATCAAGGTCTGCAGTTGGAGCTTCGGAGCTTTCTACTTGATCTGGCGCATTGCTTTGGGCGTGTATTCCAGGCCAATACAATGCCGTATAACCACCTAGAATTGTTGTAATCAAGAATGTACGCTTAAGACACATAAGATTTCCCTCTCTTATGTCCCCTAATGTGGATCGATTACTACCAAAAAAGGTTGCAAGGGCAATCTTTACTTCAGGATTTGAAAATCCGTCGCCATGACAAAGTGATAGAAATGCAACAGTCCGCACCGATGCGTGAACGGGCGCAGCCTATCAATACAGGAATAATGTGGTCTTCGGGGTAGGCCGCAACCGCTTTTCACGGCCGTTCAATGAGGTGTCTCCGATGCCGTGAGCCCCTTGATCGGTTTAGGTTTTGAGCGGGACGAAGTTTCGTTCCGGGTTCGTCACGATAACATAGGCATTGGTTGTTTTGTGGGATTTGGCCTTCTTCCGTCACATCCCGGTTTTACTTAGCCGCAATGGCATGGTCGCCGTTTGAGGCGGGCAGCTTATATGCGCGCCGGACCAGATTCACGGTCAGGTCTTGCATCAGTTCAAATGCTTCATCTTCGCCCAAGCGTTGTTCGGCAACCAGCAGCGATAGGAAATGAGCGTCCATACGGCGTGCGAGATCATGGCGTGCCGGTACAGAGAGAAACGCCCGTGTATCGTCATTGAAACCAGCGGTGTTGTAGAAACCCGCTGTTTCGGTGACTTGTCGACGAAACCGCAGCATGCCTTCGGGACTGTCATTGAACCACCATGGGGGGCCGAGCTTCAGGCATGGATAATGTCCTGCCAGTGGCGCTAGTTCGCGAGCATAAGTTGTCTCGTCGAGCGTAAATAGAATGAGTGAAAAGTCAGGCGCAGTGCCGTACCTATTTAGAAGTGGGCGTAAGCCCTCGACAAAATTTGCGGGCAATGGAATGTCCCCGCCTTTGTCCGGGCCGAATTGTTCTAAAAGCTGCGTGTTGTGATTTCTGTGCACGCCGGGGTGGATCTGCATGACGAGGCCGTCCTCCAGACTCATACCAGCCATTTCCGTCAGCATTTGTGCGCGAAACAAATCTTCTTCGTCAGCATGGGCGGTTCCAGACAGGCATTTGGCGAACAGATGTTCGCACTCAATGCGAGAAAGGTCGGCGGTTGTCGGATTTGTGTGGCCGTGGTCCGTTGCCGTAGCGCCGTGATCTTTGAAAATTTGTCTGCGCTGCCGCAGCGCTTCAAGGTATCCCGCCCATGCTTGGGTGTCTTGACCCGTCAAATCGCCCATGGCCTCAATGTTTTGTTTGAAGTCCGCGCGGCTGGCGTCAACCACATCATCCGGCCTGAAAGTTGTTACAACGCGGTGACCCCATCCATCTTCAATTACCCTCGCGTGATGTGCGAGTGGGTCCAGAGCTCCTTCGGTTGTAGCGATGAGCTCGACATTGAACCGATCGAGTAAAGCGCGGGGTTTGTATGCTTGCGATTGCAGCGACTCGGTGATGGTGTCGTAATAGGCATCCGCGGTCGCGCCGCTCAAGCGATGCGTCAGTCCAAACACTTCAGAAAAAACGTGATCCATCCAGATCCGCGACGCGGTTCCGCGGAACAGATAATAATGCTCTGCGAACGTTCGCCATGCGTCTCGCGGCGACACCGCGGGTGCATTTCCCGGCGGCGCAACGCCGAGCTGCTCGAGTGGTATGCCTTGGCTGTAAAGCATACGCAGGACATAATGGTCCGGAACGACCAGAAATTCCGTTGCATTCGCGAAATTCTCATCATACGCAAACCAGGTTGGGTCGGTATGACCGTGAGGGCTGATAATCGGAGCATTCTGAACGTTTTCATAAAGGCGACGGGCGATCCCCCGCGCGCTTGAGTTCGCGGGAAAGAAACGATCCGGATCTAACGAGAGAGGCGTGTTGGCGCTCATTCCGCTCCGCCGTCGTCCGCATGACGCCGTTCCTCATAGGGGGTGTGGAGCACGTAGAATGCCAGCTTTTTGGTGTCGGCCTCGGCAATTGGATCAGCGCTTTCATTTAGCGCTTCAACCTCGTTTGTGGTTTTGAGGCTCGCCTGAATTTCTGCGGAAACCACCGCGCAACGCGCGAGAAGTGCGCTGAATAGCATTCCGATCAAAGGAAGTATTTTTGACAGTTTTATCATGACTTAGGCTCGCGGGATTTTCTTTCGCGTTCTTGAGTGCAACTTAATTATTTCCTCGTATTAAGACACCGGTGTCGTTCGTGACAACCCTGATTTTGGGGAAACTATTGTATGAGGTAGCTTGGGGTATGGCTTCTAAACGCCCATCTGATCCGACGCGTGTTCGCGCCGCTGAACGCTCTGGCCGGCAAGCGGGAGCGATCACCATAAGCGATATCGCCAAAATGGCGGGGGTTTCGAAAAAGTCGGTCTCTCGCGTGATCAATGACGAGGTTGGTGTTTCCCCGGAGACCCGTGAGAGAATAAAATCGATTATCGCCGATGTTGGGTTTCGACCAAATCGGGGGGCTCGAGCATTGGCCAACTCGCGATCATTCTTGCTCGCGCTGGCTTACAACAATCCAAACCCGTCTTACATCTTGGACGTCTTGAAGGGGATGCAGGATGTCGGGAACCCGCTCGGCTATGAAGTCGTTATGCTCGAAGTGAATGGCGCTGACGAAACGTTGCCCAACGAGATTTGGACCTTTATGGCTCGTTCCGGCTGTGACGGCGTTCTCTTGACCCCGCCATTGTCAGAGCTTCCTGTGATGATTGGCGCATTTCAGGACGCAAGCTGGAGCGTTGCTCGAATCGCCGGAGATGACGTTGATTTGCAGCAGCCGCAGGCGAGATTCGACGATCGCGCGGCCGCGCTTTCGGTTGGCATCCATCTTCTAGAGTTGGGGCACAAGAATATCGCGTTCGTGGGAGGTCATCATACGAGCGGGCCAACACGGCGTCGTCTGGCCGGGTTGCGGGACGCGCTTTCAATCCATGGCGGACGTCTGGAGGATCCCTATATCGCCTGGGGAGATTTTACATTCGCATCTGGATATGAGGCAGCGGAAGCATTGCTCAAACTTACACCAATGCCGACCGCGATATTTTGCGCAAATGACCAGATGGCGGCGGGGGCGGTGCAAGCTGTTCGTGAAACGGGGGCGCGCGTTCCTGATCACGTGTCGGTGGTTGGGTTCGACAACTCGCCCCTGTCAGAACAGGTTTGGCCACCTTTAACGAGTGTCAGTCAGCCTGTCCGAGATATGGGATCGGGTGCAACGGAGCTTCTGATTAAGTCTATCGAGCGACAACCAGCAGGCCAGAATAGGCTCGAATATTCGCACAGTCTCACGATCAGAGAATCGACTGGCGCACCACCTAACGCCGAAGGTGACACCCGGTAGATAGGTATCCAGTCGCAGTTGCAATTAGACACCGGTTACCCTATGCAGGATAACTGAAGGAATGATTGTTGGTCGTGGCAAAACAAGTTGAATCCTCTGGTCATTCGCGACGCTCTGTTCTCGCTATGGGCGCGTGCGCGGGCGTCGCTGCATTAACCGGGTGTTCGTTTTCCAGCGGCGATGTGTTCACCGCGGCTGACAATAATCCGACTGGGTATCCGACGGTCGAGGGTGTGCGGCGCTTTGCGACGCTTCTCGAAAACAGATCGAATGGCGAGCTGCGGGTCAAACTTTATCCTGGTGGTCAGTTGGGCCAAGAGAAAGATACGCTCGAGATAACGATTTTCGGGGGATTGGATTTTAATCGTATCAATCTTGCCCCACTCAATTCGATCGTTAAGGAGACTTTGATTCCGACTCTGCCATTCATGTTTCGGTCGACGCAGCATATGCGCAGCGCCATGGATGGCGCGCCGGGCCGGGTCATTTTGAACGCGCTTAAACCACATGGGTTGATTGGTTTGTGTTTTTACGACAGCGGTGCACGAAGCTTTTATACAACTGAGCGTTTAATCGAACGGCCCGAAGACTTGAGTGGCCTGAAAATCCGCGTTCAAAATTCAGATCTCTATGTCTCGATGGTCGAAGCTTTAGGTGGCGACGCAACCCCAATGCCGTTCGGTGAAGTCTATCAAGGCCTTCTACAAGGCGTCGTTGATGGCGCGGAGAATAACTGGCCGTCATATGAAAGCACCAGGCACTTCGAAGTTGCGAAATATTACAGCCTGACGCGGCACGTGCTGGCACCTGAAGTGCTCGTGATGTCGCTTAGGAGTTGGAACAATCTTTCTGAGGGTCAGCAGGTGCTGATCAAGGACTGCGCGCGCGCCAGTGTCTCTCACATGCGCCAGCTCTGGGATGCGCGTGTTCAGGCATCGCGACAAATCGTTCTCGACTCCGGCGTCACCGTATCAACGCCAGACATGCTGCCGTTTCAAGATAGAGTGAAGCCGGTCTGGGATAGATATTTGACCACTCGCGGGATGCGCGAGCTTGCGGATGCCATCCAGGCGATCGAGGTGATGGATGAATAAGCTCTCGCGCGCTTTAAGTCGATTGGCGCTCTGGCTCTCCGCCGCCGGGTTGATCGGCATGACCTTGATCATTGGTTGGCAAGTGTTCTCTCGATATGTGCTGAGCGCTGCCCCAAGCTGGACGGAACAAGCGGCGTTATTCCTGATGCTCTGGTTCATTTTGTTCGCAGCCGCTGCTGGCGTGCGCGAGGGTTTCCATATCCGAATTTCGTTGATGCAGGATATGCTGAACGAAAGCGTGGCGAAACGTTTGAGTTTGATTTGTCACGTCGTGGTGCTGGTGTTCGGCGTGTTTATGGCAGTGGGTGGATTTCAATTAGTGCTAGCAACATGGCCTCACGTCATTCCTACTCTGGGTTTGCCGCGCGGGAGTGCGTACCTGCCGATCATGGTGGCAGGGGGATTGATCGCATTCTTTTCTTTCGAGCACATTCTGACCGAGCGGAAGAATGAGAAGATCCAACCCCTATGGAGTTGATCGTCTTATTGCTGCTCTTGGCGGTGTTGCTCGCCATTGGGGTGCCCGTGGCCTTCGCTCTTGGTGCGGCGTCGCTGGCAATCTTCATGATGCTCGAAATACCGATCATTGTTGCTTTTCAGCGCATGGCAGCCGGAGTGAACGTATTCACGTTGATGGCCATTCCATTTTTCGTGTTCGCTGGAGATTTGATGGCGCGAACTGGAATAGCCGAACGGATCGTGCGCGTTGCCGAGGCGGCATTTGGCCGGACTCGCGGTGGCTTGGGGCAGGTGGACGTTGGTGCCAGCATGATGTTTGGCGCGGTGTCAGGATCTGCGGTGGCCTCTGTTTCGGCGATGGGGGCAACCTTGATGCCGATGATGAGAGAGAAAGGTTATGATGCGGACTATGCCGTCAATGTCACAATCACCGCTGCCATTCTGGGCATTCTGATTCCACCCTCGCACAACATGATTATTTATGCCGCAGCGTCGCCTGTGAGCGTCAGCGTCGGAGAGTTGTTTCTTGCCGGAATCGTTCCGGGAATTCTGGCGGGCGGCGCTCTCATGTTTGTCGCCTGGCGCGTGGCCGTCAAAAGAAACTATCCAAGAGGCGAATTTCCCGGGTGGGGCGCGTTGGCGGGCGCATTCGTGACCGCGTTTCCCGGCTTGATGACTGCGCTGCTGATTGTCTTCGGGATTGTACTAGGCGTGTTCACACCGACAGAAAGTTCTGCTGTCGCGGTCATTTATACAGTTCTGGTCGGGGCTTTCGTGTACCGAACGATGGGGTTCACGCGGTTCATGGAGGCAGCTTCCAGCGCCGCCCAAACCACAGCCATGGTTATGCTCATCATCGGCACGGCGAGCATGTTCGGTTGGCTGTTTGCACTGCTGGAAGGTCCGGCATCCTTGGCGGCCACGCTGACTGCGTTTACTGATAATCCGGTCATAGTCATGTTGCTGATTCTGCTTGTTTTGTTGGTGCTTGGAGCCTTCATGGACATGGCGCCGCTCATCATCATCACCACTCCGATCTTTCTGCCGGTTGCCATGCAGACAGGCGTCGAGCCGGTTCATTTCGGGATTATCATGCTGCTCAATTTGGGGATCGGGTTGGTGACTCCGCCCGTCGGCTCAGTCCTGTTCGTCGGATGCGCCGTTGGTGACGAGAAACCAGAGCGGGTGATTAAGACGATCTGGCCTTTCTATGGTGCATTAATCGTTGTCTTGTTGCTGATTACATTCGTTCCGGCACTCTCCTTGTGGTTGCCAGGTAGGCTCGGGTGATATGGCTGTCTGAGGATTGCCTCTCGCCCCTCGAGTCCGAGGTTCGACCATCCGAGTATGCACGAGATCCACCGCAAAGCCGTTCGGTCGATACGAAGCGTGATTGCGGCGTCGGGCGGGCCTGCCGTATTGATAGACGCACTTGCCGAAACGAACGTTGCGCTGGTTACGCTTATCATTGCGGAAAAGGGTTACTGTCTCGGCCCCGCCAGCGGCGAGCTTCTCCGAAATGCCCTTAAAACCGCCCGCATGGTGTTCGGGCTTCACCCCCTGAAAACCAAAAACTGGAGTCCGGGATGTCTAGAGAGAATAGGCTTCGATCCGATTTGACGCCGATAGCGGACATTGCTTGAGTCACTGTATCGGGTCGAGTTTAAGACGCTGAAGACAAGTAAACATACCAAGCTATCAGCGCGAGGAGCCGACCTGCGACGGCGCTGCGCGTAATAGCCCCAAGTCCGACTATGGCGAAGGGTACGATAACGGTGATGAGAAAAATATGCGGCAACCACTGCGCCTTGTTTTGAAAGACGACCATCGCGGTCACTGGTAGTGCAACCACCAAGGCGATCAGAATAGACGCGAACGCCAAGATGCCCGTTCTGACAAAACGACCAGGCCCCAGAGTATTCAGCAATTGCTCCGTGGTTTTGCTCTGCCAACGCGCGCTAGCTTCTGTAAGTGGGAAAATTAGAGCCAAGAACAAGATTGGTCCAGCCGCCGTTCTAAACGGCATCACGAGCCCGGAAACTGCTGCGACTGACAAGACAAGTATCCAAAACTTGTTTCTGAACATCAGCTTTATCTCGCTGAGGACAACGGCGCCAAAATTCGTCGATCCGGATGCAACTGAACGCGGTGCGCTGAAGGACACATTGGGGATGGAGGCAGCCAAGATATCGGCTTGAGCGATGTGGCTTCCTGCAGTTTTTGGCGACCTAGTCTTCATCGGTGCCCAGATCAAGCCAGCCACCAAGGCGAGACCTGCGGCGATAGTGAGCCAAAACAGACGTGCCGAGACGTAACTGAAATTTGTCACACCTTGCCAAGCATCTATCAGGGTGTTTTCACCTGAGTTGCTGGCTCCGCCAATGGTGACAGCATCTACAGGGTATTCAACAGATCCGATAATTGGCGATACAAATCCAAACGCATCGGTCATGGGACTCGTCGTCATCTGCTGGGTTTCGGGATCTGTGGTGCCAATGATGCCGCTGATCATCAAAGCAATCCAGACGACCAGGAATACGGTATCCCCGAGCCAGCCCCGGGTCAGATTTCGTGCATCCAAAAACAAACGGATCGCAGCAACCAAAGCCAATGCAGGTGCAGCCGGAAGCCATAATGCCACGATAGTTTGGACGATATCGCTCTCGCCGTCTAACCGGAATAGGCCAAGTATCAGCCCTGCAGAGGTCAAAGCGGTTAGCAAGAGCCATAAGGCCAACGTATCCGACGCCCAGCGCCCCAGCACCCATGCGGCGCGCGAATGCGGCGTGATATCTGTGATTTGCCAGGGGCGGTGCCGGGTCGGTCCAGCTCTAAGGAAGATATAAGCCAGAGGTGTTAACAAGGTCGCCGCCAATACACCTAATTCGAGGCCCAGAACGGATGCATTCAAAAC
Source organism: Henriciella sp. (assembly GCA_965277015.1). GTDB lineage: Bacteria > Pseudomonadota > Alphaproteobacteria > Caulobacterales > Hyphomonadaceae > Henriciella. The sequence continues at coordinate 1,174,618 of OZ255705.1, read as the reverse complement.
CGGTATGAGGCCATTCACCGTGAGAACGGCATAAGTCGCCTCTTTGTCCGGCACCATGTAGTGAGCCGCAATGGGGGCGGCCAGCGCAACAAACCAAAGCGCAGGGCTTCGCAAATGGCGTTTCAGATCCATGCTAAAGCTGGACTGAAGGGCAGAGATGATTCTCATAACGCCGCCAGCTGGCCATCGGCCACGCGCAAGATCGCTGCGCCGTTGGCCTCAAAATGCTCGGTCAAATGTGTGGTCAACAAGACGGTCGCTGACTTTGATGCGTTTGCGATCAGATCTGCAACGCGCCCGGCGGTTTCCTTGTCCAGTTCGGCAGTGGGTTCGTCCAAAATCAATAATTCAGGCGACCCCAGCAACGCCTGCGCCAAAATCAATCTTCGCCGCATACCGCCTGACCATCCCACAATGCGCTTATCAGCATCAAGGCTCAAGCCAAGTTGATGCAGAAGTTCACTTGCCTGAGCCCGAGCACCTTTGCCGGCCCCCTTCAAGGCCGCGACATGCAGCAAAAACTCCATTCCCGTTACATCAAGCGGAAGATCGACAATCTGCGGTGCGTATCCCAGGCGAGATCGCAACTTGTTTTTCACCCGGGATATGGGTTTGCCTTGCCATAAAATACGTCCGGAGGATGCACGCTCCACTGTGGCGCACAAGCGCAGAAGCGTAGATTTTCCCGCTCCGCTTGGTCCGATGAGTAGATTGAGCCCAGTATCAAACTCATGGTCGATATCCACGAGGACATCACGCTTTCGATAAGATTTTGAGACGGTGTCGAGTGTTAGCATAGAGGCCCCTGGCTTCGGTATCATGTATTAGATGCCACGATTCAGTGTTCTGGATGCAGGAAACTGAAAACAGATTTCCACCAGCCGAAATGCATTTCGGCATTTCAACCGAATTGGAAGCAAATGCATTTTGGGGGAAGGACCTTCATAGCAGCATGGTACGAGACCAATCGGTCGGTCACGACCACCTCGGGATTGCCATATCGCTTCATCGCTTTCTTCAGAAACGCAAGCGCAGCCCTGCGATCGCGCTGTTTAGTGACGTAGTTTTCGAGGACTTCACCTTCGTGATCGACGGCGCTCCATAGGTGGCGTTGGACTCCGTTGATCTTCACGAAGACCTCATCGACACGCCACTGCTTGAAATAGCGAAACGGGTTCTTGGGCATAGGCCGAGCCGAGAGCAGGGCGGTTAAAGCTCACTGTCCGCTGACAAGTCCGGTCTACGGCTTGAAACGCCTGATCACTGAATTTAGGCCGCTCAGCAGAAAGATCTGATTTTTGGTCACATGAACCGCGTCAATTGCGGCTGAGCCGGATCATCTTTAGACCTCAGGAGATGATTCTTCTCGATGCTTTTATCAGGTTTACAGGTGTTGGGCTGCTGGTCTTTTTGGCTGTTCTGACCGTTCGAGATCTACGTAACTGGCATGGTGCGCCGTATCTGTTTCTGGCGAGTGTTACCGTTTTGGCGGCCTATTTAGGCCTGACCCTGCCGGAGTTTCAATTGCCCGGTATTGCGCACGTGTTCGTGCGAATCATCGATATTCCAAATTTGGCTTTTGTCTGGCTCTTTGCGCTCACGCTCTTTGCGCAAAAGTTCACTTTACGCTGGTTTCATGTCGCCGCTGTCGCACTGTACAGCTTACCGATTGTTATTATTCGACTCTTTCAGTTTGAGATCATCGACATAAACCCACGGCCAGTTCTGCTGGTTGCAGAGGTCTTTTCGATCGCATTGGTTGGGCATCTGATTTTCTCAACCCTTCGCGGACGCTCCGACGACTTGCTCGAGCAAAGACGGCGCGCTCGGATCTATTTTGTGATTGTGATCTCCTTTGTCGCAACGGTTACGACGTTCATCCACACCGATATGTTTCTGCCGCATGAGGTATCGTATGCAACGCTTTGGACTGCATCGGTTTGGCCAGGCATCGTTTGGACCTGTTACTGGCTTTTCGGGGCGAAACGCGAGGCCCTCGCATTCATGGATCGCGCGGACATTAAGACGCGTGAGGATCCGGCGGACCAAAAATTAATGGCAGAGCTGGAAGTGATCATGCAGTCCGACCAGGGTTTTCGACAATCGGATCTGACAATCGTGAAACTAGCGAAGAAATTGGCCGTGACACAACACCGGCTGCGTCAACTGATCAATCAAACGCTGGGACATCAGAATTTCAACGGTTTTGTAAATAGCTACAGACTATCGGCTGTGAAAATCGCTCTCAGGAACCCGAGCCAGGCCAGCATACCGATCCTAACGATTGCCTTGGATTGCGGGTTTAACTCACTCACCACGTTCAACCGTGCCTTCAAAGAGAGCGAAAAAATGACGCCGTCGGCCTATCGGCAACGCGCGGAATAGGTGAGAATATTCTCAATAAAAACAGTGTTGTGTGAAATCGGTCATCGTTTTCGCGATTTTGGCAAGACCGACAAAGACGTCTCTCATACTAGAACCAGGATGATCGCACGTCCGACAATACAGTCGGCTTTGTGTTGGTCTGTGTCGGCTCAATCGGGCCTATTCATTTTGTTTTTCTCGCCTAGAAAGATCTATCTTATGAAATCACTCACTTTTCTTCCGCTGGTCGCGCTCTTCACAGCCTGCACGGCAGCCGGGATCGACACACCTCCGCCCGCTACGACCACGCTCGATATGCCCTCTGCGTTTGAATATAGGGCGATCCCGCGCATCGCGATTGCTGGCGAGCCGATCGCAGCCAAAAGCTTCAGCGAATATGTTGACCAGAATGACATTTCGGCCGCGAGTATGGCCGTCTTTAAAGATGGGCAGATGATCTATGAAGAATTCAAAGGCGACGGAATTGGCCGCGATAGCGTGTTTCAAGCGGCTTCGCTCGCCAAGGCGGTGGCCAGCGCAGCGATCGCGACTCTGGCCATGCGAGAAGGCATCAGCCTGGACGAGGACATCTCAAAATACATCACGAGTTTCGACCTTACCAGCCTCGAAGGCTATCAAGCGCCAGTCACGCTCAGACAGCTTCTTTCGCATACGTCAGGCGCTGATATTGAGGGGTTTCAAGGATATCCTCAATCCGCCGAGCTACCGAGTAATTTGGAAGTGATCCTTGGGTCAGAAAGGACCAATACAAACCGCGTTGCTTTCTCAAAGCCGGTTGGCAAATGGTCCTATTCCGGAGGCGGATACCAAATTGCGCAAGCTTTTGCCGAAGACGTATCCGGTCTTTCTTTTGAGCAGCTCACGCAGGACTTGGTGCTAGATGCCGTCGGCATGAAACGATCCAGAATGACGCAGTCTTTTGATGCAGCAAGCGAGCCCGCCATCACGCCTGTCACAGGAGTAGAGCGCACGGGCCCGGTTGAAGGCGGCTGGCACAATTACCCTGAGATTGCGACCGCTGGGCTTTGGACAACGGCAGAGGATTACGGTCTGTTTCTCGTCGCTGTGATGGCTGCCGCGGATGGAGAACGCGGATTTGGCCTCGCGCCAGAGGTTGCGAAAGAGATGCTGACAATTGCCGGCCACCCAAATCCAGTCCGCGGTTATGGCTTGGGCTTTGGCATCTTGCCCAATGATGATGGCAGCGTTCAGTCGTTCGAGCATCATGGTAAGAATTTCGGCTACTTGGCTAGTTTCAGCGCCTTCCCGAAAGATCGGGCTCTATCAATTGTTCTTACCAATAATGCTAATGGATACGCTGTCGCGACTGACACCAATCGCGGTTTTGGCGAGACATTGGGGTATGAGGATCCGGTTGCGAAAACCCTGACGCGAGCGCCATTCACCGATGCGTTGCGCGACCGCTGTCTGGGAACCTATAATCTCGCTGACGCGCCGGATGTGCCAGTATTTCTCAAAGAAGATGCGGGCGAGCTGGTGTTCGAGCAGGCGAACACAGAATACCCTCTGGTGCATTTGGGTGACGGCGCTTTTGTTTATCTCGGCACTGGGTCTTCGTTCCAGTGCGCTGAATCCGAACACGGCGTAACATTGTCACTCGGTAGCTCCACCATTTATCAAAAGAGATAGAAGAAAGCGGGTTTGATTTCACCGCATTGCAATCGCCTAGTGTCGAACCAAATAAAACGCCGTTCTGCCTGCGAACGGCGCTTTATTACGACCATAGTCGCCCGATGCACGGGTGGCCTGCGGTCGAAACGTAAAAATCCCGCCCCAAAGACATGCCCGCAGAGCGAGCAAAACCAGTCGTCAGAAATCCTAGCTTGCTGGATCTGGAACGAGCCCATATCGGACGCGGCCATAGCTAAGTATATTCCGCGATCAAGATTGGTGACTCACTTTCTGCGGACGCAAGCAGGGAATGCATGAATGACTTGGACCTGGACTGACACCCGCGATTTTCTCCGCTGGCGAAGTTTGCAAATGACATTTTTCTGGCCTCGTGAAATCACGTCCGTCATTGGGCGCAGCACGACTAGAGAGTTCTCCTGATAAGCGAAATCCCACATATCGAGGACAATATCAGTTAAGCCTCGGGAAGTGTGATTTGGAGATCGACATTTGCCGCAGCTTTCGCAATCGATTTCAATTCTGTTTCGCTGCACCCCATGGCGCGCATACAAAACTCAGCCGTTTGCTGCGCCTGATCGGCAGGCGAAACCAAGTCCGCCAGGCTCTCGATCTGGTGAAGCGCGATTGGCGAAGTGGGATGAAGTCAATCTAGAGAATGCGCTTTGGACCCGACCGGAAAGTCGGACCAAAACCGAAATCGAGGATCGCGTCCCACTCTCCGATGCCGCGATGGAGATATCACTTGAGCTGAGTGAGAAACGGGTCAGCGATTTAGTGTTCCCAGGTCAGAAACGCGGGCGTCCTCTAAGCGACATGACGCTCACAGCCATTCTTCGTCGCTGGCAATTCCTATCGCCGGGATAAGCTCTTAAAGATTGCCCATCCATTTGATCCGCGAGCGATGGAGTTGTTTGAGCGGAAGAATTCGGAGTGGTCAATTTAGACTGCTGCGCGAGCAAAAGCAGACAAAAGCCCTGAGGTGAAAACCGCCCTAAATATGCCGCTCAGCTGGACTCCGGCGTCAAGTAGATTTGCGCATCGGTGGATCAAATCTCCGCCAAACACGCTTCATAGTTCTTTGTCAGAACATTGTGTCTATGATCGATCAGGAAACGAGCGTCTGCAGATGTAAAAATGTGTGAGCGGTTGAGTAGAATGCTATTCAAGGTCAACTCCGCGACCCTTTGCGGTGAAATGCCTTGGGACATTAGTGTGGCAGCATCCAGCACACCAGTATGTTGCATAGCGATAGCCGCGGGCTCGGACCCAGAAGGACGTGAGAGTTCGGTACGATGAAACTCGGTCGCAACCCAACCCGGGCAAAGCGCGCTAACGCCGATGCCATCCGCTTTCAGGTCCATCCTCAGGGATTCCGACAGGCCTACAACCGCGAATTTGGTTGCCGCGTAACTCAGAGCGCGAGGCGCCGCCGCATGACCTGCCATTGAGCTCGTATTCACGATGTGTGCGCCTTCGCCATGCTGCTTCATCAGCGGCACAAACGCTTCGACGCCATGCACGACCCCCATAAGGTTTATGTCGACGGCCCAACGCCAATCTTCCAAAGGCGTATCGCCCACAGATCCGGTGACGCTCACCGCGGCATTGTTAAAGAGTAAGTGTACTTTGCCTAACGCCTTTATTGTCGTTGCGGCGGCAGCGTTAAGCGAGCCTGGATCGCCGACGTCGCAGACGACGCATTCAGCGCCCTCTCCAATTTCGTCTCGTGCCTGTAGCAGTCGCGCTTGATCAATATCAGCCATCATCACACGGGCGCCGCGCTTTACGAGTGCCTCGGTTAACGCGAACCCAATTCCTGAAGCTGCGCCAGTTACAAATGCGCCTTTCCCGGAAAAGGAGGAGATGGGTGGGAGCTTGGATGTCATAATTTGCTTTTCGTCCTAGAATTCAGAAGCAGCCCGGCCCCTTAGAGCGACGCATAGATCGCCTCGATCAAGGCGCCGTTTCGAGGGTCGTCAACGAGATCCGTGCCCATGCGGTTCATGGTATACGCCACGCCAATTCCCGCGTCGGGGTCTGCAAAGGCAAATGAACCGCCCCATCCTGAATGACCAAACGCATGCGGGTTGGGTCCGTATAGCCCGGTCGAGTTTAACATGAAGCCGCACCCCCAGCGTGCTTCAATGCCGAGGATAACATCGACGCCATCGCATTGCGTTTGCGTTGCTTGCTGGATGGCTTTTTGGCTTGCAAGACGTTGGCTCAATTCAGACTTTGAGACATGCATGGCATAGAGTTCGGCCAGCGCGCGAGCTGTGGCATGCCCGTTCGCAGACGGGATGTCAGCCGCTCGCCACTCGGACGTGTTTGCCGTCATGGCGTCGAGGGGCGGGTTTGCTAAAGTTGCAATCTGCGCTTCGGTGAGTTCAGGCGCAGTTGCGGTGGCAGCTGAATCCATTTCAGGCGGCGCGATCAGCAATGAACAACGATTAGCATGATCGGGCGGAAGGCCGACAAAAATGTCGAGGCCGAGTGCGGCATTGAGCTCTTCTGCCACGAAGTCTTGAACGTATCGCCCTTCGGCACGCTTCAGGAGCGCTGACCCGAGCGCGCCTATACTTATGGCATGATAACCAGATTGGCTTCCTGGTGGCCAAAATGGCTCGGCAGCAGCAAGGCGCGCAGCCGCAGTTTCAAGGTCATAATAATCTTCCGTGGCGGCTGGCGAACGGAACCCGCAAAGGCCGCTTTGGTGGGAGAGCAGAGCGCCGATCGTAACGTCTTGTTTGCCTGCAACCGCGAACTCTGGCCAATGGTCACCAACTTTGTCATCATAGCTCAAAGCGCCTCGATCTACTGCAGCAGCGAAGCAAGCCGCCATGACGCCCTTGGTTGTCGACCAAACATTGACCAGCGTATCTTCCTGCCAGGGCGTAGCTCTTTCGCGATCCGTATGACCGCCCCACAAGTCGACAAGCCGCTCTGATCCAGAGAAGATGCTCACCGAAGCGCCAATCTCGTCATTGACTTCGAAATTATGCTCAAACGCCGCTTTGACGCCATCGAATTTTACTGCGCAATACCCATCGACTAATCTCATCTTGCGCCGCCTTAGAATTGCTTGGCGAGCGAAACGCCGAAGGTCCGGGGCGCACCGTAGATGCGGAAGCCACTTCCAAACACAAGCTGATTAACGCCTTGGGTGACGTACTCTTCCTCAGCCAGATTCTTACCCCATATTGAGAGGTCCCAGTTACCCTCTTCAAACAAGGAGATCCGCCCATTCGTGACCCAATAAGCGTCGGCGAAAAGGAGTGGGTCGTTAAGAGCGTCGCGAAATGTTTCTGCCTGATAACGGCTATCGATTGCGAACCGCAGCGACAGCCGGTCACTGAGCTCTGTCGTGTATGACGCACCAAGATTTAGTGACAATTCTGGTGCGTCAGGAAGCTCGTTTCCGGCTGGGACGGTTCCAGCCGTTGCATCGAAGCTTCCAAGTTCTGTTGAGAGCAACCCGGCGCCTGCATTCAATATCAGCCCCTCCAGGGCCTCGGGTTGGTAGCTGATGTTGAGGTCAGCCCCATAGACCTCGGCCTCATCGACATTACCGAGCCGCTGGATCGGGAGTGCACCAACGGTGTCGCGAATAAAGGTCTGCACATCACTATAATCATAATAGAATATGCTGGCCTCATATGAGAGTCCCGCCATTGGGCGAACGCCCTTGATACCAGCTTCATAGGAGACCAAAGATTCCTGCTCATACGGAATCAGCTGCGCGGTGCTGGTTGCTACCCCAGCGAAGAAGCCGCCAGATTTGAAGCCCTCAGACGCACTCGCATAAATCAGAGTGTCTTGGTCCGGCTTCCAGTTGAGGCCGATTTTCCAGGACACACTGCTATCATCGATCTCATCATCGACGGCCGCGAGGACAATGGGACCGGCGCCAAGTGGCGCCATTGTGAGCAAGCTTCCACCGACTTCGGATACGTTATCCTGGGTGAAATTGTCAGCTTCACGATTTTCATCTGAATATCGTAATCCACCGACGAGACTTATTGTGTCGGTCAGAGCGTATTCCAGGTTTCCGAAGACCGCAGTCGAAGTTGAGGTCTGGTCAGCGCGTGACAAGCTGGTCGTGTTGAAAAGTCCGCGAAGATCACCCGAATAGATCGTCACGACATCGTCTTGTGAATAGAACAGGCCCGCTTGCCAATCGAGCCGATCGTTCGATCCCGATAGTCGGATTTCCTGTGAGACCTGAATGACGTCGTCGGTATTGTAAAAGTCGAGCGCGGGAACCGGGCTTGCATCTGTATCGGTGGCGTATTCGCGACTAAAATTTATGTATCCAGTAACCGAGGTTAGCGTGGCGAATCCGAGGTCAGCCTCCACGCGCGCTGTCGCGCCGACTTGATCGAAATTGTATTCTGGATCTGTTGACCAGGCGCCGCGATATGGATCACCATCAATGTCGGCGTAGCCAAAGAAGTTGCTGCAGCCCGGTTGGCCGGGGCAATCTGTTTCGGTTGCGGTTGCCAGCGCGCCAAAGAATTCGGGAGACCCCAGTTCGGAGCGCGATTGTTGCCCTTCCAGCTTAAGCAGGACGCTCAGTTTTTCAGTTGGGTTCCACAGCGCAGAAGCGCGTCCAGCGAGGACCTCGCGCCGACCAGTGTCGCGGCCCAACGACTCGTCAAAGTAGAACCCCTCGTCTTGGATCAGCCCTTTACCAGCGAAGCGAAGCGCGAGTTGGTCAGAAAGTTGAACATTCGCCATACCCTCAACATCACGCGAATCATAGTTACCAACGCCAACTTGCAGGCGCCCGGACGGGCCATCAAAACTTGGCTTGGCGGACACAATGTTGAGAGCCCCCGCCGTTGAATTGCGTCCATATAGGGTTCCTTGAGGCCCTTTCAGAACCTCCATCCGTTCCAAATCGAAGAGGTCTGAACTGAGCAGCGCCAATGAGCTGAGCGAAACTTCGTCGATGTAAACGCCGGTTGCCGGATTGTTGGTTGCATTAAAATCGTTGAGACCAATGCCGCGCACAGTGATGACCGGCATTAGGCCAGGAAAGTTCTCTTTCACGGTCGCGTTGGGCGTAAATGAAACCAAGTCGGATGGTGTTTCCAACCGGCGCGCCTTGATGGATTCTTCGTCAACAACAGAAATGGCGATGCCGACATCCTGAATGTTTTGTTGGCGTTTTTGCGCGGTCACGGTGACCGTTTTCAAAACACGGCTGGATGCATCGCCGTCATTGGTTGCCTCATCCTGAGCCATCGCGACGGGGGCGATTGCTGTGCTCATCATCAAAAACGAAACGAGTTTCACTCTGGTGTTCATATATTCCTCCAGACCTAATTTTTCGACATTAGGGTTCGGTGCTGATACTGCACATCTAAGTTTCTCTCGCAAGCTTTTTCGACAAATGGGTTTGATATCGAATTTGCGCGCTTAATTTTCTTGAATTTTTTACGAGATCGACCTATTAGGTGCGCCATGACAGATGCGTTGCGAAAGCTGACTTCCGACGAAACCGACAAACGAGTTTCTAAACGGGATGCGATCCTTCAAGAAGGCGCGGCTCTTCTCAACACTCAAGGCGCTGGTGGGATAAAACTCGAAGAACTGGCGCGCACGACTGGCCTGTCGCGCAATGCTCTCTACTATTATGTGAAAGACCGCGCAGACTTGGTCCGTCAGTGCTATTTGAGGGCGTGTGATCAGATTGAAGACGATCTTGGCGCCGTTCAGTCTGAACATGCTGATCCGCAGGCGCAAATCGAAGCTTTTATCTCGCGATCTCTAAATCCGTCGCGCCAGCAAAATGCGATTCTTGCAAACATTGATGCCTTGGAAACGCCGTACCGTGAAGAGGTGCAGTCTCGCTACGATACACATGTTCAAATTCTCATGGACATCATTACCGCCGGCCAGAAAAGCGGACAGTTCAAAGCTATCGATCCGCAGATAACCGCTAACGTGCTTTTGGGTATGCTGAACTGGACCGCGCTTTGGGCGGTGAACTGGGCAGATCGAGATAGTGGCCTTGAGAGCAAGCTAAAGTCTTCAATTGAAGCAATTAGGAGCGCATTATTCGAAGGGATCGCGACGTCCGATAGCCCGCCGTTCAAGAACGTTATCGCTTATGAAACGCTGACGCATGTCGATCTGAATGTTTTCAATCGTTCCGAGGCGCGAATGTTGCGCCAAACACAGCTTTTGGAGACCGCCTCTCTCTTGTTCAATCGGCGCGGACTTGATGGCACCAGGATAGACCAGATCGGCGATGCGATTGGCGCTAGCAAAAGCGCTGTTTATCGGCAGTTCCCAGACAAGCAAGCTCTGATCAATAGCTGCTTCGAGCGAGCACTTGATCTATACGAAGCCATATGGCGGGTCGCTGAGGATACGGCTGCGACACCGCGCGATATCTTGCTCACCACGCTGCACCTAAACTGCCAAGCTCAAGCGAGTGCTAAGCCACCCCTCATCTTCCAACCCGGCGTGTCCCAATCGTCTAAGCAATTTATCGATCGCGCCAATCTACTTGGACGGCGTTCGCTCGTTCATGTTCGCGCAGCGCACGAGGATAAGGCGATCCGCACTCAGAGTAGAGAGCTATCAGATGTTACCGCAGGCGCCTTCTTCTGGATCCAGAAATGGAGAGAAACGCGCCCTGAACTATCCCCAATTCAAATTGCTGACGAAATCGCAGGGATCATCATGCTGGGTATCAGAACAACTTGAGAATAGCGCACTTGGCGCGTTGCCGATGCATCTCCGCGATCGATATGACTTTGCTTGAGGAAATGAGCACACAATGGCCGACGCCACCGACGTTATCATCACCTATGAGGACGAGATCGTCCGCATCAAACTCAATCGTCCAGCCCAGTTAAATGCTCTGAACGAGAGTGTTCGTGCGACGATCGCGGCGGCCCTGAACGACCTGATGGAACGACCTGATATTCGGTTGCTGGTTCTGTCAGGCGCGGGAAAGTCATTCTGTTCTGGTGCAGACCTGACAACATCATCTTATCCCAAAGTCGAAGGAAGTTGGTCGACCCGGCGGAACCGAACCGCAACTTGGCAACGCGTGCTGGAGCAGCTTGATCGTATCCCGCAAGTTACGATTGCGAGTATGCAGAAGCACGTTGTTGGCGGCGGGGCACTTTTGGCAACGGCGTGTGATTTCCGGGTCATCAGCGAGGATGTTGTTTTACGTATTCCTGAACTTGCGCTGGGCATTCCAAATGTCTGGAACGGCACACCGCTCCTCGCTCGTGAGATCGGGCTTTCAAAAGCGAGGGATTGGGTGATGACGACCCGAAAAGTTCTCGCCGATGAGTTGATACAGAGTGGCTGGGCCCATCGGCGTGCAACACCCGAAGCGCTGACAGCGGAAACTGAGGCGCTAATTCAAGGCTTGCTTGCAGTTCCACCTGCGGCGCTCGCCTTAACGCGAAGCATGACATCTGCCCTCGGACGGGCGCAATCAGGCATGCAACTTGGCTGGGCGGACGCGGACCTTCAGCAATGGTCTTTGACCGAAGAAGAATACAAACAAACGATAGCGCGCTACACCAGCAATCTAAAAGCATGACGTGACACGCAGTGATTTCGAACGAAGCCTAGCCGTTTATTCGAAATTTTTGTTGCCCACTCAATTCATCCTCGACGAACTCCATGCGGTCTTTCCCCCAAAAGAGTTGGTCATTCACCACGATCGATGGCACCCCGAAAACACCGCGATCACGCGCACTATTCGTTGACGCAATTAGCGCGTCACGAACGGCAGCGCTATCGGCCTCGGCCTGATAGTCATTAGCGGAGACCCCAAGTGTCTCGGCGATCTGTTGGAGACTTTGATCCGATCCTATAGTGCCGTCATCCTGCTCCCAATAGGCTGCAAAAATTGCTCGAATGAACTCGGCTTCCTTATCCCATTTTCTCATCCCGATTGCGCCGCGCAACGCGCGACTCGTTTTGATCGGAAAGACGGATGGTAGACGGAAGGGCAGCTCATGCTTTTTCGCCCATCTCATCAAGTCATGTCCGCGATTTTCGAGTTTCTCTTTCGCCTCATCCATCAGCACATAATTGTTGGATCTAAAAACATAGCCAACATTAAAGGGGTGCCAATTGATCTTCGCATCATATGTTTTCGCGAGCGGCTCGAGGAGCTTCAGCGCGAAATAGCTATTGGTGGATCCGAGATCCCAGTAGAAATCTAATTCAGAGGTCACTTGTAATGCCTTTTCGACGAATGGGTTCGATTTCGATACAGCATACAAAAATGCATAGATCAAGAATCCCTTTTAAAAATCGACGGAGCGTTCCTCACAACAGTGCTTTCGATTTGATGCAGCTCAGTTTCGTGTAAACGGTTAGCCACGCACCGGTGTTCTAAGCTCGCTCCAGAACGGTCGACCCTGAGCCTCACGCTTTCATGACAAACGTCGATGCCTCGCTCGTGCAGCAGGTCTTCGACGTTTCGCAGCGATAGCGGAAATCGAGCATACATCAGCACGTCAAGCTGGATGATCTCCCGCGGCGCTTTGAAATAGCGAAACGGGTTCTTGGGCATCGGCCGAGCCGAGAGCAGGGCGGTTAAGGCTGACTTTCCGCTGACAATATCCCTATTCGTGATTTGAGCCTGTTATGGGCGATTGCCGAGATTCTCAGTTGAGCCCATTTTGCAACACTATCGCAAAATTGACTTCGAATGCGTTGGGCTCAAAAAATCAATCTTGCATTCGAAGTCAAAAAATGCATTCGTGAGGCGTGAGGACAAGATTCTAGGGAGGAATGCCATGAGCAAACGCTCGTTCTTAACAAAAAGCCTGTTTGGCAGCGCCGCGATCGTAGCACTGTCTGCGGCAACGCTAACCGCTGTTGCGCAAGACGACACAACTGCGGAAGATGCGGATGATGACGCGCGTCGCCGTCTGAGCACGGTCACCGTAACGGCGACCAAAATCGAAGAGAATGTTCAGGATGTCTCTGCATCGATTACCGCGGTGAACGAAGAAGCGCTGGATTTTGCGGGAATCATTGACCCGAAACGCCTTGGCTTGATCGTTCCTGGCCTGAACGTCGGATATTCTGGCAACGAAGCCCGTATCGCGATGCGCGGCGCGCGGACAAACAATGTTGGTCCGGAAGCGGCACAAGTCGTCGGTATCTTTAATGACGGCGCCTATGTCGCAACCACCACACAAGTTCTGGCCAGCTATCTCGACCTTAATCGCGTCGAAGTTCTACGCGGTCCGCAGGGCACGCTGTACGGACGCAATACGTTTGCGGGGACAATTAACATCATCTCGAACGAGCCAAACTTTGATGAGCTCGAAGGCTCGGCTGAAATCACGTTGGGTGACTATAATCTGAAGCGCCTTGAAGGTGTTTTGAACGTGCCGGTTTCTGACACGTTTGCCCTGCGATTCGCTGGCATGGGCGAAGTCCACGATGGTTACATCGAAAACACTTTCCGCCAAGGGCCCGGCGACGACCTGCACAATCAAGATGTGATGGCGTTCCGTGCGACAGCGAAATGGCAGCCAAATGACGTATTCGACGCAACTTTGCGCTGGACCACCACTGAGCAAGACACCAACGGCTCGGCGATTTGGGGCTATCAGCAAATCGGCTGTTATCGCAATAATCAGGATGCAACGACATCTACTGGATTGTCAGCCAATTCGACCTTCCTGTCGGGTCACTGCTATCAACCTGGACCAGATGCCTCTGGCCGAACGCAGGCAGGTGGTGAGGCGACAGCACAAGATGCCGGACCATACTCGGTATCGCGTGATGCATTGTCGCAATCGAAGCAGTCTGGCGACAGCATCAATCTACAGGTCAATTACGATCTGGGCTGGGCTGATCTGTCCGTCATTGGTGCCTATGACGATTATGAGAACCTGCAATTCTATGACGGCGATTATTCCAACGGCGCCTATGATGGTGGCGATGCGCTGAACAATGGTTTCGCTGGCTATGATACCCTCCAAGAAAGCCTTTCGGCTGAAATCCGGCTTGCTTCGCAAGGTGCCGGACCGCTCGAATGGCTCGTGGGTGGTTTCTGGTTCCAATCAGAAGCTGATTGGCAGTTTGGGTTCCTGAACAATGGCCAATATCAACGTTACAACACAACGACTTCAGATACCTTCGAAACCGAATCGATGGCGCTCTTTGGTAACGCAACTTACTCTTTGACCGACACGTTCAGAGTGCTTGGCGGACTGCGTTGGAACGACGACGAAAACACGCTCAGAGGCGGCGCCACTGGCGGCACTTCAGACGAGCTCGTCTGGAAAGCCGGCGCTGAAATGGACTTCGGCGATGATGAATTGATCTACGCAACAGCCTCTACTGGCTACCGTATTGGCGGCGTAAACGGTTCGTCTCTGGTCGCAGCAGGCGCGCCTGCTAGCTACGATCCTGAGACCGTTACCGCATACGAAGCCGGGATCAAAAGCACCTTGCTTGATGGGGCTTTGACACTCAACGTCGCACTCTATCACAACCAGTATCGCGACATGCACGCGCAATCATTTGTCACCGCATGTATCGATCCAACCCTTCCTGCGACCTGTATCGCTTCGGAATATACTGAGAATGCCGGTGAAGTTGATGCAACTGGTTTTGAAGTCGAAGCGAACTGGCTGCCAGGCGACAATTGGTTCGTGAACGGGACACTGGCCCTTCAGGACGCAGAGTTTGGCGAATACCTGGTCGGACGCGTGAATGGTCTTGGCAATTTTGAAGGCCGTCAGGATGTTACCATGACGACGGGTGAAATCGTTGCTGCCGGCGGCGTTCCAGCCCTGTCTCTGGAAGGTTGGCGTCCTGCGCTGACACCAGAAGTTTCAGCCTCGTTGCAGGTCGGATACTTCTTCGACCTGGGCAATGGCAATACGCTGACGCCATTGTTCCAGACCGCATATTCTGGTGAGTATTACGGTTTCGACTTTAACGTACCGGGTTCAGAGCAAGGCTCATTCACCAAGTCTGATATTCGCCTCACATGGCGCAATGAGGACAAAGGGTTCGAAGTCGAAGGCTTTGTTGAAAACATCGAAGATGAAGCCGTCTTGACCCGTGCGATTATTTTCACGCCAAGCCAGGCAGATATCGCAACCGCATCAATCCAGGCAAATTATTCTGATCCACGGATCTGGGGTGTTCGTCTCGGCGTGGATTTCTAAACCCGAGATTCGCGCGCGCTTGCGAATCCTCCAAAACGTTAGATCGCGCGAATGACTTTTGAGGGGAGGCCTTATCGGGCCTCCCCTTTTTAGGTTCAGTCCCCTTAGTGATGAGCGAGAATGAATATGCGACCAAATAGCGTAACTATTTTGCACAGGCTCTCGGCTGGACTATTGGCATTGCTGCTCGTCGGATGTTCGACCGGTCAGAAGGAATCGGCAGACAGGCCTGGCCAAATACCGCTCGCGGGGGCGCAACTGGAACAGCTTTCAGATATCTCGATCGAAGCTCTCCGCGCTCGTGACTATGGCGAGGGAAACCTAAAAGTGATCGCGCCGATCGAGCGCCATTGCACGACGAGCGACGCATCGGGTGCCCGCGAAATCAACGCAACGCGCTCGGTCGCTGCTTATGAGTCTGAGGGGCTCAGGATATATACGCGCATCGATGTGCCGAACGCGCAGCAGCCAGAGACAGGCTACCCCGTTATGATTTTCACGCATGGTTGGGTCGGATCGGAAACCGCGCCGGACTGGCATTTCGGATGCACGACGGACTCGATCTATGGCGACATCTATGGCGATGTCATCAATGCCTGGGTGGATGCCGGATTTCTTGTTCTGGTGCCGGGGTATCGCGGGCACGGCACGGTGGACGGTGTTCCGGCCGACGGGCACGATGATATGCTCGCGTGGGATAATGGCTCTTACCTGATGCCGAGCTTCTATGCGGTCGATGTCATGAACTTGATGGCCGCCAGTGCTCGCCCAGGCGGCGTTGAAGTGTTCGGCGAAGACGGGAACCAGCGCACGGTTCAAGTTGATCGCTCTCGGATGTTTATCAACGGGCATTCGCAAGGAGGCGATGTGGCGCTGACGGTTCTCGCAGCTGTCGGGGAGGGGGCTGCGTCAGGTCTTGAATTGGCGGGAGCTTCCATTTGGGCGGGTAATATCGCCGATAGATTTACCCAGCTTGCAACCTTTGAAGCAATGAGCACGAGCCGCGACTCATTCCTGGCGGGAGACGGCACCTGGACAGGATCTGCGCTTGGCTCGGATGGGTCACACAATCCAGATTTTGTTTTTGGGTTTCCGCCCGATTGGATCGGAACGCCGGATCCCGAAGAATGGACCTGGCAAAACGAAACCTTCTACCGAAACTCGGTAGCTGAGGCGCACCGGGCGAAGGCGGAGATTATGTATGACACGCTGAACACTCGGGTTCGGGAATATGGCGACCTGTCCTGGGATGTGGTCATAGAGTCAGACGGACGCGCCATTATCGCTCATGACCCGAGATTGCTCGCCCCGATGACGGAAATTGGCGGGGCCGGCGCGACGTCATTTATCACCGAGCCACTGCACCTGCATTACTCAGACCGAGATTTTTATTCGCTGCCAATCTGGAATGAAGATCTGTGCGCCGCGCTCAATACCTCAGGTGGGGAGTGTCGGACATATGAGTATGTCGGCAATACGCATAGCCTCGGTTTGAGCGAGCATGAATGGTTTTCGCCGTCCGGGTCTGTCGCGGGCCATGCGCGGTTTATCCAAAATGATTTGTGCGGGTTGGCGAGCGAAGGTGGTTTCGAAGGAAGCAATTGCCAAGGAAGCGAGAAACGCTAAGGGTATGAATTGCATTCGAAGTCATAGGTGCTCAACAGAAGACACCATCTCGAATACTCATCGGATTGGGAGGTCTGATCATCATGGAATTTGGCGCACTTAACTGGACGATTGTTGGCGCATATCTGGTTGGCAATTTATTGCTCGGCTACGCGATGAGCCGCAAAGTTAAAACCGCGGCGGATTATCAAATCGGTGACCGGTCCGCTCCTTGGTGGGCCATCGGGATTTCGGTTGTCGCGACTTATGTGAGCGCCTTGTCGTTCCTGGGTGGCCCGGCTTGGGCCTATGGCGATGGCATGGCGGCGCTCGCCATTCATATCAATTATCCGCTGGTCATATTCGTCGTCGTCGTTCTGTTCCTGCCCTTCTTCTACAATAGCGGCGTCGCGTCTATCTATGAGTATCTGGAGCAAAGGTTTGGCGTTACGACGCGAACCGTGATGTCGGCTATCTTTTTGTTGACGCAGACCATTACGACTGCATCCATCCTCACGGCGACGGCTGTCGTGATCACGTTCGCGACCGGCATAGATGTGAGTGTTGCGATCATTGGCATGACGCTTGTTGTGCTGGTTTACACGATGATGGGCGGTATGAACGCCGTTATCTGGACCGACGTTCTGCAAGGTGTGATTCTGTTTGTCGGGGCGGGCATTGTTTTGTGGGGATTGCTCGGAGAAGTGAGCCCTCTGTCTGGCGCGCTCGAAACGCTGGCCAGCGATGGCAAGCTCAATCCGATCCGGACAGAGCTCGACTTTTCCGTCGCGCCAACAGTTTGGGCCGGCGTCCTGGCGATGACTCTGTTCCATATCACGGTCTACGGCACCAACCAGATGATGGTGCAGCGCGCCCTGGCTGCGAAAACGCTGGGCGATGCGAAGAAATCCTATCTGATGATGGGCTTCGCTGCGTTCTTTATCTACTTTCTGTTCTTCTTCATTGGCGCGCTCCTCTACGTGCACTTCAAGGGCGCCCCTTTTGATCAGCCGAACGAAATTATTCTCGTATTTGCGCAATCGCTCGCCATTCCAGGTTTGATGGGCATTCTCGCAGCAGCGGTACTTTCGGCGTCCATGTCGAGCCTGTCTTCCGCGCTCAACTCTCTCGCCACAATTTCCGTGACCGACTTCTATCAGCGCTTCTTCAAAAAAGAAGCGAGTACGGCGCACTTCCTGGGCGCATCTCGGATCTTCACGATTGTCTGGGCCGTGCTCGCCGTTCCGGTAGCGTTTGCATTTATCAATAGCGGCGGCTCGATACTTGAGCGCCTCAGCCAGGTCGCATCTTACTTTGTCGGCGCGAAGCTGGCCATGTTTGGCCTTGGCTTCTTATCGAAACATACGACCGAGCGAGGATTGCTCGTCGGTGTCGTTGCTGGATTTCTTGGCTTGTATGCCATCGTTGCGGGCGTGCCGTTCTTTGGGCTTGAGCCAGCGAATGTCGCATGGCCTTGGTATGTTGTGATCGGCGGCGCGATTAATATTTCGGTGTCCTGGACAGCGAGTGTCTTGCTCGATGGCTTCCAACCTGGCTGGCACGAGCAGACTGTGGTGGGTCAAATCCGGCGATTCAAGGAGCAGGGTTTGGCTGAAAAGCAAGATGGTTGGTACTTGGTGCCTGGCCGGATTGATCAAGTCACGTGGTATTTGCTCGGTTTTTTCGCGCTCATCCTCCTGTTCCTTGCATGGTTTGGAACGCTTGGTTGATCGAACTAGAGGAAGCCAAAAATTCAATTTGCATTCGAATGCAAAAATGCTAGAGATCACTCCATTATAAGGAGATAGCTATGGCTCGTTGGCTCAAAGAAGGGATTGATCCCGACATCAAACAGAAAGCCGATGCGCAAGTGCGCAAAACGGTTGAGGACATCCTTGAGGATATTGAGGCGCGAGGCGACGCAGCGGTCCGCGAATTGTCCGAAAAGTTCGATAAGTGGAGCCCGGAAAGCTATCGTCTCTCGCGCGAGGAAATTGACGCTTGCTACGAAGAGCTGGACGAGCAAGCGATCAGCGATATTCGGTTTGCCCAGGAGCAAGTCCGCAATTTCGCGCAGATCCAAAAAGATGCACTTCGTGATGTCGAAGTCGAGACGCTTCCAGGCGTCACGCTGGGGCACAAGAATGTGCCCATGAACTCTGTCGGTTGTTACATTCCAGGTGGAAAATACCCGCTCATCGCGTCTGCGCATATGAGCGTTGTGACGGCGAAAGTCGCTGGGGTGCCGCGCATTATCGCCACCGCGCCGCCATTCGAAGGGCGACCGCATCCAGCTATTGTCGTCGCCATGGATATGGCAGGCGCTGATGAGATCTACTCTTTGGGCGGCGTTCAGGGGATCGGTGCCATGGCGATCGGCACGGAAACCATTGCGCCAGTCGATATGATCGTAGGGCCAGGCAATGCTTTCGTCGCTGAAGCGAAACGTCAATTGTTTGGCCGTGTCGGGATTGATTTGTTCGCAGGTCCGACGGAAACGCTGATCATCGCTGACGAAACGGTAGACGAGGATTTCTGTGCAGCGGACCTCTTGGGGCAGGCGGAACATGGGCCAACGTCTCCGGCGATTTTGCTCACCAATTCAGAGGGGCTCGCCAAGAGAACCATGCAGGCGGTGGAACGCCAATTGGAATGGCTTCCGACCGCGGAAGTTGCTGGCGAAGCCTGGCGCGAACACGGCCAGGTCATCGTGTGTGACTCTTACGAAGAAATGGTTGAAGTGGCTGATGATATTGCGTCAGAGCACGTTCAGGTGATGACCGAAGATCCAGACTATTTTCTCGACAACATGACCAATTACGGAGCCTTGTTTCTGGGGCAGGAAACCAATGTCTCTTATGGCGACAAAGTTATCGGGACAAACCACACGCTACCGACTATGAAAGCCGCCCGCTATACAGGTGGGCTTTGGGTTGGTAAGTTCATCAAGACTTGCACTTTTCAGCGCGCGACGCGGGAAGCTTCTGTAATGGTTGGGGAATATTGTTCGCGTCTTTGCGCTTTAGAAGGGTTTGCAGGTCATAAGGAACAGGCAGATATCCGTGTGAGACGTTATGGCCAACAACCCGAGCAAAAACAAACCATCTGAATCAGACGACAATGTCATCCCGTTGATCAAAGGTCGGCGCGCGACGTCATATGATGTCGCTCGTCTGGCGGGCGTGTCTCAATCAGCCGTATCGCGGTGTTTCAAGCCCGGCTCGAGCATCTCCGGCAAGATGCGCGAACGGGTCATGAAAGCGGCGAAGGAATTGGAATATCAACCCAATGCGATCGCGCGCGGTCTGATTACTCAGCGGTCTAATCTTGTCGCGGTCCTCGTGTCGGGGCGACTCAATCTCTATTATCCGGAAGTGTTGTTCAAGATCACAGAAGAGCTGTCAGCTGCCGGTCTGCGAGCTTTGCTATTTACCGTCGAAAATGAAGAAGACACAGAGATGGTGATCGAGCAGGCGTGGCAGTTCCAGGTCGACGGCGTGATTTCAGCCTCTCACATGTCGCAGGATCAATATAGGATCCTCGAAAAGCGCCAGATCCCCGTCGTGTTCTTCAACCGATATTTTGCCGATCATCCAAATACGGTTGTCTATTGTGATCCGGCTGAGCAGGTGAATGAGCTCGTCGAACAGTTGCAGGCTTTAGGGCATCGCAGAGCCGCGATCATCACGGGCCCATCAGAGAATATGGTCAGTCGCGAACGCTCGAAACTCGTCCAAGAAAGCCTGACCCGATCGGGAATAGACATCGTCGCGCTAGCTCAAGGTGATTTCACTTATGAAAGCGGCGCGGCCGGACTCCAGGACATTAAAGCCCATGCGAAAGAAATGCCGAGTCTGGTCATCTGCATCAACGATATGATGGCCATGGGATGCATGGATGAGGCACAGGCGGTGCTCGGACTTTCTGTGCCCAACGAACTCTCTATCATTGGTTTTGATGGCATCGGAATGGGGCAGTTTGCGAGCTATGAATTGACCACGATCCGTCAACCCATTGGCCGGATGTCGGAGGCGGCGGTCAAGATGATTACCGATCGCGTTGAGCGGCCAGATCAATCGCACGAAAAACGCGTGTTTGAAGGCGCGGTAATTCCTGGCGGATCTATTGCTCGCGCGCCCACATAAGCGTATGACTTCGAATGCATATTCGGAGTGAAACGACATGGAAACGAGCCAGGATCGAATTCTAACAACCCACGTTGGGAGCTTGCCGCGATCGAAACAGGTCACTGATCTGGTCTTTGCGCATGAGGCCGGCGAAAGCATCGATGAAAAGACATTCGATTCTATTATTTCCGGCGCTGTTGCGGATACAGTCGCGCGACAGCGGCAATCATCCGTCGATGTGGTGAGCGATGGCGAGATGAGCAAAATCTCCTACGCCACTTATATCAAGGACCGCATCACTGGTTTCGATGGCGATAGCCCTCGGCGCGCCCCTGCGGATCTTGAAGAATTTCCAGGATTCCTCGAACGGCAGGCTAAGGGTGGGGGGACGCCGACTTACAGGCGTCCAAAATGCGTCGGTGAGATCAAGGTCAAAAGCATGGCGCCGCTCGAAGCCGATCTGAAACACTTTTCAGCGGCGCTCGATGGTGCTGGACACAGCGATAGCTTCATGAACGCGGCGAGCCCAGGGGTAATCGCGCTGTTCCAACCAAATGAGCACTACGCGACGCAAGATGAGTATCTTGAGGCATTGGCGGAAGCCATGCGTCCAGAATATGAAGCGATTGTAGGTGCGGGGCATATCCTGCAACTCGATACACCGGACCTCGGTCTTGGTCGGCACATGATGTTCAAAGACAAACCACTCGAGGACTATCACCGCCTCGCGAGCCAGCATGTCGAGGTGCTCAACCACGCGCTTCGCAATGTGCCAGGCGAACGCGTGCGGATGCACATTTGCTGGGGCAATTATGAAGGTCCTCACCATTGCGACGCACCAATGGAAGAGGTGTTGCCTGTGGCGCTAAAGGCGAAGCCGCAAGCACTTCTTTTTGAGAATGCCAATCCACGCCACGGACATGAATGGACAGCATTCGCGGACGCTGAACAGCGCGGTGAGTTGAAGGACAAAATCCTTATACCTGGCGTGATCGACTCGACCACCAATTTCATCGAGCATCCTGAACTTGTGGCGCAACGTATCGAGCGGTTTGCGAATATTGTCGACAAGGAACGGGTGATCGCGGGCACCGATTGCGGGTTCTCAACATTTGCTGGGTTCGGCGCGGTCGACGAAGATATTGTCTATGCCAAACTGAAGGCGCTGGCAGACGGAGCGGAACTCGCATCGAGCCGACTCTGGTCATGACGTTGAAAGCGGATCTTCGGGCGCACAAGCCGCTGATCGGAACGTTTCTGAAGACGCCATCCGCCATGCTGTGCGAGGTGCTTGGGCGAAGCGACCTCGATTTGATTTGCATCGATGCCGAGCATTCGCCATTTGACCGCGGGGATATCAATGATTGCACCTTGGCGCTGAGCCATGTTGGCAAGCCCAGCCTGGTCCGGGTGTCGGCCAATCGGTCTGAGCATATTCTGAATGCGCTCGATTGCGGAGCGACGGGCGTTTTGGTGCCGCACGTTGTTACCGGCGAGGATGCACTGGCGCTTGCGGGAAACTCACATTTTGGCACCGGTCGCGGCTATGCCGGGTCAACTCGGGCGGCGGGATACGGCGCCCGAAAAATGGCGGAGCACAAAACCAAAAGCGCCGACGCAACCGTGGTGATTGCGCAGATCGAAGATGCCGAAGCTCTAGGACATCTGGACGACATGTTCACCGTTGATGCCATCGACGCATTTTTCATCGGCCGAGCTGATTTATCAGTGTCACTTGGCGCGGATGGGCCGAATGATCCCGCTGTGGTCGAAGCGGTGGAAATGATTTGCGCGAAGGGAAAGGCGGCAGGTGTGACGATTGGCATGTTCACGGCCAATCTCGATGAATTGCCAAAGTGGCGTGCGGCGGGTGCGAGCCTGTTTCTGCTCGGGTCCGATCACGGATTCATGCTGTCTGGCGCCGCCGAATTAACCGCGAAAGTGCGCCAGAGTTTCTAAATGCGGTAAAAGTCCTCAGCCACCGATCGGAACATGGCGTCACGTTCTTCAGGTGAGTAGACCTGACAGATGTTGAGATAAGCCCCCATCGTCTCTTCATAGCTCGCATAGAGCTTGTCGACCGGGAAATTTGAGCCGAACGCGCATCGCTGCGGCCCAAAGATTTCGATCACTCTGTGAACGAGCGGTGCGATACTGTCCTGCGTCCAACCATGATCGAACATGCCAAACCCTGATATCTTACAGATCAAGTTGGGGAGGTCCGCCAGAGCTTGAAGGCCTTGTTTCCATTCGCTCAAGCTGTCTGGGTCGAAGGCGCTGAGCGAGCCGCAATGACAAAGCGCAACTTTCAGGTCCGGGACGTCCGAGAACACCGAAGCCGCAGTTTTCATCAGCGGTGGTGTCAGCTGAAGGTCGAATGACAAGCCTTTGTCCGCTAGTATCCGAAGTCCGCTCTTGAAACGCGCGTTGTTTAACAGCCTGGATGTTCCGGTCTTACGATCTTCTTCTGCGCTGCGCCCAATAATTTGCCTGACACCGCGTACAGCCTGATGAGCGGCCTGTGACTCCAAGTCTTTAGACACTGTGTCCTTTGTCAAATCGCAAAACGGGATGATCGCGGACGGCAATCCGTGCTGTTCGGATTGACGCTGGAGCCAAGACGTTTCGGTCAGACTGTCATCAATCTCGACGCCGACTTGAATGTGGACCGATTTTTTTACGGGTAGGGTACCGAAATCGGTTTTGAGATCTCGAACATGATAGTTCTTTTGAATGGACGCAGGGTCACCAAAGAAACGGACCACGCCACGTTCAGCCAGCCAGGTGTGTCGACAGGCATTCAGATCCCAGAGGTGATGATGCGCATCAACAATATAGGACAGATCATCCACGCTCATATCTCGCGGTGGCAATTTGTCGGCGCAGCGCGATGTCATCCCAGATGGTGACCTGCTCGCGCACCCGGCCATTCATGACACGAAACTGGGTTACGCCGAGGATGTAAACCGAAGCGCCGCTTGGTGCGCCGTAACGACCTGCGCCTCTGTGTTTCCCGGTTGCCGTCCAGCGGATAGAGACATCCTGAGCACCGCCAAGATATGGAATCTCGGCGGCATGATCCACGGCGATCTTGAGGTCCGGAAACGCCTTCAATAGGTCGGTGCACCATGTCGCGATCTGGTCTGGACCATACAGAGCAACATCGCCGGGATATTGAGCGGTCGCTCTGAAATCATAATGTGTTTTCAACGTATTTTCATCCGCGCCGGACAAACTGGCGCGAAGCGCGTTAACCGCGATCTTCGATGCCGGCGGTAGCGGCGTTGTCCAAGCATCTCCGCCAAGTGTGGCGGCGCGATTACCTTCATGAAACGCGATCAGGCTGAAGCCATTTACTTTGTCGGTTTGAGCCTGTTCCTTGGCGACGCGGTCAGGTTCAAAGCCGAGCTGCATGACCGCCGCGAGATTGTCGCGCACCAGCCACTCTTCGATCACTTTGTTATCCTTACAAAGGCATTCGGCAATGGTCTGAATTCGGATCTGGCGACCGGTCACGGGACCGAACTCGCTGGGGCCTTCATTGGTCATTTTCGAGGTGATCAGATGTGAGGAATAATACGCGCCATCGCCCTCGTCGGACCAGATGACATTATCGGCGTCGAGGCGACGATCCGGAAACGCTTTTAGAGTAGCCCAGGTATTATCGACGACGGTTTGCGCGCCGGTAATGTCACCCGCCATTGTGTGTATGGCGCAATCTTCAGCGTACCAGTCGAGACATTTTTCGACGGCGCGATCGTGCCAGATCCGCTCTGTGATGCGAATGATGTAGTGCGGAAAATCAACGAACTCTTCGTCGAAACCCGGAAGCGCCATGCGCCGGTCCGGACCTGGAGTCATCATGTCGGCAATATCGGTCGTTGCCACATGGGTGATCGGTTTGCTGCTCATGATTGTCCTTATTGCGCTGTCCAGCCGCCATCTACGACCAAAGAGTGACCCGTGATCATTTTACCTGCAGGTCCACACAGATACAGCACCGCTTGTGCGATATCTTCAGTGCTGGCGACCGTGCCAAGGGGAATCATTCGTTTGACGAATTGAGAGAATTCCGGGTCATCAAGCATCGGTTTTGTCATTGGGGTTTCAACGAATGTTGGTGCAACGGAATTGACCCGGATACCGCGCCCGGCGAGTTCAACAGCCATAGCCTTGGTCAGGCCCTCGATGGCATGTTTTGTCATGCAATAAACTGTACGGTTCGGAGAGCCGACATGCCCCATCTGGGAACTAATGTGCACAATGCGTCCGCCGTCCGGCATGGCTTTCAGGGCTTCGCGTGACACGCGGTAGGTCGTTCGGACGTTGAGGTCGAGCATGAGGTCGAGCACATCGTCTGTGATCTCGTTCATCGGTTTTGGGACATTGGTGCCGACATTGTTGACCAGGATGTCGATCCTGTCTTGCGCATTGAGGAATGCGAGCAACTCATCTGATGCAGCATCACCCGCCCACGGTCGGCAACGATCAGGATGCGCAGCGACGAGGTCGTCCAGCGCCTCTGAAGGACGAGCAATTGGAATGATCTCCGCACCAGCCGCATGCAGTGTTTCGCAGATCGCGCGCCCAATGCCGCGGCTTGCGCCCGTCACCACCGCGACTTTGCTAGTGAGACCCTGGTTCATGTCCATTGAATCGCCGGAAGCTCATTTCCACCGCGTACAGCCACAAGACGCGCAATGCTGTCATTGGCATTGGTCAGGGTCCGCGCAGAACCGACTGGGATGGTCACCGTATCTCCCGCCGCGAGGATCGTTTTTTCGTCGCCGATCGAGATGATCACTTTGCCGGAGTGCACGAAATAGACGTCAGCGACGTTCAATCGATGCGATGGGACAGTCGCTCCGGACGCAATCTCAATATCGCTCAACGTGAGGCCATGCGCCCAGTCGATAGGCTGCGGGCCGATCAGCCTCGTTTCCTTTATGCCTGACAGACGATTGAATGCGCCAAAATTCACGCTTGCACCTGAGCGAATGACGCACGCTTCCAGCTCAGCATTTGAGAAGACATCGAGAGCGGCAATCTGGCTCTGAGTTGTAACGGGCATTGGCGATTTGCCGGCAGGGACGGTTTCGCCCTTATTGGTGTCGATCAACATTCCGTCTTCGAGCAGGATCAATCCATAGTCCTGCGCCATGTCAAAGACATTTGGAGCCCAAAGGACGCGGCCCGGGTCGTCGCCGCCGAGCACGGCCCAAAGGTAGCCAGTGTCTTCGCCAATATTGGTGAAGCCTCGAAACACATTGGTCGGGATCGAGATCATGTCACCTGGCGAGAGACAGATTTGCGCGTCGTCAGCATGTTCCCCGAGATCAAAGCGCCACTGTCCCTCATGGACGTAAAACACTTCCACTGTGTCGTGACTGTGCTGGGAATTCGTGCAGCGGGGCGGTTGGCGCGCACCGCCAATATTGAAGCCATGTGGCTCTGCAATATGGACATGTTGATTGGGATTTTCCGAAACCCCAGGGCCGATAATCGTGAAGTTTTCCTTCTTGTCCGACCCTGGTGTTCGGGTGTCGATGAACGCATCCAGGCAAGGTGCCAGATCTGCGTATCGAACGATCCGATTTTCAATTTTCTGGCGTGTTCCCGCGATGGTCTCTGACATGGCTCGTCATCCTTCTCTGAGCCTATGCATACGCAAATTGCATTCGAAGTCAATTTGCGTTTTTAACCAGTTTCAGCGTGCAATTTGCAGTCTTTGTCGTCCGCGCTGCGGGGAGCTGTAACAATTCCAGCAACGCGTTCGAAACGACCTCTGGCTGTTCCAGTGTCGAGATGTGACCGCAGTTCTCGATCACACTGAGTTTGGCGTGGGGAATTCGGTCCGCAATCTCTTGATGTCGCTCAATCGGGCAAACCGTATCCTCGGCGCCCGTCACTAAAAGACTGGGGCAGTGGATCTGATCCAATTGCTCCAAGTAAGACTGGCGTATCGTCAATGCCATTGTTTGACGGCAAAACACGTCCTCTCCCAGATCAACGCCCATGCTTTCAAGGATCCGAAGGCGGTCTTCTGAGCGATTGATAGGCGCAAGATATTGTGGCTTCAGGTCTTCCCGCAGCACCAGATCAAGTTCGCCGGCGGCAACCCGGCCGAGTTGTTTCTTCCTGGCCGCGCCTGCTGCATCCGCTCTGGCTGTGGTGTTTAGTAGGGCCAGATGTGTGATCCGTTCAGGCGCCTGGCGATAGAGTTCGAGCGCCACAATGCCGCCCATGGAAAGACCAATTGCGGCAAATCTCCTGGGGGCTGCTTTCAGAACCTGCTCTGCCATACGCTCAATCGAGCAAGCGGCCGTCAAATCCGCGAACGAACAGACAATATCTTGTTTCGTGAGCGCTTGCACCTGCGCAGTGAACAGACGGTGGTCGCACATGAAGCCTGGAAGAAAGACGGCAGACGTTTCGGTCATTTCTGCTCGTCCATCCGCATCAACGGACGCTGGCGGCCCGGGCTAAACACGGCGCAATTGCGCTAGCCGTTCGAGCACATCCAATCCTTGTTGTTTCAAATAGTAAGGAAGGTCGATAAAGACCCAGTTCTCCGCGAGTTTGTCGCCTTCGCGTCGATAAACATCGACAACGCGCATCGCGCTCGAGGTCGCGGCTGCGGGTAGACCCAGAAACCCACCAGAGTTTCGATTGCTCAGGTTCGACCAGCCAAAGAAGCCCCCATACGCGCCTTCGGCTATTCTGGCGACATGGCCATGATAAGTCTTGTCGACCAGATTAAGTCGAAATGGGTGTTGATGCTGCTCCTGGTAGCGCTCGATCGTGTAGCTGGCGCCGATTCCACACGGTCCGTACCAGGTCATGTCGTCATGCCATGTGCGCGCGAGGAGGTCAGGCGGACACGCTGCACCGTTGAGATGATTGATAGAGTCGAGGTCTGCGATCATGCGATTGATCAGATCGATTGTTGCCTGCGTCTCGACTTCGTCTTGCGGAGCCTTCAACAATCCGTCATGCGTGCGCGGACCGGGATAGACAAAATACGATCCGGTCATCGGGGGCAGGGGGTAGACGCCTGCCTCTTGCATCAAGCCGATCAGATCAAAGAACAGCGCGCTTTCAACAATCTCACCATTGCGAACGCACATGAACTCGGCATAGCGCAGGTGCCCCATGCGACCGGTGTAAGGAATGTTCAGCCAATCTGAATCAAACAGGCCGACAAAATGGCCCATGCTGCAGGTCCACACAGATGCTCCATCATCAACATCGTTGAGACCCGCAAAGAAAACGTCTTCGCGGCGCTGCAGGTTGCTAAATGCATTGCGCAGAGGGCGCCAGAAATTTGCGATAACAGACTCGATGCCCGACACTTCATAGAACGGGTGCATACTGCGCCATGCAAAATCACGGCTCAGCGCTTTGCAGCCCTGTTCGATCAACCCCGCGTCTGGGGCTGAGTCGAACGCCTCCATGTGCGCTCGAACAATTGATTTAGCGTCGTGAATTGTCGTCATTTAGCCCTCGTTCTGACCTAGGTTTAGCGAAATTGACTTCGAATGCAATCCTGTTATCCATCGGATTTCAAGTTGCGCTCACGCGCCAAAATCGAGTCTAGTCGTAACGACGCCCAATGCATCAGGACACTTATTGAAATGCAAGCCGCCGAACTAAAAGCGATCGTCAAACCGTTTCGTGTTTCCGCAGAAACCGCCGACGAAGCAAGTCTGAAGCAAAGCCTATCGAACCTCATGTCTCCCGATGCGGCCGTGCACATGTGCCATCCGTTCGGTATGCTGACTGGTCCCGATGCGTTGATCGAGGTCGGCTACAAACCGCTACTCGGCGCTTTTGCAGATCTGGAACGCCGCGACATGATCGTCATGGCCGGTACCACGCCTGAAGGTCAGGATTGGGTCGGCATGATGGGCAATTATATGGGCACGTTTACGGCACCGTTTCTCGAGATTCCGCCCACTGGTCACCTGGCCCACATGCGCTATCACGAGTTTTTTCGGATCGACGCCGGTAAGGTTGTGGAAGTTCAGGCGATCTGGGATATCCCCGAACTCATGATGCAGGCACGCGCCTGGCCGATGGCGCCGCAGCTTGGCGCGTTTCTGTGCACACCTGCGCCCATGAGTGGTGACGGGGTATCGGTCAGCGGTGACGGGGGCAAGGCGTACCAGCACGTCATCAATATGCTTGAGGACCTTTGTAAATATCCAGCCAATCCCGATCCTGCGGTGATGAACCTCGCCGCCTATTGGCATCCACGGTTCAATTGGTATGGCCCTGCCGGGATCGGCACCGGACGCGGCATTTCAGGCTTTCGCAACTGGCACCAGATCCCGTTTCTTCGGGCCATGCCGGACCGAAAGTTAGACGAGATGGGTGCGCTGCGCTCGCACTGGGTCGGCGAGGGCGACTATGTCTGCGAGACCGGATGGCCAAATATGCGCCTGACGCTCTCTGATGATGGCTGGATGGGGATTGCGCCCGCGAGCAAGGAAGTGCTCTTGCGCAGCTTGGATTTCTGGCGCCTGGAAAATGGCCTGATTCGCGAGAACTGGGTCCTCGTCGACTTGCTCGACCTCTATGCCCAAATCGGCGTCGACGTGCTTGGCCGGATGCGCGAATTCAACAAGGCGCGGGTTATATCAGCGGTGTCGGTCCCATCTGGTTTGGAATGAGCAACGTGGCCAAGCGAGCATTCCTCCCAATGGTGCTGCCAGTTTAATGCGAACCCGTCTCCAGCAGCGTATGGGGTAGGGGCTCTTATCCAGCCAAAAGCCCACGCCATTCTGAGAGGGCGGCGTTTCTCATGGATTTGAATGTGGAGCGGTGGTTGATGTGGCGGTCTAAGTTGAAGTGATTATGGAATGAGGCGTGGGTCGAAGCGAATTTCTGAAGGTTCGACAGTCGCCTGAATCTCGACATTGCTCGCTCTCGCCGTCGGCATGGAAGGCGGCTAATACCGACTCTATTGTTGAGATGGCGCTCGACCTCCTGGCGGTCTTGGTTTCCAATCTCTCTCATAGCGGCGCCGTAGAGCGTAGCTGGTCCGTAATGACCGTCCTGGGTGATCCATATCGCTTCATCGCTTTCTTTAGAAAGCTAAGCGTAGCGGGCTTATCCCGGGTGCCGTTTTGACATAGCGAAACGAGTTCTTGGATATTGAACCAAGCTAGAGCAGAGCGGTTAAGGCGCACTTTCCGCTGACAATTCCCGCTGAAGAGATTGGTGGATAGAGTGCAGGTCAGCTGCGCGAGCAAACGCAGACATTGCATTTTGTCGAAATTCCAAACTCACTCCGCCTTCACACAGAAAGTGTCATCGCGTTCAAATCGTCTGCGACGGGCGTTAGGCTGATCGCGCCATCCTCGGTTATCAGAACGGTGTCAGAGTGCCGGAAGCCACCAATGCCAGGCAGATAGACGCCAGGCTCGATTGTGAACACCATTCCGGGTTCGATCTCGCGCTCGTAGCCTTCTGCAAAGAACGGCGCTTCATGACCGGTTACGCCGATCCCATGGCCTGTGCGATGCAGCAGATTGTCTGAATATCCGGCGCGCTTGAACACATCGTTGCATGCTTCGTCCACGGCGCTCATCGATACGCCTGATTTTGCCATTTCAAACGCTGTTCGCCGCGCTTCCATCATCGTTTCATATGGTTTTACGCACGCCTCAGGCACATCACCCAGGAAGAACGTCCGCTCAACTTCTGTGCCATAGCCATTTAGCGTCCCATTGATGAGGGAGACATTCGGGCCATCGGTCTCCATGACCATGCTCACATCGGTGAAGTTATGTGGGTCGTGGGAGACGCTTGGCGGTTGAAACACCGATGTTGCACTGGTCGCCAGCATGTTCGCCTGGGGATTATCGGATAAAGTTTTCATCAGCATCAGGCCACGGCATTTGCTGTTAATCTCCATCAGGCCGATCCCCGGTTTTGCTGACGTGATAAGGAGCTTCATGGCATCGGTTGCGACATTGCTGGCATAGACAATACGAGAAATTTCATAATCGGATTTGATGATCCGTGCGTCGTCGACTATGTCGGTCCGCACGCGCTCACCAGGCACGGATTCATAGACTTGCAACGGACAGACGGATTCGACGCCGACGCGGGCATTTTCCGAAAATGCGGTTTGGAATTTCACATCCCACGTCTCGCCCTCAGGCGCAGGAAACTCGAAATACTCGATCAGATCAAGGTCACCAACAGAACGCGTTTTCACATGTGGTATCTCAAGCTTCGGAACCAGAAATTTAAGCGGTCCGTCCAGAGATACGACGAGAATGAAGGGTCGCTCGTGCACATAGTTTGCGAAGTTGGTGAGATAGAACACGTTGTCTGGGCATGTGCAGACATAGTGGCTGAGGCGTTCCTCAGTCATCATTGCGCGTACGCGATCAAGCCGGCCTTGCATCTCGCGCTGATCCGGGGCGTCGAAACGGGGTTCTAGCAGCATAAGTCTAATCCTTTTGGTTGGCATCCACGGTGGATACGATTGTGGTGGTGAAACCTTGGGGCGCCTCTGACAGGTGCTGCCCGAGATTCTGGATTTCTTCTTCCGAGAAAATGGTCAGGTATGCGCGCCGCCAGCCCTCGTAATCAGCCTGCGACGCCCATAGAGCAGTTGCCCAGAACGACGACCCATTGCTCGACCGCAGAAACTCGCCGCTCAAGAAACCCGGCATCGTGCGCGCGCGGTCGAGAAACCCGTGCTCTAAATAGGCGACTTCAAAAGCGGTTTCTGCGCCGGGGTGCACGTTGAATTCAATGAGACTGCGAATTGGCATCTGGACACCTTTCAGAAACATTATGCTTGTAATGCATTGTGCATGTAATGCAAGTGAGTGGTATGGACCCTAAGTCACGAACCCAGGCAGAGCGTCGTGCGACGACGCGTCGAGTATTGCTCGATGCGACGATTGAGATGCTCATGGATTCTGGCTTGAGCACTTGCTCTTTGGCGGCGGTCGCAAAACGAGCCGGAATGACAACGGGCGCAGTTCAACACCACTTCAAGACGAAAGCAGAACTGATGCGCGCGGTGATCGCTGAACGCCTATTCGCAGCTCAGGAGTCTTTTGACTGGGAGGGGATAGCCGATCTGTCCGTTGCCAAACGGGTCGAACGAATGATCGCATATCAGTGGGCGATCTACGAAAACCCCAAATATCTGGCGATCTGGGATATTATCCTAGGGGCACGGACTGAAGATCTCATTCAGAACGAAATTCGCGAATGGCAACGTTCGGGAACGCGAGCCTTCGAGCGTGCTATCGAGAAGGCATTCCCAGATCAGAACCTTACGCAGACTGATGTCTCGACGGTTCAATATTTTTTGAACGGGCATTTGCGCGGCCTTGCGCTTCTCCGAACCGTGCAAGACGACCCTGAGATAATCAAACAACAGCTAGCCATGCTCGGCGCTCTCCTCACCGGGTATATTCAGACCCGATAAGCGAGCAAAAACGGCACCATTAGAATTGTCTTCACGCTGCTTCCTTTCAATGGTGACTCGCGGAAGAATTCTGGGTTCTTCCTCTCCACAGCTTACATTTTCAATTTCAGCTATTGGTGGTTCTCTCATAAGGCGGTGACTTATGGCGCGACTGCAAAAACCAACAAGAAGACCCAGCTGTTATGGAGCCCATGAATCAAAACGATGGACTTGAATGCGCTTGTCATTCCTCTTGTTCGCGACTTTTGTGCCAGAAACCAACATATCAGCAGCATTGGTGGAAATAGAACTATTCCCCACGGAATAGAAACAAAGCCGTGAGCGACCGACGCTAGGATAGCAGTAGAAACGAAAGAAAGGTTGGGACCGATCATTGGCTTTTGGGCTAAAAAGAGAAACAGAATAATTAGACTCTCGACGAAGGCTGTAGGCCACGCGAAAGAGAGAAAAAAGAGCACGTTGAATTCGAACCCAACGGGGGCTTCACCCAATTCGAGGAATAAGCGTTGATAAATAAGTGCGGTGATCAACGCGCCAAAAAACGTAGCCAAGGAATAAAGGATCGACTCTAAAAGACGATTACGTATTCGTTCCATGAGAATTCGAGACCCTATACGCAGCGACTAGAAGAGCGCTAAGCACAATAGACGTGACCCACCGAACAAGTCCCTCAGAGCCAGTGAGCGCGTCTACGGTCAAAAACCCCAAAAACGAAACAAAAACTGTTACCAAGATCATCTCGCGCCCGCTTATTAGAGCGCGATGCGAGAATTCTCGCATCGCGCATGAATGGACGTGCCTTTGTAAATTCTTAGTAGTTGCACTGGTTGTGACAGCCGTCCTGTCTCGGTCCAGTAAAGCTCGAGTCCGCGGAGCCTTGCACGCCGTTGTAGACAGCGCCTGCCACGGACTTCGCAGCGTCATAAATTACTCCACTCGTAACAGCTGCGCCGACGAACTTCGCTGCTTCAACAATAGCGGTTCTGACGCCACCGCTGACATCTTCGATTTCAGTTAATTCTAACTCTCTCATGATGCATATCTCCGCATGCAGTTTCGATTTTGAGACGCGGCAATAATTTGCTCCGTCTCGCTCATTTTGCCGATGCTTCACCATCGGATGCCTGAAGGCTTGGATGGATTGTTAGGTGGATGGAAAACTAATTCAATACTGGAATAAAGTAATAAAAGTGCAGCAAAAAAAACGTTTTGTGCTTAATAATGAAAAATGAATAAGATTTCTATATTTGTTTTTCGTATATCGATCGTCACATCGTTTCAATCGCTTTCTAAAAGCTCGCGGTCAAATGGCAATTCACCAATTTCCGCAATTGTCTCACGTGCCGTGCGATTGGGCACCTCATCATTCACATGCTCCACCCGGCACAATTGAAACTCAATCTGTTGCAACTGGCCCTGATGAAGTGCGATGACTCTATCAGCCGCTGCCAGTGTTTCAGGCCGATGCGCTGCAATGATGCGAGTGATCGAGAGCTTTTTGAGCTGCTCATTGATGCGCCGCTCGGTTCGCGCATCAAGTGCACTGGTGCCCTCATCCATGACCAAAATGCGCGGCTCGCGATAAAGCGCACGGGCCAGCATGAAACGCTGCTGCTGCCCGCCGGAAAGGGTCGTGTCCGGTGCTATCAGTCCAATGCGAACCCGTCTCCATTATCGCGCGGAGTAGGGGCTCTTATCCAGCCAGAAGCTGGCGCCATTCTGAGAGGGCGGTGTTTCTCATCGATTTGAAGGTTGAACGGTGGTTGATGTGGCGATCTAGATTGAAGTGATTGTGAAACGAAGAGTGGGTTGAAACGAATTTCTGCAGATTGCTCATCCTTCGAAATCGCGACATCGCCCTTTCTCGTCTTCGAAAGGGTAGGTGGGCGGTTCTCTGCTCGGTTGTTGAGGTGACGATCGACCTCCCGGCGGCCGTCGTTTCCGATTTCCTTCATGGCGGCGCCATATGAGCGAAGTCTGTCAGTAATGACCGTTCTTGGTGTGCCATACCGTTTCATCGCTTTCTTTAGAAACCTAAGCGCAGCGGGCTCATCGCGGGTCGTAGTGACGTAGCTTTCCAGGACTTCGCCTTCGTGGTCGACGGCGCGCCAGAGATAGTGCTGGACGCCATTGATCTCGACGAAAACCTCATCGAAGTGCCACTGCTATGGAGTATGCTGTCGCATGTAGGAAGCTCGTTTCGTCCGGATCTTACCAGCGAAGATTGGACCAAAGCGATCGCCCCAGTGCCTCACGCTTTCGTGACAGGCGTCGATTCCACGCTCATGGAGCAGGTACTCGACGTTTCGCAGCGATAGCGGATATCGTACGTACATCATCACCGCAAGCTGGATGATCTCAGGTGATGTCTTGAAATAGCGAAACGGGTTCTTTGTCATGAGCCGAGCTAGAAGGGGGTGGCTAAGGCTCACTTCCCGCTGACAATTCCGCCGAGACTAAAGTCGAGGCAGGGCGGTCTCAAGCTAATTTAGTCTGACAGCACCCTTGCCCAACTATTTATGGTTCGGGGCTAGACAATCAGATTGCGAGGCGTCAAAGGGTTCGCTAACTACAGATATTGATCTTTTGTAGCGGGACGATATTTTTATCGCGAAATAAAATAGATGAAAGTTTTTATCAGCTATAGAAGAAGTGATGCCTATTGGCCGGCTCAGAAACTAAGTGCTGCTTTATCTGAGGTCATACCTGGCGAAGACGTTTTTATTGATGTCGATTCTATTCCAGCAGGCATAGAATTCAAAGACTACATCGAACAAAAGCTCAATGAAACCGATATACTATTTGCCATTATTGGAAAACGATGGGCGACTGAGACTAATGCGGATACAGGTGAGCGAAGGATCTCTGAGTCAGACGATTTGGTGCGACTTGAAATAGCCAGCGCGCTATCCAAAGGCATTAAAGTCGTGCCAATATTAGTCGATGGAGCGCAATTGCCAGACAAAGATATTTTACCTGAAAGCCTTCACAGACTTCTCACGCGAAATGCCGTAATAATCAACAATCAGAGTTTTGAATCCGATACGAAGCGTTTAATAAGATTAATTGGATTCAAGCGAGGATTGTTGCCGCGCGTAAGTCTACAAAAAGTTCACATCAAATATATTTCGGTTGTGGTAGCTTTCGCCTTGTTGGCACTATTTCTCGGGTTGAAGGGGACAATGCTCGATAGATCGCCGAGTCGCATTGCGATTGACCTTGTAGAAAAACATATTGGCTCAATAGAGCAGTCGACACCCGAAGTCGTTGCAAGTCGGTTGCGAGATTGCTACCAAATGGCGGGGCACAATCTAGACCCAAAATTGCCTGCGGGAATTGATGGAAAATCTATAACGGACCTTGGTCAAGTTTCAACCGAAGCCGAATTGGTTTGCGGTCGAGCTTTGACGGGCGATCCAACGAATCCATCATTGCTTTGGATGTACTCACGAATACTCGCATCCGTCGGAGACCGAAACGGGCAAATAGAGTTTTTGACGGCCGCGCAAGGCCTCGGGTCTACTGAAGCCGGCGTAACCCTCGCCATTAGGTTAATGGAGGGGCGAGGCCTGGCGGTTGATTATGGAATGGCCAAAGAGCTTCTCGATATGGCCGCAAATAATGGCGATCCTCGCGCCATTGGATTGATGTCTGTTTTTCCGTCTTACGGTTTAACTGTGCCCATGGACAAAAAGCGAGCGTACCAACTGAACTTTGACGCAGCTTCTCGGGGCCTCAGCCGATCCCAGCATAACGTTTGCGTTCAGAAAGTGCACGGCATCGGAGTTCAAATGGATCCGCAGTTTGGCGCTGGGTTCTGTCAAACCGCTGCTCAAAGCGCGACTGATCCAGTGGCTCAAAATTTTTACGGATGGCTTCTGGAAAACGGTATTGGGGTCGAAAAAAACTTATCTTCTGCCAAATTATACTATGACTTATCAGCATCCGGAAAATATCGATTAGCGTACCTGAACCAAGCCAGAATGTTGATCAAAGAGAGTGCTCATGATGTTTCTGCGTCTGAAGTCGCAAAAAGCGCTCTCCATCGATATCTTGATAGCGAGTTCGACCATATTTCCGATGACGTTTATTGGGTTTACGAACTTAATCCCAGTGAAATGGACATGGTAGACGAATTTATCGCCGTAGGCGAGCTTGTCCTTTCTTTAAACCCGGATGGTGAATTGAATGACTTACTGTTCAAATTAACTCAAGGGCGCCGCAGCGGTCGATATCCGATAAGAGTGATATTACAACCGCCGGTGGGTTCATACAAAAATCATAAATAGCCGTTTCCAGAAATTTAACAAGAAGCATCGTTCCCAGTGAGCGAACCCTTCAGCACGTAAACTCGATCGTTTGAGGGCTCCCACGCAACCTCCAGAGAACAGCTTCGGATGGCGCTCCGATGCGCCCTGCCGAGACTGCGCAGTTGACGGCATTCGTCTGATGATTTGTTCTGAACCCGTGGAAGGAGCCAGAGAATGAGGGTGTTGATTACGGGAGCAACGGCGCTGGCATTAGCTGGCGGGACGGTTGCAGCACAAGACTGGCGCAGCATGGAGCGGCCTAGCGATTGGAACAGCGACTGGTGGACCTGTGAAAATGGTAACGGAGCAATCCTGCGAAATCCGGCTACCAACCTTGGTGGCTTTATGGCCCGAAACGGCGGCGAGATAATGGCTGTCGATCTCATCTTCACCGAGGGCGAGCCCTACCATCTTGGCGACACGTTTGCGTGGAAGAAGGAGGGCGGCATGGGCATAATGATAAGAGAGAGCGGCCTGACTGACGTTTATGTCGCCAGCACAACGAATGCTCCCGGCGCGGTGATGCAGATGGTTTGCGAGAAACAGTAATGATCCGCATACTCACACTCGCAACCGTTTCTAAGTCTCTGATTTTTCCTGAAAATGGCTAGTCAGCGTGGCGGAGAGGAAGGGGGTAGATTAGTCCATTGAAAACAATGACTTGTCTGGTCTGGCCGAGAGGTTCTAGCCCATTGTTTTTCAAGGGTATTCTATATCCAGTATCTAACCGACCGAGATGATGAGTGCCGCTATCCGTCGCGCGCGAGGATTGGGCGCAGCGTGCAAATTCAGCATGTGAGGAATCCTCCAAATCTCTCGATTGATGGCTTGTCATAGTCTGGATTTGTATGTAATGGCAAGTGAAATGCCAATATAATTGGTGTGTTAAATCGGCTGCGGAGTCACTGAAATGGTCAAACAGGTTCGTCTCATTGACTATCCAGCTGGGCGAGCGGTCCGAGACTTTTGGGCCTTCTCCAGTGACGCGCTGTCAGCTCTAGACGAAAACCAAATCAAAGTTCGTGTCGATTGGGTGTCTGTTGACCCTGGCATGTCCGGCTGGATCACCAACAAGCCGAGCTATATGCCGCCGGTGAGACCGGGCGAGGTGATGCGCGCTTTTGGTGTAGGGGAGGTGGTCGAATCCCAATCCGAGCGTTTCAAAGTTGGAGATTGTGTCACCGGATTTCTCGGCCTGCAAACAGAGGCGATCTTTGCTGAAAAGGCCGTGCGGAAAATCGATGCAAGCCAGGTCCCGCCGCAGCTCTTCCTGTCTGGGCTCGGTATGACTGGGTACACAGCCTATTTCGGCATGATGGATATTGGTCAGCCGCAGAAAGGCGACACAGTTGTCGTCTCGGCGGCCTCGGGGGCGGTTGGCGGCATTGCGGCACAACTCGCGAAGCAGGCTGGGGCGCGCGTTATCGGAGTCGCCGGTGGCCCTGTGAAATGCGCTTATCTGACTGACGAGCTCGGGCTTGATGCAGCCATTGACTATAAAGCAGGGAATATCGGCGCGGCCCTCGATGCGGCGGCCCCAGATGGGATCGACTTATACTTCGACAATGTTGGCGGCGAGATTCTCGATGCCGTGCTTGATCGGATGAATTATCGCGGGCGCATCGTCGTCTGTGGCAGCATCTCGCAATATGCAGATTTCGCCGCTGCGCGAGGTCCAGCCGGCTATATGCGCGTGGTGACCCATAGCCTGAAAATGCAGGGCTTTACGATGCGCGATTACATGCATCGTGTGCCGGAAGCCCTCGAGGTTTTGGAGCAAGGATATGCCGACGGACGTTTGAAGTTTCGCGAGCACATTCTGGAAGGGCTCGAGACCTTTCCGGATGCGTATGAGATGCTCTTCGATGGTGGAAATCACGGGAAGCTCTTGATCGACATAAGCGGCGATCATTGAAGCACATGACAGTATTTGGCAGGAGCAAGCGATGTCGGCGATCACGGAACTTTGGGTCAATCGAGAGAATTACCGCGAGACAAAAATCGTCGAAGTGGCCGCCCGCGCGCTCGGGGATGGCGAGATCCGTGTGCGGATCGACAAGTTCGGTCTGACATCCAACAATGTCAGCTACGCTGTCAGCGGCGATATGATCGGATATTGGAACTATTACCCGACGGATGCGCCATGGGGCAAAGTACCGGTCTGGGGGATTGGCGAGGTCGTTGAGTCGAATACGGACGAAATCGCCGTCGGTGAACGGCTCTATGGGTTTTTTCCGATGGCGAGCGAAGTCATACTCACTGCTGGCAATGTGAAGCCGCATGCGTTCATGGATGTGACCCCGCATCGCCGTGAACTGCCCGCGCTGTACAATCAATATCGGCGCACCAAAGCCAATCCTGAATTCTTGCAAGCGATGGAAGCAGAGCGCTGCCTGCTATTCCCGCTCTTCGTCACCTCGTTCGTGCTTTACGATTATCTCGTCGACAATGACTATTTCGGTGCGGAGCAGGTGGTCATCGGGTCTGTATCCTCCAAGACTGGTTTTGGACTCGCTCAGCTGCTCAAACAAGACGGAGAAAAGCGTGTTATCGGCATGACGTCTGCCGGAAATCTTGCGTTCGTTGAGGCTCTGAATTGTTGTGATCAGGCGCTCGTTTATGGAACCGAGCGTGATATCGATACGTCCGTTCCAACAGCTTATGTCGACATGTCCGGCAATGCGAAGCTGACCGAAACGCTTCATACCTTGCTGGGCGAGAATATGGTCGAGAGCTGCATGGTCGGGGCGACCCATTGGGAAAAGAGGGGGCGGGCGAAAGATCTGCCGGGCGCAAAGCCGACTTTCTTTTTCGCACCTGGGCAAATCGCTAAGCGCGATCAGGAATGGGGCCCTGGCGTTTTATGGGACAAGGGAAACGAAGCGGGCGCGGAGATCGCCAAGAAAGTGTCGCGTGAAATGTCTGTCGAGATGATCACCGGCGCACCCGAGGCCGCCAATGTCTGGAAAGCCATGCTCGACAATCAGATATCACCGAGCCGAGGTCTCCTTGTCTCAATCGGAAAGGGATAATCAAATGAGACTGTTCAAATCTTCGCTCTTGGCTGTCGCCCTCGGGTCCGTGCTCGCGCTCAACGGTGCGGCATCGGCTCAGGAAGCCGATGATCAACACGCCGTTGCAGAGGCCAATTTCCAAGCTGCGGATGCGAATGACGATGGCGCTCTCGATCGCGCCGAGTTCAAGGCATTTATCAATGCAAATGCGGAAAGCAATCTCGGGCGAGCCAAGCAAATTCGCAGGTTCAAAGCCTATGGCCGCGCATTCTCGAGACTGGATGAAGACGGGAACAAGTCCGTGAGTTGGGCGGAAGTCCAGGCCGCGCAGGCCGGCGAGTAATCACAAGAAGAAATCAGGAGCGAGTTATGCTGATGAGAATACTGAAATACGGCGCGATCGGCTTGGTTCTCTTGCTGGTGATCGGCCGCCTGGGCCTGCCGCACTTGCTGACTGGATTGGGCCTGCACCCTCACTATGAAGTTCCGGAAATGGATCTGTCCGGAAAGCGCGCCTTGGTGGTGACAACCAGCCACGACAAGCTCGGTGATACGGGCAAATCGACCGGCGTTTTCGCATCGGAGATGACAGCCCCTTATTACGCGTTTCTCGATTCTGGGATGGAGGTCGATGTTGCGAGTATCCAAGGCGGTCAGATCCCGATCGAACCGCAATCACTCAAATGGCCAATCGCTTCAGCGGCTGATAAACGCTATCTGAAAGACCCGCTGTTCCAGTCCAAAGTGTCTCGCTCCTATCAGATCGATCAGGTGGACACGACGCAGTACGATATCGTCTTCCTCGCAGGCGGATGGGGTGCGGCTTATGATTTTGGGCAGTCCGCCGAACTCGGTGAAAAGGTCGCCATGGCCTACTCCAATGACGCCGTGATTGGCGGGGTCTGTCACGGCCCGCTAGGTCTGCTCCAAGCCTATGGCGAAGACGGAGAGCTGATCATTGAAGGCCGCCGTATTGCTGCCGTCACAGACAAACAGATCACCGAGCTTGGGATCACGCAAACGCCGATGCATCCAGAACGCGATTTGCGCGCAGCTGGCGTGGTGTTCGAGGCAGAGTCAAAGTTCCGAGATTTGTTCGCCACTAACGTCGTTATCGATGGTCGCATCGTCACAGGGCAAAATCAAAACAGCGCGACCGAGACTGCCGTGAAGATGATGCAAGTTCTTGCGGGTGAGCAGGGCGGCGAGCCGATCTCATGATCCGTTGGTGCCTCACGGTCTGTTTCGCCTTTGCTGGATTGTACGCGCAGGCGCAAACGAAGCCGAATATCGTCATGGTGCTCGTGGATGATGCCGCCTTGATGGATCTTGGCGTATTTGGCGGCGAGGCGCATACGCCGAACATTGATGAACTCGCGGCGCGCGGAACGCTCTTCCGCCAGCATCGCGCGACGCCGTTTTGCGCACCGTCACGTGCTATGCTTCTGACCGGCATGGACAACCATCTCGCTGGTCTGGGCACCATTCGCGAGGTTTTGCCGCCGGAGCATCGCGGCCAGCCGGGCTATACGATGGCACTTGAGCCAGGCGTGGAGACCATTGCCACCAAGCTGAAGCGCGCTGGGTATCGCACTTATATGACCGGCAAGTGGCATCTCGGGCATGGCGAAGGTCAATTACCGATTGATCACGGGTTTGACCGGTCTTTCATCCTTGATGCGTCCGGCGCCGATCATTGGGAAAACAAACCCTACATCCCGTACTATCGCGATGCGCCTTGGTTTGAGGGCCGCGAGAAAGCGGTCTTGCCGGAAGACTTCTACTCCTCCACCGTCATTGCTGACCGGATGCAGGCCTATCTGGAGCAGGATGCGGGTTCAGCCGAACCGTTCTTCGCTTACGTCGCCTTTCTGGCTGTCCATATCCCGGTTCAAGCGCCGCGCGAGTACACTGAGAATTACATCCAGACCTATGAAGAGGGCTGGGACGCGATCCGCGAGCAGCGCTGGCAACGGGCGCAGGACTTGGGGCTAATCCGCGAAGGCGCGCCGCTCGCGCCGCAGCCTGAAACCATTCCGAGATGGCAGGATCTAAGCGCGGAAGAGCAAAAGCTCGCGGCGAAGAGCATGGCGGTGAACGCCGGTGCTCTGGAGGCGATGGATGCTGAGCTTGGAGGCCTGATCGATTATATCGAATCCATCGGCGAGTATGAGAACACGATCTTCGTTGTGACTTCCGATAATGGACCGGAAGCGGGTGACCCTTGGGACGGTGGCGTGCAATGGTGGTTCGACATGCAAGGCTATTCGCGCGATTATGACACGCTCGGCGAAAAGGGCAGCTATGTCGCTCTTGGTCCGGGCGGTGCGAGCGCCAATGCTGGTCCGTCGCACTTGTTCAAGTTCCACGCCGCGGAGGGCGGATTACGTGTGCCGATGCTGATGGCGGGACCCGGCATTGAGCCAGGCAGGGCGGTCGACAGTCTGTCAGTGATGACCGACATCGCGCCGACCTTGCTCGACTTGGTGGGCGCCGATCACGATCATCCGGATGCCAATCCAATGACCGGGCGGTCGCTTGAGCCCATTCTGTCCGGTGATGCTGAGCAGGTCTATACGGACACAGATACGGTCGGCTTCGAAACATCAGGCCAGGCCGCATTGTACAGAGGGAAGTACAAGCTCGTCCGAAATATTGCACCGCATGGCGATGGCATCTGGCGCGTGTTCGATATTGTCGATGACCCGGGAGAGACGACGGACCTCGCACCCGAGCGTCCGGAGCTGCTGGCGGACCTTATGCACGCCTATCGCGTCTATGCGAACGAGGTCGGTATTCTTGAGCTGCCTGAAGGCTACCAGGTCGAGCGCGCGATCGGGCGCAATGTCGTCGGCAAGCTTTGGCAGTATTATTGGGGGTGGATTGTCCTGGGCCTGCTCCTGCTGCTCGCGGGGAGCACCGGCGCGGTGATTGGTGCGCGAGCACTTTGGCGCCGCCTGAACTGAGCCTTAGGCCCAGCCTTCAAGATGGTTCTCGCGGATGACCCGTCGGCCCGTCTTCAAGCGAAGAATAGGGGTGAGCCCCGTTTCCTCGAACAGGGCTTCAATCTGGGCCTTATCTGACGCATCGAGCGCATCGAAGGCGTCTGTGAGACGTTGCAAGAGATAGAACCGATACGGCATGACAGCCGTGGAGATGGAGTGCCCGCGCCAGTCAAATGTCGCCATACCGATCCCACGACCAAGGGCAGCGGGTCGCATAGATGGCGCGTCTTGCCCCTTCAACCAATCATTCGCAAAATCGATATGGGCCGTAATTTCGGGAAGATAGTCTTCAGCAATGAAGGCCATCAGCGCTTTGAGCGTTTCCGGCACAGCATCGAAGGCATAGAGGTCCGGGCCAGCTTTCGAGACCACTTCGTCCTGGAAGCTTTCCGGCATGTTCATCCGCTCAGTCCAGCGGAACACACGCGGCGCGATCGTCTGCATCAGGTGCAAGGGCTTCGGGTCCCGCGCGAGGTGCGCATAAAGCGGGCTGAACAATCCATAATCACCGAGCGTGGGCGCACCGCCAAACAAGTACGGCCAGCTTTCGAGGTGGGCGTTGAAAAGCTTTAAGAGCTCCGTGTAGGTCGACTCAATCGTCTCATAGGTTTCAGGCATGACCCCAAACGCGACGGCCGCCTTCCGCATGCGTCCGCTGGCATGCAAGAAGACTGGCTCGCGCTCCTCTGCCGACAGACCATCAGGCAGAACATCCTCGAACGCCACACGCAAGAAATCGAGATTGGTCTCGTCGAAATTCCATCGATAATGCATGGCCGCCCGCAAGATGCCTTCGCCGCCGAACAGCTCGAAAAGATGCGCAATCACACGTAGCTTCGGGTCACCAGGATAGATGGACGTTTGCGAAAAACCGTGGCTTTCAAAGTGGTCGAGTATGTCGGTGCCGTCCTGAACATAGTCGCCATCCGGCGTTTCAATAACCGGAATGATCCAGCGCCCAAAGGTTTCCGCGACCAGTGAGTTGAAGCGCGCGCTGCCCGCTTTTTCTTCGCGGAACGGTACGTGATTGCGGCGCATGTAAGCGCGCACTTTGCCGGTGTAGAGCGATGCCGCCATGCCATAGAGCGTGTATTGTTTGGTCATGATGTTCCTAAGTGTGGGGAAGTTCTACGGGACCCTGGAAGCTGCGAGGGTTCTTGCCCCAGTTCCAGATGAAGCAGCGCGTGGGTGACGGCAGTTCGACGACCCAAGGCTGGTCGAGAGTGACCTGTGATAACGCGCCGCCGCGAGGCAAGACCAGCTTGTGATCGTTCTCAGCCGTGCCGATAAGCTCAACAAAGCGCTCGTCGCCAATCGTCATGATGGTCACAGAGCGTCCCCTTTGAAAGCCAACCGTATGCGCTTTGGTGATCATAATTTCCATGGCCGCATCGGGTTGAGATCGGGGCTTTGGTTTTCCGGCGATCGCTATCTGAAGAAACTGATGTCCTGATATCGTTGTTTCCGCAATCGGAGCCCCCGGCGTGTCAGGAGCATGCCGAAACGCAGTCGCATCGGGGCTGAC
The DNA here is from genome assembly GCA_965277015.1 of Henriciella sp. Lineage (GTDB taxonomy): Bacteria > Pseudomonadota > Alphaproteobacteria > Caulobacterales > Hyphomonadaceae > Henriciella. The sequence continues at coordinate 1,130,356 of OZ255705.1, read as the reverse complement.
CAAGCCCGTGGAGGCTCTAACAAAAGGCGGCTCGAGTTTGAGTTGTTCCCAATCTTTCGGTTGAATGGCCGATGCGGCGCCCCAGACTTGCTGCGTTTGGGTGTCGACGACTTCCATAAACAAGTCGCGTCCGCCCAATAGATGCCGACCGCTTTCTGGGTTCGCTTCCTGCATCAGGTCTTCGAGTGATGGTGCGAGCTTATTCATATTGTCTCTCCGTTCTTCTGTTTCGCGGGAATGAGGCTGAGGACGAGCATTACCAGTGCGATTGCGAGCAAGGGCAAATTGGCCGCCGCGCCTGGGGCTGTCTCAAGCGTGACCACCGGCTTGAAATGCCCCACGGCCATGCGTCCACACTGTTCTAAGACAAAGAGAAGATAGAAGAGGGGGATCAGCGACCGGTAGCGCACCAGAACTAGGATGAACAATCCGGTCAAAAGCAGTTGCGATAGGCCCCATTGGCTAAAAATTGCGATGACGTTTGCCGCAGCGCCGTCTGAATATGTGTCCAATGGGATCGTGGCGATGCTTTGCGCCCCGCCATCTGGCGCGAGGAGGTGCATGCAGCTCCGGAAGATGAGCATCAGCGTAAGCGGGATGAATACGTAGAGCGCAATTTTCTGACCCGGATATCTATTGGTGATTTGCTCTGGAAAGAGCGTTTTGAGTATCTGCGTCATTCTTTGCGACTCCCGCGATTTCGCCTTGTAATGGCATGCTGTATGCCATTACAAGGATTGGTGTACAAGGAAATTCGTTGGAGTAAGATTGAAATGAAAGTGCTGAGAACCCCGGACGAGCGTTTCGAGAATCTCGACGGATATCCGTTTGAGCCAAACTACGTTGATGTCCCGGACGGCGAAGGCGGTTCCTTGCGCATGCACTATGTCGATGAGGGGCCGCGCGACGGTCAGCCCGTCGTGATGGTTCATGGCAATCCGACATGGTCCTATATGTGGCGTTCGCTCATTCCGGTTTTGGCGGATGCCGGGTACCGCGCCATTGCTGTCGACATGATCGGTATGGGGCGGTCCGACAAGCCAGCCTCATTGGATGACTATTCGATCGCGCGGCACGAGGCATGGCTCACGGCGGGCCTGATTGATGGGCTTGGTCTTACAAATGCGCATTTCATTCTGCACGACTGGGGCGGGATTGTCGGTCTGCGCGTGGTCGCGAACAATAAAGACTGCGTCGCCAGCTTGATCTACTCAAATACCGGATTTCCAACCTGGGAACCCGGAAAAGAAATCAAGGAAATGATCCGCCCCGGTACAGAGGTGTTGTTACCGTTCCAAGAAATGGTGCGGCAAACCAATGAGTGGCCACATTGGGAGCAGGTCTCGGCTTTGGTCGTTTCTGAGATGAGCGATGCGGTGAAAGCCGCTTTCGCTGCGCCCTGTCCGGATCCGTCTTACATTGTCGGCAATCGGGCGTTCGCTCTCATGTTGCCGACACGCAATGACAATCCCATGCTTGAAGACAACTGGCGCGCTCTGGAGAGGCTGAAGTCCTTCGATAAGCCCTTTCTATGCGTCTACTCAGACAAGGATATCGTCGCGCCTACAGGTTATAAGTCAGTGCAACCGTTTATCCACGGCGCTCGAGCCTATGAGCCAATCATATTGGAGGGTGGTAGCCACTTTCTATTGGAAGATATTCCAGATGCCTATTGCGACACGGTGCTGGCTCATTTGTCGACACTGAAGCCTTAACATGCCGCTTGGATCTACCAAGAACTCGAACAACTTCAATAATATAGGAACTCGTCATGGAAGTCGTTAATCAGGTTGCGCCGACCGATCCGAGTCACATCCAGAAGATGATGGAGCAGGGACCTGACGGACCCATCTTCATGATAAATTTGCTCAAATTCAAAGAGAGAGCCGAATACCCGGATGGTCGCGAAACCAGTCTGACGGGGCGAGAAGCATACGCCATCTATGCGGAGATGGTTGCAAAGGTTCTTCCGGACTTTGGGGGACGCCTGATCCTTGGTGCTGACACGACCTTTCTCGCGCTGGGTCAGGTCGAGGAATTATGGGACGAAGTCGCGATCGCTGTTTATCCTGAGCGATCAGCGATGATAAAAATGTCCGGATCCGAAGCATGGCAAGCCGCAGGGGTGCACCGCGCAGCGGGCCTTGCAGGCCAGTTGAACATCGAAACGGTTTTGCAGGATTGGACGAAGCGTTTGCCTTGGGTGCAGGTTCTTCTGGATGAACTAAGCGAATAGCGACCTGATTTCTGCAAATCGCTTCCGAGGCGATTGTGGTCCGATCATTTCCTCGCGTGTATCGCAGCCGCCACATATTGGCGCATAATCTGCCAAAATAATGAGATTCAGTATTGTGAATTCCGTTAGGGTAAGGTAGCTCGATATAAATGGCAGGTAACGTGCCAATAAAATTCGGTTTCGAGATTCGAAACTCATCGGGAGGAAATAATGAAACCACGATCACTTCAAAAATGGCTTGTCGGTGCTTCACTTATTGCATTGGCTCAAACAGGTGTTGCTATCGCGCAAGAAGGGGATGTAGCGACTGCGCAAACGGATGAGGCAGAAGCGGGGCGGCGATTGGGAACGGTCACCGTCAATGCGACGCGGCGCGAGTCCAGCATTCAGGATGTTCCAATTGCTGTGACCGCGCTGGACGCAGATGCGCTGGCGCAGGCTGGGGTGGCTGATATTACAGATCTTCCAGCGCTGTCCGCGAGCTTCAATATGAGCAACTCGCAGACGGAGTCGGGTGGATCAACGCTTAGAATCCGAGGGGTTGGGACGACCGGAAACAATGCCGGCCTCGAAGGCGCTGTCGGCGTGTTTCTGGATGGCGTTTATCTTTCGCGTCCAGGTGTCGCGCTTGGTGATCTCGTCGATTTAGATCAGATCGAAGTACTTCGTGGGCCGCAGGGGACGCTGTTCGGGCGCAACACGTCAGCTGGCGCGCTGAACATCCGAACCAGAAAGCCCAATCTGAACGAGGTTGAAGGTTTCGGCAATCTCACGTTCGGCAACTATAATGCGCTCAACCTTCAGGCCGGCGTCTCCGTGCCTTTGGTGCAAGACAAAGTCGCTGTGCGGATCTCCGGTGCCACAAACGAACGCGACGGATTCCTGGAGAGTAGCGATCCGAACAATCCAGATGGCAACTTAAGCAAAGACCGCTGGACCGTCCGAGGTCAGCTCTATGCGGAGCCAACTGAAAACCTCAATCTACGACTAATTCTTGACCATTCGAATGTTGACGATTTTTGCTGTGATGCCGTGCATCTTACGCCCTCATCGCTCTTGCAGGTCTTCCCGCTCGCGGGGCTTCCTGCTGATGGTGGCGCCCCAGTGACAGGGTTTGACGATGCCTTAGACGGTCTCGTCGGTAACAGCGCCCGGTTTGAAGACCCAAGCGAGCAAACCGGGTTTTCAGCCGAACTCAATTGGGATCTAGGCGGCGCCAATTTGACTTATCTTGGAGCCATTCGAGAGTTCGAATCTGGGCCAAACGTTCAGGAAGCTGATTTTCTAGCGCTAGATGTGTTTTCTTCGGGCGGCACGACCGCCACGCCTGCGTCTGTCGCTGGTCCGAACGGCCAAAAGATTGATACGCTATCGCATGAGCTCAGGCTGCAGGGAACGGCGTTCAATGATCGTTTGGACTGGTTGATTGGTGTCTACTATTCGGAAGAAGATATTCAGCTCGATACGACTCTGACCCTTGGGCCTGATTATCAGGCCTATGCTGGTGCGCGGTTCCTGGCGGTGCCAGGCGTCTTTCAAGGGTTTGGCGGAAATCCACTTCTGGCGCTTACCCGAAGCGCGGCGAATCCTTTGGGCGTAAGCGCTGACGGCAACTTCACGACCAACCAGTTCTTGCAAGAAGGGGAATCCTTCTCCGTATTCACGCACAATGTTTTCAGTGTCACGGACAAGTTGGATCTGACGGTTGGCCTTCGCTACATTGATGAGTCTAAAGATGGATCGTTCGATCAGTTGGCCGCCAATGCGCCTGCTTGTAATGCGATCATCGGAAACATCGTCGGAGGCGCCATTCCAGCTAACTTGGCTGGGGGTGCTCTTGCACTAACCTGCTTCCCACAAGCTGCCCAAGCAGACCTTCCCACTTCGTCGCTTCTGCCGACACCGCGGACGTATGACGAGACTTTCGAAGATGATGAGCTCGTCTATACGCTGAAAGCCAGCTACGCGCTAAGCGACGACATCAACGCATATGCCGGGTTTACCCATGGCTTCAAATCAGGCGGCTTCAACTTGGATCCGTCTTCCGCTGTTGTGACCAACAGCGCTGCGGTTCAACAAGGCCTTGCCACGGGCAACCCTGTTGCACCCGTCTTTGGTGATCCGTCCTTCGACTCCGAGAAAATCGATGTCATCGAAGTCGGTATAAAAGCGGACCTATTGGGGGGACGCGCGCGGGTGAATGCTGCGGCCTTTATTCAAGAGATGGAAGACTTTCAGGTTCTTGAATTCACGGGTGTTCAGTTCGTGACCTTCAACGTTCCGGAAGCGGAATCGACAGGGTTTGAGGTTGAAGGCCAATTCTTGGCGACGCCTGATCTGGTCCTAAACGGTGCCGTCACCTATACAGATGCCAAATATCCTGACGGATGTGACGGTGGTACACCAAACGCAACAATCTCGCGATTGTGCGGCAATTCTCTCACCAATGCGTCAGATTGGGTGGCCCTGTTTGGTGGCCAGTATTCGCGCGATCTAACCGAGGCGGGACATCGCGGCTTTGTCAGCGCGTCTGCGCGTTATGAAAGCGATCGCCGGACCAGCACCCAAGCCGTTCTTGCCGATGGATCTCCCAATCCATTTGACGTTCAGGATGCTCACACCAAAGTTGATCTTCGCGCCGGCATTTCTAGTCCCGATGAACGTTGGACACTGGAGCTCTGGGGTAAGAACGTCACGGATGAAATCACTCGATCGGTGACCTTCAATATTCCGCTGAATGTGGGGGCCCGGGGCGCCTTCATACAAGATCCCGCCACATACGGCGTGACTCTACGGTTCAAGCACTAGCGTCTTGAACACTCCTTCAAACTTTGGGCGGCCTGGATTGGGTCGCCCATTTTTTTGTGAGGGGCGTAGAGTGAGCCCTGAGCGACGCGGCGCGCCGCGTAATTTGACTAATCGATGTCGACGGTGGCGGCTAATCCCGCCAAAATCAGCTTGATTGACTTCTTTGCGCTCTCAATCGAGCGGTTCTGATCTTGTCTGAGTTGCCGCCAGGTGGAGAAATCCAGCACCACTTCCATTGCGCCAAACAATTCACGATTGGATGTGATCTCCTTAGGCAAAATGGTCTTCAATGCGGACCGCAAATACACGACATCGCTTTCATGTTGCTTGCCTAGAAAGTCTGACTGAAACCGCCGCAGAGTCACACACATCTTCATCGGAAAGACGGTTTCATACAATTCTGCGCGTTTATCGACGCATTCGAACAAGCGCTCTCGCCATGTCGTTGTTTCATAAGGGGCGAGGAGCATAGGTATAGCCGCTTGGCTGACTTCCTGAGCCATTTCGTCATAGATGCTGTCCATATCTTCGAAATGGCGAAACACGGTACGCATCCCGACATTGGCGCGCTCAGCCACCGCGACAGCACTTGGCGTCATGTCGCCTTCTGAGATGAGCTCAAACATCGCTTCGATGACTTGTCGTCGGCTGCGCCCGCTACGCAGACGGCGTCCGTCTTGGGTGTCTTCTTCCGTTCTCGGAAAAAGTTTCTTTAGCGCCGCTGACTTTTTCAAAATTGCGCTCCTACTATTGGCGTCCTATGTGACAATATAGGGGGCAGTTGCAAAAAAAGAAATAACGCGCTGATGCGTGCACGGTAGTTTGATTGGTCAGATTTATTCGTGGCAAGCTTCTCTGTTTGCCGGCTCCCTACGTAGAGCGCTCCAAGAGGTGCTGTCAGTCTAATGCGAACCCGTCTCCAGCATCCAATTTCGCGTTCGCGGCTTGGGTAGCGAAAAGGTCACGCCATTCCAGAAGAATGGCATGTCGAAGATCTTTGAATCTGGTTCTGCGTTCGATGTTTCTCTGATGATTGAAATGGTTGTCGACGGGGGTATGGACTCATCACCGCCGATCGGGTGATTTCGGGTAACGTGTTGAAGTAGCGAAATGGGTATTTAGGCATGCCGTCGACTCTAAAGTCGGGGCAGGGCGGCCTCAACCGATTTTGGTCTGACCGTACCGATTGAAGCGCTTCGTCGTGGCCAGGTCGCAGCCTGATTACACGTCGTGGCGTGCTGGTTATTCCGCATGTCAATTTCGAGGCATTTAGCGAGGGGCTTAACTGAGCCGGGTCATGTGTTCGGAGCGGCGCCATTCCCGGAATTTGCAACCTAATGCACCGGTGGCGCTGTTACCTAGCAGTTGATTGATCGACCGCTGGTGTGCCGGATGAAATTCAGATGAAACGCTGCGCCTGATCATCTTTGACTGATGTCGACCGATGACACGCTGAATTGCCCAAGCTTGACGCAAGCTTGATGTGCTTATTCGCGCTTCTAAGCCTCGCTCGGGTCCAACACATTCAATCTCTGAGCGTTCGTGTTGTCGCCACCCGCCTGACCAAATTGGATTCGGAGAACAGCGTATGCTCTCAAATAAGGGACGATCGTCATCTGATCCAAAAGGGGCGCAGAAGCATGTCGCGGACACAACGCTGCTGAATGAAAACGTCAGCGGTGTTTGGACGTACGTCAAAAAGTCATTTCGCCTGCTGGCACCGTATTGGGAGTCGCCAGAGACCCGTATTCGGGCTTGGACGTATGTCATTGTGCTCGTGACCATAGAGCTCACGCAACTGGGATTAGCTGCACGTCTAAGCTTTGCGATGGCAGATATGATGGATGTGCTCGACCTTCGTGAGTTCAGCGCGTTTTGGGAGGCATTCAGGCTTTGGTTAGGGCTGATGCTCGTCGTGATGATCATGTATGCCCTTCAGTTCCATATCCAAATGCACCTGCACATCGACTGGCGGGAGTATCTGACGAAAAAATACACCAAGAAATACCTAGAAGACGGACTATTCCATCAAATGGAGCTGACCCCATATGGTGTCGACAATCCTGATCAACGAATTGCGGTCGATATCTATCATGTCGCCGCTGATACGTTCAATTTTATCTTCTCGTTAGTTTCCAATGTTGGTAACGCGATTGTTTTCGGTGCCATACTCTGGAGCGTTTCGGGGGCGCTCAGTTTTGCAATCGGCGAAACAGGATTTGTGATTCCGGGCTACATGTTTTGGACTGCTGTGGCTTTTTCAATTGGAGCCATGTGGCTGGCAGACAAAATTGGACGCCCGCTCATTGGTTTGACCTATCAGCAACAAGCAGTTGAAGCAGACTTTCGCTATCATCTTATTCGATTGCGCGAAAACTCTGAGAGCATCGCCTTGCTGGGAGGCGAAGCGCGTGAACAACAAGAATCTGCAGAGCGCTTTGAACAAATCCGCGTCAACTGGTTGGAGCTCCTGAAATTCAAGCTCCGACTCATGCTCTTGAACATCGGATTAGTGCGCGCGTCATCGATTTTTCCTTACCTTGCAGCGATGCCTGCATTGGTGACGGGCACGATCGCGCTTGGCGGCTTTATTCAGCTGAAAGACGCCTGGACACAGCTGCAGCAATCTTTGTCATGGTTTTCGTCTTCATACGCTGGGCTCGCGAATTCGAAGGCCAATTTGGACAGACTGCTTTTGCTAGAAGAGGGCATTCAGCAAGCTGGACGGGACAAAAATTCTGCCCTTATCGAACATTGCCATGGCGCGAACTCGCAGTTTGCAGTGCAGGGTCTGACACTTAGCCTGCCGAATGGCGAAGAATTACTGCATGACGTATCATTTGACCTTGTTGCTGGCGAAAATGTTATCGTAACAGGGATGACCGGCAGCGGTAAAAGTACGCTGTTTCGAGTTCTTTCGGGCCATTGGTCCTGGGGGAGTGGGAAAATTGTGCACCCTTCCGGCGAGGTCATGTTCCTTCCGCAAAAGCCGTACTTGCCAATCGGAAAACTTCGCGATGCGTTTGCCTATCCAGCGTCAACGGCACATCTTAATGACGGCGATCTGAAGGCCCATTTGCATGCGTGTTCACTGGGTGATTTTGCCGAGCGCCTTGATGAAACTGGTGATTGGGCGCGCACTCTGTCGGGCGGAGAGCAGCAGCGATTATCGCTGGTACGAGCACTCATCGCGAAACCGTCCTGGCTATTTTTGGACGAGGCAACATCGGCAATGGACTCCAATACGGAAGCCTCGGTATACGCCGCGATCAAATCTAATCTCCCCGACACAACGCTTGTGTCGATTGCGCACCGGGAGAGTTTGAAGTCGTTTCACGCAAAAGAACTAAAGATGAGCAGAGAGTTGAAATCTTTAGAGGTCGATTCTCTCGCGACGCCGACATCGTGATCCAGCATCACAATCCTCCCCGGAAACCAGAAATTGGAAATCTAAGCACCATGACTGACTCAGACACCCTTGGAGAAGGCCGATTTAACGGCTGGGTTCACTCAAAAAAAATCCACGCCCAACTCGATGAAGTTTTTCACGGCGCTGATGATGGAGAACTATTTCTCGAAAACACCAAATCGCAGGTGCTCGAATTTTCGGACGGAAAGCTCAGCTCTGCGACGACAAGTGCATCGCAAGGATTTGGATTACGCGTGGTCTGTAACGAGAGGGTTGGTTTTGCGCATTCCAATAGTTTGACGAACGACGCGCTGAAATCCGCGTTCGATGCGGTTTCGTACGCTAAGAAAGGGGCAACCGGAAGATGGGACACCTCTCCCGCGAAGTCGAACCGAAACCTTTACAGCGATGCAAATCCTCTGGAGCTTGTCCCGATAGACGACAAAATCGAACTGCTGCGCCAAATCGATGCGTACGCGCGTGCTCAGGACTCTCGCATTGTTCAGGTCAGCGCGTCGATTTTTGGAGCGATCAGCATAATCGACATATTACGGCAGGGCGGGGAGCATTTCCACGATACACGTCCATTGGTCCAGTTTCGCGTCTCAGTTGTCATGGGCGAGAAAGGTCGGATGGAAACAGGTATGAGCGCAGAAGGCGGGCGGTATGATTTATCAAAACTCGTGCGACCTGATGATTGGCGAAAGATTGTGGACGAGGCGATACGCGTTGCCGCGGTAAACCTCAGCTCGAAACCTGCACCGGCAGGCCGAATGACCATCGTGCTCGAATCAGGTTGGCCAGGGGTCATGGTTCACGAAGCAGTTGGGCACGGTCTGGAAGGGGATGCCATTTTCCGTGATCAATCTGTTTATGCAGGACAAGTCGGAGAGCAAGTCGCGGCAAAAGGCGTGACAATAATCGATGATGGAACGTTTGATGGATTGCGTGGGAGCTTGTCTATCGACGATGAGGGCACGCCAACTCAAGAGAACGTCCTGATTGAGGACGGGATCCTGAAAGGGTTCATGCACGATAGACTAAGCGCGCGCCTTATGAATACCGCTCCCACCGGTAACGGAAGGCGGCAAAATTATGCGAGTGAAGTCTTACCCCGCATGACCAACACTTACATGGCGAATGGAAAATTCGAGCGCGACGAAATTCTTACATCGGTGAAGGATGGCTTGTTTGCTGTGAGCCTTGGTGGCGGACAAGTCGATCCGATCAGCGGCGATTTCGTTTTCGAGTGTACCGAGGCCTACAAGATTCGGGACGGTAAAATTGAGGAAGCTCTGAAGGGCGCCACGATTGTGGGAAATGGACCCAAAGCTATGAAAAATGTCTCGATGGTGGGGAATGACACATCCCTCGACCCGGGCATCGGTACATGCGGTAAAATGGGGCAAACGGTTCCGGTTGGTGTTGGTCAGCCGATGCTCCGCCTTGATGATGTCACGGTTGGCGGCACGGCCTAACCGGCATCTGGATACGACAATTTTTTATAGAACGATTGGGTAGACCGAAATGGAACCAAACATGTTGTTGGACGATGTCATGAATATGGCATTTCGAGCGGGTGCCGATCACGCCGATGCGGTTCATTCCCAACAGTATAAGACTGAAGTTCGATATCGAGATGGAGCGGTAGAGAAGACTGGTCGATCTGATTCTTCTTCTCTTGCGATGCGGATATTCATTGGCAAGAAAACGGCCAGTTTCTCAGCCTCGCAATTTGAGAAAAACTCACTCAACAGCCTTATCGACGAAGTGATCGCAATCGCGCGAGCCGCTCCGGATGATGAGTCGGCGATGCTCGCGCGCCCAGAGCAACTTTACCAACGATCAGACGTCAATCTCGAAACATTTGATACGCAGGTGTACGGTGTGGAAAAGTTGTTGCAATCTACCGATGAAATGGAGCGAGCCACATTATCGTTGAAGGCGATACAGCAGGCATCCAACGTGTTTGCAGCGGCTGGCGGATCAACCACGACGATAAGAACGAGTAATGGATTTTCAGGAAGCATAAGGTCGACGAGATTTAACCGCTTCTGCGGTGCAATCGCTGCCGATGTGAATGGAAAAGCGACCGATTCCAAGTATTCCGAGGCCGTATTTTTTGAAGATTTGGAAGATAGCACCGCTATTGGTTTAGAAGCTGCCCAAAACGCCGCCCGAAAACTCTCATCTGGACGTGTGAGAAACGGTTCTCACCCGGTTATTTTTGATGCTCGGTGCGCCAATTCGCTGGTTGGAAGCTTGGCGGCGGCGATATCTGGTCCGTCTATCGTCCGCGGCACCTCTTTTCTGAAAACCAAAATGGGGGAGCAGATCTTGCCTGGGGGCGTGAATATCGTCGACAATCCACATATTCGACGCGGCCTCGCCTCCCGATTGTTCGATTGGGAGGGAGTGGAATGCAATCCAATCAACTTTGTTGATGACGGGCATCTTGTTGCTTGGGCAACCAATGTCTCGAGCGCCAGAGATCTGGGGGTTGCTGCCTCCGGACATGGCGGTTTTTTGGGGCGTGGCGTCGACTTCACGAACTTGTACATGACAGCCGGTGATTGCACCCGTGAAGAATTGATGGCTGACATTGAGTACGGCGTCTATGTCACCGAATTTCTCGGGCACGGGGTCAATCTCGTGACTGGACAGTATTCGCAAGCCGTTTCAGGGTTTCTGATTGAGAACGGAGAAATCACCAGGCCGATCAAGGAAACCACGATCGCAGGTTCGTTGTCGGAAATGTATCGAAACATCGTTCCCGCGAATGATTTGACGTTTACTCAGCGGGTGAACGCTCCATCGGTCCGCATCGATTGTATGATTGTTGCTGGCGAGTGAGTTGTCGAATGTTCGCGGTTCTTAACCATAGAGTTTGAACTTCAATTTTTGACTTAACAGGGCGCAGACGGAAAATCGGTCGGATCTGCCCCGGCAAATTGAAAGTTTGAGACGCTGTGACAAGGTGGATGGTCGCGCGAGATGTCATAGTTCCATTCAACCGACCGATCCCGAAGTCGGATGAATGGAATGTTATGCTATGCGGCTGCTATTGGTTGAAGATGAACTCGAGCTTGGCAAAGTTGTCCGCGATCTGCTGGTCGATCACGGATTTACAGTTGATATCGCACCGGAGCTATCCTGGGCGAAAGAAGCCATTCAGCAAGCAGACTATGATTTAGTTGTACTGGACCGTCGGCTTCCAGATGGCGATGGCATCGACCTGGTTGAGCACGCCAAACAGGCGACAGTTGAAACGCGGTTTCTGTTTCTCACCGCCTTGGGGAATTTGGAAGATAAGGTCGACTGTCTGGACGTCGGGGGTGATGACTACATGGTCAAGCCATTCGAACCGGACGAGTTGTTGGCGCGCATTCGGGCATTACTTCGTCGTCCGCTCTCTCGGACTAGCGATTGTTGGGTGTGTGGCCGGGTCGAATTGGATGTGAAAACTCGAACCGTGCTCGTTGATGGTAAGAGCTTAGTCTTATCTCGGCGCGAATTGTCGGTTTTGGAATGTTTGATCAGGCGGGCGGGATATGTCGTCACGCGGGAGCATATCGAAGAGGCGGTTTACGGTTATGACGACGAGATTGCCTCTAATACGCTAGAGTCGCACGTCTCACGATTGCGCAAGTTACTCGCTCAATATGAGGCGGGCGTGGCAATTCGTGCCATACGCGGTGTCGGGTACGTGATGCGAGAGAGCGACGGATGAGGCGGATTTGGAACATTCGTAAATCTTTGATTGCTCAATTGGGATTCATCTCAGTGGTTTTCGTCATCCTAGCTGTCCTCCAGATATTTATTTCACCGGCGTTCACAGAAGACTATTGGGGGACGGTCGCTCACAACGAGCATGAGCTGAGTATGGCCCTTGAGTTAGAAGCGCAAGCCAATCCCGACGACTTAGACCGTCTGAAAACGATTGCGATGTTGCAAAAAATTGCGGCGCAAAACCCAAACTTTAGATTGTACGCGGAAACCTCTACGGCCACTGTTTCTTTCGGAGGTGCGCCTCAGAAGGAAACAAATCCGGATTTCGCAATTCTGTTCAGTGCGCCATTTTTTTCGAACAACGAAACGCAGCGCGGGGATTTCGATCAAGAGTGCAGCGATAATTCGTACGTGAGCCTTTTCTTTGAGGAGAATGACTATTCGGGCAGAGCGACATATTTCGGCTGCTCCCAAACAATTCGTTACATCGAAGTGGCGGGGTTCGATACGCCTGTACTGTCCGGATTTGATGCGGTGCGGCTCCGCATCGAGAGGTTCAAAATTGAACAGTGGAGACAATACCTTGCGGTGGCCGTCGGCGTTTTGATTATCGGACTGATTACGATCTACCGAAGTGCTGCATCCGTCCGAAAAGTGGCTCGAATTACGGACCAGGTCGATATCAATCAGCGCGGCGAAAGCCTCAGCCGTGACGGTTTGCCACTAGAAATTTACCCGTTGGTCGACTCCCTCAATGATATGCTAACGCGCCTCTATGACGTGCGCGAGAAGCAGAAATTCTTTGTCGCGACCGCGGCACATGAGCTTCGGACGCCGTTGACCATTCTACGCGCCAGATTGGAACAACTCCCACAAAGCAACCATCGCGATGCCCTGCAAGATGATCTTCGCCGGCTTTCGCGATTGGTTGAGCAATTGTTGCATTTGACCGCCGTGAGAAGCAAAGAGATGTTGGATCTGGAGCCCGTCAATCTCGAGAAAATCGTGCGGGATGTTTGCGCAGATCGCGCGCTGCTCGCGATCGCTTCCGGGCTCGATCTGGAACTCAAAGTCAATGCTACAGATACGAATGTCGTTGGCAATGTTGCGCTGATTTCGACTGCAGTCTCCAACCTCATAGATAATGCCATTTCGATGAGTGATGCCGGACAGTCGATACTCGTGTCTGTATCCGACCCCGCTATCGTGTGCGTCAAGGATCAGGGGCCTGGAATCCCGCCCGAAAAACGGGGCCTGATATTTGAACCATTTGCAAAATTTCCTCCGAACAGAAATGGACACGGCCTTGGTCTCGCAATCGTCCAAGCCGTTATGCAAATTCACAGCGGTCACGCTCGCGTGGTTGATTCCAGCGACGCTGACCGAGGCGCGACCTTCGAATTGGCTTTCAACCGAGACGCCACATGAGCAGTTTTGGCCACAGTGTATCGCAAAGATCACAACCCCGTAACCAGTTGAGAAATAGGAACAAAATATCTCAGTTCCGGGTTTGTTTCAGGGTCGAAAGGGCGCATCGCGCAACTCTCAAGGAAAGTCGCTACGAGCCCAGTTTCACGCAAGCTTCCATTTCTAAGTTGAAGACAGCGTTGCTCGTTGAGGGGCGATCAACGTGAAGGCAAGTGGCGCCGTCGTGCCGCCCAGCCTCAACACATAGATATGGAGTGAACGCTATGAAAAGACTAAACCAAACAACGTCAGTTATTGTACTGGCAGCAGTCATTGGTGCATCTAATGCTTCTGCGCAGACCGAACCAGATGTGACCGTCAATACGGCTGAGATTGACAATGAAGAGTCGGAAGACGAAGCGCGCCAGGACAAGGTGGTGGTCACGGGTTCACGGATGAATTCGGAAGACCCCAGCGCGCGGATCGAAACAATTACTGCTGATGATATCGAGCGGCGCGGCTTAGCAACGGCCGAAGACATTATTCGAAGTATCCCGCAAAATTTTTCGTCTTTGAACGGGTCTACAAGTATCGATAGTCTTCAGGGCCCCGATCTTGGTCTCCGAAATTTAGGGGTCGGGATTTCGACAGTAAATCTTCGTGGGCTAGGGTCCGCGAACACCCTGCTTCTGGTCAATGGGCAGAGAGTAGCCGGAATTCCTGGCCAAGAGGATTTTGTTGCAAATTTACGGAACATTCCGGCATCTTCAATTGAGCGTGTTGACGTAAACTTGGATGGCGGATCTGCGATTTATGGCTCAGACGCAATCGCTGGCGTCGTCAACGTTATTTTGAAGCAAGGCTATACCGGAGCAAACCTGTCCGCGCGCTACGAAAACTCGAGCACGGATGGTGATTTGCGGCGACTAACCGGGTTTGCCGGAAAAGACTGGGGATCGGGCAGCATTTCAGCGTCCTTCAGTGTCACAGAGCAGGACCCCGTCTCTTCGGAGGAGGCGGGATTTGTGAGCCGTGATTATACGAGCCTTTACCCCGACTATTCGAACGCCGATCTAAGAAATGCTAGCACATTGCGATCAGGCGGTGTTGCGATGGCTTCGGTTTATTACCTGGGTCCAACTCTAATTCTCCCGGTCGGCAATGATGGCACAAACACAGTTGCTTCAGATTTCGGTGCAGTAGACTTAGCAAATGACCAGTTGGACATCATCGCCAAGGACCTGACGCCGTCTGTAGAAGACACATCGGCAAATCTGTTTTTTCAACAGAAATTGTTCGATGGGTTTACGGTTCGTGGATCGGCGTCTTATTCAGAAGCAAAATCACTCATGCGTCGGAATTCCTTAGCCCGTCTCTACTACGTGCCCGACACCAACGCGTTCAATCCGTTCGGCGAAGGCGTTTATGTTTACTACTCTGCCCAGCAGGAGATCGCGGACGGCCTCATCCCTGATAATGAGACATCTTCAACCGAGCAATCCTTGGGTTACACGCTCGGATTTGATTATGATATTTCGAACGATTTGCGTTGGGTGACGGATTTTTCTTACTCTGAATCCGAACGGGAAGCGATTGCAAATAGTCTGCAATCCGTTGCGATAAGGACCGCGCTAGACGATCCAGAAAGAGAGGCTCGCATTCGCGCAGCGCTCGCGAGTTCAGATCCAACTATAGCCCTAAACCTTTTCGGGGATGGCACAGCGCAATCGGCCGCCTTTGTCGACCTCTATGGAACGCGATATTCCTCATTGGCGACCTCCGAAAGTAAGCAACTCACCTCTTATATGGCGGGTCGATTTTTCGAACTGCCAGGCGGACAGGTGGATTTTGTGTTCGGCGGCGAGGTCCGTTCAGAAGGGCTGTCCGGTGATGTCCTTAACCAAGGCGGAAATGACGGTACCCCAGATCCATCTAGAGACGTTTATGCGGCATTTGGAGAACTGTTAATCCCAATTGTTGGGCAAGAAAACGCTATTCCCGGCGTCAAATCGCTGACCGTGAAACTAGATGCTCGCTACGATACGTACGAATATGAAGGTGACCTCGGAAGTGATCCCGATACGGGCGAGGTGAATATCGAACAAATTACTTATGAACGGTTGTCCCCGCGCATTGGTGTTTCCTGGGTGCCCATCGACGACGTGCATGTGAGTGCATCGTGGGCGGAGGGATTTAGAGTGCCCGTTTTCAGCGAATTGTTTTCGACACGAGGGTCGTTTTCGTACGAATACGCTTACGACCCTTTGACGGGGCAAGAACATTTCGACATATTCACAACGCAAGGGCCCAATCCAGATTTGGAGCCCGAGGTTTCTGAAATATTGAACCTTGGCCTGAAATATACACCAACTTCGGTTCCGGGCTTGGCCGTGCAACTCGATTACTCAGATTTGAAAATCAAGGATCGAATCGCGACGAATACCGACCTATTCTCAGTCCTGAGTTTCGAAGAAGTCGGCAATGTGGACGAGATTTATATTCGTGATGAAGACGGCAACCTTCTTGAGGTTGACGCTCAGCCAATAAATATTTCCGAGACGATCAGCGAAACGGTCGCGCTTGATGTCAGGTACGTCATGGATACGAAATGGGGCCGGTTTGAACCCGGACTCAACGTACAATACGTTCTTGACCATACCGACCAAGCGACGCCAGACAGCGACGCGGTCTCTAATGTCGGCACAACGTTCGGCGTGGATGAGTACGCCGCCAGTGCCCGAATCTATTGGGAGAACGAGGCATGGGACGGTCTCGCAGAGCTGCACTACACGCCTGAGTATGACAATCTCGGTTATTCAAGCACAGAGCTTGAGTACGTGAAGATTGGTGACGTTTCTTCGCGAACGACCTTGGATGCGTCGATCGGATACGAATTTCAATCGGGGCTGACATTGCGCGCCGGGGCTAGAAATCTGTTTGATGCAGAGTTTCCGAATGGCATATTCGGCGAGCGTCCGTTCGACGCAACCCGGATCGATACCCGGGGACGCATCGCTTATTTCGAACTAAGGTACGATTTTGGTCAGCTCCCAAATTAGCAATAAGCGGCTCGGAGCCTGATAACAAAAAAGTGAAACAATCGCCGGTTTCTGGTCGGAACGGAATTCCAATCCGACCAGGAGCTCGCTCACTGCGGGACCGGCGGCGTTTCGCACTGCGTTTGCAAGACGACTAGACTTACACGGCGCGATTTGGATGCATCCTGTGATGTTTGAAATTGGCGGAGCGAAGTTTTGATCATGCAACAAACAGCGATGAGGTATTAGCATTCACACCTTGAACGGACACGCCGATTTGCTAATCGCCGGCTCTTATCAAGCCCTATTTTGAGTGAGTGTTCGGATGAACCTGTCTCGCGGGTTCTATGCCTGCAAAACCTACGCTTATGGTCCAATGCCATGTTGCAGAAGTGTTTCGACAAGGTCCGACTGTCTGTGTACCGCAGCATAGTGATACAGGTTCAGGCCGTCTTTGGTCGGAATGGACGCGTCGAGGCCGTTTTCAACAAGCATTGAGAGGATGCCTTCATCGCGCAGCTCTGCGGAAATGATTGCATTGTATAGTTCGTGTGCACCTGCTTTCGCAACCTCGTCAAAGTCAACACCCGCCGCCAAACACGCATCAATTGCCCGTTGGGAACCAAACTCTATCGCGCAAACGATCGGCGAATTCACATCAACATCGCAGTGCATCGCAAGGTCCGGGTTGTCTTCCAATCGCGCCACAAAATCGTCGACCAAGTCTGCCCTCAATAGATCCAGCATGCTAAGTTTTGCGCCTCGGGATTTGAATAATTCGAACTCTCTCTGTTTCTTCATCGACAGAAAGTAGATTATCGGGCGCGTTTCGCCGTCTTCGGAGATCGGCGAGTCAAGAAATTCTGGGAATTGATCCAGCATGTCTTCCAGTTCTTCGATTGTTGCAGACGCGAGAAACTCCAATCGCATCGCCGGGTTGTCCAGATTTTCTCGAAGTAGATCTTGTGGATGCTGCTCGTCGATCTGTGCTTGCAACAATTTCGAAATGCCCTCGCGGGTCCTGATAGTGTTAATATTGGTGACGATTTCTCCGTTGTTCATAAGGGTCAATTGCGGAATTCCGCGCACGCCGAAGCGGGCTCTAGTCTTCGGGCATTCATCGACATCGATTTTGACGATTTTGACTTTCCCTTCGAAGTCTTCAGCCAGTTGTTCGATCACTGGGTTCAGCGCCAAGCACGGCCCGCACCAAGGTGCCCAAAAGTCTAAGAGAACCGGCACTTTGGCTGCGACAATAATGTCTTCGAAGTTCGCATCCGTCGCGTGAAAAATTCTGTCGTTCATGTGATTTTTTCTCGATTTGAAATGATGTGTGAGTTTAGGCAGACAATCCGCGTCCAGTGCGCAGTTCGCCGTCGAGATTTCGAACTAATCACATCGAGCTTGCAGGAAGATTATAGTCTTGCCATGGTGTCGTCAGTCTTAAGCGAAACCGTCTCCGGCAATTTCCCATATTGGGGAATTATCTAATGTTGAATTCTCGCCAAACCTGACCGGATAATTTCACGCCGGAGACTAACGCGCATTTGCCGCCCGTGCATCTCCGTTTGACGGAATCCGAACTCGAGTGGGTCGCCGAATTCCTCTATAGGTACCGGAATAGGCGGTACTATTTATGCGTCTCCGATTTTCCCTGAAAACAGCCAGACTGCGTGGCGGAGAGGAAGGGATTCTTGGAGCATTCTTTTCTCGATCCAAACACCTGATTTCTCGAGGAATAATACCCAAATAGGGTTGGAGTGTCTATATGAATTGGAACGGTGAATGGAATAATGGCGTGTGCACTTGCCAGCTCCAGCGTTGCGCGTGAACCTCAGCTTACAGAGACGAGAAAACGGCTTGAATGAGTCCCATCACACGTGGATCGGGCGCATCAACAGGCTCGCGCATGTAATTCATTGTATATGAAACACCAAGCCCCCTCTCAGGATCGGCAAATCCGAACGAGCCGCCCCAACCATGATGCCCAAATGCATTCGGATTAGGTCCATAAATATGCATGAGCTTGTTGATTCCGAACCCGATGCCCCATGACATTGGGAGCTTGAGGACCAGATCTTCATTCTCAATCTGGATGCTTGTCGCTCGGTTCAGTGCTTCTTCACTCACAAGCTCGATTCCATTGAGGGTGCGGTCCGTCGCCAAGGCTGAATAAACAGTTGCAACACTTCTTGCATTCCCTTGACCGCCGGCAGATGGCGTACCCTGAGCCCGCCATGCCCGTTCATTTGCTAAATAGGGGCTTAGAGGCGCGTTTTGGATCGCCCGTTTTTCATATGCATTGTAATTTTCTGCACCGCCAGCTTGCGGGTTTCCGTCATGAACGATCTCAGCCACACGGCCTTCTTGCGAATCCGGCAGCCCCATATGAAAATCAATTCCGCATGGCCCGGCGATCTCATCTCGAAAATACTCACCAACGGATTTCCCGCTGGCGCGCTTGAAGAGACAATCTCCTAGCGGGCCGATGGACAATGCATGGTATCCAGATCTTTCGCCAATCGACCATTGTGGCTTTTGAGCCGCGAGTAAGGCGCCTAGCCGGTCGGTATCCAGCAACACTTCTCTGGAGATTTCATGATCAGGCCCGCAAAGCCCGGCTTGGTGCGAGAATAATTGAGCAACGGTAACTTGCTCTTTTCCGTTTGCACCGAACTCCGGCCAATAATGCGCCACCGGTCGCCCAACATCGAGCCGGCCTTGATCAGCAAGGCGGGCGACACACAAGGCCATCATACCTTTTGTGGTCGACCATACATTGACCAGTGTGTCTTTTTCCCACGGTCGAGACCGGTCTGCATCAGCATGACCGCCCCACAAATCCACGACCTTTTCACCATCCTGATAAACACAGAATGATGCACCAATATCGCCGTGCTCTTTGAAGTTGGTTTCGAATGCGTCTGCCACTGACGCATACGCTGTCTCACATTCTCCGGAGATATTGATTGCGGTTTTAGTGTCGGTCATATGGGTGCCTACCTGATAGGAATGAGTGAGGAGTGCCTGGCCCTAAAAACGCAGGTTGGCTTCGATACCGATTGTGCGAGGGCGGTTGATTGCGACATCGGTCGCAAGAAAATCAAGCTCACCATTTGCCGTGACCACAGGAACCCCGAGTGAGCCGGCAATCGACGTAAACTCTACGTCATTCGTCGCATTCGACACGTATGCGACAACCGTCCAGGCGTCGTTTTGAACACCCGCGCGCAAATTCAAGATGTTCAGCGGGTCCATCTCGCTCGATGGCGCATTGGTTACAGTTGAAAATCGCGAGCCTGTGTAACTGTAGCTCGCGTTTCCGATCAGCGACCAATCTTTACCTTGCAGCGGATAATTGGCGTTGGCGCCAATGGAGTAAGACCATTCCGGGCTGTTTGCCGCTTGGTTTCCTTCACGCAAGTCGAATGGGAACCCCGCAGCCGCGCTGGCCGGCGCCAGAAGGAAGCCTTCCTGGAAAGATGTGTCTTGGTACGCGCCATTGAAATAGGCATCGATATTGTCGTTCAGCTGCCACGCGGTTTCGACTTCGATCCCTGTGATTTGCAGCTCCGGTCCATTCTGTACGAGGACGAATGGTGTTGCAGATTCAACCTGCGGATTATCGAACGTTGTATGGAACGCCGCAATGTTTGCCGTTAGATCTCCGGAGAGCCAGGTCGTCTTTGCTCCAAGCTCATAGCTTACAACGTCATCCTCGGAGAATACGCGCAGATCGGTGAACACAGCAGGATCTCCGCCGGAGCCAAAGAACGCAGACGACGAAGGGTTCAGGTTACCATTGCGAATGCCTGTCGACGCGACACCATAGAGCATCGCATCATCGGTCATATCAAACTTGAATGCGACCCGCGGCAGAATTTCTTCAATTTTGAAAACGCCCGTGTTGGACAATCCGGCACCCGTAACAAAATCGGTCAGGTTACCGAGGACAAAAGGCGGTTCTAGGCCGGTGACGCCGCCACCCAATGCCAGGGTCGAAAGCGTCGTCGTATTTACAATCTCTTCGTCAACATAACGGGCACCAGCAATGAGTCGTAAGCGGTCTGATGCCTCAACAGTAAATTCGGCAAAGACGGAAAATTGCTCTGACTCAATTTCGTTGAATTGCTCGAACAGCAAATCACTTCCTGACGGCAACACGACGAAATTTCCAAATCCCGGTGCCGACGTCGTGTTCTCAGACGAGAATTCCGTGTCCTGGTAGTACAAGCCGGCAATAAAGCTCAGCGGGCCGTCGAAATCAGATACGAACCGGAATTCCTGCGTGAAGCTGCTGTCGTCGCTTTCAAAAGCTGTGACCGGTCCGATTGGATTGGGCAGGAATAGGCCGAACGCCGTGCAACCGCCGCAGAAGAACTCCGTTGAGGTTTGGCGCTCAAATAGGCCGGTAATCGAGGTCGCGTTTATCGGGCCGAAGTCGTATTCAACTTTTGCGGAATAGAGTTCAAACTCGTCTTCGTTATTGCCGTCGACGGTAGAGCTTGAAACAAGCGCGTCCGGCGGTGTGGGAGGGGGTGCAACTGAGTTATTTTCCCCAATTTCGTCTTTGCCGACAAATCCCATCAGTCGAACGGACAAATCATCCGTTGGCTCATACAGCATAACCAGACGCCCACTTAGCGCTTCATAGTCATTGATGTCACTTGTGCCCAAGGTCGTATTGTCAATAAACCCGTCATCGTCTCGGTAGTTCAACACACCGCGAAAGGCCAGTTTGTCAGGTATCGCCACAAAGGTGGAGGCGGCGGACACCGAATAATTCGTCCCGCCATCCTCGGTGAACGAAAGCCCGGCCTTCAGAATACTGTCCGAGATTTGCGCGCCAGACAGATCTGGGTCGCGTGTTGCGTAGCGAATCGTGCCACCTACGGATCCTTCGCCAAAGAAGGTCGGTTGTGGTCCGCGTAGAACCTCAATTCTGTCGAAATCGAAGTAATTGAAGTCACGTTGACTCGCGGTTGACGCCGATACCGGAATTTCGTCCACGAACTGGCTGATCAGAGGGCCTGAAATGCCGGTGTCGCCGAACTGCTGGAGAACACCGCTCGAGATGCCGCGTATACCGACATCGTTCTGATTTGGCCCGCGATCATTCAGGTTCAATCCGGCTGTGCGCAGCACAATATCTTCAAAATCAGCGATGCCCGCTCGCTCTATGCTTTCGCCGTCGAGAGCCGAAATGCTGCCACCGATGTCTTGGATGGTTTCTTCTCTAAAACGAGCTGTCACGACGACCTGATTCAGCGTTCTCGGCGAATCTTCCTCTGCAGCTGCTGCATCCTGCGCTACCGCTGGAGTCGCGGCGATTGCTGCTACGGAAACACTGGCCAAAAGAGCCATCAACTTAGACGATGTTTTAAACGTCTTGGTCAAAATACTGATCTTAGAATGGTGCATAATTATGGCTCCTCCAAACGCACGGGCCAGCATCATTGAATGTATGTGCAGGCTCTGTTTATGGCTCGAGATTACCGAAACGCTGTCGCTCAGCTAGGGGCATTCCGGCCTAGGCATGGCGGACTTTTTTGGACAGACCCGTTCGTCTTGCGAGACCTAATGCGCAGGAAACCGAGACCGATAAGCGGACGGGCTAACCCCGACCCACCTGCGAAAAGCCCGTCGAAAACTGCGAGGATCACTATAGCCGATCATATGGCCAATTTCGTCAATGGCGATGCCAGACTGTATAAGACTTTTGGCGCGGTGCATGCGAACGTCGTTCTGGATATCGAGAAAGCTGCACTCCTCCTGACGCAGGCGCCTGGCGAGCGTTTTTACCGAAATACCCCACTCATGCGCCATGTTTTGTTGATCCAGCCCATGTCGAATGGCCGACCTTACTTTATCCGCAAACATGCCGCCCAATTTTTCGTCGGACGTCTCGAGGTATAGGTTCGAAACGATGGTACGAACCCGGTCTCGCCAATCTTCGAGCCGCAGAGCGGCTACCGGCATTTCGGCGACCTCCGGTGCAAAAATAATCTCAAGGCAATCTCCCGCATAAGAGACGGGTGCGCCCAACAGGCGTAAGCTGTTGGACGCAGACGCCTGCCGAGACTCTACGGCGTTGACTTTTAAAACATTGAGCGTTTCTCCGGCCATCCAGCTGAAAATGCCGTAAAAGACGACGGCAATCCCTTCGGCAAAGATTTGGTGCATCTCGTTGCTGGCTTCTTTAGCGGTCCATTTGATCGAAATGCCGGTCTCGCGCCGTGTGACTGACACTTTTACGTTCTCTACCAGAACTTTCCATGCATCTGCGTAAGCCCGAAATCCATCGATCATCGTCGCGCCCAAAAGCAGGCGAGCGACGATCAAATCTGAGGCACCGGATCTCAACCGGATATCGGAAGCACCATGAAACTCATCATCAATTTGTGCGGCATGCTCGGTAAACACGCTCCATGTGATGCTCATTGGAACGACATAACGGGCGGGTACTTTTGAGGAATCAATACCATACCGCCGCAACAGCTCCTTCAGATAATGTGAGGGTTGTCCGTCATTGCTCATCACCGTTTTGATGTCTTCGACAGAAAAGCCTGGCGCCAAAACATCTCTTTCCAATATCGACCTCCCTTGTCGCGATCGAACGCCACTATAGAGCATTGTCCAAAATTGTCCACCAGAATTTGGGATGTGTTGACCTGTTAACGCAAACCAACTCGCTTAAACTCAAAGCATAAGAATTTTTGGGAGCTACGAAATGCGATATTACTTCAGCCTAAAGCAACCGTGTTTGTCGTCATTTTGTGGGTGGGCCAGCTGATGGCGCTGCGGTTTGAAAACAAGGTCGCCGTCGTCACCGGTGCAGCCAGTGGCATAGGTCTGGCAGCAGCTATGACGTTATCTGAGTCTGGCGCAAACGTGGTTTGTCTGGACGTCGATGATGATGGTTTGGCGGCGCTTCGTAAGCAGATCGAGGCCGCTGGACGTGAATGTGAAACAGTTAGCGGCAGCGTTGCTGATCTAGAAAAAATAGACCAAGCGATTGCTCAGGCTGTGTCGCGGTTCGGTGGGCTGGATCTACTGGTCAACAATGCCGGTATCGCCGGCCCATTGAAGAAGTTTCACGCCGTAGATCCCGCCGATTTTGACAACATGGTTGCGATCAATCTGAGGTCAGCATGGTACGGCATCAAGGCGGCGCATGCCCCGATGGTCTCTCGAGGCGGCGGAGCGATTGTCAACGTTGCGTCAATGGCGGGTTTGCGGCCGAATAGACATCACTCTCTGTATGGCATGACCAAAGCCGGCGTAATCAGCTTGACGCAGCACGCCGCAATGGATTTTGCCGTTGATAATATCCGCGTAAATTGCCTCTGTCCGGGGCCGGTGGAAACGCCCATTTTTGAAAAGATGCGCGATGTGCTGGGAGACAAGGCCTATGAGACAACGCGCCAACGGGTTCAACGTCGAACCGTAATGAACCGATACGGTACAACAGGTGAGCAAGCTGCCGCGATTTCATTCCTGCTCAGCGACGAAGCAACTTTCATAACCGGAATTGCAATGCCTGTTGATGGCGGTTGGTCAATCTCAGACGGTCACGCCTGACTTTTGGGCGTGTCCAAAATTGTCCGCTTCGGCTTGGCAGGTAGCGCCCTGTTGTGCTCGATCGCTTGCACTATTGTAGGTGCTACGGGAGCCTAGACGCCGCCGCAACAAGGTAAATCAAACGACAAGGTTTGGTCCAATGGGAGAACACGAATGAGCGATGGGCGATTGCAGGGTAAGACGGCTGTCATAACAGGAGGTGCAAGCGGCATTGGTTTCGAAACGACGAGACGATTCCTACAGGAAGGCGCAAGCGTCCTAATTGGCGACTTCAATGAAAGCGCTGCGGCGGAAGCCGTCGATCAACTGAAATCCGAGGGCTTTGATGGGCGCGTAGATTTTCGTCGGGCAGATGTCTCTCAGGAAACGGATGTAGAAGCGCTCCTGAATGATGCGGTTACCAAATTTGGCGGCCTCAACATTGTGTACAACAATGCGGGGATTGGCGGCGCGATCGGCCCAATTCCAGAGATTGATATTGACCATTGGGACGAAACCTTTGCGGTCATGACGCGCGGCGTTTTTCTCGGCGTAAAACACGCGTCTCGAATTATGATGCAGAACGGCGGCGGCTCGATCATCAATACAGCCTCGATTGCGGGTGTATCGGCCGGTGTTATTCCCATTGCGTACTCAGCCGCGAAAGCAGCCGTTGTGAGTCTAACGCAAAATGCGGCGGCTGAATTAGCTGAATATCGCATTCGGGTGAACGCGGTTTGCCCTGGCATTATTTTTACGCCTCTGATGCATGGCGGGCGCGAGTCTGTCGCGCAAGGCGTCGCCGATATCGTCCAGCCTTGGCCTGATCGCGGTGAACCACACCATGTCGCAAACAGCGTGTTGTTTTTGGCCAGCGATGAAAGCGAGTTCGTCACCGGCGGCGCGCATGTTGTCGATGGCGGCTATCTCGCTAATGGATTGCTTAGGGTGCACCCTTTGCATGGCGATTCTGAGAAAGCGCGCCAATTTGCTGGCATGACATACGGAATGACGGGCAAGCCACGCGAACTCAGAAAGCTGTGATTTGGAAATGTTGCCAACGCTCCGCTGAGCGAAATGAGAGATCAAGATGACGACTGAAACGAAATCACCAACCGAAAATCCGTCGAGACAAGATGCGCGACATTTTGATGTGCTGATCGTTGGGGCAGGCATATCCGGCCTTGGCGCGGCTTATGAGCTCAAAAAAAGCTGCCCTTCGAAATCCTTCGCCATACTCGAGGGGATGGAAAGCTTCGGTGGAACTTGGCTCTGGCACAAATATCCAGGTATCCGATCGGATAGTGACTTGTTCACTTTTGGCTATCACTTCAAACCCTGGCTAGGGACGCCGATCGCCAGCCGCGATGAAATCCTGAAATACCTGGGTGAGGTTATTAGCGAAAACGATCTGGCCCAGCACATCCATTTCAACCAGCGTGTCCAAAAAGCAATCTGGTGCAGCAAGCAAAAACTGTGGACCATTCAGGTTCAAAGTGGGAACGAGACAGCTGAGTTCACCTGTAACTTTCTTTGGATGTGCCAAGGATATTATCGGCACGCAGAAGGCTACACGCCTCAATGGCAGGATATGGAAAAGTTTGCGGGTCCAATCATTCACCCGCAGACTTGGCCCGAAGACACAGACTATCGGGATAAGCGCGTTGTTGTGATTGGGTCGGGTGCGACGGCCGCGACAATCGTGCCGGCCTTGGCAGGCGACTGTGAACACGTGACAATGCTACAAAGGTCGCCAACTTACTTTGCGCCCGGCGTCAATCGCAACAAATTTGCAGATACGCTTCGCGATCTCGACGTTGATCCGTTTACAACACATGACCTGGTCCGTCGTAAGATTACGCGAGATCAAATTCGCTACCTACACCGTGCGCTCGATGAGCCGGACAAGATGCGCGAAGAGTTGCAAGCGGGTGTCGCCGAATATCTGTCTGAAGACCAGGTTCAAGAACACTTCACGCCGAGCTATCGCCCTTGGCAGCAAAGGATTGCGGTTGTTCCCGATGGCGATCTGTTCAAGGCCATGCAAAAAGGAGACGCTTCTGTTGTTACCGATCAGATCGATCGGTTTACCGAGAAGGGTATTCTTCTGGAGTCTGGCGCCGAGCTAGAAGCCGATATCATTATTACCGCAACAGGGTTCAACTTGTGCGTCATGGGCGACATCACCTTCGTTGTTGATGGTAATGAAGTCGACTTTGCTGAGACCATAAATTATCGCGGCGCCATGTTTACCGGCATTCCGAACATGGCCTGGATCATGGGGTATCTCCGCTCTGCGAGCTGGACGCTGAAGGTTGATCTTGTGGCGGGATTCATCAGCCGGTTGTTGAACCACATGGACGAGAAAGGCGTTGCGACCGTTCAGGTGAAGCTAAGGCCAGAAGATGCGGACATGGCGCTCGAACCTTGGTTGCGCGAAGAGATCTTCAATCCGGGCTACTTCAAACGTGGCGGTCACTTGCTTCCCAAAGGCGGCGACAAGGAAGAATGGCGATCAAGTCAGGATTATTGGATTGAGAGGGACGTTCTTCCCGTTGTCGATCTTGATGACCCTATCTTCGTTTATGAGACAAAAGCCTAGCGCCCCTCGAATTTTTCACATGGTTCTGATCGACACTTCGACCGAACAGAACCTTCTGCGTCGAGCAACTGTAAGGGTGCCAAAATGATTAGAATGACCATCGCATTGACGCGTCTTGAGCATTTGAGCTCTCAAGAGTTTCAGGACTATTGGCGAAACGAGCACGGAACACTCGTGCGAGAGCTCGCAGAGACACTCGGAATTAAACGCTATAATCAGGCCCATGCCATTGCGCCGGAGCAACTCAAGAATGGGCAATACTACACCCCACCTTATGATGGGTTAGCGGAAGTTTGGTATGAGAGCTACGATGACTTCTTAGATCGCATCACATCCGCGGCCGGCAAAGAGGCCGGAAAACGATTGCGCGAAGACGAGAAGCGTTTCGCGCAGATCAAACTGTCTCGCACCTGGTGGAGCGAGGTACATAAAATTTTATAAGCGTGAACTTTCCGAGTTAGAACAGAGCTGATGAGGAACGTGTTCGAGCCCATGGACGTTTTCGTTTTGCGGAAGTATCGAATTTTGATGCAGGTCCAATGTCCGCTTTGCGAGCAAAAGCAGTCATTGGCCATTCGAAAGAAGCACCAGAACGAACGCGGCAACACTTAAAAGCGTTCGAACATGGTGTCGGCGTCCCCATTCTTGAACCAATCTTTCTGTTTCGCTCATTGGGTTGCTCGGTCCGAGCGCCAATAGACGAGAGTTTATCCGTGCTAGGGCGATAGCGGTGAACGGAGCAATCGACAAAATCAGTCCCGCCGCGACGAAAAGTAGATACTGATTGGAGACGTAGCCGTTTAAACCGAGAATAGGCACAAGCAAGAAACCAAAGGGTTTGAAGAGGCTGGATGCATAAGGGAAGCTTCGTTTCCAATGATCAAGCTGGTTCTCGACCGGCATCCTTGACCTGACGCGGATCTCAACGAGAGATGAGTAAAACATTGCCCCTGCCAAAAGGCCTGAACCGAAGACGGAGACAATGTTTAGCGCCTCGGAGAGTGACACCGTTAATCGTCCCCGGACATCGAGACTTTGATGACCATGATCAGCGCAACAATTGTCGACGTAATTGCGGCAATGAGCATACCCGAATAGAAGTTTAAGCTCTGACCGAGCAAGCTGATGGCAACGAAGGCGACGACTCCCGCTACGACCGCGCAGATCGCATAGCGAATGTAGAAAGGCCACGCGAAAGGTGCATTGCCGCGTACACCTGCAGCATGCGACATTGCTCCGCCCATCACCAGACGCAAGAAAGACATTACGGGCGTCGGCAAAAACCCAACGAGGAAGGCTCCCAGAATTGGACTGATATCTGAATTCCCAAACAAGGCTCCTAAGAAAGCTCCCAGCACAAGGGAAACAATCATTAGAACGAGCATGGGTATTGAATAACTAAAAGGTGCTGACTTCATTTTGGTGTTCCGTTTTTTAGGTGAATTTTGAATTGGGAGTTTTGCGTAAGGCTCATTGCATCACCTGAATTCAAACGCTTCGGTATGAATGGTCTTTCTGGAAACCCCTTCGGATTTGAGATCTTTGGTCAAAGCTTTGAGCATCGGTTTCGGTCCGCACAAAAAGAAGTCGAAGTCAGACAGTTGTCCGTCGATTTTTTCTTTCATTTTCTCAACGCGAACAAACTCGCTCTCATCCGAGAAAAGTGTGACAATTTTGAACCTCTGAAGGTCCGACGCTCGCTCCCTGAGCTCGTCCAAAAACAAGGCCTCTGCTCGATTGCGGGTCGCGTAGACAAGAGTGATTTCACGAACGTCGTCGGCGTTCATTGCTCGGACTTTTGATAAGAATGGCGTGATCCCTATTCCACCAGCAAGCCAAATTTGCTTCGGGCGCGCCTGAGCAGAATTAAAGCGACCATAAGGTCCGCGCACGATGACTTCACCACCTGGCTCCAGTCCTTCTCGGACTTTTCGCGTCCAGTCACCCAAGACCTTCATGGTGAACCGAAGATTCGGTTCGTTGGGTGAGCTCGATACGGTAAACGGGTGTGGCTCTGACCATCCCTTGTCTTGAATTTCGACGAAAGCAAACTGGCCCGCTGTGAATGTCATTGTCTCTTCCAAAGGGGAGAGGACAAGCTCGGTCGCGCGCTCAAGTGCATTGACAGCCTCAATTTTAAAGCGCCGTCCAGTTGCCCTGTTCATGCCGAACAAGCTGTAGAGAAGTGAAGCGAGCCCAATCGTGGCGACTCCAATGAGGAAGTAGCCAGACACCGAAAATTTCTCGAAGAATATGCCGGGTGCTGTCATAAAATGGCCGATAACCAGCACATAAACGAGCGCCATCGCTTTGTGCGGGCCGCGCCACCGATTATAGGAAATCTTCCGGTTGAGCGCCAATCCAATCGAAATCACCAATAAAATCAGAGCGACCATTCCGAGTGGTCCTGATGGTGCAAGAGGATTTGCAATCGGATCAACGCCCAATGGCAATGTTTTTGGGACTGTAAAGAAATGCAACAGCACGAGCAAACTTGCGCTGATGCCGCTAAACTTGTGAACCTGATACATGCGATCAAGTCCGCCGAAAGCAGATTCAAGAACTCGGGCTCTTGTCGCCAGGATCACCGATGTGGACATCAACAAGAAAGCGATGCCTCCAAGCATTACTGCAGCCGTGGTGCGAGGCTCATGATGCTCCGGCGCGAACCCAACATGAAGCCCAACAAAAATCGCCAAAAGTAGAAAAACCCCAAACAGGCCTCGTCTATCAAGCATGGTCACATTCCCTGTCGACGCTATTTAGTGCTGGGCTTTAGGGCAGCTCGGATCGCCGCCATGATAGAAAAGCCTCGAAGGAATTCATCTCTTTCGATGATCGAGTTGTGATTAATATCCATGCGGTCAAAGTCTGCGCGAACTGCGTATCGATGTTCAGTTTTCGATATCGCGCCGTCACCATCGCGGTCCCAAATATTGAAAACAACTGTCTTGGCAGTGTCGAGCTCGGAGCGCTTGTCCATATCGTCCGCGAGATTGTTGAATCCAAAATCCCAGAACAAAAACTCTTCTAACTCGATCGCTTCGTTTTCATTTGCATCCATCGATAGAAAAATGTTCGTTCTGTGCGTTTCGAAATCCCCGGTGTGCAAATACCCTTTCCGATCTTGGTCGGAACTATCGAATGCAAGTTCCGCAAGGCGTCGACCTTCAGAAACTGGCGAAGCATCTACCTTTTCGAATTCAACCAACTCTGGGGCTTTACCGGGTTCGGCGGGGGCGGACTGCTCAGCGCAAGCAGTCGTGGCGAAGATCGCCAACACAGCACTCAGGGGGAATAATGTCTTCAGCAATTTAAACTCCATCAAAGGTTTATGAGCGTAAAACTTGTCACAATCTTGCGATTGCATTACTTGCAAAAGCAAGCCTTGTAAATGCAAGTATTCTTGCAAGCTGCAATTGATTTGAGCGCAACAGTTGCGTCGCGCAAGCGTAAGGAGTACCCGATGATGGAAAGCAGTTTCATCATGACTCAAATCTCGAAAGCACAGCAGAATCGCCAGTCGAGTCTTGGGTTTCTCGTGCAACTTCTCGCTCGCCGCATTGAGAGCGTAATGAAGGACGAACTGGGTGAAATCGGGGTCGACACCAAGATTTTTTCTAATTTAATGATGCTTTCCGAGAAAGACGGCATCACTCAAAGGCAGCTCGGCCGACTCCTCGATTTCCCGGAGTACTACACCAGTCGAAACGTCGATATCCTGGTCGAGGCCGGTTATGCAGAACGCAGGCCTGATCCAGATAGTCGGCGAACAGTTCTTATCTACCTAACAGAAACGGGTCGGAAAAAAGCCAAAGCTTTGCCGACGATCATTTCATCTGTGAATTCGCATTTCTTGGAACCGCTCTCCGAAGAAGAGCAGCAGCAAATGATCAAGCTTCTACACAAGGTGGCACATATTCCACCCGGCGGTGACCCAGACCTTTAGGCCTCCAGCGACAGCTTAGCGAGCAAAAGCAGACATTAGTTCAGCAGTCCCTTCGCGGGTGCTGTCAGTCTAATGCGAACCGGTCTCCAGCATCCAACCGGTTAGGGGGTTCCAGCCAAAAGCTGACGCCATTCTGAGAGGGCGTCGTTTCTCATCGATTTGAAAGTTGAGCGGTGGTTGATGTGGCGGTCTAAGTTGAAGTGATTGTGGAACGAAGCGTGCGTTGAAACGAATTTCTGCAGATTACTCATCCTTCGAAATCGCGACATCGCTCGTTCTCTTCGTCGGAAGGGCAGGTGGCTGTTCTCTGCTCGGTTGTTGAGGTGACGACCGACCTCCTGGCGGCCGTCGTTTCCGATCTCCTTCATGGCAGCGCCATATGACCGAAGCCTGTCGGTGATGACCGTCCTTGGCGCGCCATACCGTTTCATGGCTTTCTTCGGAAAGGTAAGTGCGGCCTGCTTATCGCGGGTCTTGGTAACGTAACTTTCGAGCACCTCACCTTCATGATCGACAGCGCGCCAGAGATAGTGTTGCACGCCGTTGATCTTCACGAATACCTCATCGAGATGCCACTGCCACTGGGTGTGCTGGCGCATGTATGAGGCGCGCTTCGTTCTGATCTTTCCGGCGAAGATTGGACCAAATCGATCTACCCAGAGCCTCACACTTTCATGGCAGATATCGATGCCACGCTCATGTAGTAGGTCCTCAACGTTGCGAAGCGAAAGAGGAAACCGGACATACATCATCACCGCAAGCTGGATAATTTCCGGCGATGTTTTGAAATAGCGAAACGGATTCTTTGTCATGAGCCGAGCATAGAGTAGGGCAGTTAAGGCTCACTTTCCGCTGACAACTCCGGTGTGAGTGTTTTGAAATCACATGCAACGCGTCGGAGAGATCGGAGTAATCCAGCAACGCATTCGGGTCACTGATGTCGCCCCCATCTCTCTGGCAGCGATCTATAAGTTGGGCTAGCGTATTTTGCTCAAAAATTGCTCCAATAGGTGAATTTGGAAGAATGAAATCAGCTATTGTCCGCCTCAAATCAGTTTCGATTGCAGATAGTAGCGCGTACAAAATTAATCTCGTTCTGGCTGATGACATTTATAATCCGAGGCAAATTAGTTGAAGCATGACGCTTAAATTGAGCAACAATCCGAAGAATTTGCAATCGTCATTGAACGGGTGTTGATAAATGGCGATTGTGCAGCCTGCATATCTCTGGTTCTAGCTACGTAACTTTCTAGTACTTCTCCTGGCGCCGTACTGACGTGACAATACCCAAGAAATTATTGGATTTATTCTCTTGGCCGACACTCAGAAACAGCATTCAATGTTATTTGAATGGGGTTTAGGAATACTCGAATTTGGCTGCCGTTGATGTCGTCCTCTTTGGTGTCTGTGTCGCCAAGGTATCGAATGCGGCCAAAAATGTTGGTGGGGCCATAATTGCGAGCCACCCAATTATTGACGCCAGTCAGCACGAGTTCGGGAATGTTAGCAGTCGTTGCGCTATCAATTGACGCGATTTTAGAACCCTCAGGAGCTACATACAATTCAACCTCATGAAGGTCTGTTATAATAGTTGGATAGTCATCGACTCTCTCACTGAAAGTCGCCCTTAGTTTGAGCACAACATTATCTCGCTGACGTCCATTTTGTTGCTTCGTGCCGACCTCCAGCTTTATGTCAGATAGCGTTGCAGTGACGGCATTTCCACCGAACTCGGGGTCATGACGAGCCACAAACATTGAGTTTAGCATCAAGTCATTAATCGCGGGAATTAAGGTTGTGCTCGTTTCGCAATATGGAATATCTGGTGCGACAACCGGAATAGAATAACGACATAATTTAAATTGTTCGTCGAAGTCATCGCTAAAGCGATCTTTGTCACAGTTTTGATCTGTCAGTAATATTGAGATGGTATCCCGTGGAACCCGGTAGCCAGACGGAAGCCGATCTGTTCGCAGTGTGATCTGATAATTCGACCTAATCTCCCAGTTTGCAGTCGGAATAACTTCTTCACTATCTAGATACTCCCCGTTCTCTAATGCTGTTCGTCGCAAAGCCAGCAATTGGGGGCTTCCGCTTTGCATGTCATAGCCATTGAAGGTGATACTCAATCGACTAGCGGGATCTGCATCAAGGTTGTAATGATCACTTGGTATTGTTGAGCATACGACTGGTTTTAGCTGAAGAACATCAGGGTCCCAGAACCGAAAATAGTTTTTGAGCCCCCTGAGATGATTCCGTATTTTTTGATCAACGTAGTCCACATTGCACTTGAGTTCATTCGATGCTTGAGCGACCGCGATTGACGTCAAGTAGGCCATGTCGTCTCTGATCAATCGACGCACCCGTCTGGGTAAGTCATGTTGCAGGTCTTTGATCGCGGCTATTGCGCCCTTGGTGGTTCCATCCAGTTGGTAGATTGCGTCATCAACCTCCAAATCTATTCGGTCGATCTTTCGATCAATGAATTTCTTTGTCTTCTCATTTACTCCAATATCAGCTTGAACTTTGACGCCCAGTGTAGCTGAAATGTCCGGATTTGGCTTAGTTGTCGTTCCGCAACTAGCCAGCAACACAGCCCCCGCGCTAAGCATAGCAAACTTAGTGATCTGTTTTTTTTGAAATGCCATATTATTGCTCCCCTCCGAGGGAATGCTCGCAAGAAAAATACTATAATACAAGTAGCAGACCTATTGGTATGTTTTGGCTAATACATATCCTTTATAGCTTTCGGCCAAAGCTCTTAGAGCGGTACTGTTAGTTTGATGCGAACCTATCTCCAGCAGCAAACGGTGCCCGAGCTCCTACGCAGCCAGAAAGCCGCGCCATTTGGAGAGGACGTTTTGGGAAACGCTTTGATTGCGCCCGCCAAAGCCAGACACTAACGTTTTGACCGCGTTCTGGCGGGGCAATAGGCGGGGTTTGTTGCCATCGCTCATTGCCAAATGTCATCAAATCAACGTGTTGATTGGGGTGTGCGGCGGACGAACACTCCGCCATAGCAGAAATTCGGTTCATTTTTCCGCTTTCATAGTCTGCAATTTCAGCAGCATTCCGAGGTTTCGCTCGTACTGTCGATCGAGCTCGGTATCGAGTGCGATCAGCCTGGCAAGCCGAATGGGGGGTGTTGTCAGTCTAATGCGAAGAGCCAAATATAGCATTGAGACCGGATTCGATCTCATCGATTGTTGGCTGGGCGTAACCGACAACTAGGCCATTCCGCTTATGCTGTGGGTGGTGAACATAGCGATTGATAGTCTCAACCAGCACGCCGGCAGCGCCTGCTCGCGCTTTCAGTCTATCTGCGCAAAGATTCGCCGGAAGTTCCAAAATCGTGCTTAAGCCTGACTCGAGACCGACGACTTTGATGGAAGACGAAACGGAGCGCACAATGTCGACGACAGTCTGACGTTTTTGGCGATAGGTTTTCCGCATTTTTTGTACATGCCTTTCAAAGAAGCCGCCGCGAATAAAGTTCTCGAGTGTGAGTTGCGTCAAAATTGGTGGGGCGTATTCAGATATCGCACGAAGGTTTGCCATTGCGTCAATAATTGGACGAGGAGCCACGGCAAACCCGATACGTAGGTCCGGAAAAAGTGTTTTCGAAAACGTACCACAATACACAACAACACCGGGCGCCAAAGCAGCGAGCGGGGCGAGCGATGGGACATCGTATCTAAACTCGCCGTCATAGTCGTCTTCTACAATCAGGGCCTCCCTAGCCCCAGCCCACTCGATGAGATCGTGGCGCCTTTTTAAGGATAGTCGACTTCCGAGTGGAAATTGATGAGACGGCGTCACGTACGCTAGCTTGATAGGCTTAGAGAGATTAGAAAGCTGATCGACCCGCAGGCCGTTTTGATCCACCGGAACAGAGTGAGACTTCATTCCAGCAAGTTCAAACACTTGGCGCGCTAGCGGGTATCCTGGATCCTCAATTGCGACGTCACCAGAAGAGGCGAACAATCGAGCCAATAGATGCATGGCGTGCACAGCTCCGTTTGTGATGATGATGTTCTCAGGAGAGGCATCCAGTCCCCGTCCACGTCTCAAGTAAGAAGCGATTTCCTGGCGTAACGATCGTCGACCTTTGGGGTCGGAATAGTCGCTGGATGGGCGCTGCGATGCGGCAAGTGACGCACATCTGCGCCACTCGTTCAGCGGAAAGCTAGCCGTACACGGTCGGCACGGTCGTAGGTCGATTTTGTTTCCGGTCTCGACCGCGTCGATATCAGGGACGGGGTGCCGATCAAGTTCGGGCCAAGTCACATTGCTTTCGGTGAGCAGCGGATTGTGAAGGAGACCTACGTCCTTCGATACAAATGTGCCGGATCCTTGTTTCGATTCCAGCAGACCTTCGGCTATCAATATATCTAATGCGGTTGTGACCGTACCTCTGGCTATCGAAAGTTCGCGAGCCAATCGCCGGCTAGACGGTATCCTATCACCAGCACGAAGACGCTTTGCTTCAATGGCTACTCTTACTTGCCGGGCAATTTGAATCGGCAGGTTTTGCTCATCAATCGATAAGTCGATGTCGAAGTTCAAATCTATCAAAGCCGCACTCCATATTGGACCATAGTTTGTGTTTCAAAATGGCCCATTTTCATAAGCCAATTGTGTGGCATCCATCGCTCATGGAGACAAGCGATATGCGTCAAAAAAATCGCCAAAAGCTTTCGGAGTTCTCAAGATATTGGAGCGAGCGAAACCTTGAGGGTGTGGTCGGGTGTTTCACGCTTAATGGCGTTTATGATGCGTCGGTGCGCGCGCCCTTAATTGGCCCAGCAAAAGGTCACTCGGAGATCCGAGCGCTTGTGCGCGAAATGTTTGAACACGACGCGGCTGCGACATCGACCATTTCGAACACGATCGTGGGCGTGACATTGGGCAGCTGGACTTGGCGATATGACCAACCGAACGGTGACACTGCATTTGGCTGCGACCTGTTCGAATTCCGCGACGGACTAATCCACCGCAAAGACGCGTACCGAAAGCTCACACTTTTAAAATCATCGGAAAATTTTCAGCGAGATGAAACATGAAACTCTACATTGGTAACAAAAACTACTCTTCTTGGTCCTTTAGGGTTTGGCTGACTCTAAAGACCCACAACGTCCCGTTTGAAGAAGATCTGCGCCCGTTTGACGTTGAAAACGAATATGCAGATTTCTTCGAGTTTGCTCCGCATGGAAAAGTTCCTGTCCTGCAGGACGGTGACACGCTCGTATGGGAGTCGCTCGCGATCCTTGAGTATGTTGCCGAAAAGTATCCGGATAGAAGGCTTTGGCCGAGCGATCGGAACGCTCGAGCACGGGCGCGAAGCGTTGCAAACGAAATGCATTCCGGGTTCATGGCCTTGCGAGCCGCGTGTCCGATGAATATGCGGCGTCGCCTCGACCCCATTCAAACCGACAGGCACATCGACAAAGATGTTGCTCGTATCGAGAGCATCTGGAGCGAGTGTCTTTCAGACCATGGCGGCCCGTTCTTGTTCGGCGATACATTCACAATCGCCGATGGAATGTACGCGCCAGTGGTCAATCGTCTTCGAGTTTACCAATTGTCCGATCACACCGACGTAATACGTTATACCGATGCCATGCGATCGCTTCCCGCGTGGAAATCCTGGGCAGAAGCGTCGGCCGCCGAAACTTGGGTCGTCGATATTGACGAGGTCTATGCGTGATGGGGGCGAGTTTGCATCCTAATGCCGGCGATTTTGATTTCTTGCTTGGGAAATGGCGCGTGCGCCATCTCACACTGAGCGAGCGGTTGGCTGGAGCAACTGACTGGAACGAGGCTGACGCGATCGACATTGTTCGACCGGCTTTTTTGGGTTTCGGAAACACCGGACGGTTTATGCGAATGGTCGAAGGTCAGCCTTATGAAGGCATGCCCATTCGTTTGTTCGATCCGAGCTGTGATCTTTGGAGGATCTACTGGCTTGATACGGCTGATCAGCGCATGGAACCACCGTTGATCGGAAAATTCTCGAACGGCGAAGGATTGTTCTTGGGCGACGATTACTTGCGCGGCGACCCCATAAAGGTTCGGTTCGTTTGGAGCAATATTACCAATGCTGCAGCGCGCTGGGAGCAATCGTTCTCAGTAGATGGCGGCGTGAGTTGGGAACTAAACTCGATCATGGAATTTACACGCGATGAATCTCTGCCGGATGAGGCCGCCGGCTGGAGCGTTTTTCAAGCTCTGCTTTGCAACTCTTAAGGAGATTACGATGGCAACCATCCTGAATCGCAGTCGTTTGGTTGCGCCGTTGACCTTATTGCTGCTCGTAAGTCCGCTCGGGTTGACCGGAGCCTGCGTGCGAGCCCAAACCGAGGAGCCGCTCGCATCGCACGAATTGTCGCTTGAGCAAACGGCGTCTGACCAGCTGGACAGACTCGCAACCGAACACGCTCAATTCATAATGTCGCGCTACCCGGAGTGGGCGACACAAATGGGCGTCTCGGCTGAAATCGCTGGGGCTGGTTTTAAGTCGCGCTTGTCATCATATACGCGTGAGGAAAATGAAGCCATTGCCACAGCGTTGAAACGGATGATTTCCGAACTTGAGGCGATTAATCGTTCTGCCCTGAGTGATCAGGAAAAAGTGACGTTTGATGTCTTGTGGTTTGCGTACGATTTGGCGAGGCGCCAGAATGATCTTGGTATAGGCCAAGCGTCAATCCTGTCAGCTGGACCTCCGTATGCGGTTAATCAGTTGTTCGGACCACAAATAGATCTTCCAAGACTATTGATTGCGCAGCATCCTCTTCGCAATCAGCAGGACGTGTTGGAT
The DNA here is from genome assembly GCA_965277015.1 of Henriciella sp. GTDB lineage: Bacteria > Pseudomonadota > Alphaproteobacteria > Caulobacterales > Hyphomonadaceae > Henriciella. Next base: position 1,092,798 of record OZ255705.1, on the reverse strand, counting down.
TGGCTGGAGCGTTTGTCAGAGATCGAGCGCGTTCTGGAAGAATTGGCGACGCTTACAGAACACGACGCAGCCAACGGCAGGAGCCCGCCATATTTTGCATTGGAAGCAATCTCTGATTCTGCGTATGCGTTCACAAATCAGGACTTTGATGAGCATCCAATTTTGGTCAGCTTTGCGCAACGATTGGAGGGAATAGATAGCTTAACCGAAAATCAAAGACGCGTGCATAACAACAAGGCCCGCTCACTCATGGAGTCGAGTGTCTATCCTGCCTATCAGAGGTTTGGTCATCGAATTGGGACTCTGGTTCCTAAAGCTGGAAAAGATGCAGGTATTTGGCGCATCGAGAATGGCAACGAAGCATATGAAATCGCTCTTCAAGCTTGGGGGGCTGACGGACTAAACGCGGAAGACATACACCAAATCGGCTTGCGAGACGTTGCGCGCCTCCACGCGCAAATGGATGAAATTCTTCGGTCGGTTGGCTATAATGAGGGCCCGGTAGGGCAGCGTATGACCGCCCTGTTTCAGGACCCCGCTTACATTGTCGAAAATACAGATGCTGCAAAGCTGGAACTCGTCGCCAAGCTGCAACTGGACGTTGATCAAGTTCTTGAAATAGCGCCGGATTGGTTTGACGCGATACCTGAATATGATGTCCAAGTCCGGCGAATTCCAATCCATGAACAGGATAGCGCAGCAGGCGGCTACTATACGCCCCCACCATTAGATGGGTCTCGACCAGGTATATTTTGGGTGAATCTGAAGGACTCTGCGGACGTCCCGACTTTCACTTTACGGTCCTTGGTGTTTCACGAGGCGGTTCCTGGGCATCACTTTCAAGCGGGCGCGTCGCTGTCTATCCCGCGGCTGCCACTTATTCAGAATCTGATGTGGTTTGGCGACTATGGGGAGGGGTGGGCGCTCTACGCAGAGGAGTTGGCTTATGAAATGGGGCTTTATGAGGGTGACCAACTCGGCAATCTAGGGCGTCTGCGAATGGAATTGTACCGAGCGGCCCGCTTGGTGGTTGATACTGGATTGCATCACAAGAGGTGGAGCCGCGAGACCGCGATCGACTATATGGTGGAGGTGACTGGTGAAAGCCGTATGTCGATCACGCGCGAGATCGAGCGGTATGCTGTTTGGCCGGGACAGGCAACATCCTACAAATTGGGCATGATCCAACTTCAACGCTTGCGAGCAGATGCGGAAGAAAGATTAGGAGACCGGTTTGATATCAAGGGTTTTCACTCGGTCCTGCTGAACGGTGGCGCCATGCCAATGCCGGTCTTAGCTGGACGTGTTGAGCACTGGATAACTGCGCAAGCCCAAGAATCGAAATCGGATGAAACACAGGGCTGTCTAAGTGCTGAGGGAGCCGATGTTCTAGGAAATATCTGGCGAAACTGCCCGGCTTGATCAGTCGATACAGGATGGCAAAGTCGAACTCATAGCAGCACGCCGCGTTAGCAGTTCAACTCGCTGTATTTGGTGAGGCGCAAATCAAGTGGACCAACAGAATAGGTCGAAAGTGTCCCTACTCATAAGGATCCAATCCGGGCAGAACTCACCGCATGAATTCTCCAATCAACTCACATTGCCCTTGGTCTGGAGATGACATTTCACTGGATTCTCTAACTGAGTACCAAGGCTATGCGGTGGGTTTCTGCAACCCAGGTTGCCGGGACAAGTTTGACAAGGCGACAAGGCTTTTCGATTCTACGATGCCGGCTCTTTCCGGACAGAAGGCGGCATTCTATCGACTTGCGGAATACAATGAGTGGATCAATTCCTCTCTTTTTGAAAAAGCGAAGTCCCTCTCTCCCGATGAACTCAATCGAGACTTAGGCGCGTTTTTTGGGTCGGTTTTGGGGACTTTGAATCATCTCATGGTTTGGGACGTGACGTGGCTGCAACGCTTCTCGAAACACACGATACCGTTCGACAGTCTTAACCCAATCCTGGCTTATCCATCGCCGACGTCTCATCGAGACATTCTGTATGCGGATCTTGATGAACTCCGTATTGCCCGCAAGGATATTGATGGCGTCCTATCAAAGTTCATCGCCGAAACAACGAACGCGCAGTATTTGCAATCCTTTAGCTATTCGGTTGCTTCGGGGCAGCGCTTTCACAAGAACTTTGGCGGAATGATCCAACACCTTTTCAACCACCAGACCCATCATCGCGGTCAAATAACCGCCTTATTGCACCAATTGGGCGTAGATCCAGGCGTGACCGACTTGCTCGCTATGCTTCCTGATGAGGTGTTGTGATGAAGATCGCACCATATGCGCCCCGCTATTTCAGATTTCACGAAGTTTGGAACGTCGGTGGGATGCAGTTGAAATTTTACTCCATCGTTCAGGGGCCCGAGCTTAATCCGGCAGAACTCGCTCTTGCGGCTGCGCGAAGTTACATCGACGCGACACTGCCAGTTCTTAGAGAGGAAGAGGGTTCCGATCACGGCTTGGGCTATGCCATGGTTCACTTCGGAGAAATGAGCAATTGGCTTCTGGTACATTGGTGGGCGCATCAGGATATCGCTTTACGACTACTCGCTTCTGCCGAAGATGCCGGAGCGCCGATCTTTGTTTCTCGCGACCATAGAAGGTTCCATGCTTGTGTTTGGGAGCATGTGGTCATCGATCATGAGCGAAACGCTTGGGCGGAGCATATGATGCACGCCAGCTCTGATCCAGAGCGATACCTTCAAGATAGGCTCGCCGATGGCGCCTTCTGAAGTTAGGTGCCGTGAATTTCGGATGGGCGATGTTGAGCGTGTTCTGGTGTTGATGCGCGGCCTCGCTGATCTTGAGGGGTATGCAGACGACTTTCGGGTCACCGCCCGAGCGCTGCGTGATGCGGCATTTGGAGACAATCCTCCATTTCGCGTTTTTGTTGCCTGCATGAATGACCAGGCCATCAGCGGCATAGCGGTAACCTACATTCAACCCTGGACCTATCACCTTGCACCGACGCTTGTTTTGAAAGAATTGTTCGTCGATCCGGACATTCGGCAAAGCGGCATCGGAACACAGTTATTCAAGGCAGTGATAGCTTATGCCCACGACATCCAGGCTTTCGATCTGAAGTGGACCGTGCTGGCCGACAACACAGCCGCACAAAGATTTTATCAGCAACAAGGCGGCAGCCTCGATGCACAATGGATCAATTGGACGAAGAGGATCATACCATGAGACTAATGGTTGTTCTGCTAGCGGCGCTGCTCACCGCGATGGGATGCGCGAGCGAGATAAGTAGCGCCGAAGAGCGCTTTTTCGCGCCTTCTTCCGAGTGGGCACTAAACGCCGAACAATCGGGAATGACATTTTTAGTTAGTAGTAAAACAAGTACCGAGATCAACACGTTCCGAGATTTGACAGGATCAGTAGATGCGAACGGTTCGGCTCGGTTTGAAATGCTGACAGCCTCGATTGATACCGCACAAACAGAGCGAGACAATTTCGTCAAAGAGCTCGTATTTACTCCCCTGAATGCCGAGAAAATTGTTGTATCCACACAAGTAGAAAATGCGGAGCTCGGGAGCTTCGAGATTGGCGAACGGAATACGCTTCTTCTTGATTTGCGCATTGACGTTGGAGATGCGCGTATCGCCAAAGATTTCTATGTGACTGTAACGAAGGTCTCCGAAACAAAAGTCATCTTAGAAAATAAGGCCCCTTTGATATTGTCGGCATCAGAGTTTGGCTTGGACGATGTCATCAATCAACTCGCTCAACGCTCCGGGATCGATTTTATTGTTCCTGTCACCGCGGTGACAATCTCGTTGGTGTTTGAAGTTTAATATGCTGCTGACGCCAACCGATCAGGTTTTGTTTTCATGATAGATTCTCTTTTATTCAAAGCCTTGCAGGCTCTACTCCTAAGCGCGGTTTGGGGCTGTTTCCAGCTCGGTGCGGCCTGGGCTCAACCGGTAACAAGCTTATCCGAATTAGAAAGTGAAATTCAGCAGCTGCTTCAAGAGGGCAATGTGCCCGGAGCAAGTGTGATTGTTATCGAGGATTACGCGATCAGCTTCCGGCAGAGCTTCGGTGTGGCCGATAGAGTATCGCGCGCCCCCGTTACGGAGCACACTGTCTTCCGTGCTGGCTCTATCAGCAAGAGCTTCACTTCGATCGGCATCATGATGCTTGTCGAGGAGGGGAAATTGGCGTTGGACGCGCCATTGCGTGAGTTGCTTCCTGATGTCCAATTCCGCAATCAATGGGAAAAGTCGCACCCCGTCCAGCTGCGACACCTGCTAGAACACACCGCAGGGTTCAACGATATCGCATATCGGCACTATTTAATATCCGGCGCTAATCTGACGGTTGGCGATGCGGTGGAGTTGTACCGACCCTACCGCTCTCGCTGGAGACCAGGAACAAGAACGTCTTATACGAATGCGGGCCCTGTGATTGCCGGGCTCATAATCGAGAGAGTAAGTGGACAGAGTTTCGAAGACTTTATGCAAGACAGGCTGTTTGATCCTTTGGAGCTGAGCGACTCAGCTTGGACCAAGACCCCTAGTATCGAAAATCGGCTATCTAGCAGCTACCAGTTTGATGGTGTGACGCCTGAGCCATTCATTGAGATTCCGGGTCGACCGAGCGGGTCATTGAATACAACAGCTGAAGATCTCGCGATTTTGCCAATGCTTATGCTGGGGCGTGGAACCCTCGCCGGGCGTACATACTTTTCGCCTGAAGCCGCAGCAGGCATTGAAATGCCGGAAACCAATGACGCTGCCAAAGCAGGTTTAGCGCTGGGATACGCGCTCGGAAACAATGCAAATTTGAACGGCAGGACAACGTTTTTTGGCCACGATGGCAGCATCGACGGATTTGCAGCGACGGCAAGGTACTCACCAGAGTTGGGCGCTGGTTATGTGGTTATGATTAACTCTACTTCACCGGCTTTGACCGCGGTAAGCGGCGTAATTCGCGAATACCTGGAAGGTAGTGTTGAGCCTCCCGAAATTGAGGCCGTCGCCCTCGCCGCGGACGCCTCCAATCGTTGGGCCGGTCAATACCAAACGCTTACGCCACGCAGAGACTTTCTCGTACCTTTGCTGGGTCTCACTCAGTGGCAAGGCGTGTCTTTTAATGATGGGGAGCTCAGATTTAAAGGACAGAATTGGATCCATCTCGGAAATGGTATCTTTCAGTCTGAAGAGCAGAGTGGTCCAGGCTTGGTCTTCTTGGATGATGAGCAAGGCATAAGACTTCAAACTGGTGAAAGCACTTATCGCCGTGTCTCCAGCATAGAGATGTGGACCAAAATTTTCTGCATTGCAGTGACACTAATTCTAGTTGGTTTGGGAGCCGTGTTCGCACTCATCTGGATACCAAGTCAGATGCTCGGTCGACTGAAAGGTCGCGGCGGAGTTTTGACTCGCTTGTTGCCGACGATAAGCCTTCTGCTTGCAGTTGGGGCTGGCATTCTGCCAGTAGTCCTATTCGGGAGTGGAAACTTTGAAATTCTAGGAAAACCCTCAATTTGGGGCTGGCTTGCTTATGCTTTGACGATCATAAGCCCCATTTTGTCACTGTACGGTGCTTACACACTCTACAGAGGTTCAACTCCGAGACTGGTTCTGGGGCTGGGGGTTGCTCAAGTATTTTTCGCAATGCTGATTTCCTCGTACTTGAGCTATTACGGATGGTTCGCACTGCGAATTTGGGACGCTTGACTAGCTTTGGTCCTTGATGATGGCCATATCGTGGGACCATCTGCTGAATGGGTGCGGGCGGTATTCGAACCCGCGGTCAGTTTCCCATATTGGGGAATTATCGAATTCGGCAGACCTGATTGCCTGCCGAGGTTTGATTGCAGTTGATCAGCGTTCGATAATTTTCCCATACAAATTGAGCTCCTGACCGTCCAATGGCGGCGGCACATATGGCACCCCGTTTTCGTACAGTTTCGCGCCAAACCCCGGAATATGGGCTTCTCTTCCCATCGAGCCCGGCTGATTTCGGGTCCAGTTTAAAAGTTGCGAAAAGGCGTCAACGCGATCGTCATGCTTGGCGTTCGGAAAACCAAGCAGTTCTAGTAAAAACGAACCGAGCCAATCCGATTGTTCAGGGATCCAGACGTCGAGGCGTTGAAAACAAACTGGTTCTTGGAACCGGGTCGACGCGCAAACCCGACAAGGTTCTGATCAGGCGAATACTAAAAGCGATGAAATGGGTTGATCAGATTAAATTCGGGCAAGGCATTTCCGACATCGCTGCATCGGAAAGCGTAAGCCCGGAATACATCACCCATAATCTTGGTTTGGGTTTGTTGTCGCCAGGCATCCTGCGTGCGATCGCGTCCGGATACCAACGGGCAGACATCTCCGCATTCCAACTTTCAAAGATGACGATTCCGGTAGACTGGAGCGCACAAAACTCCATCTTTCTGGAACAATATCAGCTTCCCTGATCGGTCTGCTCTGCTTCCCTGTTTCCACTTTTGAATTCCCTGTTCTCAAAATTTGTTTCCCTGTTTTGTCGAGTAGGGAATTTCGTCATGATCCCCCATGTTTACGGGCGATCGCGGCAGGTGGTGTCCATCAAGAACAGGCTATATTCTAAAGTTTCCCTGTAAAATGGCCCTTATCAGGGAAAAGACCCTGATAACTGACCAATTTGAATCCCGGGAGAGACTTAAGGCCATATAGGCGGGAATCGTCTCCCTGAAGCGGAGACCAAGCATCAGGATATCCCTGAAAGGGCGCACAAGTCCCGGAATAGTCGGGACTATTTTGGAAGGATAGAATTTCGCTGAAAACACCCAGACTGCGTGGCGGAGAGGAAGGGATTCGAACCCTCGATACGCTTATCACGTATACTCCCTTAGCAGGGGAGCGCCTTCAGCCACTCGGCCACCTCTCCGACGCCGGAAACCCCTAATAATAAGGTTGCACTCTGGCAAGTCTGGATGTGGTGACTGCAGCGCCTTTTCGCAGATGGGCTTGCAACCGCCCGAGGGCAGGCCTATTCCCCGTGCATGAACAAGATTACGCTACACAAGGGCGATTTGCCCGCTGGTCTCGATCTCGGGCCGATTATTGCCGTTGATACCGAAGCGATGGGCCTTAACCCGGTGCGCGATGCGCTTTGCGTCGTCCAATTGTCTTCCGGGGATGGAACGGCGCATGTTGTGCAATTGGAGCGCGGGTATAAGTGCCCGAATCTGAAGGCATTAATGGCTGATGAGAAGATTCTGAAGATCTTCCATTTTGCCCGCTTCGATGTCGCGATGATGAAAAAATGGCTGGGCATTACCTGCGCGCCTGTCTGGTGCACCAAGATCGCGTCGAAACTGGCGCGCACCTATACAGACCGCCATGGCTTGAAAGATGTGACCCGCGAATTGATCGGCGCGAATATGGATAAGTCTCAACAATCGTCCGATTGGGGCGCCGCCGAGCTGACGGATCAGCAATTGCAATATGCCGCGAGCGACGTCTTGCACTTGCATGAAATCCGGGACGGCTTGAACGCCATGCTTGCGCGGGAAGGGCGTGTCGACCTGGCGCAAGCCTGCTTCGATTTCCTGCCGACCCGGGCGGATCTTGATTTGCAAGGATGGGATGAAACCGATATTTTCGCACACAGCTGATCGAGTGTGACGTATCTGTCATTTTACAGCCCTGTTCCTGCTTAATTTTCTCCCATAATAGAGTCATATGAACACTGCCCACACGGAAATGCTGGCTCAATGGGCCCCGCAACGCCAGATGACGCTGGCGCAAGCAAGGCGGCGGTCATCTACCGTCGGTCTTTTGCGCATGGTGTTTGTCGCCGGCGCGGCGATTTCGGCAGGCGTGATCATCGGGCCGATGGCGGCGACCACGCTGACAGGTCCAGGGCAGCATATCGATCAGCTCGAAAGCGACGATGTTGTCACCATGGTCAATGCACGATTTACCGGGCGCAATATTGCCGGTGAGGCCTATGTGATTACTGCCGAAGCGGCGCAGCGCCGCCGCGCCGATCCAAGCATTATCAACCTGACCAATCCCAGCATGGTTGACGATAAGGGCACTGAAGTCAGCGCACTGGTCGGGGTTTACTATCAAAACGCCGAATATCTCGACTTATTCCAGGCGGTCCGGATCCGCGACCGTGACGGTTATGAATTCACAACCACGGCGGCCCGAGTGTTTATTCAGGAAGGGCGTGTGCAAGGATTAGAACCGCTGAGCGGCAATGGCCCCCTTGGCGATGTCCGCGCAGACTCGTATGAGATTGAAGACGAAGGTGATCGTGTGATCTTTCGCGGGAATGTCGATTTGACGATTTACCCGGACGGCGAAGATGGCTCTGAAGAGCCGGAAAGTGATGAGTAGAGGATGACCCAAATGTATGTGAAGGCAGCTTTCGGCGCACTCGCGCTCGCATTTAGCGGCACTGCCGCGGCGCAGGTCTCGGGCGAGGGCGGGCCAATCCGCGTCAATGCTGACCGTTCCGAAGTGCTGGATAAAGAGCGCAAGGTCATCCTGATCGACAATGTTGATATCACGCAGGGCACAGCGCGCTTGCGAGCGGATGTTGTGACCATTGAATATGGCGGCGCTGGGAATACAACGACGACTGGCATCGGCTCCAACTTTGGCGATATTCGCCAGCTCACAGCGCGCGGAAACGTATTTTATGTGACGCCGGACCTGAAGGCCAATGGCAATCTCGGCGTCTATGTCGCCTCGACCGACACCATCACGCTGACAGGCGAGATAATCCTGGTGCGCGGCGAAGATGTTGCGAAAGGCGAACGATTGGTGATGGAATTGTCGGCTGGCAAAACAACTTTGGACGGCGGTGATAGCCAGGTGAATATGGTTATCGTGCCGGGCGAAGAAGACGGTCGGTAAAATTCAATCTATCGGCCTAAACGGATTTTAAGCCTGTTATTCTAAGTGGTTACCTCGGGAGCTAATCACTGAAGGAGCTGAAACATATGGACCAGACTGGCCAAGGCCTCGTCGCAACCGGACTCGCCAAATCTTTTGGCAAGCGTCAGGTTGTCCATGATGTTTCCCTGAGTCTGCAGCGGGGGGAAGTCGTTGGGTTGCTCGGACCTAATGGCGCGGGGAAGACAACTTGCTTTTACATGATCATGGGCCTGATTGGCGCTGATGATGGACAAATTCACATTGACGGCGCCGATGTCACGGCTCTGCCGATGTATCAGCGCGCCCGTCTTGGACTGGGCTATCTGCCACAGGAAGCCAGTATTTTTCGCGGCATGAATGTCGAAGAGAATATCATGGCCGTGGTTGAGCTTGTCGAGCGCGACAAGTCAGAGCGCCAGAACCAAGTCGACTCACTTATGGAAGAGCTGCACATCTCGCATTTGAGCAAGCAGCCATCGACCAGCCTGTCGGGCGGCGAGCGTCGCCGCGTCGAAATCGCGCGTGCCCTGGCATCCCGGCCCGCTTTCATGCTGCTGGATGAGCCGTTCACTGGAATTGACCCACTCGCCATCTCAGATATTTCCGACCTTGTCGGCTATCTGAAGAAGCGCGGCCTGGGCGTGTTGATTACGGACCACCAGGTCCGCGAAACGTTACAAATCGTCGATCGAGCTTCGATCATCTATGAAGGCAGCGTCCTGTTTGAAGGCGCGCCGGATGAGGTGCTTCGAAACGAAGATGTGCGCCGGGTCTATCTCGGCCAGAGATTTGCGGCGTAGAGGGCGGGACAATGAGTGCGTATCAACGTTTAGACATGCGCCAGGGGCAATCCCTGGTGATGACACCGCAACTGCAGCAGGCGATCAAATTGCTGCAACTCTCGAATATCGAACTGGCGGAATTTGTCGCTGAAGAGATCGAGCGCAATCCGCTGCTCGAGCGCAAGGACAGTTCCGCGTCAGAAGACTTTGACGGCGATGTCGACAAGTCCAAAGGCCGCGATGAGCTGGCCCTGGACGGTGCTGAAGGCATGGCCAATGCCCGCGATGCTGTCGATGCTTCCGATAGTGACATGTATGAGTCCGGCACAGGCTCGGACGAGGCGCGCACAGCCAATAGCCAGTCAGGACCTTCCGCCAGCACAGACTGGTCTTCGGTGGGGTCTGGACGCGGCGGTGGCGAAGATTTTGATTTCGAAGGCTCACTGTCGAGTGAGAAATCGCTGCACGAACACTTGCACGATCAGCTGGCTATGGCCGGCCTTAGCCAGGCGGATAGCCTGATTGGCGCCCGTCTGATCGATGAAACCGATGATGCAGGCTTTTGCAAAGTTGATCTGGATGAAGTGGCGAAATTGCTCGGCGCTGATGCGGCGAATGTCGCGGCCGTGCTCGATGTCTGCCAGGGCTTTGACCCGACTGGCATCATGGCCCGCGATCTGACCGAATGCCTGGCGCTGCAGCTGAAAGAACGTGACCGGCTCGACCCGGTGATGAAGCTTTTCCTCGAAAATCTGCATCTCGTTGCCAAGCACGACATCAAGGCGTTGTCGGATATTTGCGGCGTCGACAAGGAAGACGTCATGGACATGCTGACTGAGCTGCGCTCACTCAGCCCGCGCCCGGCGTCCGGGTTTTCGACGGAGGCGACAATCGCTGTCGCCCCAGATGTGTTTGTCAAAGAGCTGCCAAACGGCATGTTCGCGGTTGAGCTGAACAGCGAAACCCTGCCGCGCGTCCTGATGGACAAGGCCTATTATGCCGAAGTCAACGCGCTGCCAATGCGTGACAATGAGAAAGAGTTTATCTCTGAATGCGCTGCGAACGCGACCTGGTTGATCAAATCGCTCGACCAGCGCGCCCGCACCATTCTGAAAGTCGCCAGCGAGATCGTCCGCCAGCAGGATGCGTTTTTCGCGCATGGCGTGGCACATTTGCGGCCGCTCAATTTGAAGCAAGTGGCTGACGCCATCGAAATGCACGAATCCACGGTCAGCCGTGTGACCAGCAACAAATATATGGCAACACCGCGCGGTCTGTTCGAGTTGAAATATTTCTTCTCTGCAGCCATCCCATCAACGGGCGGCGGCGAAGCACACTCAGCAGAAGCTGTGCGTTATCGGATCAAGCAATTGATTGATGACGAAGGCGAGAAGGTTTTGTCAGATGACAAGATCGTCGAGATCCTGACAGAATTCGGGATCGAAATCGCACGTCGCACCGTGGCCAAGTATCGCGAGAGCCTGGGCATTCCGAGCTCCGTCCAACGCCGCCGGTTATTGCGAGCGAGCGCTTAGCCGTCACAGACATCAGGCGAGCGGCTGCTCTGGGGCGATTTTAAGCCACTGATGGATAACCCAATCCATATGTTTTTTGGCTACCAGCAGTCTTGCTCGTTTTTCTCTTGCAAGACACTCTTGCACCAATTCTAAGGTCTAGAAGCAAGTTGGGGCTAAAGATGGAATTAGACTTCGTACAAGCCAATTTGGAGCAACATCGCGAATTGCTCATGGGTTTCAATGTCGCATATATCAATTGGGCTGGCGATTGTGTTCAAGAACACTTCGGGCTCTCGCTGCCTGGTCTCTTGGGAATGTCCATCCCCGACTATGCCGAGATTTCGTTGGACAAGCTGTGTCAGGAAACGCCACCACAAGGCGTCTTCTATATCGTGTTTAATGGAGAAGTAGCGCTTGGCATGGGCGGGCTCCGCCATGTGCGAAACGGCGTAGGGGAGATCAAACGCATCTATGTTTCCCGCGCAAGCCGTGGCGGCGGCGTGGGCGCAAAGATCTTGGATCGGCTTGTGCGCGACGCAGAGAGCTTTGGCTATGATGAATTAATGCTCGAAACTGGCCCTTTCATGACCTCAGCTCACCCTATTTACGAAGCGGCTGGATTTGTAGATATCCCGCCATATGCAGAGGCAGAGGTACCTGAAGCGCTGCAACATGATTGGCGCTTTATGCGCCGCCTTTTGAGCTAGATGGTCCGCGGCCTTTAGTCAGCTTGAAGAGAGCCCCACATTATACGGGACCGACACCACGAGCGCCCGTTTTGGGGCGCTTTGCGACATTGCTTCAGAGGCTGTTGTGGGGCGAGTTTAAGCCGCTCACAAAGCTTCAGTTTTGGAATCGGAGCTCGACTGAAGGCTCAGGCCGATGAAGAAGGCAAAATGGGTCAAGGAAAGGACGATCCCGAGCAGGATGGTGCCAACATAAACCGCTTCCGTTCTGGGTATTAAAAAGTCGAGCATGGTCAGCCAGATCACTGCCATCACCGCGATCGCCCAAAAGCGCGCGCCATAAGCAATGACCCGTCCCGTGAACGTTCCAACAATGCGCGTTCTTTCTTCTTCTGACTGAAGCAGGTTGTGCGTGACTTTGATCGCCAGATACGAAATCGGTATGCCACCCATCGCAGACGGCACCAAACCGAGCAGCAATGCTATATCGAGGCTGGCGCCAGCTTCAAGCAAAACGACGGGTATGATCGAGGCGAGGAAGGTCAAAACAGCAAACGCAAAAATGCACCAGGCATTTGCTCTTTCAAACACGCTCAATTCGCGATTTCGTTGCGCCACAAGGCCGATAGCCACTGCGGAAAAGCCAGCGAGCGCAATCGTGACCTGCGCCAGCGTATAAAACAGCCCTTCGTTGATGTCCGTCATGATGCTCCCTCAAAGACAAACATGAACCAAACATGCTGAGTTGAAAAGCGCTAGGGCGGATACGGGTGCGCTCGCTAAGCCAAGGGTCAGAGTCTGTTTTAGGGCGTATTAAGTCGCTCGCATCATCTTTCGACGCTTTCTCGGACTTGATCCGAGGGGTTTTCGCACAGGACCGTATTCCTGACGCACGTCAGGATCCATGGCGGCGGGGATCTGTCCCCAACCGCCATGGGTGCCAACTTTCGTTGGCAAAGCGGGGGATGGGGACGGGCGCCGCCTGCCGTTCTGCACGGCTGAGCTTCGCTCAGACCGTGGAGCCCAGCTCGAACTGTTGGCCTTGCTCGTGGGGGAAATGGTTGTGATGGGCCCCACGGTCTCGCTGCGCTCGCCGTGGGGAGCGACCGGCGGTAGGTGGGGATCTCAATCCGACCGGATTCGAGGGCGTCTATAGTCCCTACCATGATCATCCATCGCTATCTTCGGGCTCATTACAAACAGGTGCCAGTCTATTTCTGGCCAATCCTGTTCTTTGAGCTATGGCGCGTGGATCGATGGAGCGCTGAAACCGGGCGCCAGGCCTTTGTGCAAGTCGACCGCTATGGCCGCGCCTGGGTGCCGTATTTTGAAGGCATGGCCCGGAATTTTGCGGCGTATGATATCGCGACGAGATTCTATTCACCGAACGACGTGGATAAACTCTGTCCGGATGTGTTCGAGCAAGCCCTCGCCACGTTATCCGTCGACGCCTGCGAAGGCAGGGGTCCAGGGACGATCATCTCCACCATTCCAAGTGGCAAGGTCATGCCATGGATACCTGCCTGCGCAGGTATCGGCGGTGATCAGGTGCATCTCGAGCCCGGCTAGCCCCCAGCCAGAACCCCACAAGCGCCTCATCCTGAGCTCAGCTTGTCCTCAACTTGGTCTGGGATCGAAGGACAAGGCGGCGCGCACCAGAAGCGCGCCCCGATGATCCTTCAACAGGCTCACTTCGAGGGACTCAGAAATTTCAGTCTCGCTTTTCCCCTGAACGCCCTCGCGTTTCGGGCCGAAAGTCCTGAATTTGGCGCGCGTCGCAGCGTCAAACTCCCCGCTATTGCTGCTAAGGGGCCCGCGTCGCTGTAAAAAATTCAGCGACAGCGTCAAAGAAGGTTGCAACCACAATCTGCCTTGTCTATATCGGCCCCTCAACCGCGCGCTCCCTTCGTCTATCGGTTAGGACGCCAGGTTTTCAACCTGGAAAGAGGGGTTCGATTCCCCTAGGGAGTGCCAACATCCTCATCGATTTTTATCGACCAGGTGTGATTAGCGAATTCTTCGACTTTCCAGCCGTCCGGTATTCACAAATTGTGGAATTTCGTTCGGGTCAAAAGGGTCTTGATCGGCGCTATAGTTTCTGGCTTCGAATGTACCAGTAGAACGCCGCCCATTATTGGACAATCTGAAACGCGAGATAGTTACGTCATAGCTGGCGACACGGCTGTTCTCATCGTAGTAAATCGTCACAGCGCGCGTTCGATATCTTTGATCATTTACCTTGCGCCAAGTGCCAACGGCGTCGCTGCGGGCAAGTCTTGATGCATTGTTGTCTTGGGTGAGAACCGTACCATCAGAGGATAGCAGAGATGTCTGACTGGATTCGCACGTATCGACGAAGCCGCCCTGAACGAGGTCTTCGCAGACATTTCCAGCAACGAATTCTACGACATAGTCTGTGAGGAAGGCACCTATCACGGGGTCCGGTTCTTCTTGAGCGTAAGCAGGGATGCTCATTAACCCAATCACGCTGAACGCAGAGATGATGTATTTGTTTTGCATAGTGTCCTCCTCGATGATTCGTTTACTGATACTACCACAAACGGCGTTTCTTGAGTTCAAATATAAAGAGCGCCACGAACGCCTCTGGATTTCACTCAGACTCATCGCTAGGGATCTTATTTGGATGCGCTGGCGGATGATGGGTTTGGCGTGATTGAGCGAGTCTAAGTATTTTAGGCAGTGCCACTTTTACCACGTCAGATTGAATTTCTGGGCATTGCTGAGCAAAGCCGCGTGACAGCGCTGTGTGCAAAGGTTAATAATTCATCTGATGAATGGGGTGGGCCCATGGGCAACGCGGCTGAACAGGTAGCGAAATTGAGTGCAGAATCAGGGGTGCGCCTGATTGGTCGGGTCAAATGGTTCGACACAGTCAAGGGCTACGGGTTTGTTGTCCCGGAATCGGTTGAGGGCGTCATTCTCAATCAGGACGTCATGCTGCACGTCTCTTGCCTGCGTGCTTTTGAAGAAAATTCAGCGGATGAAGGCGCGCGTATTGTCTGCAATATTGTTGAGCGCGATCGCGGCTGGCAGGTTTTGAATATTATCGAAATGGACCGTCCAAAAGCGTCAGTGATGCGCGATCAGGGCGAAGCGATTGTGTTCGAACGGGTGATTGTCAAATGGTTCAATGCCTCGCACGGCTTTGGCTTCGTCAATCGCCCTGATGATGCGGCGGATATTTTCATTCACATCTCTGTCCTGCGCAAAGCCGGGATCGATACGCTTGAGCCCGGAATGGAGCTCAGCATTGTCGCCGGTGAAGGCCAAAAGGGCGAAAACGTCATCGTGGTGAAAAAATAGCGATTGCCTGTGGCTGTAGCTTGCCGGGTGCAAGTCACGGAGCTAGAGAGTCAGTCATGAAACGCATATCTATTTCTGCCGTCGCCTGTATTGCTGCAATGTCTCTGCCGGCTTTTGCCGATCCGATGGAGGTCACACCGCTGACCATTATCGGCGCCGAAGCCAGCCACGCATTCAGTGTTGAAGTCGCCAATGATCGCGATGAGATCAGCTTCGGTCTGATGGAGCGCGAAAGCATGGATGCCGATAAGGGCATGTTGTTCGATTTTGATCCGCCGCGCGAGCCGGCCATGTTCATGAAGAATACGCTGATCGCGCTGGACATGCTGTTCATTGCCGAGGATGGCAGCATCGAAATGATCGCGCGAAACACCGTGCCTGGTTCCTTGCGAACGATTTCGCCCGGCGTGCCCGTGCGGGCCGTCCTGGAACTGAATGGCGGCCAGGCTGCTGAGCTTGGCATTCAGCCCGGCGATACGGTGCAGCATCCGCTGTTCGGAAATGCTGACGCCGCTGCACCTGCAGAATAATCCCGGATGCGCGAGGAGGATCTGCCCGCGCAGCTGATCGTGCCGGATGGTTTTGCCCTTTCGAAGTCACGCGGCGCCTTTTCCAATCACAATGGCCCGGTTTATGAGGCTGCGGCTAAAGACGACGTCCGCAGCGGTCTATTCATCCTCGACCGGCATTGTAACAGTATGGGCTTCCTGCATGGCGGCATGGCCAGCGCGTTCGCCGATCGCTCCCTCGCCATGGCGGTCTGGGCCGCGACCCAGCGCATGTCAGTAACCTTGAAACTGACGCTGCATTTCCTCGAAACCGTGCGCTTGCATGACTGGCTGGAGGCGCATCCGATCGTGCAGAGCTACGACCATGATCTGGTCCATGTCAGTGCGGATTTGCTGATAAATGGCGAGAAACTGGCCGCGCGCGCAGATGCGACATTCAGAACACTGCGAAGACGGCAAAAACAGGGTTGAAACCCAGAAAACCGACAGTATACCGGGAGGCCGGAGCGTGGCGCAGCCTGGTAGCGCATCTGGTTTGGGACCAGAGGGTCGTAGGTTCGAATCCTATCGCTCCGACCAAATTCTTCTCTTGGAGATGATGAATATGGATGCCCGTATCTACAAGCCTGCGAAGACTGCTATGCAATCTGGCCGCGGTAAGACCAAGGATTGGGTTCTCGAATTCGTCTCTGGAGCCAAACGGACCAGCGACCCAGTCATGGGCTGGACCAGCATTGACGACACAACCGGTCAGGTGCGTCTGCATTTCGATAGCCGCGAACAAGCCATCGCATATGCGAAACGCGAAGGCCTGACATTTGCGGTCGAAGAGCCGCGCGAAGTCAAGCGTCTGGTGAAGTCCTATTCTGAGAATTTCTCTGCGGACCGCAAACAGCCCTGGACGCATTAGACAAAGCCAGGTTCGGGCCCGAAACTGCTGAGATTCGGGAGCGCCGTTGCGATTTCCGCATCACTCAATCCGAACCAGCGCCCCAGTGGTGCAGCGAATTGCTCGACTGACGTTGTCGGGATCAGGCGGCCGCTGCCGGCATCCTGGTCATGACCAAGATCGTAGAGCGGCATGTCGCCATAGATCTGCCCGCCTTGAACGGCATCACCGACAACGAAATGATGATTGCCCCAGCCATGGTCTGTGCCGTCGCCATTGATCGCCAGGGTCCGGCCGAAATCGGATGCTGTGAACAGGGTGACATCACTGCCCAGTCCAAGCTCCTGCATCGCCTGATAGAAGGCGACGACGCTGCCATCGATCTGGCTCTGCAGACCCGGGAGATCATTGGCCTGATTTGAGTGCGTGTCGAAACCACCGATCGCCACAAAGAAGACCTGCCGGTTGACCAGAAGCGCATCGCGAATGGCGATTGTATTCGCCACGGCCTGCAATTGCTGTCCGAGGAAATTCCCAGGGAAAGCGGTCGCGAATGGTTGAATGGATTCAAAAGCTTCGTTGAAGGTTTCATTGGTGGTGAGCGCGGTGCGCATCGCATTGGCAACATCACGATCAATCAGATTAGTGCTGTTATAGTCCATTGCCTCGAAATGATCGCGCAGTTTTTGATAGATCTCAGTCTGCGTGCCCGACCCATCGTCTCCGGCAAAGAAGTTCAAGGCATCGATTTCCGGCGCGCCATTCAATCCAATCTGGTACGGCAGGGCGTTGGCGCCGGTCAAAAACAGCTCATTGCCTAAACTGGTAATCGTCGAGAATTCCTGACTGCCTGAATTGGCACCTGAAGCGAGCGCGGCATCCGCGAAACGCCCGCCCCAACCGAATTGCGCGCCTTCGGGCTGGCTCGACATCCATGTCGACTGTTGGTCATTGTGCGAGAAAAGCCGTTTTGGCTGCGGCGCGCTGTCATCGAGGAATTGCTGACGGTTCAGGGGTTGCAGCAGGGGACCGACATTTCCGACAATCGCCGCATTGCCGCTATCGAACAGGCCTTTGATACCGCTTAGCTCTTCCGGCAACGCAAACTGCCGACCGCCAAAACTTGCTGCATTTGAAGGCGAGAGTGGCAGCAAACGATCGCGCGCACGGGTCGAGCCGCCTTGCATATTTGAATATTGCCCGAGCAGCGACGCCCGGATCTCGGCATAGCGATCATATGATGCCTGATCATATGGTAGAACGGTGTCATGGCCGTCGAGGCCGCCAAGGAAGAACAGGCACACAATCGCCTTGTATCCCGTGGTTTCAGCGGCGCCTGCCTGGAACGCGGCGAGTGAGCTACCAATTCCAGCAAGGGAGGCGGCGCTCAAGGCGCTGGCGCCAGTCAGGAAGGTTCTGCGGGTCGGTTTCATCTCTCGTCCTCCTAGCGCTGCACAGTGTAATCAGGCGACGTCATCATCATCAGTATGGCCAGGCCGACGCGCGTGAATGGGCCATTATAGTTCGGGTCATTCGCATTCTCGAGCGGGATGTCTTCCAGAAAGGTGACAATTGTTGCCTTGGTTTCGGTTGATGCCGCGCCAAACGTCAGCAGCAAGTCGAGATGCTCGACCAGCGCGGTCGGATCATCTGCCAATGCCAGTTCGTCTGTATAGTTGGGGATAAAGCTTGTCGCGGATGGATCGCCGGTATTATTGGCCGCGAAAGCGAATACAAAATACGTCATGAAGTTCGCATAGTTCGACACTGAATTGGCGTTGATCAATTGCAATTCGGGCATGGTCAGCCCTGCGGCGCCAGTTTCGGTGCCAGGGGCGACATATCCAGGGCGATAGAAGTTGAACACTGAGGGTGCTTTGTATGGCGCTTGCGCCAAGCCGCCGCCAAAGCTCGTATTGAAGAGTGGGAAAGTGTTTTCTGGGGTTACGGTTCCGGCATCAAAGGCGCGTGCCCAGTGAATGAAGCGCAGCACGGGTTCGCGGATCTTGCCGAAGCTGTCATCATTGCGATTGGCCGGATCACGCGCGTCGGCATCGAACAGGACGGCGGCAATCGTTGCAGCAAGATCTCCGCGTCGTCCATCGCCGACCATTGTGCCATTTGGCAGCGTGTATTGTCCGGCGGCAAAGGCCGCTGCGACACGGCCAATATAGTCGGGCTCAGGATGGCTGGTGACAAAGCGCTGGATCAGCTGCCGCGCCAAAAACGGCGCTGTATTCGGATGATCGATCAATGCGTCGAGGGCCAGATCGATACTTTCAGCAGGTCCCGTTCCAGCGGGAATAGTTGTGCCCAGAAAGGTTTTTTCGAGTTCTGAATGCCATTCTGGATAGACTTGCATCGGTGTGTGGAGTGCACCAGCGGGCAGTGTGCGGAAATCGAAAAAGAACTCGTCGCCGGTCAGGCTGAGCCCCGTGAACACTTTCGCCAGACCGGTGACATCATCATTGTCATAGACCTCGACCGGAATGCCGCCTTGAGTAATGACGTCGCCGTCCTGTTCGAGCTCAACCAGTCCGATTGAGAATAGTTGCATCACTTCGCGAGCATAATTCTCGTCAGGCATCCGTCCCGTTGCGGCGTCGCCTTTTATATTCTGCAAATAGGTCAGATATTCACCCATCGCAGGCGAATAAGTCACCTCTTCAAGCAGGTCGCGATAATTTCCGAAGGCATTGCTGACCAGAATATCCTGATAATGCGCGACGGTATTTGGCACTTCGAACAGGAAGTTGCCTTCCGCATGCGAAATCACGAGAATTTGCGACAGCGCGAAAGCCATCCGCTGGCGCAACTGATCTTCGCCTTCAATGGCGTTCATCCAGAATGAGAAAGTTGGGGTTTGTTTCTTTTCATAAGACAGCTCGCCGTCCGCATCACGAGCGCCAGGCTCTGAGATCTCGGCCAGCACATAATCGAGGTTCAGGCTTGGCGTCTTGTTGAGCTCTGCGATCAACCAATCTGAAGGGGCCGTACCCGTCAGTTGCGAAATATCGTTGGACTTTGGCCCGAAAGTCGCCTGCGTCAAAAACAAGGCGGTCGCTTCCTGAGTCGCAAACGCGTCGCTGGACGGCGGCGGCGGTGGAGAAGGCGGCGGTGGAGGCGGAGGAGGGGATGTTCCCGTTCCACCTGGAACGGTACCGCCATTGCCTCCGCCACCGCCGCCGCATGCGGTTAAACCCAATGCGAGCGCCAATGCCGCGCATTGCGCCAAGTGACGTATCTTGTAATTCTGCATCCCCGTCTCCCTCACACGCACCATGAGTGTCGCCCGAAGACTTTAACGAATTCCATGTCCTCTGGCGAAGATTTGGTCATTGATATGACGAAGATTTAACGATGCACGCCCGCGACTCCGTCGGTTTTGATAATGTGATGCAGTGAGCTGTCGGTTTGGATGCATACGGATGCGCAATCGCGGCTTTATATTTTGCAATATTCGGATTAAGTGAGCCCCTCAAACGGCCCCTTAGCTCAGCTGGATAGAGCACCCGCCTTCTAAGCGGACGGTCGCAGGTTCGAATCCTGCAGGGGTCGCCAACTGCCGAGTGAGAAGCTGCGCCCCGCGTGTGTCGAGTTCCGGGCAGTATCCGATGCGCAATCGATATCGTGCACGAATAATTTACCGGGTTTGAACTTGGCGGGGCTGGCAATGTCATCTGTCCGACCGTATTCATAGGACCTCATAAGACATGCGTTATAGGATTTAGCTTCGAATGGCCCAGATTCCCTCTTTTGCCGCAGTTTCGCGTTCATTCGGATACGTTCGAGGGATGCGTATCAAAGATAAAAAGCTACATATACCGCATCCTCGTGCGCGCATCTCATTAGACAAATCATTCTTCAGAAGTGTTTTGAGTTGCACCCAGCTATACGCATATCTTGTTGTGGTGAGCGCTTTGCGTCTTTTTAGGATCAACCGTCCGCGCAAAACGATTGCATTCTATCCGCACAATGCACCGCCCTGGTACAATATATGGCTGGTCTCTCAGGTCAGCGATTTAAAGATCACATCGGATTTGGATTCGGCCGATGCGATATTTATCTTTGAAGATGAAACATATTCCAGCGCCGCCAGACGTCTTCCGCAAAACCAGCGAGACCGCGCTCTGAATTACGCAATAGAAGACATCTCAAAGACCCATGTTGGGAGTGTCTTTGAGAAAGTCTTTGGCTATTCGCTGACCGTAGATCCGGTTACCTTTGTCGGTCAGGCCGTTTGCAAATCAGATCTCAATGGGACCCATGATGGTCGAATTATAGAGTGCCCAATCCCGGCGCATGACATCGAGGAAGGGGCGATCTATCAGCGCTTTATCGACAGCGCACATGACGGCCACCGTAGCGAAGACCTCCGAACAGCGATCGTCAAAGGCGCGATCCCCGCAGTGTTCCATAAGTTCAAATCTCTAGAAGCGCGCTTCGGGACCAGCTACCTGCATACCGACGTTCGCACCGCCAATGAGGTGTTCTCTGAGGAAGAGCAGCACCTCATTGCCAGGTTCTGTGCAGAGATCGGGCTTGATTTTGGATGTATCGATATCCTGCGTGATAGGAATGATAATCGGATATTCATCGTTGATGTGAATAAAACCTGCATGCCAGTCTTGTCACTTAGCTTTAAAGAACAAATGAAGGGCCTCCGCCGCATGGGTGGCTCGCTTCGCACCGCGATCGAGGACCAATAAATGCTCGCGGTCGGACAGTATCTTCAAGAATTTTTTTGCGCGACCTGGTCATCGCGGCGCACGCTCAATCGCGATGAACTGACCCGTGCCCTGAATCACCGTAGTCATCGGCAATGGATGATCCGGTATCTGGACCGTAAATCGAAACTCGCTCAGCTGAACTTGCTCGGATTATTGAGTTTGCTGATCGATTGGTGCGAACACCATATGAATTTCAGAACCCGGCGGTCTTTAAGCGTGGCCTGGTTGTCATCGCCGGCTCACGCGCTGGAACATGCGCGGCAGGCATTGTTTCACGAAGAACGTGATGTTCGCGAAGATGGGTTGGCGATTCTGGCATATTTTGAAGATGTTGGAAGCTTGAGCCTGATCAAATCGCTGTTTGATCATCCCGATCCGCAGACCCGTTACAATGCGCAGCTCGCGGCGCGCGCCATTCAGGACAAAAGCCCAATTCTCTTCGTCGCGCCATATACGGTCAGTCGAGTCTAAGGTTTCCTGCAGGCATTAGGCGTCAGACATTGCAGAATTTATGAAACCCGCGGTGATCTTTCTCGAGCGCGAAACCGGATAAAAACCAAAAAATTCAGGAATATATGGTGGTGCCACCGCTGGGAGATAGTTGGAACTCCCAGTTCGACACCGAAGAACTGTTTCAAACACTAAAAGACTTCGAAGATCAGCTCGCGCCTTATAAGCACGAGCTGGAGGAGCTGGGACTATGAGAAGACCCGGCTGCAACAAAACCACTGAACTGTTCTCGGAAGCGGCTGGACACGGCGATATCGTTATCCGTCCGCCTCGATCCGCGAAAACCAAGCGCGAACCACCGTTTTCAATCCGATTCACGCCAGAGGAACGAAAGCGGCTTATTTCGGCTGCGGGCAACATGCCGCTAAGTGCCTATATTAAAGCCCGACTATTCGAGGGGTTGCCAGCGATTCCGCGTCAACGAAGCCATTCGCGCGTTGATCAATCAAAAATTGGTCAGGCGCTGGCGCTGATCGGTAAATCTCGGCTCTCTGCAAATATCAACCAGATCGCCAAGGCGGCCAACATCGGCTCATTGCCGCTAACGCCGGATCTCGTTAAAGACCTCAATGCGGCCTGTTCCGATATTAAATACATGCGGTGGCTTTTGGTGAGTTCTCTTGGCTTCAAGCCAAAGCAATGATCCTGCATGGTAACGCAAGAGGCGGCGCGTCGGATTTGGCGCGCCACCTGTTGCGCAATGATGAAAATGACCACGTGCATGTCCTAGAAGTGCAAGGCTTCGCCTCTGACGATTTGGCGGACGCCTTTCAGGAAATTCAAGCCATTGCATCGGGCACGCGCTGTCAGAAATACCTGTTCTCGCTTTCGCTTTCACCGCCTGAGAATGCTGGAGTCAGCGAAGAACAATTCTATGATGCGATAGATCGCGTCGAAGCTGCTCTTGGACTTACAGGGCAGCCACGCGTGATTGTGCTCCATGAAAAGGGAGGCAATCGGGATAGGCACGCTCACGCGGTGTGGAGCCGCGTAAATGCCGATGAGATGAAAGCCATACCAATGCCGTTCAATCGGATGAGGATGAAAGACGTATCGCGCGATTTGTTCATCCAGCATGGCTGGGATGTCCCGCGCGGTCTCATCAACTCGCATGAACGTAATCCGCTCAACTACACATTCGATCAGTACCAACAGGCTAAGCGCCAAGCAAAAGACGCTCGCGCGATCAAGGCGGCGATTCAAGATGCCTGGGCGATGAGTGATAATCGCGCCTCTTTTGAGCATGCGCTGGAAGATCGGGGCTTTCAGCTCGCCGAAGGTGATCGCAGAGCCTTTGTTGCAGTGGATAGCGAGGGTGAAGTCTATAGCGTTCCAAAATGGGTGGGCATCAAAACCAAGGCCGTGCGTGACCGCCTTGGAAAAGAAACGGATCTGCCAAACTTAGAGCACGTCAAATCGAAGATCGCTGAACAGATGCTTAGTAAGCTTGATGAGCATACCGCTGAAATCAACCGGCAAAATGAAGAACAAAAGGCGCAGCGCACACTTCAACGCCGCGCAATGGTTGAGCAACAGCGCGTAGAGCGTGCTGAGGCCATGAAATTTATCGATGAGCGTCAAATTGCAGAAGCGGCTGCCCGCCAACGTAAGTTCAGAAACGGCCTTAAAGGTGTCTGGGAGTGGATGCGGGGTGAGAACATGCGGATTAAGGCTGAAAACGAGTTTGAAGCCGCAAAGGCGCTTGAGCGTGATACGCTGGAACGTGAAGCTCTAGTTTCTCGGCAAAGGCAACAGCGGCAATGGCTTGCCCAGCGCCAGCGTCAATATTCTGAGCGACTGCGAGAACAATACGCTTATGTCACGGCGGATCGTCAGAAGTATACCGAGATGAAAACCGCGTCGGTTGAAGAACGCCGCGATGCGTTCAAACATGAACGCGCCAGGAGAAAGCCACGGCCGCGACGAAAACGGGGAAGAGGCCAAGAGCCAAGCTTTTAAGTCTAATCGACGATGTAGCCTTGTCAGCTTTTTTCAGGAGTATAGAGGACTGTGTTCAAGAACAAATAGCCAAGAATTATCAAAAAAATCAGCGTTTTCTACCTAAATAGTTAGTGAAGAATAATGGGTGGCCCGCATACGCTTTGTCGGTTGGGTATAAATTGACTAGATCTTTGCTGGCTGAGATCACCCGGTCGGCGGCTTCAATAAATTTTCCAGTCGCCAAATCTTGAGCGACACCAGCACCGCAGATCACCGATATTTTGACGGTATTGAATACAACTTCGCGTTTGGCTTTTCGGATCGATTCTTTGAGATCTGCGCGTGAATCATCAAACAACTCACGAGCTTCATTTTCCGTCAATTGGTCGTTGGTTATTCCAGCCACCAATGACCTAAAGCTCCTGATGCTTTCTTTCACCTTAGGGTCCGATTTAAATTCGTACAGTTCTTCGAGATTCATATTATCCGGAACTGGTATCTGGTCTAATAATATTGATGCCACTGAATACTCGCTAGAGTCCATTATAGAGGAGCTTTTAGGTACTATAGCGCGCTCCGAGGCGTCCTCTGCGATCATGCCTTCCGTTCTTGCGACATATACTGTTTTGCGCACAGAATGGTCTTGAGCAGCGAGAAACTGGGCCGCTTCAAGTCTCCATAATTGCTCCGTACCCTCTGCGTGAGATCGGGCATCTTCCGTTGATGGAAACTCCAGTTGAACTCCGAAAGCAACTAGTATCCTTTTGACAAACGCTTCATGATCTTTGTCATGTAAATCTTCCACACCAAGATCCATGCGAGCTTTGTCGAACCTTGCCGATAGATTGTTGTATTCAGTCTGATACAGCGTGCCCAAAAGTGACTGGATGTAGCCCGATGCGCTTAAAGGATCGTCGCGCACAAGAGAGCCATCTACTGCTTTGACTAGTAATTCGTTCCAAGTCAGGAGGCTCTTAGGCTCAGGGTATCTCAGATTAGAGGCGTCCTCAAAAACCCCAAGCTTTTTGCCGCTTTCCAGCATCTCGTGAATCGAAACCTTTGCGAACATCTGGCCGGGTGAGTGAGACTTTATTGCGTGGTCAAGGTCAGCAATAAGCATTTTGTCATAAAAAATGTATCTCGAGACAAGCTCGTCCGCGCTCTGAAGAGCATTTGGATGAGCGGATGCGACACCCACAAGTTGTTTATAACCTGTTGGTTCAACGCTTTGTGTTGTAACTTTGGGCATACAATGGCCTTCTCGCTACCAATGGTTTGAGCTTAAGATGGAGGTGGCGGGTGATCAAACTAATTCGATACACTGCAGTCTGTTTTGGGGGCTTCTCGCATAAAAAATTACATAAGCAGGGTGTTTTGGCGGACTACTAGCGCTGTAATTTCATGGTTCGCCATTTTGCCCTCTCTCTTTCGGGTTGTATGGGGTTCGCGTGGTGAAACCCTGCCTCGTGGCGAACAGTGGGTGTGTAAACGGAAAGCTCAATCGACGGCGGGCGCAGGGGCTTTAGCGCCGAGCCTCGGGAGACCGTCTAATGTGCTTGAAGTGCGCCGAGGGCGAAGCCCTAAGACTTAATCTCAACCCAAGTGTCTCCGCTCCACGTCAGTCCACCTGCATGCACTTGATCATGATGAACGTTGCAGAGTGTTTGCAGGTTTGCAGCGTCATTAGAACCACCTTGCGCATGCTCTACAATGTGGTGAAGTTCGAGGAACTTACGCGGATCGGATCGATCCAAATCGTCGCGACTCCAACCGCAATGTGTGCATTTGAACTTATCACGCTTAAGAACGGCAACTCTCACTGGGTCGGGAATATTTCGGTCATGCACTTCAGCTTGGCGATCTTCTTCAAGCAGATACTCACCGACCGCTAAATCGGGCCTGCCTTGCATTCTCGTTACGACAGGCCAGCCCTCTTCGGTTCTGAGTTCACGCGTGCGGCGCGCCCATTCTTTGTTGTCCTTCGCCAAATAGCGGAGTTCCTCACCTGTTACGGCACGGCCAACATTTAAGCGAAGATATTCAATAAGCTTCGATTTCACGCCACTTGGTTTGTTACGAATGGTGTTGAGTTGGTTCCAACGCAACGCGGCTTCGCGATCCTGCGTTTCATTCATCAAAATGTACTGATCTGGTCGAAGGTGTACTTGATCGACACCTAGCATCTGAGACAGTTCGCTCAACAATTCCGGGTCATCTTCAACCGCCTCTTCGAGTGTTGCCCCCGTATAAATTGTCCAACCATACTGAACCCTAAGCTCACGTACTCTTCGGGCCCATTCCCCAATTCCTGCGACGACCATAAGCTCGTCGCCGTCTATCAGTGTCTTTGGATATTTTCGCAGGTAAGCAAGTATTCGATCACGTGCAGACGTTACATTTTCACCAGTTACGAGGCCACTGCCTAAGTCACGCAACCCGTGGACTGCTGGAACGAGACTGATGACTTGTTGCCTCAGGTCTCCCTGTTCCAATTTATCAAGAAAACTATCCAGAAGTCGCTTAACTTCTGTTACCTGTCCTTCAAAATCCGATGTGGCTTTGGATCTACGTGCCATATCTCACTAAGCTGACTTCTTCATGGGTAAAAGCGCTTCCAAGACCATTTTCCCCAGGTTCCCTGCAAGTGCTGGTGGTACAGCATTTCCGATTTGCCGCGCTATTTCAGTTTTCGAGCCAACGAACTTAAAGTCGTCCGGAAATCCCATAAGTCGCGCTGCCTCGCGATGGGTTATCGGTCTGTGCTGGTCAGGGTGAAGGTATCGACCTTTCTCAGGTTTGAAAAATTCTGTTCTGATAGTAACAGACGGCCGATCCCACCAAAGTCTTCCAAATAGGTCAGTTCCACCACTTTTCTTTCTTATCCAACATTGAGGGGTTATTTCAGGAGCATTACGCTGTAAGTCAAAGCGGTTCCCACCAGGCGGCACGACTTTATAGCGCGCAATACTTTTGGCTGTCGGATTGCGCTTTATGTGCAGGTCAAGTGGGGCATCGCCTTCAATTGTTGTTCGTACCGGCGGCGGCAAATCAGCAATTGCGTCGCGCACCGTTCGCCACTTCGGGAGATTGCTCTCAACACTTGGTGCTGCATGAGTCGGCAATGGCGGAAAACTGGGCTTTTCCGTGCCAGCCTTCCATCCGAGAATAATGGTGCGACGACGTTTCTGAGGCGCTCCATAATCTGCGGTATTTACAATACAGGCGTCGGTCTCGAACCCATAATCAGCGGCCCTAGTACAAATTTCCTGCAATTCGGGGGACCGAAAAAGTTCAGCCACGTTCTCCATTAAAAACATACGCGCACCTGATCGATGCGTCACTTCAATGAATGGTTCCCACAATGCACGCCGCTGATCACCGTCGCGTTTCTTATTCAGCAAGCTGAAGCCTTGGCACGGAGGTCCGCCTATCACCAGATCTGCCTGCGGGACTTCGTTAGCGCCGATCCAGTCTTCGATATTTGCGCAAACTGACTCGCCGGAAAAATTGGATTTATGCGTTTCAATAGCGGATGCATCGTTGTCGAGAGCTAGGATTGTCTCGAAGCCACCACAGAACCGGGGGTCAACCAATCCGAGCGACATGCCGCCCGCTCCGCTAAAAAGATCAATGATGCGTAACATAGAAGAATTGTCTCGATTGATTCGTGTAACCATCCTACTTCTATACTACACGCAAGATCGAACATATAAAGAACAAATTTAGTTGCCATCCACTCGAGTTTTTCTCGGATTGCACTAGAATGCTATCGTGGTTCAACATCAAATTGGCTAACTTCAGATTTCGGGCGCCAGCGCTTATTGTAGATCTTGATCCTACCAAGATCGCAGATTGCGCAAACATGCTAAGACCAGAACGGCTTTACAGCGTAGTTCTATTTAACCCGACTTGATAAAACAAAGTCATCATACAGTTTCTATTTTGATGTTAGAGTGTGTAAATCAATGGGCTTGCACTGGTGGCAATGCCACAATCAAATTTAATTGGAATTTCACTTGTCACTTCACAATACTCCACCTCCCGATAACGTCTTGGATTCCTATTTTCAGCGCTACGAGGATAAGACTGTTGGGCACTATCGGCATATACTGCTTGAGGCGAAGTATGACGATGCCCACTCGCTTGCAGCGGCGCTGCGTCCCTACTTTGAGTCGGCACACCTGGATGCTCGAACTATATTCCATGAAGAGATCGGCATTAATTTGCATCCAGATGCCGATCCTGCCGAACCACCTCCAGTGGTTTACCCAAATTCTTTGGAGGTTTCGGCACGTCGAGGTCTATTTGGTGAGACCTTGGCGGGATTGCTGACTGAAGTATGCGAATATATCGGGGGCCATGACTGGAAGGTACCCGTTTTCTTATTTCGGTTTCATCAAACTGCAGCTGACTATTTATATACCCTTCGCCGTGACCCAAGCCAAACTCGGAAGCTTCCGGGGCGGACCGGAGACGACTTTGTCGCCATCGTGCTAAATGCCGATGGCGCTGTTGTTCGCGTTCTAGCGGGCGAAGCTAAATGGCGGACAACACTTTCTAAGTCTGTTGTCGAAAACCTAGTCCTCGGGACAAAGGTCAAGGACAAGAAAACTGGTAAAGTTGAGCGCAAGGGCAACGGGATATGGACGGCTTTGAACAAAGCAGTAGATCCTCCGCGTGGTCTCAAACAAATGCAGAAAATACTGAAAGATATCGCACCTGATGAGTACGACGCAGCGATCCATTCAATCGATCAACATGTTCTGGCAGATACCCCTGCGTTGCCTCGAACCAATTTAGTTGTCTTGGCAGGAAATGGAGCAGCAACGCGCAAAGCGGGTGTTCCCATGATAAGCGCGGCTAACCATCCCGCCGAATACACATCTAACGCTGAACTACAGGTTGTCGAAATCATATTCGACAAAGGCGAGGAGATGGTGGACTGCCTATATGAAGAGCTATGGAAAGATTGATCGATGCCAGAATTTGATCAAGAGAGAAGCGAGTTGGCAGAGAATTTTCAATCTCGCTATGCCGATCCACGCATTCTCAGCTCTGTTCAGGCCCGTCTATTGGTGCGGTGTTTGCAAACGACTTGGGAGGTTGAAAAAATTTCTTGGAACGCCCAAAACTCAAGCTCTCAACGCAGAGACGCAGAGCGCCTCTTGCACGCCGCTGACATATTGGAAGAAACAGTTGGCCCTGATGCGACTACCACGCGGTTAGCCTATCAACGTGCAGCAGAATTACTTGAGTGGCTCTCTCGCTCTACGGAGCTACTAGACGACAAGGTACAGTCTGGTTTGTTATCCGCAAGCGCCTACCAGTTGGCTGGTTTGCCCGCAATGGCGGCTGGGCTGCTGAAGCTCATAGATTTCGAAGCCGATGGGTCGCGATTGTTTGCTGCCTTTTTGCGCGGAGATATGAATGCAGTCTTGAAGGAATCCACGGGGTTTTGGCAAGCGAACGATGAACTTACTCGACCAGATGCGTCGTCCCAGTTAAGTGACGGTGAGGACGCAAGCTCGTGGCACTACACTGTTGAACTTGTCCGCGCTCTGGGTCTTTTTGCCTATTCTTTGCGGGCTGGACATGCCGAGCGTGTTGATCGCGCATTGCTTAAGTTGAAGCACTTGAGTCGGCTCGGACAGCGAGTTCTGTCGGCAGACCTTTCTTTGCTCACGTTGATGTTGAACCAGGTTGCGCATCGTTATTCCGAGGCCAGCGTTTACACACCTTTCGCTGCTTTGGCTGGTGATAACGCCCCTAACATTAAGCGCATGCGCCGTCTGTCGCGACGTTACTACAACAGCGGCCGGGGAACATTGTGGGCCTCCCAAAGTCTCGGACTTTCGCGTTTAGTGGATAGCTCGGCCTTTGCGCTTTGCACACCAACAGGTTCAGGAAAAACTCTAGTAGCAAACCTCGCCGTTATTAAGGAGCTCATCTTATCCGCGAATGACGATGGGCTGCCACCTTTGGCGCTATATTTGGTTCCATCGCGCGCGCTAGCGGGTGAAGTCGAAAGCAAACTGTCTGCTGAGATGAGAGATGATGTTATTGTGACGGGGCTCTACGGTGGAAATGACTGGGGGATAACGGACTATTGGCTTCAGGCTGAAAAGCCCGCTGTGATTATTGCGACAGTCGAAAAGGCTGAAGCTTTGTTGCGGAATTTGGGGCCGTTGATTTCTGCAAGACTACGCTTGCTTGTTTTGGATGAAGCTCACCAAATCGTACCAGGGTCTGAAGAGGATGCCCAAGAAGGTTTTGCACGGCATAGTGAGAGATCACTAAAACTTGAGAGCTTTGTTTCACGAATTCTCGCAAGCAAGCCTGATATAGCTCGTATAGCGCTTACAGCGGTGGCAGGCGGCGCAGCCGGTCCTGTTGCAAGATGGATTGAATCCGATCCGGAAGCCGATCCAATAGGCTTAGATTATCGCAGCACGCGCCAAATTATAGGTCAGTTGGAAACCGCGCCCGACAAGGCGTCACGACTCCGATTGGATCTGGTCAATGGTGCTCCCATTGTTGTCAGGGGCCGCGCCAACTCTCCGTACATAAATTTGAAATTTGATCGCATGCCACAATTGCCGCCAGCAATGAGAAACAGTCTAGATCGCTTCAATCAACTGAGTGTGCTGTGGACAGCATTGCACCTAACAGCATCTGAGCAACGCATTCTGATTTCGATCGCTCAGCAGCCTGAACGGACGATGGGATGGTTTGTAGACGCTCTTGCATTGGAAGACTGGGATATTTTCGATAGCTTCGAAATCCCAGAGGATGGCCCGGACGCTGTCGCATTTAGAAAAGTGATGGATGCTTGCGTCGACTATTGTGGAGCCGAGTCTCACGAAGTTAGACTCCTGAAGGCGGGTATTGCGTCTAGCCATGGTCAAATGCCGCAGCGAATCCGACGCCTTATGAATGTTGTAATTGAAAGAGGAATTTGTCCGGTCACTGTCGCAACTGCTACATTAACCGAAGGTGTCAACTTGCCATTTGATGTCATTTTCGTACCGTTATTGAACCGCAGTATTTACGATCCAGTCAAGAACAGGCGCAAAATCAGGCCTATGACCACTTCGGAATTTCGAAATTTGTCTGGGCGAGCTGGACGCCCTGGATCATCTCTTGGCGCAGAAGGAATGACATTCATCGCTATCCCGAAATCGGTGTCCACAACAGCGGAAGGCACTCGTAAGGTACAGGAAGATCAGCAAGCAAATTTTGAGGCGGGATACCGAGACCTGATTGCACAATTAGTCACTGAAGAAGTTACTGAAACTGCGCTGAGCCCGCTGTCTCTTCTCCTTCAGTCGTTATTCGAGAGGGCAAAAACGACGCTCGGGTTGGCGACTGAAGAAGCCTTCTTAAATTGGCTCGATACTGTATCGCCGGGAGATGTTAGCGAAGGCGCTGGACAGGAACAAGAAGATGATCCAGCAGTCCTCGCGGATACACTAGACGAGCTTGACGGGGTACTACTTGCAGCAATCGAAGAAGTCCGTGACTTGGCGGAAGGCGAAGGAGATAGCGCTGAGCTGGAGTTCGCACTTGCGCAAATTTGGAGTCGAACGTTCTCGGCTTATGCTAAAGACCAGGAAGATTGGCTTGAGCGCGCTTTTGTGCAGCGAGGTCAGGCAATTGTTGAAACTGTTTATCCAGACGCTGCCGAACGTAAGCGTCTCTATCTGTATGGATTAACACCTCATATCGGGAGGAGGTTTGAAAATGCTGCCGTCAGCATACTCGACAAACTAAAGACCGGAACAAATTACGGCACTGCAACGCCGCAGGAAAGGCTCGCATTTTTTGTTGAAGTCGGCGATTTGCTTCTCGCAGATCGTGGATTCGGTTTCTCGGTTCGAAACTCAAGAACGGACTCTGACATTCTGGCTGATTGGCATGGACTTTTGGCATGGTGGTTCGCAATTGAAGACGCACCGACACCTCCTCCTGAGAAGCTTCGAGCATGGCAACGTTTTGTCAACGACAATCTCGAGTTTCGATTGGGTACTGCAGTTGGAGCAGTTGTCGCAAAAGCTTGGAATGATGGGGCTGGCGATGCGTTGGTGGTTCCTTCGTTAGAAGAGTGGAAAGAAACTACTGAGCTACCCTGGATAGCTTTCTGGGCACGAGAGCTTCTACGTTGGGGAACACACGACCCATTTGTTGCATTTTGCTTATCGCAAGGCTTGGCACGTACGCGTGATGACGCTGCCGCGCAAAGGGATGAGTTTGAGATATGGCTCTCAACTGAACACCCCGGCGAAGATATCAAACCGGAGCAGCTAATAGATCCTCAACACTTCCTTGCGTGGAAGAGTGCTCAGCCGATACCGGATGTTCCAGTGAAAAATCCATTGGAAGAAGCGGCAACACTGTCAGGAACGGACGGTCAAAAACACCCTTATGATGTATTGCCGATCTTCAGAGAAGAATTGGTACAATGGATAGATCCCGCAGGCTATGCGCTGGCGGAGACTGCGGTGCCAAAACAAGCGTCTGGCCCAGTTAACACACGGTCCGACTATCAATTATTGATGAATGAAGATGGCCCGGTAGTAAGGCGTGTCTTTAGATCAGGACGCTGATTTCCATCTGGAAGCGCAGACGAAAAAGCTTCAGGCAAGCAAACAGTTGCCAGATTGCTTTCAATCGCTCGATCATGCTCA
Source organism: Henriciella sp. (assembly GCA_965277015.1). GTDB lineage: Bacteria > Pseudomonadota > Alphaproteobacteria > Caulobacterales > Hyphomonadaceae > Henriciella. The sequence goes on along the minus strand of OZ255705.1, from coordinate 1,060,336 downwards.
TTGCGGCATGGTCATGAAAGCGAAGTGTAAAAGTAGTGAAGCGGACTTGGAACGGAATTGGAATGACTGACGCAAAATTTGCGTCACGGCAGGGGGTATCCAACAGGGGGCGGCACGCCCCCTTTGGCAAGGTGCTGGTATTACCAGCTACACCTTGCGCTTCTCACTAACCCTGCCTTTTGCCTGTAATACCGACTTTTGATCCTGATCGCCGCCTCACGCGCCGAACTTATAATGCTCATCACTTGATCGACGCATACGCTTTCAACACCGCTTCGATATGATCCTCGCGTGCTTTATCCGCTCGCATCGACTTCCAGGTTGAAACTGTAATCGCTTTCAACCCGCTTGGCACTGCATCCATTGTTTTCAGCAACCGCGTCGCGCCGATGCCTGTCCGTTCCTGCTCTGCATTCAGTTTTGCAACCAAGCTTTCCGTGACCTCGACGCGCTTTGGCATCTTCGGCCAGTTTTCCAAAACGAAGTCCAAAAGCTCTTTGTTTGCCGTATCGGCCTTACCGATCATCCAGTTGTAAATCGTCGTCGAATTTAAGCCTTTTGGCGCATCATCGACCCATCGCAAAAACATGGCCGCACCGCAGCCCGTTTCTTCCTTGGCCGCATTCAATGCATCGATATGCGCCGCTGTGATCTTTATTGAATTCTTAGATCGTCTCATCTTGTTCCGACGTTGTTGAGATAGATAAAATTTTAGACAAATTTATCTCTAATTTTACGCGTAAGTCCCTAAAATTGTTGACAAAAGTTACTGTCCTTTAAGCTTGATTTCGTATCCTACTTATAGCCCAAAAAGCTAAAATTACGCAATAAAAACAGTAGGTTGTATAAATTGCTTTTGGGATTGAATTTATGACAAGAGAAGGCGCATAGAACGCCTTCCGATAAGGGAAGTGGGGTCTCGCATGGCGATACCAGAAGAAAACAAGATTCAACAATTTCAGGATGCGCGCGACACGATCGTGGGCGGAATAACCGCGTTGGCTCCTAAAAGCCCTGAGGAAGCGCTTCAGCATGTATTTGCTATCGCTCACGGCGAAGGCATGCAGCGCAAGCAGACTGATCTGGTGCAACAAGTTCGAGAAGGTACTCTGGATTTCGACCAACTTTCGATCCGTGTAGATGGTTCAGCAATGATTATGCTCGCCAACCACGTTCAAAAGCTAAAAGCTGACCAAGCTAATCGCACGAAGATGCTGCTCGCGATGTTAGACGACATCGCTAACCTTACCGACCAATTGCGTGACTTGAATGAAGCGATTGATGAGCGGTCCGACATATTGCTTGAGAAGTATGATGGCATTGAAGGCCTCAAAGAGGCGTTCCTTACGCAAGAAGAGGCACAAGGATTAGAAACGCTTGAAGATGTTTACGAGGCTATGGTCGATAAGTACCTGAATGCTGATGGTACGCTGAAACCAGGTGCTGAACATGTCGATCCACTGGTTTTGGAGCAATTGAGAGACTTTCAAGAAGCTCAGGGCATCGCAGCTGAAATTGGCGGGATGGTTTCATCCGTCGCAGAAACGGGTGTCGCGCTGACTGCTGATCAAAGAATTCAGGTTGATGAAGCGATGGCAACCGCAAAACCTTACCAAAAAGCAGCGGCTCTAGAAGCGGCTAGTGGCTCCGAATTAGTGCAAGAGGCACTAACGGAATCAAATAGGAATATTCAGGTAGCGTCTGCTGAAGCGGAATCTTCCGGAGGGTTTACAATACCGATGGGCTAGCGGTCCAAAGACGCCATTTGTAAAACCTGATTTGCAGCTTCACGCTTTTCTAGTACTTGTTCGAAGGTTCGGTTCTCAATAGCTGTTTCGATATCTTGCGATGCTACACCATTTGACCCCACATAATACTCCACACGAATACCTGTCATATTTGGTATCTCATCAACGAAGAAAGCAGCGTCGATGTGATCGCGCTTTTCGGTAGCGTAGTCCTCTAGGAGACCAACCACATATTCACCCACGGCATCAGCTGGTGACCCATTTCCGGCTCCATAGTAAATCAAGACGCCGACACCATTGTACTTCATGCCTTGGCTTCCGGCTTGAACTATCGGGTTTTGCTGAGTGCTGGCGGACGTATTTATGATACGGGCGTCTTCCGCAAGGGCGTTGCCCGTCAGTGGTCCGGTAGAAACCAAGCCTACCGCTGCTGCACCTGCCATTATCGATTTCAAAGGTCCTGCGACCATAACTTCTACCTTTTTAGTCGAAGTGGGCGCCTGTAATACGTTGAATCATTTGGACAAATCGGCTGAAAAAGGACCCTTTTTCTTGCAACTCAACTGAATTTTGTGTTACGTTCCGTATTGAAAGATAAGTCATTGCGATTGCAGTGATTTTGAGAAAAGTGCGGGCCGTAGCGAATCGTAACCGTACAAATCGAGAAAAAGGGTCGTTTTATCGGGTGTGTCGCTGGCGGGTCTCCATCAGGGACTGGCCGCGTTTGTTCAACTCAAACGAAAGGCATGCACGATGGCTCGTGTGTTTGGTTATTATCGGATCAGTACAGCGGAGCAAAACCCGGCTCTGCAAATCCAAAATTTGAAGAAAGCCGGATGCTCCGAAATTTCGGGTGACGTTGGCTTTTCTGGGGCTAAAGCCTCTCGGCCAGCATTTGATAAATTGCTCGGTAAGATTGGCTCCGGCGATAAGCTAGTCGTTTGGCGATTGGACCGCATGGGACGCTCGCTTCGTCACCTGATCGAGGTGAATAAGCTTCTCGAAGAACGCGGTGCGAAATTCGAGTCTTTGACCGAGAAGATTGATACCTCAACACCGATGGGTGAGTTCGTATTCCACATTCTCGCTGCTGTGGCTCAGCTCGAGCGCGAGATCATAAGGGAGAGAACCCTTGCGGGAATGGCTGTGGCTGCAGTTGCGGGGCGATATCCAGGCCGACCGCGGAAAGTAGAAAAAAACTAACTATAGATATTGATATTCGATAAATGTTATTGTGCCTGATGACAATCAAGGACGACTGGCGACGACGTTTACGGAACAATCCAAATTTGGCTGTAGAGTACGTGGGATATTTGAAAGAGTACCCGGACGAAGTTGACCGGGTGCATCCAGTTTACATCTTAATCGCTGAGAAGTTGGGAGTAAGTCATATGGATTTTGACTTTGCCTCGTTACCTGACCACGAAGTCATCGATATGTTCAAATCGGGAAAGGTAAATCGTGCGCCCGAGTTGAGTGAAGATCCTATTGGCGATGTGACCCCAGAGCTTTAATAGCCGTGCGCAGCCCGTATTTTTGGGACATTATTTGCCAATACACTTGTTCTTCGGGCGACAAATCTTGGTACAGGTTTTTCGGGCGAACAACGCTAACGCTCTGATGCAATCTTAAGCCGAACAATAAACACAGAAAGTAGGCTGTCTGCACATGTTTACTCTCTTCCTTCAGACCTTTGGATAACCTGACGCGTTTTCGCATGTAATAGCTTACCAAGTGCGGCGTTCGGTTATCCAATGAGCGAATTAGCTTAGCTTCATTAAGCTTACGGCTATAAATTTTTGGGTTATCCGTAGTGATTGCATACGCCACGCTATATACGTACTCTTCAAAAAACTTTTTGTAGTCGGCTTCATGATCTTTGATCAATTGGCACATATATTTGCGAAAACGATCGGGACCCATAGTTTTCTGCAAGATTGGTAAAGTTCGATCAGTTTCCAAGTGAAGTTCCACTACCGGGTTTGTTGAGCTCAACCCGAGTTCGTAGCTGGTTAGAAAATTGTCGAATAGTCCTCCGATATAAAAATCACAGATCCTACCTGAAGCCTCCGAGATGTTGCTGTGCACGGTTTGTCGGCTAATTTTTTTGAGTTTTGTTTCAGTGATTTGAAAGTCGGGTGCCACCTCACTATTCTCATCTCTCATCAAAAGCTCGTGGGCGTTGCTAGGTGATCCAGAATGCAGCGCAATGGTGGTGGTTGATTCACCGGCCAGCCAATCGAAGAGGAGCCTAGTGTATTGCCATTCGGATAACCGTGAGCGCGGTCGAAACCTGTTTTTTGATGCATAACTTTTTCTGGGCATAAAGTTCCTGAATACGGTCGTTTAGGTACACTCAACTTTACAAGTTCTAACATCTTCCAGTGACATGTTTTATGCAAGGCTGGTAATACCAGACCATCAAACGCGAAACATTAAAAAGCTAATAAAACAGAGCGCTAGCTTCTGTTCGCGGGAGAGATTTGTCTAAAGATTGCCGGATGGAGCTGAGCATGGAATTTTGTAGAAAGTGTACTATCGACCAGTATTGTAAGCGTCTTGTAACCCAGGTTGTCGGAGAGGTTGGCGGCGCAATCTTGCGATCTTCGCAGTAGGAAACGAGATCAGAGAACTGATATCGAACGGTGCCTTTCGTGATTTTGATTTTTCTAGCGAAAGCGGAGTGTTTGCAGACGTGGCGGTAGAAGGTTGATCGGCTGACGCCTAGGTAGGTGTAGATAGATCTGATCGTAATGTATTTGTCGTTCATAATTTCTTCTCCAAGCTGTTGGAGTCAAAAAATTGAACAGGGCAGAATCTCCCTTTATGAAGAGACTGTCGAAGGATGCTTCTGTTGTGTGCTCAGGATAATTTGTAGTGTAAAAGCAGTGTATTGCAGACAATTCCGATCTATTGGAGCCGTGGTCACAAAACGGTGTATTCTTCTGGGGACTATTCCGTAGTGGACTGTTCTGGTATGATTCATTAGTTTTCGATTGTCCGGTTCAACCAACACAGGAATTCACAATGAAGAGCGTGAGAAAGGTGAGATCTACGAAACAGCCACGTAAGGACGAGCTAGAAGGTATAGGAGCGCGCCTCAGAAAGCTTCGTGAGGGCAAAGGAGTGATGCAAACCCAACTCGCAAATGCGCTTGGGTGGGGGCAGTCTAAAGTTTCCAAGATCGAGCGGGGTCAATTAAATTTGACCATAATCGAGTTTTTGCAGATTCTTTGGGCTATGAAGTGCACAAGAAGTGATGCTCGTTACGTGTTGTACAACATAAAGAAGGGTTCACGTGTGGTGGCCGACGACATCAATTGATGCTCACTGAATGAGTTTTCGATCCTTCAAGCAATCGTGAAAAAATAACTGCCCTATGTTGGTGCATTCCAAGTCGAACCCGATTGTAAGAGTTGTTCATCGTGGATTCGACGATTACCCGTTGCCGATACTACTCACGTATTCAAAATTTGGACGATTTATTTATGCGAACGGAAGAAGATAAATGACTAGAATTTGGACGCCTTTCGCCATGATGCTAATTACCATGTGCATCGCACAAAAGGCGACGGGACAAACAGCACTTGTAAGCCCCGATCCGTTGGAAAGTATACCAGCGTGTTTCGACGAAATCGCGCGGTTTGAAGAATCTCGGCCAGAGTTTTCAAATGCGAACGAAGAAGAAGTTAAAGCATATTACTTCAAGTCAAAAGAGACCGACGAGTTCTGCGAAAACAAGCTCGTAATGTTTTCTCTTGGTTTTCAAGCGGGCGAAGTCTCTCTGACCCAGCAAGAGCGAAATACATTTGTTAGTGATGTGTCAGATGGGGCGGAGGCCGCCGGGAGAAACGAAGATTGGAGGGGGCAAGCGCGTTTGAAATATCCTTCCCTTGGCGGGCAGGTGGGATGCGAATTGCCAGTAACTGGGGACAAGTCCGATTACTATGCATGTATCCAAGGTGTTATCGCTGAAGACAATGCGCAAAAGCAACTTGAAAGAGAGTCGCGCGCAGAAATAGATTCCGGGAGCCGGATTAGCTTTCAAGGTAAATGGTACACTCCGGAGGAGGTAGTAAAATTATCGGAACAATGCGATCAGAAATTTATTTCAGCGGAATGGCACAACGGTCTTGGGCGGAATATCTATCGAGCTGCTGGCCCCGGTAACTGCGGGGCGCTTTTGCAAGCGTGCCGAGGTGGAATGAAAACTCTGCCAAAAGACAAATGTAATGTCGCGGAAGAATTTATGCGGGAGCTTGATGAGAAGCGCAACCGCTACTGAATCGTGTTTTTGGCCCGGTGTGATCGGGCGAGTGCTCAATCGAACCGAAGGCTTAGTACATGGCTTGTCCTCCCCGCTAAATCTGGGGTCGGGTGAGGCTCAGGGAGGATTGAGGATGGCTTGGAAGCGATATTCGGATGATGAAGTTCTGCGGTTGTGGTGGGAGATTGAGCTTTCACTAGCAGAGGGTCTTGATGTTGTGAGTGCGCGTCTACACGCGAGCGCGTCTGATGCGATCTACCACGATTGGCACCAGAGATTTAGTGGTGCGAGTAAGCCCCAACTGGCCGAAAATAACGCTCTGGAGAAAGCGAACGCCCTGCAGATGCGGGTCGCCTCAGCAACAGGCCTGACACAAGACTGTGCCTGACCACGCTCGTCAAAACTTCAAAAAGCCCTTGAATCGCAGAAGCCATCCACACAAGGCATTAGCTCAGAGGCTTAAGTCGCCCTAAGTAAGCCGCTCTGGGCTCCTCTTCTTGGTCAATATCGGAATTATGGCGAGTGTCTTACCTACGGCCATAGAACCGTTTGATCCGCGGAAACTATGGCATATCAAAGAGGCTGAAGTTTGCTTGCCTAACAACCGATCTTTTTTGACCCTATTTGGGTCAAATTGAAATCGGACAAAATCCAAGCGCTTTGCTGCATTGGAGTGACAACATGCGATCCATACTAATTGCTGGAATGGCTCTAACGCTTCCAATCTTCAGTTCAGCGCAGTCTTATTCCAACGTTGGGCGGGCTTTGGACTTTTATCAGAAAGCTCGAAGCGCTCTTGGGAACATAGAGTTAGGAATTAATGCTCTTGGGCAAGGAATGCTCTCTTTTCCTGAATCGATTTCTGCAGATTTAGAGAATGCCGTAATCGAACTTTCTAAGTCAATCGAGACGCCAACGTTCCAAGGAGAGCGCCCAACAATCGAGCAATACAGTTCGGGTAATCTCAACGATCGAAAAACCTCTTTGAACTTATTAAAGAAGTATATCGAATTTCATAGAGAGAAAGTTGGAATTCTGCAAGCACAACGCGCTGCGGCATATGAAGTCGAAAGTAAAGCGGATGCACTAATCGAAGCATATCAGAAAATTGCGAGACTCAACCTCCAGGCCGCTGAAACAATTCCGGATCCCACGCGTAACGTACAATTAGCGGGCATCGGTAGTTATCTCGACATTCAAGAACGAATTGTCCCGCAGCTGCAAAAAATCCGTGATCTTGCCAAGCGGAAGAAAGATAAACTAAACGAACTAAAGCGAGAGGCACACCACGACCTCAATAATCTGGAGCACAATTTTCAAATCTTGGAAGACGCATTCAACAACGAAAAAAGGCAACAAATCCTTGAAGCTCGACTTAAACAAAAACGCAATCACAACAACGAAATTCAGGCACATAACCAACGCGTGCTAGCTGAAGCGGAAAAGCAGCGACGAGCTCAGCGCCTGGCCCAATTTTCCCAAGAAGTGTTTACAGCAGCGACTCCAAGTCCCGAAATATCATCTGGCAGCCAGGTAAAGAATGCTACCACTCGTTCGTCTATCGCGCCGACGCTACCTTATCCTAGTGAACAAGATCCCGAAGTGAAGGCAGTCGAACAACTCCTGAGTATGAACGCATTTGATAGCGAAGTCGTTCCTAACCGGGCTGACGAAACTAAAACAGAAACAAATAGTCCAATGATATATATGCAATAGTGCGGGGGGCTTTGATGTACCAAATACGTAACATTGCGATTTTAACCGTCGCAGGAACCCTTTTCTGGACAAGTGCGAGAGCTCATGTCCACGTAAATTTTACGCCAGAGAACAACGGTTCTCCTTACTGTCCTTTGAATCGTGACCAATCCACTTGGCCTGATGATATGTGGCGTGAATGGCTCGCGAACCCGGAAAAATACTGGAAAGGGTCTGGCGTTGTTTCGGTTCGGTTCGACAACTGGCCAAATGTGGGACCTCAGGATACATGGGGATATAGTGGAGAAACTGATCCTCTAGGCATTATTTATCCTCAGACACCATACACGGTGTCATGGGAAGACAATCGTTGGATTTCGAGTGGGCAAGTAGAGCACACTGAAGGGCATCGAAATTACAACGCGCATTCAAATAACAATAGTATCAAGGGACCGCCCGGGCGCGCTCATCCCGACGACTATGAGTTGATGGTGCACGGACATGCCTTCGACTATAACGAAGCCGGTGAAGTTTTTCACGACGAATACGGATTGGTGGGACACTTACACTGTCGATTGGGCGGTCAGTCATTTTGATATCAAACAAATATTGCAGGCGTCCAATTTTGTGCGGTTTAAGCCTTTCATTTGCGTTTTCTTTGACGCCGATTCGAGAGGCTTACATTCGCCCCATCTAAGACACTCATAGAGTCTGTTTCGCGAGCAAAAGAAGACAAAAGAATTTCAATTAGTTATTTCCAAAGCGAAACGATTAACTATAATCAAGCTTCGCATAAATGGGGGCGCTTTTGTTTGGGGAAAACGGAGCTGTACTGGATGAGCTGGAAGAAAGCGCCCTAGAACGGGAACTTTCAGATAAGACTGCACAGTATGGGATACTGAGCTGTATTACGACTGCTCTACTCGCAAGTCTGATCTGGTACGCCATCTCCTATCAGCCTCATTGGTTTCAATCCCCATTCGTCTGCGCGTTGCTGCTACTAACGATCAGCCTTGCTTTTTTGCCCTGCGCCTTGGCGTTTGCGGTGAAGGCGGCCGCCGAAGGCTATTTACCGAAAAGACTTGGTGGCGAACCTGTTCACCAGCATGTCGGTCCGGGCATGTCCGTTTTGGTGATCGCCATCGTCTTTGGCATCGTGTTCGTTGCTCGAGTCTTTGAATCTAACATTGGTAACCTCCTGATTACCGACGATGTCGGATTGGCGGTGGTGTCGCTGATTGGCCTTGCTTTCCTGTCCCTAATCTTTGTGCCGCACATCTTGAGATCTACGGGTGTGCAGTCGATTGTCCGGACGCCCTCAGTCACTGGTTTATTCAAATCTCGACTTTGGAAGATCATTACATTTGTTCCTCGTGGCTTGGCGCGTGGCGCTAGTATTTTAGATAGTTGGATGGTTCATGCGATTGCGCCGATGGCGGGTGCAACGCAATCGACGACAGGCCACCGCTATTTTGTCCTAGTGTTGCAAATTGGCGCGACTACGATCCTAGCGTGGAATCTTCCTTCGCCTGTCGGTTTGTTCGCGATTGCATGGGCGGCATTGATCGCGATTTCTGTAGCCCGCCGATGGTCCTGGACGGAGTTGGATCGTGAGTACGCTCTTCGTAATCCCAACTATGACGACAGCAACTTGCGCGTAGGGGTCAAAGAAGATTTGCGGGATGAGGCGCTGCTGGCGCTACTCGTGATGATTTTCCTCCTGCCACTGGGCATGCGGCAACTGCATTATTCTTTTGGCGAAGTTTTCCTGGTGCCCGACGCTATCGAAACCAACCCAGTAGCCTGGATTTCATTTTTCGGCGCGGAACTCGCAAAATCCATCCCCTTCGTCGATTGGGTCGACATTTATGGTGCTGAGAACTCGACACAGATCGAACAGTTTGACTGCAGTGGAGAAATTTTATGCGATTCGAACGGGCTTTCACGAGCGGCGATTTCCAGTCATATCGTGTTCGGGGCGCGCGCGGTTGTCGATCTAGTATTCCTGGCTGCCTTGCTCCAAGCAATTTCTGTAGCCCGGCGTTGGTCACAACACAAAACTATGTTCTTCAACAAAGAAATAGACCGTCTCGACCCAATGTTGGAACGCAGTGAATTTTCTAAAATCGCCCGGCGTGTCAACGAAAACTGGATGTTTAAGGACGAGATTGAGAGACTTGAACATTACAATAAGATCCGGCTCGCAAGCATTCGGCTGACCCATGGCGAAGACACGACAATGTGGCAGGTGGCAACGGAAATCATGAAGCGGAAAGGAATTCCTACCAGTTCTCCATCGGAGCAATTGAGCGAATTGGTCGCTCAAAAACGCATTGATCAATTCGCTGTCCTCGCAGCGCTAAAGCAAGCAACCGAGAGCAATGATTTAGACATCGACACCATAATTTATACCCGCAAGCAGCTCAACGGAAAGGCCGCTTACAACCAGGCTCGAATGGAATTGGTAAATGCTCTTATCAATCATGAAGTCGCCCCAGCATCGAATCCTCGAGTTCGTACGGACACTCTTCGACAACAACGCACGGCCTTACGCCATATCCTTGTTGGCGAGACGAGAGACAGCATATCCGGTGTCCGGCTGCTAGCGTTGTTATCGTTGACTGATCAGCTGGAACGACCGGAAGTTCATCGAACGTTCGAAATTGCCGCCGACCAAGACCTTGCTGGAAATGTAAGGGATGCCGCGAAGCGTGCATTGAGCGCTTTCGAAAATGATGAACGGGTCCTTAGAAAAGTTGAAAAGGAATCCGAGGATGCGTGAGCGTGCAAAAACTGTCGCAGCTTCTGAATAGAAGGCAATGGCTCATTCGGTTGGCAGTGCTGTGACTTCCTCAAAAAGTCGACGAAGGTGAAGATCTGACATATCCAAAATGGGTTCATACATAAATGAATTCAGGTGAATGTTCTCGGGTGTCATCAGATTCACCCTATCCATTATCGACAAGGCATCCACCTTCTCTGGAGAGTTTTGGTTCTCGTTTTTAAAACGCCTGATCAATTTTGCTGTTTGATTTTTGGATAACGACTTCACCCAATCCAAATCTTGGATTTTTCCGATTAGGTACTTTTCCGCCGCTAGTCGGATAGCCATAGAAAGTACAATTTTGTCCTCCAAAGCCAGCGTTTCTTCAGCCTTTTCTAAGATACTTTGAGCAGTCGCGGTTATGAGGTCAGTCACTGCTCTTGATGTGTCACAATCCACGCCAAACTCATGACCGCTAAGGACCTCCCCGTAGAGTTCTAATAGGTCACCAAGAGTCAAAGAGGGTTGCGCGGGCTTTAGGTGGAGCGCGGTCGTTAGTTTGTCGAACACCTCGCCTTTTCCAGAATACTCAGCGAGGTTCCGAACGAACGGTATCATTGATACAAGGTTTTCGAGCCGCTCTTCACCAGGATTGGTTTGCGCCCGCTGTCTCAATCTCTGAAACGGATCCCGGTACATCGTTTCATCGACAAGCTCTATTCCAGTCTCGGTCTTTTTTACTAGATAGTTCGCGCCACCGAGTTCCAACCGCCGCCAAACTGTCCGATAAAAATCGTAATTGTGCGTCAGAATTATCATGCGAAAATCTGGATTTTGAATCATATCAGCCAGGTACTCAACAATCGCGTACTTATTTTTGTAGTCGAATGAATCAGCGACATCATCGATAACAAAAACAGTTGGAATACCCTCTGCAATGCGAGCCTGCACTTCAAAAATTATGTTGAGAATGTAAAGAGCTCTCAATTCTCCGGTGCTCAATACGTTTAGGAGTTGATCGCGTTCGACTTGTACCCGTTCGCCCGCCTCATCATAAAATGTAAAGGCTATATTGGGCGTCACCCGTTTGAGAATAACGTCTTGTTTGTTTTCGATTGAAACCTGAAACGGCACGGAAAAACGACGATTGAAGATATTTATTACGTCTTGCCATTGTGTCGCTTCATCGGAGGCCCGCGCAGCGATCTCGTCGAGTTTCTTTCTTCCAGTTTCGAACACCTCCATTAGCTCTTCAAAAGGTTCACGATTGTTGCGCAAGTACGCTTTCAGCAGCTCTTCTTTCAGGACATCGAGATTTCTTAAGCGAGGTATTATCGTCTTCCGTTCAAGGATGAAGTCCCGAAAGTTCCTGAGTTCTGTATTTGTGAGTTTGCTATCAATTTTATCAAAAGAAGCCTTAAGTCCGTCGTCGGTTAAGATGGTTTCTAGTTCATCAGCGATGATGCTCTCGAGTTCTTGTTCCGTCTCAACGCGCGTCTCGTCGTTTCCAGAGTTCAAACTTACTTTGTGGTCGGCTCTGAAAAATCCATGCTGCTTCAATTGCTTCGCGATTTGGCCAGCTTGATAGTGGTTGAATACACCGCGCCGAAAGAAGCGGGAATTGTTTAATAGCCCCTCGTAATTCGCCGTGTAGTCCTCCAGCGCGTTTCGAATCTCTGCATCTGACAAAAAGGCTATGACTTTTTCGCCAAAGAGGTCCGCAAATTTAACGCCTTTGAGCTCCAAATCCTCGGGGTCGTTTATCACTTCTGATTTGACCCGCTCTAAAGCGCGTAAAAATTTTCCCTTCTCACGTGTGAAAGTCATCGAGTAGAGATCGTCCAACGACTTGCGAACGCCAGATTCTTTGGAGATAGCTTTCAAGAGGCTTTCGGACTTTTCATTGATCGCCTCAACTATCTCGTCGTATTCTGTTTTTAGAGATGAGTTAGCAAGCAAAGTCGAAACTCTTTGAGATTCATAGCTTCGGCTGTACGGTTCGATTACAAACACGCTTTCACTTTGGATCTGTTCTCCCGTTTGGTCGGTAATCAAGCGTTTTGTTACGCGATTTGAAAAGATCCTATCGACTGAATCACGACCTTCGCTCAAATCTGAGAACGTCTTTGCAAACGAAGACTTCATCACTCCATTTGGGGCGTAAACGATGGCAGCTCTCGTTTTCTCAAAGTCAAATTCATGCGTGAGGGTTCGGATCCCGTAACAATTTTCAAGCTGTATTGAGAGCTTTTCCATTTCGATCCTCCAAAATCCGATTGGCGTGGCCGATACTTAGTAACTCGACTCGCGGAAGAATGGCGAGTTTCATTTCAGCGCTTTCCAATAGGTTGGCGTCTTAAAAATTGGTTCTCGATCGGGCAAAGCTAATGCCCGGTTTTAGGAAGAAGCCGCCGTCAAGCTGATGACCGCTTTTGAGGGTGAGGGGATCCATCATGTGGATCCCCTTTACTAGATATGCTCATTCAATTTCCCACAGCCTCGTGGGATCTCCCATATGCAATTCATCGAAGTATGGCCCATCTTGGTTTCCATCATCGAGCTCGATGGAGAAAAGTGCTTTTGTGTCCAATCCATATCTGGCGGGCGAACCAGACACCGGTCGGCAGAATGATGACCGAAGTATCCACGACAATCCATCGGAGTCGAACAAATCCAACGTTGTCTGAGATATGCCCGATAGAACGGTGTAGTGATCAATTGATCCTGTTATGCGCGCGCAAACAGGGCGATCTGCTAACAGCTCTTCTCGCAAAAACTCTTCCGCGGTGGCTTCAACCTCACAAAACGTTTTTATCCGAAATTTGAGTTCTGTCAGGTGAGATGCCTTTTTGACCATGGCTCTAGACAGTTTAATGAACTTCTTTGTTCCCATGCCATGTCGTAGGGTTGACCCGAGGATTTCTCTTTCGAGCAGCAATCGAACACCACGAAACAACAGATCCTTCTCCACGCGTTTTTCAATTCGTGTTGGACCGGCGGCGAGTCGAAGAGCGTTGATGATTGCGTAGACACCGCAAAGTTGATCCAAATCTCCTTGCTGCAATGGCGAAATGGACGGGTTAAGATTGACGTTCATGTTCATTCCTTTCGGAACGCACGAGTCATCTCTTTCAACCGTGATAACGCGGCCAGAACATATTCGTGCGATAGTTGATATGGGAGTTTGCGGGCGGCAATTTCAGCGAGCCTGGCCACATCACTCTAGCAAAGCTTGAGTGAATAGTCAATAAAATGTAATAATATCAGAGGTATATGGTTCGTTTGGCTTCGTTTTCGCGAATGCAGCGAGTGCTAGCGTGTTCGACCAAATCACTGAAAATGTACTGAGCGGACGATAGGGCTCTTAATCGACGCTGTACGTATAGTTTTCCGTATAGAAATTTGCTCCAAAACCCGTAAATAATTGTTTTAATTAACAAATAAATACGTGTATGGTGCCGCGAGGGAGAATTGAACTCCCGACCTCATCATTACCAATGATGCGCTCTACCACTGAGCTACCGCGGCCTTTTGTGTTGCCGGGGATTAGCTTAAGCTAAGCCAGATGAAAAGATGGTTTCTGGACAAAGACTGTAATCATGGCTGACAAAATCAAGACCGCGATGCGTAATGATCGAATGAAAGCGGCTCTGCGGGACAATCTCAAGCGCCGCAAGGCCGCATCGCGCAAAGCGAAAACAGACGAAAAACCGGCGCCAAAATAGGCTCAAAGCCGAACCGCAAAATTAGCGGCGGCGACGGAACAGCATATCAGCGAAGGTTCGAGCGGTAGCCGATGCAATCTGGATCGATGTCGGTTTCTGGCGATGGCTCCAGCGGGACAAGTGCGCACAATTCGATTCGGTTAGCCGGTACGATCGCCCTTTGGCGCGGCGGGCGCGGGTTTCTGCAATTGCGCCGCTCAGCGCGTCCGTGCGTTCACAGAGGCGGATGCGGCGGCCATTCGAGAAATCATGAAGGCTTTGCTCAACCACGCCGCCATGTTTGCGAGAGTTTGAAATAACTGTGCCTTGGGTCGTGACGATACCATAGTGCGATAAGCCAATGCCGAACGGAATCGCGACGACATCGCCAGGTTCAAATCCATATCTTCGTGCTGTCATAGATCGATATATATCGATATTCGATAATATGTCAAAGCCGCACCGTGCGAAGCTAAGATCCTGCCGCAATTGCGCCTTTCGTTCGCCGTGGGCGGCGCTATAGCTGCGGTCATGGACAGTTTAAAAATTACCGGCGGGAACGCGCTGAAAGGCACAATCCCGATTTCTGGCGCCAAGAACTCCGCGCTGAAGCTTATGGCGGCCTGTCTGCTGACGCGGGAGCCGTTGACTCTGACAAATATGCCCAACCTGGCGGATACCCGCTTTCTCAGCCAATTACTGGCGAGCTTGGGCGTCGAAGTCTATTGGCCAAAAGGCGATAGCGAGTGTCGTCTGAATGCCGCAGAATTGACGTCAACGATTGCGCCTTATGATCAAGTGCGAAAAATGCGGGCGAGCTTTAACGTGCTTGGACCAATGCTGGCGCGCGAAGGACATGCAACAGTGTCCCTGCCAGGTGGCTGCGCAATTGGCGCCCGTCCTGTCGATTTGCATTTGCAGGCACTGGAAGCCATGGGCGCAGACCTGAAGGTCGAAGCGGGCTATGTCAAAGCAGCCGCAATTCACGGTCTGAAGGGCGCGAAAGTGGTGTTCCCCTTTGTCTCAGTGGGCGCAACCGAACATGCTATGTTGGCTGCAACTTTAGCCAAAGGCGAAACGGTTCTGGAGAATGCTGCACGTGAGCCGGAGATTGCGGATTTGGCGGACTGCCTGAATGCCATGGGCGCCAAGATTGCCGGCGCTGGCACAGCCACGGTTCGTATTCAAGGCGTCGAGACCCTGTCAGGCGCGCAGCATGCGGTGATGCCTGATCGAATTGAAGCCGGGACCTATGCCATGGCGGCGGCAGCGGCAGGCGGCGACGTAACGCTGCAAGGTGCGCCTGTTGGCGCCCTTGGTGCGATTATTGATGCGATGAAGCGAAGCGGTGTTGAAATCGACGCTGACGAAGCCGCGGCGACCATCCGCATCCAGCGCAATGGAAATCCGCTCGAAGCGGTGAACGTCAACACGCAGCCGCATCCGGGCTTTCCCACCGATTTGCAGGCCCAATTTATGGCGCTGATGTCGATTGCAGATGGCACCAGCATTATTCGCGAGAATATCTTCGAAAACCGCTTCATGCACGCGCCGGAATTGTCGCGTCTCGGGGCGGATATCCAGGTTCGCGGCAAGGAAGCGATTGTCAAAGGCGTCAAGCAATTGCGCGGCGCGCCTGTTATGGCGACAGACTTGCGCGCCTCTGTCTCACTTGTGATCGCTGGACTCGCTGCGGAAGGTGAGACACAGGTGAATCGGATTTATCACTTGGATCGCGGCTTTGAGCGTCTGGAAGAGAAGCTCTCAGGTTGCGGCGCCAGTATTGAGCGCGTTGACGGAGAATAGGAACTCGATGGCTGAGGGCAGGGCGTTGCGATTGATCGCACAAGATATGGCTGACTTGGAAGTGATTTCAAGTGCAGTTCAGGACGCTGTTTTGAAAGCAGAAAACCTCAAATTTGATGCCAAACGACGACGTTTCACGCTCGAGCTCAACCGGTTCCAGTGGGAAGAAGCAAAGCCAAAGCGCGGGCCGCAAAGTCGGGTCCGCGCATTGCTTGCATTTGATGGCGTCCTAAACGTCAAAACGAGAGCGGTAAACAAAATCGACCCGGATATGGTTTTTTCGGTCTTGTCAGTGAGTTTTACCCCGGCCGATGAACCGCCGGGCGGCAAGATATCCATCTTGTTTGCCGGTGACGGGGAATTGGCCCTTGAGGTTGAAACGGTCGATGCCACTTTGCTGGACAGCGCCTATGAATGGACGACCCGGCACAGACCCGACCATGATAAGAAACGGCGATAGGCATGGCGCGCACTTTTGATGCCCGGCAACCGGGCTTTGATTCAGAATTTGTCGCCTTTCTGGCTGAACCACGAGGCGCCGTCGAAGATGTTGCTGAAACGGTTCGCGATGTGATTGCAGATGTCTCTGGCAATGGCGGCGAAGCCGTTGCACGTTACACTGCGAAATTCGATCAACTGACTTTGGATCCGACGACGCTGCAGTCTGACAATGTCGATTTGCACCGTCTCGCTCATGCCTGCCCGGACGATTTGAAAGAAGCCGTTGATTTCGCTGCGTCCCGGATCGCGGCTTATCACGAAAAACAACGCCCGGCCGATCACCAGTTTACCGATGATGCAGGTGTGCAGCTCGGCTGGCGATGGACGCCGCTCGATAGTGTGGGCGTTTACGTTCCTGGCGGGCTGGCCTCGTATCCCAGCTCAGTCTTGATGAATGCCGTTCCGGCGAAGATCGCGGGTGTTGAACGCGTGGTCATGGTTGCGCCTGCGCCGAAAGGGCAGCTTGCCCCGGCAGTGGCTTACGCTGCGCTGAAAGCCGAAGTCGATGAGTATTATCCGCTTGGCGGCGCGCAAGCTGTAGCTGCCCTGACATTTGGCGCTGGTCGTCTGAAGCCTGTGGATAAAATTGTCGGGCCCGGAAACGCTTATGTCGCGGAAGCCAAGCGACAAGTTTTCGGAAGAGTCGGGATTGATACGATTGCCGGGCCATCGGAAATTCTCGTGATTGCGGATGAAACCGCAAATCCAGACTGGATCGCGGCGGACCTGCTGAGTCAGTCTGAACACGATACCAGTTCTCAATCGATCCTGATCACGACCAACGAAACTGTGGCTAAGTCTGTGGATAACGCTGTGGAAAGCCAGTTGAATTCGCTGTCAACGAAAGAGCGCGCCCGGCAAGCTTGGGACACGCATGGCGCATATATCATTGTGGAGACTCTCGCCGATGCCGCGCAGGTCGCCAATCAAATCGCGGCCGAGCACCTGGAGCTGGCAATTGCTGATCCTGAAGCGCTATTGCCCTTGATCAAACATGCGGGAGCTGTGTTTTTAGGACATCATACGCCCGAAGCTCTAGGCGATTATGTCACTGGTTCTAATCATGTTTTGCCGACTAGTCGCGCGGCACGTTTCAGTTCCGGGCTGGGTTTGAATGACTTTCTAAAACGAATGAGTGTACAAAAAGCCGGTCCGGACGGATTCGCCGCTTTGGCGCCTGCAGCTTTACGCCTCGCCGAGGCTGAGGGACTGCCTGCGCACGCGCGGTCGGTCTCCATTCGGACCAATAAAAGCTAGAGCGCGAAAGAGACAATGGCCGAACATCGCCTGGTCAGTGTGGATATTGATGACGACACGCTTGCCGCGTCCGGTCCGGACGCGGAGCATGAGCGGCGCGTCGCTATTTTTGATTTGCTTGAGGAAAATAGTTTCGAGGTCGAGGGCAAGGACGAAGGGCCGTATGCGCTCAAACTGCTGATGCAGGAGCGCAAGCTAGTGTTTGAGATTCACACCGAAGCGGGCGAAACCGTACATGTTTTCTTGCTTTCCATGACCCCGTTTCGAGGCGTCATCCGAGACTATTTCATGATTTGTGAGAGCTATTATGACGCTATTCGTAGCTCAAGCCCGCATCAGATTGAAGCAATCGATATGGCTCGTCGCGGCATCCACAACGAGGGTTCAGATCTCGTCGCGGACCGACTTGAGGGCAAAGTCAAAGTGGATTTCGACACAGCACGGCGTTTGTTCACACTGATCTGTGCTCTGCACCAGGGACAAGTGCGCGGGCAAGTCCGCTAAGCGAGCATAGCGGCGAACGCTTGTTCCAGATCCGCAATCAAATCGGCCGGATCTTCCAAACCAACATGCACACGGATCAGCGGTCCAGGTCGGCTGTGAGCGCGGTCGCCGTCAATTCGGTCGAGCTGGTCATCGCAGGAAATGAGAAGGCTCTCAAACCCGCCCCAGGAAAAGCCCATGCCAAACAAGGTCATGGCTTCAAGGAATTTGTCCAATTGTTCATCGGCAATGTCTTTGAACACGAACGAGAATAGGCCATTGGTGCCTGCGAAATCCCGCTTCCAGATCGCATGCTCGGGATGACTTTCGAGGGCGGGGTGCAGCACGGTCGCGATCTCGGGGCGCGTTTGAAGCCAGCGCGCAACTTCCAGACCGCTCGTCTCATGTTGCCTGAGCCGCGTGTGCAGACTGCGGAGCCCACGCAGTGCGGCATAAGCATCGTCTGGTCCGAGAGAGATTCCCCAATCTTCGCTGCACATGGCAATCTGATTTGCGAGGCGGGCGGATTTGGTCAGCACGGCGCCGCCCATGGCATCGGCATGGCCGACCGGATATTTGGTCAGCGCCTGCATGACGATATCGACCCCAAGATCCAAAGGGCGATGAAAGACTCCGACGCCCCAGGTATTATCGAACAGGGTCAGAAGACTGTGTTCCTTCGCGACTTTGACGATGGCTGGCGTGTCCATGATATCCATGGTCAACGAACCCGGCGACTCCAGCAGGATAGCTTTTGTATTGTCTTGAACAAGGTCCGCGAGGCCTGCGCCCAATAGGGGGTTGAAGCGCGTGCTGGAAATGCCCATCGCCGACAGTCGGCGTGTGCAAAACCGCCTGGATGGGCCATAGGCGCTGTCTGAAATCAGCAAATGGTCTCCCGCATTCAGCACCGCACCGACGGCGAGTGCCACAGATTGCAGGCCATTCGCGGTCAATCGGCAATGCTCGGCATTTTCAAGCAAGCAAAGGGCGGCTTCCAATTCGCGATGCACCGTGAGGCCCATGCGACCATAGACCTTGCCGTCGCCATAAAGAATCTCACGCGTCGGCAACAAGACAGTGGAGCCGCGTTCAATTGGCGGATTTACCGTTTTGACAGGGCCGCGCCCGAGACGGGTATGGATGATCTGTGTGTCGTCTTTCATGAGGCTGTCGCAATCGGATTGTTGGCGTCGGCGGCCCACTCACTCCAGGAGCCATCATACAGCGCTGTGTCCCATTTCCCGAGGCGAGCCAGGGCGAGTGAGATAAGCGCGGCGCTGACTCCGGATCCGCAGGAGGTGATGACGGCGGCGTCCAGGAATTGATCGAGCATGGGTGACAGCTCCTCTGCGGTTTTCATCGTTTTGTCGGCATTGAGCAATCCCGATGCCGGGATACAGAAACTGCCGGGCATATGACCTGAAGGCAGGTTGGGCCGAGGCTCGGGGGATGTGCCGCGAAACCGGCCTTTATCACGTGCGTCCAGAATCTTGGCATCTTGCGCATCAACATGATCACGCATGCCGCTCTGGTCACGAACGAGTCCGCCTTGCAGTGTTGCTTTGAAAGTCCCTGGGGCAGGGCTCGCCGGTTCGCAGCTTTGATCGCCGCCTGCAGATAGCCAGGCGTTCAGGCCGCCATCGAGGACGCTGATCTGATCGTGCCCCATGGCGCGGAACATCCACCACGCGCGCGCCGAAGCGAAGAAGCCATTATCATCATAAACGACGATGTGAGTGCCATTACTTATTCCAAGAGCGCTGACTTTGCCCTCGAACGCGCATGGATCAGGCAGCATGTGTTTCAGGGCGGTGTCCTGGTCAGCGATCTCGTCAATGTCGAAATAGCCTGCCCCGGGAATATGTCCGGCTTGATAATTGGCGCGTCCGTTCGGTCGATCTTTTAAGAAGGGTGGAACCCATGTCGCGTCGAGAACGTGCATTTCAGGCGCATCGATGTTCGCTCTTAGCCAATCGGCAGAAACGAGGGGGCGCGAGGTCATGCTTTAGACGTCCAACCAACTTGGTACGGGCAGGTCTTTTGAACGCAGGAATTCCGGATTGAACAATTTGTCCTGATAGCGGTTCCCATAGTCGCACAAGATGGTCACGATGGTGTGCCCAGGCCCCATATCCTTGGCCATCTTCACCGCGCCGGCCATGTTGATGCCAGCCGACCCACCAAGGCAAAGGCCTTCATTCTGGATCAGATCAAACAGGATTTCCAAAGCCTCGCTGTCATGAACGCGGTAAGCATAATCAACTGTCAGGTCTTCGAGGTTGGCTGTGACCCGGCCTTGGCCAATACCTTCGGTCATCGATGTGCCCTCGGACTTCAACTCACCATTCTTGAAATATTCGTACAGCGCCGCACCTCCAGGGTCCGCGATACCGACCTTTACTTTGCCGTCGGATAGATCGCGCAGCGACATCGCTGTGCCTGCCAGCGTCCCGCCTGATCCGACAGCGCAAATAAAGCCGTCAACTTTGCCCTCAGTTTGTGCCCAGATTTCCGGGCCCATGGTTTCGTAATGGGCTTTGCGATTGGCCTGATTGTCGAACTGATTGGCCCAGATCGCGCCATTCGGTTCGGTCTCGTTCAACTCTTCTGCCAACCGCCCAGAGTAACGCGCATAGTGATTAGGGTTGGAATAAGGGACGGCATCGACTTCCACGAGTTTGGCGCCAAGGTTTCGGACCGCGTCCTTCTTCTCTTTCGATTGAGTGCGCGGCATGACGATGACGATTTTATAGCCGAGCGCCGCGCCGACCATGGCGAGCCCGATCCCGGTATTTCCAGCCGTGCCTTCGACAATTGTTCCGCCGGGTTTCAGACGGCCCGATGCTTCAGCGTCGCGGACCATGCCGAGGGCGGGGCGGTCTTTGACGGATTGTCCTGGATTGAGGAATTCACACTTGCCGAGGATTTCACACCCAGTCTCCTCTGAGAGACGGTTCAAGCGTAAAAGCGGGGTGTTTCCGATCAAATCGAGGACGGAGGTTGTGATGGTCATGGCTTACCTTTTTAGATCATCGCCACGCTATGCGCAGCCCCTGTGAAATTCAACTGTCGCTTAGTGATCCAGTTGGGGATTCGACGCGTAAAAAGCCATAGAACAGTTTTGTGAGTTTTGCTGAATGAAATCCGACGCTTATCACGCCTTTATGCTCGACCATGCTTCCGGGTCCCTGCCTGACGACATGGCGCTTGCCGCTGAGCTGCATATTCTCTTGTCTGAATCGGGACATGAGGCCGCAGATATCTGGCATGCGACGCGCGATGCGGTTGGCCTCTGGGCCAACGATTCCATGCCTTTGGAGCATGATCGGTTGCCGGAGGCTCTTGAACTGGCTGTTGGTGATTTTGACACCATCCCGTGGAAAAAAGGAATTTCGGGCGTTCACTATGCCAAGCGGGGTAAAGGTAAAGGCAAGCTGATGCGCCTCGATCCAGGTCAGGCCGCCCCAGAACATAGTCACTCTGCGTTAGAGGCAACTGTCGTTCTTGCTGGTGAGTTTGACGATGGTCACGGCGTTTACCGCCGCGGCGATCTGGTGCTCGGACGACCGGGCATGCGACACCGCCCGGCAGCGCATGGCGACGAGATGTGTATCTGTTACGTGGCGCAAGATGCGCTACCATTTTGGAGGCTCAGCTAATGCGACGTATTGTGATTGCAGGTATTATGGGAGCTTTGATCGGCTTCAATGCTCAAGCTTCAGAGACAGCCGAGCAGATTTCCTTGCCAGCGCCCTGGGTCGCCAGTGATGGTGACGTGATTGATTTCACTGTTCTGCGCAAAGGCAAGCCTTTTGGCCGCCACATGCTGACGTTCGATCGCTCAGAAGGTGGTCAATTGACGGTGACGACTGATGTCGATTTGCAGGTGAAATTCGGTCCCATTACAGCCTTTAAATACCGGCTCGACAGCGTCGAGGAATGGGTCGATGGACAGCTGACATCCCTGTCCGGATCATCGAATAATGATGGCCGCAAAGGCAGGGTTGAGGCGAATAGCGCAAATGATCAGCTGATCGTCGAGAGTTCGGAATTCGATGGCGCGTTGCCCGCAACGATTATCCCTTCCAGTCATTGGAACCGCTTGCAAGTCTATCAGGACCAAATGCTCTCTACCGAAACGGGCGAGGTCATCGATATCGATGTCGAACGGGTTGGTGATGATATCGTCAATGTTGCCGGCGAGGCGATAGAGGCGACACATTATCGCCTGAAATCAGACCTGACAGTCGATCTTTGGTATGATGCCCAATCGCGTTGGGTGAAACTGGCCTTTCAAGTGCGCGGCCAGGATATCGAATACGTTCTCAAAGACCTCTACTAGACTGACGTTTGAAACCTCGGATGAAGCGCGAATGTACCGGACAACACGGTCTCACCGGCTTGTTTGATTTCGATCGGCATGCCTTCGGATGGGACGACCCCGAGAATATCTCCGCGCCGGGACGACAGCTTGCCTTCTGACTCGTCATGGTCCGGCGCAAGGTTCAAGACAGGCTTGCCGTTCAAATACATGATGAGCGGGCTTGGACGCTGTCCACCGCGAAAATCGACTTCGGCTTCGAGTTCCCAGCCATCATTGTCATAGACTTCGAACTCAGCTTCGCCGAACATCTTTTGGCCGTCGAGAGGCACCAGCTTGGCTTGTAGTTCCATGGTTTTGCGGGGTGCCGGCTCGACCTGCAAAACTGTTTTCAACCATTTTAACATGTGTGAAGACCTCCCAGTTCAGAGCGGTCCATAGCACCGAAGCCTGAAGAGAGGCTTTACGGTCTTCGCAGAATTTGGGCGGCTTACGACTTGGTCAATGTGAAATGGCCAACATTGATGCGGCCATTGTCGAATCCAGCCTCGCAATAGCTCAGATAGAACCGCCACATCCGACGGAAGCGTTCGTCAAAGCCAATGGCCTGAATCTGGCCCCACTTTTCTTCAAAAGCTTTCGCCCATATGCGTAGGGTCTTGGCGTAATCCGGGCCAAAATAATGAGATTTATCAATGCGAAGACCGGCATTCATGACTTGCTCCCGCAAGGCGAGCTCGCTCGGGAGCATGCCGCCCGGGAAAATATAGCGCTGAATGAAATCAGCCCGTTTGCGATAACGTGGGAATAGTGAGTCCTGGATTGTAATGATTTGAAGCGCGGCTTTCGCGTTGTTATTCAGGCTTTCCGCGACTTTCGCAAAATAGCTCGGCCAATAACTCTCGCCAACGGCTTCGAACATTTCAATCGACGCGACGCCATCATATTTGCCAACATGATCGCGATAGTCCTGTAGTTTGATATCGACTTTCTCGCTCAGCCCTTCGCGCTGCATGCGCGCCAGAGCCCAATCGCGCTGGGCCGGTGAAATTGTCAGGCAGGTCACATTAGCGCCGCGCTGTTTGGCGGCATATTCAGCAAAACCACCCCAACCGCAGCCAATTTCCAGGACGGACTTGCCAGGGGCAAGGTCGAGTTCGTCGGCGATACGCGCATACTTCGCGTCCTGCGCCGCTTCGAGGCTGATATTCGCACCGTTATAAAGCGCTGACGAATAGGTCATCGTCTCATCGAGCCATAGCTCATAAAAATCATTGCCGAGGTCGTAATGCGCTTCAATATTTCGCTTGGACCCAGACTTTGAGTTTCGATTGAAGACGTGCCGAACCATATTGCCCATCCGGACCATAAACCCGCCAACCGCCAGTTGACCGGCAGCTTCAAAGTTCTCTGAGAAAAACTCGAGCACGGCCGTAAGATCCGGTGTTGACCATTCCTGGTCCATATAGCTTTCAGAAAACCCAACATCTCCACCGGCAATGGCGCGTTTCGCGAAATCAAACTTGTGCACCTCGACAACGGCATTTGGGCCTTTTTCGCCATGGTCAAAAAGCACGCGACGACCATCCGGTAAGTCAAACCGCATTGTTCCGCGTTTGGCGCGGAGCAGCATCATTCCGGCTAAACGAAACCCTGCCGGCACACCCTTGAGTTGGCGCAAGGCCTCTGGCGATGCAAGGATATGGTTCGAATTGTCCTCGATATCGCGGTCCAAGGTTGTGAAGCTCATGCGGTTGTCTCCGAAATAGAGGCTGTTTCAGGATCAGCCCGTCTTGTTGTTGCAATCGTTGTACGCACAGACGACTGTTTTGGTTTTGAATGATACTTTGCGCCTTTCAGCCAAAGCTTGAGCGCTTGCCAATGAATACCGGCCGTCACGCCGAGACTTGAGAGGGGCTTCATCACTGCGAGCCGGATAAAGGCGGCAGACGTCGCAGGCTGCGCCTTGGCGCTGATCGTTGCAACATGGGTTTGCTGATCGTCTTTCATCGACGCGACAACGAGATTCAGATTGTCTTCAGTCCACTTGAGCGTGAACTGATAAGCCCCCGAAATGTCAAAGAATGGCGATACGTGAAAGACCTTGTCTGTGGCATGCCTGTTACGCGTCGGGTCGGGGGTCGCGGCAGCATAGATATGCGTTTCGCCGAAGGTATTATTGACCTCATAAAGAATGCCGTTCAAGGCGCCGGTCCGGTCGTGGCTGAGCCATAGAGAGATTGGCGCAAACTTGTAAAAAGCATGACGTGGGAAAGTGATCAGGCGGATCGGCCCGCCATCAAGTTGAATGCCGGCATTTCTGAATTGCGCTTCAGCCCATGGCCGCAAGGGCTCGTTCGTTCGATTGCCATGATCGCGGCGGCTGAACGAGAACAGCCGAAACTGATCCACCCCGAACAGAGATGACGATCTCTGCGCTTCATCCAGGCGATCAATATCGATATCAATCAGCGCCAGGTCATACCTGAAACGATGCGTAAACGGCACCGACCGTTGATGAACGGTGTGACCTTTCAAGAGGCGTAGGGCAGGGATCTCCGTCACGATTAAATGGCTCCGAGCGCGACTTTATCATGTTCCGCACGTTTCGTCATTGGAGAGGCGACCTCAACACCTTCCGCCGTCCAGGGCACGCGGCCGCCGAGAGAGAGTGCGCAAGACAGTCCGGCCTTCAGGCCATCTTCGTGGAAGCCGCTGCCCATCCAGGCACCAGCAAGCCAGATATGGTCCTTGCCAAGGTCGCGCTTCATTGCCCGTACCGCAGCTTCGGCGGGAGCGTCGAACTGCGGATGAGCTTTGCTCATTTTTGCAAAAGTCAGGTCCGCAGCGGGCGGCGATTCCGGATTGAGCGTGACAAAAATGGGCAATTTGTCCGGCAAGTTCTGTAGGCGGTTCATCCAGTAGGTCAGGCACATTTCCGGTGTATTCTGCTTGATCACGTTCCAGCTCGCCCAGGCCGCTTTGCGCTTGGGCATCAGGCTCGGGTCGCGATGCAAATAAATCTCATTCGGGCGATATCTGGCGGAACGCAGCAGGAAGGTCTGGTCTTCATATTGGGTGTCGAGTAAATCCAGACTGGTATCGGCATGGGTCGCGAGGATTACATCATCGAAGACATCCGTTTCGCCGCCGACCAGCTCGACTCTCACTTTGTCGCCAAATGCCGAGACTTTGCTGACCGCATTATTGAGCTTCAGGCGCGCGCCGAGTAAGTCGGACACGGCGTTAACATAGGTCCGCGAGCCACCCGACACAGTTCGCCATTTCGGTCGTTCCTTGTGCATCAGGCGATGGTTTTCAAAAAACTGAAAGAAGCTCCGAGCCGGATAGTCGAGCATCTCGTCTTCTGGCGTCGACCAGATCGCGCCGCCCATAGGGAGCACATAATTGTCCATGAAGCTCTGCTCGAACCCGTGTTTCCGTAGCCAGAACCCAAGGGAGATGTCATCGATCTTGCCGGTTTCCAATTCCGTTCGAGCCAGATCGTTGAACTTCAGGATGGTGCGCCAGAACTTATGGAATTTCGGGCTGAAAAAATTACGGCGGTCCGCGAAGATGCCATTGAGGGTCGAAGCCCATTCATAACCATCCGGATTGGACACTGCGAAGCTCATGTCGCTGGCTTCTGTTTCGACGCCGAGCGCCTCAAAAAAGCCAATCAGGTTCGGATAGTTGAGCGCGTTATAGACAATGAATCCAACATCAACGCTGAGTTGGGTGCCGTCATAGTCCACATCCATAGTGTGCGCGTGTCCGCCAGCGCGGTCATTCGCTTCGAACACGGTAATATCTGCTGTATCTTTCAGCGCATAGGCGGCGCCGAGACCGGATATGCCAGAGCCGATGATTGCGATCCGTTTCATGCTGCGTCTCGTCTTTCTTTGAGGATACCATAGGCTTCGAGCGCACGCTCCCGGCCAAGTTTATGGTCTATGATTGGCGTCGGATAGGTTTCACCAAGAGTGATGCCAGCCTCTTTGAGGATAAGTGGTCCGGCGTCCCAGGGTTGATAAAGATACTTGCGCGGCAGGCGTGCGAGTTCGGGGCACCATTTGCGCACATAGTCGCCGGTTTCGTCGAATTTTTCGCCTTGTGTGATCGGATTGAAAACCCGGAAGTATGGCGCGGCATCTGCCCCGGATCCTGCCGTCCATTGCCAACTGGCACTATTCGATGCGGGGTCTGCATCAACCAGGGTGTCCCAGAACCAGGCCTCCCCGTGGCGCCAATGAATCAATAAATGCTTAGTCAGAAAGCTCGCAACGATCATCCGGACGCGATTATGCATCCAGCCCGTATGCCAGAGTTGGCGCATCCCCGCATCGACGATGGGGTATCCGGTCTTGCCCGCCTGCCAGGCTTTGAGATTTGCGTCATCATCGCGCCACGGCATGAGGTCGAAGTCGGGTTTGAAATTTTCAGTCGCCAGAGCTGGATTGTGGAATAGCAAGACGTAAGCGAAATCGCGCCAGACAACTTCCGAAAGAAATGTGTGGGCGCCTTTCTCATTGACGGACCCGGCATCCATTCGCGCTTTTGTGGTGCGCCAGATCTGGGCCGGACTGATTTCACCAAAGGCCAGATGCGGCGATAGACCGGATGTGCCGGTCTCAACATCCGGCCGATTACGGTCGTCTTTGTAACCAGAGACCGGACCGTCGAGGAAATCAAACAATCGCTCGGCGGCGCCGGCCTCACCCGGCGTCCACGGTCCGTCAAAGCCTTTCGACCAATCCGGGTTTCGCGGATGCAGATCCCAGGCGTCGAGATCATCACTCGCAATATTCAGCGATGAGAGAATGGTCGGTCGCTTCACCTCAGCCGGCGCCAGATAGTTTGCTTGGACAGAACGCCAATAAGGGGAGTAGACTTTGTAATAACCGCCTGAGCCAGTGGTTTGCGTCCAAGGCTCTGTCAGCAAGGTGCCATTGAAGCTTTCAACCTGAATATTCTGGGCTTTCAGCCGCGCTTTGAGGTCAGTATCGATTGTGCGGCCAGGTTCTTCATATCGACGGTTCCAGAACACCGCGTTTGCGCCGGTCTCGGAAATCAGCGCGTTGATGACCTCTATAGCCTCGCCGCGGCGCAGAACGAGTTGCCCACCAAGCGCTTCGACATCAATCCTTAAAGCCCGCAGCGATTTGTCGAGCCACCAATCCGAAGCGCCTCCCAATTGCCGGCCGTCCGGTTGATCTTCCAGGATATAAACGCAAACAGTTCGGCCATTTGATGCCTCAATCGCAGCGCCCAGCGCCGGATTGTCGGCGAGGCGCAAATCTCGACGAAACCACATAATGGCGGGTGCTGAAGCAGAACTGGAAATAACGGAACCTCCACGCGTGTAAGCTGTATGGTCTTGTTACGACACACTTTCGGGATCGGATTTCAAAAAACTAGTTTGTAGCTGCAATCTGTTTTTACGGGCCGGTAGCGCAGGGCGGAGAAACGCAGTAGGCAAAGTCTATGACGAAGACAGTGATCTGTATGAAGTGGGGCGAACGCTACCCTGCACATTTTGCCAACCGGCTGTACAATATGGTCCGTCGAAATGTGACGGGCGACTTGAGATTTGTCTGTTTCACAGATGATAAGACGGGGCTTTTGCCCGAAGTTGAGTATCAGCCGCTTCCGCCAATCGAGCTGCCCGAAAAGTATCGCTGGTGGCCGTGGCGCAAGATTTCCCTGTGGCAAGCCGGGCTGGGTGGCCTGGAAGGGGAAGTCCTGTTTCTCGACGTCGATCTGATCGTGACCGGAAACATGGATGCGTTCTGGGATTATCACCCAGGCGAAATGTGCATTGCTGAGAACTGGACCCAAAAAGGTATGGGGATCGGCAACACGTCTGTCTATAAATGGACGATTGGCGAGCATACCGAGATCTTCGAAAAATACATGCGCGACAGCACGCCAATTCACGCAGAATTCCGCGCCAGTCAGCAATATGTCTCTGCGATGATTCCGGATAAAATCTATTGGCCAGCTGAATGGTGCGTCAGCTTCAAACACTCACTGATGCCAAAATTCCCGATGAACTGGTTTCAGACACCGAAATTGCCTGCCGAGACAAAGATTGTCGCGTTTACCGGCAGACCGGATCCCGACGAAGCCCGTGATGGCAAGTGGCAAGCGCCGCTGCACAAGAAAATCTATAAGCACGTCAAAGCAACGCCGTGGATCGCCGAGCATTGGCGATGAGCGATGATACAGGCGCCCGCGACGCGGCGATGGCTTTGCTGACGCAATATGGTGACGATGCCAGCGTCATAGCGACATTACGGGCCGCAGAAGTTGCGGCGTTGGGCGACGTCGATGCGTTGGCCCATTGGGATGCAGTTATCGCCTTTCTCGAAGATGGCCCAACGCCTCAGCAACTGAGTTGATGACGCGCAGTGCCTAACGTCTTTGTGACTTCGTTTTTCCACAAAACCTAATAAGCAGGCCAAATGGCAGACACTGTTCTCATTGATAAATTTCAGGACCCGAAATTTACCGCCAAAGGTGATGTTCGAGCTCGGGTTGCGTATCAACGCACGAAGACCTTGTGGTTTAATACCGGCACCCTGTGCAATATTGAGTGCGTCAATTGCTATATTGAAAGCTCACCGACGAATGACCGGCTTGTCTATCTGACCGCCGCTGATGTTGCGCCATACCTGGACGAGCTGGATGCAGCCGGCGAAACCGGCATTGAAATCGGCTTTACGGGCGGCGAGCCGTTCCTGGCGCCTGAAATGCTGGACATATTGCGGCTGGTGCTGGAGCGTGGTCACACAGTATTGATGCTGACAAATGCGATGCAGCCTATGCTCCGTCCGCGCGTTAAAGGTGGTCTGATGGCTTTGCAGGAAGCAATCGGTGACCGGCTGACGATGCGAGTCAGTCTGGATCATTTTTCGGCGGAAATGCATAATCAGGAACGCGGCGCTGGGGCGTTTGAGATGGCTATGAAAGGCCTTCGCTGGCTCTCGGAGAATGGGTTCAATCTCGCCCTGGCTGGGCGCACAATCTGGGGCGAGGATGAGCAGGTTGCGCGGGATGGCTATGCCAAATTGATTGCCGATGAGTCGCTGAGCATCGATCCCGGCAATGCGGCTCAACTGGTCCTGTTTCCCGAAATGCGCCCTGACGGCGATCCGCCAGAAATAACCACGTCATGTTGGGGAATCCTGGACAAGGATCCGAACGACCTGATGTGTGCCTCACAGCGCATGGTGGTGAAGCGCAAAGGGGCTGAAAAAGCCTCTGTCGTCGCCTGCACATTATTGCCTTACGATCCGCAATTCGAGCTCGGAAATACATTGGCGGACGCGCGGCAAAGCGTGGCGTTGAACCATTCTTACTGTGCCAGCTTCTGTGTGCTTGGTGGCGGTAGCTGTTCCGGTTAGCTCTTTGCGGTTTTGAGGCCTGAATATCGCGGCTGGTCAATCTCGACTTGAGCCACTGTGGTGGCTTTCAAATGCGCGAGTAGACCGGGCGTCTCTGTCGTCATTTGGCCGCCTTTGATGCGCGCGCTCAATGCCTGGTTCAGTTCTTCAATCGTCTGATTTTCATTGCCGCCGAGCAAGTCCAGCAATCGGGCCCGTTCGGCGGGTTCGGCCTGCGGACGGTGTTCCAGGTCACGCAGCACCGTTGCCAACACATTGCTTGCAACACGGGCGTGAAAGGCGGCATGGCCGGTCAGGTTGGGTGCAGCCGTCTCTTCAATGAAGTTTTTCACTGCTTGCACCAGTTCTGAAACGCTGGGTTGATCATGCATGAGCGGCCTCCAATAAGTTGATCAGGTCAATCTCGGTCTCCGAAACGCGTCGGCCAATCGCCGCGCGCTCGACGCTGGCATCGGCGCCGGAACGGAACGCTTCATACATGATCATACACATGATCCCCCATTTCAGGGATCCGAGCATTTCCCACCAATCGATTTCTCCAGCGGTGATGGCACTCCCCGTGTGTTGATTATAAGCGGATAGCAAATCGTCCAATTGCCCGAAGCCGCCAACGCGGTTCTGACTTTGGCCGAAGCGCCATGAATTCACACAAAGCCAGGCAATGTCTTCTCGTGGGTCGCCGAGATGTGCCAGCTCCCAATCGAGAACTGCAACGAGCCCGGTTTCATCCACCATCAGATTGCCAAGTCTGAAATCGCCATGCACGAGCACGCTCGGTCGCGGAGCAGGGGCATTGGCCTTCAGCCATTGCAATGTCAGTTCGAATACCGGTCGAGGGGCGTCGAAGGCGCGATATATTTCTTCATATTTCTCGATTTGCGCCAGCCCGTCACTGGTTTGCAGTTCAGGCGGCAGCCCTTGCGTGGGGATCGAGTGAATGGCGCTGAGGGCCGATCCGCATTGCTTGGCAAGGACGGACCTGGCTCGTTCAAACTCGTCATTGCGCAAGATTGGCCTGGCAATAGTCTCACCGAGCACATGGCTCATCAAAAACCCGTCGCCGATTCCGTCCGTATCGTCGAGAACATGGAAGACATCCGGAACAGGTACACCGGCTTTCGCCGCAGCCTGGATCAGTTTTGCTTCCGCAGGTAATCCGATGGCCGCAGAAGACCTTGCCTCGCCGCCACCGCCAGGGGCGCGACGCAGGATCGTTGCTTTCCCTGACCCGGCCAGTGCCCAGGTTTCCTGGCTGGCGCCGCCGGAAAGCCGCTTAAACGTCTCCAGCGCGTGCTCCTGACCGAAAACTCTTGTGAAAAGAGCCTGCAAGCCGGTTTCAAATTCAGATTTGCTTCCCATCTTCGCCACAATTAACGTCAAACTAGGTAAGGCCAAGCTATAACGGTGCGGCAAGCTTGGCTGAGGAACCATATATGGCGAAGGGTAAGACCCCAGAAGAGATGATCCCGGGTATCGGAAAACCGCAAAAAGTTGGACTTTTCGCGTGGCTGCGCGGACGGTTTTTTGCAGGCATGGTGATCGCTGCCCCTCTGGCTGCGACTTTCTTGATTCTGCAATTCCTGATTACGTTCATCGACAATCGGGTGAAACCATTATTGCCGCCTCTGTTAAAGCCGGAAACGTATACAAACTACGCGATCCCGGGATTTGGCGTCCTAGTTGTCGTGATTGCGCTGACCATTCTTGGTGCGATTACGGCCAATTTGATTGGTCGTTCACTCCTCGCGGCGACAGATCGCATACTTAGCCGCATTCCGATCGTGCGAAATGTCTACGCCGCGATCAAACAGCTGACGGAAGTTCTGTCGAACAATCAGCAGGCAAGTTTCGATCGCTGCGTGATGATCGAATATCCGAAACAGGGATCCTGGTGCATCGGTTTCGTGTCATCGCACGCAAAACAAGAGATTGGCGCGAAGCTTGGCACCAGCAAAATCGGCGTTTTTGTGCCGACATCACCCAACCCGACGTCCGGTTTCTTAATCTATGTCGAAGAAGCCGAAACAGTGGCGCTTGAAATGTCGGTAGAAGAAGGTGCCAAGATGATCCTGACCGCAGGTCTTGTGGTACCAGATTTTATTGCGCCGGAGGGCGAACCATCAGTCGTTGAACAAAAGGTCGGGACTGAGCAACTGGCTGAGCAGTCCTAAACCTTCAGCGCGCGCAGGGTCGATCGTTTCGGCTTGCGCCGTCGCCAGTTCCGCATCTTTGCGCGCAATGTCGATCAAATCGCCATGCATGGGCAGATCGATCAGGCGATAATTGATCAAGCCGGATTGCGCTTTGCCCAGCAAGTCACCTGGACCGCGCAATTTGAAATCTGCCTCAGCAATCTCGAACCCGTCCTCTGTTCGTCTTAATGTGTCCAGCCGTTCACGGGCCATTTCGGTCAGTGGCGCCCGGTAAAGTAAGAGACAGAAGCTGGCTTTGCTGCCGCGACCTACACGTCCGCGCAGTTGGTGCAGCTGCGCCAGGCCAAAGCCTTCGGCGCGCTCGATCACCATTATGGTCGCTTCAGGAACATCGACTCCAACTTCAATCACAGTGGTTGCCACCAGGATCCTAGTGTCGCCGGTCCGGAAGGCGTCGAGGGCAGCGTCTTTGTCTTCGCCTTTGAGGCGTCCATGAACCAGACCAACATCCGTTCGCAATACGTCTTTGAGCATTGCGGCGCGAGACACGGCTGAGCTGTTATCTTCATCATCTGCATCAACACGGGGACAGACCCAGAAGATCCGCTCGCCGCGCTCCAGAGCGCGTCCAACGGCAGTGATCACATCTTCCATGCGAGTATCGGGGATCGCGCGCGTTTCGACCGGTTGCCGGCCAGCTGGTTTTTCATCCAGGATTGAAACATCGAGATCGCCATGAACGGTTTGCGCCAATGTGCGCGGGATCGGTGTTGCTGACATGACCAGCATGTGCGGCGACTTGCCTTTACTCATCAACTTCATCCGGTCCGCGACGCCGAAGCGATGCTGCTCGTCAACGATCACCATGGCGAGCCGTTTGAAACCAACCCCTTCCTGGAATAAGGCATGGGTCCCGGCGACAACTTGAATGGAGCCGTCCGCGAGGCCCATCAAAGTCGCTTCGCGAGTCTTGCCTTTGTCGCGCCCGGTCAGCACGCCAACAGAATAGCCGAGCGGAGACAGGAGTTGATCCAACGTATCAAATTGTTGACGCGCGAGGACTTCAGTCGGTGCCATGAAGGCCGTCTGGAAGCCGCCCTCGGCGGCCTGCACAGCAGCAAATGCTCCAACCAGTGTCTTACCTGCACCTACATCGCCTTGCAGCATACGACGCATCGGGAAGGGCTCGCCAAGATCGGCCATGACTTCCTTGGTGGCGCGCACCTGCGCGTTGGTCGGTTTGTAGGGTAGGGTCTTGACCAGTCGATTGAGGGCCTCGCTTTGCGGCGGGACGACGTTTGCCGCGCTCGATTGTCGGGCAGTGCGGGCACGGGAGAAGGTTAACTCTCGCGCCAGGGCTTCGTCATAGGCAAGGCGCGTTCGGGCGCGCTCGATTGCTTCTTCGTCCCAGGCCTCGGGCGCATGAACCCCCAGCATCGCCATTTTGAATCCCGGCCAATGTCTCTGCATGAGAAGGTTCGCATCGACCCATTCTGGTAACTCATCTGGGATCAGGTCGATTGCAGCCTTAACTGTGGTGTGCACACGTTTGTTCGTCAGGCCCGCTGTCAGCGGATAAATCGGTTCCACTGGCGGCGGCATCTCGCCTTTATCCGGATCGAGCACAAAATCGGGGTGGCTCATTTGCCGCTCGCCTTGCCATTCTGTGACTTTGCCCGAGACGATGCGTTCCTTGCCGACCGGGAACTGTCCTTGCAGCCAGCGACTGTCGGCGCGAAAATAAGTCAGGGTCAGAAATCCGGAACCATCAAACAATTGGATCCGGGTGGGCGCACGCTCATTGTACGGGGCCTTCACCGCATGAACTTCGCCGCGCACCGTCGCGATCTCGTCTGGGATGATATCGTCAAAGCTTTCACGAGGGCGCCGGTCCAACCAACGCTCCGGCATGTGTAGCAAGACATCCCAGATCGCTTCGCCCCCGACCAGGCGTTCCAGCGTCGGTTTCAGTTTTGGGCCGATGCCGGGCAAGGCATCGAGCGGCTGAAACAGGGGAAAGAGACGTTCGTCGCGCATCGTCCTTTTATGCGCCGATCTTCGCATCGCTTTCAAGCCGAGATGCAGAGCCGCGACACGAAGGCCCTGTGCAGGTCGCAGGTATCGACCTAGATATATCGAAACGGAGTTATTCAGATGAGCCAAGCAGTGTTGGATGAGCGTCGCAGAAAATTGAAGTTTCGCGCCTGGCGGCGTGGGTTTCGTGAAATGGATCTGCTGATGGGCTCTTTTGCCGACGCGCATTTATTGGGCCTCAACGACGATGACGTTTCTGAATTCGAACGATTGCTATCGACGCCGGATTGGGAAGTTTATGCTTGGCTTATTGGCCAAAAGCCAGTGCCGGCCAATTTTGAAAGTCCTCTCCTTACGCGCATGATGGAATTTCGCTATCAGGCACATGCAGGTTAATGCGCCTGAGAATTGAGACGCTGGGACTATAAATCATAAGCGCCTCAAGCCAAAAGAGAAAAAACTAAAGAACAATCTAAAGTAGAAGTTATTCATTTCAGTGCATCAAGCTGGGATGTTAGGACAACGCAACTGGCTCACCCGGCTACTCAAAGCCGACCGCGGCAATGTCGTCATGATCTTTGCGTTGTCGCTGATCCCAGTCTTAGCGGTTGCTGGTTCCGCGATAGATTTATCGAGAGTTCATTCCGCGAAAATCCAAACCAGCGCCTTGCTCGATCAGGCCGTGTTGGCGGCCACAAATCTCTCGTCAACAGATGATCCAGACGTATTGGTCGAGACTTGGATGGAGTCGCAAATCACGCAATTCGGTTATCGGGCAGAAGCCCTTGACGTTCAGGTCAATTCTATCGTGGCACTCAATTCGAAGTCTGTTTCAGCAACGGCGACGCTGACGGTCGATACCGCAATAATGCATGTCTTTGGTCAAGATCAGGTGACAGTCAAAGTCACTTCTGCTGCAGTTCAATCGATTCCGAATATCGAAATCGCGATGGTCCTGGACATTTCCTCGTCAATGCGTGGCAATCGCCTGTCCAGCCTGAAGACGGCCTCGACAGAATTCGTCGACATCATGCTTACGGACACCACGAAGGATGCGACTTCAATTAGTGTCGTGCCGTTTGGTGGGACTGTTAAT
This sequence comes from Henriciella sp., assembly GCA_965277015.1. Classification (GTDB taxonomy): domain Bacteria; phylum Pseudomonadota; class Alphaproteobacteria; order Caulobacterales; family Hyphomonadaceae; genus Henriciella. The sequence goes on along the minus strand of OZ255705.1, from coordinate 1,025,098 downwards.
ATCGGCACGACGCTGTTCAATAAGTTTGCGGTACGGACCACGGATTTTGGGACAATCATCGATCCGAGTGAGGTTCAGTACGATATTGGCACCGGGGTGGAAGCCGGAGACTTCCGGTTCACGGACGGTAACACCTGCGTTGAAGCGATTCAGACAGACTATTCGACGTCCATGCTGCCTAATTACAGCCGCGCTCAGGTGCCTGATTTCTGGCGTTGGTGGAATAATCACCCATGGTGCCCGGAAGATGCCAGTGCGGCATTTTTCAACTCGAACGATGCGAGCGCCATCAAAGCTCATTTGAATGGTATGGTTCTGTCGGATGGGACCGGCATGGATATCGGTGCGCTGTGGGGACTCAAAACGCTATCTCCAAGCTTTCGTGGCGTGCTGGGCGGCGACTTCTCGGACCGACCACTCGATTTCAATGCTGATCAATCCAAAAAAGTCATGATCATTATGACGGATGGCGCGATTACGGCGCAGAATCGTCCTGAAGATATTTCGATCGGTAACGTGCACACCAATCGCCCTACAAATTACGCCCCGCATTCGGATGCCAAAAGCAACCAGGGAAATCGTAGCAATATGCAAACCACGCGGTCGCGCGGTGTCGCGTCTACGACGTCGGCCAATAATAGCGGCGTTGGGCGGTTCAAGAAATCTTGCGAGGCGGCGAAAGCAGAAAACGTGCTGGTCTTCACCATCGGTTTCCAGATCAGAGCCGGTTCTCTACCAGATGAAATCTTGGAAGAGTGCGCGTCGGCGCCGGAATTCTACTATCATGTTGAGAGTCTGGATCTGACCTCAACTTTCTCGGCGATTGCGTCTCAGGTCAACGCTTTGCGAATTACCGAGTAATCTCCTGAAACAAAAAAAGCCGCCCGGCGATCGGGCGGCTTTTTTGATTTGGTGTAAGATACCCGACCTATTCGTCGCCTTCTGGCGCAGTGTCGAGCTCAGCAGCAGCTTCCGCCATTTCTGAGGCTTGCTCAGTCGCGGCGGCGTGCGTTTCAGCTTGCAGCGTTTCGATGATATCTTCACCAGCTGCCTGACGTTCCGCTTCTTCTTCAGAGCGTGCGACATTGATGGAGATATCAACGCGAACTTCTGCGTGGAGGCGGATGCCGACTTCGTGTAGGCCAAGCGTCTTGATTGGTGCATTGAGGCGCACTTGCTCACGCTTGACGGTGTGACCAGCATCGGCAGCCGCTTGGACGATGTCACGCGCGTTCACTGAGCCATAAAGCTGGCCTGTGGCACCCGACTGACGGATCAGAATAAAGGTTTGACCCTCAAGACTTGAGCCATTCGCAGTTGCTGCGTCACGCGCTTCGGCGTTTCGCTTTTCAAGTGCATCACGTTCAGCTTCAAACCGCGCACGGTTCTGGTTGTTCGCGATTAGCGCTTTGCCTTTCGGCAGCAGGAAGTTCCGTGCAAAACCGTTCTTAACGCTGACTTCGTCGCCGAGGCCGCCCAGGTTTTCGACGCGTTCGAGGAGAATTACTTGCATTGTCAGAGTCTCCCTTACTTCACAGTGAATGGTAGCAGAGCGAGCATGCGGGCACGTTTGATGGCCTTGGCAAGCTTGCGCTGGTTCTTGAAGTTCACAGCCGTGATCCGAGACGGCACGATTTTGCCTTTCTCAGAAATGTAGCGCTGCAAAAGCTTCACGTCTTTATAGTCGATTTTCGGCGCTTTATCACCTGAAAATGGATCGACCTTGCGGCGGCGACCGAATGAACGGCGTGCCGGGATGTTTGTGATGTTCATGCCCGAAGTGTTTCTAGAAGCCATGATTTTAGTTCCTTCTTCTAGTCGTCGCGACGGTTTTTACGGCTCATCATGGGTGAAGCGCCTTCATCGTGCTCTTCAACTCTGATGGTCATGTAGCGCATGATGTCATCTGACAGGCGGTGCTGGCGTTCCAACTCGTGGACCGCCGACGCAGGGCCGTCGATGTTCAGCAGGGAATAGTGACCCTTGCGCTGCTTGTTGATTTGGTACGAAAGATTCCGCAGACCCCAATACTCAGCTTTAGCGACTTTAGCGCCTTGCTTGTCCAGGAACGTTGAGAGCTCTTCCATCAGACTCTCAACCTGTGCAGGTGAGATGTCCGGCCTCGCGATGAGGACGTGCTCGTATAATGCCATATTGTCTTTCCCTAAGATTTGATCTGCGGCGCGGATGAGCGGGAAAACCCTTCCACGATGGCCCCTCTTTTTCGGCTCATTCCGAGATCGAGGACCGCAAACCTTGCGAAGCGGGCTCTAAAGCGCAAAACGAGTAGAGAATCAACCCGCTTGCACTGTTCGACGCAGCGTCTTAAGCGGGCGCCAAATAGAGGTCAGGAGTGCACATGAGCAAGTTTGCATTTATTTTTCCCGGACAGGGAAGCCAGTTCATCGGCATGGGCAAGGATCTTGCCGATACTTATCCTGCCGCCAGAGCAGTTTTCGAAGAAGTCGACGAGGCGCTCGGTCAAGACCTTTCCGGATTGATCTGGAGCGGTTCGGAAGATGATCTCAAGCTCACCGCAAACACACAACCAGCCCTCATGGCCGTGAGTGTCGCAGCGATGCGGGCGCTTGAAGCGGCGCATGGGATTGGCGCAAATAAAGCAGCCTTCATCGCAGGGCACTCGCTTGGCGAATACTCGGCGTTGGCTTCGGCCGGAGCGATTTCGGTCGGCGATTGCGCTAAAGTGCTGCGTATTCGCGGCAATGCGATGCAAGATGCTGTGCCAGCGGGCGAAGGCGCCATGGCCGCTCTTCTGGGCGCGAGTCCTGAACAGGCCGCCGCCTTGTGCGCCAATGGCGCATCTGAAGGACCTTGCGAGATCGCCAATGATAATGCGCCGGGGCAAATTGTGATCTCTGGGAGCAAGGCCGCTGTCGAACTGGCGATTTCGGGTGCCAAGGAAGCTGGTGTAAAGAAAGCCGTGCTCCTGCCGGTGTCAGCGCCGTTCCATTGTTCGCTTATGCAGCCTGCCGCTGATGCAATGGCTACGGCCTTGTCAGAAATCCAGTTTCAGGCACCGCGCGCCGCTTTGGTCGCGAATGTAACGGCCACCGCCGGATCCGATCCAGAAGCGATCCGAAAACAGCTGATTGAACAAGTCACAGGACAGGTTCGGTGGACCGAATCGGTGCAATTCATGGCTGCAGAAGGTGTCGAAGTCACTGTTGAGGCGGGCGCTGGAAAAGTTTTGAGTGTTATGAATCGCCGAACGGTTCGCGCTCTGGAGGGGCTGACAATGGGTAGCCCGGACGAAATTAGTGCCGTGGCAGACCGCCTAAGCGCATAAAAAACTGAAGGCAGGAGAGGGCAGATGTTCGATTTAAGTGGAAAGACCGCGCTGGTCACAGGCGCGACGGGCGGAATTGGTGAAGCGATCGCTCGCACCATGCACGCAGCTGGAGCAGAAGTGGCGCTTTCCGGGCGCCGGGTTGAAAAGCTCGAAGCGCTCGCAAGCGAACTTGGTGGACGCACACATATCGTTCCTTGCGACCTGTCAGATCCGGACCAGGCTGATGCGCTAGTGGGGCAATCGATTGAGGCTGCGGGCAAGCTCGATATCCTTATTGCCAATGCCGGAGTCACTCGTGACAAGCTGCTGATGCAGATGAAAGATGAGGATTTTCAAGACATTATCCGCGTAAACCTCGAAAGTTATTTCCGGCTTTGTCGGAAAGCCGTGCGCCCGATGATGAAGGCACGCGGGGGGCGAATTATCGGAATTGCCTCTATTGTTGGCGTCACGGGAAATCCAGGCCAATCGAATTATTGCGCCTCCAAAGCTGGTATGATCGGGTTTACAAAATCACTCGCTCAAGAAGTCGCGAGCCGAGGAATTACAGCGAATACAATCGCCCCCGGATTCATCGAATCACCGATGACGAACGACCTGCCTGAGGCTCAAAAAGAGCTGCTTTTGGGGCAAATTCCATCCGGCCGGTTGGGGCTGGGACAGGATATTGCAGCTGCTGCTGTATATCTTGCTTCAGACGAAGCTTCATATGTGACGGGACAGACCCTACATGTGAATGGCGGGATGGCGATGATCTGATCATCTCACTATTTCGCAGTATGCGGGGCTTGGCGTTGTCGCAAAGTGTGTGCTAACGGCAACACCATGGCCCGTAGAAGCCTATCCATCAGACAATATCAGAGAGGTATCCATGTCTGACGTTCTTGAGCGTGTTAAAAAAATTGTTGTCGAAAATCTCGACGTAGAAGGTGATAAGGTTGTTGAGAGCGCAAGCTTCATCGATGACCTTGGCGCAGACTCGCTCGACCTGGTCGAGCTGGTTATGGCCTTTGAAGAAGAGTTCAATATTGAGATCCCGGACGACGTGCAGGAAAATATCCGCAGCGTCGGTGACGCGGTATCGCATATTAACGCTCACGTCGGTTAGAGGCTGATACATGCGCCGTGTTGTCATTACCGGAATAGGAATCATTTCGCCTCTCGCTGCAAATCGAGAGGCGTCTTGGGAAAGACTCATCGCTGGAGAATCTGGTGCTGGACCGATCGATGCGTTCGATCCAGCCAATACCTCCTGCAAAATTGCTTTCCAGGTCCCCTACAAGAATGGCCGCGGCGGTGGATCAGAAGACGATCCTCATGCGTTTGACCCACTGACAGTGGCAAGCGCAAAGGAGCAACGCCGGATCGATGAGTTTATTCTCTACGCGATCGGCGCGTCTGCTGAAGCGATTGAAGATTCCGGATGGGTTGCGGAAACCGATGAGGACAAGGAACGCACTGGCGTTCTGATTGGTTCCGGCATTGGCGGACTGCAAAGCATCTATGAATCCTCCATCAACCTTTACGAGAATGGGCCGCGTAAAGTGAGCCCGTTCTTCATCCCTTCTGCCTTGATCAATCTGGCCTCGGGCCAGGTTTCGATCCAACATGGCTTCAAGGGGCCAAATCATTCCGTCGTCACAGCCTGTGCGACAGGTGCGCATGCAATTGGCGATTCAGCTCGCCTCATTCAGTATGGCGATGCTGACGTAATGGTTGCCGGCGGATCCGAAGCGGTGATTTGCGAACTCGCGATTGCCGGCTTCTGCTCAGCCAAAGCGATGTCGACGAAATATAATGATGAGCCAAAACGCGCCTCCCGACCGTATGATGAAGGCCGCGATGGATTTGTCATGGGCGAAGGCGCGGCGATTGTCGTACTGGAAGAATATGAGCACGCGAAAGCGCGCGGCGCCAAGATTTACGCTGAAGTCGCGGGCTATGGTCTGACCGGCGATGCGCACCATATCACTGCGCCTGCTGAAGGCGCTGAAGGTGGCTACCGCGCGATGAAAATGGCCGCAGGTCACGCAGAGCGCAATTGCGGCGTAACGCTCGACCAAATCGATTATGTCAACGCCCACGGCACATCCACGCCGCGCGGCGACGAAGGCGAAGTTGGCGCCGTTGAGCGTCTATTTGGTGATCACTCGTCGAATCTATCGCTCTCATCAACGAAGTCAGCGGTTGGCCATTTGCTCGGCGCCGCCGGTGCGATTGAAACGGCTTTCTGTGCGCTGGCTATTCGTGACCAGATTATGCCGCCGACCCTCAATCTCGATAATCCGAGTGTTGAATCGCCAATCGATCTGATCCCGCACAAAGCCAAAAAAGGCAAAGTGCGCGCAGCGATGACCAATTCATTCGGGTTTGGCGGAACTAACGCATCGCTCATCTTGAAGCAGGTTGACTAGACAGGCGAGTACAGCGACCAACGTATAGGGCGGGCCAAATACAGGACTGAGACTCATAATGCGTTTTCTCAAAGCTCTGGTCGCTCTGTTTTTTGTAATTGTCATACTCGGCGGAGCGGCAGCAGGTTATGGCTGGTTCTGGTTGCAGAATGAAGTCGCCAAGCCTGGACCGATCTCTCAAGAAACAGGGTTTACCGTTGAGCGCGGCGAAGGGCTCGCCAGCGTCGCGACGCGGCTTGAGGCGGATGGCCTGGTTGTAGATCAGCGCGTCTTACGCTTTAAAGCCCGCCTGGATGGGGTGGAGAGCGATATCAAAGCCGGGTCATACATGGTCCCGGCGCGCGCCAGCATCGACGACATCCTCAGTCAATTGGTTGAAGGCGATGTCATTCAATTCCGACTGACGATTCCTGAGGGACTAACCACAGCGCAAATTCTCAGGCGCGTAGAGGCTGCTACCGACCTGACCGGCGATATGCCGGAGCGTGAGTTTGAAGAAGGCGTCTTGCTGCCTGATACATATGCATTCGGCGCCGGAACGACACGTACGCAGTTTATCGAGCGTATGGAAACCGCGCAGGATGCTTTGCTCGAAGAGATCTGGGAGACGCGGCAACCGGATGTTCCCGTCACCACACCGTATGAAGCTGTTATACTCGCGTCTGTGGTGGAAAAGGAAACAGCAAGCGCGGATGAGCGATCTTTGGTGGCTGGATTGTTCGTTGGGCGTTTAAAAAAAGGCATGCGCCTGGAAAGCGACCCGACCATCATCTACGGCGTTTCAAAGGGCGAACCGCTATATAACCGTCAAGGTCAGAGACGCACGCTGTATCGATCGGAAATCGATCGCAAAACCGATTGGAATACGTATCAGATGGACGGGTTGCCGAAGACGCCGATCTGCAATCCAGGTCGCGATGCGATTGTCGCTGTGCTCAACCCACCTGAGACTGATTATGTGTTCTTCGTTGCGGATGGGAAGGGTGGACATCTGTTCGCAAAGACCTATGCCGAGCACAAACGAAACGTCGCTGCTTACCGGGCCTATGAGCGCGGAGAGATCACGCGCGAACGGGAGAATTGATGGCATTATCAGGGATGACCGGCTTCGCACGCGTAAATGGAGAGGCCGCTTGGGGGAGCTGGCATTGGGAAGCACGCAGCGTCAATGGGCGCGGTCTAGACGTGCGCCTGAACATGCCCTCAGGTTTGGAGGTGGTTCAGAAGTCGGTTCGCAAAGCGGCAGGCGATGCTTTCACACGGGGGAGCGTTCAACTGGCCCTGCGGATCGAACTTGAAGGCGCCGATACAGTATCGGTCAACGAAACTGTCTTGCAGACATTGATTTCAGCTTACGAGAAAGCTGAAGGCGCATTAGCGACAGGTCCAGCACTGGCGACATTGATGACGATCAAAGGTGTTGTCGAGGCTGACACGCTGTCACTGCGCGACCTGGCCGATGTTGACGGCGCAGTAGACGCGCTTGTCGCCTCGGGGATTGAGGTCGTCGCCGAGCTGCTGAAAGCGCGGGATCAGGAAGGCGTTGATTTATCCAGAATGCTAACCGGACAATTGTCCGAAATGGCTGACTTGAGAGCTCAGGCGGTTCAATTTGCTGCCGCGCAAAAGATTAGCATCGCCGAGAAGTATCGCGCGCGAATCGCAGAGTTTGATACAGAAGGCGCGGTTTCGGACGAACGTCTGGTAACGGAAATATCGGTCCTCGCAACGAAAGCGGATGTCACGGAAGAACTCGATCGTCTCGAGGCGCACATCGCACGCGGGCAGACCCTTGTTGCTGAAGCGAGTGGGATTGGCCGTGACCTGGGTTTCCTGGCCCAGGAGCTGAACCGCGAAGCCAATACCCTGTGCTCGAAGTCGGCAGCTTTAGATTTGACGAATACCGGTCTGGCGCTCAAAAGCGTTGTGGATCAGTTCAAGGAGCAAGCCGCGAATGTCGAATAGCGCTGAAAACGATCCTCGCCGTGGCTTAATGCTGGTCATTTCCAGTCCCTCAGGGGCCGGCAAGACAACGCTCGCGCGCAAGCTCATGAAGGAATTCGAAGACGTGGTTTTGTCTGTTTCGGCAACCACGAGAGAACCGCGTCCGAATGAAAGTGACGGCGTTGACTATCACTTCAAATCCGAAGCCGAGTTTCGCGACATGATTACCGGGCGGGAATTCTTGGAATGGGCGAAAGTGTTCGACCGCTATTATGGAACCCCGCGCGCTGATACGGTTGCGCAGCTGGAGATTGGTAATGACGTCCTGTTCGACGTTGACTGGCAGGGCGCCGATGCGCTGCATGACCAGATGCCAAATGATTGCGTCTCGGTTTTTGTTCTGCCACCTAGCATCGAAGCCCTCGAGCAAAGACTGGCGGCGCGCGAGGGATCAAGCCCGGAAATGGTGGCGCGGCGCATGCGGGATGCACAGGCGGAGATTCTGCATTGGCGGCGTTACGACTATTGCATCGTCAATGACGACCTCGAGCAAGCCTATGAGAAGCTGCGCCGAATCCTGTTGGTCGAGCGCACCAAACGCCTGCGTGAGCACAATCTGGAAGATCATGTGCGCCGCCTGCTCGGCGAGCTTTAGTGAGTCACACTCAAGATAATTGATCCGGTCATCTTTTCGCCAGGAGCGAGCCATTTAAGGCCCGTTTCTGAGGCGGGTATTGCGCTATTAACGGCGTTTGGCGCGTGTGTGATTGGCTCCGCGCAGAAATAGTCTGCGCCAGGCGGCACATAGATCGTGGCGTGTGAAAAGGCCGGGTCAGATACCATGCGGACGGTGTGGGTGGGCCAGCTCATTGAGATGGCCGGTTCACTCACTGAAAACGTTGTGTCCAAGTTGAGCGCTTCAACAGGCATGCCGGTGGCTAAACACAATCCGTTTCGAAGGGCGCCTGGGACATTGGCGCCCGTCGCATCATCTGGAACCCATTCCTGCACAGCGGGTAGGCTCAAAATAGCGTTCTCGCGTGGGAAATATGGATGCCAACCTAGCCCTGCAGGCATGTTTGTCGTCCCCTTATTGATGATGGAGAGACGAACTGTCATTTGCTTTTCGGCCAGTGTGAAGTCCTGCCGCGCGAGATAATTCCATGGCCAGGCATCAGCAACATGATCGTAAACCAATGACGCTGTATCCTCGGTTTCCGAGATCAGCTTCCAGGCGGCGCGCCAGCCATGGCCATGAATCGCATGTGGCTCTGGCGGTAGGTTTGCCGGTAGTCTTATCGCGACGCCGTTGCAGTTGAGTGCGCCATTGTGGATGCGGCCTACAAATGGGACCATTGGAAACGCGGAGTAATTGCGTGTATCGAATGCTGGGCCGATCCGCTCAGGACTGGGGCGCAGAATAGTTAAATCTCGATGCCTGAGCGCGCTAACCGCGCCACCCGCGCTCGGATCGATCTCAAGGACCGTGTCGCCTTTGGTTAGTGTCACGCGCATGAGCGGCCTCCCCAAATTTGCGTGCCAGCGCCCTGAATTGGTGTTGCGTCAGGGTTTCGGCCCGCGCCGTGGGATCAATTTCGCAGGATTCGATCCATTCGATAGGGGTAAGCTGCGCAGTCTTTGCGAGCGATTTCAGCGCTGCTCTCAGCATTTTGCGTCGCTGTCCAAAGGCCGCGGTTGTCACTTTCTCGAGACTTTCGAGGTCGTCGAATCGTTCATCCGCAGGCAATGGTCGGAAGACCGCCACCGCACTGTCGACTTTTGGCGGCGGATTAAAGGCACCAGGCGGGAGCGTGAAAGCGATGGCGGCGTCGCACACAGCCGCTGTCAGGACCGCGAGCCGGCCATAGTGGCGCTCCCCTGGCTTTGCGCAAGTGCGTTCTGCAACCTCCTTTTGAAACATCAATGCCATCTCGCCGCGCCACGGCCCGGCCTTTAGCCAGGTCACGAGCAGCGGCGTGCCGACATTGTAAGGCAAATTCGCAATGATCATGACGGGTAACGCCGCGCCCTTCACATGCGTCAGAGATTCCCATTCAACTTTGCGCGCATCTTTTTGCAGGACGCTGAGGCGATTGCTTTCTGATTCTGGCCAGATTTGAAGCGCTTCAGCAAATCTCGTATCGGCTTCAACGCAGGTCAATGATCTGGCGCCGCAATCTAGAAGGGCTCGGGTCAGGCCGCCGGGTCCGGGGCCGACTTCAATCACATCGCGACCTTCCACAGGACCTGCTGCTAATGCGGTTCGTCGCAAGATATCTGGATCGAACAAGAAATGCTGGCCCAAGGCCTTGCGGGCAGGGGCTTGTGTGAGGCCAGGCCGATTAGTCATTGCCAGCGCCTCTATTGGTTGCGAGATGTCCTGCCAGCTTCAACGCGGCAATCAGACTGTCCGGTCGGCACGTGCCTGCCGCGGCTGCATCATATGCCGTGCCATGATCCGGGCTTGTGCGGACAATTGGCAGGCCTAGCGTGGTATTGACGCCGCCCCAGATATCGAGCGTCTTGACCGGAATCAGCCCCTGATCATGAGTCATCGCGATGACCGCATCAAACTGTCCCTGCAGCGCCTCATGGAAGACAGTATCAGCCGGACGCGCATCCGAGAGGTTTATACCATCCTGCCGCAATTCAACGGCGACTGGATTGATCAAATCACGCTCTTCTGTGCCAATCGTACCGTCCTCGCCAGCGTGAGGGTTCAGTCCTGTAAACGCGATGCGTGGCGCAGGCAGTCCAAAGTCCTCAACGAGGGCTTGATGGGTGATCCTGACAGTTTGGCGGAGGGATTCTGCTGATAAGTGTTCCAGCACGCGCATTAGCGGGACATGTATCGTTGCCAGTGCCACTCGCAACCCACCCCCGACGAGCATCATTATCGGGCGCGTAGCCTCGGATGCCTTCGCTTTACAAAGGTCGGCAATGAATTCCGTATGTCCTGGAAACTCAAACCCCTGTTGATAGAGCACAGCTTTTGAAATTGGATTGGTAACCACCGCTGAGGCCTGGCCAGCGAGCGTCAACCTTGTCGCTGTCTTGATGCTTTCAACAATGTCGGCAGCGTATGCCCCTGACGGCGTGCCGACTTTGACGGTTTCACTCATGCCCGAGCCTTGGGGGAAGACGGGCAGCGCGCGCCCGAAGACTGACTCTGCTAGGTCTGGGCCGCTAATAGCCTCTACGGGGCCGAAGCTTTGATATAGCGCCGGGTCGCCAACCACGAAAAAAGGGGGCAGCTTTTCAGCCTGGCGTGCCTGCCAGGCAAGTGCAGTGATTTGCGGCCCGCAGCCTGCCGGGTCGCCCATGGTGACAGCGAGAGGCGGTAGCGCAGGTTTCAAGAGCTATTATTGACGTCGAATAATCGTCGCCTCGCGGCGTAGATTACGAAGACTGCGCTCGGATATCATTCCCAGTTGCTGGCTATACAGCCGATCCTCGACTTGCTCGCGATTGGGAACGGCTTGAACATCATTCTTGCGGTCACAGACAAACATGACAGCCAGTGTTCCAGATTGCGCGAATATGTCAGTTGCCGCGCCAATCTCGGTCGACAGAACCATAGACTTTCCCTCAACGCCCAGATCGTCAACGTTCAAATCAGTCAACGCGACAGCGCGGAGATTGTCGTCCGCATCAACAATGGCGTCGATGCCAGCACAATCTTCGGCATCTGAAACAGCGGCTTTCAAGCTCGCTTCAGAGCCGTCTGCAACAGTAACGCGCGTCACATCAACCAACGTGCTCGCTTGAGAGGGATCCCGCCGATTGCGAATATTCAGGATATAGATGCCATCATCCACTTGGATTGGCTCTGTCAGACCAGGTTCGCTCATGTTTTGAAGGGCTTGTTTGCGAGCATCATCGAAATCGTCAATCACGATCCAGCCCATATCCCCGCCAGTTGCTGCAGTCGGTGCCGAGGAAAACCGCTGCGCAGCAACTTCGAACTGAGCGCCCGCGCGGAGTTGATCAATAATGGAGTTGGCAGCGACCAAAGCTTGAGTTTTGTCAGTTTCCAGTGGAGCATAGAGGAATATTTCCGCGACAAGATATTGCTCTTTCAACGCGTCGGCCTGCAAGCGTTTGATCTGTTCGGTGATCTGGTTGTCCGAAATCCGAATACGTGACCCGTACAGGCCGCCCATAATCCGCCGCCAGGCGATGTCGGCCCGTGTTTGCTCTTCCAGACTGGTTGGATTGATGCCGGACTGGATCAGGCTCTGTACGAGATCGTCGCGAGTGATGCCGGACTGCTGTGCCAGGCGACCAATCGAACTGGCGATCTCGTCATCAGAAATTTCAACTTCATACTCAGCCGCTTCCTGGAGTTGCAATTTTTCATCGATTAACTGTTCCAGAGCTTGCGTCGTAATTTGCTGGATCTGTTCTTGTGTGGGTTGTTGGCCGCCAAGGCTCAAAAGGAGCAGCTGAGCGCGTTGGCGAACATCTGTAAATGAAATCGGATCATCATTTACAACAGCAATAATGCCCTCGATTTGCTGGCTTGCAGGAGCCGCTGGAGGCGCCGTCTGGGCATGCATTGTCCACGCGCCTGCGAGGAACACTATCGCTGTCAAGGCAATTGACCGAATCATACTCTATCTCCTGCGGATCTCGATAACCGCATCATAACGAGCGGAACATAACGCCTACTGAACAATGCGCAACGGAGATGGCTGTAATGTGTCGGGACTGCGTTGAAAAATCAGTCGACGTCGCCGGAGCCAAAACCGCCAAGGGTTTTCAGCGCGAATCGAAACTTGACCGAATCCTCTGGTCCGATCGTTCGATCAATTGCTTCGGAGCGCTCGAAGGCGATTTCGAACCTTGAACAATCGTCTTCATAGGCGATCCCCAGCGATTGCCGAATGTCACGCGGATCGCTGGTGCGTCCGGCCGAATTCGCGCGGCCCGAAATATCGCGGCTCAGATTGAACAAGAAATAGTAATTGTCCGTCAGCTTGAAATCGCTGGTCACAGTAATCCCTTCATCACTGAACCCAGATGAGGTGACGTCGCCAGATATATTGTAGTAGCGCGCGTCTGCGCGGAAGCGCCAGAAATTCGTTTTCACCCGAGCATCAATTCGGTTGAGACCGAGATCGTCATCATCCAGACGGACCCGCGTTTCAATCTTGAGCGGCCGCCCAAAATCAGCCGAGACGCCAGCAACCCAGTCAGAAACCGTGCCATCGAGATTGGAGCCGACATCGAATACCGGATCTGACATATCGCGCCAGCGCCGTCCGCCGAGCGCCGATATTGTCATGCCGTTCTTCCAGCGCGCAGAAACGGACGCCCCGAAAGAGGCTTTGCTGCCGCCTTCATACGTGTCGAACCCTGACGCGGCATTCGCTTCGAACAAAGACGTCTCATCCAGTTCATAGAATAGGCTATCTTCGATCGGAATATCGGGGTCATTCGCGCCAGACGTCCCATAAGCAAACATAGCTTCAGGCTCGATCAGGATGTCGACTGTCTCGCCAGGCCTGTAGAGTGGATAGGATATACGTGTGCCGAGACTCGCCGCGCCGCGCGAGATCGTCGAAACGTCCGTTCCCGTATTATCGACCTGATAATAGTCGAAACGGCCTTCAGCGAACGGGTTCACGAGAATTCCACCGGGCAGGACTCGGGTCGTCGACCAGTCAGCGCCACCAGATGCCCGATAGCTGTCCACGCCAATTTCGCGCTCCAGAATAGCAGTCGAGCCAGAAACCGCGAGCGTACCAAAATCACCATAGTCAAACAGACGCTCGCCATACATTAGGGGCAAAGCGCGCGGTAGTCGTGCGTCGCTATCGCCCTCGCGATTGGTTTCAAAGGTCAATAACGCGCTATCGAAATACCAGTTCTGGCTCTGAGCCTGAGTATAAAGTTGATTGAGCAGGTATCGTGGTTGCCCCGCATAAAGGCCGCGCTCGTCATTCTCGCCGGTAATATCATAGCGCCGGGTGTAGAGATCATCGCTGACCTGCTCGACAGCAAAGCCCCAAAGCCAGCCCGGTCGGATCGCAAATCCACCCTCTGCAAAGATGTGCCCGCGAAATTCATTTTCGCCAAATCGTTCGCCGTCCGAGTCAAATTCCTGCTCTTCGGTGAAACTCACATTCGCAGTAACCGAACCGGACCAGAATCTTTTACGATAGCCTAGTTCGAGTAGCGGGTTCACATTCGTCATGACTTTCGGCGAAACGGTTAATTCCTGATACGGTGAGATCGCCCAGTAATAAGGTTGTTGATAGAAAACACCGAGCTTGGAGGAGGTGCCAAAGTCCGGAGCTAACAGACCAGAGCGGCGCTCTGAACTCGGATCGGGGTGAGCGAAGTAGGGCAGGTAAAAAACCGGCACACCAGCCACTTCCAGCACCGCGTCCCGATAGGACATCATTTGTGCTTCTTGGTTCAGAACGGCACGTCGTGCCCGCAAAGCCCAGGTCGGCGTATCGTCTTCGTCGCAAAGCTCGCATGACGTGTACACGATCTTATCGAGGGCATTGTAGCCCTCAGACGTACGCACCGCAGATTCTGCAACAGCCAGGCCGCCATTCGGGATGCGGGTGGAATAGCCGATTGCGTAGCCGTCTTGCAAATTGGCGTCGGTTTCGATTTCATCGGCGAAATTCTCAGTGCCATCGGCGTCCAAAATGATGACATTACCTGCGGCGCGAACCCGGTCGGTATTGCGATCATAGATCAGACGATCTGCGCGCAAGACCCGGCCTTCATACTTCGCTTCAACGTTGCCTTCAGCGATAACAGTATTGTCGGCTTCGTTTACGTAGATATTGTCCGCGTCGAGGACGACTTTCGGCTGCTCCACTGCGTTTTCGATCGCAGGATCCTGAGCGTGGGCGTTGCCGGAATGGACAATGCTTGCAGCAAAAAGCAGTAACCATGGCCATTTTTGCATTCAGCGACTCCGACACACTAACTCCAGAATCGCTTAAGCCGTGGCCGTCGCAGCGTCCAGTGATGGACGAAGAGATTGAGGTTAAATAGCAGTGAGTTGTGTCATTATGGCTGCGGCTCTAGACGGCGAGGGAGGCTAAGCCACCCGGATAAGTGGTGGCGATGCCAGCCAATTCCAGCTCGACCAGGATCACCGCGCAACGCGGTACGGAGATAGCCGCGACACGTGCAATTTCATCGATCAGAACAGGCGTCGGGCTAAGCGCATTGCGCACAGCCTCGATTTGCGCATCAGGCAAATCAGGCTCTGGATCGGGTGGCGCCTGGAATGTTGGGGGCACCGGCGCTTTCAAGGCGCGCGTCGGAGATATGGCGAGTGCCTCGATCACATCTTCAGCGTTGCGGACCAACGTCGCCCCGTCGCGAAGCAGGCGATTACTTCCTGCGCATCGCGGTTCGAGCGGCGATCCCGGCACCGCCATAACTTCTCGGTTTTGTTCCAGCGCCGTTCGCGCTGAAATCAGAGAACCAGAGCGCTCTGCGGCCTCAATGATGACGACTCCTTCGGCCAGGCCCGTTATGATTCGGTTTCGGCGCGGAAAATCACGTGCTGTCGCACGGTGGCCGAATGGGCTTTCACTGACCAATAGGCCTGATGCCGCGATCTCGGCATAAAGGCGCTGATGTTGCGGCGGATAAACGTGGTCAATTCCGCCGCCCAGAACCGCAATTGTCCCGCCGGCGAGGCTTGCCGCATGAGCTTCTCCATCTATGCCGCGGGCGAGGCCAGAGACGATTGCGAACCCGGCCTCTGACAGCTCAGCGGCAATATCACGCGCGAGCTTGCGGCCAGCGGCAGATGCTTGTCGCGCGCCAACAATTGCCACACATCGGCGCTCGAACAGGCGCGCATCTCCGAGGATTGTGATCACCGGCGGGGGCGGCGAGAATTGCCTTAATGCACTTGGAAAAGCTGGTTCACCGGCGCAGACAATTTTTGCGCCATAGCGACTGATCTGCTCGATCTCACGGTCAATATCATCAGGTGGACGAAGCCTTTTGCCGCCAGCGCGCAGTGAAAGAGAGGGTAGCGCGGATAGCGCGTCTCCTGCATTGCCAAATCGCGACAGCAATTGAAAAAACGTGACCGGTCCCACTCGCGGGGTCCGGGCCAGTATCAGCCAGGCGCGTTTCTCAGTTTCAGTCAGTCCCCCGGAATCGGGTGCTATTTCGGTTTACTCCCAAATTTTGGCTCAGTCCCACTCAAAAGCCGTTTGATATTCTCGCGATGAGTCCAGAATACAAGAACGCTGAGCGCCAGCAAAACGCCTGTCGCAAAAGACGTTTCACCGAGCAAATATGCGCCGAATGGAACGGCAGCGGCGGCTGATAGGGCCGCCAATGAAGAGATACGCGTGATGGCAAATAGCCCGAGCCAGATCGGCGCGCCAATGGCGAGCGCCAGGGGTGATGCAAAAACCAGTAATCCAGCATAAGTCGCAACGCCTTTGCCACCTTTGAAGCCGAGCCAGATCGGATAGCAATGTCCCAGGAATGCGCAGGCACCCGCGATCAATCCGATGTTTCGGTCACCTGATAAATAGGTGAGCAGAAGCACGGCAAGACCCGCTTTGAAACTGTCGAGAAGCAACGTTGCAAAAGCGAGATCTTTGCGCCCGGTGCGCAGCACATTTGTGGCGCCGATATTTCCCGAGCCGACTTGTCGGATATCGCCGAGCCCTGCGACTCGCGTGATCAATAGCCCAAATGGAATCGAGCCGAGAAGGTAGCCGCCGATCGCTGCCGCAAAATACCAGATCATCTCGCCCTCATCCCAAAAGTGTTTATGCGCGTGAGTGTTTTGAAAGGTCAAGACAACGCGCTGGTTTGCGACGCAGTGACATTTTGTACAAATGTATGCGTGTCCGTGACGCGTTGAGATTTTTCGCCAATCCGTGCAAATATCTTGCTGTTCAGGTTTGACTTCGGTCTTGGGTTCTGACGTAATTACTACGAATCTGTAATGATCGTACAGGCGTGCAAAAGGGGCGAAACAGATGTCTGAGGCCGAGTCGCCCAGAAAATCCGCACCACGCGGCGCGAATCGCGAGCGTATTTTGCGCGCCGCGTTGGATATCATCTCCAATAAGGGCGTCGACAAAGTTACGCACCGCGCCGTTGCTGCCGTGGCGGGCGTCTCGCCAGGAACGACGACGTATCATTTTGCCACTCGCGAAGACCTGGTGCGCGATGCCTTCTCGCTTTACATTGATGATTATCAGCGCTCGCTGGTGGAAACGTTGACGCACCGCCCGGTCGAAACCCGCGAAGATTTCATTCGGTTTCTTGGCGGCATGACGACCCTTAACCCTGCACAGTCCGGACTTGAAGCAATTGAGTATGAAATGGTTTTGTTCGCTGGCCGCGATGATGCCATGCGCATGCGCGTTGCCGCCTGGTCGCGAACCCTCGAAAGCTGGTTGTCAGATCCGCTGGAGAGATTGGGGGCGAGCCGCCCACTTGAAGCTGCCCGTATGTTGGTGGCCTTATCGCGTGGAAGTGAGTTTGAAGTCCTGTCACGGCGCCAAGAGATTCACCGCGAGCAATTTGCGTCACGTATGAACGCTCTTCTCAACGCCGTATTACGTTAGTCCGAACCGTTGGCCAGCCGGTCCAGGGCTGTCTGAAGAATGATCGCCGCAGCCGATGCGTCAATCGCTTCAGCGCGTCGTGCCCGACTCAAATCGGCCTGGATCATCACACGTTCGGCTTCGGCGCTTGAGAGGCGCTCATCCTGGAAAGCGAGCGGGATATCACGGTGCGCGAGAATGTTGAGCGTCAAAGCTTTGGCGGCCTGTACACGTGGTCCGGATGAGCCATCAAGATTGAGCGGAAGGCCGACAACCAATCCGACACAGCCACGCTCATCATAAACATCAAACAGCCGGAGCAGGACGGGGCGAAGCTTCTTGCCACGCGGGATGATCTCAACGGGCGACGCGATCATGCGCAGCGCGTCGCTGCGCGCGACGCCAATCGATTTGGCACCCGGGTCAATACCGAGCAGGGGCCCCGTGGCGGGAAGATCATTCAAAAGGAGTTCAGGCATGGGCTTGTCTTAGCGCTCACTGGCGCGTATCGCTGCCGCGGTCAATTGGAGTTGCCCAGACATGAGTGTCACAAAAGACGATGTTCGCAAAGTTGCCCGCCTGAGCCGTATCGCGGTGCCGGAAGACAGGCTAGAAACGCTGGCCGGTGAGCTGAGCGGTATAATGGGCTGGATTGAGCAACTCAACGAAGTCGATATTGAGGGTATCGCGCCAATGACATCCGTCGTCGCGTCGAGCCTGCCAATGCGCGATGATGTCGTGACAGACGGCAATATCCCGGATCAGGTTCTGGCCAATGCGCCAAAGTCCGAAGAGGGCTTCTTTGTCGTTCCAAAAGCCGTCGAATAGACGCTAATCAGCCATTGCGGTTTCGACGGTTTCCGCTTCGCTTTCAGTGTCTTCTGCATCGACGTCTGACGCTTCAGCGTCACGATCCCATTCATAGATGGTCTTGACCCGGCAGGACTGCTGGTGCGCGATGTCATTCTTGCTGAGGAAAAAACTGTCGAATGCCAAAATTCGATCGCCTTTTCCAAGGCAACTGGTGGCGGGATCGATCGCGAGTGATTGCGCCCGATCCAAGTCAAAGCACCCGGAGAAGGTCTCAATAAGAAAATAGTCGCGGCCTTCGCGAACGACGACAGCGCGCTTGGTGGTCTCGCCGAAACTATCAATCCGATTTGCAAAACACAGCCGGTTGATTTCGTCGCCGCGCCGGGGATCGTTAGCGAAAACGGCGGCGGCTTTGGCTTGTTCCCGGGCTTCCAGAGCTTCCGGTGTGGTTGCAGTTGCACAAGCTGTGACAGTCAGCAGCATAGCGGCGAAGACAATACGATGAGTCAGCATGGAGGCTCCTTATGATGGGGTCGATAATATCGCGAACCCAAAGAGACTCCAATCAAATCACTGTGAGCCTGAACGTCGTATAACAATGCCGGGTGCGAAACGGCGTTTAAGGCTTGTCTTTACGGACCAAGGCGGCATACGAAGTCCGAGAAAATCAAGTTCAAGATATAGGAGATCGCATGAGCGAGCTCACAAACCTGACATTGACCAAAGCCATCGAAGGATTGGAGCAGGGGACCTTCTCTGCTGTCGAGCTGACCCAGGCCTTTGTCGAAACGATCGAAGCGTCGAATGGTGATCTGAACGCCTATGTCGTTCAAACGCCGGAGAAAGCGCTGTCTATGGCCGCTGAATCCGATGCGCGCCGTAAAGCTGGAAATGCTGGGCGACTCGATGGTGCGCCGCTGGGCGTCAAAGACCTGTATTGCACCAAAGGTGTGCGTACGACGGCCTGCTCGAACATTCTTGGCGAGTTCACGCCGACTTATGAGAGCACGGTCACGCAAAATCTGTGGGATGCCGGCGCGGTGATGCTCGGTAAACTCAATATGGATGAGTTTGCGATGGGCTCGTCGAACGAAACGTCGCGGTTTGGCCCGCCATCTAATCCATGGCGACGCGGCAGTTCGAATGCGACGCTGACTTCTGGAGGCTCATCTGGCGGCTCGGCGACTGCGGTTGCGGCAGATTTGTGCCTCGCGGCGACAGCGTCTGATACAGGCGGATCAATCCGCCAGCCCGCCGCTTTTACTGGGACGGTTGGGATCAAACCAACTTATGGCCGGGCGTCGCGTTGGGGCATGGTGGCCTTTGCCAGTTCGCTCGATCAGGCTGGGCCGATCGCAAAGACGGTTACTGACGCAGCGTTGCTGACCGAGATCATGTGTTCGCACGATGACAAGGATTCGACGTCTCTAAATGTCGAGACACCGGATTGGGTGTCGGACGTTTCCAAGGGCGTCAAAGGTATGAAGATTGGCGTCCCGAAAGAATACCGCGTCGACGGCATGCCTCAAGAGATTGAAGATCTTTGGCAACAAGGCATTAAATGGCTGAAAGCCATGGGCGCAGAGATCGTCGATGTATCGCTGCCGCACACCAAATATGCGCTGCCGGCCTATTATATCGTCGCGCCCGCCGAAGCCTCGTCCAATCTCGCGCGCTATGATGGCATGCGCTACGGCGCCCGCGAATCCGGCGATAGTCTGACATCAACCTATGAAGGCACTCGCGCCGAAGGCTTTGGCGCCGAAGTGCAGCGCCGTTTGATGATCGGCACCTATGTGTTGTCGTCTGGCTATTATGACGCCTATTATTTGCGGGCCCAGAAAGTTCGCACGCGGATCCTGCAAGATTTCGAAACGGTTTTCGAAGAGGTTGATGCTTTGCTGACACCAACTTGCCCAAGCGCGGCTTTTGCGTATGGCGAGAAAACCGATGATCCGGTTCAGATGTATTTGAACGATATTTTCACAGTGACTGCGAACCTTGCCGGTCTGCCTGGCATTTCGGTGCCTGCCGGGATCGACAATGATGGACTGCCACTTGGCCTGCAAGTTATCGGCAAAGCATTGGATGAAGGCGCATGTTTCCGCGTCGCCGGGGCGATTGAAGACGCCGCGGGATTTGTCGCAAAACCAGGAAAGTGGTGGTAGCCTGTATCGATGAGCTCTCGCTCGCGCTTCTGGTTCATCGCGCTCGCAGCTTTCGTCATTTGCTGTGCGCTTGTGCTGCTGACCGCCTATAGCGTTGGCGCCGATCCATTGCATCCAAGATCACGCCATATCTGGGCTTTGTCGTTGGTCGCGGCGGCGTATGCGTCTATTCGGCTCTCAATGATTGCTGGTCGCTTCCTGGATGCCAGAGAGGGCGATGGTTCCTCAGATGGATTTGGCCTGTTTGGCAAAAAGGATCACGCAGTGGATCGTCGTCTCGCAGAACGACGCGCCCGCGTCGAAGCAGCAAACGCCAAGTCGCAAGACGATGAACCGGATGGCTAAGGCGCGTAAGCGCTGCGCTCAATCCAGCGTTTCATCAATTTTGATGTTTTTCAGAAATTCAACAGAAAGCAATCAATTCTAACCTGTGAACAGTATTCATAGGATGTCTTTCGGTGAAAAATCTATTCGTGCTTTTTCTACTCAGTATTGTGGCGATTGGCGGCGCAACAGGGTTCAGGACGCTGTTTCCGCCGCCGCCGGCAGACTATGAAGTCGTCTATTTCGGTTCACCAAATTGCGGCGCGTGCAAATATTGGAAATCCAGCGCTCTGCCGGACTGGAAAAAGGACAGCGCGTCTCGTCATTTGAAACTGACCATGACCCGTTTGAACGGGAATCCATTCAATGGCGGGTATGGGCCGCATGATGCGAAATTCAGAGAAGCTTTCGGAAAGCGAAGTCGTTTCGCGTATCCCAGTTTCGTTCTCTATAGTCGCGGTGAAATAGAGCGTATCTATGTCGGGATAAATGGCTGGGAAAAAATCGAGAAGCGCGTTCGCGCCGAAGCCAAGCGCATGGACAAGCGCGACCGAAAACCTCAAGTGCAATCTGCGGCCTGATCATCTAGCGGGCCAGGCCAAACTATGCTTTAGCGATCCTGAGTTTGAATAAGAGATCACATTATGAGTGAGCGCCCGACCTATACGCTTAAAGGTGACACCGGAGAGTGGGAAATTGTGCTTGGACTGGAAGTCCATGCGCAAGTTGCCTCCAACGCAAAACTGTTTTCAGGCGCCTCGACGAAATTTGGCGCCGAGCCGAACCACAATGTTTCGCTCGTCGATGCGGCAATGCCGGGCATGCTGCCTGTCATCAACAAGTTCTGTGTAGAGCAAGCGGTCCGCACGGGGCTCGGCCTGAATGCGCAAATCAACAAATATTCGCGCTTTGACCGCAAGAATTATTTCTATCCGGATTTGCCGCAAGGCTACCAAATCAGTCAGTTCGAGCACCCCATCGTCGGCGAAGGCGAGATCGAAATCGATGTCGAGCCGTCACATGGCGATCCAGCTTACACGTTTACGGCGCGCATTGAGCGTCTGCATTTGGAACAGGATGCCGGTAAGTCGATCCACGACATGGATCCGAACGCGACCTATGTCGATCTGAACCGCTCGGGCGTGGCGCTGATGGAGATCGTCTCCAAGCCGGATATTCGCACGCCGCTTGAAGCCGCCGCCTATGTCAAAAAGCTGAAATCAATCGTTGTTGCGCTCGGTACTTGCGACGGCGACATGGAAAAAGGCAACCTGCGCGCGGACG
Source organism: Henriciella sp. (assembly GCA_965277015.1). GTDB lineage: Bacteria > Pseudomonadota > Alphaproteobacteria > Caulobacterales > Hyphomonadaceae > Henriciella. Next base: position 1,003,281 of record OZ255705.1, on the reverse strand, counting down.
TAAATGTCTCGATCTGCAAGCCCGGGACCTATGAAAAATTCCGCGAGAATGATGACTTTAGCCATCTCGGCACACGTTGTGAAATCAAGAACATGAACTCATTCCGCTTCATTCAAGCCGCGATTGAATATGAAGCGCGGCGTCAGATCGAAATCGTTGAAGGTGGCGGTGCTGTCGATCAGGAGACGCGTCTCTACGATCCAGACAAAGGCGAAACCCGTAGCATGCGCTCCAAGGAAGACGCGCATGATTACCGCTATTTCCCGGACCCGGACCTTCTGCCACTCGAAATTGATGACGCCTTTATTGAAGGTATTCGGGTCGACCTGCCAGAACTGCCGGACCAGAAGCGCGCTCGGTTTGAAGCGGAATACGGTCTCTCACGCTATGATGCCGGTGTTCTGACATCGGACGCAGAGCGCGCGGAATTCTATGAGACGGTTGCCAAAGGCCGCGATCCAAAACTTTCGGCCAACTGGGTGACGCAGGAATTGTTCGGGTATCTGAATAAAGCCGAGCTGGACCTGTCACAGAGCCCGGTCTCGGCGACGCAGCTTGGCGGCTTGATTGACTTGATTGGTGACGATGTCATTTCCGGAAAAATCGCCAAAGATGTCTTTCAGAGGATGATTGATGGTGAAGGCGAACCAGCTGACATTGTCGAAAAGCACGGTCTGAAACAGGTCACAGATACCGGCGCGATTGAGGCCATCATTGATGACGTCATCGCTGCCAATCCTGAGCAGGCCGCTTCAGTCAAAGAGAAGCCGAAATCGATGGGTTGGTTTGTTGGTCAAGTGATGAAAGCTTCGGGCGGCAAAGCCAATCCGCAAGCGGTGAACCAGATCCTGCGGCAGAAGCTCGGCCTATAGTCGAGGCCGTCAGGGCAAGATCAATCCGCAGCCAATGCCTTTCAGAACAGCGCTGATGCGATTGTTGACGTTCAGCTTGGCGAAGGCCCGTCTCAGCATTGTGTCGACTGTATTTTCAGTGATGCCGAGCCGGTCTGCTATATAATTGTTTGAAAGGCCCGCTGCGACCAGTGACAGGACCTGCTTTTCACGCGGACTGAGCGGTTTGCGAGGCTCGCTGGTATCGATATGGGCCAATTCAAAATAGCGATTGTGAGTTTGCAGGCAGGCGAATTGTAATTCCAGTTCCTGTTCATCTGTGAGCATAAGCGCGTCGCCGATGCAACCCAGTCCAAAATAGGCAATTGTGCCCATTGGACCGAAGACAGGCACGGCGATGCCATCTGTAAGGCCGGCTTGTTTCAGTTCAGCCAGAAACTGTTTTTGAACGGTGCTCAGATTTAGCTTCTTGTCGACATCGAACCAATGGAACGGTTTTGCTTCGCGCCGTGATTGCTCAAGGACAGGGTCGATGCGTGAGTATTGCTGACTGATATATTTCTTGGCCCAGTCTTCCGGGAAGTTTTGCCGGATTAGTCCAGACTCGATCGGAACGGCGCGCAGGTTCTCTGCCAAAATATGGTAAGAGCTGACATCGATTGCATAAGATCGGACAAAGCTATCAAACTGCCGGAAAAGCTCATCTTCCGATCTGCATGCCTGCGTGCGTTCAATATAGTCCTCTAGCGTTCGCATCCGCGCCCTCGCGCGTATTTTAGCATATTAGCCTAGAAAAGGGCGAATTTTCTGAGCCAGAATCTCTAGCGCATCGATATCAGCCATTTTTCCGCTCGCATGGCCGCGCATGCTGTCACCTTGCCAACGAGGGATGATATGGAAATGTAGGTGGAACACCGTTTGCCCAGCGGGGGCACCGTTAAACTGCGTCACCACGACGCCGTCCGGCGTCAGTGCCATTTCGACAGCCCGCGCGACCGCTTGAACGCGTTCCATATAAGCCCCGAGTTTTTCTGTGGGCATATCAAGTATATTTCGCGCCTGGACGCCTTTGGGAATAACCAAAGTGTGTCCTTCAGCTTGCGGAAAGACATCCATGAAGGCCAGCGCAACGTCATCCTCGAACACTTTGACGCTGGGCATATCGCCGCTGAGAATCTTCGCGAAAATATTGTCCGGGTCATAGTCCGCGTGCAGAGTCATGGCTGATCCTTCTTGAATGGGGTTCGTTTCATCAGATATTTTGCTTCGTGCTCGACGGCGCTGCGTTCGCGCTCGAGATAATGATCAATTGCCTCGCGCAAGCCTTTATGCGCGATCCAGTGCGCAGAATGGGTGGTTACGGGCACATAGCCGCGGGCCAGTTTGTGCCCGCCCTGGGCGCCTGCTTCGACCGTGCTCAAATTGTGCGCGATGGCATAGTCGATCGCTTGATAATAACAGGTCTCAAAATGCAGGAACGGGCGAGGGTCCGTACAGCCCCAATACCGGCCATACAATGTGTCAGATCCGATTAAGTTGAGCGCCCCTGCAATCGGTTCATCGCCGTCATATGCCAGGATCAGCAATATGTGTTGCGACAGCCGTTCGCCGAGCAATGAGAAAGTCTCTCGATTGAGATACGGATAGCCCCACTTGCGCGATCCAGTATCCATGTAGAACTCGAAGAACGCGTCCCAGTGATCCTCTCTAATCTGATCGCCAGTAAGGTGTTCGAAACGCAGGCCGGCTTGCGCCTTGGCGCGCTCTTTTCGCAAATTCTTGCGCTTTGCGGATGACAGCGCCGCGAGAAAATCGTCAAACGTCGTGTAATTGTCATTGCGCCAGTGGAATTGCTGATCGGTTCTGATCAACAGGCCGGTCTCATCCATCAGCGTCGCCGTCTGCCCTGGCAAAAAATTGATGTGGACGGATGAACAATCGTTTTGCGCCGCGATTTGGATTGCCGCTGACAGCAGAGCTTGCCGTAAGCGCTCCTGATCCGGACCAGTGGGGATGAGAAACCGGCGACCTGTGACGGGTGTGAACGGAACCGCGCTGAGCAGTTTCGGGAAATAGTTCCCGCCAGCACGTTCATAAGCATCGGCCCAGCTATGGTCGAACACGAACTCGCCCTGGCTATTGGTTTTGGCGTAAAGCGGCATCGCCGCCAGAAGCACATCGCCGGGCCCTTCGACCAGAACGTGGCATGGCGACCACCCGGTCTCCGGGATCGCAGCCCCAGAGGATTCCAGAGCTTCGAGAAACTCCCAACTGAGAAATGGGTCAAAGGCGAGACCTGGTGGATTGGCGACTCTGTTCCAGGCCTCTGCGGACACTTCGTCCAGACCAGAAATAATCCGTGCTTTGAAAACCGTATCGTCCATACGGTCTTATCTATTCAGAATGTGGCGTTTTGCCAGCATTGGATCGAAGCCTTCAAATATTTGACTGTCGGTGAATGGTGACAGCGCCTCGCAAGTGGCCTCATCCTTCACAGTCCAAGTGACAAGCGGGCGGTTTGTTCGCGCCGCTTGCAGAGACGCGTTCGATGCATCGCTGACATGGCATGCGAAATAGTCGACGGTGGTTTTCGGCGTCGCCGCGAGATCCGATTTGCCCGTGTGTTGTGATGGCAAGATCAACTGACCTTTCATGATTCCCGGTGGGATGGCCGCAACGGCTTCGGTCGAAAAGCTCATCATCGCTGCGGGTCCATTATGCGTCTGAATTTGCTCTGCAACGGTCTTGGCCAAAGTGGCAGGATCTGTCGCGCCGTCCACTTTAAGTTCACAAAGCAGCGGAGTTGTTGCTGGCCAGGCCTGCAGCAAAGTCGCGAGAGATATGATTTCGCCGCCGCCGATAAGCGGTATACCGATCAGCGCTTCGCTCTTGCGGGTTTCGATCATACCAGATGTTTCAGTCATCCGGTCCAGAGTCGGATCATGAAAAATGATCGGCACGCCATCCGCCGCCGGGCGGATATCAAACTCAATTCCGAGACCGTGTTCAGCCGCAGCGAGAAAGGCCGCAAGGCTGTTTTCCGGTAGGCCGCCTGCCTGCCATAGCCCGCGATGAGCATAAGCAAAATCAGAGATCGTGAAGGCCTCAGCCAATCTCGAATATTCCATCGACTTCGACGGCGACGCCGAGCGGCAAAACCGGACTGGCGACCGCGAAGCGCGCGTGACGGCCTGCGTCGCCAAATACATCGACCATCAGATCCGAGCAGCCATTGATAACTTGCGGGATGGCCGTGAACTCCGGGTGGGCATTGACGAAACCGCCCAGCTTCACGACGCGCTTCAAGCGTGACAGGTCGCCCAGCGCGGCTTTGCACTGGGTGATCAGATTGATCCCGCACAGCCGGGCCGCAGCCTGACCTTCTTCGACAGACATGTTTTCGCCCAATCGGCCAAGGACACGGCCATCTGGTCCAGCACTGACTTGTCCGGAGACGAACAATTGCGAGCCGCTGATCACGAACGGAACATAGTTTGCCACTGGCGCCATCGGTTCGGGTAAAGTAATGCCGAGCTCCGCCAAACGGGTTTCTGGAGATGCCATATCAATTTCCTCATTATCTGTTTTGAGTGCTAGCGGCTTCTGCCGACAAATCGCAAGCCACAATTACGTTTTTTTGGCTTTCGTCGCGGCCAGACGAATGGCGCGCCCAGTGACGACTGAGGCATTTCCGAACTTGGACCGGGCCGCATCACTTGCCCGTTCGGCCTTGGCGCGTTTTTCAATGCCCGGATCGATCAGGTCGCGCGTATCCCAGCGCGCATCCTGAAGATGCGACAGGCCAATCCCGATCAGACGATAAGAGCGCCCGGCCTGACATTCGCGCTCAAGCAGGGGTTTGGTGACGCGAAACATCGCATTTGCCAGATTGGTCGACGCGGGCAGGGTCACGGAGCGAGTCAGCGTGCGAAAATCCTTGGTCTTGAGCTTCAGCGTAATCGTTGAGCCTTCGACACTATGGCGCTTGGCGCGGGTCGCGGTTTCCTCGCAGACTTCCCAAAGCCGATCTTCAAGGATTGCCTGATTGGCAATGTCATCCCGAAACGTCCGCTCTGCAGAGACCGATTTGCGCAGGCCATCGGTTCGTACCGGGCGATTGTCGATGCCGTGCGAGCGCTGATGCAGCCATAGACCGGTTTCCCCATAGCGCCGGATCAGCTGTCTCGCTTCAGCGGCTTGCAAATCACCAACCAGTCGATAGCCGTCGCGGTCGAGCTTCTTGGCCAGCTGTTTGCCGACGCCGTGCAGAAAGCTGACAGGCTTAGGGGCGAGAAGGTCTTCAGCTTCCGATTGCGCAATCATCGCGAAGCCGCGCGGTTTGTCTAACTCGCTGGCTGTCTTGGCGAGAAACTTATTCTCAGACAGTCCGATCGAGATTGTAATCCTGATATCGGCCTCAATCTCACGTGCCAATCGGCTGAGGGATTGGGCCGGGAAACCCTTTGAAACGCGAGTGGTGCCAGATAGGTCGAGAAATCCCTCATCGACGCTCAGCATCTGTACTTTTGGCGTCAGCGTCTCGAACTTCTTACGGATCTGCCGCGACGCTTGTGAATAGGCCTCGCGGCGCGGTGGCACCACAATGGCTTCCGGGCAAGCTTTCAGAGCTTTGAACATTGGCATGGCAGAGCGAACGCCGTTCAGCCTGGCGATATAGCAACAGGTGGTGACGACGCCGCGCTTTCCGCCGCCGACAATGACGGGTTTATGCTTGAGGTCTGGATTGTCACGCTTTTCGATCGCCGCAAAAAAGGCATCGCAATCGATGTGTGCAATAAACAGGGTCTCAAGATCGGGGTGCGAAATCATCCGCACAGATCCGCATGCAGGGCAGGCCTCTGTCGTTTCAGAGACATGAGTATCACAGTCTCGGCACAAGGAAGGCATGCCTGTTCATGGCATGTTCCGGATCAACACGCAAATGGAAAAGAAACGTTAACGATCTTAACGATATAAAGAATCGGGGCAAATGGAGACCCTTGTGATTCGGAACCGAGCTCATGGCAGCTAAGACCTCTCGGAAAGTCCTAATCGTTGAGGACAATGCGTTGAATATGCGCCTGTTTTCTGACCTGTTGGAAGCAATGGGATATGAAACGCTGCAATGCGTTGACGGCGCCAAAGCGGTTGGCCTGGCTTTGGAATCACGCCCGGACTTGATCATTATGGACATCCAATTGCCGGAAGTTTCTGGCCTCGACATTACGCGTTGGCTAAAAGACGATGAAAGAACCGCTGCCATACCGGTACTGGCCGTCACCGCATTTGCCATGAGGACTGACGAAATTCTCGTCCGCGAAGCAGGCTGCGAAGGCTATCTGTCAAAACCGATCCAGGTGCGATCCTTCCTGCAGACGGTAGATGAACTCATTTCCAAGGAAGCACCCGCATGACGGCGAGTGTATTGGTTGTTGACGATATCGAAGCCAACCGGCGGCTGCTGCAAGCGAAGCTGGAAGCCAAGTATTATACCGTATTCATGGCCGCTGATGGCGCTCACGCGATTGAATCCGCCCAGCGCCATCAGCCAGATATTATTCTGCTCGACGTGATGATGCCGGGTATGGATGGCTATGAGGTGTGTCGCCGATTGAAGGCCAATCTCGCAACCCGGCACATTCCCGTGGTCATGCTAACTGCGCTAACAGACCGCGATGATCGATTGCGCGGCCTTGAAGCAGGCGCAGATGATTTCCTGTCCAAGCCTGTCGATGATTTCGGATTGTTCGCGCGGCTTGAGGCGCTGATGCGTTACAATATGGTGGCTAATGAACTCCGCACACGCGACGCGGTTGGTTCGCACGATGCCTATCTATCGGATTTTGAACAGGAAACGCTGGAAAAGCCGGCCTCCGTTCTGGTCATTGATCAAAATAATCATGAAGCGCGCAGAATAGCCAAGTCACTCGAAACCGTCGGGCATACGGCGGCCACCTGGATGGATGCGCAAACCTCTGGCATCCGTTTTGACGGCATCGATATCGTGTTGATTGCCTTATCCGATCAGCGCCATGATGCCCTCAAATTGTGTGCCCATTTGCGCGCGCTCAAAGAAGCGCGTGATTTTTCGATGATTGTCACTTGTTCGATGAGCGACCAGCCAAAAGGCTTGGAAGCTCTGCGCATTGGCGCTTCAGATGTCATCCTGACACCTCTCGATGTGCTGGAGTTGCAGGCCCGGGTGCGGACCCAAACGCGACGTAAGCGTTATGTCGATATATTGCGCCAACGTGTCGATCGCGGTCTTGAGCTATCAGTGATTGATCATCTCACGGGGCTCTATAATCGTCGCTATATGCTGGAGCGCTTGCAGCTTTGGATGCAACGCTCGGCAGTGAGCGAGAAGCCGGTATCAATCGTATCTTTCGACATTGATCACTTCAAAGCGGTGAATGATAAATATGGCCACGAAGCTGGTGATCTGGTCTTGCAGAGCTTTGCCTCTCGCTTGCGGACCAATATTCGCCCTCAGGACATAGCGTGCCGGCCAGGTGGCGAAGAATTCCTGCTCATCATGCCGGATACGCGCGAAGATTTGGCGACTGTCGGGGCAGAGCGCATCAGGGAGGCGATTGCGTCAGAACCGTTCCATATTGAGCGCGATGACGAAGACATCAAAGTCACGGTCTCCGCTGGCATTGCGACCTATCATGGCGAAGAAAGCTTGCTTGCGGACTTCCTGCACCAGGCCGACCAGGCGCTTTACCGCGCCAAGCAGAATGGCCGCAATCGAATCGAGACCATTGCGGCATAAAAAAACCGGGCGCTGAGCCCGGTTGTTTTGCTTTTGTTGAAACGCGAAGATCTACTTGATCTTGCCTTCCTTGAATTCAACATGCTTTTTCGCAACTGGGTCATACTTACGCTTGACCATTTTCTCAGTCATGTTGCGTGGGTTTTTCTTCGTGACGTAGAAGAAACCCGTGCCTGCAGTCGAATTCAGGCGAATTTTGATCGTTGCCGGTTTGGCCATTGCGGTGCACCTTCATTTGAGGGCTATAACTTGAAAACGCGTCTAATGATGGTTTGAGCGGCGGAAGTCAACCGGTCTGCGCATCAAATTCGGTCGGCGGAATGCCCGGATCGGGTCCATCGCAAGAATGGCGGTCCTAAATCGTCTTTTCCGTTTAGCCGCTCTTCGATTTCACCCAGCATAAACCGCGTGACATTCGGTAGATCCAGGTTGAGCGCATCGCGCAATGAGACCCATTGTAAGTCATGCAATTCGGCGCCATCCAGCGGAGGCCGGTCGTCAATCAGGACTTGCTCAGCTTCCGCCATGAAGAAGCGGGCGTCGAAACGTTTTGGGCGATAGGGCGGAGTGACGGCGCGGCCAATGAAGCGTAAGTGCGACAGCGCCGGAGCAATATCCATATCGTAAAGCGGTTGCCAGCCTTCCGGAGCGCGCGCGGGCATTTCTGCGGATCGCCCGATCAGTAAGCCGGTTTCTTCGAAGGTTTCACGAATTGCGGTCAATGCGAACGCACGTGGGACCCGCCGAGCCTGAAAGCGTAGCCGCGCTTCTTCAATTGGGTCTAACTCGCAGAAACTTGCCACCCGGCCGTCTTGTGGGTCTACACGGCCGCCAGGGAAGACGTATTTGTCTGGCATGAAGTCGTGACGTCCAGACCTTTTGCCCATCAAGAAGCGAGGCGCGGCTTGGTCGCGGCGGACAAGTATGAGCGTCGCAGCGTCACGCGGTCGCGGACTGGGTTTGTCTTTCAGAATCACTTCAGCCGCGTCTTCGCGGTCATAGGCGGTGCCAAGATCCGTTTTGCTCATCGCTTACGTTTTCCTTTGCCGCCCGCTTTGCCTTTTCCGCGCTTCATGCTGCCAGAGCCTTTGCGGCGATCAAAGCGGTTCCCCCGCGTCCGGGGCTGCAATTTCTCGCCTGGTTTGCGTGGCCGTGGGTCGGACAGGATCTCCAACAGCATACCGCCTTCGAGCGGGGTCACTTCAATCAAGCGCACCGTGACAGGCTGCCCGAGCTCATAGCGTTGACCCGACGCGTCACCAACCAGGGCCTGGGCGGCTTCATTATGGCGCCAATACTCATCCGAGATCCGTGAGGCCGGACAAAACCCATCCGCGCCAGTCTCGGCCAACTTGATGAACAGGCCGGATGCTGTGACGCCCGTAATGCGTCCCTCGAATTCAGCGCCGACGCGATCGGCCAGGAAGTGAGCCAAATAGCGATCGGTTGCTTCGCGTTCGGCGGCCATGGAGCGGCGCTCGGTTCGGACCAGATGTTCAGCGACTTCGTCGAGCTGCGCGGCTTGCTTATCGGCCAGACCATCCGGGCCAAAGCCAAGCGATTTGATCAAGGCACGGTGAACGATCAGATCGCTATAGCGACGAATCGGACTGGTGAAGTGGGCGTATTTTTCCAGGTTCAAACCAAAATGCCCAATATTTTCGGGGCTATAGATGGCCTGACTTTGGGTTCTCAGGACGATTTCAGACACCGCCTGAGCATTGTCGCCTTCGTTAAACTCCGCGAGCAGACTGTTGAAGCGCCTGGTTTGTGTGCGTTCGCCAAGCGGCCATTTGATGTCCATGGTTTTCAGGAATTCAGACAGAGCTGCGATCTTGGCATCTGACGGCGCATCATGAACGCGGTAGAGGAGGCCGATTTTCTGCGTCTCCAACTCTTCTGCGGCGCAGACATTCGCCTGGATCATCAGTTCTTCGATCAGTTTGTGGGCATCGAGGCGTTCTTTGACGCGGATGCCAGCAACCGTGCCGTCTTTGGCGATTTCGACTTTGCGCTCTGGCAAGTCGAGTTCAAGCGGACCGCGCTTTTCCCGGGCTTGTGACAGGGCTGCATAAGCGTTCCATAGCGGCTTCAGGACGCTGTCCAGGAGACCAGATGCTCGATCGGTCGGCTTGCCATCAATCGCTTGCTGGGCTTCTTCATAAGATAGCGCGCCAGCAGATCGCATTACCGCGCGAAGGAATTTGTGCGAGCGCTTGGCGCCGGACTTATCAAAGATAATCTCGACCGCCATGCATTGCCGATCCTTGCCCTCTTTCAGTGAACAGGCATCTGCACTGAGTTCAAATGGCAACATCGGCACGACGCGATCTGGAAAATAGGTCGAGTTACCGCGCTTCAGGGCTTCGACATCCAGCGCGCTATCTGGCGTCACAAAGGCGGCAACGTCGGCAATCGCAACGATGACCCGGAAGCCGTCATTCAGGACTTCGGCATAGACGGCATCATCGTGATCGCGCGCGTCTGCCGGGTCGATCGTGATGAGCGGCGTATTGCGGAGATCGGTTCGATCCACTTGCGCAGGTTTGGCGGATTGCGCTTGTTCAACCACCGCATTGGGAAAGTCGGTCGGAATCTCATGTGCCGCGATCGCCAGCAGAGACGCCGCTCGTGGATCTTCTTGTCTACCAAGCACTTGTTCGATACGAGCGCGAACGGGACCGTAGCCTTGCTGTGGGTAGGGCGCAGCGAGGACCAGGTCGCCATCTTCGGCGCCGTTGCGGTCCGCTTGGCGGACATGCAGTTCGTGTTTGATCTTGCGGCTGGCTGGTTTGACGCGGCCGCCTTTGGCGGTGCTCAAATAAACGCCCGTGACGGGCCGCTCTTCATCGCTTGCTTCGAATAGTTTTAATAGGCGGGCGGTCCAAATGCCCTCTGACTGTTGCACACGTGCTAGGCCGCGATCACCGACGCCGGGCGCATTGCCCCGCGATTTACCGGAATAGCCATCATAAAGGATGTCCGGGCCATAAGGGCCTTGTTTGCCGAAGGCTCGCGCAATCAAGTCGCCATTCTCGTCCGTGCGTTCGAAGCGGATGACGCAAGTTGGGGGAGGGGTGTCGGATTGCGCCCATTCGCGGCGTCCGGTTTTGGTCAGGGTGCCGTCGGCTTCGAGATCCTTGAGGATCCCGCGCAGAGTCTGTCGTTCACGGCCTTTTACTTTGAGACCTCGTGCAATGTCTTGTTTGGATGTGGCGCCCGGGTTCTTCTTGAGAAAGTCGAGAACCGTCTTTTTATCTGGAAAGCTCATGGCGCGCGCCATACAGGAAGTTTGGGCGCTTGGCTTGTGCTAATTTTTTGGCAGGTGCGCGAAAATATCGACGGGGGTCAGTCCAAACGCCCCCGAAAGCGCGCCCCATTCGCCGGTCATCACTTCATAATGCAAGTGTCGGGAGATTCGATAACTCGCTGTATTTCCCATGATTCCAATGGTTTGGCCGGATTTTACATGGTCACCGACATTTAAGTCAGCCGCAAAACTTTCGAGATGAGCATAGCGCGCAAACACGCCATCACCGTGCTCGATGACCAACATGTTTCCATAATCATCGCGGTAGAGCTTTTCTTTCACGCGGCCATTTGCAGCCGCGTAGACATCAACCGCTTCAAGATTGTAGAGGTCTATCCCTTTATGCAGTTTTTCGCCCCGCATCCCGAAGCCAGATGAGAGACAAGCGTGCTCAACTGGTGCGATTGCGAGATCTGATCCCGAAACCGAAACGACGGGTTGGTATTTTAGTATACGGCGATCCGTCCCGTTCGCTGGCGCGTTTGAGACGGTCATACGCGGACACAGCGACAGTGTCGCTGGAAATGGACTGGTTTGACTTGCTGGCAATGATGTGGGTTCAGAGTGCGCTTCGGTGTTAGGTTTGGCCGCGCCCGTAGTGGGACTTTCTGGGGTGCCGGCACAGGCACTTATCGACAGTGCGAAACATGCCATTCCGATCGGGTTCTTGACAGTATTGAAGCTCATTTTCTGCTACCTCTTTTACAAGCTGAGGAGGGAGTATGACGGTGCTGATGCAGTCAGACTATCTCCGCTTGTCCCAATTAACTCGCATTTCAAGAATGTAAGGCTCAAAACCCGCCTTCTGATATGCCCGAACGGCGGCGGCATTCTCTGGATAAACAGTCAAATGGATTTCCGGTAAGTCATGATCCTGCGCCCAGGCGAAGAGGTGATCTAGCACTCTTTGATTGATCCCTTTTCCGCGATCCTCCGGCAGAACATAGAGAAATCCGATATAGGCGTGAAAGGGCTGAGAAACGTAATGCCGGGAAGCTTTCTTTTGCGCATAGCCAGAAGCGATCAACTCTCCGTTCCGTTCTGCGACAGCCACTTCGGCGTCAGGGGCGCTGATCATCGCGCCAACATCATAATAGCTTATCGGATCGGGCTTGAGCGTTTCATCAAACGGGCGCTCGGAGAGAATAATGCCTTGTTCAAACTCCAGCAGCTTCGGCAAGTCAGCGGCGCGAGCGGATCTGATAATGATATCTGACATGCACAAATGCGTATCTCTGAGAGTGGGGAGCTGTCCAGCATTGCTTATAGCAGCAGCCATAATCGAATAGTGCGCATGACCGTGTTTCCCAGGTTTAGTGACAATAATAAGCGACTTTAGATAGAAATTAAGTTTAATAGTAGAAAAGTATAGGAATCACTGAATACAGTATAGAAACTGCGTTATCATCTGTGTGAGGTCGCGCGCCTCGTGCAACTTTAGCGGCGGCGTTTGCTGTCGAGAGGATGCTGCCCGTGGTTTTGGAACTTGAGCTTGTTCAATTCTATCGAAGTAAGACACTCGACGAACTGTTAGAGAAAGCTTCTCACATCTGTGAGTATCTGGGGTTTCCGTTTTTGTCGCTCACCTGGACACCCGCGCCCGGACCGGTGGCGACGATGATGTCTAATCACGTTCTTGTCTGGGATAATTATTCCAAACGGATTGGAACCCATGGCAAGGCTCTGAAAATGAGTTTGGCGGAGTCGGTGTCAGTGGCGTTGGCTGAATCAAAGTCAGACACGCAGGCCTGTCAGGAGTGGAAGATTCAGCAAACGCGGGCGTTCCAGATGATCGCGGAAGCGCCATCAGACTTCTATCTGACCAGGTATCAGCGGCAGTTATTGGCGGCCTTTGGTGAACGCGAATGGACGGAATTCTGTGCCTATCCGCTCTGCAAGGAACGGGACCGCACACTGGTTCTGGTCGCAAAAACGCAAAGCGAAGTTTCGGCGCCGATGATTGCCGACCTGAGCAAGACATTTGAGGTGTTTGAAAGCACCTATCGATACCTTCATGGCAACGCCATAGCTTTATCGACCAATGGGTCTGAGACGCCCGCAGACAGGACGCTGTCGCGTAGGGAGGTTGAATGTCTGCAATGGCTCGCCTCCGGCAAGACCTTATGTGAGGCTGCGAAAATATTAGGCATCAGCGAACGCACCATTCGGTTTCACATCACCAATGCCCGAGAACGGCTCGGTGTCTCGACCACAGTACAGGCGATTGTGACCGCAGCGCTGGTTTATGGATTTGATCCGCTTGATACAAGGCGATCCATCTATTCCGCGACGCGCGCTCAATCCAACTGAGGGGGCATTCACCAAATTATTTCTCGGAGTAAGTGATGTTTGCGTGACCGCTGACTTTCTTCGCATCGAATGTCAGCCCTTTTGCGGGATCACTCGACGTATAGGCTTTGTTCGAGGATTTTTGGCTGTGTTTGTAGGCTTCGATGCCCTTGCCATCGCCATGGTCAAAGCTCCAATTTGAAGTATAGGCCGTCACGGGCTTATTGGCCGCGGTGCCGCAATATTCGAAAAACTCATAGGTCGCTTCATAGTAATTGTTGCGTTGCTCATTCCCATTCTTGTCTTTGTAATAGGCGTAGATTTTGCCGACTGCCGGGTTGCAGGCACCGCAATTTGGCGCGCATTTACGCGCTGTGGGACGAATGCCAATCGTGTCCGACGTGCCGGCCTTTATGGTATGAGAATCAACGGTGTTTTTATTGTAGGTCATGTTCGCATGCTTAGATTGTCCGTCATGCCACCGAAACGTCAGGTCCGTGCCGGTATCATTGGAAATCCGCAATTCAAAGATGGATGTACCGGCGAATGCAGGCATCCAGAGCATTGCCGCAATAAAGGTCGCTATTGCCGCGCGTGCCATCGTGGACTTGAGCATTACAATCTCCGTTTGCCTTGGATCTGAGATGCTCAAATCTCGCTTAGACAGATGGATTGCGAAACTGTCTGATCTGACAGTCGAGAAGCGATCCTGCGTCAGCTACCGCTGGGGCTTCAATCACGAAGTTCGCAGGGAGAGCCACAACCATGACCATTACCAGATCCATCGCCGCCGCCATTGCTGGTGCTGCGATATCCGCGATTACACTGCCCGGGGCGGCATCAGCCGCGAGCTCAGAGGAGTCGCGTTATACGCATCCAGATTGCGAAAGTGCTGATGCTGTCTGCGGTGTGATTGTCTACGCTGTCGCTACGACGAGCTATTATGTCGCTTGGGCAAAGGTGCATGCACGGTCAGACCAGCCGGATTCCACCGATACGCACCCGAGCTGCGCAGGCGTAAACAAAAAAATTGATCAAAACATTGCGCCGACCAATTACGATACGTTCGTGTTGCCTGCGAGCTGTGCGTACAAGCTCGAGATCAAGATCGAAGCTGGCAACAACAAGGATATGAACCTGTTCCTGACTCCCGGATGTCAGATCATCGCCAAAACCGACGGCACAGTGACTTCCAATAGCTGGAAGACGCTCGAAATCTCGACATTGAGCAGCCAGGTGCCGACCGTAAGTGGTAAGCCGGTCGATCGAAGTGGCCACAAGTGCGGAAAACAAAGTGGTTCGGGTGCCTAGGCAACCACGTTTAGGTCTCAATCCGACTGGGCTCGGGGCGCAAAGATGAAGACCAGGAGTCTTCACTTTTGCGCCCGTGAGCCTTTGCGTATCTGTATCGTCATCGTCGCGATCGTGATCTCAAGTCTGGCGTCTTGTGTCGCGACCCCGGATTTTGCCTCGGGCGAAAAGCGCGAAGCTTTGTTGGATCTATACCGAACGCAGAGCCTTATCGCTGCTGAAAAACGGGCGCGGGGAGCTCCAGAAAGAATCACGCGGTTGGAGATCCATACCGACGCAGCGACGGGAGACGTGTTGTTGTCAGTCGAGCTGGATAATGCTGACCTGGACAAGGTGGTGACCGCAATATTGAGTAAAATCGATACCGGTTATCGCACTGGTGACGTCCGCGTTATGGGGCAGGTCAGTGCCCGATTTACCGATCTGCCGCTCATTCCTGCACTGAATATCCTGTTACAAGATGCTGGCATACGGGCAGAGAGGCAGGACGGCTTGGTAAGCCTGTCTTACAAGCGTGCATCAGATAATCAGGGCTCGGACGCTAAAACGGGGGAAGACCCACCCATTCAAACCTCTAGCCGCGAAGTAGTTCTTAAACACCTGGCCGCGCCAGACGTGGTTCAATTGCTAAACGACTTGTTCGCACCAACCGATGAATCCGACGGAACTGCGTTCAGCGTTGGCAGTATTGCTGAGCTCAACGCGGTCTATCTGTCTGGTCCATCTGATGTGGTTGCCGAGGCTCTGACAGTGCTGTCGCGCGCGGACCGCCCGGTTGCTCACGTCATAATATCGGCGCTGATCGTTGATATTGATACGTCGACCGTAGAGTCGCTGGGCATGACGTTCTCTGACCTTGCCGATGGCAGCTTCAGCGTCGCCAGCATCATCCCGAACACAACAACAGGCAATGTCGTGGCGACGTTTGAGGAGCTGGCGGGAAACACGGCCCAACTGACCGCGACCGTGAATTTTCTGGCAGCGCAGAATATCGCTCACATCCTGTCGCGGCCCTATATCGCGACGCGGTCAACGATGCCGGCCAAGATAGAAATCGTTGATGATCAATTCGCGCGGGTCGACGCGTCGAGCGACGATTCATCGATCATAACGACGGATTCAATCACGGCCGGGATTACGATGAGTATCACGCCAATTGTTATGGCGGATTCGTCTATTCGAATTGACTTTTCGATCGAAGATTCACGGTTCAATGCGACCGCAGGGGATATCATCATCGCCAAGGAGCGGAGCGCGGCGAGCACGTCAATGATCGTCAAAAGTGGACAGACCATCGTGATTGGTGGGCTCAATTCCCGCTTCAGATTGACGGAAAAATCCGGTCTGCCTTGGCTTCGAAAATTGCCTTTGTTCAATTTGCTCGCCGGTGAGCAGGGAGCGTTGGAGACTCAGACGGAATTGGTCGTTTATTTGACACCATACATCTGGATCCCGGGCATGGATGTGCCGGCGCCACTGAACGAGAAACTTACCTCAGAAAACCCCAGACTGCTCAGCGTTGAGCGGTTGGGCGTGGAATAGAGCAAGGCGCTACTTCTTTGCCGGCGCCTTTTTCTTCTTTTTGGCCGGCTTTTTCTTCTTGCCGCCTTTGGCTTCTTTCTCGGCCAGAAGTTCTAGCGCCTGATCGATATTAATCGCGGTTGGCTCTGTGTCTTTGGGCAAGGTCGCATTGGTTTTCTGGTGCTTGATATACGGTCCGTATCGGCCATCCAGGACCTGGACTGGATCTCCGCTGGTTGGATGCGCGCCGAGATCTTTGAGCACTTTTGGGGCCGCCCGGTTGCCGCGTCCGCCATTGGCCTTTTTGTCGGCAATTAGGGCAACCGCTCGGTTAAGCCCAATTGTAAACATCTCTTCGACGCTCGGCAGGTTCGCGAATGTTCGCAGGTGCTGAACGTATGGACCGTAGCGACCGAGATTGGCCATGATCGGTTCGTCATCTTCCGGGTGTTTGCCAACTTCGCGCGGCAGACTGATCAGCATCAGCGCCTTTTCAGGGTCAATTTCTTGCGGTGCCCAACCTTTTGGCAAACTCGAACGCTTCGGCTTTTCGTCTTCGCCCATATCCATTTCGAGATAAGGTCCAAATCGGCCAGATTTCAGCAAGACAGGCTTGCCTGTTTCCGGGTGGATGGTGATTTCCTCGCCTTCAGGATTGATCGCATTCTCAGCTTCTTCCTGTGTCGAGAAGGGGCGTGTGAATTTGCATTCTGGATAGTCTGAGCAGCCGACGAATGCGCCGTGGCGCCCAAGCTTCAAACTCAGATCGCCCTTTGCGCAGAGCGGGCAAAGCCGCGGGTTTTCTTTGACATTGCCGTCCTCATCAATCGGCGGGAAGACGTGATGACCCAGCGAGTCGTTCAGAACATCGAGAACGGCTGAAACGCGTAATTCTTTGGTTTCGTCAATTGATGCGGTAAACTGGCCCCAGAATTCTTTCAGGAAAGCTTTCCAGTCCAGTTTGCCATCCGAAATAACGTCGAGCTTTTCTTCCAGATTGGCGGTGTAATCGTATTCGACATAGCGTTTGAAGAAATTCTCCAGGAAGGACGTGACGAGGATACCCTTGTCTTCCGGGATCAGCTGTTTCTTTTCGATCCGCACATAATCGCGGTCGACCAGAGTCGACATTGTCGATGCGAATGTTGATGGCCGTCCAATGCCAAGCTCTTCCAGTTTTTTGACCAGAGAGGCCTCGGTATAACGTGGCGGAGGATTGGTAAAATGCTGCTCAGATTTTGAGTCGAGCAGATCAGCGTGCTGACCTTGCTCCACTTTAGGCAGTCGGGCTTCGGCGTCTTCATCTTTATCCGTGTCGTCGCGGCCTTCCGTGTAGAGCTTGATGAAGCCGTCAAAGACCAGGACTTGCCCTGTGGCGCGAAGCGTCGCGCTTTTGTCCTTATTGATCAGGTCAATCGTCGTGCGTTCAAACCGCGCTGGCTCCATTTGGCAAGCAACTGCGCGACGCCAGATCAGCGCGTAAAGTTTCCACAAGTCCGCGTCGGACTGTTTATAGTCTTCTGGACGCAAACTGAAGACCGTAGGACGGATCGCTTCGTGCGCTTCTTGCGCGTTCTTTTGTTTCGACGTGAACCGACGAGGTTTCTCTGGCAGGTATTGCGCGCCGTAATTCTCTTTCACGTGGTCCCGGGCGGCGTGATAGGCCTCTTCAGCCATGTTCACGCCGTCGGTCCGCATATATGTGATCCGGCCTTCTTCATACAGTTTCTGCGCCGCTTGCATGGTCCGCTTGGCAGAGAAGCCAAGCTTGCGTGAAGCGTCTTGCTGCAGTGTAGACGTAATGAAGGGCGGCGGCGGGTTGCGTTTGACCGGTTTGGCCTCAACACTCTCGACAGAATATCCACCGACTTTCACCGCATCGAGGGCTTTTTGTGCCGCTGCAGCATCTGGCAGATCAAATTTCTTTAGTGATTTGCCATCCATGGCGTGAAGGCGAGCTTCGAAATCTGTGCCATCCGGCGCGCGCAGATTGGCGCCAATTGTCCAATATTCTTCTGGTTTGAAGCGTTCGATCTCCAGTTCGCGATCAACCACGATGCGCAGCGCAACAGATTGAACCCGGCCCGCTGATCGCGACCCCGGCAATTTGCGCCAAAGCACAGGCGATAAGTTGAATCCAACCAGATAATCCAGCGCCCGGCGCGCCAAATAGGCATCAACCAATTCCTGGTCGATTTGGCGGGGGTTTTCCATGGCCGTTGTGACGGCTGATTTGGTGATCGCGTTAAACACGACGCGTTCGACCGGCGTGTCTTTCTTGATTGCGCGGCGCTTTTTCAGCGCGTCGAGCAAATGCCATGAAATCGCTTCACCTTCACGATCCGGGTCGGTCGCGAGAATGAGTTTTCCGCCTTCTTTGACGGCATCCGCGATCTCTTTGATCCGAGCCTGACTCTTCGAGTCGGCTTTCCAGATCATTTCGAAATCATTTTCAGGATCAACTGATCCATCTTTCGAGGGCAGGTCTCGGATATGCCCATATGAGGCAAGGACTTTATAGTCTTTTCCGAGATACTTGTTGATTGTCTTCGCTTTGGCGGGGGACTCAACAACAACTACATTCATGGGAGGACGGCTCCTGACCGGGCTTCAAGGCGGCGGAAAGTGGTTGTGGCCGGGCCCGCTGTCAAGATGAGATTTCTTTAGCCATCTTCTTGATAGGATAAAACTGTAAGAGAGATGAACAAAGCGCAAAGAGCTGGGGACCAAGCCGCAATAAGCGCGGGAATGGCGCCCGAGGAGCCAAAACTGGAAGCGATTTGCGTCACAAAAAACAACGCAACAGCTGCTGCAGCCCCCGTCGCGATAAGCCGGCTGGTGCCGCCCAGTCGAGATAAACGCAGGCACACAATCGCGCCAATCAATGCCATGGCCGTATAAAGAACCGGCAATGAAGTTAGTCCAAACCAGCGCATCGAGAAGCGCGACGTGTCGAGCCCGGCTCGGCTGGTCTGGTTTATAAAAGACGGCAGCCCCCAGAAGCCGATCGTATCGGGTGAAGTAAACCGCGACAGCAAAGTGTTGGGGTCGAGATCCGTTTCTATCGCCAAGCTGGAAAGTTCTTGCGGGGCGCTTCCGGGGGTGTTTTCAACCAGATCGGTCAACTGCCAGAAGCCGCCTGAAATGGTCGCCGTTTCAGCATCGATTCGTCGGATGAAACGAAACCGCGAAGTTGGGCGCGCGCCTTCATAGACGCGGCCTTCTTCCAGGAAACGGACATCAGTGAAGATTTGCCCGGTACTATCAACCGTCGCGGCATGAATGACGATTTGATTGTCGTCGCTACCTTGTCGCAACCAGACGTCCGAGCGCTGGCGCTCAACCACGCGTCCACCCTCTATAAGTAGATCTGCCCGAGTGGCTTCGAATCGTTCCGACAAATGCGCGCCCAGCGGGTTGAGGATTGCCATTGCAAAAACTCCAAGCCCCGCCGCCATGAACATGACGGGAGCAAGAAATTGCCAGGCGGATTGTCCGGTGGCGCGTATAACTGAAAGTTCTGAGCTCTTGGACAATTGATTATAAGCGATCATCGCCGACACGAGCACCGCAAAGGAAAGTGTTTCTTCGAGCAACCCTGGGAGTTTCATCAATGAGAGCTGAACTGCGGTGAGCGGCGATAACTCGATATCGCCGCCGACGGTCCGCAATTGCTCGACCACATCAACCAGCATGATCGTGATTGCAAAAATGCCAACCACCAGACCAAGTGCATATAGACACCTGGTGAATATGTAGCGCTGGATCCGGGTGCCGATCATATTTTTGGCGCTCCCTTGATCTTCTGGCCACTGCGGAAAAGAACGTAAGAAAGCGACCCAATCGCTATGATTGGCACGAGCCATTGCCCCCAATTCATGCCGATGCTGCTGCCACTGCTCGATTGCACCGAGAGCTGGACGATGATCAGCAACAAGGCTCCCGAGGACGCAATGACAATCCGGCGCGAATAGCCGCGTCGCGAAAAGTTTCCACCGACCACAGCAAGGATGGCGAGCATGGCCATCGCAATGCTGATCAGAGGTGAAGACAGGCGGGCATTTGCTTCCGCGACGAATTCTGTCTCATTGCGGCGCTCATTATGGCTCGAGCGGTCGATGAAGAGCAGTTCGTGCAAATACCGGTCAGAGGCTTTGAGAATAAGCTTACCGTCTTCCTTGACGAAGGGCGTCAGATCGAACGTGGATTGCTCGAAATCGAGAATGCTTAGCGCGCCGTTCTGGTCGAGTTGGTGGATTTGCCCATTAAACATGACAATCGCTGGCTGACCATCAACTTCGATGAACCGGCCGCGCTCAGCGAGATAGTCGCGGGCATCCGGTTGCCCGATGCGTTCTGCGATCTGAACTCCGATCAGATCAGCGCCTTGCTGTTCACGCGCAAACACAGTGAGATTGGCGTCGGGCGTGGTGAATTGTCCCGGCCG
This sequence comes from Henriciella sp., assembly GCA_965277015.1. Classification (GTDB taxonomy): domain Bacteria; phylum Pseudomonadota; class Alphaproteobacteria; order Caulobacterales; family Hyphomonadaceae; genus Henriciella. The sequence goes on along the minus strand of OZ255705.1, from coordinate 982,777 downwards.
AACGAGTGATGAGGCAAGATCGGCGCGCGCGTCGCTGATCGTGGCGCGCATTTCGCGTTGTGCCGATGGTTGCACCCAAAGATTGACCCCGAGATGCACAACGGCGCTGAGAACTGCCAATCGCAAGATTGGTGACGCCACTTGCCAACGCGTCATACCTGCGGCTTGCGCGACAACGACTTCGCTGTCGCGGTGCAGCCGGTTCAGAGCCCAAATGGTCGCCACGAACATCGCCATCGGCGTCAACAAAGCGACGATCTGAGGGACGCCGAGTGCAACAATCTTGAAAAACGTCAGGGCCCCCTGGCGATTCTCGACGATGATATCCGTCTGCGACAGCCCCTGCGCCAGAATGGCGAGCAAGGTTAAACCGCCGACAATAATCAGCACAGACCGCAAAACGCGGTTGAAGAGATAGCGCTGGACTCGGTTCATAGGTGAATTTGGTTGTTTTCCTGTTTGTTTTCTTGCCTAGCGAGTTGCGCCGCGCGCGTCGATGCTTACTTTGCGGCTCAAATGGAGTTGTTGCATGAAAATTACATTCACGGACATGGCCAAGGCTGAGATCATCGGATTCCTGATTGATCAAGGCGGAAAACTGCCAAAAGCGGCAGAGGCTTTGGACACTGAAACGGGCGGGCTTTTGTCAGAAGCGCTCACGGCGGGTCGCTTTAGCGGGAAAACCGGACAGCAAGCCTTTGTGGTCTTGCCTAAAGGTGCGGGCGCAAAGCGCGCTTTGCTGGTTGGCGCCGGAAAAGCCAAACGCCGCGATGATCGCACTTTGGAACGGATTGGCGGAACCATTTATAAAGCGCAGGCCAATAGCGGGTTCAAATCACTCGCGCTGACGGTTGCTGATGCAGAAGATGCGGCGCGGATTGCGCTGGGCGCCAAGCTGGCAGCCTATCGATTCGATGATTACCGCACCAAGCTCAAGCCGGAAGACAAGCCTAGCCTCAACGCGATGAGCTTCGTCACCTCTGACAGCAAAGCTGCGCGCGCCGCGTTCAAGCCGCTCGATGCCGGTGCAGACGGGACCTATCTCGCTCGTGATCTGGTCAATATGCCGCCAAACGATCTGTATCCAGGCACCTATGCTGAGAAGATCGAAGAGTTGGCAGAACACGGTCTCGAAATCGAAATTCTCGGCGAAAAAGAACTCGCGGACCTGGGCATGAATTCAATGCTCGGCGTCGGGCAGGGCAGCGTCAAGGAATCCAAACTTGGCATCATGCGCTGGATGGGGGGGAAAAAAGGCGACGCGCCGGTCGCGCTTGTCGGCAAAGGCGTCTGTTTTGATACCGGTGGTATCTCGCTAAAACCGGGCGCAGGCATGGAAGACATGCGCGGCGATATGGGCGGTTCAGCGGCTGTTGTTGGCGCGATGCTGGCGCTTGCCAAACGCAAGGCCAAAGCCAATGTCGTCGGCCTCGTCGGTCTGGTCGAGAATATGCCGGATGGCGATGCGATCCGACCTGGCGACATTCTCAAATCCGCCTCGGGTCAAACGATTGAGGTTCAGAACACGGATGCCGAGGGCCGTCTCGTGCTTTGCGATGTGCTTTGGTACGCGCAAGAGACTTACAAGCCGACGGCAATTGTCGACCTGGCCACGCTGACAGGCGCGATTGTGATTGGCCTTGGGCACCATCATGCGGGTCTGTTCACCAATGATGACAGTCTCGCTGATCAGCTCAGCAAAGCTGGTCTCACAGAAGGCGAAAGGGTTTGGCGCCTGCCGCTAGGACCTGAATATGACAAACAGCTGAAATCCAAGTTTGCCGATATGCGCAATATTGGTGGCCGCGCAGCCGGTTCGATTACGGCCGCGCAATTCCTGCAGCGATTTGTCAATGAAGGGCAAACCTGGGCCCACCTGGATATTGCCGGCGTTGCCTGGGTCGAAGGTGAGAAAGCGCCGACGGATCCAAGTTGGGCCAGTGGCTTTGGTCCACGCCTCCTCGATCGTTGGATCGCTGACAATTACGAAGACTAGACGATGAGCGATTCCCCGCAGCCCGAATGGTGGTTTTACCATCTCCAGCGCACGACGCTGGAACGGGCTGTCGGGCCATTGCTTGAGAAATGCCTCGAACGCGGCTGGCGAGTGCTGGCCGTGAGCTCAGATGCGACCCGGCGAGCAGCGCTGGACGAAGCGCTGTGGACTTATGACGATCAGAGTTTTCTCCCGCATGGGCAAGCCGAAGCTGAAGGGTTGTCGCCGGACACCCAGCCAGTTCTCATCACCAGTCAAACCGAAAATGCCAATTCAGCGGCGGTCGCATTGTTGATGGATGGGGTCGAGTTGCCGGTTGATGCGCCATTCGAGCGCTGCATGGTGATGTTTGATGATGGCGACAGCGCCGCACGGCAAAAAGCGCGCGAACAGTTCAAGGCGGCCAAAGATGCCGGGCTTACCGCACGATATTTTCAGCAAAGCGGACGTGGGTGGAAGGAAGCGGGAAAATGAGTACGCTGTATCTTGGCAATCTGAATTATTCTTCCTGGTCGATCAGGGCTGTTCTGGTGGCGCGCGGATCGGGGCTTGAATTGAATGAGCGGGTACTGCCGCTCGGACCGGAAGGAACTTATGAAATCCTCCTTGAGGCCACCGGTCAACACCGCGTCCCGGCGCTGGTGACAGGCGACGTTGTCATTCACGACAGTCTGGCGATCACTGAATGGATCGCAGAACAAGTCCCGGCCGGCAAAGTCTGGCCAGCAGATCCCGTCAAGCGGGCTCGCGCCAGAAGCACCTGTTCAGAGATGCATGCCAGCTTCATCGACATTCGCAGTGATATGGGGGTGGATATTAGAAGCCAGCATCCGACACCGCCTATGTCGGGAGGGTTGAAATGGGATATTCAGCGCGTGTTTCAGATCTGGCGGGAAACGCGTGAATTGTATCACGGCGATGGCCCATATTTGTTCGGTGAATGGTCTGCGGCGGATGCGTTTTATATGCCAGTGGCGACCCGGTTCAGAACTTATGGCGTCGCGCTCAACGGTATTGCCGAAGCCTATGTGACGGCGGTCCTCGACCATCCATTATCGAAGCAATTGATCGCCGAAGCCAAAGTTGAACCTTGGACAGTCGACTTATCCAAATTTCGACCCAAGAGTGCTGACGAGTCTTAGTGTTTTTCGCCAGCTGGCTTGGTAATCAAAGTGATCACGAAGACAATCAATGTCAGTATGCCATAGGTCCCGAGGACTTGGAGCGTGTGCGCCGGGATCGTCCCCGTCCACAAATAATAGATTCCGTATCCAGCAGCGATAAGCACTGCGAATGCGAGCATCATACGAAGCGTTCCGGCCATTTGTGTCCTCCAAATTGATCTTTATTGTCTAACAGAATGGCAGGAGCTTATGAAGAATTCGTGGCAGTCTGCGCGCAATGGTTGCGACGGCTTGAATGCGCGGCTATAGGCGCGCCAAACAGTATAGACCCACAAACAGGAGCCATACATGGCTGGCACGCGTACATTTTCTATCATCAAGCCCGACGCAACCAATCGTAACCTCACAGGTGCGATCAACAAAGTGATCGAAGAGGGTGGTCTGCGCATTGTTGCGCAGCGTCGTATTCAAATGACGCAAGTTCAGGCCGAGCGTTTCTACGGCGTGCACAGCGAGCGCCCTTTCTTTGACGAGCTGGTTGAATTCATGACCTCAGCGCCAGTTGTTGTTCAAGTGCTTGAAGGCGAGAACGCGGTTGCGCGCTATCGTGATATTATGGGTGCCACAAACCCAGCTGACGCCGCTGACGGCACGATCCGCAAACTATTTGCCCTATCGATTGGTGAAAATTCAGCCCACGGTTCAGATAGTGACGAAAACGCCGCGCTGGAGATTTCCCAATTCTTCAGCGAAGGCGACATTGTCGGCTAGAAGCAAAAAAAATGTTTGTAAAAGAGCGGGTTGCGATATCGTAGCCCGCTTTTTTTATGTCGTTTGGCGGTTCAAAATTTCCACTGCCGCGCGTTCCACAGCGACCGGATAGAGCGCATGCTCTTCTGGTAGGATCCGCGCAGCTAGGGTCTCTGCAGTGTCGCCTCGATCGATGGCGACACGGGCTTGTGCTATCACGTCGCCTTCGTCCACACCTTCGGTCACCCAATGTACGGAGCAGCCCGCCTCGCGGTCACCTGCATCAATGGCGCGTTGGTGGGTGTGGAGGCCTGGATATTTGGGCAAGAGCGACGGATGGATATTGATCATTCGCCGAGTCCATTGGCGCACGAACCAAGGCGTCAAAATGCGCATGAAGCCGGCCAAGACCACCATCTCGATTTGGTGCTGCTCCAGCACCGCGTGCATGGCGCGCTCAAACGCTTCGCGGTCTTTGCCATAGGGTTTGTGGTCTACATGCGCCGTCGCAACCCCGTATGAGTTTGCGACTGTTACCCCGGCTGCTTCTGGACGGTTGGTCAATACGAGCACAGGCTCTGCCGGATAGGATTTGCGGCGCGCAGCGTCCAAAATCGCCTGCATATTGGAGCCACGACCAGAGATCAATATCGCCGTCCGCAAACGCCTCATACGTCGACCAAGTCACCAATAATGACGGGGCTTTCGCCGAGTTCCGTCAGCATTTTTATCGCTTGATCGGCAGAGTCTGGCGCCACCGCGAATACCATGCCGATCCCCATATTGAAGGTCTTGTGCATTTCGTCTTCAGCGACGTTTCCGGTCTCCTGAATCCAGCGGAACACATCCGGCATTTGCCATGCAGAGCGATCGATCCGCGGCACTAATGTGTCTGGACACATACGCGGCGTATTTTCAGTCAAACCGCCGCCGGTAATGTGGGCCAGGCCCTTGGCGACGTCTTGTTGGATCAAAGGCAGCGCAGCGTTCGAATAAAGCCGTGTCGGCGTCAAAAGCGCGGTTCCAAGCGACTCATTGCTCAAGAATGGCGCTGCATCTTTGTAGGACAGGCCAGACCGTTCGACGACTTTGCGAATGAGCGAGTAGCCGTTTGAGTGCGGTCCGCTGGACCCGATCCCAATCAACACATCGCCAGCGCGCATATCGTCCATGCGAGGCAGCACATTAGCACGCTCGACCGCACCGACGACAAAGCCCGCCAGGTCATAGTGTCCAGGAGGGTACATTCCTGGCATTTCAGCCGTTTCACCACCGATCAAAGCGCATCCGGCTTGCTTGCAGCCTTCAGCAATCCCCGCAATGACCGCTTCTGCAATCCCGCCTTCCAGTTTGCCCGTCGCGAAATAGTCGAGGAAAAACAGCGGCTCCGCGCCTTGGGCGAGCACATCATTGGCGCACATTGCAACCAGATCGATCCCGACCGTGTCATGTGTGCCAGTCTCAAAGGCCAGCATTAGCTTAGTGCCGACCCCATCTGTGCCGGACACCAGAACAGGATCATCCCAGCCGTCTTTCTTTAGGTCAAACAGAGCGCCAAACCCGCCCAGGCCGCCCATAACACCGGCGCGGCGGGTCGCTTTGGCAAGCGGGCCAATGGCTTTGACGAGATTATCGCCTGCCTCAATATCGACACCCGCGTCGCGATAAGTAAGGGAATCAGAAGCGTTCTTGGTCATGGTTGCGCGCGTTAGCATGGGCTCTTGCTGCTGACCAGCGCGCATCTACGGTTCACGAGCCTTCTGTCTGTTGATAAGAAACACCGGAACAATGAGGTCCAAAAGATGATTCGTCTGATCCTGCTTACTTGTGTTTTGGTCTTTGCCGCAGCGTTTAGTGCGCATGGACAAAGCCGAGATGTCTATACAATCAACGGGATCGCCGTCGATGAACGCGCACCGACAGTTGGTGAGGCTCAGCTGAAAGCATTCTCTGCCGCCAAGATTATTGGCGCGCAACGGCTCATCGAACGTCTGACATTGCCGGAAGACCGGCTCGCGGCCGCTGACTTGATCATAGACCAGGCGCTGGCTGATCAGATTGCGGCGGCGGTTGACGTCGAAGAAGAAGTCGCCGGGGCTGGGAGATATCGCGGGAGTCTCGCAGTGGTTTACAATCCAGCGCAGGTTCGCGCCGCACTCAATCGGGTTGGGCTGCCCTTTACAGACAGTTTGGCGCCGAAAGCAGTGCTTTTCACGAATACGTCGAACGGGATGGACCTGGCCTGGAATATGGCGTGGGAAGAAGCCCCAAAAGGCAGCCTCGTGCCGTTGCTGATCAGTCGCAGTGCTGGATATGATCCTGAAACGTCGTGGGATGTCCTACAGCAAGAAATCTCGCTCTATGGAGCGCAGCGCGCGATCTTCGCGAATCTGCGGGGGTCGCAAGGTGGATATTTGGTAGATCTGGTGTCTGTGACGCCATCCGGCTCCCAAAAAATTGGCATTACCCGTCGGGCTTCGACCCTGTCAGGTGCAATTGATGCTGTCGCGTTGCGGCTGAACGACAATTGGAAGCTCAATTCCATCATCCGCGATGACTCCCGAACGCTGATCGAAGCGACGGTGGCGTACACGTCACTGGCTGAATGGATCACGCTGCGCGGCGCATTGGTGCGCTCTCCTCTGGTCTCGAATGTTCAAACGCGGGCCATCTCTACCGATGGCGCCGTGGTAGCCTTTGCATTTGCAGGAGACGGTCAGCGATTGATTTCGGATTTGCGTAATCGCGGTGTCGTCATCAGCGCAGAACAGATTGGCTGGGTCATGACATCCGCTGTGAGCGCCGGACCGCGGATCGAGGGGCAATAGCGTATGCCGCCTTCGAGGCAGATCCCTCTGAAATTTCCGGAAACGTCTCTAAACTTTGAAGACATGGCGGTGACGCCCGCGAACCGAGCGATATGCGCGGCCATCCGCAGAGTCGAGCGCTGGCCATATCACGCCTTCTGTCTGATCGGCGCGAAAGGAAGCGGCGTCACAACCTTGGCCAGGGCCTGGGCAGAAGACCGTAGCGCAGTCTATTTCGATGCCACGGAGCTGGCTAAGCTCGATTTACCAGAGATAGAGAAAACAACCGAGCAAGACCTGGTGATTGATAATGTTGATGCGCTTGATCAAGCTGAAACCTTGCTCCTGGTCCTGAGCGGGATAAAGCGACACCAGAACGTGATCTTGCTGACCGGGCATACCGCGCCATCGAACTGGACGTTTCAATCGCCAGACTTGAATTCCCGATTGAAAGCGGCGCCGCTGGCCCAATTGCCGGCGCCGGACGAAGAGCTGATGCGGGCGCGTTTTCGACGTGCATTTTCCCGCTCAGTGCTCGACCTTCCCAAAACCGTCGAAGACTATCTTGTCACGCGGGTAGGGCTGGATTACTCGCAAATCGAACAAGCCGCAGAAATCCTGGCTGGAGCGAGCGGCGACCGAGCGCTCACCATTCCACTGGTGCGAGAGATTCTAGGCGATGAGGGCGGCTAAACAAATGAGCATAGGACGCGAAACATGACGGCACGTGCCAAAGCGCCAGATTTGCCGTCTGAGCGCTACATCAACCGCGAATTGTCCTGGCTCAAATTCAATGAACGGGTCTTGGAAGAAGCGCGCAATGCGCATCATCCATTGCTTGAGCGGCTGCGGTTTCTGTCGATCTCTGCGAACAATCTCGATGAGTTCTTTATGGTCCGCTATGCGGGTTTGCGCGAACAGGTCCGGGCCGGAATTCAGAAACAAAGCCTCGAAGGTCGAACCCCAGCCGAACAGGTTCAGGAGATCGAGACTGCCGTGGCGGGCCTGATGTCGGACCAGCAATCGTGTTGGTTAGCATTGCGTGATGAGATGCGCGCTGAGCAGATAGAAGTGCTCGCAATCTCAGATTTGAAACGGGCTGAAATGACCTGGTTGAAAGATCGATTTGAGAATCAGATCTTTCCGATTCTGACGCCGCAAGCGGTCGACCCGGCCCATCCATTTCCGTTTATTCCGAACCTGGGATTTGCAGTCGCTTTCCAGCTTTCACCGATGTCTGGCGGCGGCGAATCCATGGTCGGCCTTGTGCCTATGCCAGCCTTTTCATCGCGCTTCATTCGGCTCCCGGACAAGAAGACCGGAGTATTGAGATTTGTTCGCCTGGAAAGTGTCATCGCGCATTTTCAGAGCATGCTGTTTCCGGGCTATGAGGGGCATGGGCACTGCGTCTTCCGGATCATTCGCGATAGCGATATCGAGATTGAGGAAGAAGCAGAGGATCTGATCGCTGAATTTGAAATCCTGTTGAAGCAACGCCGCCGAGGCCGGATCGTGCGCATTCACCTGGATTCAGATGGACCTGAATCCCTGCGTGAGTTTATCTGCCGAGAAATTGGTGCTGAAGCGCGCGATGTTGCGCTTCTCGACGGCTTATTGGGCATGAAGGATCTGTCGGGTCTGATCATCAAGGACCGTCCTGATATGCTGTTCCAGCCGTTTGAAGCACGGTTCCCGGAACGGATTCGAGAGATGGGCGGCGATTGTTTTGAAGCGATCCGCGCCAAGGATATCCTCGTGCACCATCCGTATGAGTCGTTCGATGTCGTCGTCCAATTCATTCGCCAGGCCGCGCGCGACCCGAATGTCGTGGCAATCAAGCAAACTCTCTATCGCACGACTTTGAATTCGCCGATTGTCGCGGCGTTGGTCGAAGCCGCGGAAGAAGGCAAGAACGTTACTGCGCTGGTTGAGATCAAGGCACGTTTCGACGAAGAAACCAACCTGCGTCTAGCGCGCGATCTTGAGCGCGCGGGCGTACAGGTGGTCTATGGTTTTATCGACTACAAAACGCATGCAAAAGTCTCGCTTATTATTCGCCGGGAGAGCGACGGGTTGCGGACTTATACGCATTTCGGAACCGGCAATTACCACCCGCTGACTGCCAAGATCTATACCGATCTGGCGCTGTTTACGGCTGACCCCGCTATGGGCCGTGATGCGGGGCGACTTTTTAACTATATAACGGCCTATAAAGAACCGCCTGAGCATGGACCGGAGCTCGAAAAGATCATCATGTCGCCTTTCGCGATGGAAGATTTTTTGATCGATCATATCAAGAAAGAGGAACGCGCTGCCAAAGCCGGTAAGCCGTCCGGGATATGGGCCAAGATGAATTCGCTGGTCGACAAGGACGTTATCGACGCCTTGTACAAAGCCAGCCAGGCCGGTGTCCCTGTCCGTCTCGTCATTCGTGGGATTTGTTGTTTAAGACCGGGCGTTCCCGGCCTGTCAGATACGATCCAGGTGAAAAGCCTTGTGGGCCGTTTTCTGGAGCATTCGCGGATTGTCTGTTTTGCCAATGGCGAAAGTCTGCCCTCGCCGAAAGCCAAGGTCTTTATGTCTTCTGCAGACTGGATGGATCGCAATCTGAAGCGCCGGGTCGAGGCATTGGTGCCGATTGAAGTGCCAACTGTGCATCGACAGGTGCTCAACCAGATTATGGTGGCGAGCCTGAACGATGATGCGCAGAGCTGGGAAATGAACGGCGACGGGTCTTATATTCGGGTACGTGCAAGCGGCGCAGAAGCCGCGTTCAGCGCGCACCACTATTTCATGGACAATCCCAGCCTGTCCGGGCGAGGGAGCGCGCTGGTGATCAGCGAGCCGCCTCGTCTGGCACCGCGCAAGCGTGAGCGAAAATCGAAATGAAGCCTTCCGAGAAAATCGCCGTCATCGATATAGGATCAAACTCGTGTCGCATGGTGATTTACGAGCAATCAGGTGCAGCATTGATTCCCTATTTTAACGAGAAGACCATGGCGGGGCTTGGCCGGGACTTGTCGCAGACCGGGCGTTTGTCGCCCAGCGGTCAGGAATTGGCGCTCAAGACTTTTCACCGGTTTCGCGCCATCACCTCCAGTTTGAGCATTAGCAACATCCGGGCGGTCGCAACCGCCGCCGTGAGAGAAGCCAGTGACGGTCCTGATTTCAAAACGCGCGCCGAGAAGATTCTCGGTGTTCCGATCAAGGTCCTGACCGGCGCCGATGAGGGCCGGATGTCAGCGCTCGGCGTCGAAGTGGGGTTCATCGACCCGGGCGGTCTGATTGCGGATCTCGGCGGCACGAGCATGGAATTGCGTCCCGTCGGCGAGGACACAAAAGGCGAGTCCTTCCTGCTCGGCCCGCTGGCCCGCGAGGAAGATGCGCAACTCTCGTTTGGCAAACGCCTCAAAGCGATCAAAAAAATCCTGGCCAAGAGCAAGTTTACGGCGCCGTCTAGTCGGGGCCATCTATACGCGGTTGGCGGAGCTTGGCGGAACATCGCGGCGGTTCATATGATGCTCAGGAACTATCCGTTGCGGGTCGCGCATGGGTATCGCATGTCGATCGACGACGTTGAAGATGTGATCGAAGCTGCCGAACTGGCGCAATCGGACAAACTGACCCGTGAGCAATTGTTAAGCGTTTCCAAGCGGCGCTTCGATACGCTGCCGCATGCCGCCTTGTTGCTGAAAGGCCTGATGCAGCAAATTGAAACCAAGGATGTGGTGTTTTCCTCCTTCGGGTTGCGAGACGGCGTTGCAGCAGAAGGCTTGGAGGTGAGCGGTGAAGCGGGCTTGCTCGATGCGGTTCCGCTGTTTTTGCGATCGTCGCCGCAAAATCAGGCATTCGGGCAGGAGCTGTACAGTTTCATTCAACCGATGGCGAAATATTTCAATCGTAACGAGGCTCTGTTGAAGGCGATTTGCTTGATGGCGGATGCCGGTGCGCGCATGCACCCCGATCATCGCGCGCAGCTGGTCTACGAGCAGATATTGCGAGCGCCGCTGCCATCATTGAGGCATTCGGAGCGTCTGTTCGCCGCCCATGCCGCGGCGTCGCGATACACATTCAAATTTCGCGAGGATCCGCGCTACGCGCCGCTTCTGGGCATGGGATCGAAGCGCCGTTCGAAGGTTCTGGGCACAGCGATGCGTTTGGCGAGTGTCTATTCAGGTCGTTCGGGGCCGATCTTGGCAACCGCGAGAATTGCCGTTGAAGACAAAGCCCTTTGCATGCATGTCGAGCGTGATCATGCGGATCTCGTTTCGGAGACTGTCGAGCGCCGCCTGGGACAATTGGCAGGCCTGATGAAGCTCCAGCCGCGCTTGCTGATCGAATAAGCTAGAGTTCGAACAATCGAACGTGGCCATTTTCAAATGACAAAGCCAGCTTGCCAGACAATAGAGCCTGCGCTTTGCGACCGAACAGGTCATAACGCCAACCATTCAGGGCCGCGATATCATTCGACGTTTCGCCGCGAGCAAGCTTTTCGATATCGGCCGCATTGGCGATCAGGCGTGGCACGACGTTTGATTCTTCACTTACGGCCTTCAGAAGCACTTTCAGCATTTCCGGAGCACCAGCAGGCATTTCCGGATTGTGTTGGCGCTTTGGTAATTTCGGCGCGTAGGCGTCTGGGTCGGAGGTGGCCGCTTGAACGGCCTCCATCAATCCATCAGCATATTTCGATCGGATGAAGCCTTTCGGGACAGCTCGCAGGCGCTCAAAAGCCTTTTCCGATTGCGGCTTTTGATCAGAGATTTCCTGGATCGCATCATCTTTCAAAATCCGGCGGCGCGGTTTGTTGAAGGTCTTGGCTTTCTCTTCGCGCCAGCCAGCAACGGCGGCGAAAACTGCGGCATATTCCTTATTCGGCTTGCGCATTTTAAGCCGTTTCCAGGCATTTTCCGGCGACGTGTCATAGAGCTGCGGATCGACCAAGTCCGCCATTTCTGACTCGACCCAGGCATAGCGGTCCATATCTTCCAGCTGCTTCAGCATGATCACATACGCGTCACGCAAATGGGTGACATCACCCATCGCATAAGTCAGCTGCTTATCGGTCAGCGGACGACGCTTCCAATCTGTAAACTGGCTGGACTTATCGACTTTGCGTTTCAGGACGCGCTGAACCAGATTGTCATAGGAGACAGAATCGCCAATCCCGAGCGCCATGGCGGCAATCTGCGTGTCGAAGATTGGAGCAGGTGGGTGCCCGATCAGGCGGTTGAAAATCTCAAGATCCTGTCGCGCCGCGTGAAACACTTTAGGTCGATCAGGTTCCGCGATCAGCTGCAGGAAGGGACCGATGTCGAGATCATCAGACATCGGGTCAATGATCACTTCATAGCCTTCGCATGACGCCTGGATGAGGCACAGTTCCGGCCAGTAGGTGGTTTCCCGGTGGAATTCGGTGTCGACGCAAAGAAATGATCCTTGCGACAAGCGTTCACACGCTTTGTCCAGATCGTCCTGGTCGGTGATAGGGGTAAGCTGCTCGCGATTCATTCGACCGGCCCTAAAACAAGCTGCTGAGAAAGGCGAGTGGAATTCTGCAAATATACAGCGTCTATCCGGTTTTTCGGCGCAATAATGACCGGCGATTCAGGCTGACATCCTGGCCGACATCCGATGCTTGTGGATTGGCGGCAATGGTCGGTCCGGAATCCGGCTCTTTGACCACCCAGTCCTCTGCTTCCGGCTCAGTTTCCACACTTGAGCCGCGCATCGCGGTCACGATATCCGTCAGGCTTGCATTTGCTGCAGCATCGATATCCTCCCCATCAGCGACGTTCTGGCTGGATGGGCGGGCGCTGGCGGCAAGGTTGCGGAAGCGCATTCTCATCGGCGTCGAGACCGCACTCCCAAAGGCGATACATTCCCGATCAGCGAGTGATGACAGGAAGGCGAGGGTGGAGCGTGAGCCGTTCGAAATCGCTTTGCGCATAACATCCTGGTCGGCATCATTACCAAGTCGCAGCGAGAACACTGTGTTGCATTGCGACAGAATGGTCGGATCAAGTTCATTCGGGCGTTGTGTGATGATCGCCAGGGACACGCCATATTTCCGGCCTTCCTTCGCGATCCGGGCAATCGCCCCTCGGGTTGGAGCAAAGCCGCTGGACACGTCTGCGGGGATGTAGCGGTGCGCTTCTTCACAGACCACAAGTGTTTTGACTCTTGATTGGCTGGCAAGCGCGATATCGAAGGCCAGGCGGCACAAGACCGACGCAACTGAATTGACTACTTCAGATGGAATTCCCGACATCTGGAACACAGTGATCGGCTTTCCATCTAGAGGCACGCGGTAAATATTCGAGAGCACGTCTTCAATCCGGTCCGTGGCATTGTGCGAGCCAAACATGAAGCCGAACCGCGGGTCGGCGATGACGGCTTCCAGACGTGCTTTCAAATGGCGAAGGGTGAGCCGTCTCAATGCGCCATCCAGAGACCCGATCTCTTCGTCGAGCAGTTTCAGCAAGTCGGCGAGACGATAAGGGACCGGCGTATCTGCTGTGAAAGACGCGCCAGTGCTGGACTTTCTCCGTACTCCCGAGCCTTCACCATAACGATAGACAGATTTGGCCTTTGGGATGAATTCCCTCAAGGCGTCGAGTTCTTCTTCGGAGCCTTCGCGACCGCGGAAGACAACTTGCTGAAACTCTTCAAGATTCAGCAGCCAGAATGGCAGATCGAGCGTCTCCGCCGTGATCGTATTGGCTTTCGGGCCGAACGCGCTGGTATACTCGTTGTGTGGATCAAGGATCAGAATGCGCTGATTGAGCTTATGTTTGGCGATCAGGTGCAGGATCAGCGTCACGGCCGTGGACTTACCCGTACCGGTCGTCCCGACGACTGCGAAATGGCGTGACAGTAAAGCGTCGACTGAAACCACGGCAGGGATATCGGACGCCTGGCTGAGCGAACCAACTGTGACAGCGGATTTGTCACTCGCTTTGTAGATCGTGCTCAGGTCCTCTTTACGGATACGGTGCGCAATCGCGCCAATATGAGGATAATTCGAAATACCGCCTGAAAATACGAATCCGCGATGTTGGTCCGGTCTGACTTCTCCGGATAATTCGACGGAAAGAATGATCGCGCCTTCGACGCCCTTATTCTGCGCCACGTGATCATTCTCGACATTGTAGAGCAGGCCAACGACGCGATTGTCGCCGGTCTGGATCGAGATCAGCTGGCCAACCGCCCAATACTCGCCTGTCTCTTCGCTTTTCTGCGCGAAGGCGGAGATTTTGGCCTCAGTTCCGTTACATTCGACCACGCGGCCTTGGGCGCGGTTGCGGATTTCGGGCTTGGCGTCCGGCGTCACGGCCGGTTCAGGCTGTAGATTCGTCATCTTGAGAGTCTCTCCGAGAGGCCTGAAAAAGCCGTTAATGTCGCGCTCTAATCGAACAGATGATGGATCCCCTTGACATTCGGAGCCCGGCAACGCCAAAAGCCGCCTTTATTTCACGTCCCAAACGGAGCGTATCATGCACGCTTATCGCAGCCATTCTTGCGGCGAACTTCGCCAGTCCCATGTTGGAAAAACCGTCAAATTGTCGGGGTGGCTGCACCGCCGCCGCGACCATGGCGGCGTTATGTTTATCGACTTGCGCGACCATTATGGCCTGACCCAATGCGTCTTTGATCCAGATTTCCCGGCTTTTGCCGTGGTTGAACGTCTGCGGACCGAGAGCGTCATCACAATTGAGGGTGAAGTTCTGGCGCGCGCTGCGGATCTGGTGAACCCGAATCTTGATACAGGCGAAATTGAAATCCGCGTAAAAGAAGCCAGTGTCCAGTCTGAAGCGGCTGAACTGCCATTGCCGGTCTTTGGTGAGCCAGATTATCCCGAAGATATCCGTCTCAAGCACCGCTATCTCGATTTGCGCCGCGAGACGTTGCACGCCAATATGATCCTGCGTGCCGAAGTCATTGCCTCGATCCGCCGCCGGATGGTGGAGCAGGGCTTTACCGAATATCAGACGCCTATCCTGACGGCCTCGTCGCCTGAAGGCGCACGCGATTTCCTCGTGCCATCGCGTCTTCATCCCGGCGAGTTCTATGCGCTTCCGCAAGCGCCGCAGCAATTCAAGCAATTGCTGATGGTGTCGGGCTTTGACCGCTATTTTCAGATCGCCGCCTGTTTCCGCGACGAAGATGCCCGCGCCGACCGCTCGCCGGGCGAGTTCTATCAGCTCGATATCGAGATGAGCTTCGTCACCCAGGAAGATGTGTTCCAATCGATCGAACCTGTGATGCATGGCGTGTTTGCAGAATTCGCAGACTGGCAAGGCAAAGGCCGGAAGATCCCGGAAGGGCCTTTCCCGCGCATTCCTTATGCCGAGGCAATGGCGAAATACGGGTCCGACAAGCCGGACCTGCGTAACCCGATTGAGCTGGTCGACGTCACGGACTTCTTCGCGGATGACAGCAAGACCGGCTTCTCGATCTTTGCCAAAATCATCAAAGGCGGCGGTAAGGTCGTGGCCATTCCTGCGCCGAAAGCGACGGCGAACCAGTCTCGCAAATTCTTCGATGAGATGGACAAATGGGCCAAGAAGGAAATGCAGGCCCCTGGGCTCGGCTATGCACGTCTCCGGGCGGGGGATGACGGCAGTGTTGTCAGTCAGGATCCTGTGCTGAAGAATTTTGACGCGGATCATCTGAAAGCCTTCCTTGAGCATACCGGTCTTGGTGATGGCGACGGGATCTTCTTCTCGGCGGGCAAGCCGGGCGACGCTTACAAGCTCGCCGGGGCCGCGCGGACGAAAGTCGGTGAAGAGCTGGATCTCATCGAGCAGGGCGTGTTCCGCTTTTGCTGGATCGTCGACTTCCCGATGTATGAGTGGGACGAAGACAATAAGAAAGTCGATTTCAGTCATAACCCATTCTCGATGCCGCAAGGCGGTCTTGAAGCCCTTGAGGCGGCGACAACGGACGAGGATTTGCTGGCGATCAATGCGTTCCAGTATGACATTGTCTGTAACGGCATTGAGCTGTCTTCCGGTGCGATCCGAAACCACCGTCCGGAATTGATGCTGAAAGCATTCGAGAAAGCCGGTTATGGACCGGAAGTGGTCGAAGCTGAATTTGGCGGGATGCTGAATGCCTTCCGTTATGGCGCGCCGCCGCATGGCGGGATCGCACCTGGTGTCGATCGCATGGTGATGCTGCTCGCGGATGCGGAGAATATTCGCGATGTGACGCTGTTCCCGATGAACCAGCAAGCCCGCGATTTGATGATGCAGGCGCCGAGTCCGGTTCGTGACGAGCAGCTGCGTGAACTTCACGTTCGGCTCGCACCGCAAGTCAAAGACAAGTAGCCACGCGTTTCAGGCAGCATTTTTGACCTGACCCGCGGCGGCGGTCAGGGCTGGCAGGCCAGAATTTTGGTTTGCGTGTGTGTCAGGTGGTTTGGGCACGCTTTGGCGCGCGCTGCCTCGTCCTTCGGCAAGCTCGGATGAGACGTTTTCTGGTTTTGGGGTGAATTGCTATCCCGGTTCCAGACGCACGCGGTCTCCGCTTCCGCCGATACCTGCGCAGGCAGGTATCCATGGCATGACCTTGCCATTTGGAACGGTGGTGAGCCTAGTCCCTGGACCCCTGCTTTCGCAGGCGTCTACGGAGAGGGTGGCAAGGGCCTGCTCAAACACATCCGGACACAACTCATCCACATCGCTCGGTGAATAGAACCGTGTCGCAATATCATAAGCGGCAAAATTCCGCGCCATGCCTTCAAAATATGGCACCCAGGCGCGGCCATAGCGGTCGACTTGCACAAAGGCTTGTCGTCCGGTCTCGGCGCTCCAGCGATCCACCCGCCACAGCTCAAAGAACAGGATTGGCCAGAAATAGACCGGCACCTGCCTGTAATGAGCCCGAAGATAGCGGTGGATGATCATGGATTGGACTATACGCGCCCGCGAACACGGTCGGATTAAACCCCGTCGCTCCCCACGGCGAGCGCAGCGAGACCGCGGGGCCCATCACAATTACTTCCGCCATGACAAGACGCGCCAATTCGAGCTGGTCTCCACGGCCTGAGCGAAGCTCAGCCGTGGAGAACGGCAAGATTGCGGGCGTTCACCGCAAACCTCCGAACAAACCGAGATAATGTCGGCCAGATATAGACGAACCGGGCACATCAGATTAGACGCTAGCTCGCCCATAAACCGAGATTGAGTCCCATGTTTGATATCCGCGCTATTCGCGAAAATCCTGACGCGTTCCGCGACGCGTTTGAGCGTAAGCAAAAAGGCCTTGGCGACGTGGTCTCGCACATGCTGGATCATGATGCGGCGGTCCGCAAAGCGGTCTCTGACAAGCAAGATGCGGAGAGCGCCCGCAATGCCAAGTCGAAAGAGATTGGTAAAGCGAAAGCCAGCGGCGATGATGCGCTGTTTGAAAAGCTGCGCGCCGAAGTTGCACAGGCCAAGGACATTATCGAAGCCGCTGGCGAGCAGGAAGATGCGGCGCGGTCCGAGCTCGACAAGCTGCTCCTCGGCACGCCAAACATCCCGATGCCAGAGGTGCCGGAAGGCACCGATGAAGACGGCAATATTGAACAACATAAATGGGGCGAGCCGAATGCGCGCCTGGCCGGCCGGAACAATGTCCAGGATCATGCCGACCTCGGCGCCGGGCTAAAAAACGCCATTGGCCAGCCTTTAATGGATTTCGAAGCCGCCGCGGCGATGAGCGGTGCCCGCTTTGTGGCCCTGCGGGGTCAGATGGCGCGCCTCGACCGGGCTTTGGCGGCGTTTATGCTCGACCAGCAGACGCTTGAAAATGGCTATGAAGAAGTCAATCCGCCACTTCTTGTTCGACCGGAGGCCATGGTGGGCACCGGACAATTGCCGAAATTCGGGGAAGACTCCTTTCAGACCACTGATGGTCACTGGCTCATTGCGACTTCTGAGATTTCACTCACCAATCTCGTGCGTGAGCAAATCCTCAGCGACGAACAATTGCCGATCCGGATGACGGGCCACACGCCTTGCTTTCGTTCTGAAGCGGGCAGCGCCGGGCGGGACACCAAAGGCATGATCCGTGTTCATCAATTCAACAAAGTCGAGATGGTCTCGATCGTTCGGGGCGAAGAAGATGGCCTGGCAGAGCTGGAACGTATGACCAAATGCGCGGAAGGCATCCTTGAGGCGCTCGATTTGCCGTATCGCCGGATGCTGCTTTGTACCGGCGATATGGGCTTTGGCGCGCGCAAGACCTATGATCTCGAGGTTTGGTTGCCGAGCCAGAACACCTATCGCGAGATCAGTTCCTGTTCGTATTGCGGCGACTTTCAGGCGCGCCGGATGAGCGCTCGCTGGCGCCCTGCGGCGACCGAAGACACCCCGAAGCCGAAGCCGGAATTTGTGCATACGCTGAACGGTTCTGGACTGGCCGTTGGCCGCACCCTGGTCGCGGTGCTGGAGAATTACCAGAATGAAGACGGCTCGATCACGGTGCCGGATGTGCTGCGGCCTTATATGGGCGGGCTTGAGGTGATCGCGTGAGAATTCTGCTGACCAATGATGACGGCATCAATGCACCAGGTCTCGAAGTGCTTGAGCATATTGCCCGCGAATTGAGTGATGACATCTGGATTGTCGCGCCTGAGCTGGAACAGTCCGGCAAGGGCAGGGCGATTTCGCTGACGGAATTCGTTCGGGTGCGCGAATTGGAACCTCAACGCTTTGCGGTCAACGGGACGCCAAGTGATTGTGTCTTGCTGGCGCTGGATGAGTTGATGCCAGAACGCCCGGATCTGATCCTGTCAGGGGTCAATGCCGGTCAGAATATTGCTGAAGACACGACCTTCTCTGGCACGATTGCCGCGGCTTTGTTCGGCATGCAGCACGGCGTGCCGAGTATTGCGCTCAGCCAATCGCGCGGCTTTCAAAACCCGCATTCCTGTCCCTGGGAAACGCCGACGGCCTGGGGCGCAAAAACACTGAAGCCGATCATTGATAAAGGCTGGCCAGATGATCTCGTGATTAACGTCAATTTCCCGGATCGGGCGCCGGATCAGGTCGAAGGTGTACGCTATACAAGCCAGGGCCTGCGGGATGAGCGAATCATTCGTACAGAAGGACGGGAAGATTTGCGCGGCAATGCCTATTACTGGATCGGCTATCGCGGCAAGCTCTCAAATCCGGATGAGGGTACGGATCTTCGCGCGATTTATGATGGTTACATCTCTGTAAGCCCCCTGCATGTGGATTTGACGCATGAAGCATTTCTCGCTGAGATGCGAGATACATGGCAGACCTGATTCCAGATCCGTTGCGCGCCGCGCGCTTAATTCTGTCATTGCGGCGACAAGGGATAACTGATGACGGCGTCCTGACCGCCCTCGAAACCGTAGATCGCGGCGTCTTTGTCGCTGAACATTTGCGCGCCATGGTGGCCGAAGATTGCGCGCTGCCAATCCCATGCGGTCAAAGCCTGCCGCGTCCGGTTGTTACGGCCATGTTGTTGCGCGCATTGCACATCCCGCCTGGCAAAGAGACGCGGGTTCTGTTGATCGGCTCTGGCAGCGGCTATACAGCGGCGCTGCTCAGTCAGATCTGTCGCCATGTCTATGGCGTCGAGCGGTATGAACGTCTGGTTGAACAGTCTCGGGCCCGGCTCAAGGAGCTTGGTGTCGACAATGTTACGATCCGGCACGGCAACGGATTACAGGGGCTTTCCCAGCATGGTCCGTTTGATCGCATTCTGATGACCGGCGCCGTGAAGACCATTCCCGCCGTGCTGATGGATCAATTGGCCAAAGATGGCCGTCTGGTGACGCCGATCGAGTCGAGCAAAGGACCGCAAATCCTGCGCACAGTGACGCATGATCGTGACGTTATCGATGAACCGATGC
This sequence comes from Henriciella sp., assembly GCA_965277015.1. GTDB lineage: Bacteria > Pseudomonadota > Alphaproteobacteria > Caulobacterales > Hyphomonadaceae > Henriciella. The sequence continues at coordinate 963,226 of OZ255705.1, read as the reverse complement.
CGGACCGGGTGGCTTTGCTGTCAGAAAGCACCGCGCAGACGCTTTAGCCTATTCGGTAACCGGGGCGTCGCATTCGCCTTCAATCGCGACGCTGACGCCTTCAGAGGCCGCGACGCAGGCATTGCTATAGGTCTGGCCATCGCAGCCGCAGACCGGACGATACTCGCGCGTGCAGATCTCAGGCTGAGCTTGGCAAGTGCCAGCGCCGTCCATGACTTCCAAGCATTGACCAGGTTCCTGTTGGCAATAAAAGCCGTCCGGGCATTGCAGGGCAGCAATCCCACCGCAGGCTTCGCCTGTCGGGTCGATCGCCGGTTCGGAGACTTCCACGACAGGTGTCGCTTCCGGCTCGACGTCTACGGTATCCGGCGTTGTTTCGCCGCCGCCACCGCATGCCGCCAATAATCCCACACATGCTGACAAGATAAGTACGCGCATCGAGCACTCCCCTTCAGTCCCTTTTCCACGCCCCAACTTAGAAAAGAAAAACCGGCGAGGCCATAGGGCGACGCCGGTTTCGCTGAATTATTTCAAATTTGCTTGAAATTTAGGCCTTTGCAGCGGCTTCCTGAAGGCGGGCGAAGATGTTTGCGCCATGACCTGAGCCGGAATCGAAGTGGGTCTGGACACTGGTATCGGTGATCTCGTCCCATTTGGCTTCAACCGCTTCGGCGGTCAGTGCGTCGCCCTGGCCAACAAAAGCGCCATTGGTTTCAACGATTTGCGCCATAGAGAAGGCACCAGCGCCAGCGGAAAGAATCATTCCGGTCGGGGCATCTTCCTTGACCAGGTTCATCACGCCCGGCGTGACATATTCCGGCTTGAGATTGTCGAGCATGGCTTGCGGCATCAGACCTTCGGTCATGCGAGTCGCCGCGATTGGGCAGACTGTGTTGATTTTAATGTTGTTTTTCGCGCCTTCAATTTTCAGCGTGTTCATCATGCCCACCACGCCGAGCTTGCCCGCGCCATAGTTCGCCTGGCCGAAATTGCCGTACAGACCAGTTGAAGATGTGGTCACGACGATGCGGCCGTAATTCTGCTCTTTCATGATGTTCCAGGCAGCGTGGATCGGCTTGAACGAGCCGCGCAAGTGAACGTCGAGGACGATATTGATGTCGGCTGTGGTCATTTTTGAGAATGATTTGTCGCGCAGGATGCCGGCATTGGCGATGATGATGTCGATACGGCCAAAGGCGCTCATCGTGTCATCGATCATTTTCTGGACGCCAGCATCATCCGCAACCGAGGATCCGTTTGCGATGGCTTCGCCGCCCATGGCTTTGATTTCTGCCACAACCGCTTCTGCAGCTTCTGAATTTCCGCCGGTGCCATCCATGCTGCCGCCGAGGTCATTGATGACCACTTTAGCGCCGCGGCGAGCGAGTTCGAGCGCGTGTTGCCGGCCAAGGCCGCCACCAGCGCCAGTGACAATAGCGACGCGGTCATCAAAACGAATGGACATAAGTGTGACTCCTAAAACTTTTACTCATTGTGCGAGTGCGAAGGCCTTGCACCATCCGCTGACGTAAACGTCAAGCTGCGACGCTGCGTTACCTCTTGTCACAGGCGCGGCCGCGTGGTCGCTAAGCGCGATATTCAATAATGGGAGAAAGCGATGCTCGCTTATGTCACGCTCGGGTCGAACAATACCGAGAAAGCGGTGGAATTCTATGATGCCGTTCTAGGTGAAATGGGCGCGAAGCGCTTTTTCGATAATGGTCGCCTATACTTTTACGGCGTTGCGCCGGGCCAGCCCATGCTGGCGATTGGCGGTCCTTACGATGAGGGCGCAGCGTCGTGCGGCAATGGCGTGATGCCAGCGATTGGCGTTGCCGATAATGAAACCGTCGATCGGGTCTATGCCAAGGCAATCGAGCTTGGCGCCCCGAGTGAAGGTGAGCCCGGTCAACGCATGCCGACTTTCTATGGCGCGTATTTCCGCGATCCGGATGGGCACAAGATCTGCGTTTGCAAGCTTGGATAGTCTTGTCTGCTGACAAGGAGGCTAGCCCGCTTGTAATGAGCGGGCTAGGTCTTGTTTGGGAAACGGTTAGCTGAGGATTTGCCTATGGAATGGGGTTGGGACAATGCGCGTGCGTTTTTAGGCATTGCGATGATATTTGGGATCGCCTGGGGGCTGTCCGAGAATAAGAAAGCCTTCCCATGGAAGCTCGTGCTTGGCGCGGTCGCAATCCAGTTTGGCTTTGCCCTGATTCTGTTTGGTATCCCGATTATCAGAGAGGCGCTATTCGCTGCGAATATTGTCGTTGATAGCCTGATTGATGCGACCGCTTATGGCACCGCCTTTGTGTTCGGCCCGACATTCGGGACGCAGGCTGGCTGGGAAGCGCTTAGCGGCCAGCCGGGTCCGATCTTTGCGGTCCATTTATTGCCCCTGATCATTGTGGTTGCCGCGCTTTCGGCCATCCTTTGGCATTGGCACGTCCTGCGCTGGGTCACCAAAGGCTTTGCTTTCGTCTTCCGTAAGTTCATGGGCCTGGGCGGCGCGACTTCGCTTGCTGTGTCGGCCAATGTGTTCATGGGCATGACCGAAGCGCCGGTATTGGTGAAACCGTATCTGAAAGGCATGTCGAGATCAGAGATCTTCATTCTGATGGTCGCTGGCTTTGCGACGGTCGCCGGCAGCGTGCTGGTCCTGTACGGCGTCTTCCTGAAAGACGTGTTGCCGAACGCGTTGGGGCAGTTGCTTGCGGCATCACTGATCGCCGCGCCTGCAGCGGTTGCGCTCGCTCTGGTCATGGTGCCAGAGAGTGTCGACGCGAAACAGCGGGCGCACGAGCCTGATTTTGAATATGAATCGACTATGGACGCGTTTGCGACTGGCGCTTCAGACGGCCTGAAGATCCTGGCCAATATCGTTACGATGCTGATTGCAGCATTTGCTTTGCTGTTCCTGGTCAATGCCGGATTGGGGGCGTTTCCAGATGTCTTCGGCGCGCCCTTATCGATAGAGCGTATCCTTGGCTGGCTGTTCGCTCCGATCATGTACATGGTTGGCGTACCAATGTCCGAGGCGGCGCAATCCGGCTCGCTGATTGGCATCAAGACTGTGCTGACAGAATTCGTCGCCTTCCTGCAACTGGCAGGACCGGCAGGTGAAGGCTTGTCGCCGCGCACCAGCATGATCACGGCGCACGCAATTTGCGGCTTTGCGAACTTTGGCTCGATTGGCATCCTGATCGGCGGCTTGTCGATCATTGAGCCGCAACGCCGAACGACCTTCCTTGAGCTTGCTTGGAAGACACTCGTCGCGGGGACACTGGCAACATGCTTATCCGGTGCTGTGGTTGGAGCTCTGCCGGCAACGCTTTTCCTTGGGAGCTAATCTGACCTTATGATCAGAACGATCTTGTTAATGACTGTGGGGCTGAGTGTCGGCGCCACAGCGAGTGCTCAATTTGCTTATGAAGATGCGCAGAAGGACGTTGCGGCGACTGTTGCGGCGTGTCTCGAAGACCGCGGCTTGCCGGCCGATGCGCAATCGCCATTCTGTCCCGAGCGCAGCAATCGCGTACTTTCGACGATCACGACCTACGGGGATCGCGCACCAGATAGTGCGGGGTCGGTCTCGATCATTGCCGCTGAAACGATCGCTACCATGGCCGTAGATCATCCAGCCGAGATCCTGAACACGCTGCCGGGGGTGAATATTCACACCAATTCGGGGCAGGAGCATCTTCTGGCGATTCGGTCGCCGGTTCTGACAGGCGGCGCGGGGCAGGGGAGTTTCCTGATCCTCGAAAACGGCGTTCCGACGCGCTCACCGGCCTTTGGAAACGTCAATATTCTGATTGAACCGCATCATGAAACCGCGAAAGCGATTGAAGTCGTGCGCGGACCGGGCTCGGCGAAATATGGCTCGAATGCCGTCCACGGACTGGTCAATGTGATCCTGACGGATCCAAGCGGTGAAGCTCTGAAACAAGCCAATGCATCTTATGGCAGTCTCGGACGCTATAAAGCCGATCTGATTTACGATCAGGGCTATCTCGGCCGCGCGTCTTTGTCGGTGCTGAAAGATACTGGCTGGCGCGACAATACGGGCGCTTTGCAGCTGAAAGGCTCTGGCGTCGCTGAAACCGTGTTCGCCGGCTGGAATGTGACGGCGTGGGCCTCAGCGTCCTATCTCGAACAGGAAACCGCCGACTTCATTCAGGACGATGACGCGTATGAAGATCGTGACGTCGCCAAAGCGAATGATGACCCTCTGGCTTACCGCGATGCCTGGTCAGCGCGCGGGGCGTTGCGGCTCGAGCGGCCGTTTGCTGAGGGCACACTCATCCTGACGCCGTTTGCGCGCACCCAGCAAATGGATTTCCGCCAGCATTTCCTGCCCTATAAGGGGTTTGAGAAAAACGGTCATACGGGCATCGGATTGATGAGCCGGTATGAACGCGAAGTATCTGATACCGTGACCTGGCGCCTCGGCGCCGATGTTGATTTGGCCACAGGCTATTTACGTGAAACGCAGTCTCGAGCGACGTTTGGGTTCAATCCAGCGAATGATCAATTCCCACAGGGTGTTCACTATGATTACACTGTCGATACGATTGTTGGCGCGCTGTGGAGCGAGCTCGACTGGGCCTTGTCTGATAAGTTTACGATCGTTGGCGGATTGCGGGCTGAGGCCCATTCGTTAGACTATTCCACAGATGCCGCCGTAGGCATCAATGGCCGGTTCAATGTTCCAGCGAACCGGAGCGACGATTTCGACTTTGTGACCCCAAAACTCGGACTGGTTTATGAGGCCGGTAAAACGCTCAGCCTATATGCCAATTATGCGCGCGGCAGCCGAGCGCCGCAGGCCAGCGATCTCTATCGTCTGCAATCACAGCAAGGCGTCGCCGAAGCGGAGGTTGAAACCCTCGACAGTTTCGAGATTGGCGTGCGGGGCTCACTCGCGGGCGGAAACCTGGTCTTTGATATCGCGGCCTATACAGCCGATAAGGACAATTTCTTCTTCCGAGACTCAGATGGCCTCAACGTCACGGACGGATCGACTCGCCATCAAGGCGTCGAGCTCGCCGCCAATTGGCAAATCAGTGATCGCTTCATTTTCAATGGCAATTTGAGCTGGTCCGATCTGACTTATACATTCGATCGAACCGGGACGGGTGGAAATGAGATCATTGTTGACGGCAACCAGATTGATACTGCGCCGGAATGGCTGGCAAACGGGTCGTTCACATGGTTAGCGAGTGATAAACTCAGTCTTGAGGCATCAACCAATTATGTTGGCGAGTATTTCACCAACGCCGCCAATACACAGGATTATCCTGGCCATTGGGTGGCCAATTTGCGAGCCAATTACAGCCTGTCTGAGACGCTTGAATCGTTCCTAATCATTCGGAATCTCACAGATGAGGCTTATGCGGATCGCGCTGATTTCGCGTTCGGTAATGAGCGCTATTTCCCAGGTGAGCCGCTAAATGTAACTGTCGGGATCAGGCAGAAATTCAATTAGCCGCAAGCCGGCAGAGGAGACGAGAATGCAACTTTATCATGCCCCAAAGGCGGTAAACCCGGAACGCACTTATAATTTCCTGAAAGCCAAGGGAAAGCTCGATGCGGTTGAACTGGTCGAGATTTCGATCATGAAAGGCGAGCATAAGGGCGCCGCCTATCGCGAGCTGTCTCCGTTTGCGCAAGTGCCCGTCCTGGTGCTGGATGATGGCGAAACGATTACGGAAAGCCGCGCGATTTGCAGCTTTTTCGAGCATATGTTCCCGGAGCCTAATCTGATGGGCAGCGACGCCCGCGAAAAAGGCTTGATCGAAATGTGGGACCGCCGCGTCGAGTTCATGATGATGCTGCAATTCGCCAATTGGTTCCGCAATACGCATCCGATGATGGCGCCGCTCGAGAATCCGCAACTTCCGGAAGCGGGAGCCAAAGCTGAAAAGAGCGTCAAAAAGTTTGCAGCGCGGCTGGATGAGCATCTTGTCGGAAAAGACTGGGTCGCCGCGGATCGCTTCTCCATTGCCGATATCACGCTGTACCTGACCTGCGGGTTTTGCGGCGTGATGAAATGGCGCCCGCATGAAGAGTTTGAGAATATCTCACGCCATTTCGGCAATGTCCGAGAGCGGCTAGCCGATTAGGTCTGCCAGGATTGGTCGGATTTCAGAGATAATGTCCTGAGGGATCAGGCCAACGCCGATGCGTTCGCCGGCATGGCCATGGATCCACACGCCAGCACAGGCTGCGTCGAAGGCGGGCATGCCTTGCGCCAATAGACCGGTGATGAGCCCCGCCAGGACATCGCCAGTGCCGGCTTTGGCGAGATAGGGGGAGGCGGTCGTGTTGAGGACGGATCGTCCATCTGGCGCGGCAATCACGGTTTGCGGACCTTTCAGCACCACGACCACGCCGCTCGATCTGGCCGCGTTCGAGGCGCGCAGCTCATCGTCGCCGGAATGGCCATCGAAATAGCGCTCGAACTCACCTTCATGCGGGGTGACGATGCAGGACCGGGCTTTCTGGGTGCGCCACAGACGGATGGCATCCGCGTCGAGCACCAGATCGAACGGATCGGACAGCTTGGACAGCGCCGCCGCCTGCGCCTCGTTGCACCCACCCGGTCCGGCGAGGATCGTGCCTGGCCGGTTCAGAGCTGATAGATCGCCGTCTCTGACCATGATGTCTGCCGGAAGTGTCGCGCGATAGACTTGCGCCTGGGACGGGCTATGCACCGTCACCAGTCCTGCGCCAATCCGCGAGCAGGCCTCAGCCGCCAATCTTGTCGCGCCCGTATAGGTCTCAGCGCCAAGAATAACCGCGTGTCCGCGATGATACTTATGTCCCTCAATGCGTGGTTTCGGCAGACGCGCCGCCCAAAGCTCAGGTGCATTGATCGTCGAGGTCATGGCTACTCCGCGGCCACCGTCTCCGTGGCATGCGTCTCGAGCCAGGCAGACACTTCGCGCAAAGCCCGTTTGGCCTGAACACGTTTCTTGGCCCGGCCTTTATCCTTGCCGCGCAAGCGCTTGCCGGTTTCAGGGTGTTTGGTTTCAACTTCATCCGGGTTCGGCGGTGGGAACAGACCAAAATTGACATTCATCGGTTGGAAGGTCGCTTTGCCTTCGAGGTGACCGCCGGTAATATGCTTGATCAGAGCGCCGAGCGCCGTCGTCTCTGGCGGATTTGGCACGTCGATGCCGAGCCGTTCTGCCGCTGCGAACCGTCCTGCGAGCAGGCCCATGGCAGCGCTTTCAACATATCCTTCAACCCCCGTGACTTGCCCGGCGAAGCGAAGCCGCGGCATGGATTTCAGGCGCAGACGCTCATCCAGCAATTTTGGAGAGTTCAGGAAGGTGTTGCGATGGATGCCGCCAAGCCGAGCAAATTGTGCGTTTTCCAGTCCCGGGATCATCCGGAAGATATCCGACTGAGCGCCGTATTTCAGTTTAGTCTGGAATCCGACCATATTCCAAAGCGTCCCGAGCGCATTGTCCTGGCGCAACTGCACAATGGCGTGGGCTTTGACAGTGGGATTATGCGGATTGGTCAACCCGACCGGCTTCATCGGGCCGAAACGAAGTGTTTCTCGTCCGCGTTCCGCCATGACTTCGATCGGCAAACAGCCTTCGAAATAGGGCGTGTCTTTCTCCCAGTCCTTGAACTCAGTCTTGTCGCCATCAATCAGGGCATCGATGAAGGCATTATATTGCGTCTCATCCATCGGGCAGTTGATGTAGGCCGCCGTATCTCCGTGCGGCCCTGGCTTGTCATAGCGCGACTGGCGCCAGGCTTTATCCATATCGACGCTCTCGACATAGACGATCGGTGCAATCGCATCGAAAAAGGCCAGATCGTCTTCACCGGTTTCTTCCCGCACTGCTTCCGCCAGTGCGATGGACGTGAGGGGGCCGGTCGCCACAATTACGCTCGACCAGTCTTCGGGCGGCAGTCCAGCGATCTCTTCTCGAACAATTGTGATCAATGGATGGGTTTCAAGCGCCTCAGTGACGGCTTCTGCAAAGCCTTCCCGGTCGACCGCGAGCGCGCTGCCCGCAGGCACTTGATGGCGGTCGGCGGTCGGGATGATGATGCCATTGGCGCGGCGCATTTCTTCGTGCAGAACGCCGACTGCGTTCAACTCATGATCGTCTGAGCGAAACGAGTTGGAGCAAACCAATTCGGCCAGTTTGTCGGTCTGATGTGCATCCGTGCCTTTTACGCCGCGCATTTCATGCAGAATGACCGGCACGCCCATATTGGCAGCTTGCCAGGCAGCTTCGGAGCCGGCCATGCCGCCGCCTATGATGTGAATTGGATCTATCTTCGTCATCTGCCGGATGTGCGATTGATGCGCCGCCTCGTCAAGCGCGATGTCGCAGACAGGGGCTAGGCATTTTGCGGCGCGCTCTCTACATGAGGCGAATGACAAAATCCGAGCTTTCGCCTGAATCCATTCTTTCCACTCTGATCGAGACTTGCACCAAAGCTGGTGCCAGTGATGCCGATGCTTCTTTTGGGCGCTCTGATGGAGTGAGCGTCGAAGTGCGCGACGGCAAACTTGAAGGCATTGAACGGTCGGAGTCGCAAGGCGTTTCGCTGCGCTGTTTCTTCGGTCAGCGCCAAGCGTCCGTTTCGGGATCAGACACATCGCCGGATGGGTTAAAGACACTTGCAGAACGCTGCGTCGCAATGGCGAAAGTTGTGCCCGAAGATCCCTATTGTGGGCTCGCGCCGGTGGATCAGCTAGCAACCGACATGCCGCATATCGACTTAGAAGGCGACGGTGAAATTGCCGCTGACTTGATGGAACGCGAGGCAATTGAAGCCGAAGCGGCTGCGCTTGCCGTGAAGGGCGTGAAACAGGTTTCCGGATGCGGGAATGGTTGGAGCACCAGCGAGCGCTGGGTTGCCGCAAGTAATGGATTTGCCGCCTATAAGAAAAGCGGCTCGACGGGTCTTGGCCTGGCCGCGGTCGCGGAAAAAGACGGCGCCATGGAGCGAGACTATGAAAGCCGCTCTGTTCGGCGTCTTGAGGATCGTCCATCGCCAATTGAGATCGGGACGATTGCCGGAGAGCGCGCCGTCGCAAGACTGGCGCCGCGCAAGATAAAGACGCAAACCGGTGCCGTGATCTACGATCGGCGTCTCTCTGCGGGCCTGATGGGAGCGTTTCTCTCTGCGATCAGTGGGCCGAGCGTCGCGCGCGGCGTTTCCTTCCTGAAGGACCAACTCGGCGAGCAAGTCTTCGCAGAGGGTGTGAACCTGATCGAGGATCCATTCCGGACGCGCGGCATGGGAAGCCGGGTTCATGATGGGGAAGGGCGCGCCGTAACGCGTAAAAACCTGATCGAAAACGGCGTGCTAACGCGCTGGCTGCTGAATGGGGCGTCCGCCAAACAACTCGGGCTTGAGCCGAATGGACAAGCCAGCGGCGGATTTGGATCACCGCCCGGGGTTGGCGTTTCAAATGCCTATATTGAAGCCGGTGACAAAACGCCCGCCGAATTGATGGCGGGTGTGGGGAAAGGCTTGCTGGTCGCCGATATGTTTGGACCGTCAATCAATCCCAATACGGGCGATTATTCTGTCGGGGTTGCCGGATTCTGGTTTGAGAATGGCGAGATCCAATACCCTGTTTCGGAAGTGACAATTGCCGGTGATCTGCCAGGCATGTTCAAACGGCTCGTCCCGGCCTCTGATCTGGAGTTTCGCGGCTCACGCGATGCGCCTTCAATCCTGATTGAGGATATGTCGATTGCCGGCGAGTGAGCTTGATCAAGAAGACCTGATTATACTCAGACGCGTTGCGCGCGAAGCGGGCGAGCTGGCGCTAGACTATTTTGAACGGTCCGATGTGCGGTTTTGGGATAAGTCCAAAGGCCATCCGGTTACCGAAGCAGACCTGGCGGTAAACAATCTGATCCAGAAACATCTGATGGCGGCGCGCCCGGATTATGGCTGGCTGTCAGAAGAAACGGCGCTAAGCGATGAGGCGCGCCATGCCGACCGCGTTTGGATCGTCGACCCGATTGATGGCACCCGCGCCTTCATGCGCCAGGAACCATATTGGTGTATCGGGCTCGGCGTTCTGGAAGCTGGGAAACCACGTGCGGCTGTGATCGAGGCACCTGTAATGGGTGAGACTTATCATGCGTCCCTCGGTGGCGGGGCGTTTCTCAATGGCGATCCGATCGGCGTCACTGATTGCTGCGCTGAAGAGGGCTGCCGTTTAATCACCAATGAAGGCATGCTGACCCATCCCGCCTGGCCGATCCCCTGGCCGGAAGTGGAACTCGCCAAGCCCAAGCCGAATGCGACGCTTTTGCGGATGTGTTGGGTCGCGGCCGGAAAGTTCGATGCGGTCCTGACACTGTGGCGCAAATCGGATTGGGACCTGGCCGCGGGCACCCTGATCGTCGAAGAAGCCGGCGGCGTTGCGACCACGCATCTTGGTGAGCCATATGTGTTTAATCGCGGGGAACCTGCACAAAGAAGCTTGTTGGCGGCTGGAAAGGCTTTGCATTCCCTGTTATCAGCCCGAGTCAAAGGCGTCAGACTGCCAGATCCGAACTGGACCGTGCGCCCCTATGAACGAACACAGATGACGGAGCGCCAAACCATGGGCGAGACTGACACAAAACAACTGCTACACATCGTGATTGGCGGCGAGCTGAAAAAAGTCACAGAGGTTGAATTTGAAGATCTTTCAAAAATCGACTTTGTTGGCGCGTTTTCAAACTACAAAGATGCATACGACGCCTGGAAAGGCGCCGCGCATCGTACCGTAGACAATGCTGAAATGCGCTATTTTATCTTGCACGCGCACAAATTGCTGGACCCAGAAACGGGTGATCACCATCACGTCTAAGTCTGCGGACACACCTAAAAAGGCGAACAGTCTGTTCAGACTGTTCAAGGCGTATTTTCGCCCGCATCTGTCATGGTTCATTGGCGGAACCTTTTTCGCCGTCCTGACAGCGCTTTTTGCCAATTCCTATGCGGCCATTCTTGCATTTGTCGGCAATGGTATCCAGGGCGCGATTGAGTCGTCGGATGGCGATGCCTCCTGGGTCTGGTGGGCGGCTGGCGGGATTGTCGTCCTGGCAACCGGCCGGGCCGTGTCGCTCTATTTGATGACGATTTTGAATAATACCGGCGTGCAACGCGCGCTGGTCGATATTCAGCAAGTTCAGTTTGACGATCTGATCGATGGCGATTTCGCCCGGTTGAGCGGCGATGCGTCAGGCGGCTTCGTCTCGCGGTTTATCAATGACGTGAATTCTGTGCGCGATGCCGGGTTACGCTTTGCGAACAATTTCACCAAAAGCGTTGTCACAGTGCTCGGCGCGTTCGCGATCATGCTTTATCTCGACTGGCAACTGACACTGATCCTTCTCGTGGTCTATCCAATCGCCTTCTGGCCCGTAATTGCGCTCGGGGATCGTGTTCGCAAGCGTGCAAAGAGAGCGCAGCGCCAGGTCGGCGATGTCACCGCGCTGTTGTCTGAAGGCTTCCAATCGCACCGGATTATCAAAGCTTATGGCCTGGAGGCCTATCAGAAAGATCGCGCCAAACTCGGCTTTGTGGAGCGCTCTCGACTATTTCTGAAAGTACTCACCGATAAAGCCGCTGTGGATCCTATTCTCGAAGTCACGGGCGGGATCGCGCTGGCTGGAATTCTCGGGTTCTCGGCCTGGCGGATTGCCAGCGGCGACAGTTCGCTTGGGGCATTGCTGGGGATTATTGGCGCAATCGGCATCGCCGCACCGGAACTGCGCGCGCTCGGGACACTGAACGCTGTGGCGCAAGAGGGCGGGGCGGCAGCAGACCGGGTGTTCGAAGTCGTCGATCAATTGCCCCTGGTGGCAGATAAGAGCGATGCGATCACGCTGGAAACCGTCAAAGGCCAGATCGCATTTGACGATGTGACCTTCAAGTATCCAGACGGCACGCCGGCCCTGAACGGCCTGACGTTCGAGGTTGCGGCGGGCGAAACAATTGCCTTTGTTGGACCGAGCGGCGCAGGGAAGTCGACCATCTTCAACCTGATCCTGCGGCTTTATGATATTGGCGGTGGCCAGGTATCGCTGGACGGCGAGGATGTGCGCAATCTAAAGGCGGGCGCATTGCGTCACGCGACCGCAATTGTCTCGCAGGATACGGCTTTGTTTGATGATACAATCGCGGCAAATATCGCGCTTGGACGCCTTGGTAGCGATCCCTCCAAAATCGAGGCCGCCGCGAAAGCTGCAAATGCGCACTCATTTATCCAGGACTTGCCTGGGGGCTATGACGCCGCTGTTGGTGAGATGGGACGCAATCTGTCAGGCGGACAGCGCCAGCGCGTAGCTTTGGCGCGGGCCATATTGCGGGATGCGCCTATTTTGCTGCTCGATGAAGCGACGTCGGCGCTCGATGCTGAAAGCGAAGCGAAAGTGCAGGCGGCGCTGGCTGATTTTGCCAGGGACCGGACCACGCTGATCATCGCACACCGGCTCTCCACTGTACGCGCAGCGGATCGGATCATCGTGCTCGATGACGGACGGGTGGTTGAAAATGGCTCACATGACGATCTGATGGCCCTGGACGGGGTCTATAAACGTCTGGTTGAAGCCCAGCTCGGCTAGGCAGGCGCGCCTGCTGGCGCTTGTTGAGCCGGATTATGCTCAGCGGCCGATTTCAGGAAACGCGCAATCTTTTCAGAACTCTCAGCGCCTTGCACAGCGATCTGGCGATGGGCGATAAATGTCGGAACTCCGGATATGCCCATTTGTCGGAACATCTGTTGTTCTTGCTGGGTGTTTTCGACATCCGCGTCACCCGCAAGCAGGTCAGAGACCAGGTTGGAATCGAGACCGATTTTCGACGCCAGAGTCACCAGGACTTCATGGTCCCCAATATCCTGACCTTTGGCGAAATAGGCCTCAAAAAGCGCTTCCTTTGCCGCCAGGCCGAGATTCTGGCCTTGGGCCCAACGAACCAGGCGGTGTGCGTTAAAACTGCTTGGTCGGCGCGTGATACGATCAAAGGCAAATGGAATGCCCTCATCCTCACCATATTGAATAAGCGCGTCGCGCATCTGGTTCGCGCGATCCTTGCTTTGATCGGATCCAAAACGTTGTTTCATATATTCTTTATAGTCGACGCCGCCGGCCGGAATGGTCGGATCGAGTTCGAACGGCCGAAATAGAAGTTCGATTTCGAGCTCGGGCACCAGAGCCACCGCGCCTTGAAAACGTCGAAGACCAACCCAGCACCAGGGACAAACAAGATCAGATACCATTTCGATTTGAAGTTTCATCATCCTGGTCCTTGTGCGGCATTAGCTTTGAGGTGCGCGAGATCGACAATAGCGAGCGTTTTACGATGCGTCGCGTCCAAATGCACAGGTGGGGCAACGCCCATCTGGCGGGCTTCTTCCCAACGTGCCGCGCACAGGCACCATTTATCCCCGGGCTTGAGACCGGGAAATTGAAATTCCGGGCGCGGCGTGATCAAGTCATTGCCGCGATTGAAGCTATATTGCAGGAATTCCGCCGTCACGCTGACGCATACGGTGTGAACGCCGTGATCCATTGGTCCGGTATTGCAGCAACCATCGCGAAAAAACCCGGTTAGCGGATCGGTGCTGCACGGGGCGAGATCGTCGCCCAGCACATTACGGGCTTTGGTCTCAATCTCGCTCATGTCGCTGCTGCCGCTTCTGGCTTGTTGGCGGCGGATTTCAAAACGCCCCAATAGCCATGCTGGACTTCCATTTGTTCTGTGATGTTCTTCGACTTCAGCAAAGCGTGCGCTTCGGCGAGGCGATAGAAGGGCAGGTGCATGAACATATGATGCTCGCAGTGATAATTGACCCAGTATGGCGCGATAAACACGCGCTCGAGCAGGCTGGCATGCGTGGTGCGAGCATGCCGCATCGGGTCATTATGGTCTGGAACGACTGCATGCTCAGCAATATTGCGCAGCCGCGTCACCATCATGTTCCAAGTCGCCATAGGCAGCAGCCAGAGCACAAAGAAGGCCCACCAATAGCCGAGCAAAGACAATGCGAAAAGCAGAACACCATTGGTGATCAGGAACGGAATTGCGGCTTCGCGTGCGGCTTGCATGCGGTTCGCGGTGCTCGCGCCTTGGCGGATCTTGAAGCCGAACGCGTTGGCAAATTGATTGAGCCGCTGCTTGTAAAAGGTCTGGCCCGTCAGGTCGCGAACAATTTTGCGACGCAGCGATGATTGCGTCACGGGAAACGGCGCAGACAGGACCAGGTCCGGGTCTTCGGGCTGCTGCGCGAATTTGTGATGCTGCAAGTGATATGGTCGGTAGGACCGCAAGCTGCCACCAATCGGTGCGCCGGTGAGCCAGTGTCCAACAAAATCATTCAGCGTCTTGTTGCGTGCCAGTCCGCCATGGGCCGCTTCATGCATCAACACCGCAAGACCGAGTTGCCGGGCGCCGATGATCGGTATCGCGACGATGATCAGCAAAGGCTGCCAGATCGCGGCGGCCATCGCGAGGCCGATCACGGCCCAGCAATGCACCACGGCGCCGAGCCCCATAAGGTCTGAGCGGCGGGAGACATGTTCCCATTCTTCGCGAGAAAACAGGTCGAGTGGGCGGATTCGTTTTGCAGCGGCCATAATGCCAATATACAGCCCTTTCCTTAGGGCAGACAAGAATGGCTTAGAGGAAAGCTGCGATCACAAGACCGGCAAGGATGATCGCACCGGCCCAGATGTTGGATTTGAACATGCTCAAGGCGCGGGCTTCGCGATCCACAGAAAGCTGTGTCACTTGCCATAAGCCATGAGCGAAGAAGGCGAGGGCGAGAACTGCGCCAATGCGTCCAGCGCCGGCAAAATAGGCACCCAGGAAGATCAGTGCCGTTGCCATGATCTGGAAAACAAACACGCCGGTCAGGACTTTATCACCGAACAGGCGCGCTGTGGATTTTACCCCCAGCATGGCGTCGTCTTCACGGTCCTGCAGGGCATAGATTGTGTCATAGGCGACTGTCCAGCAGACCAGGCCGAGATACAGGACGACGGTGGCCCCGGTCACGCTGGTGGCGGTAGCTGCACCAACCAGGACGCCGAAATTAAACGTGAATCCCAGCCAGGCCTGCGGCCACCAGGTAATGCGCTTCATATAAGGATAGGCGGCGACCAGAGGGATAGAGAGCAGGGCAACGATTTTCGCGTCGAACGGCAAGCAGAGCCAGACCAGAAAGCCGACGGCGAGTTGCGCCCCGAGGAATATATAAGCCTGCTGCAGCGTGACATCGCCCGACGGGAGCGGCCTCGATGACGTGCGGGTGACTTTTTCATCGATATCGCGGTCGCGAATATCATTCCACGTGCAGCCGGCGCCGCGCATCGCAATGGCGCCAATCGCGAATAAAACGATCCAGAGTAGGTCAATCAGTTCGAACCCGCCAGGAATGCGCATTTGCGCCAGGCCCATCCAGCAGGGCAGCAAAAGCAGCCAGATTCCGATTGGCCGATCCCAGCGCGCCAAAGCCGCATAGGGTCGGCTATGGTCAGGCAAATTGCCCAGCCAGGCCGGTAGTGCGCTATCGAGCGGAATATTGCCCCAACGCTTGTCTTCTGAATCAGACGACTCACTCATGCCGCTTCTATAACGCCTTTTAATTGCCGTGCCATGGCTTAACGTCGCTCCTGCTTGCGCCTATAGAGCGCAGAATGAGCCATGTAGCCCGTTTATACGTCGATGCGCCCCTCTCAGAGGGCCACGAGATCGCCTTGCCTGATGCGCAGAGCAAATACTTGATTCGGGTCATGCGGATGGCGAGCGGCGCCCATGTTCGGGCGTTTAACGGCATCGACGGCGAATGGCAGTGTGCCTTGCAGGTGCAAGGGAAATCAGCTTTGCTGCAACCCGAAATGCAAACACGCCAGCAAGTCGCCGTGCCGGATCTGACTTTGTTATTTGCGCCAGTTAAAAAAGCACGGACAGATTTCATTATCGAGAAAGCCACCGAGCTCGGCGTGCGCGTGATTCAGCCGGTGGTGACGGAATATACGCAAACCGCCCGCGTGCGTACGGACCGGATGCGCGCTCTGGCGATCGAAGCAGCCGAGCAAACCGAACGCATGGATCTGCCGGAAATTCGCGACGCAGATGCTTTGCCGAAGCTGCTTGGCGCATGGGATAACGAGGTCCCGATCGTCTATTGCGATGAGGGATCGGACGCCGCGCCGCTATCACAATATCGAGAGCGCCTCTCCGAATCGCCTGCCGCTATCCTGATTGGTCCAGAGGGCGGGTTTTCGCCTAGAGAGCGAAAAATGCTGCGCCAACTCGACTTTGTCATGCCGATTACGCTAGGTCCGCGCATCCTTCGCGCAGAGACAGCGGTTGTGTCCGCTCTCACGCTTTGGCAATCACAGGTTGGCGATTGGCAAAAAGCTCCCTATCTGCCTGAAAGATAAACTTCTCCAGGAGGGCAGGGGCGTGACAACTCCGACTAAGGATATTGACGAATCTGCACCGCGGATTTCTGGAAAAACCGAACTGATCGAATGGTTCGAAGCCGGCAATAAGCCGAAAGCCGATTGGCGCATCGGGACTGAACACGAAAAATTCGGGTTCACCTGGTCCGACCTGAAGCCACTGCCATACGAAGGCGATGCCTCGATCAAGGCGATGCTGGAAGGATTGCGCGACCAGTTCGGATGGAGCCCGATTGAAGAGAATGGCTATCTGATTGGGCTCAAGAAAGACGGCGCCAGTGTCAGCCTCGAGCCAGGCGGCCAGTTCGAGCTTTCTGGCGCGCCGCTCGAACATATCCACGAAACCTGCAATGAAGTTGGCCAGCACCTTGAGGAAGTCCGTAAAATCGCCGACCCGCTCGGGATCGGCTTTATCGGCCTTGGCGCGAGCCCGATCTGGTCCATGGACGAAACCCCGATCATGCCAAAAGGCCGCTACAAGATTATGCGCGCCTATATGGAAAAAGTCGGCCGACTTGGACGCCAGATGATGTTCCGCACTTGCACAGTGCAGAGCAATCTCGATTACGGTTCTGAAGCCGACATGGTGAAGAAGTTCCGCACCTCCTTGGCGTTGCAGCCTCTGGGCACGGCCTTGTTTGCGAACTCGCCCTTCCTGGAAGGCCGCCCGAATGGGTTCCTGTCCTATCGCTCCCAAATCTGGACCGATACGGACCCCGACCGCACAGGCATGCTGCCTTTCGTGTTCGAAGACGGATTCGGGTTCGAGCGTTATGTCGATTATGCGCTGGATGTGCCGATGTATTTCGTCCGGCGCGGCGGCACTTATCACGACGCCTCAGGCTTGAGCTTCCGGGACTTCATGGACGGAAAATTGCCGATCATGCCGGGTGAGTTGCCCGCCATAGATGATTTTGAGGATCACCTCTCGACAATATTCCCGGAAGTCCGACTTAAGCGCTTCCTGGAAATGCGCGGCAGCGATTCCGGCCCTTGGTCGAGCCTGTGCGCGTTCTCGGCCTTCTGGACCGGTATCTTGTATGATGAAGGCGCGCTGGATGCTGCCTGGGACTTGGTCAAAGACTGGACAGATGGCGACCGCGAAGCGTTGCGGCAAAGCGTGCGCACAATTGGCCTTCAAGCGCCGGTTCCAGGCGGCGGCACGCTGCAGGACTTTGGCAAACAAGTGCTGTCCATCGCCCGCGCCGGTCTGCGCGCCCGGGCAAAATTGTCTGTCTCTGGCGATGATGAGACCGGTTTCCTCCAGGAGCTCGATCGCACTCTGGAGTCGGGGAAGACCCCCGCGGAAGTGCTTTTGACGAAGTATTCGGACGAGTGGAGCCGCGATCTGACCCGTATATTCAAAGAATTGGCCTATTGATCGGCAATATTGCAACAGATTTTGTAAATTAAACGCTCCGTTATGGTTGAGACGTACGGATAATAGACTTCCCAAGTAATGAATAGAAGAAACGAATACCGATTTCGCGCGTGATGAGAGAGCATCGTGCCGCGAAATCGATTCGAATATTCTTATTTATTGACTTGAGAGAGATCATGAAAAACCTAAACCTTCGTCGGAATCTGATTCAGACAACGCTGTTTACCGGCCTGGCCGGCGCAATCGTGATGCCCGTAGCCCTCGCGCAAGACGCGGAAGAAGCGCAAGCGCGCCAGGAAACGGTTATTGTCACCGGCTCCAGAATCAATAACTCCAATCTGACATCGAGCAGTCCGATAACGAATGTCGGCGCTGCGGATCTAACGCTTTCAAATACGGTGAATGCAGAACAATTCCTGAACCAGCTTCCACAGGTCATACCGGGTTTTGATTCAACGTCGAACAATCCCGGCATCGGCGAAGCAACCGTCGATTTGCGAGGTTTGGGCGCCAATCGTTCACTGGTCCTGGTCAATGGTCGACGATACGTGACCTCCAATCAAAATCCTGGCGCTGTTGACTTGAATACAATCCCGGCCGCCTTGGTTGAGCGCGTCGACATTCTCACGGGTGGAGCGTCGGCGATTTATGGTTCGGATGCGATGGCTGGCGTGGTCAATTTCATCATGAAGGATGACTTTGAAGGCGTGGAAGCCTCCGCTGGCTATGAAATTTCAGAAGAAGGCGATGGTGCAATATACACTGCGGCGCTGACCCTGGGCGGCAATTTCGATAATGATCGCGGCAATGCCGTTCTGAGTATCGAATATACCGAACGCGAAGCTGTCTTTCAGGGCGACCGGTCTGAATCCGCAATAACTTTAGCGGATGCAGGCGCTGTCGACGGACTGGTTGGTACGGGTTCGGTCAACATTCCCTCCACATTCGTAATTGACTCCTCGGTGAACTATACTGACATTCTCGGTATCGACCTGCCGTGCAGCACCGAAGGTACGACGGAGGCGCTGGACGATGACGAGAATCCACTCGGGTATTGTACAACCGATAGTCTCGGATTCATTTTCAATCCCGACGGCGCAGGCATTTTGCCTTTCATAAACTCGGGCGATAATACCAATCGATACAATTACGCACCGAACAATTACCTGCAAATCCCGCAAGAACGTTATTCTATCTATGGCAATGTTTCATATGATTTGACGTCAGATATAGAAGCCTATTTGCAAACGGTTTTTGTCACTAGTCAAACAGAACAAATCCTCGCGCCGACCCCGGTTTTCACCGAGTTGACAGTGAATTTGGATAATCCATTTTTGGCGGATGATCCGCAGGCACTCGCGGCCCTTACAGCGATTTCCAATGCGCAAACCACGACAAATGAAGACGGTGATGTCGTTCCTAACCCGGATTCTGATGGTAATGGCGTTGCTGACGCGACTTTTTCGGCCGGACGCCGTTTTCTTGAAACGGGCGGTCGATTGTCAGACATCCGCAATGACAGCTTTCAGATCAATGGTGGCCTTCGCGGGGACCTGAATGAATCCTGGGATTGGGATGTTTTTGCCTCCTTTGGGCAGGCCGAAACTGCGATCAGCCAAACCGGCAACATCTCTGAGTCCGCTTACCTGGCGGCTGTGGCAGATGGCACAGCCAATATCTTTGATGAGAATGGTCTGAGCCAAGAGGTGATAGATGCGATTTCGGTCACGGGGATTATCGTTGGCCAGACAGAGCAGTTTGTACTGTCAGCAACTGCCAGCGGAGACCTCGCTGGCTTGACATCGCCTGGTGCAAACACCCCGGTTTCAGTGGCCGTTGGTGCTGAGTACCGTGAGGAGTCTCTCTCAACACGTGGCGCAGGTTTAGGTGACGACGTTCGGGGGTTCAATGAGGCCCCGGATACATTTGGCAGCTTCGACGTTGCGGAACTTTTTGCGGAGGTAAACGCCCCTTTGATTGAGGATGCCGCTTTTGCGAAAGAGGTTACATTTACCGGCGCGTATCGACTGTCGGACTATTCGACAAATGGCGTCGGCGAGGTTTCGTCCTATGCGGCGGGTTTAAGCTGGACGCCAATTGAAGGATTGAGACTGAGAGGACAATATCAGGAAGCGGTCCGAGCTCCGAATATCGGAGAGCTGTTTCAACCTCTGGTGAATGGATTCCCGAACATTGCCGATCCATGCTCGGGCGGGTCAAATGGCGGTTTCGATGATCTCTCAGCAGCCGATCAGGCCGCCGCGACGGCGAACTGCGAGAACAATTCGGTCGTTGCCGCGCGCGTTCCGGCAAACGCAACTGGCTCAAGCCTTCAGGTCAACTCCCAGATTGAAGGCCTGTTTGGAGGTAATCCAGAACTCGGTGAAGAAACCGCAAAAACAGTAACTCTGGGATTCATTTGGGAACCTGTTTTTGTCGACAACCTCGCGATAACAGTCGACTATTTTGATATTCAGATCGACGACGTAATCGCCAGTGTTCCATCGCAAACAATTTTTGATTTATGTTACATTGATGGATTGCCGGAGTTTTGCGAAACGATTTCGCGCAACTCAAATGGCACAGTAGATATCTTTGAGTCTTCGGGCCGAAACGCCGCTGAATTGAGTACAAAAGGCGTCGATGTCACCATCGATTACTCCTTGGACACCGATAAGTACGGAACCTTTGGACTCTATTCCCTGTTCACGTTTACGGATGAAAGCCTGTTCGTCCCGCTGCCAGGGGAAGATCCCATAGAGTCAGTCGGGTATTATGGCGCAACGGTCAATGAGCCGACGCCAGAATGGCGGTTCAACACACGGCTCGATTGGGAATATGGGGACTATGGTGCCCGTTTACGCTGGACCCGGATTTCAAGTGTTGAAGACGATTTATTTGCCGACGGCGGCACGCCGGATCTCTATGTTACAGGGATCGATGCTTATAATGAACTTGATCTGACCCTGTTCTGGGATGTTAGCGAAAATGTTGCGCTAACCTTCGGTGTAAAAAACCTTCTCGATGAAGGCTATGTGTTGATTGGAGATGATTCCGCAGAGCAATCAAACACCTATCCCGCAACCTATGATACGCTCGGGCGAACGATGTTTGGACGCATCACGGCGACGTTCTAATCGATGGCAAACTGAAGGCCGAAAACAGCGAGCTAGACGGCTCGCTGTTTTTCTATCGCCGCACAGCTGGGCTTTCCAGTTCCAGGCCTTGTGAGCGTGCCGCGAGATAGAGTTCAAGCGCGATATAAGTCTTATCGCCATAGGGCAGGGGTTCGGCGCGGACGCCGGTATCGCAGTCGCGCAATCGTCGTTGCAGGGAGCCCAGGGATTGCCATTCCAGGCGATAGGCCGGAAAGCCGTTGCCATGGCCTTGGCTCAACGTATCGCCGCGCAATTGTTTGCCCCAATGCTCGGTATGGCATTGCTGGCAAGACAGATTGAATTGACCGCGACGGGTCAGGAAATAATCCCGGCCTCGTTGATAAGCTGTATTGGCCGCGCCGCTTGTTTGCACAGCTGTGGGCATGCCGGCGGATTGCTGGGCGACATAGGTGGTCAGTCCAAGCAGCTCATCGCTTTCATATGCTAATGGAGGCAAGCCCTGATGCTCTGTGCGGCATGAATTGATACGACCTTCCAGATTCAGCAATTGCGCCGATACGGGATCCACCGCCGGGTAGCGCGCCGCAACGCCTCGTAACCCATTTGCGTGACAACTTGCGCAAGACGCATCGGTTTCTGCCGTGGATTGGAACAGATCTTCGCCGCGGTCGACCCAGAGCAATCCTGGATTGGCGAATTCATCATCCTGAAGGGCCTGCGTTTCGGCGGTCAGGAATGTATAGCCAGAGCGAATGTCGTCTTGCTTAAGGACCGCGTCATGGGCGGACTGATTGGCGCGCTCGCAGCCCGCCGCGCCGGCGAGCGCCAGGATCAGGGCGGCCCGGATCATGTCACTTCAAGTGCCGCTTCGTCGCTCCAGTTTTGACCCGCCTGATCCCGCCAGGTGAAGACCAGTGTGCCGCTTTCGGTTGCGATCGTGTGGAAGGTCAGGATGGGGTTCGCGGCGATTGCAGGATGAAATTCGGCAGAGAAGATTTGTTCGCCATTATAAGTGCATTCAAACGCTGTGAGGATGTCGCGCTCAATGACTTCGCCGCGCGACCCACGGCGAAATCCACTTTCCATTTCGTGCTGGATAAGCGCTTTGATTTCAATCACTTCGCCTTGTTTAGCGGTCTTTGGTACAGCCAATCTGATGCTTGCCATATCGCTCTCCTAAAGAACCACACATGCGGCCAGCGTGACCAGGGTTTGCATACTGCCGGACCATAGGGATCCGTCGCTCATTTCAGCGATCGCCTGGATCGATTGGGTCCCGGACATTCGGATCCGCGTCGCGACAAAGGCTTTTCCCGAGCGTGGGGTGAAATGAAATTGCGCGATATTGGGCAGGGGATTGCGCGGGGACAGGATCGCAACGCGTGTAACATAATCCTCTTCAGTCATTGGGCTGTCTACGGTCACGGATAGCGGGACCGAATAACCATTTTCCGCAATCGGTGGCAATTTCACAGTGACCCGCCCCTCGCGTATCGGCAGATCACCAAACAATTCGCGCCGGGCGCGTTCAAGGTCAGCCTCGTCTGCCAAGGCGCCGAGTGGTGAAGTCGTGATGGCGATGGCACCGCCCGCGCTCAGCAATAGCGAACGTCGATCAAGCATTATCGCATCATCCCGTTTCATCCGCGTCTCCTTTCATGGCGCTCAAATAGGCCACCAGGTCTTCAACTTGCTGGGCCGACAGGATCGTCTCACCGACATAATCTTCCTCAACTTGATATAGGGCATGCGTGCGAAAATAGGAGGGCATGAGCGCGCCGGGCGTGATGATTTGATAATCGACAATTCGGAGCCGCAATTGCCCGGGGTTCAAACGGTCGCCCACCTGCGTGAGGTCAGGCCCGATATTTCCCTGAAACGGAACGTCCAGGTCGGCTACGACGTGACAAAGCACGCAATGTCCCTGATTTCGCTCGGCGAAGACTTCTTGACCGCGCGCCAGATCTGCGGGGTGTTCAGTCAGCGCGTCCGGAATCGCGTCGCCAACAATCTGGGCTGAGTCAATCAATGTCGGCGCATCACGATTGCAGGCCGCAAGCATAAACGCCCCGATCAATATGGCGGGTTTCATCCAAAAGCCTCTGCAGTGATCGTGTCGAACCAGTGTGCCGCTTGCGCGGCTTCTGCATTTCGAATCGAAACATCAGCGGCAAGGGGGCTAACGCCGCCGGCACCGCTAACGCTTTCCAAGGCTCCGGAGGCATTGGAATAGACCCCGGCAATGGAAATGGCTTCATCCGGTGTCGTGTAAGAGTAACAGGTATTTGCCAGTGTGGTCGGCGCGAGGGCGAGGCCAGACAGGGCGCGCGCGATGGATATGGCGCAGACTTTCGCTTGTAGATTAGCTGAGAAAGCTGATTTTGGCATCGGCGCGGCAATGGTCGCATCCCCAATGACATGAATGTCGCGCTGCAGGCGCGATTCAAAATTCAGAGGGTCAATCGGACACCAGCCGGTTGCGTCGGAAACGCCAGCGCGGTCAGCGATCAAGCCTGCTTTCTGCGGCGGGATGATGTTGATGACGGCGGCCGAGGACTGATCAAAATCGGTGAACACAGTTTTGCTCGCGGTATCAACCCGGTTCACGGCGCCATCATCAGCCGCGCCGCGCCACTCCAGATGATCCGGATAATGCACGGCCCAAGCCTCCTGGAACAGCGCCATCTTCGAGAATTGATCTTTGGCGTCGAGAACGATCAGTTTCGACTTTGGTTTTTTTGTTTTCAGATAGTGCGCAATCAGACTGGCGCGCTCATACGGACCAGGGGGGCAGCGGTAAGGCGCCGCAGGGGCCGACATGATGACAGACTCTCCGTCCGACATCGCGTCGAGTTGCTGACGAAGCAATTCAGTTTGAGTGCCTGCTTTCCAGGCATGGGGAAGGCGCTCCGCCGCCGCTTCGTCATAGCCTTCAATCGCGTTCCAGCGAATATCGACGCCTGGCGAGAGGATAAGTTTGTCATAGCTGATCGTGGTGTCGCCATTGATCGTGATCGTCTTGCCGTTCGGATCAATATCGGACGCAATGGCGGTCACAACGTCGATGCCGCTCGCTGCCAGAGCGTCATAGGAAAATCGCTGCTCTGACATATCTCGTGCGCCGCCAATCACCAGATTGCTGAACGGACACGCGGAGAATTGTGTATTCTTTTCGATTAAAGTGATGGCTGCATTTGGTAGCAAACGTTTCAGCATGCGGGCCGCGGTCGCTCCGCCAAATCCGCCGCCAATTATAACAATCCGCGCCGACGTGCGCGCCATGGCAGGGACCGGCAGCGCGGCGGCGCCGATTCCCAAAACCGTGCCTTGCAAAATGTGTCGGCGGCTCAGATGAGGTTTCATTCCAGACCCTCGTCTGCGCCCAGATAAGCGGCAATCGCCGTGATGGCTTCGTCTGAATAGCCGCGCGCGAGCCGGTGCATGACCGTTGTGCCGTCCACGTCGGATTTGTAGCGAAGCATTGTCTCGATCAGCATCGGTTCAGAATAGCCGTCCAGCGACGCAATCGCGCCAGCCTGATCAGAATGACACCCTGAACAGGTTGCTGCGAGCAGAGCCCCTTGGCTGGGCAAATCCAATTGAGTATCGGCCGGTGCTTGATCCTTTGCGGTCGTCGCCTGACCGCAGGCCGCTAAGCCAAGCAGACTTAGCGGCACCAGGGTCGAGCGGAGCAGGGGGCTATGCATCCCGCAGGTTCTGATCCTTGATCGGCAATTGTCGAACGCGCTTGCCTGTCGCGGCGAAGATGGCGTTCATCACGGCGGGGGCAGCAACGGCGATTGTCGGCTCGCCAACACCGCCCCAGAAACCGCCAGACGGCATGATTATGGTTTCGACTTCCGGCATGTCCGCAATCCGCATGGAGTTGAACGTGTCGAAGTTCGATTCTTGAGCGGCACCGTCCACAAATGTGATTTCACCGAACAGCATCGCTGACAGGCCATAGACGAAGGAGCCTTCGACTTGTGCTTCGATCTGTTGTGGGTTGACCGCATGGCCCGGGTCCGTGGCCGCAACGATGCGGTCGATGGATAATGCGCCATCATCATCAACCGTCACTTCAGCGCAGGCCGCGACATAGGATCCAAATCCGTACATCACACAGAGCCCCCGCGCTTTGCCATCATCTTCACCCCAGCCTGAGCGCGCCGCAGCAGCCTGCAAAACCGCAGCTGCTTTAGGGCTGTCTTTGAGATGCGCCAACCGGAATTCCAGTGGATCGCGTCCAGCGGCATGTGCGGCCTCGTCCATGAAGCATTCGAGATAGATCGCATTCTGATTGAGGTTCACACCCCGCCAGAAGCCGGGACGCACGGGCGGATTGCGCATGGCGTGATCTACGAGGAAATTATCAAAGCTGTATTTCAGTGTCTGATCTTCCAGTCGTGGATCGACGCCAGACGGCAACAAGCCCTGGAACGTCGCATAATCAGCGCCGTCCTGTAGCGCTTGTGGAATCAACGCCGCGAGGATGGATTGTCCGGAAATTCGCAAATGCATTCCGGTCAGATTGCCGTCCGCATCCAGGGATCCGCGAACCCGCGCCTTGGTGATCGGATGGAAGAAGCCATGTTTCATGCTCTCTTCACGCGTCCAAAGCAGTTTCACCGGTGTGCCTGGCATTTCCTTGGCGATCAGCACCGCCTGATGGACATAATCCGGCATGCCGCGTCGACCAAAGCCGCCACCGAGATGGATCTTGTAGACTTCACATTGTTGAATTGGCAGGCCCGAGGCTTCCGAGACCGTCGCGAGCGCAGATTCGCCATTTTGGGTTGGGCACCAGACTTCGCAGCGATCGTCTGTATAGAGCGCCGTCGTATTCATCGGCTCCATACAGGCATGGTTCTGGAACGGCATATTATATGTCGCTTCAACCATTTGGGCAGCGTTTGAAAACGCCCCTTCAAGATCACCGCCGCCATTGCCGACAAAGGCTTCGTCTGCCGTCAGACCATCATCCAGTTCTGCCTCAAAAGCTTCAGTCGAGAAGTCGACGCCGCCTTCCCATTCCATTGGCAGGGCATCGAGCGCCTTATTGGCGCGCCACCAAGTATCGGCGATGACTGCAATCGCAGTTTGGCCTTCACTGAACGGGTCTTTGAGGGCGACAACTTTTTTGACGCCCGGCATGCCTTCAATTGCCGCAGCATCGAATGATTTTACAGTCGCGCCAATTCTCGGGGATTGCCGGATCGAGGCATTCAGCATGCCATCAAGCTGGATGTCAGCGCCATAGACTTGCTTACCAATGAGCTTGTCGGCGGTATCCAGACGGGGTTTGGCTTGACCGACAATTTTCCACTCACTCGGGTCTTTGACTTTGACCTCAAGTGGCGGAGCTAGCGCGGCGGCGGCGCCAGCGACTTTGCCATAGGTTGTTGTTTGGCCAGAAGGACCATGCGTGATGATGCTGTTGGCCGACGTACATTCACTGGCCGGGACATCCCATTCATTCGCTGCTGCTTCAATCAGCATTGCCTTGGCGGCCGCTGCACCTTCGCGGACATAATCCTGTGAGCCACGTATGCCTTGGCTACCACCTGTGGAGAAGTCGCCCCAAACCCGCTCGCGGGCGAGGTTTTCACCTGGCGTCGGGTATTCGGTTTTGACTTTGTCCCAATCGCAATCGAGATCCTCGGCGACCAATTGCGCCAGACCAGTCAGTGTGCCTTGGCCCATTTCTGAGCGCGCGATCCGTACCGTGACCGTGTCATCATGATCGATATGGACCCAGGCATTGACCTCGTCATTCGGTGGCAGGTTTGAATAATCAGGGGCGTCCGGCTCAGTCGCAGAAGGCGAACAGCTCGCCAGGATGCCAATCGTCAGACCGGTCGCACCAGTGCCGACAATGAAGCCGCGTCGGGAAAGTAAACTTGTATCAGTCATATCCGTTTCCCCTATGCTTTCTCAACGGCGAGTTTGATGCCTTTGCGCACCCGCGCCAGTGTTCCACAACGACAGATATTGGTGATTTCGGCATCAATATCTTCATCTGTGGGATTTGGGTTATCATTCAACATGCCAGCGACCGCCATGATCATGCCTGGCTGACAATATCCGCATTGTGGGATGTCGAGCTCAGCCCAGGCTTCTTGCACAGGATGGCTGGCATCATCGGATAGCCCTTCAATTGTGGTGATCTCTTCGGTTCCAGACAGAGCGCCCACGGGATAGACGCATGAACGGACGGGACTGCCATCGACATGGATTGTGCAAGTCCCGCATTGGGCGACGCCGCAGCCATATTTCGCGCCCGTCAAGCCGATTTGTTCGCGAAGCACCCAGAGCAGGGGCGTGTCGTCTTCGACATCGACAGTTACGGGTTTTCCATTGATCTTAAGTGTCGCCATGCTGGGCTTCCTCCGGCAATTGGCGCGGTCGTCCCCAATAGGATTCTCTGCGCGCATTCCCCTAAATAATGAGGCAAACGTTCAGCGAGTAAAGTCTTGTTTCGAAGATTTTCGAATTAGTTTTGCACTCGCATCTCATTCTCAAAATACAGGGTGCGTTACACTATCGGAGCGATCGGTAGGGCGCGAATGCTTTGCCCCGCGACTTGCGCGGAATCATTCGGCAAGCGTCGGATCAGCGCGTTGCAGGAAATGAATGTGCGGAGCAGGGAGCTGTCCTGACTGGGCGCCGGATCAATTTCCAGTGCGCCATCATCGCTGACGTCTATACGGGCGCGCATAAAGTGCTCACGCGGGCCATTGGCTTCAACATCCTTGAGCAATCGCGCCGTCAGCAGTTCCGTGCGCCAATCATGACCGAGCAGCGGGGCAAGGAAGAGATGCGCACAGACAATCGCAGAGGCCGGATTACCCGGTAGTCCAAGCGCCAGTCGCTGATCGGACTTAGAAAACCAGACCGGTTTGCCGGGGCGCACCGCGACTTTCTGAAAGACCGCTTCGAATCCGGACTGGGTGAAGGCGGAATGCATATGGTCATGGTCGCCAACCGAGGCGCCGCCGATTGGTAACAGGATATCGACATCCGCGGCTTCAATATGAGCTTCGATAGATTCGATCGAATCCGCGGCGGTGCCGAGATTGATCGCGACGCCGCCCCATTGTTCGATCAGGCCGGCCAGGCCGTACGGATTTGAGCTGATAATCTCACCGGGCTCCAGATCAGAGCCTGGTGGGCGCAACTCGTCGCCATTTGACAACATACCGACGCGCAAGCGCTTTTCGACTTGCACAGCGGCGTTGTTACTCGCAGCCGCGGCCGCAAGGTGGGCCGGGGCGAGCGTTGTTCCAATTTCGACGAGAATATCATCGACACTGAAATCGATACCCTCCGCACGAATGTGCCTCGGTTCGTCATAGGCCTGTAGGCTGATCACATCGTCGCCGTCGCGCTCAGCGTTTTCCTGGATGACGATATGGTCAGCGCCATTCGGCACAACGGACCCTGTGAAAATGCGAACGGTCGTGCCTGACCGGACCTGACCTTTGAACGGATGGCCCGCGGGCGCTTCGCCAATCAGTTTCAATCGAGCGCCCGGATCGCGGACATCATCTAACCGAACAGCATAGCCATCCATGGCGGACATTGCTGCAGGTGGTCGGGCTGTGTGGGCGATGACGGGTGCGCTCAATCGCCGTCCCAGGGCGTCCTCTAGCGTGACTTGTTCAGACACAATCGGCAGGCGATGCGTACGCAACAGACTTATCGCTTGTTCGACGCTGATCAGGCCGCTCATCCGGCTGGCTTTCTATAGTCACCAGACTTGCCGCCAGTTTTTTCGAGCAATTCGATGCCGTGAATCTGCATCGATTTATCAACCGCTTTCAACATGTCGTAGAGTGTCAGACAGGCGCCGCTCACGGCGGTCAGGGCTTCCATCTCGACGCCGGTCTTGCCGGATGTTTTGACGCGCGCGGTGACATGGAATTCTGACGTTTCTTCATCGCCCTGAATTTCGACTTTGACGCCAGACAAAGGCAATGGATGGCAGAGCGGAATGAGGTCTGATGTTTTCTTAGCCGCCATGATGCCCGCCAGCTCTGCGACCGCGATCGGGTCACCTTTCTTAGTGTCGCGACCGCTCGCAGCCGCGAATGCCGCGTCCGACATGCGGACATAGCCGTGCGCGAAAGCCACGCGCGTCGTTTCAGATTTGGTCGAGACATCGACCATGCGGGCGCGACCATCGGGACCGATATGGGTTAAATCGCTCACACTATTGCTCCATCAGCCGCGGCATGATCTCGACCAGATTGCACGGCTTGTGCCGGCTATCGAGCTGGTGCGAGATGACTTTGTCCCATCCATCCTTGACCGCCCCATTCGAGCCAGGAAGGCAGAAGATGAACGTGCCCTTGGCGAGACCCGCCACGGCGCGTGACTGCAAGGTCGACAAGCCGACTGATTGATAACTGACCTGATGAAAAATCACGGAGAAGCCATCAATGGTCTTCTCAAATAGCGGCACAATTGCTTCCGGCGTCACATCTCGTCCCGTCAGACCCGTGCCACCAGTGGAAATCACGACATCGACATTGGAGGCATCAATCCAGGCTTCGACGCAAGCGCGAATGGCTGGTGGATCGTCTTTGATGATCGTGCGATCGGCCAATAGATGTCCGGCGTCCTGCAAGCGTTGAGATAGCAAGTCGCCAGACGTGTCGGTTTCCATGGTTCGTGTGTCGCTCACCGTCAGCACGGCAATCCGTACAGGCGTAAAGTCGAGTGTCTCATCAATTCCCGGCATGGTTCAGGCGTCTTCTTTCTTGGTCCAGCGATCTGCGTCTGAATAATCAGCCTCGCGAGGCTCTATCCATTGCGACCCGGTTTCAGTGTCTTCTTTTTTCCAGAAGACGGCTTCGGTCTTCAGGTAATCCATAAGGAAATCCGCTGCCTCAAAGGCGGCGCGGCGATGTTTGGCAGCCGTTGCAACAAATACAATTGTCTCTCCGGGCTGCATCGCGCCCGTCCGGTGCACGACGCGGGTCTGTTCAAGGTCCCAGCGCGCGTTCGCTTCTGTCATCGCCGCCTGAATGCCATTCTCGGTCATGGGCGGATAGGCTTGCAGGAAGAGCGACGTCACGTGACCCGATGCGGCGGCGTCTCTGACCTGGCCGCTAAATGTGACAATGCCGCCAGCTTGCGGGACCAGGGCTTCGAAGGCGCGGAGTTCTGCGGCGGCATCAATCGGGTCAGGCGAAACGACGAGCATCTTAGCCACCTCCCACGGGCGGCATCAGTGCGATCTCACCCGCGCCATTCAGAGATGCCGTGTCGAGAATGATTTCACGATCGATGGCAATCCGGATGGTGGGATCGAGCAGCGCGCCGTCTGTTTGAAGCCTTTCGTCCAGCCAGGCACGCAATTGGCCTGCTGACTCGATATTGTCCGGAATAGTCAGGGTCTCATCGGTTTTTCCCGTTACGTCAGAAAGCCGACCAAAATAGAGGATCTTTGTCATCTTAGCCTCCTGTCACCGACATGTGGCGCGGCAAAGCCGGGGCCTGTCCGCGGCGATCAATCTTGAAGTCATGGCGTTCCGGCTTTTTCATCAAGGCGCGGTTAAGGCAGGCATTGAGTGCCTCATCCGGCGTTTCGCTCTCACGCAATGCCGCGCGCAAATCGATATGATCATCCTGGCCGAGACACATATAGATCCGGCCGGTGCATGTGACGCGAACGCGGTTGCAGCCAGCGCAGAAATTGTTGGTCAGCGGCGTAATGAAGCCAAGCTTGCCGCCAGTCTCACGGACGTGCGTGTATCGAGATGGCCCGGCATTCGTGTCACGCGCGTCGATCTCATCAAGCGTCCAGGTCTTGGACAATTCGTCCTTGATCATTGGCAGCGGAATATATTGATCAATGCGGTCTTCACCCGTGTCGCCAAGCGGCATGACTTCAATCAAGGTCAGATCCATGCCCTTGCTGTGCGCCCAGGAAATCATCTCCGGCAGCTCCGCAGCATTATCATGCCTCAAGGCCACCGTATTGATTTTCACATGTATCCCAGCCGCCAGGGCGGCATCGATCCCGGCCAGGACTTGATCAAGTTTTCCGCGCCGGGTGATTTTTTGAAACGTCGCCGGGTTCAGCGAGTCGAGCGAGACATTGATCCGCTTAACGCCATTGCGCGCCAGCATTTCCGCGTTCTGCGCCAGCAATGTGCCATTCGTCGTGAGGGTCAACTCATCGAGGCCGTGCCCGAGATGCTTGCCGAGATGCTCGAACAGCTCTGGCATGCCTTTGCGCACGAGCGGCTCGCCGCCAGTGATCCGGATCTTTTTCACACCGCGCGCCACAAACGCATTCGCAACCTGCGCTAGTTCTTCAATCGTCAGAAGATCGCGCTTGGGCAGAAATTGCATCTTTTCCGCCATGCAATAGGTACAGCGTAGATCGCATCGATCCGTCACAGATATCCGCAAATAGGTAATCTGACGCCCGAACTGATCGACGAGTGGGGCTGTGTGCGGCGTCGTAAAACCATCAGGCATTTTCAGTCTCCAGGGCGCCGGACAGATCGGCCACGCAGTCAATATCTTTGGCCTCAAGTGCGGTCAGCTTAAGTGTGCGCGCGCCGTGTTCAATGTCCAGGAATATCGATTTGGCGCCGCGATCACCTGAGACGCGTGACAGGGCTTCAAATTGCGATCGCTTGAACAGAGCCGGTGGCGACAGCACAGAACCGCAATCGCTCATAATGGCTTCGACGCTTGGGTTGCGCGCCATTGCGAGCATCGTCTGGACGTGGCTTGCGGGGACATTGGGCATGTCACCCAAAAGGATGATGACCTGATCGATATCTGGTGCCGTCGCGAGGTGATCGAGAGCGCATTTGAGTGACGACGCCTGGCCCGTTTTGGCGTCTGGGTTTTGCAGCACTGTCCAACCAGCGGCGCCGAGAATGGCTGCTCGTTCGGCATCACCCGGAGCCGTCACGGCGATGGCCTGGATCGTTTGCAAATCCATCCGCAGCCTGGCGGTGTGTTCGAGAACGCTCTTGCCGCGATATCCGGCAAGCAACTTATCGCCATGTTCAAACCGGCTCGACGCGCCCGCTGCCAACAGAATGAGCGCGGTCTTGCTGTGGATTACTGGATCACGCTGTGATGCCACATGAATAATCTCGGCCAATGTCGATAGCGCGATGGTCGATGCATCCCGAAGTGACGGCACGAGCCCGACCGGTCCATGAATCCTCGCAATGTCTGCGTCCAAGCACTTGGCGGCGCGAAGCTCCGCGCATCTGACCGCGTGCGTTCGCTTGCTGCCGACCGCGCCGATATAGAAAGCCGAACCGCCCAGCGCTTGTTTGAGCAATGGGATCTCCCAATCCCGGTCGTGGAACAGCAATATAAATGCGGTCCACGGATCATCATCGAGGACCGGCAGGCCAGACGCCGTGGTCAGCTTCTCGACATTGCGCAAATTGGCGTTTTCAGCGTCTTCAATATCGTCATCATCGAGCAATTGCAGCCTGACCGGATACCCGGCAGCGTCGCTGATTTTGGCTAGCGCTAACGCATCGGCGCCGCGCCCGGCTATCCGCAAGCGAAGTTTGGGATGATATTCAAAACGATGCATGGCGTTGGGCGTTGCCGTACCTGGCGCGGCCGCCGTCAGATGAGAGTCGCAGTCTATGGCTATAGCGATTGGTTCACGCGATGCGAGAGACTGACAAAGCGTCTTCATACTCTCTGCGTTGGGCGCGGGGTTGATCAAAACTTCAATCGCGCCGCCGCATGGCAACGGCAAGTCGACGAACGGAGATCCGGCGCCGTACCTGAGAGATCGAGTTTGATGGTCTTTTAGGGATTGGCGGGCTTGCAGGATAACATCCGCATCTATGCAGCCGCCGGATATGTAGCCGAGGCTGGAGGCTTCGCTGACGGCCAGAAGTGCGCCTGGTGCGCGTACAGCGCCGCCTTCAGTATGAGTTATGATCACCAACGCACAGGGGCGGTCTTCGGATTGCCATTTGGCGATCCGTTCCAAAACGTCTTGCGGATGTTCGCCTGTCATCGCCATTGCTGCCATGAAAGCGATGTAAACCACGATTTACAGCGAGGCTAGTCTAATCCGAAATCAGACCGGCCAATTCATCCATGACGTCCTGGTTTGAGCGGTCCGCGATATCGCAGATCTGTTGGTATAATTGCAGAATGCGTTGGCCGGTTTCGGTTACATAAGCGCCGCCACCATCGGCGCCACCATGCTTGGTTTCGACCAGCGGCCGGACGAACGCGCTATTCATTTGTTCAATCAGTTTCAACGCGCGCGGATAAGACATGTTCAGGTCGAGCGCTGCGGCTTTGATCGACCCGGTCTCGACCAGCTGTCTCAGCAGCGTGGCTTTGCCAGGACCCAGGCGGGTGCCGTTTGGCAAGTCGATACGCAAGCTGAGGGCGGGTGGAGGAGGGGGCATAGTCTCAGTCAGCGTCCTGTTGTCGTTCGATAGTCATAGCGGTTTAGCCGGAGAGCTCAACGGGCGGGAATTTCCTAATGAGACCTTAAAGCGAGGGGAGAGGGCCGTATCAGCGCCATTGGCTTGGTCGGGCGATCCGGCGCAGAGTGCATGAGGTTTCCCAGGGCATGACGCGAGTTGTAAAAATCTCCATATCCGAGAACCGCGCCATGGCCGGGGATCTCAATCCGAAAGTTCGATAATCAACATTATGGGAAGTAATGTGTTTGGCGCTCAGGCTGCGTATCGCGCCGTACACGCCCATGATCAGGGCTGTTACGTGCCCTACAGCCTGGTTTTGTGAAAGATCGGCACTGGCAGCGCGCGAACGATGAGCACGATCAGCCGCCAGAACCCCGGCGCATAGATACGCACCCGCTTGCGCTGCACA
The DNA here is from genome assembly GCA_965277015.1 of Henriciella sp. GTDB lineage: Bacteria > Pseudomonadota > Alphaproteobacteria > Caulobacterales > Hyphomonadaceae > Henriciella. The sequence goes on along the minus strand of OZ255705.1, from coordinate 929,417 downwards.
GCACGGTAGATGCCGGCAGCGACGCGCTCAGGCGTTGCCCATAATGGACCAGATGGCTGCAAGTGGGCGGTCATCGCGGTATCGACCAGGCCTGGCTTGATACAGGTGACGTGAATGTCCTTTGCCGAAGCAAACCGATGCGCCATGCCCTCGCAGAGACGCTCCAACCCGGCCTTGGTTGCGCCATATATGTAATTGGACTGACGGCCGCGATCACCGGCGACAGATCCAATCACCACGGCATGTCCAAATGATTGCGTCTCGAACTGGGTCGCGAGGGTTTCCAGCCAGACGCTCGCAGAGACAAAATTGGTGGTCAAAAGAGCCTCCAGAGCTGTCTGATCGCGTTGAAGCGCCGATTGCTCTCCTAGCGCGCCATAGGCCAAGAGGCATTCATCGACATTGCCTGCGGCATCTATGATTCGCGACATGATGGACGCGATCTCTCGTGGATTGGCGATCTCTGCCGCTATCGCTGTGACATCGCCATTACCCCGCGCAGCGATATCCTGCCGAACGATGTCCAGACGATCCATGTTACGCCCGACCAGAATGATCCGCCGTTCCGGGTGTTTGCTAGCGACCAGGCGCAGATAGGCGTGCGCAATGCCAGATGTCGCGCCCAGCACGACGAGGGTCTTACGGGTGGTTTGATGAGCATCAGTCATATTGATTGGTCACTCTGCGCCAAAAGGATGATTGAATTTTCGGATCTCTGAATTTTTCCAGAACCCTCCAGTTCGGGTATCCCGTCTGGTAGGTTTCAGCCGTCATCGTCGCATCTTTAGCTGGGTACATCCGGCCGCCATGGGCGACCGCGATATCATCTAATGCGCGCAATAATTTGAGCGTTTTCACCCCGCGATTTGGAAAGTCGAGCGCGAGACTGACGCCATTCATTGGGAATGAGTTCAAGCCGGGTGAGGTCTCTGGGCCGTGACGTTTCAGAACCGCTAGAAACGACCCCTGCCCGCTGGCTTTAATCGTTTGCAGCAGTTCCGCGACGCCAGATCTGCTGCGCGCCATCGGGATAATCGACTGGTGCTGATAAAAGCCCGATCGACCGTAAATCCTGTTCCAGTCAGCGACGCTATCAAGCGGATAGAAAACCTGTTGAAAGTCCCTGCTGGCTTTGAATTGCGCGCCTGGACGCATCTTATAGAGCCAGTTGAATGTAGAAATTGTGTATTTATTCAACAACATAGCGGGTAAATCGCCAAATATTTTTAGGCCACCCGCTTGCTGCGGAGCATTCAGTCGACCATCCTCCAGGAAGCGCGCCCGCGTGAATATCCCGCCACCCAGGGATTTGAGCGGACTAAAACAATCAACCCATGCAGCACTGTAAGGCCAGTCGATGCTCTCTCCGGAAAGATCAAAAAAAGCATCCAGCGAGTTATAGCGGACGGACTCCACAAACATGTCACTGGACGTGATGGGTTTGAGCTGCAGCGACACCCAGGCGATGTATCCTGTCAGGCCCAGTCCGGAGATCGTCGCTGCGAACATGTCGGCATTTTCAGTGCGGCTACATATCAGAGTCTCACCATTGGAGCGGACGAGTTTGAGCGCAATTATGTGCGCGCCGAAGCTTCCAGCATTGTGATGATTTTTGCCGTGCACGTCATTCGCAACTGCCCCGCCGAGTGTAATGAATTGCGTCCCTGGTGAAACCGGCGTTATCCAACGCGCAGGTATCGTGATCGCATTCATTTCTGCGATGCTCATACCAGATTGTGCTTTGATGCGGCCATTGACCTGGTCGAACTCGAGCAGGTTATCTGGTTTTCGCGCCTGACAAAGCGCGCCATCGGCATTCAGCCCCACATCGCCATAGGACCGGCCAAAACCTCTGAAAACGACTTGCTTGTCGCCTGCATAAAGATCGGCGGGCGTCGCATCCAATCGTCCGAGCGTTCGCACGTCATGCGCGTATCGGAATGTCCGACCCCAGCTTAGAACAGGCTGATCCATAGCGGGCTCGTGAGGTCTAAAGCAAAGAAGAACGAAATCATTCCAAGCAGCGTTAAGCTGGTACGGTCGCGGATTGCGTAGACGACTGGATCGTCAGAGATTTCTCGGCGTCCAGCGAGGAGCCAAAAGCGCATGATCCAGGCCAGTAGCAAACCGCATCCAAGGAGGACCGCAGACTCGGAATTGAAGACAGTCACCGGCGCGGACAATCCGTAGATCAACATAGCCAGCACAGCGATCATGCCACTTCCGGCACCAGACGCTAAAAGCGGCCCGACGTCACTCGCCAAATAGCCTCGCCCAGGTGTGCGGATTTTGCCGTCCAATGTGAGTAATTCCACGTAACGTTTGCCAATCGCAAGCGATAGAAAAAAGCACCCGATAAAACTCAATAGCCATCCGGATGGTGGATATTCGATGAGGAAGGCGCCGGCGATGACACGAATGGAAAACAGGCTAGCCAGCGTAAACACGTCGACAATTGCAAGACGCTTGAGACCGAACGAGTAGAGTGTTGTGATAATCAGATATAAGAACAACACGGCGCCAAATGTGCGATCGATCAGAAATGCTGTGAACAAACTTGATGGTAAGATCACGACCACAAAGGTTATTGCTATTGGAATGCTCAGCATACCATCGGCCAGAGGTCTGAGGCGTTTGCTGCGGTGGCGCCGGTCGTCTTGAATGTCGAATAGGTCATTGATCAGATAGGTCGCACTCGCCAGCAGTGAAAAACAAAAGAAAGCGGCGAGCAATTTGAGCCCGTCTGTCGCGCTCAAATGGATTATCTGGAGCGCCGGCACGATGAGCAGCAACAGGTTTTTGGCCCATTGATGAAGTCTCAGGCTTTTGACGAGCGCGCGTAACTCATTTCGGCGCGGCACAAGCTCACTGATCTGAACGCGCGATCCGTCTTCAGCGGTTAAGGCGTAGCTTTTCGCTGGTGCGTTGACGCCATAGCCGCCTCGACCAGCCCGCCAGACGGCGAAATCTGATTTGGCGTTTCCGACATATAGAAAATTGGAGCCATGACGGGCGGTTAGATAGTCCGCTTTGCGCCTCGCGATCAGATTTAGTCCCGCCTTTGACCCTTTGAAGCATGCGATATTATGCTTCCTGGCAATCGCTGCCACGATCTGCTCATCCGAACCAGAAACGAGTTCGATGGAGCGGCCACTTTCTTTGTATTTACGCACCAGGCGCAGGACGTCTGATTCATAAGGCAGAGTCTCTGGGTCAATGTAATCCGCGAAATGCTCGGCCAGGATTCGCTTGGCACGGCCACGATCGAAAATCGCAATAAAAAGGATACGAAACAGCAATATGGGCCGCCATCTCGCGCAAAGGACACATAATTCGAATGTCAGGTCATTTCTGATCAATGTGCCATCGAGATCGAGCACAAGCGGCGGGTGAAGCACGCTTGTCGTCACCTCTGGGAGGCTGAAGGCGGTCGAACTTAAGTCAGTCACACGGAATGATCGAATTTGGAGCTTCGCATTGCGCCTCTGTTCTGCAGAGCATACCGCGCTCAACGCATTGAAAGAGGTTCCGTTCGGCAGAACAGGCACCTCAAAGAAGAAATTCAACGCAGAACAGGACGGTAACCGAAATGACCAGACCGCTAAATAGCTTGGTGTCTCAATTTCAGCTATGATCAATCTTAGAGAGAGGATGGTACGCCCAACAGGATTCGAACCTGTGACCTACTGATTAAAAGTCAGTTGCTCTACCAACTGAGCTATGGGCGCATCCGAACGGCCCACATAGTTGAGGGACTGTCTGGGGTCAACGGTTTTTGCTGCGGAAATCACCTCTGTTCCCGCAAACTTGTCATCCCCGCAATATCGGCGCAAAATCATCAGATGAGACAGATCGCTTTTTGCTTGAGTTTAGCCCTGATAATTACAGCCTGTGCGAGCACGCCAGATCGAAACGCGGATGCTGACGCGACATCAGATCCGAACGCCACGGATCGTGCTATACAGCAATCTCAGGAGGGCTTTGGCGAAGCGGCTTTATCGCCTCTGGAGGACGTAAATCTCAAACGGGCCCCAATCCCGGAAGAGTTCAATCAAATCCAAAATCCATATGGAGTGGATCCCGAAACATCGTGTGACATGATCGCCAAGGAAGTCACGACATTGGACAGTTTGCTCGGCCGAGACTGGGACGTGCCGCCGCCAGATGAGAAAGGCATGAGCGACCGCGCTGCAGATGGTGCCTCTACTGCGTTTCTCGATGCGGTATCTTCAGGCGCGTCTGGTATCATTCCTTATCGCGGACTCGTCCGCACGGTGACCGGCGCTAATAGTCATGCGACCAAGGTCCGCAAGGCTTATGAGCGTGGCTCGCACAGACGCACCTTTCTGAAAGGCATGGGGTTGATCAAGGGCTGCGTCTATCCAGCCGCGCCCCTGCCCCTGCCGAAAGAAGATCCGAAGGTCGTGTTTAAATAGGCGCTAGGATTTATCCTTGGGTTTGGATTTGGTCGCCGCCCATCGGGTTGATAGCTCATTACGCAGCGCAGCGAATGTTCCGGCTTGAATGGCATCGCGCATTTCCTGCATCAGGGCCTGAAAGAATGCGATATTGTGCCAGCTCAACACCATGGAGCCGAGATACTCACCCGAGCGCACCAGATGATGCAAATAGGCGCGCGAATAGTCCTGACTGGCCGGGCTGTTTACAGCTTCATCCAGAGGCGCCAGATCTTCGGCGAACCGGGCGTTTTTCAGATTGATGGGTCCATCCCAGGTCCAGGCCTGGCCGTGGCGCCCGGCTCGCGTTGGCAAAACGCAATCGAACATGTCGATCCCGCGGGCAACTGCTTCGACCAGGTCGATTGGTTTTCCGACCCCCATGACATAGCGCGGAAACTCGGCGGGCAGATGCGGCACAGTCATATCTATGGTCCGGCACATCTGGTCGTGGCCTTCGCCGACCGCCAGACCGCCGAGCGCAATACCGCCAAAGCCCTGACGGGCAACTGTTTTCGCGGATTGCTCGCGCAGATCCGGGTAATTGGAGCCCTGGACGATCCCGAACAGGGTTTGCCGGTCCCGCTCGCCAAACGCCTCGAGAGATCGCGCGCCCCAATCTGCGGACAGGCGCATCGAACGTTCGGCTTCCTCATGCGAGCATGGATAGTCTGTGCATTCGTCGAGTTGCATGGAAATATCCGCGCCAAGCAAATCGGCCTGTATCTCGATGCTTCTGGCTGGCGTCAGCCGGTGCTCGGAGCCATCAATATGGCTGCGGAAGGTAACGCCGTCGGCGTCCATCTTGCGCAGTTGCGACAGTGACCAGACCTGGAACCCACCGCTATCGGTCAGCATTGGACCGGACCATTTGCTGAACGCATGCAACCCGCCGAGGCGTTGAACCCGTTCTGCGCCCGGACGCAGCATCAGATGATAGGTATTGCCAAGGATGATATCGGCGCCGGTCTGTTTGACTTGTTCCATATACAGCGCCTTGACCGTCGCCGCGGTGCCCACAGGCATGAAGGCCGGCGTGCGGATCTCGCCGCGCGTGGTTGACAGGACGCCCGTTCGCGCCGCGCCTTCTGTGGCATTTATTGAGAACGGAAATCGCGCCATCAGATGAGCCGCTCCAGATCCAGCACACGCAGCAGGCCTTCCCGAGCAATCCGGCATTCATTGGCGAATTTCGGGTCGCCGAGATCGGCGGCGCTCAATCGATCGCGATAGGTTTGACGTACAACATCTTGAAGCGCATCGATTTTTGCCTCATCAAGCAGGACGCCCTGATGGCAAGCCGCGCGCTCTTCTTGCGTCATTACAACTCTCAACCGCAAGCAGGCAGGCCCGCCGCCATTACGCATCGACTGGCGGACATCGACATAGTGAACCCGCCCGATGGGACCATTGCCAGCGACCATTCGTTGGCAGAATTCTCGCGTACTGTCTGTTTCCTCTGTTTCCATCGGGGCGACCAGCACGAGGCGATCTTCACCGGGCCATTGCAAGAGCTGTGAATTGAACAAGTAAGACCGGATGGCATCATCGAGCGGCACTTCAGCCTCCGGAACCATGACCGGCTTGAAGTCAAACAGGCCGTTGCTCGCCGTGCGAATGTCGGCCAGCGTTTGTGCTGTGTCTTCAAAGGCGTGTTCGTGGAAGAATAGCGTATCGAGTGTCCCGACGCTCACGACATCATTGTGGAAGGCGCCGGCATTGATGGCTTTCGCGGATTGGCGCGCAAAGACAGTCCGCTCTGGGCGTAGACCATGACTGCGCGCGATGCTTTCACTTGCCAACTTTGTTTGACGAGCCGGAAATCCAGCCACGCTCTCACCGGCCTTGCGGCCATAGACGAAAAGCTCCACGCCTTGCGCGCCATGTTCGGCGCAGAGACGGACATGGTTCGCCGCGCCCTCATCGGCAAAATCTGCATGCATCGGCAGCGCGGCATGGATTGAGAAATGCTCGCCATCGTCAAAGATCGACGCGAGCGAGGCAGACGTCTCGGGGTGTTCTACGGATCGGTGCAACATCGATGACAGGTTTGCCGTGGTCAATGATAGTCGGCCGTCTTCGGTATCTACGGATGATGAAACGGTTGCCGCATTGGCGGTCCACATAGAGCTGGCTGAGTAGGCCGTCTTCAAGAGTTTTGGCGCTGTCTTCGCTGCGGCAGCGATGATTTCCGACTCGTCGCCGTTGAATCCAGCGTCAATTAGAAAGCCAAAATTCGGCCGATCAAGCGGCGGCAGAACGCCTTGAACAAAGCCCGCGCGCACGAGCATGCGCATCTTTTCGAGGCCTTGTAGCGCAGCTTCGCGTGGATTGGACGTATCACCGGCATTGGTTTTACTGGCCAGATTGCCATCCGACATGCCGCCATAATTATGGCTTGGCCCGATCAGGCCATCAAAGTTTACTTCAACGGTTTCATTGGAAGACATGGGAACCCCTGCCTTGCGCCTGTTGAAGGGCGTTTTCTGTGACACCCGAATAAATAGGTCGGCGCTCGCGTCTCAACAGGCTCAGGGCGAGGTCGAATGAAATGGCTCTCTACTTGGGAAAACCGACCGCGCCAAGTCTGGCGGCTTGATCCGAGACCTGGCTGGCTTGCGGCCAGGCGCAGTAATCAGCAGCATAATAGGCGCCTGGACGGAAATTGCCGGAATGTCCCGGCCCGCCAAACGGCATGGCGCCGCTTGCGCCCGCTGTTGGTCGATTGCGATTGAGGATGCCGGCCCGCATTTCCGAATGGGCTTGAAGCCAGAGCGCATCATTGTCGCTGACAAGACCGCCGGATAGCCCGTATTTGGTGTCATTGGCGCGCAGAATGGCCTCATCGAAGCTGTCGACGCGGATGATCTGCATCAGCGGCCCGAACAGTTCTTCATCGGGAATGCCGGTTGCGTCAGTGACGTCAATAATGCCCGCTGTGACGAAGCCGCCACCACGATCCATACGTTTTAGACGGCGAAGCGACTTACCGCCTTTCTTGGACAGCATCATCTGAAAATCGACGGCATTCTGCGCCGCTTGCTCAGAGACCAGCGGCCCCATGAAGGCGTCGTCTTCTGTATAGTCGCCAATCCTCAGCGCTTTGGCGCGGGCCACAATGGCGTCAACGACCTCGTCGCCCCATTTTCCGGTTGGCAGTATCACACGGCGTGCGCACGAGCAGCGTTGCCCAGTAGTCAGGAAGGCCGATTGCGCCGCGATATCCGCTGCAGCTTCGACTCCTGCTGGATCCCACATGATCAGTGGATTGTTGCCGCCCATTTCGAGCGCGAGAATGACTTCCGGACGACCTGCAAAATGGCGATGGAAAAACAAACCGGTTTGCGCGGAGCCCGTGAATAACAGGCCGTCTATATCGCTCTCGAGCAGAGCTGCGCCTGTATCCCGTCCGCCCTGCACGACGTTCAAGACGCCTTCCGGCAATCCAGCCGCTTCGAATGCTTCAACCATAATATGCGCGACAGATGGCGCGAGCTCTGACGGCTTCAGCACACACGTATTTCCCGCTAATAGCGCTGGAACAATGTGCCCATTCGGCAAATGCCCCGGGAAATTGAATGGTCCAAACACCGCCATGACACCGTGAGGCCTGTGGGTCAGATGCATCGATCCAAAAGCGGCCTCTGAAAACGCGGTTCCTGCGCGCTCAACTTGCGCCTTGATCGAGATGCCGACTTTCGCGGCCATGGCGCCGGCTTCGCCTTTGGCATCCCAAGCGACTTTCCCCATGTCGCGGCTAATGGCTTCAGCCACCCGGTCAGATCGTTTGGCGATTTCTTCGGCATAGCGTTCGAGCACATTGGTGCGATCATGCTGCGGCGCACGGGCCCACGCGACTTGCGTTTTGCGCGCTGCCGCGACAGCTTCTGAGACCTGATCTGCGCTGCTGGCTTGACCGTCCCAGCTGGTTTCGCCTGTTGCTGGGTTGGTTTTCTCGAACCAGTCATCAGTTCCATCAGCCCATCGGCCGTTGATATACGCACTCTTGGCCATGTTAACTCCTGAGCCAGATACGGGCTTTGTCGCCGCGTTTGAGTTTGAGTTTGTCGAGCGTGTCCTGGCTCGTCATGAAACGGCTATCACCGAGCTCAGCGCCTTCGATTAGTGAGGCGCGATATTCTTTAAGGTCGGTGCGGGCAACGATCCCGGAAGAGCCGGTCGCCGGCCCGACTTCCAGTTCGTAGACTTTGCTTTCACGGGTGGTTCGAAGCATGCTTCGGGACACCTGCATGATCGGTCCGCCATCGAAAATATCGACAACCCGTTCGAACTCAAAGCCTTCCCACTCGAGCAGCTTGAACGCTGGCACGCCATCAACATGGACCCGGCCAATCACTTCACGGGCCTCATTTGGCAGCAGATCTACATAGACCGGATATTTGGGCATCAGGTCGAGAATAAACTGATTGTCAGTCGTCGCAGAAAGATAGTCAGCATCCGTAAATGACATTTTGAAGAAATACCGACCGAGATGCTCCCAGAACGGTGTTTCGCCTTCGTGCGAAACAACGCCGCGAAGCTCTGCAATGACCTTGTCTCCAAACCATTGCGGGTGGGTCGACATCAGCAAATAGCGCGACTGTGCGAGCAGTCGCCCAACGCCCGCTCCGCGGTGCTGCGGCCGCAGGAATAGCGTGCCCACTTCGGTGCATCCGACAAATTCATTGGTCAGAATCAGGGCATCCATATCGAAGCGGCGATCGGCCTCCTGACTTGCCTGGGCAAGTGTGATGATGCGGTAATTGAAGAATGGCGACTTCACGCCGACACCGGCTTTAACGGCGCTGCAACCGCCGATCTCACCGGTCTCTGTGTTTTCAAGCATCATCAGATACTTGCCATATTCCGGTTGCTCCAGACGGCCCGCAAAGGAGTCGACGGATTTGAGCAAACGTTTGCGCAAAATTTCCTCGTCAACTGGCAGCGAGGTAAACCCGGCGCCAGATTCCACAGCCATGGAGCGCAAAGCGTCAAAATCTGACAGCTCCGCTTGTCTCATTACATAGGGCGAACTCATCCCATCAACGCCTTGATCTTCGGCGCATCGAGGCGCCCATCTGCTATTCGGTTCAAAAGTAATGCTGAAAGCTGTCCGCGTTCAACGAAACTCGACATGACGACATATTCTTCATCCGAATGGATGCGGCCGCCCATGACCCCCAAAGTGTCGACATTCGGCACGCCTGCCGCAAAGATATTATTGCCCTCACAGACACCGCCAGTGTCGACGAATTCTAATTCGAGCCCAATCGCTTTCCCAGTTTGTGCTACAGCGTCGAACAGATGCTGCTGTGCCGCATTGCGCGGCTTTGGCGGGCGATAGAAGCCGCCATGGACATGACCCGAAATGCCGTCTTTTGCCTGCGCTTCAGCGAGCAATTGGTCAACTTTCTGCGTCGCCCAGGCGGCCGCACCGGCGTCGGGCGCGCGGGCGCCAAATCGAACAATTGCCAGATCAGGCACGATATTAACGGCGCCGCCGCCATCAATTGCGCCGACATTGAACGTCACGCCGTCTCGCTGGCCATTCAGGTTTTCCAGCGCAACGACCATTGCCGCCGCAGCCTCGAGCGCGCTGCGCCCCTCTTCCTTGGCGCGGCCGGCATGGGCAGAGCGCCCGTGCAACACGACGTCGAAAACGGCTGAGCCCTTTCGACCGCCAGACATCGCCCCTGTATCCATGCAAGGCTCATAAGTCATGCCGATCATCGCGCCCGATTGTGCGGCTTTGGTCAGGAATGGCGCGCTGGCAAAATTCCCGGTCTCTTCATCTGGCGTTATGACGATTTGATAGCCGAGCCTGTCTTTAAGCGGCCCCGCTTCGAAGGCCTGCAAGGCGCCGAGCATGACGGACAATCCGCCTTTCATATCGGCAAGACCTGGGCCATTGAACTTGTCGTCGCCAATATCTGTGATGTCGGTGAACGTATGCGGCGGAAATACCGTATCGTAATGGCCGCTCATCACGACTTGCATCGGCGCATCCGAACGCGACGAGATACGGATAACCGGCCCGGTTTCGAACGCCTCTGCGGCGCCCTTATTACCAATCTTTTCAAACGGTTTAGTGGCGATCATTTCTATATCGGCATCGAGCGTACTAAACGCGTCGCCGAGTTTTGGCGCAAGTTGATCCAGCCCCGCCCTGTTCCAGCTTCCAGTATTGATTCTGGCCCATTCAAAGGTTCGGGCTTGCATCGCTGATTCAAGCTCTGAGATGCGCTCACAAATCGCTTCATCTTCAGAGGTTTTGAGACTGAGATCGACCATACGTCTTGGTTTCACGCTTTACAGAAAACAACAAGCCCCGGACCTGAAAGTCCGGGGCCTCGCTCAGGATTTCGATTAAAATCAGGTGTTTCTATCAAACTCTGCGAGTCTTTCTTCCGCTTCTGCCAAGCGGTCATCAACGGTGTCACAGGTTTCTGGAGCATTGCCGATGACGAGAAGATCTTTGCAACGCTCTTTCTCTTTTTTGTAGTCACTGACTTCATTGAAGATTTCGAACCGCGCCAATGCGATTGCGGTGTTGTCTTCAGCCGCCATAAAGTCAATCCAACCGCGGCCACCGCGATTATTTGCGTTGCGGAACGCCTCACGCGCACCGGATCGGTCTTCGCGCTCGTAGCGGGACTGGCCGACCAGAACCCAGGCGAGACCGGCATTAGCTAGACCGCCTTTATTGATCGCTTTGATCAGCGCGTCTTCGGCATTCGCCCATTCCTGTAGCTCGCTATAAGAGCGCCCGAGACGCTCATACATCTTGCCATCTGGAGCGATCTGCGCAGCTTCATCGATCACTGGAATCGCCTTTTGGAACTCACGCGCCACCTGATACAGATTGGCGAGCAATTCGAGGCGCTGATAGTTCTTGGAAATACGACCTGCATTCATCTCTTTTTCGAGAATTTTTGCGGCCGAGTACGGCACGTCGAACGAGTTGTAGAAATTCACAATCCGCATCAATTCATCTTCGGTTTGCAGGATGCCGCCCAGGTACATGGCTTTTTGAACTTCAAACGCCTTGCGATCCTGACCACCTCGGAAATAGTCCCCGGAAATAGCGTCCCATAGCTGGCGGTCAGAAGGATTCCGCGCCAGGAGGAGCTCAAGCAGCTCTGCTTTCTTGGCGAAATTTCCGGTCTTGTCGTAGAGGAAAATCAGGAAGTCATAGACTTGGCGCTCGGCACCTGGACCGTCATCCTGGAGGACCCGCTCCGCCCAGACAAGCGATTCCGGGAAACGGTCCATTTGCTGATAGAGAACCGCCAAAGTCCATTTCTGATTTCGGTCTGGCACGCCGCCAGCCGCCATCCATTTGTCGAAATATTCAAGTGATTTCACTTTATCATCGATCGACAGATAGATTTGCGAAATATTATAATAGGTCGTCATGGCTTCAGATTCAGGGATGTAACCCCGATTGATCGCCGTGATCAGGTCAGCGACCGCGCCGGTATAATCTTCGTTCTCGATCTTGATCGCGGCGCCAAGACGAAGGGCAGCGCCTTCTTCGTAGCAGTTGAGCGGCTGCGCTTTCAAAGCGTTCAGTGCGGCCAGAGCGGCAGCAGCATTATCATTGACCAGCAGTTCAGTTTCAGCCTTCAGGTAATTCTCGGCATTCGTCGAACTAAATTGGGTTTCCTCGCACGCTTGCGCGGCGGCGGTTCCAACGCCAATCGAAGCCATAATAGCCATCGCGGCGACGCTTTTCATGATCTGCTTCATCATAATGTTTCACTCCTCTCCGCCATATTGGCGTTTCCTATTCCTTTGAACCGGAAGTTTGCTCCGATTTCAAGCGCTTCAAGCGATTAGTTGAAGCTTTTTCCCAGTCTTTTTATGACAGCATAATTCTACTGTTTCAGCCGGAACTCAAGGGGGTACACCACACCCGTCACAGTTACTGGTAATCCTTGTCGGATTTGGGGGGCAAATCGAACCTTTTCGATCGATCGTTTTGCCGCTTTTTCAAAGGCGGGATGACTGCATTCCGCATAAACATCGAACGGATCACCTCTCGACGAAACCTCTAGTTGAACATCGCAATCACTTTCCAATCCCTGGCGTGCAGCGTCTCTCGGATAAGTCGGAATGGGAGGGTTGGACGGTATCATTTCGAGCCCTCCATTGTTATGATATTACAGTAGGTAATATTATGACAATGTCAAGCCAAAAAGAGAGGGGGCTCGTGAAAGCCCCCTGCCCCATAGATGGTTTTACGCGTTGGCGTTTAGTCCGCTAGTGTAAATTCCAGCGGGTAAACAACGTTACGTCGCTCTGCCGCCTGACCCCGAATAATCTTCGGCGCGAATTCAACCCGGCTAACAGCCCGCTCGGCTTCGCGCTTGAACACGCGGTCTGAGCAATCTGCCGAGACATTGTAAGGCTTGCCGCGTGTGTCCACATCAAATCGAACCTCGCATGAGCCCTCAATGCCGCGTTCAGCAGCCCGTGACGGATAAGTCGGCACGGGTGGACGGATTGGCTGTGCGTCACGATCTGAAATCGCCACAGGATCGATCGCAAGAGAATTCAACCGGGTTGGAGGAAGTTCACTTGGCGGCGCGCCCTGAATGTTTGGCGTCGGAAGATCAATGTCATTCTTGCTGGCCGTCAATTTTGGTGGCGGCGGTGGCTTGTCAGCATTGTTCAGTTTCCGAGGCTTGCTTCGCGAGCGACGTGTGACGTCTTCCTCTTGCGCTTCCGGCGTAATGCTCTCGAGATTATACTCTCGCAGATTTTCCGGCTCTTCAAAATCTGCACTGATCAAAAGGCGCATCGAATGAAAGAGGATAAGCGTCACGAAAATCGCGACTGGGATGCCAATGGCAGTGCGGATCAATGGATTTGCAAACATAGATCTCTCCTCTACTGGTTTACGACCGATAACGGAACGCGTCCGAGACCGTCGACTTCATTTACGACCTCCATGAGGTCGATAAGAACCCCAGCCTGAGCTTCAGCATCGGCTTGAACGACGAGACGACCTTTTGGATTGTCTTCACGAAGTTCACGAATGCGGAACCCAACTTCTGTCAGCGGCACGACTTTTTTATTCATATAGATGTCGCTGCTAGCATCGATCGCAATAAGGATCCCGAGCGGGTTTTGCTTTTCCTTATTGTTCACTTCGATCCGGTCGATTTCAACGCCAGGCTCACGAATAAATTGCGCCGTAACGATGAAGAAGATCAGCAGAATGAACACCACGTCGAGCATCGGTGTGAGGTTTACATCATCTTCGGCACTGCCTGCCGCTTCTCGTGCTTTACGAGCCATGAATAGCCTCCTCTAACCTGCGGAACGGACGATATTCACCCGCTCCATTTGTGCGTCATAGGCAATATCACGCACTTCGATGATCGTTCCGGTGCGCGCCGCAGGGTGAGCTTGAATGATCAAGGCACTCTCCGGGTTCTCAGCGCGGGCCCGCTCCATGCCGCCGCGTACAGCTGAAATATCAGTAAGCTTGCGGTTAACACGGATCTGATCAGCTTCGTCAATATAGACGATGATCGCAGGCGCCGGATTGCTTGGCGCATTGGTTTGCGGTGGTGGTGGCTCAGCTCCAAGCGCTTCTTCCGTAATGAACGTAGAAGTCACGATGAAGAAGATGAGCAGGATGAAGACCACGTCGAGCATGGGTGTCAGATCGACGGCGGCTTCGTCCGCTGGGCGAGTAGCGCGTCCTCTCATTATCCAATCTCCATCTGATCTTCGACCTTTTGCACCAGGCGACGAACTTTCTTGTCCATTCCAGTTGCGAATGGAATGCCAGAAATAGATGCCACCATACCGGCCATAGTCGGGATCGTGGCTTGTGACACACCACGCGATAGCGCTTTGGCGTCAGCCCCGTCCGTAATGGCCATATTGTCAAACACAGTCACCATTCCGGTCACGGTTCCGAGCAGTCCAAGCAGCGGTGCCAGAGCAACCATTGCTTTTGCAAAAGACACATTTGCTTGTGCTTTTTGACGGACTTCTGAAACCAGCTTGTCTTTGATCCAGTGCGCGAATTTAGACTTCCTGTCAGAGCGCGAGCGCCACTCTGAAAGGGCCTCCTCGGCGACAGAAGCATGGGCGATACGGAAGTAAAACAGGCGCTCCAGGATCAGGGCCCACATCAGAAATGTGGCCCCCATAATCCATAGAAGAACCGGCCCACCGCGAGCCAAAAACTCCTGAAGTTCGGTCATTCCCAACATATATGGGCTCCCGATCTCAGAGGCGGCTTACGCCGCCCCTCCACGCTCAGCGCGTTCGGCCACAAGACCAGCCGCTTGCTCATCCAGGATCTGCTGATTGCCTCGTGCCATGGCAGCCGCCAGAGCGTGAGTAAGCAGAAGTGGGATCGCAGCAACCAGACCAAGAACTGTGGTCATAAGCGCAACGGAAATACCGCCAGCCATCAGTTTCGGATCACCGGCACCGAAGTTTGTAATCGCGGTAAAGGTAATGATCATACCGATAACCGTACCGAGCAGACCCAATAGCGGGGCCACAGCAGCAAGCACTTTAATGATATCATTGAAGCGTTCGATTTTTGGCGATTCACGCAAGATCTGTTCGTCAAGCTTTAGCTCGAGCGTTTCCAGATCCGCATTCTTATTTGTCTCATATGCTTCGAAGACACGTGCGAGCGGGTTCGCGTCGCCAGCCTGCTTCGTTTTCGCAGTTGAGCGAATGGAATTACCCATGAAGAACAGCGTGATGATTTTGTAGAAGGCAACAATCAGACCGAAGATCAGAAGACCGATAACGATATAACCGATTGTACCACCCTGGCCGATGCGCTCTGCAAAACCAGGCTTATCGCCTTCGATTTTGAACAGTTCGCCGCGGTTTGGATCGAACGGGACAGTCATTGTTCCGCCTTCTTGTCCGTTGATCAGCGATTTGAAAGCGCTGCGGAAACGACCACCAGGCTGACGCTGGAGCTTCTCAAGATAGAAGTCGCCGGCACCATTACGTTCGATGGTCACAAAGCCTGCATCGTTATTGGTTGCCGCGATGAATGTCCCGACGCGGGTAACTTCGACGTCTTGAACGGACTCATCTGAGCCACCCATTGAAACAGGTGAAGAGAAGGTTTTGACTTCAGACTGAGCGATCATTTCTTGAAGAATTGCCTTAGGCAGGCGATCCAGCTCTTCACGGGTTGGAAGCGTTGTCGCTTCAGCAACTTCGGAAAGGGCTTCGAAACGACCAGGATAGTCGAAGCTGGCGAGGCTCTCACGCATCAGCGGTTGAACTTCACCGACAACCGCGCGGAACTCACCAACCAGTTGGGCGAAATCACCGGCCTGAACATCAAGCTCAGCGGCCAAGGTATCGATTTGCGCCTGGTTGACATCAAACTGAGCGCCGAGTGTTGCGCCGCGTGCATTGGCACGAGCGAGCTCTGAGCTAGCTTGGCCCATGAGCGTTTCCTGCTCATTCACACGGGTTTGGAAATCTCTTAGGCGTTGCTGACTTTCAGCCGATGTTTCCTGGCTGTCTTGCTGAACGCGGTTGAGAATGTCTGAAAGGGTTGTCTGTGCCATTGCGGGCAGAGACGCGACCATTGAGGCACCAGCAAAAGCTGCTGCGATCCCAATGGTTTTAAGTGATTTTGTGAACGAATTCATGTGATCTTTCCTTAACTCCATCGGGGCTTACTGAACAGCAAGCTTGGTTGCAGGTACGTACATCACGTCTTGTGTGCGCTTACCCTGGATGATGCGAATAGCCTTCTCGATTTCAGGCTTGTACTTGTTCTCGAGATCGACCCATGAGGATGTCTCGCGATCATAGCGTTTCGCGTAACGACCTGTGCGGTCCATATAGACGAGCGCAACGCGGCCAAACAAAACCATGTCGACGCTGACTTCCTTGTCGTCGACCATGATGTTCTCGCTCCAGGTGTCAGTCTTACGACCAACTTCCATTTCAGAAGTGTATGCGTCCATGATTTGACGATACCGTTCTGTCACCGAGATGTTTGGATCAACCAGATACTCGCGAAGGCGAGCGATACGGTCTTTGCGATCTTCCAGACGGAATGGAAGATCGGCATCCACAAATGCATCAAGGTCGTCCACCAGAGCCTCAAGCATTGGTACGGTTTGAGAGGTAATCTCGTCCACACGTGCGAGCTGATCTGTCAAAGACGCGATTTCACGTTCCTGACTCTCGACCGCAGCTTCTTGCTGGCGGGCATAGAGTTCGGCAGCGGTTTTCCGCTGCAACAAGGTGCGGAATTCCCCGACCATGTCTGAACGCTCATCATCGAGCTGATTAATTTGCTGCTGAACTTGCTCGGCGCGGCGGGTCGCCTGTTCGCCGGTCGCGATCGCGCGATCCAGTCCCTGTGCAACGGCAGGTGCGGTAAAACCGACAACTATTGCTGCTAGAATGGCTCCGCGAGCCGGTGTCAGAACATTCTTCATGAAGTCTGCCTCTCACTCTCCAATTGCTGCGCCACCGGAGGGTGGCGCCAAAAACTCTTTTCGTGCACCAGCTTCATGCTGAAACACGCTCAACGCGGGTCAAACACATCCCGCAAGTTACCAAAGGAAATTGGGCCAGGCCCACCTCCTCCCATTTTTGACCTCGAGACTTTTCGTCTTCTAATCTACGCAGCGTACGGCATTACCCGCAGGTCACAATCGCGTGCTGTTCCACCTCTGCAAAAAGCTCAAGAGGTTGTCAAACTTTCATTCATAAATGAGGCAGTTGCAAGGCCTTTTTGAAATATTATTACATTTAGCGGTTGCAGCGACACCCCTCATGGTCGGGTCGCGCTTTGTCTATACAAGGAAAAGTGGCTGGGGTGCCAGGATTCGAACCTGGGAATGCCGATACCAAAAACCGGTGCCTTACCACTTGGCGACACCCCAACTGAGCGGCGGACATAACCAATCCAATTTCGGCTTGCAACACCCAAATCGCCGCGGCGCGTTATGAAGCTGCTTTTTTCGCCGTGAACCACACTTTCACGGTGAATCGCCCCCTAATAATCTTAGTCCGTATGATCTTTGTGTTTTGACAAACGCTATTTTAACGCCCATATCGTTATCCGATAAATATTATTACGGAGCCTACCTCCCATGAAAACATTTTTTGCATCCTTAGGTGGAGCGGTTATCGGGTCGATTGTCGGCCTGGTCCTGCTTTTCTTTATCGGTATTGCGATGATCCAGTTTGCAATTGATGACGCCATCAGCACCGCATCTGGTCCAGATAGCGGTCAAGATGACGGCAATCCCATCGTGCTCACGCTCGACTTGCGTGGCGGTTACGCGGATCAAGCAGCGACATCCGGCCCGGACGTTCTGTTCGGTGGCGGCGTTGGGTTCATTGATATTCTGACCAAACTGGAGGCGGCTGCTAAAGATGATCAGGTCAAAGGCCTGTATGTTCGGGCGAGCGAATACGGCATTGGATCGTCGCGTGCAGAAGAATACCGCGATGCATTCCTGAAAATCCAGGCAGCTGACAAATTTATCATCACGCACAGTCAGGGTTCATATGGCGGCGGGCCGTCTGGCTATCGCGCAATCGCAGCTTCTGATGAAATCTGGGTTCAACCGGGTAGTGATGTGATTGCCAGTGGACTGGCTCTTGAGACGCTTTTTTTGAAAGGATTGTTCGACAATCTCTCGATCACGCCAGAATTTGAGGCGCTGTACGAGTTCAAGAACGCGCCAAACACCTACGAAGAAGAGACTTTCACGGAGCCGCATCGCCGGGCGATGACGGAACTTGCTGATTCGCTGTGGCAGATCTCAGTCGCGGATATTGCTGCTGATCGGGATATGTCTGCGAGCGAAGCCCGCGCCGTGCTCGAATCAGGCCCAATCAGCGCCGACCAGATGGTTGCAACCAATTTTGCGACTCAACTTGGCTGGCCTGAAGGCGCTGAAGACCGCGCGCTGGAGCTCGCAGGTGAAGACGCGATCTCGATCGATATCAATTCGTATGCGGCCCCCTCCTCTGCTTTCGGGTCCCCGGTCATCGCGATTGTTGGCGGACAAGGTCCGATTGTCATAGGCGGCACGGGCGGCAGCCTGTTCCAGGAAGGCAGCGGGTTTGCGTCTGACGCGATCGCTGCATCGATTCTTGAGGCCGGCCGTGACGAAGACGTCAAAGCGATTGTCTTCCGGGTCGATAGCCCGGGCGGATCACCGACAGCATCAGATCAGATCTGGCGCGCGATTGAGCGTGTACAGGCAGAAGAAGAAAAGCCAGTGGTTGTCTCAATGGCATCCGTCGCGGCTTCAGGCGGATATTATGTCTCGACCGGCGCAGACTGGATCGTCGCCAACCGGACAACGATTACCGGGTCGATTGGCATCTTCGGCGGCAAGTTCGCGATTAGCGAAGGGCTGGCGAGAATCGGGATCAATGCCGAGAGCATCAAAGTTGGCGGCGCCTTCACGGGTGCGTTCTCAACTACAGAAGGCTTTACGGATGACCAACGCGCCATGGTGCGGGCCTGGTTGGAGCGCGGCTATAACCGCTTTATCGGCCTCGTGTCTGAAGGTCGGAACATGTCGCTTGAGCAAGTCGATGCTGTCGCCCGTGGTCGGGTGTGGAGCGGCGAGGACGCGCTGGCACAAGGCCTCGTAGATGAGCTTGGCGGCTTGTCGACGGCAATTGAGAAAGCGCGAATCCTGGCCGAAATTGAAGCGGATTCCGAGATTCGCTTGATGAATTTCCCACAAGCGGCCCCTGGCTTTGCCATGTTCGGCGCGCAGGCCGGCGCGTCGGCGCAAGAGCTCAAAGCGATTGGGCAACTGGCCGAGTTTATCAATGACCCAGAGGTTCAAGCTCTGATCACTGAAGCAGAAGCGGCGCGCAGCAGTCGTATTCAGGCGCGTATGCCGAGCTTTATCGAGCGCTAATCGAAAACCAGCACTGTAGATCAGGCCTTCCGACTTACCGTTGGAAGGCCTAATCATTTCAGAGAATTAGGGCGCGTCGCCGCACCGCATCGCCGAATTCGCCCGTAGGTCGCATATGGACGGTAAGCAAAGGTTCAAACCCATGTCGGAATCCATCAAAGACCGCACCCAAAAATACCATACCCGCGATACCGCAGAGACTATGGATGACGTCCGTCATGAAGTGGATCGGCTAGACCGTCTGCTCGTCGAATTGCTAGTCGAACGGCAATCCTTCATGGATGCGGCAGCACGAATCAAAGGCCATCGCAAAGCGGTTCTCGATCGTCCGCGCATCGAAGATGTGGTCGCAAAAGTGAAAGCCGAATGTGAGCGGCAAGGCCTCTCCCCGGCAATTGCGGAGCCGGTTTGGCGGACCTTGATTGATCGCTGTATTGCTTACGAATTTGAGTCCTTTGATCGCCTCAAACCCGGTTTGGATAATTCATAACTGGCGCGGGCACAGGCTTCGATCGCATGTGACAAGCCATCCTTCAGACCCGAGAGCAGTGTTGCCGCTTCTATCCTGGAGATCGTATCCTCAGATCGCCCGCGTTTCTCAACATTGGCGCATTCTTCGGCAAAAGCACTCGCACCGACACTCAATGCTGAACCCTTCAACGCGTGAGCCGCATCGGCCCAAGTCGATTGCGCGGTGTCTGGATCAAGCATTCTTCCCCACATCTCTGCTTGATTGCGGAAGATATCCAGGACCTCATCCGCGAGGTCGGCATCGCCGCCTGTCATGTTGAGCAAATGGTCAATATCGATTTGCATGTCGCTGCCTCAGCTCTTTTATGCCCTCAAAATGCGAATTGACGCAATTTTTTGAGCGCTCGCCTCTTTCCGTTAAGACGATTCTGGTTTAATGATATTCGATAAGTTATGGGGTTTACCATGTTGACTGTTCTCGTCGCCATTCGAAATTTCACTGTTGCTGTCCTGCTCACTTGGATGGGCTTCTCTGTCGCGCCGTCTGGCGATGATCAGAAAGACTCTGCTCAGCAGGCGCCAAATAGCAACGCAATCAGCTTCTTCGCGGGCTGAAACTGATAGTGGGCGTCGCGCCTGTTTTCAGTCTATAAGGGCGCAATGCCGCTCGGACTATTCTTATACAAATCGCTTACGAGATTGATCACGCCTTCCCTGGGCGTGATTTTTCGTCGTCGCGCCAAATCTGGAAAAGAAGACCCGTCGCGAATAGCTGAGCGTTTCTCGGCAAGCCCTCCACTCCGAATCGATCAGAGCCTGATCTGGTTCCACGCCGCGAGCGTGGGAGAATCACAGGTTTTGTTAGAGCTCGCGCGCCGATTGCTGGGCGGCGGTCTAAACAATGCGACGCTTCTATTCACCTGTCAGACGCAAACTGCGGCGCAGCTGGTCGAGAAAGCAATTTCAAGCGAGCCTTTGTTCGACGTAAATCCCTGTTTGCAATTAATGGCACCGATAGATGAGACGAAGACGGTTCGCCGTTTTCTCGACCACTGGGCGCCCTCGCTTGCGATATTTGCGGAAGGTGAAATCTGGCCGAATACGCTCCTCGAACTCGACGCACGCCACGTCCCGACTGTTCTGCTCAACGCCCGGATGACGGAAAAGACGATTCGCGGCTGGATGCGGTGGCGAAAAACCGCCTATCAGATCTTCAAGACCTTCGATTTGCAGATCGCTGCAGACATTCAAACCAAAACCGGTCTGATGGAATTGTCTGGAAAGCCAGTGACATGTCCTGGGAATCTCAAATCTGCCCTGCCCGCACCGGCTGTCGACGAGCAAGCTTTAGCGGCATTGAAAGACGCAATTGGCGATCGGCCGACAATGCTCGCGGCATCGACTCATGCAGGCGAAGAAGCGTTGATGATTGACGCCTGGATGATGATGGACCCGCGCCCGTTCCTGATCATCGCACCGCGTCACCCCAATCGCGGCGATGAGGTGGACACGTTGCTTTCCATGACCCGCAGCGCAATTGCACGACGATCCGAGGGCGATCCCATCACAGGTGACACGGAAATATTGCTCGCTGACACAATGGGCGAGATGGGACTGTGGTATCGGCTGGCGGATTGCGTTTATCTTGGCGGCGGTCATGCGCCTGGTGTTGGCGGTCATAACCCGCTTGAAGCCTTGCAGCTCGGAAAACCTGTACTCACAGGCCCTGGCGTTTTCAATTTTCGCGATTTGTCGGAGCGGTTATTGCCGCTTCAGGGCTACTCGATCGTGCATGGTGCGGAAGAGCTCGCAGCAGCCTATCCCGCGCTGCCTGTTTCGGTTGAGATGACGGAGATGTTGAAATCTGATGCCCTCGGCCCAATGTCGGCAACCCTGGACGCGCTCGCGCCAATTCTTGTCAAAGCCGGACTGCGATCATGAGAGAACCAAGATTCTGGTCGCGAGAGGTTGATCCGAGATCGCGCGAGGCGGCGCCGCTTTTGCGATTCTTGCTGACGCCTTTGGCCTGGACTTATTCGCTGGTCACCCGCCAGAGAATAAGTCGCGCCGAGCCAGTAACTGTTCCGGCTACGGTCATTTGCGTCGGCAACCTGACCGCTGGTGGGGTCGGAAAAAGCCCCGTGGTCGCTGCTTTGCGAGCGCATATAGAAGACGTGCACCAGCGCCGCGTTGCGACGCTGAGTCGAGGCTATAAGGGGCGCCTTAAAGGACCGATACGTGTCGACACACGCCATCATCAAGCCTCCGATGTCGGAGACGAACCGTTGATGCTCGCGGCGGCTGGAGAAGCCTGGATCGGCGCTGACCGCGCCGCCGCTGGGGCTGCGATGAGCGCCGCCGGAGTTGAGGTTATCCTGATGGACGATGGCCATCAAAACCCTTCTTTAGCGAAAGACTTCACAATCATCGTGGTCGACGCAACCGCTGGTTTCGGGAATGGCTATGTGATCCCAAAAGGCCCATTGCGCGAGCCCGTTCGTGATGGCCTCGCGAGGGCAAATGCGATCATCATCATGGGAGAAGGCACGCCGCCAGAGGGTCTTGGGCGTACTGACTTGCCCACTTTCCATGGCCGACTGGTCCCTTTGGAAGTGCCGCCGCAACAGCCTTATGTTGCCTTTGCGGGAATTGGCCGACCCGAGAAATTCTTCGATACGCTGACATCGCTTGGCGCGGATCTTAGAGACTCAGTGCCATTCGCGGATCACCACGCCTTTACAGACGCAGATTTGCGCTATTTGCGGCGTTTGGCAGACGATCATACAGCTCACCTGATTACGACGGAAAAAGACTTTGTGCGCTTGCCACAGGAGATGCGGGAGAATATTCACACGCTCCCGGTTGCAGTACAGTTTGATCGCCCCACTGAACTCGACACCTTATTAGCAAGAGTGATCAGAGCCGATACACATGGCCAAGACTAAGCAGCAATACATACGCCCGAAGGATATCGATAACCGATCGACATTCGGGCAACGATTGATCTGGCGCCTTGAAGCTGTGGCATGGGACGTCATCTATTGGTGGCCCATGAAGGCACTCGGGCCGGACAATGCGTCTAATTTCGTTGGCTGGCTGATGAAGTCCATCGCGCCCCTTTTCTCGCAGAGCAAGACGGTGCGGCGCAATCTCGAACTGGCTTTCCCTGAGCTTTCGGAAGAGGCGCGCGAGGAGATTGCCAAAGCGTCGTGGGAAAGCGTCGGCCGCACCGCGGGTGAATTGCCGCATTTGCCGAAAATCCATCCCTATAAGGGCGATCGCGTTGAAGTTGTCGGCGGCGAACACCTCGACGCAATCGAAGCGTCCGATAAAGGCGCGATTATGGTCTCTGGTCATTTCGCCAATTGGGAAGTCATGGCGGCTGTCATTTGCAACCGTCCCGTCGATTGCCTGATCACGTATCGGTCGCTGAACAATCCCCACATTGACCGTAAGCTCAATAAGGTCCGACATGATTATGGAATTGAAGTCCTGACCCCAAAAGGAATGGGCACACGCGAATTAATGCGCGCTTTGGGGCGCGGCCGGAGCGCTGCGTTGATGAACGACCAGAAGTTCAACCAGGGTCTCGCGGTTCCGTTCTTTGGCCATGATGCCATGACCGCGCCAGGCCCGTCCCGACTGGCGCTGAAATACAATGTTCCGATCATCCTGTTCTCAACGCAGCGGACCGGACCCGCGCGGTTTAAAGTCACTGTCCATGAGCCATTCTATCCCGAACAGTCAGGCGACACGGAAGCGGACGTGCGTGCCAGTGTCGAACGAATAACGAGCTTTATCGAAAGCGAAGTCCGTAGCAATCCAGGTCAATGGTTTTGGCAACATCGCCGCTGGCCGAAAGAGGCGTGGCGAAATGCGGGCATCACTTGAGCTCTGTCCAAACGCGCGCCCTGCTCTATAGTCCGTTATGAGTGTTTTTTAGGAGCGCATGATGCCGCCCATTTTTGAATTGATTGCGATTATCGCACTCGGGTTTTGTGCCGCCCTCGGGCTCGGCGCAATGTTCGCGCCAAAATGGGCCGCAGGGGTTGTCCGCCTGGTCGCCGATCCGGATCCGGCCAAACCGGGCGGGTTCTCGGAATTTCGAGCCACCTATGGTGGATTACTGCTTCTCATTCATATGTCAGCGTTGATCATCTTGCTGCAACCGCAACTCACGCTGACCTATAAGATCTTTGCTTTGTTTCCCGTTGCCATGGGCTGGATCGGCGCTGGCGCGGGCCGGCTTCTGTCTTTGCTCATGGATAAACAGGAAAACCGCGCGAATGGCCTGATCCCTGTTTGGATTCCTATGGAAATTGCCCTAGGGCTCGCCATCCTGTCGCCGATATTCGGCCTACAAGCATAATTGGAGATTATTGATGACGGACCGTCGTGAGACGAACCGCAAGCCAAAACGCCGCCCTACCCGACGCCCCAAGTCGGTCGAGACGGATTGGCAGGACGGTGAGCGAATTGCCAAATATCTCGCACGCGCTGGCGTTGCCTCGAGACGCGAAGCCGAAGCGATGATCGAGCGCGGCGAAGTACGGATCAACGGGCGGAAACTGACAACCCCCGCTTTTAAAGTGACCGGGCGGGAAGATATTCGCGTCAATGACAAGCCGGTTAAGGCGCACGAACCCGTACGCGTATGGCGCTATCACAAGCCATCGGGGCTGATTACGACAACATCTGACCCGGAAGGCCGCCGCACGATCTTTGAAGAACTGCCGAAATCGCTGCCCAGAACGATCACAATCGGTCGCTTGGATTTGACAACAGAAGGCATCTTGCTGCTGACCAATGATGGCGGGCTCGCTCGTGCGATGGAACTCCCTAAAACCGGCTTTGTTCGCCACTATCGCGCTCGCGCACATGGCGCGATCACGCAAGCTGAACTTGATTCGCTGAAAGGCGGAGTCACGCTTGATGATGGCACGAGGTACACGTCGATTGAAGCCGAATTGGAACGCGAGACCGGAACCAATAATTGGATCAATGTCCGTCTTACGGAAGGCAAGAATCGCGAAGTGCGCAAGGCGATGGAGCATCTCGGTCTGCAAGTGAACCGACTGATTCGAACCCAGTATGGACCTTTCGAGCTGGATGATCTGCGACCGGGAGCGGTCGAGGAAATCCCGGCAGAGACGCTTCGCGAGATGCTGAAGGATGCCATTCCTGAGCATCTTCTACCTGCAGCGCCGAGCCCAAAGCGAGAGCGCCGTAAGCCTCCCGCAGGGGCACGCCTTCACAGGCGCAAGCGATAGGCTAACGTGCACGTAAAGCAGCCGCCTGGCTGCTGAGCGAGTTAGCACGGAGTTGAAAATGGGCTTTCAGAACGTCACCGAGACTTATCAAGAAGACACGCCCCCGGGCCCGCCATCCAACCCGCCCATCTATGACCTGGCGCCGCCTGTGTCGCTCAACGATCCCGAAGTGTTCTCAAACCATGGCGGCTATACATTTGACGCCTTTGAGACGATGCGCCGCGAAGCCCCGATCATGTGGCATCCGGAGGTGAATGGTCGCGGCTTCTGGGCGCTGACCAGCCATGATCTGATCAAGACAGTCGAAGTTGACCCGGTGACGTATTCATCGCAACGCGGCGGTATATTGATGAGCTATGGGCTGCCGGAAACACCGCGCCATCCCCTGCTCCACTCATCTTCGCTCAACTCATTAATCAATCTGGACCGGCCACACCATACGCCGCTTCGCATGGAGCACATGTCCTGGTTCCGGCCGGATTATGTCGCGGAGTTGAAAAAGAAAGTCGACACTAAAGTGAATCTGCTGCTCGACGACATGCAGGCCAAAGGCCCGGTTGTCGATATGGTCGAAACTTTCTCTGCTGAATTGCCGCTCTTCACGCTTTCTGAGATTCTGGGAGTTCCGGAAGCCGATCGCGCCAAGCTCGTACACTGGATGCATTTCCTTGAGAATGCGCAATATCAGGCGCTTCAGGAAGGTCTGGGAACCGTATCGCCTGAGCAAATCATGGAATTCATGAATGAGATACAGGCGCTGTTCGATTATGGCCGTCATCAATTGTTGGAGCGTCGGAAGAATCCCCAAAACGACCTGCTATCTGCAATTGCCAATGCAAAGATTGATGGTGAGCTTTTATCTGATGAGTTTCTGGACGGGTCGTGGTTGCTGATCGTTTTTGCAGGCAATGACACCACGCGCAATTCCTTGTCCGGAACCATGAAACTGCTGACACAATTTCCGGATCAACGCGCCAAACTGATGGCCAATGACGAGTTGTATCCGAACTTCGTCAATGAAGCGATCCGAATGGTCAGCCCGGTAACCTATATGCGTCGAACTGTGACCAAGGAGACGGAGCTTGGTGGTCAGGCGCTGAGCGAAGGCGACAAAGTGGTGATGTATTACGCTGCCGCGAATCGCGACCCGGCCAAATTTGAAGCGCCGAACGCGTTTGATATTGAACGGGAAAATGCCAATGAAAACTTGGCATTCGGCAATGGTCCGCATGTCTGCCTCGGCAAGCGCGTCGCCATTATGCAGCTTGAGACCGCGTATCGGAATATTCTGCGCCGTTTCCCGGAGATTAAGTGGACGGGTAAATCAGCATTGGCGCCAAGCAATTTCGTCCACGCGATTTCTCATCTGGAAGTCGATTTGGGCGTTTAGCCGGTCAGAAAAGCTTCCATCTTTTCAATCGACATTGGACGCCCGAGCGCGAAACCCTGGGCGTGATCAAATCCAAGCGTTCTGAGGCGTGGCATCATAGCGTCATCTTCTACGCCTTCTGCGGTCGACGTCATGCCGAGCCGGCGGGCCATAAGCGTTAGCGCCTCAAGGATGGTTTCAACGCGCGGATTTTCGACTTGAGCAATCAGCGAAGCGTCCACTTTCAGAGCATCGGCGGGCAAGTCGGCGAGCCACTGAAAAGAGGAATGTCCAGACCCGAAATCGTCGAGCACGATGCCGGCGCCTGCCGCACGCAAATCATGCAGGCGACTGAGCGTCTGTCCGGTATCGCGCAAGGCGTCCTGTTCCGTCAGTTCGAGGCGGATCGACCCGTGCGCCAGATTGTGCCCACTTTGCAGCGCTGAGATCAAATCGACCAATTGCTCATCGGCCAGATCATGGCTGGTAATGTTCACTTGCATGAAAAGCGCATCCGTCTTGGTGACCTTGCGAAACCTATTCAGAGCTTCGGAGGCGTGTATTAGCATGGAGGTCGCTAAACCTTTTCGGTCGCCAACAGGGGATTGTAGCCCCGCTTCCCCTTCCCAGCGCGCGAGTGCCTCAAACCCTTCAACGCGCCGGCTCCTCAGGCACAGGATCGGCTGATAGACCGGGAGTAGCTCGACGCGGTCACGCATTTCTTCAGAATCGGCATCTCCAATCGACAGGACCATCCCGCGCGACCAGTCCTCATCTACCACGCCCCCGGCAAGATGAATGATCTGGCCTTCAGCCGTCACCAGTTCCAGTGCGACGTCACCATTCGGGGTCTCGAGTCCATTTCTCAGTCTTTGCCGGCTGAGGCCATCGAGGACATTGCTCAAATCATCCAGCGCCCATTCCCCGGACAGCAGCCGGCTGATCTCCGGCGCCTCGAGAGAGAGAGTCAGTCTTTGTGTGGATCGGCTCCACTGCCATTCACCAATTTGCGCGCTCATAGGCTCAAGTCTCGGCAATCATATTGGCACGAATAAGGTCCTTCACCGCGCTTATGTCATTCGCGACGCGTTCAAACACTTCGCCTTTGTCCCGAAGCGCCTGGCAGCGTTGCGGCAGAGGGGCGTCGTCGCCTGTCGCTTCAAGAACGGTCTCAGGGAACTTGGCGGCGTGCGCCGTTGCCAGGATAACGGTGCAGGCGTCTGTTTCTGGCAATATCCGCGCGACAGCCGTACCAACGGCGGTATGTGGGCAGATCAGCGTGCCGGTTTCTTCCTTGAACACGCGCATTTCCCGCAACGTGTCGGCATTGGAAACCATTGCCGATGAAAATCCTGTGCAGCTCAGCGGACCACGAACGGAGTCGGGAAGGTCGGCAGTGCCGGCTTGCTTGTATTGATCATAAGTGCGGCGAACCTGATCGCCGTCGCGCCCGGAGACTTCAAAGAATAGGCGCTCAAAATTGCTGGGAACTGAAATATCCATTGCCGGGCTCGGGGTTGCGACGGCTTGCTCCCGGTGCATCCGGCCCTGCTCCAGTAGCGTATCCAAGGTCTTGTTTTCGTTCACCGCGCAGACAATTTCAAAGCCAGCCAGCAAACCACACCTGGCCGCGACATAGCCGGCAAACGCATCACCCATATTACCGCTGGGCACCACGAAGCGCAGCGGACGGTCAGGTCCCAGCGCAGCCTGAGTCGCCGCATAATAAACGGATTGCGCGGCAATTCGCGCCCAATTGATGGAATTTACGCCTGAAAGCCGAACATCATTGGCAAAGGCTTTGTCGGCGAACATGGTTTTGACCAAAGCCTGACAATCATCGAAATCGCCATCGACAGCGAGATTGTGCACATTCTCAGCCCCGGTCGTGGTCATGAACAGGCGTTGCACGGGTGAAACCCGCTCGTGTGGATGCAAGATATACAAATCGACTTGCTTTGCGCCCGCAAAGGCTGCAGCGGCCGCGCCGCCCGTATCGCCGGACGTCGCGCAAACAACACTCATCCGTTCATCCTGGCGGCTCAGCACGAGATCATAGAGTTGCCCGATGAATTGCATGGCGACATCTTTGAACGCCAGTGTCGGGCCGTGATGTAATTCCATGACGAACTGGTCGGGGCCGCTTTGAACGAGCGGCGCCACTGAATGGTGCGAGAAACTGGCATAAGCGCGTTCGCAAAGCCCAGCGATATCCTCAACGCTCAGTGCGTCGCCCGCAAACGCTGATAGGATACGAGTGGCAATATCGACATATGACTCCCCCGGAGATGCCGGTGTAATCTGCGGCCATGTTTCCGGAACGTACAGGCCGCCATCCGGGGCCAGACCGGTCAAACAAGCTTCTACGAAGTCGACAGGAGCGGCTTGGCCGCGGGTCGATATGTATTTCATGGCCATCAAGCCTTCTTAAATCTCAAGCGTCCGCGCGAATGGTGAAGGGCGACATACACGCCCAGCAGACCTAAAGCCATCCCCCACCAAGTCAGAGCATAGCCAAAGTGGCGTTCCGGCGGCAGCGGATCAACGGGTTTTGCGAACGCATATGGGTTGAGTGTCATTCTGGATTGCGATGTGTCGACTGAATTAAGAACGGATATAACCACCGGTTCTGCCACGGGCGGCGTCACTGACAGACCGAATTTTGTCGCTAAAGCGCCCGGGTCGAGTCGATACCAGATGTCTTGATCCGGTTGATCGCGTCCGGCAAATGCTGAATTGCTCGGCGTCTTTTCCGCAATCAAACCTTCGAACATCAGGCTTATAGGCAGATCCGCGTTGGCGATCGGCACGGGCTCGGCCCCGCCGGTTGCTTCGACCATGACGAGAACCCGCTCACCTGTGCCTTGCAGGTTTCCCACTGCGTAGCGGCGCCAGATCGGCTCACTGTCTGCAAAGCCATAGACTTGCTGGACATTGCCGGGGATTGTCCGATCAAGGTCTACGTTGAGGACTGAACGTTCTTCGGTTTGTTCTATCACGCTTGGGCGAGCCATCTTCTCGGAATAGCGCGCATATTGCCAGTTTCCGAGCGTTAGAAGAATGACGAAGCAAACGACTGTCAGCCCAGTCAGGATTGGCATTGGTCGGAACATCATGATTGTTAGTCTCCGCAGTAATCCTGTTTCTCGTCTCGGCTAACAAAATTGGCGCCACATGCCGAACATGCTGGCGCCAATCTTTTTTTCTCTTCAAATCCGAGCGCTTTCGAGAGTTTCGGAAAGCGACTGGAATTTAGTGCCCAAGCACAAGGTGTGGCAGGACATAAACAAAAGCGAACAGGAACAGCCAGACGACGTCAACGAAGTGCCAGTACCAAGCAGCAAACTCGAAGCCGAGGTGCTTTTTGGCCGTCATATTCTTTGCATAGAGCCGTAACAGACACACCGTGAGGAAGATTGTTCCGATCACAACATGTGCGCCGTGGAACCCTGTCGCCATGAAGAAGGCGGAGCCGTAAACAGTGCCATCAAATGTGAATTGTGCCAGCGAATACTCATAGACCTGCAGGCAAGTGAAGGCGACGCCGAGAATGATGGTCAGCAAAAGCATGAACTTCGCATTGTCCATCTTGTCATGCTGCAATGAGTGGTGTGCCGCTGTGACAGTTGTACCTGAGAGCAGCAAGATCAGCGTGTTGACCAGCGGCAAGTGGAATGGATCAAAGGTTGTGACGCCGGTTGGTGGCCACTGCGCGAAGGCGTTGAGGCCCTCCCAGACTGGGCTTGCAGCATCATAAGTCAAACCGACGCGCGCGGGGTAGAAGATCGCGACTTCGAAGAAGCTCCAGAACCAGGCGGCAAAGAACATGATCTCAGAAACGATGAACAGGATCATGCCGTATTTCAGGCCAATCTCTACCACCGGGGTATGATCACCCGTGCGGCCTTCTTTGACGACTTCGCGCCACCAGCCGGCCATGGTCCAGATGACCATCAGAAACCCAGGAACCAGCGTCCAGAGTTGGCCCTGCTCGATTCCAAACAGACCCTTCATATAGGTCACGCCCCCAAGTGCGAGGACGAGCACCGCAATTGAGCCGATCAGCGGCCATGGGGATGGGTTTACGAGGTGATAGTCGTGTTTGACGTCTTCGGCCATGAGAGGAAATCCCTTGTGGCAATGGTTTCAATTGATTGCGCTTTTAGACCGCAGTGGCCCATTTCTGCAACCATTCAGTTAAGAGATGCTGATTTCGCCGCACCTTTGAACTCATTGGTGTTAAAAAAAGTATATGACAGCGTGATGGTTCGGACATCATCGGCATTTCGTTCGTCTTCAATCGCGGGGTCGACGAAGAAGATGACCGGCAGTTTCTTGGTTTCGCCGGCTTTGATGATTCGCTCTTCAAAACAGAAGCACTCGAGCTTGTTGAAGAAACGCCCGGCCTTGTGCGGCGTGACATTGTAGCTGGCAATGACGCTGACATCGCTCACAGATGTGTTGGTGACTTCATAAAAAGCCAGACTGTGCGCCCCGATTTGCACTGGAAGATTGGTTTGCGTGGCGCGAAACTTGAGCGGCGCATTGGCGACATTGGCATCAAAGCGAACCGTAACTTCGCGTTCGCTGACACGTTCTGGTGCGCGCTCTGCAATTTGAGTTGTGCCGCCAAACCCGGTGATACGGCAAAACGTGTCATAGAGCGGCTTAGACGCAAAGGCGAGCCCGAGCATGGCCAGTGCGCCGATGGTTGCGATCAGGGCAATACGACCATTATTCATCGCCTTGCTCCCCGGCAGCGGTTTCTGCGGCGGCTGCCTCAGCTTCGAGGCGGGCCGAGATTCGAGCCTGAGCTTCGCGGTCAGCCTTTTCGCTGGCTGCTTCATCCATATAGCCAGAGAAATACAGGCGATCACCGCCACTAAAGTCGGTTTCTTGAATGCGCAATGCCGTAGAAACGCCAACAATTACAACGAATGCAACGAGCGCCAGAGCAAGCCAGGCATTACGACGCTTCTGCGCCTTTTTCAGCGCGTCTTCATCAATCACAACGGTCGTAGCAGGTTCAGTCATCAAAAGCCTCCAAGGCTAAAGTATAACCCGAAACCGTGCTCAATGATGAGTGCGGCAAACAAGCCAAACAGATACAGGATTGAGAATGCGAACATGCTCATGGCCAGTTTGCGTTCGGCGTCACCGGCATCTGGTTCCCCTGCCCGGCTGTGCCAGACCTTCATGGCGAAATACAGGAACGCGATCGTCAATAGCGCGCCGATGACTGCATAGATGATGCCGCCAAGTCCGGTCGCCAGCGGCGCCAGGCCAACAGGTGCCAGAACAATCGTGTAGAGCAAGATATGTAGCCGGGTTGATTTCGCGCCGCTGGTCACAGGCAGCATTGGCACGCCAGCTTTCTCATACTCTTTGTGCGCCACCAAGCTCAACGCCCAGAAATGTGGCGGAGTCCAAAAGAATATGATCGCAAACAAGATCCAAGCATCAAGCGGCGTGCTGCCCGTTACAGCCGCCCAGCCAATGACGGGCGGAAAGGCACCTGCGGCGCCGCCTATCACAATATTCTGCGCCGTCCGGCGTTTCAGAACCATCGTGTAGAACCAGCCATAATAGGCAATGGAGAGAGCCAGTAGGCTCGCTGCCAGTACATTTGAGGCAATCCACATCAAAAGCACGGATACGGCCGACATGATCAGGCCCATGGTCAGCGCTTCGTCTTTTGGAACTGCGCCGGACGGGATTGGCCGTGTCGAGGTTCGGGTCATGATCGCGTCAATGTCGGCGTCATACCACATATTGATTGCACCCGCGGCGCCTGACCCAAGCGCGACGGACAAGATCGCCACCGTGGCGAGAACTGGATTGACGCTTTGTCCAGTCACGCCAACCGCCGCAACGAGGCCAGCAAGCGCCGTAAACACAACCAGCATCATAATACGCGGCTTCATCAGCTCGACATAGTCACTGGCGGTGGCGAGTTTCGGGCTCGTGTCTTGTGCGGTCATGTCGGCAGACATAGGGCGTTTCTCTTGGGCTTGTATGGAAACGGCCCTCTGCGCTGCTATTGCACAAAGGGCCGCCCGGATTGTTGTTTTTGCGGGCGGGCTTTAGTGGCCAGCCTCATTCTTTACCACAGGCAGCTCGTTGAACTGGTGGAATGGTGGCGGGCTCGGCAAGGTCCACTCGAGCGTGGTTGCCCCTTCGCCCCATGGATTGGCTTCACCTTTGCGGCGGCGGATCATTGATTCCACCATGCCGAAGAAGAAGAGCAAAGTTGCGACCATTGAGAGCGCATAGCCCCAGGAAGAGACCTGATTCCAAAGCGAGAAGGCTTCCGGATAATCGACATAGCGACGTGGCATGCCGTTGAGGCCCAGGAAGTGCTGCGGGAAGAAGATCAGGTTCGACGCGGCAAACATGATCCAGAAATGAGCGTATCCGATGACCTTGTTATATTTCAGGCCGAACATCTTCTCGTACCAGTAATACCAACCAGCAAAGAGACCGAACACGGCGCCAAGTGAAAGCACATAGTGGAAGTGTGCGACGACATAATACGTGTCGTGCAAGGCATGGTCGATCCCGGCATTGGCCAGAACAACGCCTGTGACACCGCCAAGCGTGAACAGGAAGATGAAACCAATGGCCCAGACCATTGGGACTGAGAAATCGATCGATCCGCCCCACATTGTGGCGATCCATGAGAAGATCTTGATCCCTGTCGGGACCGCGATCACCATTGTCGCTGCGACAAAGTAGGCTTTCATGTCAGAAGGCATGCCGACGGTGTACATGTGGTGTGCCCACACGATGAAGCCAATCGCGCCAATCGAGACCATCGCATAGGCCATGCCGAGATAACCAAAGATCGGCTTTTTCGAGAATGTCGAAACGATGTGCGAGACAATGCCGAAGGCTGGCAAGATCATGATGTACACTTCTGGGTGTCCGAAGAACCAGAACAAGTGCTGGAACATGACAGGATCGCCGCCGCCGGAGGGATCAAAGAATTGTGACCCGAAATTCCGGTCGGTCAGCAGCATCGTCAGCGCGCCAGCCAGAACTGGAAGCGCCAGCAGCAGCAATACGGCTGTGACCAGCATGGACCAGGCAAAAAGCGGCATCTTGTGCAACGTCATACCAGGCGCGCGCATATTCAGGATGGTGACGATGAAGTTGATCGCCCCAAGAATAGACGCCAGACCTGCCGTATGCAGTGACAGGATCAGGAGATCCATAGATGGGCCAGCATGTCCTGCTGTACTGGACAATGGCGGGTAGAGAACCCAGCCGCCGCCAAATCCGTTAACGCCATTACCGCCCGGTGTGATGAAAGAAATCATCGCCAGAATGAACGCAACCACTGTCAGCCAGAACGAAATATTGTTCATCCGCGGGAACGCCATATCCGGCGCGCCAATCATCAGCGGCACAAACCAGTTACCGAAGCCGCCGATCAAAGCTGGCATAACCATGAAGAAAATCATGATCAGGCCGTGATAGGTAATCACGACATTATAAAAGCTCTTGGCTTGTTCGATGGCTTGCTGGCCGGTTGTGCCGTAAAGCACTTCCATCAGTCCCGTCATCGGGCCAATGCCCGGCTCTGCGAGCTCGAGGCGAATAAGGCCAGAGAGCGAATACCCGACAATCCCTGCGATCAGGGCAAAGACGAGGTAAAGCGTTCCGATATCCTTGTGGTTGGTTGAAAAGAACCAACGCACGAAAAAGCCTGGTTTGTGATCGTGGGCGTCGTGGCCGTGAGCAGCAACTTGATCCATAGGCATGATCTAAATCCCTCTCTTACTCGACCGAAGCGAGGCGCGTGCCGTCGCCCATCGGGTCAATGTTTTTTACTAATTGGGTGGCCGCATCGATGTCGCCCGTCTTCATGACGGAAATCCAGCGGTCATACTGATCCTGAGGGACAACACGAACTTCGATCGGCATGAAGGCGTGGTTCTTGCCGCAAAGTTCTGAACACTGGCCGTAATATACGCCGGTCTCTTCGACCAGGAACCAGCCCTCGTTGAGGCGCCCGGGCACCGCGTCGGTTTTGACGCCAAATGCCGGCACAGTCCAAGAGTGAATGACGCGGTCAGAGGTTGTCTGATAGCGAATGTAGCGATTGACTGGGATCACCATCGGATAATCTGTCGCCAGATATTTCGGTTTTTCAGGGGTCGCCGGAGGATCTGACGGCAGTCCATAGTGAATTCCGTTCGAAACATACTGAACCGGATAGCCATCAGCATCCATTTCATCGACATAGTAATAGGTCCAGGCCCAATTCCCCATGCCTTCGGCTTTCACAGTGATCCAACCTTCTTTGGCCGCATCGATATAGATGTTTGGGTCATCCAGATCGCCGCTTTGCGCAATCATTTCCAGATCCGGTTCATTCTCTTGATAAAACAAGTTGGAAAATGATGGTCCGGCGATTGCGACCAAAATCAAGACGGGCACAGCCGTCCAGATAATTTCCACAGTCGTATTGTGGCTAAACTTCTGAGGCACCGGATTGGCACGCTTACTGTAGCGAATGCAAACCCAGATCAAAAGCGCCAGCACGAACAACGTGATGACGGTAATGATCACCAGCAGATAATTATGGAAATCGTTGACACGTTCCATGATCCGCGTGGCGGCTGGTTGAAATCCAAGCGCGCCGGGTGTCGGCTGGCCTACTAATTCTTGTGCGAATGCTGAACCAGTCATCAACACTGCAGAAATCCATGCAAAGATGTAACGCAAGAGTCACTCCATCCAATCTTGGCTGCAGCCATATATACGACAGACCGACAGGTCTACCCAATAGAGCCACCTCTTATAAAATGTCGCAGTCGGTCGATAAATTGTACCACTTAGTGTATAGTTAAATTCTGATCTCAGGAGAAACAGTTATGAAGCTCAAGCTATTGATCGCTGCGGCCGCCACAGCGCTGGTGGCGGAAATCGCGTCCGCGCAGGTATTCGTGATTGGAAATGGTCTAGGCGGCGAATGCTTCCAAAAGACCAAAAACCGTTATTCGAACTTCCGCGCGGCGGATGAGGTTTGCTCGCGCGCCTTACGTGAGGAAGCCATGACCCGAACGAATCGCGCCGCAACTTACGTTAATCGCGGCGTCTTGCGCATGCGGGAAGGTAATTATGATACCGCGCTGGCTGACTATTCAGAAGCGCTTCGCCTGCAACCGGAACTCGGCGCGGCGTATTTGAATACGGGCGCTGCCTATATTTACCAGCGCGACTTCGCCGCTGCACTGGCGCCGCTCGATCGCGCGATTGAACTCGAATCGAACGATCTGTTCGCCGCCTATTACAATCGCGCCATCGCGCGCGAGAATACCGGCGATGTTGCGGGGGCGTTTGAAGACTTCAACATATCCCTGGAACTCAAGCCGGAATGGGATCTTGCGCTCCGTCAGCTGACGCGGTTTAGCGTAGAGGATGCCAGCTAGTTTGAATTGATCGCACGGGAGCGCTTGATCAGGCGCTCCTGTAGCGTCACATACAGGGCATGACTTACTCAGAGCTGCCTTTCGACACGCAAGACGCGTCAAAAATCCTCGCCGATGCCGCCAATGGCGCTGATGACGGCGATATCTATGTCCAACGATCACGATCTGAAGGCTTCGTCTTTGACGATGGACGCCTGAAATCAGCGACCTATGACACGTCGCAAGGCTTCGGCATGCGGGTTGTGGCAGGTGAAGCCAGCGGCAATGCCCACTCAGGCGACCTCTCCATCGACGCGATTCGCCGCGCCGCCGATACAGCACGGCAGGCGAAACGTGGCCATTCCGGCAATCTGGCGACGTCTCCCACCCCATCCAATCGTCAGCTCTATTCACCGATTGATCCAACCGAAGCGCCCGACTTCACTGTGAAGACCGGCCTGCTGGCCGAGATTGATGCCTGGGTTCGCGCCAAGGATCCTCGCGTCGTGCAGGTTTCCGTCTCCCTAGCAGGCAGTCACGAGCAAATCGACATTTTGCGCCCTGCCGGCGAGACGTTCCACGATGTCCGCCCTCTGGTCCGGTTGAATGTTTCTGTGACGCTTGAGCAGAGCGGGCGCCGCGAATCAGCGTCAGCCGGTGCGGGTGGCCGCGCTGCTTATGATGAATGGATCGCGCCGGAACGCTGGCAAGGCCTCGCTATGAGGGCGCTGCGCAAAGCTGAAGTGAACCTGGAATCTATCCCTGCTCCTGCGGGCGAAATGGAAGTTGTGCTTGGGCCAGGCTGGCCAGCCGTGCTGCTGCACGAAGCTGTGGGACATGGTCTTGAAGGCGATTTCAATCGTAAAGGTACCAGCGTCTATTCTGGCCGCATTGGAGAGCAAGTGGCCTCTAAAGGGGTGACAGTGATCGATGACGGCACGATCGATGCGCGCCGCGGATCGCTGTCCATCGATGATGAAGGCACCAAAACGAATCGCACCGTACTGATCGAGGACGGCATCCTGAAAGGCTATATGCAGGATCGCCAGAATGCCCGCCTTATGGGGGTCGCCCCAACCGGCAATGGCCGCCGCGAATCATATGATGCGACCATCATGCCGCGCATGACCAATACGGTGATGCTCGGCGGCAATGCCGATCCGAACGAAATCGTCTCATCCATCAAGCGCGGCATCTGGGCCGTCGATTTTGGCGGTGGTCAAGTGGATATCACGTCCGGCAATTTCGTCTTCCAATGCACAGAGGCATATCTGGTCGAGAATGGCAAAGTCGTCGCGCCTGTGAAGAACGCGACTCTTATCGGTCACGGCCCAACGGCGCTCAGCCAGGTCGAAATGATCGGCAATGACTTTGCGATGGATGACGGCGTCGGCACCTGCGGTAAAGCCGGTCAATCCGTCCCCGTCGGCGTCGGCCAACCGACTTTGAAAGTTGGCGGCCTGACTGTGGGTGGCGCGGGTTAGCTTAATCCAGACTATTGGAAATTAAAAAAGGGCGGCCTAAATGGGCCGCCCTTTTTGTTTCTATTGATGTCCGACTGGATCGGCACTCAAGGGAGTGTCTTCAATCGTCGCATCCTTCATCCAGCCTTTTACGATTGGTGAGAAGAGCAACATCACAAAGCCGATGATCATTCCGATATAACCAATCGATGAGAACACTTGGATATAGTTCGCCTTCGCGCCGGCGACATCTACGATCTGTCCGCCAACGGTCTCGGCGCCTGCTGCTGCGGCGATAACGCCTGACATTGCATTGCCCAATCCAGAATAGACAAACCACGCAGCCATAAACAATCCGACCAGTGAGGCGGGGGCGAGTTTGGTCATCGCTGACAGACCCACTGGCGACAGCATAAGTTCTGCCATCGTGTGCACCCAATAAATCGCAAAGATAAAGAAGACCGGTGTCAGAGCCGCCGCTCCAACGCTCGACATGCCACCCACGAGGACCAGATAACCAAGCCCTGCTCCGAACACCCCGATCGCGAATTTCACGGGCGTTGAAGGTTCCCAGCCCTTTTTAGACAACCATACCCAGAGCCAGGCGACCAAAGGCGCAAACAAGAATATGAAGCCAGCATTCAGAGATTGAAAAACCGGCGTAGGCACTTGCCAGCCGAGAATGTTCGTATCTACAAGCCGACTTGTCACCAGCGTCAGAGATGAACCCGCTTGTTCAAACAAAGACCAAAACGGAATCTGCGCGACGGCAAAATACAAAGCTGCCCACATGCGGCTGCGCGCCACGCCTTCCAATCTCAGGAAGGAATAGGCGATGAAAAACAGGAACATTGCGACACCAACGCCGGAAGCGATGAATGTGATATAGGCTGGCATCATCAACAGTGACATACAAACAGCAATGACGACCAAGGCGCTCGAATAGCAGGCCAGTTCGATTGAAATTACGCCGAACAGCTTTTGCTTGAGTTTCTCAGGTGCTGGCGGGTGCGCGACGCCTTCCAGCCAGCTCTGCCCGAAATGGAAAACGACGAGACCGAACAACATGCCTATTCCGGCCAGTCCAAACCCCCAAGCCCAGCCATAGACGATGCCAATAATCCCGCAGGTCCAAGTCGCCAGGAAAGAGCCTAAGTTAATCCCCATATAGAAGAGCGTAAAACCGCCATCCCGTCTTGGATCGCCCTCAGGATAGAGATCACCCACGATGGTCGAGATGTTCGGCTTCAAGAAGCCGACTCCAGCAATAATCAAAGCCAGCGAAAGGTAGAGAATGTTTACGAAGAGCTTTTGCTGTTCCACTGATGTCGAAAATGAACCGTCGGCAAAACTTGTTGTGGCAGGCGCTTGTGCAACTTTGTCGCCCGCAGCATCGATCGAAAACACCAACACCGAGCCGTCATCCTGACGCTCCGTAACGATGTCTGCTGTGGTGGCGTCAGACAGAACGAGCAAGTTGGTCTCGTTAATTTCCGTCGCCTGCATGTCTTGTCCGTTATAGGATATGAACATCGCGGGCATTGGGTCGCCATCAGCATTATCAACAGACTTCATCGTCACTGGGTAAGCGTCGCCGCGAATAACAATTTCCGTGGATGGCGCAGGTCCGGCACAGCCTAACCCAATCAACGCGCAGGCATTTTGAATCAGGCCTCGCGTGTTGCGATTGACAATGAAATCACCCTCACCCGCATCATTGATTGCCGTGAAACGGTTTTCGCCTAAATCCAAAAATTGGTTTGAATTGAATACGATACGACGCGGTTCGCCGTCATATTCGATGAATAATTGTCGGCCTTTGTCGCGGCCCTCGGCTTCGACGAGATAGTTCCCGGTGGGCGTTTCCAGGGTTTCCTTGGAGCCGGAGCCTTCAAAGGCCATTCCGAAATGGCCGAGCACCAGCAAGATCGCACCAAAAGTAACCGCCTTGCGTTGACCAAGATAATTGTCCGAGAGCACGCCGCCGACGATCGACATGATGTAAACGAGCGCGATGTACCCACCATAGATGAGATTTGCGCGTTCATCCGAAAACAAGAAGTGCTGAACGAGATAGAGCAGCAACAAGCCGCGCATTCCGTAATAGGAGTAGCGCTCCCACATCTCTGTCAGGAAACAAATGACCAAACCGCGAGGGTGGCCAAAGAATGTCTTTTCTGGATGAGCGACAGCGCCCGCATTGTCTGCAACAGCTTCAGTCAAATGTGCCTCCCCGGCATTAATTCTGGATCCTGCTTTGCGCAGTCTTTGTAAGAGGTACACCACGCACGGCGCGCACGCTCAAGACACAAACTGCGTCGTGATTGATCGTCGCGGGGCAAGAATTCCTCCAACCCACAGATTTCACGCATAAAAAAGCCCGCCTGTTTCCAGGCGGGCTTTTGGTGTTTTGTTTGGCTGTATGCCGGTCTTTTACTTGGAGACAGAGGCCACGACACCGGCGCCGACGGTACGGCCACCTTCACGGATCGCGAAGCGCAGACCCTGGTCCATGGCGATCGGCTGGATCAGCTCAACGCTCATTTTGACATTATCGCCTGGCAGAACCATTTCCTTGTCCGCTGGCAGCGTAACCACACCGGTCACGTCTGTCGTACGGAAGTAGAATTGTGGACGATAATTGGTGAAGAATGGCGTGTGACGGCCACCCTCTTCCTTGGTCAGGATATAGGCTTCCGCCTCAAACGTTGTGTGCGGTGTGATCGAGCCTGGCTTACACAGAACCTGGCCACGCTCAACGCCTTCACGGTCGATGCCGCGGATCAGGGCGCCGATATTGTCGCCAGCCTGGCCCTGGTCGAGCAGCTTACGGAACATCTCAACACCGGTACATGTGGTTTTCTGCGTGTCACGGATACCAACGATTTCGATCTCGTCACCAACTTTGACAATGCCGGCTTCAACCCGGCCGGTCACAACCGTACCGCGACCAGAGATTGAGAACACGTCCTCAACCGGCATCAGGAAAGGCTGGTCAATCGGACGCTCTGGGGTTGGGATATAGTCATCCACAGCCGCCATCAGTTCGAGGACTTTCTCTTTACCGATATTGTCGTCACGGCCTTCAACAGCCGCCAGCGCCGACCCTGCGATGATTGGAATATCGTCGCCTGGGAATTCGTAAGAGCTGAGCAGCTCACGGATTTCCATTTCAACCAGCTCAAGCAGTTCTTCATCATCGACCTGGTCGACTTTGTTCATGAACACGACCATGGCCGGCACACCAACTTGCTTGGCCAGCAGGATGTGCTCACGGGTCTGTGGCATCGGGCCATCCGCTGCGTTCACAACCAGAATCGCGCCGTCCATTTGCGCCGCACCAGTGATCATGTTTTTCACATAGTCCGCGTGTCCAGGGCAATCGACGTGAGCGTAGTGACGGTTTTCCGTCTCATACTCAACGTGCGCGGTATTAATCGTAATCCCGCGGGCTTTTTCTTCAGGCGCACTGTCAATGTCAGCATATGACTGGGCTTCACCGCCGCCAGCCGATGCCAATGTCATCGAAATCGCCGCCGTCAGCGTTGTCTTACCATGGTCCACGTGTCCAATCGTACCGATGTTCACGTGTGGCTTATTGCGCTCAAACTTTTCTTTGGCCATATCAAGGCCTCCTTTTCTCAAGTGTCCGGCCCACCGGACGTTTGTCCTTTCTCAGAGCGGGCCAGAAGAGTCCCGTTGATGCGCGCCACATACACATGCCCGACACAGGTTTCAAGCACCTATAACGTTGATGCCTGCAGACAATTCGCCGGGGAAATTGAAACCGCTTGACAAAGCCGCGCAATAAAGGCCCTAGCGTGGGCCTATGACGCAAGGATATGTCTTCAAAAGCTTTGACGACAAAGCGACGCTGCAAGAGGCTTCTGCGGCCTGGATCGCCGCCCGGCTGGACGATGCCATTCGGCGTCGAGGCAGTACGATCTTCATGGGGTCTGGTGGGCGTACGCCAGGACCGATCTATGAAACCCTGTCACAGCAAAGTCTTGATTGGTCGAAAGTCCAGGTCGGCCTATGCGACGAGCGCTGGGTCGACATTGACCATTCCGCGTCGAATGGGGCGATGCTCGAACGCACGCTTTTACAAAACAAGGCCGCTGCCGCAGATTATGTCTCTATGAAAATCAGAGGTGATGATCCCTTTGCGGCCGTGGACGCGGTGAATGATCTCTATCTTGATGCTGGTCTGACGGATGTCATGCTGCTCGGCATGGGGCCAGATGCACACACATTGTCCTGGTTCGCGGGTGCACGCGGATATGAAGCTGCGGTAGATCCGGACACGACATCCGTCGTCGCAGCGATCGAGGCCATTGAGAGCGAGGTGACGGGCCCGAACCTGTTGCGGATGACTTTGACTCTGCCTTGCATTGCTTATGCCCGTCACGTCTTGCTACTCATCACTGGCGCTGACAAACGCAAGGTGTTCGAGACCGCGCCTGCAGATGCTCCCGTCAGCCTTATGAAACGCGCTGCCGGAAATGCTTTGACCGTTTATTATTGCGACTAGGAATTTGATTATGTCGATTGAGACCCTTCAGGCCCTCGCGGCGCCAGTTCGCCGCAAATCTCTCGCCACACTCGCCGCCTCAGCCCAGGACGCCGTACATTCAGGTGGCGGTTGGATGGTTGATGTGTCGCGCCAATATCTCTCGCCTGAGATCAATGCCGCACTGCTCGCTCACGCAGAGGCTGCGAATCTCTCTGGAGCGGTGGACGACCTGTTCTCGGCAGCAATAGTCAATCCGTCTGAAAATCGCCCTGCCCTGCATTGGGCCTTGCGAATGGCCCCGGAAAGCGACCTTACTCGGTCAGAACATGCAACGACGGTTCGGGCGCTTGAAAAAGCCGCCGAACTTGCGCGGTCCGGCCAATATGCAGCAATTGTTCATATCGGGATCGGCGGCTCAGACTTTGGCCCGCGTTTGTACGCGGATGCCTTTGCGGATCACCAATTGGATGACCTGGAACTTCGCTTTTGCGCCAATGTCGATCCGCTTGATCTCGACCTTGCGTTGAACGGCCTGGATCCAGCCAAAACACTCGTTATTGGCATATCCAAATCATTCGGCACTGAAGAAACGCTGTACAATCTGGCGCGTGCGCGGGCCTGGCTTGAAGGCTCCCTTGGTGCTGAAACGGCTGCGCAACACCTATTACTGGTGACGGCAAATCCCGACCGCGCGACATCCTGGTTAGGCGGCATAGAGGCGGCAACGCTCGGCATGCCGGTCAGTGTCGGCGGGCGCTACTCAATCTGGTCAGCCGCCTCTGTCGCAGTGATGACCAGCTTCGGCGTCGACACATTCAAGCAGTTTCTCGCCGGGGCTGCAGAAATGGATCAGCATGTCAAAATTGCACCGATCGAAAACAACCTAGCGGCGCGTCTAGCCCTGCTCGATTTCTGGAATACCAGCTTCCTTGGATTTGGATCTCGGGCTGTGCTCGCTTATTCGCGCCGCCTACGCATGCTGCCAACTTATCTGCAGCAGCTTGAAATGGAATCGAATGGCAAATCAGTTGGACCCACCGGTGCTGATGCGCCGCTTTCAACAGCACCGCTTTTGTGGGGCGGCGAAGGATCGGTCGGTCAGCACTCCTATCACCAATGGCTGCATCAGGGCACGCATGTTGTGCCGACCGAGTTTATTCTCGCCCCCGGCAGTCACAGTGATCCCGCAGGTGTAGAGGC
The DNA here is from genome assembly GCA_965277015.1 of Henriciella sp. Taxonomy (GTDB): domain Bacteria; phylum Pseudomonadota; class Alphaproteobacteria; order Caulobacterales; family Hyphomonadaceae; genus Henriciella. The sequence goes on along the minus strand of OZ255705.1, from coordinate 886,346 downwards.
ATTGACCGCGCACGCACTAGCCCAAGCCGAAGTGCTCGCGAATGGCCGCAGCCTGGCTGAGGTGAAGGTCGAAGAGCCCGAATTGTCCGCTGAAGTGGCACAACAAAAGGTCCATCCAGGCGGGCGACCATCAACATTCATGTCGGCGCCAGAGCTAACCCCTGCCCGGCTCGGCGCATTGATTGCCCTTTATGAGCATCGCACCTACCTCGCGGGTGCTTTGTGGCAGATCAACCCGTTTGACCAATGGGGCGTCGAGCGTGGGAAGACGATGGCATCTCGGCTCAAACCCGCTTTGCGCCATGAGGCGAAGGCTGAAGATGCGGCGACACAACATCTCATCGATCAGTTGAAATAGAAAAACCCACGCAGGTCATGCGCGGGTTTCAAAAATTTGTGCGCGGTTGCCGCTTAAGCGATCTTGTCGACTTGTGTGAAGTCCAGATCGACGGGCGTTGCGCGTCCGAAGATTGAAACATTGACCTTCATACGGCCGGTTTCCGGATCGAATTCCTCGACAGTCCCTTCGAAGCCCTGGAAGGCGCCTTCGTTGACGCGCACTTCCTGACCAATTTCGTAAACGATGGTTGGCTTTGGACGTTCCTCGATCGGCTCGTCCGATGTGCCGAGAATGCGATCAATCTCACGTTGCGGCACTGGCAACGGCTTTTTACCGCCGTCTGCGCCGAGGAAGCCCGTCACTTTCGGTGTGTCTTTGACCAAGTGATAGACAGCATCGCTGAGGCGCGCTTTCATCAGCACGTAGCCAGGGAAATAGCGTCTCTCGATGGTTTTCTTTTTACCACGAACAACTTCGACGACTTCTTCCGTTGGCACTTCGAGGTCTTCAATCATGTCCTCCAGGCCTTTCATCGACGCCTGGTCGCGGATCGCTTGTGCCACTTTCTTTTCGAAATTCGAATAAGCGTGGACGATATACCATTTTGCCTCAGCCATGGGCGAAGCACTCCTTATTGTGAGGTCTAATTACCAAGACCCGTGAGCAGACGAATAACCCAAGCGATAAGCTGGTCAGACATGAACAAGAACAACGCAACAATGATCGACATCACCACAACCATAATCGTGGCTTGAATCGTTTCAGGCGTAGACGTCCAGGTCACTTTGCGACCTTCTGCTTCTACCTGACGAGCGAAGGTAATTGGACCAACGCTCTTCTTTTTGTCCGTGTCGGCCATTCTCTAACGTTCCTGACTTTTGGGGTAATCCGGCTCCATACTGCGCATTTATGCGCTTGTGAAGTCACTTGGGTGCAAACCGTTCAAAACACAAGTTATCCGCTGCGCGATTGGCCAAATTCCGGGACCGGTAGGCCGGGTGTCTCGACCTCTAATGCAAACAGGCTGCCGGCCATCGGTTGCCGGTCGAGCGCCGCGTCGCTGAGCCCTATCCGAGCCGAGCTTATGTACAGGGTTCTAAGGTCGGGCCCACCAAAGGCACAGCTTGTCGGGCGCGACACCGGCATCTTGACGATACGATCGATAGATCCGTCCGGAGCGTATCTGACAAGACGTGAGCCGCCCCATTGCGCATTCCATAGGTAGCCGTCCTGATCGATTGCTGACCCATCCGGATAGCATCCCGCGTCAAAGGTCGACGCAAACACCCGGCGATTCGATAACCCGCCTGAACGGACGTCATAATCAAACGCGAGGATGGTCTGTTCTGCACTATCGCTCGTGTAGAACGTCCTGCCATCTGGTGAGAATTGCATCGTATTGGTGACCAGCACTTCCGGCAGGCCGATACGTTCGACACTCATATCCGGCAATAACCGGTAATACTGCCCTTCAGGCAGGGTTTCATTATCGTCCATGGTGCCGAACCAGAAGCAGCCATCGGGTGCCATACCGCCATCATTGCTACGAAACCCATCCGGTTCGTTGAGCGTGACCATGCGCTCATAATCCTCGGTCGCGGTGTCATAACGACCGACTTCCAGATCTCCAATCATGATCAAGCCGCCTTCCGCGAGCGCCAAAGCGCTGGCGTGGAGTGGCAGGTCATATCTGCGTGTATTGCCAGTTTGAGGATTATGCCGATGCAGCTTGGCGCGCTTGATATCGACCCACCACAAAAATCCCTCAGACGGGCTCCAGAGGGGGCCTTCGCCAAGAAGGCATCCTGTGGGGGCGACGCAAACGACTTCGCTCAAACTGATTCTCCGGCCTAACTAGCTCTGCGATCTCATCCGAGCGCCCGGGCTTGTCAATCATTCTCAGGTTTTGCGCGCAATCCGTTAAGAATGAGATCCAGGTGCGTCTCAAAATAGGCATCCATGTCAATTGGCTGGAACTGATCGAAAACCAGCTTCCAGATCCCTGCTACGAGCGCGCCTGCGACGACGTTCTGCATCAAACCGTGGCCATCCATATTGCGAAACTCGCCGCTTTTCACGCCGTGCTGGAGGATTTCATTGATCATCGCCTGTCCGCGAGACAAGATATTGGCATGATAGAATTCTGCTAGATGTGGAAAGTTTGGCCCCTCTGACATGATCAGGCGCATGATCTGGCGTCGGTCGCTGTCGAGGACCTTCTGGTAGAAAAACGTCATGTGCGCCCGTAACCGTTCAGTGGCGGTCTTCGTCGACTGCGCCATGACCATTTCGACATCATCCAGCATGGGAACCATTTTGGCTTTGACCATGCCTTCGAACAGTTTCTCTTTGCTTTCAAAATAGAGATAGACCGTCCCTTTAGACACGCCGGCTTCTTCGGCGACGTCATCGATTTTTGCCGCCGCAAATCCAACACGAGAAAAGACCGCGAGGGCGGCATCGATGAGCGCCAGTCGTTTGGCTTCTTTCTGTTGGTCACGGCGACTTGTGGTGACAGGTGCAATTGTCTCAGTCATTCGGCGGGGCCTCCGACTGCGCGGCGACGCTCGACCTGGCGCCGGATCAGAGCCGGAAGGTTTTTCAGATCTTCAATGACCAGCGTCACAGCGGGGGTCACAAACAGAACCATAATCCCGGAGATAACGATGCCAAATCCGAGGCTAACCCCCATCGGAATGAGGAATTGCGCCTGCGGACTGGTTTCGAGCAACAGCGGTCCAAGACCAAGCGCCGTGGTCAGTGTGGTCAGCAAAATCGGACGGAACCGGCGCGCTGATGCATCGGCTGCCGCTGTCAATGGATCAGCGCCATCCGCGCGGTACTGGTTGTACAGATCGACGAGAACGACGGAGGCGTTCACGGCGACACCCGCCAGCGCAACAATCCCAAATATCGAGACAAAGGATAGCGGGTAGCCAAGGACGAAATGTCCGAGCACGGCACCGGCCACACCAAGCGGGATGGCGACAATGATGGCCAGTGGTTGAATATAAGAGCGCAGCTGCGTCGCCACCAAAGCAAAGATGACCAGAAGCACAATTATGAAAGCCTGACCCAAGCTGGCAAGGTCCTCATTCTGCTCACGACTGGCGCCAGCTTGAGCCCATGACAGGCCCGGATAGGCGGCATCCAGTTCAGGAAAGATCCGCGTCAGAAGTTGCTCATTGGCAATTGCAGGTGTGCTGATCGCTTCGTCGATATCCGCCGTCACGGTGACCACGCGGCGGCCATTGATCCGGCTAATGGTTGAATACGCTCGGCTTTCCGTCGTTTCGACAACCGTATAGAGCGGCACGCTTGAGCCGTCGGGCAGCCGGATGCGCATTGTGTCGAGCGCTTGGAGCGACTGACTATCGGCGTCCGGATATCGGACAAAGACGCGAACCTCTTCGCGACCACGCTGGATGCGCTGCACTTCATCGCCAAAGAAAGTCTGACGGACTTGCCGCGCAACGTCGCTCGGCGTCAGTCCAGCAGCGCGCCCGGCATCGGTCAGTTCAAACAAAAGCTGGCGCTTGCCGAGATCGAAACTGTCTTCAATTTGATTTGCCCCAGGCAGGCGAAGGATTTCGGCTTTCAGAGCGTCGGCAGCGCGGACCAAGGTGGCCTCATCCGCGTGCGCCAATTCAAATTCGATATCAGACCCAAATCCGCCGATAGACGCCGTGAAGCTGAGACGCTCTACGCCTTCGATTTTGTCAACTTCCTCGCGCCAGGCGCGTTCAATCTCTGACGCTGACATCTGGCGGGTGCCAAATGGGATGAGTTCGATTTGAACCTGACCAGAATTCTCTGCGGCACTGAATCCGGAATTACCGATCGGTCCGCCGCCTTGCGCAGTGTTGCCGCCCACTGTTTCGGCAATCGACAGGAACAGGTCTTCACCGCGTTCTTCCTTGACGCGCTCGGCAACTGCGAAAGCAGCGTTTGTCAGCTCCTGCATTGCCGCTTCGGTACGTTCGAATGGTGTCCCTTCGGGCATGACAAGTGTCGCCGAGATGTCATTGCCCTCAATGTTCGGAAAGAAGACGAATTTCACCAGACCGCTGCTGACCAGGCTCATACAGAGAATGTAAAACGCAGTCGCGGCGCCGAGAGTGGCGTAGCGCCATTTGCCGACAAAGCGAACGCCTTTGCGAATTATGTTCTCGCTGACCCAGCCAATCCGCTTGGCAACGCGCTTCTGGATCGCCAGCACGGGGCCACGTGACCAGGGCCGACCGTGGCTCAAGTGTGCTGGCAGGATGAAAAAGGCTTCAATTAACGAAACGATCAAGACACATATGACGACCAGCGGAATGGCGCGGGTTATATCACCAAACGTTCCGCCGACGACGAGCAGCGGTGAGAAAGCGGCAATCGTTGTCATCACTCCGACCATGACTGGCGAGAGCACCCCACGAACACCGTCGATCGCGGCCCGAGCCCCTGTTTTACCATTGGCAATTTCTGCATCGATGTTCTCGCCGATGACGATGGCATCGTCGACCACCAGGCCGAGCACAATGATCAGACCAAATAGCGATACCATCGTGATCGTAACGCCAGCCGCGCCGAATAGCATGAAACCGCCCATAAACGCTGTAGAGATTCCGATGCAGACCCAAAAAGCCAGCTTCAGATCCAGCATCAGGACCAGGAACAGGAAGACCAAGGCAAACCCGATCAGGGCGTTCCGCAACAAAAGATTGACCCGTTCTCGCAAGATGTTCGTCTGATCACGAAACTCGATTACTTCGACCCCGGCGGGCGGTGTATATGTTTCCATGAAGGCGTCGACCGCGGCTTTCACTGCCATGATATCTTCAGCTTCGGCTCGCGATACTTCAACGAAGATGGCCGGGCGGCCATTATACGTGTTCTTCAGCTCTGAGCGAGAAAACCCATCTTTCACTGTAGCGATGTCACCGAGCAGGATCTGTGATCCATCCTCGAGATTGCGCACGACAATCGTTTCGAACCCGTCGCCCGTCAGTCTCCGCTGGTTTGTTCGCAGCAGATATTCCCCGGACTGCGTGCGGATCGATCCACCCGCCAGGTCAAGAGATCCCGCGCGGACGGCGCGTGAGACGTCGTCTATCGACAGGCCAAATTTCTGTAATGTGTCTTCGCTGACTTCAATCGCGATTTCATAGTCGCGGTCACCGGCAAGGCCGACCAGTGAGATCCCATTTTGCGTCAGCAGATCGCGTTCCAGCTCTTCAGCCGCTTGGCGGAGTTCCAATGGCGTGACATTGCCGACAATGACCAACGTCACAACGCCGCCAGTAGCCTTTGGCGCGGAGACGGTCTCTCGTTCGGCATTTTCAGGTGGAAAGTCGGCAAGGCGTTCGACGGCCGACTGGACATCATCCTTCACGACTTGTTCGTCGGCAAAGTCCGCAAGTTCGATGGTGACGGTTCCGATATTCTCAGCCGCCGTGGACGAGACGCGTTTGACGCCATCGATGCCCAGAACCGCTTCTTCAACGCGGCGTGTCACCCCCTCTTCCACTTCCGCCGGCGTCGCGCCCGGATAAGGGACTGAAACTGTGACGATGCCGGGTTGAATGGTCGGGAAAACCTGCGTTCGGAGATTTCCAGCCATCAACACGCCGCCGATCAGCAAAACGATCATTAGGAAATTGGCCGCAACTGGGTTGTGGACGAACCAGCCAACTAGCCCGCCGCCTAGAGATTTGTCGTCACTCGGAAGCATCGCTAGAGCCTCCATTGGCGATTATGACACTATCCTGGTCCCGGGCGCTGACTTTTTGCCCTTCGCTGGCGTCAAGCGGCGGGAGCGCAACAACGCCATCGGCCAGATCGAATGGGGCGACAACGATCAGCTCTCCCGCATTCCGTTCGCCAAGGATCGTGATACTGCGCGTCGCCAACGCTCCGTCCTGGAGCACCCAGACGTTAGCTTGTCCGACCAGCGCTGACGCGGGTAGCGCAATCGCGCCCTCAATTGTGTCTGATTGTATTGAGACGTCGACGAAGTCCCCAATACGTAGTTCCTCACGGTTGTTAGGCTCCAGATAGAGATTTGAAAGCCGCGTTCGCGCGTCGACGCTGGCATCAATACGCGTTATCTGAGCTGCAAATGTATCCGAGTTGGCACCGCGAGACTGAAATTCCGCAATACGACCAAGCGCCGGCTCGAGAATGGCGAGCTGATCGACCGAGATTGGTACCGCCAATTCAATACTATCGAGCGAGACCAGCCGTCCGACCGCCTGACCTGGTGCAACGATCTGACCGACGTCAAGAGATGAGCTCAACACTCTGGAATCGGTTGGCGCCGTGACTCGGGTGCGTTGAAGCGAGAGTTCAGCGGTTGCCTTATTGGCCGACGCGCTCGCCAGTCTGGCTTTCGCGGCTTCGATTTGAGGAATGCGCGCCGCGAGTTCGTTCACTGCGCGTCCGGGATATAGCTCTTCCCACTCTTTGACGGCAATCGCGGCTTCGGCTTCCAATTGCTGTAAATCAGATCGGGCGGATGCCACTTCTGACTCCGCGCGTTGAACGGCGAGCACATAGTCGGAACGGTCTATTTCAAATAAGAGCGCCCCCTTTTCGACCTCTGCCCCGGCGCGGAAGGACGCGCTTACCTGTTTAATCTCTCCAGACACTTGGGGACTGACGGATACTTCGGCAGTGGCTTGTACGGTGCCGTTGAGCCGGATTTCCGGCGTGAATCGCATCGTCTCTGTGTCAGCAATTCTGACAGTTATTTCAGATCCACCGCGCAAATCCGCGATACCCGGGGTCTTATTGTTTACACTATTCTTCAAAGCCTGAGACAATCCGATTGCCGTCCCGATGACGGCAATAACAAAGACCAGTTGGATAAGACCTATCACCCAGGTTCGTTTCCCGGGAGACGTATGCGATGGTTCTGTGTGGTCCATGTGGGACTCCAAAAGAATGACTGACCAGTCAGTTATTCCGTTTCATAGATTATTCAATGCCTCGGGACATGAACTTTTTGTCGCAAGACATTGGCGACTCTGGTCATAGTGTTTACGCGCAGACCAGAGTTTTGGATTGGACGCCACGAATGCCTAAGCCCCCTCTTCTGCCGCCTTATGACTTTAACGCCCTATTGGAAATCATGCGCCAGCTAAGGACGCCTGAAACCGGTTGCTCCTGGGATCTTGCGCAAAGCTTCGAGACGATCGCGCCGTATACGATTGAGGAAGCGTATGAAGTCAGCGATGCGATTGAACGCGGAGACATGAAAGATCTCAGCGATGAGCTAGGCGATCTGCTTCTACAAGTCGTGTTTCACGCACAAATTGCCTCCGATGAAGATCATTTCAAAATTGGCGATGTCACGCATGCAATTTGCGAGAAGATGATCCGTCGGCACCCCCACGTGTTTGGAGATGATGCGCAGCGCACCGCGAACGAGCAAACCAATGCCTGGGAAGAAATCAAAGCCTCTGAACGGGCTGGCAAGAGCGATCCGGATACGAGCGCCCTCGCCGGAGTTGCGCGTGCCCTGCCGGCCCTTCTACGAGCTGAAAAGCTTCAAAAACGCGCCGCGCGCACAGGCTTTGACTGGACTGAGCCCGAGGACATCCTTGAAAAGCTCGATGAAGAGATAGGCGAAGTTCGCGAGGCCATGGCGGAACATGACGCCGATCATATCGAAGAAGAGGTCGGCGATTTGTTGTTTGTGGCGGCGAACCTGGCGCGCCGACTTAAGGTTGATCCGGAGGTTGCTTTGCGTAAAGCCAACGCCAAATTCGAACGACGGTTCCGCGGTATGGAGTCACGCGCTGCTGGGGGTGAGACCGGGTTTGCGAAGCTTTCTCTCGATGAGCAGGAAGCCCTATGGCAGGCGGTTAAGCGCGACGAGTAGACGTGGATTATCACCGTTTTAGGTCGAATTGATCCGCATAACGGGTCGTCACTTCTATGATCACAACCGGCACGGCATGACCGACAAGACCGACGGTCCACCAAATCAAGGGCCATAGCATAGTGTTCGTGCCGGTCCCGATATTGATTCCGAGAAAGATCACCACGCCTAAAACATAGCTGACGAAATGTATGAGAAACGAGAGCCGAAGCGCGCCTCGGGCTTTCGCATTTTGGCGTTCGACAATTTTAGCCGCCTCAATTTCCTGATCGATGGAGAGCGCCATCACATCGACATTGTATGCCGCAGCCAATGCCAGCAAGGATTCATGCGACGCTGCTTCGCCGGTCTCAATTCGTTGAACGGTGCGTAGGCCGAGGCCAGAGAGCTCGGCGAGGTGTTCTTGTGACCAACGGCGCTCTACCCGCCAACGTTTGATCTTTTCGGCGTCTGCTTTGAAGGGCATTATCGTCTCCTGTCTGATTTCAACTACTGCACCGATCAGGAACCGGAAAGCGACGCGATCTGCCACGCCACGAGGCGGTCACGGCGACGTCAACCACCCGCCATGCGACCGCCAACAGAAAGGCACCGGACCTCTTACGAGCTCCGGTGCCTCCGCTTGCGTCTGTACCCCAGACCCTAAACTGGTCTTAGACTTTGTAATACATATCAAATTCGACCGGATGTGGGTGAAGCTGCAGGCGCTCCACCTCTTCCATTTTCAATTCGATATAGGCGTCAATCTGATCATCATCGAACACGCCGCCTTTTTTGAGATAGTCGCGGTCCGCGTCGAGCGCTTCGAGGGCTTCTCTGAACGACCCACAAACTTGCGGAATGGCTTTGGCTTCTTCCGGTGGCAAATCATAGAGGTCTTTGTCCATTGCATCGCCAGGATGGATCTTGTTCTCGATACCATCGAGGCCCGCCATGAGCAGCGCAGCAAATGCCAGATAAGGGTTGGCAGTTGGATCCGGGAAGCGAGTTTCAATCCGCTTGGCCTTCTCACCAGTTCCGAATGGAATACGGATGGAAGCGGAACGATTGCGAGCAGAATATGCCAACATCACGGGCGCTTCAAAACCTGGCACCAGTCGCTTGTAAGAGTTGGTCGACGCATTGGTCAGCGCGTTCAATGAGCGAGCGTGCTTAATGATGCCGCCAATATAGTGCAAGCAAGTCTCTGACAGTCCCGCATACTGGTCACCCGCGAATGTCGGTTTGCCGTCAGCCCAGATGGACTGGTGAACGTGCATGCCGGAGCCGTTATCGTCGAAATATGGCTTCGGCATAAATGTCGCCGTTTTGCCATAGCTGGCTGCAACATTGTGGATCACATACTTATACAGCTGAAGATTATCAGCCATTGTAACCAGCGTGTTGAACTTCATACCGAGCTCATGCTGGGCCGGCGCAACTTCGTGGTGATGCTTTTCTGGTTCCAGGCCAAGCTCGCCCATGACAGACAGCATTTCTGAGCGCATGTCTTGCTCGGAATCGACGGGCGGCACTGGGAAGTATCCACCTTTTGGTCCTGGCCGGTGGCCCATATTGCCCATTTCGTAGGACTTGCCGGTATTCGCCGGAAGCTCTGTAGAATCAAAGCTGTAGCCAGTCATATGCGGCTCTGTATTCCAGCGCACATCGTCAAACACGAAGAATTCAGCTTCCGGACCAAAATAGGCTGTGTCACCGACACCGGTCGACTGCAGGTAAGCTTCTGCTTTCTTGGCGGTCATCCGGGGGTCGCGATTATAAGCCTGTCCGGTGATCGGATCGAGAATATCGCACATCACTGCCAGCGTGGTCTGCTGGAAGAATGGGTCAATCTTTGCCGTCGCCAGATCCGGCATCAACGTCATGTCTGACTCGTTGATGGCTTTCCAGCCAGCTACGGAAGATCCATCAAACATTTGACCGTCTTCAAAGAAATCCGCATCAATCATGCCTTTATCAAAGGTCACGTGCTGCAGTTTCCCGCGTGGATCAGTGAATCGAAGGTCGACGAACTCAACGTCGTTTTCCTTCATCATTTTCATAATACTATCGGCCATTTTGCCCTCCAGTTTTCCTGTCTAATCTTGTCTACGGCACTAAAGGGCGCCGTCACCTGTTTCACCCGTTCGGATGCGGACGGCTTCGCTCACATCCGAAACGAAAATCTTGCCATCCCCAATTTTGCCCGTTTGCGCGGCTTTCGAGATCGCGTCGATCGCGCTCTGAACGCCAGCATCGGTAACCACGGCTTCTAGTTTTAGTTTGGGAAGAAAGTCCACAACATACTCAGCGCCGCGATAAAGCTCGGTGTGGCCCCGCTGGCGCCCGAACCCTTTGGCTTCGACTACCGTCATCCCCTGAACGCCGACTTCGTGGAGCGCTTCTTTTACATCATCCAATTTGAATGGTTTGATAATCGCCTCAATCTTTTTCATACCCGCAACCCTTCGATAGCTATCTGTGAGGTTCGAATAGGACGCCTCTACGCATCAGGCGATAGTGCAAGGCGTGGGTATCTGCCAGAGCTAACGCGATGCCTAAAACCCGTGCAGCGCTGCCTTATGCTTAATCAATCGCAATCCGCCAATCATGACGCATGCGTCATTGTTTGTTTAGGGAACGTCTGATAAGGTCAGTGGAGAAGGAAAAGAAGGCCAAAAATGACCTCCCACACGCCATTCATTGATCCAAATCGCCCAAAGCCAAAACGCCGCCCGCTAAAAGCCTGGCGACATATGCAAAAACTGATCGCCGACAAGGAAGACACCGCCCAGGTTTTTCACATAATTGAGGCGCTTAATGGCGACGCGAGTCGCAAGGATTTTGATCGATTCATGCGTTCCCCAAATGGTCGGGAGCTTCTCGATCGACGCACATTTTTGCCCGACCTGCTCGACGACCATGCGCCCTTAAAAGCGCTTCCTAAAGGCACAGTCGGGAGGACCTATGTCGATTTCATGGAACGCGAAGGCCTTACCGCTCATGGTCTCGTCGAAGAAAGTCTCGAGCAAAGGAAGACGCGCGAAACCTATGACGATGATTTGCTGTGGTTCATAAACCGACTGCGCGACACCCATGACATGTACCATATTCTCACGGGATATGGTCGCGATGCGCTGGGGGAAGATGCCTTGCTCGGTTACACGCATAGTCAACATGGCGGGCTCGGTATTCGCTTCATTGCTTACATGGGAAATCGAGAGATCGCTAAAGTTGCGCCCAAGGAAGCGCGGGTCAAAGACGTGCTCGCGGAAGCCCGGCGTAACGGCAAAGTCGCAACACGGATCGTTGAGCAGGATATCGAGAAGCTATTGGACCAGCCACTTAACGAGGTTCGCGAGCGGTTGAACATCCAGGAACCGGTTCTGTACAAACGCGCGCTTCGCGTGTTTCAGAGTTATAACCAAGAACCCCTCCTCGTCGCAGCATGATCTATCTCATTCGACATGGCGAAGCCGCCTCCAGTTGGGGCGAGCACCCTGATCCTGGCTTGTCAGATGCTGGCCGGGCACAAGCCGCGACCGTCGCCAATTCGCTTGGTGGACTTGGAATTGAGCGGGCGATTACCAGCCCGATGGCAAGATGCCAGGAAACCGGTCAGGCGTTTGCGGAGATTTCAGGTCTCGACCTTAAGATTGAGCCCAATGTTACAGAAATACCAACTCCATCAGATATTGTTGACCGCGTGCCCTGGCTTCGCAGCCTGATGTCAGGCACTTGGTCTGACGCGCCCCAGCTGGTTCAAACCTGGCGGCACCACCTTGTTCGAACAGTGTCTCAATTGCCGCCCAATACTGCGGTTTTCACGCATTTCGTTGCGATTAATGCGATCGTCGGTCACCTTGAAGACACAGATGCCGTGACTGTGTTCCGTCCGAATTATTGTAGCCTGACGAAACTCGAGCCTCGAGCGACTGGGCTCACACTCATCGCGCGCGGCGATAGTCTCGAAACAAAAGTGCTTTAGAGGAAAATGGTGGGCGGTAACGGGCTCGAACCGCTGACCCTCTCGGTGTAAACGAGATGCTCTACCAACTGAGCTAACCGCCCTTCCGGGACGCTTCCTTTGCCTTGTCTTGGCAAGAAATGCAAGACGGCCCCTGACAGAAAAATCAGGGGCCGCTGTTGTTTTTTATTCAGGCCTAATGACGAACAGGCGCGCTGCCATCATTCGAGCCGCCGCGACCAGAAAGGGTCGCTGCGAGGGCTTGTTCATCCTCCTCGGACCATTCGATTGGAGTCAGAGGCCGCACTAGCGCGCGGGCGAGGACTTCATTGATGTCGCCAACCGGAATGATGGACAGGCTTTCCTTCACATTCTCAGGAATGTCCGCTAGGTCTTTCTCATTCTCTTCAGGGATCAACACCGTTTTGATGCCGCCGCGAAGCGCCGCCAGAAGCTTTTCTTTCAAGCCGCCAATTGGCAGGACCCGGCCACGCAGTGAGATCTCACCCGTCATGGCGATGTCACGGTGCACGGGATTTCCGGTCATAAGAGAGACCATAGCCGTCGTCATCGCGATACCGGCACTCGGACCATCCTTTGGCGTTGCGCCATCTGGCACGTGCACGTGGATGTCCGTGGTGTTGAACATGCTCGGCTTGATTCCGAGAATGACCGCTCGCGAACGGACCAGAGACTGCGCCGCAGAGATCGATTCCTTCATCACGTCGCGAAGGTTGCCGGTGACTTTCGTGTTGCCACGTCCAGGCATTGAGACAGCCTCGATGGTCAGCAAATCACCACCGACTTCTGTCCAGGCGAGACCCGTCACTGCGCCGATCTGATCTTCTTCGTCAGCGAGACCGAAGCGGAACTTCCGGACGCCAGAATAATCTGCGAGATTATCCGGCGACACGATGACTTTGACGATTCCCGCATTGCCGAGTTCACGCACGGCTTTACGAGCAAGCTTGGCCAATTCGCGTTCAAGCGAACGGACACCAGCTTCACGCGTATAATAGCGCAGCAAATCGCGGATTGAATCAGATTCGACCACCCACTCTTCTTCGTTCAGACCATGATCAGCGCGAATTTTCGGCAGCAAGTGACGCTCCGCAATTTGCAGCTTCTCATCTTCAGTATAGCCGGCGATACGAATGATTTCCATTCGGTCGAGCAAGGGCTGAGGCATGTTCAAGCTGTTCGCGGTCGTCACGAACATCACGTCCGACAAATCATAATCGACTTCCAGATAATGATCATTGAACGTCGAGTTCTGTGCCGGGTCGAGGACTTCCAGCAAAGCCGCTGAAGGGTCTCCGCGATGGTCCATGCCCATTTTGTCAATCTCATCCAGCAAGAAGAGTGGATTGCCTGATTTGGCTTTCTTCAAGCTTTGGATAATTCGGCCTGGCATTGACCCAATATAAGTCCGACGGTGACCGCGTATTTCGCTTTCATCGCGCACGCCGCCCAACGACACGCGTACGAAGTCACGGCCGGTCGCATCCGCGATGGATTTACCGAGCGACGTCTTACCAACCCCAGGAGGGCCGACGAGGCACAGGATCGGTCCGCGCAATTTGTTCGTGCGCTTCTGCACTGCAAGATATTCGAGAATGCGCTCTTTGACCTTCTCAAGACCATAATGATCATCATTGAGTTGCGTTTCCGCGGCTTCAAGGTCGGTCGAGACGTCCTTGCGCTGATCCCATGGCAAAGCCAGCAACCAGTCGAGATAATTCCGCACCACTGTCGACTCGGCCGACATCGGGCTCATCTGGCGAAGTTTTTTGACTTCTTGCTCGGCTTTTGTGCGGGCTTCTTCGGAGAGGCCGGTTTCCTTGATCTTGTCTTCCAGCTCAGCAACTTCGTCGCGTTCGCCTTCGCCCTGATCACCAAGCTCTCGCTGAATGGCTTTCATTTGCTCATTCAGGTAATATTCGCGCTGAGACTTCTCCATCTGACGCTTGACGCGGTTTTTGATCTTCCGCTCCATTTGCATCATGCCCATCTCGCCTTCCATCAGCGAGAGCACTTTTTCGAGCCGATCCTTAATATCGGAAAGCTCCAGAAGAGCTTGTTTCTCAGACAGTTTTACCTGCAGCTGTGACGCCACCGCATCGGCAAGCTTACCGGGCTCAACAATATCAGAGATCGTCGAAACGGATTCCGGTGGGATCTTGCGATTCAATTTGGCATAGTTTTCAAACTGCTCGGTGACGGCGCGCATCAGCGCTTCCAGTTCACTCGTATCGGCATCAGATGGCTCAATCACGCCGACTTCAGCAACATAATGGTCGCCGCGGTCTTCGAGATTGTTCAGACGCGCGCGCTGGCCGCCTTCGACCAACACCTTGACCGTGCCATCGGGCAGTTTGAGCAATTGCAGAATGGTTGCGGTCGTACCGATGGCGTGCAGATCGTCTGCACTTGGATCATCGGTTGATGGATCCTGCTGCGCGACGAGCATGATTTCGTTTTCGCCTTCGTCCACCATTTCCAGGGCGCGAACTGACTTGTCTCGGCCCACAAAAAGCGGCGCCACCATGTCTGGAAATACAACAATGTCCCTCAGGGGGAGTACTGGGAGGGTTTTCGTCGTCATAATTGACTCCTTTGTCTCTGGCCCCGCTCAGCGGCGACCATCACCTTCACCCCGTTTTCGGATGATTCTGGCGTCTCGTTTATTTGATAACCGCAATCCCATACTTCAACCACAAAATAGCGGTGGAAATATGGTAAATTAATCCTATGAATGCGGTTTTCTAAGACGCTTCGCTCGGCTTGACTTGCTTCGCGTGCACATAAAGCGGTTTGGCATTACCTTCGACCACTTCCGCATTGATCACAACTTCGTCAACGCCGCGCAGACCTGGCAGCTCGAACATCGTATCGAGCAAGATCGCTTCCATGATCGAACGAAGGCCACGTGCCCCCGTTTTCCGCAGGATCGCCTTTTGCGCCACAGCGGTCATCGCGTCTGGTGTGAAGGTCAGATTGACCTCCTCCATCTCAAACAACTTCTGGTACTGTTTGACGAGCGCATTCTTCGGCGCCGTGAGGATTGTCACCAGCGCATCTTCGTCGAGATCTTCGAGCGTCGCGAGGACAGGAAGACGGCCGATGAATTCTGGAATCAAGCCATAGCGCTGCAGATCCTCTGGTTCGACCGTCCGCAGCACGTCGCCAACGCGGCGCGCTTCCGGATCTTTCACATCTGCGCCAAAGCCGATCGATGTCGCCTCGCCGCGAGATGAAATAATCTTGTCGAGGCCCGCAAAGGCGCCGCCGCAAATGAACAGGATATTGGTCGTGTCGACTTGCAGGAATTCTTGCTGAGGGTGTTTCCGTCCGCCTTGTGGAGGCACCGCCGCAACTGTGCCCTCCATCAGCTTGAGAAGCGCTTGCTGCACGCCCTCGCCTGAAACATCGCGCGTGATTGACGGGTTGTCTGATTTGCGAGAAATCTTGTCGATCTCATCGATATAGACAATGCCGCGCTGGGCGCGTTCGACATTATAGTCGGAGGCCTGAAGCAATTTCAGAACAATATTCTCAACGTCTTCACCGACATAACCGGCCTCGGTCAGCGTCGTCGCATCGGCCATCGTGAACGGCACATCGAGGACGCGGGCCAGCGTTTGCGCCAGCAAGGTCTTACCGCAACCGGTCGGACCGATCAGCATGATGTTTGATTTAGCGAGTTCTACGCCATCCGCGCCGCCAGGATTGGCGAGACGTTTATAGTGATTGTGCACGGCCACAGACAGAATGCGCTTCGCATATGACTGGCCAATGACATAATCGTCGAGAACGTCGCAAATCTCTTGAGGGGTTGGAACGCCCTCTTTTGCTTTAAAGCCTGAGGCTTTGTTCTCTTCACGAATAATGTCCATGCAGAGTTCAACGCATTCATCACAAATGAACACAGTTGGACCCGCAATGAGTTTCTTAACTTCGTGCTGGCTCTTCCCGCAGAAAGAGCAATAGAGCGTATTCTTAGAATCGCCGCCGGAACCGTTTTGCTTTGCCATAGGCAACCTCTATCCCACGCATGCCTTAACATGCGATTTACTGAGAGCGAATCCCAGCCACTTTTTCTAACTTTAAAACCCTTATGGGTTGGCGCAAGCCTAAGCTCACATTCTCAATGCAGGATGAGTGCCTGTTAATCTTCTTCAGTATCCGCGCGGCGCTCATAAACAGTATCAATAATTCCGAAGGCCTTGGCGTCTTCTGACGTCATGAACGTGTCTCGATCCAGCTTTTTCTCAATCGCTTCATAGGTTTGGCCCGTGTGCTCAACATAGATATTGTTGAGGCGCTTCTTCAAATCGAGGATTTCTTCGGCGTGACGCTCAATATCTGTGGCAACCCCGCGATAGCCGCCCGACGGCTGGTGAACCATAACGCGGGCATTCGGGAGCGCGATCCGGCTGCCTTTATCGCCAGCTGCAAGCAGCAAAGAACCCATGCTGGCTGCCTGGCCAATGCAAACCGTCGAGATTGGACAGCGGATATATTGCATCGTGTCATAGATCGCCAAGCCCGCCGTCACATAGCCGCCAGGGCTATTGATATAGATCGCGATATCTTTTTTGGGGTTTTCTGATTCCAAGAACAGCAATTGCGCGCAGACCAGCGACGCGGTCGTGTCGTCAATTGGGCCTGTAATGAAGATCAGGCGCTCTTTCAAAAGACGGGAGAAAATATCGAACGCGCGTTCACCGCGGCTGGTTTGTTCAATAACAGTTGGGACCAGGTTCACATCAGTCGGGCGCGGATCGAACATTTAATTACCTTCAAGCGGAGAAAATTTGGCCAAGAACTGGCAGACGCAGACATATTTGTCCATTCGCGAACAGATACAAGGTGTGGATGTCGCTTAACCCCATAAAAGGCTCAGCTTCCTCGCGGCACGGCGGTTCCCCATCGTGCCGCAAAATATTTGGCAATATCGCGTGCCGATCCGAGATAGGACCGCCCATTACTTGTTTTAGGACTGAGTTCACTTGGTATGTCGCCGCCGTCGGGAAAAACCAATGTCGGCGCATTCCAGCGCCCCTCCCCGAGCACGTCGCAAATCGGCGTTCGCGGATGATCTATCCCAACATAGCGTATCTCGAGCGCTTCTTTGATCGCAGGGTAATAATGCAATACGCCCCACAATTCGGCGCATTCCGGACAAAATTCGCGCCGGTCATTATCTGCAAAGCCGGGCGGCAAAAGGAATAATATGTCTTTGGTCATTTTCTGTCCTCTAATCGCCGAAACTGATTTTCAGCGGCGGCGGGAAATTTGGACGCCATCCGGCCGAACTCGTCCTGGCTAAAATTGATCCGGAGCTCGACATCGCCGCTATCGGTAAAGGTCTCGTATTCGACTTGCGAATTGGCATGCAACCAAGCCCGCAGCGCACCATCCTTGTTCGACAACCGTGCCAGGAACCGGGCGCGGTGGCGATCGAGCAGAGATTCGATCTCACCGATCAGATCATCAATCCCCTCGCCCGTGATCGCGGAAACTGGGATAGCAATCAATTGATCCGACAGACGCGCACGCTCTGCTTCGAGGCCATCTCGCACGGCAGGTGAAACCAGATCAATCTTGTTCCAGACCTCAATCATCGGTGGCAAATTGGCGCCGGCGAGATCGGAGAGTTGCATCAGGACTTTCAGCACATCCTGCTTCTGATCCTCATCAGCATCGCTCGAGCGATCACGGACGTGGACCAGCAAGTCGGCCTCAAGGGCTTCCTCTAATGTCGCACGAAAACTGTCGACCAAGTGCGTTGGCAGGTCCGAGATGAAACCAACTGTATCAATCAGACTGGCATCATCCATGTTTGGAAGCTTCAGTTTCCGGATCGTCGTATCGAGCGTCGCGAAGGGCATGTCCTTGGCCATCACATCGGCGCCAGTCATACGATTGAACAGGCTCGACTTGCCGGCATTTGTGTATCCGACGAGCGCAATGATTGGCGTGTCGCGGCGCTTGCGACCCTGACGCTGGACGCGTCGGGTGCGTTGGACATCTTCCAGACCTTTGCGCAGGCGCCCGACAGCACGATCAATCATGCGTTTGTCAGCCTCTAATTGAGTTTCCCCAGGTCCGCCGAGAAAGCCGCCGCCGCCACGTTGGCGTTCCAGGTGAGTCCAGGTCCGAACCAGGCGAGACCGCTCGTACAGCAAACGGGCGAGTTCAACTTGCAACCGCCCTTCTTTGGTGCGGGCGCGCAAGCCGAATATTTCGAGGATCAGTCCGGTTCGATCAATGACTTTGACGCCAAGCCGGTTTTCCAGATTGCGCTGCTGAATCGGCGACAGCGCCGCGTCGATGATCACCATCGTGCAATGGTGGCTTTTGACGTCCTCGGCCAGGCGATCCAGCAATCCCCCGGACAGCAAATACCCGGGCGTCGGTTTGCGGACATTTTCCGCGCGCAGGAATTCCAGCTCACAGCCGAGCGCCTCCACCAGGCCCGCCGATTCATCTAAGCGCACCTCTGTTGGCCGGTCGGAAACCAGAGTCCAGGGTATGATAATGCCCGCCTTCTCCGGCGGTTGTTCCAAATCGAACGGTTTTTGCGTCAATTGACCTAGCTATCGTCTTCGTCGAAGAGTTGCACGTGCGCACCGGGTGCGATGGTCGAAATTGCATGCTTGTAAACCAACTGCGGTGGGCGGCCATCGCCGCGCAGCAACACACAAAAGTTGTCGAACCAGGTGACCACGCCTTGAAGTTTTACGCCATTCACGAGGAAAATCGTCAATGGAGTCTTTGACTTACGGACTGCGTTTAAAAATGTGTCCTGGAGGTTCTGCTTTTTATCAGAAGACATGTTTTGTCTTTCCTTCTTTTATAGAGCAGCGGCTATAGCGATTGAGCCCAAATTGCAAGCGATCGCGGCGTTATCTTCGCCAAAAGGATGGGTTTAGCGCTGGCAGTAAAGCAATGACTTCCAAACGCCCAAGGATCATGCCGAGGATGACGCATATTTGGGCTGAGACGTTCAGTTCAGAATTCATGCCCGCCAGGATGTGCCCGGCATTAGACAGACTGCCAATGCCGGCCCGGATCGCATCATCAAATGAAAGTCCGGCAGCGCTGAGGAGCAGAGTGCCAAGCGTACAGGCAACAATATAGCCAACCAAATATACCCAGACACTCATCACCGTGCGGTCCGATTGTCGCCGGCCGCGAAACTTGAAATGCTTAACGCTGCCGCGATAGCCGAGTTGCAAGAACTCAAGCGCGACCCGGCGGCTGAGCACAATCAATCTGGCGAGTTTGAACCCGCCAGCAGCCGACAAAGCTGAGCCACCAATCAAAACCGGGAACAGAACCAGGATTAAGGGCAGCCTCGAAAAGTGCTGCGGCTCGGTCAACGCGATGCCGCTGGTCGCCAGTGATGAGGTCGCCCAGCCTATGCTCTCAAACAGAGGCAGCCCTGCGAACACAGCCAAGAGAGTGATTAAGGATAGCGAGCCGCCCCAGGCCAGCGTCTCAGGATCAATGGCAATCGCCCTCAACCGCCCGCGACCTGCGCCGTCAACGGCGATCAAGCCGAGCGTCCCCGCAACAAGGCCAAGCCACAAGACAATGGAATGGATCGCGCCAGCTTGCGGCACCATTGCGTGGGCTTGTGGATCGACCATTCCGGTGGTGATCGCGCTGACCGCTCCTGCGAGCGCGTCACGCGGGGCCAGTCCAAGCGCCAATAGAACGGAGGCCAGGACGATAGAACTGCTCAATACCAGCAAAGAGCTAACACGAATAACCCGAACGATGGGGTCAAAGAAGCTGCCCTCTGGTTCACTGAAGAACCGATTGCGATGGACACCAGGACCACCAAGGTTCAATCCCGCAAAGACGGTTGCGGCGATCGTGATACTGGCTATCGCACCAATCAAATGCAGCATCGCGCGCCAGACAAAGATACTTGTCGGCATCGGATCAGCGACCGGGTCGAGACGGCTATGCCCCGTGGTCGTCAGGTTGGATATGCTTTCGTAAAACGCTGCCAGAAAGTCCGCATTTCCAAGATAATCGAGAAACGGAATGGCAGACACCACACCGCCGACGCTCCAGAACAACAGCACGACCGCAAGCCCGTCTCGCGCATGCGCGCGGCTGTTTGGCTTGTCCGTCAGCACGATTACCGTTGAGGCCAGGCCGCCGATCGCGACAGCCGTTCCAGCAAACACTACCAATTGCCTTGTCTCGCCAGTCGCGAGCGCAACCAAAAAACAAATACCAAGTAGGGTCGCGAAGCCCAGTATCGTGAACGAAAAGATGCGGACGATGGAGAGGTGATTCAAAGTTTCATCCCCGCCTAAAAGAAATCAGCGCTGACCCTGAAGAATTGCTCGACTTTCCGGGTTGCGCCGATCTCATAAAAGAGCAGCAATCGGTCATCCGTCTCAACAGTGGTGCGCGCATCAGGAAACAGAATTTCGTCATCGCGGATGATTGCTGCTGACGTGACGCCATCAGGAAGGTGCGCATAATCCACAGGTTTGCCAATCAGTGGCGACGAATCCAGAGTAACCCCTTCAGCGATCTCAGCTGAGCCATCTTCCAGAGACTCAACCGACAAGATTCGCCCGCGACGCAACTTGGTGAGGATTTTCGAGACGCTCAAAGCTCGCGGGTCCAGAACCGCATCAATATCGAGATCTTGCGATATCGCGACCAATTCATAGGCGTTGACAAGTGCATGCGTCCGCTTCGCGCCTAATTGCTTCGCGAGCTTGCCAATCAGCATGTTTGTCTTGTCGTCATTGGTCACGGCGATAACGATGTCTGCCTGGTCGGCGCCGGCTTCTTCAAGAACGTCCCGAGCCAGGCCGTCGCCATGAATGACAATGGTTTGTTTCAGGGCTGACACGGCAATATCAGCTTTGTCAGCATCGGCTTCGATTATCCTGACTCGAACCCTGCCCTCACGTTCCAGATGGCTGGCGACAAAGGTGCCGACATTGCCGCCGCCGACAATCACCACGCGCTTGTGCTCTTCAACGTCTTTGTTGAACAGTTTGTTGAGTCGGGGTGTCGAACGGCGGGTCACCGCGACATAAGCAATATCTCCGGGCTGCAATTGATCCTTACCGCGCGGGGCAAATACACTCGCGCCGCGCTTGATGCCGATAATGCGCGCGCCAAGATCCGGAAAAATGCCCGAAATCTGATCCAGGGCTGTTTCGAGCAAGGGACTGTCTTCCTGCACTTTCATGCCCAGGACTTGTAGTTCTCCGGCCTCAAACGAAATACTGGAAACCGCGCTCGGCGCGCGGATCCGTCTCAAGATCGCTTCGCCGACTTCAATCTCAGGTGAAATAATCAAATCGATTGGAAGAGCAGATTTGGAAAACAGCTCGGCGTTTTCCGGCTCGAGATAGGCTTGCGCCCGAACCCGCGCAATTTTGGTCGGCACTGAAAAAAGTGTGTCCGCGACCTGACAGATGACCATGTTGATTTCGTCGAAATGGGTGACAGCGATGAGCATGTCTGTCGCATCAGCGCCTGCCGCTCTCAAGACATCCGGGTGCGCCGCATGGCCAACCACCCCACGCACATCAAAATCAATCTGAACCTGTTCGATCAGACTGTGATTTTCATCAATCATAATGATGTCGTGGTGCTCGTGCGCCAAATGCCGGGCAATCCCCTGCCCGACTCGACCAGCTCCACAAATGATCACACGCATTTATCGATTATCCGTACGACTCGCACTGGCATTTACACCAAGGGCTTTTAATTTTCGGTGTAGAGCCGACCGTTCCATGCCGATAAACTCAGCTGTACGCGAGATATTGCCGTCAAACCGAGTGATCTGGAGGGTTAGGTAGTCGCGTTCGAACTGTTCACGCGCATCGCGCAGGGACAATCCGACAAAATCCGCGGAAACCCCCATGGAATCGGCAGCATCGTCGCTTGTGCGATCGAGCGGAAGCTCTTCAACAGTTACATCCCGCTCGCCGCTATCTCGTGAAAGGATCAAGACGCGCTCTACAACATTGCGTAATTGGCGAACATTTCCCGGCCAGTTCATCGATTGCAGTACGGCAAGCGCCTCTTTGCTGAAGATTCTTGGCGTCAGTCCGGATGAATCCGCAATTCGAGCGCTGAAATACTCGACCAATGCGGGAATATCGTCCCGCCGCTCCGCTAGTGACGGCACGCCCAAGGGGACGACGTTCAGTCGATAATAGAGGTCTTTGCGAAACGATGTGGCTTCGATGGCTTTTTCGAGATCGCGTGTTGAGGACGACATCACGCGGACATCAACGCTCACATCGGAGCCGCCACCCACACGTTGGAAGCGCTGCTCGGTCAGAACGCGCAAGATTTTGCTCTGTGTCCCAAGTGGCATATCGCCAACTTCATCTAGCAATAACGTACCGCCATGCGCTTGCTCAAACACGCCGATTTTGACCGGCATTCCGGAAGAGTCTTCTTCGCCGAACAATTCGCGCTCCATTTGCTCAGGCGCAATATTGGCAGCATTGACAGCGACGAATGGCCCGCCGGCCCGGCGCGAGTGATCATGGATCAGTTTTGCACAAAGCTCTTTGCCTACCCCCGCTTCGCCAGACACCAGGACCCGTGAATTGGTGGGCGCGACTTTTTCAATCTGAGCTCGCAGCGCCAAAGCGGCGCCGCTTTCGCCGACCCATTCGGATACGGCAAAGTTATGCGCTCGTAACGCTTCGTTCTCGCGTTTGAGTTTTGCAGATTCTATCGCGCGCGACACTAGGTGCAGCAAGCGGTCTGCCTTGAATGGCTTTTCGATGAAATCATACGCGCCGCGACGGATTGCTGCCACTGCGGTTTCGACATTGCCGTGTCCGCTGATCACAATCACTGGCAGCAGCGGGTCAATCGCCTTGAGATATTTCAGGACAGATAGTCCATCCATGTCGCTGCCCTGCAACCAGACATCCAAAACGACCAAAGTCGGTGTGCGGGAGCGTACTTCCTCAATCGCCTTTTCCGCCGTTGCCGCCGTTCTGACGCCATGGCCTTCATCTTCCAGGACTCCAGCGATCAATTCACGAATATCAGGCTCGTCATCGACGACCAAAATGTCAGTACTCATCGGTTAACTCCACAAGCTGATCCTTTGCGTCTGACTCCGATGTCAAACTCAATGGCAGAATGATTTTCACAATAGCCCCCCGGGCCCCGTGTTCAGGTTCTAATAATTGCACGCTGCCGCCATGGTCCATGATCACGCGGTTGACGATCGCAAGTCCAAGGCCAGTTCCGCCTTCACGTGCGGTGACATAGGGCTCAAGCAATTGTTCACGGACGTCTGCAGGAAATCCTGGCCCATTATCTTCGATGCGAATGATAATCTGGTCCTCATCATCGGCGGCTTGCACCGAAACGCTGATCTGACCTTGGGTTTCATCATTCACCGGACGCCCTGAAAGAGACTCGGCGGCATTCTTGACGATATTGGTCAGCGCCTGCCCGAGCAATCGCTCATCCCCCAGGATCGACATGCCATCCGGTGGCAGGCTCAAACTGAACTTGAAGTCCGGGTTTACGACTCTCTGCGCGAAAACCACATCTGTGATCAGCGCCGCCAGATCAAACCGGCTTGGCGTTGGTTTTGGCATCCGCGCAAAATCAGAGAATTCCTGCACCATATGGCCGATATCAGAAACTTGCCTGAGGATAGTATTGATACAGCGCTCGAAAACCCCGTCCTCGTCATTGATCTGATCACCGTACCGTCTGCGGATGCGTTCCGTCGACAGCTGGATTGGCGTCAATGGATTTCGGATCTCGTGCGCAATCCTCCGTGCCACATCTCTCCAGGCGAGCTGCCTTTGAGCGGATATCAGGCGGGTTGTGTCATCCAGCGTGACCACGAAGCCGTCAGCCGTATCGGAAGTCACTTTCAAGCGAACATGGCGCAGACCGTCATCGGTCATCAGATTTATAAAAGTATCGTCCTGGCTGCGCATGGCCTGAGCTTCTGTGACGCGTTTCCAGATCTCGGGGTTGATCTCCGACAATGGTCGACCATCCAATTGCCCCAAATTTAGCAGGGTTTCTGCCGACCGATTGGCAATCGTCACAAGCCCGTTTGAGTCGACACGGATCACGCCAGAGCTGAGTTCGACCAGAAGTGTTTCGAGAAAGCGTCGGCGTTGCTCAGCATCTTCGCGCGCGGAGACCAGATCGTCGCGCCGCTCGTCGAGCTGGCGGGTCATCAGATTGAATGAATTGGACAGGACGCGGACTTCATCTTCCGTTTCCGGCAAGGGCACGGCCACGCCGCGACGCCCTTCACTGACTTCAAGAGCCGCGACGGCCAAACGGCTGATAGGTTGTGAAATCCGGTCCGCAATTTCCTGCGCGAGACGAACCGATAAGAGCAAAACGAGCGCGACGATTTGCAAATAGGCGACGACAAACAAAGTCTGGATCTCAGTACTGCGCTGTTGCGCGAGCTCATATTGCGCCTGGGCATTGCGCGCCCGGTCCAGCCGCTCGAACAGCTCGGCATTGATTGGCCTGATCAAATACAAATAGCTGTCTTCAAAATTCGACAGCTTCTTCAGCGCAAATGTATAGCCCGCCTGACGACGCAGCACGGCGACGGTCTCGCCGCGATCAGCCGCCAGAAAGTCTTCTTCCACAGGTGGTGCGTAATTGGCTCCGGGGGTCAGATTCTCTGCCTCAGCCAGTCTTTGGCCATCCCGGTCGATTATAAAAGCAGCTGAGAAATCTCGATACGTTGCGACGAGACTAAAGAACGGCTCAAATGCATCAGGATTAGATTGAAAGCTCTCAGCTGCAGCGTCAACATCATCCGCGACCGCCAGCGCATCCGCTTCAAACCGGAAAGCAAACTCTTCCCCGCTTTCGGCGGTGATTGTTGCGAACTCGTCGACCAGCGTCAGAACCGTATCGCCAAGCCAGGTATCAATTCCGCGCGTAATCGTCAGCCATAGAAACATCGAAACCACGACCGCCGGGATCATTGCAACGGTTCCGAAAAGCAGCATGAAACGGCGCGTCAGCCGTCCGCCGCTTGCCATGTCGGGATTGCGCCGGATCGCCCGGTAACGGGAGACGATCATCCAGCCAAGCGCCACCAGAATGACGAGATTGGCGATGAGCAGCGTCATCAGACCTTCCGGGATGTCGTCTGTGGGACTGCTGCGGCCAAGCGTTACGATCGTCGCGGCTGCGCTGAGGATGCCGGCGAGCACGAACAGGCCCTGAAACCAAAGCCCGCCACTTCGACGAAGAGTAGCCAAAACGCTCGATGCCAAAGGCAAACCTCTAACCTACACTGTCGCTAATGTGCAACACTGGTGATTTAGAGCAACAGTTAGCCCTTAGGTCAATTAGTCTTCTGTCATTCCGAGCACGGTCATCCGGGCGCGTAAAGTGTTCCGATTAACGCCCAAAAGCGCCGCCGTACGGAGCTTATTCCCAGACGTAACGCTCAATGCCAGCTTGATAAGTGGCCGCTCCACCTGCTCAAGTACGGACTGATAGATTTTATCGCCCTCATCTCCGCCTTTCAACAAGTCTGCCATTACATATCTGTGAAGAAGCGTTTCCGCCTCCCCTTCGAACGAAGCTTCAGGGTTGAGCTCCTTCAAGCTTTCGGCGCGGAGTTCACGCTCAATATCGCGTTGTGAAATTGTCGCGTCTGGGCTGAGCGCGGCGAGGCGGAAGATCAGGTTTTCGAGCTCCCTGACATTGCCCGGCCAATCATAAGCCATCATCAGATCCATGGCGGGTTGAGCGATTTGCTTCTGTGCCAAGCCTCGCGTTTCAGCTCGGATAAGGAAGGCTTTGACGAGTTCGGAAATATCTTCTTTGCGGCGACGCAAAGGCGGCATCTCAATCCGGACGACATTCATTCGGTAATATAGGTCTTCTCTGAAATCCCCAGACTCAACCAGCGCCGATAAGGGTTGGCGCGTCGAGGCGACTATTCGGGCGCCGCCCTCTTCGCGCATCAATTTAACCAGCTGGGTTTGCGCTTCCTGGCTGAGATCGCCCACTTCATCGAGATAGATCGTCGCTTCCCGGTCATAGGCAATTCCGGGTTTATCGTCCGTGCCGAAAAGCTCAACGCTGACATCCGGGGCTGGTTGCGTTGCTAGGTCGAGGGAATAGAACGCGCCTGTCCGGGTTTGCCCCAAATCGTGAATAGCGCGAGCTGCGAGTTCCTTGCCGGTTCCTGACTCACCTTCGATCAGTACGGTCAGGTCGGTATTCATGACGCGCGAGATTGTACGATAGACGTCCTGCATCACGGCCGAGCGTCCGACCAGAGGCTGGCCGCTACTGCCTGGATCTTCGACAGTTTTCTTAGCCGCCGGTTTCGCGCCTGGTTTGGCGTCAGATAAAGCCCGCCCGACCAAGTCAGTCAGCTGGTCGATATCAAACGGTTTTGGCAAATAGTCGTAAGCGCCGTGTTGCGCCGCTGAAGCCGCTGTCAGAATGGTATTCTGGCCGCTCATGACGATAATGGGCAGATCAGGTCGCACAAGTTTGAATGACGGCAATAGTTCAAAGATTGGCGTATCCGTCAGATAGACGTCGGTCACGACAATATCTCCTTCGCCATTGCGCACCCAGCGCTCCAGCGCTTCCGGCGAACTGGTCGCCCGAACTGTATAGCCCGCAGAAACAAGGGTTTGATTGACGATCAACCGGATACTGGCATCGTCTTCCGCGAGAAGGACTGTTTGTTGGGTCATGATTTTTTCGGTCGTGGTAAAGGGAGGAAAATAGAGAAACGGGTCAGTCCAGGCTTGCTATCGACTTTGATCCGGCCCTGGTGCGCCGACAGGATTTCATTGACGACGCTCAAGCCGAGGCCTCGGCCGCCAGATTTTGAAGACATGAACATGTCGAACATGCGCGCCTTTTTCTCTGGCGGAACGCCGGGCCCGTTATCTTCAATCGTCACACGCACCGCTCGTCCGAGGCCTTGATCGCCGTCTTTCCGGGCGATCGCAAACCCCGTTTCGAATGCCGTTTCAATGGAGATTTGCGGGCTTTGTGTATGCGATAGCGTGGCTTCGACGGCGTTTCTCAGAATGTTCTGGATCGCTTCGTGCAAATGGTCCTGGTCTGCCATGATGTCGGGCAGAGACGGGTCATACAGGCGCGTGATGGAAATCTTGCCCTGGTGCGCAGCCTCTTCGGCTGCAATCACGCGATCCAATAATTCGTGGATGTTAAGCTGCTCTTTTGCCGGCGCCGAAAACAGCTCAAATGCTGACAGACGCGATACCAGCCGTTCGATCCGGCGCGTTTCGCTCTGAATGATATCAATCATTGCGGACTGATCATCTCGCGCTTTTCGGGACAAAAGTTGCGCCGCGCCGGATATGCCCGCCAGCGGATTTTTCACTTCATGCCCAAGAATACGTCCGAATGCAGCGACGCCCGCCGGATTATTATTGACGACTTCGGTCTGGTTCGTCTCAGTCATGCCGATGACGATGCCGCCATCCTGCAGAGGGCGCAGACGCAGATCGAGAACACGTTGCTTGCGAAGCGAAGGACCGTTGAACGGAATCCCGTGCGCTGTGACATCACCCTGCAGCTTCATGGCTTTGTCGATCAGGCCGAAGACCGGAGAGTCGTGAAACAGGATCTCACTCAGCGGTTTGCGATACATGGCCCGCTCTGAGTGGCCGAGAAAAGCTTGTGCCTCTGGATTGGCGGCATTGACGCGCCGCCGTTCATCCAGCGCCAGCAAGGCAAACGGGGCGAGCCCCACGAGATCGATAGACGTCATCATGCGGCCACTCTCAGAGTCCGGCCGGCATAAACGGCCTGTAGATTTTCGATGAGTCGCACGGCATTTTCGATACGGCAGAGATCCGCGCGCAGCGCACGACGATCAGTTGAATTGAAAGGCAGGTCGACTTTGTCGATATGCGCGGCGACGTGTTTGCGCACCATTCGAAGGCCAAGCCGAGATCCATAGAGGCTCAGGCTATCTTCGATTTGCTCGCATAAGCCCTCGACCTGCTCTACGAGCGTCGGGGCCGCATAGGCAATGCCATCCAGATCGGCGCTTATCTCGCCCAGAAGCCAGGGTTGGCCCATTGCCGCGCGACCAATCATGACGCCGTAGGCGGAAGATTGCTGCAATGCCTGACATGCGTCCGATACGCTATGGATATCGCCATTTGCAATCACAGGAACGTTGACGGCATCCACCGTGGCGCGAATTGCCCGCCAGTCGGCGTCACCTTTGTAGAACTGGCAGCGCGTGCGCCCATGGACCGTGAGCAGTTGCACGCCTTGATCAATCGCGGCTTTGGCGATGTCTGGCGCATTCAGGAGGGTATGGTCCCAGCCAAGGCGCATCTTTAAAGTGACCGGCGTATTGCCGGCGCCTTCGAGCGTCGCACCTATGATCTGCAAAGCGAGGTCAGGCTCTCGCATCAATGCTGAGCCAGAATTTCCGCCTGTCACCTGCCGGGACGGGCACCCCATATTGATATCGATCACATCAACCCCGGCATCGACCAGGATTTCGGCCGCAGCGCGCATATCTTCTGGACGACGCCCGGCAAGCTGCACAACCCACAGCCCGGCGCCGTCATGACGACAAGTCTTGCGAACAACATCCGGTCGCGATTGCATCAGCGCTTCGCCCGCCACCATTTCAGATACCACAATCGGCGCGCCATAGCGCACCGCCTGGCGTCGAAATGCAGCATCGGTGGATCCGGACATTGGGGCCAACCACACGCGTTCTGCCTGAAATGCGGGCATATTTTTCATAAACCGTGTAAAATCACATTTTTGCACTGCACAAAAGTGGGGCAGTGAAATTCCCTGACCTGATCGCCAAAGGCGTGTGGCTTTTTTATCGCAACGCGTTATGCAGCCACAATGTCTATTGCAGCCATTATTGTTGCCGCCGGGCGAGGTGAACGCGCTGGAGGCGCCGTTCCGAAACAGCGGCGCATGCTGGGCAACCAGCCGGTTTTTATGTGGTCGCTCAAGACGCTCCTGGAACATCCAGCCATTGATCAATGCATCCTCGTCGTTCCAGCTGATGCCGCCCATGAATATCGCGCTCTATGCCCTGCCAACACACTGATCGTCGCTGGCGGGGATAGTCGGACAGCGTCAGTGTTGTCGGGTCTTGAGGCCTGCCTACCCGATCTGACCGATGCCGTGCTGATCCATGATGCCGCTCGGCCTGGACTGACGACAGACGTTGTTTCGCGGTTGATAGAGGCCTTGCAGACGGCAGATGCATCCGCACCCGCAATCGAAGTCGTTGATGCGCTAAAACGAAAAATGGCGGACCGCGTCGAGGCAGTTGATCGCACTGACCTTTACCGCGTTCAAACGCCGCAAGCGTTCAAATTCGGGCGGATCCGAGAGGCGCTCTCCGCCGGCAATACCTATGTTGATGACCTCGCCGCCATCGAGGCGCATGGCGGAACTGTTTCGCTGATTGCAGGGAACGACCGCCTGGCCAAAATCACACATCCCGAAGATCACCGCCGAATGGAGCGCCGTCTGATGCCATCTGCTCACACACCGAGAATGGGAATCGGGTTCGACGTTCACGCTCTCGTGCCCGGAGATGGCGTCACCCTATGCGGCGTAGAGATTCCACATTCCCACAAACTAGCTGGACATTCTGATGCCGACGTTGCCTGGCATGCCTTGACGGACGCCATTCTCGGCGCTGCCGCTCTGGGCGATATTGGTGATCATTTCCCGCCATCAGATCCGCAATGGAAAGGCGCCGACTCTGCAACCTTCTTGAAACATGCGGTCGAGATTTCCAAAGAAGCGGGCTGGCAACTCACCAGTTGCGACGTGACTGTGATTTGTGAAGCGCCAAAAGTGAAACCTCACCGCGACGCCATGCGCCAACGCACGGCGGATGTCACCGGCCTGTCTCTCGATGCGGTCAGCGTCAAAGCGACGACCACAGAGGGGCTCGGCTTTGCCGGCAGACGCGAAGGCATCGCCGCGCAAGCGATTGCGGTCTTGTCACCTATTGCGGGAGCAGACTAGGACAGAACCATGTTTCCAGATCGTATTCGAAATCTCGCTTTACTCACCATGGATCAGGCCATGGAGCGCCGAGTAAAAATCGCCACAGCAGAAAGTTGTACCGGTGGCCTGATCGCCGCGTTATTTACCGAGTTCGCCGGATCATCAAAAGTCCTTGAGCGCGGATTTGTCACTTATTCCAATGCGGCGAAAGCAGAAATCCTTGGTGTCGCAGGTGATGTCATCGCCGACTATGGCGCGGTATCCGAACCGGTTGCGCGATTGATGGCGGAAGGCGCGATGGAACAAAGTCGCGCCAATCTTGCTATTGCCGTGACCGGCATAGCGGGTCCTGGCGGCGGCACCCCAATGAAGCCTGTTGGCACAGTCCACATTGCCTGCGCCCGCGAAAACAAGGCGATGATACACGAGATGCTGACGCTCGGGGATATTGGCCGCTATGAAATTCGTATGGCAACCGTCGAAGCGGCGTTGAACATGATCAAAGCCCAAATCTAAAACGGCGCTAGGGCCAATCGCCCGCTTGTGTTACGCTCAAAGAAAAATTGGGAGGTAACATGGCTTACGACGCCAATACTGAATTCACAAAATTTGAGCCGCAGCTCCTATCGCCGGCTATTGGTGCGGAATTGATCGGCGCCGATATTGCGAATTTTGATAGCACTTTGGTGGATGAAGTTCGTGCCGCCCTCCTCAAATACCAAGTCGTATTCTTCCGTGATCAGCATGACCTGACGCGCGAACGCCATATGGAATTTGCCAATTGTTTTGGCGACTTGGAAATCCATCCAGCAACGCCAAAAGATCAACCCGACCCGGAAGTCTTGCGCATCGCCCATGGCGCAAACTCCAAGGGCCAGGAGAATAACTGGCACTCTGACGTCACCTGGCGAGCAGAACCATCGCTTGGGTCGATCCTGCGCGCGATTGAGCTTCCTGAAATTGGCGGCGACACGCTCTTCTCGAACATGGTGATGGCGTTTGAAGACCTGGACGAAGAGCTGAAAGAACGCCTATGCGGAATGACCGCCATACATGACATCGCCCGCGTCTTCTCGCGGCGGCTGAAGAAAGACGCTTCAGCGCTGCATGAGAAATTCCCCCCGCAAGAGCATCCCGTCATTCGCACGCATCCTGAAACAGGTGAGCGGGTTCTGTATGTGAATGTCGCCTTCACCGATCATATTGTCGGGATGGACCGCGATGAAAGCGATGAGCTTTTGAAATACCTGTATCACCGCGCCTGGCTGCCGGAATATCAATGCCGGTTCCGCTGGGCGCCCGGATCACTGGCCTTCTGGGATAACCGTGCATGTCAGCATTATGCGGCAAGCGACTATTTTCCGAACATTCGGATTATGGAGCGCGTCACCGTTGCGGGTGATCGGCCCTTCTTCAAGGCCTAGTTCGCCGAACTGAAAACAAATATGGCGTTCTGAAACGCGGCGCCTATATAGGCGCAAACCCATCTGCTGCGGGCCTTGAACCCGTTTGGAGAATATAATGACTGATCTTAACCTGCTCGCATCGCGCGAGCCTGATCCCGCACCTGGTGAATTGAACGCGCTAGGCTTTGCCAAACCCCCATCAGAAACCCGCGTCGTCGCGGCGATGTCAGGCGGCGTCGACTCGTCGGTCGTTGCTGCGCTTTTGGCCGCGCAAGGCTATGATGTTGTCGGGATTACATTGCAGCTCTACGACCATGGCGCGGCGATTGAAAAGAAAGGCGCCTGCTGCGCTGGTCAGGATATTCATGACGCGCGCAATGTCGCCGACCAGATTGGCATTCCTCATTACGTGCTCGATTATGAAAGCCGGTTCAAAGAGCAAGTGATGGAAGATTTCGCCGATACTTACTTGTCGGGCGCCACGCCGATTCCTTGCATTCGCTGCAACCAAACAGTCAAGTTCTCAGACCTGTTGCGTACAGCCAAGGAGCTCGGCGCAGATTGTCTGGCGACTGGGCATTATATCCGCCGTACGGACGGTTCGACGAAGCCTGAACTTCACCGCGCCGCGGATGCCAGCCGGGATCAATCCTACTTCCTGTTTGCCACGACAACGGAGCAGCTGGAATATGTACGCTTCCCACTTGGTGATTTGCCAAAGACGCAGGTCCGCGAACTCGCGGATCACTTCGCTCTGCCCGTAGCTGCGAAACCGGACAGCCAGGACATCTGCTTTGTACCGGAAGGGTCTTATGCCGCTGTCGTCGAAAAGCTGCGACCCGGCTCAGGGCGCGGCGGTGATATCGTGCATCTTGATGGCCGGGTGCTTGGGCAACATGAGGGTGTGATTCACTACACAATTGGCCAACGTCGCGGGTTGGGAGTGGCGACCGGTGATCCGCTTTATGTGGTCAAGATCGACGCCCCGGCCCGCCAGGTCATCGTCGGCCCACGCGAAGCGCTGCTGACCGCCGGCGTGACCATGGAAGAGCTCAACTGGCTTGGTGAGGGATCCCTGATCGAAGCATGTGAACGCGGCGAGCCCGCACTTGTTCGGGTGCGCTCAACGCGTGAACCGGCGGCCGGCAAACTTGGCTTCCACAATGGTGCTCCGGCAGTGTGGTTTGAAGCTCCCGAAGAAGGTGTGTCACGCGGCCAGGCCAGCGTTTTGTATGACGCAGCTGGCTCTACGCGCATTCTGGGGGGCGGTTTCATCGCGTCGACAATCGCCGCTGATGAACGGCTTCGCGCTTAAGGGAAAACCCGCATTTTCAAGACAACGCGGTTATCCGTGAAGGCTTGAAAATCGGACGTCTGATCGCTGACCTGATAACCGCCCTCTAACCAGATATTCGGATTGAGCTTCCAGTTCGCGCCCAGTTTGAAGTCGACGCGATCATCATCCCGGTCGATAAGCTCGAACTCATATTGCGAGTAACCGGCTTCGCCATTCAGCGAGAATTTCTTCGAGACGCCCTGCTCGAGTCGCAGACTCGCTCCGGTTTCGATCGCGGCATTGGTCGAAATGAGACCTGGATCAATCACCCGGCGCGCGGCGGCGGCGGAAAGCGTTGTCGCATTCGCGACCTGCCAATCGACATTTCCCGCAAAGGCGAAGTCGCTAATATCCTCGAACGAGACATCATCATACGTGTAACTCTGATACCCCAGGCCGATATCGCCGCTGATTGTGTTGTTCAAATCGAAATCCGTGCCGAGCAACAGAACGGTTCCTGAATAATCCCGGTTGAAGGCGTTGAAGATGTTTGGCGGGCGAAAATCGGCTTGCGTGTGATCGACGGATGCATAAAGCGCGGCATTGCGGTTGACCGCATAGGCAACACGGGCGGACCCGGTCAATTCATCATGGTCGCGAAAATCCTGATCCTGAATCAACGCACCAGCGATTTCGACATCGTCATGGTCATATGAATCGACTGCCAGTGATGCTGTCGTCATGAAACGCCCAACTTGATGTGAAAAACCGAATACGCCGCCTATGCGGGTAAATTCATTCGGTTCTGTTGAGAGAGGCACGTTCGAAAGCGCGGTTCGGTCTTCGGTCTCATCCGCGCCGCTGACGCCAAGCGTAATGCTGGTTTTTTCACCGAGATCCAGGCGCCCGCGTAGTTTTACTTTGAGGTCGGTATGGCGTTCATCTGTAAGCTCTGAATAGTGGACATTCTCAACGCCGAAATAGCCATCGAGGGCGTGGCGCTGCCAATTCGAATTCATGGTGATTGACGGAGTGAAACCGACATAGGAATCGTCGATCTCGTTTAGGTCAGTGGCCAGAACATTCGAATTCAAGCCTGTCGAAAACACCACTTCAGGGCTCAGATCGATCCCGCCATTAGCGATTGGAACAGGCTCTGTCGCCGGATCCGTCTGTTCCGAGACAGGCTGCACTGGTGACCGGTCAAACCAATCGGTTCCATCCTGGGCGACCCCGACCGGCGCAAAACACACAGCCGAGAGGGCCGTTCCGCTCAATAGGAAACTAAGTCTGGTTTTCATAAAACTAACGTCCATTCGAATACATATTTCAGAGGCGACATTCGAATGATTGTGTGTTGAACCGATTAACACGCATAGTGAAAACTTCGTCACGCATCTAACCAAACCTGGCGATTTGAACGCACCTCTGAACGATCAATTCTGGACGAATCGTTTATCTGCCTCGCGGCGAAAAGCTTCCATAATTCGGTCTACAGCCAGCCGCGAATTGGCGCGAGCCAGAAGGCCCAGGACGGGGTTCTTAAACTCATAATCAATGAAGCAATGAACGCGTGTCTTGCCATCGTCACGCGGATCGAACTGCCATCGATTGCGCAAGTGACGGAACGGTCCACGTTCCAGCTTCACGTCTATCTTTCGAGCGATCGGATCGGCGCTGACATGAGTGGAGAATTGTTCGTCAAAGCCCTTAAAATGGACAGATGCTTTGCCCAGACATGAATAGGCCTCGTCAGCATTCCCGGCTTCGTTCGTAACCGAAACATTGCTGATCCAGCGAATAAATTCAGGGTATCGACGAATATCCCGGACCAATTCGTACAGGTTCTCTGCGCTGTGCGGAATCAGCACCTGCTCGGATACTTTAGGCATTCGATCGAATTTGGGATTCGCGCGCTGCTCGCAGCTGGGCGAAGTCCTCGCCGGCATGGTAACTCGACCGAGTCAAAGGTGAAGCCGAGACCATCAGGAAGCCTTTCGAACGGGCGATTTCCTCGTAAGCCGCAAACTCGTCAGGGGTGACATAGCGATCAACGGCGGCGTGTTTCCGAGTCGGCTGCAAATATTGGCCGATGGTCAGGAAATCAATGCCCGCTGATCGCATATCATCCATCACTTGCATGACTTCTTCTTTGCTTTCGCCGAGCCCAACCATCAAGCCAGACTTGGTAAACTGAGCGGGGTCTCTATCTTTGACTTTTTCGAGCAGACGCAGCGAGTGGAAATATCGCGCGCCCGGTCGGATCGTCAGATACAGTCGCGGCACGGTCTCAAGATTGTGATTAAACACGTCCGGTTTCGCATCAATGACTTTAGCTTCCCAGCCGTCTTTGCGTAGAAAGTCTGGCGTCAGGATTTCGATCGTCGTGCTCGGAGAGGCGTCTCGGATGGCTCTGATCGTGTGCACGAAATGCATCGCACCGCCATCTTCCAGATCATCACGGTCAACCGATGTAATGACCACATGCTCGAGGCCCATTTCGGCGACAGCTTGCCCAACACGGCGCGGTTCGTCCGTGTCTAATGGGGCCGGCTTGCCAGTTATGACATTGCAGAACGAACAAGCGCGCGTGCACGTATCACCCATGATCATCATGGTCGCGTGCTTCTTGTCCCAGCACTCGCCAATATTCGGACAGCCAGCCTCTTCACATACGGTGATAAGGCCTTTCGATTTCACGATTTCTCGGGTTTCCGCATACCCCTTGGAGGTCGGGGCTTTGACGCGAATCCAGTCGGGTTTCCGCAAAAGCGGCGTATCTGGCCGATTACGCTTTTCCGGATGCCGAAATTGGGGCTTTTTATCAATCAGTGTCGCCATGCACCCTAAATGGCGTGGATTGACGAATTCGGCAAGCACCCGAGCGGCATAGCGCCTATGCAGCTAGCTGCAGATGACAGCAATAATACTTGATCTGATCACCGACTGTGACACTTTGTTGCAAACAGTTAACAGTTCAGAGCATAGTGACCCCATGACTGATACGACATCCCCGGCGCCGTTGCAGTGGCGTGCTCAAAGCGCCAAGACCGATATATTCTCAGCGATCATCAAGGCCTCGAAAAAATTTGGTGGCAAAACAGTCGCAATTATCGATGGCGACGGCACGGAGGTCGATTACAAAACCGTACTTCGCGGCGCATTCGCGCTCGGCTCAGCCCTCGGCAAGAAATTCGATCGCAATGAGACTGTTGGGATCATGCTGCCGACCGGCGCGGGTGCTGTGATCGCGTTCTGTGCGGTCCTGGCGTCTGGGCGCCTGCCCGCCATGCTCAACTTTTCAGCTGGGTCCGCGAATATCAAGTCGGCGATGAAAGCGGGTAAAATCTCCAAGATCGTTACCGCGCACAAGTTCGTTGAACTCGGCGG
The DNA here is from genome assembly GCA_965277015.1 of Henriciella sp. Lineage (GTDB taxonomy): Bacteria > Pseudomonadota > Alphaproteobacteria > Caulobacterales > Hyphomonadaceae > Henriciella. The sequence continues at coordinate 850,091 of OZ255705.1, read as the reverse complement.
CCTCGAAGCCTTGATCGCCGAACTCGATGACGTCGCCGATTTTGTCTATCTCGAAGATGTTCGAGAAGAGCTTGGCCTGATGGACAAGGTCGCAGGTGGATTGGGTCCTATTCTGCCGGGGCTTTTTCACAGTGGTCAGAACCACAAGAAACCGGGCGTCGTACTGTTCACGTCCGGCACCGAAGGCGAGCCCAAAGGCGTCGTCTTATCCCACCAGAACATTGTCGCGAATGTCGAACAGGTCCGGGCCCATATTGGTCTTGATCCAGCCAAGGACATTGTCTTCAACCCATTGCCAACCTTCCATTGCTTCGGACTGACGGTCGGCGCGATCCTTCCATTGATCGCAGGCATCAAGGCTGTGTTTCATCCCAGCCCCTTGCAGCCACGCGAAATTGCCGGACGGATCGAGGAAACGGGATCCACCATCCTACTCGCAACAGATACCTTCATTGGCCAGTATGCCCGTGTCGCTAAGGATGGCGCCCTGGATACGGTCCGCCTCGCCGTGTGCGGCGCTGAGCGCGTACGCGATGAGACCCGCGCCTTTGTACGCAAGAAATTCGAGATCGAGATCCTCGAAGGGTACGGCGCCACGGAAGCGTCACCCGTCGTGGCTGCCAACTCCATCGAGTTCAACAAACCGGGCACTGTTGGCCGCCTGATGTCTGACATGGAATATGAGCTGTTGCCCGTTGAAGGCATTGAAGAAGGCGGTAAGCTGCGCATTCGCGGACCGAACATCATGCTTGGCTATATGCGGTCTTCCGCCCCAGGCGTGATTGAGCCGCCGCAAGATGGCTGGCATGATACGGGCGATATCTGCATTATGGATGAAGATGATTGCATTCGCATCATGGGCCGCGTCAAACGGTTTGCCAAGATTGGTGGCGAGATGGTGTCGCTCGCCGTCGTCGAGAATTGCGCCAGTGCAATCTGGCCGGATGACATGCATGCTGCGGCCGCCATTCCTGATCCCCGAAAAGGCGAACAAGTGGTCTTGTTGAGCACAGCCAAAGACGCTGATCGAAGCGCCCTGCTCGCCTGGTGCCAGTCCCACGGCGTGTCAGAGCTATCCGTGCCTCGAAAAGTTTTTCATGTGGCCGAGATCCCGGTGCTTGGAACCGGGAAAACAGATTATGGCAGCGTCAATAAAATGGTTCACGACCTGACAGAGCCGGCTTAATAGTCGGTCTCAAACGCCCAACCGTCATATGCAGGCTCAACCCCGGCCGGTAAGTCCTTGATCAGGGTGGCATAATCCAGGTCTACGTGCAGGTTTGTCAGGACCGCGCGTTTCGGCTGTAATTGTTCGATCCATTCTAGCGTCCTATCGAGATGCGCGTGCGACGGGTGCGGGGTGTATCGCAGGGCATCGATCATCAATAGATCCAAGCCTTTTAACCGCGCCAACGTTTCATCCGGCAGCGCATTCAAGTCATTGCAATAAGCCATGTCGCCAATGCGAAACCCGAGCGATCGAATATAGCCATGCTCCTGATCAAGCGGAAAAAACGCGATCTCGCCGCCCGCACCTGAAACTGAAAAGCTCTGAAAAGCGGAAATCTTTGGCTGTAGATCGCAAATCGCCGGATAGCCGCCCTCGCCTTCAAAAACATAGCGGAATTTCGGCACCAGCGTTTTCGATGTCGACTCGTCCATATAGCAAATGATCCGCGCCCGATTGCGAATGGCGAGCGCGCGGATATCATCTATGCCATGCGTCTGGTCCGCGTGATCATGTGTGAAAACAACAGCATCGAGTTTCTTGACCTCGGCCTGCAACAATTGTTCCCGCAGATCTGGTGACGTGTCGATCAGAACCGTGGTTTTGACATCCGGGGCATCTTGGCTCCAGGCTTCAACCAGCGCAGAGCAGCGCAGACGCCGGTTCTTGGGTTCGTTCGGATCACACGCGCCCCAGTCTCCTCCAACGCGAGGAACCCCACCTGAAGACCCCGTGCCGAGCAGCGTAAACTTGATCCGGCGCTTGCTCATGACACGCCTTGAAACAGGCGCAACGCGTTGGCTTCGCAAGTGGCGCCGATTTCTTCGCGCGTGGTGCCATGCAGGTCTGCCAGAGCGTCAGCGACATAAGGCAGGTAAGACGGTTCATTTCTGCGCCCGCGATACGGCATCGGGGTGAGATAAGGGCAATCCGTTTCCAGAATGACCCGATCGAGCGGCACTTGCTTGATCACGGCCCGGACCTCTTTGGCGCTCTTGAAAGACAGGATGCCAGAAACTGAAACATAAGCGCCAAGCGCCAGGCCGCGTTGGCACAGGTCAGGTCCGCCCGTATAGCAATGCAACAGGACCGGGAATGATCCTTGCGCGTGCTCTTGCTCCAGGATCTGTGCTGTCAGATCGTCGGCTTCGCGCGTATGCACAATCACCGGCAACCCAGTTTCCCGCGCCGCCTGAATGTGGGTGCGAAAACTCGCTTCCTGCTGATCCTGAGGACTATAGCCATAGTGCAGGTCCATGCCGGTTTCGCCAATCGCCACGACTTTTTTATCCTGTGCGAGCGTAATCAGGTCATCAGCGATGGTCTCGGTAAAGTCTTTCGCATGGTGAGGATGCGTGCCAACGCTACACCAGATATCATCATTCGCATCGGCGATTTCTTTGACTCGCGGAAAGCTGTCGAGGCGCTCGCAAATCGCCAGCATCCTTGAAACTCCGGCCTCGCGTGCACGGCTCAGCACATCGGCCAGATCGTCTTCATAGGCTTCCGCGTGGAGGTTTACGTGTGTGTCGAACATGGCCTCAGGCGCTTACAGTCTTCACGCCATCTTGCAAGACGGAAAACAGCTTCGTCGCGGTTTGTAGTGGTGTCAAATTAAGGGCGTTGGCGGTCGAGCGAACCTCATGCATCGCAAGCCAGGTCGCACTTAGCTCAGGATCCGCATCAGCCTTTTCGGCGATCCAATGCATCAGCGTATCAGCAAAAGCTTGCAGCGACCCCTCATCGACCATGGTTGAGGTCAGCGCTGCAGAGACGACACCGCCAGATGGTTTTCTGACATTCCGAAGTAGAGCGCGCGCCGTCTGTACCGCTTTGGCGCCGGCAGTCTGCGACAGCGCCATGCCATACCCCGGTCGGCCGGGCGCCAGATCAGCAGCGAGCTCAACGTTAGCGTCTTGAGATTTAAGGACGGTTTTGGTGTCGTCGTCAGATAGGGGGTAAAAGCGCAATACTTGGCAACGCGATCTGATCGTCGGCAGAATTGGCTGCGTTGAATGCGAGATCAAGATTAGCAGAGCATTGTTCGGCGGCTCTTCGAGTGTTTTCAGCAGGGCGTTCATGCCCGAGACGTTCATTTCATCTAGCGAGTCGACAACCCCGATCCGCCAACCGGCCAATGCCGGACGTAAATGGAAGAACTGATTGAGCTCACGGATCTGATCGACGGTGATATCCTGACGCAGTTTGCCTTTCTCATTCAGGCCGCGCTCAATCCACTTCAAGTCTGGATGCCCGCCGGACTGAACCAGTTGCATCACTTCGTCTGACGCATCGGCGTCCATAGCCGCGGCTCCCAGCATCAATCCGGCAATGCGGTGGGCGACGATGGACTTGCCTATCCCTGATGGGCCCTGGAAGATCCAGCCATGATGTAATCGTCCAGACGACCGGGCCTGAATAAAACGTTCAATAGGCGCGTCATGCCCAGCCAGAGGAAACGCCGCACTCATGCTGGTTTCAATCGCTCATCAATCAGATCGATCGCTTGCGCCAGAACGGCAGGCGGCGATTGCAACGCATCGATAATTGCGCAGCGATCTGGCTCAGCTTCAGCAATTGCAAGAAATGCGGCCCGGATCTGATTGTGGAAGTCCATATTCCGGGCTTCAAACACATCGCTGACGCCCCGCGCCTCGCGGCGGCTCGCGAGCGCTTCTGGAGCTGCATCCAGAATAATCGTCAGATCGGGGCGCGTTTCCCCCACTACAATTTGCTCAATCTTCAAAAGCGTCTCTGAATCAACGCCATCAATGCTCTGATAGGCTCTACTTGAATCTGCAAATCGATCGCACAAAATCCATGAGCCTTTGGCGAGCGCGGGACGGATCAGCTTGGTGAGATGATCTTCGCGTGAGGTATTCATCAACAAAGCATGCGCCAGGGGTGACCAGCTTAGATCATCCGGCGGCGACAAAGCCAGTGATCTGACACGCTCCGCTAATGGTGTGCCACCAGGCTCTCGAGTCACGATGACGTCCAACCCGCGATTTTCGAGCGCTGCGCGCAGGCCCTGGATCAGCGTCGACTTGCCGGTCCCTTCCCCGCCCTCAAGCGTTATAAACCGCCCCGTATCCGCCACTTATCAGGCTCCGCCTTCCATCATCCGGCTCAAGCCGTCGACGGCTTTCCCAATGAAGCCCAGTCGAGCAACGCTTTCGGATGCCAGCAGTGGCAGTTCGATCGGGTCTTTGCCTTCTATTTTCACAATCAGAGTGGCGATTTGATCGCCTTCTTTGATTGGCGCTTCGATCAAGCGATCATGAACCAGCTCTGTCGTCCCTTTTGCAAAGGCGCGTTTATGGGCTGTTACGTCGACACTCTCACCCAGACGCACGCCGACTTTCCGCGCCTCGCCCATCCAGACATCAAGCTCAGCGAGACGCTTATCGTCTGCTTCAATCGTCCGTGTTTCAAATGCTGTGAACGCCATGCGCATCAGTCGTTCGGCTTCCTGCGCGCGGGCCTGTTTGCTCGGCAGCCCATTGATCACAATGATGCGGCGCTTACCGTCTCGCACCGCTGACGCCGTTAAGCCATAGCCGGAAATATCGAGATGGCCTGTCTTCAGACCATCGGCGCCATCCATCGTGCCCAGTAGAGGGTTTCTATTCGCCTGTGTGTATTGGCCCCACGTATAGGAATCCTTGCTATACCACTCATAATATTGCGGATAATCATCGATGATGAGCTTTGCCAGCCGCGCCAGGTCTGTCGATGAAACAATATGGCCTTCACCTTCAAGCCCGGTTGAGTTGACGAAATTGACCGTGCTCAAACCAAGTTCATGCGCCCGCTCGGTCATTTGCCGTGAAAAGGCGGCTTCTGATCCAGCAATGCCTTCAGCGAGCACCATACATGCGTCATTGCCCGACATGATGATCATGCCGTGCAGTAATTCGCGAACTGTTGGACGCTCCTTCGGACGCAGGCCCATTGTCGATGTTCCAGATGGAAAGCCGCCCCGGCGCCAGGCATCTTCGCTGACCGCCATTTCCGTATCGAGTGTGATTTCGCCCTGATCAATCAAATCAAAAACGAAATATGCGGTCATCATTTTCGTCATTGAGGCCGGGATCATCGGCTCATCGCCATTCTTGGACCAAAGCACCTCGCCGGTCTCGTGATCCATGATGACGGCATAATCGGCGTCTGATTCAAGGATTTGTGCTGTCGCCGCAAACGGCAAGATCAGCATAGACAGAATAATAATCGCGCCGCGCCAAATGTGCATCACACGTCCTTTCACCAATAGGAATAAGCCCTTTTTCCTGACGCGGAAAAAGGGCTAGTTCGTGGCGAAGGTCAATCTTTGTTGCGGTGCGCGCTTTATCGCGTGGTCAGGAACCCATCGACGACGCCCGACTGTGACAAAGCACGCCGCTCGCGGTCGGCCATATCCATGGTTGGGAAAGGCCCAATCAAGACGCGGAAAAAGTCGCCGCCATTGACCCGGGCTTCTTCGATCTTGACGGGTAATCCGCTGCCGAGTGAGGATGTCAGACGCTGAGCGTTGGCAATATCTGCGAACGCGCCCGCTTGAATGAAGACATTCCCAGCGGCGGCAGGCGCTGACACAGTCATGCTTGCGACCCGAACAGGCGCGGCGTATTCGGGGGTAGACGGCACGGGCGCTATAGCGGGCTGAGCGACCGCTGTCCCAAATGGCGATTGCGATGGTTGCGCAAATGCCTGCACGGGCGGCATTTCAACCGGTGGCAATGACTCATCTTCAATACTGTTCGAGGCAAATGTTTCCGGATTCTGTTGAACCGGCGCTGGTCCGAGATAACGAACGCGAACACTTGCATCGCCGCCTTTGGAAATTCCCAGAACTGACCCGGCGCGCGGCGATAGTTCAAGGATACGCTTACCGTCGAACGGCCCGCGATCATTTACGCGGACGACGACTTCGCGAGAATTGTCTTCATTGATGACTTGAACGAGACTTGGCAGCGGCAGACTCGGATGCGCAGCGGTCATTGCTGTTTCGTCAAAGATCTCGCCATTCGCGGTCGGCTGTCCATTAAAGCCATCTGTATAGATGCTGGCCTGTCCGCGTTCTTCACTGATCTTGGCGTCGCGATTCGCGGACACACGGCTCAGCGTCAGCGGCTTGCCGGTGCGCGCCACTTGCTGCGTATCAACAGATGCAATTCTAATCGGTTTGACGGGGGCCTGAGCGACCGCTGAAACTGCGCTTGGCGCGAACGGAACCGGGCTCGGTGTGAAAGCAGAGGCGGCAAATGGCGTGCTGGCAGGCTGCACGTTTGTTGGTTGGAAAACTTTCGCTGGCGCTTGCACGCTGGCGACAGTGTCATCACCTGGATAGTGGAACGCGATGCGGGAATCATTCGTAAGCGCTGTCTGCGCATCTGTTGCCGCCGGTTGAGCAATTGTCTGTTGAACAGGTTTATCCGTATTCGCATATACAATCGGGGCAGCGCGGCGATCTGCGTGGGCAGTACCAGCCAAAACAAAAGCCGTGATACTCGCGCCAGATAAGGCGATGGCAACTATACGGGACGCAGACGTCTTCATTTCTAACCTCTTTCTGTGGTCGCCGCCCATTCAGGGCAGATAGAGCATTCAGCTCTTTTCGACGTTCACCTCGTTTACCATAGCAAGCTGCATGTACGGTGAATGGAAACAAAAACTTGCACACTGCATCCGTAACACCTGATTAACCATAAACAGACGCAATGCAGGCAATTTCATGACAGGACTTGCATTCTGCCGCGGACTGTAGAAAAGAAGCATCCGACCGCGGAGGAGTGGCAGAGTGGTCGAATGCGGCAGTCTTGAAAACTGTTGAGCGTGCAAGCGTTCCGTGGGTTCGAATCCTACCTCCTCCGCCATCTGGCCCTCTAGATCACTCGAGAATCATAGCCGCCATCGCCGACCACCTGCTGCGTTATATTGCATCACCGCGCAAACTGGGGCGAAATAGCCGTAGCTATTGCCATACAGGCGCGTAAGATCTGTTGGCGACACATAGGAGAGCGTTTCGTGCGGTTACCAGTTATCGTGAGCATGGGCGGCGTGAATGCTGCTGGGCGGACATCAGGATTCCAAAGTTTTCGTCGCATGGTGTTCGACGCCATAACCCCAGAAGAACAGACTAAGACAATTGCTGGCCTGGCGGTGATGATGGGATTGGCCTCAGCCGCAGATGACGGATCCTATTCGGCGTTGGCTGGCGACGCACCGGACCAAGCCCTCAGTCAGGCTGATATTGCCGAGCGATTCCGTGACGCCGTGCTGGCAGGCACCTTAGTGCGCCGGGTCGAGCCGTCGCATTTTGATGTCGACCAATTGTACTGGCAATCGAATGCCACGCTGCAATCCGAAAATCAGCCATTCACTTTCCTGATGGCCAAGGACAAGGTGCCAAAAATCGTTCCAGATACCTGGACCATCACGCCTCATGATGATGATCAGGTCATGATCACCGTGGATGGCGCGCTAGATATCAAACTTGAAAATGTCAGAGATTTTCCAATCAAGGCGGCAGGGCAATTGCCGACCGGATTTGAAATGGCGAGCCTGTACAATTCCAGGTTCCAGCCGCGCGGACTGCAAATGGCCTTGTTCGGCGCGACTGATGCGCTGCGCGCCATGGGGATCGAATGGGAGACTGTGCTGGCTCATATTGGCCCAGATGAAGTCGGGGTCTATTCGAGCAGCGGTTTCGGCCAGATGGACAAAGAAGGCTATGGCGGCATGCATCAGGCCCGGATGAAGGGCGAGCGCGTTTCCACCAAAGCCCTGGTCATGGGCATCAATTCGATGCCGACGGACTTCATTAATGCTTATGTCCTGTCAAATGTCGGCATTGCCAGCAGTTCAGTCGCGGCTTGTGCGACCTTCCTGTCCAACTTGCGCCACGCCGTATCTGACCTGCAAGCGGGCAAGGTCCGCGTTGCGATGGTCGGCAATAGCGAAGCCCCAATCGGACCTGAGCTGATGGACGGCTTTGGTACGATGGGCGCCCTGGCCAGCGATGATGCGATGATCAAGACCTATGGCGATGAAACCGTTGATCACCGCCGCGCCAGCCGGCCGTTTGGAAAGAATTGCGGGTTCACGATTGGCGAGTCCAGCCAGTATTTTATTCTGATGGATGATGCCCTGGCGATGGAGCTCGGTGCGCCGTGCCTTGGTTCGATCACCGACGTCTTCATAGATGCGGATGGCACCAAGAAATCGATCACAGCGCCCGGACCTGGCAATCATATTAGCATGGCCAAGGCGACGGCCGCGGCGATCAATGTCGCGGGCATAGATGCTGTCCGCAAGAAAAGCTTCGTCCTTGCGCATGGCTCAAGCACGCCTCAGAACAGAGTCACGGAATCTCAGATATTCGATCAGGTGGCTGGCGCATTTGGTATTGACGCCTGGCCAATCGTCGCTGTGAAATCCTATCTCGGCCACACAATCGCACCCGCGAGTGGCGACCAACTTTCGGCCGCCTTGGGAAGTTTCGAATACGGAATTCTGCCTGGCATTCAGACCATTGATGCAGTGGCGGATGATGTTCATCAGGAACGACTTAAGCTCGGCCCTGATCATCAGACACCGACCAAAGATGGCTTAGAGGTCGCAATCCTCAATTCTAAAGGCTTTGGCGGCAATAATGCGTCCGCGGTGGTGCTGTCACCAAGCCGGACAGAAGCGATGCTCGAAAAGCGCTATGGCGACACCGCTATGGAGACTTATTTGGAGAAGCGCAAAACCAGCCTCGCTGCATCCGAGGCCTATATTGATGGCGCCGATCGCGGCGACTACACGCCGATTTACAGATTTGGTGAGAAACAAATTGCTGAGAATGATATCGACATTACAGAGACCAAAGTATCGATCGCTGGTCTTGCCAATGATATCATCCTGCCGAGCCAGAACCCATATTCTGATATGACCGATTAGGACCGCCATCGATGAGCGACTTAGCGACAGTCACAGCGATTCTGGAAAAGCTTGTCAGTTTCGACACAACATCGCGAAACTCAAATCTCGATTTGATTGAATGGATCGAGGCGCAGCTTCTCCCACTGGGCGCTGACTGCCGGCGGATCGAGAACAGCACAGGCGACAAGACAAACCTATGGGCGCGCCTGGGGCCGGATGTGCCGGGCGGCCTGGTACTTTCAGGACACACAGATGTCGTACCCGTCGATGGTCAGGACTGGCACACGGATCCGTTCACTCTGGTCTTGAAAGATCACCTCTATTTCGGGCGCGGGACGTGCGACATGAAAAGCTTCATTGCGCTTTGTCTGGCGTTCGCCCCGATAGTTGCTGCAATTGAGTTGAAACGCCCGGTCCATTTCGCATTTTCCTATGACGAAGAAGTCGGCTGTCAGGGGGCGCCCTCAATGATCCAAACCATGGTCGAGCATGGCGCGCGCCCGGATGCCGTCTGGGTCGGCGAGCCGACTTTGTGGCAAGTTGTCTCCGGTCATAAGGGGATCATGCTGACTGAAGTCACTGTGACCGGAAAGAATGCGCATTCCAGCCTGCCGCATCTTGGCGTATCGGCGACGGGCGAAGCGGTAGACCTGATGGGCGTGTTACGAGAGATCGAACGAGGTCTCGCAGCCTATCGGGATCCGGATTCGCCGTTTGATCCGCCCTACCCGACCCTGAGCATTGGGCTGCTGAATGGCGGCACAGCGACGAACATACTGGCTCAGGACTGCACATTCGCTTTTGACCTGAGATGCCCCCCTGGATTTGATCCAGATGAAATCCTTGAACCATTTATTGCGGCAGCTTCGAACAAGGATGCGATCTTGAAAAGCCGTTTTCCAGAATGCGGCGTCCAGGTCACCAAGATGACTGACGTACCGCCGTTGGCGCCGGGCGAGCATAATCCTGCTGAGGCACTGGTCCGGGCCTTAACCGGCGACAATGCCAATCGCGCGGTGGCCTATGCAACCGAGGCCGGTCAGTTTCATCAGGCCGGCATGCCATCTGTGATTTGCGGTCCCGGCTCAATCGACCAGGCCCACACGCCGAATGAGTATGTCGCCAAAGCGCAACTGGTTGAAGGCGTCGAAATTTTCTCGAAGCTCGTTAAACAGCTCAGCTCATAAGCAATGTCGCGGCTCGTTTGGGGCGGACGCCTATTGTGCGGCGAGCCAAGGCACGACGATAAAATGTGCCATCAGAGTCAGGATGAGTGCGCCGCCGGTTGCCCAGAACGCTTTTTTCTTGATCATCGGCTGTTTGGGCGCGCCCTCTTCTGAACCTTCAACGACATCGCCATCTTGTTCGAACTGGCCCTCGACGCCGATCGGCAGGACGCAAAAGAAACTGAGCCACCAGGTGATAATGAAAACGACAATGAATCCGACCGGGTCCATCTAGTGATGTCCGTCTTTAGGCGTTTCCATCAGCTCAACCAGAACGCCGTTTGAGTTTTTGGGATGGATGAACACGATCATTGTGCCATGCGCTCCGATACGTGGTTCACCCAGAACCGTCGCGCCGCGGGTTTTCATTTCTGTCACCGCCTCATGGATGTCTGCAACTTCAAAGCAAACATGGTGCTGCCCGCCGCGCGGGTTCTTTTCGATGAAATTGTGGATCGGGCTGTGCTCATCCAACGGCTCGATCAATTCGATCTGACTGTTTGGCAAGTTCACGAAACAGACTTTGACACCCTGCGCCGGCATATCAAAAGGAACAGTGATATCCGTGATGCCGTAGAGCGACCGATACGTCTCCATCGCTGCCTCTATATCTGGTACGGCGACGCCGACATGATTGAGAGGGCCGATCTTGAAATCACTGGTCATAAGAATTCTCCTGCCTCAGACCCTTAGCACACTGACGTCGACCAGAGGCTTGCGACCGAACGTCCGCTCGCAGGCTTTCTTTACAGCGCGCGCCAGAACGCGTTCCACGTCTTCATCCTCGAGGCGTTTGCGGCGTTTCATGCCGTTTACCGCATCCTCAACGGCTTCATCAACATCGATCAGGCTTTCATCGGCATTGCTGCCATCTGGCTCTGACAATCCTCGCGCGGCAAGCAGCGGCCCGTCAACAACATCGCCATTCTCGTCGATCGCAATCGCGACGCTGACATAGCCCCAATTCGACAAAGCCCGTCGCTCGCGTATGCCTTCGCTCTCGGCAGGCACCAGACGATTGCCATCGAGATACATGCGTCCGTTCGGCACCGTATCGATGACCTTTGCTGGTCCGGGCGCCAGCTTGATGAGATCGCCATTGCGCGGGGTGACCGCCTGGCTGACTTGCAGACTTTTGGCAAAGGCCGCGTGTTCCAAGATGTGACGCCGTTCACCATGCACCGGTACAGATATTTTTGGGCGCACCCATTGGTACATCTGCCGCAACTCATCGCGCGCCGGGTGGCCCGAGACGTGGATAGGTTCATCCGTCATCTTGTCAGTGATGATCCGAACGCCCTTTTCCGCCAAAGCGTTTTGCATCTCGTATATACCTTTCTCATTACCCGGAATAACCCGGCTCGAGAAGATAACGGTATCGCCTTCACTCAGACTGATATGGCGGTAGTCATTACGCGAAATACGGCCAAGCGCTGCGCGTTCTTCGCCTTGCGATCCCGTACACAGGAAGAGCAGGTTTTCATCCGGCAGACTTCCGGCCTGGTCTTCGCTGATGAGATCCGGAAGGTCTGAAATGACGCCCGTTGCTATCGCCGCATCGGTGATTTTGTGCATGCTGCGTCCGACAAGGCAGACGCTACGTCCGGCGATCCGTGCCGCTTCGATGACGCTCGCAACGCGTGCCACATTTGACGCAAACGTGGTCACGGCAACACGGCCTTTTAGACCGCCAATCAATTCGATCAAATTCTCGCGAACCACGCCTTCGGAACCGCTTTCGCCTTCAACAAAGACATTCGTACTGTCGCACACCATGGCCAGCACGCCTTCGTCACCAAGCGCTGTGAGGGCAGCGATATCGGTGCTATCTCCCAATTGCGGATCGGGGTCGATCTTCCAGTCACCGGTATGCAAGATTGTTCCGAGCGGTGTCTCGAGCGACAGCGCATTCGGTTCCGGGATGGAATGCGTCAGCGTGATATAGCGGACTTTGAACGGGCCAGCCTCGACTTCAGCACCAAGCGGCAGCACGTCAATACTGACTGATTTCTGTCCACGTTCAATCAGTTTGGCTTGCGCCAAATGGGCCGTAAACGGGGTCGCATATATGGGGGCGCGTGTTTTCAATCGCGGCAGAATCAAGCCGATCGCGCCAATATGGTCTTCGTGTGCATGCGTTAGAAAGATTGCGTCGATCTTGTCGCCCTGGTCTTCTAGGAAAGCTGGGTCGGGCGTGATCAGATCAATCCCTGGCGTATCATCACCACCGAAAGTGACGCCAACGTCGATGATGATCCAGCGCCGATCGTGCTCAGGGCCATAGCCATAAGCATTCAAGTTCATTCCGATTTCGCCGCATCCGCCAAGTGGCAGGAAGACGAGTTCGGCATCGCGATTTTTGGTCATATGCCCCGCTTAGTCTTTCTTATTCCGGCGATAGACCTCAAGCAGGCCAACCTCCATCAAACTTTGATCGAAATGATCAATTGTATCACTTGCGCCCTCAAACAAAGACGCGACGCCGCCTGTCGCAATCACCGAAAGCGGCGCTGAATATTCACTCTTCACCCGATTTACCAGACCATCAATCAAATCAACATAGCCCCAGAAGACACCAGATTGCATTGCCGATACTGTGTCCTGGCCAATCACCTGGGCTGGTTTCTGGATGGCAATGCGCGGCAATTGCGCGGCGGCATCGTGCAAGGCCCGCATCGAGAGATTGATCCCCGGGGAAATGATCCCGCCTTCAAACCCGCCATCGGGGCCGACAAGGTCAAATGTCGTCGCGGTTCCACTATCAATGACCAGTTTCGCACCCTTATAGAGTTGATGCGCGCCAATCGCGGCGACAAGGCGGTCTGCGCCGACTTGCTCAGGCCGACGAATGCGGATCGGAACGCCAAGTTTGGTCGTCGGCTCACCGACGAAAATCGGTTCGTCGTTGAAATAGCGACGGGACAGATTTCGGAAGTTGAATTTTGCTTGCGGAACAACCGATGAAATGATGCAGCCATCAATCGCCGACAGTTCCAGGCCTTCCATACGCATCAGCGTTCCCAGCCAAACCGCATAATCATCGGCCGTCCGAGTTGCATCGGTCGAACTACGCCAGCTGGAAACCCACGCCGCACCATCGTGCAGAGCGAAAACCGTATTGGTGTTACCGACATCAATTACCAAAAGCATCAGCTTACTCGCTTCACTAAATCTACGTCACCCGCCCTTATGGTGCGGTGTTCGCCATTCGGCAATCGCAGGATAAGGCCGCCATCTTCGGCGAGGCCTTCAAATATGCCTTCTATCCGGTCCTGCGCAGGCCCAGCCTGAACAGTCTGCCCAAACCCTTCTGCAACTTTCAGCCAATCGTCCAGCAATCCCGCAAAATCGGTTCGCGCTTGCTCTATCCGTTTGTGCGTGGCGGCGCGTAGATCTTCGAGCAATAAATCGGGGGACAATGCTGGTGACGCGCCCTCCTCCGCCAGGGAGGTCGCGGCTTGATCGACGCCTTGCGGCGTGTGTTGGACGTTGATGCCCATTCCGAGTGCGATCCAGACAACTCCATTGGTTTCGCCAGACTCCGTCAGAATTCCGCTAATCTTCTTGCCCCGAATGCGCACATCATTCGGCCATTTCAGCAACGAGCCAAGACCCGGAACAGCGGTCTCACAAATATCTCGAACGGCAAGCGCCGCAGCAAACGGGATGCGGGCTGCGACTTGCAAGCCACCAGGCTCCGGGAACAGCACAGTTGTGAACAGATTTCCAATCGGCGAAGCCCAGGCGCGCCCTAGACGACCTTTGCCAGACGCTTGCTGTTTTGCGGCGATCCACACAGGTGAGGTCTCGCCGCTTCGCGCGCGGCGCTTTGCTTCTTCACTGGTGCTGTCTATTTCATCATACCAGTAAACTGGCGCGGCTTGGATCACGAGATCAGGCTCGCGGCGACAGATGCTGCCAACTCGCTGACCGGGCTTACGAAGATCAGTAATGCGACACTCGCAATGGCGGTCAGATAGACCGTCATCGTTACCCAGCCATCGACCGGCTCGAAATCCTCTGCTTGCTCGTCAAACCACATGACTTTGACGATACGCAGATAATAATACATCGCCACTACGGAACTGATGACCAGAATAATGATGAGCGGCATCAACCCAGCATCCCACCCTGCTTCGAGAACCGCCAATTTACCGAGGAAACCAAAGGCCAGCGGGAAGCCAGATACTGAAACCAGCAAGACTGTCAGGGCACTCGCCAGCCCTGGCTGACGACGGATGAGACCGGCAAGCTCATCAATATTCTCGACCATTCCGCCCTCACGACGCATTGATAGCACGCCGCCGAATAGTCCAAGCGAGGCGATGACATAAGCTGTCATGAAGATCAGAAGCGATCCTGCGCCATATTGAACTCCCGCTGCAACGGCGACCAGAGCATAGCCCATATTGGCCACCGATGAGTATCCGAGCAGACGCTTCAAATTGTTCTGCGGCAACGCCCCGAACGCTCCGATCAGCATCGAGGCTGCAGCGATAATACCAATGATGAGTTGCCAGTTCTCGACAGCCATGGCTTGCGGGAAAGCGGTGAACATGATGATCGCAAAAACCACCATGCTGGCCATTTTTGGCGCTGTCGCAAAAAACGCAACAACTGGGCTCGGCGCGCCTTCATAGACATCAGGCGTCCAGACATGCATTGGCGCAGCCGATACTTTAAATGCCAGTCCCGTAATCATCAGAACCATGCCGAACATGAAGCCCAGGCTGGCATCCGTCTCGGCAACAATTTCATAGCTCGTGCCGCCCGCAAATCCGTAGACCAGCGAGATGCCGTAAAGCAGCAAGCCCGATGCGAGGGCGCCAAGGACGAAATATTTCAGTCCCGCCTCGGCCGAGCGCGGGCTATCTCTATGGAACGAAGCCAGGACGTATGACGACAGACTAAGCGTCTCTACGCCGAGGTAGAGCGTCATGAAATTCGCTGATGAAAGGATAATGCCCATGCCGAGCGAGGCGAAGATCACCAGAAGGGAATATTCATAACGCATCGTGCCGTGACGGCGAAGGAATCCTTCTGCCATCAACAAGGCGATACCCCCAGATATGAAGCTCACGACTTTCGCAAAATTGGCAAAACTGCTGGTTTCTACAAGGCCGTCAAAGGCACGCCCACCTTCCCAATAAAAGGCGGCGAGTGCTGCCGCAGCAAACAACGCCAAAGCCCCGACTTTAAACGAAAAGCTATTAAACCGATCGCCGAACAAGGCGCCGATTGTAACGCCCAAAAGGCCGGCAGCAGCCAATAAAAGCTCTGGTGCGATGGTTGTCAGAATGGCTTCTAGATCGAACATGAGGCTTATCCTCCGGCCATCTGGGCAAGCGCATTGAGCGAAGACTCACGCGTGATATCAAATATGAGATTGGGCAACACACCCAGAAGAATGGTTCCGATCGCCAACGGAATGAGGCAGATCAGTTCCTTAACATTGACGTCTTGAATATCTTCGAGCTCCGGATTGGTGATCGGACCAAAGACTGTGCGCCGGTACAAAGTGAGCATGTAAACCGCGGAGAAAATAACGCCGAGCGCGGCACCTGCTGCGGCCCATGTATTGGCCTGGAAGGCGCCAACCATGGTCAGGATTTCGCCGACAAAACCACTGGTTCCTGGCAAACCGACATTCGCCATCGTGAACAGCATGAACAAGGTCGCATAGACCGGCATCCTGTGCACGAGACCGCCATAAGCGGCGATGTCACGAGTATGCATCCGGTCATAAACCACGCCGACAATCAGGAAGAGCGCGCCGGAGATCAGGCCGTGGCTGAGCATCTGGAAGATTGCTCCTTGCACACCAATCTCTGTGAAGGAGAAAATACCAAGCGTGACAAAGCCCATATGGGCGACAGAGGAATAAGCGATGAGCTTTTTCATATCCGTCTGACGCCACGCGACGAGCGAGGCATAGACAATCGCGATGACCGAAATGGTGAAGACGAAGGGCTGGAACATCTCGCTGGCATCTGGGAACATCGGAAGACTGAAGCGCAAGAAGCCATAGCCGCCCATTTTCAGCAGAATACCCGCCAGAATAACAGAGCCGGCCGTCGGTGCCTGAACGTGCGCATCTGGAAGCCAGGTGTGCACGGGCCACATAGGTAACTTTACAGCAAACGAGGCAAAGAAGGCTAACCATAGCCAGGTCTGAGCCCCTTTCGCGAATTCGAACTGTTCCAGGATCGCAACGTCCGATGTTCCGGCTGTCAGGTACATGTAAACGACTGCTGCAAGCATGAAGAGCGAGCCGAGCAGCGTGTACAGGAAGAATTTGAAACTGGCATAGATCCGGTCGACGCCGCCCCAGACGCCAATAATAATGAACATAGGGATCAGACCGGCCTCAAAGAACACGTAGAAGACCACCAGATCCAATGCGCAAAACACGCCGATCATGAAGGTCTCAAGCACCAGAAATGAGACAATATATTCTGTCAGGCGATGCTTGATCGACCCGATACTGGCAATCAGCGCAATTGGCGTCAGCAATGTTGTCAGCATGATCAACAAGAGCGACATTCCGTCGACGCCCATCTTGTACTTGATCCCTGCGAACCAATCGGCCTCTTCTACCAACTGGTATCCGGTGCCGTTCAGGTCGAAACTCAGGAACATGATGATCGACCCGACGAAGGTCGCCGCACTGAACATCAGGCCAGCATAGAGCACGCGCTCATCTTCACTGCCATCCGGCCGCGTTTGCGGTCCTGTCAGCGCCTTGATCAAAAGGATCAGAATGGCACCCGCCAGCGGTGTAAAAGTCACCGCAGAGAGAATTGGGAAGTCCATTAGCCCGCGCCTCCGCTGCGCCAGAACAGGATCGCGCCGAAGACCAGGGCGGCTCCTATAATCACGAACGCATAATGATAAAGATAACCGGTATGCATGGCTGACAACCGACGGGAACTCCAGCGAACCAAAGCTGCGACGCCGTCTGGTCCAACGCCGTCGACAACTTTCTTGTCACCCGTCTTGAACAGATCTCCGAGCCAGGCTGACCCACGGATCAGCGTCGCGTTGTAGAGTTCGTCAAAGTACCATTTATTCGCAAACAGACCGTGCAGAGGGCCACCATTTTTGGCGATCTTCTCGCCAATCCCGCGATTGAACAAATAAGTGAATGTCGCAATCACAAAACCTGTCACCGTGACGATCAATGGCGCCCAGAACACCCATTCCGGAACGTTATACTTGTCCTTGAGAACCGTATTCTCCTTGGCAGTATAAATCGCACCATCCCAGAACGCTTTGTAATCGTGTCCGACAAAGGCATCATAGAAATACCAACCCGCAAACACCGCACCGACGCTCAATAGCCCAAGCGGAATCAACATCACCATGGGCGACTCATGAGGGTCACCGTGATGATGATCATGACCGTGATCGTCATGCGCGTCTTCTTCATGATGATGCGGCTCGGCGCGTGGTCCATGGAAGGTCATGTAGATCAGGCGCCAGGAGTAGAAACTCGTCAGCAGCGCCGCGACGATGCCGAACCAGAACGCCAGCTGAGCGAATGGAACACCATTCATGCCTGCCGCAAACGTCGTCTCGATAATCGCATCTTTGGAGAAGAAGCCTGAAAGCCCCCAGACATGTGGCATGCCGAGGCCGATAATCGCGATCGTCCCGATCATCATCGCGCCATAGGTCAGTGGCATGTAGCGGGCAAAGCCGCCCATATTGCGCATATCCTGCTCATGATGCGCGCCGTGGATGACCGCGCCGGCACCGAGGAAGAGCAATGCTTTGAAGAATGCGTGCGTAAACAAGTGGAACATCGCGGCTTCATACGCGCCAATTCCCGCAGCAAAGAACATATAGCCGAGCTGCGAACAGGTCGAATAAGCGATCACACGTTTGATATCGTTCTGCGCCATGCCGACTGTCGCTGCGTAGAGCGCTGTCACAGCGCCGACCAGTGCGATCATCGAAGCAGCGAAGGGAGCATACTCATAGATCGGTGAAACCAGGCAGACCAAGTACACGCCGGCGGTGACCATCGTCGCGGCATGGATCAGAGCGGATACCGGGGTCGGCCCCTCCATCGCGTCTGGAAGCCAGACATGCAGGAAGAATTGCGCCGATTTCCCCATCGCGCCGATGAACAGCAGCACGCCGATCAATTCGAGAGCCGGGATATCCCAATGCAGGAACGGAACAATCACATCACGCACATTACCCGCCTCAGCGAGTGCCAGCGGCACCACTTCGGCGTTTTCCTTGATCGCGGATAGGACCGGTCCAAACTCGACGGATCCGAAGACCAGGAAGACCGCCATTATGCCGAGGGCCAAACCGAAGTCGCCGACGCGATTGGTGACGAATGCTTTGATCGCCGCATCGTTTGGAGCATCCTTGTGGTACCAGAACCCGATCAGCAGGTAAGAGGCCAGACCAACGCCTTCCCAGCCAAAGAAGAGCTGGATGAAATTGTCTGCTGTGACCAGCATCAACATCGCGAACGTAAACAGGGACAGATAGGCGAAGAAGCGCGCTTTGTGCGGATCGTCTTCCATATAGCCCCAGCTATAAATGTGAACGAGACCAGAAACGCTGGTGATGACGGCCATCATGACAATCGACATGGCGTCAACACGAATGGCCCAATCGGCTTTGAATTGGCCAACTTCCATCCAGGTGAAGAGCTTGATGATATGCTGACCGACATAGCTCGCCGCGCCGCCTGTGTCGGCTGCGAGCGATGCATGCTCGACATGCCCGTCACCGCCAATACCAGACGCGTAAACGAACAACTGGTACAGTGAAAGCAAGCCGGCCATTGCGACGGTAGCAGTCGTCACGGTCATAGCGCCGCGATCGCCGATAAAGCGTTGGAACAGGCCCGCAATCAGAGCCGCGAGCCCTGGTCCGAGAACGATAAACTGGATGAATTGGTCCGTTAACATAGCCGTTCCCCTACCCCTTCATCAGGTCGACGCTTTCGACCGCAATGTCTCCGCGATTGCGGAAGTAAACGACAAGAATGGCGAGCCCTACAGCGGCCTCAGCGGCGGCCACAGTGAGCACCAACATAGCGAAAATCTGCCCTTCAATGGTGCCCGAAAAGGCGGAAAACGCCACCAGATTGATATTCACTGAAAGCAAGATCAACTCGATCGCCATCAGAATGACGATGATGTTCTTGCGATTCACAAAAATCCCGACAACGCCAATCGTGAACAGGATCGCCGACAGGGTCAGGAAATGGTTGATGGTCAGATCCATGACTAGATCCCCTTCCCTGGTTCAACAGCGACTTTTTCATACGCGTCTTCGCGGCGGCGAGAGGTCTGCGCTGCAATATTCTGGCGTTTGACACCCGGACGCTCACGAAGGGTCAGCACAATTGCGCCAATCATCGCCACGAGCAGGATCAAGCCAGATATCTGGAAGAGCAGGAAATATTCCGTGTACATCACCTGACCGATGGCTTCGGTATTGGTGTCCGCACCAGGCGAAGCATTGAACGTCGTCGCATTGCTGCTTTCGCGCGCGAAGCTCGCCAATGCGATCTCGGCGATAAAGGCAACGCCAATCAAAGCGGCGAATGGCCAGTATCTGAGCGTCCCTTGTTTCAGTTCCACAAAGTCGACATCCAGCATCATCACAACGAACAGGAACAGCACCGCGACGGCGCCGACATAGACGACGACGAGCAGCATGGCGAGGAACTCCGCCCCAATCAGAACGAAGATGCCAGCAGCTGTGAAAAATGTCAGGATCAACCAGAGCACCGAATGCACCGGGTTCTTGGCCATGATCACGGCCAGAGCGGACACGGTCACAATTGCCGCGAAAATATAGAAGGCTATCAGTTCCACTGTTGAACCCCCAAATCCCTTCTGGCGGTTGCCCGCCCCTCAATTGCGAACGCTACCGGTAAGGCGCGTCCAGTTCCAAATTCTTGGCGATCAAACGTTCCCAGCGATCACCGTTCGCCAGAAGTTTGTCCTTGTCATAGTAAAGCTCTTCGCGTGTCTCTGTGGCGAACTCGAAATTCGGCCCTTCGACAATCGCATCAACCGGACAGGCTTCCTGACAGAAGCCGCAATAGATGCATTTCACCATATCGATGTCATAGCGCGTGGTGCGGCGCGACCCATCTTCGCGCGGCTCGGCTTCAATCGTAATTGCTTGGGCCGGACAGATCGCTTCGCACAGCTTACAAGCAATGCAGCGCTCTTCGCCATTCGGGTAGCGACGCAAGGCATGCTCACCGCGAAACCGCGGGCTTAGCGGGTTTTTCTCAAACGGGTAATTCACCGTCGCCTTGCGGCGAAACATCTCGCGAATACCAAGTCCCATTGCCGACAGAAAGTCTGTCAGAAGAGCGCCACGAACAGTTTGGATCAGGCTCATGCTTGAACTCCTGCATATACGACATATCCGCCAACAATCACCACAGCGGCGAGCGCGGTTGGCAGAAAGATCTTCCAGCCAAGGCGCATCAGCTGGTCGTAGCGATAGCGCGGGACGACCGCTTTCACGAGCGCGAACAGGAAGAAGAAAAAGACGAGTTTCGCCATAAACCAGGCCAGATGCCCGAGGTTGACGATCCAGGCCGGGAACATGTTCAGAAAGTCGGCGCCCATCGGGATCGGGCCATGCCAGCCGCCCAGGAACAAGATCGCCATCATGGCGCACATCAGAACGATGTTCAGATACTCTCCAAACATGAAGAGCAGATAAGGCGTTGCGGAATATTCAACTTGGTATCCCGCCACAAGCTCGGACTCAGCTTCCGGCAAATCGAATGGCGGACGGTTGGTTTCCGCGAGCGCTGAGACAAAGAACATGACAAAAGCCACAACCATCACTGGCCAGACCAGAATGTGCTCCACGGTGAATAAATGCCAGGTCAGAATGCCGCCATCCTGAGCATTTACGATCTCGGACAGGTTCATCGATCCCGCCAGCAAAATGACGGTGACAATGATCAGACCGATAGAGACTTCATAAGAGACCATTTGCGCCGCACTGCGCAGCGATCCCAGGAACGGATATTTCGAGTTGGAGGCCCAGCCCCCCATGATGATGCCATAAACGCCGAGCGATGAAATCGCGAACAAATACAAGATCCCGACATTCAGATCTGAAATCACCCAGCCCGGCGCAACCGGGATTGCCGCCCAGGCTGCGAAGGCCAATGTCAGCGTCAGAATCGGGGCGAGCAGGAAGACGGTCTTGTTCGCGCCAGCCGGGATAATGATTTCCTTGAGCAGGAATTTCCCGAAATCCGCGAAGCTTTGCATCAGACCAAATGGTCCAACGACGTTCGGGCCTTTGCGCATCATGACGGCGGCCCAGACTTTCCGGTCTAGCAGCAATAAAAACGCAATCGAGAGCGACAGAACCAGCGTAAACAGGCCGACTTGTCCCAGGACCAGCAACCAGCCGGTCAAAACGCCATATTGTTCGATCAAACCACTCATCGCGCCGCCCTACTCCGCTGCCATCACGGTTTCAAGACCTTGTTTCTGTAGAGAACACTCGGCCATGGTCTTGGACGCCCGCGCGATTGGATTTGTCAGATAGAAATCTCCAATAGCCGCCGCCAATGGCGCTGTGCTGAGCGAGGCTCCGCCCGCTTCAATTTTCTCTTTGAGCGCTTCGGCGCCTGCCGCGCCTGGCGCATAGCCAAGTCCTGCAAACACATCATTCTCTGTGCGCAGCGCGTCGCGCAAGGCGTCCGCCGAATCATAAGGCAATGTCTTCCCGACCACGTCTGACAAGGCCCGCAAAATTGCCCAGCCTTCACGCGCTTCGCCTTTTGGCTGCACCGCCCGGCGAGTCATTTGCACGCGGCCTTCTGTGTTGACGTAAGTCGCGACCATTTCCGTATAGGCCGCCGCTGGCAGAATAATGTCTGCCTTGCTCGCGCCCGCATCACCATGGCTGCCGACATAAATGATTTTGGCGTTTCCGGTCTTGGAGAGATCCACTTCGTCCGCACCGAGCAGAACAATGGTTTCCATTTCTCCGCCCAGAATGCCCGCAGTGTCTGCGCCGCCTTCGCCGGGCACGAAGCCAGCATCGAGGGCTCCCACCCGGCCAGCGGCGGTGTGCATCACGCCAAAGCCCGCCCAATCGTCTTTGATCGCTTGAATTTCCAAGGCATAATCGTGCGCTGCTGCCAGAATCGCCTGGCCGTCTTCACGGGCCAACACACCTTCACCGAGCACAATCATCGGCTTGTCGGCATTGCGCAACGCTTCTGCAATCTCGCTGTCGCGGCCAAACAGACCGTTGAGCGCGTCCGGGCCGGTGCCAAGATGCTCATACTCATAAGTCAGGTCTTCAGCTTCGCCGATGACGCCAACTTTCAGATCGTTCCAAAGCCACGCTTTGCGAATGCGAGCGTTCCAGACCGCGGCTTCCTTGCGAGGATTCACGCCGATCAGAAGCAGCGCGTCCGCCTCTTCAACGCCAGTCAGAGCCGGGTTGAGGATATAACGCTCACGTACACCATCGGCGCCGTAAGATGCGCCCGCAGGACGACAGTCAGTGTTTTGCACGCCCATCGCGCGGGCAAGATCGAGAGCCGCCTTGGCTTGCTCAACTTCGATCAAGTCGCCCGCGACAAAGCCAATTTTCTCAGGCGCGACGGAGAGCGCTTCCTTCGCCGCGTCAAACGCTTCGCCCCAATTTACGGGCGTGAGTTTGCCATTGGTGCGGACATAAGGCTTGTCCAGACGCTGGCGTGCCAAACCGTCCCAGATGAAACGCGATTTGTCCGACAACCATTCTTCGTTCACGGCCTCGTTGATCACTGGCATGATGCGCATCACGGCGTCGCCTTTGGCATCAACACGAATGTTCGCGCCCATTGCATCCATCACGTCGATGCTCTCAGTCTTGCGCAACTCCCACGGGCGCGCATTGTAAGCGTACGGCTTAGAGGTCAGCGCCCCGACCGGACAGAGATCAATCACATTGCCCGAGAGCTCTGAGGTCAGGCTTTCTTCCAGATAGGTGGTAATCTCAGCGCTTTCGCCGCGCGAGATCATGCCGAGCTCTTCAACGCCAGCGACTTCAGCGGCAAACCGGACACAGCGCGTACACTGAATGCAGCGGGTCATGATGGTCTTGACCAGCGGGCCCATATTCTTGTCTTCGACGGCACGTTTGTTGAGATCATAGCGGCTGTCAGAGCGGCCATAAGCAACCGCCTGATCTTGCAGATCGCACTCACCACCCTGGTCACAGATTGGACAATCCAACGGGTGGTTGATGAGCAGGAATTCCATCACGCCATTGCGGGCTTTTTCGACATAGTCGCCTTTGGTCGAAATGTTTGGCGGCGTCCCATCCGGGTTCATTCGCATATCGCCAACGGTCTGCGCACAAGAGGCAATTGGCTTCGGCGCGCCGTGCCATTGCACCAGGCACATCCGGCAATTTCCGGCCACGGAAAGGCGCTCATGATAACAGAAGCGCGGGATCTCAGCGCCGGCTTCCTCACACGCCTGCATCAGGGTGTAAGAGCGCGGAACCTCGACCTCTTGGCCGTCTACATTCAGTTTGAAAAGATCGTCGGACATGTCTGTTACTCCGCCGCCACTGTGTGGCCCTGCACGAGGGCGCGTGGGGCACGGTATTGGGTGATACGGTCTTCAATCTCGTGGCGGAAATGCCGGATCAGACCCTGGACTGGCCAGGCCGCCGCATCGCCGAGCGCACAGATTGTGTGGCCTTCGACTTGTTTCGACACGTCGAGCAATTTGTCGATATCGGCGTGATGGGCTTCGCCTTTGACCATTTGTTCCAGGACGCGCCACATCCAGCCGGTGCCTTCTCGGCACGGCGTACACTGGCCGCAGCTTTCATGCTTGTAGAAATAGCTGATCCGGGCGATCGCCGCGATCAGGTCTGTCGACTTATCCATGACAATCACAGCCGCAGTTCCGAGACCGGACTGCAGATCGCGCAGCGTGTCGAAGTCCATGTGCGCATCCATGATTTGCTCAGCCGGGACCATGGGTACCGATGAGCCGCCCGGGATGACCGCTTTGAGATTGTCCCAGCCGCCGCGAATACCGCCGCAATGAGTGTCGATCAAATCCTTGAACGTAATCGACATTTCCTCTTCGACATTACACGGCGTATTCACATGGCCCGAAATACAGAACAGTTTGGTGCCGGTATTGTTCGGACGACCAAAGCCAGCGAACCAGCTCGCGCCGCGACGCAATATGGTTGGGACGACGGCAATTGACTCAACATTGTTTACAGTGGTTGGGCAGCCATAGAGGCCCGCATTGGCCGGAAATGGCGGCTTCAGACGCGGCTGGCCCTTCTTGCCCTCCAGGCTTTCCAGAAGCGCGGTCTCTTCACCGCAAATGTAGGCACCCGCACCGTGGTGGACATAGAGATCGAAATCCCAGCCATTCACGTTGTCCTTGCCGATCAGCTTCGCTTCATAGGCTTCTTTGACCGCTTTTTCGAGCGCTTCGCGTTCGGCAATATATTCGCCGCGCAGATAGACATAGCATTTGTGCGCGCGCATCGCCCGGCTCGCGACCATACAGCCTTCGATGAGAAGATGCGGATCATGGCGCATAATCTCGCGGTCTTTACAGGTGCCGGGCTCAGATTCGTCAGCATTGACGACCAGATAGTGCGGACGCTCACCAACAGATTTCGGCATGAAGGTCCATTTCAGACCGGTTGGGAATCCTGCGCCGCCGCGCCCCCGCAGACCGCTTTCCTTGGTCTGGTTGCACAGCCAATCCGGGCCTTGCGCCAACATTTCACGCGTCAGGTGCCAGGCGCCGCGCTGCTTGGCAGCTTCAAGACCTGGGTCATGAGCGCCATAGAGATTGGTGAAAATGCGATCTTTATCCTGAAGCATTGTTCTGCTCCTTCATTTCACGCGCTGCGGCCAAGAGCAGAGGCGCACTAATCACCGCGCCCGCAACCAGCGCCATCATGAACCAGACGGCGCTATTGGTCAGTAGATAGACGACACCGCCCGCGCCAACCAGGAGCGCATCAATGATCGCCGCCATGATCAGTTTTTTCTTCGGATCTGGCTTTTCAACGAGGGCCATTACGCATCTCCCTCATCTTTAGAAGATTCGACTTCGCCAGCATCAACCCGTTTCGAGAATGACGTTTCTTCGCCCTCGGCCAGGAGTTTGGCTTGAGCGATCCAGTCTTCGCGCTCGATGCGGCCGGGGAAGGACATAAAGTCCTCGACCCAATCAACATTTGCGGGCGTCCAGCCAGCGATCTGCGAGAATTTCTTTATGCCAAGCTCGTTCAGAGCCTTTTCGTTTACCGGGCCAATGCCTTTGATCCGCTTCAAGTCGTCTTCTTCGCCTGCTGCAATCTCGACAATTTCAGGTTTGTCTTCAGCTTTTGGCGCCGGTTTTGAATCTTTGATCAGCGTCGTTTTGGTTTCAGGCTTTGGCTTCGGCACGGAGTCTGGTTCAGCCGGCGCTTCGCTCGGAAGATTTGGCAGAGTCGCAATCGCATTGCGCGAGCCATCAAAGAGATCTTCAGAGAGCAGGCTGGTCGCGCCGCCTTGCGGCGCGGAATTGACGCGATCGACAAACGGACCCGGCTGAACGTCGGCACCATGTTCGAGCTTGGAGAGAATTTCTTCAAAGCTCTCCGCCGTCAGGTCTTCATAATAATAGTCATTGATTTGCACCATTGGCGCGTTCACGCAGGCGCCAAGGCACTCGACTTCTTCCCAGCTGAGACGTCCGTCATCGGTGACGTGCATGGACTTGCCGATTTTCTTTTCGCAGACCTCTTTCAAATCATTCGCACCTCGCAGCATGCAGGGCGTCGTTCCGCAAAGCTGCACGTGATGTTTGCCGACTGGCTGCAGCCGGAACATGGTGTAGAAGGTCGCGACTTCATAGACGCGGATATAGGGCATTTCGAGGCGATCGGCGACTTCGCGCATGGCAGGTTCAGATAGCCAGCCGGCATTGTCTTTCTGGGCCAACCAGAGCAGCGGAATGACAGCCGAGCGCTTCTTGTCGGCTGGGTATTTGCCGAGCCAGAACGCTATAGTGGGTTCGGTTTCCGGTTTGAAGGCAAATGAATCACCGCCAGCTTCCAGATCAAATCGTCTCAGCGCCATTACGCTGTCTCCCCAGTCGGCAGAACCACGCGGCCTGCCTCGTCAAAAGTCCAAAATGGGTTAAACGCGACTTCCCAGGCATTGCCTTCAGGATCCGCGAAATAGCCAGAATATCCGCCCCAGAATGATTTGTGCTGGGCCGTCGTTATCTCGACGCCAGCGGCTTCCAGTTTGGCAAAAATTTCATCGACTTCCTCAATTGACCGCGCATTGTAAGCCAACGCGGCATTTCGAAAGCCCTCTGCTGGACGCGGTGCCTGACCGGCATCATCGGCGAGCTTGTCGGCCTCCCAAAGGCCGAGCACAAAACCGCCCATATCAAACATCGCCATGCCTTCCGGCCCGACATTCTTGAAGCCGATCACGTCTTCATAGAAGGCCGTCATTGCGGCGCGGTCTCGCACGCCAAGCGTGATGATGGATAGACGGGATTCAGGAAACACGCTCATACAGGTTGGCCTTTCAAAGCGATAATGGCGACGATCACGGCCCCGACCCCTGCCACAATGTGTGGAAGGACAGGAGTCTTAGCGCGCGCATAAGTCGCCGCATCAAAGAAGGCCACACCAGCCAAACCGAGGAAGACAAAGGCCAATTGCTGCAGCGTCCCAGTCAGGGCGACGCCGACAGCGACCAGGACCATGAAGAAATAACGTCCGGCCATAATGGTTGGCAGGTTCTCGGCCCGATGCTTGGTGGCCGCCAGTCCGCGCTGCGGCGAGATCGCAAAGAGCACGCCGAGCAAAGCCAGGAACCCACCGGTTACCAGCGCCAGCGTGACCGCAACAGAAGCAGGAATTGGCAACACTAGCGGTCCACCTCACCAAACACGATATCGAGAGAGCCAAGGATCGCGGAAGTATCAGCCAACTGATGCCCTTTGCAGAGATGATCCATGGCTTGCAGGTGCGCAAAACTCGGGGCCCGCAGCTTCACCCGGTACGGACGGTTTGAGCCATCAGAAACCAAGTAAACGCCAAACTCACCAGCGGGCGCCTCGACAGCGGCGTAGACTTCGCCTTCGGGCACGTGGAAGCCTTCAGTGTAGAGTTTGAAATGGTGGATCAGCGCTTCCATGCTCGATTTCATTTCAGCCCGGCGCGGCGGCGACACCTTGGTGCCTTGTGCCAGGACTGGACCCTTCGGCATGTTCTCGATGCACCATTTCATGATGTCACACGAGACCAGCATTTCTTCCATGCGAACAACATAACGATCATAATTATCGCCATTCTTGCCGATCACGACAGGGAACACTGAGGACGGGATCTCGGAATAGATTTCGTAAGGCTGACTACGTCGCAGATCCCAGGTCATGCCGGACCCACGCACCATGGGTCCCGAAAAGCCGAACTGCATGATCGTCTTCTCATCAACAAAGCCGATATCGACATTGCGCTGCTTGAAGATACGATTCTCTGTGATCAGGTTTTCCAGCGTATTCAGGATGGCCGGGAATTCTTCGCACCAGGTCATGATGTCATCGATCAAGGCTTGCGGCAGGTCCTGATGCACGCCGCCAGGTCGAAAATAGGCGGCGTGAAGACGTGAGCCAGAGGCGCGCTCGTAAAAGCCCATCAGCTTCTCACGCTCTTCAAAAGCCCAGGTAATCGGCGTCAGTGCGCCAACGTCGAGAATGAATGTCCCGATATTCAGCAAGTGTTCGAGAATACGCCCCATTTCGCAATACAGAACACGAATGAAGCTACCGCGGCGCGGAACTTCCAGACCAATCAGCTTTTCAATCGCCAGACACCAGGCATGCTCCTGGTTCATTGGCGCAGAATAGTGCAGCCGGTCAAAATATGGCAGCCCCTGGAGATAGGTCTTGTATTCAAGCAGTTTCTCAGTGCCGCGATGCAAAAGGCCGATATGACAATCGATGCGGTCCACCAGCTCACCATCGAGGTCCATGACCATGCGCAGCACGCCGTGCGCCGCAGGATGCTGAGGCCCAAAGTTGAGCGTGAAGGTACGGTCTTCGTCCGGTACGGTTTTCATGTCGTCAGCCATCACGCGCCCTCCTCTTCGGTGGTCGCTTTCTCATCGCCGGGGATTTCGGACGTCATCCCCTCCCAAGGCGAGAGGAAATCGAAATTGCGATACTCTTGTGTCAGCGAAACAGGCTCATGCACGATCCGCTTTTCAAGGTCATCATAGCGCACTTCGGTGAAGCCGGTCAGCGGGAAATCCTTGCGCAATGGATAACCTTCAAAGCCGTAATCGGTCAGGATACGTCGCATGTCGGGGTGGCCGGAAAACACGATGCCGTACATGTCGAAGGCTTCCCGTTCGAACCAATCGGCGCCGCGATGCATATCAACAATGCTCGGCACCGGCGTGTCTTCATCCGTCGAAATCTTGACCCGAATGCGCTGATTGAGGCGCATGGAAAGCAAGTGATAGACAACTTCAAAACGCTGACTGCGCTCTGGGTAATCGACACCGCAAATGTCGACGACCATTTCGAACATGCAAAGCGAATTGCGTTTCAGGAAATCCAGCAACGCAATGATCTGGTCGCGCTCGGCATAGACGTTCAGTTCGCCTACCGAGACATCAAATTTGCGCACAGCATCCGGCATCTGGCTGGCAATATGCTCGCCCAGCTCGTTCAGCGCGTCGACTTGATCTGACATGTCAGCACCTTTTAACGGTCGATCGAGCCTTCGCGGCGGATCTTTTTCTGAAGTTGAAGCAGGCCATACACGAGCGCTTCTGCGGTCGGAGGGCAGCCTGGAATATAGATATCGACAGGTACGATACGGTCACAACCGCGCACAACGCTGTAGCTGTAATGGTAATAGCCGCCGCCATTGGCGCATGACCCCATAGAGATCACGTAACGCGGCTCTGGCATCTGGTCGTAAACTTTGCGCAATGCCGGGGCCATTTTATTGGTCAATGTCCCCGCAACAATCATCACGTCCGACTGTCGCGGCGACCCACGCGGGGCCATGCCGAAGCGTTCGAGATCGTAGCGCGGATTACCGGCCTGCATCATTTCAATAGCGCAGCACGCGAGCCCGAATGTCATCCACATCAGAGACCCGGTCCGCGCCCAGGCGATCAGATCATCGGCATTGGCCGTGAAATATCCCTTGTCTGCCAAGTGGTCGGAAAGACCTGCGTAAAACGGATCATCGCCGCGCACATCAGCGCCGCCTTCAATCCCGGCGCGGCTTGAACTCAGAGCGTATGGTTTGAAATCCCCAGACATCAATCAGGCTCCTAGTGCCACTCGAGCGCGCCGCGGCGCCACTCATAAATGAACCCGATCGTCAGAACGCCGAGGAAAATCACCATTGACCAGAACCCAAATACGCCAATTGCGCCCAGACTGACCGCCCATGGGAACAGGAATGCGACTTCGAGGTCGAAAATAATGAATAGAATGGCGACAAGATAGAATCGGACGTCAAACTTCATCCGCGCGTCATCGAAGGCGTTAAATCCGCATTCGTAAGCTGAATTTTTCTCTGGATCTGGATTGCTCGGCGCGAGGATTGCGTTGCCAACAATGAACAGTAGCGACATAGCGAGGCCAATCCCAAGGAACAGGATGACCGGCATATAATCGAGCGCTAATCGTTCGACTTCGGACATTTTACGCACCTCTCCTCAAACGTGCCAGACGTATTCTTTGCGCTCCGATAAGATGCTTTCTCAGCCAGTGCAATACGAATACGCTGCTTAATCCTATCCTTTTTTCACGGCATTTCTCCCCCTTTTTTGTGCGGCGAGGCGTCACGTCAGTGAGAACCATTTGCAAGTGGTTTGTTTTGTCCTGTCTCGTGTCGACATGGCGCCATACAAATTCGACCCGCTGCGCGCCGAAGGGATTGAATTTTGATACGCAGTGACAAGCAGGGACTGTCGACAGACTTTACCGCAAGGAATATTGTTCGGCTCAAATCTGTTTGTTACTGTCCCCCCAAATTGGGACGGATAGCGTGATGATCAGGGGATAAAATGAAGCCGCTAGACTTTGCCACCCATCAGACGGGCATACCGGTTTTCGAGTTTCGGACAAACGGTCCAATCGAAATCTGGATGCAGGCCTGTTCCGGGGTTTTCGGATTGGCGCCGATCGAAAAAGAAGACGCCAAAAAGGATTTCAGCATTGCTTCCTGGTTCGTTGACCCAGTCACGATCACAATTTCCAAGTATCATGGAATGGCCACTCGTCACTCGAACTGGCATGTCGAAGAAACAGGAAATCTCATTCATGCACACAGATACGTACGCGGCGGTGCCTCTGTAGAATCGGCTGGTCTGCCCATAGAGTGCAGAGATGGAACGATTACGCTAATGGACTATTCGCGGCCGTTCACATCGGTGCACGCACAAAGCATTAGCAATGGCTTTTATATCCCGCATTCTTCAATCGGTTATGCCCCATCGGATGAGCCGCATTCTCCATCTTATTCAGCAGACAGCGCGATTGGGCGCATTATTGGACAAGAAATGGACAATTTGCTGATGCAGCTCAAACAGGGCGCTTCAACGATTTTGCCGTCTGATATGCGACGTTTTATTGGCTGCGTTGAGGTAGGGATGTCGCCGGATAATGCTTCGTCAAGCGCTCGCGCTCATGCTCGCGAAAGCCTAAAACGGTCGATCCAGACGTTTATCGAAGCGCGCCTGACTGATCCAGATCTGTCTGTTGCCTTGGTCCTTCAATCATTCGGAGCGTCGAGGGCCTCTCTCTATCGGATGTTCGAAGCCGAGGATGGCGTCCGCAATTATATAAATCGGCGCCGTCTGTATCGAGCGGTCACAAATCTCGCTGAAAATCCGCTTCGACGCGGTCAGATTCACGATGTTGCCGAACATTGGGGCTTCTCATCCGACGCCAGCTTCAATCGAATGGTGCGTCGAGAGTTCGGCGTTGCGCCGGGGGCTTTGTTTCAAGCTCCAATTAGCGTGCCGGACGGCCCTAAACCCCTGTCTGTCGTTCAAACGAAAATGCTGGAAGCCGTCAGGTCGGACATGGCGCTCAGCTGAGCCCCGTTTAGAGACCTAAGTGGTGCGGATGAGAGGACTCGAACCTCCACGCCTTGCGACACCAGAACCTAAATCTGGCACGTCTACCAATTCCGTCACATCCGCACGGGTAGAGGGCGGCATTTAGCGGGCGAATTGAGACGCCTCAACCCCTTTCCGTGCTTTTCTCTGCAAAAGGTCATCTCGCTAGCGTGGACATGGGCTCACCCCTGCCCTATAGACCGCCGTTTCGAACACCAAAACGCCGATCAATGGCGCGGGTTTCAGCTCTTTTTGAAAGACAACCCGACCCGCAATAAGGAATGACCAGAATGGAATGCGTCGAGACCAATGAAGGTTTGAGCCATATGTATAAGGTCAGCGTACCAAAAGCTGACCTGCAAAAACGGTTCGAAGAGCGGATTGAAGAAATTCGCCCACAAATGAACCTCAAAGGCTTCCGTCCCGGCAAAGTGCCGGCCGCGCACGTCAAAAAGATGTTCGGCAAGGACATTATGGGCGAAGTGGTTCAGGCGCTGGTTCAGGAAACCAGTCAGAAAGCGATTGAAGACGCCGATGTGCGCCCTGCCGGTCAGCCGGAAATGCACATGGAAAGCGACATGGAAAAAGTGCTCGAAGGTGAGGAAGACCTCTCCTATCACATGCATGTCGATGTGATGCCGGAATTCGAACCAGTCGATATCAAGAAGCTCGCCATCACCAAGCCGGTTGCGGAAGTGAATGATGACGAGATTGACGGTCGCCTCAATCAGATCGCTGAAGCCAATCCGAAATTCGACAAACGTGCGAAAACGGCCAAGGCCCGCACTGATGATGCTGTCGTCATTGATTTTCTCGGTAAACTGGACGGTGAACCATTCGAAGGCGGGGCTGCTGAAGAGCACACGCTTGTGATTGGCTCAAACTCTTTCATTCCAGGCTTTGAAGATCAGCTGGTCGGCGTTAAGGCGGGCGACGAAACCGAAATCAATGTTACCTTCCCTGAGAACTATCAGGCTGAGAACCTCGCCGGTAAAGACGCCGTTTTCGAAGTCAAAGTGCATGAAGTTCGCGCGCCTAAAACACCGGATATTGACGATGATTTCGCTAAAGGCCTTGGCCTCGAAGATCTCGCCAAGCTGAAAGAACTGGTCACCGATCAGATCAAGAATGAGTTTACCGGCGCCTCCCGCGCGAAAGCGAAGCGTAATCTGCTGGATCAGCTCGACGACAAGCATGATTTTGATCTGCCGCCAAAAATGGTTGAGCAGGAATTCAATCAGATCTGGCAGCAATTGCAGACTGAAATGGATGCCGGCCGCACCGCTGAAGAAGATAAAGGCAAATCAGACGATGATCTGAAAGCCGAGTATCGCACCATCGCCGAGCGCCGCGTGCGTCTCGGTCTGGTTCTGGCTGAAATTGGTCGCCTGGCCGAGATCCAGATCTCAGAACAGGAAGTTCAGCAAGCCCTGATCAGCGAAGCCCGCAATTTCCCAGGCCAGGAACGTCAGGTGATTGAGTTCTTCCAGAAAGATCCAAACGCCATGGCCCAGCTCCGCGCTCCAATTTATGAGGACAAAGTTGTCGATCACATTCTGGAAACCGCGAAAGTGAAAGAAGAGATCGTCTCCAAGGAAGATCTATTGAAGGAAGACGAAGACTAATCGTCCCCTCAAAATGAATCATAAAGCCCGCGCCATCAGCGCGGGCTTTTTTGTATCTGGTGAAAGACGCAGCGCGAGATCAGTTTTTCAGCATATCCCGGCTAACAATCACGCGCATAATTTCATTGGTGCCTTCGAGGATCTGATGAACGCGCAAATCGCGGACAATTTGCTCGACGCCATATTCCGACAAATAGCCATATCCGCCATGAATCTGCAGCGCATCATTAGCGACTTTGAATCCGGTATCGGTCACGAACCGTTTCGCCATCGCGCACCAGCGCGTCGCATCCGGAGCTTTGGCGTCAAGTTTGGCCGCAGCTTCATAGAGCATCACGCGCGCCGCTTGAAGTTCGGTTTCCATATCGGCGAGCTTAAATTGGATCGCCTGGAACTCAGAGATTGGCTTGCCAAATTGCTGGCGCTCTTTCGCATAGCCGAGGGCCTTATCCAGCGCGCGCTGCGCCCCGCCCAATGAGCAGGCCGCGATGTTTAATCGCCCGCCATCAAGGCCCGCCATGGCGAATTTGAAACCATGCCCTTCATCGCCAATCCGATTGGCGACCGGGATGCGAACATCATCCAGCATGACCTGGCGGGTTGGCTGCGACTTCCAGCCCATTTTGTGCTCATTATTGCCAAAGCTCAGCCCCGGCGTGTCGATCGGAATGATAAAGGCCGAGACGCCGCGTGCGCCAGCATCTGAGGTCTTTGCCATCAGCACGTAGACATCACTGGTGCCTGCGCCTGAAATAAACTGCTTCGATCCGTTCAATACATAGCTATCGCCATCCAGAACCGCAGTTGTTTTCATCGCCGCAGCGTCTGAACCAGACCCCGGTTCCGTCAAACAATAAGAGGCGATCAGCTCCATGCTGGTCAGTTTTGGCAGCCAGGCTTTGCGCTGCTCGTCGGAGCCAAATTTATCAATCATCCAACTCGCCATATTATGGATCGAGATGAAGGCCGCAGTGGAGACATCACCATAGGACAATTGTTCAAAAATCAACGCCGCATCGAGGCGCCCGAGATCAGATCCACCGACATCTTCCCCAACATAGATCCCGGCAAAACCGAGCGATGCTGTGTCTTTGATTGTGTCGATCGGAAAATGGCTGTTGGCATCCCATTCCGATGT
The DNA here is from genome assembly GCA_965277015.1 of Henriciella sp. Taxonomy (GTDB): domain Bacteria; phylum Pseudomonadota; class Alphaproteobacteria; order Caulobacterales; family Hyphomonadaceae; genus Henriciella. Next base: position 815,797 of record OZ255705.1, on the reverse strand, counting down.
GTGCGGCGCCAGGCGGTCACTGGCAAATCGCCTTGCCATATCCTGGATCATGACCTGTTCTTCTGTCAGGCGAGTGGTCATGGCTTTTGGCCCTCTTTATGCTTATCAAGCGGCAGACATGCCATAGGGGATTCTTGCGTCAATGTCTGACTTGCCAGACGGATATACTATTACCGCTGCGAATGTGGATGACATTCCTGCACTAATCGCAGTCGACAAGGCGGCGTCTGCCCTTTTTGAGCCAACCAAATTGTTGGAACCTGAAGCCCTCAAAGATCATGTCCCTGCGGACGTCTTCGAAGCTGAAATCCCACTTACAAATGTTTTCGTCGCCAGAAACCAGCATGGCTGGGCCGTAGGTTTCGTGTTGATTCGAATGCGCGGCACAGGCCTTTATCTCGATCAGGTCAGCGTTCACCCAGATCATGGGCAAAAAGGGATCGGTCGCGCTTTGGTCATTCGCGTATTGACTGAGGCCGAGTATCGCAAACTTCCGCATGTGAGCCTTTCAACCTTTCGCGATGTCGCCTGGAATGGACCCTTCTACGCCTCGCTCGGTTTTAAGGAAATCAAGACAGAAAAACTCGAACCCTATATGCTAGAGATTGAGGACGCACAGAAACCGTTTATGGACGTGACAAAGCGGTGTTTTATGCGCCGTAAAGTGCGCCGTGGTCTGTTTCGCTTCGGTGCCCCGAAATCGGAGATATAATGACCGCGCCAGTATCGACTTCCTATCCCGCAACGCGCCTGCGTCGGTTGCGTCAAGCTGCCTGGATCCGGGAGCTTACCGCTGAGCACGTTCTGACACCGTCAGATCTTATCTGGTCAATGGTCGTTCATGATGGTGAGGAAGCCCGTATTCCGGTTGAGGCGATGCCCGGACTTGAGCGCCTAAACATCAAGGAAGCCGCAGCAGCGGCAATGCGCGCCCGAGATCTCGGCATTCCAGCGATCGCCATTTTCCCGCACATCAACCCGAAGCACAAAGATGAAGAAGGCAGCGAAAGCCTCAATCCGAATGGCCTGGTGCCGAGTGTGATCAAGGCGATGAAAGACGCCGCCCCAGAAGTCGGCGTGATTTGCGACGTCGCCCTCGATCCATTTACCAGCCACGGACATGACGGTCTGATTGATGAAACCGGATATGTGCTGAATGATGAGACCACTGCGGTTCTGATCGAACAGGCCCTGGTGCAGGCAGAGGCCGGCGCCGATGTCGTCGCCCCCTCGGATATGATGGATGGCCGGATTGGCGCGATCCGAACCGCGCTCGAAGACGCCGGTCATATCAATACGATGATCCTGTCTTATGCCGCAAAATATGCCAGTGGCTTCTATGGCCCCTATCGTGAAGCCATCGGGTCCGCGACGGCGCTGATTGGCGACAAGAAAACGTATCAGCAGACCCCGGCGAATACAGACGAAGCCATGCGCGAAGTTGCAATGGATATCGCTGAAGGCGCTGACATGGTTATGGTCAAACCCGGCTTGCCTTATCTTGATATTGTGCGGCGCGTGTCAGAGACGTTTCAGATCCCGACTTTCGCGTTCCAGGTTTCGGGTGAGTACGCAATGATCCAGGCGGCAGCTCAGAATGGCTGGATCGACGGGGACCGCGTGATGATGGAAACATTGCTCAGCTTCAAACGCGCGGGCGCCAGCGGAATCATCACCTATTTTGCCGAAGCGGCCGCTAAAAAGCTGACTTGAAGACCGCGACCGTTGCGGATTTCAATGATGCGAAACTGATGTTAGGCTCCGCGCGTAAGTGAGGATCGACTATGAGCAAACCCGACAATGTCATCGCTCGAAAAATGGCAAATGCCTTGATGAAAGACGCTGAAATGGGCGACCGAGCGAGCGCCATGCTTGGGGCTGGCGGGCGCCTTGGCACCAATGCTGTCAAAAAACTGATGGGCGGCCTGTGGGTGGGCGGGACGACCTTCCTGACGCCGGATGCCGTCGAATTTCATCCCAATGGCCTCAATCGCGCGCTGCACAAGGATCCTGACTCCATGAGCGTTGTTCTGCCACTGCGCAGCATCACGGCGGTTGAGACGCGATTTGGCATCGGCACCAAAATCATCGACATCAAGACTGCCATCGGCACGCTGTCGGTGCGGTGCTATGGGGCCGAAGGGTTTGCCCGTAAGATCGAAGCGGCACGCACGGCCTGAGCCGTCAAAACGGGATTGTGTCAAGCACTTTCCAGGCGCGAATATCGTCATACGTAGACACTCGCGCGGGTATGTCGACGGTCACTAAGCGGTCGAAATTCACCGGTTTTTCGAGCAAGGCCTGTACGCTCGCCAAGTCCGCAGCGCCTGGCGGCGGCGGCCCGTAGCACAGACTGAGATGCGGATCAAAAGACCGACTCGACCGAAACCCGGAAACAGCCTCAAACGCCTTGCGCGCCCGGATCAATTCAGCGCTTGGCCCGACACGCAGAAAGAGCGACATGGTGAAGGCGTCTGTTTCACCCACGACCAGAGGCTGCAACTGCAAGCCGCGCAGAGTGCTCAAGATTGGAGCGAGATCCGGAGCCGAGCCTTTCACAGATGCGAGCGACATATGGGGCATAAAGCGGGGGGCGCTTTGCACCGAAGCCAATTCGTCAATCACAGCCTGGAATCGCGCTTCATCTGCCGGCGCGGGGACGCACCAATAATAGGTGACGCGATCGCCGCTCATTCGTCCCAAGTCTCATAATTTTCGTGCATGTAGGCCACGCCGTCACGGACGATTACTTCGAGCACATCGAGATCCACATCAGCAAGCTTGTTGATATAGAGGCATGATTTCCCGAGCTTGTGTTTGCCCAGCCGCGCGAGTTTTTCCTGCATGGAATCGTAGCGATAACCCGGCATGATATACATGACCAGGTTAGCCTTTCTGGGACTGAAACCGGTGATCAGCATGTCGCCCTCTCGACCACTTTCATACTTGTAATGATAGCGACCATATCCGATCAGGCTCGGCCCCCACATTTTAGGCTTCAGGCCGGTGACTCGGCCGAAGAATTTGAGCAATTCTTCGCCATCTTTGCGTTTACGCTCCGGCTCAATCGCGGCGATGAAATCCTCTGGCGCGACATTGGTTGGTTTGGTCTTGTTCTCAGCTTTTGCCATTCATGTCTCCCTCTTGCCCATCCTATCCGATCGACACCGTTGCCCCTAGATCGAGCACCAATATCAACACAACGGCAATCAATAGCAATGCAACTGAAAGCGCGACATTGATCGCGACGGCGCGATCGGCCCCTTTCTTGTCGAGCCAACTGCGCGGCCGAATATCTCGCAGCCTGAAAACAACCAGCGCAGACAAAACCAGGCTGGCGACGTTCAGGCCGAGCAACAGTCCGGCACGAGAGGCCAGCGCCCATTCGCCCGTTCCGAGGAACAGACCAACCGCGGCGCCTGGCGGCAAAAGCGCCGCGGCGACCATCACGCCAACCAGCGTAGAATTGGCGCCCCGGGTCAGTCACAAAGCGGCCGCGCTGCCGGCTGCGATCGCCAAAACCATTCCGTCCAGGCGCACTTCCGCGCGCGACATCAATTCCCGGCTGGTAAAATCGACCGGGATCAGGAAAGAAATCAGGATCGCGCATCCCAGCGCGACCAATACGCCGATCCCGAGCGTCTTGGCGGCCCCGAAAAGCAACGCCCGATCCCCCAAGGCAGCGCCTAGAGAGAATCCAAGAATGGGCCCGAGCAGCGGCGCAATCACCATCGCCCCAATGACCCCGGCAACACTGTTCGAATGCAAGCCAATCGCGGCGACAATTGTCGACAGGACGACAAAAATCAGGAAATCGCGGTCGAGTTTGGCATCGGCGCGCACATCCTGATAGATTTCTTCCCGCAGCGCCATTTTTCGTTTTGAGGCGCGACGTTTGTCCAGGTCTTTGTCTTCGGGTATTTGCGGCGCGGTCGCTTCCAGCGGCAGCAGCGAAATTCGCCAGTCTCGCTCTTCTTCAAGACAGGATTGAAGATTGTCCATCAAAGTCTGTTGGGTGCCGTCCCGCAGAAAAACAGAGACATACCGTCGATCCTGCTGCTCGAGCGGGATAACCACATAATCTATCGGGTCGGCAGCGCGAATTGCCCGCAGGGCTGTTTCGAACAGCTCACCCTCTCGCATGTGCAGATCTAATCGTCTCATACCTTACTTTTGGTCCTTTTTCCGAAATGGAACCAACAGCTTAGGTTGGATCGTTTTCAAGATAATGACACCGGCGCGGATCGTGAAAGCGACTAGGCCGCCCAGCACCATGGCCGTTGGCACGTCGAGCTCAAACGACACCGCGGCCCAGAAGACAAGCGCACCAATCAAAGCCGCTGTGGCATAGATATCCTCACGCAGGATGAGCGGCACCTCATTGCAAACGACGTCCCGCAGCAGGCCGCCAAAGCTGGCTGTGATCGTACCCATCATCACCACTACAATCGGTCCATGCCCCAGCGCGTGCGCGGCCTGTGCGCCGATGACGCTGAACAAAGCCAGCCCCATGGCATCAAACCAGATCAGCGTCTTGAACCGCGCTATTCGCTCGCCAAGAATTGCAGACAGAACGCCGCCGCCCAGTGCGATCAGGATCGTGTTGGATTGCTCCAACCAGAAGACAGGACGGTCGAGCAACAGGTCGCGCAACGTTCCGCCCCCGATGGCTGGCAATAATGAAACAACCAGGATCCCAAAAAAGTCCAGACCGCGCCGCGACGCCGCCAGTCCGCCAGACAGAGCGAAGACAAAGATCCCTAAAGCATCAGCAATCTGAAGCGGGCTCATCCTAGGATTTTCCCCGACCCATTCGGGCGAGCAGGCTGCTTGTGTCCCAGCGCTGTCCGCCCATCGCCTGGATATCTGCGTAATACTGGTCGACCATCGCCGTCAGCGGCAGGCTGGCGCCATTGTCGCGCGCCGTATCCAGAGCAATCCGCAAATCCTTGCGCATCCAGTCGACGGCAAATCCATGCTCATACTCACCCCGGCTCATCGTCTCCCAGCGATTTTCCATCTGCCAGCTCTGCGCCGCGCCGCCGCTAATCGCCTCAATGACCTTGGCGACATCCAAACCGGCTTCGTCGGCAAAGTGCATGCCCTCAGCAAGCCCTTGGACAATGCCAGCAATACAGATTTGATTGACCGACTTGGCCAATTGGCCCGCGCCGCTATCGCCAATCAGGGTCATGCGCTTACCGTAAGCCGTCATGATCGGTTCGGCTTGCGCGAAGGCAGCAGAGTCACCGCCGCACATGATTGTGAGCTGGCCATTTTCAGCCCCAGCTTGTCCGCCCGAGATGGGCGCATCAATGAAATGCGCGCCGCGATCGGCGCAGCGTTCTGCGAGCGTGCGGGCAAGTCCTGCGCTGGCCGTCGTATGGTCGACGATCACCATACCGCTCTCAATCGCGGGTTCCATCTCATCAAAGACGGCGATGACATCCGGATCATCACCAAGGCAAAGGAACACAAATTCTGCACCCGTTATCGCCTCTGCCGGCGCGGTGGCAGCAGCTCCACCAAACGTCTCGGCCCAGGATGAGGCTTTTTCGGCCGTCCGATTCCAGACCGTCACCGCGTGACCAGAATTTTTCAAATGTCCGGCCATCGGGTACCCCATCACACCCAGCCCCAAAAACGCTGCTCGCGCCATACAGTCTCTCCATGTTCACTGGTCCGGTAGATCGGTGAAATTTCACGTAAATCTGACCGCCCATTCTCAATCGATATTCACCGTGATGCACTATGCAACAAGACTAGGCCAGAAGGGCCTGTAGGGAATAATATGGCAATCGCTTATTCATCCCGGCGCAATAAGGGCAGAATGCCCGCTGCGTCCGCCCGCAAGTTGGGCACCTGGAAACTGGCTTATGCCGATTTCCTGACGGCCTTGTGTGCATTTTTCCTGATCATGTGGATCGTTCATGGCGTCTCTAAAGACGAACGCCAGACTTTGGCGCAGCAGTTCGGTGCCGAGACCCAAACAGCGCCTGCATCAACCATTGAGACCGTCGATCAAATGTCGGAAGTCGCCGCCACTCTGATCAATGACCCAGCACTCGCCGCGTTTGGGTCGAGTGTTACAATCACTGCCGAACCGGACTTCATCCGTATCGACTTGTCTGACATGGCCGAGCGCCCGCTTTTCGACACCGGCGATGGACGACTGAATACAACTGGTGAACATTTGACCCGCCTCGCCGGCCGGGCAATTTCTGCCTTGCCAATGCAAGTCATGATTGAAGGTCACACTGATTCGCACCCAAGCTTCACGGCCGGATATTCGAATTGGGAATTGTCATCTGATCGAGCTAATTCTGCGCGTCGTCTCCTGATCGAAGCGGGCGTTGCGGAACACCGTATTCAAGGGGTCTCTGGTCTGGCACATACGCGGCCACTATTACAGAACACGCCGGAAGACGCGGCTAATCGCAGAATTTCAATTGTTCTGGTCATCCCTCCGAAGACCACCTAAGACTATCCGCACGATGTAAGAATCATCGGGGAGGTCGAATGTCCGCAGATATCCTGGCTCACTGGCCGATGTGGGCAAGCCTTGCGGCCGTTGCAGTCACTATTGTCTTTTACATGCTGGACCGCTGGTCGATGGAACTGGTCTCGGTCAGCGTCATCGCCGCATTGCTCCTATTGTTCAGTCTGCCCGGCGCAACGGCTTATGATGGCAGCGATATTTCGATCACAATCTTGCTATCTGGCTTTGCCAATCCGGCTCTGATCACGATCATGGCACTCTTGGTGGTTGGTCAGGGCTTGTTTCAGACCGGCGCGCTCGAAGGGCCGACCAAGGCGCTGGTGCGCTCTTATGATCGACGCCCTGCCCTGACATTGATCGGAGCCTTCTTCGCCGTCTTCGTGACCAGCGCGTTCACCAACAATACGCCCGTGGTGATCATGTTCCTGCCCATCATGTCGGCGATTGCGGCGCGAATGGGCGCGTCGACCTCGCGGTTAATGATGCCGCTGAGTTTCGTATCGATATTCGCGGGCATGACGACGTTGATCGGCACCTCGACCAATCTGCTCGCAGCAGATGCCTATGAGCGTCTGACGCCGAACACGCTTGGTTTCTTCGATCAGTCCGTGTTTGGCCTCATGCTGGCTGGGGTTGGCGTCTTCTATTTGCTGATTGCCTCACGGATTTTGCTACCTAATCGTGAGGAGCTGACCGAAACAATGGTCAAATCCGGCAAGCAATTTGTCGCGCAGTTTGAAGTCACATCCGGTCATTTCCTGGATGGCAAGGAAGCGGTCGCCGGAATGTTCCCGGAACTGAAAGATATGACGGTTCGAATGATCCAGCGCGGCGAACGAGCACTGCTGCCACCTTATGATGAGATCCGCCTTTCGCCAGGTGACCTGGTGATTGTTGCCGCGACACGACAAGCACTGACTGACCTATTGTCCGACAAACCGGCCATGCTGCAGGATATCTGGCAAAGCGGCGTCCCCGAAACCGATGATAGCGGCGAAAACCAACTTGGCCTGGTGGAAGCCGTCATCGCGCCCGGGTCTCGTATGGCAGGACGAACAGTCGAGATGCTCGGCTTTCGCCGTCTAACGCGCGCCGTAACACTGGGCATTCAACGGCGCAGCCGAATGATTCGAACCAAGCTCGGTCAGATTCGTCTTGAAGCTGGGGATACGCTTTTATTATGCGGTCCGATCAGCGCGTTTCGTGATCTCCGCACCAGTCGTGACCTGATTTTGTTGGAATGGTCACAGAGCGAGTTTCCAACCACAGCCCGAGCCCAGGTGGCGCGCTTGATCACTCTGGGAATGGTTCTGGCCGCGGCAACAGGGGTCGCATCGATCACCTTGGCGTCAATTGTTGCAGCGACCGGGATGATCTTGTTGCAATGTCTCAATCATCGACAGGCTGCTCGCTCGCTTGACCTGCGAATCTATCTGGTCATCGCCGCAGCCTTGGCCATGGGCGTCGCATTGGAAAGCACGGGCGCGGCGCAACTGATCGCCGAACTGGTCGTTCTTCTGGCGTCGCCTTACGGCACACTCGCCGTACTGTCTGCGATCTTCCTGGCGGTGGCGATATTAACCAACATTCTCAGCAATGCGGCCACGGCGGTTCTGTTTACGCCGATCGCAATTTCGGCCGCAGAGCAAACCGGCGCAGACCCTTTTCCGTTCCTATTAGCCGTTATTTACGCGGCAAACTGTGCCTTCGCGACACCTATTGCCTACCAGACCAATATGCTCGTTATGGGTCCCGGACATTACAAGTTCGGGGATTTTTTACGTTTTGGTGGCCCATTGGTCATAATTATGTGGGCGGCGTTTACTATGATCGCCCCTTGGCGCTTCGACCTATAGGTGCATAGATAAGGGTTATGAAACTAGACGAGTCGCTCTTTCAATTACCGGGACTCCGGCACGGATTACGCTTCTACGTAACCGGTGCGAGCCCGTGCCCGTATTTGCCGGGCCAGATTGAGCGCAAGGGGTTCACCCATCTGACGCAGGAAAATCCGGATGCGCTGCACGATCAGCTCAGCCGGGCTGGATTTCGTCGCAGCCAGGGCGTCGCCTATCGTCCCGCTTGCCCATCTTGCAATGCGTGTCGGTCTGTCCGCGTTGATATCGCCAAATTTTCGCCCAGCCGCAGCCAAAAACGCATTCTCAAAACCAATGCTGATCTGGTCCGGCGGCCCATCGAAGCCCGCGCCAGCCGTGAATATTATCGCCTGTTAAAGTCCTATCTGCGCCATCGCCATGATGGCGGCGGCATGTCGGATATGGGCTATCGCGAATTTTGCGCGATGGTGAACGATAGCCCGGTCCAGACACTGATGTTTGAATACCGGCTCGGCCCTGATGAAGACGCCCCACTTATCGCGGTTTCTCTGACCGATGTTCTACGCGACGGCTTCTCCATGGTCTATACATTCTTCGACCCGGAACATGAGCGCCGCAGCCTTGGGACGTTCATGATCCTTGATCACATTTTGCACGCCGCTGAGCTCGGCCTGCCGCATTTGTATCTTGGCTACTGGATCAAGAGCAGCCAAAAAATGGATTATAAGCGCCGGTTCAAGCCGCTCGAAGTTCTCGAGGCTGGCAATTGGCGCCCTTTAAACGATACCGAATAGACCCTCAGGAGCGTCAGAATGATTGATCGCCGTAAACTTCTAGGCGCGGCCACACTTGGCGCTGCCGGACTTGCCACAACCGCTTGCAGTCAATCCGCGAATGAAGGCGACGGCGTCGCATCTCCTGCGATACGCCGCAAAAAGACTCGTCTGACCATGACCACGACTTGGCCAAAAGATCTGCCGGGCCTGGGCGCTGCTGCGCAGCGCGTCGCTGACCGTATTGAGACCTTGTCTGACGGACAAATGGAAGTTCGCGTCTATGCCGCCGGCGAACTTGTGCCCGCATTTGAAGCCTTTGATGCCGTCGCATCCGGCAATGCTGATATGTATCACGGCGCCGAATATTACTGGCAATCAAAATCCAAAGCGTTCAATTTCTTCACCGCGGTTCCTATGGGAATGACGTCGGCTGAGATCATGGGCTGGATCGATTTTGGCGGCGGTCAGGCTTTGTGGGAAGAATTGTCGGGCCAATATGGCATCATTGCCTTCCAGGGCGCCAATACTGGCCACCAAATGGGCGGCTGGTTCAAGAAGGAAGTGAACAGTCTGGATGATTTTCGCGGCTTGAAAATGCGCATTCCGGGCCTTGGCGGCGACGTCGTTCGCGCTCTGGGCGGCGCAGCAGAAGCCCTGCCGGGCAATGAGATCTATCAAGCGCTACAGACCGGACGGATCGATGCGACGGAATGGGTTGGTCCTTGGAATGACTATTATCTCGGCTTCCATCGTGAAGCCAAGTTCCATTACGGACCCGGCTTCCATGAACCGGGCAGCGCACTCGGCGTTGGCATAAACCGCAACAAATGGGACAGTCTGACCCCGACGGAACAACAGATTATTCGCAGCGCCTGCAATGAAGTGAACCACATGTCGGTTGGCGAGTTCACGTATCAAAATGGCGTCCATCTTGAAAAACTGATCAATGAAGAAGGCGTGCAATTGCGTCAATTCCCGGATGACGTGATGGCGCGGGTCCAGGAAGTCTCGGCCGATATTCGCAGCGATGCTGGCTCTGGCGGCGATCTGGAACGCCGGATTTATGAGAGTTTTGAAGACGCGCTGACTAAAATGCGCGGCTGGGCGCGGATTTCTGACGGCCCCTACCTTGCGGCCAGAGAACTCTAAGGGGTAGACCGTACGCCTTGGGGAGAAGGAAACGGGCTGAATGGAAGCATTCATCGACATAGCTGGGACTGCACTGCGTTATGCCGGGTATGTCGGCCTGCCGCTGTTGTTGCTGCCGCTCGCCGTGCTTGTCGCGCCGAAACCATTATCCGGTGTCGCGAAACTGGTAAGCGGCGCACTGGACCGCGTCAGCGGTGCGGCTATGGGCTTTTCTGTTGCCGCAGCCTTTCTGATCATTCTCATCCAATTGAGCGCGGTGCTGCTACGCTACGTTTTTGGCCTCAGCTTTAGCTGGCTGAATGATAGCGTCATTTTCAGTTTCGCAATGATCTTCATGCTTGGGGCCGCCGCAACATTGCGCGATGATGGCCATGTTCGGGTCGACATCATGCGCAGCCGGTTCGGCCCGCGCACACGTGCCGGGATCGAACTCTTCGGCGCCCTCGCCTTCATTTCTCCCATTGGCATTCTCATTCTCTATGCGGGCGCGGGTTTGATTACGCGCACCTGGCTCGACCTTGAGCCATTCAATGAAAGCGACGGCTTGCCGATCAAATACCTGTTCAAGACTCTGGTGCCGCTATTTGCGATCCTGATGATTGGTCAGGGTCTGAGCCAGGCGCTCAAATCAGCGCTGATCGTTCGCGGACTGTCACCGCCTGAGGAGATCGAACATGCGCACGGGGGCAGCGTGTAATGGAAATCGAACTGGTCCTCGCTCTGGGTATGTTTCTAACCGCCATTCTGGCCTTGCTGGCAGGCTATCCCGTCGCGCTGACGCTGGGTGGCGTCGCCCTCATATTTGGTCTGATCGGCGTGCAGATGGACCTCATCCCGCTGCCCATCCTGCGCAATCTGCCAAGCCGCATTCTCGGCTCCATGGAAAACCAGATCCTGATCGCGGTGCCGCTCTTTGTCCTGATGGGCGTGATCCTTGAGCGATCGAAAGTTGCGGATGATCTTCTCCACACAGCCAGCAGACTGCTGGCGCGCGTGCGCGGCGGTTTAGGGTATGCTGTTGTGATCGTTGGCGCGCTTCTCGCGGCGTCCACCGGTATTGTGGGTGCCACAGTGATCACGATGACTTTGATCGCTTTGCCGACAATGCTGCGTCAGGGGTATGATCCCAAACTCGCTACCGGGACAATCGCTGCGAGCGGCACGCTTGGGCAGATCATTCCGCCGAGCATTGTCCTGATCCTGCTCGCGGACGCGGTTTCCAACGCTAATCAGGCTGCCGCCATGCGGTCCGGTGGCGGCGCCGGCGTGGTTTCCGTCGGCGACTTGTTCGCAGGGGCGTTGATCCCCGGCCTGCTGCTGGTTGGTCTTTACCTCCTATACCTGGTCATGACCGCCATTTTCCGGCCTGAGGCCAGTCCTGCAGTGACCATGGAAGAAGATGCGGAACCGCTGTCCATTGCTGAGATCATGCGCAGCCTGGGGGCGCCGCTTTTGCTGATCATTGCTGTTCTGGGATCGATCCTGGGCGGCCTGGCCTCTCCGACAGAAGCCTCAGCGATCGGGGCTGGTGGCGCGCTCTTGCTTGCTGGACTGCGCCTCGCGCCGGAGCACGGCAAGGCAGGTGACCTTGGCAGCATATGGGGCGCGTTTATCAGCCTGCTACTGCTCGGGCTGTTGAGCAACACGCTCGATCTGACCGTCAATCGTGACGCCGTCTCCACTATTGAATATATCGGCATCGGCATCGCCGCACTGGCGAGCCTGGTCTTCCTGGGTGGATTATTGTCGGCAGCGCGGGTTCTGATGCGGGCCAATCAGTTTACCATCGCCCTCAATTCGGGCGCGCAGATCACCAGTATGGTGTTCCTCATCCTGATTGGCGCGAGTCTTTTCGCACTGGTGTTCCGCGCCTATGGCGGCGAGCATTATGTCGAAAGCCTTTTGACCAGCATTCCCGGCGGCCTCTGGGGCGCGCTGGCGATTACGATGCTAGTGATGTTTATACTCGGCTTCTTTCTCGACTTTATCGAGATCGTCTTCGTGGTTGTGCCAATCGTTGCGCCGCCCCTGATCATTCTTGGCGCAGACCCTATTTGGCTAGCCATCCTGATGGCGCTCAATCTGCAAACCAGCTTTCTCACCCCGCCCTTTGGGTTTGCCTTATTCTATTTGCGCGGCGCAGCCCCCGAAGGGGTTGAGACACTGGACATCTGGCGCGGCGCGATCCCATTCATTGGTTTGCAACTAATTATGATCGCCTTGGTTGCTGCAGTCCCAGCACTGGCGACTTGGCTGCCGACTATAGCAGGATAGGCATATGACAGACGTCTTATTGGTTGAAGAACGCGGCGATGTTGATTGGGTGACAATGAACCGGCCAGAGAGCCTGAACGCGCTCAACCCGGAAATGGTAGAAGCTCTCGCGACCTATTTTGAAAGTCTGTACCGGCAGCACGATCGCCGCATCATTGTGTTGCAGGGCGCCGGTCGTGGTTATTGTTCTGGGCTCGACCTTTCGAGTGGGACCGCTGACCGGGAATGGGCCAAGACTGCGCCTTTGCAGGCCGGAATGGCGACGCAGCGACGGATCGGTGACATTTACCGCGCCATGCGGCGATGCCCACAGCCAATCATCTCATTGATCCAGGGCGCTGCGGCGGGCGGCGGCCTGTCACTGGCCTTGGCGTCCGATATTCGCATCGCAGGTCCAAAAGCGAAAATGAATTGTGCCTATATTCGTATTGGCCTGACCGGCGCTGATATGGGGTCCAGTTATTTCCTGCCGCGCATTGTCGGCATGAGCATGGCATCCGAGCTCTTGCTGACGGGCCGGTTCGTTCACGCTGATGAGGCCTTGCGCATCGGATTGGTCTCGCACGTCGTGGAGGACGAGCAATTAGAGACAACCGCGCAAGGCTTGATTGAACACATGTTACGGACCGCGCCTTTCAGCCTACGCCTCAGTAAGGAAGCCCTGGGATATGCCGTCGACGCCCCGAGCCTCGATGCGGCAATGGCGATGGAAGATCGCCAGCAAATCCTGACCAGCCAAAGCAAAGACCATATCGAAGCAATGACGGCTTTCCTCGAAAAGCGCGATCCGACGTTTGGCGACAAATAAAAAAGGGCGCCGCAGCGCCCTCTTCCGTTTCTGATCGTATGCGATCTAGAATTTCACTTCCGGCGGCGTGCTCATGCTGACACGGTCTTCGCCAAGATCGAAGAAATCACGTGGTTCAAAATTAAAGCTGCCCGCGACCAATGATCCGGGGAATTGCTCCCGTGCCGTATTATAATCCTGCACCGCAGAATTATAGAATCGGCGCGCCGCAGCAATCTTGTCTTCGATCACTGCCAGTTCGTCTTGCAGATCGAGGAAGTTCTGATTGGCCTTCAGATCTGGATAAGCTTCCGCCAGCGCAAACAGGCGACCAAGCGCCTGACCCAGCATGCCTTCAGCAGCGCCCATTTCACCGGGCGTATTCGCACTTACAGCGCCTTGGCGAGCCTGAATGACGGCATCGAGCGTTTCTTTCTCGTGCGCGGCATAGCCTTTAACGGTCTCAACCAGGTTGGGAATGAGGTTTTGTCTTTGCTTGAGCTGGACATCAATGTCCGCGAACGCCTGATTGCAGCGTTGCCGCTTCGCGACCAGCCCATTGTATATGCCGATGACAAACACGGCGAGCAGGACAATCAGCCCCAAGACGACGTAAAGTGGCGTCATTCAGAATACTCCCTTTGATTACGATCCCAACCAAATAGCTAATGGGGCTGATGCCCCGAGGCAAGGCTCAGGCGTCTATTAGCGCTTTGGCGCGGGCGAAAACCTGCTCGAACATCTCTTCAGTCAAGCGCTTGGTATTCGTGTTGTAGCGCGAGCAATGATAACTCGAGAGCAGCGTGAGATCACCGATCTGATATTCCGTCGCGTGCCCGAAAGGATGGTCCTTCAACCGCGCACCAAGGGTCCTGACCGTCGAATCATGACTGATTTTTCCTAAACAAAGCAAGACTTTGACCTTGGGCAGGCCTGCAATCCGTGACTCGAGAAACGGTCGACATTGATTGATCTCAGCGCCGACAGGCTTGTTTTGCGGCGGCACACAGCGCACGGCATTGGTGATCATTGTCCGGCGCAGTTCGAGCCCATCATCGGGCCTCATATCATAGCTGCCGTACGATAATCCGAATTTACCGAGCGTTGCGTACAATAAGTCTCCCGCCCAATCGCCGGTGAAGGGTCGTCCGGTGCGATTTGCCCCGGTCAGTCCTGGCGCCAGTCCAATGATCAGCAATTCTGCGTCATCGGCCCCGAAACTCGGGACCGCGCCATTGAACCAATCTGGTTGTTTATCGCGTTGATCCAGAATGAATTGTCTCAGCCGTGGACAGAGGTCGCAGTCTTTGGGCGCTTCAGCAGGCACCTCAGTCGTCATCATCAATCTCCTATCGGCCCGCCATCATCCGCGTCCTGCCGCGGACGGGCGACCAGTTCGGCCATTTCATCTAGATCAATGAACGCATCTGCTTCCCGCCGCAACTCGTCGGCAATGACTTGCGGCTGAGATTTGACTGAAGAAACAACTGTCACTCGCACGCCTTTCGCCTTGATCGCATCGACAACGCGTCGAAAATCGCCATTACCCGCGAACAGAATGATATGATCCAGTGTCGGTGCGAGCTCGAGCATATCCGTGGCAATCTCGATATCCATGCTGCCCCGAACGCGTCGTCGGCCATCTTTGTCAGTGTATTCGCGTGCTGGTTTCGTCACTGTGCTGTAGCCATTATAGGCCAACCAATCGACCAGGGGGCGAACCGGATTATGGTCCTCTGTTTCCAGGATTGTGGTGTAATAATTGGCCCTTAGCAGACGTCCCCGCTTACGGAACTCCTGAATCAGCTTGCGGAAATCGATCTCTAAATCGAGGCCCCTCGCCGCTGAATACAGGTTGGTTCCATCAATAAACAGGGCGAGCTTTTCGTCCTTGTAAAAGGCCATATTTTTTATCCGGTCTCAAATCGTCATTTTCGCAATGCTCAGTTGAGTAATTGAGCCCATATTTCGATGCAAGTCCGGGTTGCGCTCGCGTGCTGCACTGCATATAAGGGCGGGCTACAGGAGATTTGCATGGCACGAGTAACTGTTGAGGACTGCGTAGACAAAGTCCCAAACCGTTTTGATCTGATCCTATTGGCGGCTCAGCGCGCCCGGATGATCCGTGAAGGTTCGCCGATCACGGTCGATCGTGACAATGACAAAGATCCTGTCGTGTCTCTACGCGAAATTGCTGATGAGTCGATTGATCTTAAAGTGGTCAAAGAATCGCTCATCGCAGAACTTCAGGAAGTTCGTCCCGGTGAGGAAGAAGAGCGCGAAGCCGATCTACTGGCTCTGCAATCTGCTCCAGCAGCGACCGAAGAAGACGTCATGCGCGCCTATCAGGCTGAGCTTGAGTCCGGCCGCGACGATCGAATGTAGGTGTAAATGGCGACAGCGACCGTCAAATCAGCAGACCGGTCGCGCGCTTTAAGGCCGCCGCGCGGGATACGTGATGACGAGCCATTTCTGACAAAAGAAGAATTGGCGGGCACTGTGCTCGCCTATCAGCCGGATGCTGATCGCGCTTTGTTGCATCATGCTTACGACTTTGCGCGTGAGAAACATGGCGACCAATTGCGCCAGTCGGGTGATCCTTATTACTCGCACCCTGTCAGGGTCGCGACACTGCTCACCTCTATCCGTCTCGACCAGGCGACGATATTGGCAGGCCTGTTACATGACACAGTTGAAGATTGCGATGATGTCGATTTGGAAATGATCGAGACCCAGTTCGGCGCTGATGTTGCTGAACTGGTCGACGGTGTGACGAAACTGGGCCAGCTGGAATATCAAAGCGAAGCCAGCAAACAGGCCGAGAATTTTCAAAAATTCATTCTGGCGACCGTCAATGATGTCCGCGTATTGCTCGTGAAGCTGGCCGACCGGCTGCACAATATGCGCACGCTCCACTACAAGAAAACAGAAGAGTCGCGCCGCCGTGTCGCGCGCGAGACCATGGACCTGTACGCGCCCCTCGCGCGGCGCATCGGCCTGCACTATGTCGCCTCTGAAATGGAAGACCTCGCCTTCCAGCATTTGAACCCGGAAGCTCGGGCGCAGATTCTGACCCAGCTCGAAGCGCTCGAGTCGCGGAACAAGGATGACCTGGAGCGGATCCGACTCGCCATCCGACAAGTGATGGAACGTGAAGGCATCGAATGCCGGGTCAAAGGCCGGCGGAAAGAACCGTATTCAATCTGGCGCAAGCTGGAGAAAAAATCCATTTCGTTTGAAGGCGTTGCGGATATCTTCGGGTTCAGAGTTATCGTCGGCGAAACAGCCGAATGCTACAAAGCGCTCGGCGCATTCCACACCGAATGGGCCTGCCTGCCAGATCGGTTTCGCGATTTTATCTCGGTACCCAAGCCGAATGGTTATGCGTCTCTGCACACGACGGTGCGCGCGAGCGGAAATCGCCTGGTCGAGCTGCAAATCCGAACCGAAGAAATGGACGATACGGCCGAGCGCGGCGTCGCTGCGCACTGGACTTACAAAGACAGTGCTTATGGCTTCGATCTCGACAGTTCGATTGCGGCGGGGCTCGATCCTTCGGCAAACTTGCAGGCCTTCGGTGAACTTCTCTCACATGGCGGCGATGCGGACGATTTCCTCGAACATGCCAAAATGGAGATGTATCGCACGCATGTCTTCGCGTTTACGCCGAACGGCCGCCTGGTTCTTCTTCCAGCGGGGTCCATGCCTCTGGACTTCGCTTATGCGGTTCACACCGCGATTGGCGACACGTGCGATGGCGCAAAACTGAATGGTGTGCCACGAAATCTGCGAACGCCGCTGCAGAATGGCGACGTTGTCGATATCGTACGGCGCGAAACGCCCAGACCCCTGCCGGGCTATGAAACGCTATGTGTCACAGGCCGTGCCCGCGCCGCGCAGCGCCGCCTTCGCCGCGAACTGGAAACCCAGCAATTTGCCAATTTGGGCCGTAACTTGCTCGAGCGCGCTTTGCGCCAGCATGAAATTGATCCGGTCAGCGTCGACATGCGCAAAGTCAGTGAGCGCATGGGATTTGACGGCGTTCAGGCAATGTTTGAAGCGGTCGGCCGAAACCAGGACGAAGTCGGTCGGATCCTGATCGCCGCATTCCCCGGCCTGGAACTTGATGAAAGCAAAGCCGAACCAAAAGTCATGCTCGATGATGAACATGCGGCCAGTATGATCGCGGGCGAAAATCTTACGCCCGGCGTGACGCTGCATCTCGGCGAGTGTTGTCACCCAATCCCAGGCGACCGAATTGTCGGGCTGCGCCAGCCGGACAAGGGACTGGTTGTGCATACGATCTATTGCGGCCAAGTCGCCGAATATGATGACCGGCCCAATCTCTGGGTCGACCTACAGTGGACGGAACTCGCCAAGTCAGGGGTGAGAGCCGTCGGTCGCATCACAGTAAACGCCGCTGACAATAAAGGCGTCATGGCGCAGCAATGTAGCGTCGTCGCGCAAGCTGGCGGCAATATTACCAGTGTTTCTACCCGCAGCCGCGGCCCCGGGTTTCAGGAATTGACGTTCGATATTGAAGTCGACGATTTACGACATTTGGAACAAATCAAAGCGGCGCTCCGTGCACTGGCCGTGGTCGAACGCGTCGAACGTATTGAGGAGAGCGAGTTTGAATAACGAACAAGTCCTGCAGGTATTTCGCGACGCCGGAGCGCTGCTGGAAGGGCACTTTATTTTGTCTTCGGGCCGGCGCAGTCCGGTTTTTCTGCAAAAGGCATTGGTCTTCTCACAGCCCGAATTGTCGGCAAAGCTGTGCAGCGCGCTGGCAACCAAAGTCAAAGCCCAGCTAGGCGAGATTGATGTCGTCGTCGGGCCGGCCATGGGCGGGGTTATCCCGAGTTATGAATTGGCGCGCCATCTTGGGTGCCGTGCTGTCTTTGTTGAACGCGTGGACGGCGCCTTTGAATTGCGCCGCAGCTTTGAAATTGGCGACAATGATCGGGTTCTGATTGCAGAAGACATTGTAACCACGGGGCTATCTTTTCGCGAAACTGTCGATGCACTGAACAAATTGCCAGGAACCGTCATCGGCGGCTCCTGCATCATCGATCGCAGCGGCGGCGAAGCCGATGTTGGCTGCGACCTGGTTTCTCTGGCATCGATCAAGTTCCCCGATTATGACGCCGACGACTTGCCGCCGGACTTGCAAGCAATCCCTGCCTACAAGCCCGGCAGTCGAGGACTGAAATAGTGACACAGCGCATTCGCCTGGGCGTGAACATTGATCATGTCGCGACGATCCGTAACGCACGCGGCGGGCGCCACCCCGATATTGCCCGCGCTGCAGAAATCGCCACCAGAGCGGGCGCAGATGGCATTACCTTTCATCTACGCGAAGATCGCCGCCATATCATGGATCCTGACCTGGTCGCCATCCGCGCCGCAACTGACCTGCCATTGAACATGGAGATGGCCGCGACGGATGAGATGCACGTGATCGCCATGGACTATAAGCCTGAGACAGCGATGTTCGTACCGGAAAAGCGCGAAGAACGCACTACAGAGGGCGGCCTGAATGCTGCGCGGGAGCATAATAAGCTAACCCCAATGATCCGCGCCTTGCGAGAGAATGGCAGCCGCGTTTCTCTGTTTATCGAACCCGACCCTGTACAACTGATCGCGGCAAAGCGCATGGGCGCTGATATCACTGAGTTTCATACCGGCCGATATGTCGAACTGAGCCAGGCTGGCGAAACCGAACTCGCCGAAGCCGAACTCCAACGCATCGCAGACTGCGCCAAACGCGCTGTGGATATGGGCATTGAGCCACAAGCCGGACATGGACTAACTTATGATACCGTCAAACCTGTAGCGGCCATCCCGGAAATCACAGAGCTCAATATCGGGCATTTCCTGATTGGCGAGGCGATCTTTGCCGGGCTGGAACCAGCCATCCGACACATGCGCACTCTGATGGATGAGGCGCGTGGATGATTATCGGTACCGGCAATGATCTTTGCAATATTGAGCGCATCAAAGGCTCTCTCGAGCGCTTTGGTGAGCGGTTTGAGAAGCGTTGCTTCACCGAAGGCGAGATCGCCAAAGCCCGCGGGCGGCGCCTGACGGCAGATACATATGCCAAACGCTTCGCTGCGAAAGAAGCCTGCGCCAAAGCCCTCGGCACGGGCGTCCCGAGACGCGGTGTACACTGGAAAATGATGGAAGTGATCAATCTTCCCTCCGGCAAACCGACATTGAAATTGACAGAGGGCGC
Organism: Henriciella sp.; assembly: GCA_965277015.1. Classification (GTDB taxonomy): domain Bacteria; phylum Pseudomonadota; class Alphaproteobacteria; order Caulobacterales; family Hyphomonadaceae; genus Henriciella. The sequence continues at coordinate 796,236 of OZ255705.1, read as the reverse complement.
CGCGAAACGTCTCGCCGAGTTGACCCCGGAGGGCTATGTCGCCCATGTTCATTTGACGATGACGGATGACCATCCCTGGGCAGAAGCGCAGGTAATTATCGAGGCTTTGCCGAAATGAAACGACCTGCGCGACCGAAACGCACCCGTTTGAGAGCGGCGGCGAAAATTCCAAGACATCCGAGCTTACCACAAGAACAGCGCCGGACCCTGGAAAACGCCATGGGCTATCGGTTCAAGGATGGCGATCTGCTGCTCCATGCGTTGATCCATCCGAGTTTGATCGATGAGTATCGCGGCAGTGCGAGCTTTTCCAATCAACGCATGGAATTTCTTGGCGATCGCGTCCTGGGTCTGGTGATCGCGGAAATGTTGATCAACAAATACCCCAAGGAACGCGAAGGCTTCATGACCAAGCTGTTCCACAATCTGGTCAGCGGACAGGCGTGCGCGGAAGTTGGCGCAGACCTCAATCTGCGGGACTATTTGTTTATGGACGCCTCGATGCGCGCCAATCAGGCCGCAAACTATGACAAAGCGGTTGCGGACGCCGTCGAAGCACTGATCGCGGCGATCTACATGGATGGCGGTCTCGACGCGGCTGAGCGCTTTATCAAGCGGAACTGGATCTTCGACTCAATGCAGAAGGATCCCGATCCGGAGCAAGCGAACCCCAAAACACGACTGAGCGATTGGTGCGGGTCAAACCAGACGGCTTATGCGGTTTATGAAACCATCTCCAAAAGCGGCACGGACCATGCCCCCATCTTTACGGTCCGCGCGTCTGTTGAAGGCCATGGCCAAGCCGAGGCAAAAGGCGGTAACAAGGCGGAAGCTGAACGGGCTGCAGCAAGCGCCCTCCTAGATCTCCTGGAAAAGACATGAGCGATATCGAACCCACCCTGCCAGACGCGGCAGACATTACCCATGCTGGCTTTGCCGCCATCATCGGCGCGCCGAATGCCGGCAAATCGACCCTGACCAATCTATTGGTTGGGACGAAGGTCGCGATTGTCACCCATAAAGTGCAAACAACGCGTTTTCCTATTCGCGGTGTTGCCCACCATGATGCAGCGCAAATTGTCCTGGTCGACACGCCCGGAATCTTCCGGGCTAAGAAAAGACTCGACCGCGCCATGGTCAAAGCCGCCTGGTCAGGCGCCGAAGAATCGGATGCCGTTGTCCATTTGATCGACGCGTCCGCCTGGGTCGCCGTGCTGGCCGAAGACGCTAATAGCGCTCAGAAGCTCTCGGTCGAAGACGATAAGCGGGTGATGGAAACACTAAAAGAAAATGGCCAGAACGCCTATCTGGCGCTCAACAAGATTGACCTGTTTCCACATGATCAGGTGCTGCCAATCATGGCAGAGATGAATGCCGCAAATGTCTATGAGGAGATCTTTATGATCTCCGCTCTGAATGGTGACGGCGTGCCACCTCTGCTCGAAAAACTCGCAGGAAAAATGCCGCAAGGTCCGGCGCTGTATCCACCTGAGCAAACAGCCGATCTACCAATGCGCCTGCTCGCGGCTGAAGTGACCCGAGAGAAGCTGATGCTGCGCTTGCATCAGGAGCTTCCCTATCAATTGATGGTCGAGACAGAGACCTGGGAGCCATTTGACAATGGCTCTGTACGCATCCGTCAGGCCATTATCATTGCCCGCGAACAGCATAAAGGCATGGTGCTTGGCAAAGGCGGCAGCGCGATCAAGGCGATTGGCAAAGCCTCTCGTGAAGATCTCGAAGAAATGCTGGGTCAAAAAGTGCACTTGTTCCTATTCGTCAAAGTTGACCCTAAATGGATGGAACGCCGCGAGGCGTATCAGTCCGTTGGGCTGGAGTTTGATGCCTAAGGAGACCCCACATGGAGTGGCGTGACGAAGCGCTTATTCTCGGTGGGCGACGCTTTGGTGAAAGCGGTCTCATACTCGATGTGCTGACGGCCACGAAAGGCCGCCGATCGGGCCTGATCTATGGCGGCGCCAGTCGCAAGAAGCGCGCACAATATGAACCCGGCAATGCGATAGAACTGAGCTGGTCTGGACGCCTTGAGGAGCAACTCGGCCGGTTCACGGTCGCAGAAGTGGTGAATAGCCGCGCCGGGCGCTATCTCGATCGCCCGGAAGCCTTGTCTGCAATCAATACAGTCTCCGCCCTCCTCCGCGGCGCGGTTGATGAGGGCGATGCGGCGGGGTCTGCGCTTTATGCGCCAACCACACTTCTGCTCGATGCGTTAGAGACTTGGCCCGTCTGGCCGGCGCTCTATGCGCGCTGGGAACTTGGACTGCTTTCTGCGCTCGGGTTCGGCCTCGACTTGGATCAATGCGCGCTCTCCGGTGAGAATGATGGCCTGACGCATGTTTCGCCGAAGACCGGCCGTGCGGTGCGGGGTTCGGAAGCCGAAGGATATGTCGATCGCCTGTTTCCACTCCCCGCATTTCTGATCGATCCGCGCGCCCTGGCCATGGCCGAGGATATCGAAGCGGCGCTGCAACTGACGGGATACTTCCTTGAAGAGCGGCTGTTCTCTGCTGTGCACAAGCCCATCCCGGCTGTGCGAGCTCGATTGGTTCCAAAACTAATTGGATAAATTCGGATCTGTTCAACTGTCATTCAGGCAAACTCGCGCTAAGGAAGACCTGTGTTCAGGGGCAGAGAGTTTTCTAGAGGCTGATAATGAAAAAAACTATGCTATTCGGCGCCATGAGCGTCGCCCTCCTTGGACTTGTAGGCTGCATCCACGTGGATGAAGGCGATTGGTCTGATTCTGAGGAAATCGCGCGCAATACTGAAACAGCGCTGCGCGTTTGTGGCGGTCCTGGCACCGTCGAGGAAGTCACCGAAAACGGCTATACCTGCAAGCAGGATTAGCGACAGGTTTCAACGCTGCCCATGTCGAGATGAAAATGATCGGCATGGGCAGCGTCATAATCAGGGCCCAAAGTCACAGAGAATAGACGACACGCTTTCTTGTGAATGCGCGTCAGGTATTTGCCCGCATCACTTCTTTCGCGCCAATGCTGCTTGACGCTGATCCGCGTCCCGTCTTCCAGCACAAATCCGGCAATATCGATGGCATTCGCGTAGGAATGTTGTGACCGCGTGCCGGTTCCAGCGATATTTCGGCAACTGAATGAGCCATAAGTCTCGATCTGGCGCAGCGGCGAATCAAAGATCTTCTCAGCTTGCGGCCGTAAAACGTGACGTTCCCAGATGTGCAAAGCAGCCATTTGATGACAGGTCATACGAAGCGGTGCGGCATTATAGGGCGTCAGAGAGCGTTTTAGCGCCAGGGTTTCTTCAAGCGGACAGCGCGTTTCAGCGCCATCTGCGTTCAGAACGGTGAATTCGACACCCGCCTCTTCGAGCTTAGCTCTGCACATTTCTTCGTTATGTTTCAATGCAGTAAGCTTTCCATACGTCGCGAGACCAAGCGGCTCGGTCAAATCTGGCGGGCGAAATGGATTATGCTGCGTCGGCAAGAACCGATGCGTCAGATAGATCAGGCCGATCAGCCCTGTTATCGCTAAAATCAGTCGCCAGTGACGCATGGTATTCCTTAATTAACCAATCGGCGTTTTCTGTTAACCTGTACACGAGTGTGGCGATTCTACGCCACCGCAGACTTCAGAGGTGCGCATGACCGATCTTTTGGAACCAGAAGACGATCGCATTATCAATGAGCCGCTGAGCGAAGCGCTGACCAAGCGCTATCTTGCTTATGCCCTGTCGACAATCACGTCTCGCGCGCTGCCGGATGTCCGTGACGGCCTGAAACCAGTCCAGCGGCGGATCCTTTATGGCATGCGCGAACTGAAGCTGAACCCTGATGGCGGCTATCGCAAATGCGCCAAAGTGGTTGGCGACGTGATGGGTGATTATCACCCGCATGGTGACGCCTCGATCTATGACACGCTGGTCCGATTGGCCCAGAGCTTTTCGGTCCGTTACCCACTGGTCGATGGCCAAGGTAATTTCGGTAATATTGACGGCGATAATGCTGCGGCGATGCGGTATACTGAAAGCCGAATGACAGAAGCCGCGCAGCTTTTGCTCGCTGGTCTCTCAGAGGACGCCGTCGATTTCAAACCGACCTATGACGAGAATAATGAAGAACCGGTGGTTCTCCCAGCTGGCTTCCCCAACCTTCTGGCCAATGGCGCGACAGGAATCGCGGTCGGCATGGCGACCAGTATTCCGCCGCACAATGTCGCCGAAACGATTGACGCCGCGCTTCTGCTGATCGACCGCAAGACGACAACGACCGAGGAATTGCTCGAAGTCATGCCCGGCCCGGATTTTCCAACTGGCGGCGTAATTGTCGAACCCAAAGAGTCGATCCTCCAAGCCTATGAAACGGGTCGCGGCAGTTTCCGCATGCGCGCCAAATGGGAAGTTGAAGACCTCGGACGCGGCACGTGGCAAGTCGTGGTCACAGAGATTCCTTACCACGTTCAAAAGTCGAAGCTCATCGAGCGTCTCGCGGACCTCATCGAGACCAAAAAGGCGCCGCTCCTTGCTGACGTTCGAGATGAAAGCGCCGAAGATATTCGCCTCGTTCTTGAGCCACGCGCAAAAACGGTCGAGCCAGACGTCCTGATGGAAAGTCTGTTCCGGATCTGCGATCTGGAAAACCGGTTCAGCCTCAACATGAACGTGTTGCACAAAGGCGCGCCGCAAGTCATGGGCCTGCGCCAGGTCTTGCGCGCTTATCTCGATCACCGCCGCGAAGTCGTTGTTCGGCGCTCGCAATTCCGTCTCGATAAAATCGAGAAACGTCTGCATTTGCTCGACGGATATCTGGTCGCCTATCTCAATATTGATGAAGTGATCCGCATCATCCGTGAGGAAGATCACCCCAAGCAAGTGATGATGGAACGGTTCGGCATCACAGATATCCAGGCCGAAGCCATCCTCAATTTGCGCTTGCGGGCCTTGCGCAAACTTGAAGAAATGGAAATCCGCAAAGAGCATGATTCCTTGAGCGAAGAGCGCAGCGATATTGTTGCGCTGCTGGGCTCGGAAGGTCGCCAGTGGACGAAAGTCAAAAAGGAATTGAAAGAAGCGCGCAAAGTGTTCGACCCGAGCACTGAGCTTGGCCGCCGCCGCGCGAACTTCGCCGACGCACCGATCATTGATGTTGGCGCAGCACTCGAAGCCTCAATGCCGAAAGAGCCGCTGACTGTGGTCCTGTCTACAAAAGGCTGGATCCGCGGCATGAAAGGCCATGGCATCGACCTGGAATCAGCCAAATTCAAGGATGGCGACACCCTGCTCTATGCCGAGGAAGTTCATACCACAGACAAACTTATCCTGATGTCTTCTGATGGACGTGCTTTCACGCTGACTTGCGACAAGCTTCCGGGTGGCCGCGGACATGGCGAGCCGATCCGGATCTCGATCGATCTGGAAGACAGCGTCGAAATCGTTGGCATGTTCAAACTGGACGGAACCCGCAAACGGATCATGGCCTCAGATGCAGGTTATGGCTTCATCGTTCAGGAGAGCGAGCTGGAATCAAACCGTAAAGCCGGTAAATCCGTGGTCAGTGTGCCAGATGGTTCGAAACTTCTAACTGTCGATCTCGCCAAAGGTGACCATGTCGCCGTGATTGGCACCAACAAGAAACTGCTGATCTTCCCACTCGATGAACTGCCCGAAATGTCGCGCGGCAAAGGCAATAAGCTGCAAAACTATCGCGGCACCGACAAATTAGGCGACGTCGTGGTGTTCCATGCCGAGGATGGCTTGATTGTCACCGATGCGGCGGGCCGCATGCGCGGCTTCCCAGAATGGCAGGAATGGATTGGCAAACGGGCACAAGCTGGTAAAGCGGCAATGCGCGGCTTCCCACGGTCAGGCAAGTTTACGGGCTAAGCTTCAACGTATACGCTGCCGGGCATGATCACGCCCGCATATATACAACGCATGGCCCGGTACAATCGCTGGCAGAATGAAAACCTTTATGGCGCCGCTGACGCGCTTGGTGACCCCGCGCGTCGGCAGGACAGAGGCAGCTTCTTCGGCTCGATACATGCCACGCTATCCCACATCCTCTGGGCCGACCAAATCTGGATGAGCCGCCTGTCTGACTGGCAAAAGCCCGATGTTGGAATCACCAGCTCGACCAGCCTGTTTGATGACTGGGGCGCCCTAAAGACGGAACGCGCCAGCGCCGATGAAACCTTCATCGCGTGGGCAGATAGATCAAAACAATCCGATATCGATGGCGACTTGCACTGGTATTCCGGCGCGATGGGTCAGGACATGGTCCGGGCGAAAGCCATTTGCATCATGCAAGTATTCAATCATCAAACCCATCACCGGGGCCAAGTGCATGCCATGCTGACCGCTGCCGGCGCTAAACCCGACGATACAGATATCCCATTCATGCCAGACGCCTATCTCTGATCAAATACCGAGAACGTCGCTCATATCGTAAAGACCAGGTGACTGATTTATCGCCCACTCAGCCGCTTTGACTGCGCCATGCGCAAACACCGCGCGGTCGAGTGCCGTATGGCGCAGAGAAATCACTTCCATTTCAGAGCCAAGCGTGACTTCATGATCGCCAATGACACCGCCCGTTCGGCGCGCAGAAAACCCGATCTGTCCCGGAACGCGCTTCGCGTCAGGACCGTCGTAGGGCCCGGCGCGCAAGTCACTCAGGGACTGTTGCCGTCCACTCGCTGCAGCCTCTCCCAGCATCAAGGCTGTGCCAGATGGCGCATCGACTTTGTGACGGTGATGGGTCTCGGCAATTTCGATATCCCAATCTTCTCCGAGCCGCGATGCTGCCTGACGGACCAGTGCTTCAAGCAAATTGACGCCGAGCGAGAAATTCCCGGCTTTGACAATCGCAAGCCGGCCCGCCGCTGCTGCGATGTCTCGCTCTTCATCCGCCGTGAACCCTGTGGTTCCAATGACCGCTGCGCGAACGCCGAGATCTGGCAGAACAGAAAGCGCCTTCAACGTGGCGGCTGGAACAGTAAAGTCCATCCAGGCAGCAGCGCCGCGCGCAGCGCGCTCAAGCTCGTCCGTCGCCAACACGCCGAATGGCTCCATTCCGGCCAGGCGTCCTATGTCTTCTCCTAAATCTGGCGCGCCCGGCGCTTCAGAGCCGCCACTCACCCGGTGTCCCGCAGTGTGCGCAGCTGAGATCAACTGGCGACCCATTCGGCCGGCGCAACCAGCCACAGCGATATTCATTTGCTTACTCATGCCCGCCTTATACAGAGCTTCGCGCGCCTGACCACTAGGCAGGTCTTCTCCCCCCTGCTAAGGCCGCGCGAATGTACCAGATATCTGCCAAGGGCCCGCGCGCCGCTATCGAAACCGCTTGGGACACGCTCGCATGGACGGACCCATCGCCTGCGGGCGCCGTCGATGCCAAGGAAGATACCCGCTTAACCTGGCGCCTGGACGCCTATTCAGAGACATTGGAAGCCGCCGAAGCGAGTGCCGCCCTGATCACCGAAGTCTCGCCTGAGCTTAATCCGGTAATTGAAGCGCTCGAAGACCGTGACTGGGTAACGCTTTCCCTGGAAGGCCTGCCTCCGGTTCGGGCCGGGCGCTTCATTGTCGCTGGCAGCCATGCCCTGACACAGAATGCGCCGGGGAAAACCGATATCCTGATCGAAGCTGGACCTGCATTTGGCACTGGCCATCACGGCACGACTCTCGGATGTTTGCTCGGATTTGAGCATGTGCTGAACACCGGCGTGCCGGAAAAGGTGCTCGATGTCGGGACGGGGTCTGGTGTATTGGCGATCGCGGCGATCAAAACAGGGGCGCGACGCGCCATCGGAACTGAAATCGATGCTCAGAGCGTGATTGTGGCGAACGAGAATGCGGCGAAGAATAATGTCGCCAACCAGTTCAAGACCTATCAAACGCGCGGCGCCACAAATCGGATCATCCAATCTGCGGCGCCTTATGATTTGATTTTTGCCAACATTCTAGCTCGGCCTTTGACACGACTTGCGCCGAGTCTCGTGCCATTGATGCAACCCGGCGGTCACATCATCCTGTCTGGGCTGTTGACCCGTCAGGAGCCGTTGGTGCGCGCCGCATATACAGGCCGAGGCCTGTCACTGGTTAAACGCATCCGCCAAGACGGATGGTCAACGCTGGTTTTGCGACGCGCTGATTAGGATTTAGTGAGCGAAACGACGGGCGTGACGCGCAGCGCGCTGCTCGAGAACGCGTGGACGATAGGTCTGAATAGAGGCATCGCTGGCGCTGATGGAGACGTTGCTCACGGGAGAAACTTCCTGAACATTGTTAGATGTCGCTGGGAAGAAAGCTTGCAGGCCGGTATAGCCGCGCATGATGTTTAGGGATTTCATTGTTTTAGTCCTGGGAGGTTTGTGTATTTTTGTTATGACCGTCATATAGTACGAAAGCGTTGCCAAAAAATATACAAATCAGTAAATTTCCATGCATTGACGCATATCTCACTTTCGTCTTTGCGCAATTGAGGCATCAGGACTATCTAGCCGGTATGAAACAGAATTTTGACGTAAAAGGCGGCCCCCAGATTGGTCGCGAAAACCTGCCCAAACTCCGTGCTCAGCTCGCCTCGGCCAAACTCGATGGCTTCTATGTGCCTCATGAGGACGAGTATCAAAACGAGTACCTGCCAGACGCCAATGAAAGGCTGGCTTGGGTGAGCGGATTTACCGGCTCGTTCGGGTCCGCCCTCATTCTGCTTGAGCGAGCAGCAATCTTTATCGATGGCCGTTATACGATCCAGGCTGCAGATCAGACCGATCATGACCTGTTTGAGCGCGTCGCTGTTCCCGAGCCCGGTCCGTTCGGTTGGCTGGCCCAACAGGACCTGACCGGCAAGACCATTGGCTATGATCCGGCATTGATGACACCCAATGACGTCGACATTTTCGAAGCGGCCGCCCTCAAAGCGGGCGCGACCACTCAATCTGTTTCGCAAAATCCGATTGATCTGGCCTGGACCGACCGACCGTCTCAACCGCAAGAACCTGTCTCCGCGCACAGTCTCGACTATTCGGGTCAGGCAAGCGAAGCCAAACGCGCGGACATTGGCGCGGCCTTGCAAGACGCTGGAGCAGACGCGGTCGTTATTACAGCGCCGGCCAGCATTGCCTGGCTTTTCAACATTCGCGGCGCTGATGTCTCATGCTCGCCTCTCCCCCTGGCCCGTGCCATTTTGCGGTCTGATGCCAGCGCCACGTTATTTCTTGATCCAGTCAAGGAAACACCCGGCTTACGCGAACATCTCGGCAATCAAGTCACACTCGCTCCGCTTACAGCGCTGGACGCCGAGCTTGAGGCTCTGAAAGGACAGACAATAAGTCTCGACCCTGCATTGGCATCTGCCTGGTTCTTTCAAAAACTCGATACCGTTGGCGCCACCATTTTGCGCGCGCAGGATCCAGTGCTTTTGCCAAAAGCATGCAAGAATGCCACTGAACTCGCTGGCACAGCCGCTGCGCATAGACGCGACGGCGCAGCCGTGACGCGATTCCTTCACTGGCTCGATACGGACGCTCAATCCGGAACCTTCACTGAAATCGATGCCGCGCTCAAATTACTTGATTTCCGCACGGTCGATACCAGCATGAAAGACATGTCGTTCGAAACGATCTCTGGCGCCGGCCCGAACAGCGCTCTGCCACATTACCGCGTATCCTCAGCCTCCAATCGCACGCTTGAACGCGGCTCACTCTATCTTGTGGACAGCGGCGGCCAGTACCCCGACGGCACGACAGATATTACGCGCACAGTTGCGATCGGGCCTCCGAGCGATGACATGCGGCGTCATTACACGCTCGTCCTGAAGGGCCATATCGAAATGGATCGTGTTCGCTTTCCTGAAGGCACGACGGGCACACATCTCGACACGCTGGCGCGCCACGCGCTCTGGCAAGCCGGGCTCGATTATGATCATGGCACCGGTCACGGTGTCGGCGTCTATCTCGGGGTTCACGAAGGTCCGCAACGGATCGCTAAAGCCTGGAACGCAACACCGCTCATGCCCGGCATGATCGTCTCGAATGAGCCTGGCTTTTATAAAGAAGGCGCGTACGGCATTCGGATTGAAAATTTACAATATGTGACACCGCCCGAAGAGATTGACGGCGGCGACCGGCTGATGCTTGGGTTCGAGTGCGTGACATTCGCGCCGCTGGCGCGTGATCTGATCGACCTCGCCCTACTCTCGAACGAAGAACGTGATTGGGTCGATGATTATCACCAGCGCGTGCTCAGCGAGATTGGCGATCTGGTCGACGGCGATGCAAGTGATTGGCTGAAAGCGGCCTGCGCAGCGCTTTAGAGCGCGCTGACCAGCTCAATCCATTCCGCTTCCGTCATCACTGTGACGCCGAGATCCTGCGCTTTCTTGAGTTTCGACCCTGCCCCGGGGCCAGCGACCAGAATATCCGTGCGCCCTGAAACCGACCCGGAGACTTTGGCCCCGAGTGATGTTGCGCGGGCTTTGGCTTCGTCTCGGGTCATCGCCTCCAATGTCCCTGTAAAAACGACGGTTTTCCCTGCAACCGGGCTTTCACTGGCGGGAGCTTCACCATCGAGGATGTCGATTTCGCCAAGTAGCTCTTCCATCATGGCCTTATTGTGAGGCTCACTGGCGAAGGCTTTCAGAGATCCAACTGCCGCCCCGCCAATACCATCTATTGAGGTCAGCGCTTGCTCCGCCTCGCCATCGGGCTCATCCCGGGCTTGTTCGACAGCGGTCCAGAACGCGGCCCATTGGACAAAGGTTCGAGAGAACAGGTCAGACGTCGTTTGACCGACATGACGTATCCCGAGCCCATTCAGCAGGCGTGCAAATGGCGCTTTGCGTTTCTCATCGATTGCCGCGAGCAGTTTTCTGGCAGACACATCGCCAAACCCTTCCCAGGTCTCCAGCGGATCGAGGCCGGCTTCAGCAATGCGTTGCGGCAATTGAAATAAATGCTGGGGCGCTGAAACGATCCCTCGATCATAGAATAAGTCGATCTGCTTTGCTCCCAGACCGTCAATATCAAGGGCTTTGCGTGATACAAAATGCTTCAGGCGCTCTTTGACCTGCGCCGGGCAAATCAAACCGCCCGTACACCGACGCCGGACGTCTTCATTGCCTTTTTCATCGAGCTCTCGTTCTGCAGCGGAGCCGCATTCGGGACATGTCCGCGGCATGACAAAGGCATCGGCTCGGCCGGATCTATCCGGATCGATGACGCGCAGGACTTGCGGGATGACATCCCCGGCGCGTTGGATTTCAACCTGGTCGCCTTCTCGGACGTCGAGCCGCTCTATTTCGTCTTCATTGTGCAAGGTCGCATTAGAGACAACCACGCCGCCGACGGTCACTGGCGTCAGGCGGGCGACCGGCGTCAGAGATCCCGTGCGACCGACTTGAATATCTATCGCCTCAAGCGTCGTGACAGCTTTTTCGGCAGGGAACTTGTGAGCAATCGCCCATCTTGGAAACCGGCTCACCTGCCCGAGACGGGCCTGCCAGTCGAGCCGGTCTGTTTTGTAGACGACACCGTCAATATCATAACCAAGCGCAGCGCGGCGCTCAACCATATCGGTATACGCCGCGAGCAAACCATCGACAGAACCATGCGCCTGAAACAGGTCATTGGTCTGGAATCCCCATTCAGCAAGTTTGCCAACCGCTTCAGTCTGGGTCTCTGCGAAAGGCGCTGAAACGTCACCCCAGGCATAGGCATAGAATTTCAGCGGTCGCTGCGCTGTGATGGCTGGATCCTTCTGACGTAGACCACCAGCTGCCGCGTTTCGGGGGTTCATATATTGCTTGCGTCCAGCCGCTTCTTCCTTGGCATTCAGCGCCGCAAAGTCATCATTCGCCATATAGACTTCGCCGCGAATTTCGATCCGGTCGGGCCATCCAGATCCACCGAGGCGGTTCGGAATATCGCTGAGGGTTCGGGCATTCGCGGTCACATCTTCGCCGACACGGCCATCGCCGCGCGTTGCAGCGCGCTGCAAGATACCGTTTTCATAGGTCAGGCTGAGCGACAGGCCATCAATCTTTGGCTCAGCTGTGATGATGACGTCCTGATCTGTATCCAGCCCCAGGAACCGGCGGATGCGATCCGCAAATTCCTGCACGTCGTCATCGGTGAACGCGTTATCCAGCGAGAGCATGGGCACGCCATGTTCGATTTTGCCGAAACCATCGCTGACGCTGGCGCCAACTGAATCGCTTGGACTGTCCGACCGCTTCAAATGCGGAAACTGCGCTTCAATGGCCAGATTGCGGCGACGCAACTCGTCATAGACCGCATCGGTCAGATGCGGGTCGTCATTGCCATAATAACTCGCATCCGCGAGCTTGATTTCGGTCGCCAGCCGCGCCAACTCCTTGCGCGCTTGAGCTTCGGTCAGTGCGTCTACCGCAATCTCTGCATTCATGCCGCCTCCAGCAATTTCAATGCGGCGGCGCGCGCCTCATTGGTGATGCTGGAGCCTGACAACATTCGGGCGATTTCTTCAAGACGTTGACCGTCATCTAATTGCGCAACATGGCTGGTAATCTGATCATTCGCGTCGGCTTCTTTCAGCACACGCCATTGACGTGTAGCGGCCGATGCGACTTGCGGACTGTGGGTGACGGCAAAGACTTGCCGGTCTTCTGAGAGTTTTGCCAGACGCTCGCCAATCGCCGCGGCGACGGCGCCGCCGACGCCTTGGTCGGCTTCATCAAAAATCAGAGTACAGGCATCACCGGTCTGGCTGAGCGCGCATTTCAGCGCCAGCGAAAACCGCGCCAGTTCGCCGCCAGACGCGATGGCCTTGAGCGGCCCGAACCCTGACCCCGGATTCGTTTGAATCTCAAACGCTGCACGTTCGAGACCTTTTGCACCGCTTTCGCCTGCGGCCACCTCGTCAAACGCAACACGCAATTTCACGCGGCCCAGATGAAGCGGCTCCAATTCTGCATGAATGGCTTTCTCCAGCACACTGGCATGTTTGCGGCGCTTCTTGCTCAAACGTTCGGCAGCATCGCGCCAAGCCGCTTCGGCCGCCATTTCTTCGGCACGAACCGTATCGAGTGCATCGGAGTCGGCGTCACAAAGGGCCAAATCGCGTTGATAGCGGGCCAACGTATCAGCCAGGTGTTCAGGCATACAATCATATTTTCGCGCCGCCGCCCGCAGCGCGAACAACCGTGCTTCGACGGTCTCAAGCCGGCTTGAATCATGCACAGAAAATCGCGCCAGTGCGCTGACACTGCTATGCGCTTCCGCCATTTCGATCAGCGTACGCTCAAGCGCATCTGAGGCGGCGCCGGCGACATCTGCAATATCGGCATCCAGCGCTTCCAGCCCCGGGACCTGGACAACGCGGTCGACGGCTTTCGCGGCTTTCATCAAGGCGTCTTCCAGCTTTGGATCGCGCAGCGCTTTGGATGCTTCGTCTATCGACTCGCTGATCCGCTCTGATTGCAGCAACACACTACGCTGCGAGGCCAAGGTTTGGGTTTCGTCCGCTTCTGCGGCGAGCTTGCTCAAATCTTCAACTGCGAAGGTCAGCCACTCTTTTTGCTCTCGCGCGGCTCTGACAGTCTCTTCCAGTAAGAGACGTTCTTCACGTTTCGTCTCGTACGTTCGCCAAAGATTGCCGCACTGTCTGACTTTGTCTTCATGCCCGGCAAACGCATCTAGCAAATCCAAGTGCGTCGACGGACGCATCAGACCGGACGCGGCATGCTGGCCATGTATTTCAACCAGAACTTCGCCGAGCTCTGCCAGCAAAGCCGCAGCAACAGGTTGGCCATTGATAAACCCTCTCGAAGGGCCCGATACAGACACAGTGCGTCGCAAGACCATCATTTCTTGCGGACTATAGGCGATGCCGTGCGATTCAAGAACGCGCCATGCGGGGTGGCCATCTGGGACACTGAACTCAGCCGAAATACTCGCCTGGTCTGCACCGGCACGCACTTGCTTGCGATTGGCGGGCCCGCCGAGCACCAGACCGATGGCATCGAGAATGATCGATTTACCAGCGCCAGTCTCGCCCGTAAGAGCTGTAAAACCCGTTGCGGCCTCTAATTGAAGCCGATCAATGAGAACGAATGAATGGATCGAGAGTGCGTATAACATACGCCCTCATACTATAAGAACAAAACTAGAACAAGTGTCTAGTTTCCGCCGGGTATAATTCGTTGCAACCACGTGCGTTTTTGCGCTTCCGACGCGGCTTCCGGGTCAAGTCCCTCGCCGCTCAACAGGCGGTAAGTGTCACGATACCAGACGCTTTCGGGATAATTGTAGCCGAGCACGGCACCAGCGGCGAGCGCTTCCTGCTTCAGTCCCATAGAGAGATAGACTTCAACCAGCCGGTGCAATGCTTCTGGCGCGTGATTGGTCGTATCATAGTCTTTGACAACAGTCCGGAAGCGATTGATCGCCGATAGGTGCTGGTTACGGCGCAAATACCAACGCCCGATCTCCATCTCTTTACCGGCCAGCTGGTCCTGAACCATATCCAGTTTCACAGTTGCATCGCGCGCATAATCTGAGTCCGGATAGCGCCGCACAACATCAAGCAAGGCATCTCGCGCCAGTTCAGTGGTTTTCTGATCGCGGCCGACATCCATGATCTGGTCAAAATGACTGACCGCAATCAGATAATAGGCATAAGACGCACCCTGGCCTGCAGGGTTAAGCGACAGATAGCGCTGGGATGTGCCGATGGCTTCGTCATATTTGCGTGATTCGTAAGCCGCGAAGGCCGACATAAGCGATGACCGCCGGGCCCATTCGGAATATGGGTGCTGGCGCTCCACCTCATTGAATAACAGGATGGCCTCATCGAAGTCACGCTTGTCCAATTCCTCCGTCGCGCGGGCATATAGCTGCTCTACCGGGCGTTCCACATAAGCCAGTTCTTGTCGCCGGTTGGAATTCTGACAGGACGTCAAAACCAAGGCGGCGGCTGAGGATGCGAGTAAAACGAAGTGAATTTTACGCATAAAAATACAATACCATTTTGTCTATTCGGGCAGTTTCCCGAGGCTGGCTACGTTGTAAAGTCTGTCACTGCCCCAAGGCAACCTGTCTATGTGCATTTTACGGCCTTGTCACAAAGCGACTCCGCCCTAGTTATCTAACTGAGATAGGATACGCTATCGTGCGTTACGTCCCGAGGGTGTCATGACAGATTTTGAAACAACAGTTCTTTCTGCCAGTGAAGTTGATCGACTTGTCGGCGATCGTATTCGCCGTCGTCGCATATTAATGGGTCTGACGCAGGATCAACTCGGCGAGTCGCTGGGCATTTCCTATCAGCAAATCCAAAAATATGAGACCGGCGCAAACCGCGTTAGCGCCGGGCGTCTCTACCTGATTGCAGCGCGACTGGATGTTTCGCCGGGCTGGTTTTTCGATCCTGTTAAATCTGATGCCTCCAGCGAGGATTTTGACGAGCTCGGCTCATCGCGTCTGTTGATGGAATTTGTGCGCAGCTTTGCCCGCATCAAGGATGAGCGTTTAAAAACGGTGCTTGTGTCACTGGTCCGCGCGATGACCGATGAGGATGAAACAGAGGCCCATTCGACCGGGGCTTCCAACACCAACGAACAGCCCACCTATCGGTAGCGGCGCAGAAGCCTCAATCCTTACAACGGTTTAGGCCATAAAGATACGTTATAACCACAGTAACGCACTGTTATTGCACAATTTATTGATTGTTTGCGGGTGGTGCGCTATCGTGGAGCATGCACCATCATGGCGATTCCCGAGATCACAGTCATCATCATCATGATCATGGCTCCGATGTCAGCAATACAGCTGACGGGCGCCGCCGCGTTGCGATCGCGGCGTGTCTGACATTTGGCTTCATGCTGGCCGAGATTATTGGCGGCGTCATTTCAGGCTCTCTTGCACTCATCGCAGACGCCGCGCACATGCTAACCGATGCCGGTTCCCTCGCCCTTGCCTGGCTCGGTTTCAAACTGGCCGACCGTCCCGCCGACCAAAATCGGTCGTTTGGCTGGGCCCGATTCAAAGTCCTTGCCGCTTTCGTCAATGGTCTGACCTTGATTGCACTGGCGGCGTGGATTGTTTTCGAAGCGGTTCAACGCCTGCTCGACCCACATCCGGTGATGGGCAACTTGTTGCTGATCGTTGCTTGTCTGGGCCTGGTGGTCAACATTGTCGCGTTTCGCATCCTGCATGGCGGCGATCTTGACGATCTCAATATGCGAGCGGCGCTGTGGCATGTCGCGGGCGACCTGTTGGGCTCTGTCGCCGCAATTGGGGCGGCTCTAATCATTATTTTCACGGGGTGGATGCCGATTGATCCCATCTTGTCGGCCTTGGTTGCGATCATCATCCTCGTCGGCGGGGTCAGAATTGTTCGCAGCACAGCGCACATCCTGATCGAAGGCGTGCCGCCTGGATTATCGACAAATGCCATCAAAGCCGACTTGGAAGAGGCGATCACAGATGCCAAGCGCGTAGATCATATTCACGCCTGGGCGTTGAATGAAAGCAAAACGCTGGTCACGTTGGATGTAGAAGCAAAGCCTGGCGCTTGTGTCGAATCACTTCGGCGCGCGGTCAAGGCGCGGCTCAAAGAGCGATTTGACGTCGAGCATGTGACTGTCGAAATTCACAGCGAGCCTCAATTTTCCGCCTGATTACAAGGCGTGAGCGGCATTAGCTCATCCATCCGCGCAGAGAAAAAGGGAGGTCAAAAAGACCTCCCTCTAACACTCTACACATACTCTACTAGGAGTATATTATACGCTATCATGCAGTATATGCAATCCATTGCTTCATTAAGCAAGCAACGTGTTGGACCTTACCCGGTGACTTTCTTGGCCAAGGCGCGGGCCTGGGCTTTCCAATTGTCACGCGTCATGCGGCCTGGAAAACGCAGGACATTTTCCAGAGCGTCCATTTGGGCTTTGCGAAGGGCAGAAATTTGCCAGAAGTGGAAGATACCAGCATCGTTCAGGCGACGCTCGAGCACAGCGCCGACACCTTTGATCAGTTTCAGATCATCAGGCTGACCAAGCGGTTTAGTCAAACGACCATTTTCGTCCGTCTTAGGCGCCGCTTTGGCTTTAGGAGCTGGTTTCGCTTTAACCGCAGCTTTGGCTTTTGGCGCTGCTTTGGTTTTCACTTTTTTGGTTTTCTTGGCTTTTTTTGCCTTGCCACCAACTGATGCGATTTCTTCGCTCAAGCGCTCAACGCGGGCTTTGACTTTATCATCAGCACCGTCAGAATTTGCACGCAGGTCCGCGACTTGCTCTTCGAGATCGTCGAGCTTGCTGTGCAGCTTTTCAGCTTTCTTTGACTTCAGAGAGAACTGCTTGATGCCGAGGGCTTCGCGCATACGCTCCATACGAGCTTCGAGACGTTCACGCTGCTCTGCCTGAAACTTGCTGACAACTTCGGACGCATCGCCAGTTGCTTCAGCAACACGGCCGCGAACCTTGGATGCTTCTTCAGCGACGCGATTCATTTGCTCGGTCATTTTGGCGATTGCCGTGTTCGATGACAGGCGCGCGCGAACGTCGCTCTCGATTTCTTCACCGCGAGAAACCAGATCATCAAACAGGACTTCGCCCTGGCCGCTGACTTTGCCTACGCCTTCAGTCGCAACATCATAGGCTTTGCCATAGGCGCCAACGCCGGCCAGCCAAATTTTGTGCGCGACATCAAAGCCCTTGGCTTCAATCGCTGCACCCATGAATTGTGCTTTTGCCTTTTTGGCGGCCTTTGCGGCTTTCTTTTCGCCTTTGGCTTTTTTGTCTTTCTTCGCCATGTCGTGGCTCCGTTTCTGGGATCGGAAAAGCCCTGTGCTTTCCGTCAATGATTGAAGGTGTACGTGGCTTGTCTAGAAACCGCATACTAGGCGCATTCAGACAAATTCGCGTGACTATTGAGTTTGTGATTGGGCCACGTCCGCGAATGCGGTACTATCAAAGACATGCGTTGGATGATTGCCTTGATCATACTCGCCTCGCCTGTCGCAATGGCAGAGGAGGATACATATCTCATTGCCTTCACGGAGGGGCGCTATGGCGATGCTGCGAGCGTAGCCAAATTCTCCTCTACGCCCGACAGTTTAGCCTTCGCCGCAAGAAGCCGACTCGCAGAAGCCATGAGCGCTTCTGACTTCATTCCTCCGTCAGACCTTATTGCAGAAGCCGAGTTTCTCGCCCGCGCGGCGCTCGAAGACGATCCGCTACATGTTGAAGCGCGGCTACAACTGGCCATCGCTCTTTCGCTGCAGACCCGACCAATGACCCGTCGGCAAGCTATGCGAACGGGTCTCGGCGAAGACGCAAAGCGCCTCGTCGAATCTGTTCTCGAGGATGATCCCGCAAACACCTATGCGCATGGATTCCTGTCCGTCTGGCATATCGAAGTGCGCCGGCGCGGCGGTGCTATTGGCGCTTCCGTGATGGGCGCTTCGGTTAAAACAGCCAGGCTGCACTATCAGGCCGCGGTCACAATGACCCCTGACGAAGCTTCGATCCATTGGCAATATGCTCGGGCGCTCGCCGCCTTAAACGCGAAAAAGTTTCGCGCCGAGATCGAGGCGGCCTTGGATGCCGCCATCACTTGCGATACTGACAGCTCCTTAGAAGGCGTCATGCAGGATCGTGCCGAAACGCTGCAAACGGCCTTGAGTCGAGAAAAGCGATCCGCGGTTGAGCGGCTCGCCGCTAAGATGCTCTAGACCTATTCAGCAGCGACTGTTTCGAGCGCCTTGCTCTCTTCCAGGAACTTCTCGGCCTCGAGCGCTGCCATACAGCCCATGCCCGCCGCTGTTACAGCCTGCCGATAAGTTTCATCAGTGACATCGCCTGCTGCGAATACGCCCGGGATATTCGTCGCCGTCGAATCCGGAGCGGTGATCAAATAGCCGTTATCATGCATGTCGAGTTTACCAACAAACAGCTCAGTCGATGGCGCGTGCCCGATCGCAATGAAGACGCCGTGCACCGGCACGTCTTCGACATCGCCAGTATCTGCATTCTTCAGACGCGCCGCGGTGACGCCGAGTGGGTTTTCGTCACCAATGATTTCTTCCAGGACAGTGTTCCACCGCACTTCGATTTTCGGATGATTGAGCAACCGATGCTGCAAGATCTTTTCCGCCCGCAAGCTGTCGCGGCGATGCACGAGAATAACTTTGTCCGCAAAGTTTGTTAGGAAGAGCGCCTCTTCGACTGCCGTATTGCCGCCGCCAACAACCACGACATCTTTGCCGCGATAGAAGAAGCCGTCGCATGTTGCACAGGCAGAGACACCAAACCCCTGGAACTTGCTTTCACTTGGCAGCCCGAGCCATTTCGCCTGAGCGCCTGTCGAAATCACCACAGAGTCGCCCGTATAGACAGTCCCGCTATCACCAACCGCTTTGAACGGACGCGATTCGAGGTCAATCGAGACGATGTGATCTTCGGCCAGTTTTGCGCCCATTTTGAGCGCGTGCTCCTGCATTTTCACCATCAGGTCCGGGCCCTGAATCTCTGCAAAACCAGGATAGTTCTCGACATCTGTCGTGATCGTCAGCTGACCGCCCGGTTGAGATCCCGCGACCACCAGAGTGTCGCGCATGGCACGCGCGGCATAGACTGCGGCTGTCCATCCAGCCGGGCCTGAACCAATAATCAAAATCTCTGCGTGCCGTGTGTCAGATCCAGCGTTCGACATAACATTCTCCAATGGCCCGGATACGGGCGAAAAATACCTTGGCGGTGGTTATGGGGATTCGCAGGCAAGGAATAAAGGGGAAAATCACTTCACACACGTGTGAGCGATCATCGACATGTATCAGTCCTCAACACCCATTTCCCACGCCCACACCCCATCACAGCCGCGCCACATGGCATATGTCACCGGGCCTGTGAGCGCCGCAGACTCCATCAATCGCCGCGACCAATCATCGCCTGGTCCCATTGAGGCGGAATGGATGCCCCATAAGAGTTGCGCCTGGCGCAACCGCTTCTTGTCCAGCGATCCATATAATATCGGCTGTCCGCCGCGGACGCGCGAGAATTGCGCCAGTCGAAAGATATCGCCCGTGCGCAGAGCCAGCGGCGTCTGATTGCGCTCAGCGATTTCCATCACCGCTTTGGCGGTCGTGTCGACATCATCATGCGCGTCGCCGCCACCATCATACTGGACCAGTGCCTGACGATAATCATCGGCCTTTTCAACCGCGCGAATGATCCGGTTCATGATCGCGACCGCAGTTGCCGGGTGTCGCCCGACAGCTGTTTCTGCAGACAGCATGACCGCATCAACACCCTGATAGACCGCTGTCGCAACATCGCTCGCTTCAGCCCGGGTCGGCGCCGCATTTTCAACCATGCTTTCCAGCATCTGAGTGGCGACGATGACTGGCTTGGCGGCATTGCGAGAAACCCGGACGATTTTTCGCTGGATCAGCGGAACCTCTTCAGGCGGGAACTCAACACCGAGATCGCCGCGCGCAATCATTACCGCATCCGTCGCGTCTATAATCGCATCCAGATTATCGATCGCAGCCGGTTTTTCGAGTTTGGCGACAATCATCGCTTTATCACCGATAAGACCGCGAGCTTCTTCGATATCTTCGACCGTCTGCACAAAAGATAGCGCGATGATATCGACGCCCATTTCCAGCGCGAAGGCCAGGTCGCTGCGATCCTTTTCGGACAAAGCCGGCACAGGCAGCGCCTTGCCCCGAACCGTGAACCCTTTGCGGTCCTTCAACACACCGGGTAATTCTGACCGCACGCGTGGAGTCTTGCCGGCTTCGATCACTGAGAAGATCAAAAGACCATCATCCGCCAGAATGGTGTCGCCAACTTCGAGCACGGACAAGATTTCAGGACGAGGGACCGGAATAGTTTCAACTGCGTCGGTCTCTTGTCCGACGATCAGGCTATATTCGCCCCGCATTTTGAGCTTCAACTCACCGCCCGGAAATTTTCCAACGCGAATTTTCGGACCTTGCATATCTGCCAGAACCGCGAGCGGACGGCCGAGCAATTCTTCAGTCTGGCGAATAAAATCGTAAGTCTGTTTGTGTTTCTCTTGTTCGCCATGACTGAAATTGAGGCGGAACACATCAACGCCGGCTTCCGCTAGAAGACGGATTGTGCCCGGCGCGGAACTGCCAGGCCCGAGCGTCGCGATAATCTTGGCGCTGCGACCTCTCAACCCTGAACTTCTAATGCTCATTTCAAATGCCTTTGCCGAGGTCTGCTGCTTCGCGAACTTTGGCCTCGATTCCACGCCAGTCACCAGCCTCCATTTCTGCAGGCGACGCAATCCATGTCCCCCCTGCCGCAATGACATTGGGTAAGCTGAGATAATCCATGGCATTATGCGGTTTCACACCCCCAGTCGGCATGAAGTCGATATGCGGCAGAGGTCCGGCGAGAGATTTCAGGAAATTCGCTCCGCCGGCGGCTTCTGCTGGAAAGAATTTCTGCACGCCATAACCTTGCTCGAACCGCGCCATGGCCTCGCTTGCCGTTGCAACGCCGGGAAGGATGACCCCGTCATGATAAGACAGTGCTTTCAGGAGTTCTGGACCCGCACCTGGTGAAACCAGAAAGTCAGCGCCAGCCTTGAGGGCGGCATCAACATCGCCCTCCGAACAAATTGTCCCCGCACCGACCACCAAATCTGGTGCCGCACTTTTCATTTCTGCAATCACCTCCAGCGCGACAGGCGTCCGCAGCGTGACTTCGGCGCTTTTCAATCCGCCGCTCAACAGAGCCCTCGCCAGAGGTGCAGCGTGCGCCACTTTAGGAACGGTCAAAACCGGCACAATCGGGGCGCCGTGCAGGGCTTCGCGGAAAGTCGCGAGATTGATCATAGGTCGAGATCCTCATCAAAGTGCAATGCTGCCGCACCGATAAGCGCAGCTTCGCCCTGCATCAACAGCCGGATGGGAATGGGCTCCATGTAATGGCTCATAGGTCCTCGCTCGAAGAACCGTGCCAGGGCGTCCGGTTTCGCAAGCCAGTCGACCAGCCGTTCGGCAACACCGCCTGTGATCACAACGCCGCCTCTTGTGCCATTGATCAGCGCCGCATCGCCAAGCGCGTCCAGGGTCGCACCGGCGCGTATCTCGCATATATCCCGGCACAATTGGTCGCCGTCATTCGCCCGGCGCATAATCTCAGCCGGGGGCATCTTATTCCAAACCACGCCATCTATTTCGCATAAGGCTTCATGTACTGCGTTCAAACCTGATCCCGATAGAACCAGTTCCTTGGAGACATAACCATGGGAGCGTTTCAAGCATTTGGTCAGCTCCCACTCTCGATCTGAACGGGGCGCAAATGCCGCGTGGCCGCCCTCACCGGTCATAACACGCCAGCCGCGGTCGCCCTCCGGCAACAATGTCGCCATACCAAGACCAGTTCCCGGGCCCGCGACCAGGATTGGTGCACGCTGATCCGGTACGCGCCCCTCATGAATCAAGCGGAAACTCTCATCGTTAAGCTCTGGGATAGACCGCGCCATCGCGGCATAGTCATTGACCAGACGGATACGCTCGAGCCCGGTCTTTTGCGCCAGATCACGACTGTTTACAGTCCAGTTGCGATTGGTGAGCTGCACGATCCCGTCACGCACTGGGCCCGCAAATGCAAACAGCGCCCGGTCGGGCCGATTGTTTCCAAGCTGCCCGAGATAGACGCTCAAGGCATCATCGAAGGTTTGGAACTTGTCCCCCGGCATAATCGCAATGTCTTCGACTTCCGGATGGCCCGCAAAACCAAGCCGTGCACGTCCAAAACGCACATTTGTGCCGCCAATATCTCCAACCAGAACGCTATCCGGCATTGTGGTCTCCCAACATCGAGAAAACGCTGCCGCCCGCTTCGGAATTGCTCACAGTCGCACGGAACCCGCCGAACATTTCTCGGCCCAATCCCATCGAAGAGATATTTGGCCGGAATGGCGCCGGTTCGCGGCCTTCAAACTCACGCCGATCAACTTTGACCTCCAAACGCCCATCCGTGGCATCGAGGCGAATAAGATCCCCGTCTCGAACTTTTGCCAACGGACCACCGCGACTGGCTTCTGGTCCGACATGGATCGCCGCTGGAAACTTACCAGACGCCCCAGACATGCGGCCATCTGTAACCAAGGCGACCTTGTATCCTTGATCATGCAAAGCACCGATCGCCCCCGAAAGACCGTGCAGTTCCGGCATCCCATTCGCGGCAGGGCCCTGAAAACGCACGACAATCACGACATCACGGTTGAGCTCGCCAGCATTGAACGCGGCTTTGACCGCGTCCTGGCTTTCGAACACCCGTGCCGGGGCTTCTGTGACATGGCGCTCTGGTTTAACAGCAGAGATCTTGATAACGCCGCGACCGAGCGGGCCATCCAGCATTTGCAGACCGCCTGTCGTTGAAAACGGATCGTCGACCGGGCGAATAATCTCGAGATCACCGCTGGTCGTGGGCGCTTCACGCCATTTGAGCGTCTCGCCATCGAGCCATGGTTCCTGAGAATAAGCGCTGATCGGGCCAGACACGCCTTGCGCATCGCCGTGCAGTAGCCCTGCCTTCAAGAGCTGCCCGATGACAAACCCCATCCCGCCTGCCGCATGAAAATGATTCACATCTGCTGGCCCATTCGGATAGATTCGGCACAGCAGCGGCACCACGGCGCTGATATCCGCAAAATCCTCAAGCGTCACAACAAAACCCGCGGCCGCCGCCATGGCCGGTATGTGCAGCGCATGGTTCGTCGAGCCACCCGTCGCCATCAGTCCTACCAAGCCATTGACGAATGAGCGCGCATCGATGAGTTCCCCGGCTGGCCGGTAAGTTCCCTTGACCGAGTTTTCCAGCGCCTGGCGAACCGCCGCTCTGGTCAAGGCTTCTCGCAGGGGGGCACCCGGATTGGGAAAGGCCGCTCCTGGCAAATGAAAGCCCATGATTTCCATCAGCATTTGATTGGAATTGGCGGTGCCGTAAAACGTGCATGTGCCCTGAGAGTGATAACTATCAGCTTCGGCGCGCAGCAACTCATCACGACCGACATTGCCAAGCGCGAATTCCTGGCGGATGCGCTGTTTTTCCGGATTTGGCAGACCCGACGGCATCGGCCCGGCCGGCACCATCAGGTGCGGCAACCAACCAAATCGTAAAGCGGCGATGACCAGACCTGGAATGATCTTGTCGCAGACGCCGAGATTCAGGACCGCATCATACGTATCGTGGCTTAACGAAACCGCTGACGCCATAGCGATCACATCGCGTGAAAAGAGAGAGAGCTCCATGCCCTCCTGGCCTTGTGTGACCCCATCGCACATCGCCGGAACGCCGCCTGCGACTTGCGCGGTCGCAGTGTTCTTCCGGGCCTCGTCACGGATCAGGTCCGGATAATTTTCGAACGGCGCGTGCGCCGACAGCATATCATTATAACTCGTCACAATCCCAAGATTGGGCCATCCGGCCCCAAGGATTTGCGTTTTGTCCATGACGGCGCACCCAGCTGAGGCATGCGCCAGATTGCCTTCGGTCAGCTTATTGCGCGCAAAACCTGTCGGTCGACGCCCACGGATCATTTCGAGATAGGCTGCGCGGCTGTCTTTACTGCGTGCCTCAATCCGGGCGGTTACGGCGGCGACGGTTTCATGGATCTGTGTCATCGAATCTAAGCTTCCCACCAATCTCGATCATCTCGGCGAAGCATCAGGCGCGCCTCGACGGGACCATCTTCCAAACCCGCTTGATAAGTTGCCATCGGGACGTCGGCGGTTTGCCAGACATCCAATAATCCATCGACCCATTTCCAGGCCGCCTCGACTTCTTCGCGTCGCATGAACAAAGACAGGTTGCCGCGAACAACGTCCATCAGCAGTCGTTCATAGGCATCAGGATAACGCACCAGAAAATTATCTGCATAAGCCAGGTTCAATGGCAAAGACTTGATCCTCAGCCCCCCTGGCCCAGGCTCCTTGATTTGCAAATACAGCCGGACGCCTTCGTCAGGCTGTACATTGATAACCAGTCTGTTCGATGGCGTTTCGGTGGCGCCAAACATGGAATGCGGCGTCTCGCGAAACTGAACAACAATTTCAGAGTGCCGGTCTTTCATGCGCTTGCCTGTGCGCAGATAGAATGGCACTTGCGACCAGCGCCAATTGTCGATTTCGGCTTTGATCGCGACAAATGTCTCTGTGTTGCTCGCTTGTCCCAATTCTTCGAGATAGCCAGGCACCGCTTCGCCATTGACCGCCCCCTTGGCATATTGGGCGCGAACCGTGTTCTGCTTGGCTTTTTCAGCTGAAACTGGGCGCAGCGCTTCCAGCACTTTGATTTTCTCGGTTCGGATCGCATCGCCATCAATCGAGTTTGGTGGCTCCATGGCAATCAGGCACAAGAGCTGGAGCAAATGGTTCTGCACCATGTCTCGCAATGCGCCGGAGCCATCATAATAACCCGCCCGGTCACCGACGCCATAATGTTCGGCGACTGTGATCTGGATATGATCGATGGCTGTACGATTCCATAACGGCTCAAACAGAGAATTGGCAAAACGTAAAACCATCAGGTTTTGTACGGTTTCCTTGCCGAGATAATGATCGATACGGTAGATGCATTCTTCTTCGAAGATAGCGCCGACACCCGCATTTATGGCGTGCGCAGATTGCAGATCGGTCCCGATCGGTTTTTCCAGAACAACGCGCGCAGAGCCGGCATTCAATCCGGCGTTTCCGAGCGCTTCACAAATCGGCACATAGATTTTTGGCGTGACCGCGAGGTAGAAGACAAGAGGCCGGTCAGCATCAATTGTCAGCAGGCCCTTGATCCGATCCCAATCGGCATCTTCCTGAGTCGCATCCATGGCGACATAGTGAAGATGCTTTTCGAATTTCGACCATTCAGCTTTGCTGAGGTTTTCTTCAGTGGCTTCGTCGCAGGCTTGGTAGGCAAAATCGCGAAACGCCGCGTCGGTCATATCTGATCGAGACACGCCAATGATTCGGGAATCTTCCGGAATCTGACCATCTGCCCATCTATGATAGAGCGCTGGAAGCAGCTTCCGGCGAGACAAGTCGCCGGTGCCGCCAAAGATCACAATGTCGAACGAGCCGACGGGAATAAACGCTGCCATAGCGCTCCCTTTATTCAGTTTCTTTGAATGTTCGTATGCGCTGATGTGACAGCGGTGTCAATATGACGGTCACTGGCAAAGATTCACTCCAAACGCACCTAAAAGAAAACCCCGGCCGATAAACGTCCGGGGCTTCTTGGTTATGGGTGTTCTGCTAGTTTCGCGCTTTGTCGACCAGACGGTCATTTTGCGCCCAATGCATCATGCCGCGAAGTTTCTCACCAACTTCTTCGATCAAGTGTTCATTCGTCCGCGCGCGCATCGCGTGGAATGACGGTGCACCGGCCTGATTCTCGAGCACCCAATCACGGGCAAACTTGCCGGATTGAATGTCATCGAGCACGGCTTTCATGGCTTTCTTGCTCTCACTATCCACAACCCGCGGACCAGAAACATATTCGCCATATTCAGCGGTGTTGGAGATTGAGTAATTCATGTTGGCGATGCCGCCTTCATAAATCAGGTCAACGATCAGTTTGGTCTCATGCAGGCACTCGAAATAGGCCATTTCCGGGCTGTAGCCAGCCTCAACCAAAACTTCGAAGCCGGATTTGATCAGTTCGACGATCCCACCGCAAAGAACGGCTTGTTCGCCGAACAGATCCGTTTCAGTCTCTTCCTTGAACGAGGTCTCGATCACACCCGCGCGCGTGTTGCCGATGCCTTTCGAGTAAGACAGCGCGATATCTTTTGCTGTTCCCGTCGCATCCTGGTGGATGGCGACCAGACCTGGCAGGCCGAAGCCCATCTGATACTGCGCCCGCAATGTGTGTCCTGGTCCCTTCGGCGCTGACAAGGAAACATCAACGCCGGCCGGCGGACGAATGAGATTGTAGTGAATGTTGAAGCCATGACCGAACATGATGTGCTGGCCTTCACGCACGTGTGGCTCAATTTCGTTGGCCCAGAGCACGGCCTGTTTCTCATCCGGGACGAGGATCATCACAACGTCCGCCCATTGCGTAATTTCGCTTGGGCTGGCGACGGTCAGGCCTTCGGCTTCAGCTTTCGGTTTCGATGCAGAGGTCGCCTGCAAGCCGATGCGGACATCGACGCCATTGTCCTTGAGGTTCAGCGCGTGCGCATGCCCCTGGCTGCCATAGCCAACCACGCCAACTTTCTTGCCCTGAATGAGGCCAAGATCCGCATCCTGCTCGTAATAAATGTTCATCTCTACATTACTCCTTGAAGGGTCATATTCGCGGCCTGCATGGCCTGTTTGTTTGTGTTTGAAGCGAGAATTTGAAGGCGATCACCGCGCCGCATCAGACATTGCTCGAGCAGTCTGACTTGCCCGAGCGCAGAGGCGTCAATCGCGCCCGCTTCTGTCAGATCGAGGGCGCAATCGCCTGGCCGGTCTGAAGCGGCTTTGAGCTTTGCCGAGAGTGTGTCTCTATGGGCGAGCACAAGGTCGCCCGTCAGTTTCAGGCCGGTATCTGTCTTTTTGGCGGCGATCGGAACGGCATTTGAGCCGCTTTTCGATGCCCGTTTCAGGATGCCAAGCCGCCCGGACACAAGCCGGATCAAATCAGTGCCATCACTCCAGTAACGGCGCCAAAGCGATGGCTCGGCGATAATCCGCCAGATCCATTCGAGACCGATGCGCGATGTCCATCGCGGCGCACGTTTGATCGACCCAGCGACAAAATCTACGACTGCGCCGAGATGAGCAATTGCAGGGACATCAAGCGCCGCCTGATTGTGCTCAATCCAGGCTTGCCCTTTCGCTGCGCCGAGGGACACGACTAGAAAATCCGGCTTTGCGGCGTTGATTTTTGTACGCACGTCTTCGCCGCTCATACTCTCAACATCACCAAAGCCTGGATTGTGCCAGCCAGCCGCAACCATGCGGCCATTCTCAAGCTCCAGAACCTGATGAGCGGCTTGCGCGGCGCCATCCCGCCCGCCAAAAAAGAATACCCGGATCGGGATGGCCGAATCCGATTGTCGATGACGCAAGCGCTCGAACAAATCAGAGCCAGCGACGCGCTCTTTGAGCGGCATACCCAATTGCCGCGCCAACCAAACGACCGGGGCGCCATCAGCCAGACTCAAGTTGGCATTGATGATCTGGCGCATCGCGACATCGTCTTTCAGCGCCCGCACCATCCAATTGACGTTTGGCGTAACGAAGGACAGACGTTCACGCGTCTCAACCGCGCGCTCGAGCAGGCGCTCGGCCTGGTCAAGCGTGACATTGTCGAGGGGCATTCCGAAGATCGCCCAGACATCGCGGTCGAAGGCGCAGCTCATCCCTTTTCAGCGCCTCGTTTGATCGACAAGACGCCGGTGCGACTGACTTCAACCAATCCAAGTGGATCCATCAAGGCGCAGAACTGATCAATCTTGTCGCTGGCCCCAGTCAGTTCGAAAATGAAGCTCCTATTCGTCGTATCAATGACACGGGCCCGAAAGATCTCGGCAATCCGAAGCGCTTCGACTCGTTTCTCACCGTCGCCGGCGACTTTGATCAATGCCAATTCGCGCTCAACACCGCGCTTCGATTTGGTGATATCTGTAACACTCGCAACCGGCACAAGACGCAGCAATTGCGCTTCGATCTGCTCCAGCGTGTGGGCTGATCCCGTGGTTACGATGGTAATTCGAGAACGGTGCCGGTCGCGGTCAACCTCGGCCACCGTCAAACTCTCAATATTGTATCCGCGGGCCGAAAACAGGCCCACTACCCGGCCAAGAACGCCGGGCTCATTATCGACGATCACCGCCAGTGTTCGGCGCTCGTCGGCCTCTTCGACATGGCTCATATCATAGGCGCTGGCGGGACGGTCTGTCACTGCACGGTCTCCTTGCGGTCGCTGAGATTAATCCCAGGGCGTCGCGATTTTAATAGTGATTTCAATGAATTGGCGCGTGTGATGGCTTCACCGCGATGATCCAGGCGCTGATCGTCATAGCGATCGACAATTGTGTCTCGGCGATGCGGATCCAGATGCGCCTGCAATTCAGACACAAGCAGACGCCGGCAATCGTCAATAAATTCTGCGCTATTATCGGCAGTCGGACCGCTTTGCCGACTGAGCGCTTCAATTTCATAATAGGCAAACATCAAGGCATCCAGAATGGGCGGCCTGGAGCCACGATAAGCGCCCTCTTTCTCGCTGCCTTTGCTATGCGGGTCGATATTCGGGAAGAATAAGCGGCCGCGCTCTACCAGAGACGAGATTGCGAGCATCATATTGACCCGGTTCTGCAAGAAACTCGCATCATTGGTCTGATGCTGGCGCGTGCGCGCGAACATGGCGGCGCGATTGAGCACATCAATACACATATTGCCCCAGCCAAGGCTTTGCGCGTCGACATTGTGACGTAAATTTTCCAATTGCAGCCTTTGCTGCTTACGGGTCTCGTTACGACTGATCATCGCGCCGAACACCGCAACGCCTGCAGAGAGCAATGCGATCAATACTTCGAGGTGATTTTGAAACCATCCGAATAGGTTTTCAAGGCCCATGGCGACCCCCTTGTTTTGACCACTGGTTCTGCCAGAGGCAACCGCCATGGAAAAGAGACCAGATGACATCAAACGAGCTTTCTTCCAGCTTCATCAATTTCATCACCCGTTATTTCGGACAGGATCATCTCATTATGTGCCGCCCCTGACGGGATCATAGGCAGGCAATTCTCGGCTTTGGTGACGCGGCAGTCGAACACAACCGGGCCATCATAATCGATCATTTCCTGAATTTTGCCATCGAGCTGTTTCGGATCATCACAGGTCAGGCCCAGCGCGCCATAAGCTTCGGCAAGCTTCACAAAGTCCGGCAGGCTCTCTGAATATGAGTGCGAATAACGTTCGCCATGCAAAAGCTCCTGCCATTGGCGGACCATGCCCATCCATTCATTGTTCAGGATGAAAATCTTGATCGGCAATTTGTGCTGTACGGCAGTCGAGATTTCCTGCAGCACCATTTGCACGGAGGCTTCCCCGGCAATGTCAACGACGAGAGCTTCTGGATGCGCGGCCTGGATGCCCACCGCTGCTGGCAGGCCATAGCCCATCGTTCCAAGCCCGCCACTGGTCATCCAGCGATTTGGGTTTTCGAAATGATAGTGCTGCGCGGCCCACATCTGGTGCTGACCAACTTCGGTGGAGATATAGGTGTCGCGATCCTTGGTCAGTTCATACAGACGCTCGATGGCGTATTGCGGTTTGATTTCATCTTCGCTGGCGGCGTAGGCAAAACACTTGCGCGCGCGCCAGGTCTCGATTTGCGCCCTCCAGGCAGACAGGTCCTGCAGCTTGGACTTGCCCAAGGCCTTGGTCATCGCCTCGAGCGCTTTGCCGCTATCAGCAATGATCGGGACATCAACGCGAATGACCTTGTTGATCGAGCTTGGGTCAATATCGATATGGATTTTCTTGGACCCGGGCGAGAACGCATCGATCCGGCCGGTGACGCGGTCGTCAAAGCGTGCGCCGACGCAAATCATCAAATCGCAATCATGCATGGCATGGTTGGCTTCATAAGCCCCATGCATTCCAAGCATGCCAAGCCAATCCTCGTGACTGGCCGGAAACGCGCCCAGCCCCATCAGCGTCGATGTGACAGGGATGCCGGTGAGTTTTTGCAATTTGCGCAAGGCTTCGCTGGCCGCCGGGCCAGAATTGATGACGCCGCCGCCTGTATAGAAGACCGGACGCCGGGCCTTTTTGATCATTTCTACAGCACGCTTGATGGCCTCAGGATTAGGATCCGTTTGCGGTTTGTAAGTCGCTTTATGAATGCCGTCTTTGCCAATGTACGTGCCCGTCGCGAACTGGATATCTTTCGGAATATCGATGACAACCGGACCTGGCCGACCTGTGGTCGCGATCAAAAACGCTTCATGAATCGTGCGCGCCAGATCCTCGACATCCGTGACCAGGTAATTGTGCTTGGCACAGCAGCGCGTGATCCCAACCGTGTCACATTCCTGAAAGGCGTCTGTGCCGATCAAATGCGACGGCACCTGTCCGGTCAGGACAACCATTGGGATAGAATCCATCATCGCGTCGGTGATCGGTGTAACCATATTGGTCGCGCCGGGACCGGAGGTGACAAGCGCAACGCCGGCTTGCCCGGTAGACCGCGCATAGCCTTCTGCGGCATGCCCGGCGCCTTGCTCATGCCGCACCAGGACGTGACGAATTGAGGGCTCTGTAAAGAGCGCATCATAGATTGGCAGGACGGCCCCGCCTGGATACCCGAACATCACTTCCACACCTTGTTCCTTGAGCGCAGTAATGACGATTTCCGCACCAGTCATCTGGCGCGCGTCGGTCTTAGCCTCAGGTTTGGTCTGCATGTCCATGATGTTGATCCTTGAAGGGGTTGCAGGGTTCAGGTTCGGGTTAAAAAAAAGGGCCCCTGCGAAGAGACCCTGTAATAAGCACCTGCGACTGACGATATAATAACGTCAGCACAGGTGCCTAATAACGAGTACGACTGTTGGACGCATGAAGCGCTTCCTCCCAAAAGTTGATTTGGGGCATAACTTACCCATTAAGCCCCGTCAACCTCCTTATAAAGGGCAAGAATTACCCGCAATCGATCTTCTATCGAAAGGCTTGGAATCCTTGGCCAAAATGGGAATTGTCGTCCGATCCAGGTGAATTGGCGCTTGGCATAACGCCGCGTATCGCGCTTGGCATTTTCAGCCGCCAGCTCGGCACTCAACTCGCCGCGTAGATAAGACAGCAGCCACGGAATGCCGTGCGCCTTCATGGCTGGAAGGTCAATTGGCAGATTTTGCCCGGCCAGACCCCGGGCTTCTTCCATCGCCCCTTCCATCAACATGCCCTCAAACCGTCGATCAATTCGTGAATAGAGCCGTGCACGACCAGGGGTCAGAGCGACACCCATCCATTCGCCTTCGCTCAGGATCGACCGACCCTTCTTACCGTGAAAGCTGGAGATCGACTTGCCCGTGGCGAGCCAGACTTCAAGCGCCCGAGAGAGCCTCTGGCGATCGCCCTCGCCCAGTCGCTCGGCAGTTTCACGATCAACTTGCTCAAGCTTTTCGCGTAAGGCAGGAACACCGCCTGCCTTGAATAATTCCGTGACATCAGCGCGGACATCTTCGGGCACCGGCGGAATCTCTGAAAGCCCTTCGATCAGGGCCAGGTGATAGAGGCCGGTGCCGCCAATAATGATTGGAACTTTCCCGCGTCTTTGCACTTTGGCGAGTGTCGGCTTGATATCCTCGAGCCACTTGCCTGTAGAGTATCGCTCGCCAGCAGACACATGCCCGAACATATGATGCTCGACACCGTCCATTTCAGCCGCCGCAGGGCGCGCTGAGATCACGCGCAAATCGCGGTACACCTGCATCGAATCGGCGTTTATCACCTCCCCGTCCAGACGCTTGGCGAGCGCAACCGAAAGTGCGGACTTGCCGCTCGCCGTTGGACCATGAATAAGGATTGCAGGTTTCATGCTTTCAGTCGTAAGAAGCTGGTCGTTAGGCGTAAAGTCAGGAATGCCGTGATGACGGATAAAACCCCTCGCTCTTCCCATGTCGCGACCGCCGTCGCGCCGGTCAGCCATGGCTTCATGCGCCTCGGTGCAGAATTGGAAACTGTGTGCTCACAAGCCGGCCTGACTCAAACGAGTCACGTGAGGCTGCTTGGCACTGAAGAAAGATGGGCTGCCGTTGAAATTGCTGTCGCAATCGATGACCCAGGAATCGATCAGGCGCGGGCGCAACTTCGCAAAGCTTTTTCCGGTCGCGCCGATATCGCACTACTGCCCGCCCGCAACCGCAAAAAGCGGCTCCTCATTTCCGATATGGATTCAACCATTATCCAGCAGGAATGTCTGGACGAACTCGCCGCTTATGCGGGGTTGAAAGACGAGATCGCCGCTATCACAGCCCGCGCCATGGCCGGCGAGTTGGATTTTGAAGGCGCCCTGACCGAACGCGTCGGAAAGCTGAGCGGATTGTCGCTGACGGCTCTGGAGCAATGCTATGTGGAAAAGATCACATTGATGCCCGGCGCGCGAACGCTGGTGGCGACAATGACGGCAAACAAGGCCTATTGTTTGCTCGTCTCAGGCGGTTTCACATTCTTTACCTCACGTGTTGCAGAGACGGTTGGCTTCCAGGGTAACCGCGGCAATCGCTTGCTTGACGATGGCGCGGCTCTAACCGGGGAAGTCGGCATGCCTATTCTCGGCAGAGAAGCAAAGCTGGAAGCTATGGACGATGCCGCTTTCGCGAATGGGCTGAACAGACTGGACGCTCTCGCCATGGGTGATGGCGCGAACGACCTTGCCATGATCGAGGCTGCGGGCCTGGGTCTGGCTGTGCACGCCAAGCCGATTGTGGCAGATGCTGCCGATGCCGCCATTGATGTGAGTGATTTAACCGCCGCGCTGTACTTTCAGGGCTTTACGGACAGCGAAATTATCTGGCGCGAGTAAGCTATCCGCGAACATCAATATCGATGGCCTGGAACAGCGTTCCATTCTGACGGAAAATCCGCAGCAAAAGTGGCTGTCCGTCGCGGCCAACCGCTTCATCCATGGCCAGCAAGGCTTCTTCTGGCGTTTCAACGCTTTCAAACGCCATTTCGATAACGACATCACCTTTGCGAAGTTTGCCAAAGCTTGGTCCGCGTGGGGATACAGATCGCACGAGCACACCGCTCACATCGCTTGGAATGCGGTAACGGCGACGATCCGTTTCTGACAGTTCGACAAAATCAACGCCCAGCGGATTTTCCGTCAGCGTGCTGTCTGTTTCGACAGCCTCTTCTTGACCTGCGTCATCGTCTGAGCTGAGCTCGCCGAGTTCGAATGTCACGATACGCGTTCGGCCATCGCGAACCACTTCAACCTCGACAGATTTTCCGATCTCGGTATCCGCAACGATCCGACTCAATGCACGTTCGTCTTTGACGGGGCGACCATCAAAGGCGAGGATGAGATCGCCGATTTCGAAATCCGCTTTCGACGCCGGTCCATCTTCCGTAATCCGAGTCAGGATAACGCCGGTGCCCTCTTCCAGACCATAAGCTTTGGCCAGATCGCGATCGGCGTTTTGAATATTGACGCCAAACCAGCCGCGACGCGCTTTACCGAACTCGATCAATTGCTCGCTGATCTGTTTAACCAGATTGGACGGAATCGAGAAACCGAGGCCCACTGAGCCACCGGTCGGCGTAATGATCGCGGTATTCACGCCCAGCACTTCGCCGTTCAGGTTGAAGAGCGGACCACCGGAATTGCCTGAATTAATCGCGGCATCAGTTTGAATATAATTGTCATAATTGCCCGCATTGATGTCGCGGTTTCGCGCCGAAACAATGCCGACAGATACGGAGCCGCCAAAGCCGAATGGGTTGCCAATCGCCATCACCCAGTCGCCAACTTGCGCCTGTTCGCTATCGGCCCACTCGACGAATGGGAACGGCTCGTCCTGCGAGACTTTGAGGACGGCGATGTCAGTCGCCTCATCGGTGCCGATCAACTCAGCCCGCAGCGTCCGACCATCGGAGAAGATCGCATTAATCTCATCAGCGCCGGTGATCACGTGATCATTGGTGACGATCAAGCCGTCAGCCGAAATCACGAAGCCCGACCCAAGGGCGCCTTCCTGGCTGAACCCTTCCGGATCTCGGCCAAAGAATGGATTGAAATCGCTGAGCGGCTCGCCATCCTCAAACATAGGAAGATCATTGGCGATGACTTTCGATGTGGTGATGTTCACCACGGCGGGCATCAATTGTTTGGAGAGCTCTGTGAAACTGTCAGGTCGGGCCTGCTGATCCGCGCGCTCCACACCCTCAGTAATCGAAGACTGAGCGGCGGAAACACCGGTGCCCATGGCGATGAGCGTAATTGCAAACAGACTGGACCGTAACAAAAAGGTTCTCCTACAGATGTAACAACCACTTTATCCCTAACTAGGGCGTTATCAGGGCAAGGGGCAAGCCTTTCTCACCCACCGAATCTTACCATCACATAAAGCAACAATGCGCCAATCGCCATGGACCACATGCCGGATTGCCGAATGGTCGCTTCCGGCATTTCGGCGAGCCAGGCACCAAACCGCTTCATGGCACCAGGCGCCCCCGCATAAATCGCCCCTTCGATCAGGAACCAGACGCCGATCCCGGCCAGAATAATGGTTAGCATGAGCCGTCCTCCCCGAATCAAAAACCCCCGCCACAACTTACGCTGGGCGGGGGTAAATGGATATGGTCTCAGCGCTTAACGACGCGCAGAACCATTTTGACGCGCCTGATCAATGAACTCATCACAGAGTCCCAGATTGTTTGGCGCGACGACAATGCGCGTGCCTTGCGTGAAGGATTTCTCACACGCAATCAGCGCCCGCTGGAAGCGGAAGAATTCCGCGTCCTGCTCATAGGCTTCCGCGTAGATCCGGTTCCGCTCGGCGTCGCCTTCACCACGGATTTGCTCCGATCGACGGTTGGCGGCCGCTTCTTTTTCGATGCGAAGACGATCCGCTTGTGCGCGGATCTCGGCCGCATCACGGTCACCTTGCGTCCGCTTGTCGGTCGCTTCCTGATTACGAGTCTCGATCATCTGACGGAAAACACCCTGGGTAATTTCCGTCGGAAGCTCGACGCGCTTCAGGCGCACATCGATGATTTCGATGCCACGGTTCTGAATAGCGTTCCGTAAATCGTCACGGATATTGTTCATCAGAATGGTCCGCGCGCCTTCATCGATGACGACGGGGACCGGCTCACCTGATTCATCTTCAACGCCAACAATCTCTTCGACAGGTGATTCACCCGTCAGCGACAGTTCGCAGATATCGACGTCTGGGTCACGATCCGCGATCGCCTCAATCGGCCGCAAAGGCTTCAAGCCAGAGATGATCTCTTCCGGACACTTTTGCGAAAGACGGTTATAGATCGCCGTCCGGGCAAAGTTCTGAAGCTGGCTTGCGCCATTTTGCTGCGTCACAAACTGCCGGTAGAATTCCAGTGGATCTTCGATCCGCCAGCGAACAAACGCATCGACGCTCAGGCGCTCCTGATTAACCGCAAAGACTTCGAATTCCGGCAAATCGAGACCAAGGTTTCGTTTATCGAAGAAGACGACGCTCTGATAAAGCGGGATTTTGAACTTCAGGCCCGCATCTTCATTGTCGCCATTATTGTAGACCGCTTCAGCGGCACCCACTTGCAGAACCAGCGCTTGCTGTCTTTGGTCGACGATGAAGAATGAGTTGAATACGGCGAACAGAATGGCGAGAGCGCCAACGATGCCAAGAATACCAAATGGTTTCATCTTATTGCCCCTGTCCTGAACGGTTTACGCGATCAATTGGCAGGTAAGGAACTGCCCCGGAATCATTGTCGAGAATGAGTTTTTCAGATCGCGCCAATACGCGTTCCATCGTTTCCAGATACATCCGTTCACGCGTCACTTGCGGTGCCAGGCGGTATTCGTCGAGAATTTGTTTGAAACGGCTGGCTTCACCTGTCGCAAGATCAATCACTTGCGCTTTGTAACCTTCCGCTTCCTCGATAATCTTCAACGCTTCACCATCGGCGACGTTGATGATCTGGTTGTAGTCTCGGAACGCTTCCTGACGCGTGGCTTCGGCAATCAAGTCAGCTTCAACCACGTCGTTAAACGCTTTGCGAACTTCGCCTTGCGGGGCCTCTGCTTCCTGAATTTCGACGTTCTGGATGCTGACACCGGATTCATAGCCGTCCATCATTTCCTGAAGCTGTTGTCGAACTTCGACCTGAATTTCGTTTCTCTGCAGCGTAATCACTTCATCCAGCGTCCGACGCCCGACGACTTCACGCATGACACTCTCGGCCGCATCCGCCACCAGCTTTTCGCCGCCTTCAATATTCAAGATGAACATTTCCGGTTCGCGGACTGCTTCGCTTTCGCCAACATCCAGGCGCGACAAGTTCCAGAACACTCGGAATTGCAGATCGACAATGCTTTCATCGCCGGTCAGCATCAGACTGTCTGAATTGCCGGCACCAATTGCCGTTTCGCGTTGTCCTTCAGATGGAATGATTTCGTGAGTCTCAATCGGAGACGGCAAATGCACGTGCAGGCCTGGTCGGAAGTTCTTTTGATACTCCCCAAACCGGAACACAGCTGCCCGTTCGCCTTCGTCAACGATGACCACACCTGTGGCCAACCAGGCCACCAGCGCCACCACGCCTAAGACAAGAAACCCGCCAGGGCCTAAGCTTGGGCCTTTCTGTCGACCGCCGCCGCCGCCGCGTCCACGACGCGAAAAGCGTTCCTGCATTTTACGCATCTGGTCTTCGATATCATTACCGCCGCCTTGGCCGCCGCCATTGCCACCGCCGCTGGGTCGGCCCCAGGGTGAGTCGCCATTGCCGTTGCCGCCAGAACCGCCACTGCCCCAGGGGCCGCCATTGGCCTTGGGGGGCTCGTCGCCATTTCCACTATTATCGTTCCAGGGCATCGCCCCTCCTTTTGGTCTCACCAAGTTGCTGGCTTTTTACGTCCATGCTGCCTATTTGCGTTCTAAAGGCCACTTCATCAAGGACATAGCCCATGTTTTGGGACAAGAAAGACCGTAAACCTGTGACAGATGCGACAATTAGGTCTGCCCTCGGGGCACCTGATTGGCTCTCCGGCATCCGAATCGCAGATGATGGGCGCGTGACTTTGATCATAGAGGCGGACCCATCAAACCTGGAACGGAGCGAAGCATTGCGCGTCGAAGCAGAAGCTCGAGCGATGCAGATTGACGGAGTCACAGACGTCGCAACTGTTCTGACAGCCGAAGCGACGGCAACCCCCACGCCACCTTCCAAACCGGCATCAATACCGACGCATGCGAGCCCGCGCCGGGTGCGCAAGGCTGCCCGACTCTCGAGTGAAGCTCTGAACCAGGGACAACCGGAGCGCCAATCCGAGATCGCCCCGATCCCGGGGATTACGCGTATTCTCGTCGTCGCCAGCGCCAAAGGCGGGGTTGGAAAGTCTACAGTCTCGGTCAATCTCGCGGCGAGTTTCGCCAAACAAGGTCTGCGGGTGGGCCTGCTGGATGCCGATATTTACGGCCCATCTATTCCGACAATGCTGGGCGTTGCTGATCAAAGCCCGGAGACTAATTCCGACAAGAAACTGATCCCGGTGCGCGCCTATGGTATTGAAACGCTCTCCATCGGTTATCTCACTGACACCGATGCGCCCATGATCTGGCGCGGGCCGATCGTTCAGTCGGCGATCATCCAGATGCTAAACGATGCCGCGTGGGGCACGCCGCAAAATCCGCTCGATCTGTTGATCATCGATACGCCTCCGGGAACAGGCGAAGCGCAGCTGACACTGGCTCAGCGCGTGCCGGTAACAGCGGCCATTATTGTCACGACGCCGCAAGAGGTCGCGCTTGCGGATGTCAGACGCGGCGCAGCGATGTTTGCCAAGACACACGTTCCGGTTCTTGGCATTGTCGAAACCATGAGCTGGTTCGAAGATCCTGCGGGCACGCGTCACTATTTGATGGGCGAAGGCGGCGGCGGCCGCATGGCGCAATCGCTTGGCCTGCCGCTGCTGTCCCAGATCCCGATGCTGCAATCCATCCGCGAAGGCGGCGATCGCGGAGAACCGGCTGCGCTGGCTGATGGCGCGCCGGCCGAAATTTTCCAGAATACCGCACGCGAAATCGCCCTCAGCCTGGATGCGCTGCAAACAAAACCAGCCCCAAGCATCATTTTTGAAGAATAATCTCTGATCGATAAAATTTGAACGATCGTCTGAACCACGATTTTGCATTTTCCCTGTAAGCCAGCTTCAGGGACATTAGTTTATGCTGAGTACATCTTCTCGCCTTCATACGATTGTTTACGCCATCCTGTTATCGGTGGTGTTGATTTGCGCGACAGTGCATTTGTCGGCCTTCATTGCGCCGCTGCTGGGCGGGTATGGCATTCATACCGTCACCGTCACCGCAGCTGTCGCTTCCTGTGCTCTGGCGCCACCTGCCTCGGTGATCATGGCGATTTATTCGAGCAAACTCATCGAAGTTCAGGAACAGTTGCTGGCGCTCGCAACCACGGATCCGTTGACGGGCCTGCTTAATCGACGCGCCTTCGCGCAACGGTACGAGCGCGAGTCCGCACGCTATAGCCGAACCAATCAGCCCGTTTCCTTACTCCTCATCGATCTCGACTATTTCAAATTGATCAATGACAAGTCCGGACACGCTGCAGGCGATGCCGCTTTGCGCATTCTGTCCGAGCACCTGAAGCAAACCAGTCGCTTCGGCACCGATGATGTCGCCCGTTGGGGCGGCGAGGAATTCGCGGTCATGTTGTCAGATTCCGGGCACCAGACAGCGATGCGTGCGGCTGAACGCCTGCGTCGCCAGATTGAAACCCTGCAAGTCCGCTTTAATGACGAGCTGATCCATCTCGAAGCAAGCATTGGCGTGGTTGTCTGCCGCAAAGGTGAAGCCCTCGAAATGGCAATGCAGCGCGCCGACCTCTGCCTGCGC
This sequence comes from Henriciella sp., assembly GCA_965277015.1. Lineage (GTDB taxonomy): Bacteria > Pseudomonadota > Alphaproteobacteria > Caulobacterales > Hyphomonadaceae > Henriciella. The sequence continues at coordinate 756,643 of OZ255705.1, read as the reverse complement.
CAGGCGAAAGCGCAAGGCCGCAACCGCGTGATGGCGTTCCCAGAATCGCTGCCTGAAACCACAGACGCGTCAGCGGCTTAGCAAGCACACCTCCAGTTTCAATTTGTTTCAGCGTCTTTGAAGGGTCGGGCATATTTGTGCGCGCCCCTTCAAAACATTCCAAACAACCGACCTGAAGCGGTGACGGCGCTCAAAGCTGTAACGGGCCAACGCCCAAACCCTTCATGAGCCCAAACGATTAACCCGAGTCGTCCCGCGGGATTGAGAACAACCCAAACACGCCGACCTGCATTATTCGGGGAGCCATTTGAGGTGAGGGTCAAGAATACTCAGCGCATTAGAAAAGTCTCTGGGTGAGGAAAACCATTAGGTGTCACCACCCTGCTCCAATCGCGCCCGTGGTCGTGCGCTGGTTTTCGTACAGTTCTTTTTTCGGGTCGCGACGAACACTGAACTGGCAACGACACACGCGCCCGAAACCATCTGAATCCCGGGGCACGGTTCGCGCACAGAAAAACGGGCTGCCCCAGTCTATGGAACAGCCCGTCTCAGGTTATGTTGTCTTTAGCGTGCCCAAGGAGTGCTTAGCTCGCTTCTTTTTTGGCCTCGTCGTCGAGACCATATTCGCGGACCTTGCGGTACAATGTCGAGCGACCAATACCGAGACGGCGACTGACTTCGCTCATATGTCCGGCATAATGCTCAATCGCAAAGGCGATGAGATCGCGCTCAACATCAGACAGACTGCGTACTTCGCCGTCTTCAAGAACCGTGACAGGTCCGGCAACGGAGTCCGCCGCTGATCCGCGGTCATTGGCAACAACGGGGCGCGCTGGCACATCCGGTAGGGCCGCGATTTCCGGCATGATTCCACTGATTTGCGGGAAGTCATGCGGCTGCAGCGTATCGCCTTCACAGAGAATGACGGCTCGGAAGACAGAGTTTTCCAGCTGGCGCACATTGCCTGGCCACTCAAACGCACAGAGTATTTTCAGCGTTTCTTCCGACGCGCCAACAATGCGCGTGCCCTCTGAAGCATTGAAGCGGGAAATGAAGTGATCAACCAAAGCTGGAACGTCTTCAGCGCGCTCGCGCAGACTTGGCATTTCAACTGGGAATACATTCAGGCGATAGAACAGGTCTTCGCGGAAAGCGCCTTCTTTGACGCGCTGAGCAAGATCGCGATTGGTTGCTGAGATGATCCGAACGTCAACTTTGACTGGACGGCGCGCGCCGACAGGGTCGACCTCGCCTTCTTGCAAAGCGCGCAGCAATTTGACTTGCATATCGAGCGGCAATTCACCGACCTCGTCGAGGAAAAGCGTGCCGCCATCGGCTTCGACAAATTTACCAGGGGAGCGCGCAACAGCGCCCGTAAAGGCCCCTTTTTCGTGACCGAACAGGATGCTCTCCACAAGATTTTCCGGGATCGCGCCGCAATTCACCGAGATGAAAGGCTTTCCAGAGCGCTCAGACGCACCTTGGATGCAACGCGCGATGACTTCTTTACCAACACCGCTTTCACCGAGAATAAGGACCGGGATATCCGACGCCGCAGCACGTTGGCCGAGGCGCATGACCTGGCGCATAATCGGGGCGCTGGCAATCATGTCTTCGAAACCCATGCCGCCTTCGGCCTTACGGGTCAGACGTTTAACTTCGCCCGTGAGAGATGACAGCTTCAGAGCGTTGCGAATTGAAACAACGACCCGCTCCGGATTGGCTGGCTTGACCACAAAGTCGACAGCACCGGCGCGCATGGCCGCAACAATCGTATCAATGCCGCTGGTTGCTGTCAGCATGATGACCGGAAGTTCCGGACGACGCTCCGCCAGCATCTCCAGCGTTTCCATGCCTGAAAGGCCTGGCATTGTGAGGTCCAGAAGCACAACATCGGCGCCTGCATTGGCATCCGTGGCGATCGCCACACCGGTTTCGCCATCAGGCGCTGTCCGACATGCGAAACCCGCCTTTTCAACAGCCGCCGTTAACAGCCGACGCTGAGTTGGATCATCATCAATTACCAGTACGGTCTTCGCCATATCCTGTCCCTCGCAGATCACCACACAACAGTCGCGTGGTTCATTTCGCTACGCCCCGATATGGCACATAGAGATGAGGTTACGGTTCAGATGATAGATTGAATTTTATGCAGTTTTTGCAGAACTAGTGGGCGTCTTTATAGACATATTCCCGCCAGCCGCTGCGATCGAACGGTGCCCATTCGCCTTCTGGCTGGGCCAGACGGTCAGCGACCGCCACCATGACCAGAGGGTTCACGCCAAGACCAACATGACTTGCCGGGACAACAATGTTCTCAGTGAGCGCGCCTTTCTCTGGCGATTGTACAGACCCACGCCAAGCAACGACGCCATCCGATTTGGTCAGGATTGAAGTTGTCGGCACAGGCGGCGCGGCCGACAGATCGCGATAACGACCTTCCTGTTCCGGCTCAGTCTGCTTGCCATTGATGGCTTCGAACAAACGGCTCGGCGCAGAATAACGTCGATCATTGGAAATCGGGCTGCCGAGTGAGACGACCAAACGTACGGCATGTGGGTGCATTCTCGCCAGCTCTCGGGCGAACACACCGCCCAGGCTCCAGCCGACAATCGAGACTTTTTCACCTGATTCTTCGTAAATCCGCTCGACCAGATCCGACATTTCGCGCTCGCGCACATCATTAAACTTAACATTCCGGCCAAGGCCCCAGCCATGGGCCTGATAGCCGAGATCGGCAAACAGTTTGCGCATCGGGCGAGTCGAATGATCGCTCGCCATGAAACCAGGTAAAACCAGGACAGGATGCCCGTCGCCTTTGGGAAGTGACCGCATTCTACGCCGGAACAATCCAAACGCTCCAAACTCAAAAATGGCTCGACCTTCTGTCAAAGTCCAAAATGGATGCGGCGGTTTTGCCATCGTTGCTGCTGTCATGTTCTGCCTCCCGTTAACCGTGTTCTCACGGTCATTTTCACAACCATGGTCTGTATACACTTAACTGACAAGGCTAGAAAATGATGCCTAAAAGGTTAACCGGCTTTGGCCTTGGTCTTTGATGCCGATGACTTCTTGGCACTTGAAGCACGTGGTTTGCGCTTGGTCGCCGTGCGCGTTTTGCCTGCCGCCGCCGCCTTCTTAGGCGCAGCACTCGGCTTTGGCGGCGACAAATCGATCCCGGCAAGCTCAGCCATTTCCTCGAAACTCTCTCGTAGACATTGAGAATAGAATTCAGGATCCGTCACCACATCACGATCAGCGGTGAATGTGATCGTCGCTTCTTTGACATAACTTTGAACGACATGCCCAAGCGCCATGCCATCAAGCAGGCAAAGCAGACCTTGCATCGAGACCAGTTTTGCACCGGCCTGATAGATCGGCACCGGCGGACCGGGCACATTCGTGACCACAGTATTGATTACCGGGCGAGTCATGTAATTGGCCACGCCGAGACGCGAATAGAGCTGCGCCCCGAGCGCCATAAACAGAGCCGGCGAGACTTTACTCGCTTCTGTCATTTGACGCGCACCGAGGGCACTGGTCATTTCCTTTGAACGACTGGTCTCGTTGAAGACATATTCCATACGCTCTTTTGCATCCGAGAGATGCGTTCCGAGCGGGGCAATCATGGCCGAAACCTGATTGCCCATCGTATTCTTCTCGCCTTCCGCGCGCACCGATATCGGCGCCATCGCGGTCATGGTGGTCTTTGGCAAATCTTTATGGTGGCTCAAATATTTGTTCAGGCCACCGCCAATAATGGTCAGCATGACATCATTGACTTTCGCGCCCTCGACGATCGACCTCAAAGCCTTGATATGCGCCAGCTCAAAGACCTGGCCATCTACCACGCGGTGAGGCGAAATCTTTGTATTAAAACGCGTTTTTGGAGCTTCGATCGCTGCCTTCAGTCCAAAGTCGCCTTTGATCATGCCTTTGGCAGCGCGATAAATCCCCGGCACGGCTTGCGCCGAAACGCCCATCTGGCGAATCGGATTCAGCCAGGCGCGGACATAGCCTTTGGCAAACATGCCGACCCGGTTGGGATATTTCTCGCCTTTCCAGGTGTCAGGCTCATTTGGCGAAGCGACGCTAGGTGTTGGCGTGTGCAGAGCCTGCATCAAATCAATGCCGGACATACCATCAATTGCCGAGTGATGGACTTTCGAAACGATAGCATAAGAGCCTTTGGGAACACCCGGTATATTGTCCAGGCCCTCAACGACGGTCATTTCCCATGGCGGGCGCGACAGGTCGAGTGGCCGTGCGAAGACGCGTGCAGCTTGAATATTCAGCTGTCGCCAGTCTCCCGGTTTCGGCAGAGCGACGTGGCGGACGTGGTATTCCAGATCAAAATCGGCATCCTCGACCCAGTATGGATAGTCGACATTGAACGGCACCTTGACCAGCTTCTGGCGCATCGTTTTCGAGAAGCGCATACGTTCTTCGTAAAAGCGGAGGATATCCTTGAAGCGGACAAACCCACCTGGCGCGGTTGACGGATCATAGATCAAGATCGAGCCGATATGCATCGGCGAACTTGGTGTTTCCATCGCCACGAACGAGGCGTCCATTCCTTGCAGCTGTTCCATAATTCCTCCCGACCCAGTCTCTTTGACGTCCTCTAGCGGCCTCTAGAGTAAACTGGTTTGGAAAACTATGACGCTTTGTTTTCAATTTGACCAGTCATACTCGCGTCTATGGAGAATTTTGCGACCGGCTTGCAATCATTACAGCTCCAGTGACACGCCGTGTCATATTCTCAAGCAAGACGCGTTCCGAAAATACGCCGCGACACTTAGCCAATAATTTTCCGGACGTCTTAGTTGTGCTTATTCAAGCAAAGGCGCGTTTGACGGGCATCTCATCTGTGTTACTCGAAATTATATTGGGGAGTGTTCTTGTCTTTTTTGACGCGGTCGGCTTCGGGTTGCTTATGCCAATCATGCCCGAATTGTTGGAAGACGTGGCGGGCTTGTCCCTGAGCGATGGCGCGACAATTGCCGGATTGCTGCTCACCACTTTCGCCATCATGCAATTCATCTTCGCGCCCATTCTGGGTGGCTTGAGCGACAGGTTTGGGCGCCGACCCATTTTGCTGATCGCCTTGCTCGGCTTCGCCATAGACAGCTTTATCATGGCCTGGGCCCCGTCCCTCACCTGGCTGTTCGCAGCGCGGATCATCTCCGGCCTGTTCGGTGCGACCTATGCGACTTGTTATGCCAGCATTGTCGATATTTCAGAGCCTGAAGAGCGGGCCAAACTGTTCGGGTTCGCAGGGGCGGCTCTTGGTCTTGGATTCATTTTTGGCCCAGCATTGGGCGGTCTGCTTGGCGAATACTGGGTTCGCCTGCCCTTCATTGCCGCGGGCGGACTGATCTTCCTGGTCTTCCTCTGGGGCTTGTTTTTGTATCCGGAAACCCTGCACCAGACGAACCGCCGGGCATTTTCATTCGCACGCGCCAACCCGATCGGCAGCCTGCTCGCCATCAGGCGCCACCCGAGTGTGATCATGGTCCTGGCGGCCTTATTCCTGATCCAGCTCGGCAACCATTCCTATTCCAGCATCTGGTCCTTCTATGTCACAGCCGTCGCTGGATGGACGCCGTTCCTGATTGGCCTATCGATCAGCGTCTACGGGTTTGGCGTGGCTGGTGTCCAGGGCGGCCTGACCGGACCCGCGATTGCCAGATTTGGTGAAGTCCGTGCCGTGTTTTTCGCGCTGACTGTCGGGATCGTATCGTTCACCATTCTCGGCTTCGCGCAGTCCGGCACTCATATCTATATCGCCATTGTGATCGGTGCGTTCGCTGGCTTTCTAAGCCCGGCATTGCAGGCGCTGATGACGCAGCGCACACCCGCTGACGCTCAAGGCGAATTACAAGGTGCGATTACCAGTCTCTACAGCCTGGCCTCGATTATCAGCCCGGCCGTGATGGCATTCATATTCACCGCACAAACAGACGAAACTGGACCGTATCTGCCAGGCGCACCATTCTTCCTTGCGGCAGGTTTGACTCTCGCCGCGATGGGCATTTTTGCGATTGCCGCGAAACGTCTTGGCGACCAACCTCTGCCCGCCAATCAAGCGAGCGAGGTGGTCGCCGAAGAGTTCGACTAGATCCGTTCGATCACGATTGCCGGCGCCATGCCGCCAGCGGCGCACATAGTGATCAGGCCATAACGTCCACCAGAACGTTCAAGCTCATCCAGAGCCGTCCCGATCAGGATGGATCCGGTTGCGCCAATCGGGTGACCAAGCGCCATTGCGCCGCCATTGATGTTCACTTTTTCCCGATCGAGGTCCAAGTGGCGAATAAAGCGCTCCGCCACGACAGAAAACGCTTCGTTGATTTCCCAGACATCAATATCGTCTTTCGACAGACCGGCTTTTTCCAGGACTTTCTTGGCCGCCGGCACAGGCGCGTTGAGCATCAGTGTCGGGCAGTCGCCCATATTCGCCGTCGCAACGATCCGGGCGCGGGGCTTCCAGCCATTCTTGTCGACCGCACCTTGCGAGGCAATCAACAGCGCCGCGGCACCGTCGACGACGCCAGACGAGTTCCCGGCATGATGGATATGGTCCATTTTACCGTCTAGTTCAGGATATTTCTGAGTGACCATTTTACCGTAAGTGTTGCCCTGATCATCGACTGGAATGTCCATGAACATGTTGAACACTGTTTTGAGACCGCCAAGGCTTTCCATCGTCGTACCGGGACGTGGGAATTCTTCCTTGTCCAACGCCAATGTTCCATCCGGATTGTGGACCGGGACCAGAGACTTATCGAAACGGCCTTCGGCAATCGCCCGTGCGGCGCGTTCCTGACTGGTCACAGCGAGCTGATCAACAGCTTCGCGGTCAATGCCCTCGAGAGTCGCAATCGCATCGGCGCAGACGCCCTGCTGCGACTGCGGGTGCTTTTCGCGCAGCCTCATATTCCCAGCATCCAGCATTGGCGGGACCTTCGGATCAGCCGTTGCTGACGTATAGCTCATCATTTCGGTGCCGCCTGCGATGACGACATCTTCCATACCAGACATGACCTGCGCCGCGGCGAGATTTACAGTGGTGATGCCTGAGCCACAAAACCGGTCCAGCGTGACGCCAGACGCTTTGACATCATAGCCCGCGTCGAGTGCGGCCATCCGGCCAAGATCCGCGCCTTGCGCGCCACGTTGAGAGCTGGTGCCCCAGATAATGTCATCGACTTCAGCCGTGTTGAGATTGTTACGATCCCGGATCGCGCCGAGGACCGTCGCACCGAGATGTTGCGGATGAAGATGGGCGAGCGCGCCCTTGCCTTGCTTACCAATGCCGCGCGGGGTGCGACATGCGTCGACGATATATGCTTCAGCCATCTAACTGCTCCTGTGATTTCAAGTTGCGCACAGATATGCTTTACGTGCGCGTCAACGACAAGCCGTGACGCTGCGTGATTGCCCGTAAGGGAAGGCTAATCCTAGTGCTGATTATAGCTGTCGCGATCGAGAACCTTGTTGAGCTCCATGAAATAGCCATCGCGATCAAACAGGTAACATGTGCGCACCACAATCGGCTCACCATCGCCGCGTGCGGGATAGGTTGTATTGCTGGCTTCAGCGCTGACTTTGATCCCCGGAAGAGCGGCTGCAGCAACGCAATGCTCATCGACTTTTTCAGTGTTGAAGACCAGAATCGCGTCGCCAATGCCCATGCGTTCTGGGGCGTAATTGCGCTCGAGCGGCGGATCCGTCCATTGCAGCAAGCCAATCCATCCGACCCAGCTATCATTTGAACTGATCAGGACGAGACGCGCCTTGGCCCCCGGTTCGCCGGCCGGCAGCGCGACACCGCTCATCGTCACTTCAGCATCATAATTGACTTCAAACTCAAGCACATCGCGGTAGAGCTTGAGCGACTCATCAATGTCATCGACGATCAGCGACACCCGGCGCAAATCCGTTGGAAATTTTTGCTCCGATGCGTCAGGCGCCGACACGGTTCCTTCGGATTGGGACGGCGCTGATTCGTGGTGCACGCACCCGGATGCCAGGGCCAAGGCTGCAAGGGTGGCTAGAAGTTTCGATGTCATGGCTTCCTCCTGAACTCAAAAGGAAACCTGAGGCAAAGCAGGCACAGGGTCAAATGATATATCTATTGACCTTGAACAATCCTTGCCACCGTGCCGCGAATAGGACACTTTTGATGGTTAATCCTTTGCAGATCCTAAGGAGAGATGGATTATGCGCAGAATCACCACGAGCCTCGTTGCACTGACACTTGGCGTCGCGTTTGGCACGCTCTCAATGACGGCCGAAACCGTAGAAGCCAAAGGCAAAGGCCTGATCCTGATGGATGAGGAAGATTATGAGGCCCTGCCGGAACGCGATCCTTTAATGCGAGGCCGCTTGCCGGAATTCGTCGATCTCAGCAGCTTCTTCCCTGCCCCCGGCAATCAAGGGGAGCAAGGATCCTGCGTTGGCTGGGCGGTTGGCTACGCGTTGAAGACCTACCAGGAAGCCATGGAGTTCAATATTTCCAGCCCGCAGGAATGGGATCATTTCAGCCCGGCTTTCGTGTTCAATTCGATCAAGCAAGGCGACGATTGCTCCGCTGGCAGCCGCATCTCAGACGCCCTGGAATTTGTCGCCAATACAGGCGCCGTCCGCATGCAGGACTTCCCCTACGAAGAAGCACAATGTCTGCCGCCAACCGATGAGATCCGGGCCAATGCCCGCGACTATACGATCAAATCATATTCCCGTTTGCAGCGCGATGGCATGCTGTTCGCGATGCGCGAAGCCCTCTCGAACGAGAAACCTGTCGTCATCGCGATGCGCGTCTTCCCGAGCTTCGAAGACTGGCGCGGCGATGGCAATTATCGCCATGATCCGGACGTCGAGTTTCAAGTCGATTTCCATGCTGTGACCGTCGTCGGCTATGATGATGACCGCCGCGCCCTGAAAGTGATCAATTCATGGGGGACAGACTGGGGCGATGACGGCTTCTTCTGGATGGACTATCGCGCCGCCCGACAACTAATTGCCGAAGCCTATGTCACCACGGACAGATTGTTCGACGAGCCTTTGCCGTCAGATACCGGTATCGTAATGGCGGCGACGTCAGAAGAGGCGCCATCGATAAATAGCGCCGCCAGTGGCCCGGATAACGCAAGCGATGACGCTGCCGAGGAGGAAGCCATCGCTGATGAAATCGTGGTGCCCCCTGTGCCCGCTTTGACGACCAGCATCCTGGCCAGCGCCGTCACCGGACATGTCGGCCGCGACGCTGAGGGGCAGACACCGCGTGGATATGATTATTATCCAGCCTCGGTTTGGCTTAACTTGCCGGAAGAGCAACTCGCGCAGATCGAAAGCACAGAATACTATTTCTATCACCCGACCTTCTCAAACCCGAAAAAGCCGGTCGAAGATACCAATGTCTTTCTGGCAACCTGGAAGGGCTATGGCTGTATCGAAAACGCCGAAGTGAAGGTCACGCTGACTTCAGGGGAACAGCTTACCGCGCCGTTCAATCTTTGCTCAATCTGGGATCGCTTCCACCCGGGCGGCTTCCGCAAAGACGGGACACGCAGCGGCTCAACGCCTCTCGCAGACGATTCGTCGTTTCTCAAACAGCCTGACGCCTCACAGCTCAAGAACGATCTTGAAATCGAGCAGAAGAAACGCCCGTTTCGGAAAAACTAATTTTCGATGATTAGAGCTGCAAGGCTGACGCTTAAGTGTCGGCCTTGCCACCTTTCAGAACGAAACGTCGATCACAATATTTGCATTCGACGACATCATCCGAACCCATTTCATACCAGACGATCGGGTGACCAAGTGCGCCGCCGCCGCCATTGCAGGAGACTTTTCGGTCTGTAACCACAATGATTTCAGGCTGTTCGAAGGACGGTGTCTGTGACATGTGGCGGCTCCCATCTTCCCCAAGGTGAAATTGCCAGACTGGCGATTAAAGCGCTAGCTAGGCTGCGGCGCTGGCCGCGTCAATGCGGCGAACGTATTTGCTGAAGGAACCTGATTGATGAGCATAACCCTCTACCATTGCGCCCATGCGCGCTCCCTTCGGCCGCTATGGTGTCTGGAGGAAATGGGCCTCGATTATGAACTGGTCAATCTGCCCTTCCCGCCCCGCGTCTTCGCCAAAGAGTATAAAGAGATCAATCCGCTGGGCACCATTCCATTCCTTGTTGATGGCCCAACAAAGATGAGCGAAAGCAGCGGGATCTGTTTCTATCTGACAGAGAAATATGGCCCCACAGATCTCGCATTATCCGTTGAAGACGCAGATTATGGCAGTTTCCTGAACTGGCTCTATTTCAGCGACGCCACCCTGACCTTCCCGCAAACGCTTGTGCTGCGCTACACGCAGCTCGAACCGGAAGAGCGGCGCGTTCCACAAGTCGCAGATGATTATGCCGCCTGGTTTGCTGGACGCCTCCGCCACGTCGAGGCAACATTGGCAGATCGCGCTTTCCTGGTCGCTGATCGATTTACGATTGCCGACATCGCCATCGGCTATGCCCTGCATCTGGCGACGCGGTTGCCGCCGCTGGAGAACTTTCTTGGGCCAAATGCCAGTGCATATCTCGAACGGTTACGAGCCCGCGACGGCTTTCAACGGGCCCTCGAAAAACAAAACACTTGAGCGAATCCTCGCGCAGCACCTATATCAGCGACCTGAGCGCACGGAGCCCGCATGAGCATACCTGATTACGCCATCGAAGCGATCGGTCTGGAAAAGACCTATTCTGCCTCGGGTAAATTGCCTGAGATGCGCGCGCTGAAAGGCATCGACCTGAAGATTAAGCGCGGGTCTATCTTTGGCTTGCTGGGCCCGAATGGTGCGGGCAAATCTACTTTTATCAACATCCTCGCTGGCCTGGTCACCAAGACGGGCGGCTCTGCGAAGATCTGGGGTCTCGACATTGACCAACATCCGCGTTCATCCCGGGCCGCGATTGGGGTAGTCAATCAAGAAATCACCATGGACCCCTTCTTCACACCGATCCAGGCGCTGGAACTACAAGCCGGCTATTATGGCGTTCCAAAATCCGAACGACGCAGTCTGGAAATTCTCACAGCGGTTGGCCTGGACGACAAGAAGGACGCATATGTCCGACAATTGTCTGGTGGCATGAAGCGCCGCCTGATGGTCGCCAAAGCACTGGTCCACAATCCGCCGGTTCTGATCCTTGATGAGCCGACTGCGGGCGTTGACGTCGAATTGCGCCGCTCGCTATGGGCCTATGTGCGCGAATTGCATGCGAACGGCACCACCATCATTCTGACGACGCATTATTTGGAAGAAGCCGAAGAGCTGTGCGATGAGATCGCAATTATCAGCCATGGCGAAGTCCTGGCTCAGGAGCCAACCCCGCAATTGCTATCGCGCCTCGATCAGCGACTGCTCAAAATCACCCCAAAAGAGAAACTCTCGCAGGTGCCGCCGGGCCTGTCCGATCTCGATGCGAGCCTGTCGGAGGACGGTGTTTTGAACATAACCTTCCGCAGCACTGAAACGGGCATAGGACGATTGCTGGAACGCGTCAGGGAAGCCGGGATTGGCGTTGCAGATCTGGCGACCGAACAACCCAATCTCGAAGATGTTTTCGTTTCAATGACGACTGAGAACGCCTAGCTTGATTTCACCATCCGCAACTCAATCCGTTTGAGCTCTCGCAGCACGCCGAGATGATTCATCCGCATCCAGAACCAGACTTTGATCAAACCGAGTGCCAGGCTCGACCACCCGACAAGCGTGCCCCACAGCACGACCAACTTAATGTCGTCGGCCTGGAACATGTTATAGACAGCCCAAATCGCCACCCCGAAGAAGGCCAGACTGAACACGAAGGCAAAAGCGGTCCAGTATCGGAGCGGCCCGGAAAAGGTCATGCCCATTTGCTGGAACAGGCCGACATCATCTTCCAACTCTTTCAGGAAGGCTTCGTCATCGGCGCTCAGGCTCGTCAAAAGACGATCTTCAAAACTACTCATCATGTTTCTCCTTTCAGACAGGACTTTAAGTGTTTTCGCGCGTTGAACAGGCGCGATTTCGCAGTGCCGAGGGGAACCCCCGTGACGGCAGCAATTTCATTCAGGCTCAGACCCTCGCCAAAATACAATATCGCAGCGAGGCGGTGATCATCGCTCAGCGTTGCCAGCGCTTGATCAATCTCGACTTGCATCTCGCCCCGGGCCGGCTGGCTTGGTTCCGGCGCGGCGTCCAGGGGCGCAGTTCGGCTGCGATGGACTTGCGCTTTGCGAATGCGGTCGACGCATTTGCGGCGTAGGATCCCGAACGCCCAACCCGGGAACATTGCCGGATCTGACAGGCGAGGCCAACCGCGGCATATCCCGGCCCAGGCTTCTTGCACCGCCTCTTCTGCCTCGCTGCGGTCCTGCAAGAGGCGCAAGGCCGTGCGCATCAAACGCGGATACCATCGCGCCGCGAGCCGATTGGCGGCTTTATGATCGCCAGAACGCGCCAGCGTGACGAGCAATTCGTCATATATGCGTTCCGCATTTTGCCCCGCCATTTACGGCCTCCTGGTCGCTTACATATAGATAGTCGGTCTTCCTGCCAAAAAGGTTCACCTTCACGCTGAGACAGGCCTTAACGTCGCCGCTCAGTTCGGTACCAAGGAGCAACAGAGAAACGGTTCGGGAGAGCAGAACGTGGAATATAAAGACGTGGTCATGGGCCGCCGCAGCATTCGCGGCTTTCAGGATAAGCCCGTTCCGAAAGAACTCATCCAGGACATCCTGAAAATGGCCATGCGCGCACCAACCTCGCTGAACACTCAACCGTGGAATTTTTATGTGGTCACTGGTGAGCCGCTCGACAAAATCCGCAAAGGCAATGTCGAACGCAATCTCGCAGGCGTTCCAGACTCGCGCGAGTTTCGCGGCGGACCTGGCTATGAAGGCGCGCACCGCGAGCGCCAGATCGGAATCGCCATCCAGCTTTTTCAAGCCATGGGCATTGAGCGACATGATAAAGAGAAACGTCAGGATTGGGTGCTCAGAGGCTTTCGCCAGTTTGACGCCCCGGTCTCGATTGTCATCACCTATGACAAGTCCATTCATGGCTCTGATATCGCACCGTTCGATTGCGGCGGCGTGGTCAATTCTCTGGTCAATGCGGCCTGGTCGGAGGGGCTTGGCTGCGTGATCAATTCGCAAGGCATCATGCAATCGCCAGTGGTGCGTGAGCATGCTGGCATTCCAGAGGATCAAGTGATCATGATCTGTGTTGCGATGGGGTGGCCTGATGACAGCTTCCCAGCCAATGCCGTCGTCTCGACCCGCAAGAGCGTTGAAGAAGGCGCTGTTTTTGTTGGATTTGACGATTAGGCGGATCAGCCTGTTTGTGCCCGTGCGATCTCTTCGATCCAGGGCAAGTGCTCGCGTCCGACGAAGATCTGCTCGTCGATGACATAAGCCGGCGCCCCGACGATCCCAGCATCCTCCGCTCGCTGCAACGCCAGATCCAGGCTTTCACGCGCGGCGTTGATATCGCCGCTATAATTGACTCCACTCTGCGAGACGATGGCGCGAACCGTGTCCGCCTCATCGAGATCGGCATGATCTTGCCAATAAGCTGCGAACGCTTCCTCGATGAAAGGCAGTGGATCGCCATCAAGCTGAGCCAGCACGGCCAGCGCCAGATCTGTTACGCCCGGATGCGGCGGAAATCGCAGATCGATCCCTTGATGACGTGCATATTTGATCGCCAGCGCCCGCTGAGAGGCGGCGCGGACCCGGCGGTGGCTTTCGCCAACTGTTTCTTCTTTGCCCAGTTTGGGCACATCCCGCTCCACCGTTTGGAACGGCCGCCAATCCAGCGACAAAGAAAGACGCCGAGCCAGCGCCAGAGTTGGCTTGATCGCAAGATACGCGGCGGGTGATTTGAAATCGATATAGACGGTCAGCATCAGGCGATCTCATACGCTATGTCGGGAGCAACGCCATCGCGACCGGTTAAAACCCAGCGCAAATACGGAATATGCTCGCGGCCAAAGAAGATCTCGTCGCCGAGCACATAAGTCGGCACGCCGTAAATGCCATTCGGATGAAATTGCGGCTGCAAAGCATCGTGCTGCGCGCGCCCTGCCCCTTCGGCGAAGGTCGCAAAACCCTCTGCATCAATACCGGCCGTGCGCAAACAGGCTTCGACAACGGCAATGTCTTCAATATCGAGATCGCGGCGCCAGAATGGCGGATAGACGGCATCGAAATAGGCACCGAGCTTGTCCCGCGCCGTCTGCATAACCCAGAGAATGCCAATATTGGGCAGTGTTGAGTCCCAGATCTTCTCCGTACCCTTGAGCATCAGGCCCTGTCGTTCGGCATAACGGCGGGCATCGCGGTAGGAATATCGAATGGCGTTCCAGGTCCGCTGGCTTCGGCCTTTCGACGCCACGACTTTTCCGGCTTTCTTCTCCGCTGAGCCGAGATAGCTCGGAATATCCAGCGTCAGAGGCCGCCAATCAAATTGCAATCCCAGCTCTACTTCAAGCGCCAGCGTCGGTCGGATCGCGACGAAGGCATAAGGGCTCTTGATATCGACATAGACAATTAGCGGCGCTTCGCTTTGCAGCACATTCATTCGTCAGGCCCTCTCGCTCAAAAAAGGTGTGCCTGAAATAGCCCCGTATCGTCAAACCCCTATACCGCGAAGGGAAGCGGGCTGACCCGGCAATTGCCAGACCAGCCCGACCGGATGTCTAAAAGGCTTTCTGCCATCCCAGTGTGAAGGTCATATCGGTTTCCATTTGCGGCCCGTTCAAGTCGCGGGATACAGGAAATCCGATTTCAGCGGCGATACGATGGCCTTTTTGCCACCCCGTCTGCCCTGCGAGATTGATCCCGGCGAGGACTTCAACGGTTTCGCCGCCATGATTGTCAGGATCTGCAGTTTGCACCGGGGCCATGATCAGAGGATCCGCGCCATCTATCTGCCCGACAGAGCGCGCTTTCAGGCGCCCCGAAAACGACACCCATGGGCGCGGCTCATAAGCGAGCCAACCCGTCGCCTCTGCGACATCACCAAGTGTATAGCCCTCATCATTCTCATCCAGGCGAATGATCGCAGACGCCTGCGCGCCATAACTCCATTTTCCGGTTCGAGATCGGGCGGTTAGCGATGGTTTAAAATCAAATGTCCCGGATCCGAGCTGCATAGGATACGGCAAGCGCGGCGACGGATTTGTTCCCATCGGCGTCAGGATCTGATCGGTTTCTTCAATAGATCCGGTTGGCAAGGAAACAGACAGGCCGAGATTGATCTGGCGGTGCTCGTAGCGGCCATCATCCAGGCCGATAATCGCGCCCACTGTCGTATCGCCGATGCCGGACGTTTCCGTGGTGAACTCGCCGAGGCGCGTCGTCCCGCTGGCGCCTTGAAACGTGATGTGATCCATTTCCTGAGTGCGATACATGCCCATGGCCATCAACGTGACACGATCGGTCAGCCCATACATCCCGCCGACCATGTGCATTTGCATGGGCATATCCGTCGGGACGACCCGCAGCGTCGGTGGCATCATGGGTGGATTGGCAAACGGGTTGGCGACTGTGGTGACGATGTCTTCCGGCGACCGCTCGTCCGTTCCATCCCGGTTCCCCGCCATGTCCATATACATGTAGCGGTAGGAAAGCATCCATTCGCCCTGCTTGTGACGATGGTCGGCCATCACGCCGATCGGCGCATGGTCAGTGGCATAGGTGACCATTCCGGCATCACCCTCATGGGCAGCAGAAGGCAAGGCAACGCACAGCAAAGCTGCGCTCGCTAGGAGTTGAGTTTTCATTGTATTTCTCACAAAGCATTCGGCGCTTGCAGCGCCAGGTAAAAACTAGAATCAGGCTTTGTGAGCGTTTGGCGGCCCTTGCGGCGGTGCGCCTGGCCAGAGCGGAGACCGCGGCGAAACCCGCTCTGGCAAATGGGTTGGCACTGGATCGGCATAATTGAGAATGACTGAAACCACCAAAGGCGGCGTCGCATCTATTCCTGATGTCGGCGTGCAATCGCCGCAACACGTATCTTCGGTTTCCTCAATCGGGTCACCCGGCAAATCGATTGAGACCGACTTGGCAGAACCCGTCCCGCACAGCATGAGGTTTAGCGTCTCGCCCGTAGAGATATGTACGTGCGCCTGCGCGCCATTGGCGAGATAGCCAAGGCTGGCCATCGCCAACAAGAGAATACGTATGCGGGACCACAATCTCATATCGGTCCTTTAGGCCTCAGCAGCATGAGCGTCGCTGCGGCGTGTTGTCGTTCTGAAGCCCCATCGCTGATCAAACCGATTAAAACGCCGTCATAATCAATCGCAGCGCGACGGGTTCGTCAGCAGGCTTCGTTGAACCCGCATGACCAGTCGTACCATTCTTGTCAGAGGCCACTTTGGCCTGGCGTTTTGTTCTCCCAGACCGATCTTGGCGCAAGATCGTCAGACTCTTCATTCTGGCACGCCTAAACGATGATTAACAAATCTCATCCTTGTCTTTTCCGGCTGAACAGTCAGACAGGTACGCACTGCGTTGAAATAAATCATATTCATTCAACCAGGAACACAACCCTTTATGCGCCCGAAAAATTTACTGCGTTCACGCCTTTCAGCGCGGACACTAAAGCTGCATCTCCTGCTTTGCACGAGCTTGTGCGCGCCCGTAGCCTTTGCTCAGACCGTGTCGACCGAGACCACGACACCAGTCGAAACCGCGACTGCCGACAATGGCGCACCCGCTGACGTCACGATCACTGAAGACGGCTCGATTGAGCTGGGCGGCACCGAAGGGCAAGTCGCTTTGACGATGAATAGCGACAATAACATCACCCATGACGGCCTCATCCAGATTGACGACACCGACAATGTGACGGGAATCGCCCTTGAGGCAGACCGGATCGGCAACCTGACAATGGCCGGGTCAATCAATCTGCTCGAAGACTATGACCGCTCCGATGACGATGATGACGATGATCTCGATGGCCCTCTGGCCCTCGGCGATAACCGGACGGGTATCCACCTTCTTGATGGTGGCATTCATACCGGAAACATCAATTTACAGACCGGATCGAGCATCACGGTTGAAGGCAATAACTCTAAGGGTGTTTTACTGGAATCCGCGCTCGACGGGGCGTTTACGTTAGACGGCAGTGTCGCCGTCCTCGGGGACGAAGCTGTCGGCATCGAGATCAATAATGGCGTCACAGATGATGTGCTGATCAGCGGCAATGTCACCGCTCAAGGCGTCAATGCGCGCGGAGTCAGCCTGGACGGTTCAGTCGGCGGCAATCTCACTGTGGAGAGCTCCATTCTCTCAACCGGCTTTGCCAGCACGAGCGTCACAAATTATCTCGATCCGCTCGCGATTGATGACGACACGACGCCGCTCGCAGAGCGTATCGATGCCGAAGACTTGAACGATAATGGGCCCGCGCTGGCGATTGGCGGCAGTCTGACAAACGGGTTTCTGATCAATGGCACGGTCGACGATTTCATCTCCGAAGAAGATACTGAAGACGAGACCAAGGACACAATTGAAGATTTCGATGAAAACCGGACGGTCGGAATTGTCACGTCCTACGGCTCGGGCCCAGCGGTTCTGATTACGCCGGACCTGAATGGTGACGCGACAGAGAATATCATCCTGGGCACAGTCATTGAAACCGTCAGAGACACAACGGATGATGATGAGGACGAAGATCTTACCGAAACACTCGCGACCTTCACCTATGAGCATGGCTTGATCAATCGCGGCGCGATTATCTCAAACGGGTTGAATGTCGGCTATGACGCGACAGCGCTGCGAATTGAAGGCGCATCGAGCGGCGCATTCACAACGGAAATTGTCGGCGGCATCCTCTCCACGGGCACGATTGATGCTGCGGCTTTTGAAGCCGACGCAATCGCAGTGGATCTGGGCGATGGCGCAATCATCGGGTCATTGACCAATACGGGCCGCATCGCGGCTGCGATTGAGACTGTGGGAAGCGATACTGCAACTGCAGTTCTGGTCGGGGCGGGCGCAGATCTCACAAGCCTCACCAATTCCGGAACCATCAGAGCAAGCTCGGACGGGGAAACCGGCAACGCTTACGCCATTCGTGATCTTTCTGGCGGGCTCACGACGATTACGAATAGTGGTACAATCGGCGCCACGCTGACAGATAATGGCGTCGAGGCCGAAGCGACTGGCAGCGCGATCGCCCTCGATCTGTCAAACACGATGGCCGACATCACTGTCTTGCAACAGCGCGAGACGCCAGTCGAGGACACTAATGGCGACGATGTCATTGATAGCGATGATGTTGCGACACCGGTGATTGTCGGTGACATTCTCTTCGGTGCAGGCAATGACACTTTTACGGTGCTCGGCGGCAGCGTCTTTGGCGATACCGATTTTGGCCTCGGTAACGCTGAAATGACCCTCAGCTCATCCGCTTATGAGGGCGATATCGCCTTCAGTGCCGGGACGAATGCACTTGCTCTGACCTCTGCGACACTGACGGGCAATGTCAGCTTTGGCGGCGCCAGCTCAACATTTGACCTCACCGGGTCGACATTCGAAGGCCAGCTCATCAGCTCCGGCGCATTGGACCGTCTGACCGCGATTGATTCAGATCTCTTGCTCTCCACGGACACCGCCGCAACATTGAACAGTCTGTCAATTACAGGCGAATCGCTGCTGCAGGTTGCACTGGACCCAAGCGCAACTGACCGCACGCCCAGTCTGACAGTGATGGGCACAGCAAACATTGGCGAAGGTGTGTTCATTCGGCCCGATCTCCAAGCCATTTCATCAACAGACTTCACGCATACATTCATCGATGCTGGCGTATTGAACTTTGAAGGCGAACTCGATGCTGCTTTGGTCCAGGATGCGCCTTTCATCTATAATGTTGAACTGATCCTGACCGATGATACGCGCGATACGCTTGACCTTGCGTTCAAATTGAAAACCGCTGAAGACCTGGGCCTGGATCTCAATCAATCCGCAGCCTATGGCGCTGTGCTCGACGTGTTTGGCGCAGATTCCGATCTCGGCGCGGCACTGGCGGATATTACTGAAGAGTCCGAGTTTCTTCAGGTCTATGACTTGCTGCTGCCGCAACGCACGGATGCTGCGACACGTTATTTGTCATCACAAGGCAATGCTGTGTTCGGCGCTCTGGGCAATCGCTTAAAGACCCTGTCCGGCACAGGCGAACGCAATATGGGGCTCTGGGCGCAGGAATACACCACCATTATCGACATCGACGCAGACGCCAATGTTCCCGGTTATAATGGCAGCGGCCTGGGCTTTGCGGCGGGGATCGATCGCCGGCTGGGGCCGCTTGATGTCGCGGGTCTGTTCGTCAATTATTCTAGCGGTGACTATGAAGAAAAAACCGGGGGCACGAACCCTGTCACGACCAGTGGCTTCGGAGTCGGCTTGTATGCCAAGGAATCGATTGGCTGGCTCGATCTCGCCATATCCAGCCAGATCAGTACCGTCGATTTCAACAGCCGCCGCGAAGTCGATCTCGCCGATCTGACTTATGAACAAACCGGTCAATGGGACGGAACCAGCGCCATGACCAGCGCCAGCCTGTCGACTGAACTCCATCGCGACATCTATTATGCGCGTCCGCAAGTCTCCGTCGACTTTTTCCAATTGGAACAGGACGCCTATACCGAAACAGGTGACGACCGCTTAGCCGTCTCGGTTGAATCGGCCAGCACAGATCAAGCAACAGCAACTGCCTTGATGGAGTTCGGGGCACGTGTACCCGTCGGTGATCGCAATCCGGCCTTTATCATCCCGGAAGTCTCATTTGGGTATCGCAGCGAAATCTCGTCTTCGCCATATCAGACGACGGCGCGTTTCCTGGGATCAGAGGAGACATTTGAAATCCAGGCGCAAGATTCGTTTTCCAATGCCATCCTGGCCGGCGTTTCTCTGAGCACTGAATCAGTGATGGGCACCGCGCGGTTTGGTTATGATATTGAAGTCGCTGATGAAGGCCTGATCCATTTTGGCGGCGCAACGCTGAAATTGAAATTCTGATTCAGTCTGCGCTCCCGCGACGTGAGAGGTCAAAAATGGACCCCGCCCTCTAGCCATGTCTCTGCCTCTGCCCGATACACATCAAAAGCGATAGATTTGGAGGATCGGCATGGGCAGTTTCACAGACAAGACAGTTTGGATCACCGGAGCGTCATCCGGGATTGGTAAAGCGCTGGCCAAGGCTTTCTCGGATGCCGGCGCGAAGATCATCCTGTCCGGCAGACGCGTCGAAGCCTTGCAACAAGTCGCCGACGAGCTGTCGACGCCGTCATTGCTTCTGCCTTTCGAAGTCACCGACTATGACGCACTTCAGAGCAAAGTCGACGAGGCCTGGGATTGGGCCAGCAGTGTCGATATTCTGGTCAATAATGCCGGCGTCAGCCAGCGTAGTCTGGCGATCAAGACTGACCCGCAAGTCTATACCGATTTGATCAACATCGATCTGATCGCGCCGATCTGGCTGACCCAGTTGCAATTGCCGCGCATGGTCAAAGCTGGCGGCGCGCACATTATCGCGATCAGCTCTGTCGCCGGGCGCATCGGACCGCCATTGCGCACGGCCTATGCCGCCGCCAAGCATGGACTGATCGGATACATGGACTCGCTGCGCACCGAAGTGTCCGTGCGCCACAATATCCATGTCACCAATGTGCTTCCGGGCTCCGTCGCCACCAACGTCTCACGCAATGCGTTGACCGCAGACGGCTCGTCGCGCGGAAAATCGGATGCGAATATTGATGGCGGCGATGATCCAGCAGATCTGGCCGCAGAAATTCTGCAAGCGATTGAGACCAAAACACCGGAACTGATCTTCGCCAAAGGCATGGAACTCGAGGCGGCTCAACAGCGTCAGAGCAACCCTGACGCCTTGTTCGAAATGATGAACCAGATGGGTGCGCAAATCGCCGAACGCTATGAGTCCGGCGACGACGCCTAGCGGTTCTGCCGATTATCTATCAGGTCCTGCACGACTTCCGGCTCAGCCAGCGTCGACGTATCGCCAAGATTGTCAAAGCTATTCTCTGCGATCTTGCGCAAGATCCGCCGCATGATCTTGCCAGAGCGGGTCTTTGGCAGGCCGGTCGCGAACTGAATCAGGTCCGGACTGGCAATCGGGCCAATCTCTGCCCGCACATGACGGACAAGATCGGCTTTGAGATCATCATCCGCGACCACACCGGCGCGCGGCGTGACATAGGCATAAATGCCCTGTCCCTTGATCTCATGCGGATAGCCGACAACGGCCGCTTCGGCGACGGCGTCATGCGCGACCAGTGAGCTTTCCACTTCAGCCGTCCCCATCCGATGGCCAGAAACATTGATCACATCATCAACGCGGCCAGTGATCCAGTAGAAACCATCTTCATCGCGCTTACAGCCATCGCCAGTGAAATAATTACCCGGATAGGTCGAGAAATAGGTGTCGGCAAACCGTTGGTGGTCACCATAGACAGTGCGCATCTGGCCCGGCCAGCTCTCTGTGATGATCAGATTGCCTTCGGTCGCGCCATGCAGCTCAACCCCTTCAGCGTCCACCAGTTTCGGCTGGACACCAAAGAAAGGGTGGCTGGCGGCGCCTGGTTTCTGGTCCGTCGCGCCCGGCAGCGGCACCATCATGCAAGCGCCGGTTTCAGTCTGCCAATAAGTATCAACGATCGGACAGCGGGCCTCGCCAACGGTGTGGTAATACCACTCCCAGGCTTCCGGATTGATCGGTTCGCCAACTGAGCCGAGCAAGCGGATCGACTTACGGCTGGTGGCGTTAACCGGCCCCTCGCCTTCGCGCATCAGGGCCCGGATGGCCGTCGGTGCGGTGTAAAAGATGGTCACGCCATGCTTGTCGCAGGCCTGCCAGAACCGACTGGCATCCGGATAAGTCGGCACGCCTTCAAACATCATCGACGTCGCGCCATTGGCCAGCGGACCATAGACGATATAGCTGTGCCCCGTGACCCAGCCGACATCGGCGCTGCACCAATAGACATCGTCTTCTTTCAGATCGAAGACATATTCATGGGTCATTGACGCCCAGACCAGATAGCCGCCTGTCGTGTGCAGCACGCCTTTTGGTTTGCCGGTTGAGCCTGATGTATACAGGATGAAGAGCGGGTCTTCAGCATTCATCGGCTCTGGCGGACATTCAGCGCTGATGCCGTCGGCAGCCTCGTGCAGCCAGATATCCCGGCCGGCTTGCATGTTCACGGGATTGCCCGTGCGCCGAACCGTCAGAACTTTCTCGACCATGCCGCCTGCCAGGTCGCAAGCTTTATCGACATTGTCTTTCAGCGGCACGATCCGGCCGCCGCGAAGGCCTTCATCAGCGGTGATCAGAAATTTGCTGTCGCAATCGGTAATCCGTCCCGAAAGAGCCTCGGGTGAGAATCCGCCAAACACGATCGAGTGGACGGCTCCAATCCGGGCGCAGGCCAGCATTGCGTAGGCCGCCTCAAGAATCATAGGCATATAAATGGTGACCCGGTCGCCTTTCTTGACGCCCATATCCTTCAGGACATTCGCAAACCGGCAAACCGCCTTGTGCAATTGCTTATACGTGATTTTGGCATCATCTGCCGGGTCATCGCCTTCCCAAATCAGCGCAGTTTTATCGCCGCGTGCTTCAAGGTGACGATCAATGCAATTATACGCCACATTCAACTCGCCATCGCTGAACCACCGCACATGCAGATCTGACTTATCCCAGCTCACATCTTTGACCACGGTATATGGCTTAGACCAGTCCAGACGCTTGCCATGTTCGGCCCAGAAGCGTTCCGGATCCGCAATCGACGCGGCATACATCTCGCGATATTTTTCTGGCGTCAGGTTCGCTTGCGCCGCAAAGCTTTCAGGGACGGGATAAAAGGCGGTGTCACTCATACTGTCTGCTCCATTGAGCCTGGCTATTTTCTCAGCGCCCACAATGCGGATTTGTCCGGCGAGGTAAAGCCCGTCTTCTGCCGCTTCTTGAGCCGATCGTACAGGAACGCCCAGAATACCCATCAAATGGCGAAAAATTAACCAAGTCAGAACTCGGCACCAGACTTGCAGTGCTATCGGCATGGCTTGCAAAATCATCCCTTTCAAACGCCTCGAACCGGCCCCAGCAGCCCGGTCTCCTTTCATTCCGCCTGTTCCAGAAGAGCGCGTCGAAGCGTTGCCGGAATGGTTACAGGAAATGGATGTTGCCTGGATCTTCGAGGCGGCAGAGAAACGTTTGGCAAAGCCCGGTCAATAAGGCCCGAAACGCGGTCATAGGCACCTCCGCAAATCTGCCATTTTTGGCGATCCACGAACACCACCAATGCGCGCAAAAAGGCCGATTAAGAGCCCGCGACAGTTGGTAACCTGACTTTTTCTGCAAAAGTAAACTATATATTGCCAGGACTGACCGATTTTTCGGCGCGCTTTTCCCGATTGGAAATGTTTCGCTGGTATCGCGATTAACCATAATAAAAGTGGCGAAAACGCCCGTGCGTTCCAAAAAAAGGCTGCCTCCCAAATGCCCTCCTTCCCGACTTCCGTTCGTACAGCTGGATTCATCTTGCTGGCATTTCTGGCCTATTTCGTCTTCAGAGGCGTCACGCGCGCCCCGGCTGAGCCTGAGCCGAGCGCGTCCAGCGCCGAACAAGCCGCCAGTGCGCAATTGCCGGAAGTGATCGTTCGCCCAGCCGTTCTGACCCCGCATACTGTCAGTGTTTCCCTGAAAGGTAGCACCGAGCCGGACCGCGAAGTAACTGTCCGGTCTGAAACCATGGGCACCGTCACCAATGCGCGCGTCAAAGAAGGCCAGTCCGTAAATCGCGGCGCCGTCTTGTGCGGGCTTGATGTTGAAAGCCGCGCCGCGCGTATCGCTGAAGCCGAAGCCGGTGTTGCGGCAGCGCGTCTCAATTTTGATGCCGACCGCCAGCTCGAAGAGAAAGGTTGGACCACGTCGAATCGCGCCGCATCGTCAAAGGCCGCGCTGGACGGCGCTGAAGCCGCCCTCGAAGCCGCGACGATCGAACTTTCCAAGACCCGTATCACAGCGCCGTTCAACGGCGTATTTGAAACGCGCATGGCCGAACTGGGTGACTTTTTGTCCGTCGGCGCACCTTGTGGGCGTCTGGTTGATCTCGACCCGATCATTGTTGCGGTCGACGCGACTGAAGATCAGCTCGGGGCAATCGATCCGAGCCAACCCGTCAGTGTCGCGTTCGCCACAGGTCGCCAAGCAACCGGAACGGTCCGCTTCGTCGCGCGCACGGCCAGCGCGCAAACCCGCACGTTCCGCGTCGAAGTTGAAATTCCGAACCCAGAAGCCAGTATTCCAGCTGGACTGACCGCGTCAGTGCAACTCGGCCTTGGCGAAGTGCCGGCTGTTCTGACCACTCCCGCGACACTCGTCCTGCATGATGATGGCCGCGTTGGCGTGCGATATGTCGACACCTCCGACTTGGTCCAGTTTACTGAGGTCAGCATTGTCGATGACGCGCCAGACGGCATCTGGGTCACCGGCATACCGAGCGGCGTGAACCTTTTGGCCGCTGGCCAGGACTATCTCAAAGAAGGGGTCAAAGTGTCGACCCGTCTTGGTGAGGGGCTGTAGCACATGAATAGTCTCATCGACGGCGCGATTGACCGCGCCAGAATGGTCCTCGCCATCTTGCTCGTCGCCCTGATTGCCGGGACGATGACGTATATCAATCTGCCCAAGGAAGCCGATCCGGATGTGCCGATCCCATTTGTCGGGATCACCATCCCGCTGGAAGGCGTGTCACCCGAAGATGCTGAACGTCTGCTGGTTCGCCCAGTTGAAAGCGAAATCCAGGGCATTGAAGGCGTCAAGCAAATCGACTCTTTCGCGCTTGAAGGTGCCGGACAAATCATTGTCGAGTTTGACGTCTCATTCGATCAGGATCAGGCCGTCCTGGACGTGCAGGAAAAAGTCGATCTGGCGCAGCGCGAATTCCCCGAAGAAGCGCGAGAACCAATCATTACCGAAATCAATGCTTCACTGTTCCCGATCCTGGCGATCAATCTCTATGGCGACGCACCGGAGCGTAGCCTGTACAAGATTGGTCTTGACCTGAAAGACGAGCTGGAAGGCCTGGAAGGCGTTCTGGAAGCCAATCTAAACGGCGACCGTGAAGAAGTGCTGGAGATTGAAGTCGATCCCGCCAAGCTCGAAGCGTATAATCTATCGTATCAGGAAATCTTCGCGGCTGTGGCCAACAATAACCGCCTTGTCCCTGCCGGCCGTATCGATATGGGCGAAGGCCGGTTCCCGGTCAAAGTGCCTGGCTTGATCAAGACGGCGCAAGACGCGTTTGATCTGCCGGTTAAGTCTTCAGGCGATGCAACAATTACCTTGTCTGATGTTTCAACCGTTCGCCGCACGTTCAAAGACCGCTCACAATACGCCAAGTTCAATGGCCAGCCAGCCGTCTCAATTCAGATTGTCAAACGTACGGGCGCGAACATTCTCGACACCGTCGCAGATGTTGAAGCGATTGTTGCGCAATCAAAAGCCAGCTGGCCGGAGACCGTCAATGTAACACTGACATCAGACATGTCAGAAATGATTGATGATCAGCTCGGGCAGTTGCAAGCGTCAATCGCGGTTGCCGTGGTTCTGGTGATGATCATTGTCGTCGCCGCCCTCGGTTTGCGATCTGCTGCTCTGGTCGGCCTGGCCATTCCAGGCTCATTCGTCATGGCCTTCCTGATGCTTGGCATGTTTGGCTACACAATCAATATGATGGTGATGTTTGGCATGGTCATCGCCGTCGGTATCCTGGTCGACGGGGCGATTGTGGTGGTCGAGTATGCCGACCGAAAAATGGCCGAAGGGCTAGACCGAAAACAAGCTTATGGCATGGCGGCGAAGCGGATGTTCTGGCCGATTGTGGCGTCGTCTGCGACGACTCTCGCGGCCTTCTTCCCGTTCTTGTTCTGGGACAGTCTGGTCGGCAAGTTCATGTCTTATCTGCCGATCACGCTGATCTTCGTTCTCGCGGCATCTCTGATCATGGCGCTGATTTTCCTGCCCGTGCTTGGCTCCGTCATTGGCGGCCGAGGTGCAGACGAGAATGACAATAATGGTCTGGTCGAGGTCTCCGGCGTATCCGGCGATCCACTGGAGGCGAAAGGCTGGTTCGGACGCTATGCCCGCGCAACAGCTGCCCTGATCAGTCGCCCATTCCTGGTCACATTTGCGGCGATTGCGCTGATCATTTCCATCTTCATGTGGTTTGGATCAACCACCCATAAATCCGAGCTGTTCCTCGATGTCGAGCCTGAGCAGCTCTATGTCTTTGTCCAGGCGCAAGGCAATCTGTCAGCCGATGAAGAATACGAGATCGTTGACCGGGCGGTAAGTCGCTTACTGCCTCTCGACGGCATTGAATCCATGGCTTCGACTTCTGGCAGCGAAGGCTCTGGCTCGTTCAATTTCGACGGCGTTAGCTCTCCGCCGCAAGACACGATTGGCCGCGTCCTGATCAATCTGAAAGATCGCGAGTCTGGCTATGATGGCCGCGTGACAGAACAGAATATCCGCGACGCCCTGGTTGGCCTGCCAGGTCTGCGCACTGAGGTTCGCAAGCTTGAACAGGGTCCGCCGGTTGGTAAAGATATCCAAGTCGCCGTGCGCTCGAATGACGGCCCGGCGCTGCTGCTCGCCGCGGCCCAGGTCCGCGACCTGATCGATTCCATGGATGGCCTGCGCGAAGTAGAGGACAGTCGCCCCCTCCCCGGGATTGAGTACCAACTCGAAGTCGACCGCGCTCAAGCCGGCAAGTTCGGCGTCGATGTCTCACAAGTCGGCTCGGCCGTGCAGCTCGTCACCAATGGCATTCTGGTCGGACGCTATCGCCCGGATGATGCCTTGGACGAAATTGATATCCGTGTCCGTCTTCCGGAAAACGAACGCAGCGTTCAGGCGCTCGACCGTCTGCGCATCGCGACTCCAAATGGTCAGGTGCCATTGTCGCAATTTGTCGAGCGCAAGCCGGCCCAAAAAGTTACCAAGATTGAACGCCGGGATGGCAAGCGCGTCATCATGGTGCGCGCCAATGCGGTTGAACAAGGCGCTGGCGCCGGAAAAGTCGCTGAATTGAAAGATTTGATCGCTGCGGCGAATATCAATCCTGTCGTCAATGTCGAGTTTGAAGGCGCGGATGAAGATGCGGCTGAAGCCGAAGCCTTCTTTGGCGTAGCGGCACTTTCCGCTTTGTTCCTGATGGGAATTATCCTGTTGTGGGAATTCAATAATTTCTACCATGTCGTTCTGACGCTCTCCGCAGTTATTCTTTCGACCGCGGGCGTGCTTATCGGCATCCAATTGATCCTGCCTTATATTTCCATCCTGATGATCGGCACGGGGGTGGTCGCTTTGGCGGGTATCGTAGTGAACAACAATATCGTCTTGATCGATACGTTCCAGCGCCTGAAGCGCGATGGGCGCACCGGCGAGGAAGCTGCCATCGCAGCGGCGGCGCAACGCATCCGTCCGATCCTATTGACAACGCTGACGACAATTTGTGGCCTGTTGCCGATGGTCTTCATGATGAATGTGAACTTCCGCGAAGGCGCCATCAGTTTTGGCGGCATCACCGCAGAATGGTGGGTGCCTCTGGCCACTGCTGTCGTCTTTGGTCTCGGCTTCTCAACCATGCTGACTTTGATCGTCACGCCGGTCTGGCTCGCCGCACCGGAGAAAATGGGCCGCTGGCGCAAACGCATGGTGGCGCGCCTTCGCAGACAACCTGAGACGACCGAACCAGAAGCGCCAAGAGAATATGATTGGGCTGAACCCGAACGCGATGTCCGCCCCGCAGCGGAGTAATATGGGTCCAATTACCCCGTGCGCCTGACGCAAGTCAGGATCCATGGCGGTTGAGGTCCTGCGCTTTCAGTTGATTGTTTGATCAGTCCACCTCCGATTGCTTGAAAACATACCGGGTCCATGGATACCTGCCTTCGCAGGTATCGGCGGAGATCGAGTGCAACGACATTTTTGGGTCTATCTTCTTGCGAGCTATAAGAATGGCACGCTCTATTGCGGACATACTGACGACCTCGCCCGAAGGGTGTTCGCTCATCGAGAAGGCCGCGGCAGTTTGTTTACTCGCAAGTATAGGGGCACCAAACTGGTCTGGTGTGAACCGCAAGAAACGCGCGAAGCCGCAAAGTATCGGGAATATCAAATCAAAAAGTGGAAACGCGCCTGGAAAATCAGATTGATCGAAGAATCAAACCCCGCTTGGGATGACTTGTTTCTAAGAATGAACCAATAATTTCCCCCGCAGGTTCCTGCGAAGGCAGGAACCCACGGATCATATTTGCCGCGCGTGCTTACACATTCAATTGGACGTTTCCAGATAGACCGGTAGCCCACCATTTCACCGCCCGCCTCAATGAAAGTCCCGGCTATAGAATAGCTTCTTGGCCTGTTCGCGAGGGTGGCGTGCGCCAGCAGTAATCCGAGCACGATGAGCCTCTTGCAGCTCTGCCGTAATTGCCTCCGCCATCGCCTGACGCTTCTCGCTCTTCGGACCAGAGCGCATATCCGGCACAGGGCGTTTGGCTTCGTCGGCATTGTCGCGCGACGGATCGATACTGTCGCCAGCAAATTCCGGATAACCCAGCCCGTCCAGCAAATAGGAATAGTCGACAATTTGCGTTGCAATCACATGCGTGACAGTGCCTTCGCGTTGCAGCTTGCCGCGCACATGTAACAGGCGTCCAGCCATCACTTCCTTACGATATTTCTCAAACACTTTCGGCCAGACCACGACATTCGAAACTGACGTGTCGTCCTCCAGAGTCAGAAAGATCACCCCGCTGGCTGTGCCCGGACGCTGGCGCGTGATGACCAGGCCCGACACTGCGAGCCAGGCGCCATCCACCGTGTTTCGATGGTTCTCGGCTGGGGCGAAGCGCGGCAGCTTATCGCGTAGCAGATCAACCGGGTGCCCGCGCAACGTCAGACGCGTCGCGACATAATCTTCAAACACGCTCTCCTGCAGGCTGAGCGCCGGCAAGTTTGCCGCCGTCTCTGGCAAGCCTTCTCCAACCTGTTCGAAGAGTGGCAAAGGCCGGTCCGCGCCAAGGCCTTTAACCGCCCACAGCGCATCACGGCGCGCCAGGCCATAGATCGCGAACGCATCGGCCCCTGCCAGCCGGGTCAGCGCCCCGCGCCCGACCCCGGCGCGGCGCCAGATGGCTTCAATTTCGCCATAGCCGCCGCCACGTGCTGCGGCGATCCAATGTCCGTCATCCTCGACAAAGCCTTTGATCTGGCGAAACCCAAGCCGCACAGCCAGACCGCCATTTGGCAAAGGCTCAAGCACATTGTCCCAGAAACTGTTCTCGGCGCAGACCGGCAAGACCGTCACGCCATGATCCCTGGCATCGCGAACAATCTGCGCCGGCGCATAAAAGCCCATGGGCTGAGCATTCAACAGACCGCAGCAAAACACTTCCGGATGGTGGCACTTGATCCAGGAAGAGGCATAGACCAGTAGCGCAAAACTCGCGGCATGACTTTCCGGAAAGCCATAGCTGGAAAAGCCCTCAAGCTGCTTGAAGCAATTCTCGGCGAAGGCCAGCTCATAGCCGCGCTCCAGACAGCCCGCGAGGAAGCGTTCCTTGAAATCCTCAACCGCACCCTGGCGGCGAAACCCGTTCAGAGCCCGGCGCAGCGCATCGGCCTCTGTAGCGCTAAAGCCGGCCGCGACAATCGCGATCTGCATCGCCTGTTCCTGGAAGAGCGGCACGCCATAAGTCCGCTCCAACACTTCGCGCAGGGCTTCGGAGGGATAGATAATCTCTTCTTCGCCGCGGCGGCGACGCAAATAGGGATGCACCATATTGCCCTGAATGGGCCCGGGCCGGATGATCGCCACTTCAGCAATCAGATCCTGATAGGTGCGCGGACGCATGCGCGGCAGGAAGTTCATCTGGGCCCGCGACTCGACCTGGAACACCCCAATCGTATCGGCCTCGCACAGCATGTCATAGACCACCGGGTCTTCCTGCGGCAGCGTTGCCAGCGTGTAGCGCTCACCTTTCCAGGTCGCGAGCAGATCAAAGCATTTGCGGATACAGGTCAGCATGCCCAGCGCCAGCACGTCGATCTTGAGCATGCCGAGCGCTTCTATGTCATCCTTGTCCCATTCCAGCACTGTGCGGTCCGCCATGGCGGCATTCTCAATCGGGCACAGCTCATCCAGCCGCCCCTTGGTGATCACGAAGCCGCCAACATGTTGCGACAGATGACGCGGGAAGCCAATAATCTGCTGGGCCAGTTCCAGTGTCTGACGCAGGCGATGATCCTCCAGGTCGAGGCCCGCCGACTTGGCTCGATCATCGCCCAGACCCGAGGATGACACGCCCCAGACCTGGCTCGACAAAGCTGAGACAACGTCGACAGACAGACCCATGGCCTGACCCACCTGGCGGATCGCACTGCGAGAGCGGTAATGGATGACGGTTGAACACAGTCCGGCGCGGTGGCGGCCATATTTCTGATAGATGTGCTGGATCACTTCCTCGCGGCGCTCATGCTCGAAGTCGACATCAATATCCGGCGGCTCATTGCGCGCTTCAGAAATAAACCGTTCGAACACCATGGTGATCATATCCGGCGAGGCTTCGGTAATCCCGAGCGCGTAACAGACAACGGAATTGGCGGCTGAGCCCCTGCCCTGACACAGGATCCCTTTCGAGCGGGCAAACGTGACAATGTCATGCACTGTCAGGAAATAGCGCGCATAGGAGAGCTCTGAGATCAGCCGCAGCTCTTTCTCGACCATTGCCCGCACTTTCAGTGGCACAGCATCCGGATAGCGCCGGATCAGGCCTTCTTCGGTGAGCTTTCGCAGCCGCTCATCCGGCGCCATGCCATCGGTAATCTCATCCGGATATTCATAGCGCAGCTCATCCAGTGAGAATGGACAGGCCTCGGCGATCCGGGCTGTATTCGCGACAGCCTCCGGATAGGCCTGGAACAGACGGCGGATTTCAAACTCGGATTTGATCCGCCGCTCAGCATTTGGCAGCGCCCGGCGGCCTAATTTATCAATCGTGGTCTTTTCGCGAATACAGGACAAGACATCTGCCAGCCTGAGCCGGGAGGCGGCATGCATGATGACATTGCCAAGCGCCACTGTCTCCAGGTCCAGCCGATCCGCCAGCGCGCTGGCCATAGCAAACCGCTCCGGGTCCTGGCCATCATATTCCGGCGCCAGACCAATAAAGACATGATCATCAAACGCCGCTTTGAGCGTTCTGAGCGTGCCCCCAAAATCAGGCCCGCCAAGCCCGATCAGGATACAATTGCCGCAATATTCAACCAGGTCCGCCAGCGTCAGATCGCAGGAGCCTTTGACAGTGCGGCGCTTGCCGAGCGTGAGCAGGCGCGACAGTTGGCCAAAGGCTTTGCGGTCTCTTGGATAGGCGAGAATATCCGTCCCATCGGTCAGCACCAGCCGTGTCCCGACCAGATAGCGCAGGCCCAACTCTTTCGCCGCGCTATGGCCGCGGACAATTCCGGCAAACGTGTTCTTGTCGGCAATTGCCAGTCCGCCAAGACCGACTTTACGGGCCCGCGTAACCAGTTCCTCAGCATGCGAGGCACCGCTCAGAAAGGTGAAATTGCTGATCGCGAAAAGCTCGACATAGCTCATGGGAACTCTCCTGCGACATACCAGTCTTCATTCTCGTCGCCGGGATAAGTCAGCAGCCATAACCGGCGCCCCTCTGCGGTCTGCACCGTCCAGTAATCGCGAGTCCGCAAGTCTTCCTCGCGATACCAGCGCGGGGTGATCCGCTCTGGCCCTTCGACGCGCTGGGTCAGAAAAGACAAACGCCGCCACTTGAACGCGCAT
This sequence comes from Henriciella sp., assembly GCA_965277015.1. Taxonomy (GTDB): domain Bacteria; phylum Pseudomonadota; class Alphaproteobacteria; order Caulobacterales; family Hyphomonadaceae; genus Henriciella. The sequence goes on along the minus strand of OZ255705.1, from coordinate 724,709 downwards.
GGCGGCCGGCCCGGCGTCTCGACATGGACAAATTCCGGCGGCGTGAACAAGCGGATCGGCCGTGCGCGCGGCGCCGCCTGCCATCCCGGTACAGTTCCCGCGGCCTGGATCTGTTCAAACTCATGTTCCGGCACATGATTGTCGCGCGGATTGAAAATCCGGACATGATCAAAGCCAATCCGATTGCCCAGTGTTTCAATCAGGATCAGACGCTGGTCCGCCCGCCGGGCATCCTCGCCAAACGTCGTCTGTTGCAAACGGATCGGCTCAATATGCGCCGCTGATAGTCGGAACCAGTCCGCGCCATATTCGATCTCGATCTTGGACAGAGCATGCGAGAATTGCCTGAGCACCGCCTCTGGATCAGAGCATGGCCGGGCAAAGCCAATACTGAGCGGGTGGTCGCCTGTATCAACGCAGCGCACAGTCAGATGAAACCGCCTTGCCCCGCGCTGATCCGTGACGAGCCGCCCGCAGACTTGCCTCGCCAGGCGTTGCAGGACCGCTTCGAGGTCCTCCAGAAACCCGATCGGCTCAGGCAAAGTCATCCGCGCCGCATAAGTCGGATCGGCCGCTTTGGGCGTCACCGGGTCCGGTGCCAGGCCGCTTGCCGCACCAAGCTTCTGTGTCAGCTTCAGGCCAAAGCGCCGGGCCAGTTCGGCAGATTTCTGCTGATAGAGATGGGCGATACTGGTCAGTCCGGCTCGCGCCAGATCGCTGACCATTTTGTGTGGCAAGTCGAGCGCCGCAACCGGCAGAGCCGCCAACGCGCCCGTGCTTTCCCCGGGCGGCGCAACAGAGACCTCACGCGCCCCGAACCGGGCCAGAGCGCGGGCGGCGCCTTTGGTATCAGCAACCCCGATTTGCGCCTGAATCTGCAAATCTGAGAGCCGGGTCAGCGCCTCCTCACCCATTTCCGCCTCGCCGCCAAACAAGTGCGCGCAGCCCGTAATGTCGAGCAATAGCCCATCTGGCGGATCGAGCGAGACACGCGGTGACAGACCATCCGCCCACCGCCACAGCGCCCGCAGCAATAATTCCTCGCGCACAGGATCGCCTGGCTCAGTCAACAGATCCGGACAGATCGCCCGCGCATCCGCCAGCGCCTGCCCGGCTTTGACGCCAGCGCTCAGCGCCGCATCATTGGCATGTGTCAGGCGCCAGGTATTGCTCTCCTCAGCGATCATCGCGAAGGCCCCGGTCAGACGCGTGTCGCCATGCCGGACCAGACGATCAAGCGGGAGCTGCGGCAACCATATGGAGAGTATCCTTGGCATTCTGCCCTCGTTGCTGCTGGCCCTGATGCGTCACGCGCCAGGCTCCTGTTTCGCCATTCTTGCCTTTCTCACAGTGCCAGTCCCAGGCCGGACGGTCCGCCGCCACGGGCGCGCAATGCCAGCGCGTCTGCGCCGCAGATGTGCTGACCCCGCCGCGCAAGAGAATGAGGCCAATGCCGCCGCCTTGCTCAGCGGCCAATTGCAGACGGCGGCTTTCTTTCAGAGACAGCATGTCGGGCATTTCCAGGACCACGCAAAAGCTGCCTGGTGCCCGCAAAGCCTGATCCGCGGCCCAGAGCAGCTCACCGCGCGACACCGCCTCAACCAGGATCAGGTCTTCAATCTCAAGATAGGCCTGCACACCGGTTGGACAGAGACTGACAATATCGCGGTACAATCCCATCCAGAGAATGCCGCGCGCCTGTTCTGCTGCGGCCAGGATGGCGAACATGTCCGCGCCCGGCCCGCTGACCTCATGGATCCGCCCCTTGCGCAAAGCCGCTTGATGACCGAAAGCCAGCGCCTTCTGCGCCGGTGCCAGAGCCTTCCGCATAGGTGCCAAAGCCTTCCGCATAGGTGAAAGTGTGCCTGCTAATTGCAGGGCATTTAAGTCTGCCTGTCCCATATGTTCTCTTTTTGTTCCTTTTTGGAGTAAAGTCAATCAGGAATTGAGAGAGATCCAGGGCATGCGTTGTATCGGGCTTTAGCTCACCCTGGGTGATGACTCGGACCGACGTTAGGTCGCAAAAGTCTCGCCATTCAAATGGACCATATGGTGATTTTTCAGAGCTGCTTTGCGATGTCGCGACGCGTTCTGAAAGCTTGAATCCGAACTCATTTGCAAAAACGCCCTGCGGTGCGGAAAATACATGATCGCCGCCACATCCCAATTTGCCGTGTCAGGTCCAATTAAAACTTGCTCCGCAGGAACGCTGAACACAATTCGACCGCCAAGCTCCTGAATGAACTTTCCCGCGACCTCGCCATAGCGCTGAAACGCTTCATGGCCAGAAATTTGCGCCGCGCTGGTGCCATATTCCGGATCATCGGGCGTATAATTCGCGACCTGATTAAACTCGAAAAGATTTAGCACCGCTAATGGCGTGTCCATCGGCAGCGAATTGAGGGTTGCGAATTGAGCTTCGCTCGGCGCCAGGTTTTGTTCCATGTCCCCCTATCGCATGATCAGGTCTGAGTTCCAAGACCAATGCGATTCACGCTCAGTGTTGGTTTTCGGCCTCGCAGGGGACATAAGAAAACCGAAGCTTTGACAAAAAGCTATACGCCCTCACAATGAACTTCGTGATCAGATGGGGGTTTGAATGGGGTTTCGTAAGACCACGGCTATCGGCGCAATATTGGCCATAATCGCGGGGTGTCAGATTCTTCCCGCCGCGCACAGTGACGGCGTAAAGGACGTTCTCGAAAATGCGCCACGGATCATCGATGTGCATCGCCATGGCACTTGGCCAACCGGCGACGATGACGCTTACCGATCGCAAATTTTGAGTGAGATGGACGCCAATGGCGTTCGGCTTTCTGTCATCGCGCTCACCGAGTATGACGATATTGAGAACTGGAAGGATTTTGCACCGGATGCTTTCTTAGCTGGCGTCATGTTAGCGTGTCCGCGCAACTTCGCTGCGCCACGCTACAAATGTTTCCCCGAAGACGAAGGGTGGGTCGATATAGACTGGCTGCGGGCGAACGTCGTGGCCGGCAAGATTGAAGCTATCCACGAAGTCGGTCCCAACTATTACGGCATATCGATAGGAAACCCGAGATTCGCGCCCTATTTCGCCCTTGCGGAAGAGTTCGATCTCCCGGTCGGGGTTCACACACAACGGGGCCCGCCGCCGGGTGCAAGAAACTCAACCCGGAGCGACCCGAATTGCTGTCCGAATTATGATACCGAGATGGGAAACCCGGCATTGTTGCGACCCGTATTGGAGCGCCATCCAAATCTGAAAGTCTGGATTCAGCATGTTGGTTCTGGAAGAGCTGGTGGCTACGAGCCGTTCTGGGATGAAACTCTGTCATTGTTGCGCGACTATCCCCAAATCTATCTCGATCTATCGATCACGAATGGCCCACTACCGATTGAACAATACGATTCCAGTTTGCGCGTTTTGATTGAGGCCGGTTTTGGCGACCGGATCATGATGGGAACAGATAACCTTCCGACCGCTTTGGTCTTAGGTCGATTGAGATCCATTGAATGGATGACCGAAGATCAACGCGAAGCCATCCTCTACAAGAATGCTGAGCGCTTTTTTGGATTGGAGTAGATAAGCCTGCCCTGCGAACCGTCCTAATCTCCACATTTAATCCGACCGGGTTCATGGGCGCGTATAGTCCAATCCATGATCATCCATCGCTATCTTCGGGCTCACTACCGACAGGTCCCAGTCTATTTATGGCCGATCCTGTTCTTTGAGCTATGGCGGGTGGATCGCTGGTGCGCCGAGACCGGGCGACAAGCCTTTGTGCAAGTCGACCGCTACGGCCGCGCCTGGGTGCCGTATTTTGAAGGCATGGCACGCAATTTTGCCGCTTATGATATTGCGACACGGTTCTATTCACCGAGCGATGTGGATGAGTTGTGTCCGGATGTGTTTGAGCAGGCCCTTGCCACCCTCTCCGTAGACGCCTGCGAAGGCAGGGGTCCAGGGACGGCGATCACCACCATTCTCAGGGGTGCGTTCATGCCATGGATACCTGCCTGCGCAGGTATCGGCGGAGACCGCGTGCGTCTGGAGCCGGGATAGCGATTCACCCCAAAACCAGAAAGTGTCTCATCCTGAGCTTGCCGAAGGACGAGGCAGCGCGCGCCCAAGCGCGCCCAAAGACTCACTCTAAACCCCAACTCAGCCCCAAAAAAAACCGGACTTGCAAACACCTGCGAGTGCGGCCACTGGCGCTGGTCGCTGCGCGCCGTCAGTCTTCGCTGCGAAGGCTGAACAGGCAAACGGCCAGAAGCAGAGTTGCCAAAACGCCGGACCCGCCAGCAATCGGTGACGGCAAAAAGCCGTGCAGACCGAACATCATCACTAATGTGTTGGCGACAAAGGCCACCGCGCCAACCAGGACCGTCAGACCGCCGAGGGCCTTGCTGCCCGCATTCATTTTGGCCATGCCGAATACGATCGCCGCCAAACCGAGCAGGATTTTCGCAGCATTATAGCCAAAGAAAGAGAAGGCAACGACTGAGAACGCCACCCCGCCAAGCTCGGCATTCGCGTCAGCGGCCTCTCGGAACGGCCCGAACTGCGTCAGGCCGACCCCGACCTGGATCACATTGATCACCGCGCTGAAAGCGATTGCGGAAAAGCCCAATGTGTAGCGCTTGGCCATGACCAGAGCAGAGCCTGCAAAGGTCGCTAACAGAACGAAAAGGAGCCCCTCAAGCCGCCACAGAAACGAACGATCAATGTCCGGCGCGCCGAGATAGAGGGCGGTATAGATGGGTTGCGAAATAGCCGCCAGCAGCAGCAAAACGGCGATAATTTTGACCGTACGGTCCTGTGTGAGTTCCATAATCTAACCTCGATCCAGCTGACCCTTGCGGGCATGCAGACGTAGCTAGGGGCAGTTCGAGAATAGCTCAATCAAAAGCTCTCCAGATCGGCGATAATCACACAATTGTGAGACGTCTGGACGATTTCTAATAACTCTTCGGAAGGCCCAGAACACGTTCAGCAATGAAGTTCAGGATCATCTCACGGCTGACCGGTGCAATCCGCGCCAGCATGGCTTCGCGCATATAGCGCTCAACGTGATACTCGCGTGCGTACCCCATGCCGCCATGAGTCAGGACAGCGGTTTCGCAGGCCGTGAATCCCGCTTCGGTGCCGAGATATTTTGCAGCATTCGCTTCGGCGCCGCACTCCTGTCCATTATCATAAAGCGCCGCGGCTTTGTAAGCGAGCAACTCAGCCGCGCTGAGCTCGGCCCAGGACCGAGCGAGCGGATGCGCAACGCCTTGATTCTGGCCAATTGGACGCCCGAAGACAACGCGCTCATTCGCGTAAGTGGAAGCCTTCTCGAGCGCCGCAAAGCCAAGCCCGATACTCTCAACCGCAAACAGCACACGCTCTGGGTTGAGGCCCTGCAGCAAATATTTGAACCCCTGCCCTTCTTCGCCAATCAAATGATCTTTTGGCACTTCGAGACCGTCAATGAAAAGCGTATTACATTCGACTGCCTTGCGGCCCATTTTCGGGATCGGATTGGCTTCGATCTTGCCGCGGTCGAGGTCGGTATAAAAGAGTGACAGGCCAAGATACGGCTTGGCGCACTGATCCTTCGGCGTTGTCCGCGCAATGATCAGGATCTTGTCAGCGCGCTGCGCCCCCGTCGTCCAGATCTTGCGACCATTGATCGTATAACCAGAATTGGTTCGTTCTGCCTTGGTTTCGAGCGAGGACGTATCGAGCCCGGAATTTGGTTCGGTCACCGCGAAACACATTTTCTCCTGGCCAGAAATGATCTTGGGCAAGTTTTCTTGCTTCTGTTCGGCATTGCCGAATTTTTCCAGCGGCTTGGGTCCAAAAATATTCAAGTGAACCGCCGACGCGCCTGAATAGCCAGCGCCAGAGCGGGTTACAGTTTGCATCATCAGCGCGGCTTCAGTCAGCCCAAGGCCCGCGCCGCCATATTCTTCTGGAAAGGCAATGCCAAGCCAGCCACCTTCAGCCATCGCATCGCAGAACGCTTCGGGCCAATCACCGGTCTCATCGGTCTTGGCCCAATACTCGTCATCAAACTGCGCAATCGTGCGCGCAACGCCGTCCTGGATGGCAAGTTGATCTTCGCTGAGCGGGCCAATCGTGTGCATGCAAAATCTCCTCTTGGCGAAGATCTATGCCGCAATGATTATCGCGTCCACTCTGACGAGGCGTCACACCTGTGCTGCAAGCCGGGCTTGCGGCGAGAAAGCCTGCGCCAACTCGGTGGTAACGTCATCAATAATCAGATCCGCCATGATCTGTGCCGTAATCGGCGCCAGCAGGATGCCATTGCGATAATGGCCGGACGCAACATACAGGTTTGCCACGCTCGTCTGGCCCAGAATGGGGGCGTGGTCTTTAGTGCCCGGCCGCACCCCGACCCAGCTTGCAAGCGTTTCGGCTTGCGCCAGCACGGGGCAAATCACTGCGGCACGGGCTTTCAAGCCAGCAATCACGTCGGTGTCTGCAACGTGCAGGATTCGTCCCGGCTCAGTGGTCGCGCCAATAACAATCCGATCTTGTTTGGGAACAATATACAGATCACCGCAGCGTATGGTCATTTTGGGCGCGCCTTCAATCGGCGCTACGGACAGCATTTGCCCGCCATAGGACTGGATATTGTTGAGCACAGGGTCCAACGCTGCGAGCGTCAGGGACCGGTCATTCTCGCCGACTTGGACTTTGGCCGACCGCCAGCCTGCACAGACCAATGTCGCATCGTGACCCGCATGGTCCATTTGGCGACCGCGCGCCTGCAAAGGCGCCTCGTGCGGATGTACTGTAATATTCGGATGCGCCTCGACACAGGCCACCAGCGCGGTCAGCGTGCGCCGATTGTCCACTTGGCCATCACTCGGCAAAAGCCAGGCAGCTTCAACAGAATTGCTAATCGCGGGCTCTTTTGCGGCGGCGAGTTCCGGACACCGCTGCGGTGCCTGTTTGTGTCCCTGCATGGCGCGCTCAATGGCGGCGAGATGCCCGGCCTGCGCCGCATTGATTGCTACGGCAAGCGACGGTCCAGGACGATATCCGGATGAAAGACCTGTACGATCTTCCAGAGCGCTCGACCATTCCGGCCAGGATTGCGCGCTTTGATCACAGAGCTCGAACAATTGTCTATGTGTGCCAGGCGCGGAGGCGGCCTCAAATGCTGGCGCGAGCATGCCTGCGGCAGCCCAACTGGCGCCGCGCGGCGGCCACGCCTTGTCGAACAAGGATACACTCAAGCCGCGGTCCGCCAGCTCAATGGCACAGGACAGACCGACAATGCCGGCTCCGATGATTGCTATGGATTGGATAGAGTGCGGGTTGCCTGACATCCACTCTTCATATCAGCACAGCCGCCGCGGGCTATATCATTCGCGCATATCAGGCAGTTATTATGAGACAGCGCGTTCGCGTTCCCAGAACCCCATGAATGCGGAGGCCCATTCCTGTTTCTGAAAAATCACCGATTTGCGCAGAGTCCCCGCTGCGTCCGAAACGGTTTTGATCATCAGATCCGGCGCATCGCGCTCTCTCGCAGCACTGGCATCGCGCGCTTCCTGCCATTTCGCGAGACGCTCTATGGCATGCGCGAATGCGGTTTCATCGACGGAATTGACCGGTCCCAAGTCCAATATGATTTCTGTCATATGAGTCCCCACACATATTTTATCGTCCCCCGCTATTTTGCGAGTTAGAATGAGATTATCAGCAAACCGATTCGTGTCTACCGCGCTGCCGAATGATTAATGCAAACTTTGCACCAATTGTCGCAGCATTGCGTAAAATCACTTAGTTGCGAATAATTCTCACTTGTGACAAAGAGGTCATATGACATATCGCACCCCTATTATTGCTGGCCTCAGCCTGCTCGTTGGAGCAGTCGCGGCCTGTTCAAATCCAAGCGAACCTGGTGACGTCCAAACAGCCACCCAAGCTGAGCCTCAAGTTCTGACTCTGTATAGCTCTCGACACTATGATTCCGACAAGGAATTGTACGCGATGTTTGAAGCAGAATCGGGCGTCAAACTCGACGTCCGTGAAGCTGGCGCCAGCCAATTGCTCGAGACAATGAAAGCGGAAGGCGATCAAAGCCCGGCTGATGTAATCATCGCGGCGGACGCTGGTAGCCTATGGCGATTCAAGGATGCGGGCCTGACCCAGGCCTTGCAAAGCGACACACTCGAAACCCTGGTTCCGGCGAATTACCGTGCTGCAGACAATCACTGGTATGGGGTCGCGCGGCGGATGCGCGGCATTGCCTATGATCCCAACCGATGGGATGCGGCAGACTTGGCGCGATGGGGCGCCCTGGCCATGGAGGATAAAGCGGGCGAGATCTGCGTTCGGTCGTCTTCCAACATCTATAACCTGTCACTGATGGGCGAACTGATCCACCGACTTGGTAGTGAAGGCGCGCAGGAATGGGCGACATCCGTCGTTGCCAACATGGCGCGAAATCCGCAAGGCGGCGACACGGATCAGATCCGCGCCATTGCGGCAGGAGAATGCTCAATTGCCATCGTCAATCACTATTACTGGGTCCGCCTCGGTGCCAGCGACAAGGCCGCCGACGCACAAGTTGCGGCCGCAACTTCATTCCTGTTCCCCGAGTTTTCAGACGGCTCAGGGTCTCATGTGAATATTACAGGCGCCGCCGTGACCTCAACGGCAGACAATCTTGAGCTTGCAGAAGACTTCATCACTTTCCTTCTGACGGAGACCGGTCAATCTTATCTGACCCGCGAAACCAAGGAGCTGCCATTGATCGACGGCGCGCCGCTTCCGGATGGCGTTGATCGTCTGCCAGATTTCACAGCCTCCGATACCGCGCTCGACGTGTATGGTGAGAATCAGGCGGAAGCGCAGCGACTGTTTGACCTTGCTGGTTGGAATTAGTCGCCAACGCCGCCTAGAGCGATAAATATGCCGCGCTGGATGCCATCTTATCGATCAATCCCATCAGTGCTGATCATAGCCCTGGTGGGATTGCCGGTTCTTGCAGCCTTGTATGCAGGCATCGCCGCAGGTGATGGAGCAACCTGGGATCACATTCTGCAAAACCGTTTGCTGCCATATACGCTGACAACGCTTCTGACGCTGCTGATCGCGGCGCTCATCATGCTCGGATTGGCTGTCCCCGCCGCCTGGCTGATCAGTCAGTACGAGTTTCCAGGGCGAGTCTTTTTCAGCTGGGCGCTTATTTTGCCCTTGGCTATGCCGGGCTATGTCATGGCGTATGCCTGGGCCGATCTGATGGGCGTCGCCGGGCCGCTGCAAACGCAAATTCGCAGCCTGACCGGCCTGTCTGCGCGGGACTATTGGTTCCCCAATCTGTTCAGCACACCTGGCCTGGCTTTCATTCTCGCCTCAACGCTGTTTCCATATGTCTACATCACAGCACGAGCCGCATTTTCGATGCAGTCGCTGGCGACTTTGGAAGCCGCGCGGAGTTTGGGCGCACGCGCTGCGGAGCTGTTCTGGCGCGTCGCCCTGCCAGTGGCCCTGCCCGCGATCCTTGGTGGCTTGTGCTTGGCACTGATGGAGGCGGCAGCCGATTATGGCGCGGCGGACTTCCTTGGCGTTCAAACCCTCGGCGTTGGCATCATCCGATCGTGGACCTCATTTGGCGAGCCGAACACCGCGGCGCGACTGGCTCTGATGTTAGTATTGATCGCCGGGGTCTTCCTCGTCACGGCGCGATGGACACAAGGTGGACGCGGTGTGCAGCAAACCAGCGCCCGATGGCTGACGCCGCGCCGTATTCCATTACCCGTCGCCGCCGCGTGGATGGCCGCTCTATTCTGTTCGATTGTTTTTCTTGTCTGTTTCCTGGCGCCCGTGTCGCGGTTGATTTGGATGGCCACAGAAACAAGTACTCGCACCGCGGATCTATGGCCATTGCTGCGATCAACGCTCCTCCTCGGCGTGTTTGGCACGGCGATGGCATTTGTCGCTGCGCTGGTGTTCACCCTCGCCGCCAAGCGCAGCAACGCCTTGCGCATTGCGACTCGCTTGATGGCTGCAGCCGGATATGCCGCACCGGGCGCCGTCCTCGGCCTGGGAGCATTATTCATATTGCGCGAAACCGGCCAGGCGCTCTCCGGCACAGTCGCCCTGACTCTGTTGGTCTGGATCTATGTTAGCCGCTTCACATCGGCCGGCGTCGAACCGATGCAAGCGACCCTCGAGAGATTACCGAAGAATCTCGACAACGCCGCGCACAGCCTGGGCAGCCGCGGCATCTCACATTTCTTCCGCATCGACTTGCCGCTGCTCACCCCCGGAGCATTGGCCGCCGGCCTGATCCTGTTTGTTGAGATCCTGAAAGAACTCCCCGCAACGCTTATGCTGCGCCCATTCGGATGGGACACGCTTGCGGTCAAAGCCCACGCCTATGCGACGGATGAACGCCTCGCGCAGGCGACGCTGCCATCCTTGCTCATTGTCCTTGCGGGTTTGTTGCCAGTATTGCTTCTATCCTGGCGGCTAAGCCAGACGGAGAGATCATAATCATGCCTGATATTCGTCCGCTCATCGCAGACTCCATCACGCGGGCATTCGGCGAACATACCGCTGTAGATACCGCTTCGCTGAGCCTCGCGCCGGGCGAAATCACAGCCTTGATAGGCCAATCCGGATCCGGGAAGACGACTTTCCTGCGCCTGCTCGCCGGGATGGAACGCCCGGATGCTGGGCGGGTTCTTTCAGGCAATGAAGTTCTCGCCTCTCAAGATCGCCATGTGCCCATCGAGAAGCGTAAGATCGGTCTGGTATTCCAGGACTTCGCGCTGTTCCCGCATCTAACTGTGCTGGAAAACGTCATGTTTGGTCTCAGATCATTCGACAAACCAGAGCGCGTGCGCATCGCCGAACAGTGGATTGAGCGCCTCGGTCTGACTCGCCGCAGAGATGCCTATCCGCATTATCTTTCTGGCGGTGAACAACAGCGCACAGCGATTGCTCGAGCATTGGCCCCACAGCCAGTGGCAATATTACTTGATGAGCCGTTTTCCGGTCTCGACCCCTCTATGCGCGATCATGTTCGAGAGGTCGCACTGAGCGCGGTAAGAGAGGCCGGCATCCCGGCGCTATTGGTGACACATGATGCCAACGAAGCTCTGGTCCATGCAGATACGATCGCCGTGATTGATCAAGGTCGAATTTTGCAATCCGGCGCACCGGAAACCCTGTACCGATCGCCGAGCTCGCTTCAGGCTGCCCGCGCACTTGGCCCGGTGCACAATATCAGCGCATCCGCTTTACCGACCGAATGGCATAGGGCGATTGGCAGCGATGCCGAAACACTCTGGTACCGGCCGGAAGCGATTCGTCTCGGATCCGGCACGGCCTTGAGAGTCAGCGGCAGCAAACTGGCGGGACCCATCACCGAACTCGCCCTGTCTGTTTCCGCGTCGGAGACTGTATATGCTGCCTGCCAGCCAGGGTCGCCTCTTGCTGTCGGCGATCATGTGCAGGCGAATGTCAATCCCGCGCTATTCTTTGATTTTGCTCCGAAATCTGTCTGACAAATCCGTCATCTTGCAGGTCTTGCCCTCGCCAAGCCACATTCCATTGCTTAGCTTGATCATGAAACAAGGATCGCCTCGACTATGAGATACTTTCAGACGATAATCGCCGTTTGCTTTGTGTGGGTCGCCTCTGCGCTACCGGCGCTCGGTCAAAGCCTGATTCGCGACGCTGAAATCGAACAAACATTGCGCGAATGGACGGACCCAATCCTGGAAGTTGCCGGCTTGGAGCCCAATGATGTTGGCCTTTATATCATCAACGATCCAAGCTTGAATGCGTTTGTCGCTGGCGGCCAACGTATCCATTTGCATACCGGCCTGATCATGGCCTCCGACAATGCGCGCCAGGTGAAAGGCGTTATCGCCCACGAGACATGCCACATCGCCTGTGGCCATACTGTCACCCGAAGCCGCGCCGCGAATGTCGCTTCACGCCCGGCTCTGGTCTCAATCGGCCTTGGCGTTCTGGCCATCGCCGCCGGCGCCCCGGATGCTGGCGCCGCTCTGATTGCAAGTTCGCAGCAATTCGCAGCATTGAACTTTTTCGTCCATACCCGCACCGAAGAGGCCATGGCTGACACCAAGGCTGTTCAATACCTCGTCGCCCTGGATCAATCGCCAATGGGGATTGTCGAATTCTTCGAAAAGTTCCGCTATCAGGAAGTGCTTTCGGAGGCCCGCAGGTACCCTTATTTCAGGTCTCACCCATTGTCCTCAAACCGGGTCCGGACCACCAGAACATTGGCTGAAGAATCTGGCCTCGCCGACAAACCTGAAGATCCGGTCGTCGCGAAACAATTCGATATGATGAAAGCTAAACTGGTAGGCTTTCTGGAACCGCCCGCTCGAGTTTTCAGGGATTACCCGCCAACAGACACGTCGCAACCGGCGCGATACGCGCGGGCCATTTCAGCGATGCAAGTTGCCGATTTGACCGCCGCCTTGAAGGAAATCGACTCGCTGATCGAGGAAGAGCCAGAAAATCCGTATTTTCACGAGCTTAAAGGGCAGATCTTGTTCGAGACCGGAAAGCCAGTTGATTCGATTGACCCATTGATCGAGGCCAATCGCCTGCTACCAAATAATGCGCTCATGCAAGTCTCACTCGCCCGGTCGTTGCTAACCCGCAGTGAACCTGGAGATATCGCAATCGCTGAGCGCGCACTTCGAGACGCGCTGATTGCCGAACCGAACAATGCCTTCGCATGGACTCAGCTGGCGATTGTTTTCGAACAACAGGATAACCGCCCGATGGCGCAGGTTGCGACGGCCGAAGCGGCTTACAATATTGGCAATTATCCGCGCGCATATTCGTTCGCAGAGCGTGCGATTCGAGAGCTGACGCCAAATACGCCAGCCTATCGACAGGCCAGTGACATCCGCAATGCCACGGATCCGGCACTGCCGGAAAACGAAGTCTTTTGGCGCCGCCGTCGCTAAGACGATCACAGAATTGTCAGCTTTGACAGCTTGCCTTTCATGACAAAGAAAGCATTTGCGTAGAAGTTAGTTTAGAATCATCACGTTCAGGACCCTGCTCATGACCCGCACCTTCAGTATGGCGCTCGCCGCCACCGCAATCGCACTCACACCCGCTTGCGCCCAGGGCCAAGTCGACCCCGCTGACAAAGAAGCGGTCGAAAAGATTGTCTATGATTACATCATGGAAAACCCGGAAATCATCGAAGAAGCATTGATTGCGCTTAGCGAAAAACGCGACGCCGAAGAAGCCGCTTTGGCTCTGGCCGCGATTGCTGACAATCAGGACGCACTGATCAACAATCCGGCCGACTATTCAGTCGGCCCTGCCGATGCACCAGTCACAGTGGTTGAGTTTTTTGATTATCGTTGCGGGTTCTGTAAACGGTCTGCTGAATGGGCCACTGAGCTTCCAGCGCAATACGACAATCAGGTCCGCGTCGTGTTCAAGGAATTCCCGATCTTATCGACTGAAAGCGAGAAAGCCGCATTGGCGGCGATCGCAGCCGGCAAACAAGACAAATATATCGAAATGCATATGGCTCTGATGGAACTCGATAACGGTTCTGGTTTTGGACCCGACCAAATCGATGCCGCAGCTGAATCGGTCGGCGTGGACGTCACCAGAATGCGGGCTGATATGAAGTCGATCGAGGTTCAAAAAACCGTCGCTGACGCCAAGAGCCTGGCACGCACCCTCAACATTACAGGAACGCCGAACTTCATTGTCGGGACGCAAATGGTGTCTGGCGCAGATATCCAGCAAGTCGAAGCGATGATTGAAGCCGCGCTGGCGGAAAGCTAGATCAGACCCGCCAGAGGCGATGAGGGATCGGCGTAACGTTTGCGCCCCATCCGCCCGGCAAGATAGGCTTCCCGGCCCGCAATCACTGCGTGCTTCATGGCCGTCGCCATACGGATCGGATCCTTCGCTTCGGCAATCGCCGTATTCATCAGCACCCCGTCGCAACCAAGCTCCATGGCCTGAGCTGCATCTGAAGCGGTTCCAACGCCCGCATCCACAATTATCGGCACGCGTGACTGTTCAACGATCAAGCGGATATTCAGCGGGTTTTGTATTCCGAGGCCTGATCCGATCAAGCTGCCCAGCGGCATGATCGCGGCGCATCCGACGTCTTCAAGCTTGCGCGCATAGACCGGATCATCCGAGCAATAGACCATCACTTCAAAACCATCCGAAATCAGGTCTTTCGCGGCTTTCAACGTTTCTTCCATATCCGGGTATAGGGTCTTCTGATCGGATAGAACTTCCAGTTTCACCAGATCCCAGCCACCCGCCTCGCGCGCCAGACGGAGGGTTCGCACAGCGTCTTCAGCGGTGAAACAGCCCGCTGTGTTGGGCAAATAAGTGAACTCTTTCGGCGAGACGTGATCCTGCAAGCGATCTTCGTCCGGATTTGACAGGTTTACCCGTCGCAACGCGACCGTCACCATCTCGGCACCAGCGGCACGCGCGGCTTCGGCATTCTGCGCATAGGATGCGTATTTGCCTGTGCCAACAATCAGGCGCGAATTGAAAGTCCGCCCTGCGACGGTCAAAGCTGTATCAGTCATTCGGTTCGCTTAACTGGGGCGACGATAGAGGGCAAGACAGTTGATCTCAGCGGTGCAGCGATCACTTCATCCCCCTCCGACAAACTGCACCACCTCCAGGCGGTCACCATCCTGCAGGAGTGTGCTGCCATGCTCGGCTTTCGGAACAATTTCCATGTTGCGTTCAATCGCGATCCCGCGCGGATCATCGGCCAGCGTTCGCACCAGAGCTTCGATACTGGTTCCGGCATCAATCTGCTGACTTTCACCGTTGAGAAATATCTGCATTTGCAGGGCTCCTAATGCTCAAAATGGACTTGCCAAGCTTAGCGATCCACCGCAAGAGCGTGTGACAATGACGCAACACATATATGTTCTCAACGGACCTAATCTCAACCTGCTTGGTACACGCGAGCCAGAGATTTATGGTTCAGCGACGCTGGACGATATTTATCAGCAAATGAAAACGGCTGCACCGTCTGCTGAGATCACGTTTCGTCAATCCAATTCGGAAGGCGAACTCGTCGATTGGGTTCAGGAAGCTTCAGCAAAATCTGACATCCTGATTCTCAATGCCGGCGCCTATACACACACCTCAATTGCTCTGCACGACGCGTTGCGCGCCTGCGAAGCCAAGATTTATGAAGTTCACTTGTCCAATCCGGCGGCTCGCGAGCCGTTTCGGTCAACCAATTACGTTTCCCCGTGCGCAACGGCTTGCATTGCAGGCTTTGGCGCGCGAGGGTATTTGATGGCGTTAGACGCCGCTCTCCAATAATAAAAAAGACTGAGGAGCCCCACCGATGTCCACGAGCAAGACAAAATTAGATGCAGGCATGGTTCGCGAACTCGCTGCGATACTGCGTGAAGCCGATTTAGGCGAAGTCGAAGTCGAACATGAAGGCCTACGCATCCGTGTCAGCAAGGCGACGTCCATGGCGCCAGTCGCCCCAGCCATGGTCCAGGCCCCGGTCGCAGCCGCGCCAGCGCCAGTTGCAGCGGCCCCGGCTGCCGCACCAGCCGCCACCGCAGCCTCTGCTGCAGCCGCGCCGAGCAATGCCGTCACCAGCCCGATGGTAGGAACTGTCTATCTCTCGCCGGACCCGGCCTCCAAAGTGTTCGTCAACGTCGGCGACAAAGTAAAAAAGGGCGACACGCTGATGCTGATTGAGGCAATGAAAACCTTCAATCCTGTCACCGCTGAAGCCGCCGGCACTGTAAAAGAAATCCTCGTCGCCGATTCTCAACCTGTTGAGTTCGGCGAAGCTTTGATCGTGGTCGAATAAGGACTAGGAATCGATGATTGAAAAGGTCCTCATCGCCAATCGCGGCGAGATCGCATTGCGCATCCATCGCGCTTGTAAGGAAATGGGCATTGCTACTGTCGCGGTTCATTCCGAAGCTGACCGCGATGCCATGGCAGTTCGTCTGGCAGACGAGAGCGTCTGCATCGGCCCTGCCCCAAGCTCGAAAAGCTATCTGAAGAAGTCACAGATTATCGCTGCGGCCGAAATCACTGGCGCCGATGCGATTCACCCGGGATACGGCTTCCTGTCTGAGAATGCCCAGTTCGCAGAAATGGTTGAAGCCCATGACCTGGTCTTCATCGGGCCGACCGCTGAACATATTCGCACAATGGGCGACAAGATCGCCGCCAAACAAGCCATGATCGAAGCCGGCGTGCCCGTTGTTCCTGGCTCAGAAGGCGGCGTGACATCGATCAGCGAAGGTAAGAAAGTCGCCAAGAAGATTGGCTATCCGGTTCTAGTCAAAGCCGCATCTGGCGGCGGTGGCCGCGGCATGAAAGTGGCGGAAACCGAAAAAGACCTCGAAAACGCGATCAAAACTGCGAAGACCGAAGCCAAAGCAGCATTTGGCGATGACGCGGTTTATCTCGAAAAATATCTCGGCAAGCCAAGACATATCGAAATCCAAGTGATTGCCGATACGCATGGCAATGTCTGCCATCTCTGGGAACGCGATTGCTCATTGCAGCGCCGTCACCAGAAAGTGCTCGAAGAAGCGCCGTCGCCCGCGCTGAACCAGGCGCAGCGCGAAGAGATCGGGATGATTGTTGCCAAAGCCGTCAAAAAGCTTGGCTATCGCGGCGCCGGGACAATGGAATTTCTGTACGAAGACGGAAATTTCTATTTCATCGAAATGAATACTCGGATCCAGGTCGAGCATCCGGTCACTGAAATGATTACAGGCATCGATTTGATTCGCGAACAGATCCGTGTTGCGGACGGCAAGAAATTGTCCTTCACGCAAGACGATGTCCTGTTGGTCGGTCACGCCATTGAGTGTCGGATCAATGCCGAGCATCATGAGACCTTCGTCCCATCCCCCGGAAAGATAACTGATTTTCATGCTCCGGGTGGGCCAGATGTACGCCTCGATAGTGCCGCCTATGCGGGATACACGGTGCCGCCGCACTATGACAGCATGATTGCCAAGCTGATCGTTCATGGGCGTACGCGCAATGAATGTATTATGCGTCTGCGGCGAGCGCTGGATGAGATGGTGGTTGGCGGCGTCGATACGACACTGCCGCTGCATCGCAAGCTGGTTGAAGCTCAGGATGTTGTCGACGGCAATTATGACATTCACTGGCTGGAGCGTTTCCTCGGGCTGAAGTAGATTGCGGCCATGTCTGACCGGTTCGACACGACAGATCTCCTCAACTGCTATCGTCGCGGGGTTTTCCCGATGGCAGATTCACGTCAGGATATGCGGCTATTTCTAATGGATCCGGATGTACGCGGTGTTCTGCCGTTGGACCGGTTTCACGTGCCGAAGAGGTTACGCAAGACAGTCCGGCAAAACCCGTTTCGGGTCACCGTTGATACAGCGTTCAATAGAGTGATTGAAGCTTGCGCGGAGCCACATGATTCGCGGCCTGCGACTTGGATTAATGACGCCATCCTAAACCTCTATGGCGCGCTGCATCGACGCGGCCATGCACACAGTGTTGAGTGCTGGTCAGACGAAAGCGAATTGGTTGGTGGGCTATATGGCGTCTCGCTTGGCGGCGCTTTCTTCGGCGAAAGCATGTTCTCACGGGCAACAGACGCTTCAAAGATCGCTCTGGTCCATTTGGTGGCGCGTTTGAAAGTCGGCGGTTTTCGGCTGCTCGACGCGCAATTCCACAATCCGCACCTGGAACAGTTTGGTCTCGAGGAGCTCAGTCGCGAGGCGTTCCGGAGACAACTTTCTGAGGCGATTCAAGTCAATGCTGACTTCTATTCGTTTGGCGCCAGCGGGGCCAGCTCAGACGGATCGATCTCGCTGCAAGCGATTACCCAAATATCATAGACCGGATGCTCTAGCGCGCTCAGGCCTGGCGATGAGGCGAACATCCAACCCGAGAAACGGATATCGGCATCTTCGCCCTCAGACTCGAGAATCTCTTCTTCGGTCAGGTCCCGCGGCTCAGCCATGGTCTGAACCTGTTTGCTGGTCGCTGACGTAATTCTCAGGAACGCAGCGCTTTCTGGCGGCTCCTCAGGGGGCGTCTGGTAACACGTCTCGAGATCGATGCGCAGGGAGCCATAGACTTTCGGCTCTCCCTTATTCATCTGGAAATCGGTCGATCGACCGGTAATCTTATCCAGTGCGCGGACAATTACTGTGTCTTTTTGCTGATAATTACGCTTCTGAATCGCGACGATCTCTTCGTCGAGACCCTCTTCCGCATCAGATTCGCCTTCAACCCCGAACAGTTCCTGCTCAAGGTCTCGTACACCCTGATTGGCATCTTGCGCATGGGCAAGCGCCAGCAATCCGAGTCCAGCGATTCCCAGCCCGAGCGCGCGGATCACTCGCTGTCTCCACCGCCGCCATTGCCGGAAGCGAATGAGGCAAACAGCGTCATCAAATCAACAGATCCTTGGGCGTAGAGAATTTCGCCGCAGCCAGTATCACCGAACAATTCCTCGCCCGCACCACAAGCCAGGATTTCGCCAAAGCCTTCCGCCGGTTCAAGATTGATATAGGCGCCGCCAAGCAGGCCTTCTGACTGTACGCGTGCACTCGTTCCGTCACCGAGCGGCAGGATATCTGCGCTGACGGCGAATGTGACCAGCGCTTCAGCGCGGTCCCGATCAAGCGCAACATCGCGCACGGTTCCGATCTTCACGCCGGCCATACGGACATCCGTGCCACGGTCAATCGTCGCAGCGCTGCTGAATCGCGCGCCAATTTCAACGGTTTCGCCAGCGGCACCCGCATCCGCGCCGCGCGCCAGACCGAACCACAGGAAAACACCTGCGACGATCAGAACGCCCAGGCCTACTAAAGTTTCAAAGACAGATTCACGCATCTGGATCCCAAGCCTCATAATCAGCGTCTGCGTCGCGGCGCTCGCCGCCCTCTCGCAAACTGCCTTTTGGTCGATAAGCAAACATAGTTCCGGTCATATTTGGCGTATGATCGGTTTCCCAGCTCTGGCGTTTCAACGGCGCCTCAGTTGGCGGCTCATCAAATGTATAATGCAACCAGCCATGCCATTCCGGCGGTACTTTCGACGGTTCAGCGACGCCATTGTAAATCACGTATCGCCGCTTGCGCCCTTCAACAGACGTTTTGCGGTCTTCGAAATAGCGATTGCCATACACATCTTCGCCAATCAGAGCGCCGCGACGCTTGATGTCGAACCAGCCACCCGGGCTGACGCCATTCCACCATGTAAACAGTTTAAACATATTGTTCGTCCTGACAGTGATATTTGACCGCATTATGGCGCGTGCACGCCGCCGAATCTAGTTAGGACAGGCAACACATCATGTCGCGGGCTAGGTCAAGCCCGCTCTGGCTGGAGGGCACAGTACATGTCGCAATCAGATCGCAATGCTCAATTGCTCGCAACCGCAATGGAAGAAGGGCTGATCAGCCCAGTTCTTCCTCTTGCAGAATTGTCGGCTGTTCCGATGACGAATCTGCAAGATCCGGAGACAGCAATCGCCTCAGCAAGGCGTCAGCGACTCAACCGGACCAGCAAACTCGCCATGGCTGAGTTACTGGAAGGCCTTGGCGATACGCCAAAAAATGCCGAACTCGCTGAAGCCGCGGCACGCGGCGTGCCGCTCGCGCTCATAGAAGAAGCGCTGCAACAAGATCGCGGTTTTGAAGCGCTCGCTGATGATTTCCGCAATGAGGCGATCGAATCAAACGCCCCACCGGCTTGCCTGACACCCGACGCGATCACCCCGGAGGCGCTGAGCGATATCCGCCGCGCCGGAGTCGGTACGCTGGTGCGAAAAGCGGACCTGCCCGATCCGGCGATTTCTGCAGTTGCGATCGACATTGCCCGATTCGTAACACCAGAAGGTGTCGAGTTGGATGTGCTTGAAGACCTGATCTCGGCCGCTATCGCAGAACATGGACCGGCTTTGATCATTGTTCCATGTGGCCTCTCAGCTGCCCTGATGGGGCTCGGAAAAGCCTATTCAATAGACAATCAAGACGCGCTGATCGCCCTCATCAAACTGATTCAGTCGGTCGCCATAGGCAGTGGATTTCCTAAGAAACAAGCAGAAATTCTTGGACTTAGCAGCCGCGCAGCCCAAAAGAACAAACGCAATGTGACGCTCGCAATTCTGCCGCTCTCAGCGGCGGCCTTGAGCGCCTTTCAACCCACAACGCTCGGCTTGCGACCCATGACGAACTTGATTGAAGCGCTGGAAGGCGATCAACCAAACCTGCACTTGATAGCGCGGATCGGACTATCCAAAACTCGTCCAGAGGCGCTGCCATCCTTGCTCGACGAGATTGATACAGCCGCAGATCTCGAATTAATGCCGCATTTTGGCGGTGACATCCTTCGAACACGGGGATTCTCGACCCACGCGATTGATAAAGTCAAAAGCGCTTTGGGTGAGGGACTTCCGTTGAACGCCGCGTTCTCACGCTGGGTACTCGGCGATGACATCATTTCCAATGATCTGCGGCTGGCACCAGAATCGTTCGATGCGGATGGGCGGTCCTTACTCAAATCGATTGGCTTCTCAAAACGCGAAATAGCGGAAGCCGAAGAAGCCCTCGATGGCCGCCCGGACAAGCTCGCAAGTGCCGCTATAGATGCCGCCGGGCTCAGCCAATCCGTTTCGGCGATCGAGGCCACTGCCTTAGCCTCTACGCTATCTGAGAAGTGCGGCATTGTAATGATCCTATCGGGCGGCCCGGTGCCAGATTTGAATCAAGAAGCTCTGCTTGAAGCTCCGATATCGGTATGGCTTCCAGCTTTGGATTCGGATCTCGATCGTTTAACCGCTGATCGTATGACGCATATCGCTGCCCTGGCTGAAGACCTGATGGCTGAGGACGCGGCCCCGCAGACAATCTTTGAAGCGCCGAGCGGTGTATCCCGGACCCGTCTTCCGGATCGCCGCAAAGGCTATATCCAGAAAGCGACAGTCGGCGGCCATAAAGTCTACCTGCACACGGGTGAGTTCGATGATGGTCTGCTCGGTGAAATTTTCATCGACATGCACAAGGAAGGCGCGGCGTTTCGTTCACTGATGAATAATTTCGCGATCGCGGTGTCGCTGGGCCTCCAATATGGTGTGCCGCTGGAAGAATATGTCGACGCTTTCGTCTTCACGCGATTTGAGCCGGCAGGCGAAGTTACCGGCAATGATCAGATTACCCGTGCGACCTCGATCCTCGACTATATTTTCCGCGAACTGGCCGTGTCTTATTTGGCCCGAGAAGACCTGGCCGAACTCGGCGATGTCACACATGACGGGCTTGGACGCGGTCTGGAAGACGGGATTGAGAAATCCCATGGCCAACCTCTACCCGACGAAGCCGCTCATCTGATTTCTCGCGGATATTCACGCGGTCAGATCCCGGATAATATTGTCATCCTAAACAAGAAACGCGAAGAACGAGATGCTGAGCGCGAAGAGGAAGAGGAAATTGCCGCTGAGGCGGAAATAGAATCGCCTGAATACTTGCCCGACGCTTGTTCCAGCTGCGGCAGCTTCACGCTCTATCAAGAAGAAGCCGATGGCGAGACAGCGTGCGACACCTGCGGACAGGTCGGGAAAGTCGAAGCGACTGAGTAAGCCCTAAAAAGCGGCATGGCCCGCCCCTTGCGTATGGTTAGCTAAGAGTAAACCGATACGCGAGTGATCCGTCCCATGCTGAAACAAATTTTGAGCTTCGCTGCCCTCGCCGGGTTCGCCGTGATTCCCGCCATGGCTCAGGATGCGAGTGAGATTGCCAAAGTGCGCGATGGGCAATCATGCGCCGGGTGCAATCTGTTCCAGGCCGAACTTGCGTATCAGGACGCAAGCGAGATTGACCTGTCCCAGGCACGTCTCAGACAATCCAATCTGGCGCTCACCACATTTGACGATGTGAATCTGTCGGGCGCTAACTTGTCAGTCGCCAATCTGTTCGGCGCGCGCTTCAATCGTGCCAACTTTGCCCGTGCGAATATGCAAAACGTCATTGCCGTTGGAACTTATTTTGGATCATCCAATTTGTCTGGTGCTGACTTGTCCGGGGCCAATCTTTCCGGCGCTGATCTGACGATTGCGAAAGGGTTGACACAAACGCAACTCAATCGCGCATGCGGCGACCGCAACACCCGCCTTCCGAAAGGAAAAACCGTCCCAGCCTGTTAGTCGGATGTCAGAGTGAGACATGATTGCAACAGCCGGACACTGCCCGGTTGGATTACCACAAATTCAGTTATGTTCGCGCACGAGGTCTCGTATGAGATCTCTCATGACGACTCAGATTGGCATGCGTTCTTTGGCCATTTTGGGCGCGGCATTCGCGACCGCCCAAATGAGCTTTGCTCAGGAAATCCCTAACCGGGTTGCCTGGTCTCCTTCTTATAGTGGATCATGCACAGACTGTTCTCTGGTAGGCCGCAACATGTCGGGCTGGAACATCTCCAAAGCCAACTATCCCGGCGCGGATTTGACCGCGGCAAGCCTCAGACGCGCACAAGGACATGACGCTAATTTCAGCGGCGCACAGGCCACAGGCGTGGATCTCAGAAATGGCGACTTTACCGGCGCTTCGTTTGAAGATGCCATACTGGTTGGCGCAAGCTTGCAAGATGCAATGTTCAACAATTCAAAAATGTCTGGCGTCGTGTTGACCGGTGCAAATCTCAGCGATGGCAAGTTCATCGGTGCCATTCTTTCAGATGCACAACTCCAGTCCGGCATCGTTCACAATGCTGACTTTTCAGCCGCCACTTTGTCTGGCGCTCGGTTCGAAGCCGCAGACCTCACAGGATCGGTTTTTGATAATGCCGTCTTGCTCGATGCCGATTTTTCGGGCGCGACGGTTACAGATACCAGTTTCAGGGACGTTCGCTTTTCAGGCGCCAATCTGGAAGCTGCGATCGGCATTGAAACGGCGAATTTCGAAGGCGCATGCGCCTCGCCAGTAAGTCGCCTGCCCGTCGGATTGACGCTTCCGGACTGCCTCGCTTACTGAGCTTCTGCCGCGGCTGCAGCCTCTTCTTCAGCGACCTTTTTCTCCATCATGGCAACAATCCAGATACTGATCTCGTAAAGTCCGTAAACGGGCACGGTGAGCATGATTTGCGAGATAAAGTCAGGCGGTGTCGCAAAGGCCGCGACCGCCAGAATACCTACAATCGCATACTTACGACCGCTGCGCAGTGTCTTTGCACTGACCAGCCCGGCACGTCCCAGCAAGCCAAGAACCACCGGAAGCTGGAATGAGAGGCCAAACGCCGTCATCAGCGCCAGAGTCAGTGAGAGATACTCAGAAACCTTGATTTGCGCTTCGATCTGCACGGCGTCCAAGCCGCCTGCTTGCTGTTGACTGAGAGCAAACGTCATCACCATCGGCATCATCACGTAAAAGACGAACATCACCCCTATCGTGAACAAAGCTGGCGCGGCGATCAGGAATGGCAGGAACGCGCCGCGTTCATTCTTGTAGAGTCCGGGCGCGACAAAGGAATAGACTTGCCAAGCCATGACCGGAAAGGAAACGAACAGACCGGCAAACAGCGAAATCTTCAATTTTACAAAGAAAAACTCTAGCGGCGCCGTGTATATAAGACGCGGATCTTCCGTCACACCGTGAGTGCGGAATGCATCAATGAACGGTTCGACCAGAATGTTGAATATCGGCCCGGCGAAGAAAAAACAGGCAATCGTGCACGCGGCAAACGCCAACAGTGCTTTCATCAATCGCGAGCGCAGTTCATTCAGGTGATCGAGCAAGGGCGCGCGCGAGGCTTCGATATCACTTTCAACCAGGTCGGGACGCTGATCAGCAGGCAGATCCTGACTCATGACGCTGCCTTGTCTTCAGGATTTGCGACCGGCTTGATATCTTCAGCGGCGGTTTGAGCGTCTTCAGGCAAAGACGGCTTCTTGAGCTCTTCTTTCATCGCCCGCTCTTCGCGCATGACGGTTTCATTGATATCTTTTTCAACGTCTTTGAGCTCATCCACGGCTTGCGTGATGGCATTGTCGCGCTTCAGGCTTTCAATCTCTTCTCGCAAATCATCGAGCTCTGCTTGACGCGCAATGTCATCGAACGCCGCTCGAAACTCATTCGCCATAGAGCGCCCACGGGCGACGAATTGACCGAGCTTACGCATCGCCAGTGACAAATCCTTCGGCCCAAGAATGACCAAAGCGATAATCACCAAAAACAGGAGTTCGCTAAACCCGAATTGCGGCAGCATGATCGTACGCCTTCCGCGCTCTTACGGCAGACTAGTCTGTCGACTTCGCCTTTTCCTTCTCGGGCGTGATATTGACCATATCCTCGCCTTCGACTGATTTGCTTTCGGCGTCTTCTTCCTTCAGGCCTTTACGAAAACTCGTAATACCTTTTGCGACATCGCCCATAATCGAAGAAATGCGGCCACGACCGCCAAAAATAAGCAGGGCGACGACCGCCACTAGCAAAAGCTGCATCCAACTTGGAGCCATGATCTTTCTCCTATCGCCCGTTTGGAGATAACGCGCCCGTCAGCCAGTTACAATGGTCTGACAGTGGTTTCATACTGATAAAATGCTAATGAACCTCTTCGTCATTACCGATAAAATCGGTGACGAAATCTGCGTCATCTTCTGAACTTGCTTCGGATTCGAGCTCTTCGCCTTCATTATGCATGCTTGAGCCGTCGGCAAAGAAACCATCCGGGATGACGTCGGTCAGCAGCCCTTCTGCTTCCAACTCAGCACGTCCCGGCAGAACTTCCAGGCTCTCAAGACCAAAATGCTCAAGAAACTTATCCGTGGTGCCCAGCGTCACAGGGCGGCCAGGTGTCCGGCGGCGACCCTTAATCTTGACCCAGCCGGCCTCCATCAAAACATCGATCGTCCCTTTTGAGACAGCGACGCCGCGTACAGCTTCGATCTCGGCGCGTGTTACCGGCTGCCCATACGCAATGATCGCCAGCGTCTCGAGCGCCGCTTGTGACAGCGATTTTTGCTCATGGCGCTCTTCGACGAAGAGATACCCCAGATCGTCGGCGGTCTGAAAACGCCAGCGCCCCGCAACTTCGACCAGGTTCACGCCGCGCGCAGCATAAGTCGATTTCAGAGTCATCAGGACCGCCGGTACGTCGACGCCTTGCGGCAGCACTTCGGCAATCTCGCTGGCTTCAAGTGGCTGACCCGCTGCAAACAATACAGCTTCGGCGCGGCGCACGGCCTCTGCCATGGCCTCGTCTTCGACTTCGTACAACGTCTCTGCAGAGCGTTTATACGCAAATGAGAGTTGCTGCACCGCGCGGCGAATATCTTCCGGGGCGTCCTCGATCGGAACCGAACTGTCTATTTTGGTCATGGCGTGATCCCCTCTGAAGGTTGAGCATTTCCACGCAAGTAAAGCGGTCCAAAATGCATATCCTGGCGAACATCAAAATCGCCATCACGGGTTAATTCGAGAGTCGCAGAAAACACACTGGCCGTAACTGAACGCGGCGGCACTTCCGGATCGACATTTACCAATTGGCGGCGAATATCGTCGAGGCTGGCCCATTCGGTGAGTTTCGGACTGAGCGTTCTGAGATTATCGCGCGCGCTTTCCAGCGGTAGCACGAACTGGTTTTCAATTGTGTGCGGGGCTTCTTTCGCCTTGCGCTGACGGATACCGCCAAATGACTGCATCAAGTGATAGAGCGTCGTATTGTATTCTGTCGTTTTCACAACTTTCGGCTGCTGCGGCATGCCGCGGAGGAAGATGTCACGGCCGAGCACATTGCTGTCCATCAGCGCCGAACCCGCTTCGCGCATGGCATCAAGGCGCTTCAGTCGAAACGCGAGTTTAACTGCATCATCTTCAGCAGACGCGTCTTCCTCGCCGTCTTTCTTGGGTTTTGGCAACAGAAGCCGAGACTTCAGGAAGGCCAACCAAGCCGCCATTAGCAAATAGTCAGCTGCGAGATCGATGCGCTTATCCTGCGCCGCTTCGATAAATTTCAAATACTGA
Organism: Henriciella sp.; assembly: GCA_965277015.1. Lineage (GTDB taxonomy): Bacteria > Pseudomonadota > Alphaproteobacteria > Caulobacterales > Hyphomonadaceae > Henriciella. The sequence continues at coordinate 698,705 of OZ255705.1, read as the reverse complement.
GTCGCAAGTTCGAGGATCGAAACATGTAGCAGGTCGACTTTCTGCTTGCGCGCCATATCGAGCAGCAGGTGTAGCGGCCCTTCATAGCCGTTCACATCAATCGAGAAGATCTCATCGGCTTCGACATCTTCATCCAGCGTTACGAGATCATTGGAGACGAGTTCCATTCGCTATGCCCTCGCTTCCATATTTGTCATCAGCTCGCCGAATTGCGCCCAGCTCTGCTCCAGATCAACTGATTTGGCAGGCTGAACGGCCGCTTCAGCCGCTTGCGCGCGAGACAGTGCCAGGCCTTTCAGAGGTCCTGCTGTTTCAGCGATGGATTGCATTTCGCCCAATATCTCAGCCGGATCCTTCAAAAAACCAGAACAGTGCAACAAGACATCACAGCCCGCTTCGAGCGCTTTTGCGCCGCGATCAGCGAGGGTACCGCCGAGCGCATCCATCCCCAAATCATCTGTCATCAGCAGCCCTTCAAAGCCGATTCGGTTACGAATGGTTTCGGAAATGACGGTTGGCGAGATAGTTGCTGGCAAACCGGCATCGATGGCCTCGAAGACAACGTGGCATGTCATGCCCATAGTCGCTTGATCCGCAAGCGCGATAAACGGCGAAATGTCTTGCTGAAGCGCCATTTCATCGGCCCCAACAGATGGCAAATCGTAATGGCTATCGAGGGTTGCGCGCCCCTGGCCCGGCATATGCTTGATCACCCCGGCCACGCCCGCATCAGACAATCCCTTCAGAGCGGCCTCTGTCAGCGCCGTGACACTTTCGACACGATACCCGAAGGATCTGTCTCCAATGGCGTCATGCGTATCGGTCTGCCTAAGATCCGCGCATGGCGCGCAATCGGCATGAATACCCATTTGGCTAAGCGCACGCCCCATCAACAGGTGGCCGAGATAACACGCTCGCTCTGCGGCCTCAGGGGCGCCATCAAACAATGCGCCATATGCGCCCGCGGCTGGGAACTTTGGCCATTCAGGCGCTTTCAAACGTGCCACGCGGCCGCCTTCCTGATCGATAAAAATCAGGGCGTCTCGCCCGAGAGCGTCTTTAATTTCGCCAGTTAGCGCCGTCACTTGTGCCTTACTCACGCACGAGCGCCCCATGAGGATCACGCCCCAAGGCTGCGCATCACGCAAAAAGGCCCGTTCCTCCGCAAGGAGAACCGGGCCAGATACGCTGGTGATACAGGCGGATACACTCATCCAGTAGCTCTTGCGACGACCATACAGTCTTTTCCCGCAGCTTTGACGTCAGCGCAAAACCCTTTTGCAGCCTCCCGATCAGGGAAGGTCCCAACCCGCAGGCGAAAAAACACGCCTTTGGCGCCAAGATCTGCGCGCTGAATGTCCAGATTAGCTCCCATAAAAAGATCCGGCGCGCTGCTTTGCATGCGCGACCAAGCCGACTGAGCGGCCTCTCTCGAACGCAGGGCCGACAGCTGAACCTGGAAATTTCCATTCGACGCGAACCGAGACCGCGCCGGTGCGGTCGGCAACGTTTCCTCGGGCACATCCACGATTGTCGGCGCGCTTCGTTCTGGAACCGTTTGAACAGATGCGATTTGAATCGGCGCGGCCTCTGGAACCAATTCGGGCGTTTCCGTATCGGCGGCATCAGTGGGGATCGGTGGCAGAGTTGGCGGCACCGTCGATTCCGCCGATTGCGATGGTCCGCCTGCCAGCGCTTGCTCGCGGCGGCGAATATCCAGCGGATTGCGCGCTGCAGTCTTCTGCACGGCTGGGTCGCCGAGGCCATCCATGGAATCGTAATAGGCTTTGTCCTGGCCTGCGACTTCAACCCCGCCGCGTTCTTCAGGCGACCGCTTATACGGCGCATCATCAGACGCAATGACGGGTAGCCCGCCCTCCGTCGGGCGAACGCCCTGCCGATAGGTATTCCAGACAACGCCAGCAAAAATAAGCAAAACGCCCAACGCCAGGACCAGAATCAAGGGTCCACGACCGGTATCGTCATCGCGAATCTCAAATCCACGATACTCATCTTCATATGGTCCAAAATCGTAATTGGCTTCGCTTTTTGCTCGGCTCATAGCTACCCCTGCCATCTATAGAACAGTGTTAACAGCTAGGCTTGTTTTGTTAACGATGCCTAAATTCCGCGGCGGTTTTCGGGCTCCGTTTCCAATCAATTACAGCATGCTCTCCATGCTGAACAAGCGTCGGTGCAATTCGATCGCATAATTGTCGGTCATTCCAGCGAGATAGTCACACACCAGACGAGCCCGTCGCACGGATGGCGCCTGCTCTGCGTCGCGGCGCCAAACATCCGGAAGCGTCTCTGGCTCGGCCATGAACAGTTCGAACAATTCACTCAGAATGCGCTTGGCTTGTGAACGCATGCGATTGACTTTGTAATGTTTGTACATGCGCTCATATAGAAATGCGCGAAGGGCCCGTTGATCGCGCTCCAGCGCATCAGAGAACGCCACCAATGCGACAGGCATCGCACGCACATCTGCAGCACTTTTTGGCTTGTATTTCGCCACCCGGCGCTTTGTTTCAGCTGTCAGATCGTCGATCCAATGCCCGATCAGACGACGCACCGCCTCATAGACCACTTTTTCGCGATCAAGCGCGGGATAGTCCGCCAGTACTGAGCGGAAAATATCGCCAACCAGCGGCAATTCGAGCAGATCCTCGATTTCAAACAATCCCGCTGAGATGCCGTCATCAATATCATGATTATTGTAGGCGATATCGTCAGCGAGTGCCGCAACTTGTGCTTCTGGTCCGGCAAACTGATCGAGCTCAAGGTCGTCCAGCCATGGAAAATCGCGAAACGCTGCTGGCAAATCGGATACAGAATTATCGGCGGTAATCAGCGGGCCATTATGCTTCACCAGACCTTCAAGCATTTCCCAGGTCAAATTGAGCCCTGGAAATGTTGGATAACGATCCTCAAGCTTGGTCACGACGCGCAAAGTCTGCGCATTATGATCGAACCCTTCAAAGGCTTGCATACATTCATCCAGCTGATCCTCGCCAGCATGACCGAAAGGTGGATGACCGATGTCATGCGCCAGCGCCATGGCTTCTGCCAGGTCCTCGTCCAAGCCTAAAGTTCGTGCAACCGACCGCGCAATTTGCGCCACTTCCAGCGAGTGAGTCAGCCTGGTTCTGTAATGATCGCCCTCATGAGCGACAAAAACCTGCGTTTTTTGCTTTAATCGGCGAAAAGCGGAGGCATGAATAATCCGGTCGCGATCGCGCTGAAACGGCGTCCTGGTCGCAGATCTAGGCTCTTCTATGAAGCGTCCGCGGGTCTCTTCCCACATTGTTGCAAACACTGCCCTCTTTTCAGGAATGTCTGGCGTCACTATCTTCTTGCTCATGAGCAATATTACCCTGTCTGAGTCGGCTGCGAAGCGCATTAAAGCGATTCTGGAGAAACAACCGGATAAGTCCTACCTTCGGGTTAGCGTCGAGGGCGGCGGCTGCTCTGGGTTTTCATATAAGTTCGATTTGGACGATACGGCGAACGCAGATGACCTGATTGTGTCCCGAGACGGGGTCAACGTACTTGTCGACGAGATGAGTATCGAATTCATGGCTGGGTCAGAAATTGACTTCTCGACTGAGTTGATAGGCGCAGCATTTAAAATCAATAATCCAAACGCAACGGCCGGTTGCGGCTGCGGGACGAGCTTCTCGATTTAGAGTCGCACCCGTCAGGCCACCGACTTAATCGTCTGATTTCGTCCGCAGCGTTACAATCTCTTCGGCAATTGTCGGATGCACCGCACAGGTGTCGTCAAACTGCTGTTTCGTCGCGCCCATTTTGACCGCGATACCGAGCATCTGAATCATTTCGCCGGCATCTGGCGACACGATATGCGCGCCGACGACGACCTGATCTTCCTGACGGACGATTACTTTGATGAAGACTCGTTCGGTGCTGCCATTGAGCATATTCTTCATCGGTCGGAACTTGGTCTTGTAGACATCGATCTTGCCGTATTTCCGGCGCGCTTCATGCTCAGCCAGGCCGACGGTGCCGACTTCCGGTTGGGTGAAGACCGCTGTGGCGATCGTGTCGTGGTCAAACGTGCGCGGATTGCCGCCAAATTCAGTATCGGCAAAGGCGTGCCCTTCGCGGATTGCGACTGGCGTTAGCTCTGCGCGCCGAGTCACGTCGCCCACGGCCCAGATATTGTCCGCACTGGTTTTGGAATATTCGTCGACGACAATCTCATGGCGTTTGCCGACCGTGACACCCGCGGCGTCAAGGCCGAGGCCATTGATATGCGGGCGTCGACCGACGGCCATCATGATGACGTCAGCATCCAGCGACATGCCATTGTCGAGTTTTAGGTGAAGCGGACGCTCCGCATGATCCGTTTTTTCAATCGTCTCGAATACTGTGTTGGTGATCACCCGCACACCGGCTTCCTTCAGGCCCTCATGTACGGCTGTGCGGACATCCATATCGAAGCCGTTAAGCACCGTATCACCGCGATAGACGAGGCAGGTCTCCACGCCGAGCCCTGCGAAGATATGGGCGAATTCGCAGGCGATATAACCGCCACCCGCAATCACGACATGTTTCGGTAACGCGGTAAGCTGAAACACGCCATCAGAGGTAATGGTATGCTCGACTCCTGGAAGTTCTTCCGAGGAGGGTCGCCAGGGTGATCCGCCGACCGCAATCAGGATCTTGTTGGCCGTGATGGTTTTGCCGCTCCCGGTGAGCTTCAACGTGTGAGCATCAACAAATTCCGCGCGCTCTTCAAACACATCGACCCCGGCATTGACCTGACCGCTCATATAGATGCCAGACAGACGGTCGACCTCGGCATGCAGGTTCGCCATGAAGCCAGAAAAATCGAAGTCGCCGACATTGATGTCCCAGCCATACTTTTTGGCTTCGGCGATTTTGCGCCCATAATCGCTGGCATAGACCATGAATTTTTTTGGCACACAGCCGCGAATGACGCAGGTTCCGCCCATGCGGTATTCTTCTGCCAGACCGACTTTTGCGCCATATCCAGCCGAGATCCTCGCGGCACGCACGCCGCCTGAGCCACCGCCAATCACAAACAGATCATAGTCATAAGAGTGCTCGGCCATGGCGTGGTCCTTTTGGGTGAAGTCAACTCAGCGGCCTTATATGGCCACGTCCGTCTAGTATTCAAATATGGTGGCGCCGTCTTCAGCACCAATGATCACAGTCCGCGCGAGATTGATAAACAATCCGTGTTCGACAACGCCCGGCAAATTGGACAGAATCGCAGCTGCGAGCGGCGCATCCGGAATAGCCCCGCAAGAACAATCGAGAATGAAGTTGCCGCCATCCGTTACGATTGGCTTATGACTTGGTCCGGTGCGGACCTTGATCATCGGCTTCAACACACCGGCTTTCTTCAACGCATCGAATACTTTTTTCGCCGTGATCGTGTACCCGAACGGCGTCACTTCGACCGGCAACGGAAACTGGCCGAGCATTTCGACATGTTTGGAACTATCGGCAATCACCACCATCAGATCACTGGCATTGGCGATAATCTTTTCGCGTAGCAGAGCCGCACCGCCGCCTTTGATCAATTGCGCGTTCTGATCCACTTCATCTGCGCCATCGACGGTAAGGTGGATGCGATCTACTTGCTCGACATCAACAAGTGGCACACCGAGCGATTCCGCCAGGCGCCGTGTCTGCTCACTTGTTGGAACGCCGCGCACCACCAAACCATCAGTGATTTCTTCAGCCAGATACTCAACAAAGAATTTCGCCGTCGACCCAGTGCCGAGGCCGATGGTCATGCCGTCTTCGACAAAATCCATCGCCGCCTGAGCCGCGTTTTCTTTCTCCAGCTCGTTCGCCATGTCGCTGTTCCTCAGCTCTTTTTCTTTGCCGCTTTGATCGCAGCCATTTTATCTCTGAACGATGTCGCCCATCCGGACTTCTCAATTTGGCGTCCGCGAGCAACGGCCAGTCCGTTGGCAGAAACATCCTTGGTCACCACAGATCCTGAGCCGACATATGCCCCGTCGCCGATCGTCACTGGTGCCACCAGCGACGAGTTTGAGCCAACAAACGCCCGCGCCCCGACTTTCGTCGTATATTTCAGGAACCCATCATAATTACAGAATATCGTGCCGGCCCCGATATTTGCCCCGGCGCCTATGTCGCCATCGCCAAGATATGCGAGATGGTTGGCTTTCGCCCCTTCGCCCATTCGGGTTTTCTTCACTTCGACGAAATTGCCGATTTTCACACCGCGCTCGAGCTCTGCGCCCGGGCGTAATCTCGCATAAGGACCGATTTCGCAATTCTCCCCGACATTCGCCGATTCGAGATGCGAGAACGCTCTGATTCGACTTCCAGTCCGCACCGAAACGCCTGGCGCGAACACGACGCCAGGTTCAACAATCACATCATTTTCGATTTGCGTGTCGTGACTGAAGAAGACTGTTTCGGGCGCGGTCATGGTGACGCCCGCAGCGAGAAATGCTTGGCGGGTCTTGTCCTGGAAAGAATGCTCGGCTTGCGCCAGCTCGACCCGTGAATTGACACCAAGAACATCTGCCTCATCGCAAGCCACGGCGCGGCACCGCTGGCCTTCAGCACGCGCCAAACCAACAATGTCTGTGAGATAGTACTCGCCTTTGGCATTTTCATTCGTGACCTTGCCGAGCAAATCGAACATCGTCTCGGCGGAGGCGGCCATGACGCCGGAATTACAGAAACTGACGGCCAACTGTTCCGGACTTGCTTCCTTGGCTTCAACAATCGCTTCGAGGTTGTCGGCTGCGTCAGTGATCAGACGGCCATAAGCGCCGGGCGCTTCAGCTTCAAAACCCAACACACCGACGGACGCGCCCTGACTCAGTTCTCCAAACAAGGCCTCGACCGCTGCAGCGGGAATAAGCGGCGTATCACCGTACAGAACAACAAGTTCGCCGCGATAATCCGCAAGCGCTTCTTTTGCGGCGAGGACCGCATGACCGGTTCCAAGAGGCGGGTCCTGAATTGCAATCGCATCCGCGCCCAGTGTCGCTTCGATATGCGCTTGGACGGCCTGCCCACCGGGGCTGCAAACAACGACGATACGCTCGCATCCAACTTTTCGTGCCAGAGCAACCGACCAGTCGACCATTGGACGCCCCCCGACCTGGTGCAGGACTTTTGGCAAAGACGACCGCATGCGCGTGCCCTGACCTGCGGCTAGAATGACGGCTGCACGTTTCCCCATAGTGTAATACCCTCGCGAATTTTCTGGGACTGCCCTAGAGCAAGTTCTGAGTCGATGCGAGCCCTATTCGCGGGAGGACCTGTAGATGAACTTTGATTTCGCCGACTGGACGCTGATCTTTGACCTCGACGGTACGCTGGTTGAAACAGCACCTGACCTTCATGCCGCACTCAATTATGCGCTCGCGCAGAAGAATCTCGGACCGGTTGCGATCGAGACAATCCGAATGATGATTGGCGACGGCGCCAAAGCGCTTATCCGCAAAGGCACCACGCATAACGGCGCGAAGATTGATGAGACGGAACTCGAAGAGCAGCTATGGCCGAAATTCCTGGACCACTATCAGAGCAACATCACGCGCTTCAGCCATCCATATCCTGGTTGCACTGAATGCTTGAAAGGCTTGAAGCGGGCTAGAGCCACGCTCGCGGTCTGCACCAATAAGGCGCAGAGACTCGCGGAACAGGTACTTACAGGGCTGGAGCTAGATCACTATTTCGCAGCAACAGTTGGCGGCGATGCGCTGGCGGTCAAGAAACCGGATGGAGCTCACATTCTTGAGACGATCGCCCGCAGCGGCGGAGATCCGAACCGCGCAATCACGATTGGCGACTCCGAGACAGACGAAAGGGCAGCCCGGAATGCCGGACTGCCCTTTGTTTTCGTATCGCATGGGTATGGCACCCTCTCCGGCCAACCCTACGATAGACTTAGGTCAATTGATCACTGGCGTGATATGCAGCGAGCTCTCTCACAGCTCGCTAATTGACTTAGTCGGGACGATATTCGCTACGCACTTCGTTTACGTTTACGAGTTTGCGACGCGGCATGCCATTGACCATGTTGCTGCGAACGTCTGTGCGTGCGCTGCGCATCGCAGGTACGAAGCCAGCATCGACCAAGTCGACCTCTACTTCATATCCCCGATCGGACCAATATTCGGCAATTTTGTCCTTGAGACGGCGTGCGCCGTCCGTGTTACACCAATCTTTCATTATACTCACTCTCCACATCTTGGATGTCGTCAACGCAGATGTTTTTCTGACGACTGCTAAAAGATGTCCTTCACTGCACTACGGGGCTTGATGCCCGTTCAAAGCCCTCCCTAGATGCCTGCTGCGAAACCGACATTCAAGCTCTTTTTTGGATGAAAATTCGCTAACACTTTTCGATGAACAGCTGTTCATAATGAACAAACATTCATATGATAATTGGTTTACACTGGGCATTCAGAAAACAGCCAAATTCTCAATATTCACCTGAGAATTGTGGCGAACATGCCATTCATCTCGAATATCACCGCACGCCCTTTTTTAATTTCACCTGCAACCAAATTCGCAATTGTGCATTACTGGCATTCCGTTATGCATAGCTAATTAACCCTTCTGCTGACAGCGTTAGACACTGTTTCTCACAAAATTCGGCCAGATTCGCGCGATTTTCCGTTTCGCGCACTCTTTGCTCTTAAGCGAACATAAAGCGCATTCAAAATTGTGAACTCGAAAACTTGGCGAGACCATTTTTCTCAGTCACGCGGCAATCTTGCGCTGGACCAGATCGAAAAATACATCACATAGGAGCTATGAGCTTCGACTTGCGCACCTTCAGAAACACCCTTGGCCTATTCGTGACAGGCGTGACCGTGATCACCACTCGTGACCAAACGGGACGTCCGGTGGGGATAACGGCCAACTCATTCAATTCCGTTTCACTCGATCCACCCCTGATCTTATGGTCGGTCGGATTAAACGCGCTTAGTCTCGAGGCGTTTTCTAAAGCCAGCGCCTTCGCGGTCCATATTTTGCGAGAGGATCAGGCGGATCTGTCTCAGCGTTTCGCGAAATCAGGTGAAGACAAATTTTCTGGATTGGATTTGGAGTCCGGATTGCACGACGTCCCATTGCTCCCCGATTGCGCTGCACGGCTAGAGTGTCTGCCACACGCGCAACACCCAGCCGGTGACCACATTCTGTTTATTGCAGAAGTCGAGCGCCTGGTTTCTGATCCCGGCGCTATGCCGCTCGTCTATCATGGCGGCCGTTACGCCGAGCTCGCAGACAAGCCCGTTTGAACCGTCTAATAGAGCGTTAACGCCAACCGCGAAAAATGATGCGGCTCTTAGCGGAATATAAGCCATTCTCTGAGATAAGCAGGGTCACGAGGTCAACAGGCCCGGACCGCAGCCAACCAGCTGCACTATCATGGAGATAAAACTAATGAGCTATCGCAAACTGCTTCTGGCAGGCGCAGCCCTTGCCGCAAGCACGGCAGCTGTTGTCAGCCCAGCCAACGCTTCAATCATCGACCGTCCGCATTTTAAAGTTCTGGGTGTCGTCATTGTTTGGGCCGCCGATGAAACCAACGGCAACACACCTATCGCAACTGACTTCGTCATTGATGATGATGCTGGCGCAAATGATACTGATCTGATCGGCGGCGCCAATCTGGACGGCCGAACAGTCGTAACAGGGTCTCTGACGGCAACAGCTGATGCGACATCTACTGCCGGCCTCGGTTCTGTTCTCGATATCGATAATGCCGGTGGCAATATCGCAACCATCAACACAGACAGCCCGGCCAGCTTCAGCTCTTTCGATGTCACAGGCGCCACTCTGACAGGCGACGCTTTGACATACGATTCAAGCTTCTATGTTGCTTCGAATACAGCTTTCGCCATTAACGGCGCCGTCGTCGGTGGCACGCAAAGCGGTGATTTCGACATCACTGATGTTGGTTACAGCATGGACGTCACAGTCACAGGCACAGACGATGGCCTGACATTTGGCGGTAGTGCTCAAGATCCTGGCGGCACGTTCCCGACTTTTGCCCACCTCGGCCAAGTCGACGGTTCGGTTCCAGTATTCTTCGGAACCGACCGCACTGCAGCGACACCCGGATCAATTGTTGATCAGTCTGTTCGCTTCGATGCGACTTACACGCTCGGTGCTGGCGGTGCTTACGACCTGTCGCAGGGCGCTGGTGAAATCCAGGCCGACGTCGTTTACACGGTCTTCGTTCCTTAAGGACACCGAACACCAAATCTTTGATGTGCAGCGCGCCCGGCTCTTGATTGAGCTGGGCGCTCTTGCATTCAGCTACTTCCCCGCCAGCCCAATCACAGCTACACACCGGCGCTATGAAAGCCATCATGCGCAGCGCCATCGTCACCTCGCTTCTGGGGTGGATCATCTGGATCTATATGGCCGTTTGCAACCGAACGATCCGGTGGACTGTTGAGGGCGAGGAAGAAGCTGGGAAGACATGGGCTGGGTCTCCAAACATTATCGTTGCCGCCTGGCATTCGACTATTCTTCTTTTGCCGTCTGGATGGAACCGCATCATCCGAAAGTGGCCAAATCAGAAAACACGCACGGCGATGATGATTTCACTCTCCAAAGATGGCGAACCGGTGGCCAAGGCGATCAAACATCTAGGCTTGGAGGCGGTACGAGGATCTTCGACGCACAAACGCAAAAAGCGTGACAAAGGCGGTATGAAAGCGCTGGCGGAAGCGTTGCGCATTCTGAAGAATGGCGGCGGCATTTGTATCACGCCAGATGGCCCGCGCGGTCCGGCCGAAATTGCTCAGAACGGGCCTGTGGTCATGGCACTCCGAACAGGGGCACCAATCCTGCCTTATGCGATCGTGTCTACACCTCGAAAGCGCTTGAATACCTGGGACGGATTTCGCATCCCCTACCCGTTCAGTCGCGGTGCCGTGGTCTTTGGCGATGCTGTAATCCCTGGCCCTGGAGATGATCGGGAAGTGCTGCGCCAAAGATTGGAGAAAACGCTCAATACCGCAATGGCGCGTGCCGAGGAAATCGCACAAAAAAAAGGCCACTCGTAAAAGCGGCCTTAGTCAAGCAAGAAGGACGTCGTCGGGTCGTTCGCCACTTGGGTGATTTCCCCGTCGACAGATCCTTTATAGGTTAACCAACATGAACGGGATTGGAGCAGCATCTCATATTCTGTTCATATTCAGGCCCGGCAAAGGCGTGTTTCTGAACGCCTATTCAGCTGGACGCGTAAAAATCGCTTCGAGCGATCGCAAATTCATACCATTCTTGAGATAATTGGCGGGAGTCAGGTTCACCGCTTTGATCATGGCTCGCTCGATTCGAACGTCTCCAGCAGCGTCCGGGACCAAGTCAAAGTCGATTATGTTGATACAACCTGTATCCTGTTCGAACCCCGCGCTTGACCCCAGTGGCGCACCAATCGCCCAGGACAGGATCATCCGGTTGACGACTTCGTGCGCGACCAACAGCGCTGAGGCCCAACCAGGGCGCGACAGGAGCCCCTTCAGGCCATCCTCTATCCGCGCCATCGCATCCGAGAATTTTTCCCCACCTTCCAGAAAAGTCGCGCCGGGTTTTCCGGCTTGTTCGAATTGAAATGTCATCGTCGCCGCGAGATGCTCCGGCGATTTGAAATCGATATACTGACCAGAGCGCAATTCCATAAAACGTGGTTCAAACTCAAGCTCAGGCGGTGTCAGATCATGCTGGGCAAGCACGATCTGCGCGGTCTCTTGAGTCCGTCGCAGCCCTGTATGGAATGCGGCATCCAAGTGCACATCTGAGAGCGCGATCCCAGCGGCTTTAGCTTCCTCGCGGCCTTGCTCGGTCAAATACGCGATAGAGGGATCTTGCGCGGCACGAACCTCGGGCGAGGTATAATCAACAAAACCATGGCGCATTAAATATAGCCGTCGTCGCCCGGTCGTTCCAGGAAGTGCACCCATGTCGATCTCCGCATCTCTCAACCGCAATTAGAGCGGTTTAAGCGATTCCCCAGTCTTTGAGCACTTCTTCGTGATGCTCGCCAATTCCTGCAGGTTTTCCCTGGATCGCGCCTGGCGTTTTCGAGAAACGCGGTGCGGGTCCTGGCTGCACCACACCATCAATGGTTTCAAACGTGCCGCGATCCGTATTGTGCTTATAAGTCGGGGCTTCCGCCATTGACAGAACAGGTGCAAAGCAAATGTCTGTACCCTCCATGATCTCGCACCATTGATCTCGGGTTTTGGTCTTGATCACCGCCATCAGCTTGGCTTTCAGATCCGGCCACTTGGAGCGGTCCATTTGCGCCTGGAAGTCTGGATCCGTCAGCTCGGCTTTCTCGAGCAGCAGCGCGTAGAATTGTGGCTCAATGGATCCAATCGAGACCCACTTGCCATCTGAGCACTCATAAGTGTCATAGAAATGTGCGCCGCCATCGAGCAGGTTCGCTTCGCGGTCATCCGTCCACATACCCATCGCTCGCATGCCGTAAAACATCGTCGCAAGCGATGCGGCGCCGTCCGACATCGCACAATCAATCACTTGGCCATCGCCGCCATTCTTTACATTGATGATCGCCGCCAGAAGTCCCATTGCCAGATACAGTGCGCCGCCGCCATAGTCGCCGATCAAATTCAGCGGTGGACGCGGACGCCCATCGCCTTCACCCATGGCATGCAAGGCCCCCGTGATCGCTATGTAATTAAGATCATGCCCAGCGGAATGGCTCAACGCGCCATGCTGGCCCCAACCGGTCATGCGACCATAAACAAGTTTCGGGTTGCGCGCGAGAACGGCGTCAGGCGAAAGACCATTGCGCTCCATAACGCCCGGACGAAAGCCCTCGATCAGACCATCAGCTTTTTCGAGCAGTTTGAACGCGGTTTCTCGGTCATGCTCGTCTTTCAAATTGAGTGCAATTGAGCGCCGCCCCCGGCTCATCACGTCTGCCGGATTCCCGGGGCGCGATTTCCCGGCTCGATCTATGCGCACGACATCTGCGCCCATGTCACTAAGCAGCATCCCGCAAAAAGGACCCGGTCCTATTCCTGCAAATTCGATGATTTTCACACCTGTTAGAGGCCCCTGCGCCATGTCGTTCTCCGTAAATTTCTGGGTCAAATAACCGCTGGATCAACCAGACCTTAAGACTCAAGCGCGCAAAGAAAAGGTTCACCCTACGTCGACCAGAGGGACCTGGAATATGTTCAGTGATCAGAGCTTCGATGCACCGGTAATACACGTTGTCTCCGAGAGTCCGCGTTTGGAAATGCTGCAGGCGCGGTTGAGACAAGCGGGAATTCGCCCGGTCCCGGTCCGCGGCAAGTACCTTCCACCTGATTCGGCGCCGGCCTTTATCGACCTGCTGACCCGAGATTTTGATTTCGACACAAGCGACAGTCGTTTGTTCGTGACAATCGGCAAGGCGGCGCAAGCGCCGAACAAAAGCGAGATTCATCTTACAGATGTGGCGCAAATCACCACGCTTCCCGCACGCCTGGCGATCCGGCAGCGCGAAAACCAGCGCCATCGCGAGATCCAGTTGCGCGCCCGCACATCCGAAAAATTCGGGACCGAGGCGATTGTCACAACGCGGAGCCAAGCTTCCCGGGCTTTATGGCTTGGACATGAGGCGCCCTTCCTGAACGCCATCAAGGGCAGCCTTGAATCGCAAAATATCAGTCTTGTGGCGGCAATCAGCCAACTCACGGCCGAAGACTACCTGGCGAGCGGCGGCTTCAAAACCGTCGTGCTCTGCCCGGCGACGAATGATGACGAAGCAGCAAGATTGCTGGCGTCCATCTCACAGCTTCAACTCAGCCAGACACCTCAAGTCATTCTTCTCTTGCGTCCGGAGCTCGCGCCGCATTTGAACAAGCAGCACATTTCCAATGCCGATCAGATTGTCGATCTTTCATCCGACATCGACCTTGTCGCATCCAGACTTGAGGCAATTTGTTCCGAGCCTGAGCTTTCTGCGCAACCAAGTTATGGTCTGACATCTGCAGCACAGGACCCAAGCACCGGCCTGGTCTCTCGCGAATTCCTGGAATCACATGTCGAAGCACAAATGGCGCAAGCCGATCGCCTGGCCACATCGCTATCTCTAATCGCAATCGAAATAAGCGCCGGCGCGGATATTAAGGCCATGGCCGGCGCCATAAAAATGCTGCTGCGCGATACCGACCTGGCGGCGCGCCTCGACAACAAACATATCTGCGTCACCTTGCCGAACACACAATATCGCGGTGCTGTCATTTTGGCGCGGCGGATTGAGGAAGCCCTGGGACATCAGAGCAATTGGCGCGTTATTGAGCGACGACAGTTTCATACGCTGAAGACTTTGTTGGGGGGGCTTACAGCGAAAACCTCTCTCTCAGCCCGCAGAAGCGCTTAAGCCAGCGCAGAGGCCGTTGCTTCCAGCTCTTGGAGCAAACCCTTTACCGCACGCATTCGCGCATGAGCGTCTGCTGGCACGCCCATCACAACGAGCTTGCTATCGGGCCGCAGTTTCATCTTACCCGGACGAGACCGAACCAGCGTCATAAGCCGCGCCGGATCAACCCGCGTATCATCTCTGAACGTGATGACGACGCCTTTTGGCCCAGCATCGAGTTTCGAGATTCCAAGTGACTTACACGTGACTTTCACTGCTGTGACGTCGAGCAATTGATTGGTTTCACTTGGCAGCGGGCCAAATCGATCAATAAGCTCTGCCGCAAAGGCCTCACGTTCTTGTTCTGTGGTGAGATCCGCAAGTCGGCGGTACAGACCAAGACGGACCCCCAGATCCTCGACATAGCCATCCGGGATCAGCACCGACATGCCAAGATTGATCAGCGGTGACCATTCGTCAGCAACTTCATCATTCGTGTTCGATCCTGATTGCAAAGCCTTCACCGCGTCTTCCAACATTTGCTGATACAGCTCGACACCAACCTCCCTGACATGCCCGGACTGCTGATCGCCGAGCAAGTTGCCGCCGCCGCGCATGTCGAGATCGTGGCTCGCCAATTGGAATCCTGCGCCGAGACTGTCGAGCGATTGCAAGACCCGCAAACGGCGCTCGGCTGCTGGCGAAATCACCCGGTCAGCCGGGGTTGTCAGATAAGCATAGGCGCGGAGCTTTGAACGACCGACGCGCCCGCGCAATTGATAAAGTTGAGCTAATCCAAACCGGTCCGCTTTATGGATGACCAATGTGTTGGCGCGCGGAATATCCAGGCCACTCTCGACAATCGTTGTCGATAACAGCACGTCATATTCGCCTTCATAGAACGCCGTCATCAGGTCTTCGAGTTCGCCAGCAGGCATTTGGCCATGCGCAACGCAGAATTTCACTTCCGGGACATTCGCTTTCAGGAAGTTCTCGAGATAGTCCAGATCAGAAATACGAGGCGCTACATAATAGCTTTGCCCACCGCGATACTTCTCGCGCAGCAGGGCTTCCCGAACCGTCACGGCATCGAACTCAGTAACGTAAGTCCGCACGGCCAAGCGGTCGACAGGCGGCGTTGCGATGATCGACAAGTCGCGGATGCCGGTCAGCGCCATTTGCAGTGTCCGCGGGATCGGGGTCGCCGACAGCGTCAGCACATGGACGTCCGCCTTCAACTCTTTCAGGCGCTCCTTATGCTTCACACCAAAGCGTTGTTCTTCATCGACAATGAGCAAACCAAGCCGTTTGAACTCGACATTCTTTGCCAGCAAGGCATGCGTTCCGATGACCACATCGACGGTACCGGACGTCATTCCTGCTTTCGTTTCATTGGCCTCTTTGGTCGAAACAAAGCGCGACAGGGGTTTGACTTGCAAGGGCCAGCCCGCGAAGCGCGCGGCGAACGTATTATAGTGCTGTCGCGCTAACAATGTCGTCGGCGCGATGATCGCGACTTGCTGTCCAGCCATGGCAGCCACAAACGCGGCGCGCATGGCCACTTCCGTCTTCCCGAATCCGACATCGCCGCAGACGAGGCGGTCCATTGGCTTGCCCGATGCAAGATCACCGAGGGCGTCTTCAATGGCATTCAGCTGATCATCGGTTTCTTCATAAGGGAAGCGAGCAGCGAATTCCTCATACAGGCCGTCGCCCGTGACGACCGTATCGGCTTTCTTCATCTCCCGCGCAGCGGCAATCGCCATCAGTTCGGCAGCCATTTCGAGGATTTTCTTCTTGGCGCGGGCCTTGCGCGTCTGCCAGCCAACGCCGCCCAGGGCATCAATGGCGCTTTCAGCATCTTCGCTGCCATAGCGGCTGATCAGATCGATATTCTCGACCGGCAGGAAGACTTTGTCGCCTTTTGAATAGCCAAGCTCCAGGCAGTCATGTGCCGCCCCAGCCAAATCCAGCGTTTTCAAGCCAACATAGCGCCCAACGCCGTGATCAACGTGCACAACCAGGTCACCCGGATTGAGACTTCCGGCTTCGGCAATGAAATTTGCGGCCTTGCGCTTACGCCGAGGCGCCGCGAGGCGGTCGCCGAGAATGTCGGGCTCGCCAATAATAACGAGGTCAGCAGTCTCGAACCCGTTCTCCAACGGTAACTCGCAAATCGAAATCTCTGCCTGCTGCGCGGCCTCCAAAGAATAGACGCGTGTTGCATCGGGCAGACCATGATCTTCAAGCACGCCTTCAAGGCGGCTGGCCGAGCCGTCTGTCCAGGCGCCAAACACTACCGTTTTACCGGCCTCGAGACAGGCTTTTGCGTGTGCAGCGGCGACTTCGAAAATGTTGATCTCAGGCTGCGCACGCTCTGGCGCGAAATCGCGTCCCGGGACGCCGCCCATACTCAGTTCACCCTCGCCCGGCCCGGCATGAAAGCGGGCAACACCGCGGCTTTGCAATGCCGCTGTCAGCTGACCTTCTGTGAGGTACAAGTGCCCCGGCGCGAGCACCCGCGCCTGCCGATCCTCGCCCGCCGCTTCAATTCGCGCTGCATGATAGTCTTCAGCCTGCTTGAGGCGCTCGCTCGCCGCTTCTGCCGCCAGAGCGCCAAGCCCGATCAGAGCATTCGGTCCAAGATAATCAAATAGCGTATCCAGATGGCTGTGAAAAAGCGGCAGCCACCCTTCAATCCCGCCACGCCGAATTTCGGCCCGTGCGGCCTCATACATGGGGTCGCCTAACGGCGAACCAAGCTCCGTCAAATAGCGCTCTCTGAACAGAGCCAGCGTTTGCTCGTTGAACAGGATTTCAGATACCGGCGCCAAGGCCACGCGGTTAAGCGGGCGCGTCGAGATCTGAGTCTCCGGATCAAACGCTTTGATGGTTTCAACTTCGTCACCGAACAAATCCAGCCGAACAGGTTCATCGCCAGTCGGTGGATAGATGTCGACTTTACCGCCGCGGATAGAATATTCGCCTTTTTCAGAAACCGACGCGACCCGCACATATCCGTTAACCGACAGGTATGAGGTCAAGTCCTGTTGCTGGATTCGACCGCCAGTAAACACCGACAGAGAACTGGCACGCATGGTCTCTTTTGGCGGGACTTTCTGGACCAGTGAACTCGCCGTGGTCACTACCAGGCAGGGCTCTGCATTCGCCGCTCTCTGCGCCAGCGCTGCCAAGGCCGCACACCGGGCAGCGGCAACCGCTGGAGATGGGCTGACACGGTCATATGGCAGCACGTCCCAGCCCGGCAGTCTGACAAGTTCCAGAGCGGGGCGATAAAATTGCGCGAGCTTGATGGCCGTTGCAGCCTGTTTGTCGTCTCGCGCTACGAAGATTGCAGCGCTACCACGTGCTTCCAGTGCTTCTATCAGAGACAACACATCCACGCCAAATGGGGCGCCATAAACCGCCGCTGGGCTGGACAGATTCGACAGCAGTGAGACCTGGCTCATTGATGATGGACTCCGCAGTGGGTGGCGATTAGGCAGCGCTCGAACGGCGCTTCATAACGCATCGTTTCAGAAACACCAGCAGACCCGTGTGCGTAGCATCCACTGAGTCATTAGAATTGTGGATAACTCTGTCATTGTTCGGGGGTATCGTGCACTGAGGGACTGCCCATAACGGCAATTCTTGGTTAATACCGCTCGATGAGTAACGCTATCGTCCCCGTCCCATCCGCCGAAGAATCCGGTCCGGATCTGCCGCATAACCTGTCAGCAGAAGCCGCCGTCATTGGGTCGATTCTGTATGATAATAACGCCTTTCAGCGTGTTTCAGATATCCTTCGCCCGATTGATTTCTATGCACCAGCTCATCAGGAGATCTTCGAAGCGTGCCTGATGTTGATCCAGAACGGCCGGGTCGCCGACGGCGTCACGTTAAGAGAACAATTCGAAAAAGATGAACGCCTGACGCAAATTGGCGGTGCGCAATATCTCGCCGACCTGCTCGACAGCGCCGCTTTCGGACCAGAAGTCCAGGACTATGCTCGCATCATTCGCGACCTCGCGATGCGACGAGAATTGATCAATATCGGCGCCGGCGTCCAATCGCGTGCCCAGCATCATGACCGCGAAGTAGACGGTTCTCAGCAAGTTGAACTGGCAGAGCGCGAATTGTTTGCCCTGGCCGAGCGAGGCTCTACCGGGCGTGGCTTTTCGACCTTCTCCGAAGCGCTGACTGAATCGCTGCAAATGGCCGAAGCAGCGTTCAAGCGAGAAGGCAAGATTGCCGGTATCGCTACACGCCTGGATGATCTCGACCATAAAATGGGCGGTCTACACGGATCCGACCTGATCATTCTGGCCGGGCGCCCCTCGATGGGGAAAACCTCGCTCGTCACAAATATCGCCTATAATGTTGCTGCCGATTATCGCGGCGAGAAACAGGAAGACGGCTCAACCAAGACGCTTGAAGGCGGCAAAGTCGCGTTCTTCTCGCTGGAAATGTCATCTGAGCAATTGGCAACACGGATCCTGGCCGAGCGGACCAGCATCAACGCTCACAAGATCCGTCAGGGCGATCTCGACAAGCACGATTTCGAAACCCTGCGCGAAGCGACAGAAGAGTTGCAAAATTTGCCGCTTTATATCGACGATCAAGGCGGCATTTCGGTCAGCCAGCTCGCGGCCCGAGCCAGGCGCCTGCAGCGCGCGCAAGGCATTGATTTGGTGATCATCGACTATCTGCAATTGCTCAGCGGCACGTCCGGCAAGGCTGACGTCAATCGCGTTCAGGAAATCACGCAAATCACCACGACGTTGAAAGCGCTGGCCAAGGAGCTGAATGTTCCGGTGATCGCGCTGTCTCAACTGTCCCGGCAAGTCGAACAACGCGATGATAAGCGCCCGCAACTCTCAGATCTGCGGGAATCGGGTTCAATTGAGCAAGATGCGGACGTCGTGATGTTTGTCTATCGCGAAAGCTACTATCTCGAGCGGACAGAGCCGCAAGCCGATGGCGGCGACCCTGCTGCGGCGGATAAATGGGCCTCTTGGCGACAACGTATGGATGAAGTCTATGGCACCGCCGAAGTCATTCTGGGTAAACAACGTCATGGCCCGATCGGAAAAGTGGTTTTGTCATTCGACGCGAATGTCACGCGCTTCGGCAATCTGGCCCGCGCGCCATCATCAGATCCTTTTGAAGAATAGGCCTTACATCCGCCGCAAAGCGCTGTAATTCGGCGACCATGAGCCTTCGTCCACGCGCCCATATCCATCTTTCAAATATCGCTGACAATTGGCGAACCCTGCGGGCTGCACAAACCGGCGGTGTCACAGGCGCAGTCATCAAAGCGGACGCTTACGGGCATGGCATTCGGCGTGTTGCCGAGACCCTGCATGATGCAGGCTGCGACCATTTCTTCGTCGCGCACAGTCATGAAGCCGAACAGACCCGCGCAACGCTAGGCAGTCACCCGAACATCTATGTGCTGAACGGACCATCCCCAGACGAGGAAGCGCTGTACCGCGAAAACGCGCTGATCCCAGTAATCAATTCCAGTTTTCAATATCGCACGATGGCAGATTGGCTGGTCGACGGCGTTAAGATGCCGCGAGGTTTCGCGCTCCACTTCGACACTGGAATGAACAGGCTCGGCTTACCGGCAAAAGATGCCGCCGAACTCGCCTCGGCAAGCGAGGGACAAGCACCGATTCTCATCATGTCACATCTGGCATGCGCCGAAGACAAGCAGATGATGATGAACGCACATCAAGAAAAAGGCCTCGCAACGATTGCCGAGGCTTTTCCGGGTGTTCCACTTAGCCTCGCGAATTCAGGCGGTGTATGGCTCGGTTCGGACTATCATCACGCTCTGACACGCCCGGGAATTGCGCTCTATGGCGGCGGTCATCCGCCTGAGGGGCTCATACTGAAACCCGGTCTGACGCTGGCCGCACCAATCTTGCAAATCAGACAGATTGATGCTGGTGAGACAGTTGGCTATGGCGCGACGTGGCGGGCCGAAAAGCCCACATTGATTGCGACTCTGGCGATTGGCTATGGCGACGGCGTTCCGCGTTCGGCCTCAAACAAGGGCTTTGTCAGCCTTGGCGGCGTACGTTGCCCAATTCTGGGACGTGTCTCTATGGATTTGATTACAATTGATGTTACAGACGCTGCTGATCTTGCGCGTCCTGGTGTTTATGCCCAATTGATCGGACCAGAAGCGCCGCTAGAAGAGCAAGCCGCCCTTGCGGGCACTATTGGATACGAACTCACCACAGGACTGACGCCTCGTGTCAAACGCATCTACGAAACATAAGTCAGGGTTTCCAAACCCTCTGCAATGGCTCGGCAGCGCCACGCTTGGCATGCTCGGCGAAATTGGCCGTCTGTCGATTTTCACGGGCAAGACCGTTGGCGCGGCCTTTAGTCCTCGCTGGTATCCGGCACAGATCATTCGCCAAATGATTGCGATTGGTTTTTACAGCCTTCCCGTTGTCGGCCTTTCCGCGATCTTTATTGGGGCTGCGTTGGCTCTGAACATCTATTCGGGCGGCAGCCGCTTTGGCGCCGAACAATTCGTTCCCAACATCGTTGTCCTTGGCATCACACGCGAGCTTGGCGTGACGATTACCGGCTTGATGCTCGCGGGACGAGTCTCGGCCGGGATTGCCGCAGAGATTGGCGCGATGCGGGTTACCGAACAGATCGACGCGCTAAAAACGCTCAGTGCTAATCCGTTCCGTTATCTTTATGCGCCGCGTTTCCTCGCCGGCATTCTGACATTGCCTCTCTTAGTGTTGATTGCTGATGTGATCGGCGTCATGGGCGGTTGGGCGGTTAGTACGCTGGGCCTTGGCTTCGATTCGACGACGTATCTCCGCAACACCCTCGACTTCTTGACCTGGCAGGACGTTACTGTCGGGCTGATCAAAGCCGTTGTGTTCGGCGGCGTGATCGCGATCCTCGGCTGTTATCACGGTGATAAATCAAGCGCTGGTGCAACCGGTGTTGGCCGAGCCGCGACTTTTGCCATGGTTGGTGCAGCCGTGCTGATTCTCGCCTTCAATTACCTCATCTCAACAGTCTTGGTGGACTTTGGATCATGAGCACTCAGCCACTTCTCGCCCTGAAAGATATCCACAAGGCCTTTGGACCAAAACAGGTTCTGACCGGCGTCGACATCGATGTTGCCCCGGGCAAGTCGCTCGTCGTTCTCGGCGGTTCTGGGTCTGGGAAATCAGTTATGCTGAAAAACGCCCTCGGACTGATGACACCCGACAAAGGTCAGATCGTGTTCGATGGCGATGACGTGACCCGTGATCAAGGCAAGACCCGCGAAGCCATGCGTGCCCGAATTGGCATGCTGTTCCAGTCTGCGGCATTGTTCGACAGCCTGACTGTGTGGGAGAATATCGCTTTTCGCCTTCTCAACGCAGACGGTATGAAGCGCAAAGACGCCAAGGAACGAGCGATCGAAACGCTGAAACAAGTTCGGCTTGGCTCAGATGTCGCTGATCTGACACCCGCAGAAATTTCCGGCGGCATGCAGAAACGCGTTGGTCTCGCCCGAGCGATTGTCTCCAAACCGGAATTGATCTTCTTTGATGAACCCACCACGGGCCTCGATCCGATCACCGCTGATGCGATTAACGACCTGATCGTTGAACAGACCAAAGCATTGGGCGCGGCCGCAATCTCGATCACCCATGATATGGCCAGCGCCCGCAAAATTGCTGACGAGATCGCGATGCTGTTTGAAGGCAAGATTATCTGGCGCGGCCCCGCCAGCATGATCGACAATAGCGGCAACGCACATGTTGATCAGTTCGTGCATGGCCGGGCCGACGGTCCAATTCAGCCAGCGCTTTAAACGGCTTACGCTTGCCGCCAGGTTCGGCTAGGATTGCAACAATTGCGATCTGAGGGGACCGGCAATGTTGGAATTCATCAAATACGCCTCTGTGGGATTCACGGCCACAACCGCTGTCGTAACCGGCTGGATGCAATACGAAAAATTCCGCCTGGATGGCGAATGGCAAATCGACACGTGCACGGAGAGCGCCGACCTTTCGACTTATGAAGGGCTGCATCTCGCTTGGCGCGTATTTCTGTCGGACGACCCACTCTCCGCACCTGTCGTCGGGAATGGCGAAAAAGTCGAAGAGGCGTTTCAAATGATACCACCACGTGGCCGGTTTCCGGTGAGTTTCGTGGGCACCAAGGAAATCAACACTGTTTCTCTGACCGGACGATTTGAAGGTGCACGTCGCGCCTCGACCGGACGATTCGAGCTGGCCCCAACGCTGACACGCCGCAGCTGGACCGGCTATCTGCCCTTCTACCAGCGCAACGTTAATGTCCTCGAAGGCACGTTCGCGCTGACGGCCGGAAATGCACGCGGATATGCCAGAGCGGTGCGCTTGATAGATGGCAACCCGGTCGAAGCTTCGCCATTTGTTTGCGCAGGCGAGAGTGTCGCAGAACTGCCCGAACTCATCGAGGAAGCTCCAGAAAATCCGGTTGAATCTGCTGACTCCGCCCCTGACGAGACCTAGACTTTCGCAGCTGCAATCCGGGCGCGGGCGATTTCATCGGCAACTTCATTGGTTGGGCGGCCAGAGGCGAGTGAATCGTCCAGAACCGACCCGAGTGTTTCGATCAGTGTGTCGAGCTTCTGATCCACCCAGTGACGCGAATAGTCACCGGAAATCTCTGCTGCGACATTGATGATGCCGCCGCCATTTATGACATAATCAGGCGCATAAAGGATGCCCGCGCGGCGAACAAACTCGCCCATTGCCGGAACCGAGAGTTGATTATTGGCGCCGCCAGCGATGGCTTTTACTTTCAACCGTTTCAATGTGTCTTCATTGATGATCGCGCCAAGCGCATTCGGTGAAAAGATATCCGCCTCGACGTCGTAAATCTCGTCCGGCGCGACGATTTTGGCGCCTGTGCGTTTCGAGATATCCGCGAGTGCTTCCTGGTCGATATCGGTGATGACAAGATTGGCGCCGGCTTCGGCCAGGTGCAGCGCCGTGTAGCCACCGACAGAACCGACGCCCTGCACCGCAACGGTTTTGCCATTCAGGTCAGTATCGCCAAAAACCCGCATTGCGGTTTGCTGGATTCCTTTGAACACGCCCAGCGCGGTTACCGGAGACGGATCACCACTCGCCGCATCGCCGGTTGTCAGGCCCGCCGCAAATCGGGTTTCCTGAGCTGCGATCTCGATATCGGCTGTGTCGATGCCAACATCTTCAGCCGTCCAATAGCGCCCCTGCAAACTCTCGACGGCGCGCCCAAAAGCCCGGAACAGGGCTTTGGATTTACCGGTTTTCGAATTACCCCAGATCACAGCTTTGCCGCCGCCATGCGGGATAGATGCCATCGCGTTCTTGTAGCTCATGCCCTGGCTCAGACGCAGCACGTCGGTAAGCATGGCATTGCTGTCGGGATAGTCCCACATCCTTGTGCCACCAGAGGAAGGGCCGAGCGCTGTAGAGTGGATGGCAATCACGGCTCTCAGTCCACTCTCTTCGTCACTGAAGAAATGCACGCCTTCATGGTGATCAAAAGAAGGATTGTCGAACATGGCAGCCGCCCGATCGTATAGTTGGGAATGAAACAAACCGGCGGTGTAACGCCTCTTGGCGCAGGGTCAACAATCAGTTTGCAATTCGCCCCGGCACTTCGCCGACCTTACTCGGCAACGGGGCTTCAGGATCGCGCAGGAAAGTCAGCACGTCCTCGAACACGATTTCAGCCTGTAAGTCGCGCAGCAGCATGTGATATCCGTCAGGATAATACGCGGTTCGCACATGATCTGGCAGGCGTCTGGCCGTCCGACGTAGTCCCCGCTCCGGGATGACGATGTCTTTCGCACCATAAGTCAGCAGCATCGGAATATCGGTCGGCAAGTCTGGCGCCGCTCGGTGCGCATTTTCCATCAAGCTGACGACGCCGTGAACCTGCTCAATTTTGTTGTTCTTTATGCCGAGCGGGTCTGCCCACAAACGTTGCAGCATTTCAACATTGTCGCTCGGCTCAATTTTCACAAAGCGTGGCGGGCGCACGACCCAGCCGGGACGGACGCGGACACTGGTCCACAAGGCGACACGCTGAACAGCAGGAATGGATCCCCAGCCTCTGAGACCAGGTCCGCTAAACACAACGCGATCGACGCCTTCTGGCGGATTGTCGGACCCAAACGCCGTCATTGCCATCGCACCGCCCATCGAGATGCCGACAACTGCCAGTGTCGTCTCGGGATGCTTGGCTCGAACCAGACGCACGGCGGTTCGTAAATCCTCACGCATCAACTCTTCATCCGGCCAATCACCGCGCCCGATAGACCGCCCGAAACCGCGCTGGTCATAAGCATACGTCTTGACCCCGCGCGCGGCCCAATATGGCGCCGCCATATGGAAGGCATTGGCATAGTCATTCATGCCATGGACGCCGACAATGACAATCTCGGGATCGGTTTCTGTGTCCCAAACAGTCAGCCCCAGCTTTGCGCCATCAAAGCTGATCAACTGACTATTCTCAGGGTCGAGCTGCGGCATCACAGGCCTCTCTAATTCCAATGCTTTAAGGGTTGCAGGTGTCACGCAGGCGGCTAACCCACCGAACAACACCGTGATCAGGAGAGCAAATCCTGTACTCGTTTTCGCAATTCGGGCAAGAGTTCGGTTTCGAACCAGGGATTGCGCTTGAGCCATGCATTATTTCTCCAACTCGGATGTGGCGTAACGATGACGCCCTGCTCCAGAAACCCGCGCCATTTCTTCACAGTGGCCGTCAGGGTCTTTTCCATTTGATCGCCGATATGCCAGCGCTGTGCATAGCCGCCAATCAGCACTTTCAGCTCGATCTGCGGCAAGCGTTCGAACAAGGGTTGATGCCAGGTTTTGGCGCATCTCTTCATCGGCGGGATATCGCCGCCATTCTTGTCATATCCTGGGAAGCAAAACCCCATGGGAACAATTGCGACTTTTGAAGGATCGTAGAATGTCGCTTCGTCGATTTGAAGCCAGTCGCGCAATCGGTCGCCAGACGGGTCGGTGAATGGCTGCCCCGACTCCATCGCCAGGTTGCCAGGCGCCTGTCCCGCAATCAGGATCCGGGCGGTATCAGAAACCTGCAGGATCGGCCTCGGTGCCCGCTCCATGTCACTGGCGCATAATTGACATGCGCGAATTTCGTCTACGAATTTATCGAGTTCAGTGCTCATTGGTCTATGTCACTTCCAATTCAAACCTCTGCAAGGAGTTGAGACATGAGCGCGTTGATCGAGCAAATCATAAAACCGCGAGAAACCGACCTTGGCGACGGGTTTGTCGTTCGCCGCATCTTGCCATTCCATCGTCGCAAAATGGTCGGTCCATTCATTTTCTTCGATCATTTCGGGCCGGTAAACTATGCGCCTGGCCATGGTTTCGATGTCCGCCCACATCCGCATATTGGTCTGGCCACAGTGACATTTTTGTATGAAGGCGCGATGCGGCATAGAGATTCGCTCGGCAATGATTTGGTCATCCGTCCCGGGGCAGTAAACTGGATGACCGCTGGTCGCGGCATATGTCACTCTGAGCGCACGCCGGATGCTGAACGCGCCAGTGGACAATCAATGCATGGCATTCAAACTTGGGTCGCACTGCCGCAGGAACACGCTGAAACCCAACCCGACTTCGTGCACCACCCTGCCCAAACGCTCCCTGAATTTGATCTTGGCGGAGCGCATGCTCGCGTCCTCGCTGGCACCGCATTCGGGCACACGGCGCCAGTCAGTTTTCCGTGGGGCATTTGGTACGTTGCCGCCGACACCGACGCTCACAGCCACTTCACGATTGGCGGCGATGAAGCAGAAGAACGCGCGCTATACATGGCCGAAGGCGAAGCCAAAATTGATGTAGAGACAATCGCAGCGGGCCATATGGCGGTCCTGAAGAAAGGCGAAGATGTTGGCGTTAGTGTTCAGGCGGGTGCGCGATTTATGTTGATCGGTGGCCAAAAAATGGATGGGCGCCGCCTCATCGATTGGAACTTCGTTGCGGCCGACAAAAAACGCCTGACCAAAGCGAAAGCCGATTGGCGCGCATCAGAGCTCGGCGGCTGGCGAGACACCCCGTTTACCCTGCCCGACGGCGAGGAGGATTACATCCCGCTGCCGGGCGACTAAAGCGTCACAGACCGCCGCTTGTCGACGATCCGTCACTGTGCCAAACCGGGGTCAAACAAAGCTCTGACAGGAGACGTGCTCATGATCCGTCTGACCCTCGCCACTTCAACGCTGGCTATTCTGGCTGCTTGCGTTCAAGCAAATGATGATATCGATCCGATTACCCCAGAAACCCCACCAGTTGTGGTCGAAGACGTCAGCAATTTGGTGCTCCCGCTTCCGACGGAAACATCCTCGGCGATCAGCGCTGATGATTTGCGTGTTAGAATAGCGACTCTGGCTGATGACGCGTTCGAAGGCCGCGCCCCAGCAGCTGAGATTGGCGAAAAAACAGCGGACTGGGTAGCGGCCGAAATGGAACGTATCGGCCTCCAGCCTGCGGGCGAAAATGGTACATGGTTCCAAACTGTTGGTATGATCGAGCAGACTCTCGATGAGAATGCTTCCAGCTTGACGTTTTCTGGTGGGGCATCGGGTGAAGATTTCCCGATGACGTTAAAAGAAGATGCGGTGCTGTGGACCAAGAAACAGGATCGCGATGAAGCCAACTGGCAGAATTCCGAACTGGTTTTTGTCGGCTATGGCGTCGTCGCACCGGAATATGGCTGGAATGACTATGCTGGCCTCGATGTTGAAGGCAAAACCGTCGTCATGCTAGTCAATGATCCAGGCTATGCCCGCGAAGATGAGCTCTTCAAAGGCAAGTCGATGACTTATTATGGCCGCTGGACCTACAAGTTTGAAGAAGCCGGCCGCCAAGGCGCGACCGGCGCCATCATCGTTCACGAAACCGCTCCGGCCTCATATGGCTGGGATGTTGTGGCCAATTCCTGGTCAGGCGCGCAAGCGGACCTGATCCGCGCCGATGGCGGCGATAACCGGACACTGTTTGAGGCCTGGATCACAGAGGAAACGGCGCGCGCGCTGTTCGCAGAAGCAGGTCTCGATTTCTCCACAATCAAACGCGCCGCGAAGGCAGAAGGATTTTCTCCGGTCGATATGGGCGAGCTGGCAGTCAGCGGCGCGCTTAGCCAAACCGTTTCCACAACAGAATCCCGCAATGTCGCCGGCATGTTACCGGGAAAGACAGCACCGGATGAGTTTGCCTTGTTCACAGCCCACTGGGACCACCTCGGAAAGAAGTCATCTGACCGTGACGGGGAACCGACTCAGGACTTTTATCGCGACGACATTTTCAATGGCGCCGTCGACAATGCCACAGGCATGTCGGCGCTGCTTGAAATCGCGGAAGCCATGGCAGCGCAAGAGCGCGATCGCTCGGCGCTCTTCCTGGCTGTAACACTGGAAGAGTCCGGACTTTTAGGATCTGCCTTCTATGCTGAAAATCCAACAGTTCCAATGAATCAGATTGTTGCAGGGCTGAACATGGACGGCATGATGCCGGTTGGACGCACCAAAGACATGGTCGTCGTCGGTTATGGCGCGTCCGAACTCGAGGACCTCTTAAAGGCTCACCTTGATGCCACTGACCGCGTGATCGTTCCGGATCCAAATCCACAAGCGGGATATTTCTATCGTTCAGATCACGTTTCATTCGCCAAGAAAGGCGTCCCAATGTTGTATGCCGATGGCGGGATCGACAAGCGGGATGGCGGGATCGCCGCAGGCAAGGCATTCGCCGACACCTATACAGCTCAGCGCTATCACAAGCCGATGGATGAATATTCCGAAGACTGGGATCTATCCGGCATGGAAGAGGATATTACAGCGCTCTACACAGTTGGTATGGGCATTGTGCAATCCGATGCCTGGCCAACCTGGTATCCTGGCAATGAGTTTGAAGCCATCCGGCAAGCGTCACTCGCCGAGCGGGAGCAATAGACATTGCTGTCCTATCAGCACGGCTATCATGCGGGAAATCAGGCTGATGTGCTCAAGCACGCCATCCTGCACGCCGTACTGACCTCGGAAGCTGAAGCTGATCGCCAACTACTTTATGTAGAAACGCATGCCGCAAGAGGGTTTTACGATCTGGGCGGCAGCCAATCCCAAAAGACCGGCGAAGCAGAACGCGGCATCCTTGCCATGCCCAAAGCCAAACAAGCCGCCAGCGCGTTGCGCCCCTGGTTGCAGCATGTCCAGAGCAAAGGCGCGTCTTCATATCCTGGCTCGCCCGCCCTGGCCTCTCAACTTTTAGGCAACAAGGCGCGGCTGGTTCTGTTTGAACTGCACAAGGCAGAACACAAAGCCCTCACGCAGGCATTACAAAACGACAAACGCGTTCAGATTCGCAAGGAAGACGGATATCGTGGGGCATTGCGCCTGCAACCGAGGCGTGGCGAGAATATGCTGCTCATGCTCGACCCAAGTTATGAGACCGACGCAGATATGGACGCGCTGGCCAATTGGGTGCCGCGGGCGATGCGTAAATGGCCAAAAGCGCAATTCCTGATCTGGCTGCCACTCTTCGCAGATGGCCGAGAGGAAGAGTTTGGCGAATTCCTCGCTTCTCTTGATGAGGGCTTTGTCGCTGGCAGTCGCTGGAGTCGGGACAGTGAAGATCCCTCAGCGCTGGAAGGCTCAGCGATGATTGGCCTTAGAATTGGCGGCGGCGCGGCTCGAAAGTCGTTTGCAATCGCCGCGGAATTGGACAAACTGTGGCGACAAGGATCGCCGGATTAAGCTGCCTACGGAGCCATAAGTTGAATTTGTTTTTTCGCCGCATCTGGGTGGTTCTGGTTGCAATGTTCTCGTCGAAGCGCGCGCCGCTGAATCGTCCTTACGTCCTGAATTACCGGGTCTGGCTCACAGACCAGGACATGTTCATGCACATGACAAATAGTCGTTATCTCTCTTTCAGTGACCTTGGACGCCTCAACCTGCTAATACGAACCGGACTGGCGAGCGCCTTGCAAAAGAATGATTGGCAGCTCGAAATCTGTGGCCAGACGCGGACGCTCACACGGATGCTAAAAGCGCCGCAATCGTTCAAGATGGTCTGTGAAATTGACGGTTGGACTGACACGTACATCGCGTTCAATCATGTGTTCAGGCGCCGCGGCAGCATTCACGCAGCCGTGAACACATTGATGAGAGTTGCGGACACTGACGGCAATACGATCGCACCGCAAAACCTGATAAACGCGATCCGATGGACTGAAACATCGCCGGAGCTTCCTGAATATTTCGCGAGTTTGGTTCAAGAAACAGGCGTGACCCCCGCCTGAGCCTCGACGCCAAAACAAGAACAACCAACAAATGAAATAAAGTATTTGCACTTTTTAATTGTATTAATACTTGTCTTATTCTATTCTGGGGCAGCCTCTAGAATCAGGGTTCGGAATGAAAAGCAATAATCCACATTGGACGTTTTACGCAGAAGTTCTGGCGCGGTCCTTGAAAGATCTCGAGACGGTTTGTTCCGCTGCTCCTGGAACGTCCGAGTTCAACTATCTGCGCTCCGAATCGCCTTCAATTGTTGTCGAGGCACGTGAGGCGCTAACTGCACTCGAAACTTACCTGCGCGCTTTTGATGGCGCCGCACAAGCGCCACGCGTGAAACCAACGCAACATTAGTCCGCGCTACGTCAAGCTTGATTAGAATGCTGGCTGGGCACACAGTGTCGTCAAAACGGAGACGACCATGGCTAAGCAGCATCTGATCACCAAATCTAACTTGCGCGCGACGCAGTGGCACGACGCCGCGCCGCAGGCATTGGCCGACGGCGAGGTACGCCTCAGCATCGACGCCTTCGCCTTGACCGCCAATAACGTGACTTATGCGGCTTTTGGCGGTGCGCCGATGCATTACTGGAACTTCTTTCCGACGACAGATGAAAGCATGGGACGCGTGCCTGTCTGGGGATTCGCGACTGTCGCCGAATCCAAAGCCGACGGCGTTGAAGTCGGCAAACGTCTGTATGGATATTACCCGATATCAGAAGAGCTTGTCGTCGCACCGACGAAGACGTCAGCGCGCGGCTTCTTTGATGGTGCCGCACATCGCCAGGGTCTCGCACCAATTTACAATTTCT
Organism: Henriciella sp.; assembly: GCA_965277015.1. Taxonomy (GTDB): domain Bacteria; phylum Pseudomonadota; class Alphaproteobacteria; order Caulobacterales; family Hyphomonadaceae; genus Henriciella. The sequence goes on along the minus strand of OZ255705.1, from coordinate 668,170 downwards.
ACAGCTTCAACGACACCGACCCGTCCTATGTTGAGGGCACTGAGCCTCAACAAATGCTCTTCCGCCCGCTCTATATGACTGGCTGGATGATTTGCGATAGCTTGATGGAGGGCGAGCCAAAGCCCGACGCCGCAGTGATTTCAAGCGCGTCGTCAAAAACAGCGATTGCCACGGCGCACGGTCTGCAAAGACGGGGCGTAAAGACCGTGGGCGTCACCTCGCGGCGCAATATTCAATTCGTGAAAGAGACTGGTCTATACGATAACGTTCTCGAATATGATGAGATCACATCGTATCAAGCCTCTGGGAAAACCGCTTATGTCGACTTTGTCGGCCGCCCGGAACTGACCAAGATGGTTCACCAAACCTGCGGCGAGCACCTGGTGAGAAGCCTGATCATCGGCGCCACAGATTGGGAAGACAATCGCGTGCCGGTCGCTGACACGCCAGGTCCGCAACCGGAATTCTTCTTTGTGCCAGATTATGCGGCTAACCGCGCCAAACAATTACCAGCAGGTGAACTCGATCGCCGGACTGGCGTTGACCTTGTTGACTTCTATCCCGTGTCAAAGAAGTTCGTTTCGGCCACGCCCATAAAAGGCGCTGCAGCGATTGAGCAAGCCTGGATCGATTCCGTTGAAGCGAGCGTTCCCGCGAACAAGGGATTGGTCTGTGAGTTTTAAGAGTCGCGTGGCCGCAAAATGAAAGCCGTTTCAGAAACCGCATCCTCATATCGGCCATAACCACGCGCGCTAACCGCATCCGGCGAGACACCATAAGCGAGCAAATAATCGCGCACGGCGGTGGCTCGTTGCTGGGACAGGTCAAGGCCATCGCCAACGCCCTCCATTGCGCCGACCCGGACCGCGATCTCGATCGCATGGTCTTCGCAAATGAGCGCCGCTCCGGTCACAGCATCGAGCAGACGAGAGCTTGAGCGCTCGACGATCGCTTCGTCGGCCTCGAAAGCAACATCACGACCATCCATGACTTGATTGAATGCGGCCTGACAGCCGGCAAGGTCTGGGGCCGCGCCCAGCCCGACAAGCGCCGTGCCGATTGGATTTGCAGCGCCCGGCAATGAAATTGCGTCTACGACTATGTTTATGATCGCCCCCGATTCGAGATCCGATTCTACGACCGAGCGGCCAATACGATATCCCGCCTGCTTGTCTGCCTCCTCGCTCGCCGCGCCGACAAGGGTCGCGACGTTGCCATTGATCACGACGCTCAACCAACGCAAGCCATCCTCATCTGCGAGCTCTTGAGTCAGCCGGATTGCAATCGCTTCTTCGGCGGCGCGTACGTCCATATTGTTGACGACCCGCTGAACCAACGGCCCCGACACCGCGTCCGCCTCAAACACTGATCTCGCGGCGATAAAGGCATCTGACCGCGAGGCTTCGTCCAGAGCCAGTCCGGAGATCACTGCAACTTCCCCATCCCAGTCCAGCGAGACCCAAGGGTACCCCATTCCGGCCAAAGTTGAGCCTATTCTTCGCGCCGTTTCTGGCGGGTGTTCCCGACCGTCGACAGTGCGCTGTGTGACGCTCTTCAGTCGGCCATCGACGAATTGGAAATATTGTCCGTTCGGAATGTCGACACATTGGCTAACGGCCGAACTCGGCGCATCCGCAGACGGCCCGCAGCCCACGACCAGACTGGCAAGCATCAATGCGACCAGATTCTCCGGTCTATTCCGCATCTAACGCCCCCGTTTAATGCAACAAATTTGGCGACTTGATGCGGGTCTATTCAAATTGAACATCAAAGTCGATATCAAGGTCGGTATTCTTCACCGTTCTTGATCACGAGACGCACAGACTTCAGCGCCGAAACCGAATCGAGCGGATCATTGCGCAGCACAACCATGTCAGCAAATTTGCCTGTTTCAATCGTACCGACCATGTCAGCCATCTCTATATGCTCAGCCGCGGAAATCGTCGCCGTACGGATCGCTTCTTCCGGGGAATAGCCTGCTTGCACCATAAGCTCGAATTCTTCGGCATTGTCGCCATGCTTGGAAACGCCAGTATCCGTTCCGAAGGCGACATTGACCCCGCCCTGACGCGCCCGGCTCAACATATCCAGCATCAGCGGCCCGACAATCGCGGCTTTTTCTCGTGATGGGGCCGGCAACCACGTCTGGTCTGTCCAGCCGGTGACTGTGACACCTGCCAAAATAGTCGGGACCAGAGTTCCACCGTTTTGCTTGAATATTTCAATCGTCTCATCATCGAGATAGGTGCCGTGCTCGATCGACTGAACGCCATTGCGCAGGGCCGCTTCGATTCCGCCTTTGCCATGGGCGTGGGCAGTCACTTTGCGCCCCATCATCGCCGCAGTGTCGACGATGGCAGCAATCTCATCATCAAAAAATTGCTGTTCGAGTCCGGCTTTCGTATTCGATAGCACGCCGCCTGTTGCAGTAATCTTGATGACATCTGCCCCTGCGCGAATAGCCTCGCGTACAGCCCGGCGACAATCATCGGCGCCGTTACAAGCATTCGGTCCAGAGAATACGCGCGTCAGCGTGGGTGAAAAGCCATTGGCATCACCATGACCGCCTGTCGGCGTTATCGCCTGCCCGGACGCCCGGATACGAGGCCCTGGAACTTGGCCTTTGCGAATCGCGTCACGAAGCGAGAAGATCGCCTCATTCGCGCCGCCGACATCCTGAACCGTCGTGAACCCAGCGAGCAAAGTCGTATAAGCGTGCGAGGCACCTTCCAGAGCCGCATCAACCTCTGAATCACTAAGTGCTTTCATTCGAGATGTTGGCGAAAACTCGCTGAGCAAGTGCACGTGACTGTCGATCAGACCGGGTAAAACATACGCATCTCGCAGATCGATCACCCGAACATCATCCGGCTGACTTTTGAAGCCGCGCTCGATCTTGCCGATCTTACCGTCTTGGATCGTGATTGACCGGTTTTTTAGATAGCCGTCGCCGGGCACGGCGAGCAAATTGCCCGCTTCGATGACAGTTTTGGCCTCTTGCGACTGTGCGCTGCTGATCAAGGCAGCCGCCAAGCCGGCAATCACGCTCCATTTTTTAATACGTTTCACTCTGCTCTCCCATTTGCCCCAGTTAGGCGCGGCCCGTTGCGTTCTGCAAGGCTGTATGGTGAATCAGCCTTTGATTTGCCAAAGTTTTTACCCATCTTACGATAACAGGACAAAGGAGATGACATGCGATCTTGGGTTTTAGGATGGCTGTGCGGCATTATCATCGCACCCTCGGCAACTGCACAAGCGACCATCGATTTCGACCGTTCGGATACCGAAACCGATCGGCTGGTCGAGCAATGCCTCGATACTGACGGGGTTTCCATGCTCGAAGGGACTGACGTGATTTGCTACAATGCCGCAATCTTTCCGGAGCAATTCCTAAAACTCAACGCCCTGCCCGAAGCCAGTCGCATCATCATTACCAGTCCAGGCGGTAATGTCGCCACGGCCCGCGGCATGAGCACCATTCTGGACGATCGCGGTGAACCAGCGGTCATTGCCGGCCAGTGCATGTCGGCTTGCGCAATGGTGATTTTGCCGGGCCTCGACGAAGTTCATATTCATAATAGCGCGCACATCTCCGTCCACGGGATCACGATGATGGATTTCCGCACCTGGTGGGGCTGGCAAAAGGACGATGCTACACCGCCTCCAATGGCCCTTATGGCAGCACAGCTAGGCTATGATTTTGGCTTCATGATGCATCGCAGCGGCGCGCAACACATGGAAGATCACCTCAAAGGACAAGGCGTGGAGCTGGGCTATATCCAGGATATCAGCGATCAAATGCTCGGCGCGGCAATCGAGCATGACTGCCGGGTCGATCCAAAAGACTATTGGGGAATGTTAGACGCGGACCATATCACCACCTATCTGGGTGATCGGATTATCCGCATGGAAGCGTTTGCACAAAGCTGGGATGACCCGAACAATAAGGTCTACAAGAAGATCACGGACCCTATCGCGCCGCAGACTTATATCTTCAACTCAACGCTTTCTAAGACTGATTGCTAGACGCGAGCTAAACCGGGCTACGCGAGCAACTCTTTCGGATAGTCCGCATAAGAGTGTTTCAGTACCCCGTGATTGAGTAAGGATTCAGCCATCTGGGTTTTGCCTGAAGCATCAAAGATGCGCGTGCGCGTCCAGTAATTCTCAGTTCGGCGGCCTTGGGCGAGCGCCACGATCTCACGGCGGATCAGGTAATCCTCGCCGACAAATAGCGGGCCATTCAGATAGCGGATCTCGAGATCTGCAAACAAGCCAATCACCGGCCCCTTGCTTGGAAACCCGGCCTTACGGCTGGAATACTCGGCCAACACACTAACCATCTCGGTCGGGATGATCGCCCGCCCCCAGGGAGACGCTGACGCATCATCATACCAAGCAGACCGTTCGGTGATTTTTTCCAGCTTTTCAGTCAATGAGAACGGATAAAGCGCGCCCATATTCTGATCCGCTGCCATCATGACGGGTTCATCTTCACGACCTGTCATGCCAACGTCGAGGTCGGCCAGGATAACCAAATCGCCTGCCGGACGCAGCTTCGCCATCCGCGCTTCCAACAGCGTTTCGCCATGGTCTGGCCCGAGCGTCGCGGACGCTTCCAGAACTTGCGTGCCATCGGCTTTTTCAGCCCAGCATTCTGCTCGTGTCTCGGAAATCGGCTTAACAAAAGCCCGGACCTGTTCGCCCTCGACCACCATATTCTTGTAGTGGCAGGAAATGCAGCCGCGCTCGAACCAGTCCTTACCCCAAAGACGGACAAGGAGCGGATCGAACTGACTAAAATGAGTTGGCCCTTCAATTGGACCGGCGCGGAACCCAAGGCGTTCGGCTTCGGCGTCGTCATGGATTGATTTGTGGCCGCCATATTCCTGCTCGAGCAGCATATTGGCTGGCGCGCGCAGAGGTCCGCTCAGAACGCCGCCCTGGTCCGTGATCGGCGTCTCGAAGCTCATCCTTCCATCCCGGCTTTGCGGGCGCAATCTGCTGCGAAGGCCGCGAGCGGGGCAACCCGCGCTTCCATCGTGTCTGCGGCAGCGTTGGATGCTGTACCGTCGCGAACACGGCCCACAATACCCTGACAAATCGCTGCCAGTCGGAAGGCGTTATAAGCAAAATAATAGTCGACTTCTGGCAAGCCATCACGGCCCGTATGTTGGCAATAAAGCGCGGTGTATTCTTCCATGGTCGGAATACCGTACGCTTTCAGATCGTCGATATCGACCAAGGCCCCACGCGCTGGATCAGAGCTTGGCATGACCCAATTCATCAAGTGATAGGTAAAGTCCGCGAGCGGATCGCCGAGGGTGCAAAGCTCCCAATCCAATACCGCGATCACTTTCGGCTCAGTCGGATGCAGGACCATATTATCGAGGCGATAATCGCCATGCACGATCGTTGTCTTATCCCCGGCTGGAATGTTTTTGGGGAGCCAGTCGATCAGCGCATCCATGTCCGAGATTTTCTTGGTCTCAGAGGCCACATATTGCTTGGTCCAGCGATGGGTTTGGCGAGCAATATAGTCTGCCTCCTTGCCGAACCCCTCTAACCCAGCGGCGCGCCAGTCGACATTGTGCAGCTCGGCAAATGTTTTGACCTTGGCTTCATAGATCGCCCGGCGCTCGCTCGGGTCCATGCCTGGCAGGGTCCCGTCCCACAAGATACGACCATCAACACATCCCATGACGTAGAAGATCGTTCCAACAACGCTTTCATCCATACACAGCCCGTAAGGTCGCGCGACAGGAAAACCGAGCGGATAGAGCGCATCAATCACTCGAAACTCGCGATCAACGGCGTGTGCAGATGGCAATAGTTTACCGGGCGGTTTGCGGCGCATGACATATGTTTTGCCGCCCGCAAACAGTTTGTATGTCGGGTTCGATTGTCCGCCTTTGAACTGTTTGACGGTCAGGGGACCTTCAAAGCCCTCGACATTCTCTACCATCCAGGCTTCGAGATTGGCTTCATTGAACTTGTGTGTATCAGCGACATCTTTCGTGCCGGTGAACATTTCCTGTGCATTGCCGCTATGTACCATGCCGCGTCTCCCGGGGGTGTTTTGCTTCGATTGTCTGTTTAGCAAGCCGAACAGCGGCGACAAGTCGGACGCAGGGTTAGGCCCGCGTGCGAAGCGCTTCAATCGCCGTTTTCGCATCAGTTGCACGCGCAACAGGCACGAAAATATGATCGTGGTGAAACGCCGCCACAGCATTGCAAGGGATGCCGGCATCGGCCAGCGCTTCCGAAACTTTGGCGAGGAACCCAACAGCCTGCAGGTCCGAATACACGCTCAGCTCCAGCCAGGCCCATTGATTATCATCTGGCGTGTCATCAATCGCTGATGTGATCACTGTCAGGCCTTCAGCCTCGTGAAACAACATCGCGATATCGCGCACCTCGCGGAGATTGACCAAATCCGTCCATGAGGCCTCTTCTGAGGATATCGTCTCAAACCGCCAGACACCGTCTCGCGTCTTTACGCTCAGACTTGCCAGCAATTTCGAGAGATCCCGCTCTGCCACTATTTCAGCGCCCGCCAGCCAATATCTGTCCGGTTAAACCCTTCTGGCCAGTCAATCTTTGCGACGCCGGCATAGGCGCCATCCACGGCTTGGCGAAGGTCATCACCTGTCGCCGTGACGCCCAGAACACGTCCGCCGACGGCGACAAGTTTTCCGTCACTGTCAGTATCTGTTCCAGCCTGAAAAACCGTGACGCCGTCGATCGCATCAGCGCCTTCAATACCTTCGATGATTGATCCTTTGGGATAGGATTCTGGATAGCCGTTGGTGGCCATCACAACGCACGCACTTGGCTGAAACCGATTGATGCCCATCATGTCGGCAATCTCGCGATGGCCATGCACCAGGCCGCCAGTCGCGCAGGTTAGCAGCGCCGGCACAATGTCTCCAGGAAGTCCGGCCATCAGCACCTGGCATTCAGGGTCGCCAAAACGGGCATTGAACTCAACGACTTTTGGGCCCGACTCAGACACCATGATGCCAACATAGAGCACACCCTGATAAGGCATATCCTGTTCTGCCATGCCGGATAGCAGTGGCTCGACGATCAGTGTTTGGACCAATTCCATGATCCGCGGTGTGACGACCGGCGCTGGGGCGTAAGAGCCCATACCGCCTGTATTCGGACCCTTGTCGCCATCCCCAACCCGCTTGTGGTCCTGAGCTGGCGGCAGATAGATCGCCCCCTCTCCATCCGTCAGAACAAAAATCGAGGCTTCCTCACCATCCATGAATTCTTCAATGACGATTTCAGTCGACGCATCACCGAACTTGCCGGTCATCATCGCTTCGACTTCGTTTTCTGCCTCTTCGAGATTATCACAAATCACCACGCCTTTGCCCGCGGCCAGTCCGTCGGCTTTGATGACATAAGGCGCTTCCATGGTTTCCAGGAAGTCGAGCGCCTCGGTAAGATCGGTGAAACGCCCGTAAGCTGCCGTCGGAATATCCAACTGCTTCATGATATCTTTGGAGAAGCCTTTAGAGCTTTCCAATTGCGCCGCCTTCTCGCTCGGGCCAAAAACGTCAAAACCGCGCGCCCGAAGCGCATCGGACAAGCCCGCGGCTAATGGTGCTTCTGGTCCAATGACAATTAGATCCGGCGAGACTTGCAGCACCAGTTCCTGCATCTTGTGCAGATCCGTTGGATCGACATCAAAACACGGTCCGATTTTGTCCATGCCTGGATTACCAGGGACGCAAAAGACTTCGTCGACAATCTCGGATTGCGCGATTTTCCAAGCGAGGGCGTGTTCGCGGCCGCCCGAACCAACAACGAGTATTTTCATGGCGCCAGCCCTTGCACCCTGGGGCCGCCGGGATCAAGGGCTCAATACAACATTGCACGATAATCGGGGCGCGTGTTCGCCATATCTGCGTACAGCCAGCCCATCCGATCGAGGAACCAAAGCTTGCCGCCCATGATCAAGATAAGCCCCAGCAAAACCGGCCAGACCTCAAATTGCCATAGCCCCCAGGCGAGCGGCATGATCCCAATGCCGGATATCACGCTGAGCATGATCGCCCAACGCCCATGGTGGGTTGGAATCGGCACGGCTTTTCGGTTGAGCCAGACACGTTCACCGATCACACCGCGGGACATCCAGTTATCTGTACTTTTTGGTTTCGGAAAAACGCGCGGATTGATCCAAATCCAAACCAGCAAGACCGCGATGATGGCAAGGCTTGCCCACCCTATCCAGGCGCGTGACCAGATCGCCAACGCCAAAGCCGGCAGGATCGGCATCCGCGTCCAGCCGCTCCATGGATTGGCGTGCCGGGTCCAGATTTCGGGGCTCATGGCCATACTCTTTTCTGTGATTGCACCAACGTCCATCAAGCGATCTCCTTGTCATCTACCTCTATAGTCGCGGTGACCCACCCAAAGGTTCAGCCAATTCTCTGGTGACGGCGAATGTTCCCACGGCTAGAGTTGAAACATGGCTGATTCACCCACCTCGAACTTGCCCGAACTTTCGGTCTCTGAACTTTCTCAAGCGCTGAAGCGTACGATTGAGACAGCGTATGATCACGTTCGCGTGCGCGGCGAGCTGGGCCGCGTGACGATTGCCCGGTCAGGCCACATGTATGCCGATCTGAAAGACGATAAGGCCGTGCTGAATACGATCATGTGGAAGGGACAGGTTTCGCGCTTGCCGTTCCGGCCCGAAGAGGGGCTCGAAGTCATCGCCACGGGCCGGCTCTCGACTTATCCAGGCCGGTCGAACTACCAGTTAATCGCGGATAGTCTGCGCCCGGCCGGTGTCGGTGCGCTGATGGCGCTGCTGGAAGAGCGTAAGAAGAAGCTCGCAGCAGAAGGCCTGTTTGATGACCGGCACAAGAAAGCCCTGCCCTTCTTGCCGAAAACCGTTGGCGTCGTGACATCGCCGACTGGCGCCGTCATTCGCGATATTCTGCACCGAATTCAAGACCGGTTCCCGGTCCGTGTCATTCTTTGGCCAGCGCTCGTCCAGGGCGAGACAGCAGCACCGCAAATTGTTGCCGGCATTCGCGGTTTCAATGCGATGCCAGTTGGCGAGCGACCCGATGTGCTAATTGTTGGTCGCGGCGGTGGGTCGATCGAAGACCTCTGGCCGTTCAATGAGGAAGACGTTGTCCGCGCTGCTTTCGAAAGCGAAATCCCGCTGATCTCAGCGGTGGGTCACGAAACCGATACAACATTAATCGACTATGTCTCTGACGCTCGCGCGCCGACGCCGACGGGCGCAGCTGAAATCGCCGTTCCAGTCCGCTCAGACCTCAAGCTGCAAATCGACGATTATCAACAACGGCTAAAACGGGCGCTGGTGCGATACATCAAACGCGGCAAAGAGCGCCTCACCGCGAACCGACTACCGCCCGCGCAGCGACTGTTGGAGACCAAGCGCCAACGTTTTGATACGGTGGCGGATCGACTGCCGCTAGCGACGCGAACACTGGTGGAACGCCGCCGCGCCAAACTCGACGCACTCAGCGCGGGGCTGATCAGTCCCAAGCAAGTGGTGCGCGAAAAGCGCGGACAATTGGATAATCTGTCTGCGCGATTGGGCGCAGGACTGTCACAAGCCGCCGCAAAAAGGCGGATTGCGTTTGCGCGTTCAGCCTCGCGCCTGCGTCCGGAGCCTCTCGTCGCCGATGCTCGACGCGCGCGATCGTCGCTCATTGACACCGCCCGACGAGCCCGTCCGGCACTCGATCGCATTTTGGTGGCGAAACGTCAGAGCTTCTCATCGCAGGAAAAGCTTCTCGAAACCCTGTCCTATCAGGCGACCCTGAAGCGCGGGTATGCGATTGTGAAAGACCCATCAGGCAATGTGCTGCGATCTGCAAAGCAAGTGGCGAGCGCCCCACAAGTCGATCTCACACTCGCAGATGGCCAAGTAAAACTGGCGCCAATGGGCAGCGTTGAACCCGCCAAAACACCGCCATCCAAAAAATCGGCGCCCAAGAAAACACCTGAAAAACCGGACGGGACAGATCAGGGCAGCCTGTTCTGAACCTGAATTGCCGCTGCGGAGGCCCTACTCAGTCGCTGCATTCTGTCTATGCTCACCTCAAAACAAAATGGGAGGATGAGGCGAATGACGAAGACGATCTGGAACTTTGGCGACCTGCTTGACGACAATGGCGCGCATCTAGGCCCCAATGATCCCGCCCTCATTCATGGCGATCGCGTCGTGTCCTGGCCTGAAATGACCGCACGGTCGAACAATGTGGGACGATGGCTCCTCGCCAATGGCGCGCGCGTCGGCGACAAAATCGGCTTCTACATGCGCAACCAGCCAGAATATGTCGAAGGCCTGGTGGCCAGCTTCAAAGCCCGCCTGACGCATGTGAATGTCAATTATCGCTATCTCGATGATGAGCTCGTCTACATCATCGACAATTCCGATAGCACTGTCGTTCTGTATGATATCGAGTTTCGCGACAATGTCGGGCGCGTCAAAGACCGCCTCCCAAACGTAAAAATTTGGGTCGAAGTTGGTGGGGGAACTGACGCGCCGGATTTTGCGGTCGCCTATGAAGGTCTCGCCGCGAATGGCGATGGCGCGCCGCTCGATATTGAACGCTCACCCGATGACCAGATGTTCCTTTATACAGGTGGCACGACCGGCATGCCCAAGGGTGTAATGTGGTCGCACGGGATCTGGCGCGACTCGAACCTGGATGGCATGCGTCGCATCTACGGTGCCGCACCTGATAATTGGGAGCAGCACCGCGCTTTCGTCATTGAAACCGGTCGCCATAGCCGGCAACTCCCTGCTTGCCCGCTGATGCACGGGACAGGTCTATTCACCGCATTGGGGGCATTCCTGAATGGCGGCGCGATTGTAACGCTGGAAACCAAAGCGAAATTCCTGCCTGAAGAACTTTGGGAAACCGTCGCCCGAAACGGCGTAACTGCGATGGCGATTGTTGGCGATGCCTTCGCGAAACCGATGCTGAAAGTGCTCGAAGAAGCACCAGGAAACTACGATCTGTCCTCCGTGGCCAGCATCACCTCATCCGGCGTGATGTGGAGCATGGAAGTCAAGCAAGGACTGATCAAGCATATCCCGCAAGTCGCCCTGATGGACAGTTTTGGCGCCTCGGAAGCTGTCGGGTTCGGCATGTCTGTGACGACCGCCGAGGGAGTCTCTGAAACCGCCAAATTCGAGATTGGCGAACACTGCAAAGTCTTTTCAGAAGATGGCCGTGAGATTTTGCCCGGATCGGACGAAACCGGCCTCATCGCACGCGGGGGTTCGGTGCCGCTCGGCTATTACAAAGACGAGAAAAAATCGGCAGAGACGTTCCGCACAATCGATGGTGTTCGCTACGCCATTCCCGGAGATTGGTGCAAGGTCGCGGCAGATGGCACACTCACTTTGCTAGGCCGCGGGTCGAATTGTATCAACTCAGCCGGCGAGAAGATCTATCCCGAAGAAGTCGAAGAAGCCCTGAAAGAACATGACGGTGTTCGCGACGCGTTGGTCGTAGGTGTGCCCGATGACAAATGGGGCCAAGCGGTCACCGGCGTGGTCGAACTTGCAGACGGCGCCGCGGTAGATGAAGATACCCTTCGCGCTTTTGTCCGCACGAAACTCGCGGCTTACAAAGCGCCAAAGCGCGTCCTGTTTTCGCCTGACCTCAAACGCGCGCCGAATGGCAAAGCGGATTACAAGACCATCCGCGCCTTTGCCTATGATCAGCTCGGCATCCCCAGTTAAACCTGAATCATACTCTCCAGGAGATCCGCATGAAACTCTACAATTCCGTTGGACCCAACCCGCAAGTGGTCAGAACCTTTCTTGCCGAACGCGGCATCACGCTCGATATGGAAGATGTGGACATCATGGCTGGCGACAATCGCAAGCCAGAGTTTCTGCAAGTGAATCCCGCCGGTCAATTGCCAGCTTTGCTGCTAGATGATGGTTCGATCCTGACCGAAATCACTGTGATTTGCGAATATCTCGACGAGACCCAACCGGGCACTTCGTTCATGGGCGATACAGCAGAGCGCCGCGCACATATTCGCAGCTGGACACGTTGGGCTGACCTGAACGTCTGCGAGCCGCTCGCCAATGGATTTCGATTCTCGGAAGGTTTGCCGCTGTTCGAAAACCGCATGCGCTGCATCCCAGAAGCTTCTGATGGACTGAAAGCCTGCGCCCAGGACAAACTCGCCTGGCTCGACGGTCAGCTTGGGAGTCGGGCTTTTCTCGCGGGTGAACAATACTCGCTGGCCGATGTTTTATTGTCGACGTTTCTGACGTTTGGTGAACAAGTCGGACAACCCCTCAATCGCGACTTGAAAACACTCTCGGCCTGGTATGATCGCTGCGTTTCGCGAGACAGCGCCTCGGCCTGAGCATCGCATAGTCCAACAAGTTTAAGCCGCGACCTGACGCGTCACTGCGGCCAGACAATTGTCAGACAAGGCAACCGACAAGACTCGTTCCAATTCGGCTCTCCAGATTGGATCTTGCTTGAGTCGCGAAGGAATGAGCTGCGGCAAGTTATTGAATGCATCTACCAATGCTTCGGCGCTTGCGCCAGCGGCATCGGCGGCTCGCGACAATTCTTCAGCGCGCGGATCGCGCAACTCATAGACAGTGCCGTCATCACGGCGGCCGGCGCAGTACCGCATCCACATTGCCGCGGCAAAAGCAAACGGGCGAACTGATAACCCTGCATCGAGCGCATTGAGCGCCGGGGTAAATATGCGCTGTGGCAACTTCTGTGATCCATCTGACGCGATTTGGTAAGTTTCATGCGCAATCAAAGGATTGGAGAATCGCGCCAACAGCGCTTGGGCATAGTCTAAATAGTCGATCTGCGGCAACGGATCCAGCAACGCCGAAGCCGCCTTCAAGTGTTGATCTACGAGTAACGACAAATCGGGATCGTTCATGACATCCCGCACGTATTTTCGGCCGCACAAGAAACCCGCATAAGCGATCATCGAGTGCGCGCCATTTAGCATGGTGAGTTTCATTTTTTCAAACGGTGCAACATCGTCGACAAACAAGGCGCCACCTGCTTCCCAATTTGGGCGGCCGGAAACGAACTTATCCTCGATAACCCACTGCAAGAATGGTTCTGTTTCGACGGCGGCTGTATCTTCGCATCCGGTTTGACGGGCGGCTTCCTGAAAAGTTTCAGGAGTTGAGGCCGGTGTAATCCGATCGACCATCGAAGAAGGGAACGCAATGTTCTCATCAATCCAGTCGGCGAGTTCGTCATTTCCTACCAGTCGCGCGAAACCGATTACCCCGCCGCGCAGAAGCGCACCATTGTTCGGTAGGTTATCGCAGGACAATAGCGTCAAAGGCGGAAGAGCATCGTCGCGCCGCCGCTTAATCGCAGCGACCAACAAACCAAGTACGCCTTCAGGCGACTCAGGCTGCTTGAGATCAGCCGCGACAACAGTGTCCGATCGGTCGGGCAATCCTGTGCCGCGATCAACCCCATATCCTTTTTCAGTTACGGTAAGCGTCACCACCCGGATACTGGCAGCGCAAAGCGCCTCTAGCGTTGCCGTCGCATCCGCCGCGATGACACGGTCAATTGCTCCAACGACACGGGCGCTTGTTCCCGAAGGCGCACGCTCCAGAAGCGTGTAGAGCCCGCTCTGCTCGTTCAATTGTTGCGCCAATGCGCGTGATCTCAAGCTGACTCCAATAATGCGCCAGTCGCCACCATGCTTTGCGATTGCATCATCCGTCATGACAGCTTGATGAGCGCGGTGAAAGGCACCGATGCCGAGGTGTACAATGCCCGATTTGTGATCTTCCCGACGGTATTCTGGCGTAAGTGCTGGACCACTCAGATCGACGAGGCTGCTAAGGCGTTTCATATTGATGAGCCTCGGCCACGAGTCACAAACTCAATGGGTGGAAATAACATCAAAATCGGTCGGATCATGTTTCCTTCGAGACGCGCAGCGCGTTTCCTCTTTCGTTAAAACCAAAATGGGTTACCATAGTTGCATACCAATTGGTATAGACAAAAGGTAAGCGGTCATTTAGTCGCTCGGGCATTCCTCGCAACCGAGTTCGCACCAACACAGTGAAGGTCAGAAATCCGAACGATGGCGCTTTCGAATCCCTCCCTTACGGCTTCAAATTTCGCGAAACAACCGAACGCTGATGCGCCTCTTGAGGTCTGGATAGATTGGTTCTGGAGCGCTTTTTTGCCAAGCTGGATCAAGAATGCGCATAATCCGAAGCAGATTGGTTATTACGACGCATTTGACCAAACCGGCCGTCCGATTGATCCTGATCGGCGGACGGTTCTGGCGCAGGCGAGATTGCTCTACACTTTCTCTCACCTCGCATTGATTTCTGACAATCCAGTGTATCACGAAGCAGCAAGCATCGCGCGAGACGCGGTACGCGCATTTCGCAAAGCGCCTGGACTGTATTGCCTTGCCCGAACATCGGAGGGCACACCCACGAACGATCGTAAGGATCTTCGGGCGCGAAGCTATGATCAGAGCTTTGTCATCCTCGGTCTGAGCACCTGGTTGAAGCTACACCCCGAAGATGAACCGAGTGAATTGGAAGCCTGCTGGCAAGCCCTGGAAAACGACCTCACCGACCCCGCCACCGGTCTGCTGCTCGAGCATGATGACATTGAGTGCGCGAGTTCAATATCTGCACCGCTGCGCGCGCAAAATCCTCATATGCATAATTACGAAGCGGCACTGCAGGCGTTCGAAATGACGGGCGATGCCGCATGGCTGGACCGCGCCGCCATCATGCGTGCCAAGGGGCTCGTATACTTTTTCGATGATGCAAGCGGAACCATTCGCGAGTTTATCGCGCCCAATATGGTGCACCTCTCTGGTCGGGACGGACAGTATCGCGAGATCGGACACCAGTATGAGTGGGCCTGGCTGCTATGTCGCGAAGCGGAGTTCAGCGGCTCCACATCAGTGCGCGCAATCGCCTCTCGCCTGCTCAGCTTCGCAGACACTCATGGCATTGCCGCATCGGGCCCATTGAAAGGTGCGGCGTTTGATGCCGTGTCCAGCAATCTTGATTGGCACGAACAGACATTCCTGCTCTGGCCCCAAACAGAAGCGATCAAAGCCCACGCGATCCGCGCCCGGAATGCAGAGCATGCCCAGTCAGCAATTGATCTCGCTTCGCTGATTTTTCGCAACTTCTTTGCGGGTCAACAAGTGTTCGCCAATCAAACCGACGCCAGTGGCGCAGTGATTTGGAACGAGGCGTTGAGCCGTTTGCTATATCACGTGGTTCTGGGCTTCACCGAAGGCGCTCGAGCTGAGCTTTGGTCCGGTCCGCAGCGCGGCCAAGTGATTAAAAATGGGTCTGGAGGAAACACAGAATGTCATCAGCAAAATCCGGCGGTCTAAAACGAACGCTCGCGTTATTCTTGCCCGGAATCTTTCTTCTTGGTTTCAACATCGGGACCGGTAGTGTCACGACGATGGCGAAAGCAGGCGCCACGTATGGCATGACTTTACTTTGGACCGTGGCGATTTCCTGCGCCGCAACCTATGTGATGATTGCAGCTTATGGACGGTTCACTCTAGTGACCGGCGAAACCGCTCTGCAGGCCTTCCGAAAACACATCCATCCTGCAGTTGGTATATTTTTCATCGTCGCCCTGACCATCGGTGTTTGTGGCAGCGTCATGGGCGTGATGGGGATCGTCGCTGATATCAGTTATGAATGGTCCAAGACGTTTACGAACGGTGGGATCAAGCCGCTCTATTGGGCTTTGCTCTACATGTCGCTGATTTACTTCATCTTTTGGGATGGACGAACAGGCGTCTTTGAGCGTGCTTTAGCCGTTATGGTGGCCATTATGGGCGCCTGTTTTGTGCTAAATTTCTTCATGCTCATGCCGCCGCCGATTGAGTTGTTGCAGGGTCTGATCCCTTCAATTCCCGACCTTCCGGACTCGTCAGGTCAAGGGCCTTTCATCCTGATCGCGTCGATGGTGGGAACCACCCTCTTCTCTGGCCTGTTCATTATACGCACGACGCTCGTGAAAGAAGCCGGCTGGCAAATTGAAGACGAAGCCCAGCAGCGTCGCGACGCCCTGTTCGCCACTGTCATGATGTTTGTGATCAGCGCTGCCATCATGGCGGCCGCCGCGGGTACGCTCTACGTGCAAGGCATAGGTTTGGAAGTTCCCGCTCAGATGATCACCCTGCTGGAACCTATTGCGGGACCGATCGCAGTCACGGTTTTCGCCATCGGCATTATTGCCGCTGGTGTCTCCTCGCAATTTCCAAACCTTGTCATGCTGCCCTGGTTGATCTGCGATTATCAAAACATTCAACGAGACATGACCCAGACTCGGTTCCGGGTGATCGTCTTCCTGATGTCTTTGCTCGGTCTTGTCGTGCCGCTTTTTGCGGCCCGGCCGGTTGTGGTATTGATCCTGTCACAGGCCTTCAATGTCGTGCTGCTTCCGGCGACGGTCGCTTGTATTCTATATCTCGGCAACCGATCGGATTTGATGGGAAAGCATCGCAACAATTGGTTGACGAACCTTGCTCTTATCGGGATCTTTCTTTTCTCTTTGGTAGTAGGATACATGGCGTTTCAAGGATTGATGGGGATGCTGCGCGGCTAGTCGCAGTTGAACAAGGATACTATTGATGCGAGAATCTTGGCGATGGTTTGGACCTAACGATCCGGTTTCTCTTGCAGAGATCCGCCAAACGGGCGCGACAGATATTGTCAGCGCACTGCACGATATCCCAATTGGTGCCGTCTGGCCTCGGGAGTCGATCAAGGCTCACAAAACGCTGATTGAAGCAGAGAATGCGACGATGGCGCCGCTGCACTGGACCGTAGTGGAGAGTATTCCTGTCCACGACGACATCAAGCTCGCGCTGCCCGGCCATGAAAAATACGTAGAGACCTGGATAGAGACTCTCAAAAACCTCGCATCAGAAGGTGTGAAGACGATTTGCTACAATTTCATGCCCGTGATCGACTGGACACGGACAGACCTCAAACACCAGACGCCGAACGGCGCTTACACGCTGCGATTTGACCAAAACAAATTCGCCGCTTTCGATCTGTTTATTCTGGAGCGCGAGAATGCGGAAGAAGACTATTCGCAAGCCGAAATAGCCAGCGCAGAAAGTGCGTTCCACGCGATGAGCGAGGGGGAAAGACTTGAGCTGACGGAAACCATAATTGCTGGATTGCCCGGAAAAATGACCGATGCGTATTCGCTGGACGATTTTCGAATGGCCCTCGCCCGATACAAGAATGTCGACCACGCAGCGCTCCGCAATAACTTGTTTTTATTCCTGGACGCCGTGTCACCTCATGCTGAGGAAGCCGGCGTAAAACTCGCCATTCATCCGGATGACCCACCCTGGGATATGTTTGGCTTGCCCCGGATCATTTGCACGCCGGACGATCTGGATATTCTGTTCAGCGAAGTCCCTAGCTCTGCAAATGGAATGACACTCTGTGTCGGCACATATGGCAGTCGTCCCGACAATGATTTGCCACAAATGGCGCTCGATTATGCCGACCGAATCCACTTCGCTCACCTGCGCGGCGTTTCGCTATATCCAGAGAGCCCAAAAACATTCGAGGAGGCCAGTCATCTCGACAGTGATACCGACATGGTCGGCATCATTCGCAATCTATTGTCGAATGAAAAAGCCCTTGATCGACAGATCTTCATCCGGCCGGATCATGGCTATCAGATGATGGGCGACCAAACTCGGTCCAGCAATCCTGGGTACTCGGCGATCGGCCGCATGAAGGGGTTGGCCGAAGTGCGCGGCGTAATCAAAGCCCTGTCCGCGACTTAGCAACCATTCGGCTCCCGATTTGGTCGGTGCGCTTTTTTCAACTAAGTCGTCAGCTCAACCTGGTTCAGCCCACCAGGAAGAGCGAAATTTGCGGAACGTAGGTAATCACCAACAGGCAGAGTATGAGCGCCGTGTAAAACGGCCACATACTCTTGACGGTGTCCTCCATTCGGATTTTTCCGACGGCCGAGCCGACAAACAAAACCGTGCCAACTGGAGGCGTAATTGTACCGATACCGAGCGCCAGCATCATGATGATACCGAAGTGAACCGGATCAACGCCAATCGTCTGAACGACGGGAAGGAAGATCGGCGTCACGATGATGATCAGAGGCGCCATGTCCATAAACGTGCCAAGCACGAGAAGACATAAAAGCACCAGAGCCAGAATCACGATCGGAGAGTCCGTTGCCCCTAGAATGAGCTGGGACATCATCAACGGGGCCTCTAGCAAAGCGAGCAACCAACCAAATGCGGCAGCAGACCCAATGATGAGCATAATCATGGCTGTGGTCTTGGCGGAGCTTACCACGGCTGCCTTGAACTGCTTCAGTCCGAGCGATCGGTACACAAACACGCCAATCGCCATTGTATAGACAATCGCTACCGCAGAACTTTCTGTCGGCGTGAAGACACCGCCGAGAATACCGACAACAATAATCACAGCCGTCAACAAGCCGGGGAGTGCTGCAATTGCCGACAGGATCAGCGCTTTGAAGCCTGGGAACACACCTTTCGAATATCCTTTGATCCGCGCCAGGATCGACACTGCAACCATTAACGCAAAACCACACATGATACCGGGCAGAATCCCGGCGACGAACAAATCGCCAATGGAAATCGAGACTCCAGCCGCGGCGGCATAGATGATCATATTATGACTTGGCGGGATGATCAGACCGAGCACCGCAGCCGAGCAAGTTACATTAACGGAGAAGTCGCGGTCATAGCCCTTTTCTTCCATGATCGGGATCATTGTCGATCCAATCGCAGAAACGCTCGCGACCGCGGATCCAGAGACGGCGCCGAACATCATGGAGGCACCGACATTCACGTGACCGAGGCCGCCGCGGACGCGACCGAAGAGCCCCTCCGCAACGCGGATCAATCGAGCGGCAATCCCGGTTTGTGTCATCAGGTCACCCGCGAAGACAAAGAACGGGATCGCCATCAAGGTGAATACATCGATCCCGGCTGAAAGTCGCTGCACTGCGATCAACGGGTTAAGCCCCAGCAATGCGAAAACCAGCATTGATGAGATCAGGAGAGCAAATGCGACCGGAACCCGGATCGCCAATAAGCCAAGCAGGCTAAGCAGGAGTACAATCAGTTCCATCTTATTCAGCCTCCTCGGCTGCGCCGGTGAAAGACTCAAAAAGTTGGGCGGTTGAGAATAATGTGATCAGCCCTCCCGCGATGGGTAACGGCAATAAAGCCAGTCCTCTTGGAAGCCCCAATGAAGGGATATCAAAAGCCCAAAGCGTGGTGGTCAATTGAAATCCAGCGATCACCATAATGAGCCCGGCAATTGCGACTGCGAAGTTTGCGACAATGTCGAAAAGCTGCCCGATCGAGGCTGGCACCGCATTGCGGAGCGCATCAATGCGGATGTGAAAACGTTCGTGAACACCGACCGCCGCGCCAAAGAAAACCAGGTAAGCGAGCAATACAAGCGACAGGCGCTCTGACCAGGCCGGGCTGGCATTGAAAAAGTATCTCGCCACCACTTGGTAGGAGATAATACTCGTCATTATCACCAGACAGCTGCCACTGATCACAAGCGAAGCGTTGCTGAGCGTATTTAGCAGTTTCTTCATGCGCCTGCCTCCCCAATGCGGTCAATTTCTTCGAGATACGGGCGCAACTCGTCAGTCACGAATTGCTCATAGACAGGCCCCATCAGGTCACGGAATGGATCTGTATCGATGTCTGAAAGGATCTCACCGCCGCTCTCTAAAAGGGTCTTCTTCGACTCCTCTACACGCGCATCCCAAAGGCTGCGCATAACGCCTACAGATTGCCGCGCCGCCTCCTTGACCAGCACCTGATCCTCCGGCGAAAAGTTTTCCCAGGTCCGAAGACTCATGATCAACATGTCCGGAGTCCGGAAATGCCCGGTTTCTGAATAGAAAGGCGCAACCTCATAGTGCCGCGTACTGATATAACTCGGCCAGTTGTTTTCCGCGCCATCAATCACGTTCTGAACAAGTCCCTGATAGACCTCGCTGAAATTCATTGGTGTTGGATTGGCGCCTAGAGCTCGCACGGTCGCCAAATAGATGTCGGAATTTGGCACCCGGATCTTCAGGCCTTCGAGCGCGGAAGGATGTGGAATTGGGCGTTCTGTCGTGTAGAATCCGCGACCGCCAGTATCGTATATTGCCAAGCCGCGAAGACCAAAGCCTTCCAGGGATTTCAGGATAGTCTCCCCAACTTCGCCGTCCGCAACTGTACGCTGATGATCGGTAGAGCGGAAAAGGAATGGCAAGCTGAACAGCTTTGTGAGCGGCGCAATATTATTTAGCGCTGCCGCAAATGTCCGGGTCATATCGAGACCACCGAACATCGCGATTTCCAAAGTGCTGCCTTCTGAACCAAGCTGTCCGCCTGGATAGATTTTCACGCTCAGGCGACCATCGGTTTTCTCGGCCAGATATTTACCCATGAAGCGAGCAGCTTCCACTGTCGGGTAACCTTCAGGTTGCGAATCAGTGGAGTAGAGCACTCGCTTACCGCCTCCAGCGGCATCGGAGCACCCCGCCAAAGCCATCGAGCTTCCGAGCATGAGACCACCAAGTTGCCGGCGGTTAGGCTGGAATGGTAATTGACTTTTGGTATCCATCTGCAAGTTCCCTTTCGCCCGGCAACTCCTAACGTCGAAGTCAGAAGCCCTTAGCTACCTTCACCTTTATCTCTGAACACGGCCAGAGCCGTCTCCAGACATCAGTTTTTCGACTTCGCCGACACTCACACGATTGAAATCTCCGAGGATGGAGTGCTTCAAGCAAGAAGCTGCCACCGCAAATTCAAGCGACTGTTGCCGGTCTTCATATGCATTCAGGCCGTAAATCAGAGCTGAAGCAAAACTATCGCCTCCACCCACGCGGTCGACAATGTCCGTAATGTCGTAGCGACGGCTGAGCTTGAACCCATTCTTATCGCGCAAGCATGCCGACCATCCATTATGCGAAGCGCTGATGCTCTCGCGAAGCGTGATGGCAATCGTCGACATGTCCGGATAGATCTCCAACATCTTGGCGGACAGCGCCTCATACTTAGCTGTATCAAGGTGTCCCGCTTCGACATCAACGTCGACGCTCACGCCGAGGGATTTTTGGCAATCCTCTTCATTAGCGATTCCGACATCGACATATTTCACCAGATCTTTCATGACGTCTGGCGCGGTCTTTCCATATTTCCAAAGCTTACCGCGGAAATTGAAATCGCACGATACGGTCACGCCGAGTTGCCGTGCTTTCTTGACACATTCGAGGCTGAGGTCGGCAGCCGATTGGCTAAGTGCCGGCGTGATGCCAGTGATGTGTAGCCATTTGGCGCCTGACAAAACTTGATCCCAATCGAAATCGCCTGGACCGCACTCACTGATCGAGGAGTTAGCGCGGTCATAAACGACTTTAGATGGGCGCTGGTTCGCGCCGGCTTCTAGATAATAGATCCCGACCCGGTCGCCGCTTCGGCGGACACGCGAGGTGTCGACGCCAAATTTGTTCAACTCCCGGATCGCCGACAATCCGATATCATTATCGGGCAACGCGGAAATGAAACCCGATGAAAGCCCGTAATTGCTGAGCGCAACGGCGACGTTTGCTTCGCCTCCGCCAAACGTCGCTTCAAAGCTCGGTGATTGAAAAAAGCGCTCGTTTCCGGGCGTTTTCAGCCGAAGCATGATTTCCCCAAAAGACAAAAACTCTGCCATCTGATTTCTCCTAAATATTGGATCTTGTTTCGAGCGCGATCGATAGCGCTTCTCGCGCCAACGTCGTTATTGCTTCAAAATTTCCGGCTTCGATCTCTGCAGCCGGCGTCAGCCAGCTACCGCCGCACGCAATCACCGAAGGTAGCTGTAAGTACAATGCCAAATTATCGCGAGATACACCGCCAGTTGGCATGAATTGCATCTGACGAAACACTGACGACAATGCCTTCAGCATGGGCGGCCCGCCATTTAATGCCGCGGGAAAGAACTTAACGGTTTTCAGTCCCAAGTTCCAAGCCAGTTGAACTTCACTCGGGGTTGCAATCCCCGGATAGATTTCGAGCGATCGAGACTGGCTCGCATGAACGACATCGGCCAGAAGACCTGGCGACACAATAAACTCCGCCCCCCGATCAGCCGCCTCTTCCACTTGTGCGGAACTCAATACGGTCCCTGCCCCGACCAACACGCCATCGACTTGCGTCTTGATGGCTTCCAGGCAGTCCATCGCCGCCTCGGTGCGCCAGACCACTTCCAATGTGGTCAATCCCCCAGCTTTCAGGGCTTCCGCAACCTGAACAGCGATCGCAGGATCTTCTGCCTGAATCAAAGGAACAACAGGAGTGTTCGTTAACGTGCTCATTGGACCAATTTCTCTCTCGTAGAAACAGCATTGAATTATCTTGCCGGGCGGCTTGGCGCTTCGTTGGACGCCTCGTCGCCTCCCGGCTCGGTTTTGCTCGCCTCGCCTCAATAGAGTGCGAAACAATATGACCCCGTCTTTTCGGCTATTTTTTCAGCTCGACGAAATAGTCGTAAATCTCTGGCACATTGCCCGCGCCCATGCCCTTTTCAACGGCCGCCTGAAGACTTGTAGAAGTCCCCTCTGCGACTAAAGATCGGGTGCCAAGGTCAGCCATCATTTGCACGAAATACCGGAGATCCTTGTTGGCATTATTGATCGAAAAGCCGAGATCACTGACGCCATCAACTGCGTAATTCTTGCAGAACTTCATGAACGGGGAGTTTGATGGACCAGCCGACATGATGTCGAACAGTTGCGCACGATCGACACCGGCAAGTTCGGCCGCAGCGAAGGCTTGCGACATGGCCGTGACGGTCGTCATACCCATGAAATTATTGATCAGCTTGGTGGTATGGCCAGCGCCCAATTTCCCCAAATAGAATACGTTCTCGCCTTGCTCCTTGAGCATCGGCTCATATTTGTCGAATGTCTCTTTATCGCCCGCCGCCATAATGTTGAGCAGACCGTCTTTGGCGTGTGCTGGTGTTCGGCCGAGCGGCGCATCAATCATGCCAGCGCCCTTCTTGGCCAGATCCGCACCGATTCTCTGAGTAGACGCGGGGATGGACGTCCCGAAATCAATCAGGACTGACCCTTCCTTGATGCCAGCCAGAATACCATCGTCGCCATAGACGAGTTTTTCCACGACCTCAGAAGTGGTGACACACAATTGCACGATGTCACTCTTCTCTGCCAACTCCTTGGGAGAGCTCGCTTCGGTCGCATTTCCTCGCGCCAGTACAGCTGCGACGGCATCTTTGTTCAGATCCATCACATTGACGTGGAATCCCCGTTTCTGCAGGTTTTCTACCATATTCCCGCCCATCAGTCCGAGGCCGATGAAACCAATGACTGGTTTTGACATGTTTGTGACTCCTAATTCAGTCGAACGCTTGTTGTGAGTTATTCCGTTAAAGCCTTGCGCTAGGTGCAAAGCGTGGTCTTGTCAGGTGGTTCCGCATCTCTGTGGGCGTGCGAATTCTATCGGCGCCATCGCTCAGCCTTCCTGCTCGATGAAGTCGCGGCGCGCCGGGCTGAACACATCCAAAAGGATTCCCTCTTCGAGGCAGACCGCGCCGTGATCCGCGCCAGACGGCACAAAAAATGAGCCGCCAGGTCCCAGCACTTGAGTCTTGCCGTCGACTTGAACCTCAAAAGCGCCTTCGACGACATAACTGCCCTGGGAATGCGGATGCGAATGAACTTCGCCAACAGCGCCCTTTTCAAACCAGACTTTGACCAGCATCAAATGATCGTCATGCCCGAGAACAAGTCGCTTCAGACCAGGCCCAACCGTTTCTGCTTGTGACTTTGGGCTATTCATAAATAATTCGGTGTGTTCGAGAACGTCGCTCATCGCGCTGCCTCCCCAGTTTGATTTTGTGTCGCACCTACCGGTGCAGCATTGCGAAGAACCTGTAGCGTTTCGCTCGTATTGCTGCTTTCAGTGAATTTGAACGTGATGGTGTCACCTTCGTCAGGCGATATCGTGATCGTTGTAACGCCGCTATCGGTTGAAATTTCGATGTCTTTCACAGAGCCACCATTGTTCACAGTCACCTCATTATCTGAGTCATATCGTCCATGTTGCTCATAGACTGAGACGTAGTTCGCTACCTCGCCGCGGGCGCGCAAAATCAGCGCCTGTTCGCGCCGCAGGTTGTGGTTGGGATCATTTGCGCCAAGCTCGGCGAACAAGGCTGTAAGGTCTTGATCGCTTTTGAAGCTCAGCGTGTAGAATTTGTCTCCAAGCAACCAGGAGGCATCCTGCAATCCGGAAAGCGACACAGACTGGCTTCGCTTCCACAAATGTTGGTAGCCGTTTCTTGCGCCAAGTGGGTCGAGCCGGTCCGTTGCATGGGTCATGTCGAAACTGGTCTCGATCAATTGTCCCTTGAAATGAACGGGCAAATCAAAAGTATGAAGTCGCTCCCCAATTCCACGAACAATGTCGATCATGTAGTTGCGTCCATTTGCGCCGGGCATGATGGCGGTGAGGCGCTGCAAACTGACGTCTTCATATGCTGTGTCGATTTCCGCGAAAGCGACTTGAACGCCTTCCATTTCGCCAAACGCGAGCATGGTTGGCGCGTGTTTCTGGCCCTCTCGCCAGTCGCCATTGAAATGGCTAGTTTGGTCAACCACAAGAGCATTGTGGGCAATCGTTTGCTTCGCCCAGGTTTCATTTTCGGGGAGGTAGCGCCCACCGAACTTCGCTTCGACATTCAGAAAACGCGCAGCGCCATAGTCCGCGACAATTTCCCGGCCATTATCATAATAAAGCAGGCCCAGCTTATCATGATGACCATGGCCGAGGCCTTGCGTCGTAGCTTTCATGATAATCGCAGCATCATCACCGGCAGGTCCGGACCGCAGAACGGTTAGCGCACCCTCGTCGCCATTCGGCCCGTCACGGAATTGTTTGGACTCAAAAGCGAACGGCTCGGCCTTTCCGGCAGCAATCGCCTCCAAAGCGGCTTTACCACTTTGCGTTGGTACAACACCATTTTGCATTTGAATGGCACCGAGAAGCGTTGGGTCGCCGGTCCGCTCATAGGCGATGGCGAGGCCATATTTGAGTTCTACCGTGTTGATGCCCTTCTCTCGAATGGCATCATTAATAGGGAAAAACAGGCCGCCATAGCTCTGCTCCATCGTGGAGCGAATTGCCTTCAGCACAATCCCGTCGCGATGATCAAAAATACCGCGCTCTGGCTCGTTTCGATCAATCGCCTGGCTGAACAGGACAAATGGCATCATCGCAAACCGCTGATAGTATGGGCCTTCCGCATAATACCCATCGGGAGAAAACAGTTCATCAAGTTGCCGCAGGAAACCGGCCTCACCGGTTTTATCGAGCCCATAAAGTGCCTGCTCGACCCGCTCCGGTTGCCCCAGAACATATCCCGTCATGCCGACGGCCGTGGTCGCCCAAGTGGCATGGTTATGGATCCGGTCGAATGTCTGCGGCGAGCCGGTTGATAGGAAGTCCGCCATGGGTTCGAGCACGCCCGTTTCGATGCGTTCGCGATCTGCGTCATTCAAGTCTGGACGCACCGTTTCGTAACCCTGGATCGCGTAGACGAGCCACATCGCCTCATTCAGACCCTGCCAAAACAGTTTGCCCTTGTTTGAGCTGCGCTGCTCGGGGTGAATGTCGAGCGTGGGGTAAAGATCGGCGTAATCAAACAGGATGTCCCGCACCGCGTTACGGAACATGTCATCGCCAGTGTGTTGGTAAAGCATGCCGGCTTCATAAATCGTTTTGCCATTTTGCTTGTGCTGCTCATGCGTGTATCCGCCGCCGGCATCAGCCGGGACCGGCACAGGAATGCCCGCTTGCAACCGGTCGCCGACGCTGGCCGCCAGCTCACTCATCATCTCATCAAACTCTGAACTTTGCTGCATGTCTGGCGCCTGGACCACAGGCGTGCTCGCCACTGGCAATGTGGCGCACGCGACAAGCCCGAAGGCTGCCGCCATCATCGCACTAACGGAAACGAGTGATGACTTCATTTGCGTAGATCCTCTGTAATCAAGATGGAGATCGGATCGCCCGCGGCGTTCGAGTTTTCAGAAACAGCTACTTTTGGAATGCCTGTGGTGATGACAAAACGCGCGGGCAATGAGGCATCGATCTGATTGCCTTCGAGCTTAATGTTTTGAGCGCCGTGCAGCACAACCAGTGGAGCATTGCCGCTGCCGATATTGGAGAATTCTGACCCGGAAATGAAGGCATGTGGACCGAATGTGCTTTCATCACGGCCGCCTCTATAGATCGATGCTACAGACCCTCGAACATTGGAAAAAGAGCTATCTTTGATGATCACGTACTCGACATTGTAGATGCCAAAATCATCCGCCTCCGCATCGAACTTGAACGGGATCCCCGAGACGTCTGTGAACGTTGAATTGGTCACCTCCACTTTATCAAAAAACGTCCCCTTTGCAGCGGTGAGGATCGAAAAGGCCCGATTGATGACGAAATTCTCGAACCGCATGTTGTCAAGCTCGACAACATGATTGCCGGGACCACCGCGCGTTGTCGACGCGATGAAACTGTTTCCAACATTATCAGGAGCCGAAGCACCCGTCACATTCAGACCCGACAATCTCAACGCACCTTGGGATGAGAGCAGGAATAGGTTACGGCGTTCAAAGCTGAGCGTCGCAGTGCCCGTCTCCGCCGCACGCACGGTTACTGGAATCTGCAGATTAATCGACTTTGCTTCGTTATAAGCACCGGCCGCGAGAACGATATGATCCCCAGGCTCCGCGCCGGAAAGCGCTTGTGCGATTTTGTTTTCACCAGGCTGAATATTGATAACTTTCCCGCCATCGAACCGGGAAGAACCAGAGGGTTTCGGGTACCAGGAAACGCCTGTTTCAGCCTTGCTGACCCCAAACGAGCCCGAAGCCCCTGCGGTCGATGCGGCAGGAACACTATCCGATAGCACAGCGAAGCCTGACGATATTTCGGATGGCGGCTGCAGGTTGGTGTCGTTATCCTCAAACGCGATCCCGCTCATGTCATCATATAGATTGAAAGGTGATTGATTTCGGCTGCCAATCACGACGTTGTTTTTAAAACTGGAATTGATCGGAACCGCACTACGCTCGGTATCGGACCCCTCGCCGAGCTCAATCGTGCTTACTTGATCGAATGTGTTGTTTTCAATCACGGCGCCATCGACTTGGTGATAGCGGTTGATCGGCGAGTTCGGCACACCGTTCATGACAACCAGCGATCCAGAAAAGCGTGTTCCCGTCAGGTTTTTGAACATATTGTTGCGAACCGTTTGTTGCGCATTGATGATGCGCACGCCGCCAGTGTATGGCGCATCATTGCCATCAAATAGATTGCTCTCGACGACTGTCCCGTTGCCATGCCTCAAAGTTAGTGTTCCACGTGATTCGAAGAACGTGTTTCCGCGATACGTGTTATTGCCTGATTTGTTCGAAATGATTTCGACCTCACCACTACATCGGTCGAAGTAATTATTCTCAACCAGGGTGTTTGAATTGGTCATCGAGTAATGGCTGGTTCCGATTCGTAACGTTTCGCCGCCATTCGACCCAAATACCGGCCGCGGGCCAAAATAGTTGTGGTGGATATGATGGTTATTATTCTGGCTATCCTCAGAGTTCAAACGCACGGTCATTGTCGGACCAGAATTCAGCTTGCCAGATAAGTGATTATGGTCGAACTCGTTATTTTGACCGTACATAACGACCCAGGTGTCTCGCTGCGCGCGATCCGGATTGTTAAAGTTCTCGATCACGGTGCGGGTAACTCGAGAATTATAGGCAAGCGTATCACTGTCTCTGCGAAAGCTGATGACTTCGTTGAGCGGGGTGTAACCATCGCGAAAGACGAGGCCAGAGACGATCAGGTGCTGCCCGCCCAAGCGCAAACTTGACTGCCCGCTCAAGACCACTTCACCTGGCTCCTCGGCGACAAGGTAGATCGGGTTTTCGGCCGTCCCCTCAGCCTCAAGAACCAAATCAAAATCGTTCCACACACCATTGGCCAGAACGATGACGTCGCCGGGCTGCACAGCCTGTTCGGCGATCGCATACTCTTCCTGCGTGGAGACGACAATTTTCCGAAGCGGCTGCCCGTCGAGACCCGAGGCCTCTGAGAGGTCGGCTGGCGCCGTGGTGCAGGCGCTGCTCACTGACAACGCAACGGCGATTACGAGCGCAAAAACTCTCATGGTCTCCTCCCAGGCACATCCATCATCGTGGACTTTCACGTAACGCTATTGAGGTCAATCTTTTTGTCAACCATTATTGCATACCAATTATTGAGCTGCGATTCTTCACATAGCTATGGCCGAGAGCCGATATCGGGAACCACAATCAGCCTCGCTACTATTTGTGCGCATTGGTAAGACCAATTTAGCATTTTAATTAGACCACATTGTTGACACTTTGGTTTTGATCGGTAGGCCTGAAGGCAGAACTTCGGAAACTTGAAGACAATAAAAGGACCTTGAGGGAGGTAACCATGATGAAATCCAACAGCTCACGGCGAGCTGGTTTTTCCGCAATCCGGCTTTCGCAGCTTTTACTTTTGGGCGCAGCAACACTGCCACTGGCAACGGTTGCAGCGGCACAAGAAAGCGACCAGGTTGAAACAACTGACGCAGATGAAACGCGCGAATTGGACGTCGTTACCGTCACTGGCTCACGGCAAGTGATTCAAGATGCGATCGGAATCAAACGTGAAAGCACGCAAATTGTAGATGGAATTTCAGCTTCCGAGATTGGTGCACTTCCGGCGCTATCTATCGGTGAAGCTCTCGAATCCATCACTGGCGCAGCGTCCCACCGGGAAAACGGCGGGGCCACGGAAGTATCGATTCGTGGTCTGGGACCCTATTTGTCCTCGACTGTTGTGAACGGTCGCGCCGCCACAAACGGTTCTGGCGACCGCTCGGTGAATTTCTCACAATTCCCGTCTGAGCTCGTCAACAAGCTGGCAATCTTCAAAACCCAAGACGCCAGCCAGATCGAAGGCGGCGTCGCCGGTCAAATCCAGATCGAAACGCTAAGGCCTCTCGATTTTGGCGATCGTCGGATCAGCGGTGAATACAAACTCAATGTAAATCCCGACCAACTCGAACAGAGAGATACGGAAGCAGGCGATTACGGGTATCGAGGCACTTTGTCATATGTCGATCAGTTCGAGCTTGATGAGCTCGGAAAATTCGGCCTCTCACTGGGATTCCAACGAAGCGATATCTCGCAACCAGAAGCGGAGAGTCGATCGACGGGACCAACAAGTAACTCACGTGCGGCCTGTTTGATCACAAACGGCTTGGCCCAGTATACGGATCAGACAAATGGCGGAACCTTTACCGGCTTCTCCAACAATCCCGAAACAACCGACCGAGGCGATGATGATTGCGACGATTTTAATGATCGTCGCAACGCAGCAAACCTGGACACGCGCGGTTCCGATACGGAGGGTTTTGACACCACCATCGACCCGGCAACCGGACAAGCAATCGATGCGGGAACGCCGTTTGTTTTTGCGCCGTCGCAGCGCCACTATCGGCAAAATGATACGCGCGACGAACGCGATGCGTTGTTTGCTGCATTCCAATGGCAGCCCAACAACAAGCTCGATATCAATCTCGACCTTCAATATTCAGAGCGAACTCAATCCGAGCAACGAAACGATCTGACCTTCAATGGCGGTCGACGAAACGATACGTCCTTGAATGTTCTCGGCGAATCCGTCACCACTTTGGATACGCTTCAGTACACCGACAGCGGCGCCATCCTTTACCAAATCACGGACAATACGATTGAAGTCCAAGGCGGCGACTTTCAGCGCGTGGAGGAGTATATGGGAGGGGGTTTAAACTTCTCATATGATGTCTCAGATCGTCTCAACATTTCCGCTGATTTCGCTCACTCAAACACCGAGCGCACCGAGCAGGCCAAGGAGTTTCGAATTCAATCGAACATTTCGCCGGTTATTGTCTACGATCGAACCAATTCCGATGTACCTTTGTACACGCTTTATGACGAAGAATTCGATGTCAACGATCATGCCAATTATGTAGATCGTCTTCGAGTGCGCATCGACAATGATGTCTTGCGCGAGAATACAATCGAGTCAGCTCGCTTCGACGTAGATTATGAGCTCGAGCACAGCTTTTTCACCACCTTCGAAGCTGGTGTGCGGTTGGCAACACAGGACTATCTGGAACTGCCCGGCGGGACCGATTCCGGTGACCCGTTCAATGTGACCAGTGGTCGTTTCTCGTTCGAGATTGAAGACAATACTGATTTGAACATAAACAATCGTCAGGTTGTCGATGGTTCAGGAGATGCCGCGACGGGTGATGCAGATTTGTGGGTCAACATCATTGCATCGACGAATGAAGCCTGTCGGACGGATTTTCCAGAGGATAACTTCCTAGGTAGTGTAAGGAACGGTAATTTGGTGACGAATGTTGCTGACGATGGCTCTGTCATCAGCGCCACCAATTCTTGGGCCACCTTTGACGCAGCCTGCGTTGCAGACACCGCCGTCGCTTCATTGAACAGCATACTGACGGACATTAATGCAGCGATCGCGGATCGCGGTGATGTCGATGATCCGTTAGGCGTTCTAAGCAGCGGCATTCCTTCACTCGTCCGGGAGAGTAGCCGGACGATTGATGTCCAGGAAACGACGACCGCATTCTATGCAATGACCGGATATGAAACCCAGATCAGTAACTTCCCAGTTTCCGGCAACATCGGAGTCCGGGTCGTGCAAACGGAAGTCGAAGCAACCGGCTACCGCCCCGAACTGACAGTGACCAATACAGATGGTGTCTTTACCGTCTCAGAAGGTAACCTAACAGCTGTCTCGACCTCGCACGACTATACGGAAGTATTGCCAAGCGCGAATGCGATCATCGACCTCGCGGACGACAAGGTGCTACGTTTTGGGGTTTTCAAAGCGCTGTCACGTCCGGACCCAGCCGACATGGGATATGGTCGTAGCATCAATGTGATTGGCGAAGACGAGGACGCAACATCTGCAGAGGCTCTGATCACCAGCATCTCGGCAAACGGTAATCCAAGCTTCGATCCGCTGACATCATGGAATTATGATGCTGGATTCGAATGGTATCCGGATGATGACTCAATCTTGGCTGTGAGCCTTTACTACAAAAAATTCCAAGGCGGGTTCGACAATGTCGTTGCCAATGAAACGTTCAACCTAAACGGCGCGGATGTGGTTTTCCCAGTCAGTGTTCAACAGGTGAGTGACAACGAAAGCGAGTTGTACGGCTTAGAATTCACGGGCGCTCACAGCTTCAGCTATTTGCCTGGATATTGGAGCGGTCTGGGAGCCAAGATAAGCTATAATTATGCAGACTCTGACTTCGAATTCGAAGATAGTCGTTATGGCAACATTTCACAGACCCAACTTGACGGATCAGTGGTACAAACCAATCAGGGTATTATCGCACCAGGTAACTTGCCGGGCCTCTCCAAACACACTCTGAGTACGCAGGTCTATTACCAAATCGGTCAACTGGACCTTCAAGTGAACTACAAATACCGAGACAGTTATTTCCAGCCTT
Organism: Henriciella sp.; assembly: GCA_965277015.1. GTDB lineage: Bacteria > Pseudomonadota > Alphaproteobacteria > Caulobacterales > Hyphomonadaceae > Henriciella. Next base: position 636,492 of record OZ255705.1, on the reverse strand, counting down.
TCATCAGCGATGGCACGCGATTGCGCTATGTGGGTGATGTCGGTGTTTGGGAGGCGCGTGCGTCCTACGACCTTAACGACAATTTCCGTCTTCAAGTTGACGCAATCAACCTGTTCAGTGAGCCGAAAGAGCAATTCGCCTACGTCCGAGATGATCTTTATGAAGTCAACGATTATGGCCCACGGATCTTTTTCGGCATAAGAGGCAGATTCTAAAGCAATTATTTCTTAGCACCGAAATCCATCTTGAATTGGTAGGACAATTTGGTAAGATTTCGGTGTTAGGGCTAAATGCCTGATAAAATTGGAATTGATTGAATGGCTGAACAGCGTTTGTACCAAAAGGTCGCCGGCAAGATTCTCGAGATGATTACTTCGGGTTCTTATCCTCCAGGTACGCGCTTGCCAGGTGAACGCGAACTGGCGGATCGATTTGAAGTCAGCCGAGTTGTGGTTCGAGAAGCCGAGATTTCTCTGGAAGCTCTAGGCCACGTTGAGATCAAAGTCGGGTCCGGCGTCTATGTTCGATCGCGAGACACTGCAGACCTTAGCCGCCTCCCCCGAATCAGCGCGTTCGACTTGACGCAAACACGGTTGCTTTTCGAATCTGAATCTGCGGCACTTGCGGCACAGGAAATTTCAGATGAGCAAATCTCGGAACTGGAATGCACAATCGAAAGAATGGCTGACGCAACGCATGATTCGCCCGATGGCGATCAGGCTGACCGAGAATTTCATCTTTTGATTGCCAAGGCGAGCGGGAACGCCGCAAATGTATATATCATGGAAAAACTTTGGCGGATGCGCACAGAATTGCCTGAAGTCAGAAAGATCTACTCTGCGGTATGTGTGGAAGATTCCTACCATCGCGTCGACGAACATGCGGCTATCCTGGATGCGCTCCGTGAACGAAACCCGGAGAAAGCCCGCAACGCAATGCGCGCGCATTTCTCTCGATTGATTGAAGCTTTGCTTGTCGCATCAGAGCAACAAGCCATCGAAGAGGCCCGGCAGCGCTCAACTGCAAACCGCGAGAAATATCTCAAAACCGCGCTCGTCAGCTAGTTTTCCAAAAAGTATCAGATTTTGAGCAACCGGTGCGCCTCCCGCAGCGGTTTTTAGGCGTTTCGAAAACACCCGTAGTTTCAATTGGTTGACAGACTCAGATGAGCTTGACCAACCATCAGCGTCGCTGTGTCGGAATCGCTATTGTCTCCCAAAAGCAACAGCCGCAGGAATTAGCTCGATTGGTCCTACCAATTTCTGCGTCGAAAGAGACCAATTGGTTGACACATTGATTGGCCTGCGTATGCCTGTCAGCAATTCGAGATACAATCGAAGACATACTTACCGGGAGGAATTTGGTATGCAGGACAAGAAAAACAGTAATTTGGACCCCTCAGCGCGCCGCACATTCTGGCGTGCCGCGCTTCTGGCAGGCGTTGCACTGCCAATGGGAATGATGGCGCACGCGCAAGACGCCAGCGATGAACCTGTCGACGAAGAGTTGACCCAAGATGTCGTCGTTGTGACCGGCATTCGTTCGTCTCTGCAAAGCGCCCTCCAGGAGAAGCGCAATGCGGCCAGTCTCGTTGAAGTCATTCAAGCAGAAGACATCGGTAAGCTACCGGATCAAAACCTCGCTGAAGTCCTCGAAAACGTCACTGGCGTCCAAATTACGAGAACTGCAGGTGTCGGAACCGCGGTTCAGATTCGTGGATCCAATTCGAACCGCGTCGAAATCAACGGCGTCTCAACGGTTGGCTCGGGGTCTGGTCGTAATGGCATCGGATTCGAAGATGTGAATCCGGCGATCATTTCATCTGTCGAGGTTACTAAAGCATCTCAGGCAAAGACGATCGAAGGTTCCGTCGGCGGCACGATCAACCTCAGAACCATTCGACCACTTGAGTTGAGTGACACCCTGATCAATCTCCGGCTTCAAGGCGAAGACAGCAGCCTGAGCACCGAAGACTTCACCCCAAGAATTTCAGGGGCATTCGGTAAAAGATGGGATACTTCGATGGGCGAGTTTGGCGCGGTAATTACCGGCAGCTACACCGAGCAGGAGGCCGTATCTTTCCGCCCACGGACTGACAGAGACAATCTCGCGTCTGCTCCCGGCGCCCAATTCACCGAATATCAAGGCATCCAATTCTTCGTGCAAGAGCAAGAGAATGATGACTATGAAACGCTCAATCTCGCATCAACCCTGGAGTGGGCTCCGAATGACGAGCTAACATTCCACTTCGACGCCGTGATCAACAATCAAGAGCGCAGCCGAGATCAATATCGCCTTCAAGCCTCAGGTATATCCGGCTTGAGAAACGAAGCAGTGAATGCGCCAACAGCATTTGAAACTCTGGATTACACCGCTATTGGCGGCCCGGTTCGACAAGGCGCACTGACGGGTCTCGTCGAGCCGGTGATTGCAGCGGTCGGAACAATTAACTCAAGCGACGGTAACTTCCGGACCTCGAGTGACACCAACTCACGCGTTACGGATAGCGAGACTTTCGCGCTCGGCGGCGAGTGGGAAAAAGATCGTTGGACTTTCAGCGCAGAGTTTTCGACCTCTAGATCAGACACCGAAACCCCGAATTTGAGCACAACGCTCAACTTCCTGAACCCAAACTCGCCTCTGGTCACTGAAGTTCGCTTTCAGAACAGCCAGCAGTTTAACATCAACGGCGTAACCGGCACCGATGACCGGTACTACTTCACGCTGGATGACGCCCAACGCGCGCTCGTCGAAGCGGACATCAACAATCTGGGCGCGATCAATGATGCGTTTGAAACACAGGCGCTCGGATTTACAAGCGATAATGGCGACGGACGTGACGTTCGAAGCGTCACGCTCCTCAATGATAATGCGACACCATTTATCTATGATTTGAGAGGCGATACGCTAGCGTTCGGGATCAATTTCGACTCCCCATTCGCTCCAACAGCTGCGCAACTTCTCGACCCGTCCAATTATGTATTGGATCAGGTCGCTGTTGACCGCAACACGACCGAAAACCAGGAAGATGCTTTCCGCATTGATGTTTCTCACGAATTAGAAGGCGGCGTCTTTGGCGACTTTATAACTTCGGTCGATGGCGGCTTTCGTTACAACAAGTCGACCCACACATTCGTCGATATCGGCGACCGCATTGGCGGCTTTAGTAATCTGAGAGATTCCCCGTTCGCGAGCACCTTCAGCAATTTGCTGGTGGCGGGACCGAGCAATTTCGGTGACGGAGATGATCGCTCTCTCTTCATAAGCGACTTCCTGCTTGTTGATCCAGATGCATCCTTTTCTGATCCGGATGGGGTGATCGAAGACATCGAAGCAGCGCTGATTGCTCATGATGCGGGGCCAGACCTTCTCAACTTGCAGGAAGACCAAAATGCGTTCCGAGATATCTCTGAAGAGACCAAAGCTCTCTATGCGCAAGCAAACTTTGAGCACGGCATTTTCAGCGGCAATGCCGGTGTGCGGTTCATCCAGACAGTTGTCGATTCGGCAGGGTTTGCGCCTTCAGTGAATGGTGCCGAGCGAGTTGTGGAAACGACGTCTGGTCGATACAGCTTCTTTTTGCCTCGGGTCAATTTAACTGCAACTCCTAGAGAAGACGTGGTTCTCCGCTTCGGTTACGGCAAAGACGTGAGACGCCCGGGCTTCAACAATCTGAGAACTGGATTTTCGTTTGATACAAGCGAAAACGCTGTCGTCGCATTTGGTAATCCTGGTCTCGAGCCTGAGGAAATCACCTCATTTGATGTGTCTGCCGAATGGTATTTCGCACCCGCATCAGTCGTAAGCATCGGGTATTTCAGCAAAGATCGCACAAATATCTTCAGTACAGATTCAGAAGCGGCTTTGCTCATCGCGGATGGTCCAAACGATTTCCTGCGTGAGACCGATCCGGCCTGTCCCGGCGGCGGTACATTCAATCCAGAAGTCATCCCGAACGTTTTGGGTGACCCGGGCACGCCAGGTCTGTGTGTTGATTTCACAATTCCGAGTAATGACCCCGCGACCACAACTCAAACAGGTTGGGAGTTTGCCTTCCAAGGTGACCTTTCAAGTCTTGAGGATCGTATCGGTTGGGCATCCGGGTTCGGAGTTGTCGCTAACTACACCATCCAGGACTTCTCTGGTGGCTCGGCGTCTGACACGACATCGGGACGCGGATTGACCGTTCTTGGTGATCTAACCGTACCACGCGGACTGCTAGATTTCTCAGAAAACGCTTACAACCTCACAGCGTATTATGAGAAGTATGGCCTCTCGGCGCGCGCGCGCTACACTTGGCGTGAGGGTTTCCGCACCCAAGATTTCGGCGGCGGCGCAAACACCAGCGGTAGCTCTACTCTGAGCCTTCCTGTTCATACGCTTGATCGCGGGCAGCTGAATGCCAGCATCAACTATGACGTCACTGAAAACTTCAATATTGGCCTTGAAGTGGTCAACTTGACCGAAGAGAAGATTATTCAGCGTTGCGGCACTGAAGATGGCCCTACTTGCTTTGTCGGGCTGCCGGATCGTCGGATCACGTTTGGCGGTAGCTACACGTTCTAAACGGATCGTCGCAACGAAGATTGTGACAATGCCAAAATTGAAAACGCCTCACTTTCGTGAGGCGTTTTTTTGGTCTCGATTTGGAAAATGAAACTTGGTTAGCGAGACAGCCAGCCGCCATCTACGGGAAGGGTTGTTCCATGCACATAGTCCGACGCTTGCGACGCCAGAAAGACGGCCGCGCCTCCAAGTTCTGACGGTTTTCCCCAGCGACCGGCGGGAATTCGCCCGACAATTTCCGAATTACGTTTGGTGTCGGCTTGCAAGGCGGCTGTATTATTCGTCGCAAAATAGCCTGGTGCAATGGCGTTCACATTGATCCTGTGTCCGGCCCATTCATTGGCCAGCGCCCGGGTCAATCCCATCAGGCCTGATTTCGAGGCAGTATAGGACGGCACTCGAATCCCCCCCTGATAAGAGAGCATCGATGCGATATTGATAATCTTGCCCGGCTGGTCCGCCGCAACGCAGCTTTTGCCAAAAGCCTGACTCAGAAAGAACACCGTCCGCAAATTTACATTCAGGACGCTATCCCACTCCTCAACTGTGAAATCGAGCGCTTCATTGCGTTGAATGATACCCGCATTGTTGACCAAAACATCGAGATGGCCGAAGCGATCACGCGTTTCCTGAACGATGTCATCGACCTTTTCGAGGCTCGCCAGGTCGGCTTTGATCACATGGCTGTCTCGGCCAAGTTGCTTGACACGTTCAACTGTCTCGTCCGGCGTCGATCGCCCGACCAACGTCAAGTTAGCACCCGCGGCGGCCAACGCGATTGCGATCCCTTGCCCGAGACCGGTATTCGCACCTGTCACAAGAGCAGTTTTACCTTCAAGGCTGAATGGATTTTGACTCATGGGTTTCCTGCTGTTTTGGACTCAATATCTTGGCTTTGCCCGCTTTTAGGATGCGAGCACACCTTTGAGGTAATCCGATATGGCTTCGTCCTGGGAGTTGGCGAAGAACATCTCGCTAAACCGCTCTCCCGAAATGGCCGCTTTCAATAGGGCTTGATCGACTGACTTCAGAACGGTTAGCATGTCTTTGCTCGCCGCAGCTTTTACAGAACTCAGGATGCCGCGGTTCTTCGCCATGATCTCTGCACGCTCTTTGGGATAACCGATGCCACGCTCGACCTCGAACAGTTTGCGATAACAGTCCTGAAGATTGAGTTCCGCCGCCCAGCCAAAGCCTTTCGCATACGGCATTGAAATAGCGTTACCGTCATTGATCTGGCCGAAAAGAAACGCGTCAGTGGGATCAATAACAAGTCCGCACATCACGCCTGGCATTGCATTGCAACCGAGCATCGACCCCATGCCCGTGCCGCACCCAGTGACGACAAAGTCAGCCGCTTTGGAATTTAGGAGGATGCCTGCCAGGATGCCATTCATGACATAAGTCAGCTGCGCGTCATCGTCGGCGCCATACATGCCATAGTGAAACACCGTGTGCCCACTCGGCTCTGCCACTGAGGTCAATGCAGTATGCACGATGTCGCTTTTGGCGGCTTGGCTGTTTTCAATAATGAGCGCAATTTTCATGAATAATTCCTTCGGTCGTTATTAGTGCGGATCGCCTTGCGGGGCGCATAAAGTGGAGCCGTGCGTGACTCGGTTTGGTAACCGGTGTCATAACACTATCGATTTTCCCCGACAACCATTTCAATCTATTTAGTCGTAAGGGTGGAATCGCGAATAATGATCTCAGGTTTGAAGCTTTTTTCATCCGTGTCGTCAGCGCCCGAAATGAGCCGCAACAGGCCTTCCGCAGAAGCCCTTCCCATATCCCGGATTGGCAGCCGAACAGTGGTTAGCGCCGGTGATATCCGTGCCGCCATCGGCGTATCATCAAACCCGACAATTGATAGATCCTGCGGTATCGAAAGACCGAGTTTGCGAGCAGAGGTGTAAACACCGATCGCCATCTCATCATTGCCCGCAAACACCGCTGTTGGCTGGTTCGCGCGCGCCAACAGATTATCGGCGGCGCGCACCCCTGAATCAAATGTATACCCCGCCTCGACAGTAAATGCTTCAGCCAGATCCAACCCGAACTCCTTCAACCCTTCCTTGAACCCGAGCAATCTCTCATGCGCCGATCGGAACATTTTGGGACCATGGATATGGGCAATTCTTGTATGCCCAAGGCTCGCCAAGTGACGCGCGGCCTGGGCTGCGCCATCCGCGTCATGGGTTCTGATCATGTGGGCGGCATCATCCAGATCGACAGAAGCTATCCGGACATAGTGGCAGTTCTGCGCGCGCAGCATCTCGCAAATAGCCTCGTCTTCGGAAATCGACGGTGGCATGATGATGCCTGCTGGACGCTGGCGTTCAACAAACCGTTCCAACTTCGCGAGTCCATCCGGCCTTGATCGATCAACTGGATGGAGCACCAATTGGTAGTCGGTACCATCCAAGCCATCGAGAATACCGCGTTGCATGTTCACGACATATTGAGGGTTGGGATTATCGTAGGCCAAAGCGACGAGAAACGATCGACGAAACGCCAGCGCACGAGCCTGAGGATCGGGTGAGTAACCCTGTTCCGTCATGATTGTCTTGATCAGCTTTCGAGTTTCTTCTCTGACCAAAGGGTGATTGTTCAAAACGCGCGAGACGGTCTTTTTCGAGACGTTCGCCAGGCGCGCAATATCATTGATTGTCACGCGGCCGCGATCGAGCGGCGGCGATTCTAACGATACCTTTTCGGAGGGGTCTCCGGAATTATCCGTCATGGCTATACTCGCAGATTTGTAATTGGTGCTTGAGTAAACCCATGGCTCAAGCGTGAGGCGAAGGGAAGCACGTCGTCGGCAACGTTTGTCATAAAATATATCTCATCGGCTCAATCAAACATCGCCGCAATTTCAATGTCGATGTCTCCCAAGCCGGCAAAAGAAACACGTGACCTATCTCCGACTTTTACATCATGTATGCCGGTTAGAGCGCCAGATGAAACCTTAAGCCCTTCTTGGATTGGCAAACCACGCTTGCGAAGATTTCCCACCAAAAACGCTGCGGCACCAAGTGGGCCGCCTGGAGGCAATGGCGGGTGCGCAACACCAACTTGCTGGCCCTCAACATAAGTTGTTACTTCAATCGCGTTTAGCAGTTTCGCGGACCAAGGATCGATTTTCCGGCCGACAATCATACCGTTATTGTTACCAAAATCGCTGATAACCGCGAGCGGTCCGAGCACGTTGATGTCAGGCATCGGACTGCTGGCGATTTCAACACCGATATAGCAGTTTTTAATAAACGGAATAATTTCCACCGCGTTTGGCGTGCTATTCCGCAATTCGGAAACATCCCCAAACTCAAGAATGATTTCAGCCTCAACAGCACCAAACCCGCCTTCAAAAATGGGCATCGTGACGACACGGTTGTCCACGTATTTAGTCCGGTTCCGAAAGATCGGTCCCGCCAACCAATCCTGCCTTAGCTCACGTCGCAGGTGAGGTGGAATACCCCCAACCTTCCAGCCCACAATCTCTTCGCCCCAATGCTTCAGCGAGCGGTCTTGCACTGCATAAGCCTCATTGAGACTTTGCGGTAAGTATCCGGGAAAAGACGGCAACGGGGTTCGCGAAACCCTCGCTCGAACCAGGCTGTCCGATATCTGGTTTACGCGCGCAGACTCATGTGAAGCGGGTTTCGCCGAATCGTTCATTGCTCTCTCAAAACCTGATAATGCCACCGGTTACCTATCAAATGGAGCGGAAACTGCAACCGAATTAATGAGATGGATCTGAGTTGAGGTCGAAAGTCAGGACAAACCGCAACATGCGACGTCATCGGACCATATCTTTCTGTATATATACAGTTTTATTCCTCATCATTGGAATATTCTTCAGATTGGCTCGGTGAGTTACGAAGCTGAATCGTCTTGGTTGAACCGATACCCTTGCTGAGTTTAGTCGCCAAACTCGGTCCACCCAGATACTTCGATATTGCCATAATGACACCGGTGGCTTAACCAAGACGCATATCCACGCGATAATTGAGGGTCGATCATGGCGGCGCAAAATCACCAAATTCAGAACCAAAACGCAAAGCATACCGGATGGTCAAACGGGGTGATCCTATTGTCCGCGATCGCAATTTTCGCGCTCTCGGCCTGCTCGTCGCTTAGCTCGGCATTTGCGGAAGAATCATTTCTAGAATCTGAACTCGCCGCTGATCTTCCAGACTATTCATATGCTGGCTATCAGTTCGGCTTGGGGGAACCGCCACTCTCACGAGGGAAAATAATTCACGCGAGCGATTACGGGGTGACGGCAAATGACGAGATTGATGACTCTAAGGCCCTCATCAGCGCACTGGATGCGGCGCACCAAGTAGATGGCCCCGTTACTTTGCAATTGCCGACGGGGCGACTGGTCATATCGGAAATCCTCGCCGTCCAACGCAGCGATATCATCATTCGAGGCGCTGGGTCAGGACCACTCGGAACAGAGCTACACTTCCCTCGTCCGCTCGCCGCGATCGACAAATCAAGCCGCCTCAATGAACTGCGCACCTATTTGCAGAAATATGAGAAACGCCAACGCGTTCCGAGCCGCAATATCGACGAACTGTTCTCTGAATACTCATGGACCGGAGGCTTCATCTGGGTCCAGAAGCCTGAAACACGTGCGGCGTCCTATCTTGAAGAATATGACCCGGAGATCGCGCCGATTGCACGCATTCAATCAGGCAAGCGAGGCGGTAGAATCGTGACTGTCGATGAGGCCGCAGGCCTAAACGTGGGAGACGCGTTGCAGATTCACTGGTTCAACAGAGCCGGTGAAGATGGTGCCCTGATTTCCGAGATTTATGGCGACACAGACTTCAAAGTCGGATCACATCATTGGAGTTTTCCAGATCGGCCACTGGTCCGCCAAACCACGCGTATTCTTTCAGTAAGAGGCAACACAGTCGAAATTGGCGACCCACTTCTTCATAACATTTCCGACGACGTTCCGGCTCAATTCTCGAAATGGGATCACCTCCAACAAGTTGGGCTGGAAGACTTTGCGATTACATTTCCAGACAGCCCGTATTTTGGTCACCATATGGAGCGCGGATATAATGGCATCTATGTCACCAGTGTGATCGACGGCTGGGTCCGAGATGTTCGTTTTGAGAATGCCGATAGCGGCATCCTGACCTATAATAGCGCCAACCTGACGATCGATAATATCCGGTCCCAGGGGGACAGACGCGCACATTATGCTGTGCATCTCGGCAATGTTCACAACGTTCTTGTCCGCGGACTCACAGTTGAGAATCCAGTGATCCACTCGCTGACGTTCAACACGCAATCGACAAAAAGCGTTTATCAGAATGCCACAGTGCTAAGCGCGTCCGTGCTAGATCAACATGCTGGTGCCAACCACCAGAACCTGTTCGACAATGTGACTCTCCACATCGACGCCAAACGTAAAGATGGAGCCGCTTATTATCCGGTTTGGAACGGTAGCGGCGCCGGATACTGGCAACCCGGCCATGGTCGCTTCAACACAACCTGGAACCTGAATGTGATCGTTGAATCGGGTGCGCTCCGCGACGAAGCTGTTGTGCTGGAAGGGCTCGCCGAAGGCCCTGACGCCTTTATTGTCGGCGTGCATGGAAATCGCGAGTTCTCTGTCGATTATCGACCCGTGCCAAAAACGCAGATCGTAAATCGCCAACCGGAAATCAAATCCCTGTATGATTGGCAGCTTAAAAAACGCGCGCAGAACTGATTGAAGCGCAGAGTTTTGCGCGGCGCAGAACACGAGTATTCGCTACGCCATCAACTATTCTACTTATGAGAAAATGGTGCCCGGGGGCGGAATTGAACCACCGACACGCGGATTTTCAATCCGCTGCTCTACCCCTGAGCTACCCGGGCGGGCCAAGCAGGGAAGCGGTGTCTTAGCTCCCCTCTTCGCGCTTGTCCAACATAGATATGGTTTTTTTGCAGATCAGCTGTAACGCGCTTCGACTTTCAATTTCTCCGCGTCTGCGGCATCCGCCACAGCCGCTACGCTGGCTTCGAGATCCGCAAGATAATCATCAATGAAATCCGCATGTTTCGGCGATAACATCAAATGAAGGCTCGGCGGCTCCTTGGTGACGGACGTAAACCAGCCCCGGCGGTAAATCTCGCCGTAGATCGCAAAGGCGTGATGATCCGGGTGCCGAAACGCAATCAAGCCGAGCATCGGATTCCCGAGCACTTCAAACCCGAGTCTCTTCACCCCTTCTTCAACGCGCTCTCGAGTGGCGCAGACCTGCCCTTGCAGCCTTTTGTAGCCGTCTATTCCGAGATGGTTCATAACCGCCCAGGCTGCAGAAATCGCCCCTCCCGGCCGCGTTCCGGCGAGAGTCGGTGTCTTCATCGGCGCGCCAGACCATTGGTGCATATCGAACGGCATGAATTCAAACAGCGTGTCAGACCGGAACAGAACCGTTGATGCGCCTTTCGCAGCGTAGCCATATTTGTGTAAATCCGCGCTCATCGAGTGAACCCCGGGCACTTCGAAATCAAATGGCGGAACCGGCACGCCATTCATCCGCGCGAATGGCGCAAAATAGCCGCCGACGCAGGCATCGACATGTAGCCAGATACCTTTCGCAACCGCGATATCGCTGAGCGCCTCAATCGGATCGATAATACCATGCGGAAAATTGGGAGCGGATCCGACCATCATCACCGTATCAGCGTCGCAAGCCGTGCCCATGTCCTCGACATCCGCCTCATATGTGCCATCCGTTTTGATTGGGATCCGACGCACTTCGATATCCATTAAATGGGCCGCTTTATCGAAGGCCAGATGCGCAGAGAAAGGAAGAACGATATTTGCGCGCTCGAGGGCGTGTCCCTTCGACCGCGCATAGTCACGCGCCGTCTTGATCGCCATTGTTATCGAATCGGTGCCGCCAGAGGTCATCGCTCCGGTGCTACCGTCTGGACCGTGCAACAGACCGAGCCCCATGGACACCACGTCTTTTTCCATTTGCGCAAGCGACGGAAACGCCAATGGACCCAGCCCATTCTCCGACATGAACGCGGTATAGGCTTCTTTTTGAATGGCAGCGATCTCCTCGCCGGCATTGAACACGTATACTGCGGTGCGGCCATCGCGCCATTTGGCATCGCCTGCCCCGCGCGCTTGCATATCTGCCCGCACCTCGTTCCAGGCCCGCCCCTGCTCCGCCATCTTCATCCGCAGTCTCCTCTTGTTGCCACTAGTTTGCGACAAGCCGTCGTCAAAATCGAGAGGAAGAAAGAAATAATTGGATCGACAGGACTGGTAACGCGCGGGCTATTTGGATTGATGCTGACGCCAAACCTTGGTCAATTTGGAGCATTCTCCGACTTGATAGTGTTTTCAATAGCATTGCTCATACAATAAGATCGTGTCGGCGCGGGATGTCGCTCAACAAATTGATTGTGCGGGCAAACTTTTCGAGCGGCTGCCTCGATGCGCTCGAAGGCGATTTCTGCGCCTTTTTGAGAACTTAGGTCGAGCCCTTTCAGGGAAATTTCTTTTGTATTCTTTTGCAATTCATAATTGGGCCCAGCCAATGCCGGAATCGCCGCAACAATCGAAACAACCAAAAACAGCAATAGTGATCTCAACACAGGCATCACAATCCTCTTCATGAAAAGCGGTGTCGGTCTTTAAGCTCCCTAGACAGCAGACTCACACTTCTCACTGGGCAAACCAAGCAAATTGGCCCGCTCGCGCCCAGATTGAGACGTTCGGAATATTCTGAATAGACCTACAGAAAGCGAGAGGGCGCCGCGAATGAACGCTGCGCCTTATTATAGTGCATGAGGTGTCCGTTAAGACGCACCGTTTTCAGTGTTCATCTCGATCGTCAAAACAGGTTCATCAAGTTGCGAAACGGCGCGAGAAATTGCTTCTTCCTCGCAATCGCCCGTGATCGCACGCTCTCGCAGCGTTTCACGCAATTGCGATGGCCGCAAAAGCCGCCAGGGTAAATGCAGAACCAATAAGCGTGGTTAGGGCCTTGGGCCGAGTCATTTCAATCCTCCTCTCGACGGTTCTTTGTTAGTCGGCCTCCCCTATGAGCAACCCACATCTTGTTTTATCGATAAACGATGTGCGTTTTTGTCATTACATTTGTAACGCTAGCATCAGCAATCTCCCCCTTCCACTCTCGCGCGGAGCCCGCTAACCAAATCACATGACGAAATCACACTTTGTTTGTCAGTCCTGCGGTGAGGTCCATTCGAAATGGTCGGGCCGTTGCGATGCGTGCGGCGAATGGAACACTCTGACCGAAGAAGCTTCCGCAGGGCCACCGGGCGGACTGAAAGCAGCAAAATCCGGATCGAAGCGTTCGGGAAAAGTTTCGTTTACAGCTCTGGACAGCGACGAACCTGCACCCGAGAGGATAATCCTTGGCGTCGATGAACTGGATCGCGTTTTTGGCGGCGGCATTGTCCCTTCTAGTGCAACGCTGATCGGCGGCGATCCTGGAATTGGAAAATCCACACTGCTCTTACAGGTCGCCGCGAGATTGGCGCGCAATGGTCTGAAATCCGTCTATGTTTCAGGCGAAGAAGCGACCGCGCAAATCCAGGATCGCGCCCGTCGACTAAAAGTCGCAGATAGCCCGGTTCAGCTCGCGACAGAAACAGATTTGCGAAAAGTCCTTTCCGCACTGAAAACGGCGAAACCTGAATTCGTGGTAATCGATTCGATCCAGACTATGTGGTCGGATAGCCTCGATGCCGCGCCCGGTAGCGTCAGCCAGGTCAGAGCCTGTGGTCAGGAACTCACGCGCTGGGCTAAAAAATCAGGCGCAGCCTTGGTCCTGGTTGGACATGTCACTAAAGAAGGTCAAATCGCAGGCCCTCGAGTCGTCGAACACATGGTCGACACGGTATTCTACTTTGAAGGCGAACGCGGACACCAATTCCGAATCTTGCGCGCCGTTAAAAACCGTTTCGGGCCGACGGATGAGATCGGCATCTTTGAAATGCACCAATATGGCTTGGCACCTGCAAAAGAACCGTCTGCGCTGTTTCTGTCATCTGAGGCGGATGATGCCGGCGGCGCCGCAGTGTTTGCTGCGATGGAAGGTTCTCGTCCCGTATTGGCAGAAGTCCAGGCTCTTGTCGCGCCAAGTGCCTATGGAACCCCGCGACGGTCCATCGTCGGATGGGACAGTAACCGATTGGCGATGTTGCTGGCCGTACTCGAATCGCGCTGCGGCGTGTCGCTTGGCGGACGCGATGTCTATCTCTCAGTAGCTGGTGGCTATCGCATTGCTGAACCAGCCGGAGACCTGGCTGCGGCCGCAGCATTGCTGACCTCCGCAGCGACCAATCCAGGTCCGAAGAAGGCAATCTATTTTGGCGAGCTGGCATTATCTGGTGCGATCCGGCCCGTGGCTCGGATGGAACAGCGTCTGAAAGAAGCTGCACGGCTTGGTTTCGAACAGGCTTTCGTACCCGATGGCAGTCCAACAGCGATCGAAGGCTTGACGATTACCCCGATCAAGCGCCTATCTGGCTTAGTAGAGTTGATCGCACCGGAAGCTGCCCAATGATGGAAGCCCTAACAGCCTTTGATGCCGTAGCGATCGTTATCGTGATCGTTTCGACATTGATGGCATTGGCGCGCGGTTTTATGCGCGAGCTCGCAACGCTTGGGGCTTTTATAGCCGCCATTGCAGCCGCCTTTTTTGCTCGCAAGTTCTTCGTCAACCAGCTCGATAGTCTGCTACCGGCCAGCTCACCCGACTGGATGCCGGATGCGATTATCTTCGTCGTCGTCTTTCTGCTTGTCTATGTCATCGTCGCTTGGTTCGGAGCCAACCTGTCAAAAACCATCCAGGGCGTCGATGGAATAGGATTGCTCGATCGAGTCGCGGGAGGACTATTCGGATTTGCACGCGGCGGCGTTGTATTGATTTTCTTTGTGTACTTGCTCAATCTCGCCATGGACCGCGATCAAATCCCAGAATTTGTCACGCAAGCAAGGACTTACCCGATCATTGTAGCGGGCGCGAACTATCTCGAAGATCGCGCTCCAGAGCTTGCAGAGCGCACATCACAGACATCCGACCTTGACGCCGAGACCGCGTCAGAATAATCCGCGCACGAACAGACCTTGAAGGTTAGTCGAATGATGTTTGACCATGACGACGACAAACCTCGCGAAGAATGCGGCGTCGTAGGCGTCTTCGGTCATCCCCAGGCTTCTCTTCTTGTCGCCCTCGGTTTGCATGCTTTGCAGCATCGCGGTCAGGAAGCTTGTGGCATAACCTCATTCGATGGCGAGAAATTTCACGGCGAACGCCATATGGGCCTCGTAGGCGAGAATTTCGGTGGCGATGTCTCGGACAGATTGCCCGGGAATAGCGGCATCGGACACAACCGCTACTCAACCCAGGGCAAGCCAGTCATACGTAACATCCAGCCGATCTATGCGGACCTGGATACAGGCGGTTTCGCGATCGCGCATAATGGCAACCTTACCAATGCCAGGGCGTTACGAAAACGTCTTGTACGTCGCGGCTCGATTTTTCAATCGACCATGGACACCGAGGTCATTCTCCACCTTCTCGCCCGCAGTGACCAAGACACCGTTTCCGACCGTTTCCTGGATGCCATCCGTCAAATTGAGGGTGGCTTTTCTTTTATCGGCATGACCAACAAGAAATTGATTGGCGCCCGTGATCCATCTGGATTGCGGCCCCTCATCTTGGGACAGATTGGCGGCGCCCATGTGCTCGCATCAGAGACCTGTGCACTCGACCTGATGGGGGCAGAAACCGTCCGCGAAATCGATCCCGGCGAAGTCGTCATCATCACAGAAGACGGCATTCGGTCATATAACCCATTTCCGTCGCAACCGGTTCGTCCCTGCCTGTTCGAGTATGTCTATTTCGCTCGCCCGGACAGCATCGTCCAGGGACGGTCCGTCTATGAAGTACGCCGCAAAATGGGCCATCAACTCGCGATAGAACATCCGGCTGACATTGATGTCGTCGTCCCGGTGCCGGATTCTGGGGTCCCTGCTGCGATTGGGTTTTCAGAACATTCTGGCGTTCCGTTCCAATTGGGAATTATTCGCTCGCACTATGTCGGCCGAACATTTATTCAGCCAACGCAAACCGGACGTCAGCGCGCGGTGTCGCGCAAGCACTCGCCGAACCGTGCCGTGCTCGAAGGCAAGCGCGTGCTGCTCGTGGATGACTCAATTGTCCGCGGAAACACATCCCGCAAGATCGTTCAAATGGTTCGCGATGCGGGCGCCAAAGAAATCCATTTCCGCTCCGCCAGCCCGCCAATCACACACCAGGACTTCTATGGCATCGACATGGCCGATCGATCAGAATTGATTGCCGCCAATCACTCATTGGAAGAGATGCGAGAATTTCTGAACGTGGAAAGCCTGGGCTTCCTTTCGGTACCAGGACTGTATCGCGCCATCGGGGTCGACTATGACTCGGAAACACCGGCTTTTGCGGATCACTGTTTCACGGGCGATTACCCCACCCGCCTGATCGATCATGATCAAAACGAAAGCAGCAAAGAAAGACAGCTGTCACTGCTGGACTAGACCTCGCAGTTTCGCTACCGCGCTCGCATGGAAAAACGTATCACACTCGTCACAGGCGCGTCGCAAGGTATTGGCCGCGCCGCTAGCCTCGAACTCGCAAAAGCTGGTCACCACGTGATTGCACTCGCGCGCTCCAAAAAGGCGCTCGAGAGTCTCGATGATGAGATCCGAGCGCTTGGCGGGTCAATGACCTTGATCCCATTCGACTTGAAAGATGCTGCTGCGTTTGAATCGCTTGGACTCGCCATCGCTGAGAAGTTTGGCCGGGTCGATGGATTGCTCGGCAATGCCGGGTTGCTCGGCACAATTGGTCCATTACAGGCGGGCGGCGAACGACAGTTCAATGAAGTTATCGATGTTAATCTTAGCGCCAACTGGCGGCTGATCCGGGTCATGGATCCCCTGCTGCGTCGCTCAGAGAGCCCGCGGGCGCTATTTGTGACGTCGGGCGTAGTTCCACGTCCTCGTGCGTTCTGGGGCCCTTATCAAGCCTCTAAAGCCGGCCTTGAAGCGCTGGTTCGTGCCTGGGCTGATGAGAATGATCAAACCACGCTACGTGTAAACCTGTTCGATCCGGGGGCCACACGAACACAGATGCGCGCGGATGCCATGCCAGGCGAAGACCCTATGACACTGCCCTCTACTGAGGAGGTAGCGGTCCACATGGTCGCCATGCTGGAAGCAGGTGAATCGCGAAACAATGCACGGGTTGATGTGCGGGAATTGCTCGCCGGGTCTTAAACGCGGTTCTTACGACAGCTCGTCGCGCGCGAGCACCCATCGTTGGTCATCGTCTTTCTCGTACAGAACAATCCGGTCTCGCCCGGCGCGCTTGGCTTGATAAAGCGCGTTGTCCGCATTTCGCATAAGATCATCAATCGAGCTATGATCTGACGGATAAGTCGAAACGCCGGCTGAGAAGGTCACGCTTGGCAAGATCTCGCCCTGATAGACAATCTCAATTCGCTTGACGGCATTGTGCAACTTGCTCGCCATGGCCATGGCGGCATCCTCATCCATATCTGGACAAATCACCGCCAGTTCCTCGCCGCCGACACGACAAACCATTCCTGCGGCCCCAGCTTCAGAGACGAGCTCCGCTGTGACCCGGCGCAAGACAAGGTCCCCCGCATCATGACCGTGATGGTCATTAAACCGTTTGAAGTGGTCGATATCGATAGATATCAACGCGAAACCCAGTTCGTTACTATCCGCACGCCCTTTTTCGCGGCGCAGGCAATCAAGGAAATAACGCCGGTTCCAAAGCCCGGTTAGCGGATCCTTGATCGACCGGTCCTGCAGTTCCTGGCGCAAGCGGACATTGGCAATTGTCAGGCTGACTTGCTCTGCCAGCATCAGCGCGACATCCCAATAGCGAGCATGGTTTAGATCTTCATGCGCTTCTATTTCGTCAGAATGGCACCAGAGCATGCCAATCGTCTCGCCATGCGCCAGCAGCGGCAAACAGAATGAGGATGAAACATCCTCGTGATAATGACCACACGGAAACTCGATGTCTTCCATACCATAATGATAGGCCCGGCCGCGCCGGAGCGCCCAGCAATCGTCCGGCTCAATATAGTTTGGTGGCGGCGCGTCGCCCCAGGAAATCGCCAAGTCGAGCACATCACGCGAATTCGAATAAATGTAGAGCGCGCCGCTGCTCGCGGGCATCAGTTTCGGAGCGCAGCATTGAACCACGTCGAACAAGTCTTCGAGAGAGCGCGCGGCATAGAGCCATTCTGTCGTTTTGGACAGGACCCGACGCTCTGCCTGGCGCAGCCGTTCATTCTGGCGCGCGAGCTCTCTGTCGCGCTCTAATGTCTTCCGCTCGGACACATCGCGCGCGACGACCAAATACTGAGAGATGGCGCCCTTTTCGTCAAAAATCGGCGTCAGAATGATCTCCGCCCAATAAGCTTCGCCAGACTTTCGATATTGCCGAACCTCGCATTGCACAGAACGCTTTTCAGGTCCCGCCCGCATTAGTTGACGCAGCGCATTGCGGTCGGTTTCTGGACCGGTCAGCAAATCACCTGGCGTACGTCCCATACACTCTGCAGCAGAATACCCGGTCACTGCTTCATATGCGGCGTTGACCCATTCCATGTTCGCCTGAGCATCGAGTATCGCAATTGGATCCGTACTATTCTCGGCAATCAGTTTGGCGTAGAATTGCGAAAGTGGCGTCGCACCAGAATTCGATGCGTCGATATTGTCATTCGCGAGCGGCTTAACGGTTTGGATCATGGCGGTCCTTCTTGAGCGCCAAATACCAAAAACTACTTAAAGTGGAGTTTATGCCTGAGGGTTAGCTCAAAATACTTGCCTAATGCTTGCGCCGGGCTTTGTCGGCATATGGATTCGCCCCTTGTTTTACGATCAATCGAATAGGCACGCCGGGCAATGAAAAGGCTTCACGCAGACCGTTAACGAGGTATCTTTTATACTGTTCCGGCATTTGATCGCCGCGTGAGGCAATCAGCACGAAAGTCGGAGGCCGGGCTTTAATTTGCGCCATATAGCGCGGCTTGATGCGCTTACCCTGCACGCTCGGCGGTGGATTGCGCTCGATCATGTAGCGCAGCCAGCGATTGAGGTCACCTGTCTTTACCCGCGCGCACCAGTCATCATAGGTTTTGGCGACGGCTGGCATTAGCCGCTCAACGCGTTTGCCGGTCAGGCCTGACAATGTCACAAGAGCCCCGCCTTTGGCTTGCGGCAGATGCTCTTTCAAACGCCGCTCTAGCTCTTTCATTGCCATGCCGTGGTTTTTGATCGTATCCCATTTTGAGACGACGAAAACGACTGCCCGGCCTTCGCGCAAGGCCAGATCAGCAATTTGCAGATCCTGCTTTTCAAACGAATCTTCTGGATCCATGATCAGGGCGACAACATCAGCATATTTGAGCGAACGAACCGTCTCGCCTGTCGACATTTTTTCGAGGCGTTCCTGGACTTTCGATTTTCGGCGCAATCCAGCCGTATCGACCAGACGCACTTCCCGGCCTTCCCAGGTCCAACGCAACGTTACAGAATCACGCGTAATCCCAGCCTCTGGTCCGGTCAGCATGCGCTGCTCGCCGACCAGTTGATTGATCAGCGTCGACTTTCCAGCGTTCGGTCGTCCAACAATTGCCAGGCGGATCGGACGGACTTTCGTCGCGGCCTTGGCTTCTGCAATCGCTTCGCCTTCAGCCTCGTCGTCGATGCCGGCTTTTTCAAACGCAGCACTGAGTTTTGACTCGTTCATATATGGATCGTCCATATCCAGACCTTCGAGCTGGTCCAGAATGCCGTGATTGAACGTATCTTGCTCTTCAGCTTCTTCTTCTTTTAGCGCTTCTTCGAAAGCTTCTTCGCCAAGGGCCTCGCGAAAACCGGCATACAGATCAGAAAGACCTTCACCATGCGCCCCGGACAATCCCACCGGTTCGCCTAAGCCAAGATTCCACGCTTCAAGAAGCCCCTGATCACCTGCTTTCCCTTCAGCTTTGTTCGCCGCCAGCACAATCGGCATGTCTGCACGTCTGAGAATTTGTGCGAACCGCTCATCCATCGCCGTCACGCCGACGCGGGCATCAATCAGAAACAAGGCCAGTTCGGCTTCGCGAATGGCGATTTCTGTTTGCTGCCGCATGCGCGCTTCAAGGGAATCGTCCGTTACGTCTTCAAACCCGGCCGTATCAATCAGAATGAGCGGCAGGTCGGCCAGGCGCCCTTCGGCTTCCTTGCGATCACGCGTAACGCCGGGCTGATCATCAACCAGCGCCAGCTGTTTCCCAGCAAGGCGGTTAAACAGGGTCGATTTGCCCACATTCGGGCGTCCAACAATGGCAATTTTCAACGGCATAACGCGCCTCAGTTAAAATGGGTGCGCGCCGCGTTCGCCTTAGCGAATGGCGATTAGACGCGCATCATCAGTGAGGACAACCAGCTTGTCCTGAACAGCAATCGGCTCGATATAGACTGGATCGCCAAGTTTCAAGCGGTCTGTTTCATCACCGGTCTGCGGATTAAAGGCAATCAGCTCTCCCTGAGACGAAACAATTAGGATCCGATTGGTTGCGATAATTGGTCCCGCATATGTCAAACGGCCTTTTTCTTTTTTCTCATTGGAGAATTTTGCCAGCTGCTGGACCCAGACGACCTGGCCTGTACCCGCCTTGATGCAAGCAAGTTCGCCCTCGACGCCCATGATGAATAGATACTCTCCAACCAGAGCCGGCGCTTGAGTGGTTCCGATCGGTTGTTGCCAAACGCGGTTGCCGGTCCGGCCGTCAATCGCAGCAAAAACACCGGATTGTGTCGCGGCGAAGACCAGTCCGCCGCCCAGGATTGGCCGCCCGCCAATATCATTGATCGAGGAAATCGGCGTAAACTGCCCAACGCTGGCGAGCGCCTCACTCCACAAACGTCGTCCATTTGACGCCAGATAAGCGATTACTTCGCCTGAAGAATATGGGGCGACGACAATCTCTTCAACCGCTGCCGGGCTTGGCGAGCCTAGAACGCGTGCAGATTCCGCAATCGCCTGATCACTCCAGATCAAGTCGCCTGTTTCCAGATCCATCGCCAGAACTTCATTATTGTTCGAAGACACGAATATCCGGCCATCCTTGATGGTTGGCGAGCCCGTCATCGGCGCTTCTGTTTCAGTTCTCCAAAGCTCCGTGCCATTTGAGGCATCCATCGCCGCGACGAAGCCAAAACTGCTGGCAATGATCAAACGGTCGCCTTCCAGGCCCAGACCGGCGCCAAAACCAGTGCCATCACGTCGATTCGAAGATTCGAGCTTTTCACTCCATTTTCGATTTCCTGACGAGGCATCCGTGGCGACGACCACTTGCCGGGAATCGATTGTGTAAATCGTATCCGCAGAAGCAACAGGCGGGCTGGTCAGGGCCGATTTTCGATCCGAGCCATCTCCAACATTTGAGCGCCAGGCTACGTCGAACTCGCTGGCGACGCTGATATGACCAATCGCCTTGCTGGCGCGGCTTCCAGCTTGTGGCCAACCTTCGGTCAGTTCACGTGCAGCCGGGAGTGCGATGACTTCGCTCAACAAAGCGGGATCAGGCTGCAGGCTTTCATCGCCAAGGACCATTGTGATCCGGCCTTCCTTATCGATCGCTTCCTGGGCTTCCCGGTCCGCGCGGTCGCCGCTCAAAAGCGAACACCCCGCCAAACCGATGCTGGCGACGATGATCAATGCAGTTCTGGAAACAGATTGAACGCTCATTCAGGCGCCTCCTCAGACGGTTCGCCGATTTCTGGTTCGGCAGGTGTTTCGATTGCTTCCGCGGGTGCGGGATCGGGGACAGGCTCACTGACAGGCGGCAACGCCTCCAGAGCTTGAGTGGCACGAGTAACCACTCCGGGTGGCACATTTTGGGCAAGTCTGAGAAAACTGAACTCGCGTCGTGCAAATTCGATATCGCCGTCTTGCAGAGCTTTCGCCGCAATCAATTCCTTCGCCAAAGCACCGAAAGGACCGTCATCCTGCGCCAATGGCGAGAGCACACCCTCTAACTCATTGCGGCTCAGCGTATCGGCTTTCAGATAGGCCGCTTTGAGCAAAGCCAGCTTTTCAGTAGGGTCTTCGGCATCGCCAACAACTCCCTCAAGGACTTCAGCGGCGGCGAGAGTATCGCCATTCCCTTCGAGCCTGACACCGGCAAGGTAGTGTGCGGCAATATTCGAAGGTGCAATATCATCAGCAATGATCGCCGATAGTTGCGTCGCCGCTTCCTCATAATTGCGAGCGTCAACTTCATTCAGCGCCGCTTCGAGCTGCGCTGCATTCTGTTCTGTCGTCCGAGCTGCCTGCGTTTTGAGATATTCATTTAATGCGACGCCGCCGATCAGCAATGCCGCAGCGATATAGGCAAAAACACCATATTTCTTCCAAAGACCCGTCAGGCGCTCCTGACGTAAACCTTCTTCGACTTCTTCAAAAATATCAGCCAAAAACAGTCTCCAAAGAAAATATACTGCGTAATCTCGCGCACCCTAGCCGCGCCCGTCCTTGCCCGCAACGGACAAGGTTAGCTGGTAGCAGCTTTCGACAGTTTGTAGGTCTGCGCAGCGCCGGGAAATGCTCTGGCTCTTACCTCAGAAGCATAGGTTTCAGCAGCATCTACAATGACGTTTTTGAGGTCCGCATTCTTCTTGACGAATTTTGGCACCCAATCCGTCATGCCCAGCAAGTCATTAGTGACAAGGATCTGGCCATCGCAACCAGCCGATGCCCCAATACCAATTGTCGGACACGAAACAGATGCTGTGATTTCATCAGCGAGATCTGGGGCAACGCCTTCGACGACAATCGCAAACGCACCCGCTTCTTCCGCAGCGACGGCTTCTGCAACAACCCTCTCCCACTCCTCTTTGGTGCGACCTTTCGCGCGAAACCCGCCATCCACATTGACCGCTTGAGGGCGCAGGCCGACATGACCCATGACAGGAATCCCGCGCTCAACCATGTGCGCTATTTGCGTAGAGGCGTAGGTGCCGCTCTCTATTTTTACAGCCTGGCATCCGGTTTCCTGCATGATACGTGCAGCGTTTAAAAACGCCTGGTCAGAATTCGTCTCGTAGGATCCGAACGGCATATCGACGACGACAAAGGCACTCTGCGATCCGCGCATGACCGCCTGACCATGCAGGATCATCATTTCCATCGTCACGCCGACGGTTGACGATAAGCCATGAACAACCATCCCGACGCTGTCTCCAACCAGAAGAATGTCGCAATGCGGATCCAGCAAGTTAGCCATTTGAGCATCATAAGCCGTTAAACAAACCAGCGGCTCGCCATCCTTGGCTTTGGCGATATCGCGAACGGTCTTGCGGCGAGTTTTAGTCTGGGCGGACATGGCATTCTCTATAATCTACGTCTGCGGACGCTTTACCAGACCGCCGTAAGTGAGCAAGGCCATTTCCTGCCATGCAGCTAGCCAGGCATTGCGACAACGCCGAATAGAATTGGATGCAACCAAAGGGCAATTGCCGCCCACGCGCCGATGCCGATTATCACCGAGAGTACATCCATCAGCGGATTGAGAGTTACATCTGGACCTGGGCCGTCATCACCGCGGCGTTTGACCATGATCCGGTCGAACACCGCATAAGCCAGGAAGCTGCCAAAGAGCAGGACAGAATTGAGCTCTCCATTGGCCAGAAGATGTCCGAATGCCCAAAGCTTTACCGCCAGCAGCATCGGGTGCTTCGTCACCTTTTTTATGTGTCCTGCAGGCACCTGAGACGCGATTAGCAGGATCAAAGCCGGGATTGTGAGCAACAAATTCACATGCGCCAGCCAGCTTGGCGGCGTGTAAAGTACGCCCGCGCCTCGCGAGGCACCAAAGCCATATATGATCAGCACAAACCCCATGATTGATACGAGACTATACAGCCCCATGAACGGTCCGTAGCCTAGCTTCGCCCTCAAATCCTTGCCGGGCTCGCGAGATCGAATCGCCGAGAAAACATGAAGGCCAAAGAAAACAGCTAAGCCGGTTATTAGTATCGTCATGACGTTAATCCTCTTCGTCCCTACAGAACTGATTTTTCTTTAATTGACAAAGGTTTCTGTGTCTCGACCCCGTTTTTATCAAAATGCTCATGGATCAAGGCCTGGCCTTATTCGATAAATGATTATTGAAAAAACAATAAGCCATGCAAGAGCAACGATAGAAACTCCATCTCAAACTAGGAGCCTCCCAGACCATCGCAGCATCATCAATCGGGCTCTCTGAGTGCGCAATTGATACTGAAAGCACATGGTCTTTTGGTAGAAAAATGGCGCATCTTTAACGCAGCCGTCACTGGCAGAGCGGTCGATATGGGCGGATTCCGTCTCGGGTCCTTTTCTGTCACGCTTCCTGCAGTGAATGACGACTTCAAGGCATTCGTAGCAAGCTGTGGCGCAATCTAGGTTATTTAACTGATCGATTATTCAGCTGCGGCAGGAACGATTGTGACGCTCTCGCCGCAGCCGCATGCATCCGTCTGGTTCGGATTGGTGAACGTAAACTTCTCATGCAGCAGCGTCGTTTCGTAATCTACGACTGAGCCGAGCAGAAACAAAACCGCTTTTGCATCGACAACAATCTTGACGCCCTTGTCTTCGACGATTTCGTCAATCGTTTCGGGCGCATCGACATAGTCCATGACATATTCCATGCCCGCGCAGCCGCCATTCGTGACGCCCACGCGCAGGAACCCGGTGCCCTTTTCAGACATGATTTCAGACACGCGCGTCGCCGCGGCGTCTGTCAGGGTCACCAATTTGGGTCTCGGTCGTCTGGCCATATCACCTACATAGGGTCGAAACGCTTGCGCTTCAATTAAAGCATGTTGAGCGCCAGGCGCGCTTCGTCTGACATTCGCGATGGATCCCAAGGCGGATCAAAGGTCAGGCGGACCTCAACATCTGTGATTCCCTCAACCGTTCGCGCGGCATTTTCGATCCAACCCGGCATATCGCCAGCCACCGGACAGCCTGGCGCAGTCAGCGTCATATCGATGTCGACTTTGCGATCATCATCAATATCGACTTTGTAAATCAGGCCAAGTTCGTAAATGTCTACTGGGATTTCGGGATCATAGACCGACTTAAATGCGGCGATCAGATCATCGGTAATGCGGTTAAGCTCAGCTTGCGGAATCGCCGATGGCGTCTCTACAGGCGCCTCAGGCGCGGAGACGTCGATCACGTCACGAGGGGTCATATCGTCTGCCATATCAATCTCTATATAAGCATCCCGCGCGCTTTGTGTAGCGCTTCAATGAACGCATCAACATCGGCAGCGCTATTATAGACAGCAAAACTCGCGCGTGCGGTCGCGGATACGCCCAGATGATCCATCAGGGGCTGCGCACAATGATGTCCGGCGCGAACCGCAACACCGTAGCGATCCAGGATTTGCGCCAGATCATGAGGGTGGGCCCCGTCGACCGAGAATGACAAGACAGCCCCCTTCCCTGCAGCCGTGCCATGAACGCGCAATCCATTGATCCCCCGCACGCCTTCATAGGCCCGCTGGTAAATTGCATGCTCATGCGCGCGGACAGCATCTTTATCAAACAGATCAAACCAATCGAGGGCCGCGCCAAAGCCGATTGCCTGCAGGATTGGCGGCGTTCCAGCCTCAAACTTATGAGGTGCCTCATTATATGTGACACGCTCGCGCTCGACGATTTCGATCATCTCGCCGCCGCCCTGGAATGGCCGCAGCCTCGCAAGAGAATCGGCCTTTCCGTACAGCGCGCCGATGCCGCTCGGTCCGTAAATCTTATGCCCGGTCAGCACGTAATAGTCGCAATCCAGAGCTTCTACATCGACGTCAATGTGGACGCCGGACTGGCACCCATCAAACAGCACTTCTGCGCCGACCGCATGTGCCATTCTGGCAATCTCGGCTGCATCGGTGACGGTACCGAGCACGTTCGACATGTGCGTGATGGCAACCATTCGGGTCTTTTCGGACAATGCGGCTTGCAAGCCTGCCATATCCAGAGCGCCGGTCTCATCAACTTCAACCCATTTCAGCACAGCACCGTGGCGCTCACGCAGGAAATGCCAGGGCACGATGTTCGAATGGTGCTCCATGATGGACAGCACAATCTCGTCGCCGGGCTGGATTTCGTCCGCAATCCCATTCGCCACCAAGTTTATCGCCTCGGTTCCGCCTTTGGTAAAAATGATTTCATTCACCGAACCAGCATTGATGAAAGCACGTACTTTCTCACGCGCACCCTCATAAGCCTCGGTCGTCTCATTTGCCAAAGTGTGGATACCGCGATGAACATTGGCATACGCGGTACGCGCCTGCTCCGACATCGCATCGATAACCGCTGTCGGTTTTTGTGCGCTCGCGGCATTGTCCAGATAGACCAATGGCTTGCCATTAACCTCCCGAGAAAGGATCGGAAACTCTGCTCGAATAGCCTCGACATCCACAGACCGGCTCATCAAACCGTCTCCACCAGAAAGGCCCGCGCGGCTTCAAGCAACTGATCGTGAACCGCCTCGTTCGCATCAGCCAACGCTTCAGCGACGAATGCTTCTGTCAGCAAAGCACGCGCCTGTGCCTCAGGAATGCCGCGCTGGCGCATGTAAAACAACTGGTTCGGATCGAGCGCTCCCGACGTATTGCCATGCGCACACTCAACGTCATCGGCATAGATTTCGAGTTCAGGTTTCGCGAAAACGACAGCGCCGTCTTCAAGCAATAGCGCCTGATGCTGCATATCGGCATCTGTGTGTTGTCCGACTGTGCGCGGCACGAAGAACTTACCCTGGAACACCCCAGTGCCCCCGTCCAGGACGGCGCCTTTGGTGGTCTGGCGCGTGATTGATGATGGCGCGCCGTGACGAACATGGCTGGTAAAGTCCGCATGGAACCCATCAGCGCACAGGTACGCGCCGTTCAATGTCGCGTGCGAGCCACTTTCCTGGTGCGTCAGTCTCGTTTCCAAACGCGCGACTTGTGCACCGAAGGCCAGCGCTGTTTGCGTGTATTGGGATTTGTCGCCGAGGTTTATGACCGCCGTAATCGCTTGCGCCTCGTGCGCGCCGCCCCGTTGCAAAACCGTGCGACGCATGTGTCCGCCATCCTGCATGCCGATTTCAAGCAAGAATGAGGAAAACCCGGCGCCACCGAGATGGCTTTCGATTAGCTCGAGCCGCGCACCCGGGCGAATAATGACGGACACGCGGGCGAAATTGGTTTCATCTCGATCGCCTCTAGTGACGATGTGCAACGGCGTCTCGGTCGGTTCGGTAACTTCAACGATCAGCGTGTCGAGGCCACCAACGCGGCCTGCAAGCGCTGCTGTCATCGCGCCCAAGGGCACTTCCTCAGCATTTACGAGTGCTTGCGCGTCTTCTCTCGAATGAAGCTTGATACCAGCCGGAAGATTGGTGGGTAGCTTCACCCCCGTTGCCGTGAATTCGATCACTGGGCCGTCGCCAGTTGAAAGCGCGGCGCTCTGGCTCGGCGTACACGAGGCCTCAACAGATTGGATCGCGGCTTTGAAGTCCGTCCACTTCCACGCTTCCATACGTCGATGCGGTAGGCCTGTTTCGGCGAAGGCCGAGAATGCTCGCTCTCGCTGGCCGCTTTCAGGCAGCATCGCATAGCGAGCGATGAGCTCCAGCTCGACCGCTCCCGGATTGCGGAACTTATCTTTCAAAGCGTCGATGGACAGAGCCACTATGCTGCCTCTCCCAGGACCCCGTCATAGCCTTCAGCTTCTAACCGAAGCGCCAGTTCTGGCCCGCCGGTTTTGATGATTTTTCCGTTCGCGAGGACGTGGACTTTATCTGGTTTGATATGGTCGAGAAGTCGCTGATAGTGCGTGATAACCAACATGCCGCGATCTGGACTGCGCAGCGCGTTGACGCCGTCGGCAACGGTTCGCAGAGCATCGATATCGAGTCCGGAATCAGTCTCGTCGAGGATCGCGAAACGTGGTTCGAGCATCATCATTTGAAAAATCTCGAGCCGTTTTTTCTCACCGCCTGAAAAGCCGACATTCAAGGGACGCTTCAGCATCTCTGTTGAGAGATTGAGCTGTTTGCCGAGTTCGCGCGATTTCTTGATGAAATGCGGCGCAGAAATTTCATCTTCGCCGCGCATCTTGCGCTGCGCATTCATCGCCGTTCGAACGAAAGTCATCACTGGCACACCCGGGATTTCAACGGGGTATTGGAATGACAGGAAAAGGCCTTTAGCAGCCCGCTCTTCGGGATCCATATCCAGGATGTCGGCGCCTTCGAGCATCGCGGTGCCGCCAGTTACTTCATAACCGCCTCGCCCCGTCAGGACATAAGACAACGTCGACTTACCTGCCCCGTTCGGGCCCATAATCGCATGCACCTCGCCCGCAGGCACTTCCAGAGACAAACCATTGATAATGGTTTTGGCCTCTTCGTCTTCGCCTACGGTGGCGCTCAGATCATCGAGTTTTAACATGGGGCGGATGTAGAGCTGATTAGCGCAGATTCAAAGGGCAAAACCGCGCAGAGCTGGTAAAATCAGCCCGGCCAGTCGCGGCGGTCCATACCGAGCAGGTTCTGGCCACTCATTGCGGCATCGAGATCAACTTCATTTATCAGAAAATTGCCGATGAAATGGACGCTTTCTTCTTTGCCATGAACAACCCGTTTAAGGGCTGTATTTATCGGCGTTGCAGCGCCCTGCGGACCGACTAGCACAAAGGCGTCCAGACCTGGTTTCCAGCCATAATGTTCTGAATAGACGGGGTTGGCTTGCAGAAACGTATCAAAACGCTGCCATTGCCAATCCAGATTGGAATTCGCCCGCACGACCTGCCCCAAATAAAGGCCCGCAAAGATCACGGAATTATCGCCCCGCCCGTCAAAAGTCAGGATTTCGCCAGCATGGCCCGTATCCGCCTGCAACTTGTTGATCGTATGGATGTCAGCCAGCCAGCGATCAATCAAATGCAAACTATCGACGGAGAAATCGAGTTTGGAGCGATCCAGGCGATTTGGAAGCAGGATCAAGCTCGTGCCGTCAGGTCCCATGAATTGATCCAGCGCCACAGAAATGTCGGCAACCTGGACAGTTGGGGCGATCGTCCCAGCAGCAACTGAAACAGTTGTGCTGGGCGCGCCCGAATTCGCGCAAGCCGCCAAGCTAATGACGGCCCCCACAAGCCAAAATCGGGACAAGTCCGTAAATTTTCGTCTCTTGCGCGAATTCATAAGAGACACTTAGCAAAAGCCGTGCCGAATTCTGAAACTAGAGGCGATCCAGTCTCGGTGAGGTTCCGGCTTCACCCATCCAGGCTTCATTGAACAGCTTTCTGGCATAGGCCTCTGAACTGTCTTCACCTTTCAATCGGAATGTTTCCGCCAGGCCATACAGTGCGTAAGCATTGTTAGGTGCCTTGATCAGCGTTTTGAAGAACTCGCGTTCGGCGCGGTCATATTGCCGATCCATCAGAAGATACATGCCGAGCGTTTGACGCGTCGGATAGTACCACCAAGTCGGCTCGAAATATGACAGTTGAGCTTCGGCCGCAGACGCGGCTTCCAAACGATCAATCGCTGAACTCAGATCATTTTTGGCAGCGAAGATCCGCCCCTCGAGCGTCAGGCTAGCAACATCGATAATGCCGGACATTGGCACACCGTACAGATCTGCATAATTACTGAAGCCCTCCGACCGCGAGAGCGTCGCAAGCGCCGCCAATTCTGCTTCCGCTTCAGCAATATTGCCCTGGCGCGCGAACACCGTGCCGCGGGCATAGTGCCAAGCGTTTCTCATATAGATATGGCCCGCCGCTGGTTCAGGTTCCTCGAGGACGGTTTCGTCCGTGTCGAACAGCAAATTGGAAAACACCCTTGAAGCAGCAATGTGTTCTCCGAACGGATCAAACGTCTCAGGATCAAGATTCGCCACTTGAGCCAGCTTGTCTGCCATCTGCTTTGCCGTCGCTGCATCGCCAGCAAATTGCGAACTGGCGGCGACGAAATGAACATTGTGCGGATAGTAGATCGCGCCATAAATGTCGGCATTGCTGCTGGCAGCTATGTATGCTTCGTCAGCCGCGATTGCATCAATATTGGCGTCGCGGGATTTCTTCCATTCACCGATCCGCAAGTAGATATGCGACGGCATGTGTACCAAGTGCCCTACGCCAAGGGATTGGCTGGCGAGACGATCCGCATAGCTCTCCGCTCGAAACGGATCGACAGAAGATTCCGTAATGTGAATGTAGAGATGGATTGCGGGCGCAAAGTCCGGATCGTACTCAAGCGCTGTTTCGAGCATCTCCAGAGTTCGCGCCGTGCGACCCTTTCCGAGGCGTGCATCGGCCGCCCAATAATCCCAAGGCTGTGTGTCCATATTTGCTTCTGCGGCAAAGGAAAGGATGAACTTATCCGTCGGGAACCTGCGCGCGACCTCGTCCATCGCTTCCGCAAACGCAGCAGCATTTTCGATCGTGCCATCCGTTTCTGTCGAGGTGTAGCGCTGATCCAGGGCCTGAATAAGCGCGCTTTCCCGGTCACTTATACCGCTGAGGCGCGCCATAGCGGCGTCCGCCGCAACCCGTCCCGCAGCGCCGCGATCTGGATCATATGGATAGTTGATATTACTCCCGAAAGAGAGCCCTTCACCCCAATAGCACATGGCACAATCTGGATCGCTGGCCTGCGCAGCCCGGAAGGCGGCAATTGCCTCATCATGATTGAAATTGACCATGTGTGACATGCCCGTATCAAACCAGCGTTGAGCGTCGTCACTCGTCGTCGAAATCGGGTAGTGAAACTGCGCGAGCACCGCTTCAGGCAACTCAAACGGCGCACCATAGTCAAAGCTCGCCGCGCTGGCATCGCCGTCCGGCGTCGAGCTGATCGGTTTCGGCGATTTGCCGTTACACATGCTCTGCGACAGAATCAGCGGATCAATGAATGGCTGGCTCTCTTCTTCGGCGACGTTCGGGTCACCAGACACGCAGGCAGCAAGCCCGAGAATACTCAAGGCAGCGCCTGCCCGTAAAATTGTTTGAAATGTCATCACTCGTCCTCCCGAACAGGACTATGTCACATAATCGGAATTTTTATAAGGTGCCGGAAAGTCGAACAGGCGCAATCGGGCCTTAACTTGGCGCCACCATTTCCCAGCAAACGCGGGTGATTCCACCAATTTGTTCGAACCCATCACTTGAAAAACGCCCCCACAATTCTTATTGTTTATCAATAAGATCAAGAAAGGAAAATTTCAAATGTGGCTGTTTTTACTCTGGTGGTGCGTCGACGATCATGTCGCCCGTGCGTTCGAAACGCCCGGCCTCGGTGAGCTGCCCATATGGGTGCCGCTAATCATCTCATTGGCGTTTTCATTCACGTTCAGTCAGTCAGGCAAGAACACCTGATTGGCTCAAGACGATACTATCCGACACTGCCTTCAAGGCTGACTTTGAGTAGACTCTGCGCTTCGACCGCAAACTCCATTGGAAGCTCCTGCAGCACTTCGCGGACAAAGCCGTTGACCAGCAAGGCGACGGCTTCTTCCTCGCCAATGCCGCGCTGGCGGACATAGAAAAGCTGATCATCTGATAGCTTCGTCGTCGTGGCCTCATGCTCAAGTTGCGCGTCGGCACGGCGGTTCTCAACATAAGGCACCGTATGTGCGCCGCAGCGGTCGCCGATCAGCAAGCTATCGCATTGTGTAAAGTTGCGCGCCTGATCAGCTTTCTTGTTCACAGAAACCAGGCCGCGATAAGTATTGTCCGATTTTCCGGCACTGATGCCTTTGGAAATAATCCGCGACCGGGTGCGCTTGCCGAGGTGGATCATCTTGGTGCCGGTATCAGCCATTTGCCGACCATTGGTCACAGCGATCGAATAGAACTCGCCAACACTATCATCGCCGCGCAGGATGCAGCTCGGATATTTCCAAGTCACAGCTGAGCCGGTTTCAACTTGCGTCCAGCTGATCTTCGCGCGGGCACCGCGGCAATCGCCGCGTTTGGTGACGAAATTGAAGATCCCGCCTTTGCCATTCTCATCGCCGGGCCACCAGTTCTGAACCGTCGAGTATTTGATTTCAGCATCTTCAAGGGCAACCAGTTCAACCACAGCGGCGTGCAATTGATTCTCGTCGCGCATCGGCGCTGTGCAGCCTTCTAGATATGACACGTACGCGCCTTTGTCCGCGACGATCAATGTCCGCTCGAACTGGCCGGTGTTTTCCGCGTTCATTCGGAAGTAAGTCGACAGCTCCATTGGGCAGCGAACCCCCGGAGGCACATAGACAAAAGTACCGTCAGAGAAGACGGCGCTATTTAGTGTCGCAAAATAATTGTCCGATTGTGGGACGACTGTGCCGAGATATTTTTTAATGAGTTCCGGATGCTCATGCACCGCTTCAGAAATCGACATGAAGATCACGCCG
Source organism: Henriciella sp. (assembly GCA_965277015.1). GTDB lineage: Bacteria > Pseudomonadota > Alphaproteobacteria > Caulobacterales > Hyphomonadaceae > Henriciella. The sequence continues at coordinate 604,410 of OZ255705.1, read as the reverse complement.
GCTTTTTTCAGCTCTTCTCGAAATGTTGTGGCGACGGAGACTGAATCGAATACGGCATCAACAGCCACTCTTGGGCGATCACCTTCAGTACGGGCTTCAATGGCCGTCTCTGCTGCGCCTTCCACGCCCAGGAGAACTTCGGCTTCTCGCAATGGGATGCCGAGCTTCTCATAGGTTTCGAGGATTTCTTTCGGAACGTCGTCAATCGACTCATATTTCGCGCCAGCTTTGGGCGCGGCGTAATAGTAGATATCCTGATAATCGATCGGCTCGTAGCGAACCATGGCCCAGTCGGGCTCTTCCATGGTCAGCCAGCGCTCATAAGCCTTCATTCGCCATTCGAGCAGCCATTCAGGCTCACCCTTTTTATCGGAAATGAATTTCACAATATCGGGGCTCAGCCCTTTCGGCGCGTATTCGGTTTCGATCTCAGTCGAGAAACCAGCCGAATAGTTCTCAGATTCCAGCGCTTTAGCAGCCGCGACTGTGCCTTCATCAATGCTGTCTTTGACTTTGACTTCCACGCACTCGTCCTCGTGCTCTTCAATTCCGCCGCAGCAATCCATGCCGTGCTCCTAAAACCTAGACCCCAATATGGTTCATTTGGTCAGACTTTTCACCCCCACGCGGCAGGTCGTCGCTAAAAAACCTCACGCGCTCAATATTGAAGCGTGATGCGCCACATGATCAGCCATGAAACTGGCAATGAAATAGTACGAATGATCATAGCCGGGTTGCATCCTGTGCGTGACACGCTGGCCATGCTTGGCCGCCTCTTTGAGAAACAGCTCAGGATTAAGCTGCTCAGCCAGAAACTGGTCCGCATCGCCCTGATCGATCAGAATGTTCGCACCAGACTGCCTCTCCTTCACGAGTTCGGTTGCGTCATACGCTTCCCAAGCCACGGAGAGAGGACCGAGATAGGCCTCAAGCGCTTTTTGCCCCCAAGGCACGCGCGCCGGAGAAACAATCGGCGCGAACGCGGAACATGATTTGTAGAGCGATGGGTTCTTCAAATGCAGCGTAAGCGCGCCATGCCCGCCCATTGAATGACCGGTAATGCCTTGCTGTGTCATATCGGCTGGGAAGCTCTCAGCGATCAAGGCTGGCAACTCATCCGTGATGTACTGATCCATTTTGTAGTGCGGCGCCCATGGGGACTGCGTCGCGGTAAGATAAAAGCCCGCGCCCTGTCCGAGGTCATAGCCTTCATCATCCGCGACATCGTCGCCGCGCGGGCTCGTATCTGGCGCAATCACCATCAAACCATGCTCAGCGGCATATTTCTGGATGCCAGATTTCTCCATCACATTGGCCCAGCTACACGTCAGGCCAGATAGAAACCAAAGAACCGGCACTGGGCCGTCTTTCGCCTGCGGCGGCGTGTAGACGCCAAACCGCATGCCGCAATTGGTCACCTCGCTTTGGTGATCATGGACAGAGAGCGTACCGCCAAACGAAGCCCAGGAAGAAACAGTCGATAAGGTCATGCCCTCTCCTCTTCCATTCGCCGCACCCAATCAAGAGCCAATCAAGTGGCAGGGGCGATTTCTGCGACCGGGATCATCACTTCATTGCGCCGAAACGGGCCCGGCACGTATGGGGCGTCATAACCGGCATATCGAGGCGGCCCCGTCACTCGATACCCCTGATCCGCGATCCAGACTTCGAGCGCGATCTGCTTTTGCTCGAAAATTCGCTCGCGACCAATGCCCGAGAACTTCACCGTGGCCATGAGCTCGCCCGGCACTTCCCGGATGGTCACGTCGGGATTGTTCGGGACAGGTAAGGTCTCCATGGTCCAATCGCTGGGCATCATGAACGCAACCGTCCAGGCGCCGTTATCCGCCTCCGTCCGCGTCACGGGAGCCGTCATTGCGATCTTTTCTGATTTCACCCGAGTCACTGGCGCCGTCATATCGATCTTGGTGCGGGCGGTATTGTTGCCGAAAATAAAGTCAGCGAGCGGCCGAAACCCGGAATTCCCGGCACGGCGCATGTCACCCGTTATCTCGACCTCGGCGACAATCGTCGGATCGTATTGACGGATCTCGAACTTACCGTTTTTCACCAAAACAGAGTGCGGCGGCTCTTCAGTCGCGTTCGCTGTCATCGGAAGAACCGCAATCGCAGCGGCGAGCAATACAAAGCGCATGGAAGGATCTCCTTGATCATGCACTTTGTACGGCTCGAACCGCAATTTGGTTTTGAAGCGTTACAGTGCCTTAGCCGCGATGCAGTGCGCAAAGCTTGTTGCCGGCAGGATCGCGCAAGTATGCGAGATACATCCGCTGCCCGCCGCCTTCGCGCCAGCCTGGTGGGTCTTCGATCGGTTTGCCGCCCGCGGCTTCGCCCGCTGCGTGCCAGGCATCAGCTTGCTCAGGGCTTTCCATCGCCAGGCCAACGGTCATGCCGTTACCACAGCTCGCTGGCGCACCATCGATTGGCTTGGTGACGAGGAATATTCCGCCATTGTGGATGTAAACGAGCCGTCCCTTAGGATCCATAATGCCTGGCTTGCCGCCCATGGCTGTAAAAGTTGCGTCATAGAACGCCTTGGCTTTGTCGAGGTCATCGGCCCCAACCATCATGTGACTGTACATAGTTTTCTTTCTCTTTCGGTTAACTCTAATACACCACCACAGACCGAATGCTCTCACCAGCATGCATCAAGTCGAAGGCGTCATTGATCTTATCCAGCGGCATGACATGCGTGATCATTGGATCGATCTGGATCTTGCCCTGCATGTACCAGTCGACGATTTTCGGCACATCGGTGCGCCCCTTGGCGCCGCCAAAAGCTGTGCCGCGCCAGTTACGTCCGGTGACTAATTGAAAGGGACGCGTGGCGATCTCCTTGCCGGCTTCGGCCACGCCGATAATCACACTCGTGCCCCAGCCGCGATGGCAACACTCGAGCGCCTGGCGCATCACATCGGTATTGCCTGTGCAATCGAAGGAGTAATCCGCGCCGCCATCGGTGAGCTCAACCAGGTGGGCGACGACGTCAGCGGTCTCTTTCGGATTGACGAAATGCGTCATTCCGAATTTCTCGCCCCATTCTTTCTTGGATGGATTGATATCAACGCCGATAATCTTATCCGCGCCGGCCATTTTCGCGCCTTGCAGCACGTTCAAGCCGATACCGCCCAGGCCAAACACGACGATATTGTCGCCGACCTGGACTTTGGCTGTATTGGTCACAGCGCCGACGCCCGTGGTGACGCCGCATCCGATATAGCAGGCCTTATCAAACGGTGCGTCTTCACGGATCTTCGCCACTGCGATCTCGGGCAGGACAGTAAAGTTCGAGAAGGTCGAGCAGCCCATATAATGATAGATGGTCTGGCCCTTGTAAGAGAAACGCGACGTGCCATCTGGCATCAGGCCTTTGCCCTGCGTCGCGCGGATCGCGGTGCAGAGATTGGTCTTGCCAGAGAGGCAGCTTTTGCATTGGCGACATTCAGGGGTGTAGAGCGGGATGACATGGTCGCCGGGCTTCACGCTAGTGACGCCAGCGCCAGTTTCGCGAACAATGCCTGCGCCTTCATGGCCCAGAATGCTTGGGAACAGGCCCTCAGAGTCTAGACCATCCAATGTGTAGGCATCCGTGTGACAAATACCGGTCGCCATAATCTCGACGAGGACCTCGCCTTCCTTGGGGCCCTCCAGATCGAGTTCGACAATCTCAAGAGGTTTTTCAGCCTCGAAAGCCACTGCGGCGCGCGTCTTCATATCTTCCTCCACGGTCTTTGATCTCTATAAGCGCGCTTCGCGCCGATAGCTCAACCCCTTTTAAGGACGAGGCTTTTTGCAAAGACAGCAGAGACGCGCTGTCAGGATCGACAGTAGGCGTCTCAGCACAATCAAGGTGATTATTCCTGCAAGCTATCTTCAACAGGAAATCTCTCATGATCTGCACCAAAATCACGGCGCTCATCGGCCTTTCAAGCGCGCTTTGCGGCACTGCCTTGGCAAATTCCAACTTTTGCGGCGAAGCCACCAATTGCCAGGACATAACCATCAATAATCGTTCAGCAGCTTTGGTGACCTCTGTGAAAGTCACCCAAGAAAAGACCGACGGGGCTTGCAGCTATGACGAGCGAAACTTCTCGCAAAACCTCAATGGGCTTGGTGGCGAAAACATGGATGGCGATTTCATCGAGCTTCAGGTGAACACCGACTGCAAATACAAAATCAAATACAAGACAACGGATGGCTGTACCGGCGACAAGACCACACATCTCACACCCGGTAACTTTGCCGCTGGTAAAAGCTATACAGAGCTAAAGAGTGCCTGCGGTTCGCTTACGGTCAGAAGCGGCCCGGACTAGTCAGCCATCTCCTTATTGCCACGTAGAAAACCGCCTGCTCATAAGGACCTTCCTCTATGCCTCGAAACATAACTCTCAGCGCTCCGCCGCTCATCGCACTCGCCGTTGCAATCACGTTCACCACAGCATCTGCCCAAGCAGAAGACTTTTGCAAATCTGGAGCGGAATGTGTCGGCTTGAAAGTTGAAAACAACTCCGCTGCACTGGTGAAACAGGTTCGGATTGATCAAGAAAAGACAGATGGCGTTTGCGAGGCGGTTACCCAAAAATTCACGCAAAACCTAACTGGTCTCAATATCGCTGGCGGCGACCTTCGCAGCGAAAGCTTCACCGTGCAGGTTTTCCCAAGCTGCAAATACAAAATCAAATACGGGACCACATCCGGCTGTGCGGGCGATAAAGTCACGCACATGAAGCCGTCAAATTTCGAGTCCGGGAAAGACTTGGTTCAACTCATCGGCGCTTGTGGCACGCTCACCACCACAAAGATCGAGGAAATCGACTATTATGGGCCGTCAGGCTAGGCTGGCGTTCCGACGGCGCGTTTCGCTGCGGCGATCCAGGCATCAGCGACCCCATCGAAATCGGATGGTTTTGTGTTCCAGCCAAAACTGACTCGGATCGCACTTTCGGACAAATCATCCTCGACGCCCATCGCAGACAGCACGAGCGAGCGCTTGACCTTGCCGCTTGAACACGCCGATCCAGACGAAACTGCAACGTCAGCAAGATCCATCGCCATGACTTGAGTTTCAGCGCGAAAACCCCGGATGGCGAAATTCGACGTTTGCGGCAACCGCTCGACGTCGCGGCCAAAGACCCGGATGTCCAGTTCCGCTACCAGTTTGGCTTCCATCGCGTTGCGCAATGGCGCAAGCGCTTGCAGTTTCGCTATATCGCGTACGCCAGCTTCAGCGGCCGCGCCGAACCCGGCTATTCCACTCAAATTCTCTGTTCCAGAGCGTAGAGATCGCTCTTGCCCGCCGCCAAAGAGCACGGGCTTAAGCGGCGCGCCTGACCGAACCCAGAGTGCGCCCACACCTTGCGGACCACCAACTTTGTGCGCCGATAGCGCCAAATAGTCGACGCCAAGCAAACTGACATTGACCATGACTTTGCCGAGACCCTGCACGGCGTCGCAATGTGTCAGCCCCCCTGCATCGCGCACTAGCGCTGCCGCTTCAGCGACGGGCTGTATGACGCCCGTCTCATTGTTCGCCATCATCAAAGCCAGGACAGGAGTTCCGTCCCGGTTCATATCCCAGCGAGACAACCGATCTTTCAGCCACGAGAGATCAATCACGCCTTCAGCAGTCACATAAGCTGTTTCCATCGATACACCGGCATAGCCGGCAGTCTTCATGACCGCTTCATGCTCAATCGCCGAGACAAGCAGCGTGCATTTTCCATCAAGCTTCGCAGCGATTCCGTTCAGCGCCAGAGCGCTGGCTTCGGTTCCACCACTGGTGAAAACCACATCCTGGGCGCGGGCGCCGATCGCGACACCAATCTGAGCGCGCGCAGTTTCCAGTAGTTTTCGCGCCGCTCGCCCAGGGCCGTGAACGCTCGACGGATTTGCGCCAATATCGAGCGCCGCGAGCATCGCGTCTCGTGCTTCTGGCCTAAGGGGCGCGGTGGCGTTATAATCGGCATAAATCATCGCGTCCCTATATCACCGGTATCGGCGCTCTGCAGAAAAATTTGCATTTCGATGCAGAGATTCGCTATAGCCCCGGCTCGACTTAGATTTACCGCCAGAAAGCGAGACCTACCGCATGGCTGAAATGCTCATTCAAGGCCCACAGGGCCGGATCGAAGCCCGTTACACACCGCCGCCTTATGAAGGCGCTTCCATCGCCCTCATCCTGCACCCGCATCCGCGTGCAGGTGGTAGCATGCAGGATCCGATCACTATTCGTCTGTACCAGATGTTTGAAGAAAAAGGTTTCGGCGTTCTGCGCTTTAACACACGCGGCGTTGGCCGGTCGCAAGGCGTCTATGATCAAGGCGTTGGCGAGCTGGAAGATGCCGCTTTTGTCCTCGATTATATGGAAAACCTCACTGAGAGCCCACGTTATGTCTGGTGCGCTGGCTATTCTTTCGGGGCATGGATCACGCTTCAACTGCTGATGCGCCGCCCCGAGATCGATGGATTTCTGGCCATTGCGCCGCCCGCCAATCACTACGACCTCAGCTTCCTTGCCCCCTGCCCAGCTTCGGGTCTGATCATTTCTGGCGAGAATGACGCCATTTCGAAGCCTTCGGATGTCGAGCGTGCGCTGACCAAAGTGCGGATCCAGAAAGGTGAGAGCATTGAGCGCGAGAGCATCGACGGCGCGAACCACTTCTTCCAGGACAAGCATGACGAGCTGATCGACATTTGTTCGGCTTATGTCGATCGCCGTCTGATCGATGACGAAGAGAAATTGCGCCGGGAAGCAGAAGCTGCTGCCGCAAAAGCCGGTAGCCGCAAACCGCCGATTCCACGCGCCTTGCCGCTAAAGCCGGAAGATAACACGCCACAGTAGATCGCAAGAGCTGTCACAGCGCGGAGTCTTTATATCAGGTTGAATCAGGTTAGCGAGTCGCGTGCGAACCGCGTCGAGGACCCATGCCTACTCAACCAATCAGTCTCCGGTGTCATCCAGATCATCCAGGTCAAGGCGTGGATGCGCTCGCGATTTCGCTCCGACGCGGGGCGGCTGGTATCGCGCTTGATTACGATCTGCGCGGCCAACCGTCCGAGCTTGCTATACCGGGGGGCACCGCCAGCCAACGCCGCGATGAGCTTTGGAAGCAGACATGTTTTGAGCTGTTTCTGAAAAACGGCCGTGCGAGCGCGTATACCGAGCTCAATTTTTCGCCGAACGGCGATTGGGCGGCGTATCGTTTTGAGCGCTATCGTCAGGCGCGAACAGATCTCAACTGCCACGCACCGCAAGTCAGCACTCGCATGAGTCATGACGGTCTGGTCGTTTCGGTCCGCATGCCCCTAGACGGGCTCGACCTTGGGACTGGACAAGTCTGGCTCGGACCGGCAGCGATAATTTTATCGCAATGTGGCGCGCGCTCGTTTTGGGCGCTCCATCACCCTGAGGACAAACCGGATTTCCATCTCACCGAGAATTTCAAAATCAGCTTGGATTAAGACATGAGCATTTTATTTGGTATCGATCGCCTGCTGCAAGATGCGTCCCTCAGGCAGCGTCTCGGCGGTCGACGCGTCGGCCTGGTCGGCCACCCGGCCTCTGTGACGGCATCTCTCGATCATTCGCTCTACGCACTCGCGGCGCTCGATGATGTCGACGTCACTTGCGCCCTTGGCCCTCAACATGGGATGCGCGGCGACAAGCAGGACAATATGATTGAGACAGAGGATTACCGCGATCCCGATCTCGGCATCCCGATTTTCTCTTTATATGGCGAACACAGACGCCCATCCGCGCATATGTTTGAGCCTCTGGATGTTGTTTTGTACGATTTGCAGGACCTCGGGTGCCGGGTGTACACATATGCCACCACGCTGATTTACGTCATTGATGAAGCGGCGAAGCACGGCAAATCCGTCTGGGTTCTCGATCGCCCAAATCCCGCTGGCCGGCCAATCGATGGTCTGACCCTGCGTCCCGGATGGGAAAGTTTTGTGGGCGCTGCCGAATTCCCCATGGTTCACGGCATGACCATGGGCGAACTCGGCGCCTGGTATATTGCCCGCAAGAAGATTGATGTCGATTATCACGTGATCGAAATGCAGGGCTATTCGCCGGCCACAAATCCCGGTTATGGCTGGCCCATAAACGAACGTCCGTGGGTCAATCCGAGCCCGAACGCGGCGAGCGTAAATATGGCGCGCGCTTATGGTGGCACTGTGATGATTGAAGGCACCACACTCTCCGAAGGTCGCGGCACGACCCGCGCCCTGGAAGTGATAGGTGCGCCGGACCTCAAAGCCAATGATCTGATCGCGGAAATGCAAAGCCTGGCACCAGATTGGCTCTCTGGTTGCAAACTACGCCCGGCCTGGTTTGAGCCTACGTTCCATAAGCATGCCGGAGCGCTCTGCGAAGGTTTTCAGATTCATGCAGAGATGGATTTTTACGATCCCATGAAGTTCAAATCCTGGCGCGTCACGGCTCTCGCCTTGAAAGCCATTCGGCGGCTCTATCCGGATTATCCGATCTGGCGCGGACTGGATTTCAAGTATGAGTATACCGAGGGACATCCCGCCATCGACATTATCAACGGATCAGACGAGCTGCGCCTTTGGGTAGACGATGCCGCCGCAACGCCAGAAACCCTGGATCGGCAATTGGAACAAGATCTTAATGCCTGGCGCGAAGACTCTACGGAGTTCCATTTGTATCGATAATCCATCGCGGACGATTGAAAAATTTCGCCTTTTCTGAGCTGTGCCGGTTCTAACCGAACCTCAGTCATGCTAACCGCGCCGCTGCACCAAGGACGAATGTGATGAGCGACTACAAATCCGAATTTCTGCGCACGCTCGAGGAACGCGGCTACATCAAGCAGGCCACGCACACGACAGAGCTCGATGCCTACTGTGGCAGCGGCGTGCCCGTCGCGTATATCGGCTTCGACGCGACAGCGGATAGCCTCCACGTTGGGTCTTTGGTCGGGATCATGATGCTGCGCCGTTTCCAGCAAGCGGGCGGCAAACCCGTGGTCTTGATGGGCGGCGGCACCACCAAAGTTGGCGACCCGACGGATAAAGAGAAATCACGCCCGATTCTGACCGAGGATCAAATCGCTGCAAATATCGCCGGAATCAAGAAGGCCTTCGAGCCATTCCTGACGTTTGGCGACGGTGCCACCGATGCCATCATGGTCAATAATGATGATTGGTTGAGCAAGATCGGCTATATCGAATTCCTGCGCGACATCGGCAAATATTTCACCATAAATACAATGGTCAAACAGGATACCGTGGCGCGGCGCCTGACCAATGAGCAGCCGTACACTTTCCTGGAATTCAATTACCTGCTGCTACAATCATACGATTTCCTCGAGCTCTCTAGGCGGCACGGTTGTTTCTTGCAAATGGGCGGCTCGGACCAATGGGGTAACATTGTTGGCGGGGCGGATCTGATCCATAAAGCCGATGGAAATCAGGGATTTGGCCTCACCAGTCCGCTGATCACCACGGCGTCGGGTGGAAAGATGGGCAAGACTGCAGATGGCGCTGTTTGGCTGAACGCGGATAAACGCAGCCCTTATGAGTATTGGCAATTCTGGCGCAATACAGAGGACGCCGATGTCGGGCGCTTCCTGAAGCTGTTCACGGACCTGCCGCTTGACGATGTCGCCAAGTTGGATGCGCTAGAAGGCGCAGAAATAAACCAAGCGAAAATCGCGCTGGCTAATGCGGCGACGACGATGCTTCATGGCGAACAGGCTGCGAAAGACGCTGAAACCGCGTCGAGCAAAGCATTTATCGGCGGCGGGGTGTCAGCGGATCTTCCGACTTTTGAAATTGCGAAAGCTGAGTATTCTGATGGCCCAACTACAACGGCCCTGCTTCGCGCTGGTGAGCTGGTGGCCTCAAACGGCGAAGCGCGCCGGAAAATGAATGAAGGTGCGGTTCGGGTAAATGATGAGAAAATCGCAGCAGATCAAACCCATGCTTGGGCAGACCTCCTCGCTGATGTCGATGCCTTCAAAGTACAAGTCGGCAAAAAACGCATCGCGCTCGTCAAACCGGTTTAGATCACTCGGCGCTTCCCGGTGTCGGTGACAGAATCTCTTCGTCCGGCAGATCTGGAAGCTTGGCGGATGGCGGTCTGAGATTTGGATCAACCGGAATGGCTTGCGGAATAGATGTATCAGACGGGTTCTCGAAAATTCGACGCAAGATTCCAGGTGTCACCGCAGATAGAGGGTTCACAGCGACTTGCGCTTTTTCGAGGGTTCCGGCGACCGAATAAGTGATCGAGAAAATGCCTTCGCCTTCGCGGCCAACAATCAAGTCGCCAATGATTGGCACACCACCCAGGACGGAATTGACGCCAAAGCTTGGCACCAACACACCGTTCAAATCAATCCCCTCGCCATCTGTGCCAATCCAGCCATTGACAGTTAAACCAAGCGCCGGGCCGCTGGCACGGCCGCCATCAATCACATAGCGCCCGCCGCCGATGGTTATCGGCGCCTCGATCCGCGAGAACAGCACGCCCTCTCCGGACAACGTGTCAGTCAAACCGCGAAGCGAAGCGAGCGAGAGGATTTGCGTGAAGAAAGGCGCATTGATCAGCCGCGTATCTTCAACAGTGGCGCGCAACCGAGCTGGCGTGTTGGCCGTCGCCAGTGATCCACGCAGATCGAGGATGCCGCCCTCAATGAAATCAACACCAAAGAACGCACTGGCAAGGTATCCCGCATCGCTGGTCTTCAATTCGATCGCGAGCGGCTGATCCGCGCCTTCATTATCGAGATTGGCGATGAAAGTGGCACCTTCGACGGTATTTCCACTGGCGCGCAAGGTCTTGAAACCATCCGCGCTGGAGGTCTCCAATAATAACGAAGATCCAATCAATTCGAGATTTCGGCGCAGACGCAATCGTTCGACATTAGCCGAAAAGTTAAGGTCTATGCCAGCATCGCCGCTCTCCATTCCGCCAACACCGCCGAGCTCAGCCAAAAGGCCAGAAATATCCAGATACTCTCCGGTCAACTCGATATTGAACCCGTTCTGCTCGGTTCGAATAATGCTACCCGCAACGTCGAGCGAGCGATCAATGTAAAGACGGCGCAAATCGAGAGATTGCAGGCGGCCATCTGTTCCCAGACGCAAGTCTCCATCAAGGGATGCATCTTCTGCAGTAAAGCGTAGGGCCGCGGCCTGTTCTCTCAGATCACCGGTATAGTTGAGGGTCGCGCGCGCACTTCGTCCGGCTGGCTTGACCCAGTCGATTTCGTCGAGATCAAGCCGGGCGTTGCTGAGATCGAATGCGAAAGTGCCTGATTGCAATCCGCCAGCACCGACCTTGCCTTGCATCTCAACCGGAATTTCACCGGTGAGGAACGCTCGGCCAACAAGTCCAAACACGTTCAATACATCAGAAGTGAGCACCGCCGTCGCAGACAGATCCGCAGGCTGCTCCTCATCGTCAAAAGAGTCGCGCCAGGTGAATTGAATCGGCGAGGTCCCCATATTGCCGAACCCCGTGAGAATCATCCGGTCCAGCGTGACATCAACATTGACGTTACCTTCGGTCAGATCGAATGGACCAACCGCGCCGGCCAGACCGGCTTCACGAATTTGCCCGCGAACTTCGAGAATATGATCTTCCATTGGCACATTATCGAGGGCCGGTCGGATCAGTTTGAAAGATGCCGTTGCGTCTCCAGTCACCCGTTCTGGATCAAACCCGGTCTCTTCCTGCAAACGAACGCGCGAACTGGACAATTGGCGCAGAATAGAAACAGCGGGCCCTGAACCATAGGCGGTAACCGTAAAGGTCTCGCCGCGTGGATTGAAGGCAGGGAAATCCACTGCCCCGGATTGCAGAACCCAATCATCATAAGTGCCTCTGATCAGGGAAATGTCGAGACTATTGCCGCCGACACGGCCGGTTCCGACGGCGTTCTCAATGTGAGGGAAATCGCTAAGGAACTCGACCGCCCCCCCCTCAAAGGCGAAATCTACAGACAGATCTTCTTCACGCAAATACCCTTCAGCCATACTGTCTGGCTTGAGGCTGATCACCGCCGTTGCCCCCGTCGCCTGACCAGCCAGCAAGCGCTCTGAGACAAAGTTTCGGGCGCCGCGCCCCAGATTGACTGGCCAATAGGCCAGGATCATCTCTTTGCTAATATCTCCGATCAGCTCTGCCGTGACATCAAGCGTGAAAGGGATGTCGCCGTCCTCATGCGCGACGGCAAGATCAATCTCGCCGCTGGCTTGCAGGCGCGCCGTGTCGAGATCTGCTTCGAAGGCCTCGACTGCGAAAACCGTGAAATCATCAGAGACGTCTGCCGCGAGGACGACATTGTTGATCGTCCATGGCGCTTCGAACCTGCCGCTCAGGTCTATATCGAGCTCTTCAGACTCTAATTCGATGCGGCGCAAGGCGTTCTGCGCCAATACATTGGTGATCTGTCCCTCGAGGCGACCGTTGAAGCGCTCTGCCCCCAATTGGAGAAAGTCGATCCGCACTTGGTCTTCACTTGGCAGATAGGCCAAGGCTGCGGTGATATCGCTGATCGTCTCATCAATCGCATCGATGCGCAGCGCACCCGTATCGCGGGAAATGACCAGCCCGACCTGAACCAGGCCGTCCGCGCGATTCACTTCGGCATTGAAGGACGTGCCGAGGCGCAGGTCGCTTTTGTCGACCCCCGGCACCCCAAAACGTTGGGCAAGGTCTGTAATCGGCAACACGCCAACATCGAACACCGCCCGCATGGATTGGTAGCCATCATAAGTATCAAGAGAGAGGCTGAAGATCTCGGGCAGCCCAACGCCCTGCCCGTCCCCGGAGAGCTGAATAGAAACATCATTGTCGGGGTGACTGATTTGTCCGGCTGCAGCAGAGACGGTACCGATCGCCGCGCGGTCGGCATCCAGCATGCGCAAGTCGATGTCTGAGAAGGCCAGGCCTTCGAGCTCGAAGGTGGCATCGAAACCTTGCAGACCGATCAAGACATCACTCAATACTGCATTCGCGCGCTCCAGCCATTCGGCAGGCGTTTGAGGGAGTGCGGCGGCGCGAATTTCTGGCAACGGATCGCCAGCGACTGTCCATTTGTTAGGCGCTATGTTCTGCACCTCGATCCAGCCCTGCTGGAGGTCGACGTCGAGGACCTCAACCCGGCCAAGAAGGATGGCGCCAGCGTCCAGCGTCAACTCCGCGGTTTGGGCAAAACCGGCTTCGCGGCTGTTCTGGTCTTTGAGAGACAAACCATCCGCAACCACAAATACCCGGCGATCGGATGGCGACCATTGCAAGGTCAGCCGTTCGACAGTTACTGGACGCCCATCTCTGGCGCTAGTGATCGCTTGTTCAACATCATCTCGGAACACACCTAACTCGACCGGTCCACTGGCCAACATAAACGCCAAAACACCGACCGCCGCCATGAGAACGAGCGACAGCACACCTAGTGTTTCCAAAAATATGACTTTCGTGGTCTGGCGAACCAAGTCATTTACTCCATGTAATCAACTCACTGCCTTGACGGCACATCAAACGGGTCTCTTCCCACCAGACATGAAAGACATGCCATGACAAACCGACCAGAAAAAGGCGATAAAGCACCAAATGTCAGCATCCCGGTCAGCGATGAAGAAAGCGTCAACCTGGGTGCCCCGCGCGGCGCAGCGCATGTGGTTTATTTCTACCCGCGCGATAACACGCCGGGGTGCACCACAGAGTCGATCGACTTTTCGGCATTGTTGCCTGACTTTGAAGATCTGGATGTCGAGATTATTGGCGTTTCCAAAGACAGCTTGAAGAGCCACGCCAATTTCAAGACCAAGAAAGATCTGACAGTGATCCTGGCAAGTGATGAAAACAGCGATGCCTGCGAACAGTTTGGCATCTGGGCCGAAAAGAACATGTACGGTAAGAAATATATGGGAATCGTGCGATCGACCTTTCTTATCCTGGCTGACGGAACGGTCGCTGAGACTTGGCCAAAAGTTAAAGTGAAAGGTCACGCACAGGCAGTTTTTGAGGCAACGCGAGAAATTTTGTCGATATGATTCGTCAAATAAAAATTCTTTAAGGCGAATTTTACCCAAACTGGCTATTTCGAGATGAGAAAACCGCAAAAGGGGGCTTTTCGTCTCGTTCACAATGAGGTTACTGTGGGTCTTCACCAATCAAGACGTTGTTGCGCCTCTCCTGTAATGGCGTCTTACCTGCGGATAGGTGCGTAGAATGAAATCGACGACAAAGCTGTCTGACTTTGTACGCCGCGCGTTCCCGGAGCGGCAAATTTACCACCGAAGCGGTGGGACGGTTCGGTATTTCACAATTTCTCCATTGCAACAGATCATCCTGACAGCCGCCGTAGCAGCGGTCGTGGGCTGGTCTCTATTCGCGTCAGCGACGGTTGTGTTTGGCCAGAAATCCGTGACCGTTGGCTCCGCCGCCAGCGAAGTGAACCGTCTTGAACGCTGGGTTCAGGACCTGCGCGCCAAAGAAGCGCTGTCCACGTCTCAGCTCGAACAACGAACAGAAGCGTTCCAGGACGCAACATTGGAATTCCAACGCCGACACGAAACCCTGGCTACAATGCTGGAAGCCCTGCAAACGGGTGGCGAATTAGAGGTTTCAGCGCTAAGGGGAAACTCGGCATCCCTCCTGGTGACGGCCTCGATCGATGAGGCAGACACTCGGCAATCGCAGCGTTTGGCTCAGGTCGAAAGCCGATTGCCACAAGTTGGACTACGCGGTGATGTCAGCAAAGTTCGTGATGAGCAGGATGTGTTCCTCGATGAAATCGAAGACATGGCGGTTGAGCGCGCTGAAGCCGCCCGCGGTATCCTTCAATTGACCAAAGTTGGCGCTGGTCGAATTTCCAGCGGCGAGAATATGGGCGGTCCGGAAGTCAGCTTCTCAAGCCTGATGTCAGGTCAGTTTGCGACTCCGGAAGAAGAACGGTTCGCGGTTCGCGTCGCGCAAGTTGCAGCCCGCATGCAAGAAGCGAAATATTTTGAAGACCTGGTCAACAATCTGCCGCTAGCAACACCAATTGGTATTCCATCGCGCGTAACCTCGCAGTTTGGCATGCGCATCGACCCCTTCCGCAAACGCCCGAGCTGGCACGGTGGAATCGACATGGGCGCAGGCTGGAACGCACCGATCGTTGCGGCGGGTCCAGGAAAAGTTGTTTATGCCGGCACGAAATCAGGCTATGGTCGCGTCGTCGACGTTGATCACGGCGGCGGTTTTGTTTCTCGTTACGCCCACCTTAACCGGATTGTGGCTAAGAAGGGACAAGAGGTCGTGATTGGAGATAAGCTCGGTACCATGGGTTCCACCGGGCGCAGCACAGGTCCGCACCTTCATTATGAAGTGCTGTTCCATGGAAAACAGTATAATCCAGTAGAGTTCATTAAGGCAGGTAAACATGTTCACGAAGACTAAAGGCGATACCCCATCCGGCTTCACCCCGGCACAAGATGCAGTACGGGGCGCATCTTCGAAACCCGCATCGCGGGTTGGCGCATCGATTATCTGTTCCGACGTAGAGATTAAAGGCTCGATCAAATCAGGCGGCGCCCTTCAAATCGACGGCAAAGTCGAAGGCGATATTTCTGCCGGCGACGTCACTGTCGGCTCCAGCGGCCAAATCATGGGCGAAGTGAAAGCAGAAACACTGCGCGTCAAAGGCAAGATTGTTGGCTCTATCCGGGCCCGAAAAGTCGAGCTCGAAACCGGCGCGTCGGTTCAAGGCGACATCTTCCATGCCGCTTTGATCATCCAGCCGGACGCAAGCTTCGAAGGCCAGGTCAAACGCGAAGAAAATCCGCTAAAAGAGAATGCACCAAAAGCAGCCTCAGCGCCTAGTCAGCCAAATGCGAACAGCTTCACGCCGGTAACACCGACGACAGGAACAGCAGGTAACGCTTAACGCGTCGCCCCATCCTGACAGAATTCAAAGCCGGGCCATCGCGCCCGGCTTTTTTATTCTACCGCTTCAGCATCACTATCGCCGAGGGCATGGGATAGAGAAGCGCTCAGAAACGGACTCAGATCACCATCCAGAACACCGCTCGTGTCTGATGTTTCGTGATTGGTCCGCAGATCCTTGATGAGTTGGTAGGGCTGCAGCACATAAGATCGAATCTGGTGCCCCCATCCAATCTCGGTTTTGGAGTCGTGGCTATCCTTCGCCGCTTGCTGGCGTCTTTGCAGCTCAAGCTCGTAGAGCCTGGAGCGCAGCATTTCCCAAGCTGACGCCCGGTTCTGATGCTGCGACCGTCCGGACTGACACGCCACGGCAATCCCCGTTGGCTCATGCGTCAGACGCACCGCGGAATCGGTCTTGTTGACGTGCTGACCACCTTTTCCAGAGGCGCGATAAGTATCGGTGCGCACATCTGAAGGATTGATCTCAACTTCGATGGAGTCATCGATCACCGGAGAGACCGCGACAGACGCAAAACTCGTGTGGCGACGGGCCGAGCTATCAAAGGGCGAAATCCGTACCAGGCGATGCACGCCCTGCTCCGACTTCAACCAACCATAGGCGTTCTCACCTTTGATCAACAGTGTTGCAGACTTGATCCCGGCCTCATCGCCCTCATGGCTTTCGACTTCTTCGACTTTGTAGCCTGACTGCTCTGCCCAGCGGACATACATGCGGCGGATCATGGAAGCCCAGTCCTGGCTTTCGGTGCCGCCGGCGCCTGAATTGATGTTGATGTAACAGTCATTACCATCGGCTTCGCCAGAGAGCAGCGCTTCGAGTTCCGCCTTTTCGGCGCGCTCAGCGGCTCGGCGTAAGGTGGCGATGATATCGACGAGCATGTCCTCGTCACCTTCAGCAAGCTCGAGCAATTCCAGCCCATCATTGGATTCTCGCTCAAGCTCGGTGACCGTTTGCATGCCGGTTTCGAGCTTCTGACGCTCCGCCATCAGAATGCGAGCTTTCTCTGGATCGTCCCAAAAATCCGGGCGCTCGGACAGAGCGTTCAGCTCATCCAGGCGTTTCTCGGCAACGTCCCAGTCAAAGACGCCTCCTCAACAGCTCTGAGGACTGTTTGATTTGGTCTGCAAGGGCGAGAATTTCAGCTGACATTGTGGATCCTGAAACTTGAAACAGCGATGGAGATGGAGATGTTTCGGGGTCAGGTCAATAAACCTCATCCTCAATATCGGTCAGAATGACATCAGATTCGATCAATTCACCGGTCTCGGGATCAAATTGCGGCTCGACCGGCGTACGAGTGCCAAAAATCGAGCTGTCGCCGTCGCCAGACAAGCTGAGCGTTGAATTATCCGCAAACGCACGGCCAGGTTCCGTCCCGGGGCGGAAGGCCTCAAGAATGATCTCATTGGTGTCAAACGTTGGAAGACCACCCGTTGTTGCATCGACGGAAACCAGTCGCACGCCGGGCGGAATCCGGAACGGGATGGCCGGCTCTTCAGCCAGCGCTCGCTCCATGAACTCAGTAAAGATCACACCGGCAACCGATCCACCACCTTCGCCTTCGCCAAGTGTGCGCGGCGTGTCGAACCCCGTCCAGATACCGACCACCAGGTCAGGTGAGAAGCCAAAGAATAGCGCATCGACATAATCGTTAGTCGTCCCAGTTTTGCCCGCCAGAGGCTTGCCTACGCGTTTCGCCCGGCGGCCTGTCCCGCGATCGACAACGCCTTCGAGCATATGCACGACTTGATAGGCAATAATCGGATCCACCAATTGTTTGCGGTCATCCGGCAATGTTGGCGGGGCCAATCCATTCCACGACTCCGCTTCGCAGCCTTCACATTCGCGCTGGTCGTGTTTGTAGAGGGTCGTCCCGCGGCGGTCCTGAACCCGGTCCAGCAGCGTTGGGGTGACTTCCTTGCCGCCATTCACGAACGCCGCATAGGCTTTTGACAAGCGCCAAGGAGAAGTTTCACCGGAGCCAAGTGACATAGCCGGATATGGCGGCAAACGGTCATAAACGCCAAAGCGCTCTGCGAACTCTGATACTTTTTCCATGCCGATATCAGTGGCGACGCGCGCTGTGACCTGATTGTATGATTTCTCAAGCGCGACCCGCATGGTGACCTCACCGTAGCTGCGGCCTTCTGCATAGTTTTCAGGCTTCCACTCTTCGCCCGTATTCTCGTCATAATAGACATAAGGCGAGTCCAGAATTCGAACCGATGGCGTGTAGCCGCTTTCAAGCGCCGCGCCATAGACAAATGGCTTGAACGAAGAGCCTGGCTGGCGCTGGGCTTGCGTGACGCGATTGAAGGGGCTCTTGAAGAAGGAATACCCCCCCATCATGGCCAAGACCCGTCCCGTATGCGGGTCAAGCGCGACGATTGCGCCTTCAAGGTCAGGGATCTGTTTCAATTGTCCCTGGCCGACCGGCACCATGATTGGCACGATTGGCAGCGCCGTCTGGTCATCCTCGGCGCTAGAGCCTTCGCGGGTCGGTGTGCTTTCTTCGGGGCTCAGCGCCTGGCGGCTGACTTCAGCGAGAATAACATCGCCGGCGCGCAGGCCTGTTTCAGTACTCGAGCGAACATAAGTCTTCGCCCATTCCACATCTTCCGCCGGAATCGCGATCGTTGCGCCATCGCCGAGCAGCAATTCTGCACCATTGTCAGAGACGCTGGCGACCATGGCGCGCTCCCATGTGCCGTATCCGCCCGGCAGTGTCACGCCGTTCAACTGGACGAGCACGTCGTCGGTTTTGGGGTCGATAGACGTTAGCGGCCCGCGATAGCTGTACCGGCGGTCGTATGTCTCAAGACCAATTTGCAAGGCTTCTTGCGCTGCAAGCTGAAGCTTGGTGTCGATCGTCGTTCGGATCGATAGTCCACCCTGTTCGAGTTCGTCTTCGCCGTACAAATCAATCAGCTGTTTGCGGAGTTCCTGCACGAAGTAAGTCGCCGCAGCGTATTCAGGGCCATACAAGCGTTTGGTCGTGTTCAGCGGTTGCGCCTTGGCTTCATCGGCCTCTTCCTGACTGACATAACCATTATCGACCATGCGATTGAGTACATAGTTGCGGCGTATCAACACCCGTTCTGGATTGGTGTAAGGATTCACGCGTCCTGGGAATTTCGGCAACGAAGCAAGGACGGCAGCTTCAGACAAATTCAACTCCGGCAGCGATTTATTGAAATAGTTGAGCGCTGCAGACCCCACGCCGTAAGAGCGTCCGCCGAGGTAAATCTCATTCAGGTAAAGCTCGAGAATGTGTTCTTTGCTGAAGGCCTTTTCCATGCGTTGGGCAACGATGGCTTCTTTGGCTTTCCGAACGACGGTCTGATCGCGGGTCAGAAGCATATTCTTTGCAACTTGCTGGGTAATCGTCGAGCCGCCTTCCATACCGCCGCTGCCGGTGATCTTGTTCTTCACAGTGTTGAGCACGCCCCGTGTCATGCCGCGATAATCGAGGCCGCCATGAGTGAAAAAGCTCTTATCCTCGGCCGAAACAAACGCATAGATGACATGTTCCGGGATCGCTTCGTACGGAATGAAGACCCGATGTTCATCGGCAAACTCATAAATCAATGTGCCGTCGCCAGCATGGACCCGGGATGTGACAGGCGGATTGTACTCAGCGAGCTTCTCAACTGATGGCACAGTCCGCGCCAATGATGCCATCCAGATCCAGAATGCGATGAGCACCAAAATCGCGAGCACCAGGCCCGTCAGGAACGCGAAAAGTAAGAATTTCCACGTAAACACGCGTTGCTTAATCGCTGCCCACATTGCTCAGTCTCTCTCTCACTTTGCCATAGCGTGCTGATTCCACGCTTTCACGGCGAGACTAAGGCGGTTCTGCACCGTCGAAAAGGCAGCGCATCAGTTGCTTGCAAATAATAAATCTTGGCGATCGAAGTAGGCATCGATCGCGCGTTTGATGGCTTCGGCTGATTTGCGCCGTCCGCGTTCCGATTTAAGCCGGCGGGCATCATCTTTATTGGTCAGAAAGCCAATCTCGACCAAGACCGCCGGGACATCAGGAGCGAGTAATACAAACAGGTTCTTTTGTCGGTGCGTATTTCGCAGCAGTGGTCCGGCCTGCCCCAGTTCAGGCACAAGGAATTCGGCAAAGATCGACGAGTTGGACTTGGTTTCACGTACAGTCAGATCCTGCAAAATGTCCGTAACTTCTTCGGAGGTTCCATCTTCAATCGGCAAATCCCAGCCATATTTCTTGGCCGTGCCTTCGATCCGCGCCTCCCCCCGGGTTGAAATCGTATATACCGACGCCCCTGCGACCGTCGGCGCGCCAGCGGCGTCCGCATGAACGGATATGAACAGATCTGCGCCCCAATTTCGGGCTTGGGTAACCCGGTCCTCATGTTCAACATAAATATCAGTCTCACGCGTCAAACGCACAACATAACGCGGATCCTGCTCGATCATGGTTTTCAATTTGAGCGAGGTTTTCAACACGACATCGCTTTCGCGGCCACCTGTAATCGCCAGCGCCCCGGGGTCGCGGCCGCCATGGCCCGGATCGATCACAATCACTCGGCGTTGCCGGGCAGCCAGTTTCATCAAAGATCCGAACCCGGCCGGCTTAGAAGATGGCGCATCAGGTTGATCCGCCTCAGCTAAAGACTCATTTGGCACTGTCGCCGGAGAGAGTTGCGCTGCTTCGGCCTCGGCGTAACGACTGGCCTCGAAACGCGCGAAGCGCGGTGCGTCGCGATTGGCTGCAGATCGAAATCGCGCCTCAGAAACACCTGAAAGATCAAGGATGTATCGGTGAAGCCGTTCGCTTCCGGTCGGCGGCAAGTCAATCTCCCGCATCACCATCATCGGGCGGTCCAGTTCGAAGACGATTCGATCTGTTTCGAGCGTATAGGCGAAGATCCCCCCGGTTGGCTCTGCAAAAAACGGCTCGTGAGTGAGTCGGAAATTGCGCGGAACCATTTCAATCACCAGGCCGTCTTCGGTGTCTCGCAAAAAGACGTCCGGCCGAAAGGCACTTTCAGCGGTAATGGTGATTCGCGTGAACTCTCCGTCTCCTGCTACGCCAACCGATTGCACTTGCGCGACGCTGGTCGCAGGCAACCAGGTCGACACAAAAGCAAGCAAGAGAAGCATCACCGCACGCATGCAAAGAACCGTTATTTTGGCGCCACAAGGCGCTCTTTTGTCTGATTGTTGTCTCTAGTCCACCCAGTCTTAATCACAGATTTATCAAGATATAGCGAATATTCATCTACAGCTCCGCATTTTGGGTCTTTCCAATCACAATCAGAAGGGGCATGTAGGGAATAACCCCGAATTGGGGCGAAAAACAGAATCCCCGAGCGGCGGGTGAACAGGCCTAATCCCCTGCACTATCGCCGATAACGGAACGGATAATATGAGCTTACAGGTCAATCAAAATGGAACTGTGTGCCGCTCTTGGAAAAGAGCAGGCCGGACCGTTTTGCTGCCTGTCCCTAACAACACAACACTTGCTGGCGCGTTTCGCCATCGTCCTCACACTCCGAGGACCTTAGCGCCGCCAGCCGATAAGGCAGTTTACTATGAGCAAACTCATGCTGATCGACGCGGTCCACCAGGAAGAGACCCGTGTCGCGCTCGTCAACAATGGACGGGTAGAAGACTTTGATTTCGAAACAACCGGCAGCGAACAATTAAGAGGCAATATCTATCTCGCGAAAGTCACGCGGGTAGAGCCTTCTTTGCAAGCTTGTTTCGTCGAATATGGCGGCAACCGTCATGGCTTTCTCGCGTTTAGCGAAATTCACCCTGATTATTACCAGCTGCCACAAGCTGACCGTGAAGCCCTGCTTGAAGAAGCCGCTCGCGAAGCCCAACAGGATGCCGACGAAGACCCAGAGGATGATGAAGACGAAATCGAATCGGAAGCTGATGATGAAGGCGATTCTGACGATTCATCAGACGACGATGAGACCAGCAGTGAACTCGATGTCGTAGACGCCGATGATGACGATGACAGCGATTCTGATGCCGACGAAGGAGAGGCCAGCGAAGCCTCTGCAGACGAAGACGGCGACGACAAGCCAAAAGGCAAGAAAAAGGCCTCGGCCAAGCCAGAGCGCCGTCGTCGCAGCCCGCGCAAATCTCGCGGAACATCGATTACACGACGCTACAAAATCCAGGAAGTCATCCGCCGCCGACAGGTTCTCTTGGTTCAAGTGGTCAAAGAAGAGCGCGGCAATAAAGGCGCGGCGCTGACCACCTATCTGTCTCTGGCCGGACGTTATTCTGTGCTCATGCCAAACACGCCACGTGGTGGCGGCATTTCTCGCAAAATCCCGAATGGCAATGACCGCAAACGCCTGAAATCATTGATGGATGATCTGTCTGTGCCGAAGGGCATGGGGCTCATCGTCCGCACCGCAGGCGCCAAACGGACCAAATCAGAAATCCGCCGTGATTATGATTACCTCCAGAAACTGTGGGCCAAGATCCGTAGCAAAACGATGGAATCTGTCGCGCCGCAGCGGATCCATGAAGAAGGTGGCCTCGTCCACCGCGCCATGCGTGACATGTTCGATCGCGAGATTGAGGAAGTCATTGTACAAGGTGACCGGGCCTATCGCGAAGCCAAGGATTTGGCCAAAACGCTGATGCCGACACAGGCCAAAAAGGTCAAACGTTGGACCGCTCCGGCCCCGCTCTATGTTAAGGAAGGTGTTGAGGATCAACTCGACTCGATCTTCTCGCCGGTCGTCACGATGAAGTCTGGCGGTTATTTGGTCATCAACCAGACCGAAGCGCTCGTCGCCATCGATGTGAACTCGGGGAAATCGACCCGTGAACGCAATATCGAACAAACCGCCCTGCATACTAATCTGGAAGCTGCCGAAGAAGCGTGTCGTCAGATGCGCTTGCGCGACCTTGCCGGACTGGTCGTCATCGATTTCATCGACATGGACGAAAATAAGAATAATCGTGCTGTCGAGAAGAAAATGAAGGACGCTCTGAAGCTCGATAGAGCGCGCGTTCAGAATAATCGGATTTCGCAATTCGGCTTGATGGAAATCTCTCGCCAGCGTCGACGCGCCGGCGTGCTGCAAGCCACGTCCGAAAAATGTGATGCCTGCGACGGCACCGGTCGTCGTCGGTCTATACCATCGTCCGCACTGCAATTGCTTCGCGCCGTCGAAGCGCGAGCTGCGGGTGGTGGCCTGAAAGGCATGACCGTCACGGCGCCAACCGATGTTGCGCTCTACTTGCTCAACTCGAAGCGCGACTCGCTGTCAGCGATTGAGGAAGATGTCGGCTACACGATTGCAATAAAATCCGCTGCGAACATGATCCCTGGCGATTTTGAGCTGGATGCCGACAAGACATCCGGCGGACGCCGTCGCCGTAACAAGTTCAACCGCGCTGACTTCCTTGAAGGCGATGAGGACGATCACCTCTTGCCAGATGCCGAGGATGATGAGGACGACGAAATTGAGACAACAGGATCGGCCAGCGCCGAGCCTGAAGACGATAGCGAAGACTCCAATGCGCGTCGCAAACGCCGCCGTCGCGGACGTCGTGGCGGCAGACGTCGTCGCAAGGATTCCGAGGCAATGGACCCAGGCGCCCCACCATCTGATGGTGGCGCCCTGCTCGATGGCTTGGCACTTTCCGCCTCGAATCTGCTTGGCGAAGAACCGGACGAACTCCCCTCCGCAGCCGAAGGCGGCCTGGACGCCAAACCTGTCGCCATGCCGGAAGCTCGATCACAACAATCAGAACCTGCTGAAGCGAAAGCGACAGAGGAAAGCAGTGACGAAGAACCCAAAGAAGGCAAGAAGCGCCGCCGTCGCCGTCGTCGCAAACGTCGCGGTGAGGGCTCACCTGAAACAACAGACGCAGCAAATAGCGCCGAAACGGCCGCTGAGTCTGTAAGTGAAGACGCACCAGCACCCGCAGATGCCGAAGAGTCTCCGGTTAAACTGGTCGAAGAAAAAGCCGAACCGGTTGTCGCGGAGAAGCCCGCGCCAGAGCCCGAAGCGACGCCTGAGCCTGCTCCCGAACCGGAGCCAGCTATCGCCGAAAAAGCGCCCGCTGCGCCGGTGACCACAGAACCCGTTCTGGAATCCACTGCCAAGCCAAAGAAGAAAAAGCGCGGCTGGTGGTCTAGATAAACCTTTCTATAAACAGCGCTGGGGTCACAAAACACCTTGACCCCAGCCTGTGGATTTCATACATGCGCGGCTGACAAGTAAGCGAACCACGACGAGCTTTAACGAGCTGTCAGTACGGGGGAGCCCAACTGTCTTCACTTTCAATGTCGGTATCGAGCCGATCTTGCTTTGCGAGGATACTTGGATGACCCATCCCCTGAAGGGCGCCTGCCCGCCAATACCCATCCCTTTGATCAAACGCATTGATGTTGCGTTCGACACCACGACTGTGCACAGGACCTTTGCCAAGGACGCCGATTATATGGCGGCCGTGGCTGAACTTATAAGGCCGTAGCGGGCCACTTGCCCGCCCATTCCGACTGAGCCGGACGCACCCATTCCTCGTGTCTGACCCTGATCCCTACCGGCATGTTTCGCCGGGCCTTCGGAACCTTATTTAGCTATGTTCAATTCTCAATCATCGCGCTTGGCGCAGCCTGCCATTCTTCCAGATTTCGACCGCCCGTTCGGTCTGCCCGCTTTCAATTCAATTTCGGATGCGCTCTCTGCCTATGACGGCGATGACGCGATCTACCTTCTGTACCCGAAGAGAATTCAAGCAGCCGCGCAAGTGTTTGCCCAAAAATTCCCTGGCAAGACGCTCTACGCGGTAAAGGCAAACCCGCATCCCGCAGTCCTGAAAACGCTTTGGGCGAGCGATATTCGCGGGTTTGATGTTGCCTCAATCCGAGAGATCGATCTCGTGCGCGCGACATGTCCGGATGCGGAACTTTATCTGATGCACCCAGTCAAATCACGTCGCACGATACGTCACGCCTATGCGCAAGGGGTCCGTCACTTCGCATTTGATTGCGCTGCAGAGCTCGGCAAGATTCTGGTTGAAACCAATGATGCAGACGACCTACACCTGCATTTGCGTTTAGCGTTACCGCTTGGTGGTTCAGCGAGTATGCCATTAGACGGCAAATATGGCGCCGCATATGACGAGGCAGTCGCCTTGCTCGGTGCCGCACGGCCGGTCGCGGACAAGCTTGGCGTTTGTTTCCATGTGGGCAGCCAATGCATGGACCCGGGCGATTATATTCGTGCGTTATCCTATGTGCACGGCCTGCTCGAAGCAGCTGACACCCGAATCGACAGCCTTGATTGTGGCGGCGGATTCCCGGTCGCATATCCCGGACTGACACCACCGCCCATGGAGACGTATTTCGCACGCATCAAGAAAGGCATCGAAATATTCGGTTTTGGCGGCCTCGAAATCATCGGCGAACCCGGCCGCGCCCTATGTGGCGAAGGTGGCTCGACGCTAGCCCGAGTCGAACTTCGTAAAGGCAAAGATCTTTATTTGAATGAAGGCTCCTACGGGTCGCTGTTTGATGCCGCGCAATGCGCCTGGAAGTATCCCGTCAAACTTCACCGCGGTGCCCAGACAAGCGACGAGACCGAGGGTTTCCGTTTCTTCGGACCGACATGCGACAGTCTCGATACAATGGCGGGTCCGTTCGACTTACCAGTCGATACGCGCGAAGGCGACTGGATCGAAATCTGCCATCTGGGTGCTTACGGACAGGCCATGGCGACAGACTTTAATGGCTTCCAGTCGGAAACAACGGTCGCTATTTTGGATTGAGCCATTTATCGAGGTCGGGGATCGCCAGTGCATACGGAGCCGCGATTGATCGAGACCAATTCCAAGACTGAACGCGGGGTCGCGCGGATCACGTTTAACACGGCGCAGACGCAACGTGGCTATTATTCCTTAGCGTGACCGAGCTTCTCTACTCATCCGTTTTTTTGATGCTGCTCGCCTGGCTGGTGGAAGCGACAATTGGCTGGCCCAATTGGTTATTTGAACGCATCAGGCACCCGGTTGTCTGGATTGGCGCCTTGATCTCAGCCTTGGAACGCGGGCTGAACCAAACGCAATCGTCTCATACCAGCCGTTACGCTTCCGGCGCTGTAAGCTGCCTGATCGTTATAAGCATCGTCACATGCCTGGCATGTTTGATTTCGCTAGCGTTGCCGAACACCCCGTTTGGCATTGCTTGTGAAGCGCTCATCGCGTCCAGCCTATTGGCATCGCGCAGTTTGTACACACACGTTGTAGCCGTAGCTAAACCTCTGTGCGCTGGAGACATTTCTGCTGCTCGCACTGCCGTTTCGATGATAGTCGGGCGCGACCCCGACTATTTGGACCCATCAGGAATCGCTCGCGCTGGCCTTGAGAGCCTCGCTGAGAATGCCTCTGACGGCGTGATCGCGCCACTCTTCTGGGGAGCGCTGTTCGGCTTACCAGGGCTTGCCGCCTACAAGGCCATCAATACACTCGATTCAATGATCGGCCATAAGACTGAGAGACATGGCGCTTTTGGCGGCCTCGCAGCCCGTTTGGACGACGTGGCCAATTTCGTGCCCGCACGCCTAACCGCAGTGCTGATTGCGATGGCGAGTTTCAAGCTTGCCGCCGTTTTTGTTCCATTGCGGGATGCAACCCGGCACCGCTCGCCGAACGCAGGTTGGCCGGAGGCAGCGATGGCTGGCGCGCTTGGCGTGCGTCTATCGGGACCTCGGCAATATGTTGAAACTCACCAATCTGAGCCGTGGCTCAACCCGTCTGCCCCCGACCCAGGTCCGGCGAAACTCAACGACGGATTAGCCGTGTATGTGCGCGCAATGGGCCTCGCCGCCGCGCTTCTCATTCTCGGCATATTAGGTGTGCCCCTATGAGCGCGGATTTCTTGCATGGCGGCGCCCTGGATCTCGTGCAACAGCGCTTTCCTAACGCGCCATCACCATGGATTGATCTGTCAACCGGCATCAATCCATGGCCATACCCAAATACGCGGATTTCGCCGGACGCGCTCGCCCACCTTCCGACAAAAACTCTGTACGAGACCTGTCAAAGCACAATGGCCCACGCCATTGGCGTACGCCCCGAACATGTCGCTTTGGTGCCCGGGAGCGAATTGCTGATCCGTCTTTTGCCGACCATCCTTCCGGTCGAAACAATTGCTGTGCTCACGCCAACCTATGGTGATCACGCGCAAGTTTGGCGTGCCGCAGGCCGAACGGTGATCGAAACTACGGACCCGTTGTCGCTCGCTGATCAAGTCGACGCCATCGTTATTTGCCAACCCAATAACCCGGACGGCCGGGTGTTTTCGCAAGAAGCGATCCAAACCGCTATGGCTCGACTTCGGCGCAATTCAGGTTGGCTGATCGTGGACGAAGCCTACGCGGATCTGACGCCAGAACTCAGCCAGGCGCCTTACGTCAATCGCGGCGGTCTAATTGTCTTGCGCTCATTTGGAAAGTTTTTCGGGCTCGCTGGCGTCCGATTGGGCGGCATGGTTGCCCCGCCTTCTGTGCTCTCGCTGCTTCGTCAAAATCTCGGGGAATGGCCGGTCTCCGGGGCCGCCTTAGAAATCGGGGCCCGCGCCTATGCCGATCTTTCCTGGCAAGATCAGACCCGTCGCGCGCTAAAACAAGCCCGACTGGCACTCGATGCGACACTGGCAAAGAAGAACGTCAAAGTGATTTCAGGAACCGACTTGTTCCGCTATGCCGAGACTGACGGAAACGCTCACGCAGTGTGGACCCACTTAGCGCGAAACGGGATTTATGTGCGGCGCTTCGCTTCGAGCCAGGATCATTTGAGATTGGGTCTCCCCAAGGATCAAGACAGCCGCGAAAGAGTACAAGCCGCGCTCAACCTTTTAGCGTGATTGGCAATCCTGCCGCGATGAACTCAACCCGCCTGCAAACGCGCGCCAGGTCTTGGTTCAAGCGTCCCTGAGCATCGCGAAACCGGCGCCCTAATGGCGTTTCTGGCACAAGACCAAGCCCGACCTCGTTTGAAACCAGAATGATCGGTTGCGTGTGGCTCTCTATCATATCGCAGAGCCGCTCAGTTTCGCGCTCAATCTCCATTTTGTGATGCATCAGGTTGGACAGCCATAAAGTCAGGCAATCGACCAAACAAACGTCGCTGGATTGTGTGGCCTGACCTATCGCGCCGACCAGATCGAGCGGCTCTTCAATGGTTGTCCACACCTCGCCGCGCTCAGCCTGATGCCGTGCGATACGATCTACCATTTCAGCATCCAGCGCTTCGGCGGTTGCAATGAAGACACGCCGTTCGCCCGCCAATTCTGCCAGCGACATCGCGCGGGCGCTTTTTCCGGAGCGTGCGCCGCCGAGGATCAAAGATTGTTGCATGCCTGTCCTTTATCGCGATGGCATCGATTTGTCTTTGCCACGATCTCATTCTCTGCGGTTTTCGACGTCATCGCGCATTTCACAGCCATTGCCTTTTGCCCGATCGATGGGCTATCAGCCGAACAATCGAACAGCTCTCTGCATATAACCATCCGTCCGCCCACCTTCAAAACCGTCATCACCCCCGGCTCATGCAAAGGCGCGCTTCTTAGAATGCTATCAACGTCAGAGACCTCTATTTCCGACCAAGCGGCCTTCGACTCCGCTCTGCAAAGCGCAATCGATTCAAAGACGAAGCCGCTTGGTTCGCTCGGACGCATCGAAGAGCTCGCGGCACAAATCGCGCGAACACAAGGTGTATTGAAGCCGCGCGCACAAACCTGCTCCCTGACTATTTTCGCAGCAGATCATGGACTCGCGGCAACCGGTGTTTCGGCCTTCCCGCAGGATGTGACGCGCGCGATGGTTCATAATTTCCTAGCTGGCGGCGCCGCGGCGA
Source organism: Henriciella sp. (assembly GCA_965277015.1). Taxonomy (GTDB): domain Bacteria; phylum Pseudomonadota; class Alphaproteobacteria; order Caulobacterales; family Hyphomonadaceae; genus Henriciella. The sequence continues at coordinate 575,587 of OZ255705.1, read as the reverse complement.
CGGTTTTTGCCAAATCCCTCGACGTATCCGTCCAGGTTGTAGATGCTGGGATTGCGGGCGACCGGATCCGACACCCTGATCTGCTGGACCGCCATATTGCGGCGGGCACGAGTAATGCCATCGAGCAGCCGGCGATGACGATTGCGGAATGCGAAAATGCAGTCGAAGCTGGCTTTCTAATCGGGCGACAAATCGATAGTGACGTGGCTTGTTTTGGCGAAATGGGGATCGGCAACACATCCGCCGCAAGTCTGGTATCCGCCAAGATACTAGGTGCTGAAATTGCTGATCTTGTTGGACGCGGCACCGGGCTGGATCAGAAAGGCCTGACGCGGAAACAAACTCTGCTGGCTCAGGCGGCGGCTCGAACTGCGCCCAAATTGGCCGCAAAGACAGCCTTGGCTGAGTATGGCGGGTTCGAAATTGCAATGATGGCCGGCGCGATGATTGGGGCCTCCCGTCGTCGACGGGTTGTGATGGTCGACGGCTTCATAGCCAGCGCGTCTGCGCTCGCCGCCAGTCATTTGGCGCCGGGGTGCGATGCGGCGTTCATTTACGCTCACGCCTCTGCGGAAGCGGGGCACCATTTGATACTGGATGCGCTCGACGCAAGACCACTGCTCGAGTTTGATATGCGCCTCGGCGAAGGCACAGGCGCGGTCCTTGCCTGGCCATTGATAAAAGCTGCGGCAGCGATGCTGACCGACATGGCGACCTTTGAAAGCGCGCAGGTTTCACAGCAGGTTGAGGATGGACGCGCATGAAAAATGAGGTCGCCATCTTTCTGCTCGCGGTACAATTTCTGACCCGAATTCCAATTGCGACGAACCAGCTGCATACGTCGGACCGGCTTGAAGCCGCCACGCGCTATTATCCGTTGGTCGGACTTTTGGTGGGCGCTGTCAGCGCGATCGTCTTCTGGGCCGGTCATTTGGTTTTTCCAGATTCAGTCGCTTTGATCATAGCCATCGCGAGCGGCCTCTTGCTGACGGGGGGCTTTCATGAAGACGGACTGGCAGACACTTTTGATGGCGTGGGCGGCGGATTGAACCGGGCCAGCGCACTTGAGATCATGAAGGATTCCCGCCTCGGCACATATGGCACCTTGGGGCTGATCATCGCGCTCGCGTTGAAATTCGCCGCCTTGCACGCCCTCCCCGCGCTTTGGATAGTCGCGGGCTTGGTCGTCGCTCACTCGGTTTCACGGCTGTCGAGCCTCTTCGTCATCGCGACCAGTGTTTATGCGCGCGAAGTTGGAAAAGCCAAACCCGTCGCTGGCGGCATATCAAACGCCGGTTTGACGGTTGCGACGATGACCGGCCTCCTGGCCCTGTGCGCCGCCATTTGGGTTTTGCCGATGACCGCGATTCTCGCCGGACTAACCGGTCTCGCAGCAGGCCATATCGGCATGCGCTTCTTCTTCGAGCGTAAACTGGGCGGCTATACGGGCGACACGCTCGGCGCGGTCCAGCAAGTCAGCGAAATCGGCTTTTATCTGGGATTGGTCGCATGGCTCTGATAATGCTGCGGCATACACGCCCTGATATCGATGAGGGTGTATGTTACGGTCATTCCGATATTGATGTCGCCGCAAGTTTCGAAAACGAGAGCGAAGCCGTCCTGTCGAAATTGCCAACCATCTCATTCATTGTGTCCAGCCCATTACGACGTTGCCGCAAGCTCGCAGATAAGATTGCCGCGAACCATGGATATTCCGTGCAGATTGATCCACGCCTCACGGAAATGAACTTTGGGCGCTGGGAAGGCGTTGCGTGGGACAGCATTCCGCGGGCCGAACTCGACGCCTGGGCCGCAGATTTCTATTTTGCGAGGCCGCATGGCGGAGAATCAGTTTCGCACCTGAAGACCCGAGTTGATGCAGCCATTTCAGAATTACGACGCGACCACGAAAACGGCCTTGTCGTGACGCATGCAGGTGTCATCCGCGCCGCCCGCGCCAATGGAACTGCACCTGACCAATATCAAACTAAAATCGCTTTTGGCGAGATGATCCATCTGCCCGAGCAGGAAGACGACAAAAATGAGTGACTCAAAGACCCACAAAGCCAACATGCAGAAACTGCAAGCTGAGCAAAAACGGAAAATCTCTGAAACCGAGGATCCGGATCGAGGCCTGATTCTAGTCTATACCGGCAACGGCAAAGGCAAATCTTCGTCCGCATTTGGCGTCATGACGCGTGCGCTTGGTTGGGGGAAGACAGTTGGCGTCGTACAATTCATCAAAGGCAAGTGGATTTCCGGAGAACGCCAGTTCTTTCAAAAACTCGGCAGCGTTGATTGGCATACTATGGGCGAAGGATTCACCTGGGATACGCAAGATCGTGACCGCGATATCGCTGCGGCCGCAGCCGCTTTCGGCAAGGCATCAGAGATGATGGCAAGTGGCGACTATGACCTGATCGTCCTTGATGAAATCAACATAGCGCTGCGCTATGACTATCTTTCTGTTGAGACCATCCTGGACAGCCTAAATGGCCGGTCCAAGCGCACCAGCGTCATCCTGACAGGGCGAGACGCAAAACCAGAACTTTGCGATTACGCTGATCTGGTCAGCGAAATGCGCGAAGTGAAACATCCCTTCCAGAATGGCATTAAGGCGCAACGCGGAATTGATTTTTGACCCCTGCAACCACACCGATTGGGCGAATTGACAAGCGCGCATCAATATAGCATTTGAGCCCATAGATGGTGCCGCATTAGCCTGCGGCTAAGAGGGAAGCCGGTGTAAATCCGGCGCTGTACCCGCAACTGTCAGCCAGGAGTTGAAGGCCACTAAGCCACTGAGACACATGTCTTGGGAAGGCGGCCCGAAACGCTGATCGGCCAGCCAGGAGACCTGCCATCGCGTCGTTCGTCCGGAGACCGGGGAAAGTCTCAGCGGTCGGGAAGGTTTAATGCCTCTCCTTTGAAACGACTGAACAGTAAGGCCTGGCCGCCTGCACAGATTTTCTGTGAGGTCAGCAAGTCGTTTTCAGTGCGCCATTTTTAGGCGGCATGGCGCTGAGGGGTTACCCCATGTTGTATAAGACTGCGCTCTTAAGCGCTGTTTCCGTTACGTTTTTGTGGCCCGTATCGGCCCAATCCACGACCGAAGAACCAACCACGCTCGAGACAATTATCGTCGAAGGATCTCGGCTCGATCAAACGGCCACGGAAATCGGTTCGTCCGTATCCATCATTTCATCCACAGATCTCAAAGAACTAGGATTTGATTATGCGGTCGACGCCGTCGCAAGTGCTCCTGGTGTCACCGTCAATCAAAACGGTTCTTTCGGCGGCTCGGCGAGCGTGCGGATCCGCGGTGCCTCAAGCGAACAGACTTTGGTGCTGATTGATGGCATTGTCGTCAATGACCCAACGTCTCCGGGCGGCGGCTTCAATTTCGCGCGAGTTGACACCGAAAATATTGAGCGGATCGAAGTTCTGAAAGGCCCGCAATCGACGCTTTGGGGGACTGATGCCATTGGCGGTGTCGTCTCGATCACGACCAAGCGTCCCGATCAGGGCTTCGGCGGTAGTGCGTTCGCAGAATATGGCTCATTCAATACATTTCGCGGCGGCGCCTCTCTCGAAAACGCCAATGATCACGGCGATTTCAGACTATCGCTCGTTGCCAGCTCATCAGACGGCATTTCGAAGGCCGACGAGAATAACGGCAATGCCGAAGAAGATTGCTATGAAGCCCTGACGCTGTCGGCAAAAGGCGGATTCAATCTGGGCGGCGACACGCGATTGACCGCTGATATTTATTGGACAGATGCTGAATCTGAATTTGATAGCTTCAATTCAAGCCAGCAAGGCAATGTTGGCGACGGTGATGAGCTAAGTGAGACCGAAGAATTATCGGCAAACTTGGCGTTGACCGGATCATTGTTCGATAGCCGGCTGGAGAACCTGCTGCTCATCGGGTACTCAGACATCATGCGAGAAAACTTCTCCAATGGCGCCTCAAGCTTTGCCGCGGAAGGCGACCGTATGACGTATCGCTACCAAGGCACATTGGGCATCGATGATCGAAACAAACTCGCTTTTGGCATTGAACGCGAAGAATCCACATCGCGCAGTGATGACACCGTGATCGATGGCCTGTTTGCGCTTTATGAGTTCAAACCAACTGATACTGTGACGCTGACAGGCGGTCTAAGGCGAGATGATCATGAGCGCTTTGGCGCCGAAACGACGGGTCGGCTTGCCGCAGCTTATAACCCCAATGAACAAGTCACGCTGCGCGCCAGCTGGGGACAAGGGTTTAAAGCGCCGACGATTTTTCAAACCACGTTTTTCTGTTGCGGCGCTGTGGCGCCAAATTCTGACCTGGCGGCAGAAACATCGGAAGCATTTGATATTGGCGTTGACTATCGATCCGCCGACGGTCGCTATGATGCAGGTCTGACTGTGTTTGACCAAGACACTGAAAATCTCATCACGTTTTCATTCGCGGTTGGTGGATATGAGAATATCGCGGAAGTCCGTTCTCAGGGCGTGGAGCTATATGGCGGCGTCAACGTCAATGACTGGCTCAGAATATCCGCCAATTACGCTTATATTGATGCAGAAGATGGGGCCGGAACGGAACTCGTGCGCGTGCCAAAAAATTCCGGAGACGTACGGGTCGCATTTGACCCTAGCGGCCCATTCTCTGGGGCCGTGCTCGTGCGCTACAATGATGTTGAGCGCGATGCGAATGGCAAAACCGAGGATTGGACGCGCGTGGATGTCACCGGCAGCTATGACTTGAATGAGCAGATTGAATTGTTCGGTCGAATCGAAAACCTGTTCGACGAGGAATATCAGCAGATCCTTGGCTATGGCACGCCGGATCTTTCAGGATCCATCGGTATCCGGTTGCGGTACTGATTGGATGTTCAGGCTGGCGTTTCTCATCGTGTTTTTCGGTCTGGCTGCTTGCGGCCAGCCGACACGTTCGATGAGTCCCCTTTTATCCGAACGTCCGATGCGAATCGTCAGCCTGGATTTTTGCGCCGATCAATATGTCCTGAAACTCGCGGATCGCGAGCAGATACTTGCGATCTCACCAGACGGCGTAAAGCCGTTTTCCCACATGCGAGAATCCGCGATTGGCGTTCCGGTTGTTCGCTCCATTGCTGAAGATGTGCTTGTCCTTAAGCCTGACCTGGTTGTCCGGTCTTATGGCGGCGGCCCAAACGCCACCGCCTTCTTCGAACGCGCCGGAATTCCGGTTCTTCAAGTTGGCTGGGCGTCGTCCATTCATGGTGAGGACGTTGGCGCGATCCCGTTTCTGATCCGACAAATGGCGGATGGTCTTGGCCAATCAGAGCGCGGTGATGCCCTGGTGGACGATTATGTTTCACGCCTGACAGGTCTACAGGCCAAAGCGGGCGAGACGTCGGCGCTCTATATCACCCCCTCTGGCGTCACCTCAGGAGAAGGATCGCTTATTCATGATGCGATGCTCGCTGCAGGTCTCGAAAACTACATGACAAAATCTGGATGGCATAGCTTACCCTTGGAAGCACTGGCCTACAAACGTCCAAGCCTTGTCGCAACCTCGTATTTTGGCGACACAACAAACCATCAATCTAATTGGAGCGCAGCGCGGCACCCGATGGCACAGCGCGAATTGGAAGCACCGCGTCAAGTCGCGCTGGAAGGCGCGTGGACGTCTTGCGGCGGCTGGTTCATCCTCAATGCTGTGGAAGCGCTAAGCGCAGGTGCCGCTCAATGACCGACAGATTGCTCATCCCAGCATTAGCGCTTGCTTGTGTCATCACAGTATTCTTTGCCTGCCTGCTCGGCTCCACTCCAATGCCAGCAGATCGCGTCTTTGCGGCGATGTTTGGCGGCGCCGATGCGGCGGATCGGCTAGTCATCTGGGCAATCCGCCTGCCGCGCGCGTTAGCCGCTTTCCTCGCAGGCGCCATGCTTGGAATGAGCGGTGCTGCACTGCAGGGTCTGTTGCGAAACCCGCTCGCAGAACCTGGCGTGCTCGGCGTATCCGCATCAGCCTCGCTGGTCGCAACGTCGGCGATTTTTTTCGGAGCGGTCGCTGCAAACCCTTGGTTCTTGCCGCTCGCCGCGATCCTGGGTGCGGTCATAGCCACAGGCCTGCTGGCCTTGGCCGCCATTCGGACTCAGTCAGTTGTCACGCTCATCCTGGTCGGAGTCGGCCTTTCCAGTTTCGCAGGCGCCGCAATGAGCCTGATGATGAATCTAGCCCCTAATCCCTTTTCCCTCTCAGAAATGATCAACTGGATGCTGGGCTCCGTCGCCAACCGAAGTTTTGACGAGATTGGCCTGGCATTTCCCTTCATGCTCGCTGGCGTGACGATTTTGTTGGTCAGCGGTCGCGGCCTATCAGCGCTCACGCTTGGAGAAGAAGCCGCCAGCGGTCTCGGGTTAAACCTTCGCCGCCAGCGCATTTTGACAGTCCTCGGTGCAGGTCTCGCCACGGGCGCTTCGGTTGCTTTGGCCGGCGCCATCGGATTTGTCGGTATCGTGGCACCACATATTATCCGGCCCCTGGTGCGTCACGACCCAGCGAGATCTTTGATCCCCTCAGCATTGCTCGCCGGGTTGATCCTGATGGTTGCTGATATTTTCGTTCGGATCGCCCCGAGCCAGAATGAACTCAAACTCGGCGTCGTCGCGGCCTTGATTGGCGCACCAGCATTCGTCTGGATCGCCCTACAGAGACGGAGCGTGCATGACTGATCTCATCGTTTCTGATCTCACGATCAAAGCCAAGGAGGCTGTGCTTGTCGATGGTGCCAGCTTTAGCCTTAGCACGGGCGAGCTGGTGGTATTACTGGGGCCCAATGGCGCCGGAAAGACCAGCCTTATTCGCGGCGCGCTCAATCTAGATCGCCCCACCGCCGGAACCGCCGTCCTAAACGAACAATCCATGGCCGCGCTGACGCCCTCGCAACGCGCTCGACAAATTGCCTACTTACCGCAAATCAGGCCCTTGGCCTGGCCCAATCGCGTTCGCGATATTGTTGCTCTTGGTCGCTTTAGCCACGGCGCAGCGATGGGCAAGTTGAGCGACGAGGATGACGCCGCCGTGTCGCGCGCAGTCGCGGCTTGCGATTTGGAGGAGCTCGAGCATCGCGGCGCTGACACACTCTCCGGTGGTGAACTCGCACGCGTCCATTGTGCCCGCGCCTTCGCGTCTGAGTGCCCGCTCCTGATTGCAGATGAACCCACGGCGGCGCTTGATCCTCGCCATCAATTCCGCATCCTCGACCTGATCAAGAGCTATGTCGATGCCGGAGGTGGCGCCTTGCTGGTTTTGCACGACATCGAGCTGGCAGCGCGATATGCGACGCGTTTGATCTGGATGACAGACGGCAAGATTGTCGCTGACGGCCCGGTTGCGGAAACCCTCACCCAGGACCGGCTGGCTGACGTCTATGGCGTCCACGCGACGATTGATGGGGCCCGGGTGGTCATGGATGGCGCACTTTGACGGGTAAGGCCCTCATGTTGCAGGGCACGGGCTCGGATGTTGGAAAGTCTGTTCTGACAGCCGCGCTTTGCCGAATTGCCAAACGCCGCGGTATCAGCGTCGCCCCATTCAAACCGCAAAACATGTCAAACAATGCTGCCGCGTGTCCGGATGGCGGTGAAATTGGCCGGGCACAGGCCCTTCAAGCGCGTGCAGCTGGCGTGTTGCCCACCACTGATATGAACCCGGTCCTTCTTAAGCCAGAGACCGATCGCGCAGCACAAGTCATCGTTCACGGAAAAGCCCGGAACACGATGCAAGCCGCAGACTACATGGCCAAACGCAATGAACTAATGAACGCTGTATTGGAGAGCTTCGAACGGCTTCGCACAGTGCACGACCTGGTGCTCGTCGAAGGAGCCGGCAGTCCTGCGGAGGTCAATCTACGTGACCGCGATATCGCCAATATGGGCTTTGCTCGACGCGCTGATGTTCCAGTCTGCCTGATCGGTGACATTGATAAAGGCGGAGTGATCGCCAGTCTGGTCGGAACACAGAATGTTATCTCGGCCGAAGATACGGCGATGATAGAAGGCTTTGTGATCAACAAGTTTCGCGGCGATCAAAGCCTTTTTGATGAGGGCGCTCGTTTCATCGAGACCCAGACAAATTGGCCCTGTTTTGGTGTCGTCCCGTGGTTATCCGCCGCAGCAGGCCTGCCGGCCGAAGACGCCGTTTCGTTGCAACACCCCACGTCGCCCGAGCCGGGAAACCTCAAGATCGCGGCCCCAATGCTATCTCGCATCGCCAATTTTGATGATGCCGATCCTCTGCGTCTGGAGCCAAGTATAGATTTTCAATGGGTGCCGCCTGGCCAGCCCCTCCCCCGCGATGCCGACCTGATCATTCTATTCGGAACGAAATCGACGATTGGCGATTTGACCTTTTTGCGCGCGCAAGGCTGGGATCATGACATCATAGCGCACGCCAGAACCGGCGGCCGCGTGCTGGGAATTTGCGGCGGCTATCAAATGCTCGGTCAAACCATATCTGACCCCGACGGCCATGACGGCATTCCGGGCACGGTCAAAGGTCTGGGATTGCTCGAGATCGATACCGATATGACGGCCGGAAAGACGATCGCCCAAGTGGCTGGCACATGTACCCGATCTGGCATTGCGCTGAGCGGCTTCGAAATCCACACCGGGCGCACGACAGGGCCGGATACACAGCGTCCGTTTGCGATGCTCGCTGGTCAACCAGATGGCGCCAGGTCCCCTGATGGATTGATCGAAGGCACCTATTTGCATGGCGCGTTCACGGCGGATGCGTTTCGAGGCAGTTGGCTGCAATCGTTTGGCGTCAGTGCTGCAGGGGCGTCTTCCTATGATGCGCGCGTCGAGGCTGCGCTGGACGGACTCGCAGATGGCGTGGAAGCGGCTCTTGATATCGACGCTCTGTTCGATCTCGCGCGCTAACCCGGCAGAGGTCGTGCATCGCTGCCGCGGGCGCAGCGCATACCTAAATTTTGGGTTTGATTGACCATGCGGAGCTGATGCAAGCTTGCCCTCGCAAAGAAATGGGAGACTGAACCATGAATGATACGGACTTTTCGGGAAAACGCGTACTGGTCGTTGGCGGCACCAGCGGCATTGGCAATGGAATCGCTCAGGGTTTTCGTGCGCGCGGCGCCGACGTCGCGGTCTGGGGCACCCGGCCCCGCGCCGAAGACTATGCCCCCGAAGACGGCTCTGACCTAACGGGGCTTTCCTATCAGCAGGTGGATGTCGGGTCACCAGACGCCATTGCTGCCGCTAAACTCGCATTTGACGGCCTTGATGTTCTGGTCCTCTCGCAAGGCATTGTGGCCTATAAAAAGGCAGAATTTCAGCAAGAAGGCTGGGACAAGGTTATGGCCGTCAATCTGGACAGTCTTATCCACTGCAGCGAAAAATTCCGCGCCCCACTAGCGGACGCCAATGGCTCGATCATCATCATCAGTTCCGTATCCGGCATTCGAGCCAATATAGGCAACCCAGCCTATGCCGCATCAAAAGCCGGCGCCATCAGCCTGACGAAGTCGCTGGGCCAGGCCTATGCGGGAGACGGTATCCGCGTGAATGGGGTCGCACCTGGATTGGTCGACACAAAACTGACAAAAGTCACAACCGAAAATCCAGATCGACTAAAAGGCGCCTTGCGCACAATCCCCCTTCGCCGCACCGGACAACCCGAAGAGATTGCTGGCGGAGTATTGTTTCTGGCATCGTCACTCGCGTCTTATGTCTGCGGGCAGACACTGTTTGTTGATGGAGGTCTATCGCTCTGATCAGCACCTGTTCTGGGTCTTGAGGCCCGGGAAGGGAGGAGGAAAGATCAACAACCAAACTTAGGGTTGGAAGATCCCGGGCCTCAAGCTTGAAGCGGCGGGACCTTATCACAAGGCATCCGCCGAAACGCTTCCTGCGTGCTGCAGGGTGAGCTGGTTTATTCTAAACGTGAGGCCCCAACCCCAAGTTGATATTTGCGTTGGGTTGTATTTGCCATTGCCGCCGCTGCGGATCATTATCCAAATGTCTCGGTCGCTTGTCCCAGCGCATCGTTCCGGTTTCGGAATAATCAACCAAGCCGAGGCGCGAATTGGCGCACGCAATTTATCGCATTTGTGCCAGCACATCGTCGAAATAGGCGATCGTTTTTGCCAGACCCTCGCGCAAAGCGATCGTTGGTGCCCAGTCGAGCTCTCGCTTGGCGAGCGAGATATCCGGTTGTCTCTGTTTCGGATCATCCTGCGGTAGAGGCTTGTTGACGAGCTCTGATTTGGAGCCCGTCAATTCAATGACTTGCTCTGCGAGCTGCTTGATTGTGAACTCGCCTGGATTACCCAGATTGATCGGTCCAGTGACGCCCTCTTTGCTTTCCATCAGGCGGATGAGCCCCTCGACCAGATCATCGACATAGCAGAAACTGCGTGTCTGCTGGCCATCGCCATAAATCGTAATGTCCTCTCCTCGCAGCGCTTGCAGGATGAAGTTCGACACGACGCGGCCGTCATTTGGATGCATGCGAGGGCCATAAGTGTTGAAAATGCGCCCAACCTTGATGTCGAGGTCATGCTGGCGATGATAATCGAAAAATAGCGTTTCAGCACAGCGTTTGCCTTCATCATAACAGGAGCGTGGCCCGATCGGATTGACGTTGCCCCAATAGGTTTCGACTTGCGGATGCACATCAGGATCTCCGTAAACTTCCGATGTCGAAGCTTGCAGAATTCGCGCTTTGGTGCGTTTTGCGAGGCCAAGCATATTGATCGCGCCGTGCACTGAGGTCTTGGTGGTTTGTACCGGATCGAACTGGTAGTGGATCGGGCTCGCCGGGCAAGCAAGATTGTAAATCTGATCAACTTCAACAAAAAGCGGAATCGTTACGTCATGGCGAAGCAGTTCAAATGTCTTGTGATCGAGCAAATGGGCAATGTTTGAACGCGCGCCCGTGAAAAAATTATCGACGCAAAGAACTTCATAGCCCCGTTCCACCAAACGCTCGCAGATATGGCTGCCGATGAACCCGGCGCCGCCAGTAATCAGGACTCTATTTGTGAGATGCATGTGCGGGATCTACTTCGATTGCTGTCGCGACTGGATTGGGCAAAGATCGCCGTGCTGTCAAACCACTGACGCCGAGAAAAAGCGAGACGGCTTGCACAGCGGGTCGACGTGTTCAGTCATTCCTGCTTGCGCAAACAAATCCGAATTCGTTATTCTCGAAGAAACGGGAGGCGAATCTTGCTTGATGCTATTCGTGAATTTGGACAAAGCGGCGCGATACTGCTGCTCGGACTTGCCGTTGGCGCGGCCTGGATCGCGGCGATTGTTGCGCCCAATACATCCTATGACCGCTTAAAAGATGGCGCCGCAGACGGACATGTCCGCACTTTGCTCAAGTCAGCCTCTGATCCAATTGCGGTCATGCTCTTGGTCGCGGGCTCGCTGGCAATCCTCGGTGGCGCGTTGGTTGCCGGAATTATGGCGCTGCTCTCTGCGCTGGGCTTTTTTATCAATCGCTGGCTGCTTCCAGACGCAGCAACCAGCAAATCCAAGGACGATGCAGGTGGAAAAACCCAGCGTGTGCTGGCTGTCAGCATGACCCTGATCTTCACGCTCGTTGCCGCGATTGGCGCAATACTGGCTGTATTCGGAGTCTAAGACGTCGAATCGTCGGTTGGCTCCGCGTCCGGCACCCGCTCCCAAGGCGCGGTCAATTCTTCCAATACTTCCAGATCGGAACGCTGATTAGACAGCTTTCGGAGCGCCTTCAAAAAGTCTGTTCCGGCGGTGATACCATCACCGCTATACTGAGCAGACAGCTCGGCAGCTTGAGCATAATGGCTCTGCGCAGTTTGGAAATCGGAAGTTGCTTCAGCACAGGCGCCCAAATTGTGGATAATTGCAGGCGCACTCGGATATTCCTCGGCCATGCCAGTCCACATCGCACAAGATGCAAACGGGTCTTTCTTTGACAGATCTAGCGCTTGCTGAAAGCGCACGTCGGCGCGAGCGACAGGATCGAGCGCTTCGGTTATGAAAGTTGCTCGCACTGTTGCATTGCGCGGTGCGATATCTCGGCGGATAGGCTGCAATGTCTCATACAGCGCATCACGGACCAGGTCTGCGGGGGCATCGAGCCCAGCAAATCCAAGGGAGCGATATCCAGACAGGCCATGGCTACGACGTTTCCGCTTTAGCTTCTTATTATGCTCGCCATCATAGATGCCGGTTTCGAAACAGGATTCCCGACTAGAACTTCCACCATAAGAACCTGAAAAGACGACCTCACCATTGTCAGCATCGACGAGGCGTGGATGCGCGCTGACTGAAACGCTTTCTTCTATACAAAGTTCTTCAACATCTACGCGTGTTTCGCAGTCAAATAGACCATCCCACTCAACGCACTTACTTGTTGTTCGATGATATTCGTTCCAGCTATAATCATCGATATCCACGTGTCCGGAATATGTACCGGCGGGTGTCTCACCTGGCACGCCATACGAGAAGTCCGCCAATGTGAACCATTGCTGTCCGTCAAACACGGTATTCGAAATCATGCTTTCGAACTGCCTTGCATACCAACGACCCGCAGGTCCCCGAAATCGATCAACTTGCACAGTTCGCGTTTCTGCCGCTGCGAGGCTTTCCGGCATCAGCCGGGCCTCATAATTGATCCCTGGCGTGGTGCACGCCGCAACACTGGTGAACGCAATTGCGCTGGTAAATAGGGGCTTTCTCATTGCTTTGTTCCCTTAAGCAGACCTCCACTTAGAGCCTAGCCGCCTGAATAGTGTCTGAATACATTAGGAAAATTAAACGGCGAAAAATTGCCGCCGGGTCACTCTTGCGGGCGCAGACACGAATCCGCACATACGCAGTCAGATTGTTAAAGGACGGCTCAATGTCTAATTCTTCCCCACTTTTCAACACTTACAAGCTTCGTGGTCTGACACTGCCCAATCGTGTCGTTATGGCCCCCATGACGCGTTCCTTCTCGCCAGGCGGTGTCCCTGGTGAGAACGTCGCGGACTATTACGAACGACGCGGCGACGCAGATGTCGGTCTGATCATTACCGAGGGCACAACAGTCGATCGGGGCGGTGCGTCGAATGATCCGAAGGTGCCGAACTTCCATGAAGACGCTGCGCTCTCGGGTTGGAAGAATGTTGTTGACGCAGTCCACAAGACGCCCGGCAAAATTGCACCGCAACTCTGGCATGTCGGCATGATGCGCAAGCCCGGGACCGGTCCGTCCCCGGATGCGATCTCGGACAGCCCATCCGGTCGCACCCACAAGGGCAAGCAGGTTCAACCAGAGCCTACCGAAAACGACGTTGCGGATATGGTCATGGCCTATGCCAATGCTGCCGGAGAAGCCAAGCGTCTCGGCTTTGACGCGATCGAGATCCACGGCGCTCATGGCTATTTGATCGACGAGTTTTTCTGGGGCGTGATGAATACGCGCGAAGACAAATATGGCGGCGGTCTCGCTGACCGGGCAACGTTTGCGGGCGAGATCATCCGCGAGTGCCGCAAGCAAGTCGGCGACGATATGCCGATCATCTTGCGCTTCTCGCAATGGAAGCAGCAGGAATACACAGCGCGCCTGGCCGAGTCACCAAAAGAGCTCGAAGCGTTCTTGCAAGTCTTTGCAGATGCCGGCGTCGATGCCCTGCACGCCAGCCAGCGTCGTTGGTGGGAAGCTGAATTCCCGGACGTTGATGGCGAAGACGGTCTGAATCTCGCCGGGTGGTGTAAAAAGCTCACCGGCCTGACATCGATTACGGTTGGTTCGGTTGGTCTGTCATCTGACTTCATTGGCGCATTCGCCGGCCAGGATTCCAAAACACGCCCGATCTCGGATGTTGTCGAACGCCTCGACAAAGGTGAGTTTGACCTGGTCGCCGTTGGCCGCGCCTTGTTGCAAGATCCCTTCTGGGCACAGAAAATCAAGGATGGCCGGACGGACGAATTGACCGATTACGACGCCAAGGCACTCGCGACGCTGTACTAACCGAAACGCGGAGTGAACCAATCCCGGGTTTGGTGCGTAGACAGAGCAAATAAGAAAGCTCTGTCTCATGCGCCGCCTCTCAACTCTGTTCGCCCCCACGCTTGCTGTGGCCACCAGTGCCGCTGTTGCAACGGGATGCGTATCCGGTCCCGAACTCGTTGATTTCAACGATGCGCCCCGCCAACTTGTTCTGGAAGACTATTTCCTCGGCAAGACAACGGCTTACGGGGTTTTCGAAGACCGGTTCGGCAAAGTCCGGCGCAGCTTCAAAGTGAACATTACGGGCACGGTCGAAAACGGTGTCCTGACGCTGGATGAGCGCTTTGTCTATGATGATGGCGAGCGCGACACCCGCGTGTGGTCAATCGAAATCCTCGGCAATGGCGATTATCGCGGCACCGCCGGGGATGTTCCGGGCTACGCGACAGGAAGCGTCGTCGGCAACGCCTTTAATTGGAAGTACAAGGTCGACTTGAAAGTCGGCGATAGCACATGGAATGTCGGCTTCGATGACTGGATGTATCTGCTCGATGACGATGTTCTGATCAATCGCGCTTACGTCTCGCGGTTCGGGATCCGGATTGGCGAAGTCACGATTGCTTTCCAGAAATAGCTTGGCCTCGCCCCGACATCTGGCACTATAGTCTCAATGTTGGAGGCAAAAATGGACAGGAAACACGTCGAAAAAGCATTTCGTGCCCGGGTCGAGGCGGCCATCGACCTTGACCGTGTCGCGGATCTTGCAAAACGCTTGAAAGCGGCCGGGCGCAAAGCCAGCGCCGAAGATCGCGCTGAAATGGCGGCCTTTCTCGCACACACTGCGTTTCTCGCGCCCGACAAAACGGCGATTGTCTATGACGCGCTGTCGGAGACCTGGCTCGAAAAGTCTGTCCGGGCAGACCCCATTGCAACCCTCGGTCAGCAAAGCGAACCGTCGCCGCCTCTCCTCTGGGATCACTTCTGGAGCGTGGTCGAGGATGCTGCCGACGGCAAACTCGACGCGCTGGCAATCACGCAGCGAACGGCCGCGCTTGGCGGCGAGATGCCTGAGGCGTTTGTCGCCCGGGTCGCAGCCATGTCGCATACCTATCCAGGCATCAGCGAGGCTGCAGCGTCGAAATTCCCCGAAAAAATTAAGCTGCAAACCCTGGCACACCAACCGGCTGGCTCTATTGGCGCAGAATTCCATCAATTGATTGTTGAAAACAAATTCGACCTGGAAGTCCTCGACCGCAGCGAAATTGGCCTCGCCGCCCTACCCGCTCCGCTCGACTATCTGAATACCCGTATTCTGCAGGCACACGATCTCTGGCATATCACGGCCGGTTACGAGACAACGGCGCTCCACGAGATCGCGCTATCCGGATTTCAGATGGCGCAATTCGGGCACAACTATTCTGCGCAATTCCTGTCCATCGTTGCCGCTGTCGGCGCGCTTTCGCCGGCGACCGGGTACAAGGTTTTGATGGACACGGTCACCACCTCCTGGGTCCACGGCCGAGAAACGCACCCAATGATGCTCATCCCGTGGGAAGAGGTCTGGCACAAGTCGGCTGACGAGATCCGCGCTGACTATTCGATCCGGCAATACAAGCGCCCCTATCGCGCAGATCTGATAGAGCGGACCGCACCGATTGCGAACTTGCTGCGGAAACTCAGCGCGCTACCCGACTTGTTCAAACGCAAGCGCGCCGCACCAACTTGAAAGTTGACGCCTGCGTCATTTTTTGAGATAGAAGCGTATGATACAAGCCGTGAAAACGATCTTCTATTTCGGCCCCCTGATTTTTGGTTTGGGCTTTATCACGCCGTTGAGCGCTCAAATAATTGATTCCATGTCGTGGACACCGCCTCTTGGCCTTTCATCTTTGATGACGGGTCTCATGATTGGCGGCACGCTGGGCTTGCTGGCACAGTTGAGAGGTCGGTGGGTATGAACGCAGCGCAGGATCTCTCCAAACTCTCGGATGCCGAATTGATGCGTCTGGAACGCGACATCGCCGCCCGGCACTTGGACAAGTTTCCCTACCTCGCTGTGATCTGGGCATTTACAAATCTTGCTGTCTGGCTCGCTCTGTGGCCCTTGGTCTTCATGGGCATAATCCCGCTCTGGCTGGGCTTCATCGTCGCGACCTTCAATATCGCCCTATCTTATCTGCCCAGCCATGAGGCCCAGCACGATATTATCGCCAAGCCCGGCACCAAACTGCGCTGGCTCAATCAATTGGTTGGGCATCTCTCAACCATACCCCTGGTGCTGCCATATCAAGTCGCCAAGATCACCCATATGGATCATCACAAACACGCAAATGATCCAGACCTCGACCCCGACTATTCCACGCATGCGGATGGACCGGTCGAGGCGCTCTGGAAAAGCATCGTCAATCGCCAACCCCGCGCCAATGGCGGGTTCAACGCTTATGGCGACCTGCTCAATCGCAAAGGTCGGACGGATGTAATCCTGATCAGCGTTGGTTATCAATTGATCCATTATGGCGTTTTGATAACGCTGGCTTGGTCCGGCTATGCGATTGAAGCGGCCCTGCTTTGGTGGCTACCGCGCCATATCGGGCTGACTTATATTCAATATTATCTGAGCTGGGCACCGCATAATCCGGGGCTCGCCAAAGGCCGATATCGTGACACACGCAGTTTCCGATCGATCCTGGGCAATATCGGATCGATGGGCATGCAGTATCATGTCATCCACCACCTGCACCCACGAATCCCGCTCTACCGAACGCCGAAAGCCTATTGGGAGATGAAGCCGATCCTGGAAGCCAGAGGCTGCGACGTGCACGCGCTCTAAGCGTCGGTTGATTCCGCGAGCGTATCAGCGATGATTTTCCAAACTGTCGAATTCGCACCGAGCGCGAAATGCGTGCTCCGTACTTCAATGTTGCGGGCGTGGTCATTATAGACATCACGCGCCGCTTGCCAGCCAACCACGCCATCCGACTTACTATAGATAGCGGTCAGCGGCTGCGATAACCCAACAGAGTTTCGCGCATGCACTTCGCGCTCAAACTCATCCAGATCCAGACCTTCTTTGAGCGCGTAAATCTTGCCCACAGCCGTATATTTAGGCCCACCGATCAGAGGCGTTCCCATTGTGATCACTTCACGTACAAATGGGCTAAACAAGCGCGCAGTCTCCCGCGCGATCACGCCGCCGAGGCTCCAGCCGATGAGAGTTACCGGGGCATCGCTGAGTTTCGCCATCGCGGCGATCTTGTGCCCAAACGTTTCGGTCAGGGCATCAACTTTGCCACCATTAAACCCCAGCCCCCAGGTCTCGGCATCATAGCCCAGATATTTCAGGTATAGCGATAGCGGCTTCATCGAAAATTCAGGCGCGGTAAAGCCCGGCAGCAGCACCACTTTTCGGCCATCGCCGCGCGGCGCTGAAGCCAAAGTCGGCGTCATGAACGGGAATTTCAGAAACTCCAGTGGTGTCCCGAACTCTCGCAAATTAGAGAGCAAACTCGGTCGCTCACAATTTTTTGGCATGTCTTGCGGCATCACCAGTCTCCTCACATCCCTCTAATATAATACGCGCGTGAGGGCCGATCGGATGTTCGACATGGCGTAGAGCTTACCAGCTGCCGGTGTTTTCCATGCTCGCCCAGGGCTCGACTGGTGCCAGGGGTTTGCCTTTTTGCAGCAGCTCGATCGAGATCCCATCAGGTGAGCGCACGAACGCCATCCGGCCGTCGCGTGGCGGACGATTGATCGTCACGCCGAGGCGCTGAAAGCGCTCGCAGGCAGCGTAAATATCGCCGACGCGATAGGCCAGATGCCCGAAATTCCGACCGCCCGCATAGTCCTCTGGGTCCCAATTATAGGTCAGCTCGACCATCGGGATCTTCATCGCTGTCGGGGACGTGTTTTCCGGAATACCGCCGCAGCGCTCAACATCATCGGGAGAAGCCAGAAAAACCAATGTGAAACGGCCCTCTTCGCTGTCATAGCGCAAGATCTCTTGCAGCCCGAGGCCATCGCCATAGAATTTGACGGCGGCATCAATATCGGTGACGCGGACCATCGCATGTAAGAATTCAACGCTCATTTATACTGTTCCTCAAGCCGACGGATTTCTGATCGCAGCGAAGGCGGTCGATTGCGGTAATAGAAAAAAGTTACAGCGGCCAACAGCGCGACATTGAATCCCATGATGATAACGACTGTCAGAAAGTCGCCCAGGATATTGCCAAGATTCTGACTGCGAAAGCTGACCTCTATATTATCCTCGCCCCAATTGTTCATGCTGTGCGTGACGCCGTAAAAGCCTGCAACCAGAATCGGCAACAGGGTCAGCGCCAGGAATGCGCTGGCGCACTGATACAGACTAAGTCGCGGGCGCTCTGTTGTCGCGAAGCTGCGGACGAATTCGTCGCGCGGGATCTTATCGCTGATCAGACCTTTCTCGACATTCGAGTCATAGACCTGCTCGCCAAGCTCTGGTGCCTTCATCCACCGCCACGCGATTACGCCCGCCCAAATCAGGATCGGCACAAACATCAAATAGTAGAAAGGCGTAAAATTATCGACGAACATCAAATCCACTCCTTTTGGCGGACAAGATGATCGTCAGATCGCCGTGTGCACCTTTTCATAGGTTAGCATGGCACGCTTGCGCGCCGTCCCCCAATGGTAATTATGTAACCTACCGTCAGATGCAAGCGCGCGATGACATGGAATGAGCCAGGCAATCGTGTTTGCGCCAATCGCCGTGCCGGCTGCGCGCGCCGCTTTGGCATTACCGGCGGCAGTCGCTACTCGACCATACGTCCAAGTTTCGCCGTACGGAATGTCCAGCAAAGCCCGCCAGACCTGGCGCCGAAAAGCTGTGCCGTAAAGCGCCAGAGGAACCTCGCCACCATCCCCAAATACTTTCTTGGCCCAGATCGCTGCTTCCGAATCATCGCGAACCAAATCGGCGCTGGGATAGCGCGCGGCCATATCGGCAAATACCTGATCTTCGCCATAGCCAGGGTGTTCAAACCCGGTCTTTGGACCAGCGCCGTCATCCGCAAAGCCCAGCCCGCACAAGCCCCGGGGCGAGATCAGGAACACGCCCTTGCCGAACGGTGTCGCCGCGCTGCCAATGGTGAGCTCAGCATGCTTGCCGCCAGTTTTGGCTTCGCCCGGTGATAAGGCCTCATGCGCTATAAACAGGTCATGCAAGCGCGATGGGGAAGACAGACCGGTCTCAAACGTTGTGTCGAGCACGCTCGCCCCCTGCCGGAGCAAGTCGCCCGCTTCAGCATGCGCAAGGCTCGCCTGATATTGCCTCGGACTGATTCCCGCCCACCGCGTAAACTCCCGTTGGAAATGACTGGGCGACAGGCCCATGGCCTCTGCGCAGGTGCGCAGATCCGGCCAATCCCGCCAGGTCTCACCCAAATGGTCCAAGGCATCCGCCATTCGCTCATAAGCCGCGCAACGTTCGTTCAGAGGCATCAATACAGTCGTCATGACCGCACATTGCCAAGCGGCCGACGGAGATGCCACCCGTTTCTTGCGCAGACGGTCAGTTTTCTAGTTGAGAATCGTTCTTGACAATCATTCTCATATGTTGCAAATCATTCGCATGATCATTTGCATCTGCCGCCGAATTAATGACCAGGGCGTGCGCGAAGCTATCGAAGCTGGCGCCCGTAGCCCTGAGGCTGTGCAAGCTCACCATGGCTGCGAATTCAATTGCGGCAAGTGCCGGTGCACAATCGGTGAAGTGATTTCCGACACGCTGGACCAGAATGGTGCTGAGCTCCAACTGGTTGCGGCTGAGTAACGCCTACTCCCCTTCTTCCTCATACCCAACCAATCTCAATGGGCGCGCTTTGCGCCCTTCGAGTTCTGCCCAGCGAACCAGCGCGTCTTCCCGGCCATGCGTGATCCATAATTCTTCAGGATCGACATCACGCACCGTTTCGGTGAGTTCATCCCAATCTGCATGATCTGAGAGAATAAGCGGCAATTCAACACCGCGCTGCTTCGCCCTCTGGCGTACGCTCATCCAGCCCGATGCGAAACAGGTTACCGGATCCGGAAACCGGCGCCCCCATTTGTCGTTAAAACTGGATGGCGGGCCGAGCACGATTTCACCGCGAAACAGCTCACTTTCGCCGCGTTGCCCGTTTTCCAGTGTGGCCGGACGCAAGTCGCCCAATTTTACGCCATTGTCTTCGTATAGGGCGCAGAGCTTCTCCAAAGCGCCATGCACATAAAGCGGCCGCTCGTATCCCGCCTCGCGCAGCAGAGCGATGACGCGTTGCGCCTTGCCCAGAGAATAGACTCCAACCAGATGCGTCCGCTCCTGAAACAGATCGACGCTCGCCAGAAGTTTTGCCATTTCCGCGCGATCGTCCGGATGTCGGAACACCGGCAATCCGAATGTCGCTTCGCTAATGAAGACATGCGTGTTCGGAACGACTTCGAACCTACGGCATGTCGGATCCTGGCGGCGTTTATAGTCGCCGGTGCAAACCATACGAAGGCCGCGCCAATCAACGACAACTTGCGCCGAGCCCAGAATATGCCCTGCTGGGGCGAACCAGACTGTGACACCATTGATCTCGACTGTTTCGCCAAACTCAAGCGGCTGGCGGCTGGCCGTAAACGCCTCTCCATAGCGCGCCGCCATGATGTCCAGTGTTTGCGGCGTTGCCAGCACGGCGCCATGCCCAGCGCGCGCGTGATCTGCGTGGCCATGCGTGATTACCGCCCGGTCAACCGCACCGCGCACCGGATCGATATAGAAATCACCTGGCGGGCAATACAGTCCCTTCGGCGTTTCATGCAGTAATAAATCAGGCCGGATCATCCGCCTCATATATCCCGTTTCAACAGATCGCACACTGCCCCATTTCCGCCGCTTGTCGGCTTTAGGCAAACGAGCTTATGGATTGATCAAATGTCGTGTGGAGGACTTAACGATATGCGCCGACTAGCTGCTTTAGCCACTGGACTGACGCTCGCCCTTACCCCCCTCGCCCAGGCGCAGGATTATACGCCAAGTGAGACCACCAAGCTGGCGCATGCCGCAGGTTACAAGGCCCTGATGACCTGCAGCGCCTATTTCAACGCCGGGCAATCCCTGGCGGAAATCCGAGACAACGAACTCTCAGGCATCTATCCAGATTACACTCCTTTGATGGCGCAAGTCGGTGATACCTCAATCGATGAGACGTTGAAAAATGTTCTGGTGGCATTCGACGGGTCACTCCCGCCGCGCACAGCTGCATGGCGCCCAGGTATGGGGTGCTCTCTCCTGCCCGTCGGTGCGTCGCCTGACATGACCGCTTGGCTGCCCAGCCTGACCAATATGCCGAGCTTGGACGCTCCAGACAATTCCACCGCGCTTGGCGACAATGTCACCCTTACAGACAATACATTCGCACTGGACCTCCTCGGCGTTCCAGTGAGTTTCGCATTTGATGGCAACTCCTATGGTGAAGGCACGCGCACGAGCGCTGTTCTGGTTCTGCACAAGGGCCAACTGGTTGCCGAACAGTATGCGCGCGGGATTGATCGGACGACACCCCAACGTACTTGGTCTGTGGCCAAATCACTGACCTCAACAATTATCGGCGCGGCAGTCTATGAGGGCTTGCTGGGGCTCGACAATGAAGCGGTGATCGCAGATTTCAACAAAGGCGGTGACCCACGACGGGCGATCACATTACGCCACGTCCTGAACATGGCCAGTGGTCTGGAAGCCAATGCGCTGAACGCGCGCACGGATGGGCTGAATTTTGGCGGCGACAGCTTGCTAGACTCAATGGCTGACCGGTCGCTGGAGGCACTGCCCGGGACGCGGTTCAAATACTCCAACGTCGACACAATGATCGCGATGCGAGCCTTGCGCGAAGCGCTTGGCGACGATGGCCAGTATCACGCTTATCCTTATACCAAACTTCTGCAGAAGATCGGCGCCAGGCACACCGTGATGGAAACAGACTGGCACGGAGACTATGTCGCCTCCTCGCAGGTTTGGATGACGGCACGCGATATGGCGCGTCTTGGTCAGCTCTACCTTCAGGATGGCATGTGGGGCGGTGAACGCCTTCTGCCGCCGGACTGGATCGACTTTGTGACCACACCAGCAGAGGCGCAACCCGACTTGGCCTTTGGCTATGCTGGATCATTCTGGCTGATTGGCGGTGTCGCAGGCGCACCTTCAGATGCCTTTGCTGGTCTCGGGCATCGCGGCCAGCATATGGTGATTGTACCTTCGAGAGATCTCGTCATTGTCCGTCGGGGGTTCGACGTGGTTGGCGAGACTCGGTTCAACATCGCCAAGCTCACTGCTGATATTGTCGCCTCCTTCGACGCCGCAGAGCGCGCGCGCCTTGCTGCCGAAGCCGCGGCGGCCGCAGCTGAAGATGGCAACAACTAGCCAACAGGGTCGAGCAATTTGGTGATTCTGCGAGATACTGTTTCTTCAAAGCTCTGCATCATCGCCGAGCCTGAAATATCAAAATTGAATTGCTCGACATAAGTTCGCCCATCGGGCGCGCGATCACAGGTCGCGGCCATTTCGAAGCGGTTGATCTTGGCGACCATGGCCGGCTTGTACGGCTTCGGCAGGACCATGTTAAACGCCAGAATCGCGCCGTCTTCCTTTGCCAAAGTGATCGAGCCGTTAAGCTGCTTCATCATTTTCGCTTCGGTCTTGTCCGCATCTGCTTCAGGGTTTGGTGTGAAAGCATAAGTGACAGATGCATCATCTTCCGAGACGCTTTCCGCGTCGCTCGGCACCATTTCGGCAAAATCCGAGCACCAGATATCGCCATCGGTTTCAGAATCCATTTCTTCAATCCCGTTGCGAAAATCCTTAGACCACTCGCTTTCATCCGGAGAGTAAATTTCGATCCGCTGCCCTTCAGGTTGGCTCGGATCAATCAAACCACTCGCTGTTACTTCAGCATCTGAATAGGTCATCTCATAAGCGTAGATCGGCCCGTCTGACGAGAGACTGCGCATCATATCAAGGACCGGGTCCGCAGATGCCGGAACGGATAGAGAGAGGGCGATAGCGCCAAGCGCTACTGATCGTGACATGAGGACTCCTGAAGTTTTGTCCTTACAAACCCTTTTGCGTCTGAATGTCAGATGAAAAATCTGCAATTCCAATCCGAAATGCGCTAGGTCATTGCCAATGCCTGATACGATTGCGCCGCCATACAGCCTTCCAGATCGATTTGAGCACTGGTTCGCGGCACGTGGATGGGCGCCGCGGCAACACCAATTGAGCTTGACGGAAACCGCGCTTGAAGGCGAAAGCGCTTTACTCATTGCGCCAACCGGCGGCGGGAAAACACTGGCCGGCTTCCTCGCCAGTCTGATTGAACTGTCGCGCAAGTCGCAGCGCAATTCCAATCGCCCGGCTCTGCATACCTTGTACATTTCGCCGCTCAAGGCGCTGGCGGTCGACGTTGCACGCAACCTGATGACCCCAGTTGAAGAAATGGGACTCGACGTCAAGATCGAGACCCGCACCGGTGATACGCCCGCCCATAAGCGCCAGAGACAACGCCGCACGCCGCCTGATATTCTGCTGACGACCCCGGAACAATTGGCCCTGTTCATCGCTTCGGAACATGCGGCTGAATTCTTCGCCGACCTGAAATGCGTCATCATTGACGAGATCCACGCTGTCGCCCCGTCGAAGCGCGGTGACCTCTT
This sequence comes from Henriciella sp., assembly GCA_965277015.1. GTDB lineage: Bacteria > Pseudomonadota > Alphaproteobacteria > Caulobacterales > Hyphomonadaceae > Henriciella. Next base: position 551,889 of record OZ255705.1, on the reverse strand, counting down.
GAATCTCGGTCTGGCGACGCTCGCCAAGTGGGCACCAGCGTGCCGGTTCATCGGTCTGTCCGCAACAGTCCACGATCCGGCCGTCTTGCAGACCTGGCTCGGCGTCCGGGGCGACTGCCCGCGGCTGATCGTGGCCGAAGGCGGCGTCCATGCCGATGTCGACATTCTGATCTCGGACGAGCGTATTCCCTGGTCCGGGCATTCCGGCCGGTTCGCTGTCGGCGAAGTGTATGAGCAAATCAAAGCCGCGCATATGTCACTGATTTTCGTCAATACACGCTCCCAGGCCGAATTGATGTTTCAGGAGCTGTGGACGGCCAATGAAGACGGGTTGGCGATCGCGCTTCATCATGGCTCGCTGGCCAAGGAACAGCGGCGCAAAGTCGAAGCGGCAATGGCGGCGGGGCAATTGAAAGCTGTGGTCTGTACCTCGACGCTGGATCTGGGGATCGACTGGGGCGAAGTGGATCTGGTTATCCAAATGGGCGCCCCGAAAGGCGCGGCCCGTCTGGTGCAACGGATCGGGCGGGCCAATCACCGCATGGACGAAGCCAGCCGCGCCATGCTGGTGCCGACCAATCGGTTCGAGATCCTCGAATGCCGAGCCGCTGAAGCCGCTGTCGAAGCCGGCGAAATTGATGGCGACCCGATCCGCCAGGGCGCGTTGGATGTTTTGGCGCAGCACATTATGGGCCGGGCTTGCGGCGAAGGCTTCGGACTGGAAGAGGTCTATGATGAGGTCCGTCTTGCGGCGCCTTATGCCGACTTGGATTGGGAGACGTTTGAGCGCGTGGTCGATCTCGTCGCGACAGGCGGCTACGCACTGAAGACCTATGACCGGTTCAAACGGATCACTCGCACCCGCGATGGCAAATGGTATGCGCGGACGGCGCGGGATCGTCAGCAGCATCGGATGAATGTTGGCGCGATTGTTGAGGCGCAGCATTTGAACGTCCGCCTGGCCAGCCGTATCGGGCGCGAGAAAGCCGGGCAAGCCACGGGACGTCCGGCTTTGCGGGCGGGCCGGAAATTGGGCGAAATCGAAGAATATTTCATCTCGACATTGACCCCTGGAGACACCTTTCTCTTTGCAGGCGAAATACTTCGCTTTTTAGGCGTGCAGGAAAATGATTGCCTGACCATGCGCGCACCGCGCGACACCAATCCAGCCATCCCGAGCTATAATGGCGGCAAGTTTCCGCTGACCCAATTTCTCGCCAGCCGCGTCCGCGCGATGATCCATGACCGCGACAACTGGCCCACCTTGCCGGACCAGGTACGCGAATGGTTCGAGATCCAGGACCTGCGATCGACAATCCCCAGCGCTGACGAGTTGCTGATCGAGACATTCCCGCGCGGCGGTCGTCACTTTCTGACCTGCTATCCTTTCGAGGGGCGCCTGGCGCATCAGACCCTCGGCATGCTGCTGACCCGGCGGCTGGAGCGTATGGGCGCGAAGCCGCTCGGCTTTGTCGCGTCTGAATACGCCATGGCGGTGTGGGCGATGGAACCAATGGGCGATGTGGACCTCGATTCTCTGTTTGCCCCCGATTTGCTCGGCGATGATCTCGAAGAGTGGCTGGAAGAGGCCGTTTTGATGAAGCGCCACTTTGCCCAATGCGCGCAAATCTCAGGCCTGATCGCACGGCGTATGCCAGGCAGCGAGAAGACTGGTCGACAAGTGACTTTCTCAACGGATCTGATCTACGATGTGCTGCGCAGTCATGAGCCTGACCATATTCTGTTACAAGCGGCCCGGCATGATGCGGCGACGGGCTTTCTGGATATTCGCCGCCTGTCGGACATGCTGATGCGGGTGCGCGGTCAGATCGTTCACAAGGATTTGCCAAAAATCAGCCCGTTCGCGGTTCCGGTCATGCTCGAAGTCGGCAAGGAACCTGTGCATGGGGCAAGCATAGAGGACGCTATTCTACGCGATGCCGAGGCGGATTTGATCGCGGATGCGATGGGCGGCATTTAGACACTTTCGCCAGCACGTGCGGCCCGAAGCGCGCGCGTTCGGGTAAGTGATATTGGTTTTGGCGAATCCGTTTCGCGCACGACGGGGCTTCCAAGGCGCTCAGGACGGGGCGTTTTATGGGGTTTTGGCTGGGGGCTAGCCGGGCTCAAGATGCACCCGGTCTCCGCCGATACCTGCGCCGGCAGGTATCCATGGCATGACCTTGCCACTTGGAATGGAGGAGATGATCGTCCCTGGACCCCTGCTTTCGCAGGCGTCTACGGAGAGGGTGGCGAGGGCTCGCTCGAACACATCCGGACAGAGCTTATCCACGTCGTTCGGCGAATAGAATCTGGTCGCGACATCATAAGCCGCAAAATTCCGAGCCATGCCCTCAAAATATGGCACCCAGGCGCGGCCATAGCGGTCGACTTGCACGAATGCCTGGCGCCCGGTTTCAGCGCACCAGCGATCCACCCGCCACAACTCAAAGAACAGGATCGGCCAGAAATAGACTGGGACCTGCCTGTAATGAGCCCGAAGATAGCGGTGGATAATCATGGCGGAGACAATAGCGCAGGCTGAACCCGGTCGGATTAAACCCTGCCGCTCCCCATGGCGAGCGCAGCGAGATCGTGGGGCCCATCACAATTTGTTCCCCCATGACAAGACGCGCCAATTCGAGCTGGGCTCCACGGTCTGAGCGAAGCTCAGCCGTGGAGAACGATAAAAATCGGAGGGAAACGCGCCTTCCCAATCGTCATCAATCGTGACTGGCGGCAGGAACACGACGCTGCGGTTGCGCTTTTCCCTTGCCTTCTCGCAGCTCTCGCTCGACACTCCGGTTCATGGATATTGATCTCAGTCAAACCGACCTCACGCGCGCCCGCCAGGCCGATTGGAAGCGGGTCGCCGACATTACCGGCGAAGCTTTCGCCAATGACCCCGTCAATCAACACATATTCGGTAAGCCAAATTCCATCCGGTCGATGTTTCGCGTCATGGCCCGGGAAATGTATTTGCCGTCCGGGCTTTGCCATACGCATCCCGCCGGCGGCGCAACCATGTGGATGCCGCCCGGAGTCAACGCCGCGCCGAGCCAGTTCGGATTGCTGAAATTCGCGCTCGGTCAATTACGACATGGTACACCCAGCGCGATCAAGCGCGGCATGGCGCTGTCAGAGCTGATGCAGGACTGGCACCCGAAAGACCCGCACATGTATCTGTTCACCATCGGCACCACCGCGAATGCGCGCGGCAAAGGGGTCGGCAAAGGCTTGCTCGCCCCCGTGCTGGCAGCCTGCGATGCAGCAGGCATGCCGGTCTATCTGGAGAATTCAAACCCGGCCAATACTGGCTTCTACAGCGCCCATGGATTCGAGCGCATGGGCCTGTTTGATATTGACGGCGAAGGCAGCCCGGTGATGGAACCGATGTGGCGGGAGCCTAAATAAACCCTGCGCCTGAAGGCTATCCCCGGCTCAGCGAATAGTTCGGCGATTCACGGGTCATCTGAACATCATGGACATGGCTCTCCTGCAGCCCGGCCCCGGTGATCTGAACGAATTGGGCGCGCGCATGCAGTTCAGCCACAGTTGGCGCGCCGACATAGCCCATTGCGGCGCGGAGTCCGCCAACCATCTGGTGAACGATCGGGCCGATTGGACCTTTAAACGGGACCTGGCCTTCAATGCCTTCTGGCACCAATTTGTCGCTCGCCGCGTCTTTCTGGAAATAGCGATCGGCTGAGCCACGGGCCATCGCGCCGAGGCTGCCCATGCCGCGATAAGATTTGTACGAGCGGCCTTGATAGAGGAAGACTTCGCCGGGCGATTCTTCGGTGCCTGCGAACATCGATCCCATCATTGCCGTCGACGCCCCGGCGGCCAGCGCTTTGGCAAAGTCACCAGAGAATTTGATGCCGCCATCGGCGATCACCGGAACACCGGATGCACTTGCCGCATTGGCGCAGTCTTCAATTGCTGTGAGTTGCGGCACACCGACGCCCGCAACAATTCGCGTCGTGCAGATCGAGCCAGGACCAATGCCGACTTTGACGGCATCTGCGCCCGCGTCGATCAGCGCTTTGGTCGCGTCAGCAGTCGCGACATTGCCGGCAATAATCTGTACGGCATTTGATATCTTCTTGGCCCGCGTGACGGCTTCACCGACGGCTTTGGAGTGGCCATGCGCGGTATCGATAATGACCGCGTCCGCCCCGGCTTCGATGAGCGCCTGGGTACGCTCAAAGCCTGCATCACCCACCGTCGATGCCGCTGCGACGCGCAGGCGTCCGCCATCGTCTTTTGCAGCGTTCGGGTTCACCGCTGCCTTGTCCATATCCTTGACGGTCAGCAAGCCGACGCAATTGCCGTCGCCATCGACAATCACCAGTCGCTCAATCCGGTGCTTGTGTAGCAACGTGCGCGCTTCATCGATCGGCACGTCCATGGTCACGGTGACCACGTCGCGGGTCATCAGACTGCCAACGCGCTGGTTCAGATCCGGAACAAAGCGCATATCGCGATTGGTGACGATGCCGACAAGTTTGCCATCTTCGACCACAGGAATGCCGGAAAAGCCGGTTTGTTCTTTCAGGGCTTTCAGTTCGGCGATGCTCGCTGACGGATCAATCGTCACCGGGTTCATCACTACGCCGCTTTCATACTTCTTCACTTGCGTGACTTGCGCGGCTTGCTCTTCGACAGAGAAGTTGCGGTGGATCACGCCAATGCCGCCGGCTTGCGCCATGGCGATCGCCAGCCGGGCCTCAGTGACCGTGTCCATCGCCGCCGAGATCAGTGGAATATTCAGGCCAATGGATTTTGTCAGCTGAGTTGCGACATCAACTTCAGACGGTGTGACCTCACTCGCGCCGGGCTGCAGCAGCACGTCGTCAAAGGTGATCGCTTGTCGGATTTTCATGTGGGGAGCTCCCTTTTTGGCTCCCTAATTGAGTCACTTCCGAAGGGCAAGCCCTGTTTGTGTCGCACTTCAAAAATCGGACCCCGCCAGTTCGAGATGCTGGGACAATGACTTTGGAGATCTGACGACCAAGTTGGACCAACGCTGCGCGCGATCAAAGAACGCGCGCCCGACACGTTCGTTTACGCCCGTCACCCGCTTTCAGGATTGAGCACAGATATTGGCCAAGCCGCTTCACCTCAGTACCACCCTTCTCTCGGTTTTGATGTTTGTTTGGGCGCCCGCATCTGGAGCCCCGGCGGCGAAGGCAGACAAATACTTGATTGGCGAAGATGCGGTGCTGGAGCTGCACCGGACGCTCGAAGCTTATGTCACGACTGACCAAGTGGCGAATATGGGGTTTAGCGTCTGGCAGGACGGCGTGCGCGTGACAGAAGGCTATTACGGTCCCGTCAGCCCGACGCATCCCGAGACTGTCTCTGATACCAGCCTGTACCGCATTCGCTCCATGACCAAGCCAGTTACCGCAATCGGGCTCTTGATCCTGATGGAACGCGGTCATTTCAAGCTGAGCGATCCGATCACGGATTTTCTGCCAGAATTCAAGCCTACAGAAACGCTCGGCGATTATGATGCCGATGGCACGCTGTTCACCTATCGGGCGCCCTATCCGCCGACGATGGCGCAATTGCTGAGCCACACAGCCGGGTTGGGGTATTGGCGAGATTCCGGAGGCCCGGTTGATCAAATGCTGTTCGATTCCGGAATCAGCACTTCAGTAACAATTGAAGATCTGGTCGAGCAGGCAGCGCGGGTGCCTTACAAAAAGATGCCGGGCGCGGAATGGCAATATTCCATGGCCTCGGATCTGCAAGGAGCGATTATTGAACGCATTTCGGGTCAGCGCCTCGGGGATTTTCTTCAGGCAGAATTGTTCACGCCGCTGGGCATGATTGACACAAGCTTCTACGTCCCGGCGCATGCTTCAGAACGCCTGAGCGGCATTACAGTCCCTGGGCGCTCGGGTTTGACTTATGTGCCTGGCGAAGACTGGCGAAAGGTCGCAGAGGACAAGGTCTATCATGAAGGTGGACACGGTCTGTATTCCACCCAAAGCGACTATTTTCGGTTTCTGGAGTTTCTGCAGAATGATGGGCGCAGTGCGGTTGGACCCCTGCTTACGCCAGAGACCCTCGCCCTGTTTCGCACCAATGCGATCAGGTTTCGCCAGCAGCCTGCGCGCCAGAGTGGTCGCGGCGGCGGTGCGGGATTAGGATTCGGGTTCGGCGTTGCAACGGTCGAAGATCCAATCGCCGCTGGAATGCGCGCGCCTCAAGACACGTATTTCTGGTACGGCGCCCTTGGCACATGGTTCTGGATTGATCCGGTCAATGAGATCATCTTCATCGGCATGATACAGAGCCAGGCGCCAATCGAACCCAACTTGATAAAGGCGTCGATGCTTGCGGTTTACGGACCAGGCGATGATATTGACAACGCCCTGCCCTCGCCGCCCAGTTGATCCTGGGCGTTATGCGTCAGAAGGATCTGGCCGTCCTGGCACTTCATCGGCTTGCTCGGCCGGTCGGCCCGGAATGGCATAGCTGCCTTTCAGCCACCGTGAGAGATCCACATCGGCGCAGCGTTTAGTACAAAACGGCTTGAACTCAGCGCTGACGGCGCGGGTTTCACAGACGGGACACTTTTTCTGGCTCATTGCACGGATACCTTGTTTTCCTGCGTCGCGCTTTCGACAATTGAGACCCGGCCACCAAACTCTGCTTGCAAGGCCTGATCTGTCTCGGACTTACGAGATAAATAGGCCTGCCAGGTCCGTCCGAAAAGCGACAATTTAAAGAATTTCACAGAACTTGCGATCGCTTCTCGCTGAACACCACGCAGCAGATCGAGGAGTTCAGTCTCTGCTGGACGCGCCGCGCGCTCATCCGCAACTGGCATGAATTGCCATGGCACAGAGGCTTCGAGCAGGCCAAGCGGAGACGGTTTGAGGATCCGCGCGTCCGCCAGCCCATAGTCCGCAAAAGCGCGCTGAGCATCGCCGTGAATGCGGGCGATTGTTTCGGCATTCAGGGGCGAGACACAATCGAGGACAAATAGTCCGCCCAGCCCGCGAAGACTGATTTGCCGCGCCAGCTCGGACACCGCTTGTCGATTGATTGAAAGCGCCCGCGCCGCGGCGCTGCCTTTGCCAACACGGCCTGAAGTATCAATATCAATAGCGGTTAGTGCCCGGGTACGATCAATATGAATCTGTCCACCGCCCGGCAGGGTCGAGGATGGTGACAATGCTTCATCAAAAGCCGCATCTACCCGATCGCGATCCGCCTCTTCTACGGGACCTTCGGATCCAGCCAAACGGGCCTTCCAGGCCGCAAAGGCGGAGCGGTTATCCGCCGCTTGATCAGAGACCGCCACGCGAGCCAGTTTATCGCGGCGTGCCTCGCTCAATACTTTGACGCCAAGCGCCATACCTTCGGTGAGACCATCGCGCGACTTCAGTCGAAGAAAAGCCTCTTCGCCATTGGGCAGTTCACAAAAAGCCCCGCGCAGCTGGTCGGCAAAGGCCCGCAAGCGCGCGTCATGGACGGTGCCAAATCGCGCCCGAACGCCGACGCCCGACCAGCACTCAGAAAAGAGCCTGACGGGGCGGCCATCGCTTGTCACCGCGACAGCACGAAACATGCCGGGCGATTGATCGGTGTAAATGTGTTGAAGGTCTGCAGACATCATTCCTGCTGGCAGGCACGCACGCCAAGTACTGGCAGCTTGGTCAGCCACCCTTCCTTGTCGGTCAAACTGATCAAACCCGTCTCCAGGCGTTGACCGCCTTCCAGGATCTCGCCCGGCACAAGCGTCAACAACAAGACGCGCTTATCCTCGCTGACATATTCCATTCTGGTATTGAACTGACCGAAGATATCACCGCCTGCTGTTGTCTGGGTCAGCGCAATGGGAAGTTCGCCTTGCGCGAAAACGGCCGTCCCTGTCAGGGCTTTTGAAAAGAAAATGAACTTCGAAACATCGGTCTGGCTCCAAAGAAACAAACCGCATTCGCCGGTCAGCAATTCCTGCGGACCAAGGCCAGAAGATGGAACGCTATCGATGGCTGGCTGCATTGCCAGCATTCTCGCGCGTGTATCTTGCGGACTATCTGAACTGGATGCGCATCCGGCCAGCGCCAGGATCAAACCAATCGAAAAGAGGGCTGCCTGTTTCATCATTGAAGTCCTGTGCTCCGCGATTGTCGATAGACGAATTCGCCATTCTCACGCACGAACCCGATCTGGGTCAATGCGATGATGATTTGCGCATCCTGGGTTTGAACGCGAGTCGCGAACTCGCTAGGCCCGACCAAGCCGGCACGCGCATCAATCATCACCCGGTCATTGGCTTGTGATGCACCTTCCATGGCGAGGATGAAGGCGCCGTCTTCGCAACGGATTGGGCCAGCAATGTCGCCAAATTGACGTCCATACTGAGCCGCCAGCGTCGATAGAGTATTGGTCGAAAGCTGGCCTGACGCTGACGCGCAGCCAGTTTGCGTCAGACGAAAAGCGCCGTCCGAAACATCCAGGCTGCCGCCCATCGCGCGCACGGCTGGATCGAGGCCTTCCAGAGCGCCGATTTCCTGACGCATACGAACCTCATCGCCGCTAATCGCGCTGCGTGACAGTGTCAGGATCGCTGTGCCTTGTCCGCCGGCGCCGCCCCATTGAATGTCATAGGATGGCCGCAAGGTAAGCAACGACAAAGGCCGCAGCTCAAGGCTGACATCGCCGATTGGCTGGGTTCCGACATAGAGGCCGCTGATCCGTCCTTTGAGCAAGGTCCCGTCCGCTTTCGCCCAACCAACCCCCAGATTGCCCGCACCAGACTGCCCCAGAACGAAACCAAGAGGCGTAAAGGCGAACAGGCCGCCAATCAGTATGACCACAAATAGAATGAGCAAGAACAGTTTGCGCATCATCGTCCTCCTGCAACCAAATCGACATTTACACGCACCAGACCATTCCCAGCCTGTTCCATATTAAAGCGCGTCACTTGTGCCGAATGTTTGGCCTGAATGTCTTCAAGCCAAAGAAAAATCAGTCGCGGATCCGAATTTTCGAAAATCAACCGCACATTGGTCGTGTCATTGCCTTGCAAACGCGCAATCGCCAAGCCGATATCGCCAGCAGACCCGGTAATCGCGGATTTGAAATCTTCAATTCCGCCTGCCCCGCCAGCGGTATTGCTGGCATTCGCCGCCCCTTGCGCCCGCTTCAGCACATAGTTTTCCTGCACCTGCGACAGCACTCGATCCGCATCATCCAGATTGGCGCGAGCCTCGGACCGGCCATTCATGGTCGGCACAAAGACAAATTGCCAAGCCACGATCAGGGCGGTCAGCGCCGCCGCGACGCCGATGAGAAGCCGCTCGCGCGGCGCCATGGTTTGCCACCAGCGGCTCATGAGCTCGTCTCCAGCGTCAAATCGCCAATCACTTTTGACCCGCTTTGCCGGGAGTCACCGGACCGGGCCGTCAGGCTGCCAGTGTTCAGGATCGCTGTCAGACGATCGACATCGGCGAAACTCTGAAACGCCACTGACGCCGTCATCTGCCGGCGGACGCGGTCATAGCGCAAGGTTCTGAGTTCACTGCCTTCGACCTGGCCAAGCGCATCATAAAGCAGGGCTGTTGCATCGAGCAGCCCCAGGAAAGGCGGCGACACCTCCCCATTGCCATTTCTCGCCGTTGATAGAACTTGCTGGACATCACCGTTCAGTTCCGGCCATCCGACTCTGGCAAATTCTTCAGTGAGCGATTCCAGCGCCGCCGCGCGGGTCTTCATCGCATTGGTCTCCAATACGACTGATCCGAACCAGGAGAGCGCTGCGACGGCGGCCAGGACACCGGCAAACTTCCAACGCCCAAAGCCTTCCATATCGACCTGACGGCGCGCTTCGAAAGCGCCTTGCCGCAAGCGAATGTGTGGACGCCCCTGCTCAGCCCAGGTGGCAAGCTGGGTCAGCAAAGCTTCGAGCGACGTGGCCCCAGCACCTTGCGCCTCTCGACCAAGAGCGCGAGCGACTTGCGCGCCAAACACTTCAACCTCCGGATGGTCTTTGCTAATCCCGATCAACACGTCTCGGCCGAGCGAAGGGTCCAGCGTGAAACTGCGCCCACCGAGACGCCCCAGAACCAGACCTGGCGCTTCGTACAAGACATCGCCATCTGGCAGCAGGCTGTGCGCAGCCACCAGCTCGGCTTCATCAAACCCCTGTTCGGTCAGTGATTGAATCAGCTGTGTCATCGCCGTCGATGAAACGACATTGATTTGCCGCGGCGCGGACGGATTTTCCTTATTCTCATCTGCCAGCGCGACATGGCTGTCTTCGACCGTTTCGCCAATTTCGTCTTCGATCGCAAACGGCGCTGCGCGGCGCGCTTCTTTTTCCGAGCGCGCCGGGATCACGGCACTCAGACCAAGCACATCGAGGCCGTTCAGAAACACTGTCAGGTTTCGACCACGCGCATCAATCCCCTGCCGACTGGAACTGATCGACCAGTCATTGCCGCGCGAGCGGGCGACCAAAAGATCGCCATCAGGCTGCAGAAGCGCGTAGATGCTTGCCACTATCCTATTCTCTCCCGGCGAAGCGTTCGGATCGGGCGACCGGGAACCGCTTCAAACAAATAACGCATGGTCATGTCATGTCCGCGATAAGACACATTGGCCGAAACTTCCACCAAACTCGACACTACACCCAAACGATCCGCTTCAATGCTAGATGGATCAATGCGTTTGACTGCCGGGTCCTCGAGCAGCCCCTCGACATCCGGCCAGCCGCCTTCAGGACGGCTCAGGATCAGGCCTTTGACATCATCCAGAGACAGCGTGTCACCCAATATTGCCTGCAAAAGCGGCGCCTGGTTCTCGGTCAATGTATTGATGTTGAGCTGTTGGCGCTGCAGGCTCATATCTTCCGGCAGCGCGCAGATCAGGGGCGCGATTCGCTGCAAGACATCTGGTGTGTAGCCGCGAATGGCGCGCAATTCTTCGATGGTCGCAAGCTTCTGCCCGGAAGTGCGATAAGACGGCACTTCGCTGAGATAATAGGAATCTTCCGCCCCGCCATTGGTTGGAACGGAATTGGCATCCATCCAATCCGTCACCGATGCCGCAAGCCCGGCAAGATCAGAAACATAGCCTTCATCAATCGCGGCGGTCAGCAAGGCCTGATATGTGCGCTGAGCGCTGATATCGCCAACCAGCTGACCATCATCGCCATTGGTGGTCAGCGTGTTAATATCGAAGCAATTGGTCGCATCTTGCGCAGTCACCGTGAATACGCCGCCATCGACCGGAATGATTTGCGGCTCTCCAAGACCTGGCAATTCGGCAAACAATCTGTTCTCGAGCGGCGCCAAGACATCCGCCATGCGGGCTTTTGCGACTTCTTCCGCCGACACGGCATAGAGCGCCAATTGGGCCTGCGAATCGAGTGCCTGCGAGCGCTGCGTCGCGTCGGTGACCGCTTTGGTAATCGCCAGCGCCGCGACGGACATGGCTGCGACAATCATCAATACGGTCAGTAAAGCAGCGCCGCGTTCCTTATGTGCCCGATTGGTCATGTTCGCCCCCCGGTTAAAGCGGCGAGGGAGAGGCTGGTGCCATTTTCAAATGTGATCTCGATTTCAATCAGATCAGGCAGAATACCTGTCCCGGCAATGGCGTCACCGAGCCAGAAATCTGACCGCTGATTGCCGCGCACAAAGCCAAGCTGCACGCGCTGAACATCCTCCAACAACACGCGGGACGATACCGGCGTGCCACGCGTCGCATCCGGGCGCAGACTGGCCTGACGGATCAAGGCGCCGCCGCGCAGGACATATTCAACCGATTGCAGCGTGCTGCGCTGCTCGATACCGGCCGGATTGATCCACCCGCTGCGGACAAAGCGCAGAAACGGCGCCTCGCCGCGTGGGGCTTCGCCAAACAGATTACCAGCCGGTGAGAAGCCATCGACTGGCTGCACCGCTCTCGAGCTGAGCGCAGCGATATCTTGGCGGATCAGTGATTGCGCAATATCCAGCGTCCGCGCTTCATTTTCACGCTCGCGGACATATTGGCTCGCCGATGTCGAACTGATCAATAGCGCTGCCCCGGCAGACGAAACGATCGCCAGAATGAATAGCGCAACCAGCGTCTCTGCCAGCGTAAAACCGCTTTGCCGTGAAACCGGACGCGCCATTATCCATCCTCCCCGTCATCAGTTTCAGTGATGTTCAGACCTGGCAGACTTATCGGCAAGTATTTCAAGCTGATCAGACTGGCCAAAACCTGTTCGCTTTCGGCCGGGCGGACCTCGACTTTCAGATTTTGAAGCTCACCGGCTTGTGCCTGGCTGGCGGTTCGGACCCAATTATAAGTCCGCCCCATTTGCGTTTCCTGGCCCGCGGAAATACCCGCATCGATAATCTCACTCGATGCCATCGAGCGCGCCATGACATTTTCAGCCACTGTGCGCGCGAACAGCCGTGATTCAAGGCTCGCCGCATTGCGGCTGGCATCGGTCGTAACTTGCAATAGCGGGATGGCGGCAAGGGCAAGAATGCCCATGGCAGCGACCGTCTCGACCAAGCTGAACCCGGCTTGGCGTTTGCGTCTAGCGTTCGGCAAGGATCACCTCACCCGTCTCTTCAAGCGAGATATCGATCCGTATGCCCCGGGCGCGTAATTGGAATTGTGCAGGCTGAACGATGCCCGTGGGGTCGAAGATAATTTCTGGCCAGCCCTCGGGCGCTGTCCGCTGCTCGGTTTGCGCGGAAATATCCATTCGGCGCGGCAGGACCACAGCGCCGCCTTGTGGTCGCCAACCATCCCGGCGCCATTGGTATAAGGCATAACCTTGATCGCTGAGCTTCAAGCCGACCGGTTGGCCCGCCATGATCGCCTGATCCTGGGCTTCACGCAGGACGCGCGCGAAAGCCTGCGCGCTGGCCTGCTCTTCACTTGGGCGCTCAGGCAGCGTCAGTGTGACCAGTCCCGCCGTCAAACCGACAATGAACAGCACAGCCATGACTTCGACTAAAGTCATCCCCGCCTGGTTTCGATGTCGGATCGCGCGTTTCACGAATTTGCTCTGACTGTTCAGGCCCTAAATGTCCCAGATACTGATATCTGAATTGTCTTCTTCGCCGCCTTCGCGGCCATCCGCACCCAGCGAATAGAGATCATAAGGCCGGTTATTATCGCCTGGGACTTCATAGACATAAGGCCGCCCCCAGGGATCATTGGGCAGTTTCTGAATATAGCCGCCCGGACGATAGCGATTACCATCCGGTGCATTGTCCGGCTTGGTCACCAGGGCTTCCAGGCCTTGCTGCTGCGTTGGGAACGTAAACATGTCGCCGCTATAGGACTGCAGCGCGCCTGACAGGCGGGTAATATCCGTTGCCGCTTTGGTTGTACGTCCCTGGCTCATCGCGCCGGTGACATTGATCAGGACCACGGTCGACAACAGGCCGATAATAAACACCACGACCATGATCTCAGTGAGTGTAAAACCGCGCTGGCGGTTACGGCGTTTCTTACGTGCGTCGGTCATTGGACAATCTCCTCAGGTACCAATTGCCATCGTATTAAGCTGCAGGATTGGCAGCATGATGGCCAAGACAATCAAGGCCACGACCCCGGCCAGCAAAACAATTAGCAGAGGCTCTAACAGGCCTAAAGCTACAGTTGCGTTACTATCCAATTCTTCTTCCATATAATCGGCGGCTCGGCCCATCATTGCGGGCAAGTCGCCGCCACGCTCACCGCTTGCTACCATATGAACGAGCATCGGCGGAAAGACTTTCGTGCTGCGCATGGCGCGATTGAGGGTCTGGCCCTCTTCGACCTGGCGACGAACGGTCCCGGCCGCCTGACGGAAAACTTCATTTCCGACTGAGCCGCGCGCTGCGATCAAAGCGTCAGGCACCGTCGCGCCGCTGCCTGAGAGGGTCGCGAATGTTCGCGCAAATTGCGCGGCATTGGCGCTGCGGATGACTTTGCCCATGAGTGGCAGGCGCAAGACCGCGCGGTCCCAACTGAGCTTAACAGCTGGCGTCTGGAACATGCCGCGCAGGAGCCAGACACCGCCCGCAATCAGCGGCACGACGAGCAAGCCCCAGCCGCGCATAAATTCTGACACGCCGATCACCGCATTGGTCAGTGGCGGCAGATCCTGGCCAAGCGTTTCAAACTGCTCAACCACGGCAGGAACGACGAAGATCAAGAGCAAAACAACCACAATCATCGCGACGCAGGCCAGCACCAGCGGATAGATCAAAGCCGACAGCAGTTTGTTGCGCAGCTTGCGGGATTTTTCTAAATGCGTCGCCAGACGGTCCATGACGTCGCCGAGGCGGCCGGACGACTGCCCGGCAGAGACGACCGCGCGATAATAAGGCGGGAAGGCCTTTGAGGACTGGCTCAAGGCTTCTGAAAACGAATAGCCTTCCTGAACATTGCCGCGCACGCCCATCAGAACGCGGCGGGTTCCGGGTTTTTCGGCCTCGCCCGCAATCGCCCCAAGGGCTTCTTCAACCGTCGCGCCGGATTTGATCAGCATCGCCAATTGCCGAGTCGTCAGGACCAGATCATTGCCAGAGAGTGAGCCCTTGCCGGCGCTTCTATCAGCTGACTTTTTCTTGGTCTCTTTGACGTCCAGGGGCGACAATTGGCGGACACGCAGTTCCTTACGGGCAGAGCGTGCGGAATCGGCTGTGATCACGCCAGTTGCGCGTTTTCCGTCTGCGCCAATTGCCACATAGTCGAAGACCGCCATGACTAGCGCTCCTCCTCACGGCGGCAGACGCGGAGCACTTCCTCGACACTGGTTTGACCCGCCTGGACGTAACGCCCGGCATTGCGAAACAGAGTGTCATATCGGCTGAGTGCCATATCCTGGATCGCGTCTTCGGAGCCATCGGCGCGGATCAGATCGCGCAGCGCGCCATCAACATTGATCAATTCATAGACGCCAAGCCGGCCATTATAACCGCTATTGCCGCACGCCATGCATCCAACGGGTCGCCAGAATTGCGGCGCACTGGCGGCATCCAGCCCGAACATCGCCAATTCTTCAGGGGTTGAGTCATGTGGCTTGCGGCAATGCTCGCAAAGGCGGCGGACAAGGCGCTGGGCGATGACCGCCTTCAGTGTCGCTGCGATGACATAGGGTTCGATGCCCATATCGCGCAGACGCTGGATCGCGCCAGCCGCACTATTGGTGTGCACCGTCGACAGCACCGGACGGCCGGTCGAGGCAAATTCAAACGCCACTTTCGCGGTTTCAAGATCGCGGATCTCGCCGACCATGACAACATCAGGATCATGGCGCAGAATGGCGCGCAAAGTCGCGGCGAATGTCAGGCCGACTTTATGGTGCATCTGGGTTTGCGAAATCCCATCCAGACCATATTCGATCGGATCTTCGAGCGTCATCACATTGCGCTCACCATTGTTCAGGACCGATAGCGCTGAATAGAGCGTCGTGGTCTTACCTGAACCGGTCGGTCCAGTGACCAGAGTGATGCCATTGGGCTGCTCGAGAATGCTCTGCAATCGGCCCAAAGTGACTTCATCCATGCCGAGTTGATCCAGCCCAAGCAAGGCATTGCGCGTATCCAGCAAGCGCATCGTCACGCGCTCACCATAGCGGCTTGGCAGCGTTGAGACACGGACATCAATGCTACGTCCACCAATAGAGAGCGAGATTCGTCCGTCCTGGGGGATACGCTTCTCGGCAATATCGAGGCGCGCCATGACTTTGATCCGACTGATCAAAGGCGCAGCCAGGCGACGAGACGGGGTCAGCACTTCCTGCAAAACGCCATCAATCCGGTAACGGACAGAGAGATTGTCTTCGTGCGGCTCGATATGGACATCAGACGCTTTGCGATTGACCGCTTCATAGATCAGACCATTGATCAGACGAATGACTGGCGCATCATCGTCGCCATCAAGCAAGTCAGCCGTCTCGGGAATTCCGTCGACCAGACTGGCCAGCCCGCCCTGACTGTCGAGCGCCGCTTCTGCTTCATCGCCAGAAACGCCCTGGCGGGCATAATGCTCGGTCAGCGCGCGCTCGAAATCCTGCGCGCCCATCTGTTCCAGTTTCAGGGGTCGGCGCAAAACCCGCCGCGCTTCAATCAATGAGAATGGGTCAGCGCCATTGCGCACACCTAATTTGATCTGCTCGTCTTGCTCGTCGAGCACAACGACACCCTTATCGCGGGCGAAAGCATAAGACAGATCTGTATTCGTCAAACTCACTCTCTATTCTAATTCGGTTTCGCAGGTGCGGAGGGCCGCCTACTCCACGCGCCCACGCAACATGGGAGAATCTTCGATCTCGATATCCAAAACCCCAGAAATGAACGCATCGAGTTCAGATATCGCGTCGGAATCGCCCTCGCGCAGCAATTCTTCGGCGCGGATATAGCGATAATTTCTCGACGTCACGTTGCGCGCTTCGTCGGCATTGCGGACAATTGTTGGCCGGATGAAGACCATCAGATTGGTCCGGCCATTGTTCACCGCTTCAGATTTGAACAGATTGCCGACCACGGGAATATCACCCGCAATCGGAACTTTCGAATTGACCACACTGTTGGAGCGTTCGATCAGACCGCCAATGACAATGATCTCGCCATCATCCGCCAGCACAGTCGTGGTGAACTGGCGGAGATTGGTGACAAAATCATCCAAGCCCTCGCTCAGAGTCGGCGAAATGCTGGAGACTTCCTGGAAGATATCCAGATGGATTGTGTCATCGGCCGAAATCCGCGGGGTGACGTTCAGTTTGATGCCGACATCCTGGCGCGTCACTGTGCGGAATGGATTGCTATTGTCCGAGCCAAGCGACTCGCCTGTGGCCACGGGGATTTGCTGCCCGACGAGAAGTTCCGACGTGCCATTATCGAGCGTCAGGTTAAACGGCTTGGACAGGACTTTCGAGTTGGTATCCGTTTCAACCGCTGTCAAAATCGCACCAAACAGTGTGTCGCCGCTGCGGCCACCGCCGCCGAACGAGGCACCATCAAGATCCAGCAGGGATTCAATCGCGCCGGCGGTGAATGGATTGGTACCGCCAAACACACTTGGGTCGGCCACTGCGCCGGCGAGCTGAAGCAAGTTCGGCGCGGTGTTCGAGAAATTCGTACTGAGGAACGGGATCGACGAATCGCCGGTTCCGGAGAGCAGGAACTGCACGCCAAGATCACGGGCCGTGGTGTCTGACATTTCGACAATAATCGCCTCGACCAGAACCTGAGCGCGGCGTTTATCAAGCGCATCCACGACACGCTCCATCGCCAGGATGGTGTCTGGCGACGCGCTGATGACCAGGGAATTGGTCGGCTGGTGATGCGCAATCGTCGCCCCTGGCGCTTGCGCTTCTCCTGGCGAGGACTGCTCAGCCATGGTTTCTGCAAGCCGCTCAAGGATCGGGACAATGTCTTCCGCGTTCGAGTTTTTCAGCTCCAGAACTCGCAGACTGTCGCGCACCGGATCGGTCTGATCGAGCTCGCGGGCAACGCGCATGGCGCGGGCAACCGTCGCCTCATCGCCTTTCAGGACAATCGAATTCGATGTCGAGGCAGCGGACACTTCAAAGCGATTATTCGGATTGTCATCGCGATCAACCAGAAGGTCCGTTAAAATGCCTTCAATTTCGCGCGCCGGAACGTTTCGCAGCTCGACCGTTTCGACTTTCGTGCGGTCATTCTCGTCCAGACCTTCGACGATTTCCCGCATCCGCGGCATATTTGAAGAATAATCGACCACAACCAGTGTGTTCGAACGCGCATTTGCAACCACTTGGCCTTGCGCGTCGATCAGCGGTTTGACCATTTGAGCGGCCTCTACAGCACTGAAATTATCCAGTTTAAACACTTGGGTGATGAACGCATTCGGACCACTCGCGCGGCCATTTGCGTCGCCAATCGCCATTTGTTCCGGCACAATCCGATAAACGCCTTTGCCCGCGGGAACGGCTGCAAAGCCATGAACCCGCAACGTCGACAAGAAAACCTGGAACACTTCATTGGTTTCCATCGGCGCTTGCGACATGACCGTGACTTTGGTCCGGCGAACGTCCGGATGCAGGATAAAGGTATAGCCGGTAATAATCGAGACATCGTCAATTAATGCTGTGATATCAACGTCGTTCAGACTAAGCACGTGGCGTTCGGCGCGCGGTGAGTTCATCTCCGCGACGGCCAAACCATGAGCGCTGAGCGCCAGAGCCGATGCCACAATTAGCTTCTTCATGATTCGTACCTTACTCACCGAACCTTAAACGAATGGTTTGTTCCGATCCGTTCCGGTTGACTGTCATTTCTACTGCCTCAGCCGCCATGATGCGGTCGATCACGTCCGTTGTATCCAGACGCGTAACTGAAGTGCCATTAATTTGCAGTAAGACGTCTCCCGGGGCCAATCCGGCCTGCTGCATGATTGCCGGGCTACCAATCGGGTCCAGCCGATAGCCGCTAATTGCGCCATTCACACGCACGGGACCAGCATTGACACTGCTCAGCAATATTTCGGGGGCGTCGATTTGTGCCTCAATGATCACCGGATCAGGCTCAGGCGTATCATCCTCGACCCGCGCCCCAAGATCAGCCGGCGTCGCGGTTTGAGAATCATCGGTGATAACCGATAGCCCTGATCCGCGCCCGCCCAACATCAGGGTTTCATCAGCCCCATCCCGATTAATGATAACCCGGTCGGACAATATCCGCTCAAGCGTTACTCCGGCGAGGATTTCATCGCCAACGCTGTAATTCTTGCCGATACCGTCTGGGGTGCGGATGATGGCATTGCCTGCCTCCCCCCCTTCAGTCGACATTCTCAGCCCATCGAGGTCGAGATTGAGATTGGTTTCCGGGACATCCTGGACAATGATGTCCGTTTCGCCCTGCTGAAACGGATTGGTGCGCACCAGAAGCGTTCTATCGGTTGCAACGGCGAGCGCGCTCGCTGCCCCGCGCATCGGTGATGGCAGGGGTCGCTGCGTATAAGTTGCGACGGAGTTTGAAGGCGAGATTACCAACCAGGCGAGGCGCGCAAATAGCAATGCCAGGACGGCAATCAGCACGCATTCAACCACCAGACGTGCCGGTCGCTCAATACTCGCCAGTCTCTCAAGAGCCGTATCAGCGGCGCTCGGCATCGATACTCTCCTCAATCCCCGGGGTTAATCTATACCATACGCACCTGCGTAGTGCTTTGTCACGCTTGCTTTTTTGTAAATATGAGCCGTCACGCTCAGGTTAATGCTGGGGAAGAGTATTGCGCCTGAAAATTCACGTTTCCACGATCGGCAGAGCCAGGCCGCACCAGACGCCCCATATCCCCAATGCCAGACACGGCCCGAACACAATTGCGGCCTTCTCAGGCGAAGAACGCGCTCTCTGCGCCGCTATCAGTGCGGCAATCAATCCGGTGCCCGAGGCGATTAACAACACGATGGGCAAGCCATAGGCGCCGACCCATGCTCCGCCGGCGGCGAGCAGCTTGGCATCGCCCAGCCCAATGCCTTCATAGCCTTTGGCGCGGCGCCAAAACAGGCCAATCCCGGCAATCAGCGCATACCCCATGACGGCGCCCACCAGCGATACCAGCAGAAAGCCCTCATGCGCCGCATAGCCGAGCCCAAAAGCGACCAATGGCCAAGTCAGGATATCGGGCAAAAGGCCAGTTCGAAGATCGATATAGCTGAGCAATAACAGCGCCCCGCCGAGCCCAAGACTGGCCCATAGATCAAGCACGCCAGTCCGCGAAGCGCTTCCAAACAGGGAAAATAACGCGCCATATATGAGCGCCAGGATGACCGTGACGATTATGGCGGTTTTGGCGCTCGATCGAACGTCGGGAAACGTGTCATCCGGCTCCACGTTCTGATCCATCACCGACCACGAAAGCCTTTGGCCACGACGAACAATTCGGGCGAACCTGCCCGGCTGGCCGGAGGCTTGATATGTTTGACGGTTTTGAACTGGTCTTTCAGGATCACCATCATGTCCTGGGTCGCGCCGCCCTGGAATACTTTCGAACAGAAAGCGCCGCCTCTGACCAGGTGCTTGAGCGCGAAGTCGAGCCCCATATCGGCCAGTGCCGCGGTGCGCAGGCTGTCCGTCTGTTTGTGCCCAGTGGTGTTTGCAGCCATGTCTGACAGCACCAGATCCGGCGGACCGGTTAAGCCAGTCATCATCTCTGCGACATCATCTGGCTCATTCACGTCCCCTTCGACAATGAACGCCCCTGCCATTGGCTCGACGGGCAAGAGATCAATCGCAACCAATTCCTTGATCCCGCGCCGGATGCAGACTTGCAGCCAGCCGCCCGGGGCGCAGCCGAGATCAACCACACGCATGCCCGGTTTCAACAAGCGCATTTGCTCGTCGAGCTGGATCAATTTGTAGGCCGCCCGGGCCCGGTAGCCATCCGTTTGAGCTTGCTGAACGTAAGGATCAGACAGCTGTCGTTCGATCCACTTTTTCGAGCTTTCCGATTTTGCGCGATAAGCAATCACTTTGCGCTCGCCGGTGCGGCGACCCGACGAGTTCTTGTTGCCGGTCGGGCCTTTCCAGCGCCGTTTGCCGTCATCTGTCATGCCGACGCTCCTTGTTCAGCAGGCTTGCCGCCTGGTTTGGGTTTTCTACGCCGTCGGCGCGGTTTGCGTTTTGGTCCATGCATCATTGACAGCAACAGACCTTCGCGAAGCCCGCGATCAGCAATCCGCATATCACCGCGGGGCGCCAGCGACCATGTCGCTTCGACAATCGCGCAGCCCGCCAGCATCAGCGCCGACCGGTCTGTACCAATGGTTGGAAACTTGTGCATGTTGGCGGTGCCGGTTTCGCGCAGCTTGTTGACGGTGCCGAGCATGCCGGACTTGGTCATCCAGGCGCCATCGACTTTATCACGGCGATATTTGCTCAGGCCGAGGGTCACCCCGGTCAGGCAAGTCACAGTCCCTGACGTTCCGATGACGTGCGCGCGGCCTTGCTCAAACGCTTCACGGATCTCCGGCGTGCGTTTCCATTTTTCGATCAGCGACATGACGTGGGCCAGCATTTGCGGGTAGGCCTCTTCCTCTGGCAAATGCGCGAACGCTTCGGTCAGCGTTACGACGCCCACCGGCAGACTGCGCCAGGCCAGAATTGGCGGCTTGGTCAAAAGCCCTTTTAGTCCGCCCTCATGCGCCGGCACAGCGTCGACAAAAGACAATTCGGTTGAGCCGCCACCAATATCGACGACCAGCACGCGGTCGGTGTCAGGTTCGATGAGGTTGTGGCAGCCAATCAAGGCCAGGCGTGCTTCTTCCTCGGGACCAATAATCTTGAAAGTCAGGCCGGTTTCTTCTCGCACGCGCTGAATGAAGGCGGGGCCGTTTTCTGCGCGGCGGCAGGCTTCAGTGGCGATGCAGCGCACATGTCCGACTTTTTTGGCTTTCAGCTTTCTGGATATCTTGCCAAGCGCATCCATGGCGCGTTCAATTGATGCATCAGAGAGGCGGCCCGTAGCTTCCAGACCTTCGCCGAGACGGGCAATTTGCGAGTGAGAATCGAGCACAGAAAAGCTATCCCCGCGGCGAGCGGCGACAAGCAGTCGACAATTGTTCGTCCCCATATCCACCGCCGCATAGAGCGGCGGCTTCCGGCGCTTGCGAGATCCGGACTGGCTATTGGCCTTCCGGTCATCTCGCACTTTATTTGTAGTCATGTGCTGACCAAATCTTGAATGTTGATAGAAGCTGTAGCACACAAATAGTTCATGAGCTACGGACCGAACGTCATGAAACGCTTTATGCGACTTTTCGGGGGTGAAAAACCCGCGAAGACACAAAAGGTTAGCGCGCCATCGGGGGTCCCGGACCTGCCGAATGCTATCCCTATGCATCAAGCCAAATACCAGATCGGCCAAGTTCTGAGACACCGTTTATTTGATTTTCGCGGCGTCGTTTTTGACGTTGATCCAGTCTTTGCGAACACTGATGAATGGTATGAATCGATCCCGGAAGAGGTCCGCCCTGCAAAGGACCAACCTTATTATCACTTGTTCGCAGAAAATGAGCGCACGCATTACGTTGCTTATGTTTCTGAACAAAATCTGGTGCCGGACGAAAGCGACAGCCGGGTCAGTCACCCTGATATTGCGTCAATGTTTGAATTGACGGAACAGGGCTATGTTCTGAAATCGGGTCAGCGCAACTAAGCCGGTTTCGCGGCCTCTGGCGTCGCCTCCTGGAACGCACTTATCTCCTGACATTTGGCATCAATCTCCATCAGATTTGGAAATGCCGACAAGTCGAGCTGAAACCGCTGCGCATTGTAGACTTGCGGGATCAGACAAATCTCCGCCAGGCCGGGATGATCCCCAAACAGGAATTTCGATCGCGAGTTTTGGGCATGCACTTCGAGCGCCTCAAAGCCGCGAGACACCCAAGTGCCATACCAGTCTTTAACGGCATCCGGCGTCGCAGCGAAATCCTCGCGCAGATATTTCAGGACGCTGGAATTGTTCAGCGGGTGAATGTCGCAGGCGACGGTGTCGGCAAATGCCCGCGCCCGCATCCGGTCATGCGGATCAGATGGCAGAAACGGCGGCGACGGATGGGTTTCATCGAGCCAATCCAGGATCGCCATGGATTGGTTATGGACCTGCCCGTCGATAATCACAGTCGGCACGCGCTGCTGCGGATTGAGCGCGCGATAGGCCTCTGAATTCTGCCCCAGGACGTCCGGATGCAGGTTCACTTCCTCACTTTCATAAGCAATGCCCTTCAGATTGAAAGCAATGCGCAACCGGTAGCAGGCCGAAGACCGCCAATAATCATAGAGCTTAATCACACACTCGCCTCCGCAGAATTGATCACTTTGCTCAATATGCCCCAAGACATAATCAGACTCACTTGCTATATTAGTTGCATGAACAACCAATTTGCGAAACCCGCTCACGCCAATTCCGACTGGACCATAGACCAGGGCTGGTCTGATTACACGCCGGATGAACACGCCGTGTGGGATGTTTTGTATGAGCGCCTGATGCAGGTTCTGCCTGATCGGGCGGCGCCGGAATTCCTCAATGGCCTCGAAGCCCTGGATCTGCACCGCGGCGGTATTCCAAACTTTGAGACCATTTCGGATGAACTGGAAGCGCTGACGGGCTGGCGCGTCGTCGCGGTTCCGGGCCTGGTGCCAGATGACGTGTTTTTCGACCATTTGGCCAATCGCCGGTTCCCGGCAGGAAACTTCATCCGCAAACCAGACCAGCTTGATTACATTCAGGAACCTGACGTCTTTCATGATGTGTTTGGCCATGTTCCAATGCTGACCGATCCGGTTTTCGCCGATTATATGGAAGCCTATGGCAAAGGCGGATTGCGCAGTCTGCGCCATGCTTCGCTAAAAAATCTCGCGGCGCTTTATTGGTACACAGTCGAGTTTGGTCTGATCCGGACCGAACAAGGTTTGCGCATCTATGGCGCCGGCATTGTGTCCTCGCCGGCAGAGAGCAAGTTCAGTCTCGAAGACCCCTCACCGAACCGGATCGGGTTTGACCTCAAACGCCTGATGCGCACGGATTACAGGATCGATGATTTCCAGCAGAGCTATTTCGTCATCGATAGTTATGACCAATTGTTCCGCGCCACAGTCGATACAGACTTTGCCCCACTTTATGCCGAGCTTCAGGGCAAGTTCGATCTCAAACCGGAAGATGTTCTGGATGGCGACGAGGTTCTGACAAACGGCACGCAGGCCTATGCCAATAAAGGCGGCCGGTTCGCGGCTTAATCCTCAGGGAAGCAGCAAGCAGGCATCGCCATACGAGTAGAACCGATAGTTCTCCTCGATCGCATGCGCATAAGCGGCTTGCATGATATCCGTGCCGATCAAGGCGCAGACCAGCATAAACAAGCTTGATTTCGGCAAATGAAAGTTCGTCACCAGCGCATCCGTGGCGCGAAACGCATAGCCTGGTTTGAGGAAAATATCGGTCGGTCCTGTCGCCGCTTCGATCACATGATCTGGCGTGGCGCAGCTCTCTAGCGTTCGCAGTGCGGTGGTCCCAACGGCGACACATTTGTGGCCGTCAGCGCGGACTGCATTGAGCATCGCCGCAACTTGCGGGGTCACTTGCCGCCATTCCTCATGCAGCTTGCCGCGGTCGATCTGTTCCGATTTGAGCGGCGCAAATGTGCCAAGCCCGACATGCAGCCTGACTTCGGCGCGGGCAATCCCTGCGGCGTCAATCTCGCCTAGCAGGCGCGGGGTAAAATGCAATCCTGCCGTCGGCGCCGCGACAGATTTGGCCTCGTCGCTCGCAAAACTGGTTTGGTACGTCTCTCTGTCCTGTGCATCGGCGGGACGTCGCCGGGCAATATAGGGCGGCAGCGGCATCGATCCGCAGGCCTCAATGGCGGCGTCGAGCGCGGCGCCAGATTTCGAGAAACGCAGGACCAGCTCACCGTCCGGGCGTTTTTCCAAAATACTGACGGACAAATCGTCGGAAATTCTGATCTGGTCGCCAATCTTCAATCGCTTGCCGGGCCGGGCCAAAGCGAGCCAGTCCGTTTCCGAGGCCTGACCGACCAGATTGATATCCACGGATACGTCAGACCCCACCGCATCGCGGGCTGGGCGAACGCCCTGCAATGCCGCCGGGATGACCCGTGTGTCATTGAACACCATATGGTCACCGGCGCTGAGATAGCTCGGCAAGTCGCGCACATGGGCATCTTCGAGGCGGCCATCCCCGTGCACCACAAGCAAACGCGCCGCATCCTGTGGATCGACAGGACGCAGCGCGATATGGGTTTCAGGTAGATCGAAATCGAAGGCCGAAAGATCGGTCAGGTGACGCCCCTATTCCACCACAGCCGGAACCGGCGGGATATCACACAGCGCGACGCGTCGCCCATCGGCATTGTCCAAAATTGTTTGCCACGCCTCTGTATCGGTGCGCTGGACGAAGGCTTTTGGACGATCTGCATCAGGCAGGTCAGCGGCGATTTTTGCAGAGATAAGGACGTCTGGATTGGCAATCGGAAAGCCATTAGGCGTTGGCCCGAGTTTAATTGCCTGGATCACATCCAAGCCCGCCAGCGCGCGGCCTTTTGCGGTATATTTATAATCGAGATGCTGGCCTTCATCGCTGATCAGAAAGAACTGTGCGTCAGCAGAATTGACGTCATCGGTGCGCGCCGTGGATAGAATGCCCGGGCAATGCGGGATCCAGCTTTCGACCAAACCATCTTTCGACATTTCCGCCAGAAATCCGGGCTGCGTCGCCATTGGGAAGCCGAGATGGAACCCGCCATCGGCAGAATCCGCCGGGCCAATTGTGTCCATGGGCGTTACTGCAGGATCACGGCGGAAAACAAATTCAGCCTCCATGCTTCCGAGCATCGCATCAGGCCCATGGGTCGCGGCGATATCCCCGCCCTGTGCCATGAAGCCTTTGATCACACGGTGAAATTCTGTTCCGTCATATAAGCCAGAGCGAACATAGGTTTTGAACCGTTCGACATGAACCGGTGCCACAACCGGCAGCAGCTCGAGCACGATCTGGCCTTTGCTGGTTTCCATGATGACGAGATTTTCAGGGTCAACCGCGCGCCACGCATCTGGCGCCGCGTCGACGTCGGCCATCGTATAGGCGACCGGATCCTGTTGTTCTGTCTGCGCCCCCGCACATGCCACAAATCCCAATACGGCTATGCCGCTTAGCAGGGTTCTTAGAGTCATTTTTTATACTTCTCCAGCAATCGCTTTTTTACGCCAGGCGTTACAAATGGCGTGATATCGCCATCGAAGCGCGCAATCTCTTTGACGAGTCGCGACGCAACGGCCTGATGTCTTACATCGGCCATAAGGAAGACAGTTTCAATGTCGCGATTCAGTTGC
This sequence comes from Henriciella sp., assembly GCA_965277015.1. Taxonomy (GTDB): domain Bacteria; phylum Pseudomonadota; class Alphaproteobacteria; order Caulobacterales; family Hyphomonadaceae; genus Henriciella. Next base: position 526,036 of record OZ255705.1, on the reverse strand, counting down.
TCATTCATCGCCGTCATCTGAAACTCATACTCAAAGTCCGAAACCGCCCGCAATCCGCGAACAATGACGTGCACTTCCTGCTCCATGGCAAAATGCATGAGCAGCTTATCGAACGGTTTGACTTCAATTTTGGCCAGACCCGGACCTTCCAGCGCGCCGCATTCTTCCTGCATCATCTGGATGCGGTCCTCGAGATCGAATAATGGGCGTTTGGCTTCGCTGACGGCGACACCGATAATTAATCGGTCGACCAGTTTCATGGCCCGGCCAATAATATCCATATGCCCCATCGTGACCGGATCGAATGTTCCGGGATACAGCCCTACGCGCTCCATGCTCTTCCTCCGCACGCCCGAGTGGTCAATCGAAGTGTTTCCGGGCGCTCTTAGGACTCTTCTGTATCGTCTTCGCCATTGTCTGCAAGACGTGCCACAGAGACAACACGTTCATCGCCCTTGGTGCGCAGCACCCAGACGCCCGACGTTGCGCGTCCGGCCGTGCGAATCTGATCCACTGGGGTGCGGATCAGCTGTCCGGCATCTGTGACCAGCATAACTTCGTCATCATCATCGATGGTGAAGGAAGACGCGATCTGTTTGATATGCCCCGTCTTCTTGTTGCTGCCCCAAATATTATGCGCCACGAGGCCTTTGCCACCACGCCCGGTAACCCGGTAATCATAGGCGGATGAGCGTTTGCCCATGCCATCATCTGAAATCGTCAGAATGAATTGCTCGGCCGCGCCAAGCTGAGCAATCCGCTCCGCCGACAAGGCCGCTTCTTCTTCGCCGTCATCACCATCATCATCGGCAATCGCATCGACGATATCATCATCTTCACCCGTCGCCGCGCGGCGCATCGCCGTGGCGTGCTTGAGATAGGCCCGCGATTCAGCGCTGGTCACGTCGATATGGCGCAGAATGCCCATGGCGATCACAAAATCGTCTTTGGCGAGGCGGATACCTCGGACACCCGTAGAGTTTCGTCCGGCAAAGACACGCACATCCGTCACTTTAAAGCGGATACACTGGCCCAATGCCGTGGTCAGCATCACATCCTGATCTTCAGAACACATACGGACACGAACAATGCCGTCGCCATCGTCCAGCTTCATGGCAATCTTGCCATTGCGATTGACGCGAATGAAGTCGGACAGTTTGTTGCGGCGCACCGTTCCCGATCGCGTCGCAAACATCACGTCGAGCTGATTGCGGCTTTCCTCATCATCCGGCAGCGGCATCACACTTTCAATGCGCTCATCATTCGACAATGGGAAAATATTGACCAGCGCTTTACCGCGAGATTGCGGTCCGCCGACCGGCAGGCGCCAGACTTTCTCTTTATAGACCATGCCTTCGGAACTGAAGAACAGGATCTCGGTATGGGTATTCGCCATGAACACCCGTGTGACGAAATCCTCGTCCTTCATCGAAATCCCTGAACGACCTTTGCCGCCGCGATGCTGGGTTCGATAGGTCGAGAGCGGGGTGCGCTTGACGTAACCGCCATGCGTGACCGTCACGACCATGTCTTCGCGCTCGATCAGGTCTTCATCATCCATGTCGGCGCCGCCGAACGTGAATTCAGACCGGCGCGGCACCGCGAACTTGTCTTTCACTTCGTTGAGCTCTGCGCGAATGATGTTGAGCACACGTGGGCGCGATCGCAGGATATCGAGATAATCGGCAATTTTGTCGGCTAAGCCTTTGGCTTCGCTGCCAATTTCATCACGACCAAGCCCCGTCAGACGCGACAATTGCAAGGCCAGAATGGCGCGCGCTTGCTCGTCCGACAGGAAGATCGCGTCTTCGCCGTCCCAGCGCGTACGACGGTCGGCGACAAGCTCCAGAAGCGGCCCCATATCCATGATCGGCCAGGCTTTTGCCAGCAGGCGCTCACGCGCTGTGTTCGGGTCCGGCGCATGGCGGATAATCGCAATAATCTCGTCAATATTGGCGACCGCGAGCGCAAGACCAACCAAGACGTGCGCGCGGTCACGGGCTTTGTTCAGTTCAAACTTGGTCCGGCGCGCAACGACTTCTTCCCGGAAGCGAATGAACGCTTGCAGGATCTGACGCAGGTTCAGCTGTTCCGGACGACCGCCATTCAGGGCCAGGATATTTGCCGGGAAACTGGTGCGCAATTGTGAGTAGCGGTGCAATTGGTTGAGCACGACATCGGCGCTGGCATCGCGCTTGATCTCAATGACCACACGAATACCGTGACGATCAGACTCGTCACGCAAGTCAGCAATGCCTTCGATCCGCTTGTCACGGACCATGCCGGCAATTTTCTCGACCAAGGATGCCTTGTTCACCTGATACGGAATTTCAGTGACGACAATCGCCTGACGACCATTGCGCATTTCTTCAAACTCAGACCGCGCCTGCATGATCACAGAACCGCGCCCTTCGAGCAGCGCTTTGCGCGCGCCGGCATGACCAAGTATCAGACCGCCCGTCGGGAAGTCCGGACCAGGTACAATTTCCAGCAATTCTTCATCATCAATTGCTGGATTGTCGATCATGGCAAGTGTCGCATCGACGACTTCGCCGAGATTGTGCGGCGGAATATTGGTCGCCATGCCAACGGCGATACCGCTGGCGCCATTGACCAGAAGGTTTGGATATTGTGCCGGAAGCACCATTGGCTCTTGCTGAGAGCCATCATAATTATCCTGAAAATCGACGGTGTCTTTGTCGATGTCGGCGAGCAGGTATTGTGCCGCCTTTTGCATCCGCGATTCAGTATAGCGCATCGCGGCTGGTGGATCATTATCAACAGAGCCGAAATTGCCTTGCCCATCGACAAGCGGCAGGCTCATCGAGAACGGCTGCGCCATCCGAACCAGGGCGTCATAAATCGCGCTATCGCCGTGCGGGTGAAAGTTACCCATCACTGCCCCGACAATATTCGCCGACTTCTTATATGGCTTGTCAGGCGTATTGCCGTTGACTTGCATGGCGTAAAGAATGCGCCGGTGAACCGGCTTCAGACCGTCGCGCACATCAGGCAGTGCGCGGCTGACAATCACGCTCATCGCATAGTCGAGATAAGAGCGTTTCAGCTCGGTTTCGATGCTGATTGGATCAATCCCGTCGCCGAGGGGCGCGGGCGCCATTTCTGGCTCTTCTGGCGGTGTCGTTTCGTCGCTCACGGGGCTCTGCCTCTTGCTGCCAGTGCGGGCACCGAATCGCCCGTCTTTATTAGCCTTATTACTAGCAGGATGAGGGGGTGGTTACAAATACTGACTGCACGTTCTAGACTGCCTGTGACCGTGGATTGAGGGGCGGAAAAATGCCAATGTTTTCAATCACTCGCAGAGCCATATTGGCGTCTGGCGCTGGCGCACTGGCTTTTGGCTGTTCTGCACGTCCTGAGCCTGGCCCAATCGTCGGCAAAAATGCACCGATTTGGCGCGATGGTCCGCCCCTTCCATATGCGGTTCAGGAGATTTATCCAGCGATTCACCAGGGCCAGATTCACCTCGCTGGCGGGTTTATTTCCGACGGGGACCGGATTTCCGGCGTTTCGGATCGCCATTTTGTGCTTAATCCGGACCATGACGTCTGGACTGAAGCTGCAGCGCTCCCCATCGCGCGGCATCATCCGGGACTGATCAGCTATCAGGGTCAGCTGCTGGCTATAGGAGGCTTCGAAGCGGTGTCAGAGCAAGCCGTCTGGGTCATGCAATCCGGTATCTGGGCATTTGACGGCGAGACCTGGAGCGACGCGCCATCTCTGCCGCAACCAAATGGCGAAAGCGTCACAGGGGTCATCGACGACCACCTGCACGTCTGCGGTGGTCGCAAGCCGATCAACGCCGCCAATGCGCGGTGGAATGACCATCGCGATATTGGCGATCATTTCGTGCTCACTGCACTCGGCGACAGCTGGACCCCAGCCGCGCCGCTGCCAACGCCGCGCAATAGCGCTGCTGCCTCGTTGATCGGTGCAAATTGGCATGTTGTGGGCGGTCGTACGGTCTCAGGTGGCAACACATCTGCGCATGACGTCTACGATGCCCGAGAGGACCGCTGGCGCACCGCGGCACCAATGCCACAAGGCCAGGCTGGTTTGGCCGCGGCGACTGTCGCAGACCGGCTGTATGCGTTTGGCGGCGAGTATTTCAACAATGGCGGCGGCGTCTATCCAGAGGCCTGGGCCTATGATCCGGCGGCCGACGCCTGGTCGGCTGTGCCAGACATGCCTCACCCCCGTCACGGGCTCGGCGCCGTTGCGATCGGGGATGAGATTTATGTGATTGGCGGCGCACTTGAAGCGGGCGGCAATCAGACATCGACCCTGGTCGAGATCTTCACGCCATCAGCTTAGTGCAATCCACCTGTCATCAAAACGGGATTTCGTCGTCGAAGTCCTGGCTGAAATCCTGCGCCGGGCCGTCCATTTGACGTGGGCCGCCTTGACCGCCGCCCTGCCCCTGATTGCCATACGCAACAGAGTCCTGGGAATATCCACCACCGCCGCCAGCGCCTTCGCTGTTGCGACCGTCGAGCATCGTCAACGTCGCGCCGAAACCACGCAGCACGACTTCGGTTGAATAGCGGTCCTGACCATTCTGGTCTTGCCACTTACGCGTCTCAAGCTGACCCTCAATATAGAGTTTCGAGCCTTTTTTGACATAGCTTTGAACAACCCGGATGAGGCCTTCGCTGAATACCGAAATGCGATGCCATTCGGTCTTTTCGCGGCGCTCACCCGTATTCTTGTCTTTCCAGTTTTCCGAGGTAGCGAGTGAGAATGAGCAGACCTGGCCGCCATTCTGAAACTGTCGCACTTCCGGGTCCTTACCGACGTTTCCGACGAGAATAACCTTGTTTACTGATCCTGCCATTTTCCGTTCTCCGTTCGTGGCTTCCGATACTGATCACGCGCTTTACAGATTCGATTCGTCTGTGTCGCGCGGTCTCTGCATCTATCCACAAAGGATCACCGTGTCAATATTTTGTTCTGCATATGTTCGCTGCGGTTGATTTGAGGAAACGTACCAAAGAGAACCGTGGCAATTGCCTCACTCCGTTTCGGGGGCCGCCTTTTGTGGCCTCAAACGACCGAACTGCGTACCCAGCATACGCCCCCATTCCTTGAACGGGAAAATCATCAACTGAACGAAATTTTCGCCCGGATTACCTGGAAAGCCGAGCGGCCCGTCGCAAGGGCCTGGACAATAATAGGTGCCGAACAGGCGGTCCCAGATCGGGAAAACACTGGAGAAATTCTTGTCCCATGCCTCGCGGTGATCGGCGTGGTGCCATCTGTGAAAACGCGGCGAGGCGAGAACCCATTTCAGCGGGCCATGCGTCCAGTCGACATTCATATGGACATATTGCTGGTGGAACGCGCGGAAAAGGACCACGCCAATAACCGCTGACGGCGAGGCGCCCATCCAGGTTGCCAGCAAGACATAGCCGCCTTGAATGACGACCATTTCGATAATGTGCGCCCGGTACCAGGACAGGTAATGCATCTTGGTGTCGGAATGATGCACGGCGTGCATTGGCCAAAGGAATGAGACATGGCGCAGACGATGGCTCCAATAATCGAGGAAGTCCGCGACAACCAACGCCACGAGTGCCGGGACAATGGCGGGCGCGAACAGCCAGAACTCTTCAGATAGTCTCGGGATACCTGACCCCCGGAAACCGGCATCGGCCATTTGAACCAGGACCAAAACCGCCGGGGCCAGAAGGCTGTTGACGACAATGAAAGACCAGTTGACCCGAGCACTTTTCAGCAAGTCGAGATCCCAGTGGAGGGCGTCACCGCGTCTAGCGATGAAGGCCAAAGCCGTGAAAATGCTGAATTGTAACAGATAGACGACTGCCAGCGCGCGCAATGACTGCACGTCAATCACAAAACCGAAGATTTCCAAAATACTGTCCCTAGTATCACGCAATTACGCCTCGAGGCTTATGGTAAAACGTTTAAGATTGTGCTTCCCGAACAAATGTTCTTAATACGTTCTTGTCGTCAAAATGGACTCACGACACACATCACGTCTTGAAAAATAAGAAACGATCAGGTTGCTACTCGCATGTCTTCCCTAGAATCCCCGTTTATCCGTGTCCGCGGCGCCAAAGAACACAATCTCAAAGGCGTCGATGTCGACATTCCGCGCTATCAGCTGGTGGTCGTTACGGGCCTCTCGGGCTCCGGAAAGTCATCGCTCGCCTTTGACACCATCTATGCTGAAGGCCAGCGCCGTTACGTCGAAAGCCTGTCGGCCTATGCACGGCAATTTCTTGAGCTGATGCAAAAGCCGGACGTCGAGAGCATTGAAGGCCTGTCGCCGGCGATCTCGATTGAGCAGAAGACAACCAGCCGCAATCCGCGCTCGACGGTCGGCACAGTCACGGAAATCTATGACTATATGCGCCTGCTCTGGGCCCGGGTCGGCATCCCCTATTCGCCAGCCACCGGTCTGCCAATCGAAAGCCAGACGATCAGTCAGATGGTCGACCGTACGATGGCGCTGCCGGAAGGAACGCGGCTGTATCTGCTGGCGCCAATGATCCGCGGCCGCAAAGGTGAATATCGCAAGGAGTTTGCTGAACTGCTCAAAAACGGGTTTCAACGGGTCAAAGTCGACGGCGAATTCTATGACCTGGAAACGCCGCCAACCCTCGACAAGAAATACAAGCATGACATTGACGTCGTGGTCGACCGGATCGTGGTGCGCGAAGGTATGGAACAGCGCCTCGCAGAGAGTTTTGAAACCGCCCTCCCCCTCGCCAATGGCATCGCGATCGCTGAATATGCCGATATCGAGGAGGGCGAAAAAGCCCCGAAGCGGATCACTTATAGCGCCAATTTCGCCTGTCCTGTTTCTGGCTTCACGATTCCCGAAATCGAACCGCGACTGTTTTCATTCAACAATCCGTTCGGCGCCTGCCCGACATGTGACGGGCTTGGCCAGCAATTGAAAATCGATCCTGGCCTGGTTGTGCCCGACAAGGATCTCGATCTGATGAATGGCGCCATCGCGCCGTGGGCCAAACAGGCCTCGCCCTATCAGACGCAGACCTTACAGGCCCTGGCCGATCATTATGGCTTCGATTTGAAAACGCCGTGGAACAAGCTTTCTGAGAAGATCCACGACATTATCCTCAACGGCACGGGCGAAGCGGAAGTTGAGTTCGTCTATGATGACGGGCTGCGCCGCTATGAAGTCACCAAGACGTTTGAAGGCGTCATTCCCAATCTCGACCGCCGCTTCCGCGAGACTGAAAGCCAATGGGCCCGCGATGAAATCGCCAAGTTCCAATCCGCCGCCGCTTGCCCGAAATGCCTCGGCAAACGCCTGCGGCCGGAAGCGCTCGCCGTGCGCATTGCTGAGCTGGACATCTCCGATGCCTCCGGTTTCTCGATCAAGGAAGCGGGCGAGTGGTTCGCCAAAGTCAATGACACATTGACCCCACAAGCCCAGGAAATCGCCGGGCGAATTTTGAAAGAGATCAATGATCGCCTGATTTTCCTCAACTCTGTTGGCTTGGATTACCTGTCAATGTCGCGCGCATCGGGTACGCTCTCCGGCGGTGAAAGCCAGCGTATTCGCCTCGCCAGCCAGATCGGTTCTGGCCTGACCGGCGTGCTCTATGTGCTCGATGAGCCAAGTATTGGCTTGCACCAGCGGGATAATGAACGCCTGCTGGAAACGCTGAAGCGGCTACGTGACCTCGGCAATTCCGTGATTGTGGTCGAGCACGATGAAGACGCCATCCTGACCGCTGATCATGTCATCGATATGGGCCCGCGCGCCGGTATTCATGGCGGCGAAATTGTCAGCCAGGGCACTGCGGCGGAAGTGATTGCGGACAAGAATTCTCTGACCGGCGCCTACTTGTCGGGCCGCGAGGAAATCTCGATCCCGGAAAAGCGCCGGATCAAGAAGAAAGCCCGCAATCTGACGATCAAAGGTGCGACTGGGAACAATCTTCAGAACATTGATGCGACTTTCCCGCTCGGCACATTTACGGCGATCACCGGCGTCTCAGGCGGCGGAAAATCGACCCTGATTATCGAGACCTTATACAAGGCCCTGGCCCGAAAGCTGAACAAAGCCAGTAAAGTCCCGGCCGCGTATGAGAGTATTGAGGGCTTGCACCATCTCGATAAGGTCATCGATATTGATCAGAGCCCGATTGGTCGAACCCCGCGTTCCAACCCGGCGACCTATACCGGCGCCTTTGGCCCGATCCGCGACTGGTTCGCTGGCCTGCCCGAATCCAAGCAGCGCGGCTATAAGCCCGGGCGCTTCTCGTTCAACGTCAAAGGCGGCCGCTGCGAGGCCTGTCAGGGCGACGGCGTCATCAAGATCGAGATGCACTTCCTGCCGGATGTCTATGTCACGTGCGAAACCTGCGACGGCAAACGCTATAATCGCGAAACACTGGAAGTGCTGTATAAAGGCAAATCAATCGCTGACGTGCTCGACATGACGGTCGAGGAAGCCGAGAAATTCTTCTCCGCCGTACCGGCCATTCGCACCAAGATGGAGACGCTGAACCGGGTTGGCCTGACTTATATCAAAGTCGGCCAGCAAGCGACGACGCTGTCAGGCGGTGAAGCGCAACGCGTCAAACTGGCGAAAGAGCTGTCCAAACGCGCCACTGGCAAGACGCTCTACATCCTGGATGAGCCGACCACGGGACTTCACTTCGAGGATGTCCGCAAGCTTCTGGAAGTGCTGCATGAGCTGGTCGATACCGGCAATACCGTCCTGGTGATTGAGCATAATCTCGACGTCATCAAAACCGCTGATCACATTATCGACCTGGGTCCTGAAGGCGGCGATGGCGGCGGCAAAATCGTTGCCGTCGGCACGCCGGAAGACGTCGCAAAAGTCAAAGCCAGCTGGACCGGCAAGTTCCTGGCAGAGACGTTCAAACGCCACGACGAGCGCCGCGCTGGGGTGAAGCAAATCGCGAAGCCAAAGGCGAAGGCTAAACCGCCCGCGAAGCCGAAAGCGAAAGCCAAGCCAAAAGCGAAAGCGAAACCGAAAAAGAACACAGCGACGGCCTAATTATAAGCACGCGACAGAACCGGAGGGCTGCTTTGGGTCAGGAGGAGACATAGCTCAAGTGTCTTACTTGGGGCGAGTTTGGGGCGCTGAGCTAATGTGCGCATTCGGCATCAACGCAGGCGCTGGTAGGCATACGAGTGAGCGGCGATGAACTGCCAACTCAGAATTCATTTTCGCCGAACGTCACCGGTCCGGATAGGTTTTCCCAGACATGATCAAATTCACCGGTCTCTGCAGTGTAAAATGCCTCATTGTTGTCGATAATCATGCACGGGCTGTCTGCCGTCGGCTGCCAGATTTGATATCCGGTCAGAATAGCCTCTCGTTCACTGATTTGTGCGAGACCTGTCATCATACCAGACTTTTGCAGCTTCACCGATTTTAGTGATCCGATGGTGTCGGCCCACATTTCGGCTCCCATCCTAACTTCGGAACGAATGCTGGCGAGATAGCCCTCAGAGTAATCCCTTAGTTGATACTCCAAAGCTGGATTATCGGGGTCCATCAACAGTACGCGAGTATTTACACCCCGATCAACGGCCCGCTTAATGGCAGCGAGGAACTGGTCCTTGTTCGGGATGGAGAAGAAAGCGATCCCCCGAAAGTCGAGAAAAGACTCTGCCTCATCAATAACCCGCACTCGTTCCTCTGGCGCTAGCTTATTGGTATGGCGAATGACTCTTATCGAGCTTTCACTTGCACCCAGCGGCGACAAACTAGGTCGAAATGGAACAACTCTCTTTTCTGATGCGGATGCGGTCTGCAAGTCTTTGATTGCTTGAATCAGTGCATCTCGATGTGTTCCCTCCATTAGACTGCGTGGCTTGAGATTATAAACCAGGACCCGCCGGTCTTTTATGTCGAAAGGAATCGCGCTGCCTTCCTCGATCATCAAAATGATTGGTCGGGCCGCCGCCTCAGCAACCGCAATTTCATAGAACACGTTTGGGTTATGGTAGGTGAGAAGACCAATAAGCATCTGATCGCCCAATATGGAGTCATACATCTGCTCGGTGATCACACCTGGCCGCGTGTCATGATCGGCTCGAATGGGGTTAAACCCAACCGCTTCGCAGGCAGGTTTGACGATATAGTCAAAAACATCATCAGCATGTTCCCGGATTTCACTCCCTGATGTCCCTATTGGGCTGATTACGAAGCATTTTGATACGGACATTTCTCCTCCTTCCACGCGAGTTTCCTTCGACACCTCAAAATGCATCCACAGCACGAAGAGTCCACTGCCTCCATCACAGACTTATCTCGAACCGGATACCAGAAAAAAGTTTGACGGCGCTGCAGCCCTGTCGGAAATGACGGGGTAGGTTCGACGATTGGCCGGCAAGGGCGGCGCAATAGATTTCGAGTTAACCTTGCAATAGATTCTGGAGGCGACGCACGAGTTGTCGAGAAGGCCTGCGTGGGTGTTTCCCAGACTATTCCCGCGAGATTCCGTTTCAGGGCGACTTAAGCCGCTCGCTTAACGCCCGCTTTGACGCTGAAAGCAGCCATCAGCAATTGGCGTATCAGATTTGACGCGCCAGACGGATGAAACTACCAACATCGGCTGCGACAAAATCGAGAGGTGCCGCTATGTTGCCCTTACAGGCTTTGGGGGATCGCATCATGGTGCTCGGCCCTTCCAATGCCGGAAAGTCGACATTGGCTCTGGCGCTCGCCGAAAAACTGGACCTGCCGCCTGTGCATCTGGATCGGTTACAACATTTGCCGAACACCGATTGGCAAGCGCGTCCGGAAGCCGAGTTCAAAGCCCTGCATGACGACGCGATCATGGCGAACAAATGGGTCATGGACGGCAATTACTCGCGTCTGATGCCGCGCCGCTTTGAACGTGCCACAGGGGCAATCCTGATTACGTCAAATCACTGGCTTCGGCTCACCCGCTACGTGAAGCGAAGCTTGATCAATCCATCCGCCAGAGCCGGATCATTGGAGGGCGGGCGAGAACGCGTGAAGTGGGAAATGATCGATTGGATCCTTTTCAAAACACCACATAACAGCGTCAAATACGCAAACATGATCAGAAACGTGCCGTTTCCGACCATCGAATGTCGAACAACCGGCGACCTCAATGCGCTCTATCAGACCTGGGGTTTGCGATCACCTCTTGGGTGAACATTGCCGGGCCAATTGTCTTCGTTCTGGTTATTAATATACACGAGAACAGTCGATAAATTCACCCTTTGGGGAGCCTCGAATGAAGGCATATCTTATTCTGGAATTCCAAGTCACCGATCTCACGTCGTTCATGACCTATGTCGAGCAAATTCCTGAACATATTGACCGACATGGCGGCTCTTATCTTGTCGAGGGCGTGAGGCCTGAAGTGGTAGAAGGAAATTGGAAACCCGAGACTCTTGTCGTTTTAGAGTTCCCCTCGGAACACAACGCCAGAGCGTTTCTCTCAGATCCACGGGTGCAGGCAGTTTTCTCTATTCGCCATAATTCCACAAAAGGGAATTTGGTTTTGGTCCAAGGCGGATCATGGCGGGATGCGCTGGCGCGCGGCACCTAAGGTTGCTAGAAATTATTTAGCCCGCGTAGACGCGCTTAATTATTTCCGAACCGGCCGCGCTGCAGGTCGTCCGACAGGCGGATGGCTTCAGGCTGACCGCTCAAGCGGTGGCGGTAGACTTGCGTATTCTCGAGCACGCGCTGGACATAGTTGCGAGTCTCGCTGAATGGGATGAATTCGACCCAGTCGACCGGATCAATCTCACCAGCACGTGGATCACCATATTCGCCAATCCAGCGCTGCGGGCGTGACGCCCCGGCATTATACGCCGCCGCGGTCATGATATAGCTGCCATTGAACTGGTTCAGCAACGTATCCAGATGGGCCCCGCCTAGGGTCATATTATAGCCCGGATCATCGGTCAGCCAACTGGTGCGGAACGGCAGACCCTGGCGTCTTGCTTCGAGCTGCGCAGTTCGCGGCACAAATTGCATCAGGCCGCGCGCATTGGCATGGCTGATGGCTGCCGGGTTCATTTCACTTTCCTGACGCGACAAAGCCAGCATCAGAGAGCGCTCGACATCTGGCTCGCGCAGCAATGTATATTCGACCACTGGATAAGCCGCATTCGGCGCGACAACGCCTTTGGCGAGACCGGCTTTCGCGCCGCGGACCCCAATATCAGCATAGTGATATTCCCGGCCAAGCTCGGCCAGAAGGTCAAAATCCTGCGGACGGGTCAGCTGATCGTCCAGGTGGTAAGCGAATTTGCGGAATGAGGCATCCCAGCCATTCTCAGCGAACAGGCGCATAGCACGCACCAGAGACCGGCTGTCGAAATTGGTCCGGTCCGTTTCGTTTAACGTGTAGGCGGCTGAAATCTGGATCGTTCCCTGCATGGCTTTCTCAGCTGCGAGCTGGCCATAATAGGAGAAACGGTGGGTCGCTGCCGCGGCATAGGCGGCATCAGCAGCAGGTTGATCACCAAGCGCTTCATGCGACCGGCCTTTCCAGTACAGGGCACGCGACAGACTGATCGGAGTCGAAACACCGGTTTGCAGCCGTTCAAAATGTTCCAGCGCAAGGTTTGCATCGCCAAGGTGGCGCAAGGCGACCCAGCCCGCGAGCCATTCGGCTTCGGCGAAGTCACGACCACTGGTCATGCCATGCGGGGCAGCTAATTCATATGTCAGGCGCCAATCACCATTTTTCAGGGCCGTCCGGGCCGGAGAATGGCGGGCTTTCCACAACCGGCTACGACCCGCGGCGGGAATGCTGGCGCCATCAATCTGGCGCAAAAGCGGCGTGACCCGGTCCGTCATCCGAGCGCGGCGACGCCATTCTGCCCGGTCAAACAGAAGACCAGGATGGCTTTGCAATTCGCGGGAGACAGAATCCACAGCTGTATCGACACCGCGGGCGCGGCGGATCAGTCTGGATCGGGCATCGACAAGGGTTTTCCAGTCCGGCGTCAGGAGCGGCTTCATACGCTCTGCGGCGGTGGTTTGCCGGGTCCAGAGCAGAAAGTCAGCGCGCTTTCTGTGATCGGCCTGAGTGAGCTTGTCTTGATATTTGGCGTATGTGCGTTGGCTGACATCTTTGGTCAGGGTCCGACCATGCCACGCAGCGCGAACTTCACGCAGCGCCTCTTCATCGCGACCTAAGGCTTCAAGCGCCTTGGCATAAGTGATGTGACCGGCGCCAGTTCGGGCACCGCCATGGCTTTCGAACCACGCAGCGCGGGCATTGGCGTCGAGAGTCGAACCGCCAATAAATTCTTCTGCGCGGGCGCGAATTGTGTTGATTTCCGGCCATCCGCCCAGACGGGTCAGGGCACGGTCCATTTCATCAAACAACATGCGCGAATCACGTCGGGCCCGGTACCAGGTCAGGATATCCCGCGCGGTGGTATCACGAAGCTGCGATTCGGCTTGTCGGACTTCGAACCAATCGCCGCGATCGACGGCTTGCAAGCCGTCTCGGAGCAAAGCCGCATCACGTGTCGCGATAACGTCAGAGGCCGCAACCAGTTGCGGTTTCAGGCTCGGCGCCGTGGGCACCTGAGCAGCGCTGGTGAGCGCGCCCCCTGTTCCGAGAATAACAGAAAGAAGAGTGAGGCTGATGAAGCGATAACGCATAAGCTTTTTCAGTGTCCTTACATTCCCTGCCGTTGATACATTCTGATTCAGGTTTATAGGCCGTATATGTTCAAAGTCTGGCAGTTTGTGGCCAGGTTCAACCCAAGTGTGTGTATCTGACAGATGTTTCATGGTTCCATTCCAGCGCTCGTAACCCCATTCAAGAACGGGGCCATTGATCGAGACGCCTTTGCAAATTTGATTGAACGCCAGATTTCAGGCGGGTCCGCAGCGCTTGTGCCATGCGGAACGACAGGCGAATCAGCGACCTTGTCACATGCGGAACACCGCGAAGTTGTTGAGCTCTGCATCCAGGTGGCTGGCGGCCGTGTCCCCGTCATTGCTGGAGCTGGTTCAAATTCGACCCGTGAAGCCATCGAACTGGTCGAGCATGCCAAAACCGTCGGGGCGGATGCCGCTCTGGCGATTTGCCCTTATTACAACAAACCCGACCAGGCCGGGCTTGAGGCACATTTCAAAGCCATTGACGCGGCTGTTTCCTTGCCGATCATCCTTTATAATGTGCCATCTCGCACCGCGTGTGACTTGCTGCCGGAAACCGTTGGTCGGCTCGCAAAACTGCCAAATGTGGTTGGAATCAAGGATGCCAGCAATGATCTTGGCCGGGTTTCGATGCATGCGGCGCTGACCGAAGGCCAGCAATTCTCGCAATTGTCGGGCGAAGATCCGTCCAGTCTTGGTCATCGCGCCATGGGCGGAACCGGGTGTATATCGGTGACAGCAAATGTCGCGCCCGAGCTCTGCGCGCAAATGCACGCGGCGTTTGATGCTGGCGATCTGGACACCGCCCGCAGCCTCGACCAGCGCCTGATCCATATCCATAAAGCCATGTTCCTGTCGCCCTCGCCGGGCCCGGCCAAACATGTCCTCGCCAAGATGGGCGTTTGCTCAGACGAGGTCAGATTGCCGATTGTCGCCCCTGATGCGGCCACACGCCAACGGGTCGACGACGCAATGGCAGCCGCGGGACTGACCTAATCAACATGGCGAAGAAGGCTCAATCCAAAGGTCGATCAGACGGACTCGTGGCGCAAAACCGCCGCGCGCGCTTTGACTATGCCGTTGAGGACACGCTCGAGACCGGTCTGATGCTGACCGGAAGCGAAGTAAAATCACTGCGCAATGGCAAGGCCAATATCGCTGAAAGCTATGCCACGATTGAAGAAGGCGAGCTGTGGCTGATCAATTCGGATATTCCGACATATGAAGGGGCAAATCGCTTCAATCACGCGCCGAGACGCAAGCGTAAGCTGTTAGTGTCTAAGCGAGAACGCAATCGGCTGGCGCAAGCCGTTGATCGTGCTGGGCGGACAATTGTCCCGCTGAAATTGTATTTCAATGATCGCGGTTTCGCGAAATTGCTGATCGGTGTTGCGACTGGTAAAAAGTCTCATGACAAGCGGGAAACCTCCGCCAAACGGGACTGGCAGCGCCAGAAAGCCCGGGTGATGAAAGAGGCCTAGACCTCGCGGTTCAAGACCCGTGCGAATTGCCTTGCATCGACATTGCCGCCGGTCAGCACAACGCCGACTGTTTTGCGTTTTGCTTCCTCAGGCAAACGGAACAAGGCGGCCGCCAGCGCAACGGCGCCGCCTGGCTCGACCACCACGCGTAACTGCCGGGATGCCAACCGCATCGCCTCATAGACATGCGCATCGCTGACCACGCATCCACCTGACAGATATTGCGACCCAATGGCCCAAGTCAGCTCGCCGGGCTGCGGTGTCAGGATGGCATCGCAAACCGACCGGGTGCCGGGCTCGTTGCTCTGGATGCTACCTGTTTGCAAAGATCGATTCCAATCGTCATGACCCGCAGGTTCCGCCGTCCAGATCTTCGTCGCTG
This sequence comes from Henriciella sp., assembly GCA_965277015.1. Classification (GTDB taxonomy): domain Bacteria; phylum Pseudomonadota; class Alphaproteobacteria; order Caulobacterales; family Hyphomonadaceae; genus Henriciella. The sequence goes on along the minus strand of OZ255705.1, from coordinate 510,513 downwards.
GGCTGACGCTGCTCAAGCCTAGACAAATCCCGCTAATCAAGCCGCCTCCGCCCGTGCAGCAAATCAAATGGTCAAGCTGCAAGTTTCGGGCTTTCGCCTGCTCGGCAATCTCCAGTCCGACGGTTCCTTGTCCGGCAATGATCATTGGATCTTCAAAACTGGGCACCAGCGCGGCGCCCCTCTTCGCGGCAATGTCAGCTGCGATCTGTTCGCGGTTCTCAGTGTCGCGGTCGTACAGATAGACCTCCGCGCCGTCAGCCTCCACGCCTTCAACTTTCACCGCGGGGGCATCTTTTGGCATGACGATCAGGGCGGGCATGCCGAGCACCCGGGCCGCCCGCGCAACCCCTTGTGCATGATTGCCAGACGAAAATGCCACCACACCCGCAGCGCGCTGTTTTTCCGGTATTTGAAGCAATCGATTTGTCGCGCCGCGCAGCTTAAAACTACCCGTTTGCTGCAGGCATTCTGCTTTGATCAGGAGCGACGCGCCAGCAATCTCATCGAGCACGGTCGAGCGAAATACCGGCGTCGTCTCAACGCGGCCCGAGATGCGCTTTGCGGCCGAGACGACGTCTGCATATTTCGGTAGATTCAAGCCCATATCCCGGCGCTAAACCGAACCCGGGACAGCGTCAACTTACAAGCGAGACGCCAGAGCCCGTGCATCAGCACCAATTTCCGGATGGTCCACGGCATGCGCGAGGACCGCTTCGAAATAGCCAAGCTTAGACCCGCAATCATAAGGCGCGCCGTCGAACTCATAGGCATAGAAATTCTGCATTTCCATCAAGCGGGCCATAGAGTCTGTCAGCTGGATCTCACCGCCCGCGCCAGCGCCTTGATCCGCCAGCAGGCCAAAGATTTCAGGCTGCAGAATATAACGTCCCGTGATCGCCAGATTGGACGGCGCCTCTTCACGTGGCGGTTTTTCGACCATTCCGCTCATCTGGATCAAACGGCCATCGCGGTCGCCTTTTGGCGCAATCACACCATAGGACGAGACACGCTCTTCCGGCACGGGATCGACAGCGATAATGTTGCCGCCGGTTTTGTTGTAAGCCGCAACCATTTGCGCGAGGCAGGATTTCTCCGCCTTCACAATCACATCTGGAAGCAGAATGGCGAACGGCTCATTCCCAACAATATCACGGGCGCACCAGATCGCGTGGCCGAGACCAAGCGCTTCTTGTTGCCGCGTAAAACTAGCACCGCCAGCAGGAAGGCGGGTTTTTTCGACTTCTGCCAGAATGTCCGCTTTGCTGGCTTTTCCGCGCAGATTGGTTTCGAGTTCGAATGACAGGTCGAAATAATCTTCGATGGCCCCTTTGCCGCGCCCGGTAATGAACACGATATGTTCGATCCCGGCCTCAATCGCCTCATCGACCACATATTGCAAAGCCGGTCTATCAACGACAGGCAGAAGCTCTTTTGGAATGGCTTTTGTGGCTGGTAATACGCGCGTCCCAAATCCTGCAACAGGCAGCACGGCTTTACGAATGGTCATAATACTCGCTCCGGAATAGTCCCCAACGTCGTCATAACGCCTAATTATTAGATAGCTAGTGCGGCTTAAACGATTGAAATCGCGCCAGATCCACCGATCCAGCCGCCGAGAAAGGCAAATGCCACCATCAGCGATATCAGGATGACAGACATCCGCTGGCTGAAGGGCTGATAATGCGCTTCGAGTTGCGCCTGCAACTCTTTCGCTGGAGACGGAACCGCGGCCGGCATGTCTTTGGCTTTTGCAGATACAGACTTAATCGCCGCCGCTTTCATTTTAGCGTCGCCGGTCTCGTGGGATTTTCGTTTTCGTGCAGTGCTCACTGGACGCCTCCATCAAGCAATCAGGCTACAAAAGAAGGGCTAATGCCGTCTTAACTTGCTGCTTTTTTACGGCACTTAGAGCGAACCCCACATATGTCCGCCATCGACCACCACAGTCGCGCCGGTCATGAAACTGCCCGCGTCAGAGGCCAGCAGAAGCAATGGGCCTGACAATTCTTCATGCTCTCCAAACCGGCGCATCGGGATCCGCTTACGCATTTGCTGCCCCTCATCAGAGGCCAGGAATGAGTCATTGATCTCAGTTTCGAAATAGCCCGGTGCGATGGCATTGACGCGAACACCATAGCGCGCCATTTCAATCGCCATCGCCCGGGTCATATGCTCGCACGCAGCTTTCGAAGCGCAATAGGCCGCCATCGTATAGCCGACGCGCTTGCCCGCGACCGACGCGATATTGATCATGCTGCCTGGCTTGCCGGCTTTCACCAGTGCGCCCGCAAACGCGCGCGCCACCAGCCAGACACCTTTCGTATTGGTATCCATGACGAGATCGAACTCGTCTTCTTCCATACTGGTGAACCAGCCTTCTCGGCTCAATCCGGAATTGTTGACAATGACATCTGCCGGAGCGCCAAATCGTTCCATCGTGGCGTCCAGTGCGGCCTGGATTGTGTCGGCTTTGGTGACGTCCATGGACACAGCCAGCGCTTCGCCGCCTTTGGCCTCGATCTCAGCGGCAAGCGCCTCTAGCCGATCCGTACGGCGCGCCGCGAGGACGACTTTTGCGCCAGCATCGGAAAGGATGCCGGCAAAGTGTTTTCCAAGTCCTGAAGAGGCGCCTGTCACAAGCGCGATACGTCCCGCCAAGTCAAACCGATCGGCCATATATATTCTCCTGGTTGTTATTGCATTGATTTAGACGGTGCGATTGGCTTTGTCTTTAGCGTTCGTGGCCTCAATCGCTTCTCGCGCGGCCTGCCATTCGCTATCGCCCCATTGAGCGAGACCAGCGAAATTGCCGCCTGTGGCATTATACGCGGCGCCGTCAATCGCGATGGTCTGGCCATTCACATATTCCGCCCCCGGCCCCATCAGAAAGACAGCCAGATTGACCAGTTCATGCATTTTCCCGATCCGGCCCATCGGGTTCGAGCCATCACGGTTCATGTCTTCTGTGCTCTCCGCGCCTGGCGCGAGACGCTTGGTCATGCCTTCAGTCGGAAACGGTCCTGGGGCGATGGCGTTGAAGCGCAGACCATAACGCCCCCACTCAATTGCCAGCGATTGGGTCATTGTGTTCACGGCCGATTTCGACATTGCTGATGGCACAACGAATGGTCCGCCATTCCACACCCACGTGGTGAGGATAGAAATCACATTGCCGCGCTTACCTTCATCGATCCAACGCTTGCCGATATTGTGGGTCATGTAGAACGTCCCGCGAAACACGATATTCGCAATCGCATCAAAGCCGCGGATCGACAGATCTTCCGTGCGTGAGATGAAATTCCCGGCGGCATTATTGACCAGCCCGGTGAGCGCACCGTGATTGGTCCAGATCTCGTCGGTCATGTCATTGATCGCCTCAGCGACACGGATATCGCAAGCATGCGGCACGACTTTGCCGCCATGAGCGCTCATCAATGCTTCGGCCGTTTCTTCGCAGACACCGCCGCGTCGGCCACAAATATGCACTTCTGCGCCAAGCTTGAGAAAACCCTCAGCCATTTCCTTGCCGAGCCCGGTTCCGCCGCCTGTGACCAGGACGCGTTCGCCTTGCATTAGGCCGTCCCGAAACATCATTTGATTCATATCCATAGCGACTTCTCCCGATTGTCTTGTCTTGATCGAGGAGACTAAGTCGAATTTGCGTGGGGGGAAGCTCTGCCGAAGCGTCAGGGCGCGGATTCTCGAGCCTGCTCTATTTCCGAAATGGCAAAGACAATGCGCGCCAGACGAGCCAGATTGGCAGCACGATTGTCGCGCCTGCCAAAGCTGGCTTCCAGAAATTGCGCGCGGCCCAACTCGCAAGCCCGCCAACAGACGCGAGGAAAGTCTGTATCGCACCCGTGACATTCACGTCCGGAGAGGCCGGATCAAACTCGCTGGCCATGACGAAAAACCCGACCAGAACACAGAGCAGCGCGAGCTTGATCCAACCCCACCAGCTGATGCCAAACAAGCGCAGCAATATGTGGCGCTTTTGCTTTGGCAGTTTGCCCGTCTTGGCAGCGGTCTCGCCGATGTTTTCGAGCGACGGATCAGTCACAACTTACGCGACCTCTTTGACGATCTCGACCTGATGCGGATACGGGATCGAAATACCCTGCTGATCAAATGCGACCTTAATATTCTTCAGCAAGTCGAACTTCACGTCCCAATAGTCAGCAGCGGCAACCCAGTTACGGGTCGCAATATCGACGGAGCTGTCACCAAGATTGACCACTTTTGCAAACGGTGCCGGATCCCGCATGATGCGTTTGTCGGCATCCACAACCGACGCGATGATGGCCAGCGCCTTATCGATATCATCACCATAATCGATGCCAAATGTGACATCGACCCGGCGGGTGGAATAGCCGCTATAGTTCTTGATCACGCCATCAATCGCCTGGCTGTTCGGGACCATAACCTGGATATTGTCGGGCGTCGCAAGAACCGTCTGGAACAGGTTGATGTCTTTGACTTTGCCGGCAGCGCCTGCCGCCTCAACATAGTCGCCAAGGCGATAAGGCCGGAAGATCATGATCATCACGCCAGACGCGATATTGCCAAGCGCGCCTTGAAGCGACAGGCCGATCGCCAGGGTCAAGGCACCGAGCACCGCCACAAAACTGGTGGCTGGAACGCCAAACACCTGCAGCACAGCGATGAAGACAGCGGCGGTGACAGCCCAGCGCACCAGCGATCCGAAGAAATTCCCAAGTGTGTCGTCAATATTTTCTTGCTTCAATGAGATCGTACGGACCAGACGACCGAGCCACCCAGCGACCCGCAAACCAATGATCAGGACAATTAGCGCGCCGACGGTCCGGGCACCAAACCCCAGTATTTCGTCACCATAATCGACCCAGAGCTGCGCGAAATCGATGTTTTCCATTTGCTTATTCCTTCCGCAAAGGCTGCGTGTTTAAGCGCCACCGCCCTGATCTGGGACGGCCCTGATCGGGAATCAGGCGCTTTGATGAGATCGGGATAACCGCTTCGCGCGACATCGCAAAGACCATCATACCACCTTCCGGGAAACACGGCTGATAGGCTTCGTCCAGGACATTGAGACCACCCGTAAACGCGCCCAAGGCTGGCATAATCAGGCGCTCACCATCACTGACAAAACACCGTCGGCGCAACGCCCGGACTTTGCTCAGAACTTTCGCACAGGGGTGCAAGTGGCCCGCTATTTCGCCGCTTTCGCCGGTTGGCTCATGTCGAAACACGATGTCGCCCATACGCAGGACCTTTGACGGTCGTCCGCCAAGATGCTCTGGCGGATCTGGATCGTGATTTCCTTCGACCCAGACCCAGTCAGTTCTTGCGGTCAGGACTCTGATGCGGTTCGCGTCGTCCTCATCCATCCGCGTTTCGGCTTTTCGATCATGAAAGCTGTCGCCAAGAGAGATCACGCGGGCGGGCGCAAGGTCACGCACCAGGCGTTCAACAATCGCCAGTGTGGCGCTGGTATCGTATGGCGGCAGCATCTGGCCGCGCGCTGCAAAGCTAGAGCCTTTTTCCAGGTGCAAGTCAGAGACAATCAGCGTCTTTTCCGCAGACCACCACAGGCCGCCTTCGGGCAAGGGTGTCAGCAATTGCCCCCGCAGATGAAGCAAGGTTTCCTTGGTCGAGGGGGCGGTGGCCGCAGTCATGCCGGTAAACTGGCCTGCGCCGTCTAGCGGGTCAATTGCGCAGCGTGTTTTGTATCAGCGCCGGCACGACGCGCTACATGTGCAAGACGCGGCCTTCGGCAGCGAGCACCGCTTCATGCATCATCTCTGACAGAGTTGGATGCGGGAAGATTGTGTGCATCAGGTCCTGTTCCGTCAGCTCGCCCTCGCGGGCGATGACATAGCCTTGGATCAGTTCAGTCACTTCAGCGCCAACCATGTGCGCGCCGAGCAATTCACCCGTCTCTGCATCGAAAATCGTTTTGACCAGACCTTCCGCTTCGCCAAGTGCGATGGCTTTGCCATTGCCGATGAAGGGGAATTTGCCGACTTTCAGCTTCTTGCCTGTTTTCTTGGCCTCGTCTTCGGTCAGCCCAACACTGGCGACTTGCGGATGGCTATAGGTACAGCCCGGCACATTCCAATTGTCGAACGGATGCGCGTCATCAATCTCGCCGGCGATCTTCTCAACGCAGATCACGCCTTCATGGCTGGCCTTGTGGGCGAGCCAGGGGCCGCCCGTCAGATCGCCAATCGCGTACAGGCCTTTGACGCCCGTGCGGCCAAAACCATCGACGACAACATGTGTCCGGTCGATCTTCACGCCGAGCTTTTCAAGCCCCATGCCTTCAGAATTGGCAACAATCCCGATGGCCAGGATCACCCGGTCGACTTCGATGTTCTCGGTTTTTCCGCCGACAGAGACTTCTGCGACCACACTGTCCTTGCCTTTTTTGAGGCCTTTGACTTGCGCGCCTGTCTTGATCTTCAAGCCTTGCTTTTCAAATGACTTGCGCGCGAAGGCGGAGATCTCGGCGTCTTCCGCAGGCAAGATCCGGTCAACCGCTTCGACGACGGTCACGTCCGAGCCAAGCTCATTATAGAAACTTGCAAACTCAATCCCGATGGCACCGGAGCCGATGACCAGCAAGCGCTTTGGCAGCGCCTCAGGCACCATGGCTTCGCGATACGTCCAGACCAGTTTGCCGTCCGGCTCGAGGCCAGCCTGCGGTATGGCGCGGGCACGCGCGCCCGTGGCCAGCATGACATGTTTGGCCGTATAAGTGCTGTCCTTGCCCTTGGCATCTTTGACAATCACTTTCGGGGCGTCTGCGCCCTTTTCGAGCCGCGCCTCACCCTCGATCACTGTGATCTTGTTCTTCTTCATCAAATGTTTGACGCCGCCCGAAAGCTGCGCCGCAACCCCGCGCGAGCGTTTGACGACCCCCGCCAGATCGAAATCTGCTTTGTCGATTTTCAGACCATAAGCCGCCGCCGACTTTGCCAGATGCAGGACTTCAGCAGAGCGCAACAAGGCCTTGGTCGGAATACAGCCCCAGTTCAGACAGATGCCGCCAAGGTTTTCACGCTCGACGATGGCTGTCTTCATACCGAGCTGACTGGCGCGGATCGCCGACACGTATCCACCCGGGCCCGAGCCAATCACGATCAGATCAAAGTCACTCATTCACCTGTTCCTTTAATTCAGCCCACTTCTGGCGTGCAATGTTTGCGCGGTCTTCCGAGCTCTCAAACATCTCGCCTGTGCAGACATATTCCTGTTCTTCTTCTGGGTCGGCCGCATCGAATTCAGCTTGCACTTCGGCGGCGCGGGTTTTCGCGCGCGCCAGAAAATCCGCATCAAATCCAGCCATCATTTCTATTTCAGCGAGAAAGTCATTCTGGCCTGTTGCGGCGGGATCCTCGCAAAACTGGCGAATACCTTGCTCATATCCTAACGCCTCGATCATTTCATTCAGATCGTCCCAGGTCACTTGCACGGGCGCGGGGGTCGGGATCGGCACTTCGGCCGAACATCCCGCCGCAACAACCGCCGCAATCGATAACGCGATTAGCGACCGCATTAGAGCAGCATGCTTTCCGGCGTTTCGACAAAGCGTTTAAACGCCTGCAGCCAGCGTGCACCTTCAGCGCCGCCAATGACGCGGTGATCGCAGGTCAGCGTCACACCCATCATGGTCGCCACCGTAAGCTCACCATTGGCGTCAACCACCGGCTGTTTCGCCCCTGCCCCGACGGACATGATCATGCCTTCTGGCGGGTTGATGATGGAGGCAAAAGATTTGATCCCAAACATGCCGAGATTAGAAATCGAGAACGTGCCGCCCATATATTCCTGCGGCTTCAACTTGCGCTCACGCGCCCGGCCAGCCAGATCTTTCATTTCGACAGAGATCTCTGCCAGACCCTTCTTTTCCGCATCGCGAATGACCGGCGTTATCAAGCCGCCCTCAATCGCCACGGCGACTGAAATATGCGCGCCATTATGATAGGCAATGCCATTGTCGGAGAAGCTTGCATTGCAATCCGGCTCAGCCATCAACGCCATGGCTGAGGCTTTGATCAGCATGTCATTGACCGACACTTTGATGCCTTCCGGCGCTGCATCATTGATGCCCTTGCGGGCCGCGAGCAGCTTGTCCAGAGACAGCTCAACATTCAGCGGGAAGTGCGGCACTTGCATGAAGCTTTGCGTCAGGCGGCGCGCCACAGTCTTGCGCATGCCGTCGAGCGGCTCGAGACGGTAAGAATCCGGGGCATAGACCCGGTCATCAAGAATTTGCGGCAGGATCAAACCATCTGGCGATGCTGGAGCGCCGCCGCTTGCCCGTGCTGACATACCCGGCTGCGCGCCTTCCACATCTTTCTTGACGATCCGGCCATGCGGGCCAGAGCCTTTGCCTTTCAACGCAGCAAGATCAACGCCCTTCAAAGCCGCGATCCGGCGCGCCAGCGGGCTGGCTTTGATCCGGTCATCACCAGCGCCAAGCGACGGCATTTGCACCGGCGTCGACGCCACTTGCTTGGCTGGCGCCGCCGCAGGCTTCGGTGTGTCAGCGGCAGGCGCTTCTGCTTTCGGAGCCGCCTCAACCGGCGCAGCGGAGACAGATGAGGCATCCTCGCCTTCTTCCGCCAGAACCGCGATCACAGCATTCACTTTGACGCCTTCTGTTCCTTCATCGACGAGGATCTGAACGACCGTGCCTTCATCAACCGCTTCGACTTCCATCGTCGCTTTGTCGGTTTCGATTTCAGCAATCACATCGCCCGCTTCGACAGTATCGCCGGGTTTGACATTCCATTTGGCGAGCGTGCCCTCTTCCATGGTCGGGCTCAGCGCTGGCATTGTAATATTTATAGACATCGATGAGCCCCTTATTGCCGAACAAACGTTTTGGCGGCAATTTTCCATGCACCATTCACTTTGACCATTGTGAACGCATCAAAGAAGCGATCCTCAAATCGGAACGTCACCACTGCTAACCGGGAATCGACAATGTCGATGCTCAGCACTTCACCGTCTCGGCCGGCGCCAACGGGGTCATCATTCGATGCCCATGCTTCCATCGTTTCGTCCATCGGCCAAACACGAATAGACTGCTGGCCAGTATCATCTGTCACCACACCATACATTGACGCCTTGGAATCAAAGGCGCGCTGCAAGCGTTCGAGGCTCGCCTCACCCTGCCCATCAAAATAGTCGAGGATGACGGCTTCTATCGCGGCGATATCCGGATCGTAGGATGCTGTTTCCTCGACAAAAACGTCTCTGTGAATTCCGTCGCCGCCGCTAACATAGACGCAGCCAGACACCGCAAGTGCGCCAAGACCAATTGATAATACGAAGTGTTTCATTTCAGCTCCCTACATCCCCTCACAGACAGCTTTCGCCGCCGCAAATACATCGTCTGCACTTGGCAGGCTCATCGCTTCCAGGTTGCCAGCATAGGGCAGCGGCACATCCTTTTGCGTCACGCGCATTGGCGGCGCATCGAGATAGTCGAAGGCCAGCTCGGTCACACCAGCGGCAATCTCGCCTCCGACGCCCATATGTTTCCAGCCTTCTTCAGCCGTGACCAGACGATTGGTCTTCTTCACGCTCTCGACAATTGTATCGATGTCCAGCGGACGGATGGAACGAAGATCGATGACTTCAGCCGAAATGCCTTGCGCCGCCAATTGTTCAGCGGCGTCGAGCGCGAAGCCTACCATGCGGGAATAACCGACCAGAGTGACATCGGTGCCTTCGCGAATGACCGCAGCTTTGCCGATGGGCAGAGTATAATCTTCGAGATCCGGAACGTCATATTCGTTGCCGTAGAGCAACTCATGCTCAAGGAAGACGACCGGATTCGGATCGCGGATCGCGGATTTCAGCAAAGCCTTCGCAGAGCCTGCATCCCAAGGCGCAACGACTTTCAGACCCGGCACGTTGCCGTACCAGGCGGCATAGTCCTGACTGTGCTGAGCGCCAACGCGCGAGGCCGCCGCATTCGGACCACGGAAAACGATCGGACAGCCCATCTGGCCGCCGGACATGTAAAGCGTCTTGGCAGCTGAATTGATGATATGATCGATCGCCTGCATGGCGAAATTGAAGGTCATGAATTCAACGATTGGGCGAAGTCCACCAAAGGCGGCGCCAACGCCAAGGCCGGCAAAACCATGCTCGGTAATCGGCGTATCGACGACGCGGCGCGGACCAAACTCCTGCAGCAATTCGCGGGTAACTTTGTAGGCGCCTTGGTATTCGGCAACTTCCTCACCCATGATGAAGACGGTTTCATCCCGGCGCATTTCTTCGGCCATGGCGTCGCGCAAGGCATCACGCAGAACTGTTTTCGTATACGTTGTGCCCTCCGGAATATCCGGATTGGTCAGCAATTGAGCCGCCGGCGCCTCTGCAACAGCCAGTGCTTCAAGCACTTCTGGTTCTGCGACTGGCGTGACTTTTTCGACATCCGCTTCAGGCGTCGCTGTGACGCTGGAAGCCTCTTCGCCATCTTCAGTGAGGACAGCGATGACGGCGTTTACTTTGACGCCTTCGGTGCCTTCCGGGATGAGAATTTTGGCCAGCGTACCTTCGTCGACGGCCTCGACTTCCATCGTCGCTTTGTCGGTTTCGATCTCAGCGATCACATCGCCAGCTTCGACTTTGTCGCCTTCGCCTTTCAGCCATTTGGCCAGAGTGCCCTCTTCCATAGTCGGGCTCAGGGCGGGCATGAGAATATCAACAGCCATGTTTACGCCTCCACCGGCAGCAGGACATCGGTCCACAATTCGGCCGGATCCGGTTCGGGGCTTTCAAGCGAGAAGTCAGCAGCATCTTTAACGATGGCGCGAATTTCCTTGTCCAGAGCCTTCAGGTCGGCCTCTGTCGCAATGCCCTGCTCGATCATTTGAGTCTTCAGGCCATCAATCGGGTCATTGTGACTGCGAATATCGTCAACCTCTTCGCGCTTTCGGTACTTGGCCGGGTCAGACATTGAGTGCCCGCGATAGCGATAAGTCTTCATTTCGAGAATATACGGCCCCTTGCCAGAGCGCGCATATTTCACGGCCCGCTCACCGGCTTTCTTGACGGCATAGACATCCATGCCGTCGACTTCTTCGCCTTCGATCTCGAATGAGATGCCGCGTTTGAACAATTCCGTTTCGGAGGCGTGGCGCTCAACGCTTGTGCCCATCGCATACATATTGTTCTCGATCACATAGACGACCGGCAGATCCCAGAGAGACGCCATGTTGAAGGCCTCGTAGATCTGGCCCTGATTGCTCGCGCCATCGCCGAAATAGGCCAGGCTGACATTGTCTTTGCCGAGATACTTGTTCGAGAATGCGAGCCCGGTTCCGATCGGCACTTGCGCGCCAACAATGCCATGGCCGCCAAAGAAATTCTTTTCCCGGCTGAACATGTGCATCGAGCCGCCTTTGCCGCGCGAATATCCCCCAGCGCGCCCCGTCAGCTCAGCCATGACGCCGCGTGGATCCATATCACAGGCCAGCATGTGGCCATGATCGCGATACCCGGTAATCACCTGGTCGCCTTCCTTCAGACAGGCCTGCATGCCCGTGACGACGGCTTCCTGCCCGATATAAAGGTGGCAAAAGCCAGCAATCTTGCCCATTCCGTAGAGTTGCCCAGCGCGTTCTTCGAACCGGCGTATGAGCAACATATCGCGGTAGTATTTGAGCGCTTCGTCTTTTTTGAGCTTGGGCGAGCTTCGTCGCTTGGGGGTCGCGGCTTTGGCCATGTAGGCTCCCTAAGTGTTGTATTTTTTCAACTAGTACACAGATGACTGACGCAACGTCGAGTCTTATCAGTTATGCATTTCTGCATCTTTGACAGCGCGATCAAATAACACCAGTTCACCCGGATACACAAAGCCGAGATCGCGGCGTGCGAGGAACTCAACCAGGTCCGGATCAACTTGCCCTGGAGTCAGGCGAGCTATGTCTTTTTGCAGTGCAGCATTTTCTTCGTTCAGCTGCGCGAGCACAGCCTTTTTATCCGCCAGCTCTGTCTGTTTGTCCGTCCACTTGCCAAGCCCCTGCTCTCCCGCAAAGGCGTGATAGGCAAAATACGCGACTGTAAGAGACATGGCCGCAGCGGCCCATTTCGAGGTCATTTCAGAGCGCTCCCAAGCGCCTGAAGAATCACCCATGCATGGTTAAAATTCAGCTAACTTGCTGCGCCTGATAGAACCGACTCCAACACCGCCAGGCGCTCCTCCCCGTCCAGCGCATTCAAGTCGACCCATTGTTTGCCGATTAGGAAATATTCGATGTCTTCCGGCATCTCTGCCCCATCCAAACGGATCGGCACCATGTCTTTTCCGTATTTATCGGCGAGATAGACCTCGCGGCGCACATGATCAGAGGCGAATGCCTGGGCTGAACACATCAGGCAAAACCGCTCTGACGTCTTGATGGCCCGCACGATTTGACCGGCCCAGCCCTGCCCCGCGCGCATTTCATCCCGGTCGATCCAGATCGACACGCCGCGTTCTTCGACAGTCTCGACAATTGGCAGAACCGTTTCAGCATTGGCGTGGGAATAGGAGACAAAAACCTCATGACCCATGATTGGTGCGGCGGCAGTATCGCTTTCTGGCGCGGGCGCTGACGCGGGAATGGAGGCCACCATTTCCTCATTCTGCGTCTCTGAACGGCGCGCGCGCGGCGCAGATTCAGATTTCTTCGAGCGACCAAAGATGCCGCCAATCGCGCCGAACAGGCCGCCGCTGGATGATTTCGGCTCTGAGCCGCCGCTACTGGAGCTAGGCGGCGTGCTCGCTCTTGGCGGCGGCGCGGCTGCCGCGCGCTTTGCATCTTCAAGCGCCCGCAATGCCGTCATCACGTCGCGATATCTATGCTCACGCGCGGCCTCGAAGGTCAGGTCGACCATTTTCAGATCTGCCAGTCCGCGCGGACTGAGGCCATGCTCGAGCCGCGCCATGATCAGTTGATCATTCTCCCAGGCATCAATGGCGCGATTGGTCAGCATCATTTGCCGCGATGACATCATCGCATTACGCGACCAGAGCGCCAGCGTGTACTCGCCTTGTCGCGCTGGCGGATAAGAGTATTTGCCGTATTCTCGGCGTATGAAGACGCCGAACCGCTTCAGATAATCGGCCAGCTTATCGCCTTCGGCTTCATCTTCAGGCGCTGCAATCAGATAGACGCGCATCGTGGTCCCCTTGCACTGATGCAAGAAGACCTAACACGCAAAATCGGATTCGTCGCCAATGACGAAAATTTTAGGCGTTGATCAAAGCAGACCCCGCATAAAGTGCAGCGGCGCCGAGCTCTTCTTCGATCCGGATCAGCTGATTGTATTTCGCGAGCCGGTCAGAACGGGCCAGCGAGCCGGTTTTGATCTGGCCGCAATTCACCGCCACCGCGAGGTCTGCGATGGTCGCGTCTTCGGTCTCGCCAGAACGGTGAGACATGACCGACGTATAGGCATGGCGATGTGCCAGCTCGACCGCATCCAGTGTTTCAGACAAGGTCCCGATTTGATTGACTTTGACCAGGATCGAGTTCGCGGCGCCGCGCTGCAGCCCCATGGCCAGGCGCTCCGGATTGGTCACGAACAGGTCGTCGCCGACGAGCTGACAGCGGTCACCGACCATTTCCGTCAGAATGTTCCAGCCATCCCAGTCATCTTCAGCCATGCCATCTTCAATCGAGACGATCGGATAGGCATCGACCAGATTAGTCAGATATTTCGCCATACCTTCGCCGTCGAGCGTCGTGCCTTCGCCGGCCAGGACATATTTGCCGTCCTTGTAGAATTCCGTCGACGCCGCATCGAGCGCCAGCGTCACGTCTTCACCCGGCTGATAACCAGCTGCTTCAATCGACTTCATGATGAAATCGAGCGCGTCCGTGGTTGAAGACAGGTTCGGCGCGAAACCGCCTTCGTCGCCAACGCCGGTATTATGTCCGGCATCGCTGAGGGTCTTTTTCAACGTATGGAAGATTTCCGCACCGATGCGCACACCGTCAGCAATGCTGTCCGCATTGACCGGCATGATCATGAATTCCTGGATATCAATCGGATTGTCCGCATGCTCGCCGCCATTGATGATATTCATCATCGGGGTTGGCAGAACGCGGGCATTGGTGCCGCCAATATAACGATAGAGCGGCAAACCGCAGCTCTCAGCCGCGGCTTTCGCCGTTGCCATGGACACACCCAGAATAGCATTGGCGCCGAGCCGCTTCTTGTTTTCGGTGCCATCCAGCTCAATCATCAAGCCATCGACCAGGCGCTGCTGCGTCGCATCCATGCCGCCCAGTTCATTGGCGATTTCGCCATTCACAGAGTCGACCGCTTCCATCACGCCTTTGCCTTTGTAGGCTTCGCCGCCATCGCGCAATTCGTGCGCTTCGTGAACGCCTGTAGAGGCGCCGGATGGCACTGCCGCACGGCCAAATGAGCCGTCATCCAACGTGACATCCACTTCGACGGTCGGGTTGCCGCGGCTGTCGAGAATTTGGCGGGCGTGAATATCGACGATTTCGCTCATGGCGGGGTCCTTTGTAAGGCGGGAAGCTTTGTTGCGGCTGCGTCTAGTGCGCTATCCGTGAAAGAGCAAGGGGAAGACCGTCAGGGTGTGCGGAACAGGCTCTCGAGCATTGTCATTGGCGCAATCATGTCTGAACACGAAATCCTGCGAGCGTTTGATAAATGCTCAACGCGTCATCGAGAATTCTCTCATACTCCGCTGGAAGATTGGGTATCGCCTCAGGCGCCTTGCCAAATCCAGTAGAATTGAACACGGCGTCATACCAATGAGGTGCCCAGGCGCCATCCTCAGCGCGGCTGCCAGGCGCCCAGGACAACATTGCGTCGTCAAATGCAATGTCCAGCTGCTCACAAAGTGACTGAAGCGCTGTCTTTGGAGCTTTGAGAATGTCGTCGCTATCAATGACGATCGGAATCTCGCCAGTTGTGTCTTGGACCAGATTGAACAATTCCAGCTGCTGCGCAAAGCCAAGCGCATCGAGCGATACAGTGGTCATTTTCTTAGCATATGACGCCAATACGCGAGCGGGATGCCGAATGAGGAAAACATTGCGCACATTTGCCACCCAGTGCCTGGGAATGCCCGCGACCATGTGGTGGGTCATTTGCTTTTGATAGAAAATCGGTGCGGCCGGCTTGGCAACGACCATCTCCTCGATGATCCGCTCAGGATCGGTCTCGTGCCGGGCGAGAATTTCATCCCGCATCGGGTGATCATAGCCGGTCAGCTCAAGATAGGCGGCATAGAATGGCTCATCCACACAGACCGTATCGGCGCGCGACCCGAAACTGCGCATCATCGCGGTTGAGAGATTGCGTGGCCCCGACCACATGGCGATGCGCACATCAGATTCGATCGCGCCGCTCATGATGGGATTGGCGTCAGATTGCGATCCACATACGCGCGATAGAGCTCACCGACGCGCTGAGTGACCGGACCATTCAGAATGGAAATATCACGGCCATCAACTTCGCGGACTGGGCTCACCCCGGCAAATGTACCCGTCAGAAACACCTCATCAGCGGAATAGACATCAAACAGCGAGAACCGCTTTTCGCGCGTCACGATCCCGGCATCCCGGCACACTTGCAAAATATTCCCCCTGGTGATGCCGCCGAGGCAGTAATCATTCGGGCTGGTCCAGACCTCGCCGTCGCGAACAATAAAGAAATGCGTCGAATTGCAGGTCGCCACAAATCCGTCCGGGTCAAGCATCAGCCCTTCATCAGCGCCAGCTTTGTCCGCCTGAATACAAGCGAGGATACAATTAAGTTTTGAATGCGAGTTCAGCTTTTGGTCCTGTTCCGCAGGGCCAGTGCGGCGGACATGAACCGTGAATAATTTCTGCCCGCGCGCAACGATGTCCGGGACGGGAGACTTGTATTCAGGGATGATCACAATCGTCGCCGACCCAATCGTAAATCGTGGTCCTTGATACGGCGTCTTTTTAATCCCGCGTGTCACCATGAGCCGAATGTGCACGCCCTCTGTCATTCCATTTGCTTTCAGGCAGTCAAACAGGCGCTGGGTTAAGTCTTCTGGCGTCAGACCAATATCCATATCGATGGTTTTTGCGCCAGCGTAGAGCCGTCGCAAATGCTCAGACAAAAAGGCGATGCTGTTTTTGTGCACACGCATGCCCTCCCAGACGCCGTCGCCGAGAATGTAACCTGAATCGAACACGGAAACCGTGGCCTCTTCCCGTTTTTTCAGCTCACCATTTACGGATATCAGGATGTTAGCATTGCGCGGATCATCGGTGTAATCATGGACACCATGTGGATTATCAATCATGCGCTGGCGAATAACACACAGCTTTGAATTGTTCCAGAAAATCTGCCCCAAATCTCCTCATGCCCAGTCCTGGCGTGATGTCTCAGAATGCCCTCTTCAAATGTGTCGCATCGACAGCGAGGCACAAAAAAACCCTCGCAATCTGCGAGGGCTTTTGAAATCGATTTCAGATCGAACCTAGTCTTCGGTTGGCTCGAGGATCTGACGACCGCGATACATACCGGTCTTCAGATCGATATGGTGCGGACGACGAAGTTCACCAGAATCCTGGTCTTCGATAAATGTATTGCCTTTCAGGCGGTCGTGCGAACGACGCATGCCACGGCGTGATTTGGTAATTTTACTCTTAGGGACAGCCATATGCTTGCTCCAAAACGGGGAATCGAGGCGATGCCCCATGAAATTCAAACCGCGCGTATACAGCCATGATACGCGCCCGACAAGAGGGAAGTTGCGGTTGTTTACTCTATCCTGCATGTCGATCGTGGATTGGACCGAACCGTCTCACCATTTGGCAGTTTCGCAACATAGTCACTCCACTCTGCGCGCGGCTGGTAATAATCGGTTGAAATGTACTGCGCACCGCTGGCCAGCGCCGCATCCAGCCGCGTGCGATCCCCGCTGCGGGCTTCCATCGTATTGGCGTCGGCGCGGGTGCGCACGACAAAGCCTGCGCTGACGCGGGCTGAGATATCGGCCCCTGCTCCGATCGGATCATTGATTGTGAAATAGGCTGCGTCAGGCGCATCCGGCGCCGTTGAATTGATAAACATGGCATGCCCGTTGAGCGCGGTTTCGCCGCGGCGATAGACGTCCACAACAGCTGGCGGCTCATCAAGCGCGAAGAACACCTGACCGCGCGCCTCACTTAAAGCCGGCCACCCACCCGCTAAGACGGCGTCTTTCAAGGTCTCGGCGTCGCCGCGCACATCATCTGGCGTGAGAAGATGATCTTCGCCGAACACGGATCGGATCTCAGCATCCAGCGCCTCAAAAGCAGCGGCGTCGAACGCTCGTGGAATGGTCGAGTTCGGAAGGTCTATGGGGGCCTGCTTGGCATTAATCAGGATTAGCATGGGGACATGATCAGGCCGCGCCGCAGACCAGGCCTGAACCTCTGAAAGGCATTGCGTGAACTGCAGACACGTCGATCTGGCATCCACGTCCTGGACGTGTAGGGTTTTGAATCCTGGCTGCTCCAATCCTGACGCGTCATACGCTGCGCCGACCAATCTCGGGCCAAGCGGATCCTGATACAGCCCGCCCTCCGGATCATAATACACATCCAGTTCGAGTTGCCGCATGCCGAGATCAAGTTGCTCGGTGAGCGGTAAATGTCCGTAATCGAGCGCCGATGCCCATTCCGGGGCTTGCGCCTCAATCAGCCCCAGCTCAGCCGCCGGGATCGAAAGTTTATAGGAATTGTGAGAGCCAATAACCTGAACATCGCTCAAGCGTGCTGTGCATTTATCCGCCGAGACGACGCCTGCGCACCCCGCCAGCCCTAGAAGCGCGAGCGTGATACCGCACTGAAATCCGATCCGCATATCTCATCTCCTTGGCCATCGCGTCATTCAGATAGCTGAGAAACGGATGAAAGGCGATAAGCGTCTAAACCAGACGGCTCTGCGTCACGGCAGCGCCTATAAAGCTCGCAAACAGCGGATGCGGCTCCATTGGCCGGGATTTCAGTTCCGGATGATACTGCACCGCGATGAACCATGGATGGTCATTCAGCTCGATAATCTCTGGCAGGACTCCATCCGGCGACATGCCTGAAAATGACACGCCATGCTTTTCGAGCTGCTCGATATAGCCTGCATTGACTTCGTAGCGGTGCCGGTGGCGTTCAGAGATCTCTTGCGTGCCATATATCGACGCGACCAGAGAGCCTTCTTTCAACCGCGCCGGATAAGCGCCGAGCCGCATCGTGCCACCCATATCGGTATTCTCGTCCCGGGTGACCAGTTGATTGCCCTTGGTCCATTCAGACATCAGACCAACAATAGGCTGATCGGTCGGGCCGAACTCGGATGTCGACGCGCCATCAATGCCAGCAAGATTGCGCGCGGCCTCAACCACAGCCAGCTGCATGCCATAGCAGATCCCGAAACACGGAACCTGGCGCTCACGTGCAAATCGCGCGGCGCGCATTTTTCCGCGCGCACCACGTTCCCCAAAGCCGCCGGGCAGGATGATGCCGTGCACACCTTCGAGAATATCGATCGGGGCGGTTTCATCATCAAACTCTTCGCTATTGATAAGCTTGATATCCACACGAACATTGTTTGACAGGCCGCCATGCTGAAGCGCTTCCATGACAGACTTATACGCGTCCGGAACATCTGTGTATTTGCCAACCAGTCCGATGCAGACATGACCATCAGGATTGTGCACAGTCTCCGCGATCTGATCCCAACGGACGAGGTTGGGCTTTGGCGCATCCGCGATGCGGAAATGTGTCAGGACTTCTTCGTCCAGACCTTCTTTGTGATAGGCCGCAGGCACATCATAGATATGGCCCACATCGCGCGCTTCGATGACGCTGCTCGGGCGAACATTACAGAAGCTGGCAATTTTGCCTTTTTCGTTCTCAGGGATTGGGCGGTCACAGCGGCACAGCAGGATTTGCGGCTGGATGCCGATCGAGCGCAACTCTTTGACCGAGTGTTGCGTCGGCTTGGTTTTCATTTCGCCTGCGGCCGGAATGTAGGGCAGCAAGGTTAAGTGGATAAAACAGGCGCGTTCGGGTCCGAGTTCCTGGCCGAGCTGACGGATTGCTTCGAAGAACGGCAGGCCTTCAATGTCGCCGACTGTGCCGCCAATCTCGCAGAGGACAAAATCGACGCCTTCGCCGGCATCAGACAGCACAAAATCTTTGATTTCATTGGTGACGTGCGGGATGACTTGAATGGTGGCACCGAGATAGTCGCCGCGTCGTTCTTTCTCGATGATGGTCGAATAGATACGTCCGGTCGTGATATTATCAGATTGGCGCGCCGATACGCCGGTAAAGCGCTCATAATGGCCAAGATCGAGATCGGTCTCGGCGCCATCATCCGTGACGAAAACCTCGCCATGCTGGCGCGGGCTCATGGTTCCTGGATCGACGTTCAAATACGGGTCAAGCTTGCGGAGGCGGACTTTGTAGCCCCTTGCCTGTAGCAAAGCCCCGAGCGCTGCGGACGCGATACCCTTGCCTAAAGAAGACACCACGCCGCCAGTAATGAAAATATAGCGAGTCATGGAAATGCAGTTTGCCTGATTCGCGACAACCCCCGATAGGGGTAAGTCAGGATTAATCTCGATTATTGTGGAGCGGGGTCCGCTGCGAGTGGATCGTCATTTGCTGGTTCGGTGACTTCGGGCG
Source organism: Henriciella sp. (assembly GCA_965277015.1). Classification (GTDB taxonomy): domain Bacteria; phylum Pseudomonadota; class Alphaproteobacteria; order Caulobacterales; family Hyphomonadaceae; genus Henriciella. The sequence continues at coordinate 490,837 of OZ255705.1, read as the reverse complement.
TCGTTTCAGAAGGCGTTACTGCCAGCGGATCGTCCAGAAGCGCCCCGTCGGAGCTCAAAACATCATCAAAATCGTTGAGATTGATGCCATCCGTATCAGCATCGTTCGGAACCGTGCCTTCGAGTTCGCGCTGGACATCAGTTCGACCGTCGGCGTTTTCATGCGTCGCAATAATTGTGAGTGTCAGGCTGGAAACAAAGAAAATTGCGCCGAAAATTATTGTTGTTCGCACCAGAGCGCCTTTAACCCCAGATCCTGACATCAGACCACCGCCAGCGCCGCCGCCGCCGCCACCAATTCCCAGTGCGCCGCCTTCGGAGCGCTGCATGAGCACAACAATCACCAAAACGATGGAGACGAGAATGTGCGCGACAAGGATTACATTGGTCATGTTCAGTTCCTGAATCTCAAGCGGCGGCCAATACGCTTTTCTTAGCCGTCCGCCAACCCCTTTCGGTCAGTGAAAGGCCTCTCAATCAAGCCACCGCAGCGGCATAAATGGCCATGAAATCGTCCGCCTTCAAGCTCGCCCCGCCAATCAAACCGCCATTGACGTTTTCAATCGCCAGAATCTCTGCGGCATTTCCGGGCTTCATCGAGCCGCCATAAAGAATCGGAACGTCCGCGCCGCGGTCCTGAAACAGCTCGACCAGTAGATTACGGATATCCTTGTGGACTTCAGCAATCTCGTCAGAGCTTGGCACCAGGCCTGTGCCAATCGCCCAAAGCGGCTCATAGGCCACGACGAGGGAGTCATTTGCGCCAAGTGTAGGCAGTGATTTGCGCAAAATCCGTATCACTGTGTCTTTGGTCTCGCCGCGCTGGCGTTGCGCAAAGCTTTCACCGACACAGACAATTGGCGTGATACCTGCGCGCAAGCAGGCATGCGCCTGCTCCTGCACATAGGCACTGCGTTCGCCATGCTCGGATCGCCGCTCTGAGTGGCCAACAATGACATGGGATGCACCTGCATCCTTCAACTGCTCAGCCGCCAAATCGCCAGTGAACGCGCCGAACGCTTCAGGGTGACAGGCTTGCGCGCCAACCTTCATCCGCGCGCCAGCGCGCTCGTGCATAGGAACAATCAGTGTCGACGGCGGACAAATCAGGCAATCCGCGTCATCTGCGAGTGTCCCGAGTTGTGCGACGACTTTGTCGACTTCCATTAATGAGGATTTCAGGCCATTCATTTTCCAATTGCCTGCGATCAGTGTGCGTACCATACCAGTCACCATCTTGAACAAGTTTGTGCGCTCGCCTAGCAAGCTGTGCTGAAACAAACAAGCGATCCCGAAGGGAAAGGTCTCACCAATGCTGACCCCGATGCGTAATATGCTCCGCTCTAAAGCGGCTGGCGGAATTTTCGTCATTATTATTATTTCAATGGCGGCCTGGGGTGTAACCGACATTTTTGCCGGCGGTTCAGGCAATAATCTGGTTAGTGCGGGAGATCGCGGCGTTTCGGATCGCGCGCTTGATTCGACGCTCGAACGGATCCTGCGAACGCAAACCGACGAACGCGGACGCTCCTTGACCAAGGAAGAAGCAATGCAACGCGGCATGCTGGATCAGATCTTTGGGGACCTTTCGCGCGAAACCATGCTGACGGCTTACGCCGATAAACAGGGTATTTCCGCGACCACCGATGCGATCGTCGAAAATATTCGCACTGACCCTGTATTCCAGGATACGACCGGCGTGTTTGATCCGTTGCGCTATTCTCAGCTCCTCGACGCCAATGGGTTTCGGGAAGCAGATTATGAAGCAGATATCGAAGCCAGCATGACAATTGATCGCTTGCAGGCTGTTCCGAATTCCGGATTGCGGGTTCCAACTGCATTGGCCCGGCTACAGGCCGCTTATACGGGCGAGTTGCGCTCAGCGTCCTGGTTCCTATTGCAGCAAACGCAACTGCCCGAAATTGGCGACCCAACCGAAGAGCAGCTCCAGGCACTGTACGAAGAGCGGAAAGACTTGCTGCGCGAACCGGAGCGACGCAGCATAAGTCTGATACACCTGACGCCCGATGATTTTGTGGCGCAAGTCGAGGTCACCGAGCAAGATATTCAATCTTACTATGAGGCGTATAGAGTCGAGCGCTATACTGGTCCTGACAGTCGGACCTTCACTGAGTTTGCCTTCGCAGATGAAGCCTCAGCGCGCGCAGCGTTGGGTCGAATCGCCGGCGGCGCAGCCCCTGAGGCGATTGAAACAGCGGTCTCGACAGAGTTGCGCTCTGGTCGCCGCGAAATCATCAACAATGAGAGATTGGCCGATCAGGTGTTTGCCAGAGGCGCCCAATCCGGCTCCATTCATGGTCCGCAGCCCGTTGGTGGCAGCTATGTCGTGATCAGACTGGAAGACGTGATTGAAGGCGCGGCAACGCCGCTCGAAGACGTACGCGACCAAATTGAAGAAGAGCTGGCTCAGCAAATCGCCGTCGGCTTATTCTTTGACGCTCTGCCGCAATTCGACGATCTGCTCGGAACAGGCGCTGACCTGGAAGGCATCGCGGAGGGCCTCGGAACACCCGTCCTGTCATTTGCACCTGTCGACACTAATGGCGTCACACGAGCCGGTAAGCGATACTTGCCATTGGTGACAGCCCCAGGCTTGCTGCAAATGATCTATGCGCAAGCTGAAGGCCGCAACACAGAGCGCTTTGGAGAAGACGAAACGACCTGGATTGCCCGTGTCGACTCCATCGTCCCGGAGCGACTGCCAGAGTATGACGAAGTCCGCGACCGACTGGAGGCGGCCTGGAAGCAACAACGCGCCAGCGAACAATTGCAAACCGTGGCAGCAGAAATCGAGGCCGCTATTGCCGACGGTTCGAGCTCACTCGCAGCCGAAGCGGCAAAATACGCCACAGAAGTCGAGACGCTGCCGCGGCCAGTGACGCGCGAGAATAATGAGTTCCAGCTGCCTGGATCGCTCATGTCGGGCCTGTTCGCCGCGAATGAAGCGGGCGAAACATTCTCCATCCAGGGCGTTTCGGGTCAGATGATCATTATGCAGGTCGACAGTATCGACCGCCCGGAGAGCGAAACGCTTGACCTGCTTGCCCAGGCCAGCGCGCTCGATATTCAGAATGGCATCGCCGAAGATCTGTTCCGGGCTTATCTGATCAGCATCGCGGAAGACGTTGAGCTGGAAACCAATGGCCGCGCATTTGAGGCCTACAAACGAAGCCTTGTGACGGAACAATGAGCCGTGATCAATTACGCGTTCGGCGACGACCAGGCGACTTAGAAACGCCGGTCTCGGCAATGCTCAAACTCGGTCCAGATGAACCGGGCAGCTTCCTGTTCGAGTCCATTCTTGGCGGTGAACGCCTCGGACGCTATTCATTTATTGGTCTGCACCCAAAGTCGTGGATGCGGGTGCTCGATGGTGTGGGTCAAACATCGCCGGATCTATCCTTCGACAAGGCAGAGCCGATCAAGGGTTCACCAATTGAGGCATTGCGAAGCTTTGCTGAAGCCGGCCTCGCTGACGCCGGCGCGGAGACCGACCTGCCGCCTATGGCGAGCGGCGCATTCGGCTATATTGGCTATGATTTCATACAGCATGTGGAACCGGTTTCGATCTCCAACCCAGACGAATTGAACGTCCCCGAAGCGTTGCTGATGATCCCCGGCGTGGTATTGATTTTTGACCACTTGTACCAAGAGCTGATCCTCGTCGGCCGACACGCGCCAGGCGAGGAAGCTGCGGCCGACGCCTTGCTTGATCAAGTGGAAAATGCGTTGGAAAGCCCGCCGCCTATTTCTCCGCGCGAGGGTGAAAGCGAAGCGCTCGATTTCACCTCGAACACCACGCAGGACCAATATTTCGGCATGGTTGAAACGGCCCGAGATTATATCAAGGCGGGCGACATTTTTCAGGTCGTTCCGAGCCAGCGGTTCAGCGCGCCATTCAAGCGCAAATCAATCAGCTTCTATCGCGCCCTGCGCCGCCTGAACCCGTCAGCCTTCATGTTCCATATGAATCTCGGTGATGTCCGTCTGGTTGGGTCGAGCCCGGAAATTCTGGTCCGGGTCCGCGATGGCCGCGTCGCCATTCGCCCGATTGCCGGAACGCGTCCGCGTTCTGGTGACCCGGTTATCGATGCCGAACGGAAGGCCGACTTGCTCGCGGACAAGAAAGAAATCGCCGAGCACCTGATGCTGCTCGACCTGGGTCGCAATGATGTCGGCCGCGTGACGGCGTATGGCAGCGTCGAAGTGACGGAACGTTTCATCGTCGAACGCTATAGTCACGTCATGCACATCGTTTCGCATGTCGAAGGCGATCTGCGCGACGGGCTGACCGCTGTCGATGCCCTGCTCGCCGGACTTCCAGCAGGTACGGTCTCAGGCGCCCCAAAAATTCGCGCCATGCAGATCATTGATGAGCTGGAACAGAATGCCCGCGGGATCTATGGCGGCGCGATTGGCTATTTCGGATGGAATGGCGACCTGGATACCTGTATCGCCTTGCGCACCGCCGTCCTGAAAGATGGCCAGCTGCACATTCAGGCGGGCGGCGGCGTGGTTCTGGACTCGCATCCGCAATATGAGTTCGATGAAACCGTCCACAAAGCCAATGCGCTGAAGAAAGCCGCTGCGCTGTCGGCAAGATATGAGTTCGATCAATGAGCGCCGCCAAACATATCCTCGTCATCGACAATTATGACAGCTTCACCTGGAACCTGGTTCACTATCTCGAAGAGATCGGGGCGCGCACGCAAGTCATTCGTAATGATGAGCTGACCACTGAAGAAGCGCTGGCGCTCAAGTCGGACGGCATCGTCCTGTCCCCTGGTCCTTGCACACCAAAGGAAGCAGGCATTTGCGTCGAGATCGTGCGCAAAGCGGCGGCTGATCTCCCAATCCTCGGCGTCTGCCTCGGTCACCAGAGCATTGGTGCGGCAGAGGGCAGCGAGATCATCACAGCGCAACAAATTCGCCACGGCAAGATCAGCCAGATCCGTCACGAAAATGGTCCGCTCTTTGACGGCTTGCCAGAGACCTATGACGTCGTGCGCTACCACTCACTTGCGATTGAACCGGGCGACCTGCCGGACAGCCTGATCGCCGATGCGTTCACCGCCGACGGCGAAATCATGGCGGTGCATCACAAGACCCGCCCGGTCTTTGGCGTGCAGTTTCATCCGGAAAGCATCCTGACAGAGCACGGTCATGCCTTGCTCAAGAATTTTCTGAAGCACACCTAGGCACTTAGCCTGAGGCGCTTATATCGAGGTCCCATGTCTGACGTTTCTCTTTCTCCCGCCCTGAAAGTCCTGGCGAGCGGTCAATCATTGTCCGCTGCAGATCTCGAAGCCACTTTCAGCGCGATCTTGTCTGGCGACGTTCCGCCAGAGCAAATCGGCGCGTTCCTGATGGGCCTCGCGGTGCGCGGTGAAACCGGCGCAGAGCTGCTCGCCGGCGCAAAAACCTTGCGCGCCAACGCGCGCAAGATTGAGCTTGAAGGACCAACCCTCGACACGTGCGGCACGGGCGGTCTAGGTTGGACCAGTCTGAACACGTCCACCGCCAGCGCGATCGTCATCGCGGCCGCAGGCGGCAAAGTCGCCAAGCATGGCAATCGTTCCGTGCCGCCAAAGACCGGCAGCGCAGATGTTCTCGAAGCGCTGGGGGTCGAGCTGGATCTGACCGAAAGTCGTTTCCGAGACTGTCTTGAACAAGCCGGTGTCGGCTTCCTGTTCGCGCGAAGCCATCATAGCGCTATGCGGCATGTCGCACCGGTCCGTGCCAGCCTCGCTATACGGACCATTTTCAACCTGCTTGGCCCGCTCTCCAATCCAGCGTCTGCAACCCACCAGGTGCTCGGTGTCAGTGAAGCGCGCTGGCTTGTGCCCATGGCAGAAGCGCTGCGGGATCTCGGCATCACACGCGCCTGGGTCGTGCATGGCCAAGACTCGGACGGCACAGTCATCGACGAGCTATCAATTGCTGACGAGACGCAAATCATCGACGTCCATAATGGCCAACTCACCGAGCGGGTGATTGTGCCGGAAGATGCGGGCCTGGGACGCAACCGCCTGAGCGCTCTTGCCGGCGGCGAACCGAGCGACAATGCAATGGCGATCAGCGAACTGATGGATGGGCGCCCCGGCCCGTTCCGCGACGCCGTGCTCCTGAATGCCGCGGCGGGCCTGCACGTGCTCGGCCGTGCCAGCGATCTTAAAGACGGCGCTGCCCAAGCCGGCGAAGCGATCGATTCTGGTGCCGCCGGGCGCACTTTAGCAACGCTTGCCGCCGCTTCAAAAGGACAATCAGTATGAGCACGGCGCTCGATCGGATCATTGATTATAAGCGTGATGAAGTGGCCGCCCTCAAACGCGAGCGTTCGGAGCAGGATTTTCTCGCTGCTGCCGGCGATACATCTGCACCGCGCGGGTTCGCGTCTCGGCTAAGCTCTATTGCTGAGCGCGGTGAAAATGCCCTGATCTGCGAAATGAAACGCAAGAGCCCGAGCGCTGGGGATATCCTGCCCGGGGCAGATCCGCGCGATATTGCCGCTCAGTATGAGCGCGGCGGCGCGGCTTGCCTCTCGGTGCTCACAGATGGGCCGAGCTTCGGCGGCAGTCTTAAAGACTTTGGCGCCATTCGCAGCGCCGTCTCTCTGCCTATGCTGCGCAAGGATTTCATGATCGACACGATCCAGGTCGCAGAAGCCCGTGCGCATGGCGCTGATGCGGTTCTGGTGATCTTGTCCTGTACGGATGACGCCTTGGCGCTGGATCTCACCCAGGCAGCCCTGGATCTCGGCATGGATGCGCTGATCGAGACGCATGACGCCGACGAAATCGAACGTGCGCTTGCCCTGCCCTCACCGCTGATCGGGATCAATAATCGAGACCTGAAAATCATGCAGACGGATCTCGCAACCAGTGAGACGCTGTCACGTCTGATCCCCGCCGATAAAGACTTCGTCTCCGAAAGCGGCATCAGCCAGCCAGGTGATATATCGCGGCTAAGAAAGACCGGTGCGCGGCGATTCCTGATCGGCGAAAGCCTGATGAAGCGCCCGGATCGTGAGCAGCATGTCAGCGCCCTAAGACGGGCCCAATGACCCTCGCCCGGCGAAAATTCCAGAAACGTGACATCGCTGAGCTGTTTTCCTGGTTTCAGACGGAGCGTGACGCCTTGCAATGGGCGGGCGCGGCCCTGGCATGGCCGCTGAGCAAATCGCAATTCCGCACGCTCATTGGTCAGCACACAGGCGCCGAGCCGCTGCGCGAATTATGGGCGGTAACACAAAACGATGTCATGGTCGGGCATTTTCAAGTGTCGCTCAATCGCCGGCTCAGAACTGCCGGTCTTGGCCGCATCGCGCTTGCCCCAGCGCATCGCGGGAACGGCCTGGGCGCAGCGTTGATGTCTCTCATTGTGAACCGTGCATTCGCCCGCGATTGGGTGCACCGTGTTGATTTACTTGTCTATTCTCACAACACCCCCGCCATTCACGCCTATCAGCGCGCGGGATTCATTCTGGAAGGGACACGGCGGGAGACCACGCCGATCCATGACGAGGTCTGGGACACTCATATTATGAGCATGCTCAGAAAGGAATTTGACAAAAGAACAGAACGAGAATAAACATAAAGAGAACAGATTCGTTATTGCGGAGATATTTCGTGCTCACTACCAAACAAAAAGAGCTTCTTCTTTTCATCCATGAACGCATCAAGGCTGATGGCGTCTCGCCATCGTTTGATGAGATGAAAGAAGCGCTCAACCTCGCCTCCAAATCCGGTATTCACCGTTTGATTGTGGCTTTGGAAGAGCGTGGATTTATCCGTCGCCTCGCCAATCGTGCCCGCGCGCTGGAAGTGCTCAAAATGCCGGACTCCGCAACCCCTGCGGCCCCGCCGCGTGGACGCCAGGCGTTTCGGCCAAGTGTCGTCGGATCGCAGAGCCCGCAAATGGGCCGCAATACGATCCCAGTCCTCGGCCGCATCGCTGCCGGTGTTCCGATTGCTGCGATTCAGAACGAAGTCGACCGCGTCACACCACCAGAAGAATATGCTGACAGCGACGCGCATTACGCCTTGGAAGTCAAAGGCGACTCAATGATCGATGCTGGCATCCTTGACGGTGATATTGTCATCCTGAAGCGGACCGATAGTGCCAATTCTGGTGATATTGTTGTCGCGCTGATTGATGATGAAGAGGCAACGCTGAAGCGTCTGCGAAAGAAAGGCGCTTCCGTCGCACTGGAAGCAGCGAACCCGGCTTACGAAACACGCATTTTTGGACCGGACCGCGTGCGCGTCCAAGGCTGCCTGGTCGCGCTGATCCGTAAATACGAATAGAGTTGAACGCGCCTAATCTGCCGGGCACGGGCGCCACAGCCTGTGCCCGCAAGCGGGTTTTTCGTGTTTGACCCATTGATTTGCGCGGCGCTCGAGCGTCACACCATTCTCGCGAACGACGTCAGACCATTCAATGATGGCCGAATCCATATTCTGCGGTGGTGCGGATTGACGCGATAACCAGATTGTCGATTTGGCCACTGCTGACGGTTCATCCAGATCCGGGTCGAGATAGACGACCGTATCACCTTCAAATTCCAACTCACACACCAGGCCTGGCTGACAGCGATGATCCACTGGCGCATCGGCAAACCGCAATGGTGCCAGACCATCACCGTCCATGACGGCAATACGTTTCACAGCGCCTGTCGACGTCTCAAGGAATAGCTCACCGGAAGGCGCCCAATGGATACGATCTCGCGCTGAGGACACCCATATCGCAGCAGAGAGCGCGCCGAAACAGACCAGGCTGATGGCGCGCGACTTCATCTGATTAAACAGGCAGTATGAGATGATCGCGGCCGAAAACCCGACCAAACTCAGGGCCGGCATCGGCGGAAAAGCGCTTCGTCGCTCCGCGCCGGATCCAGAAAAATAGTGCGCGATCGTCAAAATCCATTCCAGCGACAGGCCGAACCCGCGCAGCGCCCAGCCATCAAGCCCAAGCGGCGCCAAAAGCAGCGCAGCAGCTGCGAAAGGCGCACTGACCAAAGAGACAATTGGCATGGCGGCCAGATTTGCCAGCAGGCCGAGTCCCGCCACGCGACCGAAATGGTACATTGCGAACGGCATCGTCGCCACGCTGGAAACCGTGGACGTCACGAACAGAGATTTCAGCCAGAAAGAAACACCGCGTCGGCGCGCGTCCGGTGTGTCGCGAAGCCGGTCTTGCCAAGCCTCATAAGTCGCGATCAAGGCTCCGGTGGCAGCAAATGACATTTGAAAACCGGGCGTCAGAACACTCCACGGCGCCAGAACGATGACGGCAATCATCGCAATAGAGAGCGATCTCAAGCTCAATGCGGTTCGGTCAAGCAGCACTGCACCAAATATGATTGCCGCCATGATAAAAGCGCGCTGTGTCGAAACGCTCGCGCCGGATATGATCAAATACGAGGCGCAGGCGAAGAGGGCCAATAGCGCTGCCGGTTTCTTAACCGGCCAGCGCAGCGCCAGCGGCTCGATCAGGGATAGCGTCCGCCAGCAAATCAGGAAGACCAGACCGCCAACAATTCCCATATGCAGGCCTGAAATGGCCAGCAAATGCGCCAGGCCCGATCCGCGCAACGCCTCCTGATCGGCCACCCGCATGAAGCTTCTATCCCCGGACGCCAGCGCCGCCGCGAAGCCGCCTGCTCGCTCGCCCGCTGCATCCGCAACGTGCAGCGCCAGATTTCGGCGCCCCTCAGAGATCCGCAGTCTTAGGCGATCCGCAATATCGTCGGGACGCCCCAACACGCCGCCGCGACAACGGCCTTGGACATAGCCAACCGCGCCCAGGCGGGAATACCAGGCCTGACGAGCGAAATCATAATCGCCCGCAATCACCGGCGCGGGTGGTGGACGCAGCACAGTCCAACACCGGACAAACCGACCAGGCTCTGTTTTTAAAGAGGAAATATGCGTTACGCGAACCGTTTTCGGCGTGTGCTCAGCCGCAACGCCATCAATTGCATGAACGTGCAAGACCAACCGAACGCCGCGCCGGGCCGGTTGCGCTTGCGTAATCCAGCCTTCAATCAATACAGGGCCGAGCGGTTCGTGAACGGTGGCTTGATGGCTTCGTATCGTCGCCAGACTCCCGCTGACGGCGCCTGATACCGAGCCGCCCAATAGTATCAAGGCGACAATCAGGATGCCTGGCACTGCCCGCCTCGATGCCCAGAAAAGACAGGTTAAGACAATTCCCGCGAGAATCATCAATCCTGTTAGGGACGGCTCGAAATTGATCGAAAAGTACCAGATGGCGCCGGTCATCATGCCGATCGCGAACACGAATGGCGCGCGTAACTGAAGCTCCAGCCGGATTGCGGACAGCGGAAATCGCTGCATCTTTCCTCCCCGCCCCTTGCGAAACCTTAGCAGAGCGTGTTGAAGCGGGGAAGATTATCCCAGTAGCTTGAATCCACGGTCGAAATTAAGTCGATGACAGTCGTTACACGTTTTGCTCCCTCGCCTACGGGCATGCTGCACATTGGCGGTGCGCGCACAGCCTTGTTCAATTATTTGCTGGCGAAACGCCATGGCGGAAAGTTCCTTCTGCGCGTTGAAGATACCGACAAAAAACGCTCCACCGACGAAGCCACGCAAGCCATTCTCGATGGCATGGCCTGGTTGGGACTGGAGGCTGACGAAGCACCGACTTATCAAAGCCAAAGCGCCGATCGCCACGCCGCTTGTGCGCTGGAAATGATCGAGGCCGGTCGCGCGTTTCGCTGCTATGCCACTCCTGAAGAGCTGCAGGCCCGGCGTGAAGCTGGCGAAGCGAAACGTGCGGAAGCCAAACAGGACGGCTTGAGTGCGACCGCACAACAAGCCTTGCGCGCGGAAGCTGACGCACTTTTGGCGCCGTATCGCTCGCCATGGCGAGATGGCGGCGCAGCGCCGTCAGCGGACGCGCCTTACACAGTGCGATTGCGCGCGCCGGATGATGAAACCATCACGATTATTGACCATGTGCAGGGTGAAGTGACGCTCAAAACCACAGAAATTGATGATCTCATTTTGCTGCGCGCTGACGGCACCCCGACTTATATGCTCGCCGTTGTGGTCGATGATCATGATATGGGCATCACCCATGTTGTTCGCGGCGATGACCATTTCCGCAATTCATTCCGGCAATTGCCAATCTATCTCGCCATGGGCTGGCAAGTTCCCGAATTCGCCCATGTGCCGATGATTCACGGTTCAGATGGCGCCAAATTGTCGAAACGCCACGGCGCGCTGTCGACTTTGGCCTATCGCGATATGGGATATTTGCCCGAAGCGATGAATTCTTACCTTATGCGTCTCGGCTGGAGCCATGGAGATCAGGAAATCTTCACCATGGACGAGGCCGCGGCGGTTTTCGACTTGGCCGACATCAATAAGGCACCGGGTCGGTTAGACTTGGAAAAACTTGGCGATGTGAACGCCTATTTTATCCGCACGATTGACGAAACCCGTCTGCTAGACCTGCTAACGCCGGAAATCGCCGGCCTCACGGACGTTTCGGAAAACCTGACTGAGCGCCTGCAGCACGCCCTGCCAACGCTCAAGGAGCGAGGACAAACACTGCCGCAATTGGCTGAATCTTGCCGCTTTTTGTGGGATAGCAATGCCGACAATCTTAACAAGAAAGCCCGGAAATCATTGCGCGAAGACGGCATCAAACGTTTGTCAGATCTCCGTGAGGCACTAGACCAATCTGATTCATGGACTATTGAAGCGTTACAGACTGTTCTGGAGACGTATTGTGCAGCGCACACACTCTCCATGGGACAGGTTGGTCCGCCGCTACGGGCCGCACTGACCGGCGGGCTGCCGGCGCCAGATCTCGCACCAGTCATGTATTGGCTTGGACGCGATGAAGTTCTGGAGAGAATTGGGAAACACCTTCCTGCTTAAATGCAGGTGTATGGAAAGAGATGTAAGAGGGCTATGATGATCAATAAAACGAAACAGACCGGAACCGCGACACTCAACGTCAAGGACAAGACGATTGAATTGCCGATTATGAGCGGCACCCACGGACCCGACGTCGTTGACGTAAAACGCCTGTATTCCGAAGCAGGCGTTTTTACGTTGGACCCAGGATTTACCTCAACCGGCTCATGCGAAAGCCAAATTACGTTTATTGATGGTGAAAAGGGAATTCTCCTGCACCGGGGGTATCCAATTGATCAACTGGCCGAACAGTCTGGCTTTCTCGAAGTTGCCTATCTCCTGCTGAATGGCGATTTGCCGACGCAAGAAGAGTTTCGCCAGTTTAACGGCGTGGTGACTCAGCACACATTGCTGCACACCCAAATGGATCGCTTTTTTGACGGTTTCCGACGCGACAGCCATCCAATGGCGATGCTGACCGGTACAGTCGGCGCGATGTCCGCTTTCTATCCAGGCGCCCAGGACAGCTCAGACCCTGAAGAGAGAAATCTCGCCTATATCCGCCTGATCGCCAAAATGCCCACTTTGGCCGCGCGCATTTACAAATACACACAGGGTCAGCGCTTTGTAGACCCATTGAACGAGCTTTCTTACGGCGAAAACTTCCTGCGCATGTGCTTCTCTGTGCCGGCAGAAAAATACAAAATCAGCCCGACCCTGGCCCGCGCCATGGACAAGATCTTCATCTTGCACGCTGATCACGAACAAAACGCTTCGACATCGACCGTTCGTCTTGCCGGTTCGTCTGGCGCCCACCCTTATGCGGCAATTGCTGCAGGCTGTGCGTCGCTCTGGGGCCCAAGTCATGGCGGCGCCAATGAAGCGTGCTTGAACATGCTGCGCGAAATTGGAACAGTCGACCGCATCCCTGAATTTATCGAGAAGTCGAAAGACAAATCTGACAGCTTCCGCCTGATGGGCTTCGGCCATCGCGTTTACAAGAATTATGATCCCCGCGCGACAGTCATGCAGAAAACCGCCCACGAAGTGCTCGACGAACTCGGTATTGATACGCCCATCCTGCGCGTCGCCAAAGAACTCGAGCGACTAGCGCTCGAGGACGAGTATTTCCGAGAAAAGAAACTGTATCCAAACGTCGATTTTTATTCCGGCGTCATCCTCGATGCGATGGGCTTCCCGACCGAAATGTTCACCGTGCTGTTTGCCCTGGCGCGGACCGTTGGCTGGGTCTCCCAGTTGAACGAGTTTATCGAAGACCCGAGCCAACGGATCGGACGCCCCCGTCAGATCTATACTGGCGCAGCAAAACGCGACTTTGTGCCAATCACGGCGCGCTAATCACGTCCAGTATCGTTTTTGCGGCGATTTCCGCCGCCGCCTCATCGCGCTCTCCCATTCGGGAGAGCGCTTTGTTTTGCGCCTCTACCTGAGCCTGCAACAAAGCGCGGTCAGCCAGAAGCGATTGCGCCTTCTCGGCGACGGCTTCGGGCTTGAATTTTGTTTGCAGGAATTCCGGGGCAATTTCGGTATCATCTGCAGCGATATTGAGCAGGGTTATATGCTCAGGCTTGTAGAGCAGAAACCGCGCCAGCGCCCAAGTGATCCAGCCGGTTTGATAGCCGACCAGGAACGGCGTCCCCTGGACGGCAAGCTCGGATGTTACCGTGCCTGAACAAGCCAGTGACAAGTCCGCAGCAGCCATGATGTCGGCAGACTTATCGGTGTCATCGGTCAATCGAGCCCATTTCTCGATATCTGGAAAGGCTTCCAGAAATTGCGCTCGCACACTCGGTGCAGGGGCCATCATCACAGTCAGGTGTGCAGTCTCTGACTTCATCAACCAAGCGGCCTCGACCAGAACCGGGGCAACGCGCTTGATCTCGCTCGGGCGGCTGCCTGGAAGAACGAGGAGTAACTGGTCTGTATCCTGCAAGCCCTGCGCCGTCCGTACAGCGGCGCCATCGCCTTTTTCTGTGCGGCTCAAGGCAGGATTTCCCATCACTGTCACAGGCAGGCCATGAGGCTCGTAATACGGCATTTCCATTTGATGGATGCAGATCAAGTGATCGACCGCCGCCGCGAGCGTTTTGGCGCGGCCCGGTCGCGTTGCCCAGACCTGTGGTCCGACCAGTTTGATCAGCTTGATTTTGGGATCGCGCGCTCTGACACGTTGCGCCACGCGTAGCATGAACCCCCATGAATCGACCAAAATGACCGCATCTGGCTTCGCTTCAATAATCGCATCTGCCGCCGCATCGGCCAGTTTGACGACCGTGCCATAGGCCTTCAACCCTTCAAACAATCCGAGGATAGAGAGCGGGGCTGTATCGATGGGCGAGACGATCCCGGCCTTTTCCAACTCGCGCCCGCCAATGGCTTGAATTTGAATGTCTGGAGAGATGTGACGCAAAGCTTCGACTGTCTCTCGCGCCAACAAATCTCCAGATGGCTCTGCGGCGACGAAATAGACCCGGGGCGCGCTCATAGAGCCCAGTCTTCAGGAAAGCCGTATAGGAATATTCCAAGCGTTTCGGCCCGTTCGCGCAACGCTTCGGCGTTCAGCAAGAGCGCGCCGTTCGCTTCGAACCCAATGCCGACCAGACCTGCTTCAGCAGCAAGCTCAATCGTCGTCAGGCCAATTGTCGGCAAATCGATGCGTCTTTCCTGCTGCGGCTTTGGGCGCTTGACCAGCACGCCAAGCCGGGCCTCCGGCGCGCCGCGGATTTGGGATGGCAGTTCGGCGCAACGGCGCAGCATCTCGTCTGTGCCTTCCTGCGCCTCAACGCACAGCACCAGACCATTGGCAACAATTGCGCCCTGACCGATATCCAACGCTCCCATTTGCGCAGCAATGCTGGCGGCCTTTTTGAGGTCATTCTGCTGGGGATCTGTAGGGGCGGGTCCAGCAAACAGGCCCGCCGGGACCGTCAGTGAACCGGCCGCCTGGTCCGCACCGATGACGTCGAAGCCTTCTTTTTCGAACACAGCAACCATGAACCGCAATAACGCATCGTCCCCCTCACGCGCCGCAGCAATCGCTTTGGGCAAAAGCGAAATACCCTTTAAATCAGGCTTCAAGGCCTGAAAGTCGGGACGTTTGACGATGCCCGCGAAACAGACCTGCTCACATCCAGCATTTCGAAACGCCTTGAACACTTTGCCAAGTTCTGCGATCCCGGCAATCTCGCCGGGAAACGTCGCCAGTGCGGGCTCTTCAAAGCCTTTCAAGCGCAATATATAGACGCCCTGACCGCGTTCGATTGCGGCTTCGGCGACGTGCACCGGCAAGTCTCCCAGACCTGCAATGATACCAAGGGGGGCCAAGAGCGTCTCCTAGCGCGGTAAGCACAATGCGCGGTTTTTGTTTTCGCGAATGAAAGTGACAATCTGCATAACTTCTTCGCTCTCTACAAATGCTGCAGCAGTATCCTCGAGGCGCTCAGAAAATGTGCCCTCGCGCGCATAGAGCATACGATAAGCTGACCTCAGGCTGCGAATGGTGTCTCTCGAGAAGCCTCGCCGTTTGAGGCCAACGACATTCAAGCCCGCCAGATGCGCATGATTGCCGACGACAGAACCATAGGGAATAACATCTGACACGAGGATTGCACCGCCGCCGACAAAGGCATGATCGCCAATGCGGCAAAACTGATGAACCGCGACCGCGCCGCCGAACCAGACTTGCTCTCCGACGGTCACATGCCCGCCAATATGCGTATTATTAGCGATCACACATTTGTTCCCGAGAACGCAATCATGCGCCGCGTGGGTGTGTGCCATGAACAGACAATCGTCGCCCACTTTGGTTAAACCGCCATGCTCAGGTGAGCCTGTATGCAAGGTCGTATGTTCGCGAAGCACAGTGCGCGCACCAACTTCCAGTCGCGAATCAGCGCTGCCCTGATAGCCGAGGACTTGCGGCGGACCACCAATCACCGAGCCGGGATAGATCTCAACCGCCTCCCCCAGAACTGTATGCCCGATCACGGTCGCCTTGGGGTGCAGCGTAACTTTATCTTGCAACACAGCATTCGGCCCGACATAGGCCATCGCGCCGACGGAAACATTGGTGCCAAGCTGCGCGCCTTGCTCAACGACGGCGGTGGGGTGAATGGTTACGGTCATTTAGGCTTCTTCTTGGGCGCGATTTGCTTCTGTATCCAAGCGATTTCTCGCAAATACTGTCGCAAGGGCTTGGCCGGAACCCCACCCCAGGCTTCTCCGGCGGGAATATCTCTAAACACCCCGGAAGACGCCGCGAGCTGCGCGCCTGCGCCGATATGGACATGATCTGCGATTCCGACCCGGCCGCCCATAACGACACCGTCACCAACTTTTGTGGATCCGGATATGCCGGTAAAGCTCGCCATGGTGACGTTGCGCCCGATCACGACATTATGGGCGATCTGGACGAGATTATCGATTTTGGTGCGTTCCCCAATGGTTGTGTCATCAAAGGCGCCGCGGTCGACGCAGCTATTTGCCCCCAAGGTAACAAAGTCCTGAATGATGACGCGGCCCCATTGCGGGACATCCTCGCTGCCTTCGGGACCGCCGGTCACGCCAAACCCAGCCTCGCCGACGACTGCGCCGGCATGAATGTTCACATCATTGCCAATCAGAGCGCACCGAATAACGGCATTCGGACCGACATTGGACCGTGCCCCAATCTGGACGCCCGGACCAATCGCGGCGCCAGGGCCAATTCTGGAACCCTCTCCAATCGCAGCGCCGGCCCCAATAAAGGCGGTCGGTGCAATGTGTGCGCTGGGATGGATGGAAGGTCCTGGTCCATCCGCTTGCCAGTCCTTGAGTTCAAACAACGCTTCGCTCAATCGTTTGTGCGCAAAGCGTGGATTCGCGACAATCACGGGCAAAACCGATTCAGGTAATCCCGATGCGGCAGTCTCCTGCACCAAACAAGCACTTGCGGATGGATTGGTGTTAGCCGCAGCCTTGGCATTGCCTTCGACAAAGCACAGGTCCCCAGCACCCGCCCTGTCGGCTGGCGCAATTCCTTTTATTTCAATGTCTTGATCGAGGGCGGCGTCGAAACCGCAGGTGCGCAAAAGGGTCCGCAGATTTTGCGGACCCTTTCCAATATAAAAGCGCTGATCTATAGACATCAGCCCCCTCAATGACGCTATTGCTGTGGTTGTTGTGTCGGCATCCGCTGACGCGTCACATTAATCGAAGGCGTCGAAGCATTCAACTTAGCAACCACTGAGTCAGATACATCAGTGGCTGTGTCGACAAATACGATTTGCGATTTGTCGAGAATAACGTTGGCGCCTGTTTCGGTGACAACTTCCTGCAGAACCGGGATCAGCGCATTGTTAAACTGCACCAGTGCCGACCGCTCGGTTAGCTGAAGCTCAGTCGCCGCGACTTGTCTCGCTTGATTGAAAGACTGGACGTCGCGGGCATATTGCTCGACTTCAGCTTTCAAAGGCGCGTTTGCCAGAATGGCTTCCCGGGTCATACCTTGCGACTTGGCATCGAGTGCTGTGCCATCGGCCTGCAGCTTGTCCGCGGTCGGCTTGAGCTCGCCCTGCATCTGGGTTTCGATTGCGCCAATTTTGTTACGCAAATCCTGTCCAGCCTGGCTGTCAGTGAAAATCTTGACGCGATCAATCACGACAACGTTCGTGCCTTGCGCCATGGCGGCAGGCGTGAGCGCGATCGGCGCGGTGAAAAGCAGCGCGAATGCCGCCATGATATTTTTGAGGGGGAACATATGTCTCTCTCCTTTTGAAAACCTGATTAGAAACGAGTTGAAGTACTGAAGCGGAACGTTTCGGTCCGGTCGTACTCTTCCTTGCGAAGAATTTGTGAAAAGTCGAACTGAATAGGTCCGAACGGCGAATCCCAGCCCACAGAAAGACCGGCCGACGCGCGAAGCCCCAACCCATCTTTGATTTGTCGCACTGCTGGCGTGCCACTCGGCACACCGGTATATTGGTTATTTGTTGTGGTAAAGAATACCGGATCCGTGATGTCTACATCATCGAGAATCCCGACGGATCCAGCTTCGACAAATAGCTTGGTTCGGATGCCATACTCTTCCGGCAAATAGTTCGGCAGGGTGATTTCACCCGTGCCTTGATAATAGACCTTGCCGCCAAGCGAGTTGAGCGCTTTGACGTCGATCACCTCGCCATTTTCGTCAGCCAGAGTATCGATCACTCGCGGCCCGATACCTGCGACATCAAAGCCACGGAATGATGAGCCGCCCCGGAAGAAGCGATTGTTAATCCGGATCGCATCATCATCGCCCAATGGCTCAATGACCCCGCCCGAGACCCGCACACTTGCACGAACGCCTGGGAATATTCCGCGATAGGTTGCGCCGGAGGCTTCGGTCCGCAAATACTGAACGTCGCCGCCGATACCGGCAAAGTCCTGGCTGATTGAGACATCAAAACCACCTGTCGGTGCAATTGGATCGTTGCGGCGATCCCAATTGAACGAATACCCAATCAAGGACGTAATGTCCGAACGCTCATTTCGACACAGAGCCGAGCGTGACAGGAATAGAGGCGAACACTGATCTACAAGCGAGGTATTGGCCGGAAAAGGCGGCATGGTCGGATCGACGAGATCGTTGACTTCAATATCATCAGTCGGATCATCCGGCGTGCCATTGTCCGAAAGCCGTGTTTGCGTTGCGATCAATCCCGTATCGTTGAAAATCACGACCGGTGCATCCTGAACATTGATTTCGTCCGATTGCAGTCGATATCGCAATTGCAGGCCTGTATTCTCGGTTACCGGAAAGCCAAAATTGATCCCGGCGCCAATGGTTTCCGACTCAAACGAAGAAACGTCAAGAAAGTCGGATCGCGACGAAAACAACTCAATTCCCGCAGACAGGTTTCGATCAAGAAAGCGCGGCTCTTGGAATCGGACATCGACAAATTGCTGTCGATCAGACGCCGAGATGCGCCCAACGAATGTCTGACCGCGACCGCGCAGATTTCGCTGGGTCACGCTGAGATCCAGCAAGAAGGAATCGACTGATGAGAAACCAGCCGCGAATGAAAGCTCCCCTGTGGCAGTCTCTTTGACGTCAATATCAACGGCCGTGCGATCTGGTCGGCTGCCGGCTTTCTCGGTGATTTCAACCTCTTCAAAATATCCGAGCGCCCGAACCCGGTTGCGAGACCGGTCAAGCAGAACGCGGTTGAAGGCATCTCCCTCAGCGACGCGCAATTCGCGTCGAATTACGCGGTCGAGCGTCTGGGTGTTGCCGTTAATATTGATGCGCTCAATATAGACGCGCGGGCCTTCGTCGATTGCGAAGGTCACGTTGACTTTGCGCGTTTCCGGATCGGCTTCCAGTCGCGGTGTAATGTCGACGAACGCATAGCCCGCGATCCCAGCCGCATAAGTCAGAGTGTCAATCGTGTTCTCGATGGCATCGCCTCGGAACTGATCACCATCCCGGAAAGGAACGGCCCGTTTCAGGCCTTCACTGCTCAACTTATCAAGCGCGGTTTCGACTTCCACTTCCCCGAACGTGTACGGCTCACCTTCTTCAATTGTATAGGTGATGTAGAAATCTTCGCGATCCGGGGTCAGATCGGCCACCGCAGAAATCACGCGGAAATCATAATAGCCCTTGTTCTGGTAGAATTCGCGCAGCAATTCGCGGTCAAACTCCAGACGGCCTGGATCGTAATTGTCATTAGAGCTGAAAAAGCGCCACCAGCGTGATTGCTTGGTCACGACTTCGCTGCGCAAGCGGCGGTCGGTATAAGCCTCGTTGCCGATAAAGTTGATCGCACGAACGCCCGTCACCGGACCTTCAGACATCACGAAGACCAAGTCGACGCGGTTTTGGTCGAGCGGCTTGTATTGCGGTTCTACTGTCGCTGAAAATCGACCAGATTGGCGATATAGTTCCAGGATTCTCTGAACGTCGGCCTGAACGCGTGCCGCGGTAAAGATACCGCGGGGCGCCGCCTGAATTTCTTCGCGAAGCTTATCATCGTCGAGGGCTTTATTGCCCTCGAATAGGACGCGGTTGATGATCGGGTTTTCGACCACGCGAACGACCAGGTCCGACCCGGCTTTGTCAAACGAGGCATCGGCAAACAAGCCGGTCGCGAAAAGCGTTTTCAAAGACAGATCGATACGAGACGGATCAAACGGATCGCCCGGCGAGACAAGCAGATAGGATTGCACAGTGCGATCCTCGATCCGTTGATTGCCTTCAATCCGGATTTGTCGAATTGTTTCAGCGGTCTGTGCATCCGCCTGGAGCACAGGGACATTCGTCACTGCTAGCGCGCTGGACGCCATCAATATTGCCGCGAGTACTTTACGCATCGATCCCTTGATCCTCCTTGGCAGGCGCCCTACTCGCCCACTGACCCTTTGAACAGGCCGGTTTCTAGTACGTCACCCCAGGTAATGAAGACGAACATGGTCAATAGCAGACCAAGCCCTGTCATCAATGCCACTTCCTGCACCTTTTCCGGCAAAACTTTTCCGGTAATGGCTTCATAAGCATTGAAGACGAGATGTCCTCCATCAAGGACAGGAAATGGCAGTAAATTAAAAAAGCCAATTCCTATCGAGATTAGCGCGCATAGCTGAAGCGTTGACCATGCTAATGAGCTGATACGGCTGCCGAGTGGAACTTGTTCCGCACCCATTGTGCGATTGACGATTCGCCGACCGGCATCGCCAATAGCTACGGGGCCGCTCATCAATCCCAATGGCTCTTTTCCGGTTATAATTCGGCCCAGCATATAGACGGTGTGGTCAACGGTATCCTTGGTTTCCAGAACGCCTTTGCCTAAGGCCGTTAAGGGGTCGTGTCGGCGAAATTCGACAGAATCCATAACGGCTGCGGGACGCACGCCGATGGTGCCTTGCGGCACGATCTGTCCCAACTGATTCGCCCGCACAACGCGACGGGGCGTAATCGTCATGTTTAGCAATTCTTCGCCACGCAGGACTTCAAACTCAAGCGGGCGGTTCGACGACATGCTGGTCACGACAATCATGTCCGAGATCTGGCGCACAGAATGGCCGTCAACTGATTTGATGATATCGCCAGGCAACATCCCTGCGGCCTGCGCGGGGAAGTCGTCAGAGACTTCATAGGCATAAACATCATACTGTTCGGTGCCGCGCAGCGCGAAAAAACAGGCAAATAGCAAGATTGCCAGCACAAAATTTGCCGCTGGCCCCGCCAATGCAACGATTGAACGTGCGCCAACACTCAGTTCCGGATAGGGTTTTCCGATCGGACCTTCTTCCACTTTGCCAACATCATTGGGCAACTGGCTTTCGCCGACAAATTTTACGAAACCGCCAAGCGGGATCCAGTTGACCCGCCACCGCGAGCCATTTTTGTCTTTGCGCTCGAAGATAGAATGACCAAACCCAATCGAGAATGATTCAACTGCGGCGCCAAAATAGCGTCCTGCCCAATAATGACCGAGTTCATGAATAATCACGACCGCCCCGAGCAGGAAGGTCAGGCATAGCAGAAAGATCGGGCCCTGGGCCAGAATCTCGGTCACGCTCTACGCTCCTGCATCTGGCACTCGACTTCTTCAAGCAATGCGCCGGTTAATCTCTTTGCCTCGGCCTGAATAGCCAGGATGGATTCGAAATTATCGCAATCCTGACAAGCCATTGGACCATTAAGAAACCGCTCTAGAGCTGTTTCGACAACCCAGCTTATGTCGGCGAAACGGCATTGGCCCGCAAGAAAAGCAGCTACAGCACCTTCATTAGCGCAATTTAATACAGTCG
The DNA here is from genome assembly GCA_965277015.1 of Henriciella sp. GTDB lineage: Bacteria > Pseudomonadota > Alphaproteobacteria > Caulobacterales > Hyphomonadaceae > Henriciella. The sequence goes on along the minus strand of OZ255705.1, from coordinate 469,134 downwards.
GAGCGCCGCGTCCCGCCCTGACCGCGTGCCGGCACAAGTCGACTGCGGGAAACTTATTCGAATCAAGGGCTTCAAAATCAAGCTGACTAAGCGCAACCAGGTCGAGCGGGGCGACCGGCGTCGGTTGGCGGCGTTCCGGCCAAGTCAGCGCATGTGCAATTGGCGTTCTCATGTCCGGCGTGCCCATCTGGGCAAGCACGGACCCGTCTCGGTAAGCAATTGCTGAATGCAAGATTGATTGGGGATGAACGACAACTTCAATCTGGTCTTCCGGTACATCGAATAGGTAGCTGGCCTCGATCAGTTCCAGCCCCTTATTGAAAAGCGTCGCGCTGTCGATGGAAATCTTACGCCCCATTTTCCAGCGCGGGTGGGCCAGCGCGCGGGCAGGCGTTATGGCCCCGAAGTCGCTCAAGCTGGCGGTCCGAAACGGCCCGCCGGACGCGGTCAAAATGATCCGGGCGAGATCCTCGCGACGGTCCATGACCTGAAACATCGCATTATGCTCAGAATCGGTTGGCACAATCGCAACCTGCTTTTCCGCGGCCAGGCGTTTCAAAAGCGGCCCTGCGCAGACCATGCTTTCCTTATTCGCGAGCGCCACTGAATTGCCTGCCTCTATCGCCGCAAGGGTCGAGGCCAGACCATCAATTCCAACAATTGCGGCGAGCACTCGATCGACCGGCCGCTTGGCGGAATCTGTAATAGCCGCATTTCCCGCTGCAACCTCAATATTCAGCCCAGCCAATCCTTCCGCCAATTGCTGATGCTTGCGCTCATCCGCGATCACCGCCCGTTTCGGCTGCGACTGCCTGGCTTGCTCAATCAGCAGATCAACATTCTGTCCGGCGGCAAGCGTATCAATGGCAAAAACCGGGTCCGACGCCTGGGCATTTGCATGTTCGATGACCGACATCGCCGACGTCCCAATCGACCCGGTCGATCCCATGATCGATATGGTTCTTACGCGGCTCATGGATTCAGACCTAATACGCTGATCAGCGCCGGAGCAAATACAAATGCCAGAAGCGTCATGACACAAACCAGTCCGAGACCATCAACACGGTCCAGCAAACCACCATGTCCCGGGACGATCCCGCTGGAGTCCTTGATGCCATATTCGCGCTTCAAAGAGCTTTCAAACAAGTCGCCAAATTGTGCGATGATAGAAATAGAAGCTCCGGCGATCACCCAGGCCGTCATATCGCCGCCGGTAATCCTCGCAGCGAGGAGCCCGCACATAGCGCTAAAGATAACCGCACCAATGGCGCCGCTCCATGTCTTTGACGGCGAGTCTGGATGCAGCATTGGTCCACCGAAGCCCCGCCCTGAAAAATAAGCCGCAGAATCTGATCCCCAGACAATTCCCATGAATATCAAGGCGAGCGCCGCGCCATCCCAGGGTCCATCCCGTAATAATAACAGCGCAATCGGCATGCCTGCTACGTAAATCATACCGAATGCTTCAGCGCCGCGCTTTTTCCCGATTGGATGCAGAAAGCTCGCAATGAATACCGCCAGAAACAAAACCCAGACCGCAACAAGTGTCCCGCCAAAGGCCGCGGCTATGAATGGAAGGATCGCCAGAGTGACAAATGACTTCATCGACGGCGACGCCGTCATTCGAATCCACTCATAGGCCATCAGGGCCGCAAACAGGCCACAGCCGAAAATCAGCCAATTGCCACCTTCCCAAACCACCCAGAGTCCAAGTGGGATCAACACCGCAGCAGAAATCAAGCGCAGGCCAAGGTCGCCTTTCTGGCCATCATGCTGACTCTGGCGGGCCATCTTAAGCAGCCCCAGAGGCCAGACCCCCAAAGCGGCGCTCGCGCGCGCGATAGATTTCAATCGCTTCCAGCAAATGCGTCTTACCAAAGTCCGGCCAAAGCACGTCCATAAACACCAGCTCCGCATAAGCCGCTTGCCAGATCAGGAAATTGCTCAATCGGTATTCACCGCTCGTCCGGATCATAATGTCCGGATCAGGAATGCCATCCGTATCAAGATAGGCTGTCAGACTGTCTTCATTCAAGTCAGCGGCGTCCACGTCTCCACTCTGAACAGCGTTGGCGAATTTTTGCGCCGCCCGCAGGAGTTCTTCGCGACCGCCATAGTTAAACGCGATGCAGAGGTTGAAGCCACTATTATCGGCGGTGCGCGCCTCGGCGCGATCGACGAGGTCGAGAATATCCTTGGGCAGTCCTTGGCGCGTGCCGAGAATGCGAATGCGCACACCCTCGGATGCCAACCGATCCAAATCGCGTTTTACATAGGCCTTCAACAATCCAAAAAGCGTATTGACCTCAGCGACAGGCCGGCGCCAATTTTCAGTGGAAAACGAAAACACCGTAAGATTTTTCAGGCCGATTTCCTGCGCCGCCTCGACAGTGCGCCGAAGCGCCTCGACACCCCGCTCATGGCCCGCAGCTCGCGGAAAACCACGAGATTTCGCCCACCGCCCATTGCCATCCATGATGATGGCAATGTGCTCCGGAAAATCGCTGGCGCTTGGCCCGCCTTCCCCGGGTTGGGAGGCTGATGTCAAAGACATCAAACTTGCATAATCTCTGCTTCTTTAGCTTTCAACGCTTCATCGACTTTGCCGACATAGCTATCTGTGAGTTTCTGGACCTCATCTGACAAAGAGCGATGGTCATCCTCACTGATATCCCCGTCTTTTTCCATCTTCTTGAGCGAATCCATGCCGTCGCGGCGGACGTTTCGAACCGACACACGTGCCGCTTCCGCATATTTGCCAGCAACTTTGGTCAATTCGACCCGGCGCTCTTCGTTCAGAGGCGGGATCGGAATGCGCAGTGTCTGGCCATCAACGACCGGGTTCAATCCAAGCCCCGATTCGCGGATCGCCTTGTCAGTCGTCCCAACCAGGCCCTTATCCCAGACATTCACGGCAATCATCCGGGAATCCATAATCGATACCGAGCCCACCTGGCTCAGCGGCATCGACGATCCATAAGCCGCGACTTGCACACTATCGAGCAAATTGACGGATGCGCGGCCCGTGCGCAAACCTTGCAATTCGGTCTGGAGAGAGGCGATGGATCCCTCCATACGGCGTTCGAGGTCTTTTTTGTCGTAACTCATTTCTTTTCCTCACGATCCGGAGATGACTGTGCTGGGGCCTTTCCCAGTCAACACGTCTTGTAATGCTCCTTTATTATGTAAGGAGAAAACCACAATGGGAATATTCGTGTCACGCATTAAGCTGACCGCCGACGCATCCATCACTTTCAGGTTCTGCGCCAGCACATCCTGATACGTCAGCGTATCATAGCGTACGGCGTTCGGGTCTGTTTTCGGATCCGCTGAATAGACTCCATCAACCTGGGTCCCTTTCATCATCGCATCGCAATGCATTTCAGCGGCTCGCAACGCGGCGCCAGTGTCCGTGGTGAAATAGGGGTTGCCGGTGCCGGCGGCAAAAATCACCACGCGGCCTTTTTCCATATGACGAATGGCGCGGCGACGAATGAAAGGTTCGCACACCTCATCCATCCGGATGCCGGACTGAACCCGGGTCTGAACGCCAATTGATTCGAGGGCGCTTTGCATCGCCAATGCGTTCATGATCGTTGCCAGCATGCCCATCGAGTCGGCTTGTGAGCGCTCCATGCCTTGCGCTGCGCCCTTCATGCCGCGGAAGATGTTGCCGCCGCCAATGACAAGGCAAATTTCGGCGCCCTGCTCTCGCGCGGCCGCGATTTCTTCCGCAAATCCAAGACAGGTCGGCATGTCGATACCGTACTCGGTGGAGCCCATCAGGGCTTCGCCCGAGATTTTCAACAGGACGCGCTTGAACCTCAAATCACTTCCAGTCTCGGTTTCACCTGACATGCGCATCTCCCGTGCTTCCATTGCCCATAAAAGATTCCCGACGACCTGTCATCGGTCGCCGGGATCCAAAAGCACTTATTTTTTAGGCCTTAAGCCTTCGTCATTGAAGCAACTTCGTCTGCGAAATTGTCTTCTTCCTTCTCGATACCGTCACCGAGCTTGAACATAATGAAGCCCGCAAGCTCAGCACCACTCTCAGTGATGAACTTTGCAACCGTCTGATCGGGGTTCATGACAAATTGCTGCTCAACCAGAACAACTTCCTTGTAGAACTTCTTGATCCGGCCTTCGATCATCTTCTCGATAACATTGGCAGGCTTGCCGCTCTGTTCGGCTTGCTCGGTAAGAACCTGCTTCTCTCGGGCAACAAGTTCCTGATCAAGATCAGCGACAGTCGCGGAGGCTGGTGACGTCGCCGCGACGTGCATCGCAACTTTCTTACCGACCTCAGCCAGATCGCCAGACCCGTTCAGGCCAACCAGAACGCCAATCTTGCCCATGCCAGGCGCTTCGGCGCTGTGGATGTAAGCAGAAACTGAATCAGCTTTGATCTGAGCCGCGCGGCGCAGAGTCATGTTTTCGCCAATCGTCGCAACCAGGCGTTTGATCATGTCTTCAACAGTGCCGTCACCATCCGGTGCTGGCGCCGCCGCAACGGCTTCCGTCGTGCCTTCTGTCGCCAATGCCAGTTTGGCAATGTCTGACAGCGCGCCCTGGAAGGTCTCGTTGCGAGCAACAAAATCAGTCTCAGCGTTGAGTTCAACAACCGCGCCGGTTTTGCCGTCATCAGAAACAATCGCAGCTACCAGGCCATCAGCCGCCGTACGGCCTGACTTTTTAGCAGCCTTTGACAGGCCTTTCGCACGCAACCAGTCGACCGCGGCTTCTACGTCGCCATCATTTTCAACCAGCGCTTTTTTCGCGTCCATCATGCCTGCGCCAGTCTTGTCACGCAGACTCTTGACGAGGGCAGCGGTAATCTGAGCCATCCTAGTCTTCCTTCTTCTAGACCCCGGGGGGCGTTATGCTTCGGTCTTGTCTTCAGTCGGAGCAGCAGCTTCTTCAGGTGCTGCAGCTTCTTCGGCGGGCGCTGGTTCAGCTGCCGCTGCTTCCGCAGCAGCTGCCGCAGCAACATCGGCTTCAACCAGCGCTTCAATTTCTTCAGACTCGCCAAGATCGATACCGAGGCCAGCAGAAGATTCCGCAAGTCCGTCGAGAACCGCGTCCGCAACGAGGTTGCAGTAAAGCGAGATTGCACGTGCCGCATCGTCATTGCCTGGGAAGGCGAAATCTGCGTCATCCGGATCACAATTGGTGTCGACGACAGCGACTACTGGAATGCCCAGCTTGCGCGCTTCTTTGATGGCGATGGCTTCTTTGTTCGTATCGATCACGAAGATCAGATCTGGAAGGCCGCCCATATTGGCAATCCCGCCAAGTGCCTTGTCCAGTTTTTCGCGATCGCGCTCCCGGTTCAGAAGCTCTTTCTTGGTGAAACCGGTCTGCTCATCGCCGCCGAGTGTCTCTTCAAGTTCACGCAGACGTTTGATCGAGTTGGAAACCGTCGACCAATTGGTCAATGTTCCGCCGAGCCAACGGTGGTTCATGTAATATTGTGCGCAACGCTGTGCAGCTTCCGCAACTGGCTGTGAGGCCTGGCGCTTGGTGCCAACGAACAGAACGCGGCCGCCTTTTGCAACCGTATCGCGAACTTTGACCAGAGCCTGGTGCAAAAGCGGCACAGACTTGGACAGATCCATAATGTGAATGCCAGAACGCGCGCCATAGATGAATTGCTTCATCTTGGGGTTCCAGCGGTGTGTTTGGTGACCAAAGTGAACGCCAGACTCGAGCAGTTCACGCATAGTGAATTCAGGCAATGCCATCTTAATTTTCCTTGTCCGGTTGACCGGCATGATCCCTATCGAGCCTCACTTGAGGACCGACACCGGAAGGACCACGCATCGGGGGTTGTTGCGCGCGTCTATACAGGAAATAGGCGCAGGCGCAACCGCCAGTGGTCAGATAAGATTGGGTCAGGCGGCTTCGTGGTCGACCCGCGCGACGCCAGGCGCCGTTTTCAGGGCCCGCAGCGCCTCAATTCCAGTCGGATAAGTGTCTGGCAATCGCAATGTCACAACGCGGCCATCATCAATCGGCAGGCGAACGAAAATCTCGCCGCGATCCTGTCCGGACGCACCTTTCAAGCGGGCTGCAATCGCCGCCAGCCCCGTCAGGTCAGCCCCCTTTTCCAGTTTGACCGACAGAGCCGGCGCCTTTTTGGCAATTCGTGCCTGTTCAATCGGCTGCACACGGCGCGCCGACAATCTGATCTCATCATCGCGCCGTCGCACTTCGGTAAGGATCACAACGGCCGATCCTGGCTCGAGTTGCTCGCGCATATCCGAGAGCAATTCAGGCATCACCATCAGTTCGACCTCCCCGGTCGGATCAGACAGTGTCAGAAACGCGAACTTGCCGCCATTGCGGGCCGGTTTCTCGACGCGTCGGCGCACCACACCGATCAATTCCATCGGCCGGCCATCTACGGCATTTTCTTCAATATTCATCGCATAGGTGATGCGACCTTCCTCGAGGCTGTCGAGAATATCGTCGAGCGGGTGACCCGAAAAATAGAACCCGATCGCGGCAAACTCCTGGTCGAGCTTTTCCTGCATGTTCCAGGCGACTGCCTTCGGCAAATCGGCGCGCATGGCCGGCTCCGTTTCGCCAAACAGACCGCCCTGACCGCCAGCGCGATCTTCCGCCGACGAGGCGCATGTCGCGGCGAGGATGGGAGCAGATTTCAGGACACGAGCCCGGTTCGGCTCAATCTCGTCAAACCCACCCGCTTTTGAGAGTTGCTCGAAACATTTCTTATTGATGTCTTTCGGATCGACCCGCTCCGCCAGATCATGCAAACCTTGGAACGGGCCATTGGCCTGGCGTTCACGAACAAGATTTTGCATCGCTTCAGGGCCAACCCCCTTCAAGGCACCAAGCGCGTAAACAATCGAGTCTCCATCGACATCAAAATCAGCCGTGGAGACATTCACATTTGGCGCGATGATCGGGATTTTCAGGCGCTTAGATTCCTGGAAAAATGCCGCGAGCTTATCGGTATTGTGCAAATCCAGGCTCATTGACGCGGCCAGGAAAGCGACTGGGAAGTGTCGTTTCAGGTAGGCTGTTTGATAACCAATCAGCGCATAGGCGGCGGCGTGAGATTTGTTGAACCCGTAGCCAGCGAACTTTTCCATCGTGTCGAAGATGTCGTTGGCCAGCGGCGCCTCGATGCCTTTCAGCTCCTTCGCCCCTTTCAGGAAGCGTTGGCGCTGGGCGACCATTTCTTCTAGCTTTTTCTTACCCATGGCCCGGCGCAGCAAGTCGGCTTCGCCGAGCGAATAGCCGGCAATCTCTTGCGCCATCCGCATCACCTGTTCCTGATAGACAGGCACGCCATACGTCGCTTGCAGGATCGGCTCGAGATCCGGATGTTGATATTTGATCGTGTTCGGATCGTCCTTACCCGCAACATAGACGGGAATGTTGTCCATCGGACCCGGGCGATACAGCGAAATGATCGCGATCACGTCTTCCAGATTGCCAGGCCTGACTTTGCGCAGCGTGTCGCGCATGCCCTGGCCTTCCAATTGGAAGACGCCAAGCGTATTGCCAGACGCCATCAGCTTATAAGTTTCCGGGTCATCCAGACTGGTCCATTCCGGCCCAACATCCTTGCCATCACGGCGGATGAATTTCAGCGCTCGGTCAATCACTGTCAGTGTTTTCAGACCCAGAAAGTCGAACTTTACAAGGCCCGCTGACTCGGCCCATTTCATATTGAACTGGGTTGCCGGAAGATCGGCCCGCGGATCATTGTAAAGCGGTACCAGCTCGGTTAGCGGCCGGTCGCCGATAACGACGCCCGCAGCGTGGGTTCCGGCATTCCGGTACATGCCTTCCAAGGCAAGCGCCGTATCCAGCAGCTCTCCAACCCGCGGGTCGCGGCTGACTTCCTCGTCGAATTTCGGCTCATCATCGATGGCTTCCGAGAGTTTGGGAGGTTTGGCCGGATTAAACGGGATCAACTTCGCCAACCGGTCCACCTGGCCATAAGGCATCTGCATCACGCGGCCGACATCGCGTACCACAGCTTTCGCTTGCAACGTCCCGAACGTTATGATCATCGCCACTGATTCCGAGCCATACTTGTCGCGGACATAACGGATCACTTCGCCGCGGCGTTCCTGACAAAAGTCGATATCGAAATCGGGCATCGAGATACGAGCCGGGTTCAAAAAGCGTTCGAATAGCAAATCGAAACGCAGCGGATCGAGATCGGTAATCGTCAACACCCAGGCGACCAGAGAGCCCGCGCCCGACCCCCGTCCGGGACCGACCGGGATATCCTGATCTTTCGCCCATTTGATGAAGTCGGCAACGATCAAGAAGTAGCCGGGAAAGCCCATCTTCTCGATGACGCCAAGCTCGTAATCGAGCCGCTCAAAATAGACCTCGCGCGTCGCATACAGCTTTGGCGCAACCGCCAGACGTGCTTCCAGCCCGTCTTTGGCCTGTAATTTAAGTTCATCAATTTCGGATCGCGACCCATCGCCAAAATTTGGCAGAATGGGATCGCGCTTGGTCGAGCGGATGCCACAACGCCTGGCAATTTCCGCAGTTGTATCAATAGCTTCTGGCAAATCCGCGAATAGCTCACGCATCTGAGCTTCGGTTTTGAAATATTGCTGCGGCTCAACTTGCGGCCGGTCTTCCTGACCGAGATAGGCACCATTGGCGATACACATCATCGCGTCATGCGCCTGCGCATCATCTGACTGCATGAAGCGAACATCATGCGTCGCAACGATAGGCAGATCGAGTTCATACGCCAAAGCCAGCAAGCCTGGTTCGCTTTCGGCCTCGTCTGCGGACCCATGGCGCGTAATCTCGACATAGCATCGCCCTGGAAACTGTCCGGCGAGTTTTTGCAAAGCGGCTTTGGCATCGTCGGCTTTGCCTTTCAGCAAAAGCCGCGCAACATTGCCTTCGGCGCCGCCCGTCAAGACAATCAGACCATCCGTTTTCTCATCCAGATAGCGTTCGTGAATGCGCGGCACACCGTCTTCAGCATCGAGATAGGCAAAAGACGAAAGCGCCATCAGCCGTTGATAGCCTTCAGCGTTCTGCGCATAGAGCGAGAGCCGCGTGACAGTCTCCTGGTGTGCGCCATCCGTCACGTCAAAACAGACGGCCATGATCGGTTGCACGCCTGCGCCGGAGAGCGCCTCAGAGAGCTCAAGTGCGCCATAAAGATTATTGCGATCAGTCACCGCAACGGCCGGCATGCCCTGGTCCACACACCAGGTCGTCAGACCTTTCGTCGTGATCATACTCTCCAACAGAGAGAACGAGGTCCGCACCGCGAGATGAATGAATGGCGTTTGTCCCAAGGAGCGCTCCCGACCCAGAAATGACTTTGCCGACAGAGTGCGCTGATTCTGAATTCGGAGTAGAGAACTCAGGTACATCTCTAAGATGGCTTGAGTTGGGGTTTAGCAGATAATTGATCAGAACAAAAGATGAACCTGCTGACGCTCAGACGAAATCTGTGAGTTTCCCATCAGCCAGCGTCAGGACCCGGTTCATATGTTGCGTCAGAGACATGTTGTGCGTCGCCACCAGGACCGCTGCGCCTTCATTGCGCGCCATGCGGATCAGGCTTTCAAACACTCTCTCCGTGGTTGCCGGATCAAGGTTGCCAGTCGGCTCGTCCGCGATCACCAAGCGGGGATCATTGACCAGAGCACGGGCAATCGCGACACGTTGCTGCTCGCCGCCTGACATCTGACCTGGTTGGTGCGTCAGCCGCTCTGAGAGCCCCATATCGGCAAGGATCAAGTCAGCTTTTTCGCGCGCTTTACTGCGTGGCATACCGCCAACCATAAGCGGCATGGCGACATTATCACGGGCATTGAACTCGGGCAGCAAGTGGTGGAATTGATAGACAAAGCCAAGCTTCTCACGGCGCAGGCGCGTGCGCCCGGCATCATTCAGTGCCAGACAATCTTCGCCTTCCAGGAAAACCTGTCCACCTTCAGGCTTTTCCAGCAGCCCTGCCGTGTGGAGCAAAGTCGACTTGCCCGACCCGGAGGGGCCGACCAGTCCAACCAGCTCGCCCGGGTTCAGCACCAGGTCGGCGCCGGACAAGACGCTCAGCACACCCGCTGCGGATTTGTACTCGCGCACAATGTTTCGAAGTTCGAGGACCGCACTCATTATTCGAACCTCAGCGCTTCGACGGGATCAAGACGCGCCGCCGCCCAGGCGGGCCAGATTGTCACGAGCATGGACATCGCCATCGCCCAGAACGTCACAAAGGAGACCTCAAACCAGTTCAGCTCGGCCGGAAGACCGTCCAGGCCATAGACCGTTGGCGGAAACAGCTCGCGCTGAATGATAAAACTGATGGCGCTCTCAACGGCGTCGATATTTATCACAATGATCACCCCAAGCACCGCACCAATGAATGCACCTGTGAGGCCGAGCAAGGCGCCAATCATCAGGAAAACTCGCATGACGGAGCCACGTGACGTGCCGACTGTGCGCAGGATTGCGATGTCGCGGGTCTTGTTCTTCACCAGCATGACGACACCGGTAATGATGTTCAGCGAGGTGATCATGATCAGGATCAGCATGATGATCATCATCATTGATCGCTCTGTGTTCAGCGCTCCGAAATAAGCTTCGCGCTGCACTTTCCAGCTTTGGGTCGGGAATTTGTAGTTTATCGCAGCCTGTACGGCCTGCTCGGCTGGATCAGTGTCCATCGGTTCCGGCACGCGCAGATCAATTTTGTCGTAAAGGCCTTTGCGGCCAAAGAAGAGTTGCGCCTGCTCTATCGGCATGAAGATGTAGAGCTGGTCGAGTTCAACACTGCCTGTCTGGAAAAACTGCCCAACTGTGTAGACCTTGCGTCGTGCGCCGGTATTTCCGAACGGCCCATTGATGCCATTTGGCGTAATCAGAGTCAGCTTGTCGCCCGGATACAGCCCAAGTTCAGCGGCCAGAAAGCGGCCCACCATGATCACGTCGCCGCCATTTTTGCCTTCGCCGAAGCCAAACTCCTGCGCCGCTTTGGCACCGCCTTGCAAGAATGGCAGATTGTCCAGATCCTGAGTTCGCACCCCGCGAACAATGGCGCCGCTCTGGCGTCGATCAGTGGTGGCCAGAACTTGCTGTTCGACAATCGGCATGGCCTGTTCAACTTCCGGCAACGCCTCGATCCGGATTGCCAGATCATCAACCGTTTCTGCAGGTTCGTCCTGGGTATAGACAAAAACATGCCCCTGCCCGCCCAGCATGGCGTCAAGCAGTGTCGCCCGGAAACCGCTCATGACGGACATGATCACGATCAAGGCCATGACCGCCAACAAAATGCCGATAAAGGAGACAATAGATACTACCGACACGCCGCCATTGGCGCGGGTCGCGCGAAGGTATCGCCAGGCAAGCGTGCGTTCGACTTGCCCAAACGGCGCTGGTCCAGCCATGCTCTCGCTAGCCTCCAGTTACTGTGTTGATCGCCGATTCCAGCGAAAGGTCCTGCTTCTCGCCCGTCGCCCGGCGTTTAAGTTCCACTGTGCCATTTTTCACGCCGCGCGGGCCGACTGTGATCTGCCAAGGCAGTCCGATCAGCTCCATACGTGCAAATTTCGGCCCGGCGCGATCTGACGTCTCATCATAAAGCGGGTCCTTGCCAGCCGCGACGAGCTTCGCATAGGCGTCATCAGCAACGGCAGCGACATCGTCGGCATCCGGCTTCATCGAGATGATCCCAGCCCCAAACGGCGCCACTTCATCCGGCCAGATAATACCATTCTCGTCATGGCTGGCTTCGATGATCGCCGCGACACAGCGTGACACGCCGACACCGTAAGAGCCGCCATGAATGGTCACCAAGTCGCCCTCAGAGGTCTGGACTTCTGCTTTCATGGGGTCGGAATACTTGGTCCCGAAGTAGAAAATATGGCCGACTTCGATTCCGCGCGCCTTAATCTGGCGTTCGGCGGGCAAAGCCGCAAAGGCGGCCTCGTCATGCTTTTCGTCAGTCGCTGCGTAATATTGCGTCCGCTTGGTCATTTCCGCTTCGAGCGCGGCAAGATCGTCAAAATCGAAATCCGCACCGGGCGCAGGAACATCCAGCACCGCCTTATCGCAATAGACTTCGCTTTCGCCGCTATCGGCAAGGATCAGGAATTCATGGCTGAGATCGCCGCCAATTGGGCCGGGGTCGGCCTGCATTGGGATCGCCGTGATGCCCATCCGCGCATACGTGTTGAGATAGGCAGCGAACATGCGCTGATAAGAAATCCGGGCAGCTTCTTCTGACAAATCAAAGCTGTAAGCGTCTTTCATGTAGAACTCGCGCCCGCGCATCACCCCAAATCTTGGGCGAATTTCGTCGCGAAATTTCCATTGCTGATGATAGAGATTGATCGGCAGGGCTTTGTAGCTTTTCACAAAGGACCGGAAAATATCCGTGATCATTTCTTCATTGGTCGGGCCGTAAAGCATGTCGCGATCCTGGCGATCCGTGATGCGCAGCATTTCCGCACCATAATCATCATAGCGACCAGATTCGCGCCACAGGTCGGCCTGCTGCAATGTCGGCATCAGCATTTCGATGGCGCCTGCCCGGTCCATTTCCTCACGCACGATCTGTTCGATCTTTTTCAGGACCCGGAACCCAAGCGGCAGCCAGGAATAGATCCCGGCGCCATTCTGGCGAACCATGCCGGTGCGCAGCATCAATTTATGGCTGGCAATCGTGGCATCAGCGGGCACGTCTTTTGAGACAGGAATAAAGTATCTGGAGAGGCGCATTTGCGTATCTTTTTGATGAGTTTGAAGCTTTTCATCGTGTTATGCAGAACTGCGCGCCTTGGCTAGAGGCAAGTGCGGTGCTTGACGCCGCGCCGAATGCGGGCATGGCTTAGGGTTATGCTTTTGCTTGATGCTATGTTTCGGTTCTCCGGGGTGACAATCCTCCTGCTTGTGGCAGTAATCGCTCTGCGAGACGCTCGCCATTTACTGCAAGGGCGACTGGCCGGTGCCATGTCAATTTGCCTGTCGGGTATGTTGCTCTCCACGGCACCAGAATGGTACGAGCCGCCATTCGCATTCCAGGCGATCACCTGGCTCATGCACATCCCGAATATCGTCCTCTTATGGCTGTTCGCACTTTCCTTGTTCCAGGATGATTTCAAGATGCAGAGGATTCACTGGGCGATCCTCGCTGCCACCACCGTATTCGTTCTCGGCATCCAATCGTCGATCTATCTTGAACACCAGCCGGCTACGTTCGCCTTCATTTTTGCCAATCGCGTCTTGGGCTTCTCAATACTTGCACACTTGTTTTGGACGGCGTGGACAGGCTGGAAAGATGATTTGATCGAATCCAGGCGCCGTACGCGTCTGTGGTTCATCCTAGGACTCGGGACAACCGCTCTGGTCATCATGGGGGGCGAAACTCTGCATTACGGCCTCACTTTCGATAATGATGATCCGGATTGGTTCACAACCGCCCGAACGATTGTGGCGTTTCCGATGATCCTTATCGGCGCGTTATGGTTCCTGAAACTGCTGCCTGAGACTCTGCTTTTTGAGCGAACAGCCCGGCAACCAGTGCCACAAGCCCACGTCGATCCTAAAGATCAAGCGACCCATAGCAAACTCATCGCAGCGATGGACGAAGATCTGCTCTACCGCGAGCATGGCCTCGGGATTGGCGATCTGGCGACCAAACTCAACGTTCCCGAACACCAGCTTCGCGCGCTGATCAATAAAGGCCTCGGATATCGCAATTTTGCGGCCTTCCTCAACCAGTATCGCCTGGCGGAGGCGAAGACCGCACTGTCCGATCCAGAACAGGCGCGCACGCCGATCCTGACCATCGCCATGGATGTCGGATATGCCTCGCTCGCGACCTTCAACCGAGCCTTTAAATCGGAAGAAGGCGTGACCCCGAGCACGTTCCGCGCGGAAGCGCTCGAAAACGCTGCGCAATCTTGAAAAACTGTCCTCAATTTTGAAATTGTGTGCGCATTTTCGCGCTTGCAGAGCGCCTTCCGTCGAAATCTGATTGTCTAGCCTCATCGACAGACGAGGAGACAAAAAATGGAATTCGTACAGTTCTTTACAGACTATCTGGGGCCCCGCGTTTTGGGCGGCATTCAATTTGAATCAACCCGCTATGCTATGGGCACGCTGGTGACATTCTTTGTTCTCTGGATCTTCCTGCATAGGTTCATCGAAACCCGGAAAATTCGCAAACCCACCCCGCGCGCCAAACAGATTCAGATGGAGCTTAAGAGCTCTTTCAAGACCGTCTGTGTCTTCGTCGCGATGGACATCTTTATCTTCGAAGCCGCTGATATTGGCCTGTTCCAGAAATATGATGATTTCGCGGAATATGGCATGATCTGGTTCTGGATTTCGATCCCGCTCCTGATCATCTTGCACGACACTTATTTCTATTGGACGCACCGGGCAATGCATACAGCCAAGCTCTATAAGCGCACGCACATGCAGCACCATCGCTCACATAATCCGACACCCTTCACGGCCTATAATTTTGCTGCCGGCGAGGCTGTGATTGAATACATGTATGTGCCGATTGCGCTGATGCTGATCCCGACTCACAATCTGGCTTTGTATATCGTGCTGACCATCATGATTTTCAAAAACGCCCTGGCGCATTGCGGTTATGAAGTGTTTCCGCGCAGCTGGGCCCGTATGCCGGTCCTTGGCTGGCTGACAACCGTCACCCATCACGACATGCATCATGAGCGCGGCACCGGGAATTTCGGCTTCTATTTCACTTGGTGGGATCGCTGGATGGGCACTGAGCACCCGAACTATCTGCAACGCCTCGACGAGCAGGAAGCCCGCGCCCAAGAAATCAAAGCCGCTCGCCGCGCGGCCAAGAAACGGCCCCAGATGGTGCCGGCCGAATAGGCAAAACCGTCTCTCGATAAACTCGCAAAGGCCGGAGCCCTCTCTCGCTCCGGCCTCTTTTTTTGAGGAATCGACAGATGGCGTTCGCAGTAATAGGACTTTGCATCGAACAGTGGCGTAGAGGTTTCCCATCAAGCGGTTCTTTTTCTTTTGTTTTTTCGCGGCGTTGCTCGTGAGTGTTTCCGGGTGTGCGGACCGGGACACACGTGACTCAGCGACGATCGCCGTTGCGACAAATTTCAAAACAACGCTCGATCAGCTCGAAACAGATTTTGAGGCGCGCAGCGGTTACACGATCGAAACCGTCTCGGGATCAACGGGCAAGCTCTATGCGCAAATCGTCAATGGCGCCCCCTATGATCTCTTCCTTGCGGCTGATCAGGCCCGCCCCGAACGTTTGGTTGAAGACGCACGGGCAGAGCGTCGATCGCGGTTCACCTATGCCATTGGCGGCCTGGCTCTGTGGAGCCCTCGCCGCAGCGACATCACGCCGAACACGCTGGACGATATGAGCATTTCACGTATGGCAATCGCAAACCCCGATCTCGCGCCTTACGGGTTGGCCAGCGTGCAACTCCTGGAACGCCTCGATCGGCGCGCGCCGTGGCAACCCAAGCTCGTTTTTGGCGAGAGCGTCGGACAGGCTTTTGCATTCGTCAGCACTGGGAATGCCGAGCTGGGGTTTGTCTCTGCGGCACAAGTTCTGGCGCTTCCGGAGGATCAGCGCGGCAGCTATTGGCTGGTGCCGCGAGCGTTACACGACCCGATCGCTCAAGATGCCGTGATCCTCAATCAAGGCCGAGCCAATCCCGCGGCGCGGGCGTTTATGACCTATCTGCAAAGCCCTGCCGCGCGCGAGATCATTTGGCAAAGCGGGTATCGCAAACCATGAGCTTGCCAGATCTCACGGCGCTTTGGCTCACGGCGCGGCTCGCTCTGGTCACGACGGTGGTTCTTCTGATCATCGGCACACCGCTGGCCTGGTGGCTGGCGCAGACTCGGTCCCGCGTAAAGCCTGCGATTGAAGCGATTGTCGCGCTGCCTTTGGTACTCCCCCCCACTGTGCTGGGATTTTATCTGCTCATTGCGATGAACCCAAACGCGCCGTTTGGTGGCTTTTGGCTCGCCGCGACAGGCGACACGCTGAGCTTCTCTTTCGCCGGGCTCGTCATTGGCTCATGCGTCTACTCATTTCCCTTCATGATTCAGCCCTTGCAAAGCGCCTTTGAAGGGCCCGTCCAGCAAGCTATGCGAACGGCCGCAAGTCTCCGGGCCTCTCGGATCGACGCATTTTTCACGGTTGCCGTGCCAATGTCAGCGCGTGGCTTTGTGACCGCGATTGTCTTGTCCTTCGCGCATACGCTGGGGGAATTTGGTGTGGTCTTGATGGTTGGCGGTAATATTCCAGACCGCACGCGTGTCGCATCGATCGAGATTTATGAAAATGTCGAGACCCTGAACTATGGCGACGCTCACGCGCTGTCGCTGATCCTGTTGGTGATCTCTTTCATGACATTGTTTTGCGTGTTCCTGTTCAACAAACGGTTCCCTGCACATGTCCGGCTCTGAGCTCACCATCACCGCCGAGATCGCCTTAGACGATTTTACATTGGACGTGAGTGAACGCGTGCCGATGGACGGCGTTACGGCTGTTTTCGGTCCGAGCGGCAGCGGTAAAACCAGTTTGCTAAACCTAATCGCCGGTTTCCTGCGGCCTGATCGCGGCCATATTGCGTTTGGAGAAACGGTCTGGGTGCGAACCGCCTCAAATGTGTGGACGCCGCCACATCGCCGCCCGGTGGGAACTGTTTTCCAAGACGCGCAGCTTTTCCCGCATCTCTCAGTATCCGGTAATCTCGACTATGCGGATAAGCGCGCTGTGGCCGAATCCCCGGGTCACCCGCAAACGAAGATCGTCGACGCGATGGCACTTGGTCCATTGCTCGATCGTTCCGTCCAGACTTTATCTGGCGGCGAACGCCAACGCGTCGCCATCGCTCGCACTTTGCTCACCCGTCCCCAGCTCCTGCTTCTGGATGAGCCCCTATCGGCGCTCGATAGCGCTCGAAAAAGTGAGCTTCTGCCATTCCTCGAAACGCTTAAGTCACAATTCGACATCCCGACGCTGTATGTCAGTCACGATGTCGATGAAGTCAGCCGCATCGCTGACCGCGTCTTGATGCTAAATGCCGGCCGGGTGGCCGGGTTCGGTCCCGCCGATGACGTGCTCAGCCGGTTTGGACTGCAAGCCGGACGCAATCCGTATGAGCATACGAGCACGCTCTCGGGCAGCGTGGACGAGCAATCGCCGGGGGCCGACTTGCTCGCTGTGCGGGTTGGCGAGGGAACGATCTGGCTCGCATCTGATCTTGCCCTAAGGCCGGGGACGGACATCCAGCTGAAAATCTCGGCGCGCGATGTCTCGATCGCGACGAAACGCCCGGAACAAATCAGCATCCAGAACATGCTCGAGGCAGAGATCACAGACATCCGCGACGCCAAACGTTCGGCCTTTCAGACCGTAGAACTGAACGTTTATGGCCAAAGACTAGACGCCGTGATTACCCGCAAAGCTGTGTCTGATCTGACGCTGAGCCCGGGTGGTAAAGTCTATGCGCTGATCAAGAGCGCAACATTTCATCCCTGAAACACTGCGCTCCAGCTGGTCGAAGTTTGGTCCGCAATTCGCAGCCCTATAACAGCTCTGCGTCGGTGATCACTTCAATCAAAGACGGCCCGTCATGAGCGATGGCTTTGGCCAGCGCCTCATCCAGTTGCTCGCGAGTTTTCACCAGCTCACCCATGCCGCCACAAGAGCGGGCAAAGCCAGCAAAGCTCGGATTGACCAGACTGGTTTGCCAGACTTCGAATTCTGCGGCTTTCTGCTCTTTCGAGATTTTGCCGAGCTCGGAATTATTCATCAGGACATGCGTGATGTTCATGCCGTATTTGACCGCCGTGGTGAACTCCATCGCATATTGGCCAAAGCCGCCATCGCCCGACACTGAGATGACTTTTCGGCCTTTGTACGGACCGTCTTCTTGCGTTGCCGCCCAGGCGCCCATCGCGGCCGGGAAAGAAAAGCCGATCGAGCCGAGATAGCCAGACATCAATACCCGTTGCTGACCTGTTGGCTCAAAGTAGCGGCCAAATGAATAAGTGTTGTTGCCAACATCGACGGGCAGGATCGCGTCTTCTGGCGCATGCTTGGTCAGCGCTTCGAACAGCGCTGCCGCAGAGACGCCTTTGCCGCGATCTTCGCTGACCCGACTGGCCTTTTCAGAGCGCCAGAGCGACCACCGCTCAGCAACTTCACGACGCAAATCCTCTGCCGCACTGTCGCCGCTCGCGATCGCGGCTTTGAACAGATCCGCTGTGACACCCACATCGCCCATAACCGGTACGGTCACAGGGTGGCGCTTGGCCAGACGCATCGGATCCGTGTCGACCTGGATGGTCGGTGCGCCCTCGTAGATGCCCGTATGATCCGAAAAGCTGGAACCGAACACCAGTAGCAAATCCGCTTCATTCATGAACCAACTGGCGATTGGCGTTCCAGACCGCCCCATAACGCCGGCGGCGAGCGGGTGATCATCGCCAATCTGACCTTTCGCCTTGAACGTCGTTGCCACCGGCGCTCCGAGCTGTTCGGCAAGTTCGATCACGCGATCCATGCCGTTCAGAGCACCATAGCCGACAATAATCATCGGCCGCTTGGCGCCTTTCAAGAGCGCCATGGCTTCATCGACCGCAGATGGCGGCGGCGAGACAGCGAGATCTGCCATACGGCCAGCGGGACCATAGGCCTCTGCGCCTTCAGCGGCCGGTTTTGGCTGGACATTATCCGGGAAAACCAAATGCCCAACGCCGCGTTTCAAGATTGCGGTCTTGATCGCTTGCGTCATCAGCAAGCCGTGATCAGAGGTGAGGTGAACGGTTGCCGAAAACTCCGCCACGGCTTCGAAGGCGGCCTCAAGATCAATATCCTGGAACGCATGAACGCCGACGACTTGGTCTTGCACTTGCCCGGTAAGTGCTAAGGCTGGTGCGCCGTCGACCTTTGCATCCCAAAGCCCCGTCAACAGATTGGTTGCGCCAGGTCCGGCAATGGTCAGAGCAGCGGCCGGATGACCGGTAAGTTTGCCATAGCCAGAACACGCGAACGCCGCAGCGCCTTCATGCCGGATGCCATAATAGCTGAGCTTGCCTTCTGCTTCCTGCACCCGCAGCGCATCAGCGAGACCGAGATTCGAGTGACCGACCATGCCAAACACGCTCGTCACGCCCCAATTGGTCATCGTCTCGGCCATCACATCCGCAATTGTGCGGGCGCGCGGCGGTAAAGCCGGAACGCCAACATAGACACCGTCATCGCGGATATCGACGTCGAACATTTCCTGGCCAGTATCTTCATGGCCGCCTGGGGGCTTACCGGTTAGCGGATCAAAGTCCCAACCATGCCAGGGACAGCGCAGCCAACACTCATCATTCAGGCCTTTTTCGATTGACCCCTCACCCAGCGGTCCGCCCTGGTGCGGACATCTATTGTCCATCGCCGCGTACTTGCCTTTGAAATGGACGAGCGCAACAGATTGCGTGCCAGCCGTCGCGGACTTGACGCGGCCTTCTGACACTTCGCCGGTTTCGGCGACTTTGTGCCAAATCAAGTTTGTCTTGGTCCCAGACATTTGTGTTACCCCTCGCTTGCTTTCCGCTGCCCTATCGAAAACAGTAGGCGAAGGCATATCAAAAGTCGCTCACATTTTCTTGGGCACTTGTGATTGGCGTGTCACTGCGCGTGACGATAAAGGCCGGGTTAGGATCAAGAGGGGTTACTTGAATGAACAAGATTGCTGTCGCTAAATGGGATAATTTGGCGGATCGCCAGCCGGAATACGCAATTGTTGGCGAAGTCGACCTTGTCGTCGTGCGTTATGATGAGATCGTGTCAGTCTTCTATGGTCGCTGCCTGCACCGCGGCGCGCTGATGTCAGATGGGCATGTCGACCAGAATGACAATCTGATCTGCGGCGTCCACAATTGGGATTATCGCCTCGATAGCGGCGTCTCTGAATATGAGAACTCAGAAAAGCTGCCAAAGTTTCAGGCTTGGATCGAGAATGGTGATGTGTTGGTCGACGCCGATGAAATCAATGCCTGGGGCAAAGCCAATCCGCAGCCCTATCAACGCGATGAGTATCTCGGCCTGTTTCAGGACCCCAGCCATGCCCCGCATCCCGAACCCACCAATGGCCTGATCCAGCAATATGCGCGCGACGGTCTCAGCAAAGTCGGGCATCATGGGATCACCGATTCCATGGGCGTGCCGCGCGAAGACCTGCCAAAATGGGATGATATTCAGATCATCACCGCTCAGTTGCACAAAGTACCGCTCTTAGATGATGAGCCTGTCGACACCAAAACTGTGATTGGCCCCAATGCGCAGAAACCTCTGCACCTGGATATACCACTCTTTGTCTCTGATATGAGTTTCGGCGCATTGTCCGAGCCGGCGAAAGTCGCTCTCGCGCGCGGCGCGGAACTCGCCGGGACAGGCATCTGCTCAGGCGAAGGCGGCATGTTGCCAGAAGAACAGGAAGCCAATTCCCGTTATTTCTATGAATTGGCCTCAGGGCGGTTTGGCTTTTCCTGGGACAAGCTCGAAAAGGTCCAGGCCTTCCATTTCAAAGGTGGCCAGGGTGCCAAGACGGGCACGGGCGGTCACCTGCCCGGCAATAAGGTGAAGGGTAAAATCGCCCTCGTACGCGGTCTGACAGAAGGCGAGGCCGCGATCTCGCCGCCGCGCTTCCCGGATTGGACAGAAGTCAGCCAGGTCAAGGACTTTGCCGACGAAGTGCGCGACCGAACGGGCGGCATTCCGATCGGATACAAGCTCTCCGCCCAGCACATTGAAAAAGACATTGATGCCGCCCTGGAAGTTGGCGTCGATTACATCATCCTTGATGGCCGCGGCGGCGGAACAGGTGCAGCGCCAATCATCTTTCGCGACAATATCTCGGTTCCAACCATCCCGGCACTGGCGCGGGCGCGATATCATCTCGATACGTCAGGGCGCAGCGATATCTCGCTGGTGATTACAGGTGGCCTGCGCAAACCAGGCGATTTCGTCAAAGCCCTGGCGCTTGGCGCTGATGCGATTGCGGTGTCCAATTCCGCCATGCAGGCGATTGGTTGTATCGCCATGCGCGCCTGCCACACGAATAATTGCCCGGTCGGGATCGCGACACAAAAACCGCATTTGGTCTCGCGCCTGGTGATTGAGAAATCAGCGCATCGGCTGAAGAATTTCTTTGAGGCCTCGACTGACTTGATGAAAGTCATGGCGCGGGCTTGCGGTCACGACGCCCTGTCCGGCTTTAACGCTGAAGACCTCACCACGTTCAGCCGCGAAATGTCAGACCTTTCGGGTGTTGCTTATGCTGGGGTGCGCAGATGAGTGAGGGTGCCGCTGAGCTTTTGGTTCTGGGTCTGGGCGTCTATGCCGCGATCGGGCTTTTGATTGGTCTGGTCTTCGCCTTTGGTGGAGCGGGCCGGATCGATCCCGCGGCGAAGGGCAAAGGTTTGCCGCTTCGAGTTCGCCTGATGATCCTGCCGGGCGTCGCAGGCCTGTGGCCCGTAATGTTGACCAAGCTGCTCACTCAAAAGGAGCCGCCAGTCTCATGAAACGCGCGCACCGAAAAACCCATCTGCTTCTTTGGCTCATTCTGGGTCCAGCAATATTCGCGGTCATCGCGTTGGCGGTCTTTCAGCGTCCTGCGGCGCCGATCAATGACGCTCTGCCGGGTCCGCTTATCAAGGAGGCGCCCTGATGTCTCATGACTATAAATCTGTGCAGTGGACGCCGTTCAAGAAGCGGTTCGATCTGTGGATGCTGAGCGGGATCGCCTTGTATTTGATCGGCTTCGTCTCGATCACGTATCTGACGCAACCTGAAGGCGATAGTTTCACGCCGATCCAGGCCCTGATGCGAGCAACCGGCACGCTGGCCTTCCTCTTGCTCACGTTCATTCTCTGTATCGGACCGTTGGCGCGGATCACCGATCGGTTCAAGCCATTCCTTTACAACCGCCGTCATCTTGGCGTGACGACTTTCCTGATTGCTCTGGTGCATGCCGCCTTGGTGCTGCTGTGGTATCACGGTTTCTCCGAGACCAATCCACTTGTGTCGCTGTTCATTTCCAATCCGCGATATGACAGCCTTTCCGGATTTCCATTCGAAGTGCTGGGGGTCGGCGCTTTGCTGATCATGTTCCTGATGGCCGCGACCAGTCACGATTTCTGGAACGCCAATCTTGGGCCCGGCTTTTGGAAAGCGCTGCATATGGGGGTCTATGTGGCCTATGCGCTGTTGATTGCCCACATTGCGCTCGGCGCGATCCAGTTTGAGAAGAGCCCGGTTTATGTGATCCTGCTCGCGTCGGGTGGAGCAGTCGTCGTAGCTCTTCACATTGCAACCGGCTTGGCCAGTTTTGGCCGCGCTCAGAGTCCCGAGCAAGATGGCTGGCTGATCGTTGCCAGAACCTGCGAAATGGAAGATGGCCGAGCCAAGATCATCAAGCCACAATCAGGCGAGGCGATTGCTGTATTCCTGGACGGCGACAAAGTCTCCGCGGTTTCTAACGTTTGCCGCCATCAAGGCGGCCCGCTGGGTGAAGGCAAGATCGTCGATGGCTGCATCACCTGCCCCTGGCATGGCTTTCAGTATCGCATGGAAGACGGCCAATCACCGCCACCTTTCACGGAAAAGATCGCGACGTATGCGACACGCATTGTCGAGGGCATCATCTATGTGAACCCTGAGCCGAACGCGCCTGGCACCCCGCAAACCCCGAGCCATATTGGAGCGACAAGATGAGCAAAGACGATTTCTTCATCGGCTGGGCTGACACGCCGAAAGTTGACCGCCGGTTCTTCTTCGGCGCGGGCCTCGGACTGGTTGCGGGATCAGCCGCCACAGCTGCTGGGGTTGCGGCGCTGCAACGGCCCGTCGGCCCGGGCACATGGAATATGGGTGAAGTCCGAGAGTGGCGTGGTATCGCCACGGCTGAGCCTTATGGCATGCTGCGCACACGCGATCTGGATGGCACGCCCCGCACCGCGCTCCTGGGCTGCCAGGGAAAATGCGGCGTCAGCGCCAAGATTGGCGCGCTCGCGGGAAAACCCGTCATCGTCAAAGGCTCGCTGATACAGCGGGGCCAACATACAATGATCGCCGTGATTGATGGCCTGGATTGGATCCGCGAAGATGCGTCTGGTGAGATTGGCGACCTCGCTTTTCCAATACCAGAGCCACTTTTTGAGGCGACGCTAAATGGCGAAATCCTGGACAGCAAATGCTGGTTTGGTGCGATGCGTCCTTCGGAAGGCAAAGTCCACAAATCTTGCGCCAGTCTGTGTATTCGCGGCGGTATCCCGCCTGCCTTTTATGTCAAGGATCGCAAGGACCAGAAGGCCTTGATGATCATGACGTCAGGCGGTTACGGCCACAACAAGGACCTGCTGGAATACGTCGCAGATCCGGTTTCGATCACCGGACAAGTTCAACGCTTTGGCGATTTATTTCTTCTGGATGCCCCGGTCAGCGCGCTCAGCCGTCTCTAATTGGTCGAGCCGAATGTCCCGCCCGTCTTGTCAAAATAGCTCCGCCAGAAGGCTTTCAGCTCGCTGATCGGCAAGTCGTATTCCTGGCGCGGGACAATTCGGGCAACAACGTCGACGCCATCGAATTTCGGAGTCTGAGCAGCCAGCGATGTCTGGTTGAAGGCGTCGAGATCGGTTCCCGTTCGGTAGAAGGAAAAGCCTTCAGAATGCTGCATCAAATCAGACACGATGACCAAACGGCGATTGTTTCGATTAGACTGGAAATCCGCACGATCCCCAACGGCGTAAAGCGCTTCAAACAGAGGCGAGCTTGGTTGGCTCGTCGTCTTCAGCGTTTCACCCACGGTTTCGGACAGTGGCTTGTAGAAATGCTCCCGCCACGTGTCGTCAATCATGCGAGGGTTTTGCAGGATTGGGTTGGCATCTTCGACACTGCCCGGCGAACAATGCGCATACAACGTTTTCGGATCGTACGGCTGTGCGCTGTTTGGCAGAATCACTGTCAGCCGCCCAAAGCGCGGCAAGGCGCGGGCTTCGGCATCGATCAACTCATCCACCCAGGCCAGATCATTTTCTGAGAACGGGTCGGATTGATCAATCAATAGGATGGTATGGGCCGGATCATTGCGATCCATGCGGCACTCATTTTCCGGATCCAGCGCTGGGGCAGCATTGAACGCAGCGACTGAAAACAAGCCGACCACACTCAGCACCATCACGCCGATCGCGCTGCGCCAGAACCAGGGGCCTCTTTCTCTAGGACGGGGCATCGGTTTCCTCCGGATCTTCCTTTCAGGCCGACCGGACGTCGCTGTGCTGTTCGCGAGCAATGCGCGCATCACGAGCTTTAGCGACTTCCTTATTGACCTGTTTCTGGATGGTTGAGAGTCCTTTCTGGACACTCTGAATATGCGTTTCCAACCATTCGCGGGTCAGGTTCAACGCCGTCAAGTTTTGCTCAATCGTCTTGATCGCGGCATTGGCTTGCTCGCGCTCTTTGGACAGGTCAAAGCCTGGCAGGTTTGGCGTGACGATCTCGTCAAAATAAGCCGGAATTGCTGCTTGCTCGCCAAGTTTATCGCGGAACTTATTGCGCGCGCGGCGGTGAGCCTGACGGTAAGCGATTTTCAGCGATCGTTCCTGGTCGCCAGCCTTGGCCGCCACACCGACGGCACGGTCACGGTGCGCTTCCAAGCAATTCAGAGACTTTTCAATCTCGCGTTTGGCTTCGCTGTGACGCTTGTGCTGCGTTTCGAACCAGAACCGGCAGCGCGTAAAATAATCCGACAAGTCATCGCGGACCCCATTGCGAACGGCTTGGCGTTGCTCATATGCGAGGCGCTCTTTGCGCCACACGCGGCCATAGCCGGGGTAACGGTCGGAGATGCGATCATAGCCTTCATAAACGGCAACGCCGAAGATGGTCAGCCCGATCAGCAGAAGCGCAATCGCGACAAGGGAGTTCAGCGCAAAAATGTTCGGGAACATGCTTGCGACAACTGTGCCCGGCGCAATATCAAACATTGAGAACCCAGCCAGAGAGCCAGCTTCTTGCGCCGCGTGCAGGCTAATCTCTACAGCGTCCCGGAAATGGGCGATGAAGAAATTCAACATAATCCCGCAAACAATCAACAGACCGGCAATAACACCGCCTGCAATCTTGAACCCGCGATCCGGGTGGTTGAGGTATCGCAAGCCAAAGAAGCCCGCCAACACGCCAGTCAGAACGTTCACAGCGCTGATCCCGAAGGCGACCATCATCCCGCCCATCAAGCCAGACGATTGTGCGTCTTTAAACAAAAGGGCATTGAAACAGCCTTCAACGATCATGATCAGCAACAGGATGGCGAGCGTCTGCTCAACGTTCTTTTTTATGTCGGGTGTCCGCTTTCCAATGCGATCGCTATGCTGTTGTTTGAAGTGCTGAAGCTCGACGACCGTCGCGTCGTGATGGTCACGCGCTGTATCCGCATCATCGACTTCATAGTGGCGGAATTCATTCTCTTCGGCTTTGATAACTTCGCGCAAATGTTCCGGGTGGATATCAGCCGGTGTACAATCCTGGATGAAGTTCCGAACGCTGGCCATTGTGCCACTCATCCAGGTTTCCAATCCGCGACGCACGCCGCCTGCACGTTCAGCAATTTCCTGCTCACGCTCACTCCACTGATCTTCCGTGATGGCTTCAGATGCTGGCACGGCATCCTCAGCATCTTCCTGAGCGATCTTGCGGGTTCGGCCTCGGCTGAAACCAAGGTCACCTTCGGCGAGCTTGCCTTTCAGGCCATGCTTGCGCAGTGACTCATTGCCTTTGAATGTCTTGATTGGCGATTGATAGCCAATGTCTGCGCCCCAGCGCACCGATTTTCTACTCATTTGCCCAATCCCATTAACAAAGTCAGCCCTAAAATTAACTCTACTGAAGATCGGTGCTGGGCCTTAACAACCTCCTAAGACGATACTCGCAACGCCTGCGAGCGGGCCTTAAATTTGTGTCATTAAGCTTTGAGGATTGATATTGTTAGTGTTTTTGAGCGGGGATTACTCCCCCTCAGCAGTAACGTAGATATTGTCTTCTTTCATATCAATTACTCATCACGACGTCATAGCGCATGCACGACTCAGCCAAAAGCACTGTGCTTTCAGAATTTGGCACGCCCCCATCCAGAGATTTGCAATATATAGCAACGCATCCAAGCGCGCTTAAATTCATGCTCAGATTACTTAAGGGCATCAACGAGTGACAAAGAATTATCCTCAAAATCAAACTCTTTTAGCGATGCTTTTAGTGCCTCAGCACTTGTACTTGAATCAGCGTAGAACGAAACAGTATCTTCCGCTGGTGTAATTCGCATTTCATTTAAGGTTAAGCTCCCAACAAGCACCAAATTTCTTAAGTGCTCGTCGCTAAACCACTCACGATAAATTATCGCGTACCGAGCATCATTTTTTCGCATTAAACGATCTACATAACGGGGATCATTGTGCTTTCTTGAAGCCATAGCTTCTAAGTTTCCTAAGCCCCATAAATCCACAACAGTTTCATTAGAGTATAGTGAAATTAGCCCTAAGTCATTTACTGCGACGGGCTCATTTAGCCCTTTTACGAACTGCGATATCAGGTATTGCTGATTGTATATGTTTGAGCTGGCCATTGGCGTCAACAATGTGGATATAGCAAGCGATCCAAAGACGATCGGAAGCAATGATGATCCAAATATGACAGCGCGCTTGGTTGGCTCAAAATTTTCTCTAACAATCGACAAAAATGCGATCAATGCAAACATGACAAAAAAGACTTCATAACGTCCGAACCAACCGTGTTTGCCTAGCGCCAAGTAAAGAAAAGCAACAGCAGTACAAGTGATTACAAGTTTCACATTAACGCGAGCTATAATTAGCGCAAACGTAATGCTCCCAACCAGCCAGCCATATTTGCTAACCTGGCAATAGATATTATCAGCCAATGTTTTTGCTGTGCGCATAGTGTCTGGTTCAGACAAAGCAGCCTGTTTGATCATTACTGACGAAGGAAAATAGTAGCCAGAATGTTCGAATAAAAACAAAGAAAATCCACCAAGCAAGACAATTAATACAATTGCCGATACGAGTGCTGCTCTTCTATCTTGATTAAAAGACATCAAATAGAGCATCACTGGAACTGTTATGGCCAAAGACTCATAGCGTATGAGTGGCGCAATCACCAAAGCGAAATGAAATAGTAAAATTTGGCTGCGTCGAAATTCTTTATTAAACAGACCGAACGCAATAATTGCGCTGCACAGAACCTGAAGACTGTGCTCCATGCCGGTCATTACTAATCCATATAGATTCAATGAAAATGCAATAGCTGTTACGATTAGAACTCGCTCAAAATTCGATTCTACATCACGAAAAATATGAGTTAATAAAAACGCTACTGTTAGCCCAAGAAAAATCGTATTCAATAATAGAGGGGCGTATATATACCATTCAAAAATGCTGAATGGCGCCAGAATTAAGGGCCATAGGATTGAAGAGGATGGTGATGAGAACTCATGCACATTAATCCCATAGTTTCCATTAAATATGTTTTTCGCTAATTCAAGATGGATGTATGGGTCGTCTAATGTATATGCGAGTATTGCATGATCTCGATGTATTGAAAATACAACTAATAGAGCGAGCGGTAAGCAACATATTGAAATTAGAAATGAGTTGGTAATTCTCGGGTTACTTATTACCCTGCTTTCGCTCTTCATCTCACGCCTCCGCTGGTTGAGTATTAATCGTCTATTATGGATCTACCAAACAGCACGTGTTTTCTACGTCTTCCGTGGGCTATTGTATTGCGGCAAAAGTATTTAAAGTATTTAAAGTATTGAGAGCATTTAGATCGTGCCTCACTATGCCATTCAGTAATTCCGTGCGCCGTATATTCATACAGTTACCAATCGCGCCCTTATAACCTGTATTCAGCGTACATAGCTGTCGTATTGTTGATTTGGTAACGGCGGCCGTGGGCGAATAGGCACGAAGTCTGTTCGTTCTGTGTCTTTTGGCGACGTCTGCTGTTGTGGTGGTTGCGTGATTATCTAAGTGTTAGGAACAGCTACGGTGACTGTCATTGTCTTCGTATCTGGTTTTGCCATCTTCTTGGCGACTGCCGCTACACGAGCACTTGTGCCTAGCATCAACTCAAGTGCTGCCCACTTTGTTTCCCCGTCAACACGTTAAATCTCGCTGCGCACCGCGTTTGATGCGTGTTGTAGGTCTTGTAATTCACTCGTTTTCACACTGGTATTTAGCAACCAGCAGAATGGCGTGGAGCAAAACCACCACCTCAATTCTGAAAGTACGCCACCAATGAAATCAATTATTTAAACAAGAAACATTATTCCCACTCAATCGTTCCAGGCGGCTTTGATGTGATGTCATAGACAACCCGATTCACGCCTTTGACTTGATTGATGATTCTCGTCGCGACGCGGCCGAGAAAATCGTGCTCGAACGGAAAGTAATCTGCTGTCATGCCGTCCGTAGACGTTACCGCCCGCAGAGCCAGAACATTCTCATACGTGCGCTCATCGCCCATCACGCCAACTGTGTTTACGGGCAACAGCACAGCAAATGCCTGCCAGATCTCATCATAGAGATCCGCATCACGCAGCTCTTCGAGATAGATCGCATCGGCTTTGCGCAGCGTATCGGCCTTTTCGCGGGTAATCTCGCCCGGAATTCTGATCGCCAGGCCAGGCCCTGGAAACGGATGCCGTCCGATAAACGCATCAGGCAATCCGAGCTCACGACCGAGCGCGCGCACTTCATCCTTGAACAGATCGCGCAGCGGCTCAACCAGTTGCATATTCATCCGCTCCGGCAGCCCGCCAACATTGTGGTGGCTCTTAATGGTCACCGACGGACCGCCAATCGCGCTGACGCTTTCAATGACGTCCGGATACAGCGTGCCCTGAGCGAGGAAGTCTGCGCCGCCAATTTTCTTGGCTTCTGCTTCAAAGACATCAATGAACAGTTTGCCGATAATCTTGCGCTTGCGCTCCGGGTCGCTGACCCCTGCCAGCTCGCCAAGGAACATATCGGACGCGTCGACATGGACCAGCGGGATATTGTAATGTTCGCGGAACAAGTCGACGACTTGCTCGCTCTCATTCATCCGCATCAGACCGTGATCGACATAGACGCAGGTCAACTGGCTGCCAATTGCTTCATGGATCAGGACCGCCGCGACGGAGCTGTCCACGCCGCCAGAGAGCCCGCAAATGACCCGGCCAGACCCGACTTGCGCGCGGATCTTCTCAATCGCTTCCTCGCGATAGGCGGCCATGGTCCAATCGCCTTTGAGGCCTGCAATGCCATGCGTGAAATTGCGCAACATCTTGGCACCATTCACAGTATGAACGACTTCAGGATGGAACTGAGTGCCATAGTAATGGCGATCTCTGTCCGCGATCACGGCATAAGGCGCGCCCGGCGACTTGGCGACGACTTCAAAGCCCTGCGCCATCTCGGCGACATGGTCGCCATGGCTCATCCAGACTTGTTCGCCTTCGGTGCCAAACTCCAGGCCATCAAGGATCGGATCAGCAACGACTTGCTCAATAAAGGCGCGGCCGAATTCACGGCTGGTGCCGCTTTCGACGCGGCCGCCGAGTTGCTCCATCATCACTTGCTGGCCGTAGCAAATCCCAAGCACGGGAATGCCAAGCTCAAACAGTGCATCCGGCGCTCTGGGGCTCTCGTCCCAAGTCACACTGGACGGCCCACCAGACAGGATAACGGCTTGCGGATGATAGCTCTTCAGAAACGCCTCATCGACTTTATTGAATGGATGGATTTCGCAATAGACGCCACTTTCGCGGAGACGCCGGGCGATGAGCTGCGTGACCTGACTGCCAAAGTCGATAATCAGCGCGCGTTCGTGTTTTTGATCAGCCATGCGGCCCTTTAGCTGAGTCCCGCTTCAGGCTCAACCAGGCGAAGTCACGAACCGAAGCGAGAATCCGTAGGGCGTCTACCGAACCAACCGCCGCCTTCTTGCACCATCGGTGCCGAAGCCTTGCGACCACTGGACAGGTTTGAAGGTTTTGCGGGCGGATTCTTCGATGCGCGCGCCGCAATCCGTGCGGTATCTGGGTTCGTCTTTGCGCGTGACGGGACGACAGGTATTCGCGGTGCTGACGCCGGGACGCCCGGAACCGGCACGGATGGCGCGATTTCCGGAGCTGCGCTATCCTTCGGCACAAATCCAAGTTTATAGGCTTGCATCAGTTGGGCGAGCTTTCTTGCCGGCATGCCGACAGCTGGGATAGAGTGCGTTCCACCGACCAGAAATTTCGCCGCCTTGCCCATGACGCTGCCTTGTTTGTCAGCATGAGTAAACGACACCATGCTCGCCGCGGTGATCAAGCCGGACCGAACTTTATAGACTCGGAAGTCATCAATCTCATGCCAGGCATAGGATTTGGTCGAGAACCAGTTGCGAACTTTCAGGCCGTCCTTTGACAGCGTGACATTCTGCAATACGCCTGCCCCCATCAGGATAAAGACCAACCCGATCAGCATGCCGAACCCCGGCAACAGGAAAAACATAACGGCCCCGCCAGCATACCATTTCCAGGCTGTTGGTTTTAGAATGGTGACACCATTGCTCGATGTAACGGCCATTTTGATCCCCTCCGCAGAGAGCCTTTATGACCTAATCGACTAAATTTGACGCCAAAACCGGATCGGCATTTCGTCTGATCGCGTTAACTTTGACGCCTCAATACAGCAAAGAAGAAGCCATCGGTTCCGGCGCTTCGCGGCGATAGCCGGACACTTCCGGATGGCCCCTGCCCGGCTTTGATCACGGCGATGCCTTCATCCGTCAACTGGCCACTTGCCGTGGCATGCTCGACAGCATCCTCTTGTAGCCAGCCTGGGTGACGCGCCAGGAACGCATCGACTCGGTCTTCGTCTTCTTCGACAAGGAATGAGCAGGTTGCATAAAGCAAGCGCCCGCCAGGCTTCACATAGTTCGCCGCCGCATTCAGCACGTCGTCTTGTTGCTCGATCCGGGTTTCGAGGGATTTCGGTTTCACCCGCCACTTGGTGTCCGGGCGTCGGCGCCACGTTCCGGTACCAGTGCACGGCGCATCGACAAAGACGCAATCCATCTGACCAAGCAAGGCTTCCAGAGCTTCCGGTTCGCGCGGATGCACCAATTGGACATTATGCGCTCCGGAGCGTTTGAGACGCGGAACAATCGCGCTCAGCCTTCGGCCATCAATATCATAGGCGAAGACCTGGCCTTTGCCGCCCATCGCAGCCGCAAGCGCAAGGGTCTTACCGCCGCCGCCGGAGCAATAATCCAGAACTTGTTCGCCCGGCTGCGCGTTCGCCGCCGCCGCCGCAATCTGCGAGCCAGCATCCTGTACTTCAACCCAGCCTTTCGAATAGGCCGGAATGCTCTCTAGGCTCGCTTCTCTTTGCGACGGATCGCGGGCTGGAATGTGATAGGCATTGTGCAGCAGGCGTGACGGTTCGGCTTTCGCGCTGCGCAGCGGTGCACCGGCTTTTTCAGCGTCGACTTTCAGCGTGTTGACGCGCAAATCTACGTCAGCGCGCACCGCCATGGCCTGACCTTCAATGGCGGCCATTTCGCCGAAAGCGCGCTGCATGTGCGGCATCAACCATTCCGGGTAATCGCCGGTAATGTGTGGTGCGGCTGTAACATCAGGCGCCATGACCAGGCGCTCTCGCTCTTGCAACGTCAGCGCGCTGGGGGCGTGTTGTTCATCCATCGCATCATCGATCCGGCGAATATCCCAGCCCCAGGCAAAGCTCAGCGCGCCAAGTACCAGGCCGCGCGGCGTATCATCCGCCATGGCGTGGGCAATGGAATTGCGCTTGCGCAAGGCATCTAGCACCAGACCTGAAACCCAGGCTCGGTCTTTCGACCCAGCATAGCGTGCTCGCTTGCCCCAATCGCGGGCGGCGACTTTTACCGGTTGGTGCCGGTTGATGACATCGCTGAGCACATCAATTGCCGCGGCTATTCTTCCACCATCACGCATCTGCAGGTCTTTCATCTACTTGCTGCGCGTCGGTGTAATCGCGGCGGCTCAGAAAGCAAAGGCCTGGCGCAGTGTCTTACCAATGTGAGGCCTCGCCGAAGCGAAAAAGCCGCCCCAAATTGGAGCGGCTTTGTCTGGTTTGAATATGAAGCTCGCTAAGCGGCGCGAACTTTCAATTTATTGCCTTCGGTTTCTTCGACAATCACCGATGATCCGTTGGCGAAATCGGTGCCATCGACACTCTGCGCTGACCATTCCGTATCGCCAAGCTTGACCCGGCCGTGGCCACCACTGAAATCGCTGGCGACGGTGCCGCGCTGGCCGAGTGTGCCCGCCATGCGTTTGTTCAACGTTGGATGCTCTTCGATATTCTCGCGCATGTTTCGAAACAGCGTACGCCCCAAGATAAACAAGGCCACTGTGGCGATCGTGAAGAATACGAGCTGCCCTTCCCAGCCTGCGATGCCGCCGGGTGCGAATGCCGCAAAGGCTGACGTGAATGCGGCAGCGATCGAGACCCAAAGCAGATCCCAAGTGCCTGTCATCATCTCGACTGAGAATAAGACCAGCGCAATCGCCAACCAATGCCAGGCCGTTGGCGGCCAAAGTGTGAGGTCTAAACCTTCCATAATGGTCTCCTAGTCTCTGCTACCAGCCGGCGGAACAGCCGTCCGGCGCGCTGTGGAATCCTTGGCCGCATCAGTGAGACCGCGAATGCCTTCAATCGTTCCAAGAATGGAACTGAATTCCGCCGGAATGATGACGGTCTTATTGCCGCCAGCTGATGCCAGTTTTTCAAATGCACTGACATATTGCTGACCAAGGAAGTAATTGATCGCGTTGACGTCACCCTTGGCAATCGCCTCCGACACAAAGGCCGTTGCCTTAGCTTCCGCCTCGCCTTCCCGTTCGCGCGCCTCAGCATCGCGGAATGCGGCTTCGCGGCGGCCTTCAGCTTCAAGGATTTGAGCCTGTTTCAGGCCCTCTGCTTTGAGGATGGCGGATTGCTTGTCACCTTCTGCGGTCAGGATTTCTGCGCGCTTGAGACGTTCAGCTTTCATTTGACGTGCCATGGCTTCAGTGATGTCGGCCGGCGGCGACAGATCGGCAATCTCAATCCGAGTGACTTTTACGCCCCAGGGATTGGTTGCCGCGTCGACCACAGAAAGCAGACGCGCATTGATGTCGTCACGATTGGACAAGACTTCATCGAGATCCATGGACCCGACAACCGTACGAATATTGGTCAGCGCCAGATTGGTGATCGCGTTTTCGAGATTGTTCACTTCATAGGCTGCTGAAACCGGATCGACGACTTGCGTGAACACGACAGCATCACAAGAGACTTGCGCGTTGTCGCGTGTAATCACTTCCTGGGTCGGGATATCCAACACGGTTTCCATCATATTCATTTTGCGCCCGATGCGCTGATAGAATGGCATGATGAAATGCAGCCCTGGATTAAGGGTTGCTGTGTATCGTCCAAAGTTTTCAACAGTGAAGTTAAAGCCTTGCGGGACGACTTTGACAGCAGATGTTATCAACACCAATGCAGCAATCGCCAACAGGCCGAGTACGAGAAGACTGGTTTCCATTTTTCGGTTCTCCCTGATCTGAACACTTGTTCATATGGGAAGGGTTTTGCCGTTTTTCAATAATAGTTCATCGAAAAACGGCGCATTCTCCCAGAGAACACGCCGTTGTCGCTCGATTCCGTTACGAAAATCTGAGGATGTGTTTGAATTGCGTAAGGCGCTACGGCGCCTCTTAAAGCTGACCGAGCAGATAGTCGGCGCTGGAAACTTCAAAGCCGCCGCCTTGCTCAACGTTCAGCTCTGCTACCGTGCCATCTTTCACGATCATGGAATAGCGCTGCGACCGTTGGCCCATGCCAAAACCGCTGCCATCCATTTCCAGGCCGAGCGCAGCTGCGAAAGTGCCATTCCCATCTGCCAGCATACGGACTTTGCCATCGACGCCATTGTCTTTGCCCCAAGCGCCCATCACAAAGACATCGTTCACTGACGTACAAACAATGTCATCAATGCCTTTGGCCGCAAGATCGCCTTGCTTTTCTACAAAGCCCGGCAAGTGTTTGGCTGAACAAGTCGGTGTGTATGCGCCCGGCACCGCAAAGAGAGCGACGGTTTTGCCCGCAAAGACATCCGCGGTTGAAACCGGATCAGGCCCATTGGCCGTCATTTCCATGAATGTCGCTTCTGGCAGTTTGTCGCCGACTGAAATGCTCATTTTTTAATCTCCTGCATGATCTGTCACTTACATAGACCTCAAATCAATCATCGCAATGACAAATCCTTGCCAAATTGCGCCTGTAAGTTAGCCTCAGATTCTCCAAAGGAGTTACAGTTTGCAAGACCTGACAGGAAAACTGCTAATCGCAATGCCGGGGATTGGTGATCCGAGGTTTTCCAGATCAGTTGTTCTGATTTGCGCCCATAGCAGTGATTACACGATGGGTCTGGTGCTGAATAAGCCAATGGATGACCTCACCCTGCCGGAGCTTTTGACGCAACTCGGCATCGAGCAAAACATCCAATTGCCAGACACCTATGTATTAAATGGCGGACCGGTCGGTACGGATCGAGGATTTGTGGTTCACTCAAACGATTACTTTAGCGATGGCGCGACAGTTGAAGTGGCAACGTCGTTTTCGATGACCGCGACGCGCGACGTCCTGCGGGCGCTGGCCTCAGAAGGCGCACCGGCGCAAGCGGCGATGACTCTCGGTTACTCTGGCTGGGGTGCCGGTCAGCTTGAACACGAATTGTCTGAACATGCCTGGCTCGTCGCTGAACCACATGATGAGATTATTTTTGGCGCTGCGCACTCGAAGAAATGGGAACAAACGCTTGGAATGCTGGGCATTGATCCGGCGCATTTGCACCAAACCGGCGGTAACGCCTAAAGCCGCGCTATCGCAACGGTTCCTCGCGAATATCATAAGCAAAAAACGGGTCCTGCCGGGACCTGATCGCGCCGGGTGCAATTTTCCCTGCCAGCCACATTGGCCCATAAGTCAGGGCCCGGCTAAGCGGTGTGTGTTTGTGGAACAGTTTGGCATTGCTTCGTGACGCGGTTTGCACCTGGCTGGTTCGTGGCTGCCTAGTTTGGAAATAGGTGGTCAGCGCCGTCGGCAAATCGTCTGGCGATTCAGCGCACAGCTTCGCCAGTAGAAAGGCATCTTCAATTGCCATGACCGCCCCTTGGGCCTGAAACGGCAATGTCGGGTGGCACGCATCGCCGAGCAACACGGCGCGTCCATCTGCCCATCTTGATAAAGGCTTGCGGTCGAACAGCGCCCATCGATAATGCGCGTCTGCGGATTGGATCAGGTTTGTGATAACCGGGTGCCAGCCTGCGAAGTCAGCCAGAACCGCGTCCATGGTACCTTGCTCGGTCCACGACTCCGACGTCCAGCTATCATCTTCGACGATACCGACAAAATTCGCCAGCGTGCCGCCGCGCAAGCGATAAGTCACAGCATGGCGTCTAGCCCCGACCCAAACACAAGCTGTCGGCGGCGGCGCCAGATCGCCTAGTCTGTCCATTGGCACCACAGCGCGCCAGGCGATATTGCCAGTAAAATCCGGCGCATCCTGGCCGAGCATTTGTTGTCTTATGTTGGAGTGAATGCCATCGGCGCCAACCAATACATCGCCTGAGACCGTCTCCCCGTTTTCAAGCGTTGCGATCACGCCGTTTTCTGTGTTTTCGTAGCCGGTGCAAGTCGCGCCAAGCTGAACCGCATCCGGCTGTCGCTGGCGGAGAAGTGCACTCAATGTCGCCACGAGATCCGCGCGATGCAAATGCAGGTAAGGCGCCCCCCAACGCTCGACGATGGCGCGTCGGGCTTCGATCTGGAAAATCTGTTTTCCCGATCGCCCAAAACGCATTTCCAGCGCTTCGGGTAGAAACGCGTTTTCCGCAATTTGATCTTCGAGTCCCAGGGCACGAAACACCTTCATGCCATTCGGACTGATTTGTATACCAGCGCCAATCTCACCAAGTTCGGATGACCGCTCGAGCAAGTCGACCGTCCAGCCAAAAGCATGAAAAGCCAGCGCCGCGGTGAGGCCGCCTATTCCCCCGCCGACGATTATTGCCTTTGGCATGCCTGCATTCCTTTGAGTGTCTCAGATGGTCAGTGAACCACCCTATTCAAACACGGTGAATAGGGAAGATCCACGTTAACTATAGTATTTTGTTGCAAATTCGAAATAAATTGCCAAGATGACGCTAACCAAAGCCAGAACGGCTTTATAGGAGCTCGAAGAATTCATGCGTCAGACCTTTGTTTCAGGTTCGCGTTTACTCTCCTTGATTGGAGCGGTTGCCTTACTTTCCGCCCCTGCACTTGCCCGTGACGTCACGGTCTATGGCGGCGGAAAATCCAAGACTTATAGTTCACAAGAAGACAGCGCCGTCCGCGTGATCGCTTATGGCGAGGAGCGCGAAACAGCGATGGACAAGCGTGTCAAAAGGTTCGCGACCGAACGCAAGGTTCAATCCATTATACAGAATCGCGAAACCGACGAAGCGCGTGAAACATCTGACGCCATGATGCGCATCATCCTGCGCGGTAATCGCGACGTGCGGCGTCAATATTCCAGATATTATCCATACCACGTGCGCTCTACAGAATTCTATGAGCAGCTTGAGCGCAAAATGAGTGAGCAAAAAGCCGGGGTTCGGGTCTACCGCCAGAGCATCCTGGATAAAACTTCGGACGAGGACCTGAAACAGGTCTCCGAGGCCATGAACAATCTAAAGTAACGCCCCGGGGGCTGGTTACGTAGAAAGGGCGCCGATCATGAGACCGGCGCCCTTTTTTTATTGCCTGTCGCGGAACGTTTATTCTGCGGCGACGAACTGGTTCATCGTGTTGTGCGCACCGCCGGCTTTCAACGCGCGCTCACCAGCAACCATTTCCTTGAATGTATCGCCAAGGTCAGAGCCAACTTCGTGCTGGTGCTTCACAGCTGAGACGCCGCGACGAATTTCTTCGCGTTGGACGTTTTTGACATAGGCCAACATTTTCTCATCGCCGAAGTATCCATTGGACAGTTCGTCCATACCTTTGGCTGTGAGGTGGAATGTCGGCAGCGTGATCAGGTTGTGGAACACACCGGCGCGGGCAGAAATGTCTGTCTGGAAGCTTTGCAAACGCGCGTCAGCTTCGAGACCCAGCTCTGTTTCGTCGAGTTTCGCTGACATCAACGAGTTATCAGCCGGATAGTCGCTTTCCGCGATTTTGCCTTCTGCGATCCACTGCTCACGAACTTGCTTGCGCAGGTTCAGAGTCCAGTTGAAGCTCGGGCTGTTATTATAAGTCAGCTTGGCATTTGGAACGACTTCACGAACCGCATTCACCATCGATGCGATATCATCGACATTTGGCGTTGCCGTTTCGATCCACAATAGGTCGGCGCCGCCTTCTGTCAGCGAGCTGATACAGTCTTCGATCACACGCTCACGGCCGGTATTCTCTTTGAACTTATAGAGACCGTTTGGCATACGCACTGGACGGGTGACTTTGCCGTCGCGCATCAGAGCAACTTCGCCGTCTTTCAGCGGGTTCGCGTCTGTAACCTCTTCGGTTTCGATCCATTTGATGTATTCGGCAGCAGAATCGCCCGGCTCCATAGAGACAGGGATTTTTTGAGTCAGACCAGCACCGAGGCTATCTGTCCGAGCTACGATAACGCCTTCATCAACGCCAAGCTCTTCAAATGCCATGCGACAAGCGCGCAGCTTGGTGACGAAATCTTCGCGTGGAACTGTGACTTTACCG
The DNA here is from genome assembly GCA_965277015.1 of Henriciella sp. Taxonomy (GTDB): domain Bacteria; phylum Pseudomonadota; class Alphaproteobacteria; order Caulobacterales; family Hyphomonadaceae; genus Henriciella. The sequence continues at coordinate 431,265 of OZ255705.1, read as the reverse complement.
TCCTGGTGGCCACACTGCTTCGCGTCAGAAACCTGGTTTTCGATCTGCAGGCAGCAAGCACCAGCCAGGATCAGTTCCTTTGCGAGCAAATAAGTGGCATGCTCATTTCCGAAGCCGGCATCAATATCAGCAATAATCGGAACAACGTGGCTTTCGAATGTATCGATGCGATAAATGATTTCATCGAGAGCGGCTTGGTTAGCGCCCTCGTCGCGGGCCGCTTTCAGCTCGTTGAAGAGATCGTTCAATGCAACTTCGTCGGCCTGACGCAGTGATGTGTAAATCTCTTTGATCAGATCCGTGACAGCGGTTTTCTCATGCATGGACTGATCCGGCAGATGGCCGAAGCTGTTGCGAAGACCCGCAACCATCCAGCCTGACAGATAGATGTATGTGCCTTTAGCAGTGCCGCGCATGCGCTTCACAGCTTTGATTTTTTGTTGCGCGTGGAAGCCAGACCAGCAGCCAAGCGACTGGGTGAACTTAGACGAGTCAGCATCATAAGCCGCCATGTCTTCGCGCATAATGCCTGCCATTGAGCGGGCAATGTCGAGATGAGTATTATAGGTATTCTGGATTTTCAGCTGAACGACATCTTCAATGCTCAGTCCGGCGCGGGTGCGCCCTTCCGGGTAACGCTTCAGCGTGTCTTCAGTGAGTTGTTTATAGGTTGGACGTTGGGTCATGAATTTATCCTCGTCTTGTTTGGGTGTCTGAGAGAGTTTGGGGATTAAGAGAGCTCGTTGAGCACGGAGTAAGCTGGCAGCGTCAGGAAGTCGGCAAGCGTTTCGCCTGTCGCTGTCGAGACGAACACTTCGGTCGCTTCTGGATAACGGCCATCGGCATAGGAATTGTCGCCAAGCGTCGCTTTGATTTTGCCCAGCTCGTCCTCGAGCAGACGATCGAACGCGGCTTGATCGAAGACTTCTGATCCACCCGCAGCGGTTTTGTACTCCGTGCCGTGGTTGAGCCATTGCCAGAGCTGGCTTCGGGAAATTTCTGCGGTTGCAGCATCTTCCATCAGATTGTGGATCGGAACGGCGCCTTTGCCGCGCAGCCAAGCGGCAGTGTATTCAATGCCAACTGAAATATTCGTGCGAATACCGGCTTCGGTGACATCGCCTGTATGCGGGGTCAGCAGAGACTCCTCGCTGATATTTGGCATTTGGCGCTGGCTCAGCACCTGGTTGGCTTGCGGCATCTCCGCATCGAAGACTTCCATAGCGACCGGCACCAGATCAGGGTGTGCGACCCATGTGCCGTCATGGCCTTGTTGAGCTTCGCGTTTCTTGTCCGCGCGTACTTTGTCGAACGCCGCAGCATTTGCCGCTTCATCGCCTTTGACCGGAATTTGCGCCGCCATTCCGCCCATCGCATGAGCGCGGCGACGGTGGCAGGTCTGGATCAGTTTCAGCGAATAGGCTTTCAGGAACGCGCGATCCATGCCGACTTGCGCACGATCTGGAAGCACGAACTGGGCGTGATTGCGCAGGGTTTTGATATAGCTGAAAATGTAATCCCAGCGGCCGCAATTCAGGCCGACAATGTGATTGCGCAGCACATACAGGATCTCGTCCATCTGAAACGCTGCAGGCAGTGTTTCAATTAATACAGTCGTCTTGATTGTGCCGTTCGGAATACCCAGCGCTGCTTGAGCGAAGTTGAATACATCATTCCACAGGCGCGCTTCCTGATAGTTCTCCATTTTCGGGAGATAATAGAACGGGCCTTTGTCTTGTTCCATCAAGGCTTTGCCATTGTGGAACAGGTGCAAACCAAAATCGAACAAGCTGGCTGAGATTGGATTGCCATCGACCGTGACGTGAGACTCTTCCAAGTGCCAGCCGCGCGGGCGAACCAGCATTGTGGCTGTTTCATCATTCAAGCGGTATGACTTGCCGCGGGCCTCATCATCGAATGCGAGCTCCCCTTTGGCATAGTCCTGCATGTTCGCCTGACCTTCCACCATATTGGCGAATGTCGGCGAAGACGCATCCTCAAAGTCAGCCATAAACATCTTGGCGCCGGAATTCAGCGCATTGATCATCATCTTGCGATCAACCGGGCCAGTAATCTCAACACGGCGGTCCTGAAGCGCTTTTGGAACCGGCGCGACTTCCCAGACTGATTTGCGAATATGTTCTGTTTCGAGCGGGAAGCTTGGCAGTTCGCCATCATCAAACCGCATCTGTGCGAGACGGCGATTCTCTAGCAGGATTCTACGTTGTGGTCCGAAGCGACGCTCCAGATCGGCAATGAAGAGCAGCGCACGATGCGTCAGGACACGCTCATAAGCTGGCGGCGTACCACCAAGCACTTCCGCCGGTCGGCGGTGGCGCGGTGTTGGGGTGGCTGCCGAAACAGCATTCTTGATCAGGGTGTCGGACATCAACTACTCCACATGTTCGAATTCATGCGCCAGTATTTACAATTCTCATGCCAGGTCCACAGTCATTTGTTATTATTGGGTTTTATTGTTTGTTATGTAAATTCTGATATGTAACTTTTGTAAATTTTGTTATAGGTAACGGCGTGAAGAAAAAACTCATCATCGGCCCACGCGTAAAACGTTTGCGCACGATGCTTGGCTTGACCCAGGCGGAGTTCGCGCGGCGGCTCGACGTATCTGCGACCTATGTGAACTTAATCGAGCGAAATCAACGCCCTGTGAGCGCGACAGTCCTCCTCAAACTGGCGGAAGAGTTTGATATCAATGTCTCGGAACTGGCCAAGGACATGGATGCCGGGCTGGTCAATGATGTCGTCGGCGCCCTGCGTGATCCAGTCTTTGGCGATGTCGGCGCGAGCAAAACCGAGATTGAGGAAATGGTCGGCGCCAGCCCGGAAGCCGTCAAAGCGTTTCTGCGACTGCATGCCCGCTACCGCGAATTGGCGCTCAGCACATACTCGGACGCCAACCCCCTCGCCGATCGCGAGAAAGTCGAGCTGCTCGAAGAAAGCGCTCGCCCGGTCGAAGCGGTGCGGCAGTTCCTGCATGAGCAGAACAATTATTTCCCAGAGCTGGATGAGACCGCCACGCGGTTCAACAAAACTCTCACAGAATCCGGAAAATCGCTGGAAATCGCGGTCCAGGAACGCCTGGAACAAAAGTATAAATTACGCGTCCGAATCTTGCCCACATCAGCCATGCCGAGCGCCTTCACATATTTCGACAGGCATCGCTCAGGCATTGATATTTCAGAACTTTTACACCCAACGGGGCGTCAGTTCCAACTCGCTTTCCAGCTCGTTTTGCTAGAATACCGAGAGCTGATCGACAGCATCGTCAGCACGTCCGGGATCAAGGATGACAGCGCTGTGGGTCTGGCCCGGGTGTCACTCGCCAACTATTTCGCAGCGGCTTTGCTGATGCCGTACGACGCCTTTATCAAGGCCTGCGAAGATACGCGCTATGATGTTGATTTGCTCAGCCACCGGTTTGGCACCAGTTTCGAACAGACGGCGCACCGTCTGACGACGCTGCAAAAACCCGACGCGCGCGGGGTTCCATTCTTTTTCATTCGCATTGATGCTGCCGGAAATGTCTCGAAACGGTTCAGTGCGGGACGCTTTCACTTCTCAAAATTTGGCGGCGCTTGCCCAAAATGGAACATTCACCGCACGTTCGAACAGCCGGGCGAAACCGTCACGCAGCTGATCCAAATGCCAGACGAAACGACTTATGTCTCGATCTCAAAGGCGATCAATCGCTCGCGTGGTTATCATGGCCGCCCGCCTGCCCGCGTCGCCATCGGCCTTGGCTGCGATAAGGCTTACGCTGAAAACCTGGTCTATTTTGATCGCCTTGACGTGGCGGCGCAGAAGCCAACACCGATTGGCGTCAATTGCTATCTCTGCGATCGCCAGAATTGCGCCTCGCGCGCCCATGCGCCGCTTAATCGAAAGCTCAAATTCGACGCCCATGCCCGCGGCATCTCATTGTATGAGTTCGAGCCGGTTCGAGACGAATAAGCGGTCTCACGCCCCGCCACGAATGCCGTGAATCGTCCATGTGAATTGATACTTGCCCGGACCGATTAGATACTCCGGCAAGGCGTCAGGGCCGCAGGCGGCGGTGCCTAGGCCTCTCACACCGATATCAATATGCACTTCAGTCGTGTTACGCCCTGCCAGTTCCGCCAGCGTCTGCGCCGCATTGAGATCGACATCATGATGCGGGCGGGCCGAATAGCTGAGCGGCTTTGGCAACGTCACTTGCAGACCACTTCCCTGCTCATCCAGCAACCGGAACCAACGGCATTTCTCATGCGCGCCATATTCCTGAGGGCGCACATATGGATGATACTGTTCCGCCACTGACAACGACCAGACCCCGATCGTCTGCGCACCGCAGCGATCTGGATACGACTCGTCTGGCCCAAGCCCAAACCATTCTAGTTTTTGGTACCGCTCCGGAATTTCGAACCGGACGCCAATGCGCGGCAAGTCTTTCCATGCCTCTGGTATGATCAAGGCCTCTTGGATACGCACGTGGTCGCCGCACGCGTGCCAAGTGCTTTTATGCTGCAATGCCTCACCGTCTGCTCCGCTCCAGTCGCGCTCAAACGTAACCTCTGTTCCGTCAGTGGTCGGCGCAACGCGCAACGCTCCCGGCACGAGTGCATCAAGCCCGTACCCGACCCATTCGCTGGTCTTGCTCTGAAAAAGTGGCCTTGTCCCAGGCTTGCCGCCATCATTGTCCGTCGGCGCCCGCCACAGACACGGCGTGATTGCCGACGCCAGGATCGGCTTGCCGTCAAACAAGATTTCAGCATCCGCAATTTCAACCTTCGCTGCGCCGTGAAGCCCGGTGGCGTGGTGCGACACCTCTGCAGGGGCGCTCGCCAGTGCGAACTGATCCCAGGCGAGGCAATGCCCGGCATCGGCCCAGTCAGTGGCCTCAGCGAGAGACCAATTCAGCGAGAGATGCCATTCCGCGCCGTCGGCCGTGTCTGATTGGAGCGGAATCGCTAGCTCCATTCGTTCGCCAGCCTGCAAGCGCGGCGACATCTCGCCCTGCTCCACGCTGATGCCGTTTCGCAAAAGCCGCCAGATCATTTGCAGATCATCCGTCGCTTCGAAGGCGCGCCGATTCTCGCAAACAACTTTTCCGGGTTCGACCCACTCGCATTTTACCGGGCGAGCCGCCCATTTGTATTCGTGCAGAGCTGGGTGCGGAACACCATCTGGGCCGACCAAGCCATTGATATTGAAATTCGCGTCATTCGGCGTGTCGCCATAATGCCCGCCATAAGCCCAATAAAAACGGCCTTGATCGTCTGTCTCCGACAGTCCCTGATCGCGCCAATCCCATACAAAGCCACCGGCGAGCGCTGGCTCGTCAAAGAACGCATCGACATAAGCCGACAGCGAGCCATTCGAATTGCCCATGGCGTGTGAGAACTCGCACAGCACCAACGGACGGTCATCCTCCTCGCTCGCCTCGGCCCAACGCGCCCAATCAACAATGTGGTCAATCGGTGGATACATCGGGCAAACAACGTCTGTTGTCGCGATTTCGAGGGCCGACGGCTTTTGCTGCGTGGTTTCAGGCGAGCGCCCAAATGGAAAGCTGAGCCGTAGCGATACCGCGCCTTCATAATGCACAAACCGTCCCGGATCGAGATGCCGGGCCGCGGCTGCGGCAGCGTCATGCGCCGGGCCATGCCCTGCCTCGTTGCCGAGTGACCAGCTGATCACGCAAGGGTGGTTTCGGTCGCGCGCAATCATACGCACGGTGCGGTCGATAATCGCCGCTTGATAACCGGGATGCTGCGCCACTTCAGTCCAGCGCGCGTGACATTCGACATTCGCTTCGTCAATGACATAGAAGCCAAGCTCATCAGCGAGATCGAGCAGTGCCGGGTCATTCGGATAATGCGCCGTTCGAATGGCATTGATATTGTGCCGCTTCATGGTGATCAGCTCAGCTCGGATATCATCACGCGAACAGGTCTTGCCATTCTCTGGGTGGTGATCGTGGCGATTGACGCCGATCAGGACAATCGGCTTACCATTCACTTTCAATCGTCGTCCCGTTGTTTCGATCCGCGTGAACCCGCACCAGGTTTTATGCACTTCCAGACAATCACCCTCGGGCGATTGAAGCTCCGTCACCAAACGATATCGGGTCGGACGCTCAGCTGACCAGGGTTTGACATCAAAGAGGTCGAACGCAAGCGAAGCCGCATAGCCATCGAATGAATAGGACTGGCGCCACTGCCCGCCTGTCGACTGCGTGACATCAAACTGCGCCACCGGCACCGTTTGCGGCGGTCCAACAATATTGCCGTCAGCATCTTCCAGTCGAGCTGATACCTGACACCCGGCAGAGGGCCCATAGACCTCGATGCGCGCTCTGGCCGTCCCAGTTCGGGTCGCAGCGTCAAAATCAGTATCAATGACCAGATCTCGGATATGAGTCTGGCCGCGCGATTCAATCCATACTGAGCGATGGAGCCCGCCATGATTCCAATGATCCTGATCTTCAATCCATGTTGCATCGCACCAGCGCAGAACCATGATCGCGAGTTGGTTTTCACCTTTTTGGACAGAGGTGGAGAGATCGAATTCGCTCGGCAGCCGCGAGTCTTTTGCCATTCCGGCGAATACGCCATTGCACCAAACGAGTGCGAGACTCTCGAAACCGCCAATATGCAGCACTGTCTGTCGCGTCAGGTCTGCTTCGGCGATTTGGAATTCGGTCCGGTACAAGCCTGTCGGGTTATCGGCCGGAACTTCTGGCGGTTTCGGGCAGGCAAACGGCATTTGCCAATTGGCATAGTGAGGTCGGTCGCCTGTATCTTGAAGGGTCCATACGCCAGGCACTTTGATATCGCGCCACGGCGCGACTTCTGTTTCCTGCGTCGTCCAATCTGTCTCGGCCTGGTCCGGGTGCCCCAGGAGTTGAAAGCGCCAGTCGCCATCCAGCGATTGGCGCCATTGGCTGTTGCCATTCTGAAGCGCATCTTCACTCGAAAACGGCATCAGTGTCGCCCGCGCAGGCAATCGCCCAAGTGCTGTAAGGCTCGGGTTGAGAATTTGCGATAATGGTAGCGGCAGCATTGGCGTCTCTTGGCACCTCATGGAGAGGAATTGGAACAGAGCTTTCTCGTCAGGCATAACCCGTTGAAATGCAATGCGGTCTTTCGCTGAGCACGCACTGCGACGGCTCAAAAGTCAGATCAAATTCAGAGATAAATCGTCTTCACTTCTAAAAGAAGTGGCGCGAGTGACGGGACTCGAACCCGCGACCCCCGGCGTGACAGGCCGGTACTCTAACCAACTGAGCTACACCCGCGCATGGGCTTCCCCGCCGAAGCGGTGAGAGGGTGATCTATACGTGCCCTTTTTCGCGGTCAAGCGCCAATTGCCATGACATTGACATGAGTTACAGCTATTCACCTCAGATACAGCAAGAATAGGCCATTCTCCTCCCATGAAACGCTTTTTGATCATCGCTGGCACCATCATTGCCATCCTGATTGCGGCTCTCGTCACAGTCCCGTTTTTGATTCCGTCTTCAGTCTATAAGGCGCAAGTTGAGTCCGCCGCGAGCAAGGCGTTGGGCCGCAACGTGACGCTTAAAGGCGACCCACGCGTGTCCATCCTTCCCGTCCTCTCCGCCAGTATTGACGGCGTCGAAGTGGCCAATCCTGAAGGCTTTTCTGACCCCCTGATGATTGAGGCCGGCAGCTTACGCGCAAGTGTGAAGCTAATGCCCTTGCTGTCACAGCGCGTGGAGATTGCGCAAATCACGCTGAATGATCCAACTGTCCGTCTGGAACGTCTGGCCGATGGCCGGGCAAATTGGGAGTTTGGCACGAACGAGCGACCCGCTGGCGAAGAACAGCCTTCATCAGGATCCGGTGGTCTGGAAACCGGCATAGATCGCGCCGCGCTGTCCAATGCGGCGGTCTATTACCGCGATTGGACGACGGACACCCAATACGCGCTGACTGAGTTTGATGGCACAGCCCGTCTTTCGGCCCTTGACCAACCCCTGTCCTCAAGTGGCAAAGGCCTGCTGAACGGTCAGGCATTTGACTATCAGATCCAGCTTGAGACCCTCGCCGCCCTCACGGCGCAGGAGCCAGTCTCGCTCGATGCCACGCTGAAGACCATTTACGGCGATATCAGCTATGACGGCGCTCTGACACTGACCGATGTGCCGTCATTCGATGGCGCGTTTGAGGTTCAATCGGACACGTTGGGTCAGGTTCTGCCTATTCTTGGCGGCGACCAGTTACCAATCATTGCAAGCGCATTGGACTCGCTGCGCGCGAAAGGCACGATTAGCGGCGCAACAACAGACGCGGTGCTGGACTTTTCAACCATGAAGCTCAATGCGACCGGACTGGATTTCGACTATGCCGGGCAAGTGACGCTTGGCGAAATGCCGATACTGAATGGTAATGTGGAATTGAATGCAGCCGATGCGCAACGTCTGCTAAAGCCGGGGCATTCGCTGATCCCGATCCTGACAATGCTTGGCGATGTCGACTTTGTGGCCAAGCTGAGCGGACCGATAGCAACACCGTCACTCACCGGGATCACCCTGAAACAACGCGGGCAAGATCTGATCACGGACTATTCCGGCAATTTCAGCCTCGCGGGTGATCAGCCGATCGACGGAATGCTCGACCTGACCAGCGACAATCCGCGCGCTGTGCTGTCAGCACTCGGCACAGAAATCCCGGAAGGCGACTCTCTCGATAGTCTGGCCATATCGGGTCAAACCACAGGATCCGTTCTAGCACCGACACTTAATCAAGCCTCATTTACAATTGACGACACAGTTGCGACCGGAAAAGTTGGCGCAGACTTGCGCGGCAGCCGCCCGCGGCTTGTTGCTGATCTGAGCATGGGGCAGCTGGATCTAACGCCATTTCTGGGCAGCGGCTCACAGCAAGCTGATACAGAGCCAAGCCTGAACGAAGACTGGGATGACACCCCACTCGATCTGGCCGCGCTGAACATGCTCGACGCCACTGTGACGATTGCAGCCAGCGAAGTGATTATGGACCAGATCACGCTGAACGATGCGCTGTTGAACACCCGCCTTGATGACGGACGGCTTTCAGCAGTCTTCCGACAGGACGACGATAGGCCCGGCTTTAAGGTCTTTCAGGGGAATTGGTCAGGCGATCTGGTTCTTGATGCCTCACGGCCAACGCCGACTTTGCAAGTCGAGGCCTTGGCCGACAGCATCGCGGCGCAAGACATGCTAACCGCCCTGACCGGCTTCAAAAACCTGAGTGGTCTTGGAGATGTACATCTGGATCTCAGCTCTGAAGGCAATAGCTTGAAGTCGCTCATTGGCGGCCTCGATGGCAAGTTTGAATCTGATCTCAACCAAGGCGCATTGAAAGGGCTCAACTTGGCAAAACTCGTGCGAGATGGATCCAACCTTCGAGACTTGCTCGCCAGTGGTAACTTGACGATTGCCAGTTTCCGAGACGCGTTTTCGCCGGAAGCGGAAACGGACTTCTCCAACTTCATTGGCAATCTCGAGTTTAGCAATGGCGTCGCCAGCATTACCAATTTGAGTATTGATAATCCGGTTGTCGGAATCACTGGTGCAGGCAGTATCGACTTAGCGTCGCGAACCCTCGACATCCGGCTCACGCCGCGTGTCGACGCACGCGCTGCGGGCGCAGGCTCAACGCTGGGCCTCGCCAACATCCCGATCCCGGTGCGCGTCTATGGCCGCTGGTCGAGTGTTAAATTTGGATTGGACGGATCTGCTGTCCAAGCTGAGCTGACATCGCGCCTCCGCAGCCAAGCTGCGGGCGAAATCGCAGATCGGATTGGCGGTGATGCCGGCAACATCATTGGCGGCATTATCGGTGGTGGATCGAATACGCCAGCCACCGAAGGCGAGGAAGAAGCCGAAGCGCCGGACCTCGAAGATGAACTTCGAGATCGCGCCCTTGATGCCTTATTCGGCAATCGCGGCCGAGAGCAAGAAGAGTCCCCGGCACCGGAAGAGTGAGGCTCAGGCCTAGTCTTTCTGTTTGAAAAAACTGCGGACGCTGGCGCCCATCTGACGTTCTAGCGCGGTACAGATCTCAATCTGCTCCACTGTTTGAGCCAGTGAGCGGTCATGGCCCTCAGCTAAATCACCGTGTGTCTCGAACAGTTCGATCAACTCATCTCTGCCGTTTAGCGAGCATAACGAAGCGGCAAGTGCCGGGCTTTGTCGCTTTCTCTGACGTGGGATGATGTCCAAATAAGCCGGGAAGTTATCTTTCAACCAGGACCAGGTTTGCTCACGCGTCTCTTCTTGCCTCATCTGGCCCTGCACAATCGAGAGGGTTTCGCGACTGCCGAGTTGGCCAGCCAGCGCCAATCCCAGGATGCGTTCAGAGAGGTCAGGATCGCGGTTCTCGCCAATCGCATAGGCGACCGCTTGTTCGAAGACGGGATCATCATAGTCTTCTCTCGCCGCCAGCATTTGATCGAGGAATGGTTCGCCATAGACCTGAAAGCCAATGGCCATAGCGCTGAGATACTCGTCAGTGTTCAGCACGCGATCGGATTGAACGTCATCCAGACGGACATAAGCTGCGGCAGCATCGGCCAGGTCCTGGCGCAGGGCGTCATCCTCGCCGGTACGGATCAGGAACCGCTCCAGACTGGATTTCATAATCGCTTTTTCTGGATCCAACTCGGCTTGAGCAGCGAGCCCATCATAAGTTGTGCGGAAGACGTCGATAACGGCATCTCTATAGCCTTTTAAGGCCTCTGGATCTTCCGCGACATGTCGCTCAAAGCGCGCTGCCTGACGGATGGCGGCTTGCACCACGCGGCGTTCGTCGTCACGCACTGCTTCGTCGACGAATCGCCAGATTGTGTCGACGTCCATTCGCCCGGCCGCAAATTCAGCGCCGATACTGTCCAGGGTTGAGAGCTTTTCGCCGGCATTCAATTGCCCGAATGCCCGGCCGAGATCCTGCCACATCTGATAAGGTAGGGAGAAGCGATAATAGCCCGCGCCATCTGCATTCGGCATGATCCAGGCGCCCGAGCCGCGCTCGACATCGAAGGCCAGTCCATCCATTTCGAACGCCTTCTCAGCCGACAAGGTGCAATAGCGTTCCTGGGCGTCATACGTGCCGTTTAAAATACAGACAGGAATGGTCCATAGCCGGTCATCCTCAAGCTTGCTGCCGAGTGGAGCATAGCGCGATTGAGCGATGGAGACTTCATTCGGCCCGCCATCGCTAACCGTCAGCAAAGGCAGCCCATTCTGTTCGACAAAACTACGAAACGCGGCTGTCAGATTGGGTTCACCGGTTTCACGCCCGATAATCTCAAAGAATTCCGGGCTCGCAGCGACGCCGTCTTCATAGGCTTCGACATAGCGGCCCAGCGCCGGGCGGAACACATCAGCGCCGAAATAGGCGTCGACCATGCCGATTACGGCCAGGCCCTTATTATAGGTGATGGAATCATAAGCGTTGCGGACGTTCTCATTCAGTTCGATCGGTTCCCGCACAGCGCGCGCACTGGCCAGGCTATCAAGATTCATGGCGCGAATGCCGTCAACAATCGTATCCAACTCATAGCCTTCGCCGGGATAGATTTCAGACAAGCTGGCGCCCTCGCCCCAACTTGCAAATGCCTCTTTCAGCCAGAGATCATCCCACCATGGCGGCGTGACCAGATTGCCGAACCACATATGTCCAACCTCGTGCGCATGAATTGCCAGCAGGCTACGCCGCGCTGCCGGTCCAATGTCCGGACTGGCGAGAATACGGCTCTCGCGATAAGTTATGGCCGCCGCTAACTCAGTCGCCCCCGACGGCCATTGCGGTGCGGCAACGATGTCGAGCTTCTTATACGGATATGGTTGCTGCAGAGCCTCTTCAAAGACGCGTACCAATTCTGGCGCCGTTTCCAGCGCCAGGCCAAGCTCAGAGCCTTTACCGCGCCGCGCAAAGCCGCGCAGAGGGATCGGCTCCGCACGCACGTCATTGGGCGGGATCATACCGGCATCCACGACATCAAAGCTGCCAACTGCTAGCGATAAGAGGTAAGTCGGCAAAGGGCGGGTCGTTTCAAACGTTACGCGCTTCAAGCCATCCTCGAGCATCTCAACAGATTTCTCCGGGGCGTTGCTGATTGCGGAATCGGATTCCGGAATCGTCAAAATGATATCAAAGGGCGCCTTGAATGCGGGCTGATCAAAGCCCGGCATGAAGCGCCGGGCCTGAATGCTCTCCGACTTGGCGAGCGCATAAGCATCGCCCTGCTCTGTCACTTTGAACAGGCCGGACAAATTTGCGTCGAATGGCGCATTATAGTCGATCTCGACGACCACTTTGTCGGCACCCACCGCCTGGCCGAAATCCAGCCAGGCGACCCCTGATTCCAGCGCCATGTTCCACGCGCCCTGCACCGCGTTTTCATTGCCGACGCGCGAGCGAACCGCCGTGATGTCGAGATCCCGCCCGTGCAGATAGACGCCATGGGCTGCATCCTCCAAGGCAAGGGTCATTGTCACGGTGCCGCCAAACCGCGCTGCACGAGGATCGAGCGTGAGATTGAGATCATAATGCGTTGGATAAGGCGTCGCCTGCAACGGCCCTTTCGGCGCGTTGGCCACGACGTCCTCTGCAGATGGCGGCGTCGCCGCAGCCGGATCAGTCCCAACTCCGCACGCCGCGAGAACGATACTAATTACGGCAACGAAAACACTACGCATGACCAAACTCCAACTTGTCTTGGCTCCCTCCTTAGCGCACAACGCGCGGGATGAAACCCACACTCTCAATTCTCGATCCTTCGCCCATATTCAAAGGTCGAAGCTCTGCGGACGCATTGAATGAAACGCGTGCACTCGCCGCAGCTGCCGACCAGATGAGCTTTCGATCCTATTGGGTCCAGGAACACCATAATGCGACCAGCTTCGCGGGGACGACGCCAGAGATTCTGATGGCCGATCTTGCAGCGCGGACGCAGCGAATTGCCCTCGGATCCGGCGGTATCATGTTGCCAAATTACTCGCCGCTGAAAGTCGCTGAGTGGGGACAAACGCTGAGCCAGCTCTATCCAGGCCGAATTGAGATCGGCCTTGGGCGCGCGACGGGTGCCGACCCACGAGCGTCAGCTGCCTTGCTAGGGCCAGGCGGGCAGAATTTTCCGGCGATGCTGCGCATGCTGATGGACTGGATGTTGGATGCAAGCGGCGAGGTGCCGTTGCCAACAGATCATCGCGCCCGCGGAATTGCCGCTAACCCTTCCGGTAACAGGCCCGATCTCTGGATGCTGTGTTCATCGCCTGGATCCGCCGCCTTTGCCGGGCAAATGGGCGTGAAACTGGCCTTTGCAGACTTTCTCAATCCGGGCGGGGCCAAGGATGCGCTCGCGGCTTATCATGACGCGTTCGAACCATCGCAATTCTGCGCTGAACCTTATGCTGGGATTGGCCTGGTGGTGGTCGCGGCGGACACAGATGAAGAAGCAGAATATCTCTCTGGTCCGATCAAGGCATGGGCGCTCGGGCGCGGAACTGGAGAGTTCCGGCCCTATCTCAGCGCCGCAGAGGCCAAGGATTATCTCGCGCAGGCGCCGTTGCAGCCGCCGCAGCGTGGGATCATTGGCTCGGGCATATCTGTGGCACGCCAGCTCATCACGGCCGCATCCGAAGCTCGCGCAAATGAGCTGTTCTTGCTATCGATCACTGACAGCATCGAAACACGGATCAAAAGCTATCGCCTGATCGAACAGGCCATGGTAGCAATCAACGTAGATTAGGCATCACTGCGAGCAGTGGGCTGAGGGCGCTTGCGCCGAGCTGTTTGCACCGCATTGGCGACCAACCATGATTTGGATCGGGGTGATTGGCATCGTCCTTGAACGGCATTTCAAGTGTCATGGCGAGACAATCGAAGCGCTCCGCCAAAGCATTCGTGCAAATCGTCAGATTGGCTTTGCCTGCCGAGCTGATGGGATACCCAAACTGGGTCTGGAACGCGCCGTTTGACGATTTGACATAAGATGATTTGAAATTCTCGAGTAAACCAGCCAGTCGCTCCGACCATTTCGGAATGCCCTCGGATCCGGCGATAAAATTATATGGCAGGGCTTCATCGCCGTGCACATCGAAGGCCAGGTCGCAGCCAGTCTCGATCATTTTTTGAAGCACAAGATAGACTTCCGGGCTCTTCTCCATGCTGGGTTCAGCCCACTCGCGATTGAGATTCACACCCGCCGCATTGGTTCGCAAGTGACCACGGGCGCTGCCATCCGGGTTCATATTCGGAATGACGTAGAATACGGCGCGGTTAAGCAAGTCTTTCGAAATTGCCGAGATTGGATCAAGCATCCGCTCCAAGAACCCTTCCATCCACCACTCTGCCATGGTCTCGCCAGGATGCTGACGCGCCGTGATCCATACGCTGTGTTTGTCCGGACCCGGCTCGCCCAGCGTGATCATATCGAGGTCGCGGCCATCAAGGGTTTGGCCAAGCACGCTGACTGTGGCCTGTTCGTGGCTGAGCGCGCCAGCGACAAGCATTTGATGACGATCGGTGGAGTAAGGTGCGAAATATGCCACATAGAGCGCGTTCACGTTGAGCTGGGTATCTATCACCAGGCTCTGCCCATCATAAGAAGTTTGAACCCGGCGCCATTCCATCAAATCGTCGGAGACAACGGCCTGATAATTCTCCCAGCCCTTGGGATAAGCCGCGCCGCCTGCGTTTTCAATTACCAGGCGAAGCATTTGGCCCTTTTCCCCTGTCACGCGAAAGTGGAACCATTGGTAAAAATCAGACTGGTGATCCTTGGCGATCTCCAGCCGAACATTAGCCGGGTCGCTGGCGTCTTTGACGATGATGTTGCCGCTATCAAAGGCGGCAGAGATGTTCAGGCTCATGCAGTTTCTCTCGCTTTCAGGTCTGCGTGGTAGGCTTTTGCCATCTTGCTGTCGATCCCCTGCATTTTCAGAAAAGCGCTTAGGACGCCGAGTTTGCGATTGGGGCCCTGTCCATCGGCAATGCGATGCAACTGGCTGTAATACCAACCCTGCATGCCGAACCCGTTCAGCGCTTTGAACAGGCCGATAGAAGAGTTGGGGCCAAAGATCCCGGGCCCGATGCGAAGGGTCTTTTCCCACTTGGGTAACTCAGAGAGATTGCCGGCGATCATTTCGGCTGGGGCATCGACATCTACGCAGAGAGGGCGCCCCAGACCGATCAGGTCGGCTTCGCCGCTCGCCAGCGCGTCATTCATGCCTGAGACGGTTCTGAAGCCTCCGGTGACCATGAGCGGCATTTTGGCGACGGATTGCACCTCTTTGGCGTAATCGAGAAAATACGCCTCGCGTTGTTTCGTACTGGCGCTGGCACCATCATCATGAACGGGTTTCAAACCTTCCATGTCCATCATTTTAGGCTGCTCATAATTGCCGCCAGAGATTTCGACAAAGTCGAGATCCAATCCGTTCAACAGACCAATCACGGCCATAGAGTCGCTCTTTGTGAAACCGCCTTTCTGAAAATCGGCAGAGTTAAGCTTCACCGAAACCCCGAACCCCTGCCCGGCCTCGGCTTTTGCGGCGTTCAGAACCTGCAGCAACAAACGCGCTCGATTTTCCAGCGTCCCGCCCCATTCATCGGCGCGCTGATTGGTCAGCGGCGACAGGAACTGGCTCATCAAATAGCCATGTGCAGCGTGGATCTGCACCCCGTCAAAGCCTGCCGCGCGCGCCGCCTTGGTCGCTGTCGCATATTTCTGGATCAGGCGCTGGATGTCGTCGCCAGTCATAGCCCGAGGCGTTCCGAATTGGCCGCCCGGAAGGTCGACAGCAATCGCACTGGGCGCATCGGGTTCCGGATTCACCAGTTTCTGCGTTTGCCGTCCAGCATGACTGAGCTGCATCACGACTTTGCCGCCGCCCGCTTTGCAGGCCTCTGCCCATTTTCCCAACATGACAGCATGTTCATTCGACGGCGCGCCATCAATCACGACATTGCCCGGCGCTTCGAGATTTCGTCGATCAACAAGGACATTCCCCGTGATCTGCAATCCTATCCCGCCATCGCCCCAGGCCTTGTACAGCCGGACGTGGCGATCGGTGACTTCATTCTTCGGATTTGCCAGTCTTTCGGTCATAGCCGCTTTGACCAACCGATTAGGTATTTCCACGCCTGATGGCAGGGTTAACGGTGTATTAATCGTAATCGTCATGATGGAAGTCCTTGGAATCAGTGGGCGAATGGGCTTACGGGGAGAAAACCATTATGGGCGCTGCAAAGCAAACGAACCTGTTCAACGATATGAAAACTGATCCATCTGGCTATAGCGCAAAAGACATCGAGGTCCTCGAGGGCCTCGAACCGGTACGGAAACGTCCCGGCATGTACATTGGTGGCACCGACGAACGCGCCTATCACCATCTCTTCGCAGAAATCCTCGATAATTCGATGGATGAAGCCGTCGCAGGCCATGCCTCGCGCATCGAAGTCCACCTTCGCAGCGACGGCTATGTCGAAGTGATCGACAATGGCCGCGGCATTCCTGTCGGCGAGCATCCCAAATATCCAGGCAAGTCTGCCCTCGAAGTGATCATGACCACTCTGCACGCGGGCGGTAAGTTCTCGAACAAAGCTTATGAGACGGCAGGCGGCCTGCACGGCGTTGGCTCTTCGGTTGTGAACGCGCTGTCAGAGCGTATGGAAGTTGAAGTCGCGCGTGACAAGAAACTCTACTTCCAGGCCTTCGAGCGCGGCATCGTCACCGGACCACTTGAGCTAAAAGGCCCAGCCCCGAATCGCCGAGGCACAACCGTTCGGTTCAAGCCTGACTTTGAAATCTTTGGCGAGAAACTGCGTTTCAAGCCGCAACGTCTGTTCCAGATGACACGCTCCAAAGCGTATCTCTATCGCGGTGTGGAAGTGCGCTGGAAATGCGATCCGGAACTCTTGCCGGAAGACTCGAAAGTCCCTGCCGAGAAGACACTATCTTATCCAAACGGTTTGGCAGATCAGCTCGACGAAGTGTTCAAAGGCAAAGCCACAATCACTGAGCAGCATTTTGCCGGCCTGGTTGAAAGCGAAGACGGCAAAGTTGAATGGGCGATTGCCTGGACGGCGGCTGGCTTTGGCGACAATGACGGCTTTTCCAGATCATACTGTAATACGATCCCAACCGGGGATGGCGGCACGCACGAAGCCGGCTTTCGCTCCGCGATCACGAAAGGCATGCGCAATTATGCCGAGCTGACGGGCCAGAAGAAGGGCACGTCGATTACAGCGGACGACATTATGGGGCATTCGGGCCTCCTGCTTTCCGTATTCATCCGTAATCCGGAATTCGTCGGTCAGACCAAGGATAAGCTCTCCAACACTGCCGCCTTCCGCGCGGTTGAGAATTCGGTGCGAGATCGCTTCGATCACTGGCTCGCAGCCAGCCCGAAAGAAGCCGATAAGCTGCTCACTTGGGCGATGGAACGCGCGGACGAGCGCGCCCGTCGGCGAAAAGCCAAGGATGTGGCGCGCAAATCAGCGACCAAACGCCTGCGTCTTCCCGGCAAGCTCGCCGATTGCGCCGATAGCAAAGGCGATACAGAACTATTCCTCGTCGAGGGCGATTCTGCGGGTGGCTCAGCCAAACAGGCGCGCAATCGAAAAACCCAGGCGATCTTGCCATTGCGCGGTAAAATTCTGAACGTGGCGTCAGCGACGGCTGAGAAAATGGACAAGAACCAGGAGCTGCAGGACCTTCTCCTGGCGCTTGGCACAGGCGTTGGATCTCGTTTCAACATTGACGATCTGCGCTATGAGAAAGTCATCATCATGACGGATGCGGACGTTGATGGCGCTCACATCGCAGCTTTGTTGATTACGTTTTTCTACAAAATGACACCTGGTCTGATCGAAAGTGGACGGCTCTACATGGCGATGCCGCCACTGTATAAGCTGTCCTATAAAGGCAAGTCGGTCTATGCGATGGATGATGAGGACAAAGAGTTGCTGATGGAACTCGAATTCAAACCGAATCAGAATGTCGAGCTAAGCCGGTTTAAGGGCCTTGGCGAGATGAACCCGTCTCAGTTGAAGGAGACGACCATGCATCCGGAATCGCGCACGTTGGCACGGATCACTCTGCCGGATAGCATTGACGAACTGACCGAAATCAAACCTGCTGAGCTGATCGATACTTTGATGGGCAAAAAGGCGGAGCATCGCTATCGCTTCATTCAAGAAAATGCGCACTTCGCCGAAGACCTTGATATTTAACCACAATTTATAAATTCGCCTGACGCGCGAATCTGGACCCAAACTTGCATCACGATCGAGAGCGATATCGCGATTGTGCAAGGATGCATCATGTTTGTGGATTGGCCGGACCATTCGAAAGAGACTTTTGGCAAGGACGTATTGCTCGCCAAGCATAATATCTCTGACTCCAACCTGTTTAATGACGATGGGTTGGCGCAATTGCTTGACGCATACCCGCGCAAAAAGTTGGACATCTGGACGTTTGGAAAACAACGCGAAGGGCACAATCCTGCTCTGCGGGGTCGGGCACCGAAGATGAGCGGCAAGGATATTGTCGATGCGGTTCGGCATGGCCAGATCTGGCTCAATCTGAGACGCGCCAGCGAGGAGATTTTTGACCTCGAGCACATTGCCGGAACGGTCTTTGACAGTCTCGACACCGCGATTGGCCAGCGCACAACCAAGCACGATATGGGATTGCTGATCTCGTCGCCGAATGTTCAGGTGCACTACCATCTCGATATTCCAATGGTCGCCCTCTTTCAGCTGCGTGGGCGCAAGCGTCTATGGCTCTATCCGCGCGATGAGGCGTTCGCGCCAGCCTCATACGTCGAAGACATCGTGCACATGAGACGCGAAGAAGACCTGCCTTATCGCAATCATTTTGATGATCAGGCGCAACTGTTCGATTTGGTTCCCGGCATGGCACTGACCTGGCCTCAACTTGCCCCGCACCGGGTTCAGAATGCGAATTGCATCAATGTCTCACTGTCATGCGAATACATGACAGTGAAGGGTCTGGTAAATGCCAATGCGGCTTATACGAACGCCTTTCTGCGCGAGCGGATGAATCTCTCGCCGAAACTGCCAAACCAGGTCGGCGCAATGACTTATAGCAAGGCTGCGTTCGCACAGATCCACAAGAAACTGAGCCCGCGAGGGCCACGGCGGTCACCGACGCCAATCACGTTCGAACTGGACACCACGAAAGAGAACTGCGTGAAACCGCTCTGGAGCTAACAGGTTTTTGCTTGCCAATCGCAGCAAATGTTACACACTGCCCGCATTGTGATTTTGCGGGGAGACTGATGAAGAAGGTCCTATATTTGATGGCGTCGGCATCCGTGCTGCTCGCCGGTTGCGGCGGCAGCGGAAGCGGCGATAGCAGTGATACAGCCGACGCGATTGAGATTAATCGTAACCCGTATCCTTCAACTTACACGGCGTACCCGTCGACAACGACTCTGATCAAGGATGCCATGGTGCTGGATGGCATTGGCGGCGAAATCGCTGGCGGTGATGTTCTGATCCTAGACGGCAAAGTTTCTGAAATCGCGGAAGAAATTGCGGCACCTGATGGCGCAACCGTAATCGATGCATCAGGCAAATGGGTCACGCCCGGCATAATCGACAACCACTCTCATCTTGGCGTCTATCCCAGCCCCAGTGTCAGCGCCCATGGTGATGGCAATGAGATAAGCGGCGCCGTCACAGCCGAGGTCTGGGCCGAGCATGGTATTTGGCCGCACGACCCTGGGTTTCCGCGCGCTCTGGCTGGCGGCGTAACCTCAATGCAAATCCTACCCGGTTCCGCCAACCTATTTGGCGGCCGGGGTGTCACGCTCAAGAACGTTCCGGCCCGCACAGTTCAAGCGATGAAATTTCCGGATGCGCCTTACACGCTGAAAATGGCCTGTGGTGAGAACCCGAAACGTGTCTATGGCTATGGCGGCGGCCGCTTCCCAGGCGGCGCGCCTTATTCTCGCATGGGCAATGTTGCTGGTTATCGCATGGCATGGGTGAAAGCCGTCGAGTATAAACGCAAATGGGACAAATATGCCGACGAAGGCGGTGATCCGCCGACTCGGGATCTCGAACTCGATACGCTGATGGGTGTCCTGAATGGCGACATCCTAGTCCACATGCACTGTTACCGCGCTGACGAAATGGCTCAGATCATGGATCTGGGAGATGAGTTTGGCTATAAAGTCACCAGCTTCCACCACGCGGTAGAGAGCTATAAAATTGCCGACAAACTGGCCGAAAAAGACGTCTGTTCGGCCATGTGGGCAGACTGGTGGGGCTTCAAAATGGAAGCCTATGATGGCATCCGAGAGAATATTCCCATGGTCCACAAAGCCGGTGCCTGTGCCATTGTTCACTCTGACAGTGATATCGGCATCCAACGGCTGAACCAGGAAGCCGCAAAAGCGCTTTCCGACGGCCGCCGTGCGGGAATCGACATCTCGAAAGCTGATGCTTGGCAGTGGCTAAGCGCCAACCCCGCCAAGTCGCTTGGTATTTTCGATCAAACTGGCTCGCTGGAAGCTGGTAAGTCTGCGGATCTGGTGATCTGGTCTGGCGACCCATTCAGTGTCTATGGACAAGCCGAGCAGGTCTTCATTGACGGCGCCCTGATGTATGAGCGTGGCAACGAAGCAATGACGCCGGTGATGGATTTTGAGCTTGGACAACCTGGTGAAGGAGACTTGAAATGATCCGCACACTTCTTCTTTCGACCGCGGCCATGATCAGCATGACGGCGGCGGCGTCTGCTCAGAACGTCGCAATTGTGAATGCCAAGGTCTGGACGGGTACAGATGCCGGCACTTTGGAAAACGCTACAATCTATATTAGCGACGGCACCGTTCAGGGCATGGGGGTCAGTTTTGCGCCGCCGAGCGGAACGGCGATTATCAACGCGGATGGCAACTGGGTGACCCCCGGCATCATCGCCCCCTTTTCGCGCGTCGGCACCGTTGAAGTCGGAGCCGAGGACTCGTCAAATGATACCAGTGCTGGCGGATCACCATTCTCTGTCGCGCTGCGTGCATCAGATGGGTTTAATCCGGCCGCCACAACGATTGACGTAACGCGGATTGAGGGCGTCACGAGGATCGCCGTCGCCCCCGCCAATGGCGGATCATTGATCGCCGGTCAGGGCTTCCTCGCCGATACATCTGGTGGCGTGGGATCAATCTCAGACGAGCGCGCATTCATCTATATCGATATGGGCGAAGGCGGGGCCGGTCTTGCAGGGGGCTCAAGACCCGCTGCCTGGGCAGCCCTTCGCGGTGCGTTTGCAGATGCCCGCGGATACCCGGCACGCTTCATGGCACATAATGAAGGCGACACACTCACCCGTGCTGACGCTCAAGCCTTCGGCACAGCGGTTCGGGGACAGCAATTGATCCTGGTCGCAGCGCATCGCGCCAGTGACCTGCGCCTGATCATGGACCTCAAGGCCGAAAACCCAAATCTCGATCTTGCGATTGTCGGCGCCGATGAAGGCTGGCTCGTGGCGGACGAGCTTGCGGCGGCAAACATTCCGGTGATTGTCGATCCGTTTTCCAATTTGCCCGCGAGCTTTTCGCAGCTTGGTGCAACCAGCCGTAATGCGGAGCGTTTGATCGCGGCCGGCGTACCGACGGCATTTGCGCATCTCGGCAATAGCGGCCACCAGTCCCGCCTGGTCTTGCAGTCTGCGGGTAATGCCGTAGCCAACGGCGTCAGCTTTGATGATGCTATGGCGGCGATGACTGTGGTGCCTGCAGCAATCTTTGATATGGACGACGCAGGGACGATCGAACGAGGCTCAAATGCTGACCTAGTGATCTGGGACGGCGATCCGCTCGACGTGACGAGTGCACCAACAGCGATCTTCATCGATGGCGCTGTTCAGTCCATGGAGAGCCGCCAAACCAAGCTGCGCGACCGTTATCTCGATCTCGACGAGTCAGAGCGACCGCTGGCCTATAAGCGCTAGTCGCCCTTAAACGCCGGGTCACGCTTCTCCAGAAAGGCCTGAATCGCTTCAGCCTGATCGCTGGTCGTCGACGCATAGGCGAACTGATCACGGTCCATGAAGCTGGTGGCGTGGCCGAGCGGCATCGCAGCAACATTGATCGCTTGCTTGGTCATGCGCAGCGCAATGGGCGGCACTTTTGCATAGCGCTCAGCCAGCGCGAGCGCGCCGTCCAATGCCGCGCCAGGTTCTGTTACTTGATCCGCCAAGCCCCAATCAAGCGCGGTCTCTGCTGCGCAGCGTTCCCCCAGGATGGTGAATTGCTTGGCCCGTGACGGCCCAACCAGTGCAATTGTTCGCGGATTGGTTTGCCAGCTCATATTCATACCCAGTGGTATTTCCGGAAGCCTGAAGAACGCGTCTTTCGCGACAATGCGATGATCACAAGCCACTGCCAGCGCAACGCCGCCGCCGATACAATAGCCTTCAATCGCAGCGATGGTGATTTGTTCCAGCGCTTCCCAGGCGGCGCACATGTCGGGCCCAAGCTTCAAAGACTGGCGCTGCTCTAACCGCGTCTGTTTGCGCATTGCGGCCCGGTCAGGGTCTTTCAAATCTGCGCCAGCGGTAAAGGCACCCCGACTGGTCAGCACCACGACGTGGCAATCTGTATCTGTGCTGAGTAACTGCGCAGCATCTATCAGCGCCTGCATTGTTTTCAAAGATAGTGCATTGCGACTATCGCCGCGGTCCAGAGTGACAGTGGCAATCACACCGCTCCGGGTCAGTTCAACATTATCTCCGAAGCGTTGGGTCATTTGCTCTTGGAAACGTTAGCGACGCGTTCCAGCGGTTCGATGCTTTGGATATAGCCGGCTTCTTCGGGAATGTGCAGACAGGGCGCGCCCTTCTCATCCTTGCCAATGACAGGCAGCACCGTGACAACTTTCTCCGAGGCGAAACGCTCAAGCGCGGCCTCTGTGTTTGCAGCCTCCGCGAGTTTGCCGAGATTCATCCGTGTCGGGAAAATGATTGTCGCCGTATCCGCCTCTTCCATGTCGAGCGCTTGCTGCGGCCCCAACCAGACAGCTTCGGTGGTTTCGCGGCCATCCTGCTCAGCGACTTGTCCAGCCGGGGTCGCGGCCAGGTAGAAATGCGTGTCGAAGCGCTTCGGCATCATGGTTGGCGTGATCCAATGCCCGAAATGGACCAGCGCGTCCAAAGCCAGCACCAGGTCATGCTGCTGCATCAATTCAAGGAAACTCTGCTCTCGGCGATCCACCGCGCCACGCATTGGGTTCAGGACGTCTGCGATATCTCGGCCAACCAGAGCCGCCCCGGCGCCGCGGACCGCTTTCGGTCGCGCCAGGATGATGCCTGCCTCTTCATAGGCTTCGCGAATAGCCGAGATCCGGGCTGCTTGCTCCGCGGTGTCATAATCGCCGTCGGTCCAGTCTGCCCATCCAGCATCACTGTCTTCGTCATGCGCCTTGCCGCCCGGAAACACTAAAGCGCCGGAAGCGAAGTCGATTTCGTAATGGCGTTTGACCATCAGAACCTGCAGGTCCGGGTCGTCGCGCAATAACAGGATTGTCGCGGACAAACGCGTAGGGGCTGGTTCAGACATGGGCGCTCCGGAAACAAGTTCGATCAAATTTGACGAAAATCCACACATCAGCGTGCGCGTGATTTCAACTATGTTTGTCTAAGTAAGGTGCTTGTCGCAACGTCACGGAAGCAGAATGCGCCCTTCACAATATCACCAGTTCGAGACCGCCCCCGTCGCCACTGACCGTAACCGGTTGCTGCCCGTCATGCACCTTGAGACAGGTGAATCGGTCCTGTTGTTTGCTGAAACCGAAAAGCGCTTCGAAGAGCGTGCGGTTTTCGGCCGGACGGCCCCCGCTGCAGAAAGCAGCGAGGCCGTCTCACCGGCTCAATGGATGGCTGGACATGTCGAGGCTATCGCCCATGATGCGCATAACCGCACGACAGAACGTCCGGTTATTGTTGAATTGCCTTTGGTCGCGCTGATCGATCCGGACACGGCCATCGCCTGTGACGCCGCAATTGCTCGCACCCGCCTCTGCCCGCAAGAGATTTGTCTGGAGATCCAGGATGCAGCATTGGCTTTGCCAGCAGCCCGAAACGCCCAGGAAGGGATTGAAGCGCTGCGCAAATGCGGTTTCCGCGTCTCTTTGAACGCAACCCGCTCCTGGCAGTGTTCGCTGAACCATTCGATGCGTCTATTGCTCGATAGCCTGCGTGTCGATGCGCGTAAAATTGAAGGCGATGCAGATCTGCAAGACCGGATCGAATCTGCGGCCAGCGCAGGCATGCTGGTCATCGCAGAACACGCCAATTGGCGCGACAGCTATTACCTGGGCGAGCTTGGCGTCGAGTATGGCTTTCGGATGCGCGCAGACGCCTAAGCGGCGTTTTCCTCACGTTGCTTCGCCTGATCGGCATAAGCGTCGAGTTTTTCCAAGAGATAATCGAGATCATCCTTCGGGATCGCCTGAAACTGTGTCAGCACGCGTTCAATCATCCGCATCCGGAACCGGGCACGATCATTTGGCTCGCCGTCCAGTTTCAGTTCGTGGAAGACCTTAACTGCGGCGCGGAAGGCCGGAAGCAACTTACGGTGCAGGCCAGCACGATCGAAAATCGCTTGCAGACCAAGAGGTCCTGCATCGTGGATCATCAACCAGGCCCGGGCGTGCGGCACTCCGGATAATTCTGCCAGGGCGTGCTCTACAAAAGGCATATGCCCTACGCATAGCGCTCGCATGATCAGAGAGTGCGTCAGACGGCCATTCAGGTTCAATTGCGACACGAAGCGCGGCATATCATGGGTTCGACCTGCCTGCTCGACCAGATCGATTGTCGCGCGCTCACGGGCACCGGCAGCAAGATCAATTGCCATTTGGGCTGGTAACTCATGCCGATTGATCAACAGATCAAACACCTGACCCGACACCAGTGAGACCATCTTTTCAGCAATATGAACCGGAATATGGTCGCGAAGCACGAGATTTTCATGCATCGACTGATTAGCTGGGAAGCGTTGAATTGAATGCTCAAACGCCTGATCCGTCATTTCTGCGCCGGAATTGCCGGAAATCGTTTCAACTGCTTGTTCTGCAGCATGTTCGCAAATCACTTCGGCCAGCGAGCGCGATACCTGCGCCCGGCCGGCAATCGCTGCCTGTTTGGCCGCTGTCACTGAAAGCACCAGCTCGATCAGGTCTTCGTCAGAGAAAACCGGCGAGTTCTCAAGCAATGGAATGGCAACGGATTCGACGTCCTGCGCCAGCCCAACCGCCACGCTGTGCGGCAGTCGCGGTGAATTTCGAAGCGTCACTGACAGGGTTCGACGCACCAGCTCGGCCGTATCCTTGGCCAGAATCTGGATTATTTCGTCCGCGAAGATACGCTCATCCTCGCTCAAAACGTCAGTTGCAATCCGGCGGCACAATCGATGCGCAACCGAGGCGCGTTCTTCCGAAGTTTCACCCTTCATGAGGCGGATAATATCGCCTTCTCTGAGTTCTGGACGCATGCTTTGTACAGTCATATCGCGGGGGTATCCCTGTCGTCGAATTCTATTTGTGAATAAATGACCTGAGCGGGTTAACACCCAGTTTACCAAACCGAGAAGCTAAGCGGAATAGCAAAGATTGGGAGTATCCATGTTAGACGGTATCAAAGTCATCGAACACGCTACCTATATGGCGGCTCCCGGCGCCGGTGGGATCCTCAGAGACTGGGGCGCTGACGTGATCAAGATCGAACCTCCCGGCGGTGATCCGATTCGCAACTTTTTCAGTACAATCGGCAATGATTTCCAGGACAATCCGGTCTTTGACTTCGATAATCGCGGGAAAAAGTCGATCATTCTCGATACTCGAACCGAAGATGGTCAGAAGATTTTGCGCGAACTGGCAGCCGATGCCGATGTGTTTCTGACAAATGTCCGTCCTGGCGGCCTATCGCGATCAGGGCTGGATTATCAGAGCCTGCACAAGGTCAACCCGAAATTGGTTTATTGTACGCTCACAGGTTACGGGCTCGAAGGCCCGGACGCAGACAAACCAGGCTTTGATGTCGCCTCCTTTTGGTCGCGCGCGGGCGTCGGACACCTGACAGTTCCGAAAGGACAGGAACCGTTTGCTCTGCGCACCGCGTTTGGCGACCATACGACCAGTATGGCCGCAGCAGCGGGCATTTGCGCTGCGCTGGTCAAGGCGCAACGCACTGGCCAAGGACAATTGGTTGAGGCGTCGCTGCTGCGGGCGGCACTATTTGCCATGGGGTCAGACTTTGCGATTCAGCTGTTCTTCGGACGGATTGGCTCAACGAAATCACGCCATGAACAAATTCAACCATTGATGAATTTCTACAAAACCAAAGATGATAGCTGGATTTGCATCGTCTCACGACAAGGCAATGTCGATTGGCCGCCGCTGTGCCGCGTGATGGACCGCCCGGATCTGATCGAAGATGAGCGATTCACAACAGGCAAATCACGACGGGCAAATAATGTGGAACTGGTCACTTTGATGGATGAGGCGTTCGCGAAGTTCACGAAAGCCGAAATCGCCCAGCGCCTGGACGATGAATCGATCGCCTGGGCGCCAGTCCAGACCCTCGCCGAAGTCGCTGCCGACCCGCAAGTCGACGCCGCAGGCGGTATCACGCAAGTGCCAAGCGCCAGTGGTGATGGATCAACATTTGCCTCGCCAGCCTCGCCAATCCGGTTTCCAGGCACAGATGACGGCCCGAAAGGCCCGTCACCACTGAAAGGCCAGCATTCCAGAGATGTTTTGGAAGCAATCGGCTATGATTCAGATCAGATCGAAGCACTGTTTTCGGCTGGAGTGGTCGTCTGATCAGTTTCATCCGGCATTAGCCGGGCCAACACACTAGAAGCAAAGCCATGGCCGAGCCATGCACTCGGCAGTAAAATCAATGATGTAATTGCCGCTGAAAGGCCTGCTTTTGCGGGTGTTTCAGCAGCGCCATTAAGAATTGCGTTCAAATTGATCGCAGCAGCGCTCAAGGCGATCACAGGAACGACGATCAAAATCAGCATGAGCGGCGCGAGGACCCGGATTTGCCCTTTCGTCCACGACCAGGACCGGAACACATGCACACGAGCACGGATGACGGTAGCGCCGGCGAAGAGCATCATCCGGACCGCGAACCCGAATAAGCCGACAAGAGTGATCAAAAACAGTCCGAAGAGTGGCCAGAACGTCCCGCCCTCACGCATCTGCGCCGTCATATCAGTGATTTCCTGACCAGCTTCACCTGAGACAACCCCGAGACTGGCCCCGATAAGTGAGAAAAACAGTAAGATAATCGTCACGCCAATGGACGCGACGACCATAATCAGCAACCAGGCCAAGTTTAGCTTCCACGCACTGTGCATCAAACTGCTCGCTGCGGGCAATGTTGCGCGATACATAGCAGCCGAAAACAAGGAATGGGCAAACAGTGCAGCGAAACTGAGCGCCGCAAACAGCACAAAACTAACGCTGCCATCTGGCAAAGCGCCGGCTGCCCAGACGAGAATGCCCGTCGCGGCAGTGAAAAGCAGGGCGAACGGAAAGGATGGCGCAATCAGACGCGCCGTGCGGTTCAAACTGTCATGGAAGAGCGCGCGAAGCGAAATCGGGTCGGTCATACCCGCCTAGGTAAAGGCGAGGTAGAGGATGGCAAGCGACACAATGACCATGGATAGCCAAGTTAGCATAACCCCCAGCTGCCGGAAAATGATCGGCCCTGAGCCCATGCCGACGACGTGCATCAATCGTCCAAGTGTGAAAGCGATGCCAAGCGCATGCAGGCTCCAGACTGGACTTTGCATAAAGGCAAGCGCCAGAAGGCCAACCATCATAGCCGGGATATATTCCGTGGCATTGCCATGAACGCGAATAGCGACGGCGAGATCATCTGATCCGCCATCGCCGATTGAGATTTTTCCGCTTCTGCGTCTCGAAACGACGCGTACCGCGAGCCATATGAGAATTAGAATGTTGATCGCGATATAGACGCCAGCAATTTGCAGTCCGCTCATACAGCCCTCCCCGGCTTTGGTTTAGTCGTCGCGACGCGCGTCTGGAAGACGATCATTGATATCGTCTCGAATATCCAGAATGGTCACGATCAAGCCGGCGACAACGCTGGCAATGATCCAGCTCCCGACGGATAAAGCTGCGAAAGACAGCACTTGCGCCATTGGTCCGGTAATGCCGACCAGGTCCGTGATCATAGCCCCTTTCTGGGGGACCGCGTTATAGTAAGCCAGCAATAGGCCGATGATGATCGTCGCCAGGTAGGCAATGTAAACCATCAAGCGGAAGCTGTTGATAATGAAGAATTTCATGTCGTTCTCTTTCCCTCACAGACAACCCGGACTTCTGAGTTCTTTCAGGGCCCGGGTTGATTGATTAGTACGTCAGGCTTTTCGCCTTACATCTCCATGCCGCATTCAGTCGCCGCGCCCATCATCACGGTCATGAATGAAGTCATTTCTTCTGGGCTAAGCTCGCCCATTTTTGACATCATAAATGCGTCTTCGTCCTCGGCTTTGGTTGCTTCAACGAGGATATTGACCAGTTTTGGATCGAGCTTGTCGACGGCCATGTCAGCCATGCAAGAGCATGTCTTGTCATCGGTGCTGCCATCGTCGAGGCATGATTTAACCAAGGCGGCTTTCGCACCGCCGCCACCGCCGCCACATGCTGCTAATCCCAAAGCAAACACAGACGCTAGAATAACTTTTTTCATAGGCGAACCCCTTTCCTGAATGTTTCGCACACGGTTAACGTTCCACGAATCCCTCAGCAAGGCCAGTGAAAAAAAGCGCCTATTCCCGCCGCAGTAAACTATCGAGTCGCCATTTTGCCTGACCCGATTTCAGGAAATCTTCTTTCACTTTGACCCGGTCATATTCCGTGTTCAACCAATCTTCAAAGCTGATCCCTGTTGCACGCTCGGCGTCCAAATAAGCGTCGAAAAAGGCATCCAGAAGGCCGGTTTTGCCCTCACGCATGTGCAGATATTTCTTCGATAATTGGCGAATAGCCGTCGAAACCGGCTCCTGCATTCGGAAAATCACATAAAGCACGCTCATCAAGCCGGCGCGGTCCGCCCCGGATTTGCAATGCATCAACGCCGGATACTCGATCTGATCGAACAAAGCTTTGGCTTCCATGACCTTCTCGATAGTCGGCGTGTCGCGAGAAAACACTTGAAAATCAACCAGTTCAACGCCGTTTTCAGCGCAAGCCTCTTGCTCGAGCAAGTAATAGCCTCGCGTGCTCGGGCCGCGAAGGTTGATAATTGTCTTGATGCCGCGCAATCGCACATGTTCCGCAATTTGCCGCGGGTTGGGCTGATTGGAGCGCCACATCTCGTCGCTGATCGCATGCAGATTCTGAAACGTCTCTCGCAAGAACCCGTGATCACCGAGTATGAGCTCACGCTCAGCCCGGTTTCGACCTGGAGTAGACGAGATGTCCGCAGCGACATGCTTTCGCTTTTTATGGCCCGGCAGTTTCATGATTTCGCGATACCTGAGCAGAAAGACGGCGACAAGCCGCGTGTTTCACTGGAAACCCTCCGGTAACCCTATTGAGTTACTTTGAAGAAAAATAAGAGCTTAAAATTTAGGGGTTTTTCGATGCGCTTATCCTATGCGTTAAAAGCCAGTTGTGTCGCAATTGCTGCGGTCGCGGTGGCTATTCCAGCGTTTTCATTTGGCATTGGCTTGCAGCCAACCACGGTCGAAATGTCGATCCAACCTGGCGAAAGACAGCGCCAGGTCATCAATATTGGAAATGTTCACCAGGAAGACGCGATTTCGTTGACTCTCGGTCTCGCGGACTGGGAATTGGATGAAAACGGCCAGATCAGCCTGACGCCCCCCGGTGACACGGACTCCTCGGCGGCCAATTGGGTGCGCTTCAGCCCGGCTTTCGTCACTTTGAACCCTGGTGAAACAGAGCAAGTCATTGTCGACATGTCTGCGCCGATCCGAATTGACCGCCAGGGCGATTATCGATTCGCTCTGATCGCCTCTACTCTGTTGCCTGAAGAACGCTCAGGTCAGTCGGGCGTTTGGAAAAAATACCAGATTGCCAGCCTTTTCTATCTTACGATGGGCAATGGTGAGAGCAAACCCGAGATCACAGCGGCAACACTGACAAAATCTTCCGATGGCGAAGAAGCCCTTGTTTTCGAATTGGAAAATACCGGGAATGCACACTCCCGCCTGCGCGGTGAGATCGAGATTAGCGGAGATTCCGGCGAAACAATCCGCGCGCCGATCAACAATCTCGTGGTTTTGCACGAAGCGACGCGAAAGTATCGCCTGCCGCTGACGCAAGACATTCCGAACAATCCCGAATTGCGGGTTACGCTCGAAGACATTCATGCACCGCAAAGCAGTGCCGGAACTGTTCAACTTGCGCCATACAAGACGGACCTATCTGTCATCGAACTGGCGCCGCCAGCCGAGACCGAAATCGATGAAACGCGAAACCTCGATTAGTATCCGGCATTTTATACTGGCTTGCGCAGCGCTGATCGGCCCGACGACGGCGTCTGCTTCCTGGATCGATTCTGACTTTTACTGCCGCGCCTATGGCTGTGTGGTGGTGCATGACGGGTTTTCATTCGACGTTTATGACAATTACATCTTTGCTAGCGGCGGAACCGTTCCGGAAGGCGGGCGAATGATCCCGTGGACAGGAAATCCGTTCCAGGGTGCAGGCGGTGTGAACCCTGTGATTACCGGGTCGCGCACTGAAGGCTTTCATAGTGTGCCGCTGGAAGATCAGAGCGTGGTTCTAGGCATAGATACCAATGGTGATGGGGTTCCAGACCGTTTGCCAACTGACGGCAACGGCAACGGATTTCTCGATGCGGGTGACAGCATGGACGCATTTGCCGTCACGCTGGGCGCTGACCTGGTCGCTGCGGACACATCCGCACAACGCAGCTTCTATCTGTCATCACGAACCGATTTCTACCTCACCGCTGAAGCGCGCTTCGTTGGCGCCAATGACGGCTTCAATACCGCAAATTTGCTGAGCAATATCGGCTTTGATTATGGCATCACACGCCGCGGTGTTGATGACGGCATGTCGTTTGGCGCGGATACGCGGAACGGCAACTATATTCGAACGATCGGCAATACCGACAGCGTCGCCGACGTGTTCGGCGCGCCGACACAGATCCTCGAATTCAGGAATGCCATCCGTCGGAGAGACGCAGCTGACCTGCCATCACAATCGGTTAGGTTTGACTATGTCTATGGATTTGGCGGCTATGACCTCTCCATGGGCGATGGCCATTTGCAGTATGAACTCGAATTCGACTTTTATAATCGATAGCCAAGCCCGGTGAGCAATTGCGCCGTTTCGTAGACGGGCAAGCCCATGACGCCGGTATAGCTGCCGCTAATCTGTTTGATATGCGCCCCGAACGGGCCCTGAATTGCATATCCGCCGGCTTTGCCAATACCATCCCTGGTCTCGATATAGCGCTCGATCTCCGCCTGTGAGAGCCGTTTTACGATCACCCGCGTATCGCTGAACCGTTGAGCCTTCTGTCCATCC
This sequence comes from Henriciella sp., assembly GCA_965277015.1. Lineage (GTDB taxonomy): Bacteria > Pseudomonadota > Alphaproteobacteria > Caulobacterales > Hyphomonadaceae > Henriciella. Next base: position 399,661 of record OZ255705.1, on the reverse strand, counting down.
GGACCGATTACGCAGACTGATGTCATGACATGATGAGCGCGTCCTGAGATCAGCGCCAGACAATCAGCAACCTCCTGATCAGTTTCGGCTTTTGGCAGGATCCGGCGCCCGACGGAAACCACCGTGTCACCCGCGAGAGTATAGTGTCCGCTGGCATGCACCGCTTGAGCTTTCTCTAGTCCCATGCGGACCGCATAGACGCGCGGAATCTCACCAGCGTGGGGCGATTCATCGATATTGGCGGGGCTGATCTGGTCCGGCGTGACGGCAATTTGCGCCAAGAGTTGCTGGCGGCGCGGGCTTGCGCTGGCGAGCACGAGTTTAGTCATAGGATTTTGAACGTTGCGTTGGCCGTCGCAACCGGCTTCTCATTACTGCTGATCATCGCCCGTGCAAAACAGATCGAGCCGCCAACCTTTGTTGGCTCAGGATCGATAAGCAGCCAGTCGCCGAGCTTGGCGCTTCCAACATAGTCGGTCCCAAGTGACACCGTGACCAGGCCTTTGCCAGGCTCGCGTCCGGTAGCCTTCAGCGCCACCACGCAGGACAGCCCCATCGCATTGTCCGCCAAAGCCGCGATCAATCCGCCATGGACAAGGCCACGCGAATTACAGTGCTGCTTAGCCAGAAAAAGGCCCATTTGCACGCGATCATCTAGTTTTCGAGAATAGAGCGGTTCCCAGGGGTCGGTGAGTCCAGAGCGGCGAAAATGCCGCTCAAAGCCGTCGGGAACCTGTACATCACTCAAGGCCGCAGAGCCTATTTGAAGCGATATGTAATCCGACCTTTGGTCAGATCGTAAGGGGTCATTTCAACCAGCACCTTGTCTCCGGTAAGGATACGAATGCGGTTTTTACGCATTTTGCCGGCTGTATACCCAATGATCTCATGATCATTTTCCAGCTTTACGCGAAAAGTCGCGTTCGGCAGAAGTTCAACGATCGTACCGTTAAACTCGATGATTTCTTCTTTTGACATCCTGTCTCCATAAAAAGCGACGCGAAGTGCCGCGCCGCCATAGATATGGGGTGCTTCGTAGCTTTCGTCACCCCAAGGGGCAAGACCAAGTGTGACTCTTAACAAAACCATGTGTTGGTGTGTGGCCTGGATGCGTCATCATGGCCCGGGTCAATACTTACCGATTAACTGTCTGTCTGCTTTTCCAGGTGATATACTCGGATAAGTTTCTCACGCTTATATTCAATAGATTTGGCCATGCCCGACAAACACCTCCCTTTCACCACCGAACAGCTTCATGCAGCGATCCCGGAACGCTGCTTCCAGCCGAACGTCTGGCGATCAATGGCATATTTGCTCTTTGACCTTGCTGTCATCGCAGCGCTGTATGCGATTCTGACTCAAACAACCGCCTGGTATATCGAGTGGCCGGTCATTTTCCTGATCGGAACGATGCTATGGTCACTCTTTGTAATCGGGCATGACGCAGGACATGGCGGATTCTCGAAAAGCCGTACTGTCAACACGATTGTCGGAATTCTCGTCCACGGCGCGATCCTGGTGCCGTATCGCGGCTGGCAACGCAGCCACGCCCTGCATCATATGAAAACTGGACACTTTCGACAGGAAGAAGTCTTCCGTCCGGCAGGAAAAGGCGAAGATACGCTGTTTCGCAAACTCATCTTCAGGTCCGGTATTTTTGTCCTGATCGGCTGGCCAATGTACAAACTCGGCATCCGCAACCTGACCACTTACAAGCCGATCACTGGCAGTCATTATCTGCCGCAAAGCGATCTCTTCACCAGGTCCGTTCGAATCTCATGGTATTTGGGACTGGTTTCACTGGCGGGGTTTCTTGGACTTTATATCAGTCTGGGCGTAATCTTTGGCTGGGGCTTTTTCGCCAAATATATCCTTGCGCCATATCTGATCTACGGCGCGTGGCTGACTTTCGTCACTTATATGCAGCACGTGTCACCAGAAGTACCCGTCTATGATGACAAGGACTGGACCCGCCTCAAGGGCGCCCTCGCCTCGGTTGATCGAAACTACGGGCCGTTCAATTGGCTGACCCACAATATTGGCAACCTGCACGTCATCCATCACATATTCCCGACCATTCCGCACTATCGCCTGCAAGAGGCGACAAATGCGGTAAAGCCGATCCTCGGCGAGCATTATCTGCAGACCAATAGTTTTGTGGTGACGGACTTTATTAGCAGTCAGCTACGCTGCCATTTTGTCGTGCCGGATGATGGCTTTGAAAGATACGAAACGGCCTATGGGTTTTTGAAACCCAAGCCATGATGCACATTTGCCGAAGAATGGTACAGCCTCTTGGGTTCGAACCAAGGACCTCCGGTTCCACAAACCGGCGCTCTAACCAACTGAGCTAAGGCTGCCCTGAAACCTCCCATACGCCGGAGCGCGCAGACGTTCAAGAATGAATTGCGTTCCCGTGTGCAATCGGTCGCTATTCAGCCGCTACCGGTACCGGAGCTGCTGCATCCGCCACGGTTTCATGTGCCCGTCGGAAGATCAGCGCGCCGTCATCCAGCTTGCCGTGGCGCATCAAAAAGATGTCACGAGCATAGTTCTGCGTGATCAACCAGGGCGCATCCTTACCCTGTTGCGGAAACCGCTCCATCGCGCGTTGGACATAGCCGGACGAAAAGTCGAGAAAGTCTGACGCTGCTTCCACGCCATCGGCGACAGGTCGCGCCTCAACAAAGTTCTCGCTTTCAAGATGGTTGAGCACTTTGCACATATACTCGCTGGTCAGATCAGCTCGCAACGTCCAGCTGGCATTCGTATACCCGAACACAGCAGACATGTTTGGGATGTTGGAGACCATGGCGCCGCGATAGTTCAGCAATTGGTGCATGTCCTGCTTTTCGCCGTCGACGGTAACTTCGGCACCGCCGATGAATTGCAAATCTAGTCCGGTCGCCGTGACAATCAGATCGGCCTCAAGTTCTTCACCAGATTTCAGCTTGATGCCAGTCTCGGTGAATCGGTCGATATGATCCGTCACCACGGACGCCTTTTTGTCATTGATCGCGGTAAACAAATCGCCATCTGGCACCAGACAAAGCCGCTGATCCCAGGGATTGTAAGTCGGGGTGAAATGCTTCTCGACGACCTCATCACCAAGTTGTGCACGCGTCATTTCCAGCAGCTTTTCCTTGACCTTTTCGGGCTTGGTCCGTGTCCGATTATAGAAAAACAGTTGAAACAAGACATTTCGCCAGCGCGTGATGCCATATGCCATCATCCCCGGTAGAACTTTGCGCAGTCCATTGGCGAATTTATCTTCCGCGGGACGCGACACAACATAAGTCGGCGAGCGCTGCAGCATCGTGACGTGCTCAGCCTTGTCGGTCATTGCCGGGACCAGCGTCATCGCCGTCGCGCCAGAGCCAATCACAACGACTTTCTTGCCCGAATAATCATAATCTTCCGGCCAGTGTTGCGGGTGAACTACATCGCCTTTGAATGCATCGCGGCCTTCAAAATCGGGCGTGTAGCCCTTGTCATATTTGTAATAGCCCGCGCACATGTGCAGCCAGTTGCAGGTCAGCTTTTGTTTTTGCTTCTTGCCTTTGACTTTGACCTCGACGGTCCACTGCGCAGCGGCGCTGTCCCAGGATGCGCTGACGACTTTATAGCCGTAACGAATGTTCGGGTTGATGCCATGCTCATCCGCGGTCTCGTGAATATAGTCGCGAATAGCCGGGCCATCCGCGATCGCTTTCTGAGCTTTCCAGGGTTTGAAATTGAATCCCAATGTATGCATGTCGCTGTCGCTGCGAATGCCGGGATATCTGAAGAGATCCCAGGTGCCGCCCATGGCGTCTCGCATTTCGAGAATTTGGTAAGTTCGTCCAGGGCTGCGTTTAAGCAAGTGAACCGCTGCGCCAATGCCAGAGAGCCCGGCACCAACGATCAATACATCATAATGGGTCTTATTCATGACGCCAGTGTCACGTTTTTATTGCGCGCTGTCCAGTCCTCCCCGCGCGGCAAACACGCTCTATTGTTACTCAAGCACGCGAATATCAACAGAGCTGGCACGCCCGTCAGGATCAACCGCGGATACTCGGTAAAAACCAGATTGGCGCGGTTGCCAGCTCGGCAGGCCGCCTTCATCGGGCACAATCGGTTCGCCATCGACAAACCAGCGCAGGTCACCTTCGCCGCGTCCAGCAAATACAAACGGTCTTGCCGGTTGGCCATCGACTTTACCTGCCCATAGTTCCGCATTGCGCGGCGGGAAAAGGATTTCTGGAGGGCGCGCTTTGCCATCAAATCTTGCCAATGCCCCTTGAGCGTTTGGCGATTTTTGGCTCATCAATTTGGAGGTTGCCGCGCCGCTCTCTCCAAGGTGATGCGTCGCGCGGTCAGCAATTTCGAACAAGAGTGGCAAGGCCGCTTTGCGTCCCGTTTCACCCGGGCGTGGTGCGCCATCGGCCCGTCCAACCCAGACAATGATGGCGTAATCACCCGCCACGCCTGCAGCCCAGGCGTCGCGGAAACCATAGGATGTCCCGGTTTTGAAAGCGATGTCCGGAGCGTTGGCCGTCAATCGCGCCGGCATACGCCCTTCTGGCGCCGGGGCATCCTGGAGGATCTTGATGATTTTCTGTGCGCTGTCCGCACCCAGCAATCGATAGCCACTGGTCTCTTCGCCAACCAAATCAGCATCCCAGATCAACGGCTTGGCGACACCGCCATCACCCAGCGCAGAATACAGCACTGCGAGTTCTTGCGCGGTCAAACCCGCGCCGCCAAGGGCCAGCGCCAGGCCTGGTTCTTTGCTCGCAGCGCCTGAGATCCGAGGATACGCACCGGCGAGAGTCAAAGCTGCAGCAAAACGTTGCGGCCCGATTCGCTCCAGCGTGAGAACAGCCGGAACGTTCAAGGAATGCTGCAAGGCTTCCGACACACGCACATCTCCGCGAAACATGCGGTCAAAGTTTTCTGGTTGGTAGGACGCAAACCGCTTCGGTAAATCTGAGATACGAGTCGACGGTGCGGCGCTGCCATCATCAAAGGCGAGACCATAAATAAATGGCTTCAACGTCGAGCCAGGCGATCGCGCCTGCGCCGTCAAATCGAGCCAACCGCCCGGACGACCGCGATCTGCAGATCCGATCGCGGCGCGAACTGCACGAGTTGGAATGTCGACGACCAGAATGGAGACCTGGGTTTCCTCATCCAGGTTCTGCACGCGGCGCAGCGCGATTTGCTCTAGCTCGGCTTGCAAGCCCGCATCGATGGTCGATCGAACATCCCGGTCACGATCCCCAGCAGCATTTGCGGCGGCGTGCCAAGCCCGTGCCGGGAACGTGTAACGACGCCCCGGTATATAAGCGGCGCGCGCTTCTTCCGCGCGGTGTTCCGGAAAATAGCCGAGACGTTCAAGCTTGTCGACGATTTCGTCCCGCCCCAGCCGCGCGCCCTCCGGGCGCAAATCCGGGCGGCGCACTTCAGGTGATTGCGGTAGAGCAATGAGCAGCGCAATCTGATCATCCGACAACCGGTCCGGTGCCCGCCCAAAATAACGCCAGCTTGCAGCGCGAATACCTTCCAGGTTTCCGCCATACGGCGTCATGGTCAGATAGAGTTCAAGGATCTCGCGCTTGGAGAGACGCCACTCAATTTGATGAGCGCGCCAGATTTCAATAAGCTTTGCGCCAATCGTTCGGTTGGGGCGCGGCTCGAGCAAGCGCGCCGTCTGCATGGTGATGGTCGAGCCGCCAGAGACCACCCGCCCGGCGCTTGCTGAACTCAATACCGCCCGGGCCATGCCGACCCAATCCGTACCGCCATGCGACCAGAAGCGTTTGTCTTCAACTTCTAAAAGCGCTTCGATGAAAATCGGATCGATGTCGTCCAGATCTGCGGCGAACCGCCAGGTCCCGTTTTCCAGCGGAAAGGCACGAAGTGGTCTATCATCTCGGTCCGAGACCAAGACGGACACCACCCTGCCCCGTTCGATTGGCGGTGGGAAGATTTTATCCAGAACAAAGACCGCGGCCAGCGATGCCGCAAGGCAGATCGCTAACCGCTTGAGCCAGGTCATTTGCTGCCGCCAGGACCAGTGATTTGCGGCGCGATGGTGATCTCAGACGCCGCCGAACGTGCGAACACATCAGGACGGTACATGTCTTCAGCAACCACGCCTGGCATCGTAAATGTACCTGGCGTGACAGCGCGCACGACATAAGCCAAGGTCCGGGCTTCGCTGACCACATCGATCGCCGCAACGAACCTGTCATCGCGGGCCTCCGCGGTTTCGGCACGGTCGATTTCTCCAACCCAACCGAACACGCCATCTGCTGCAAACTCACGATTACCATCGGCGGGACGCAGAATTGTTTCAATCTCAAATCCAGCTGGCAGCAAGTCAGCGATGATCACCGGATTATTGCGGCGCTCGCGCGGCGTGATGGTCAGGGCGACAATTAACTGGTCACCTTGGGTCAGATCGCCAAGATCAACGCGGTTACCCTGCAGGGTACGGATGCGTTTGGTCACTGAGAGTTTCTCACTTGCCGGTTGCGGCGCCTGTGCGGGAGACCCCGTTACCATGACCGACCGGAAGACTGGCGTAGAGCCACGGCGCAGACGGAAACTGACACCGCGCTCAACTTGATCCGGCGTCACGAAGTACCGACGATCATTATCGCTCTTGCGACCCAGGCCATCGACATCGAGGCGCAAGCCATCCTCTTGCGAGAGGCTGCCGACGGCCAACAACATGAATGCTTTTTCCTGCGTCGTCAGCGCGTCTGGCTCGGGTGTATCCTCGCCAAGCTTCTCGGAAATACGCGCGACATGATCATTAAAGCCGGTCTCGGCTGCGAGCGCCAAAATGCCAGACAAATCACGCAGCGGCGTCTGATAATAGTCACCATCATTGTCATAACCGATGGCTTCTTCCGCAGCGTTGAAGGCACTGAACGCGCGGGAACGATCGCCCATATAAGAGAGCGCTGCCGCCAAATGGGCTTTTGCTAGTGGAGAGCTAATGTCGCCCAACTCACGGTCATGCAGATAGCGCAAGCGCGACACATCAGCTTTGCCAGCTCTCGCCAGAACGTAAAGTGCGTAAGGCGCCGACCGCTGCATCAGCTTCTTCTCGGTGTCGACATGATAGCGGCTCTCATAGACATCAGTCTGATAGCCATAGACGCGCCAAGCATCTCCTTGTGCAATTGTCCGCAGCGATTGATAAGATCGGTCGAGCGCCGCTTGCGGCACCTCATATCCCTGCTCTTTGGCACGATATAGAAAATCCGTCGTATATGCGCCGAGCCATGGTGAGGCATAGCTGTCACCCGCCCGCCATAAACCAAAGGCACCATTGTCGCTTTGACGGTTTAGCACACGAGACACCGCCGCTTGCACGCGGTCACGGGCCACAGGCTCTTCATCGCTGGCACCCTGCTCAACCAATTGCTCAGCATAGATCAGAGGCATCGCGCGGCTGATCGTCTGCTCAGTGCAACCATAAGGGTAGCGCGCCAGAGAATTGTAAAGCGCATTCGGATCAACCGGCAGTCCGGAAAAACTGACAGACATCCGAGCGGTGCCAGGAATGAAACCATCAAACAGGCTCATCTCGGGCGCGTATGTCTGGTCTTCTTCCATCAAGGTTCGGTCAATATTCGTCACCGGCAGGAAGGCCGACCGCGTTTCGATCTGATAGGATCGGTTGACGCTGTAATTTTCAGGCCCAGTGACACTGAGCGTCAGATCGGAAATGCCCGATCCATCTGCAGAAAAACGCACGCCTTCATCGGCGCGGGCACCGCTCGGAATGGTTTTTGTGAACTCAGCAGCTGGCACGCTGATCGGTGCGGACCCGGAAAAGCTGGCACTGAACTCACCGCTGGCCAGTTCGACATTGTCGATGCTGACCGTCGCAACGGCTTCGTCGCCAGGCGCCATAAAGCGCGGCACGATCAAGTCGACCGGCGCTTCTCGGCGCACAGTCAGAGGCCGATCCGTGGCACCCAATCCGGTTTCAGACCAGGCTACCGCCATCAAACGCAGCTCGCCATTAAACTCAGGCACTTTGAATTCGATGTCGACTTCACCGCCGCGTCCGATCTCAACAATGCCGCTGAACAACGCGACAGTTTGAGTTGGTACAACAGTCAGGCCTTCACCGCCCAATTGGTCACCGCCGGTGCGAACTTCTGCTGGCAGGCCAAGATTTGGATCGAGCAGGCGGCCATAATCATCATACAGCGCCATACCCATGGCTTTCTTGCCGAAATACCAGTCGGTCGGATCCGGGCTGGAGAATTTGGTCAGCTGCAAAATGCCCTCATCAACGGCTGCGAGCGTCACGAACGCTTTTTCGCGCGGACCGCCTTCGACTTTGACCGTGATCGTCTCATCGCGTCCCGGTCGGATTAGTTCCGGTGCATCGATTCCGACATTGAACGTGCGGTTCTCCATGCTCACAGGAACATAACCAACGCCCACGGCGCGGCGCGGTTTGGACTGCACCACAGGATCGCGCGGCGTGTAGACATTGACCATGACATAAGCGCCTTCGCCCCACTCATCAGAGACGGGGAGCGTAATCGCCGTTCCGGACGCTTGAACTTGCCGCGTTTCAATCGACAGAATGCGGTCGGTCGCAACAACGATTTGAGCTTCGCCATCATACGGCGGAATAATCGTCAGCGCCGCCGGCCGACCTGAAACGATTTGCTGTTCGTCCATCACGACTTCGACGCGGTCCGGAGCCTCAACACCGTCACCCGAGACATTGCCGCCCCAACCAACCCGGAACGCACGGCTGGCTTTGTTGCCTTCTTCACTTTCAATTACCAGTTCATGCGCGCCCCATTCAAGACCCGATACGGTGATCATACCAGCGCCGTCTTGCGTGCGCAGACCACCTTCATTGACCGTGCGAACGGTGCGCGAGCGACGCCATTTCCAGCGACCATCTTCGCGATACCAGTCATAGTGATAATTGATTTCGAGGATCTTCCAGCGCAGGTCTTCAACCTGACCGTCGCCATTTGCGTTGAGCGCGGCAATTTCGAAACTGCCATCTTCTTCATAACCAAGCCGGCCCTGAAAGCCCGGCTTAATCCCGAGATAAAGATCTTGAGGGCGGTACGGAATGCGGACGCTGTCCGAAACCGCGCGGCCACCAGGCTCAAGAACGCTGACCACGGTGTTCAGGCGCAATGGAACATCAGCACCGAGACCACGACTGCCAGGAACGACCCGAATTGTCGTTTGGCCAGCACCATCCGTCGTCCGATCAGGCAGCTCGATCAATTGCTCGCGGAAGCTGCCATCATGGGCGCCCCAGCTAAAGCCATCATATCCGAATGGCTTTGGATCGACTTCGACACGAGCTTGGGATTTGACGGTCAGCGCAGCACCGGGCGCGCCGTATAGAAAGCGCGCGGAGATATCGACATCACGAGCGTCATCGCCCGGCAGAAAAGGAGAATCTTCGCCTTCAATTTCGACCGAAATTCGCTGCGGCACGAAGTCTTCTACAGAATAAGACACGCCGCCAACCTGGCCGAGTCCGTCAACTTCCAGAACGCTGCGCCACATGCCGCGTGAAGCACCGCGAGGCAGTTCAACATCACGCTGCAACGACCCCGCCTCTCCGACCGCAAAACGAACACGGAACGCTTCCATGCCGTTCGGACGATAAGTGATCATTGTGCCATTGCGGTCCGCGACAGCGCGACCAGCGCGGTCACGCATCATGGCAGTGATATGAACGGTTTCACCGGGGCGATAGATGCCGCGCTCTGTGTACAAGTAAGCATCAACTTCGCCCGGCGTCACTCGGCCGCCAGTGTTCAGCTCTGACAAATCGACGGGTGCGCGCGACAGGTCCAGGATTGCCGTGTCACCTTTCAGGCCAGAAGCGAGCACCATTTTGGGCGCCATTGTTCCGGTTCCGGCGAGCATTTCCGGATTGAACGAAACGCGACCGTCAACTCCGGTCGCCGCTTCGCTGAGGATTTCATTATTGCGCGCGATCAGCTGCACCTGGGCGTTCGGCATAACTCGGCCATCTTGTAGAGAGCGCAGCGTGACATCCAATCCTGACTCACTGCGATAAGCTGTCAGCGCCAGATCGGTCAGCATCACCCAGCGTTTGGCTGAAGCTGGCGGACCTTCATAACGGTCCAGTTCTATCGCATCGGAGAGCTCAATGTAATAAGCGCCTGGCTCCAGGGTTCCGATGACATCCGGCAAAGGGAAGACCGTGGTCACTGGGGCATTTTTGAGATTCTGAATATCCATTGTGCCGGACCAGACCTCGGAGGCCAGGTCGCTGGGGTTTTCGTCGCCGTAAACATAGGAATACCGACCCTGCTGGCTCTCAACTCCTTTGGTCACAGACTTGAACGCCAATGCGCGGTCATTAACGCGGGAAACTTTGACCGTAACCTGATCGACATTGACCGTTTCAATCGCCAGGCCGTCCGCGTCTTCTCTCGGCAGGATAACGCCCGAGCCACTGAACCCGACATAAGGCGGACGATCTTCAAAACTTATTTGAACTTCTTCTTCGCGGCCCAGCTCAGTCCCGTCTTCGGATGGCAAGCCTTCGGTCAGTGTCAGAGTGTAAGATGCCGCAAAGCTGAGCCCGCTAACACATAATTGCTGGCCGTTGACCTCATAGGCAACGTCAACGTCGCCATCCATCGGTGCGTAAATAGCGTAATCAGTATCGGGGTCGAGGGGTTCGGAAAAAACCATGCAGGCTTTAGGCAAACTGTCACTCGTATCCGGAGCATAACGGACATAAGAGAAACGGCTATCGCCGTCGCCTCGCGCCAGTCTCTGGCGATCTCGTTCGCGACGCTCAGCGGCGACTTGCGCAGAACGTGAGCGCTCCACAACCTGACCTTCCGTATCCTCGGGAGGCGGCGGAATATCGTCAGAGGTATTGTTTCCCCCGCCGCAAGCCGCCAGTGCAAATGCCAATGCCCCGAGCAAACTGCTACGAACCCCTGATGTCCGGCCTCTCATGATGAAGTCCCTTCCTCGCTTTGATCTCATCCTTTACACGGCTTCGGCTTGCCGCCAACAGGGCGGAATAAAGACTTTTTCGCCATGATTGTCGGCTCGGGAAGAAAAAAATTGCAACAGGTTGATGTACTTATACTGGGCGCTGGCGCCGCTGGACTGTTCTGCGGATCTCGCGCAGCCCAACGCGGCCGCAGCGTTCTGGTGCTCGACCATTCACGCAAACCCGCAGAGAAAATCCGCATATCTGGCGGCGGACGCTGCAATTTCACCAATCTGGAAACCGAACCGAAACGCTTCCTGTCTGACAATCCACATTTCGCAAAGTCAGCTTTGGCTCGCTACACACCTTGGGATTTTTGCGCGCTGATGGCGGCGCATGATCTGACCTGGCACGAGAAAACGCTTGGCCAATTATTCTGTGATCAAAAAAGCAGTGCAGTGATCGATATGCTGCTCAAAGAGCTCGCCGATGCGGGCGGGCGGCTATCACTTGAGACAGAAATTGATTCGGTTGAACCAGCAGGCGGTAAGTTTATCGCACAGACTTCAATCGGACCGATTCAAGCCGAAAGCGTGATCATCGCCACTGGAGGATTGTCGATTCCGAAGATCGGTGCGACAGGCTTTGCTTATGAACTGGCACAGCAATTCGGGCACGAGATCGTGACACCGCGCGCAGCGCTCGTACCGATGACATTCACGGATGAACACCATGACGCGTTCGCGAACCTTTCCGGCATATCTCTGCCGGTTGAAGGAACTGCCGAAACCGGGCCTAGCTTTATTGAGAACCTGCTTTTCACACACCGCGGTCTATCAGGACCGACCGTGTTGCAAATCTCGTCTTACTGGCACCCGAGCGAAGGCATCAGGATCGATTTGATGCCAGGTACGAATGCTCTGGAATTACTCAAATCGACAAAAGCGAAGTCACCGCGTCGAACCATCGCTCAGTTTCTGGCTGACCTGTTCCCATCTCGGTTTGCCGACTATTTTGCGAGCGTGATCGACGTGCCGCCAAAGATGCGACTGGCGGAGCTTTCCAATCAGAAGATGGGACAAGTCGCAAAGACCCTAAATGCCTGGTTGTTGAAGCCGGCTGGCACAGAAGGTTGGCGCACGGCAGAAGTCACTGCTGGCGGCATCGCCACGGACGCCCTATCATCACAAACCATGGAAAGCAAATTGCAACCCGGCCTTTATTTTATTGGCGAGTGCGTCGACGTCACAGGTTGGCTCGGCGGATACAATTTCCAATGGGCCTGGGCCAGCGCAGCAGCAGCGGCGGAGGTCGCATGAGGTGGCTATGGGCGCTGCTTGGTTTCGCCTGTTTGGCGATTGGAGCGATTGGGCTCGTTTTGCCGCTTTGGCCAACCACCATTTTCTGGATCGTCGCAGTATTTTGCCTGGCTGAATCTCATCCCAAAATCCGAGACTGGATCTATGCCCGTCCCGGCATTGGCCCAATTGTGCGAGACTTTGTCGAGCGCGGTGAGATTTCTCGCAAAGGCAAGTATACTGCGATTGGCGGTATGATCATCGCGTGTTTACTCAGCGGCTGGTTTTTGCGCCACTCGCCGCTTGCTTTGACCATCCTGATTGTGTCGATCAGCATTGGAATTCTGTTCGTTGCGACTCGGCGCGCTCCAGTGCCGAGCCAAAATCAATAATCGGTTTCGGTTGAAACTAATCCTCGACATGGCTAACAAAATGCAATGCCACAGCGCTGCGGATGTCGCGCGCGCGTCTTCAAGTGATCGAAGGAAAAGCTCTCATGCGTTCAACAAAACTCACGCTCTCAGCCTCTATCATGGCGATGATTCTCGCCGGATGTGTCTCAATCGATGTCACAGAAGCGCCAGTCGCAGAAGCTGCTATTGCTCCTGTCGAAACGACTGCGACAGCAGAAGCCAAGGATAATGATCGGGTGGAAGTTGGTAACCTGGTTATGGAAGGCATTCCCGAAATTCCAAGCGACGTGAAAGCGCGTTTGCGGCAATACCAAAATGTGCGCGGACATGGGTTTCAAGATTGGACAGAGAACGGCATTCTGATCTCAACCCGATTTGGCGAGGTGAGCCAAATCCACCAGGTCGCTCACCCGCGCGGCGCGCGCAAGCAGATTACCTTCTACAATGAGCCGATTGGCGGCGCGACGGCATCCCCTAATGGCCGTCAGTTTGTCTTCTCAAAAGACACGGGCGGTGATGAGTTTTACCAGGGCTATCTCTATGATTTGCAATCCGGCCAGACGCAGTCTTTCACCGAGCCAGGCTCACGCAATGGCGCCTTCACCTGGACCGATGACGGTAGCAAAGGTGCTTGGTACATGGCGACCGATGGCGATCCGAATTATGATATCATAATCGGCGACCCGACAGACCCAGCATCAAACAGCGTCCTGTTTGAAGGCGAAGGCGCGGTCTTCCCGATTGATTGGTCCCCTTCTGGCGACCAGCTCGTCGTGCAGCGCTATATCTCGATCACAAAGAGCCAGCTTTTTGTTCTGGATGCCGCGACAGGGACCGCCACAGAAATCAATCCCGATGACGACGTGGCTTACAATGGCGCGCTGATCCTTTCAGATGGCACCCTGCTGAGCTCGACAGATAAGGGCTCGGATTTCAAAAATCTGCTCCGCATCAATCCGCAAACCGGCGACGAGAGGAACTATACCGCAGCGATCAACTGGGACGTCGCTGGATATGATATCTCTCCGGATGAAAGCACCGTTGTATTCACGCTGAATGAAGGCGGGCTCGGTACGATTAAACTTCTTGATCTCGCAACCGGCACGGTCAGCGATGGTCCGGCACTTCCCGTCGGTCTGGTCGGCGGTGTCACTTTCCATCCAGATGGCGAACAAATCGGCTTTACCTTCTCGGGCGCGACCAGCCCGGCTGATGCCTGGTCGGCCAACATCAAAACCGGCGCGCTCAAGCGTTGGACGACCGCAGAAGTTGGCGGCATGGACACAAGCACTTTTGCAACGCCGGAACTGTTTACCTATCCAAATGATGACGGCATGGACATCCCCGCCTTTGTCTATCGTCCGGCATCTGACGGCCCGCATCCGGTGATCATTTCGATCCATGGTGGTCCAGAAGGCCAGGCACGGCCGTCCTTCTCATCAACTTATCAGTACTGGGTGAATGAGATCGGCGCTGCCGTGGTCGTGCCGAATGTTCGCGGATCTTCCGGTTATGGCAAGACCTATGTCTCGCTTGATAATGGCTTGAAACGCAAAGACTCGGTCGAGGATATTGGCGCGTTGCTGGATTGGATCGAAACGCAACCTGACCTCGATAAAGACCGCGTCATTGTCTATGGCGGGTCTTATGGCGGTTATATGGTTCTGGCCTCGATGATCGATTATGCCGAACGCCTGGCAGGCGGCATCAATATTGTCGGGATCTCGGATTTCAAAACCTTCCTGACCAATACAAAAGGCTATCGCCGCGACTTGCGCCGAGCTGAGTATGGTGACGAACGTGATCCGGAAATCGCTGCCTTCTTTGATGAGATTTCACCGCTCAAAAACGCTGACAAAATCACCAAACCGATCTTCATTATACAGGGCTTGAACGACCCACGTGTGCCGGCCTCTGAGGCTGAGCAAGTTCTGTCGGCAGTGCGCGCCAATGATGGCACCGCCTGGTATCTGCTCGCCAAAGACGAGGGGCACGGTTTCCGCAAAAAATCGAACCGCGACTTCCAACAAGAAGCTCAAACGATATTCCTGGAGCAAGTCTTCGCGGGCGAATTGGAGTAGAGGCCAGATGAATAATGACGCTCAAATAGATTATTGGAACGGACCCGCAGGCCAGAAATGGGTGGATCAATCCAATCGTCTTGACGCGATGCTGGCGCCATTTGCGGATGCAGTCCTGGAAGCTGCGTCGATAGAAGAAGGCGAACGTGCACTGGATATTGGCTGCGGCGCAGGCGCTGTCACTTTGCGTGCTGCAGACATGGCAGGCGACGCCGCATCACTCGGGGTCGATGTCTCCGAACCGCTTCTTAAACTGGCGAAACGGCGTGCGGCAGATGCCGGTTCCTGCGCCCGTTTCGAAAAAGCAGATGCAAGCGCGTACATATCTGATCAGGCATTCGATCTGATGATCTCACGGTTCGGCGTAATGTTCTTTGAAGATCCTGCTGCGGCGTTCGCGAATATCCGTCAACAAATCCGCGCCGAAGGCCGCATGGCATTCATGTGCTGGCAAAAGCTGCCCCTGAATGACTGGGCGTTCGCACCACTACAAGCCGCCTTACCTTTGTTGAAAGAAGCGCCGCCGCAACCAGATCCGCACGCGCCCGGCCCGTTCGCGTTTGCAGATAAGGACCGTCTGGCTGATATTATGACATCTGCAGGCTGGAAAGGCGTTACGATCGAGTCGTTCGAAACGATGGTTACCCTGCCCGGCGACGACGTCGAAACCAGCGCTGCGTTCATGCTGAAACTTGGTCCGCTCTCGCGACTCATCGCCGCCCAGGATCTAGATCCGGCCCCCATCGAAGACGCGCTGGTGAATCGCCTGAGAGAGCATGTCGGCGCCGATGGCCAAGTCGCTATGAAGTCTGCATGCTGGCGCGTGACGGCGACGAGATCTTGATCAATCGAGCCTATCCATTTCTTCGACAAAACTCCTGATATGCTGGCGTATCTGCCGGGGGAGCTTGTCTTCTGGGCCACTGGCCATGCCCGACCAAACGGTTTCACCTGCGGAATTCGTCGCGATGAGCGACACCGCGGGATGACCGCTCCAAATGATCAGGCGTCCGGTAAATTTCAGCCGCTCGGCACCCGTCTCATTGAACTTGATATGGTTGTGACGGAGCAGCTCAACCACGATCAGATCGCTGATCGCTGCCTGTAAGGGCGCATAATCGTCCCTGCCGGTCTCATTCGTCACCGGTATCGAAGCGAGTGATAGCGCAGACCGCACAGGCTGGGGGCGGTCTTGAAACCCAACCGCTGCGATCAGCATCAACGCAATCCCCATCAGGGCTATTCCCCAAGGTGGAAAGAATTTTGCGATCGATGCACCCACAGATCCGGCGGCGGAAGCAGAACTCAAGCGCTCTGGCGAGACAATCAATCTGTATCCGCGTTTGGGAACGGTTTCGATATAGACGGGCTGACGGGCCGGATCTCCGAGCGCCCGCCGAATATCAGCGACAACAACAGCCACACTATTTGTGCTGGTCGATCTACCATCCCAGATCTGGTCGATAATCTCCTGATGCGTGACCAGCGCTCCGTCAGTATGACAGAATAATTCCAGCAAACGTGCTGCTCTGTCTTCTAATCGGTTCTCGTCAACTTCGCGCGTTAACGTACCGAGCGCGGTGTTAAAAATCCAAGGGCCAATGCGATAGGTTTCAGACATGCTTCTGTCCTATCCGTGCCTGAGCATTAGCCGCAAGCCCCTGACGCGGTTCCTGTAACTTCTTCATCTCTTTTTTAGTTGCCCTGTAATGTGAAGGCGTCCGTGGTGTCGGTATCAACATGGAGAATTCACAATGATGAAACGCGCGATTTCCCTCGGCATCATGAGCGCCTGTTTATCCGCAGGCGCAACGGCGCAAGACACAGCATCGACTCTCGAATTTGGCGGCTATACCTGGGAGGCTCAAGCCGAGCGAGCCGACCTCGTACCCTATAAGGGCAAGCTGGCTTTAGCGCTGGAGAAAGGTGGTCTTTGGGCAGACAACGCGAATTTTGAAGACGGCGTCATCAGTTTCAAAGTCGCTTATCCAGAACATCGCGCCTTCATTGGAGCAGCCTGGCACATTCAAGATCGAACCGATTATGAAGAGATGTATTTTCGGTCTCATCTGAATAACACGCCGGACACCATCCAATACACGCCCGTGAATAACGGTCGGTCGGCCTGGCAAATCTACACGGATGGAAATGCGCTGGCCCCCGCCGTTCAGGATTATGACGACTGGAATGACGTCAAAATTGTCATCCAGGGCGACCGCGCAGATATTTATTTCAACAGCGATGTTCCGGTGCTGCATGTCCCGGACCTCAAGAATGATCGTGCTGGCGGCGGGTTATCCCTCAGGAGCAGCAATGTCGCCGATGCAACGACCCATTTTGCTGATTTGGAAATCCGCCCCTTACAGCCAAATGAGGGTATCGTCGGCGAACCGAAGCCGCCCAAACCGTTACCGGACGGAGTGATCCAGACCTGGAGCGTCTCATCTCCAATTGCCGAACAGATTGTCGCTGATCAGACAAAATTGCCTGAATCGCTCGATATCACCTGGCAAGATCTCGACGTTGAAACAAACGGCATCGCCAATCTCGGGCGTCTTTCAGCGCCAGGCCAAGATCAGAACACGGTTCTCGTCAAAACAACTCTCACCGTGACCGAAGCGCAAATCGCCGAGATGCGGTTTGGTTTTTCCGACCGCGTGCGCTTGTATCTGAATGGCGAGCTGATTTTCGCCGGTAATGATGGATTCCGAACCCGGGATTACCGATTTCTCGGCCTGATCGGATTCTACGATTCTGCAGGACTGAATCTCGTCGCCGGCGAAAATGAAATCGTGGCCGCTGTATCAGAATCGTTTGGCGGCTGGGGATGGACCGCAGCGATTCAGACCGACTGAGCCGTTCGCGAATACGCTCAACAAAACAAAAACCAAGAGACTCCCATGCCCCGTTCATACTTGAAACTTCTTTTCACCGCCGGATCTATCGCCTCGCTGGTGGCGTGTTCAACACTCGCAGGTCCAACGGGCACAGAGATCCAGGCCGCTGAGTTTAGACTGGATGCGGAATCGGTGATCTTGCGCAACGCTGAGGACCCGCGCGATGTATCGGTGTTTGACGAATCCTGGCGAGGTCGAACGGACCGGGTCGTCTGGAAATTCGTGAAGCCGCGATAGTCAGCAAAAAAAGCCCCGGCACATTGGCCGGGGCGAAATGACGGTGTCACGGCTCGCCGAGCACACCTGCAGAGAGGTCGACCCCTCCGCCTTTGTCAGCGAGGTCCGGCGGGATCGGGATGGGCGCGATCACGAACGGGTTCTTGCCGTCAACAATGATTTCCTGACTGACGGGCTGTCCAGAAATCGTGGTTCTTAATGTATAAGTTCCCGGGTCGACACTTTCGAACCCGTACTGACCAAACGAAGCGGAATGGATATTCAACGTCTCGCCGCCATCTTTGGGCACCAGACTGACCCATTGCCCCTCGAGACGCTCTTCGCCGCGATCGACCTCGCCATTGGCATTATCATCAATGAAAATCGCGCCCCGAACTTGCCCAGACAGGATCAGAGGAATCTCAACATCGGTGCGGCGACCGCTGCCAACTGTAACCCGTGGCTGTGCGCTTTCCGGCACCAGATAGCCAAGTGGAAGGCTTTGGCGACTGACCGTGACAGCGTAAAGGCCCTGGCGAACAT
This sequence comes from Henriciella sp., assembly GCA_965277015.1. Classification (GTDB taxonomy): domain Bacteria; phylum Pseudomonadota; class Alphaproteobacteria; order Caulobacterales; family Hyphomonadaceae; genus Henriciella. The sequence goes on along the minus strand of OZ255705.1, from coordinate 381,238 downwards.
TTTGAACGGTGAAATAGCCATCATTTGTTGTGTTCAGCCCCAGCCGCGTCCCGATCAACATCACGCGAACGCCTGGCACACCCGGCTCGTCATCCTGGCGGACGCCGTCACGGTTTCTGTCGAGGAATACGCGGCCATTCAAGACCCCGCGTCCATCGTCCGGCAAACGGCTAGCACGCGGCGGATTGAACGTCATCGTCCCGCGCAAACCTATTGAAAGATCCGTTCGGCCTTGAAAATCATCCGTATAAATCGCGGTGATCTGAGCATTCTTTGCGATGCGATAGCGCGCCTCGATAGAGCCAAGGAATCTTGTCGTCTCGGCCGCTTCCTGCTCGGCGGCAAAATTGGAAAAAGCCGAAAAGCGCGCTTGCATGTCGAGCTTTGAACCAAACATCCGTCCTGAATTAGCGACAGCTGATGCGCCGGCATTCAGTTTCGTGTCTTCACCATCCCAATTCAACGTCACGTTCGGCGCAATTTGAACTGATGCGCCATTCTCAAACTGGCGCTGCAGAGGGTTCATTTGCGCGGTTGCGACAAATTGCTGAACCGCGTCCTGCGTGTCAGACGCCGCATGACTGTAAGAAGCGGTCACTGTGCCGCGATCAAAGCGCTGCATGGCCCTGACTCGGAACGACGTGTTGGTGCCGTCGCGCACAGCACCTGACTCCTGGGTTTGCTGGAGAACAGCTGAAACCGTCGGACCTGTATCACCGATTTGCGTGTTCACGGCGGTGCTGAGCGTTGTCGATGTTTGCGCACTATCGCCGCCCTGGTGCTGAACCGATACGCGCGTGCTCAACGAGAGCCGGTTAAGCGCGCCAATCGGCTGATCCGCCCGCCAGTTTGCACCAACTGACAGATTGGTCCGCGCGCCATTACGTTGGTCGAACACACCTTCAAAGCTTGGACGGGCGGCCCCCGCCGCAAATTTGGCGCCCTCATAATTCGCAAAGCCAGAAATGCCGGTCTGCGCGTTCAGTGCGTAATTTGCAGAGCCACGCGCACGCACGTCGGCGCCGCTTGCATCACCGGAGAACAAACCGATATCGGCAGAAACGAATGCCGATTGCAGACCCTTTTCGCGGTCGTCAAAATGGTAGGCTCGCTGGCCGTTTGCAACCAGTGAAGCATTGTTGCCATCTTCGGAAATCGAAGCCGCGAGGCCAACATCCTGTCGCTGATCCTCATCAATCACGCGCGCTCCAGCCGCGAAGCCCCCGAATGTAGGCACCGCGACAGTAGCACTGTCGATTTCCGCACCAGTAAGCGGTGCGCCCGCGGCAATCGCAAGAATGTCGCCATTTTTGCGCTGCTTGCGCCAAGACGCGCCTCGGACGCGGTTTGCTCCAACACCAGATAGCTCGCGGTAGCTAGAGCTGTAATCGCCGACGGTTGCCTGCCAGCCATCCAACGAAACGATGTCGACAGATGCCCAACCAGGCTGTGTCGCGGCAAAATTGTCAAAACCGCCAGCCGTATCAAGCTGCGCGCGGAAATTGTACTTGCCGACATGCCCGCGCGTCTCGGTGCGCAAAGGCCCCCGATCGCTGAGCTCATAAGTCAGGCTCTCGATCGTCAGAGGCGTTGTTCGCGCCTCATCCGCGATATCGACGCCGGGCAACGCGGTGCTATCGAGACGCGTATCAAGCGTCACTTCAACGCGGTTGGTCAGTGGCACGAGCTTAACATGCGTCCCAGTTAGGCTTTCCACCGCACCGAAGGGCAGGATGAGTTCATCGCGCTCAGCGAGTTCCATATCTGGCGCAACGCCGCGCGGAGTGGTGTTGACTGAAACCAGACCAGTCGCGAGCTCCAGATTAATCGTCGCCTGATCCTGCTGCCGCCGAACCGTGACCGTGCCATTGGCAACGCTCAGTTCATGGCCGAGTTCGCGAACGATTGGCTCCAGCGGAACCAGCAGCACAGGTCCGATTGTACGCGGCTCATTACCAAACGTATCGACAGGAACACCATTGACCCACAATTCGAGGCCGAATTTCGGCTTGAGCTGTGCATCTAGCGTCAAAACGGTGCGCCCCTGATCATCTTCCGAGGCATGCGTGCCCGTCATGATCGTCACAGCATTCAAGCTGATCCACGGATCTGCTGTTTCGCGCGGTTCAAATTCTGGCAGCTTGCCGAGTACCGTCTTGTTGGATCGAACTTTGCCATCGGTCATGTTGATCGACATCAATGCGCCATCCTGGCGACGATGATAGCCGAGCAGAGTGTCGTGCAGCTCAACCCGGCTTTGCAAGGGCGCTGCGATATCGGTCAGGTTGTAGAGTAGCGTGTCGGAGTCCTGATGACGGCTCCGCACCGACACAAGCTGCCCTTCAATGATCATATCCAGGTGCTCAATGCCAAGCGCCTGTTCCGGTGCAGTGGCCACGGCAATAGTTTGATCAGCTGCTTCGATCACCTGCGGCTGGGCGATTTCGATCAATTCGGTGGGCGGCGGCGGCGCAACAGTCTGCGCGTCCATGCCTGGCAAGGCATGGAGCGACGCGACAAAAGTCGCCAAGAAGAGTCCCACACGAATACGCATTTGAAAGCCCCAAAGGGCAATCAGGCTTAGTCTTGGCAGACTTGCTGCGTGGATATCAGGTCAGCACACAGACCGCCTGACTGACAATTGCGGTCAATACGTGCCTCAAAACTCTGCACACCGCCGCGACCATTCGACAAAACCGTAATTTTCGGTGCCATTTCGCGCGTATCGAGCTCAAACCGCTGATCAAGTGTCGCCAGCCCGCGCCCGATCGAAACCAGTTCAACCGTGTGCGAAACCCATACGGTCCCTGTTTTTGTCGCCGTTTCAAGGCGTTTCAGACACGGTCCAGTCATCCAGACATTGCCGGAATCCTCGTCGAGCAGAAAGCCGCTTTGATTGTCAGAAAGTCCGATCCAAACATCGGAATCTTGCGAGCCGGCATACGCCGCACCCGTGTGAGCCACCGCAAGCGCGGTTAGCCCAGTCATAGCCCATCTCATTTTCACCACCATCGGTATTATTGTATTATTTTTTGTTATCCGCTGAGCCTAGCCAATCATGGTTAATATCCCCCTTAGGACGGGCATTTGGCGGGCAGATTAGAGCGGCTATGCTGGCCGTAATCGCGAACAAGCTGAGACAAGATTGCCGGTTGCGCCGAACACGAATTACGGCAATATACATGAGCAAATATGACCTAAAGGACCGATTTTTAATGACTTTTTTAAAAACGAGCATTGCAGCCATTGGAGCCAGCTTTTTGCTCGCTTCGTGTGGTGGCGCAACACCCGATAGCGCCAATAATAATGAAGAAAATCAAACGACTGCACCCGAAAGCTCAGATGTCGCAACACCCGTTGCGGCGCCCGCTGCCCAGGAAACGGGCCCCTCTGAGGCCTTCGCAGGCTTGCCAGAACCCTATATGAGCGCGGACTATAATCGCGGTCGCCGCACGTTCAAACTTTGCCAGTCCTGCCACACATTGAACGAAGGCGGTCAAAACCTGGTCGGTCCGAACCTATACGGCGTCTTTGGCCGGCAAATTGGTGCGGTTGAAGGCTTCACCTATTCCAAAGCCGTACAGGAATCCGACATTGTGTGGACTCCAGAAATTCTTGGAGAATGGCTCGAAAGCCCTCGCAACTTCCTACCCGGCAATAAAATGAGCTTTGCAGGCGTGCGCAAACCGGATGATCGCACGGCCGTCATTGCCTATATCATGGCCGAAACCGGATATTCAGGCGAGTAAACTCGCCGCAGCATCCATGATCGCGTCCGCATCCAGGCGATAGGCGGCATACAAATCCGTCAAATCGCCTGTTTGCCCAAATGTTTCCGTACCAAGCGGGCGAACCCTCTGGCCATTGACAGCACCAAGCCAGGACAAGGTCGATGGCGCGCCGTCAATAACCGTCACCAGCCCCGCCCCAGGCGCAAGACGGCTGAGCAATCTTTCGGCATGACTCTCGCGCGGCGCCTCACCCGTCCAGGGCGACCGCGTAGTTGCCATCCAGTTTCGATGCAAAACATCCGGCGAGGTAATTGCCAGCAAACCGGCGCCAGGAACATCCTCGCTCAATTGCTCAAAAGCGGCATGCGCTTCTGGCGCAACCGCGCCGCAATAAACGATCGATATCTCGGCATTTTCAGCTGGCTCTTTGAGCCAATACGCACCGCCAAGAATATCTGACGCCAGCCCCGGCGACATATCCCGATCAACTTGTTCAATGCTGCGCGTTGAGAGCCGCAAGTAAGACGACCCCCCTTTTTCGCGCTCGACGGCATCGAATGCCTCGCGCAAAATCACCCGCACCTCGTCTGAAAATGCTGGCTCCCAATAAGTCAGGCCCGGCTGCCCCATTCCGATCAAAGGTGATGACACAGATTGGTGCGCGCCGCCCTCCGGACCGAGCGTCAGACCGGACGGGGTTGCGACCAGAATGAAGCGCGCATCCTGATAACAGGCATAATTCAGCGCATCGAGACCGCGCGCGATGAATGGGTCATAGACTGTACCCACCGGAAAAATCCGCTCATCAAAGAGATCTTTCGAAAGTCCCAACGCACCGAGCATCAGAAATAAGTTGTTCTCAGCGATGCCGAGCTCGATATGCTGGCCCTTAGGCGAATGAGCCCAGATTTGCGGGCTGGCAATCTTGCGTTTGCGAAATACGTCTTCACTGGCGGAGCGCGAGAACAGCCCCTTTCGATTCACAAACCCGCCAAGATTGGTCGAAACAGTGACATCGGGTGATGTGGTCACGATCCGAGAAACAAAGTCGGTGTCCTTCCGCGCCAGATCGTTCATGATCTTGCCAAACGCGATTTGCGTGGATGACTTTCCACGCCCTGGATCCGGCATATCCGTGAGATCCGGGATGGCGATAGATGGCGCTGAGCGAGTCTCCCTTTTTGCGGCCTGCCACGGAGCTGCAGCCAGAACATTTTGAGCGGCTTTGGTGCGGTGTTTGGACAGACCGGCAAATTTCTCCCATTCCTCGCCTTCGGAAATGTCCAGTTTTTCACGAAGCTCGCCAATCTGGGTCGGCGTCATCAGACCGGAATGATTGTCTTTGTGGCCTTGAAACGGCAATCGCCGGCCTTTGGTTGTATACGCGATAATCAGCTTAGGTGTTTCAGACGATGCGGCGCGCTCGAACGCCTCGAGTAGTGTCACAAGGCAATGACCACCTAGCTCTGTCATCAGACTGCCGAGCGTCTCATCATCATAAGACGCAATCAGATCTAGGCTTTTGGGCGATCTTGCGAGATCCTTATTCAGGCGGCGGCGCCAAGCCTCTCCGCCCTGATAGGTCAGAGCCGCGTAAAGATCATTCGGGCAGTCATCAATCCATTTACGCAACCGCCCACCACCTGGCTTTTTGAACGCCGCGCGCTGCCGTGCACCATATTTAAGTGTCAGAACATCCCAACCAGCTGTTTCGAAAATGTCGTCAAAGCGATCGAACATTTTTTCTGAGGTCGTCGCATCGAGGCTCTGGCGATTGTAATCAACGATCCACCAAGTGTTTCGGATGTCGTGTTTGTAAGCCTCGATCAAAGCTTCGTAGATATTGCCCTCATCCAGCTCCGCATCGCCGAGGAGCGAAATGAACCGGCCCGCCTGATCGGCGGAGATTTCGCCGCGGGCCAGCCACATATCCTGAACCAGTGAAGCGAATGCTGTGATCGCGACGCCGAGGCCAACCGATCCGGTCGAGAAATCGACGCGAATGTCATCCTTGGTTCGCGAAGGATAGGATTGCATCCCGCCAAAACCGCGGAACTGTTCCATTTTCGATTGGCTCTGCCGATCGAACAAATACTCAACCGCATGCAAAACGGGCGAGGCATGAGGCTTAACTGCAACCCGGTCCTGTGGTCGCAGGGCGTGAAAATATAGCGCTGCCATGAGCGTGGTCATAGACGCACAACTTGCCTGATGCCCGCCGACTTTCAGCCCATCGCGGCTCGGCCGAATGTGATTGGCATTATGAATGGTCCAGCTGGCGAGCCATAGCAGCCGCTCTTCAAGGGCATCGAGCCCGTCAATCAACTCATCACGTATGATCGGCTGCGTATTCTGTATCTGAGTATCTGGCATGTTCTGCTTCTAGAGCAGCAATTCACGCAAGAACACCCCTCAGAATTGCTTTGCCAAGGCAACGAAGATGCTTTCCTCTTCGAACAGACCGCCATTTTCATTTCGATATCCAAAAGAGACATCCACGCGATCGCGTCGCCATAAAATTTCGGATTGATATTTTTCGGACTTGGCGTTGGTGTTTCCACGCTCGAACCAGATCTGTGTGATTGACCAAACATTTTTGGTGGTTTCCTGACCCACCCCGAATTCATATCGCTCGCGTTCGCAGCCATTGTGAAACCGACCCGCCACTTCGCCAAACATGAATGTTTCGCGTTTTCGCCATTTGCCTGACCAAGCCAGTCCGGATCGGAGTTCTAGGCCGAGCTTGTGACAGCCATTGCGCCCGCCAATTGCCGCGCCTTCCAGAAACCCGGACTCCAGCGACATCTTTATTGCGCCGCGCTCGAACAATTTGTAGCGCAAGGTGGCGCGCCAGCCATCTGCGTTAAAGTCGGACGCGTCAGGATAATCGACTTGCTCGAATTTGGACGTGATCGTCCATTTCGGCGACATCCCATATTCAGAATAAGCGTCCCACCGCCAGCCGCTAAGGCCCTCGACCTGCTCTTGTGCGACAGACACGCGGGTGTAGAGCCCATCGGCTTCTTGGACCCAGGGGGCTGCCGCAGCCAATGGCCACGACACCCCCCAAGCCAGGATAAGTACCTTCCCCAACATCCCCAAATAATAATATGTATTCGGGAATATGTATACTTATCTATAGTTGAAAGCGGATTTGATCCGTCCAGAACCGCTCGAGACGCGAAACCGTCTTGTTGAGCTGGCTCAAATCGTCCTGACGGACGCTGGCCGTTGGCTCAAGCGCTGTGGCCTGACGATCAAAAAGGCTGACCACGCGATTGCGAACTTTGTGCCCGCGCTCAGTCAGTTTCAGACGAACAGTTCGCTTGTCATGCTCAGAGCGCGATTGGATCAGATAACCACCCTCTTGAAGCTTTTTAACGTTATAAGACAAGCTTGTACCGGCAAACGCACCGCGCGACCGAAGAGTCGAAGCCGGCGTTTCATGCTCGCCAATTTCATAAAGAAGCAGGGCTTGCACACCTGTCAGGTGGCGCTCACCGCCACGTTCAAGATCGTCTTTTACGACATCATGGAGACGGCGATGCGCCTGCTCCAGAAGCGAAAGAGATTTCACGAAAGATTCAGCGACGCTCACAGGCTCGCCGGCGGCCTCAGCCGCACCATAGGACATTGTCATTACCATCACCACTCAACTTTTGTTGTAGTTTGAATAGAGTTACAGTATCCAACCTTATAATTCGTTAAGCAGGTCTTGTTTTGGAGGCGTCTTGGTTAACAAAACAGCCGAAAGTGTTACTAAACGCGGCAAAACACCCATGAAATTCGATATTTGAACGCTATGAGGCGAATTCGTATTTCATTCATTGCGGAAAGAAACGTCCACCGCTCCACCGCATAAAGCAGCAATCAACCGCCCAGCGGCGTACCGCGTGCGGCCCAGGCTTCTGTCTCGCCATCAGCAACGGCCATGACCGCTTTCCAATCGCCATCTATGCGCTGCAGGACATAAGCGGCCTGCCAGCTGGCTATGGCGCTGCCATCCGACGTGTACATCGTATCCGCGACCGTCATTGACACGGCGTCGCGGTGAAGCATCTGGCAATCAGTGACCGATCGCTCCACTTTGGCAACGTCCTGGCCACGATAGAAACCGAGCAGCAACCCGGTATTTTTTGCAAAATGCTCCGCGGACTTGAAAGCGAAGGACCTGCCAGCCTGCGTGGTCAGCGCAGGAAAGCTCCAATGCCCGGCTATCGCTTCAGGGTCATAGGCACTGAAGGCTGCAACATAGGACTGACACCAGACCTCAAGCTGTTCGCGAAGCTCACTCAAAGCTCAACTCATTTTCACCGAGGGACTCAAAGTATCGTGCCACATCCTGATCGCTGACGGCTTCTAATGTATCGGGCGACCATTTTGGGGCGTGGTCTTTGTCGATGATCACAGCGCGAACCCCTTCTATGAAGTCAGCTGATTGTACTTTGCGCCAGCCAATCCGGTATTCCATACGCATATTGTCTTCGAAGGTCTCACAGGCGCCGCCGTCTCGAACTTGGCGCAATGCCACTTTGACCGTCTCTGGTGACTTACTGGCAATCGTCTCTGCTTGTTTAAGCGCCCATTCAGAACCATCACGCTTGAGTGCGCTGACAATGTCCTCAGCACGGTCAGATCCGAAACAGGCATCAATGGACGGCATATGCGCCTCGAAACTTCCGGCTGGTATGGAATGAGTTAGTCGCGCAAGGATCTCTCCCAGCATTTCTGCGGCGCCGGCCGAGAAATCAGCCTCGGCGATCTGCACTTTCAGATTTGGGATAAGCTCTGATGGCAGGAAATGCGTCGCGACACCCGCAGCGGCGACATCCGCACCTTTTAGCCTCGCCCCAGTCAGGGCCAGCCAGGTCCCGAGTTCGCCGCGCAGACGAGGCAGGAACCAGCCGCCACCAACATCAGGAAACAGGCCAATACCGGTTTCCGGCATCGCGAACAGCGTCCGCTCAGTAGCGACGCGAAATGATCCATGAACAGACAGCCCAACGCCGCCGCCCATTGTAACCCCGTCCATCAAAGCCAGATAGGGTTTCGGAAACGCCTTGATCGCGGCATTCATGCGATACTCTTCTTCAAAGAAGACACGGGCCTTGCGTCCGTCACTCATCCCGCTTTCCCGCAGCATGGCGATATCGCCGCCAGCACAGAAGCCTCGACTGCCTTCGGCATGATCGATCACCACAATGTTTACACTGGGATCTTGCGACCAGACACGCAATGCGGCGTGGATGGTTTCGCACATATCGAGATTAAGCGCGTGCAGCGCATCTGGGCGGTTCAGCGTGATATAGCCAACGCCGCCCTCGGTTTTGGTCAGGACTGAATCTGTCATCCGTCCGCGTTAGCGCGTGGGCGCGAGCGGGTCCAGTCCGTGACTAATGTCCGCCGCCGAAGATACCAGTACGAACATGATAGTCGACCGCGATCTCATAGTCCGGATCATCTTCGCTATCGACCATGAGCTGTCCGGCTTTGCTGAGCAGAGAATGGCAGTCTCGCGACAAGTGACGCAGTTTGAGTGATTTGCCTTTTGACTCATATTTCGCCGCCAGGTCTTCAATAGCCTGCAGAGCGGACTGATCGACAATCCGCGAGCGCATGAAGTCGACGATGACCACGTCAGGGTCGTCATCCGGGTGAAAGAGTTCAGCAAAGCCATCTGTCGAGCCAAAGAAAAGCGGGCCTTCAATTTCATAAACAGTCGCGCCTGGCGTGCGCACTGAATCACGCTGCAAAATGTGAATACGCTTGGCATTGTTCCAGGCATAGGCCAGCGCGCTGACGATCACGCCAACGACCACTGCAACCGCGAGGTCTTTCCAGACCGTCACGCCGGTCACCAGAATAATTACAAACGCATCGGTCCACGGGATTTTCGACATGATGCGCAAACTGTTCCAGGCAAACGTCCCGATCACGACCATGAACATCACACCAACCAGCGCCGCCAGCGGGATCATCTCGATCCACTGCGATCCGATCAGAATGAAGGCGAGCAGGAATAAAGCCGCTGACAATCCAGACAGACGCGTGCGCCCGCCAGATTTCACATTGATCATGGATTGGCCGATCATCGCGCAGCCACCCATGCCGCCAAAGAAGCCCGTGACGATATTGGACGTGCCCTGCGCCACGCATTCCTGAGAAGCGCCGCCGCGTTGATTGGTAATCTCACCCACCAGATTGAGGGTGAGCAGGCTCTCGATCAGGCCGATTGCTGCGAGAATGATTGCGTAGGGCAAAATGATCTCGAATGTCTCGAGGTTCATTGGCACCACCGGGATATGAAAGTCAGGCAGTCCCCCTTTGATGCTGGCAAGGTCGCCGACGACAGGCGTATTGATGCCAAATCCGATCACCACAGCCGCAACAAAACCGATCCCAGCCAATGGTGCGGGGATGACTTTGGTCAACTTGGGCAAGCCCCAAATGATCAGCATCGTGACCCCAATCAAGCCAAGCATGATCGCCATCTCAGGGCCCGGCAACCAATCGCCATTGGGCAGAAAACTATGTCCGTCGGGGACCGCCGTACCGGGCACCTGAAACTGCCCAAGTTGAGCCAGGAAAATCACAATCGCCAAACCATTGACGAAGCCGAGCATAACCGGATGCGGCACCAATCGGATAAACTTGCCGAGCCTAAACACGCCAGCCGCGACTTGCAGAATACCCATCAAGACGACGGTCGCGAACAGATATTCAACACCATGCTGCGCAACCAGTGCGACCATAACGACTGCCAGCGCCCCTGTAGCGCCTGAAATCATGCCTGGCCGGCCGCCCATTACAGCTGTGATCAATCCGACAATGAAAGCCGCATAGAGACCAACCAAAGGCTCGACGCCAGCAACAAATGCGAATGCAACGGCTTCCGGCACCAATGCCAAGGCAACCGTCAGTCCGGCCAAGACTTCAATTCGGATACGATCCGGTGTGAAGGTGGCGCGCTGGGTTTGCGCCCAACTGCTCAAATTGATCGTGTCTGCAAACGCAGAGAAAGTCGAACGGGCCATTTGCGCACTCAATTCAGTTTCGGGAAGCGTCGCGTCCGTAGGCCAATTCCGGGCGCCGAACCACCCCTGGTCGTCAGATAATCCACTTTAGCCTGATTTTTCATCCCTCCCACATGGACATGGCGCGCCCACAGGGTAAGCGTGGGGGAAACCTTCTAAACAGGACAATTGATATGAAATCGCTCTTCGACATTTCCGGAAAAACCGCAATCGTGACCGGCGGCTCGAGTGGAATAGGCGCAATGATCGCCCGCGGCTTTGTCGAGAATGGCGTAAAAACCTACATCTCGGCCCGCAAGGAAGGCCCGCTACACGCGAAAGCCGAGGAATTGTCCAAGCTCGGGACATGCATTCCAGTTCAAGCAGACCTCTCAAAGGTCGAGGGCATTGAAAGCCTGGTCGCTCAGGTCTCTGCGAAAGAGGATCACATCGATATCCTGGTCAATAATGCCGGCGCAAACTGGGTCGTCCCGATTGAGGAATTCCCGGAAGCGGGCTGGGACAAGGTCATGGATATCAATATCAAGTCGATCTTCTTCATGACGCAGAAATGCCTGCCGCTTCTCCGCGCCAATGCAACGCACGAAGATCCTTCGCGAGTCATTAACACAGCCTCGATCCACGGTTTCGATAATCCTGGCATGCCGGCTTACGCCTACTCAGCGAGCAAGTCGGGCGTCATTCATTTGACCAAACATCTGGCGACTGATCTCGCTTCTGGGCATATTAACGTTAACGCCATTGCCCCGGGCTTCTTCCCAAGCAATATGACCAAAGCCGCGACCAGTAATGATGCCATCTATCAGCACACCGTGGCGCAAATCCCGCGCAAACGGGCGGGTGAACCGGAAGACATTGCCGGGACAGCGATATTCTTGGCATCCCGAGCCGGTGCCTGGGTCGACGGACATACAATTGTCCTGGATGGCGGGATGATTGCTTAAAGATTACCGCTTGGCGACACGTCTCTAAATTTCTGATTCTTTTGTAATATTTCAGTTTTTTAAGTTGTGCTTCATAACTTAAAGAATAGGCATGTGCGCGCTGCGTTATCACATTCAATGATGAGAATAGATAATGCAGATTCGTACCACAATGATTATTCTTGGCGCATGCCTGTTTGGGGCGGGCCCCGCCATGGCTGAAGGGTATTACGTCGATGGCGGATATTCAGCGACGTCCCTAAATGGATCATTCGTGACCGATCCGTTAGACGACCCAGAATTCGAGTCGATAGGTGCGCGTTTTGGCAAAAACGTCACTCAGTATCTTTCCATCGAGGGGGAGGTCCTGACCGGGTTAACCGGAAAATCGAGGTCCTACGGATTCGTCACGCCCGTTTTGGGGTCGGACCCTGAGCAGATCAGTTCGATAGATTATGATGTTAAATCGAGCTTGAGTTTCATCCTTGGCGGGTATGGCCGCGCAACCGTCCCGGTCACATCCAGACTGAGCATTTTTGGGCGGCTCGGATATGCCGCCGTGGAACTTGATCAAACAACCACAACCCTGGAAACCATTATCGAGAGCGATGAAGATCCATTTGAGTCTTTGATCAGCGATACGTCTTCAAAACATGGCCCCGCTTATGGAGTCGGCGCGACATTCGACGTCACCGACTCGATTTACATCCGCGGAGACTTCTCCCGCTACGATCTCGATTATTATGAGCTCGACAATATCATGCTTGGTGCTGGCATCAGGTTCTAGCCACTACAAAATGCGCGCGTTCAGGTCAGATCATCGGTCTTGCTTGAGACAGTCGTGATCCAGTCCTTATAGTCTGCAATACGCACATAAACGCCTGGACTGTCCTGACGCGCGCACCCTAATCCCCAGCTAACGACGCCCACTTGCACAGCGGCACCATTTTCGTCACGTGCGATCAATGGGCCGCCGCTGTCGCCCGTGCAACTATCGACCTCGCCGACGCCCGCGCAAATATGGGTTTCGCCAGAAATTTGAAGACCTTTAAAGTCTTCCTGATATCCGTATTCGGAGATCTTTTTGGTCAGTGTTCTTCGGCACTTATTCGGGCTCAATACGGGCACGACGGCCTGCTGCAATGCCAGGCTCGGTGCATTCACCGCACCGCGTTTGCCGATCACTGTCTCAGTGCCGCCCGCTTCCATAAGGTACCCATAACCTGCTACTTCCAAGTCTGTACCACTTCGAATGCGCTGCAATGGCGCCGAGAAACCATCCAATTCTGCAATCTTACCAGTCCAACGGCCGTCAATTCTTAGCAGAGCCAAATCATGGCCGCGATGGACCGCGCCAATCGCGTAACTCGGATGGATCTCGACGCCTGTGACCGCGAACGTCACCTCTGTCGGATCTTCTGACAAATCACCTAGCCCCGCAACGATGGTCAAAGGTCCCAGCTTGCGCATCCCGTCCGGATTGTCGGCTTGCGGTTCATACTGAACAACCCTGCGAGCGCCATCTCCGCCCGTTTCGGTTTTGGCATGCTCGACGCAATGCGCCGCCGTCAGAACCCAGGTTTCGCTGATCATGGTCGCGCCGCACAAATGGTAATCACTGCCATTCGAGTGCGCCAATTGCAGAGACGCCATTCCAGGCCAGTCTTCAATATTCGCCGGTTCACCGCCCACGACACAGCTCGAAATGCCCAGCATCGCCGCGCCCAGCGCCAGACGACCAGTTTTCTTCGTCACGTGTTTCTCCCCCGCGGCTTTGATCTCGACTAGGCGTTCAGCGCGCACCCTTCAATGGTAATCCGGTGCATGACACGCCGCTGGCCGTGATAGTCATTCAACGCCCAATGCCAGGTTGAACGATTGTCCCACATAGCAATGGATCCCGGCTTCCATTTGAACCGGTGATGAAAGGCGTGCCCTGTGAAAACGTGCGTGTAGAGTTCGGACAAGAGCTCATCGCTCTCTGTTTTGCTCAAGCCGACAATTTCGCGAGTAAAGGCAGGGTTCACATAGAGGGCCTTTTTGCCGCTCAATGGATGCTTGATGACGATCGGGTGCTCAGGATCGCTTAGCATTTCCGCCACTGCTGCATTGCCGATCCGGCTTGTGCCTTCTTCATGGGTCCCGGCATCAGATGTGTTGTAATAGCTATCCGGCCCCTCACCAAAAATGTGTTTGCCTGAGTGGATGGCTGTCAAACCATCAATCTTTTCCTTCAATGCGGCAGGCAGTGTTTCATAAGCTTTGTACATCGAAGCGAACATCGTATCGCCGCCGCTATCTGGCAGTTCCCGCGCCACCAGTACTGAGCCTAAAGCCGGCTCATGGTCGTATGAGTGATCCGTGTGCCAGCCGCCACCGATATTATCCTTCTGATCGGCTTCCTTAGCGACCAGAGCGATCTGCGGATAAGTCGGGTGCGCGGCGAAAAACCGATTGATGTTGATGTCACCGAACCGCTCCGCAAACGCCACATGATCGTCTTCGCTAATATCCTGATCTCTGAAGAAGATGACGCCATGTTCCGCGAACGTCTTTTCAATCGATCGCATATCCTGATCGCTTAGTTGTTTCAGGTCGACACCGGTAATTTCGGCGCCCAGGCCGTCTACGGACGTGATTTCAATCGGCATGTGTTCCTCCTTAGGCGCCGTCTTCAGGACGCTCTTCGTTATCGCAACCTATGCGCTTTTGGCGGTGCGCGTCAAAGTTTAGCTTTTTGGAGCCGTCAGTCTGGGTATGCTCGCGCATATATTGACATTCAGATTGCCATTACTAAAGATTTCGGCTTGGAGGAATTTGCATGTCAGACACAAATCGGCTTGAACTCACTGGAGCGGCCGGCTCTCCCTACACACGCAAAATGCTGGGCGTGCTCCGATATCGGCGACTGCCTTATTCGGTCTTTTGGGGCAACGGGAATATCCCTGAAGGTTACCCAGAGCCCAAAGTCAGGCTGTTACCGACCTTCTTCTTTCCAGACGGCGATAATGGCGCTCTGGTTCCCATGACGGATTCCACGCCAATCATCAGACGCCTCGAAACAGAGCATGCAGGCCGTTCAGTTATCCCAACTGACCCCGTGCTTCGCTTCATCAATGATTTGATCGAAGACTATGCCGATGAATGGCTGACCAAGGCGATGTTCCATTTCCGATGGGCGCACGAGGCGGACTGGAAGAATGCTGCGCCGCTTCTGGTCTATTGGGGCATGAATACCGCTGACGAAGAAATGGCCGCAGGCCTCGCAGCAAATTTCGCAAAGCGCCAGATCGACCGACTATACGTTGTAGGCTCGAATGACGTGACCGCTGAAACGATTGAAAGCTCTTATTCGAGACTGGTGGAAATTCTCGACCAATTGATCGCGCGCAAAGGTTTCGTGCTGGGCGCGCGTCCGTCGTCGGCTGATTTTGCCCTATACGGTCAGATGACGCAGCTTGCCGTGGTGGAGCCGACCTCCGCGGCGATCACCAGTAAGACCTCTCAACGTGTGCGCGCCTGGATCGATTTGATGGAAGATCTGTCTGGCCACGCGCCAAGTGACGATGATTGGTTTAGCGCGGAAGAAGCAAGTGAAGCACTCGCACCCCTGCTCGCAGAAATTGGACGCACCTACGCCCCGGCAATGGTCGCGAACGCGAAGGCCGTAATGTCTGGTGAGACCTCATTCGACACCGAAATCGATGGCCGCCCCTGGACGCAACCGACGTTCAAATATCAAGCGAAATGCCTGCAATGGCTCCGCGCAGATCACAGCGCCATGTCTGACAATGAACGCGGTGCCGTCAACGGCCTGCTGACCGGCACAGGTTGCGAACAGCTGTTTCAATAGAGGCCATCACAATGCTCAAAAAAATCTTCATTGGCGTTCTGATCGCAATCATCGCTGCCGGAATTCTCGGCTGGTTCAATCGTACCGCCATTCTCACCCACTTGGTATTGAACCGCGCCAAAGCCAATCATGTCGCAATCGCAGATCACCAGCCTGTCACCTGGCAGCAAGGGCCCGAAGTAGCGGCTGCACCGATATCCGAAAGGCCACCGAATATCGTCTTCATCCTGCTTGACGATTTTGGCTATAATGACTTGTCGACGTTTGGCGGCGGCGTCGCAGACGGCCGCGTCCCGACACCAAATATCGATCGGCTCGCTGCCAGCGGTGCGATATACAGCCAAGCCTATTCCGGGACCGGCACATGCGCGCCGTCACGCGCTATGCTGATGACCGGGCGCTATCCGACGCGCACAGGTTTTGAGTTCACCCCGACGCCTGACGGCATGAGCAGCGTCATTTCGACAATTTCCAATGGCATGGACCGTCGCGCTCTGCCAAAAATTGAGACGACACGCGGCATTGATGAAGGCGCCCTACCCTATGAGGATCAAGGCCTTCCCGGATCGGAAATCACCATCGCCGAACTGCTCAAGGAACAGGACTATCATACCGTCCACATTGGCAAATGGCACCTTGGCCGTCGCGCTGATTTTCTACCAAATGCACAAGGCTTTGATGAAAGCCTGTTGATGCAAAGCGGCCTGTTTCTAGCCGAAGATGATCCAGATGTCGTCAATGCCAAGCTCGATTTTGACCCGATCGATAAATTCCTCTGGGCGGCGATGCAATATGCCGCCTCGTTCAATGGCGGGGAACCATTTGAGCCAGGCGGTTACCTGACTGACTGGTGGACCGATGAAAGCCTGAACGTCATCGAAGCCAATAAGAACCGTCCATTCTTTCTCTATCTTGCGCATTGGGCGCCGCACACACCGCTGCAAGCAACCAAAGAAGACTATGAAGCAGTCGGTGATTTGGAACCACATCGCCTGCGCGTCTATGCAGCCATGATCCACGCCCTCGATCGCAGCGTTGGCCGGGTGATGGACAAGCTGGAAGCCGAAGGTCTCGCAGACAATACAATCATTGTTCTAAGCAGTGACAATGGCGGCGCAGGATATATTGGATTGCCTGAGGTCAACGCGCCTTACCGGGGCTGGAAAATCACATTGTTCGAGGGCGGCATCCGCGTACCGATGTTTGTCAATTGGCCCGCACGGATCGCGCCAGGAACAATCGTTGATACACCGGTTGCACATATCGACTTGCTTCCAACACTCGCAGCAGCCGCGGGCGCAGAGCTGCCACAGGACCGAATTATTGACGGCCAGAACATCCTCCCGGAAGCGACCGGCGAAGGCCTAATCGAGCGCCCGAATGGTGCATTATTCTGGCAATCTGGATTCTACCAAGTGGTGCGTGCCGGCGATTGGAAATTGCAAGTGGATGGCCGTCAGAACAAGTCGTGGCTGTTCGAGCTGGGCACTGACCCAACCGAGCAAGTCAATCTTTCGGCAGAACGGCCAGAGAAACTTGCTGAACTGACCGCCTTGCTTGCGGATCATCACGCTGACTCCGTCGGACCGCTCTATCCGCATAAGCTCGAAAGTCCGATCATGATCGATAAGACGATCAATCAAGCAGCTACACCAGAGGACGAGTATATCACTTGGCCAAATTAGGCCTGGCGGCCCGATCCCCAATCGCAGATGATCCGGTTTGTCTGTTTCACGCCATCTTATATGATACCAGAATAAGCGCCATGAAGAAGGGACGCTCATCGTGACCACGACGACGAAAAAGAAAAGCCCCTGGCCCGCATTGCAAGCCGGTACGGAAGACGGCCGCCGTCAGCGGAGCGACCGCAGTCGGCGACGGATCATTGAAGCCATGTTTGACCTGATCGGCGAAGGCAACATGTCACCTAGCGCGGCCAAAGTTGCTGAACGCGCCGATGTGGGACTGCGTACCGTATTCCGGCACTTCGAAGACATGGACAGCATATATGATGAAATGACCGCTGAATTGACCGAAGCGATTATGCCGAAAATCGTCGCACCATATGAAGGCCGGACATGGCGAGATCGGCTGATGGAGAGTGTCGAGAAGCGAGCAGAAATCTATGAAATGGTGTTTCCGATGAAAGTTTGCATGAGCTTGCGGCGCTTTCAATCTGACTTTCTGGGCGCGCAATATGAGCGAGATACCGCTAAGATGCGATCAACTCTGAAATCGATCCTGCCGAAACAAATCAACGCCGATCGCGACCTGTTCGGCGCGATCGAAGCGGCGCTGGATTTTTCGACCTGGCGTCAGTTGCGATCGGATCAAAAACGTTCTGTCGAAAGCGCTAAGGCATCTATCCGGCTAATCCTCAACGGCGTGATTGCGAATGTTGATGCGCCCTAAGCTTAAACCTGCTGCCATGACGGCGTTGCTGACCGTGATTACGGCTTGCTCCGGAGTCGTACAGAATGAAGCGCCACAAGCCGCATGCGCCGCGCCCGCAATAGAGTTTGGGAAATTCGTCGAAATTCCAGCCGGGCAGTTTAGCAAAGGCGCGCAGCCGCTTTATGCGGACGAAGGGCCGACCTTTGATTTGCACGTTGATCGTTTCTGGGTCCAAACCCACGAAGTGACCAATGCCCAGTTCTCAAAATTTGTCGAAGCCACGGACTATGTCACAGACGCCGAACAAGGCGTGCTGGATCAGCGCGAAGGCGCCGGATCAGCGGTGTTCAGACACCCCAGTGATCGCCGCGCGACGGATGCGCCATGGCGCTTGGAAAAATCGGCCAAATGGCGAACGCCAGAAGGCACAGACAGTTCCATTTCCGACCGGGAGCACGAACCCGCCGTTCACATCTCCAAGCGTGATGCGGAGGCCTACGCCGCTTGGGCCGGCGGACGCCTCCCGAGCGAAGTCGAGTGGGAGTTCGCGGCATCATTGGGCTTGCCGGACCCGAACGATTCAATCTCCGGCGCCTATGGCGCAGACGGCCCCCGCGCGAATACATGGCAAGGCGTTTTTCCGGTTGCCGATATAGGTACAGATGGGTTCACCGGTGTGGCACCTGTCGGCTGTTTCGAACCCGACCGAATGGGGCTTTATGATATGATCGGTAATGTTTGGGAATGGACGGACACGCCTTATGGCGACGGTACGCACACGATGAAAGGCGGCTCATTTCTTTGCGCTGACAATTTTTGCAGGCGTTATCGCCCCGCCGCGCGGCACCCTCAAGACACTGATTTTTCGTCCAATCATATTGGCTTTCGAATCGTGCGTGACACCGCGCCGTGAATTCACGCCCCCACGCCGATGAAACGGCCACGAGGAGGTCACATTTGATCTCATTCTCTTGGCCACTGCACGCAAATTGCGAGATCAAACACAGACGGACCAACGCATGACCTTATTGAGAATTAAGATTGCCTGGGCGGTGCTTGTCGCCGTCATCTTTATTGCATTCAGCACTTGGTATGGCGGTGCGACCAAGCCGATCTCTGCTGAAGAAGGCCAGATCCTTCTTCAGCAAATCGAACAGACCTATCGCGATGCTGACGATAGCGAACGCGGTTTCATCGCCAATATAGAACAAATGATTCCGCGCGATGATGGCAGAGAATTTTATGCGGTTAACTTGGAGAACCTCAAAGACGGTCCGGAAGCGGCGCAGGCCGATCGCGCTTACGCCAAGATTGTTTTCCCGCTCCTGCTAAAGCGTGGTGGGCATCCGGTCTTTGTGTCGGAGCGCGTCGGCCTGATGCTTGGCCAGTATGGCAATCAAGTCGATCGCGTTGCGGTTATTCGTTACCGCTCACTCCGAGACTTGATCGATATGGTTTTGGATCCAGCCATGAAAGAAGGCGAAGCCCACAAATTTGCAGCTCTGGATCACACCGAAGTTTTCATCACGCGTCCGACGATTACGTTCATTCAAGTCCGCATCACGTTCGGGCTGTTCCTGATCTTGCTCGGGTGGCTGGGCTTGCGCGGCATTGACTGGTTGGCCAAACGCACGCGCATGTCCGATAGCGCCTGAACGCGCCAAGTGGCTTTACCCTTTGCTTTTTCGAATCTTGTCGGACCCGGCAGGCAAGCTGAAAATCATGCCGTCTGCGCCGACGGTCATCTTGCCATCGAATATCTTTTTGGAATCACCGAGGAAGACCGACTCCAACATTTTCACCGGTAGCTGCGGCACGATATGATAGTAGACCAGATGATCGACGCCCGCTTCCTGAGCCGCCCTGGCCGCCTCTTCAGGATCCGTATGATAGTCCAGAATATCGGCAAAAATCTTCTCCGGATTACTCAAGCCGCGCTCACCGAGCTTAGCGCCGATGGTTTGAACCATTTCCTTGTTCAACGCCTCGTGCAGCATCATATCTACGCCTTGCGACGCAGCGACGAAGCGCGGCTGGTAAATTGTATCACCACTGATTGAGATCGACCTGTCCTTATAGTCGATCCGGTACCCAAACGCCGGTTCGATCGGCGCATGCTCGACGCGGATGGCGGTAATTTTGACTTCGCCCTCATCAAACACAACAAGCTGTCCACCCGGACCAGATGGAATGACGATCTCTTCAGGAGCCCCGCCAAAGCCGTTCGGGTTCGCCACTTCGGTACCATGATGCGCGATACGATAAGTGCTATCGAGGCGATAGGCAGTGTTGAATCCGCCAACGACTTCCGCTGTGCCGACGGGGCCGCGAACGGGCGTTTGCGTCGACCGACTGCCACCAATCCAGGACATCATTAACAGCTCGCCGAGACCATCAATATGATCAGAGTGCAAGTGGGTCAGATATACGCTCTCAAGCCTCGCAATGGGGAACCCCATTGACCCAAGATTGCGCACACCCCCGGAACCGACGTCAAACACAAACGCCTGATCACCCGCGAGCACACCAAGACAAGGCCCAGCCCGCGTCGCATCCGGCATTGGGGACCCGGTTCCGCACAGGTAGACGTGCAATCCGTCGGGGAGGTCGGCGCTGCGATCAACCCCGGCATTCTGATCAATCGCGCGGTGGAAAGCCCGCTCGGCAATCTGTGTCTTGAACAGATTGAAGCCAACTACTCCGATGACCAGCAAGCCCACGATGCCGATCAGTATCCGTTTTAACCAAGTCATTTGTCCATATCCTCTAGTAACAGCTTGATCCATGGCAGCCCCTGCAAGGCTTTCGGCATCACGGTTTCGATATTCAACTGTCCTGCAAGTCCCGCTGCGCGATGCACCGCGGCCGTTTGCCAAGCTTCGGATGTCGACATTTTCAACAGATCGCCCCGTTCAGGATAGACCGCGATGGCGACTTCATCCCAGAGTTCGTCGACCTGTCCGAGCGACAGAAAAGTCGCATCCGCCGCGAAGAAAATCCGCCCGCCAAACTCTTGGATGATCCCGGCAACTGCTGCGCCATAAAGGCTATAGGCCTGCCGGCCTGTCAGATCGGTGTCGCGGCCATCTTCATATTCGGCTTGGTCTTTGAATTTCAGCAAGTTGACCATGAAGATCGGCCCGTCGGGTCCCTTCTCCATCATGGCCTGTATCTGGGCCGGGTCACTTGGCCTGACCTCATTGATCACTTCCATATCTCTTCCTCCCTGTGCTCTTACTCAGCCTGCTGGATCGCCCTCAAGGCGTCCTCGATGACCCAAAGACGATCCTGCCCCCAGGTCGCGACATCGCCGACCCGGAAGCTCGGCACGCCCCATATGCCATAGCTGAACATTTCATCCTGATTTCGTTCAGCGTCGCCGCGCCAGTGATCGCCGCCCAGCAGCGGTTTCATCTCAGCCCATGACAAACCCGACCGCTCAGTTATCTTTTTGAGACCGCGATTGCTGCCCGCATCGATGCCGTCTGCCCATACGCCGGACAGGAATGATTGTGCAAATTCATACCCTTTTCCAAGCTCGATCGCCTTGTGCAAAATCGCGTAGCCGCGTTCGACAGGCTGCCCGACCGGGTCAAACATATTGCCAAACGGAATGCCCAGACGCTCGGCTTCGCGCACCGTATCGCTCATAATGTAAAAGCCCTTCATGCGCGGCACTTGCATGCCCCGCATCACCATGGGCAGGACGTAGCGCAGTTTCAACTCGGCGCCATATGCATCTGCAAGCGCCTTGACGCGATCTGCGACAATGCCGGTATACGGGCTTCTGAATGACAGGTACCAATGCAGCTCAATGGGCTTTTCCGATTCACGCTCAACTGTGGACGTCGAGACGGAAGGCGGCGCGAATATCGAGGCCTGGGTCGTCGAATTTGCGGCCCCCAGGTCCCGCAATCTGGTTTCCAGATAGTGCAAGCGGTCGACACCCCAATACCATTCACCGCCATAATACAGCGTCGCCCCGAGATAGTGGCCCTGTGACTCGCGCCGGGCGGCAGCCGCGCTTAGTTCTGGCGCAGTTTTCGGGCTAGCATCTTGCGCTGTCTCAGTCCGCGCTGCTGCCCACAATTGCCGTCCGATATCTGCGGCACGCTGCAAGAATGCGCCGTCAGAAACGGCTGACAACAAAGCTTCGTTAGCAGCGGCGATGCTGGCATCGGATGGCGGTTTTCCCGGATCGGCAAAATCCAACCCGGCGCGTCCGGCTAGTCTTTCGGCATCCCGCCGCCCGTAAAATTCCAGCCGGGCGCGGTCCGGCGCGGCCCAATCCGGCGGCGGAGCGACGACATAGATCTTCAACTCAACATTATAACGTTGGCAAAACACTGGAAGCACTTGCACCATCAAGTGCGAATACGGGTCGCCCGCTTCGTGATAATATTCCACCAGATGTGGGGCATTTTGCGCCCGTCGTGTTTTCTCTGCATTGCGCCGCTTGGCATCACGGCGTTTCACCCCAAAGAGATGGCGAACGACTTTGTTCTGAAGGATGGCCTTCACACTCATTTTGAAGAGCTCCCGCATTATTCGCGACTCTCATTACTCTAATGGCAATCCGAATGCCATTACAATGCAATTTTTCGAGTCTGGCCAAGTATGGTGACTACCTGTGCGGGCAGCCAATCGCTTTTGCGAGAATGTTTCGGTGGATCTCGCTGGTGCCAGAATAGATCGTTGCAGCGCGGGTTGCGAAATATTTGCGCTGCGCCAGTTCGCCAAACGGATTGGCTTCCAGCGCCGCTGCCGTAATCGCCTGATGCAATTCCGTCGCGAGCAGCTTCAATACAGAAGACGGGCTCGAAATACCCATTCCGCCTGAGTCCGAAAGATGGCGCGCGGCCACCGCTTCGAAACTGTCGATCTGCGTCTCCAGATCCGCAAACCGTGTTTGCATTAACGGATCCAATCCGCCTGCCTCCTGAGCCCCACGCAATGCCATTCTGAACGCACGGCGCAGTACGCCGACTGTCGTATTGTTAGAGCGCGCAATCGCCATCAATAGCTTGGCCGTCGCCCAACCATTACCGATCTCGCCAATACGGCTATCAATCGGCACGCGCACATGATCGAAGAACACTTGGTTGGTCTCCGCATCGCCATCGATGAAGGGGATGGGCTGCACCGACACACCAGGCGAGTTCATCTCCAACAACAGAAAAACCAGCCCATCACCGCGAGTTGATCCCCGCTCTACCCGCGCCAGCAGGAACATATGCGTCGCGTATTGGGCAAAACTCGTCCAGATCTTGCTGCCATTGAGAACAAAATGATCGGCCTCAAGCTCGGCCCGCAGGGACAAAGCTGAGAGATCAGAGCCAGCCTGCGGTTCGGAAAACCCTTGGCACCATTCATGTTCTCCAGACAGAATAGCTGGCAAATAGTGCGCTTTCTGCTCGGACGTTCCGGCTTGAATGATGAGGGGTCCAATTGTGCGGATCCCCGAGGACATCAGAATCGGAGCATCTCGGTCGGCGCACTGGCGGTCAAAATACAGGCGCTGCGCCGGGCTCCATCCGGTTCCCCCATACTCGCGCGGCCAGTTCGGCGCTACCCAGCCTTGTCGATAAACGCGCGCCCGCCACTTTTCAGAGGCTTGCGGCGAAGACTTGAGGCCGGTCGTTTCGCGCCCGGCCTGCTGCAGGTCCGGGGTCAACGCGTGGTCGAGGAATGCGTTCACATCAGATTTGAACGCCTCGGACACATATCGCGCATCAGGCATGGTTTCAGCTGGTCCTAAATCGCCAAAACTGCCATCCATGCCATACTCCGTGAGGTGCTGGCGCGATAAGAGCTGGCAAGACGCTCAAGAACAATAAGGACAAATACGAGGGCTAGCAGCGCGAATGGTACGCCTAGCGGTGTTTTAGAGCTTGAGGCCTGAAAGGTGGTGCCCGCGGCCGGCACCAGCACGTCATTTCAGCCTGTTGCATGGAATTGCAGTATCTGCCTAAAACCAAATACTATCAGCATATAGTCACCTCACGCTATTGCCGCGGATAGCAATCCATCGCAACCTAACATGTACATTAATGTGTACATAGGAAATCAAATGGGTCGCCCGATAAACAAGCTAACGGTCAAGGGCATCGATGGATTGTCTGTTGGAACCCACGGCGACGGGGACGGCCTCTGGCTACGAAAGACCTCACCCACCAGTGTGCAGTGGCTTTATCGTTTTCGATTGCATAGCCAAACGCGGCAAATCGGCCTTGGCAGCTATCCTGTCGTTTTTCTGGCTAATGCCCGCAAGGCACGCGACCTTTGTGCTGAGCAGATCGCACTGGGTTTCGATCCAGTGTTGGAACGACGCAGAGAACAAGATAGAGCGAAGACCCAACTGGTCACGCTAAGAGAGTTGCAGAATCGGCGTTTGAGGCGCGCAAGGCGGAACTGAAGGATAACGGCAAAGCTGGACGTTGGTTTGGTCCGTTGTAGCTGCACGTCCTACCAAAAATCGGGGCCGTGCCAGCCGTGGAAAATAACACAGCTACACATTCGCGACGCGGTCTCTCCGATCTGGAAAAATAAGGCCGACACGGCACGCAAGGCGATGAACAGGCTAAACATCACCCTGAAACATGAAGCTCAAACGCCATTGTAGCGCACCTAGAAAGATAAAGAGGATTTGAGCACCACGCTCGATTCCAAATCAAATCACAGGTTGAGCGTCCTAAATCGCCCTAAAACGGACTCTCGTGTCCTTTGATTCACGTGTATCACTTGGCAAGTTCACTGAACTACGAATTGATCCAACGTCGATAGGTGTGTTCTAAGCAAAGCCAAATGAGCCAGATCACTTCTCTTTATGTCGACAAGGTGCTCAGCCATGTGAGTGCTGGTGTGGAGACTTGTGATCTCTTACAGGATCTGGGGCTCACCCCCGGCGGCCCGGTCGATCCCAAACTGATGGTGCCTTCAAACGGCTTTTATGACTTTTTCGCCTCGCTTGCAGCCCGTGACCCTAATGGTCTGACTCTGCCGCTTCGCATTGGCGCCACCATGAAAAGCGATGAGTATGGCGCATTTGGTTTGGCGTGGAAGTCGGCGCCAAACCTTCGCGGCTCCTATATAAGATCCGAGCGCTATGGACATGTCTTAGGCAGCGCCGAAACCTATTCCCTCGAGCGAAGCAATGATGGCTGGTACTTCAGTCTCGACAAAACTGGCGATGGCCGTCTCGGCATGTTGCTTTCGAACGAGGCGAGCATGTCGGCAGTCGACGCGATCAGCAAGGAAGTCAGTACTGCCCGCTTTATGCCGCTTGCCGTTTACTTCACGCACGCCCCGCGCGGTGACACCACTGTATACGAAGAGCATTTTGAGTGTCCCGTCTATTTTGAGACGGATCGCGACGCGCTCCTCGTCAGTGAAGACAGCATGAATGCTCCCAATAGGCTTGGTGACGAGACCATTTCCAGTTTCTTTGACCTCTATCTCGAACAGGAACTTGCTGCGCTCACCAATGATGAGGGGTTGGAGCAAAGTGTTCGGCACGCGGTGGCAAACGTTCTTAGTGAAGGTGTGCCTACTCTGTCGTCGATTGCATCTGAATTAGGGATAGGTGCCAGGACCTTGCAAAGACGTCTCTCAGATCATGGTCACTCTTTCCAAAGCGTTGTTGATAATGCCCGACATGAACTCGCACAGCGGCTCTTACGCGAAACCGAGTACAGCCTCGCTGAAGTTGCGTTCCTGACGGGATTTTCAGAGCAGAGCGGTTTCACCCGCGCGTTCAAGCGCTGGGCCGGGCAGACCCCTCGCTCATACAGACTGGGATCCAGCACCGGCTAATAGCCGGAATTTGTCGCGATCTGTCAAAACTCTGACATTTGCGGGCAAGAGCTCGCGGACCATTTTTCATAATTATTGGCTTGCAGATACTGAAAAGGAGCAAGTCAATGAACTTCCTGCGCAAAAAGAAAAACCTCACTCTCATTCTGGGAGGTACAGGAAAAACAGGGCGCCGCGTTGCGGAACGCCTGAAAGCCAGAGGGCATGAGGTCCGTGTCGGGTCACGCTCATCCGTTCCGTCTTTCGACTGGGACAATGCGAAAGGTTGGGATGCGGCGCTGAAAGATGTAATCGCAGTTTATATTACCTATGCCCCTGATCTTGCCATGCCCGGCGCGCCTGATGCGATCCAGGCCTTTGTTGATCTCGCCAAACGGCGGGGCGTAAAACGACTGGTGCTCCTTTCAGGACGTGGTGAAGAAGAAGCGCAGGCGTGTGAGCGGATTGTTCAGACCGCCGGTCTGGAATGGACAATCGTCCGGGCCAGCTGGTTCAATCAGAACTTCTCTGAGGGCGCCTTTATCGACATGGTGCTTGGCGGCACGATCACACTGCCTGCAGGCGATCAGGTCGAGCCCTTCGTTGATGTTGACGATATCGCAGATGTCGCGGTCGCTGCTTTGAGTGAAGACCATCACTATGGCCAGATCTATGAGGTCACAGGCCCTCGATTGATGACGATTGCCGATGTTGCCGCGGACCTATCCCGAGCAACCGGACGTGACATCACCTATGTAGATGTCCCACACGAAGCATTTGTTGGCGAAGTCGCCAATTCGGGCGCACCAAAAGATGTCGTCTGGATGCTGGACTATTTGTTCTCGACCGTCCTCGATGGGCGCAATGCCTATCTCTGCGATGGCGTTCAGCGCGCCCTCGGTCGTCCGCCAAAGGACTTTGCAGATTATGCACGCGATGTTGCTGCCGCAGGCATTTGGAGGACAGCAGCATGAACGGGATTCTAAAGAGAGGTGCTTTAACCGCTTCAGGCGTAATACTCGGTCTCATCGGTGGAGCTCTCACGTTCGCGCCAAAGGCCTTCCTGGAGACAAGTCACGTGTTCATTGACCGTGACCCGGGACTGATGTCTGAGCTGACAGCGCCCAGCGGAATACTGATCATTACTGGGGCGCTCATGATCCTCGGTGCCTTCAAACTCCGTTTTGCGAACATAGCGCTTTTAATCGGGGCGATTGTCTACGGGAGTTATGGCTTAGGGCGACTGGTCAGCATGGGGCTTCATGGCTTGCCATCGGAGTCGTTGATCACCGCTACTGTGATCGAAATCGCCGTCGCAGTCGTATTGCTGGCGCTTCGATTGAGCGCCTCGGCGCCAGTGATCTCGCAGACTGATCCCTTCAAGCGCTCTATAGTATAGTCGGTATCCGATATCATGACCCGTATTACAAAAACGAGCTCTCCGCTTCTGAACTGGGCATCATTTCGTGACTTGGTCGCGGTCGTTGCCGTCCTGGTCATCGTCAAACAAAGTCTGCTGCCGCTCACTCAGCTCTATGCTGGACCGGTATCTACGCTTAGCGCGATGATCTTGGCGACCATCTTATTGAAAAGATGTGGATCAGAGTGGAGCGCGCTAGGTTTCAGGTGGCCAAAAAGCTGGCTGAACACTGCAGGACTGACCGTCTCAGCATGGTGTTCTTCATCATCTGCACACAAGCCATGGGCGTGTTGGCGGACTAGTATTTCGAAGACGTCAATACGGGTACACGATTCGATCATGTCGAGGGTAACCTGCAAGCCTAAACCATTATCATGGTGTTGGTTTGGACACATCGGTCCTTCTTTGAAGCACTTTTGTTCCGCGCGTTTGCAATCACCAAGGCAAGTGAGTTTCTGGGTGGCCGCTGGCCAGCTGACATCGCCGCCTTGCTTTTGTCGTCGATATTCTTCGGATATCGCCACGCCTACTACCTGGGCATCCATGGCGCTTTTATGACGGGCGCAGCCAGCTTTGCGTTTGGCCTGCTTTATCTGTGGTTCGGTCGCAAGAACATCCTCCCGCTGATCTTCGCGCACGGGATTTTCAACACGCTCGGACAGACTTTCAGAATTCTCGGCATTGTCGACGCTGACTGAGACGCACCGGGCGATCCCTCAAATCTCACAATCCAATAACAGGAAACGAAAACATGACCTATGAATGGACACTTTACTTTTGCCTCTTTCTTGCGCTCTGGAGCGCCGTGATTGGAGGCGTATTTTCAGCCTTCTCCGAATTTGTGATGTCAGGGCTGCTGCGAACAGCTCCGGCTGGCGGCATCGAAGCGATGCAACATATCAACCGGACCGTGATCAAAACCCAGTTCGTTGCTGGGATACTCTCCATCGCAGTCTTCTCGGTTCTATTTGCGATTTACAGCATGACGATTTTTGAAGGCTCCGCACTGGTGACGCTGATCCTTGCACCAATCGTCTATCTGCCGAGCGTATTTTTGATGACGATGTTCGGCAACGTTCCGATGAATAACAAGCTTGAACGTCTCGACCATAAGACCTTCGAGGCCGAGACTTATTGGATTGAATATGGCCGTGACTGGACCCGCCTGAATCATATCCGGACGCTCGGGAGTGTTCTGACCGCTGGTCTCTACATCATCGCCGCGATCACACTGATCACAAGTGGGCAAGTTTAATCCCTTCCGGTCAACAAATTTCGAAGGACGTACGACGTCCCATTCGCTCGGTATTAATAGGACGAATAATCATGAATTATCGATTTGGTATTAGCGTTGGAACAGTGAGCTTCATCTTTTTTCTAACGGTATTTGGCGGTGGCGAATTAGTCACCGCTGCAGCGCAGCAAACACCGACAACAGACACTGTATCGCTTGAGCGATTATCAGACGAGCAGCTGATCAACGGTCTCCATGAAGCATTGCGGGATGCACGGGCATCGAAGGGATCAGGGGCACCCGCCATGTGGCGTCTGGCAGATGAAGACACCACCATTCATTTATTTGGAACTGTGCATTTGTTGCGCCCAGGGCTTGAATGGCGAACGAAGGCTATAGATCAGGCGATTGAGGAAGCAGGTACCATCGTCTTCGAAACGGATATGATGAGCCCCAAAGCCCCACAGGCCATTGCAAAAGAATTTGTCCAGCGAGGCATGTTCAGTGATGGGCGGACGCTCAAAGGTGTTCTGAATAACAAGGAAGAAGCTGTGGTCAGCGCGGCGTTTAAATCTGTCGGCGCCAGTCTCCAAAGAATGAATCGATTTGAACCGTGGATGGCTTCGGTCAATCTCGGCTTACTCAAGATGATGAGTGATGGTCACGATCCGAATGCTGGCGTTGAGAGTGTGATTGCGACTGAAGCTAAAACGGTTGGAATATCGATCGTCTATCTGGAGACGCTTTCTCAGCAAACGGATGCGTTCGCTCTTTTACCTGAAAAAGAACAAATCAACATGCTCTACGGGACGGCGTTGTTGTTGGATGAGTCACCACAGCTGTTCGATATTTTGGTTGACGAATGGGCTGATGGCGATGTCGAGGGAATTGCAAAGCTCGTCGCAAATCCAAATGGGTTTGGGTCTACCGAAGCCACGTATCAGTCTTTCCTTGTAAACCGCAACTCGGCATGGGTGCCTCAGATCGAGGCACTGCTGGATGAGCCTGGATCAGTTTTCATTGCGATTGGCGCTGGTCATCTTGCCGGCAAGGACAGCGTCATCACGATGCTGCGTGATCGAGGTCATAAGGTTGAAGGGCCGCTCGTCGCTGGAACTTACTGAACAAGAAAACTCAGCAAATGGTTGAAACCGAGCAGTCGGTAATTTGTTTTGAATAAAACCTTAAGTTCAACTGTAAGTGCGCCGATAGTAGTGTCGGTGTGAAATGTCGCCGACTTCCTTGCCGCTGACGAAGGATGGCTTT
Organism: Henriciella sp.; assembly: GCA_965277015.1. Lineage (GTDB taxonomy): Bacteria > Pseudomonadota > Alphaproteobacteria > Caulobacterales > Hyphomonadaceae > Henriciella. The sequence continues at coordinate 351,592 of OZ255705.1, read as the reverse complement.
GAAACTCCAGTCTATGTGACGTGATCAGTCAAAACTTAGACGCCTAGAGACAAGATTTGACATCACGTTTTTCCTATCTGCTGGCCTGTACCATGTAGAAAGGAGTACATTCCAATGTTTGATCACACGGCTGCGCCTTATGGTGTCTTTGTTTTGAGAGTGGCGCTGGGCGTCATGTTTATTGCCCATGCGGGATTAAAAATATTTGTCTTCACCCTGGCTGGAACAGTTGGATATTTTGAATCGATCGGACTACCCGGAATATTGGCATATGCCACTATTATCGCAGAGCTGGTCGGTGGCTTAACGCTGCTGCTCGGTCTGTTCACTCGGCAAGTGGCTATCGCTCTTACCCCGTTGCTAGCAGGTACAATTCTATTCGTTCACGGGGCAAATGGCTGGGCCTTCGCCAATGAAGGCGGCGGCTGGGAATACCCCGCTTTTCTCATCGCAGCCTTAGTAGCGCAATCGCTGCTGGGCGACGGAGCTTTCAGTCTCCGCTCCTCTCGCGACCAGCGCCGTGAAGCGCTGGCCTGAACACCAATCTCAGAATTTAACTCAAGAAGGGAATCCATAATGTTTGGAACAAAAGTAAACGCGCAAACCATTGAAGCGCTTGATGCAGAACTCAATGAGGCCATCCTCAACGGCAAAGGGCTTGAAGCCTTCGAAAGCTATTATGCCGAAGATGTGGTGATGCAGGAAAATGATGCCGAACCCACGATCGGGAAATCAGCGAACCGCATTCGCGAGCAAGAGTTCTTCGGCGCCATTACAGACTTTCGCGGCGCAGAAGTGCTTGCAACAGGCTCAGGGGAAAATGTGACTTTCTCACATTGGTCCTTTGACTTTACGCACCGCGATTGGGGCGAACGAAAATATCGTCAGGCCGCGGTCCGCACATGGAAAGACGGAAAAATTGTCCGTGAAGTCTTCCACTACGGATAAACATATCCTGCCCGGATCTAGTGATCGCAACGCTCTAGATCCGGCGCGGTCAATTTACGCATTGAAGTTCTGACCATGACTAAATACCCATCCATCTTCATTTCCCATGGCGCGCCGACACTTCTTGTCGAGGATAGTCCAGGGCGGCGCTATTTGAGTGGCTTAGGCGAGCAGTTTGGGACTCCCAAAGCCATTCTGTTGATATCTGCTCACCATCACAGTCGTGAGGACAGAGTCGCTGTGACTTCAGGTGCCGCGCCAGAAACAATCTATGACTTCTCGGGGTTTCCAGAAGCACTTTACCAAATCACGTACCCAGCGCCTGGAGATCCAACGCTAGCTCTACAGACGATAGATCGCCTCAAGGCGGCTGGCTTTACCGCCGTCGCTGACTCCAAGCGAGGGTTTGACCACGGAGCCTGGGTACCACTGCATCTGATGTATCCAGATGCCGACATTCCAGTCATTCAGATTTCAATCAATATGCGAAAGTCGCCTCAATGGCATTACGATCTCGGGCGAGCGCTTGCACCACTTCGGCGAGAAGAAATTCTGATCATTGGGTCAGGGGGTGCAACGCACAATTTGCGGGCGTTTTTCAAAGGTGAATACCAACTAGATGCCGAAAGCCCGGATTGGGTAACGACATTTGCGGACTGGCTTTCAGAACGAATAGGAGCTGGTGATGTTCCAGCGGTTCTGGATGCCGTTGAGTCCGGCCCTGATGGACATAGAAATCATCCGACCATGGACCATATCCTGCCGCTCTTTGTGGCTATGGGCGCCGGTGGTGAACAGGCGAAGGGCATAAGGCTGCATAAGAGTTCGACCTATGGCGTGCTCGCAATGGACGCTTATGCCTTCAGCGAGAATTGAGGAGGCTACGGAAAAGACCCTTTACACGTCAATTTGGTCATTTCGTAGAAATCAACTCAGGCAATTTCCGCGTTATGTGCTCTACAAAGGCGTTCACGGCAGGTGGCGTCCCGCGGCGAGTTGGTTGCAAAAGACTAAGCGTTGCCTCGCCGGACGTCCATTCTGGTAGAATACCAAAAAGACGACCGATTTTGACGTCGTTCTCACACACATAGGCTGGAAGCGAAACCACGCCTAAACCAGCTGCGCAGGCTTCCTTGAGCGTAACCATATCGTCACTGCTCAGCCTGGGAATGAATTGGATGAGCTTGGAGGTTTCAGGTTCAGAATGTAGCCTCCATTGACCAACATCGTTGCGCCATCCGAGACAGAGTCCGCTGTGATCTTTCAAATCGTCAGGCGTAACAGGTTCACCGAATTCATCGATATAGCGAGGCGAGGCGAACAAACGCCACTCGACATTTGCCACCCGCTTCTGGATCAGACTGGAGTCAGGCAGGTTATCGACGTGCCCTCTGATCGCAAGATCTAGGCCTGTGTCGATGAGATTGACGAGCTGATTTGTAACGAATTGTCCAATCTCGACTTTTGGGTGCATGCGGAGGAAATCAGATACGAGGGCTTCAAGAGCAAACTGCGCGACGCCGGGAGAGCATGAGATACGGACCTTTCCCGTCAGCGCTTCGCTTCGCTGTTTGATCGCAGCTTCCGCCGCATGCACTTCCTCCATGACGGCCTTGGCGTGACGGAAAAATTCGATACCGGCATCAGTGATAGCGAATTGGCGGGAGGTTCGTTGAATTAGCCGCGCTCCCAGCCGCGTTTCCAGTTGCTGAATGTGGCGACTGATACGGGACTTCGGGATGCCAAGAGCGCGTCCCGCGGGTGCGAAACCCCGCTGCCCCACCACATGGAAGAAGTAGGCGTAGTCGTTTAAATCGAATGTTGAGTCCTGAAACATAGTTCCATTTATAGAACGATAAGTCCTATGTACAGATATTTCGTCCTCATCGTTCCGATAGTACATCCTTAACTCGCAAAGAGGAGAGGACGCATGTCGCACAGTTCACCGGCCATAGATCAGGAATATTACACCGCTGAACTGACTTCGTTCTTCAGTGAGCCGAGCATCATATGGGGAAGGCCGGCAGCCCCCTCTTTTGACCGCTCAGCGTTTGTGGTGACCATCGCAGACAGCCTATCAAACCGTTCCTGGGCTGCGACAGAGCATTCCCTTGCGAAGGGCTCGCGTATCGATTTGGCAGGTAGAGTCCGCCATGCTATCGCCGACACACTTAGTGACGGTGTGCCTACACTATCCGCCATCGCCTCGGAAATGGGACTTGGTCCCCGAACCTTGCAGCGACGACTATCCGATAGCGGACATTCCTTTCAGAGCATTGTTGATCTGGCTCGCAAAGAGCTCGCAATGAGGTTCCTACGAGAAACAGAGCTATGCCTCGCAGAAATCGCGTTTTTGACGGGGTTCTCAGAGCAGAGCGGCTTTACCCGCGCATTCAAGCGCTGGGCTGGGCAGACCCCACGTTCATATAGGCTCGAAACAAGCTCGATTCCGCAATCGGGATCAGATGCGACAGGTCAATACTCTGGCGGTTCAGAACAAGAGCGCACCGCAGATCATTCCAATCAACTCACTTAACCAAACGAAAGAAAGGGAAACCAAATGCCCTATGACTTATGCGATCTCCACGAACAGCCTAAACAAAAAGAACTGACGCAAGTACAAGGCAAACCGTTTTCGATCGGCGCAGGGTTTGACGCGTTGAGTTTCAAGCACATCATGTATGCGGGAGCCATGGACCCCCTGATCATGGTGGATCACTTCACCATGACCGCCCCTACATTTGGGCCTCACGCCCATGCGGGCCTGTCGGCAGTGTCGATACTTTTCGAAGATAGTGAAGGCGTCTTCAACAACAGAGACAGCCTCGGAAACGACATCGACTTAATGCCGGGAGATCTCTACTGGCTGAAAGCAGGTCGCGGCGCTGTGCATGATGAAAAACCGAGACCAGGCGCACGCACCCACGCGCTGCAGGTCTTCGTAAACCTTCCGGCGCGCATGAAATATGACGCACCAGATTCTCTTCATGTAAAAGCAACCAACATGCCTCTGCTCGTTGGCGATGGGTATCGCGCACGCCTGGTACTCGGTGAACGCGATGGAAAAAAAGGCGTGGGCTCTCCTGCACTTCCAATGACCATCCTGGACGTAAATCTGGAGGCGGGCGCTTCGTTCTCACATCAAGTACCAAGCGGACAATCTGCCTGGTTGTTGGGGATCGATGACGCCATTGCTATCCGAAGCGGCGATGCGACAGTATCTCTCAAACCCGGTGCGTCGGTATCCGTTCGCGCTGAGGATCAAGCGCAGGATCTGATCATCTCCGGAAACTCAAAAGCGCATTTGGTCATTCTTCAAGCCGAGCCCTTGCGAGAACCATTTGCTCAGCGCGGCCCTTTCGCGATGAGCACCGAGAAGGAAGTTGAGGCCATGTTTGCCGCCCACGCTGCGGGCAAACTTGGATCACTCGATGACCAATAATTTAAACCCAGCGTCTCAACCAATCATAAGGAGTGAACCATGACTACGACGCACTACAACCCTGAGCCCTTGAACGCGGATAACGCAGCTCTTGTTCTGATAGACCATCAAGTCGGTCTCATGACTGGCATTCGGGATTATTCGATTGCTGAGTTAAAGCATAATGTTGTTGGCCTCGCGAAAGCTGCGAGCGCCCTCGGTATTCCAATCGTGACAAGCACAACGTCGGCAGAGACGCTTTGGGGCCCTGCTTTTCCAGAGCTGCAAGCAGCGTTGCCAGATCATACATTTATCGATCGCACAACCGTGAATGCATGGGACGACTCTCGAGTCGAAGCGGCGATACGGGCGACGGGACGAAAGAAACTGATCTTCGCAGGGATTTCCCTTGAAGTTTGCGCTGCTTTCCCGGCGATGCGGGCCGTGAGAGAAGGCTTCGAAGCCTATGTGGCCGTGGATGCAAGTGGTAATTTCAATTCCACTAAACGGGAAACCGGGATGGCGCGTCTTGTTCAAAGCGGTGTTGTGATCGCCGACGGGGCCAGCCTCATGATCGAAATTCTTGCTGATAATGCTTCACCAAAAGCCATGGAAGTCTACTCAGCACTCGCCATGGATTGGTCGATACTGGTTGGCCAGGTCCGATCCAGTGCCATGGAGCAAGCAGCTTCACGCTAGCGTTTGCGTGCATGTGGAGGGGTGTGAGTGATCCCACCCCTTCACATTTTTCGATCAGTAATCAACGAGGAAACGAAAATGACTACGACACCAGACAATCCAATTGACCAGTGCACACAGTTGCCAAGACACAGGATGGCAGCTCTGACTTTCATCGGTCTGTTGGCGCCAGTTTACTTTATTCCGCAATTGCTTTCGCGAGTATTCCCCGGACAGACGCTAATCGTTACAATAATGGCCGCAGGAATAATCGTTGTCTTGATGAACTACGCGATAATGCCGATTTTAAAGTCCATCTTTCGGGGCTGGATCGAGCCTACGTCGTAAACATACCAGACACCGCCCTGAAGCATTGTCTATGAGCGGCTTAAAATCGCCCCAGAACGGTCGCTCACGATTTCTGAAACGCGAGCAAAAGGAGACGTTAGAGTTTAGCGCTGGCAATCCGACTGCAGGCTACCGAACGGCAACAAAGGAGCAAGATATGCCGTTCGATCATACCCAGGGAAAGTGGATCCCGTGGAACAACGGGAAGCTCGTCGGCCAGAAAGCCCCGCTCAAACCCCAGGAAGTCTGGTCCATTCGCGTGCGCCTTTAGCTCGCGGGGAAGAAGCGCGATCTAGCGTTGTTCAATCTGGCAATCGATAGCAAGCTTCGAGGATGTGACTTGCTAAGGCTCAAGGTCTCTGATTTGCGCATGGGGGCTGAAATCAGAAGCCGAGCTAAGATCATTCAGCAGAAAACAGGCGCGGCAGTTCAATTCGAAGTCACAAAGCAAAAGCGAGAAGCCATCGAAGCCTGGTGTGCTTACAAAGAACTACGACCGCATGATTGGTTGTTTCCGAGTAGAAAGGACAAAACGCGTCATCTATCGACCCGGCAATATGCTCGAATAGTCGAAGGTTGGGTTGCGTCAATCGGGTTACCTCGATCGTCTTACGCAACGCATTCAATGCGTCGCACGAAAGCCACTTTGATCTATCGCAAAACCGGAAACCTCAGAGCCGTAAAACTCCTGCTGGGCACCGCAAAATTGATAGCACAGTTTTGTATCTCGGGGTTGAGGTGGAAGATGCTCTTAGTTTGGCCGAGGTTATAGGATTGTGACCGACCGCTCCCGAAGCATGAAGTCGTTCGCAGGATTTTGCCTGAACCCCTAGATTCAAACGTCCCATTCGTTTGGTATGTTGCGAAAAAGGCGCTGATCGGTTTTTGGGGGAAGAGTGCGACAGCATCCCGCTTGATTCTTGTTATTAGATAACATAACGCATCTTTTTCGAACTAACGAAAGCGTGGAATTGGATTATGCGGATCATCAGAAGCAATCGAGCGAAGACAACTGTTTTGGCGGCAATTATGGCGTCGGCGAGCTGGGCCGCTTTAGCAACAGCCCCTGCACACGCTCAAGGCAATGAGGCAGAGCGGGTCGAAGAAACCGTGTTCGTCATTGGTGACCGGCGCGCCTATCAGGGCAATTTCGATTTCCTGGAAGAAACCGCAATCAACCAGACCATTGACGAAGAATTGCTCGGCGACACTGGCGCGACGAACCTAAACGACGCGCTCGACCTCTCGGCGTCTGTCGCCCGTCAGAACAATTTCGGCGGTCTGTGGAACAGTTTCTCTATTCGCGGCTTTTCCGGCGACATCAACTTGCCGAGTGGCTTCCTTGTGAACGGATTTAACGCCGGCCGCGGGTTCGCAGGTCCGCGTGATCTTGCAGGGATCGAAGCGGTTGAGGTGCTAAAAGGTCCGCGCTCCGCCCTGTTTGGCCGTGGCGAGCCGGGCGGCACGATTAACCTCGTGACCAAACGCCCTGGGTTTGAAACCGGTGGCTATATCGAGGGCACAATTGGCAGTTGGGACCAATACCGGCTTGAAGGTGATTTTCAGACGGTCTTAGGCGAGAACGAAAATGTCGGCATACGTCTTGTCGGCTTCGTAGAAGACGCAGAAAGCTTCCGTGAAGGCAAAGAGACCAATGCTTCTGGATTCTATCCTTCCATCGCATTTGATCTCGGTGACAATTCCAGCCTGACATATGAGCTGGAATACACCAATCAGGAACTCCCCCAGGATCGCGGCGTCGTATTCTCGGAGACATTTGGATTCTCTCCGCGGGATCTTTTCGTGGGTGAGCCTGATGCTTTGATTGAGACTGAAGTGATTGGGCACCAGCTCGAGTATCGCTACGATTTCTCGGAAAATTGGGGCCTCCTCCTTGGTGCAGGATATCGCGAAACCTCATTGTTCGGGGACGCGTATGAAACCAATTTTGGCAGTCGTCAGACCTATCTCGTCGATGGTCAAACGATCTCTCGGTTCTTCCGATTCCGAGACTACGAAACTGAGTACCTCGTCCTTCGCGGCGAAGTTACAGGCGAATTTGAGACAGGGCCTTTGCGCCACCGCCTTATCGTCGGAGTAGATTATGACACATTCGACAATGATCAGGTCGCAACTCGTTTCCGCCAAGGCGGTCTGGGCGGAGAGACGAGTGCAAGTCTAATTGCTGCTGGACGCGCCGAAGAGTACCTCCTCGTCGATGTTGCTAACCCGCAATACGGTATTTACGCCCGCCCTGATGCGGCCTCCCAGATCGACCGTCTCGAAACGTTGAGCGGCACAGGCTTCTACATTCAAGATCAGATTGACCTGACAGATAAACTCCAAATCCGGATCGGGGGTCGTTTCGATGACTTCGAGCAAGAACTGGAAAACCGCCGCACAGATCCGGTTTCGCGAGAAGAGTCGTCCAACACATACTTCTCGCCCCAATTCGGGGTCGTCTATAGCGCTAGCGATGCGGTAAGCCTATACGCCGCGTATGGCGAAGGCATCCGTCAGCTTTCAGGAAATGATCCGGCGGGAAATTCATTCGATCCGAATAGGACAAAATCTGCTGAAATCGGCCTGAAAGTGGATCTAGGACAGCTTTCACCTCAAGTAGAAGGCACAGCGTCCGTCACGCTCTTCAATGTTGAGCAAAGCAACATCTTGGTCTTCGGCAACGGCTTCAGCGATCCGATCCCTGCGGGTGAAGCGGAAAGCCAAGGCCTGGAGGTGGATGCAAACCTCGATTTTAAGAACGATCTTAGCCTATGGTTTTCTTACGCCTATGTGGATGGCGAATACACCAATAGCGGCATCGACACGTCGACCTTCACCCAGTTCGACCCAGGCTCGCCGCTAGTGAACTCGCCGGAGCACCAGCTCAGCCTTCAGGTGACCAAAGGCCTCAATATCGCGGATAAGGCTGCCACCCTGGGGGGCGGTCTGCTCTATGTTGGCGAGCGGTCCGGTGAACTTGGCAGTGATTTCATGCTGCCGGATTATACCACTGCACGGGTGTTTGCCGAAATTGAGCCGATTGAAAATCTGGCGATCCGACTGGACATCGATAATTTGTTTGATGAAACCTATTACACTGACTCTTTTGCAAATGTTTGGGTTCAGCCGGGCGCTCCGCAACGGTTCCGTTTGTCGGCAGCCTATCGGTTCTAGGGGATAAGGATGGATACCGCGCTCTCAGCTGAAGCACTCACTGTCACACGCTCAGGACAAACTGTGTTGAAGGATGTTTCGTTCAGTGTTTCAGCTGGCGATGTCTACGCCTTGCTTGGCGGCAATGGCGCAGGCAAATCAACGACCCTGCTTACGTTTCTCGGGTTTTTATCGCCGGACTCCGGCACTGCGAAAGTGCTCGGCGAAAGTGTCGATGACAATCTGAAATCCATTCGCCAATCGACAGCCTACCTCCCAGAAGCGGCGACCTTGTATCAGCATCTTAATGCCTATGAGAACCTCGATTACTTCCTGTCTCTGGCGAAGGTAAAAGCGGGCCGTGCGGCGATTGATGCAGCGCTGGAACGGGTATCGTTGCAGGCCGATGCGCGCGGCAATCGTCTCGGTACTTATTCCAAAGGCATGCGCCAGAAAGTGGCGATCGCTCTAGCCCTCCTGCGGGATACGCCGATCCTGCTGCTCGATGAGCCAACATCTGGTTTGGACCCCGTGGCCATTGACGAGTTCAACATGCTTGTCCGTTCGCTTGCTGAAGAAGGACGATCCATCCTGATGGTCACGCATGACGTCTATGGCGCTTGCCAGGTCGCCGATCGGATTGGCCTTTTGCGGAATGGCGAATTGGTCGGGGCTTTTGATCGGCCGGATGCCGGTCAAATCGACACTGAAGCCGTGCACGCCGCATTTGCAGGACGCTCAGCGGCATGACCAACGCGCTGATCATCGCTCGCGAAGAATGGCGGCTTTGGCTTCGGTCGAAAGTTGCGGTGATCGCTTTTTTGATCGTCAGCCTGATCATTGCCGCGACGAGCGTCTTGAATGCAGGGCGGATGGCCGATGAACGTGCTGAACGCATTCACCAGCAAGAAGTTGCCGAGCAAACCTTCTTGGAGCAGCCTGACCGCCATCCGCACCGAATGGTCCACTACGGTCATTACGTATTTCGTGCGCCGCCGCCATTGGCACTTTTCGATCCCGGGGTCGACGCCGTAACAGGGCAATCCATTTTCCTGGAAGGCCATCGGCAGAATACCGCCATGTTCGCAGATGTCCGCGCGAGCGCTAATCTCGGAAGCTTTGAAGGCATCACGCCCGCTTTTGTCTACCAAATGCTAGTGCCGCTCTTGCTGATCGCCCTGGGACACGGCGTCTTCGTTCGAGAGCGTGAAGCGAGAACGCTCGCACCGCTTTTAGCCCAAGGCATCTCAGGTCAGTCGCTCCATTTTGGGAAATTCGTCGCGCTCGCAGGACTGACGGGTGCATTGCTCCTGCCAATGCTCATTCTCGTCGGCGTGACCAGCGCGCTTGGAGAGTCTTTGATCTTGGGGTTGAGCGTCGTGCTTGGTTATGTCGCCTATTTGCTTGTGTGGTGCGCCCTCATTGTCCTCGTATCGGCCTTGTCCTCATCGCGCGGCCTTGCGCTCGGCCTATTGGTTTTTGTCTGGCTGATTTGGGCACTTATTGTGCCGCGCCTGGCGGTCGCGTCCGCAAGCGCAGCTGTTTCGGTGCCGGGCAAACTGGAAACAGATTTTCAGATGTATGCTGACATCAGGGAGTTGGGGGATGGCCACAATGCCGCCGATCCCGCCTTCACTCAGTTGCGGGCCAATCTGCTGGTGCAATATGGCGTTGAGACGATTGAAGAATTACCCGTCAATTTCAGAGGAATTGTCGCGCAGACCTCCGAAGCAGATCTTACAGAGGTCATGAATGAGTATGCCGAGCGCCGGATGGGGGTTGAGCGATCTCAATCCCTGCACGTGAACGGGTATGGCTGGCTGTCCCCAGTGATCGCGATCTCTGCTGCATCTCGATATCTCTCGGGCACAGATCTAGGCACGCATCATCGTTTCTTGCGAGAGGCTGAGGCCGTGCGGTTCGACTTCGTGCAAGGCCTTAATAAAAGCCATATTGAAGACCTCTCCTACATTGACGACATCAATCGAAATCAAGGCGCGGAAGCGAGCCGACGTGCGCGGATTTCTTCGGACAATTGGAAAGTTCTCGACGAATTTAAGTTCACACCTGCCGCCGCGAATGAACGTACCGCGCGCGCTTCGACACCCGCTCTGATGCTCAGCGTTTGGCTGCTGGCGCTCTTGGCGCTTGGCACCGCAATGAGCGCGAGGCTGAAGCCATGAGCGCTTTAATCCGTGAACTGTGGTTCCTGTCACGAGACCGAGCGGCGCAAGTCTGGCTCTTGATTGCTTTTGCCGCGGCGAGCTTCGCTGTGATGTTTGGCCTCCAAGAAGTGGGCGCGCAGCGAGATACAATTGAACGATTGAAAGCAGCAGATATTATCGAACGCGATGTTGCAGTCGAAGAATATGCGGATTGGGGAAGCGCCGGATATTACACATTCCACCTGACCTATGACGCCCCGTCCGAGTTTACCTTCGCCGCGCTTGGGCAGCGCGATACCGCTCCTTGGAAACATCGTATTCGAATGCTGGCCTTGGAAGGCCAGATTTACGAAACCGATGCGCCTAATCCTGATTTCGCTTTGATTGGCCGGTTCGACTACGCTTTTGTCGTTGCGATCTTGTCACCGCTCTTTTTGATCCTCTTGCTCCATGATCTGCGCGCGGGCGAAAAAGCGAATGGGCGGTTTGAGCTTTTGGACTCCACAGATGCTAGCATTTGGCGCACGCGCGCGGCGCTTCGCTTAGGCGCCGTCGCATTGGTTCTACTCTTACCACTTTGGATTGCCGCCATCATGAGCGGCGCGACCGGACTGCAGGTTGTTCTCGCAAGCCTCGCTGTACTCCTGCACCTGCTCTTTTGGTGGGCGGTCATCGCTTGGATCAATGCCAGAGGCTGGACCGCACCGGTAAACTTGACGACGCTATGCGGCATTTGGTTAGCGCTTGCCATCGTCGCCCCGGCAGGGATCAAGATGGCGGTCGACTCAGCGATCGTCGTCCCAGATGGCGGCGATATCATTTTGACTCAACGCGAGGCGGTCAATGATGCTTGGGACCTGCCTGTCTCAGCGACCATGGACCCGTTCGTAGGGCGCCATCCTGAGTGGGCCGATCACACGACCATTCAAGGCACATTTGAATGGAAATGGTATTATGCCTTCCAGCAGGTTGGCGATCAAACTGTTGAGCCTCTCTCAGAGGCATATCGCGAAGGACGTACGCGAAGGGATGAGCTCGCGGCAACGCTCTCCTGGCTGTCTCCACCGGCAAAGATAGAGCGCGTTTTTCAATCAATCGCACGCACCAACACGCGTGCAGCTACTGATTATGAAACCCGCGTCAGAGCGTTCCACGCCGAACTGCGAGAATACTATTACCCGCTCTTATTCCTGGATCAGCCCTACACAGACGAAGCATTAGCTGAACGCCCCGGATATTCTGGGTAGTCAGACATCACGTTTTCAAAGCGAGTAACATCCAGCATTCGAATAGCGCTGGTTATGTCTCCTAATAGGAATTTCCAGACGAATGGCGAATGTCCGGTTTGACGCCGAAAGCGGAAATTGAGGCTGAGCTCATTTAATATCATTTTGATACTTTAAAGATCACTGATATATTTATCGTCATCCGACTTCTCCGCGATTTCGGCGAACTTGGAAGGTGTTTTCGACAAATGGAGGGAGCGATGGGCGGACAAGGAAGCGGCGGCTGGAATCTCAAATATGAGCACACAACAGGCGACATGTGCCGTCTGGATATAAACCGTTTACGCAAACAAGGATGTTTCGAGTGGCCATTTCGGTCCCAGATAACCTGGTCGATGAATGGTATCGTTCAGCTTGATCTCAAGGTCCGAAACGAAAAGGGGATTTTGCACCTCCGAGACGCGACCGCGAGTGGCAGCACTGACTCTGATATTTATAGGCAGCGGATAGAGGTGATTATCCGCACCCCAGAGGTCGGTGGACAGACAAAGCTGTTTAAATGCCCCTGCTGTTGCAAGGCCCGCGCCCACCTTTATCTTGAGGACGCTTTCTTCATCTGCCGCGTATACGCGGGGCTCACCTACAAGTCTAGGCGCGAACGCAATCCCCTCAGGGCGTATCGCAAATGGGACAAGCTCAGCAAGAAGTTGGGCGGCATAGGAATGGATGAGTGGTGTTGCGCCAAGAGACCTAAGGGTATGCATCAGACGACATTCGAACGGCTCAAACAGGAAATCTATAAGGTTGAGTCTTACATCGAACGCGAGGTCTGGAAATCATTCAGGCGATGACCAATTGAAACACAAAAGGTAACACAATTTGGAACACCACCCCAATTATTATATTAAATACAATTGATTAGAATCAACATGTGGTGCCCGCGGCCGGACTTGAACCGGCAAGCCCTATTACGAGCGGCGGATTTTAAGTCCGATGTGTTTACCAATTTCACCACACGGGCACGCGCGAACTGATTAGCCGGGCTTGGGGCGGGAGACAACCGGGTTTTCGCGGCCTGTTCAAGATCTTAACGAAATCCAAACCGGCACTTTTTATGCATAAGAATCACCATGCCCCATCCCATGCAGAAAAAACGATACAATGCCTTGTTCGTCACGCTGGTTTGCTATGGTCCACTGCTTATCCTGACAGGCGGACTGATCGCTCTGGTTGTTCGCTAGTTATCTGGTCTGAACGGCGGGATTTGAACCTGCGCCCCCTTGACCCAAGTTCGGTCGGATTTCAACCTTGAGAATCTTGGCTAATGCGTTCAGTCCGTTGCCATTCACGTTCACCGGTTCGCAGCCGGAACCAAACCGGTAACGAGCGGTTCAATGGACTTTGCGTTCAGCTTCCGGGTTGTGATTTGAACCGCACTCTGAACGCAATTACCTTGCTCTCTCAGGTTGAACGTTCACCGTCCGCCTGGCCTTACCATAGCAGGATATAGGTGCCGACGAGCAGCAAGATGATCAGGCCCGACAAGATATTAAATACTGAGCTTGTCGAGAAACTCTCGACCTTTTGACCTTCATCGGTTTGCAACATTGGGTTGGCCGTGGCGAGAGAGACCAGAACGCCTGCCACAAAACACGCCAAAGTAACGAACCAAATTCTCAGAATGAACGGAATGTCCGGCATGGCGAATTTGAGCAAGATGTTGAACGCAACAGATCCGAGTAGCACCGCGAAAGCGCCGGGCGTGTTCATACGCTTCCAGAAGAAACCGAACAAGAAGATCACGACCACGCCGGGCGCGATGAAGCCTGAATACTCCTGAACTGTTTGGAAGCCACTTTCAAACCCGCCAATGAACGGCTGCGCGAGAATGACGGCCAAGACCATAGCGACCAAGGCCGTGATCCGGCCGACCATGACATAATGACCTTCACCCCGGTTGGGCGCGGCTTGTTGATAGAGATCCATCGTAAAGATCGTCGAGATCGAATTCATCATCGATGCGAGGGATGAAACAACTGCGGCAATCAATGCAGCAAACACCAATCCACGAAGTCCCGATGGCGCAAACCCCATCAATTCACCATATGTATTGTCTGATTTCTCGGCCAACGCACCGCCATCCAGCACGCCTTGGCTCGCCATCACCACAGCGGCAATGCCTGGTACGACAACAATCAGCGGGATAAGGAGTTTCAGGAATGCGCCAAATGCCAACCCCTTTTGCGCTTCGGCGAGATTCTCGGCACCGAGGGCGCGTTGAATAATGTACTGGTTGAACCCCCAATACGAGAAGTGAAGCACCCACAAGCCACCCAGCAGCGTCCAAATCCCTGGCAAATCACCATAGGCTTTATGATCCGGAGACAGGATCATTTCAAAATGGCCCGGCATCTCTTCATATAGACGTCCTAATCCAGCGATCGCACCTTTTCCGTCCGAGACTTGGTTGAGCGCCAGCCAGGTGATCACCAAGCCCCCCAGAATCAAGACAACCACTTGGATAATGTCAGTCATTGCGACGGCCTTCAGGCCGCCATAGAGTGAGTATATTGATGCGAATAGCGCCAATGCGATCATTGAATTCAGCACAGGCCAACCTGTGAGCGAGGTAATCGCCAAGCCGCCTAGCCACAACACCGTGGTCAAGTTTACCGCTGTGTAGAGTAGGATCCAATAGAAGGACATCAGCGTTTTGACGCCGTTGCCATAACGTTGATCGAGATATTGCGGCATCGTGTAGATGCCGCGTTTTAGGAAAATCGGCAGAAACCACTTCGCCACGACAAGCAACACAATGGCGGCTTGCCACTCGTAAGCTGCAATGGCGATTCCAACCGCGAACCCTTGCCCGGACTGACCAATGATCTGTTCCGCCGAAATATTCGAAGCGATCAGAGACGCGCCAATCGCCCACCAAGGCAGTGATCGACCGGCAAGGAAGTAATCTTCGGTATCTTTTTGATGCCCCGCCGGCTCGCGCGACACCCAAAGTGCGATCGCAAAAAGGCTCACCGCGTAAATCGCGACGATGACGATATCGAGTGTTGAGAGATTCATTTCGGATTACCTTCTTACGGACTTACGGATGGGAATTAAGTTTTGTTTTCGACCTATTCGATCGTGCATTGGTCTGGACCAAGCGACGTACTGGTCGTTCGGATATCTGCCAGGCCGAAACTAGCGCCGGCGGTCGATGAGAAGTTGAGCCAGGAGTCGATCGCCGACAGGTCATCCGCGTCGGCGAAGCAGGCCAGCGGAATTTTGATTTCTCGCCAATCACCCGCAGCTAGCTGCAACTCATGTGAATGTACACAGATCAATCCATCACCGCATCCCATGCTGACAGTGAGCGCGGTCGCTTGGTCCGAACGGAATGCAAAAGACAGTGCTTTTCCTTCGCTCAGGTCCGTTGACCAGTCGACCGTTTGACCTTCCGGTAAAAAGGCCAGCGCGACGTTCTCTGCCGAGAAGCTCAACGCGATGGCGTCCTCCTGTGCCAAATGGTCAAGTCTCGAAGCAGTTAAACCATCCAGATTAGCGCCGGTCCCGTTGAACAAGACGCCTTCAGTCTGCGAGACCAAATAGGCCTTCCATGGCGCGAGCGTGCCGCCGCGACGAAACACGGCGCCGCGCTCGACCAGGAGGGTCTCTTCGATGCCGCTATCTTCTGACAATTGCGGCATGTCCTCTGCGGCTGCGCCATAGGAGAGACCGTAACCAAGGGGAAATAGCGGCGCATAATTGTCTCCGCCCATATTATTGTCAAAATCGACAGCCGTTGCCGGCCATGAGAACGACAAGCGGCCCGTAAAATCATAATCGGGCTGCGCTTGGAACAAGACATCGGCAACACCGCCGCCTTCGGTTCCCGGCAACCAGGCGGCAACGAATGCATCAGAAATGTTAATCTCAGGATTGGTCCAAAGCGGACGGCCCGACAAAAACACGGATACAACTGTTTTGCCCGCCGATTTCATGTCTGCCAATTTTTCGGTGTCGAAATCTGGAGATTGAAAATCCAGGTGATCCCGGTCACCCTGGAACTCCGCGTACGGGTCTTCCCCGTATACTGCGATCACAATGTCGGCGTCAGCATTCGAGGTGCCTGCTGGGTCGAAAATGACCCGTCCACCTGCGCCGCCCACGACATCGACAATGCCTTCGAGAATGGACTCCCCGTTTGGAAACTCCGAGTTATCGTATCCGCCGCCTTGCCAAGATAGCGTCCAGCCACCGGCTTGTTTGGTCATCGAGTTAGCCCCTTCGCCAACCACCAGAATGGTTTGGTTCGGCGAAAGTGGGAGCGTGTTCTGATTGTTCTTGATCAAGACGAGCGACTCGCGCACGGCCCGACGCGCCACGTCGCGGTGACGGTCTGAGCCAAGCAATGATACTTCGCCTGCCCCAGGGCGCGCGCTTGGTTTTGGCTTTTCAAAAACGCCGGCAGTAACCTTGGTTCTCAAAATGCGCCGGACAGAGTCGTCAAGACGCGCCTCAGTGACCTCTCCCGAGGTGACGGCTTCGAGCATCGACTCATAGACGCCCTTCCAACTATCTGGCGCCATATACATATCGACGCCGGCAAGGAAAGACTCTGGACAATCGGTATTCGTACAACCCGGGATTTGACCGTGGCCGTTCCAGTCTCCGATGACAAAGCCGTTAAAGCCCATTCGTTGTTTGAGAACATCGGTCAGCATATAGCTATAGCCATGCATCTTGGTGCCGTTCCAACTATTGAAACTCGCCATGACGGTCTGCACGCCAGCTTCGATTGCTGGAAAGTAGCCCGCGGCATGGATGTCTCTCAGTTCAGCTTCGGAGACCGCAGTATCGCCCTGATCGACGCCGCGTGTCGTACCACCATCGCCAACGAAGTGCTTCGCGGACGAGATCACACTGGTTTCGTCGAAATAACTTTCTTCTCCCGGGCGACCTTGTAATCCGTAAACTATCCGGTCGGCGTAGGCTGCAACGATTTCGGGGTCTTCGGAGAATCCCTCATATGTCCTGCCCCAGCGGTCATCACGCGGGGTCGCGAGGGTCGGTGCGAATGTCCAGTCATGTCCCGAGACAATAAGCTCTGCGGCGGTGACCTCCATGATCTCTTCAATGAGATCTGGGTTAGCAGCGGCACCAAGACCAATATTGTGCGGAAAGACCGTCGCACCTGTCAAATTCGCATGCCCATGAACCGCATCGATCCCCCAAATGACAGGGATCGCAATTTCAACCCCCTCAGAATTGGTCGAGGCTTCAAAATATGCATCCGCAGCTTCAAGCCACGCTTCCGTATCCGCGTAGGGCTCGTCTCCGGGGGCGGAGTTTCCGCCCGACAAAACTGACCCGAGGCGGTAGGCCAAAACCTCTTCCGGGGTAACGCTATCGGTGTCTGCCTGGATGGTCTGACCAATTTTTTGTTCGAGCGTCATCTGGGAAAGGATTTGATCGACCCGCAGTTCAACGTCCGGGTCCAGTGCCGGCGGATTGAGGACGGGCCATTTGTCCGTATTGCTCGCAGGATCTTGCATCGACACCGATGCTTGCTCTGTTTCCGTTGTTGCCAGGATATTCGCGCAACCTGCAAAACCGGTCAGCACGGATGCCAGCAGAGTCGCTTTCAAGGCGGAGTTGGAAAAAGGCATTCTAGGAAATCCTTGCAGTATTGTGTTTGTCTAAACAGCTGTGTTCGCGCTGCAGTACCGATTAATGTATTCTTGGTGAGCGGGCAGACCGTCCGTGGTTCGGCGGACATTCTCAGTGATATGGACGAGGAAATCTCGCATTTCTTTCTCGGTCATCATATCGGCAACAGGATGATAGCTCTCGGGCATAATCCCCTGACCGAGCATAACTTGGGTCCAGGAATTCTCGGCGAAAAGCTCATCATTTGCACGAAAAACGCGGCCATATTTTCGGAACAGATCGTAGCGGTGCTGCAAGCTGTCGGGGACGTCCATTGTTCGGACATGGTTCCAGAAGGGCGTGTCGTTCCGATTGGTCAGATTGTAATGGAGGATGATGAAGTCGCGGATATGATCGAGTTCGTCAAATGTCTGCTTGTTGAACTCATCCGCGTCCGCAGTGTTTACATCGCCTTTGGGGAACATCCGCATAAGGCGCATGACCGATCGCTGGATGAGGTGAATGCTGGTTGACTCCAACGGCTCGATGAAGCCGCTAGATAGACCGATCGCAACACAATTGCGGTGCCAATGACGACGGCGTGTTCCGGTGCAGAACCGAATGACGCGTGGGTCGCTCAATAGCTCCCCTTCTACGGCCTCCAGCAAGTCAGATTTGGCCTTATCCTCATCCACGAAGCGACTGCAAAATACCGTTCCGTTGCCCGTTCGGTGCTGTAGTGGAATTTGCCAACGCCAGCCCGCATCATGGGCGATCGAGCGCGTATAAGGGCGCGGCGGGCCAACCGACTTGGTTTGCACTGCAATGGCTCTGTCGCACGGCAGCCATTGGCTCCAATCATCATAGCCAACGCCAAGCGCATCACCAATCAGCAGCGCTCTGAAACCGGTGCAGTCGACGAATAAATCGCCTTGGATGACCGATCCATCATCGAGCTGCAGCGCTTCGATGTCGCCATCTTGCTGACGCTCCACGTGGACGATCCGGCCTTCTTTCCGAGTGACGCCGTGGGCTTCAGCCATCTCACGCAGAAACGCCGCGTAGGCGGTTGAGTCCATATGATAAGCATAGTTCAGTCCGAGTTTGGGCAAGTGTGCAAACCGGCCCTCTTCAGCGGCAACGAGTTCGAGGCAATAGTCGCCAAACTCTTTGGCGATACCCATGTCGACGCCGCGCCGCCAGAAATGCTGGAAACCAGCTGTCCAATGGTCTTTTCCGGTAATGCCGAATGAATGAATGTAGCGGTGATCGAGATCGGTCCAATTCTCAAATGCGATCCCAAGTTTAAACGTCCCGCGCACGCGCCGCATCATTTCGGCTTCGTTTATGCCGAGCAAGTTATTGTAGGTCACCAAGGTCGGAATAGTGGCTTCACCGACGCCGACTGTTCCGATCGCGTCTGACTCAACCAGTGTGATATCGGCAACTTTCGATAAGACCTTGCCCATAGCGGCAGCCGTCATCCACCCTGCCGTCCCTCCACCGGCAATCACCACTTTCTTCCGCACTAACGATCCTCCGTTCATTTGATGCCCTTCTGTTGCATGCGATTGTGCAAGAAGGTTCGCACCAGCTCCGCCATCGTTTCGTCCATTGGATTGAGGATACCGCGCGCATGCGCTGGGATATGTTCGAACCGTTCTGCGTCAGCGTCGAACACATAATGATCGAAGAGATCTTTCCAGACTTTGCGGTCTTCAGGCGGCATGTCGCGCAGCGTCATCATCGCATGGCTCAGCACGTCTTGAGGGGTGCCGAGATGTTTTGGGACTGACCGCCACCAGTAATTCACCAAAACGTTTACACCGCTCGTCGCTTCGACGTGGTGCCACCACATTGATGGGATAAACAACGCATCGCCTGGCTCCAAGTCTGCGACTTGCGCGGTCTTCATAGCCTGCTGAAAAAGCGGAAAGCGTTCCAAGTCGGGTGCGTGGAAATCAACCAAGCTGATCGGGCGCCCGGCGGGGGTAAGCTCAAACGGGCCTGGATACAGATTGGGCGTCTGATCCGGCGGAAAAAGTGTAAATCTGCGGCGGCCTGCGGCGACACACGCAATGTTCATAGGCAAGTCGTTGTGAGCCGCGATCCGGGTGCGGGTACCGATCCAGATGCTGGCAACCGGATTGGCGTCGCCAAAGTCAACTTGGTTGGTTGCAGAAAATCCAGGAACACAGTCGGAAAGGTCCATCGACGCCATGTAAATGACCGGCGGATCCTCCTCTTGACCGTGCCGAAGGACACGATCGAGAAGCGTCGAAAAATGTGCATTGCCGCGGTCGGCATTCAGCCCGGTAAATGAGTCATTGTAAAAGAGCCGGCCTTTAAGGCTTGCAGGCCCCGCCGAAACAGGAACAGTCGCCCCGCAATCAAACTGTTTTAGATAATCGATTGCCTCGCGATCCGATGACGTCGCTGCTTCAACCATCGGCCAATCTGCAATCAGGCCACGTAATATGACCGGGTGCTGTGACAAACTGATCTGCGCGACCGCTTCAGCTGTGTTTGCAATCCGCTCCTCAACGACCGGGGCCGGGCTCGGCAGAGCGTTAGATGCTTGTGTGTGCGGCGCCATACTCACCATCAGCTACGACTCCACCAGTTGGCGCGCACTAAGCGCGTTTAGCAAATCGCGATTGCTAGGCAGCCCTGCCAGCAGGCGACTGGCTTGCTCCGAGAGCTCTTGCCGACGATGCTGCGCGCGCTCAGACAAATCCTTGCGACGCGGATATCTCCGGGGTGTCGGCTCAAATCCCATGCCGTACAAAACGAAAGCGTAACTCGCGGCTGGGAAAATCTCTTGGGCCTGTGTGAAATCCTCCCGCGAAGGCGGCATTTCGCGCCAACGGTCGACCAGCTCGACCAAGCGCGTGGGCCATGTGTCTTTGTTTCTATGCGCCGCCCAATAGCGTTCCGTGCGGTCGCTCAACACGTAATGAAGCTTCAGGAAATCAACTATGCGGCGCCAGCGATACGCAAAACGCTCATTAAACCTGCGAGCGCTTGATGGCAGCATCGCTGTTGTTTGGGGCAGCGTATCGCTGAGCATGGCGGCGGCGAGCTCGATCATCACAATCGCCGACGCCTCAAGAGGCTCAACAAAGCCTTGCGACATGCCGATAGCAACCGTGTTCTTAACCCACGGTGTTTCTCGAAACCCGGACTTGAAACTCAACAATCGGGCGGACGACAGATCGAGACGATGCCCGGGAGCGGTATGCGCCAAATAACTCGCGAGAGATGCACGAGCTTCGGCCTCATCTGCGTGATTGGACGAATAGACATATCCGACGCCGCGCCTTGATTGCAGTGCGATATCCCACACCCACCCGGATGCCAGTGCAGTTGCATTGGTTTGCGACGGAATTACTGTGTCAGGCGTATTGTAGGGGACGTGGATCGCCAGTGCGCGATCGTTAAACAAGACATCGGACAGGTCGGTGATGTCCGCGCCCAAGCTCTGGCCAATGAGCAGCGCCTTACCGCCCGTACAGTCGACGAACAAATCAGCTGCAATCGCGCCATTCTGCTCAGTTGAAACGGTGGCCACCGCGCCGTCTGTAGCGAGATTTACGTCCACCACATGATCAACGATGAGCTGCACACCCAGCGTTTTGGTGCAGTGTTTACGCAGCAGATCCGCCAGCGCCGGGGCATCGAGATGATAGGCGTAATTCGCAACAGCAGCATATGGAGGGGTCTGGATCTGTTTGGGTGCTCGACTATGGCGGCAAAGCGTGGATTGCGTTCCGACAGCGTCAGAAAACGCGACATCACCGCCAGCCTGCCACAGGCTGACCAGATCAAGGTCATCTTCCCCCGGCGGAGCATCAAATGGATGGTAGTAGGAGTCGCTTGCGCTGCCATCGCGCCAACCGTCAAAACGGGACCCTTGCTTGAAGCTGGCATCACACGCCTGAAGAAACTGAATTTCATCAACTCCAATCCGCCGTAACGTGTCGCGCAGACTGGGCCAAGTTCCCTCGCCAACTCCGATCGCCGGAACATTGGGAGATTCGATTAGAGTGACCTTGAGGCCATTTTCTGCATGCGCACGATGGTCAGCAGCAAGGATCCCCGCCGTCAGCCAACCAGCTGTACCGCCTCCAATGATTGCCACATGCTCGATTGCCGCCATTGCGCCACAAGCCTCCCAGTAACTTAGTTCCTCTCACTCTATCGGTGAGATTGAATTTGCCAAATCTTCCTCGGCGGTGGGTGTTGGCCGGAGCAGTAAATTTTGCTCCGGCCATCCCCTTTGAAGCTCTAGAACGTGTATCGAGCACCAAGATTGTAACGCGAGCCGGTTTGGGTCGCGAAGTTCACATAACCCGACGTACGACCGACTGTGCGGCTGGTTTCGTCGAGGATGTTAATCCCCTCCATGAAGACCGTGATTTTGTCGGTCACATCATAGCTGGCATTAAAGTCGAGCTGACCGAAATCTTCCCGATAGATTGGGTTGTTCGGCGCTCCGCTCACCCCAACGGTTGAGGTCAGGAACTGGTCTCGCCAATTATACGCTAAGCGGGCCTGGATACCGTTTTTGTCATAAAACCCGATCAGGTTGTAGCTGTCGCTAAGACCGGTAATGGCAAATTGTGGATCACCGCTCGATGGAACCTGAAGGTTATCGAACTCAACATCACCATCAACGATCGTGTAGTTGGCTATCACACCAAATCCACTGTCACCGAAGAAATGCTGAACCGCGAATTCGAGACCATCAACCGAGGCTTCACGCTCGTTCACCGGCGTGGCGATATTGAAGTTCACGAGCGGGTCCTGCCCGGCCACACCAAAGATGTTCCCGGTGAAGTTCCCGTTTGTGTCAGTGCCAGTGATCTCAAACGTGGACGGATCCGAATTCTCGAAGATCCACTGTCTGATCGCGGCGCCGTCTTGCGTCCCCAATGCGGCTACAGCAGCATTGTAACGTTGACCACCGATTGGTGTGTAAACATCAAACGGCGTCTGTGAAACAACACCAGAAGCGATGAAGTTTTGGACGTCCTTCTTGAAGTAGCCGACCGAAACGTAAGATCCAGTTCCGTAATACCACTCTGCCGACAGGTCGAAATTCTCGGACGTGAACGGTCTCAGATTGGTGTTACCATTGGTGCCGTTGCCGCCATCAACACGGAACAGCTGATCAACCGACAAGCCGCCAGCGATGTCTGCATAACCCGGGCGGGTCAGAGTCTTACTGAACGATGCTCTCAGGACGACATCGTCGCGAGGGCTCACTTGGAAGTCGATCGCTGGCAACCAATAATCATATTCACCGGCAAACTCTTGAGTTTGCACATTGTTCGGATCGGTTAGCCCGATCAAGCTCAGCTCGTTTGCGGCAACCCATTGGGTGCCGGTCGGAACTGTGACTTGCGATGGTGAGGTGACATCTGTGGTTTCATAACGCAGACCACCGCTAAGCGAGGCTGGCATTTCACCAATGTTGAACTCAGTATTGAGCTGGAAATACGCTGCGAGGCTTTCTTCCTTGATCTTACGATCAATCAGAAAATCATCCGAGCGGCAGATTCCGTCACCGCCGCAAACCGATCCGAATGTCGGCGTATCGAGTGCCGCAATTAGACGATCAAAATTGATCGCTAGAAAATCCTGCTGAGTTGTGCCCGATCCATCAAACTGATCGAAATTCCCGGCAAGATCCATACGTGTAAAGATGTCATCCGGAAGATCTGCTGCTGTACCAACTCCGCCCCAAGTGTCACGCTGCGCATTGGCGAATGCAGACCGGACATTGTTGGTGGTAGAGGACACACCAAAATCGACACTTTTAATGATCGACAGGTCGACATCATAGCTACCGTTCAACTGATATTGGTCGATCTCAGTCTTGATGTAGCTGTTTGAAAACACGTTACCCGTGGCGATCATGCGCGCCGGGTCGATACCCGTGAATGGCGCTTGGAACCCGAGTGAAAGTGTTGGCAGTTCAGTTGTGAAGTCCAAGCCTTGTGATCGCAGAGCGAAATCGGCTGTACTTGCAACGGAGCTGGTTCCGTAAGGACTGTCCTGACCAGACTCGGCACTGGATGAATGAGCATCAAATGTGAGGCTCAACCGATCCGTGGCTTCCCAATCCAGGTTGATACCAACGGAGTCATTTTCGCCCTTAGTGGCAAATTTGGCTCCGCCCATGGATAAATCAGAACCACCGGCCCCGAAATCCTCAGAGTAGAACAATGGGTTCGCAATTGGACCGTCTGACCAAGCACTCGTGGTGTTGCCGTGATTGAACCAAACTGACAGGTCGGATTTTTCAGTCGCAACCTTATTTTGAGAATAGAAATAGTCCAACGTCGCTGTCAGCGTCTCAACAGGTTGATACTGAAGTGACACCTGAGCGTTGATGCGCTCGCGGTTCGTGTTGGTCAGTGAGTAGTTGCCGTTTTGTGGAACAGAGTAAACATCCGTTGGTCCTGGACGATTGGTCACTTGAGTGTCAGCTGGAGGCTGCGGAAGCGTTCCCCAGTTATTCTCAGACCCTAGATAAGCCCCGCGCCAACCGCTGCTGGTTCCAAATTGCGCGACACCCGATTCACGTTCCTGGAAACTCGCCGCAGCCGCTATCCCAATTGTGTCATTTGCAAACGTATTAGAGAAAATCCCTGACAATTCAGGCGTTATGGTGTCGTCGCCAATTGAGGTGACGGAATTGTCCATGACGCCTTTGGCCCCAACCGAGAAGCGCAAACCAGGCGCATCCAGAGGACGAGCGGTTTTGATATTGAGCGTCGAACCGATACCTCCGGTCGGAAGATCTGCACGACCTGTCTTATAGACTTCAACGCCAGCGATGCCTTCAGACGCGAGATTGCCAAAATCAAAGCTCCGCGAAGACGGTGCGCCGCTTTCGAGAAAGGCTGATGGCATTTGACGGTCATTCAGGAGAACCAGGTTGAAGTCTGGACCAAATCCACGAACCGTTACGCGGCTGCCTTCGCCATTGGCGCGGTCAATCGAGACACCAGAGATACGCTGCAGGGATTCCGCGAGATTGGTGTCCGGGAATTTACCCATGTCTTCAGATGTGATGGCATCGACGACACCTTGACCATCGCGCTTGATGTCAGAAGAGTCCTGCAAACTCTTACGGATCCCTGTAACAACAACGACATCCTGACGGGCTTCGGCTTCAACGGCCTCATCATCCGCCGGCGCATCCTGCGCCATTGTGGGTTGCGCCAACGCCAGCGATGATACACCGCCGAGCAGGATCAACCCCAAATTCAACTTCTTCTTTCGCTCTCCAGGTTTCATATTTTCCTCCCATGATTCCTGTAATTGTATTTTTTCTGCAGGTCCTATCTGGCCTGCACTTCCCAAGGGCCTCGTGGTTTCTCGAGCCCGTCATACTCTGAAAGACACGGCAGTCCGGTTTCCCAGTCCTGCCGGCATTGCTCTATCCGTACCCAGTCGACTTGCAGCTCGGCAGGGAATGATGATGGGTCAAAGCCCGCGCCATTTGACCTTTCTGATAGATTTCCCCCCACCGCAAAATTGATCATCACATAGAATGCTTGATCAAACGGCGCGTGGGGACGTCCCTCCGCAGCCGGTGAGGCCGAATGCCAATCATCGCTGTCGAGTTGCATATAAATTTCGCCATCGACGAACCACTGAATCACGCCTTCGGCCCACTCAACGGAATAGACTCGCCATTCCTTGGACGGACCAATCTCTCGATCGCCGCCGGTTTTCTGGAACAGGTAGTCATTGTCTGGAATGGCAGCGCCATAGTGCAGCGCGCCGGATGTCTGGCGTTCGATCCCACCCGGACACTCTTCGCACGGAGTCTCCAGATTGACCGCTTCCATGATGTCAATTTCGCCCGACAATGGCCACGTGCCATAGGGTTCGGCTTCAGACATCATCCAGAAAGCTGGCCACGTCCCCTGTCCTTCCGGGAGCTTGATCCGCGCGGAGAAGCGCCCGTATTTATAAGCCGCAAGACCACGCGTGCTCACCTTGCCGGATGTATAGCTTTGCGTTTTCGTTTCGTTTGAAGCGTTCGCAATTGCAGGCGGGTACAACGGGCCAGTATGTTGTTCAGGCTTTGCGATCAGGCGTAGCAAGCCATTGTCTACGCTTACATTTTCAGCGCGGTCTGTGTAGCACTGTCGTTCATTGTTCCCGCCGCCCCAGCAAGAGACTTCCGGGGTCCATTTGGAACGATTGAGCGCATCGCCGTCAAAATCGTCGAAGAATACCGTATGCCATCGCGCGTCTGATACCAGGTCGCGCTCGCCTGTTGGCACAATATCGACCATTGGAGCTCTTGAGACAGCGCTGTCAATTTCGGGCAAAACATCATCGGTTTGTACACAAGCGCTGCTCACGCAGGCTGCGAACCCGAGCAGACTCCAAGTTACCTTTTGCTTATCTAGCCAGATCACCGAATTTCCTCCCGAGCCTAGGCTGCAAAAAGGCAGCGGGATGCTCAATGGAGTTGCGATGAGTTGTCCGATTTATGCGGTGAATTGGATTACGGAGCTAACTCTCAATCCCCAATTCCGTAACGCGAGATGCCAATACCTAGTCGATTAAGCCTGCAATTACATCGCGGTAGCTACGACTGGACTTCACCCAGGCGTCCGCACCCATCTTGAGTTCCGCTTCGCCCTTAGCGAGGCGCCGAATCTCGGAGATATGATCAACAGAGATGATAGCAGAACGATGGATTCGCAAAAACCGGTTGCTAGGTAATTCGGTCTCTAGCGATGTTATGGTTCGTCTCACGGCGATCTCAGTCCCGGTATTGTGCAGCAAAGAATAGTCTCCTGCCGCTTCAATCCAGAGAATGTCTTTGAGAGGCAAGAAGTGGAACGACCCCGCATCTTGTATCTTGATGACATCATCCGTTTCGTTGGGGTCGTCTAGGTGTTTAGCTGGTACAGTTCTGTTCCGACTTTCTTCAATAAGCCGAGTCATTCGAACCGCCTTTTCTACCGCTTTGAGCAGACGGTCTCGGCGAACGGGTTTCAGCACATAGTCGATCGCGTCAATTCCGAATGCCTCAACCGCATACTCAGGGTGGGCGGTCACAAAAACTAGAAGCGGTTTCGGCTCGACGCTAATTTGGGCGGCCGCAGCAACGCCAGTAAGCTCTGGCATTTCCACATCGAAGAAAACGAGATCAATGTCGCCGCGATCGATGATCGCCAAAGCATCGACGGCCGATCGGCACCTGGCGACAAGGTTGACTTGGTCGCTCTGTTCAAGAAAATCTGAAATAAGGTCGATAGCCGGCTGCTCATCGTCGCAAACGATAGCTCTCAACATGACGCACCCTCCGTTCAGATCCGCGCACCCGCGCCGCCAAACACCATGGGCGGTTTCAATCTCTACTCTGACAACTACACAGTCCGGGATTTACCTGCTAGGAGGCTGCCGCATGGAATTAAACACTATGGTTTCCAAGCAACAGGCCGAGCTGAACGATCGCCAATATTGGCTGTTTCAGATCGCCGGCTGGACAGCGCTGGCAGTGTTCAGCGTGCTCAGCTTGAACATCTGGTACACGCCGGGCGAATTCGCGCCTTTGGTGCATAGCGGCCTGCAATCGGTTGTCGGCATCCTAATCAGCCATCCACTAAGGTACGTCGCACGGCGCACATGGTCCCTAAACTTCAGCACACGGGCGATCATCAATTTGATCGCTGTATTGGTCGCTGCGGGACTTTGGACGGTTTGGCGGGTAACTTCGTTTACTCGGCTCACCGGAGAGGTCATCGAGTTTTCAGATTGGGGCGGCTGGATCAATCTATCTGTAATCGTATTTGCGGCTTGGTCCGTTTCTTATCACGCCTTGAAATATTACCGCCTGTCGATACAGCAGCGCCAGTTAGCCGCCGAAGCTCAAACTCTGGCTCTCAAAGCACAAGCGGAAGCCCAGCATGAAAACCTGAAACGTCTGGAAGCGGAAAAACTGTTTCAAGAATCCCAGCTGCGCATGCTCAAGTACCAGCTCAATCCGCATTTCTTTCTCAACGCCTTGAACTCAGTCTCGGCACTGGTGCAACGCGGCAAAGATTCTGATGCCACAGAAATGTTGGCACGGATCGGAGATTTCCTGCGGGTATCACTGGATGATGACGGCGACCTTTTTCACTCTCTCGAAGAAGAAATCGATGCCATTGAAACCTATCTTGGTATCGAGAAAATTCGGTTCGGCGATCGACTAGCGACAAAGTTTAGTATCGAGGCCGCGACCAAAAGCACCAAACTTCCTGTCCTGCTCTTGCAACCACTTTTCGAGAACGCGATAAAACATGCTGTGAGCAAACGCACGAGCCGAACAACGCTGAGTTTCTCAGCAACGCAGGACGCAAATAGGGTCACCTTAACGCTCAGCGATGATGGTCCAGGCATATCGGATGCCGAACAAGACGCCTTGGCGACCAATCAAAGCATTGGCTTGGCCAATGTGCGCAATCGTCTGGTCTCAACATTCGGAGACAAAGCTGACTTTCAACTCGGCAAAAGCCATCAAGGCGGCTTCGAAGTTACGATTCGGATTGATAAAGAAACCACCTAGCAGTGTGGGCGTCTGGTGTACGACCACCTCGCTGCGCCGCCAACTCTCTCTAGATCTAATTATGAAAAAACTGAGTTCGAAAAAATTGCGCGGTATCGAGCCAACATACGTAGACAGGTCGCGGAGAACGGAGGCACTTTACCCATCTGATCGGCAATCCATTTTGGATCTACCCACGACCGCGCTGTTCAGCCCCAGACCGCACGGATGATTTGTTTCTTTTTGGCAGAGTTTTATCTGGTCGGAACGGCAGGATTCGAACCTGCGACCCCTTGACCCCCAGTCAAGTGCGCTACCTGGCTGCGCTACGCTCCGAACCAGGGCCGGAGGTATAGGCAAGTTGCGAATTTTGGCAATGGGGCGTGCGGTGATTTAAGCCGCCTTCTTCTGACGCACTTGGTCAAGGCGGGCCTTGATATCGCTCAAGTCCGAGAGGATCGTTTCCAGACGATCCGTGGTGCCTGAGGCAGGCGTATCTGGCATATTCGCTTCAAAGGCTTGGCGCACGGTTTCCTGCATCTCTCTCGCCGGGCTTGGCGTGGGAGAAACATTGGCTGAGTCTACCGGCGCGACAATCCGTGCCTCGCCGCCAAGTACAGATGAGACGCCCTGCTCTCGCAACAGCTTACCCGCACCTTTCAAAGTCATGCCTTTATCGTGCACAAGCATTTGAATGGCGCGCAGAGCCGCCAGATCGTCCGGACGGAACATCCGGCGGCCATCACGGCGCTTTAGAGGCTTCACAAATTTGGTGAATTTGGTTTCCCAATAACGCAGCACATGCGGCTGCAATCCCAGTTCATCTGAAGCTTCCCCGATTGACCGATAGGCGTCAGCGGATTTTTCAATCTTACGGGCAGCAGACTTGGACATATGGGAGGGGTCTCGTGATTAGCCCCCGACGCGGTCTTTGAGCATCGGAGAAGGTTTGAAAGTCACAACCTTTCGCGCCGAAATCGTTGCCTGAATGCCGGTTTTGGGATTACGGCCCTCGCGGGACGCCTTCCGACGGACATTGAAGTTTCCGAAGCGGGACAGTTTCACGGCCCCTTCTTCTTCCAGGCTTTCACTGATCATTTCGAGCACGCGGTCAAGCAAATGCGAGGATTCCTGCCGTGTCAGTCCGATATCGCGAACGATCGCATCGGTTAGTTCTACACGGGTGAGCGTTGTCGTCGTCACTGGGTCAACTCCTCTTGGTTAACAATACGGGCTCATATCTTAATGAATTACGAAAATCAGAGGCGGAAAAGGCTCGCGCCCCAAGAAAATCCGCCACCCATCGCTTCGCTGAGCACCAAATGCCCTGGTTTGATGCGACCATCGCTGACCGCGGTATGTAAAGCAAGCGGAATCGAAGCCGCAGACGTATTGCCGTGATCCCCAACAGTGGAGATAACTTTGGCCTCATCCAGCTTCATTTTTTTGGCCACACCATTGAGGATTCGCTGATTGGCCTGGTGCGGCACAAACCAGTCGACATCATCGGACCCTATTCCGGTTTCCGTATAGACCGCCTCAATCGCACTCGAGATATTCGTCACAGCATGCTTGAAGACTTGATTTCCGAGCATGCGGACATGCCCAATCGTTCCCGTCGACGAAACGCCGCCATCAACATGCAACAGATCACTCTTGGTGCCATCGGTTCGGATATGATGCGTCAGGATCCCTTGATCGCCTGCCGTTTGCTCGCTTTCAGCCGTTAGCACAACACCGCCGGCGCCATCCCCGAACAGCACGCAAGTGCCGCGATCGGACCAGTCCAGAATGCGCGTAAACGTCTCGGCGCCAATCACCAGCGCCGTCTTGAAGAGCCCGGTTTTCAACATTGAATCGGCCGTTGCCAATGCAAACAAGAAGCCCGAACAGACCGCCTGCACGTCAAATGCCGCGCCGCCGCCCATGCCGAGCTTGGCCTGAACGGCAGTTGCCGTCGCCGGAAACGTCTTGTCGGGTGTGGTCGTCGCCAGAACGATCAGATCAACGTCCTCTGCCGCGATGCCGGCATCCTTCAGGATGCGCTCTGCGGCCTTTGTCGCTAGATCCGACGTGAGTTCATTGTCGGCCGCAATGTGGCGCTGCCTGATACCTGTCCGTTCCTGGATCCAGTCATCCGTCGTTTCGACGATGGTCGACATTTCCTGGTTCGTCATGATGCGTTCAGGGAGATATCCGCCGGTGCCGCGTATCACGCTTCTGATTGCCGTCATTCTGAGGCCTCGCTTATGCTGACTTCAACGCTATCGCGTTTCAATCCGGCAGCAACTTCTTCCATATATCGGCTGGCCGCCAGATCCGCAGCCAATTGAACGGCTGTGGCATAGCCCTCGGCGTCCGTACCGCCATGACTTTTGACGACCACACCGTTTAGTCCTAACAGCACACCGCCATTGACATTTGACGGGTCCATTTTGCTGCGCAGCCGCTTCAAGCCGGAACTGGCCAAAGCCGCGCCCATTTTCGAAATCACCCCGGAGGTCAGTGCTTCGCGGACATAGGACGCCACCAGACGGGCTGTGCCTTCCGCGGTTTTCAGCGCGACATTGCCCGTAAAACCATCGGTTACCACGACATCAACGGCGCCGAGCGCGATATCATTTCCTTCAACATAACCGCGAAAATCCAGGCCAAGCTCAGGTTCGCGCAAACGCTCAGCCGCAAGCTTCAGCGTGTCCCGGCCTTTGTCTTCTTCCGATCCGATATTAAGCAGACCGATGGTTGGTTTGGCTTTGCCTGTCACGGCGCGAGCATAGGCTTCTCCCATAATCGCGAAAGTGACAAGTTGGTCAGAGTCAGCGTCCAGGTTGGCCCCGACGTCCAACACCACTGATCGCCCTTCCATGGTTGGCCAGATTGCCGTCATAGCCGGGCGATGCACGCCTTCCATTTTACGCAGCGACATCATCGCAAAAGCCATCAAAGCGCCGGTATTGCCGGCAGAAACCGCCGCACCGGCGCGTCCGGATTTGACCGCCTGAACTGCGCCCCACATGCTGGTTTTCTTCGCCCGGCGGAGCGCCGCTGAAGGCTTCTCGCTCATACTCACAACGTCGTCATGGTGCATGATTGTGCTGCGATCCATAAGACCGCGCGCTTCGATGCCTGCCGTGATATCCTCAGCTCTGCCATGCACTTCGAACAGGACATTGCTGCGCCGTTCGGCAAATAGTTTGAGACCATCAAGAACGACGGTAGGGGCTGCATCGCCCCCCATGGCGTCAATTGATAGAATTAAGCTGGCCATCGGACAAGAACTCCGCATTGCCGTTCACGAAGCGCGCAACCTATGCCTGCCCGCGAGGAAAGGCAACGCTCGTCTTTCGACTGATAACAGCTTGGCAGCGTTGCAAAATTACAGAGCATCAGGCCCCGCGAGCACCTGTGCGTCCGAGAGATCCTCAACTTGAACATTCAAGTCGAGCAAATAGAGCGCGAGGCCTTTGGCTTTTTCTTCGTCGGATTGCACATTTCGCTGGAGAATCGCGATGAGCTCCGTCTTCGGACCGCCCGCATCAAGCGCTTCGTCAACAACTTTTGCCAAACCATAAAACTCTTCGCCCATTTTACGTATGCGGCGGGCAATCGACGAATCGCCAACCCCATTCTCGCGCAGAGCATGATCGAAATCGGAAAATAGCAGCTCTGTGAAGGCCTCCGCCAGGGCTTTGCCGTCGCTGCCCAGCGTCCGCATGCGGCGCATGGCCAGCGTCGCGACAAGCGTCACCATGTTGAACCGACCATAGACTGTATCGGTGACCCAGCCCTTCAAAAAGGGCTCAGGAATGCGTGCTTGGGCGGTCACGGCGTCACGCCAGCGTCGCGCGACCTCCTTGTCGACCGATTTTCGTTTGAACCAATTGAACATTATCGCCCTATTTTAGACTCGAGTTGGGTGTTAGCTGGAGGTTGCCAATGGCAGGTTTTCAGCCTTATCTCCAGCGCAGATTATCAGGAGTATCCTCATGGCGCGACGTGTCATCCTTGCATCCCTCGCTCTTGCAGCGCTGACCACAGCCTGTATCAGCCCGATTGAAGATTATCACGGATACACCGCGGATGAAGTTCTGCCGCAAAACATCAAAGTCGACGAAGACACCCGGGCCAGCGTGCTAGCGCAATTAGGGTCAGCATCGACTGAAAGCGTCTTTGACGAGAACACCTGGTTTTACATCACCACGCGCCGTGAACGGATTGCTTTCCTGACACCGCGCACCAAGCAACGCACCATCACTGCCATTCGATTTGGCGAGGATGATATGGTCGAAGAGATTCTGACCTATAGCGAAGCCGATGGTGAAGTGATCAATTACGCGTCTCGCGAAACACCCACGCGTGGCCGCGAGCTCGGCCTGCTGGAGCAGATCTTCGGAACCGTCGGGGCCGTCGCCCTGCCGCAAACCGATGAGCGTACGCCAGGCAACCCGACGGGTCGCCGGAACTAGGGCTTGAAATGTTTGTACCGGTTACAATTCGACCGGCAACTGAATCAGAATTAGAGCGTATTGCCCAGATCTGGGATGAAAGCTGGCACTCTACAGGCGTGCCAAGCCCGGAATCACTGTCCGTTTCGCAGCTGAGAGACCGGCTTATCCAGTTTTCTGGATCCGGCGCGAACATATATGTCGTTGAGCAGGATCAGGCCTTGGCAGGAATGATGGTCCTGGACCCTATCGAACAGACGCTTTCGCAACTATTTCTGGCACCCGCATTCCAACGCCGGGGGCTTGGCACGGCCTGTCTGGCATTCGCCAAGGCCATCCTTCCCGGTGGTTTTACGCTAACCGTTGCTGAAGCGAATCGCACGGCCCGGGCGTTTTACGCAGCAGCCGGTCTCGTTCAGGAGGCACGGGTCTATCGCGCAGAATATGCGCGACATGATTTGCGGCTTAGGTGGATCCCTGAATCGAAAAAGAAAAACCCCGCGCCCTAAGGACACGGGGTTGATCATTTTGGCTTAGTTGAAGGTCTAGTGACCGCCTGCCAGAACCGCCAGCATCAAGAGCGCCACGATATTCGTGATCTTGATCATCGGGTTCACAGCTGGACCAGCTGTATCCTTATATGGATCGCCAACCGTATCGCCGGTCACAGCAGCTTTGTGAGCTTCAGAGCCCTTACCGCCATGATTACCGTCTTCGATATACTTCTTGGCATTATCCCAGGCGCCGCCACCGGACGTCATTGAGATGGCCACGAATAGGCCAGTCACAATCACCCCGAGGAGCATCGCACCAACAGCTGCCAGAGCCGCCGAAGCACCTGCAATCCACCAGATCAGCAAGAAGAGCACGATCGGTGACAGGACAGGCAGAAGCGATGGAACGATCATTTCCTTGATCGCCGCAGAGGTCAGAATGTCGACCGCCTTACCGTAGTTCGGCTTCGATGTTCCAGCCATGATGCCTGGATCATTCTTGAACTGACTCCGGACTTCTTCGACAACCGCTTGCGCGGCGCGGCCAACGGCCATCATCGACATGCCACTGAACAAGAATGGCAGCAGACCACCAAACAGCAGACCTACCACAACATAAGGGTTGGCGATCGAGAAATCGACTTGCCCCATTCCGTAGAAGAAGCTGCCTTCTACGGCGCTGTCAGTGAAGTATTTCAGATCTTCATTATAGGCGGCAAACAGCACCAGCGCACCGAGACCGGCAGAGCCAATCGCGTAGCCTTTGGTGACCGCTTTCGTGGTGTTACCGACAGCGTCGAGCGCATCAGTGGTCTCACGGACAGAGCTCGGAAGCTCAGCCATTTCAGCGATACCGCCAGCATTATCAGTCACCGGACCGAATGCATCGAGAGCAACAATCATACCGGCCAGAGCCAGCATCGTTGTGGTCGCAATCGCAATCCCGAACAGACCTGCGAGATTAAAGGTCAGGATGATACCCGCCATAATCGTAATCGCCGGAAGGGCCGTGGATTCGAGCGATATTGCCAATCCCTGGATGACGTTCGTGCCGTGTCCCGATGTCGATGCTTCGGCAACTGATTTCACCGGGCGATATTCGGTCCCGGTATAGTATTCGGTGATCACAACGATCAGCGCCGTTACAATCAGGCCGGTTATACCGCAAAGGAACAAGTCCATACCGGTTACCACCGCAGCTCCAGTGCCTTCAGCATTGAGCAATCCAAGCGCTGCACCCGCGCCAGCCAATTCTCCAAAGCCGTTTGGAAGCGCATAATTCACCGCAATAGCCAATCCGCCAACGGTCAATACGCCTGTCACGATGAGGCCTTTATACAGCGCGCCCATAATGTTCGTGGAGCCCTTGCCGAGCTTGACGAAGAACGTGCCGATCACAGAAGCCACAATACAAACGGCACAAATGGCCATCGGGAAGAGCAGAATGCTGCCGAGATAGTCGGTTCCAGCAAAGTAGATCGCGCTCAGAACCATGGTCGCAACAATCGTCACGGCATAAGTCTCGAACAAGTCAGCTGCCATACCAGCACAATCGCCGACATTGTCGCCAACATTATCGGCAATGGTCGCAGCGTTGCGCGGATCATCTTCCGGGATACCGGCTTCGACTTTGCCAACCATGTCGCCGCCAACGTCCGCACCTTTGGTGAAGATGCCGCCGCCGAGACGGGCAAAGATTGAAATCAGCGAAGCACCGAAGCCGAGGGAAACAAGCCCGTCGACAACTTTCCGGCTGCCTTCATCATATTCAAGCACACCGACCAGAAGACCATAATAAGCCACAACACCAAGCAGAGCGAGGCCGACCACGAGCAGACCTGTAACAGCGCCCGATTTGAATGCCATTGAGAGGCCTTCTTGCAGTGAATTGCTCGCAGCGTGCGTTGTCCGCACGTTGGCCTGAACTGATACTTTCATACCAATGAAGCCTGCTGCGCCTGATAGAACTGCGCCAATGACGAAGCCAAGCGTTGCCTGCCATCCGAGCAATGGAAACAAAATCAGCGCCACGACGACGCCAACCATAGCGATTGTACGATATTGACGGCTCAAATAAGCATTTGCGCCTTCCTGAATCGCCGCGGCGATCTCTTTCATGCGGTCATTGCCTGCATCTGCGCTCATAATTGAGCGGCTCTGCAGCCAACCAAAGCCAATCGCAAGCACAGCCGCGACTAAGGCTATCCAAAACCAAAGGGTCATATTTGCCCTCCTCCCTATAAATGCGGGGCTCTCATCGCCCCGGTGTTTTTGTTAGTGGGTCCATGACTGCAACAGCCACAGCACGTTCGCAAGGATAATCGCGCTGGGCGCGAATCGAAACTTTACAATTACCCCTAATGCTCAAACCCAAGAATTGATGGAGCGTTAACAGCCTGCCCATGATGTATCAGACGCAATCCGGGTTCTGCGGTTAGTTTTCCAATCGCTGTAAACCCTGAAACCGCCCTATCCATTACAGCGCTGAGCAAAATCCGGTAATCATCACCTGCTGTGCATTGAGAGATGATATCAGCTGTGTTTTGTGTCGGGTCAGCAAGCGGAACGGCTCCAAGATCGATCTCAAGCCCACAGCTAGAAGCTGCAGCAAGACGCGATGCATCAATCAGCAGGCCATCAGAAACGTCCATGCTCGCGGTGGCCAGGTCCGCCACGGTTTGAGCCGCGAACAGCGAGCTGATGCGCGGCACGCGGTATCGTTGCGCGACTTGTTCTTGCCCGCCGTCTCGCGCCGCTTGCAATCCAAGACCACCCCAGCCGATCTCACCATTCACCCATAGAGCATCTCCAGCACGGCCGCTGGACCGCCTTACTGGCCCCGCATTGATGCATTGCCCGGTCAGCGTCATGGTCAGCGTCACAGGTCCGTCCGTTGAGACCAGGTCGCCGCCAATCAGCGCAATCCCGAATTCTTCCAGATCTCTCGCAATTCCCGACATCAACGTCGCGAATTCTGATTCGGGCGTCTGATTGGGCCAGGCTATCGAAAGCATCGCTTCCACCGGCATAGCGCCTTTTGCGAGAATGTCGGATGCGTTCACCCTCACGAGTTTCTGGCCGACACTGTCGAGGGGATCACTCGGCAAGAAATGAATTCCGGCAACGATCGTATCCATAGTCACAATCATCGCGCCGGGCGCTGCAAGCAGCGCCACATCATCGCGCAGCCGATCCGCGCCGGGCGCGGAGACCAGCGGCGCAATGTAACGATCGAGCCAGGCGGTTTCTTGCATCAGTCCTCCAATGGGGACTAAGACCTAAGCTTCTTCAGGCCGCAAGTCTTTGGAGACATTGTCGAGGACCGCATTGACGAAATTTGCTTCTGTCTTGTCGAAGAAATCGTGCGCCAGCGAAACATACTCATCGAGCAGGATCCGACGCGATAATTCCTGATGAGCGACCAATTCAGCGACCGCAGCACGCAGGATCGAACGCGTCGTTGAGTCCAACCGAGACAGCCGCCAGCCCTTAGACAGGCGCGCCAGGATTGCTTTATCAACCACGGTCTGATGTTCAATTGTGGCGTTGACGATGGATTTGAACAGATCGGGATCGGCTTCCTCAACCGGATCCTCATCGGGGCCAACGCCAAGTCGGTCATCCATCAGGTCCCGGATCGCGGATTTACCGCTCTGCCCGGTTTGCTCCATTTGATACAATGCTTGCACAGCGGCGAGCCGGGCGCCGGCGCGGCGGGCGCGGATAACTTCAAATGGGAGTTTCTGTTCGCTCATCGCGCGTCCTTTGCCACTTGCGGTCGCAAAAAGCTATTCCCTTTGCGCGTTCGGACTGCGTTTCGCGACAATAAGACTAGCGAACGAACTTCTTGCGCAGCTTGAGCATTTCGAGACAGGCCACCGCCGCGTCCTTGCCTTTGTTCTTTTGCTTGCGCTCAGCCCGCGCCAGAGCCTGCGCTTCGTTCTCGACCGTGACAATGCCATAGCCAATCGCCAGGCGGCGATCGGTCGAAAGGTACATCAGGCCGCGGGCACTCTCGCCGCAGACATAGTCATAGTGCGAAGTCTCGCCGCGGATTACACAGCCAAGCGCGATATAGCCGTCATATTTGGCGCTATCGGCCGCCATCGCGATGGCGCCTGGAACTTCAAACGCGCCCGGAACCATGATGGTTTCAATATCGCACTTCTCGCCGGACGCTTCCAAAGCTTCCCGTGCGCCCTTCTCAAGCTCGTCGGAGATATGGGCGTAGTATGGAGAGTTTACGATGAGAATGCGGTGCATGTGGTCTAGTCCTTGTCAGAGAGCGGGCGCCAGCCTTCGATTGAAAGGCCGTAGCCATCGAGGCCCGCAACCCGCGTGGGTTCGGTGTCTGAGAGATAAATCATTTTGCGGACGCCCAGCTCGCGCAGAATCTGCGCGCCAACGCCATATTCGCGCAAGGGCGCGTGCGTGTCCTTTGGCTCCGAGGTCTTCATCCCGAGCCGTTCCGCCAGAGCATTTGGCCGCATCGTATTCACGAAGACGACGACCCCTGGCTCGGACGCTGTGGCAATGATCTTCATCGCCCGTTCGACCAGACCTTCGCGCGGGCCTTTCTCGCCGAGAATATCGGCCAGAACATCGGTGCGGTGGACTCGAACAATTGTTGTGCTGTCAGGCTCAATCGCGCCGTGAACAATTGCGATATGTTCGCTGCCATCAATCGTGTTTCGGAAAATGACCGTCTTGAAGCCCTGCCCATAAGCGCTTTCCAATTCGGCTTCGACACGGCGCTCGAGATAGCGATCATTCTTGCGGCGATATTCAATCAAATCAGCAATCGTGCCGATTTTCAGCCCATGCAATTGAGCGAATGAAACCAGCTCAGGCAAGCGCGCCATGGTGCCATCATCATTCATAATCTCACAAATAACACCGGCTGGATACAGACCCGCCATGCGCGAAATATCAACAGCGGCTTCGGTGTGTCCAGCGCGCACGAGGGTTCCGCCATCGCGGGCGATCAATGGAAATACATGTCCGGGCGAGACGATATCGTCAGCGTCGCACATCGGATCGATCGCGACTTGCACTGTGTGGCTTCGATCATGTGCAGAGATGCCCGTAGTCACGCCTTCTTTGGCTTCGATTGCAACCGTAAAGGCGGTGCCCATGCTTTCGCGATTTTCGCGCGCCATCATATCGAGGTTCAGGGCCCGGCCGCGCTCACTGGTCATCGAGAGGCAAATCAGTCCGCGGCCAAACTTCGCCATGAAGTTTACCGCTTCCGGCGTTGCGAAGCTGGCAGGTATGATCAAGTCGCCTTCATTTTCGCGATCCTCAGCATCGACGAGAATGTACATTTTGCCGTTGCGGGCATCCTCGATGATTTCATCAATACTGGAAATCGCGGGAGAGAAGTCTTCAGCCATCTTTGGCTCCTTCGGCATTATGCGGATTTGGCGCATCAACGCCGATCATCCGCGCCACGTAACGCGCCAGCATGTCGATCTCAAGGTTTACCCGCGCGCCGGACTGCAATTCCCGCAGCGTTGTCACTTCCCACGTATGCGGAATGATAGCGACTTGAAAGTCACCATTCGGCAAAGCGTCAGCGACGGTGAGCGACACACCATTGATTGCAGCAGAGCCCTTTTTGGCAAAGTATTTCGCAATATCAGCGGGCGGACGAATCGTGATCCGGAAGCTTTGTCCCTCGGGTTCAACGGAAACGATTTCACCAACCCCGTCGACATGACCAAAAACAAAATGGCCCCCGAGTTCCTGACCAAGCTTCAGGCTTTGCTCAAGGTTTACCTGGCTGCCCTCTTCCCAGTCGCCCAGAACCGTCAGCGACAATGTCTCTGGCACAGCCTCAACGGCGAACCAGCTGCCCTCGCCTTCAGCACCAAAGTCGACAACTGTCAGGCACACGCCAGCATGCATAATGGAGGCGCCCATTTCGATACTGTCAGCGGGATACGCGCACGAGACTTCGAACCGCCGCAAACCATTTCGGTCTTCAGCTTTACGGATCGTACCGACATCGGTGACGAGACCAGTGAACATTATCGGAGCCCTCCTACAAGCTCAGGCTCTAACATAGGTCTCCAGCGTGTCATCCCCAATCCGTGCCGTGGCGGTAGTGCGCCAACGCGGCGCATCTGACATCTCTGAAAGCCCCAAAGCCGCGACGGCAGGCAAGCCATCACCGCCGATGATTATTGGCGCACGGAACCATTGAATGGTATCTACAAGTCCAGCTTTGATGAAACTTGCGGCCAGTTTGCCACCACCTTCGAGGAAGATCTGATCCAGGCCCTCAACGGCGCAGCGGTCGAGCAAGCTCTGCGGAGAAATTCGCCCGTCTGGACCAGGCACGACCCAGATTTCCGGACCATTGGACACTGCATCCGCCGCATACCCCTTCGCGTCAACGGCACTGGCCAGGACGACTTTTCCAAGCCCTTGCGACCCAAGCAGTCGAGCATGTTCCGGCGTTCTCAGTGAACTGTCCGCGACGATGCGTACCGGCTGGCGCGCGGGTGGTGGCACAGTGCGAGCGGTTAAGAGTGGATCGTCTGCGAGCACCGTTCCGATACCGACCAGAACCGCATCATGCGCGGCGCGCATTTCATGCACCCGGGCGCGGCTCTCGCTTCCCGTGATCCACTGACTGACGCCATTGGACAGAGCGATGCGGCCATCCATACTGGTGGCAATTTTCAGTGTAACGCTTGATCGAGACATCCCCGCTTAGTCCTCATCAAACTCGGATTGTTTGATAAAGGCCGCGAAATCAGACGGCGCATCAAAGTCGCGATAGACGCTGGCATAGCGCACATAGCCGACTGGATCGACCGCCCGAAGGCTCTCCATTGCCAGCTCACCAATATCCTGTGACGCAACTTCAGTCTCGCCGCTGCTTTCGAGCTTTCGCGCGATGCCGGAAACAATCTGATCGATCTGATCGGCCGATACAGGGCGTTTTCGCAAGGCGATGGCAATCACGCGCGCCAGCTTTTCGCGTTGGAATGGAACCCGTTTGCCGTCACGTTTCACGACCATGATTTCGCGTAGCTGAACCCGTTCAAATGTCGTGAACCTGGCGCCACAGCTATCGCAGCCACGCCGACGACGCACAGCATTATTGTCCTCTGCAGGGCGGCTATCCTTGACCGCCGTATTTTCAGATCCGCAGAATGGACAGCGCAATGATCAGGCTCCTAAACCGTTATAAATCGGAAACTTAGATGTCATTTTTTCAACCTCTGCGCGAACTTTTTGCTCGGTCGCAGAACTATCGCCTTTTGCGACGGCGTCAACGATTTCGCCGATCCATCGGCCGACTTGAGCGAACTCCTGCGCGCCAAAACCGCGCGTTGTCCCGGCCGGCGAGCCAACGCGAATCCCACTCGTGATCATCGGTTTTTCGGGATCAAATGGCACGCCATTCTTGTTGCAAGTAATATAGGCCCGCTCCAGCGCTTGTTCGGCATCCCGGCCGGTGACGCCTTTCGGGCGCAGATCGATCAGCGCAACATGCGTGTCAGTGCCGCCAGATACCAGATCCAGTCCACTCTCTTTCGCTGCCGCCGCCATGGCCTTGGCGTTCTCGATCACGTCTGCCGCATATTGTTTGAATTCCGGGGTGAGCGCTTCGCCAAAGGCGACAGCTTTGCCCGCGATGACATGCATCAATGGTCCGCCCTGAATACCCGGGAAAACGGCCGAATTTACTTTCTTGGCGATGTCCGCATCATTGGTCAGGACCATGCCACCTCGCGGCCCGCGCAGAGTCTTGTGCGTGGTCGTAGTTGCGACATGACAATGATCGAGTGGATTTGGATGCGCCTTACCGGCGACCAGTCCCGCAAAGTGGGCCATGTCGACCAGGAAGAAGGCGCCGATCTCATCCGCAATGGCGCGGAATTTTGCGAAATCAATCTGGCGCGGATAGGCCGAGCCTCCGGCTATGATCAGCTTCGGTTTGTGCTCTTTTGCAAGGGCTTCGACCTGATTAAAGTCAATCAGATGATCATCTTCGCGGACGCCATACTGGATGGCGTTAAACCACTTTCCGGATTGGTTCGGACGGGCACCATGGGTCAAGTGACCGCCTGCATCCAGGCTCATGCCGAGGATCGTATCGCCAGGTTGCAGCAATGCCTGGAAAACGGCCTGATTGGCTTGCGACCCTGAATTTGGCTGGACGTTGGCGAATGCGCAATCGAACAGCGCCTTTGCGCGGTCCCGGGCCAGATCTTCAACTACATCGACGTATTCGCAACCGCCATAATAGCGTCGACCAGGATAGCCTTCGGCATACTTGTTGGTCAGCACCGTTCCTTGTGCATCGAGCACCGCCTGTGAGGCAATATTCTCTGATGCGATCAATTCAATCTGGTGCTGTTGGCGCGTTTGCTCTTTAGCAATTGCAGCAAAAACTTCGCTATCTCTTTCCCGAAGTGGCTCAGAAAAGAAAGTCGCAGTATCAAATCGGGAAGGATGACTGGTGTCTGGCATGGCGTGATTCCTATTTCTGACGCTCCATGTACGGCGTGAGCGTTCGACCTGCAAGGCGTCAATTCCGGGCAAGAATTCCAGCGCGCATGCTTCTCGAAACTAGGTCTATATTTGCAACCGAACTTGAATTCTGCATCGATTCCATGTTCAAGATATATCTAATCTCGTCGGTAGAACGAGTAATCAGACAAAATATAAGAGCTAAACACATGACCAAACACTCGAAAGCCGAGCTGCTCGAGATGACGACGGATATTGTCTCATCTTTTGTCGCCAATAATCCCGTTGCCGCTGGCGGCCTGCCAGACCTGCTGAAAAACGTGCATGATACGGTGCAATCGCTGGCATCCGACGCTCCGGTCGCGCCGCCCCGCCCGGATCCGGCTGTAGCGATTTCCAAATCCATTACACCAGATCACATTATCTGCCTGGAAGATGGTCGTAAGCTGAAAATGCTGAAACGATACTTGCGGTCACGTTATGATCTAACCCCGGACGAGTACCGCACCCGGTGGGGGCTCCCGAGTGATTATCCGATGGTGGCGCCAAATTATGCGAAAAAGCGATCCGCCTTCGCCAAAGAGATCGGTTTGGGTCGTAAACGCGCGAGCTGACCGTCCCTGCTCACCAAACCAAAGGAGGCGCGCTCTGGTTTGAGCGCGCCTCCTTTTTATGCTGTGTGCGGGACCAAGCTTAAGCCGCTTGCTCATCCAATCCGAGCTGTTTCCAGACGGCGAGAATTGCCGTGACCAAATCGTCCATCATCGCTTCGGTGTGCACGGGTCCTGGCGTGAAGCGAAGACGCTCTGTGCCTTTCGGGACAGTTGGGTAATTGATTGGCTGAACATAGATGCCAAAATCAAATAGCAGCGTGTCGGATAGCGCTTTACACTTCTCCGGATCTCCAACCAGAAGCGGCACGATATGGGTGTCACTCTCCATCAGTGGCAATCCGGCATCGCGGAACTTTTGCTTCAGCAATGCCGCATGGGCCTGATGCGTCCGGCGCAGTTTGCGGCCTTCTTCAGATCGTAGCTTGCGGATACTGGCCAGCGCGCCGGCGGCCATGACGGGACATGTTGATGTCGTGAAGATGAAACCAGACGCAGTCGATCGGATTGCATCAATGATCGTATCATGAGCCGCGATATAGCCGCCCATCACACCATAGGCTTTGCCAAGCGTGCCTTCCAG
The DNA here is from genome assembly GCA_965277015.1 of Henriciella sp. Taxonomy (GTDB): domain Bacteria; phylum Pseudomonadota; class Alphaproteobacteria; order Caulobacterales; family Hyphomonadaceae; genus Henriciella. Next base: position 308,820 of record OZ255705.1, on the reverse strand, counting down.
AATATCGACTCGGTGCATGACATTGTCGCGCTGGGCGACGCCTGCGCCCTCTTCACCGTACATGCCGACAGCATGAACTTCATCGAGATAGGTCAATGCATCAAACTCATCAGCAAGATCACAGATCGCTTCAATCGGACCGACATCGCCGTCCATTGAATAGACGCTTTCAAACGCAATGACTTTCGGGCGTTCTGGATCATCATTTTCCATAAGCGCGCGCAAGTGTTCGACATCATTGTGCCGGAACACGCGATAGTCGGCGTTCGAGCGACGGATGCCTTCAATCATGGAGGCATGGTTCAAGGCATCTGAATAGATGATCAGTTCCGGCAAGATCTTGCCAAGCGTCGACAGCGTTGCGTCATTCGACACATACCCAGAGGTAAATAAAAGCGCCCCTGATTTGCCATGTAGATCAGCCAGCTCTTGTTCCAGGTCGACATGATAACGTGTCGTGCCAGAAATGTTTCGCGTTCCACCAGACCCGGCGCCGAAACTATCGATCGCTTCGTGCATGGCGTTGGTCACGTCATCATCCTGGCCCATGCCGAGATAATCATTTGAACACCAGACGATAATTTCGCGCTCGCCATGCTCGAACCGCGCCGTCGCTTTCGGGAACTCACCCTTGTGACGATGCAAGTCGACAAACACCCGGTAGCGCCCTTCGCTATGGATGGTATCGAGCGCGTTCTCAAAAGCTTCTAAGTGTTTCATCGCAGCTATGTTCCGTGACCTGTCGACTGTGATCTAGGGGTAAAGCCCAAGATTTGAAACGGTATGAATGGACGCAGTAGTGTAAAAACCTATACGGGATAACCCTTAGGCAAATTATCTAAACGTCATATCCTGGAAGTTCGCGATCGACTTTCCGTAGCAAACCTGGCCAAGCCAGCATGTTCGCCAGTGTTTTGGTGCCCTCAGGATTGGACTGACCTTTCACCACATCCTGAACGTCTTGCGGCGGAATCACCAGATTTTCGCGGCCTGCACTGAGCGCCCTAACCTGCATCGAACAAGCACGCTCAAAAAAGAACATACGCAGGAAACACTCAGCAGCCGTTCCGCCGACGGTCAGCGTTCCGTGATTGTAGAGCAGCATATTGTTCTTGGTGCCCATATCTGCGACCAGGCGCTCGCGCTCGCCATGGTCCAGCGCAACGCCCTCATAGTCATGGTACGCCAGATCATGCCGAACCAGCATGCTGGTCTGGCTGAGCGGCAACAGACCCTCTTTGTTGCATGACACGCCGACACCATCATCGGTGTGAAGATGCATCACTACCTGGGCGTCATCGCGCGCGGCATGAATGGCCGAGTGAATGGTGAAACCCGCTGGATTGATAAAATACGGCGATTCCTGAACCACATTGCCATCGAGATCGACTTTCACCAGCGATGAGGCGGTGATCTCTTCGAAGAACATGCCATAAGGATTGATCAGAAAGTGATGTTCAGGCCCTGGCACCCGGTGCGAGATGTGCGTGAAGATCATATCTGTCCAGCCGTGAATCGCGGTCAAACGATACATCGCCGCGAGATTGACTCGCGTTTCCCACTCTTCTGCGCTGACTTGACCCTTTAGGCTCGTAATCTGCATTCCGTCTGCCATCTTATTCACTCCCGGCTTGTCGTTTGCGCTACAGTAACCGGAAGCTTCCGTTTGGGCAATTCAAGCAGACGCTTGACCCCGCGTTCGATGCCCCCGACATAGAGCCTCAATGACAACCTGTATTGCATTCAGCGCCTCCCAGCGCCCCGAGGCTCAAGAAGCCCTTCGCCGATTGACTCAAAAATACGGTCAATATGACGAAGACAAAGCCGATGTCATCGTCGCCCTGGGCGGAGATGGCGCGATGCTGGACGCCATGCGTCGCCGGTTCAGCGATCACAAACCGGTCTATGGCATGAACCGCGGCACCGTCGGCTTTTTGATGAACGAGTATGATGAAGACGATTTAATCGCGCGGATCGACCGCGCCGAGCGTGCGACGGTTGCACCCCTGCGCATGAAAGTGACCGACATTCATGATCAGACGCATGACCGGCTGGCGATCAATGAAGTGTCGATCCTGCGCCAAACCTCTCAAACGGCAAAACTGCGTATCATCGTCGATGGCAAGGAGCGTATGGCCGAACTATCCTGCGACGGCGTCATGGTCGCGACGCCGGCGGGCTCCACCGCTTATAATCTGTCTGCGCATGGCCCGATCCTGCCGATTGGTGCCAATTTGCTGGCGCTGACCCCAGTCAGTGCCTTTCGACCCAGACGCTGGCGCGGCGCGCTGCTGCGGCACGATGCGAAAGTCGACATTGACGTGTTGGCGCCGGATCGACGTCCCGTCGCCGCTGCGGCCGACAATCAGGAAGTGCGCAACGTGACGCGCGTTTCGATTCACGCTGATCGATCACAACACTTGACCATGCTATTTGATCCGGGGCACGCCCTGGATGAACGCATCCTGCGTGAACAATTCGCATTCTGAAATTAACCAGTTTTCCGTTTTCGTTCAGGCGTTTGTTAAGCCTAATCTGATACATACGGACTATGGTTAAGTCGTTATTCAAAATGTTCAAATCGCCAAAAGCTGGCAAAGAACTCCTGACGGAACTCGATATTACTCGCGTGGTTGGGCAAGAGTCTGAGATTGAAAACAATCCAGAGCAAGATGGTGTGGAATCAGATCCGGCTTCGAACATAGAAGCGTGGAAACAGAATGATCTCGATCTCTTGCAAATGACGTGGCAGGCGTGCTGCGACAATCCTGAAAATGAAGATTCGGGCACCGCGTTCCGAAACGCACTTCATAACCTCCATGGGGCGTCTGGAGCCTATGGTGGTGGAGCGTTGACCCGAATTTCCGGATCACTGCATCAATTGGTATCAGGGGTAGAAGACTTGCACCCCGAAGCCGCGTTGATCAATCTCCACGTTCAAGCCTGCCGCGCCACATCGTTCGGCAATGGTGAAGGTGCAGACGAAGTTGCAGACGCCGTTTGCGACGCGCTTGAATACCAAGTCGGTATGCGCCTGATCGCTTAAATTCTGGGGGTCTAGCTGACCCCCTGAAACCCTTCGACTTCTCGCTTCGGCTTGTCGCCGCGATCGATCCCAAGCAGCAGCACAACCGCTGAAGCAACGAAGATCGACGAGTAGGTTCCGACCACAACACCGAATATCAGCGCGAAACTCATTCCGCGCAGAACCGGTCCGCCAAACAGGAAGATCGAAAGCAGCGCCAGCAATGTTGTGCCGGATGTCAGAAGCGTTCTGGACATGGTCGCGTTGATCGCCAGGTCGACGACTTTTGAAAGCTCGAGCTTCTTGTACTTGCGGGCTTCTTCGCGAACCCGGTCGAACACGATGACGGTATCGTTCATAGAATACCCAACAATCGTCAAAAGCGCCGCAATCGTCGCCAGGTTAAACTCGAACCCGGTAAGCGCGAACATGCCCATGGTAAGGATAACGTCGTGGAACAAAGCGGCCACCGCACCGAGCGCGTATTGCCACTGGAACCGGAAAGAGATGTAGATCATCATCAAGGTCAGCGCGACCGTTAGGGCAATAATCCCCGAGCGGAACAATTCACCAGAGACTTTAGGGCCAACTGAGGCTTCAGACCGGATCTCGAACCGGCTATTCTCTTCGGTACGGTCGCCATCGACCAGCGCCTTCAAAGCGGCGTTGACTTCGTCGCCAGCACGGTTTTGCGCTTCGTCCGGTGTTTCGTCACCGACCGGAGGTTGCGGCTTGAATCGAATGACCGCGATATCCGGCGCGTCAGGGCCAGTGCCGCGGGCGGAGTTCACTTGCACTTCACCGACAATCAAAGGCTGGACCGCGGCGCGAATATCATCTGCGGAGACATCTGCAGGTTCGGTGATTTCAATCACTGCCCCGCCGGCGAAATCAATCCCCAGGTTCAAACCGCGCATGCCCAGCAAAGCCGCTGATGCGACCAATGCTGCAATTGAAATGATCAACGCAATGAAGCGCAGATTCATGAACGAGACTTTGGTTTTTTCAGGCCACAAACGAAGAAGCATGAGTGTAATCCTTCCTACATGGCCAGCCGCTTAGGGCGGAACGTGCGAAGATAAAGAACAGTAAACCAGCGGGTCACAACGAAGGCTGTAAACACCGAGGTCAAAATACCGATAGCGAGCGTAACTGCGAACCCCTTTACCGGGCCCGACCCAACCATGTAGAGGATGGAAGCCGCAATAAAGGTCGTGATGTTCGCGTCGAGAATGGCCGACAGCGCGCGTTCATAGCCCGCTTGTATCGCGGTGGCCGGAGAGCGCCCATTGGCTTGCTCCTCCCGGATCCGCTCAAACACAATCACGTTCGCATCCACCGCCATACCAATGGTCAGAATGATCCCCGCAATCCCCGGCAGGGTCAGCGTCGCGCCGAACCCTGACAGTGCACCAATGATCAGTACAATGTTCGACATCAGCGAGCCAACGGCAAAGCCACCGACCAGGCCGTAAGCAAGGATCATGAAGACCCCAACCAACGCCAGTCCAATCATACTGGCGCGCGAGCCCGCCGCAATCGATTCTTGACCGAGGGTCGGTCCGACTGTCCGCTCATCAAGGAAATTCAGTTTCGCCGGCAATTCACCGGCTTCGATAATTGCCGCCAGGTCTTCGGCTTCTTCAATCGTGAAACGGCCTTCAATGATCACATTCCCGCCCGGGATCGGGCTTCGAATAGTTGGCGAGGACATTGAGGTGCCGTCGAGAACAATTGCGAAATTCCGGTTCATATTGTTGCGCGTCAGATTATAGAATTTCGTCGCCGCCGACGAATTCAAACGGAAACACACTGCCGGAAAGTTCGCCTCATCGAAGCAGCGGTTCGCGGTTGCGATATCTGCGCCGGTGAGTTCCGGAATGCGGTTGATGAGAATTTGACCATAATCAATCGAATCGACCAATTCCTCTTGCGGGGGTGGTCGACCGGACGTGACCGCGGCGCGGATCGCCGACTGATCGAGATTGGCCATATTGAATGTCAGACGGCCAGCCTGTCCGAGAATATCCTTGATCCGCTTTGGATCCGCCTCCCCTGGCGCTTCCAGGATGATCCGATTGTCGCCTTGCGGCGTGATCGAAATCTCGGCAACACCGTCCGGGTCAATCCGGCGGCGAATAATTTCCATCATTTTGGATTGAGCATCGGCGGCCAACGCGGTGCGCGCATTGTTCGGGACCGTCAATTGAATAAAGCGATCTCCCGTTCGCTCGACGGTGAACAAATTTGTCTGAGTGGTGCCAATTGTCGGGTTTAACCGGTTCAAGCGTTTTACCGCTTCATCCATGTCCTCTTCAGGATTGAGGATTTCGATGGTCAGGCGGTCTTCGTTCTGAACCGGCGGATTGCGCTCGACCAGTGGACTGCGGTTCAACGAAGATCGAATGTCTGACTGCACGGTTTCCAAGCGGTTTGCCGCGATCTCTGCCGGGTCGATTTCCATCAGGAGGTAGACACCGCCTTGCAAGTCGAGCCCCAGGTTGAGCTTTCCTGAAGGCAGGAACCACCAGGAATCCTCGGCTTCCTGCAATTGCTGAGTATAAGCCGCCATGGCAACTTCATTGCTCGGATCAGACGGTTCTTTTGGGGCGATCCCGAGGAACCCATCTGACAACATATTGGGTATGGCCAGGACGGCGCCCCATAACAGGATGGTCAGAATCAGACCGACTTTCCAAAGCGGAAAATTCAACATGGCGACAAAGCCCTTATTTTAGTCGTTTGCGGCGACCGGCGTGTTTTTGTCTTTAACATCCGCGATCATGCCCTTCAGAGCACGTACGCGCACACCGTCAGCGAGCTCGACTGTAATCTCATCGTCAGCAACCCGTGTCACTTTGCCGATCAAACCACCTGCGGTGACGACTGTGTCGCCTTTTTTCATCGCGTCCAACATAGCACGATGCTTTTTCTGACGCTGTTGCTGGGGACGGATCAGCAAAAAGTAGAAGATCAAGATGAGTGGCACAAACATGATCAGGCTGGACATCAAGCTGCCGCCGCCAGCGGCGTCTTGTGCCATCGCCATTGGGGCAACCAATAATGATGCGAGTGTCAGGGGAATGAATTTCCGCATGAAAGACCTACCTTAGTGAAATCGATTGCGCCCGTATATCGACGCCCCCGCGCTTTAGCAATCGCACGAGTGCGATCCTCGCAAGATCAAATCGCGCCTAAGTGACGCGCATTCAAGCCCGAATTCTACAAATCTTGTCCCGACGGATCTATTCAGGGTTCAGCGCTTTCAGATACATCGAATTCTTGGGGTGCGCGAAAAGCCGTTCGACCATGGGCTCGAAAAACTCGAGCGACTCGCTCTCATAGTCCGGATCAAACGCCGATTGGTCATACAGATGGCAGAACTGCGCACAGTATTCGTAGTGCGGGTGATCCTTGAATTGGTCACGCATATTTCGATCCAGGCCAAGATGGTGGAAGAAATAATAGCCCTGAAACATGCCGTGATTGGCCACCATCCAGTGGTTTTGTTCAGACACGAAAGGTTTGAGAATCGCGGCGGCGACGTCCGGATGATTATAGCTGCCAAGCGTATCGCCAATATCATGCAAAAGCGCACAGACGACATATTCCTCGTCCCGGCCGTCGCGGTGAGCGCGGGTCGCGGTTTGCAGCGAATGCGTCAAACGATCCACCGGGAAGCCGCCATAATCGCCATCGAGCAGGCGCAAATGGTCCAGAACCCTCTTTGCAAGCCCCTTGTTAAAGCCCTTGGAATGCTCGGCAATGATGTCCCAGTCTTCTTTGCTGCCTTCGAGCATCTCGCGGAATTTCGCTTGAACCGGTGCTTGTCCGTCTGCCATTTTTCACTCCCATTATTTCGTTGTGCCCAGATTGCCCATTGACGCGAAGGAGGGTCAAACAAATAAAGTGAGCAATTAATCACTTGCAATTCCCAGGCCGCTATGTTAGCAAGCGCTCACTAAATGGAGTAAATGCTTATGGCCATAACCGATCAGAAACGTCCCCGGGCTCGGAATGCGCGCCCCAAGATCGAAAAAGCAGCGCTCGAGCTGTTCATTCGTGATGGCGTCGATGCTGCAACCACGCGCAATATCGCGGACAATGCTGGCGTCTCGGAAGGCGCGCTATACCGCCACTATAAAGGCAAGGACGAGCTTGCCCTGGCATTGTTCATGGAAACGCATAACCGGCTTGGCGATATGATGCTTGCCGCATTCACGCAGCCAGGCACTATCGAAGAAAAAGTCCGCCGCGCCGTTTCAGCCTATTGCGGTTTTGCTGATGAGGATTGGTTGTCCTTCAGCTACCATCTGGTCTCACTGAACCGGTATTTGCCGCACGACACCAAACGCGACGACGATCCCGTCTCGGTCATAGAAAAACTCATTGAGCATCTGATCGAGACCGGTGACATCCCGAAAGGCGATCCAGCAATTCTCGCGGCGATGAGCCTCGGCGTGGTAATGCAGTCTGGACTAAACAAGATTTATAGCCGCCTACCCGGCCCGTTTAGCCAGCATGTCGATACGTTCACGCGCGCGATAATGGCCATCCTGCTTCAGAAATAGAGTCTCAAGGAGATTATCATGATCCGCGGTCTGTTATTCACAGGCGTCTATTACGCCTTGTCTTTTATCTACGTCCTCGCCTCATTGCCCTTCCTGGCATTGCCCGGGCGCGGACCGGTAACAGCGATCATTCGCTCATACACACGCGCCATCAATATGGCCTTGCATTTGATTGGCGGCATCAAGAAAGAGGTGCGCGGGCGCGAAAACCTGCCGGAAGGCGCCTTCATTCTGGCCCCCAAGCATGCCAGCTGGGGCGACGGCTTCATGATCTATCCGGAAGTCAAGAACCTGGCCTTTGTCACGGGTGATCATTTAGAACGATTTCCCTTGATTGGCGGCATCTTGCGCAAACTCGGCGCCATCGTCATCGACACTTGCGGCGGCGGTGAGCGCAAAGCCGCGTCGCTGGCCGATGGCATGGCGCGCGCGCGCGATGAGGGCCGCCGCGTGCTCATCTATCCGGAAGGCCACCTCGCACCTGTCGGGCACCATTTCCGCTACAAGCCAGGTGTCTGGCATATGCAGAAAGCCATGGATGTGCCGATTGTTCCGGTTGCGACGAATTTGAATTGCTTCTGGCAGCAAGAAGAAATGCTCAAAAAACCTGGCACAGCCGTGATTGAATTTCTTGAGCCGATCCCCGCGGGCCTTCCGAAAGAGGAAGCCATGGCACGCCTTACTGAAGCCGTCGAACAGCGCTCTGCAGAACTGATTGCTGAAGCAACCGGGCAGCCTGTCAAACCGACAATCTTGCTCCCGGATCCTGATAAAGGCACGATCGGGCGTCCAGAGACCGAACTGGCAAAACCTGTGTAGCCCCTAAAAGACGAAGGGTTTTTCGGTTTCAAATCCTGGCAGAATTGGCGGGCAGCATTCGAATGTCTCTCGATAGGAGAATGTATCGCCTGCCCGTTTATAGATGCGGGTTGCCCCAACACCGCGGCCCGTCGCAACCACAACGCCCAGACGTCCGCCTTCGGACAATTGATCGAGCCAGGCTTGCGGCACCGTCTCAACCATTCCAGCGACAAATATAATATCGAATGGCCCTTGGTCGGGCAGACCTTTTGCAAGGTCCGCCTGAACCGCAACCGCTTCGTCCATGCCAATCGCTGCGAACCGTTCTGCCATGGCGTCGACGAGCGCTTCGTCATCCTCGAGCGCAATCACAGCATCCGTCATATGACCGAGCAGAGCGGCGCTATAGCCTGCCCCTGCCCCGATCACCAGGCTGACATCGCTGGGCGCCGCTTCAAATCCGATCAGTAATTTTCCAAGATCGCGCGGCAACCACATGGCACGCGCCTCGCTGGTCTCGATTTCAAGCTCCGCATAAGCGCTGGCGCGCATGGCTTTTGGCACGAAAACTTCACGTGGAATGGTCGAAAAGGCACTGACCACTTCGGGCGATGTGACGTCATTGACCCGGACTTGCGAGTCGACCATCACTTTACGGGTTTGTGCGAAGTCCATGTGGCGGCCCTTGTCAAAAAGAATCTCATTCAAACCGCGCAATAGCACAGGTTGCGGGCGCTGCAATACGACCAATTCGCACTAACGCACTTTACCCGATTGCATGTCCGGAAGGTCGCTGCTATGGACCGCTCCTCACCAGCGAGGCTCTGTGGCGGAGTGGTGACGCAGCGGATTGCAAATCCGTGTACGCCGGTTCGATTCCGGCCGGAGCCTCCAATCTCTCCATAATCAGCGACTTTCTGAAGATATTTGCGATTTCGCTTAAATCTTCTGGATTCCGTTTAACACTCATTAACCATTATGTAGGAGAAGGTTAATGTCTTCTTTGGAGACACCCACCATCACCCAATGCCTCGGCGGAACATTTCTTGTTCCGCCATTTTTTTGCCGATCAGGTGAATTTCGTGGTTTGACATGGAAATCGGGTTTGCTAAGGAGGCGGCTCGCTATTCCGCGATAGCTCAGTTGGTAGAGCAGGCGACTGTTAATCGCCCGGTCGTAGGTTCGAGTCCTACTCGCGGAGCCAGCGCTCTTTCATCCCTTCTCCAATAGCATCACAGATCTTTGCAAGCGGGATAACCGACGCGGAAAATTGTTTTTTCTATCCGCTGCTGGCTCAAACTGGCACCGCTATGCCTGCAACGGTTACAGCCCCCCGACTTTTTCATTGTGCGATCGCGACGCAGGCGTAAGAGTGTCCAAAATCATGGGCAGAGGGCGTCACTATGAAGTTTCCAATCGCGTTTATCGTATTGCTTTTCGGATCGCTGATCTTGGGCGCCACAGCGCAAGAGCGAGGCTATTATCAGACGCCGTCACTGCACGACAACACTTTGGTATTTGCCAGTGAAGGCGATTTGTGGCGCGCCAACGCGCAAGGCGGGACGGCTGTTCGACTGACGACTCACATCGAAGTTGAGACAGCACCATCGATTTCGCCTGACGGCAACTGGATCGCGTTCATGGCCAGCTATGACGGCCCTCAGGAAGTTTATCTGGTTTCCATAAATGGCGGCACACCGAAGCGCCTAACGTATGAAGGCGGCGGCGTCAGTCTGCGGGGCTGGATGAACAATGACCGTGTCATCTATCGCACGACGAATATTTCCGGCCGCATTCCGCGCATCCTCAGAACTGTTGACCGCCAGACTCTTGCCGTTAGCGACTTCCCCTATGACAATGCCGATCTAGCGACAGTGAACGCAACGGACCAGACGCTGTTCTTTACGCGTTACGGCCTGTCAATGTTTTCGGACAATGCCGTTCTTTATCGCGGCGGACGCATGGCACAGCTCTGGAAAGCAGACCTTCAGAGCGCTGCAGAAGCGACGCGCCTGGTGGCGGATTTCGGCGCTCCTATTCGCGATCCCATGTTCCATGAAGGTCGGATCTACTTTGTCAGCGACAAATCCGGAGCCGACAATATCTGGTCAGTAGACGAAAATGGCGGCGATGCGCGCCAACATACGGAGCGCGCGCAATGGCAATTAAGAACCCCGTCGCTTCATGGCGGCACCATTGTGTTTCAAAGCGGCGCTGACATCTTCGCCTTTGACATTGCGTCCGGGACAACTCGGGAAATCGACCTGTTTCTGATGAGCGACGGCGACTATGGCCGCGAACGTTGGATTGAGGAACCGCTATCGTATCTCGAGGACGCGCGCATGGCGCCCGCAGGCGACGCCGTCACGGTAACCGCGCGCGGTCGCGTTGCGTCTGCATTCACCGGGCAACGCCGACGAGTCGATCATCGCATCGCAGCGGACCAACGCGCACGATCTGCGGTTTACAGTCATGATGGCGAGTCTGTGTACGCGATCATCGATCAGGATGACCGCGGTGAGATCTGGCAATTCCCTGCCGACGGCAATGGTGAGCCCCGGCAACTCACAAATAACACGGACACGCACATTTGGGGCCTTTACGCGTCCCCTCATGATGGCTCGGTTTTGTTCGCCGACAAGGCAGGCCGGTTGCAGCATCTCGATCCGGAAACACGAATCGTCAGAACCATAGATACGACATCAAGTTCGTTCGATTTTTCATTCTCGGACTTTGCCTGGTCGAGCGGAGGGCGTTACCTTTCCTATACGTTCTACGACGCTCGCAATCTGCGCCGTGTCGCCATCTATGACACAGAAACCAATGAGAAAGTCACGGTCACCTCGGGCAAGTTTGAATCGTTTGGGCCTGCTTTCTCAAGAGATGGCGCGTGGCTTTATTTCATCTCAGATCGGAACTTCACGCCGTCACCAGGCTCCCCATGGGGTGACCGAAATATGGGGCCAGAGTTTGCATCGCGCGGCCAGGTTTTCGCGCTTCAACTCGCCCCCGAAGCCGCCTTCCCGTTTGCCCCGCCAACTGAATTAGCGGACGCGACTGAAGCAGGTGGCGAAGAGGACGAAGCTGAGGCGTCCGACGTCGAATCGGAGATTGATCTCGACAACGTGGCCGACCGTCTGTTCCAGGTTCCTGTTGGGCCCGGGGACTTCGCGGCCCTGGCAGCCAGCGAAAAGCACCTTTTTGTATATGGCTTCGATGACGACTCGACTTTGCAACGGGTCGCATTCACATCAGACAACCCTTCCTTGGCCAACTATACAGACGGCGTTCAACGCTTCGAATTGTCGGCGGACGCTAAAAAGCTCTTCATCCAAAAGGGACGCGGATCCAGTTCACAATTCCTCATCCTCCCGGCGGACAAGGATTTCCCATCAGACACCAGCGGTCGGACATTGCGCCTGAACGACTGGAAGCTTCGCATCGATCCAAAACAGGAATGGCGACAATTGGTGCTCGACGCCTGGCGTCTGCACCGTGACTTCGCTTATGACCCCAACTTGCGCGGCGTCGATTGGGATAGCGTCAAAGACCGCTACGTGCCGCTTCGGGATCGGATCGGGCACCGTTCGGAAGTTGATGACTTACTCAAGCAAATGTCAGCAGAACTGGGGATCCTGCACAGCCAGATCCGCAATGGAGACATGCCTGACGACGCCGAAAGTGGCAACCCGAGCTTCCTCGGCGCGACTTACGCTGCGCGCGCGAGCGGGCTTGAAATCACCTCGATTTATCGCGGCGAAACGGATCGACCTTCTACGCTCGGCCCGCTGCAACAGCCTAGCATTTCTGTTCAAGTTGGCGACATTATTCAATCAGTCGACGGTGTTTCAATCCGCTCGGAACGCGACCTTGCCAATGCGCTCGTGATGAAAGCTGGTGAGGAGGTTCTGCTTCAACTGGTTCGCGGCCAGACAATTGTTCAGGAAATCGTCAAACCAAGAAGCCTCCGATCAACGCGGATCTTGCATTACCTTGATTGGGTGGAACGAAATCGCGGCCGCGTGTCAGACACCTCTGGCAACAATATAGGCTACTTGCATCTACGCTCCATGACGCCGTCAGACCTGGCAAGTTTCGCGCGCGACTTTTACGAACATTTCGACAAAGACGGCCTGATCATCGACGTGCGCGGCAATAGCGGCGGCAATATCGATAGCGTCATTCTGAGCACTTTGCTGCGGCAGGTATGGGCTTATTGGCGCCACCCCGCGCATGGCGATGCCTATTCGAATATGCAGCAGGCCTTCAGAGGTCATCTCGCTGTGCTGATCAATGAAGGCACTTACTCCGATGGCGAGAGCTTTGCGGCAGGGGTGAAGGCGCTGGATCTTGGCACCACTATCGGCACGCGGACGGCTGGCGCTGGAATCTGGCTGTCGGACCGCAACGGATTGAGCGATGGCGGTCAAGCCCGCGTCGCGGAATTCGCTCAGTTTGGCGTCGATGGGCGCTGGTTGATCGAAGGCCGCGGCATCTCTCCGGATGTAGAAGTGGTCAACCCTCCCCGCGCCACCTATGACGGCGAAGATGCGCAACTCGCTTACGCACTGACCTATCTGGCGGACAAAATCGCTTCAGAGCCAATGCCGACGATGGAGCCAAAGCCACTTCCACCGCTCGGCGAATATGGCCGAGACGTCGAGTGAGCCACGGCTCGTGCGCGGCCTCATCAGTACAGATGACGGGTGGTCTAAGAGGCTGTTCAAGCTCGGTTTGCCTTCGTAGACTGCAGTCAAAGCCTGCCCGGTTAAAACGCTGAAGGGACACGCGTGGAGGACGATTCAGATCATAGCGCAGAAGCCACCGAGGCATCGCCGACGGTGTTCTTCAGCTATTCCCGTGAAGATCGAGACAAAGCGGTTCCGCTGATCCAAGCAATCCAGTCTGCGGGGTATTCAGTATGGTATGACGGCATGCTGGAGCCAGGCGAGCAATACCTCGAAAAGACCGAAGCCACACTGAACGCAGCCAAAGCCGTTATCGTACTTTGGTCGCCGCGATCCATTCAGTCCAATTGGGTGCGAGATGAGGCAATGGTCGGGCGCGAGCAGAATTGCCTGATCCCGCTATCAATCGAAGGAGCAATGCCGCCGCTTGGGTTTCGTCAGTTTCAATCGACGGACGTTTCATCTTGGTCCGGCGCCTCCGGCGCGCCGGAATTCCAGGCTTTGATCCGCCAGCTCTCTATAGCGCATGGGCAACCCGCGCCGCCGCGCGCCGTCATCGCAGCCACCGCGTCAAAGCCGGCGCTGATCAATCGACGCTGGGCACTGGGGCTAGGCGCCGCCACTCTGGCGATTGGTGGCGGCGTGGTAGGCCGAAACCTTCTGACCTCACCCGAAACAAACATGGTCTCCGGCAATGGTGTTGTGGTTCTGCCTTTCAGCAATCTCAGCGGCGATAAGGATTTCGATTATATTCCGCTCGGAATATCCGCCGAGCTGCGCGGTGCGCTGATGCGAAATGCGGCTTTGCGTGTTGTCGCAAAACGGACATCGGAAGCGATTCAAAACCAGGATCTCGATGCCCCTGCCATCGCCTCGACGCTGGGTGTCTCTTTCATTCTGGACGGCAATCTCAGCGCGGTGGATGGTGTGCTCAATCTCTCGCTTGAACTCATAGACGGTGTGACCGGTTTCAGTCGCTGGGCTCAGACTTACACCGCCGATCGCGATCAGCTTCTAGTGCAGCAAGAAATCATGCTGACGCAAATTCTGCGGACCATCACGCAAGATCTCGGCGAACGCGACTTGCAGGATATCGGAGCCCCCTCCAATCCATCCGCATTTGATCAATATCTGCGCGGGCTTGATGGTTGGCGAAAGGCTGCAACACCGACAGATGCGCAGCAGGCCCTGACCTATTTCGACGAGGCCATTCGGCTTGACTCGGCCTTTGCCGCAGCACATGCACATCGCGGTTCAATCCTGTCCTGGGTAAGCAGCGCGACAGCCGACCCGCAAGAATCTGCAGACTTGTTGAAAGATGCTCAAAGCGCGGCGCAACAGGCCGTTTCATACGGTCCGGATCTTCCTATGGCGCATTTGACATTGGGATGGGTCGAGTTCTTTTCCGCGATAGATATAGCTGCGGCTGCGGCGCCATTCGAACGCGCCAGAGAAATTGGCGATGGCGATGCCAGCATTCTTGGAAGTTATGCCATGTATGCAGCTTTGTCCGGCAAATCGGACCGCGCCAAAGACGCCATCGAGCGGGCCATTCGGCTCGACCCAATAAACCCTTACATGCACAACACCCAAGCGATTGTTCGGTATTATGCAGGCGAGTTCAACCTCGCTCGGGAAAGCGCTGAAGCCGCGCTGGCCATTGACGAGAATGCAGGCATCGTTCGGTATTGGGCGGGCCTGTCTGAAATTCAGTCTGATACCGCAGAAGCGGCGCTCGAAACCTGCGAACTGGAACCAAATAGGGATGCCAAATATACCTGCAAAGCCATCGCCCTAGCGCGTCTGGGCCGGGACGACGAGGCAAACGACTATCTTGGAAAACTGACAGAAGAATATGGCACTGGCGCCAGTTTTCAGCGCGCGCAAATTCTTTCGCAACTCGGTGATCTCGATGGCGCCATGATGGCGCTGAACACAGCGTGGGCGACGCGCGATGCCGGGCTCATAGCCGCTTACGCCGAGCCGATGCTAGATCCATTGCGCGAGCGGGACGATTTTTCGCGTTTGCTTTCAGAGATCGGCTTCGATAGCGTGTAATTTAAGATGAGGGAGAACGGGACCATGAGATTTACTTTTACAGCAGCGCTATTGGCGCTTGGTTTAGCCGGATGCGCGACGACAGACAGTGCAGAGGATGCGGTCGCTGCGGCGCCAGAAGCCGTCGCCACAGCGGATTCGGCAGCTGCTCCGGAAGCGACTCCTGATTGTGACCCTGCCGATGAGGACTGCGATCATACGGGAACCGTGTTTCGGCCGCCCACCCAGCGCTAACGCGCCGCAGGGATAGCGAGTGTATCTTCGACAGGAAGATCGCCTGCAATCACACTTTTGATCCAAACCGCATAATCGGCAATCCGGGTATAAACGCCTGGACGCCCATCCGATTCACATCGGCTGGAGCCCCAGCTCGCTATACCCACGAGTTTCATATTGCTCGCCGCATCGCCGTGCACAACTGGCCCGCCGCTATCACCGACACAGGTTTTGCGCTCGGCATCCTGCGCGCAAAACGTACGCGCATGTAAATCCTTGTGGTCGCCCAGAAATTGCGGAGCCCGGCAACTCTCATTGGTCAGTACACGTAGACCAGCCTCGCGCAATCTCATAGATCGTGCCGCATTCGCTGTCTCGCCAAAACGCCCCCAACCAAAGACTCGAACAGGAGCCCCATCATAGAGTTCATCACCGCTATCATCGATTTCCAGATATGTGGTGGCGACGCTATCGAGGGCGAGCAATTGGTCGCCAGCAGCGGAAACGTCCTCAATCGGGTCAATTTCCGATACTGAAAATTCAGCAAAATCAATCCGCCGTGTTTCGGTACCGGTCGCAACGTCCCAAATGCGCAGAAAGCCATTTTCTCCATATGTCAGCAGCTCGTTTTCTGAGGCGTTGTAGTTGGCGCCAAGCGGCGTTCCTCCATGGAAGACGCGCGTAATCTCGTCGCCTGTCGACAATGACCAGACCTGCACAGTCCCATTGGTCGCAAATACTGTCAGCGTTTCATCGTTTTCGGGCACGGAAAGCGAACCAACCGGAACGCTGTGGTCAAGGATGTGAAGCGGCTCGCACGCCACGCCGCCCGATTGGCATTTATTCAGATCCCAGACTGATGTGCGCCCCTCCGCAAGGGCGGTGGCGGTTATCAAGCCCGCGGATGGCGTCAACCATTCCACTCGTGGGGCGCTGCCTTGCCCATTCTGCTCAAGCGAAACATTTTGGAGCTCAACCAGCGGGCCATTTATCCGCAAGGCATATGTCGCTGAACCATTCGAGATGAAGCCGTCAGCTGTCTCTTCGACGGGTAGAGCTGAGTCCAATAAGAAAGTCTCTGGCTGAAGTGTTTCCCGGACATAACGGAACTGACCACTCGCTTCGAACGCCGCACTATCGAGTCTTTGCAAGGTGCGCGTGTCGTATACGTCGAAGACTCTTCCATCATCACGTAACACCATCAGCCGCTCGCCATTTGAGGCCCACTCCATCCGATCTATTCTGGTATTCTCAGGATCAGTGACCACAGCAAGCAGACCGAGCGTCGCGCCCTCGAACACCTGAAATCCCGTTCCGTCGACGAATTTGGTGATAAAAACTTCATCAGATGACGGTCCAGGAAGGCGTTCGATCTCGGAAAACGTGAACGCGTCAATTATGTTACCTGAATGGGCATCGACCAGTCGCACTTCCTTCGTTTCCTTATGCTGAAAAACGAAGCGCGTCTTGTTTGCATAAATGCCGATCAAGTCGAGCTTGCGATCCGGGTTGAGATCTATGCGTTCGCCGCTTTCGACATCGACCAGAGTGGCCAGTCCCCAATTGAAGAAAATTTTTCGCTCCCCGGCAACCAGGATCGGACGACCGCTGCGCCGCGGCACAGTGGTATCTATTAGAAAAGTGCTGGTCTCAATATCGACCACGCCGAGTCGTCCGGACTCTTCAGCGTAACCGACCACGCGACGGCCGTCCGAGAAGCGCGCGATGCTCCGAATTTCCGGGAATGCAATGATGGATTGCTCAGCCTCGGCGGCTAGCGGTGTTACCGTAATCTGGTCCGGTCCCCAACTTAGCATTGTCTTATTTTCCAGAAGTTCGAATCCGCCGCCAAATCTGGCCGAGACCATCCTCTCACCCGTCAACGCGTCGAGCGCGTGCAGGTATCCATCGCCGTCCATTGTCATCAGCACGCTATTGGCGACGTTCGGCAAAACGTCGATCACTGCTGGTGCCTTGTTCGCAAGGCTCGCCAGACGGGCAAAGGACATCGATTGAGCAGTCGTTTCTGGTCGCTCAAATCGGACCAGCGCGATGTCCTGATCTCGCGTCGGCTCGAACGGATCGCGCCGTACAACTTCAGCAACCCGATACAGCTCGCCTTGCTCGTCGCTGATATTGTTCAAACCAATGCGTACGCCATATAGCGTGTCCAATTGGGGATCTTTCAGACAATGCGCCGCCGTCGCGATCCAATTTGGCGCGACCAATGCACCGCCGCAAACATGCCGTACGCGCCAACGCGGCAAGTCCTGAGCCCCCTGGCGCAGCAGATCTGCTTCGGTCGTAAAATCGGGATGCAGGTAAATCTGCGCCATGAACGGCGCCACTTCGGGCGGAATTTCCCGAGCCCGAATAACGTAGGACGAGCTCGCCTCGCAAACCCAACGGCCTTCGGTTTCAAGTTGGCAATTGGAATATCCGCGGTCTGCCTCGCGGTGTAGCTCAGCCAGTGTCAGCGCCGGAAGCTCACGCGAATCTGGCTGCGGCGGCACGGTCTGACACGCCGTGGTGACCAGTACAAAGCCAAGAATAAGTCTTTTTAAAACCGCCATCTACCATCCCTCATGTGAATCGTATCACGAAACGAGTGGCACTGCGAGCAAGTCTGTTCTTCGAGTGTCACGCCCTGGTTGGCGACTCAGATCAACCCTCTTTTGAGCGCCGTCGCCATAAGTTCAGCGACTGAATTGGCGCCCAGTTTCGACATCAGGCTGGCGCGGTGCTTTTCGGTTGTTCGCGGGCTGATGCCTTGCTGTTCAGCAATTTCCTTAGTCGTCCGTCCAGCCAGGATCATAGAGAGCGTTTGCCGCTCACGCGCCGTCAGAGCGACCTCAGCATCTGATTGCGCAATCAGCTCCAGACACTCCGGCGCGATATATCGACCGCCGCGCAATATGAGCGGCAGTTTTTCGTATAGCACCTGATTTGATCCGCCTTTTGCAAACATCCCATCGACCCCAGCAGAGACAAGCATGCTGAGCATTCCAGCGGTTTCGGTCGAGGAATAGACCACGACTTTGGTTTTTGGGCTCCAGCGACGGATATCCGTGAACACTTCTGCGCCGCCCGACATGGGCATCATCAGATCTAGAAGCAATAAGTCGGGTTTGAGCGCCTTGGTCTTGGACAAGGTTTCCAAGCCATTGCCAGCGACCCCAATCACAGAAATTCCATCCGGCTCGACCAGGCCGGGCGTTTCCAGCGCGGCCTTCAGGCCATCCCGTACGATTTCGTGATCATCCGCAATAACGGCATTAAAACGACTTTGCTCAAGCAATTCGATTCCCCCAATCTTATCTCCAAGTTTTCCACACGTGGTAAAATCGGGGAAGTCTTTTTCGACGCATTTCGAGAAACCAACGCGACTAATGAGGGATCAAAATCGCGATACTTGTGCCAGTGTCGGCTGCGGAAATGACATCAACCTGGAAGCCATAAGTGTCGGCCAGTTCACGCACAATCGAGAGCCCCAAACCATCCCCTTCAGATCCTGGGCCTTTGATTCCCGTTTGAAACGCGTCCGAGATATTCATCGTATCAAAGCCCGCACCATCATCGCTGACACCAATTTTGATCATACGATCTATGTCTTGGGCCCGCACCCGAATGGTCTTCGGCTGAGC
Organism: Henriciella sp.; assembly: GCA_965277015.1. GTDB lineage: Bacteria > Pseudomonadota > Alphaproteobacteria > Caulobacterales > Hyphomonadaceae > Henriciella. The sequence goes on along the minus strand of OZ255705.1, from coordinate 289,817 downwards.
ATGCGCGAGGGCGTTCGAAATCAGATTGCTCAGTATACGCATCAAGACCAGAGGCGGCGCGTTGACACTGTCCGCCTGCGCCTCGAAGATGAGGTCAATACCTCTCCGCTCCGCGTCCACATCAAACATCTTTTCCAACGTGTCGAAAAGCAAAGCAATCGGCACCGTTTCCACATCAACCTCGCCATGCAGCCCAGCTTCGATAGGATGCTTGGCCTGGTTGGATAAGTCAGCACTCAGCCGGTCAATATGGTCGATGATCTTGTCGAACCGATCGAACGACGCGCCCGCATCCGATTGCCGGAGCGCATCTATTTCAGCGCGAAGCGACGCGATGGGCTGCCTGATATCGTGAGACGCGGTCGAAAGCTGGTGTGTGCGGCCATCCGCAACTTCGCGTGCACGGGCATAATTCTGCTCCATCTCAAGCAACGCAGCGCTGGTTTCAGCATCTCGCTGTGCAGCTTCAACAGAGGCCAGCAGCGCCTTGTCGCGCGCTCGGCGCATGTCAACCAAAGCCGCCACTACGCCAGCCATGGTAGGAATAGCGACAGCTGCGAACAAAAAGCGGAACATTGCCGGGCTGGGCAAGTATTCGCGAGCCACACCGGCCAAGAACAGCGTCAACGCGGCGACAGTCAGAATTGCCCCGATCACTGCCGCTGTGACTTGAATGATCTGGCGGCGATTATCGTGCGTCCGTGACGTCATTGCCGGTATGACTTGCGCCGCAAACATCGTCACCAGCAACAGGTTCGCAACGTTTGCCATAGGCTGCCAGGACGATACCCAAATGATCGGAATCTGGACCAAGCTAATAATCGTCAGAGCTTTCAGGACAGTCTGTGTCTTCGGCATTTTTCGATCTGGATTGATCGAGGCTTGCGCTGCGAAAAACCCAAAGGCCGCACATAGAAATCCGATCGTGATTGCTATGTCAGCCTCAAACTCTCCGCCCAATCCATGTGCTTTGAGACCGCCTTCCAGCGCCCAGATCAGTGCCAACATAGCTGCGAACACACCAGAATAATAAATCCCGGGTCGGTTCTTGAGGCCCGTATTGATTAAGAAGAAGGCGAGGATGGTCGTGCCTGCGATGCTGTAGAAAACCAGGCCTGCTGGCGCATAGACCGGATAGGAATTTCCGGCTGCAGCTATCGCCGTGTCGATCAGAATGCCCGCGATCAGAAGCAGCCCTAACCCGTGCCAGACATGTCTGCCGAAGTGACGCCCTATCAACACACTTTTTTCGATGCTGGCACAAAGTCCATGCAGCATCGCCTTTCGCTTCAATCACACAGATCTGTATCGCCTGGTACCCCGGGCAATACAGATCGAAATGGTTGCGCCCGCGCGCCTGAACGCACTGGCACCACACACGCCTACCCCAATTTGCTAATCATCACAGACGATTTCTCCAGATTGCGGGTCAACATTCAGATTTTCACAGTCCGCGAGCGGATCTGTTTCATCGCTCTCCTCGGTCCGCCTGTCATTCACATCGCGCTCCGGCGTTCGTCCCGCAAGTATGTCGAGCTCGGTTTCAAACAAATCGGAATCATCCACGTCGCGTTTGATCAATCTGTATCGCACCGGTCCAAGCGCGCCGGCGACGAACACGCTGAGATTTCCATTTTGCTCAAGCTGCATGGTTGCTGGCCCCAACAAAGGCAGATCATCAGCCTGATATTTGCCAGGCCCGAGGCGTTGGAAGTCCTGCATCACAACCATATCGCGCTGAATTTTCAATGTCAGCAAGTGCAGCCAGGGATCCAGAGCATAGGCTCGACCCTGCTCGATTTTGATCTTCTTTCGGTTTGCCGAAATCATCCACACGCCATCAATCGGTAAAGCTCCGGTCTCTTCAACGCTATAACGATCCGGCAAAAAGGCATCCATGCGCGGAATACCTGCTGCGTCAGCGATCGCTTCGGTCAGATCCTGCGCCGAGGCCGATGGCGTCGATAACGCGCCTGATCCGGCGACCAGACTTAAAGTTATTCCGAGCGCCGCAATAAATGTTCGCATTTCCCTGCTCCTTCCACAGATAATAATTGTTGCCTTGAAACTGCAGGAGGCGCCGCCTTGAGGATATGGGTAGCACTACCCAAATTGGCCCGAACGGGCGGCGAATTGAATTGGGTAGTGCTACCCATATCGACCCGCATTCAGATCCGACACGATGAGTCTGAACTACTCATTCGTCGGAGATAACTTCATGCTACACTGGTCTGCTCGTATAGCCTTTCTACTCAAACTCGCCGCGCTGTGCTTCGCCGTCATTCTGATTGGCAACGGCACTGCGGCAGCCGCTTGCGGCGGCAGTGGGCAGGACGCCTGCGCGGCGTGGAAACCGGGACCGCAATGCAATAGTGGTCTGAAAAAGTATAAAGGCGTGTGCCGCAATTGGGGTCAGAAGAATAAGAAAGCCTGGCCTGCCAAGCGGGTTGGGTTTCGGTGCAACTCAGCATCGCTGGCGCCAAATCCATCCGGATACTGCAAACCATGTGGACATTCAGACGGCCAGCCCGCTTGCGAAAAACTGCGCAAGGGACCGCAATGCTATCGCTATATGGAGAAGATTGGCGGCGTCTGCCGGGCCCGCGGTGGCAACGGACAGCAGCCTTACTCTGGCGCCGGATTTGACTGCAAACCCGGATACAATGTCGGTGAGGCCGGGACCTGCCAGCCATGCGGCGGTAGCGGCCAAGTCGAATGCGAGGCGCTGCGGACCGGCTCACAATGCGACGATGGATTAGACTCCTACCAAAGTATTTGCCGCGCCTGGGGTGTTGAAGGTCAAAAACCTTGGCCAGCAAGCCGCGTTGGGTTTCGGTGCGAGAAAGGCCTCGCGCCAACGGGCTCAGGCAATTCAGAAACGTGCGAGCCTTGCGGCCAGGCAGGCCAACCAGCCTGCGAAGCCATGCGGACAGGTAAGCGCTGCGAAGAAGCCTATACGCAGGAAAATGATGACGGCATTTGCGAAAAACGCGGCGGCGATGGTCAGCCTGCCTTTGAAGGGATCGGCTTTGAATGTCGCGAAGGCTTCAACTGGGACCGTGGACTGCCGGGCAATCGCACTTGCGAGCCTTGTGGCGGCTTTGGTCAAGTTACCTGCGAAGCGATGCGCTCAGGAGAAATTTGCGATGAGGGGCTCGCGCAAGACCGTGACTGGGCGCTGGATCGTAATCGCTGCTACCCCACGTTGATGGGCAAAACGACTGATGCGGCCTGGGAGAAGATTGATGATGTCGGGGAAGACATGATGGCTTTGCTCGGCGACGCCTTTGCCGTTCATGATGATAGCGGTCTGACCCAATCGATTGCGGATCAGGATGATAGCGCCGCTGATAACCTTTCATCGGCCACAGATAATGGCGTCAATCCGTGTGTCCTTGATGACTTCAACGCCTTTTCAGTTGGCGCAACCGCTGAAGCCAATTTCATCATTGGCGTGGGCATCGAAGGCGGCATAGCTTGGGACGTGACACCCGAGCCGCGCAAGCCCTGGAAATGGTACGGCTCTGTTTCCAAGTCAACGCAATTGGGCGCAGGAACCTCGTATGGCGCAAATCTGGGATGCTGGACGTCTGAGAACAATCAGCTTTCCGGCGAGTCTGTCGGATTGGTCATAGATTTGCGCGACTTTATCAAGCGGACACACAGCCTCGAAACGGACATCCTGACGGATGTTGCAGGCGGTCGGACAGCGACAGTCTTGATCGGCATCTGGTTCGAACGCAATGGCGACAGGCTCGGCGACTTTGCCGGAATCACGCTGTCACCTGTCCTCGGCAATGGCTTGAACTTGCTCGGTGCAACATTTGTTGAATCAAAAACCGGACAGTTCGGCGCAGCAGCACCTGGCGGCAGGATACAAATGTCCCCGCTCGGCAAAGCAAGCGTCGCCGATGGCGGAACGATCAATTATTGCAAAGGCGCGTGCCGGATCTTTGCTGAAGCAACACCGACGCCGCCTGCCGCTCAAACCCTGCCGGTGACCTTCGGCGCGACCAGCGCAATGTCGAGCGACAGCGCTCAGTCGACTCGCTCCGTTCTGCCGGTCGAAGCAGCACTGGAAACAGACCTTATCGGGGCATGGTCTTATGAGCTCGCCGGTCGGACGTTCATTGAGCGCGTCACTGCGCAAGATGCGGGCTCGATCACGATCGAAAGCGCCGGCGCCAATCAAGGCATTGTCTATAACCTTACTGGTCCCGACACCTATGCGAATGCTGCCGGACGCACATTCCGTTTTGTTACCGCTGACCGCGGAATCTGGTTCGCCGCAGACAAGTCGAACACGTACCCGGTCACGCGGGTATCGGGGGAATAGGTGAAACTTGAACGGCATGCGGCACGCTTGCGGAGAGCCTCTGCGCCGCGACGATAAGCGGGCTTGGCCTGGCCTGGTCACCAGAAAGCGTCGTCGTCTCGAACCCGAGATCAGACGTGCTCCGGAGCGTCTCCGTTGAATCGCCTGCGCTATGGCGCGCGATCACACGCCGTCGCTCAACCCCACACCTTATCCGTCGATCCGCGTCAGGCCGGTTTTGAAGCGTTTCCAATTGTCGACATAGACTTGCGCTGAGCCTTTGATCATCATCACTTGTGGTTCACTCAGCTGTTTCACGATTTTACCTGGCGCACCCATGACCAGGGAATTGTCCGGAATGACTTTGCCCTCCGGGATCAGCGCATGCGCACCGATGATGCAATTCTTGCCGATCACGGCGCGGTTCAAGACTGTTGCGCCAATACCGATCAGCGACTCGTCGCCAATCGTACAGCCATGCAGCATGACCATATGGCCGATGGTGACGTCCTTGCCGATCACAAGCGGGCAGCCAATGTCGGTATGCAGAACACTGCCATCCTGGACGTTTGAATTCTCGCCGACGGTGATCGGATCATTATCGCCCCGCAAAACCGCGTTGAACCAAACCGAAGCATTCTCTTCGAGAATCACATTGCCGAGGACCGTCGCATTCTCGGCCACCCAATAGTTTCCGGATTGCGGTGTTTGTGGGCGCACCCCGTCGAAATCGTACAATGCCATATCAGTCTCCGATCAAATGTTTCGCGTGCGGATTGTCGCTGTCACACTCGGTTAACCCTCTTACGGTGTAATTCAAGATAGAGATTCGGGAGGCGAGATGCCGGAGATCATCAGATCTATATCTCAGACACCACCGCCAGGGCTGGCTATGCCGCCAGCATTGGAGACACAGTCCCTCCCCGAGAATTCACCGACCGCTGCGCCTTTGGCACAGCGGTTTTTTTCTGCCCTCACTTCAATCTTTAAAGGAGATCCTCATGGGTAAACGCGCAGCAACGAAACGCCAGAAAGCTCAAGCCGCATTTGATGCTTCGGACTTTTTCGAAAAAGATGCCGCCCGTGAGACTCAACTCTATGCCATTCCCGGCGGCGGAAAAGGCAAAGGCTGGCACCCCGATGATGCCGACAACCCGATGCCACAAGCCGCCGCACCCGCCCATGGATCGCGCCATCAACGCTATCAGAAGACGGTCAAACCGCGGTCCGAAAACCAAGCGCGCCTGCTCGAAGCGCTGGACGAGAAATCCCTGGTCTGCGCCCTCGGGCCGGCTGGCACCGGCAAGACATATCTGGCGATTTGCAAAGCCGTCGAGGCGCTACAAAAAGGCAAAGTTGCACGGATCATCCTGTCACGTCCTGCGGTTGAAGCCGGCGAGCAGATCGGCTTCCTGCCCGGCGCCATGGAAGACAAATTGGCGCCTTATCTACGCCCGCTCTATGATGCGCTATCAGATCGATTGAGCCCGGCCCAGCTCAAACACATGATGGCTGAGGGACTGATCGAAATCGCGCCGATTGGCTTCATGCGCGGGCGCACCCTGAACAATGCCTTTGTCGTCATCGATGAGGCTCAGAATTGCACTTATACGCAGATCAAGATGTTGCTCACCCGCCTTGGTTGGCACTCGACAATGGTGGTCACCGGCGACCCGGCGCAAAGCGATTTACTGCCCGAACTGTCCGGCCTCCGCACCGCGGCGGAACGGCTTGAGAAACTTGCCGGCGCTTCCGTCGTTCGCCTGGAAGGCCAGGACGTGGTTCGCCACCCCCTGGTCGCCGAGATGCTTGACGTTTTGTAGCGCCGCGTTCCGACCAGCACTCGCAGCCGCACTTGCGCTTGCTTGCAAGTCCGGGCTGCGGGGGCTGAATTGGGACCAGGTTGAGGGTGGAGCTTTGGGTAAGCCCCCCGCGTCCTTCGATCCCCGATCAAGTCGAGGACAGGCTCGGCTCAGGATGCGGCGTTTGTTGAGATGTGTGGCGCGAGGCTATCCCGGCTCAAGATATTCCCTATCTCCGCAGATACCTGCGCAGGCAGATATCCATGGCATGAACGTACCCCTGAGAATGGTGGTGATATCGGTCCCTGGACCCCTGCTTTCGCAGGCGTCTACGGAAAGTGTGGCGAGGGCTTGCTCGAACACATCCGGACAGAGCTTATCCACGTCGTTCGGTGAATAGAACCGCGTGGCAATATCATACGCCGCAAAATTCCGCGCCATGCCTTCAAAGTATGGCACCCAGGCGCGGCCGTAGCGGTCAACTTGTACAAAAGCTTGCCGTCCTGTCTCGGCGCTCCAGCGATCCACCCGCCAGAGCTCAAAGAACAGGATCGGCCAGAAATAGACCGGGACTTGCCTGTAATGAGCCATGAGATAGCGATGGATGATCATTCGGCGACAATAGTCCAGGCTGAACCAGGTCGGATTAAACCCCGCCGCTCCCCATGGCGAGCGCAGCGAGACCCTGGGGCCCATCACAATCAATTCCTCCATGAATAGGGCGAACAATCCGAGCTAGGCTCCACGGTCTGAGTAAAGCTCAGCCTTGGAGAACGGCGACGCGAGTGGTCCGCTTTGCCAACGAAAGTTGGCACCCATGGCGGCTGGCTAGTCTCTCCTCCGTCATGGATCCTGACTTGCGTCAGGAATACGGTGCGGCGTGACAATCCTGCGATTACATGCGTCTTAAAACGCCCTAAAACGAACGCTCGCTAAGTCTTCTTTTTGGGGCAATGGGGAGACGAGCTTAAGAAATCAGGAAGCAATCGGATAGAGCCGACACAATCACGCTTCAGCTGTCGACAATGACTCGATCTGCCACGACTGAGCTAATCGGATGCGTCTTTTTTCCAGCTTTCAGAATATTGTAGGCATCGCGAAAAGGGATCAGGTAAAGGTTCAGACAACTATTCAGTTGAGATGAGTCTTCTACAATTCCAAATTCGATATCCCGGTTGTCCGCAGGCATTTCATAGGTTTTAAATAAGACGTCCCAAACAGGCAGCATGAACGCGAAATTCTTGTCGAGGTGATCAGGGTGACGACTATGATGCACTTGGTGATGGGCAGGACTGCCCAGTATTTTGGCCCACGGATCCGGCCATCGCAGCCAAATGTGCGAATGGCGCAAACTGTAGGCGGCCGAATTAAAAATGAGACCGAATACAGAGTAACCGAGAATACTCGGTATCGTTGGTCTATAGCCGAATGAAGCTGTTAAAAAGCCGAGCACCGAACCAACAATGAGATTGAAGCCGACATCATAGGTCAAATTGTCTATCGGATGTTCGCGAAAGTTCGATAAGGGGTGCATGACTTCGCCGCCATGATGCACCTTATGAAATTGCCAAAGAACAGGGATTTTGTGCTGCAGATAGTGGATATAAAACGCAACAAAATCACCGGCAATGAACAAGAGCAGCAATGCGATTATGGCAAAAAAGCCCTTTATGACAGGACTTTCAGGGCCAATAGCGTCCAGCATTTCGACGTTTCCGGCGATGCTGACGCCGCCAAATATGCTGAGAATGAAGACCGTCGCTCCGAAGCTGTGAGCAAAAAACTTCCCGGTCAAACCATGAAAAAAGAAATATCGTACGTCCAGCCAAGCCGTAGGGTGAGACCATACGGACGCTGGGAAAAGGAATTTCAGGAATCCTGATCCTTTGGCGCGTCGTAAGTATAAAACATATGCGACAATCCCAGAAGTTAGTAAAAACCCAATAAACAACCGTTCGCTTGGGTCCACTGGATTGGATATTAGACCCCAAACGTAATCCATATACTTAGAAAAAAATGTCGAAAAATGATCCATTACTCACCTTTTTGAGGAGAGACTGCCGAACACTTCTTGTGATTCAGTTTATCGGTCTAAGGAGATTTATCGCGTCTTGCCGTTACTCGCGGCAATAGAAAAAGCCCGAAGCGGGTGCCTCGGGCTTTTGTCTGTTTCGTTGTTCGATCCGACTACGCCGCGTCGATGTCTTCGGACAGGATGGTCATGTTCAGCGCGTAGCTGGTCTCGCCATCATCAACGTCTTTATAGACCACCGCGAGAAATTCTGCGCCGAGATAGACTTCGACGGAATCGTCGGTTTCCTTGCGGGCGATCAGACGCAGGCCCGGATTGAGTTTTTCTTTCAGGTACGCCTCGATGCGTAAGACTTCTTCGCGGCCCATGGCTCACTCCTAATCAATGCTGAATTCGCCATAAACGGATGCGCGCGCGGTGAAAACCTTGCGGAGCCGGATTTACACAAATTAGCTGTAGAAGCTTGCGGATTTCTCGCTTGAACTTGGCAATGGCGCTTCCGGTGGGTTGGCCATGCGCCACAATTGCCCACTGCTCCACCAGATCAACTCAACCACGACGCGCGCAATCAATGTCATCAGGATGCCAAAGATCGACGCTTCATTGATAAACACGCGAAAAACAGCCACGCCCTGATCGCCCAGGTTCGGATTACGTATCCAACCTAGGTTGGCAATATAATTGGCAAAATCATTGACGCCATTAAACACACTCGGCACGAACAGCACACCCAGCATCATCAAGACCAGGACCATGAAAAAAGTCGCTAAAATCTTCGATGACGCATTGGACAAGGACCGGAACAAAAGCCACATCTCAAATCACCCCTTTTATATTTTTATGGGTAACCATACCGGGATGATGGGGTGAGGTAAAACGCAAATTACCTATTCGCCGCTCCAATTGGGTTTGCGCTTCTCGGCAAATGCGCGCGGTCCTTCAATGAAATCAGGGCCTTTGACCATACGGCCGATGGCGTCATATTTCTGCGCAAAGGCCTCCTGGAAGCTGGCCGTATCGAGGCCTTTCATCGCCACTTCCTTGGTTGTGCGCACCGATGAAGGCGAGCATTCGACGATCATTCCGGCCCAGCGCATCGCTGCATCCATCAGCTCTTCTTGCGGCACGACATCATTCACAAAGCCGAGCTCTTTGCCTTCTGCCGCCATCACGTGGCGACCGGTCAGCATCATGCCCATAGCGCGTTTCAGACCGATCTGACGCGGCAACCGATGCAGCCCGCCGGCCAGAGCTGCGAGGCCGACTTTTGGCTCAGGCAAGGCAAATCGGGCATTGTCGGAGGCAATGATCAGATCGCAAGCCAGCGCGATTTCAAATCCGCCGCCCATTGCGACGCCGTTTACCGCCGCAATCACGGGTTTGAACATGTCATAGCGATTGGTCAGACCGCCAAATCCGGATGGCACCGGGAACATCTCGCCGCCCTCGGCCTGATAGCGCAAATCATTGCCAGCACTGAAGGCGCGGTCGCCTGCCCCGGTAATGATCGCCACCCAAAGGTCTTTTTCCTGCGCAAACTTGTCGAACACCGCGCCCAGATCACGATTGGCCGGCGGATGCAGCGCATTCATTTTCTTAGGCCGGTTCATCTCGACGATCAGGATGTTGCCCTCGACTCGTGTGTTTACAAATTCGCTATCAATCATATTGCGCTCCCTGAAGATCAGATTTCGCGCTAGGCTATGACTTGGACAAACCGAATCAAGGATGACGTGGCGACATGCCGGATAAGAATGCTCTCGATCTGTCATCGATCGACCCGCCCATCTGGCGCATCATGGTCGATGATGTCGTCTATGGCCCCTACACGATGGGCCAGATGCAAAGCTTCGCCGAAGAAGGCCGCTTGCTGGAGACATCGCAAGTTGCGCAAGATGATGGCGGCGCGTTTCTGCTCGCCCGCGCGCATCCGGATCTGATGTCTATGTTTCAAGCACCTTCATATGAGCCCGCAGCGGAGCCGGAGCTGGCGCCAGCGAACTATCTCGTCTCGATCCAGACAGACGGCGATGGCCGCCGCGCCGTGATTGCCCTGTTGAATGAGCTTGGCAAGTTCTCAGAGCTGATGCCTGGCTGTTTCATTGTGCATTCAGCATCATCAGTGGTCGAGCTTCGCGCGCAACTGTCAACTCTCCTGGCAGAACGGGGGCGCTGTGTGATCGTTAATGCGAGCACAGGTCAGCTGGCCTGGATGGGCCTGACCACAGACGCAAACACGCATGCAAAACTGATCTGGAAGCGCGACAGCTAAGCCGCGATTTCGACCTCTTCGGGCGGCAATGGCGCGATACCGCGGATCATATCAGCGGCTTTTTCAGCGATCATGATCGTCGGCGCATTGGTGTTGCCGCCAATCAAAGTCGGCATCACTGACGCATCAATCACACGCAAGCCGTCAACCCCGCGAACTTTCAAATCGCCGTCCACAGGCGCTTCGTCCTGAATGCCCATGGCGACGGTTCCGACTGGGTGATAGATCGTCTCGCCATAGGTCCGGATAAAGGCATCAATCTCGGCATCTGATTGTACCTCAACACCTGGCAGAGCTTCGTTGCCGCGCAAGGGCGCGAGCGCTTTCTGACCGGCAATCTCACGCATCATCCGCAAGGATCGCCGCATCGTGATCCGGTCGCCTTCTGTGGCCAGGTAATTCGGGTCAATCGCCGGGTGTTCAAATGGGTCATCACTATTGATCATCACCGTGCCGCGACTCTCCGGACGCAACTGACAGGAATGGATGGTGAAGCCGTCTCGGCCATAATCATAATTGCCGTGATCGCGCATCATCGCGTTCACCAGATGCAGCTGGATATCCGGTCGGTCCAGACCTTCGCGGGTTTTGAGGAAAGCCCCGGCTTGCAGGAAATTGTCCGCGCCCGGGCCCGACTTGGACATTAGATATTTGATCCCAACCGCCAGCTTTTTCAGACCCGCTTGTTTCGAATGCGCTGAAGCTTTTTGCGTCATCTCGTGGATCACGGTGACGTCGAGATGATCCTGCAAATTGGCGCCGACATTCTTGCTGTCGAACACACAGGTCACGCCCTTGCTTCGCAGCTCGTCTGCAGGGCCAATGCCGGAGAGTTGCAGGATTTGCGGCGATTGCACCGCACCGGCACAGAGGATGACTTCTTCCGAGGCCTGGATCAGTTCAGGCTCAGCCCCCTGCTTTGCCACAATTTCAACGCCGTGAACCTTGCCGCCATGGAAAACAACTTTCGAAACCAGAGCCGTCGACATGATGGTCAGGTTTGGACGCTCCTTCTCAATCGGACGCAAATAGGCAAAAGACGCGCTCCAGCGTTCACCATCATGGATCGTCCGCTGATACGGGCCAAAGCCTTCTTGTTGGGCGCCATTGAAGTCGTCGGTTTTCGGATATCCCGCCTCCATGCCAGCCCCGACAAACATATCGTAAACGCTATCTTCCAGCGGGCTGTCACTGACCCGCAGCGGACCGTCTCCGCCGTGAAACGCGTCTGCGCCGCCTTCATAGGCTTCCGATTTGCGGAAATAAGGTAAGACGTCGGCAAAGCCCCAACCGGTCAGGCCGCTTTGCCGCCATTGATCGTAATCCCGCGCATGGCCGCGAATATAAATCATGCCATTGATCGAGGAGGATCCGCCCCAGCCGCGACCGCGCGGCCACCATAATTTGCGGTCATCCATATGCTTCTGAGGCGTCGTCCAGAATCCCCAATTATGCGGGTTTTCTTGCTTAATAAGACCGCCCACGCCCGCCGGCATTCGAATCAAGAGCGATTTGTCTTTTTTGCCCGCTTCGATCAGGCAAACCGATATATTTGGATCTTCACTCAGACGATTAGCCATTACGCAACCGGCGCTCCCGGCACCTACAATGATGTAATCGAAGCCTTTTTTCTGAACCATCTAAACGTCCTCTGTTCTATATATCAGGGGGCGAATACACCCAGCTTTGCGTTAATTATCAACCATTTGTGAACGGGTCCTGCATATTGTCAATCCGAATACTAACCTTCGCTGGGTGGCGAAAATGGAGCCTCTATGGGTGCCGCAGTAGAAAAACCGGCAAGCGGACAGATAAATGGCCGCGCCAAGCCAGATCGGCGACGTCATTACCGCGTGTCCTTAAAACTACATGGTCGTTTCCTGCATGAAGGCACCGACCACACTTTCCTCACACGCAATGTTTCCTGCGGCGGCGTAAGTGTTGAATCAGCCGCCATTCCCGTAATTGGAACCCGCATCGTTTGCTATTTTGACGATCTTGGCCGCGTCTCGGGCGAAGTGATCCGGGCAATGGATGATGGCTTTGCGGTCTCGTTCCAGTCACCGCAGCACAAGAAAGACAAGCTCGCAGACCGCCTGGTCTGGTTGCTGAACCACAAGAAATACGATCTTGAAGACGAGCGTGTATCACCGCGCAAAGCGACAGGTGGTCCGGCCCTGATCACGCGCTCAAATGGCACACAGCTCCAGTGCCGTGTGATTGACATATCACTCGCTGGCGCAGCCTTCGAGTTTGATGGTCCGGTTCCGGTCGTTGGCGAAAACGTCCGCGTTGGGTCGCTGCTGGGTGAAGTTGTTCGTGCGGTTTCCGGCGAATTCGCGATCCGGTTTCTGCATAAAAAGAAACCAACTGCACCCACTCAATAGACTTGAAGTCTTTTCGCGCTGACTCCATGTAGGACTGAACGCCGAACGGAGGCACCGGCCTGTGACCCAGAAACTGGATAACAACCCCGATATCGGCGCGCCGCCGCCCGTATGGACCCGGCTTAGATTTGAAGCCCGCGCCGCAGCGGCGGATGAACCGACAATGGCGAGCTATATTGATGCCGCTATTCTGAGCCACGATACGATTTGTCAGGCGCTGGCCTTCCATATTGCCGAAAAACTGGCCGGTCCTGAAATGGGCGCGCAGCAAGTCCGCCAAGTCATCGCCAATGCCTATGATACGCGGCATGCACTGGTCGAAGCCGCAGAAGCCGACATGCAAGCCACGCTGGAACGCGACCCGGCTTGCCGCGGCATGTTACAGCCATTCCTGTTTTTCAAAGGCTTTCTGGCCCTGCAGACTCATCGCATTGCCAATCATCTCTGGAAGCAAGGTCGCGAGACTTTGGCGTTTCATTTTCAGTCGCGTGCCAGCGAGTTGTTTGCCGTTGATATTCACCCTGCTGCGACGATCGGCAAAGGCGTCATGCTCGACCATGCAACCGATATCACGATTGGTGAGACGGCGGTGGTTGGCGATAATTGCTCGCTCCTGCACGGCGTCACGCTTGGCGGCACCGGCAAGGAAGTCGGCGACCGTCACCCCAAGATCGGCAAAGGCGTGCTTCTATCCGTTGGTGCAAAAGTGCTTGGCAATATCGAAGTTGGCGATGAAGCCAAAGTCGCTGCCGGATCAGTGGTGCTCAAGGACGTTCCGGCCCAGTGCACGGTCGCTGGCGTCCCGGCCCAGCAAGTTGGCGGCCCATGCTGCGAACCGGCGCGGACAATGGATCAGGCGATCCCGGAAGACGTCGCCAAATAGCTAGGTCTGATTGCCTTTGATCTTGTTGCAGCGCGCATGCGCGAGCTGCAAATTCTCAGGCGCGTCTGAACCGCCTTTTGAACGGGGACTGATATGGTCGACCGTCGCTCGTTGCTTGGCCCAGACCCGCGCGTGTGCGGCTTCAAACCGGTTTCGGAGCATCGGCTTTGAGCAAAGAGCGCATTGGCCGGATTGGGATTGCCAGAGCTTCTGAAAAAGCGATCCGTCAGAGGCTTTGAACGGCTGGCTCATAGCCCTTCCGGCAAGGCCCATCCACGCCGGGCGCAGGCCGCCAGCACGGTATTGCGCAACAGGCAGGCAATGGTCATCGGGCCGACACCGCCTGGCACCGGCGTGATCGATCCTGCCACAGCAGCGCAGCTTTCATAATCAGCGTCGCCGACCAGACGGGTTTTACCCTCGCCGCGTTCCGGCGCATCAATCCGGTTTATGCCGACATCAATCACACAGGCGCCGGGTTTCAACCAATCGCCTTTGACCATTTGTGGACGTCCAACGGCCGGCACAACAATATCCGCCGTCCGGCAAAGCCCGGGCAAGTCAGCGGTGCGCGAATGAGCAATCGAGATCGTGCAATTCTCGGCCAGGAAAAGCAGCGCTGCCGGCTTTCCGACCAGGATTGAGCGGCCGACGACAACAACATGCTTACCAGAGAGATCATCGCCAAGCGCACTCTTGGCCAGGATCACACAGCCGGTCGGCGTACAGGGGCGCAGACCCGGTTTGCCAAGGCTGAGCCGCCCGGCACTGGCTTCGGTCAGGCCGTCAACATCTTTCGACGGGTCGATTTGTTCAATCGCGGCGGCTTCGTTGAGGCCTTTTGGCAGCGGCAATTGCAGCAAGATGCCATCTACTTCAGGATCGGCATTGAGGGTCGCGATCAGACCTTCAACTTCGCCCTGGCTGGCATCTGCAGGCAGTTGATGGTGCAAGGATCGCATGCCGCATTCTTTCGTCAGACGGACTTTGCTGCGGACATAGACCTGACTGGCCGGGTCTTCGCCGACCAGAACAACCGCAAGGGTTGGCTGACCCGGCAAGCCTTCGACCGCTGTTTTGACGTTGGCGCGAACATCTGCCGCGACTTGCTTTCCTGAGATCACTTGTGCCGTCATTATCCATCCGCTCCCATGGCTAACGCCCCTGCCTTAGAGCCGGGCAAGAGATTCGTCACCATCTGGCCGGATAAATCCTAGAACGGGATGGCGAGGATCAGACGCGGCAGCAGCCAGTCTCTGAGGAATGGAATGGCCAGCGCGATCACCAGAATGGACAGATCCAACCCGCCTAGCGTTGGAATGAACCGCCGGATCGGTTTGGCGACCGGTTCAATGATCGAGAACAGGAAGCCATAAATCGACCGCACAGTCTGGTTGCGATTGTCGACAACGCCGCCAACCATCAACCATCCGAGGATCACGTAAATCAACAGGCCGATAAAAAAGATCGTCAGCACGGGTGATAGAAAATAGCTATGCAGGGCCCAAAGTAGGTCTCTCAACGCTCTTGCTCCGTAATTGTTTCATGTCACCTAGGGCGCTTCCGTTGCGCCCGCAAGCGCCTGTCTACTCTGCATTGCGGAAGCGCTTGGATTGCGCGCCCACCATCATCCGACCGAGCGGCTCTGGCAATACCTTGCTGAGTGTGGCCAGGCCCTTGTTCACAGCGCCCGGCACGACCACCGGATGACCGTTCTCACAAGCATTGATTCCGGCCTCAACAACCGGCGCTGCTTCCATCCACATCCAGTCCGGCATTTCATTGGTTTTCTCGCGCGTGCCATTCACATCGTGGAATTCAGACCAGGTGAAGCCGGGGCATAAAGCGGTACAATGGACATCATCATGGCCTGCGGCTTTGGCCTCGGCATTGATGCTTTCGGAGAATTTGATCATCCCGGATTTGACGCTGGCATAAAGCGTGTGCCCGTTCGAACCGGGTGTATAACCAGCCAGAGACGCAACATTGATGATCCGCCCGAACCCGCGCTCTGCCATGCCGGGCAGGACTTTATGCGTCAGCTCAATCGGCGCGGTATAGAGCACGCGCAGAAACGCCGCCTGATCTTTCCATTTGGTATTGAAAAACGTGCCTGGCAGGCCGTATCCGGCATTGTTGACGACGCCGTCGACATGGCGACCAGCTTCCTTGATCTCTTTCAGGATCGCATCGACACTATTGGCGCGGGCCAGATCTTGCGAAATGACAATTGTCGCGACCTGGTATTTCTCTTCCATGTCGCGCGCCAGCTTTTCCAGCCGATCGGCGCGGCGGGCGGTCAGCGCCAGGTCCCAGCCCAACGCCGCATATTGTTTTGCGAATTCCTCACCAATTCCAGCAGAAGCCCCGGTGATGAGCATGAGTTTTCGGTCAGCCATGGCTGCCTCCTATGTGTCTTTTCGCCAAACGCGAACTTTGGTTAGAAAGGCGAGATCGAGGCCCACCGAAGTGAACCCTGCTGCTTGCATGTGTGGATCAAATGCCCAGCTGAGATAGCCCCTATAATAGGGCTCATGGAAGCCTTCGGGGAAATATTCCAGAAACCCGTCAACGCCCGGATTGTCGCCGAATTGCAAACTGTCCGCGACAATAAACGTGCCGCCCGGCTTCAGCACGCGCGCCGCTTCGGCGATCACCAGCGGACGAATGCGCGGCGGCAATTCGTGGAACAGATAGATCGAGATCAAGTGATCAAAGCTGTCGCTCTCAAATGGCAGTTCCTCTGCGGCGCCTTCAACAATTTCGACATGCGGCCAGCGTTTTACATGTTCGCGGGCAGCTTGCGCATAAGGCGGCGAGAGATCCAGTCCGGTGAGTTGCAGTTTCGGCATCGCGCTCATCACCTGGCTCATAAACCGGCCTGTGCCGCAGGCTAAGTCCAACACATGGACGTCTCTTTGGTCTACGCCCTGGATTTGCCGCACCAGTTGCGCCAGTGCCATTCGCCGCATCGCATCCGCAGCCCCTGTGAACAGCGCTTCGACTTGATGGTCGTAAATCTCGGCGCTGTCTTCGCTGAGCCAGCCATCCGTCTGATAGTGAAAATTCTGCCTGTAATAAGCCGGGAAGCGGGCTGGATCGGCCGCCTCAATCTGCCGGACTTCTGTGCCATCGCGGTCGAGACGTCGGCGGTCGACGTCCGAGACATCATTCAGAAAACGCTGCGCGCGCCTAACGGCTTTGGGAAAATCGCGCAAGCGCAGCTCACGTTGTACCGGATCCGGATAGAGGCCGGCTTCCACATTCGCCCGATCCTGGCGAAACAAGTCGAAATAGGCTTTGCGCAAGGCTTTCAGATTGGGCTTGTTAGATGGCTTGAAAACAGGTTCACCGGGGCGATTGAAGCCGGCAGAACGCCGCCGCGCTAACGCATATTGACCGCCATACCATGCCGAACGGAGACTTTGCGCCGCTGTATAGCGGGCGCGTCCAACAGTTTTCTTGGCGGTCTTTAGCAATCCCATATGACCAACATGGGCGCGACACACCGCGACGTCCAGTGTCTGGTGCGCCGCAGCCTTCAGGTCCCATTCAGATTGGTTCAGGCAAATTTCTTGCAATGCTGCTCATATTGGGCGGGTGCGCCTTTGAATAAGGGAAATCTTTTGATGATCCGAACCAGTCTTTTCGCGGCCGCTGCCGCCTTCTGCCTCGTACCAGCCGCCCAGGCTGATCATGAAGGCTATGGCAATTCCTATGGCCATTATCAGGGCGCCCAGCCAAGTGTTGCGAGCGCTGCATGCGAACGTCAGAAAGACAATGACCGCCTGGCAGGCGGCCTTGTTGGCGCGGTTGCAGGGGGTCTGATTGGCGCCGCGATTGGCGGCGAGCTTGAGCCTGACAATGGCTATCACCGGTCCAGAGGCTATCGCGGATATCGTGGCTATAGAGGATATCGCGGCTATCGTGGGCACCGACGCAGCCGCGGCTACTATCATGATCGCGGCGATGATGGCGCTGAAATTGCCGGCGCCGTGATTGGCGGCTTGCTTGGCGCTGCTGTTGGCAGCGGCGTGGCAGGCGATTCAACCGATTGCTCGCGAACCTATAACAGCTATGGCGGAAACGCTTATGGCGGTGCGCCGGCTTATCGCGGCACACAAACATCCGGGTCAGGATTTGGCGACGTCTATGCGCCGACGCGCTCGCCCACCGGTCCAGCCTGGGAAAATCCGGATTATCAACAATCGAACCCAGTCCCGGCCATTCAATCGGTAAGCGGCACAGCGCCGGCCTATCCAAGCGTTCCTGCCTATCCAACAGATGAAGATTATGGTCTGGCAGGAGGCGCTGAAGCGCCTGTAACGCAGAACGAGTGTACGACAGTGCGCCGCGAAACACGGCTTCCGGATGGCACAATCATCCGCGAACCGGTTGAAGTTTGCCAGACTGAAGACGGTCGCTGGCAGATGCCGCGCGTCATCCCGGAATCTTAGAAACCACCTCTAAGGCGGATCAAAAACACAAATAGGGGAAGTTCCGCACTTCCCCTCATTTTTCGGGCGTCGTATGACACCCGCATGACGAATTATTTTGAACCGATTTCATTCCAGCAATGGCCAGCCGACAAATCCGCTTTTGCTGACGCGCTTGGCCGATCATTCCGCGAGACCGGATTTGCCGTGATCAGCGACCATCCCATCTCGCAAGGCGTCATCGAACGCGCTGTCAACGCGTCCAAGGCGTTCTTTGAATTGCCCGAAGATGTGAAAGAAAAATACCATGACGCCGCTGGTGGTCGCCAGCGCGGGTATACACCGTTTGGAACCGAGAATGCCAAAGGCGCGAAAGCCGCCGACTTGAAAGAGTTCTGGCACACAGGCCGGGCGCTCCCTGCGGACAGCCCCTATCGCGAGACCATGGGCGAAACACCGGACGTGCCGGAAGTGGCAGAGTTTGATGCCGCCACGCGCGATTTCTACGAAGCGATGGATGCCTTCGGAACGCAGCTTTTGCGCGCCGTCGCCCTACATCTTGGACTGCCGGAATCCTGGTTCGATGACAAAGTCGAATATGGCAATTCCATCCTGCGCCTGTTGCATTATCCGCCGCAGAAAAACCCGCCGCCGCAAGGCACAGTTCGCGCCGGTGCGCATGAGGACATCAACGTCATCACGCTCCTACTCGGCGCTGAAGAAGCGGGCTTACAGGCTTTGCACCGGACGGGCGAATGGCTGGATGTGAACCCGCCAGCTGGATCATTGGTGATCAATTGCGGAGATATGCTGCAGCGTCTGACCGGCGGCGTGCTACCGTCGACGACGCACCGCGTGCTCAATCCGGCGCCAGAGCGGTCGAAATTCCCGCGCTATTCAACGCCCTTTTTCCTGCATTTCAATCAAGATGTGATGATCGAGGCTCTGCCGCAGTGTCTGGAAGAAGGCGGCAAGGCTGAACCGCCGATCACGGCGCAGAATTATTTGCTGGAACGGCTGCGTGAGATTGGTCTGATAAAGGCCTAGAGGTCTATCGCGTGCCGGTCCTGCCAGGCCTGGCGCGTGACTTCCCAGACCAGTGACTGCCGCGACACGCCATCTGGTCGATAGCTGGTAATCTCGCCTTTGCGAACAAAGCCCATGCCGTCAAGCAGGCGCGCGGTGCGGATATTGTCCAGCGCGCCAGTGGCGACCAGGAGCTCTAATCGCAAGCGTTTGAACATCCAGGAAAAGGTCTGAAGCGCGCCCTGCACGCCAACGCGCTTGCCTTGATGATCGGCGCGGATCGCCCCGCCGAGGTCACCGGCGCCCCATTCCGGCCAGATCTCAAACTCTGAATAGCCAAGCACTTCGCCTTCCGGATCAAATCGCAAGAACAGCATGCCCTCGCCGCGAGCTTGCGCGTCTTGATTGCGCGTGATGAAGCCGCGAACGGTTTCGGGCGTAAGTGGTACAGGCAGGTTGTAAATCGGGCCGTGGATCGCGGGATCACTCAAAAAGCGATACAGCGCATCTGCGTCATCCAGGGTCGCGACCCGGCTCGGCGCGTCGTCAAACGGAATACCGGTCGCACCGCGAACGGCATCACGGATCTCTGATTGCCGCGCCGCCGGCAAAGCGTTTCGCGTCAGCGGCAAGTCGGTCATCAGCCTTGCTCTGCCAGCAATGCATCGACCTGCGCCCGCCATGGCAGACTGGGCTGCGCGCCAGGTCGGGTCACTGCGAGGGCCCCGGCGGCGGAGGCAAACCGTAAGGCCTGTTCGGGGGGCTGGCCCTCTGCCAGGGCGACCGCGAGCGCGCCGCAAAACGTATCGCCGGCGCCAGTTGTGTCGACGACACTGACATCAAAGGCGGGGACGCGGGCAACTTCGCGGCCTTGCTTGTACAGAACCGCACCTTCGCCGCCGAGCGTCACAGCGACCAATCCACCATCATGATGCAGGGCCTCTCCATAGAAGGCGGCCTCAATTTCATTCACGATCAACAGGTCCGCACGTTCCAGCAGGCTGTCAGGCACTTGGATTGCGGGGGCGAGATTGATCGCCAGGAGCGCACGGGTTTCGGCCGCGCGATCTGCGGCAGCCATGATCGCTCCCACTGGCACCTCCAACTGACACAGGATGACATCGCAGTTTGGCAATCCCGCCACATCGCTCGCGCTAACATTCGCATTCGCGCCGCTGGCGACTGTGATCTGGTTTTCCCCTTCAGGTGATACAGCAATCAAGGCCACCCCGGTTGAGGTTCCGATCTCGCTCATCACGTCGCCGACATCGACGCCGTCCTGGCGCAGCAGAGCGAGCGCGGGTTCAGCCAGGCCGTCATCGCCGACGCAGCCAACCATTTTCACCTCAGCGCCAAGCCGGCGCGCTGCCAAGGCTTGATTAGCGCCTTTACCGCCCGGATGCTGCGCAAAGCGCGCACCGGTGACGGTCTCTCCGGCCGTCGGCAGAGGTGCGCCGCTGGCGACCAGGTCGAGATTGATCGAACCGACAATTCCGATGGTCACGCTCATGCGAATCCTCCGAGCTGCGCGCAAAGTTCATCGAACACGGCATCGACATCCGCATGCTCATACCAAAGCACGTTACCATCCTCTTCGAAGTGCGGAATTGTTCGCCCAAACTGTTCGCCTGGTTCCGTGACAACTTCGATTCTGGCGCGGCGACCCTTGAAGGCCTCAGGACGAGTCACAGCGATGACAGTGCTCGGATCATGCAGCGGCGCATCGCGCTCGCCATTGGCTGAGAATTCGAGCTTGCATGACGCATCAAGCAAGTCGCCGGCAATCCGCGCCTGCTCTGTCGGCACAGCCCGTACCAGCGCCAGGCGTGCCTTGGTGGTGCGAATATCATGCGTGATGTCGAGGCTCAGGCATCTGATCGGCAAGCCAGATCCAAACACAATCGCAGCGGCATGCGGATCCGCGTAAATATTGAACTCCGCAAACGGCGTGATGTTGCCGCCTTCTGTGTCGGCGCCGCCCATTAGAACAATCTCCGCGATGCCTTCGGCAATGCTCGGCGCCATGGTCAGCGCCAGCGCGACATTGGTCATCGGACCGGTGACAATCAGCGTGATTGGCGCCTTTCGCGCAGCCCGGCAGGTCCGGATGATCATATTCACGCCATGCGACCGAGACAGCGGCAGGCTTGGAGTCGGAAAGGGCAGATTGCCCAGACCCGTGCTGCCGTGAAAATCCTCGGCGGTCACCGGATCGCGCAGGATCGGACGCGGTGCACCGGCACAGACGGGCACGTCGCGGCCTTGACCAGCTGCTTCGCGCAGGATCCGGGCATTGATGGCGGTTTGGTCGCCTTTGACATTGCCGGCAACTGTGGTGATCGCCAAAACCTTCAGCTCTGGCGCGCCAAACGCAGCGAATAGAGCCACAGCATCATCCAGTCCGGGATCACAATCGATTAAAACACGTTTCATGAAGACTCGTCTGCGCCGTCGATTTCACCTTTGCAAGACTTGAAACGCGTCTTTCCTTCGCTAAACCGATTGGGAGCAGATTTTAGCAGGAGAGTTTTCATGACCGTTACCACCCGCATCGTCGACTATGAGCAAGGCGGTCAAACTTATGAAGGCTTCCTGGCCATGCCGGAAGGCACGCCAAAAGGCGTCGTCATCGTCGCGCACGCCTGGGCCGGACAATCCGAGTTTGAGCAAGACAAAGCCAAGCTCGTCGCCAGCTGGGGCTATGCCGGATTTGCGATCGACGTTTATGGTAAGGGCAATCGCGGCGAAACCAATGAAGAGTGCGAAGCCTTGATGACGCCTCTGGCGAGCAATCGTGAAGAGCTGCAATCCCGGCTCGCATACGCTTTGAGTGTCGCCACCAAAGAAGCCGGCACCGATCATGCCGCGGCCATCGGATTCTGCTTTGGCGGTCTCAGCGTGCTCGACATGGCGCGCAAGAATATGGCGGTCAAAGGTGTTGTCAGCTTTCATGGCCTGTTTGGGGCGCCGAACAATACAGATGACAAGATTGGCCCGAAGGTCCTCGCGCTGCACGGCTGGGATGACCCGATGGCGACCCCGGATGATGTGATGGATTTCTCCCGCGAGATGACCGACGCCAAAGCCGACTGGCAGCTACACGCCTATGGCGCGACGATGCATGCTTTCTCGAATCCAGCGGCCAACAATCCAGACTTCGGCACTCTGTACGATGCTGGCGCAGACCGCCGCAGCGCCGCCGCCTGCCAGGGTTTCCTCGCCGAGGTGCTTGGCTAAGACGCTAGCCCGGCCAGCAAATAGAGCCCCGTCGCAGCGACCCCGCCAAACAGCGCGTAAGGCAGCTGCGTGCGCACATGTTCCATGTGATCGCAGCCCGAGGCCAAGGACGCGATGATGGTCGTGTCCGAGATCGGCGAACAGTGATCGCCAAACACGCCGCCGCCCATCACCGCGGCAATCGCCAGCGGCATCGGCACGCCGGCCCCAATTGCCAATGGCACTGCGACCGGCACGAGAATACCGTAAGTGCCCCAGCTGGTGCCAGCGGTAAAAGATGTGATCCCCGCTGCCAGGAACAAGATGGCCGGGATCATCCACGGGGCTGGAAAGCTGGACGCAATGCTGGCGATGAACTCGCGCATGCCCACTGCGTTCAGGCTCGATCCCAGGACCAGTGCGAGGAAGATCATGGTCACAGCAGGCAGTAAGTCGCCCATGCCTTTGAAGCCAATCTCGACCAGATCGCCCTTGGCGCGTTTGGAATGGGCCAGACAGAAAAACGCCACGACTGTAGCGAGAATGACGGACCAGAGGATGGCCTGCGCGCCAGAGCCCTGACGAATATCACCGTCGCCAGTCCAGATCATGAAGCCGATCGTGCCGCCAATCATCACCAGAAGCGGGATCGCCATATAGACGGCCTTAGAGGGCGCTGCTGGCGGTTCGTTGAACGGACCACTTGCGACGGTTGCGGCAGAGCTGCCATTGCGTTCCAACACAGCGAGCGGGCCAAATGTGCGATTGGAAAACACCGTGAAAAAGACCAGCACAAGCGTGATCCAGGCATAGAAATTCAGCGCAATCGTCGACATCAAGACGCCCGTCGCGCCCTCGACTCCATTCTCATTCAACAGGCCAAGCAGATAAGCGCCCCAGCCATTGAACAGGATCAGCACACTGACCGGCGCACAGGTTGAATCGATGATATAAGCCAGGCGCTCGCGACTGACATTCAGCTTATCAAATAACGGCCGCCCCAAAATGCCGGTCGTCAGCAAACTGATATTCGTCTCGACAAAAATCAGCACGCCGCAAATCGCGGTGACCAGACTGGCCCGGCGCGGCGTCGAGGCAAAACCCGACGATTGCAGGCGTTGGACCATGGCGCTGATGCCACCCGACTTTTGCATATAGACAATCAGCGCGCCGATGATCAGGCAGAATAACAGGACCCGCGTATTGTACGGGCTGTCAAACACACCCACCGCGCGATCAATACTGCCCAGGGCGCCCATGAACGGGTTGAAGCCCGCAATGATTGTCTCGCTCAACCAGATCGCAATGCCGAGCGCCCAGAATACATTCCGGGTCCAGACCGCGACAATGATCGCCAGCAAAGGCGGCGTGATGGTGAGCCAATCCATGGCGCTAGTTCAGGACGTCAGGCGAAACCAGTTCCGAAGCGCGCGCATCTTCCGCAGCCTGTACCAGACGCATCATGTTGCCGCCCCAGATGTTCGCTACGTCTTCCTGAGAATAACCGGCTGCGAGCAAATCCCGGGTGATTTTCTGCAACATTGAAACGTCGCTCATTCCGTTGACGCCGCCGCCGCCATCCCAGTCACCACTGATCCCGACATGGTCAGGACCGATCAGGTCGAGCACATGGAACGTGTGCTCCATGAATTTTCCATATGTCGATCGCGGGCTTGGATAGAGCCGGTTGACCTCGGTGCGCGCAGCGGCCCATTCGGCGAGCGCTTCTGGCTCCAATTGCGATGGGTCGGCGCCATACTCTTCGGTGAACGCATCAACCGCCGCCTGCCTTTCTGGCGATGGGACCAGGTCTTCGAGATAGCCCCCAAATATGTTCATCTGAATGACGCCGCCATTTTCCGCCAATTCCAGCAGAAGGGCATCATCGATATTGCGCGGGTGCTCGTAAACCGCTTTCGCACCAGTATGCGACAGAATGATTGGCGTCGTCGATAAGGCCATCATATCCCGAACGGTATCGTCGCTGGCATGACTTCCATCGAGTACCAGGCCGAGACGATTGGCTTCGCGGACCAGGTCCTCGCCAAGCGGGCTGAGGCCATCATAGAGTTGATTGATATCGGTGGCGCTGTCGGCAAATTGATTATTGGCGAAGTGAACCGGGGCAATCATCCGCAAGCCGCCAATGTAGAAATGCTCAAGCAAGGAAACATCTGTGCCGAGTGGATAGGAGTTTTCCATGCTCTGAAAGACGACCTTTTTATCGGCGGCGAGGATGCGCTCAACATCGCTTGCCGTCAGCGCCAGACCAACTTTGTCATGATATTTGGCTGCAAACTCACGGATCGCCGTCTGCCGCATCAGGCCATGCGTTCTGGCCGCCGCATAGCTGGCTTCATCCAATGGACCTTGGCGTGTGAAAATCACCCAGAAACCGCCATCCAAGCCGCCTTCATTCATCCGCGGCAAGTCGACATGCGTGCCATCTTCTTCAAAACTGCCGCGTTCAGTGAACACATAGTCCGGCGTATGAAACAAAGCCGGCGTATCGAGATGGCTGTCAAAGACGGCAATCGACTCGTGAAAGGCATCAACCTCTGCCTGGCCGGACACCGAGGCGACTTCCGGGGCCTGTTGCGCGACAATGACGCTGCCCGCCCCTTGCATTTGCGGTGCGCAGCTTGCCAGACATAGTGCGATGGCACTTCCAAACCCCAGTCGGATCATGTTCGAACTCCTTCAATCTGTATTGTGAGGTAAAGAAGCTGCAGGTTAAGGCAAGTCTGCAGGCTGCGGGTTGTCCCAAATCAGCTCGGACAGCCCGATAAAGCGGCACATCCGGTCCAGCTCTGCTGCCAGTTTCGCAGCCCGCGCCGAGGTCCATTTCACGCGGGGCTCCAACCAAAATTTGAAAACGTTGAGCGTGCCCGCCCTGCGGTCTGCTTTGATTTCGATCCGCCCGACGAACCGATCCCCTTCGAGCATAGGATAGACATAATAGCCCCAGATACGCTTGGCCGCCGGAACGAACATTTCGACCGTATAGTCAAACCCGAACAGGCGTTTCAGCCGGGTCCGATCTCTGGCGACGGGATCAAACGGATTGATGATCCGCAAACGCGATGTCGGCCCGGGCACGCTTTTCAAGCGCGTCTCAATATCAGCTGTCGCCCAGGCGGTGACGCACTGGCGGTCTGCAGTTTCAATCTCAACCGGCACCAAATGGCGTTCATTGTGCGTGACCCAGGATTTGGCCTCGGCATTCGACATGGCGTCCCAGAAGCGCTGAATGTCGCCTTCGCTGCCAAACACCATCCGGTCCAGCGCATTGTGGCAAAGCCAGTCAATCTGAGCCTCATCAGATGGCGTCTGGCCGCGCAGGCCTGCCGGGATGACCCGTTCGCTGAGATCATAGAATTTGGTGAAGTTTTCGCGGTGCGAGGTCGAGAGCTCACCCGCATACCACATATAATCAAGCGCCAGCTTGTGCGGTGGCCGGGCCCACATTTTCTTCTCGCCCTGGACTTTGGTGTCAAAAGCCTTGGTGCACAGAGGCCCCTCTTCCTCAATGCGCGCCTTGATGCTGTTGCGCCCATCTGCGTCGAGCATGCCGCGATGCCATTCCCATTTGCGCACTTTCGCTTCCAGACGCCGGAATTGACGCTGCCACATGGGATAGAATTCCATCGGCAAGACTGATGCATCATGGGTGAAATGCTCAAACACTTTGCGGTGGTCTGCCATATGCCGGTTGAGCATGGGTTCGCGATAATTTTGATTTCGGCTCCACAAGATATGATGATGCGCGCGCGACACGACCTGGATCGTATCCAATTGCACAAATCCCAGCCGCTTGATCAAGGCATCGAGGTCGAGCTTTCCGGTCGGTGCCTCGGCCAGACCCTGACCATCCAGCCAAAGGCGGCGAGCATCGCGATTTGAGATTCGCAGCGGCGCCTTACGCATCGAATGGACCTGTCGAAGATGGTTTTGCTCCACTCAATTCTCGTCGCCTCTTGATCGCCGGATCGCCCGCAATTTTTCGAGGCGTTCCGCGATTGGTTTTTCTCGTCCATGGCCTTTGGGTTGATAGAATTCCGCCCGGTCCATGCCATCGGGAAAATAGTTCTGGCCGGAAAAGCTCTCATCCTGATCGTGATCATAGGCATAGCCATCGCCATAGCCCTGCTCTTTCATCAGCTTGGTCGGCGCGTTCAGAATGTGTTTTGGCGGCATCAGGGACCCGGTCTCACGCGCCGCCGCTCGGGCCCGTTTTAATCCGACATAAGAGGCATTCGACTTCGGCGCGGTTGCCAGGTGAACCACGGCATGCGCCATCGGAATAAGGCCTTCCGGCGCGCCCAATCTTTCAAACGCGCGCGCCGCTTCGCCTGCCACCATCATCGCTGTCGGGTCGGCGAGGCCGATATCTTCACTCGCCATAACCACCAGACGCCGGGCCAGGAAGAGCGGATCTTCGCCGCCTTCCAGCATTCGTGCGAACCAGTAAAGCGCCGCATCCGGATCGGACCCGCGCACGGATTTATGCAAGGCGGAGATCAGATTATAATGCTCTTCGCGGTCCTTGTCATAGGCCGGCGCGCGTTTCTGAAGCGCTTTTGAAAGCTGCTCCAGACTCAGTTCTGTGCCGGTCTTGGCGAGGGTGAAAGCCTGTTCGGCAAGGTTCAAGAGATACCGTCCGTCACCATCCGCCATATCGACCAGCGCCGACCGCGCGCGAGCATCCAGCGGCAGGGCGCGGCCGGTGTCTTGCTCCGCGCGCTTGAGCAGAATCTCCGCCGCATCCTCATCCAGACGGTTGAGGACCATCACCGCGCAACGTGACAGCAAAGCGCCATTCAGCTCAAAGCTTGGATTCTCGGTCGTCGCCCCCACCAGGGTGACTGTGCCCGCTTCAACATACGGCAAGAACCCGTCCTGTTGGGCGCGGTTGAAGCGATGGATCTCGTCGACAAAGAGTAGCGTGCCCTGCCCCATGTCGCGCCGCCGCTGCGCCGCTTCGAACACAGCGCGCAGATCTTTGACGCCGGAAAAAATCGCCGAGATGGCTTCAAAATGCAGATCGGTTTCCTGGGCCAGCAAGCGCGCGATCGTGGTCTTTCCAACACCTGGCGGGCCCCAGAGTATGATCGATGACAAATGCCCGGTGGCCAGCATACGCCCAATCGCGCCATCCGAACCCAGTAGATGATCCTGACCGACAACATCGCCGAGGACTTGCGGCCTCAGTTTATCTGCCAAAGGGCGCGGGGCGTCGTCAGACATGCCAGATGCTGCAAACAAATCACTCATCTAAACAGCCATAACTAGGTCGGCCTTGTTTGATAAGGTTTTTGCAAAGCCTGATCTGATTCAGGCTCTTGTTGGCGCGTGTTTGTCTTGATTACCGACACCGCCTGTGTCAGCACATCATGCAACTGCGTCACACACACATCGATTGAGGCAGACCCATGACCCCGAGAAATAGACATCGCGCCAACGGCTTGGTGATCGCCGCGCCAAATTCAAATACAGGCAAAACCGTTTTCACGATGGGCCTTGTCGGCGCCTTGCGAGCGCGTGGTCAGAAGGTTGAAGTGGCCAAAGCCGGACCGGGCTTTATCGACCCGCAATTTCTTAGTCTGGCAACCGGGCGCGCCTGCTACAATCTCGACAAATGGGCTTTAGGCACAGAACAGTTGCGGGCGCGGGCGCAGCAGATCGCTGCGGCATCTGACCTTCTAATCATCGAAGGCATGATGGGGTTGTTTGATGGTGCAGCCAGTATTGACGGCTCCACCGCAGACATTGCCGCGACCCTGGATTTGCCAGTCCTGTTGCTCGTCGATGCCAGTGGGCAAGCTCAATCTATTGCCGCCCTGGTCCACGGCTTCGCCACGCTGCGGCCTGAGCCGCGTGTGTGCGGCGTCGTCGCGACGCGGGTCGGCAGTCCTGGCCATGGCGAGATGCTACGAGAGGCATTGATCGAAACGAAAATTCCCTATCTCGGAAGCGTCTTGCGATCAGATAGCCTGACCATCCCTTCGCGCCATTTGGGCCTGGTTCAAGCCAGCGAACAATCCGACCCATCCGAGCTCGCAGCGGCGGCAATGAAAGCTGTATCCGACGACATCGATCTGGATGCCATTCTTGATTTGGCGCGGCCGATCGTGTCCACGCAAACCGTCACGCCATTACCGCCTTTGGGTCAGCGTATCGCCGTTGCCCAGGACATTGCTTTCAGCTTTGCCTATCCGCACATTCTTGATGACTGGCGCGCGCAAGGGGCCGAAATCAAACCATTTTCTCCACTCGCAAATGAGGCGCCAGACCAAGATTGCGACGCCATTTACATTCCAGGCGGCTATCCAGAGCTGCATTGCCAAGCTTTGTCTCATGCCAACAGGTTCTTATCCGGCCTTCGAAAAGCAGCCGCGCGCGGGGCAATAGTCTATGGCGAGTGCGGCGGATATATGGTGCTGGGGCGGGCGTTGATCGATGCAGATGGAGAATCCCACGCCATGGCTGATCTGCTCGATCATGTGACGAGCTTTGCCGATCGTAAAATGCATCTCGGATACCGGCAATTGACGCCGCTGCAGAATGATATCTGGCGCGACACGCTACGCGGTCATGAGTTTCACTGGTCAACCGTTCAGGATGCAGGCAGCGATGCCCCGCTGTTCAAGCAAACGGATGCTCGAAACATAGATCTGGGTTTCACGGGCGGGCGCCGGAAGTCTGTGATGGGCTCTTACGCACACATCATTGATCGCGCCCCAATCTAGAGCGTGACAAAGCCGCTAATGCTGCGACCATTGCGGTCAATCTCGATTTCCCAGCGTCCAGATTCGCGGTCGAGCGCGGTGTCGAGATCTTCGATTGTCTCAATTTGCTGACCATCAATCGCCACGATGATGTCCTGCGAGCGGACAATCCGGCGGGCATAAGCACCGCGCATGACACGCGTTACCAGCACACCGCTATCGAACGGGTCGCGGCCAAGTTCTTCAGCCAGGCGCGGGGAGAGTTCAGCGACTTCTGCGCCCGTGAACGGATGGCGACCTTCCAGGAGAACCACTTCGGCTTCACTGGTTCCAGGCGGCGGGGCGAGTCGAGTAGAAATGATTTGCTCACTGCCACCGCGCAGGACTTTCAGAGCGACATCTTCGCCGGGTGACTTGGTCGCCGCGAGGAATTTCAATCCGCGCTCGTCAAACACTTCGCGGTCATCAATGGTCAGCACCAGATCGCCGCGGCGCAGGCCTGACCGATCGGCTGGGCCATCATCATAGACTTCGGTAATAATCACGCCGAGCGGGCGTTCCAGCCCTTGTGCCTTGGCGATATCAAAGGTCACAGACTGGCCTTTCAGACCGAGCCATGGACGCACCAGCGTGCCTTCATTGACGGCTGCATCGACCACCCGTTTGACCATTTCAGACGGGATCGCAAACCCGATCCCATTGGAGCCACCGGAACGCGAGAAAATCGCGGTATTGATGCCCACCAGGTCGCCGCGCGTATTGACCAGCGCGCCGCCTGAATTGCCCGGGTTCACTGCGGCATCTGTCTGCAGGAAGAAAGCATAGTCAGAGACACCGACATCGGTTCGCGCGGTCGCTGAAATGATTCCCGTCGTCACTGTCTGTCCCACGCCGAACGGATTGCCGACGGCGAGCACTAGATCACCCACTTCGACGCCTATCGTGTTGGCATAGCCAAGCGTCGGTAGCGGCGTCCCTTCCGTATCGATGCGCAGAACAGCGAGATCCGTGCGCTCATCTGCGAGGATCAGCTCTGCTGGATACTCACGTCGATCTGAAAGCACGACGACCACTTCATCAGCGCCATCAATGACATGATTATTGGTGACCACGACGCCACCTTCACCGACGATAACGCCTGAGCCGAGCGAGTTCTGGACACTGCGCCCCTCAGAATCACCAAACCGGCGACCGTACATGAATTCCTGCATCGTCATCCGGCGCTGAACGGTTTTCTTGGTATAGATGTTCACCACTGCGGGCGAGACATCCTTCACCAGAGGCGCATAGCTCAGTTCGATTTCAGCCTGGCTTTGCGGCACGGCTTTTTCCCAGAAATTCTGGGCTGAAGCGGATCCATAGAGCGGGCTCACCAGAACCACGACCAGGGCGACGAGCACCAGGACGACTGCGACCAGGACCTTCGATACGTGTTTTGTCATTGTGTCAGAGTAGATCATGAATATGGCTCTATTCCGGCGCACTGGCGGAGGCAATTAGGCAGAGATGACATTTCAGTTAGGTGGCTGTTTTCATTCGCGAAACCAAATCAGCTGGCGCGCTTTTCTGCCAGCGCTTGCAGGTTCTTTTCGTGATCTTCGCGGCTGATCCGATAAAAACTGACGCAGAGCAGCATCAACATCCACAAAGTCAGAAGCATCATCGCATAGCCGAAGCCGAGCGTTCGCATCGATTCTTCGCTGACTTCTGCGGGACGCATTCCTGGCGTGATCGAGGCAATTGCGAGGATGAAAGACGCGGTCAGAACGCCCATGCCCTGGGCCAGTTTACGCATGAAGCTGATGCCCGCGAAATAGATCCCTTCAGACCGACGGCCCGTTTTGAGCTCATTCTCTTCGACAATGTCTGCGACCATCGATGCAGCGAGCATTTGGTACGCAATGATCAGAGCAAGATCGAACACTGTGACCGACATGATGATCCAGTACAGTTCGTCCGTCCCGTTCGCTGGCAGCAGACCAAGCAGTCTGGCGAAAACCGGGGCTGGCGCGATCGTGAAAGCGAGCATCCCGATGATGATTGCGGCGCGTTTCTTGCCAAAAGTCTTTCCGGCAATCGGTGCGACCACCAAAGCGAGAAGTGCGGACACGAACACCGCCATTGTCAGACCGGAAATCTGCTGGCTGGTAAAGCCCCAGAAGAAGCCATTGATATACTGGTTGAGCGTCGCCGAAACACCTGTCGCTAACAAGCCAAACAGCGTGGCGATAAACAGCGCTCGAAAGGATGGATTGGAAACGGTTTCCCATACCTCTCCGACGACTTTGATCGGGGTCAGTTTGCGCGGTTCTGGCGGGGCCTGTAAATGCGGGATATGTTTGTGCGTGCCAAGCGATGTGATCAGGATCGCGGTGAATATACAGCTTGCCCCTAACAGCCCATATGAATGCCAGCCCTCGAGATAGAAGAACCCAGAGGGGTCGTTTTCAGTCGGCTTCAACAAGACCGCGAATAGAATGACTTGCACGCTCAATCCGCCGACCCAGGCGAAGAAATATCGGAACGACATCAAGGAGGTTCGCGCATCATAATCCTGCGACAGTTCGGCTGCGAGCGCATGGCTTGGCACTTCGAACAGGGTGTACATCAAGCGCACGAATATGGTCAGCGTCAGCAGCCATCCAAACAGCCCCATACCCGCCAGGCCTTCTGGCGGATTCCAGACAAAGAAATAGCCAATCGCAACCGGGATCATCGCGGTATACATGAATGGATGACGGCGCCCGAACCGGTGGCGGACATTGTCTGACCAATAGCCAATGACCGGGTCTGAGACGGCGTCAAAGATCAGGGCAATCCATAGCGCTGCTGCGACAAGAACGGCAGAGAGGCCAAGCACCTGGCTATAGAAAAGCAGCAGGACATAATCGAAGCCATTATTCTTGATCCCGCCCGCCGCGCCGCCAATGCCGTAGGCGAGGCGCGTCAGAAGGCCAGGCTTGCGCAGAGCCGCGCTAGATGAGTCCATGATGTCGTCTCCTCGTCACCCAAGGCTGTCTGCCGGGAGGGCATTATTCAGCAATATTGGCTGGTCCTCGGCTACGCTCGAGCGCAGCGAGATTGGCTTCGTGATCTTCGCGCGTGATTTGATAGCGGAACAGGAACGCGATCATCATGCCCCACAGCGCCAGCAACCCGAATGCGTAGCCCGCGCCGAGCAAGGTCAGTGTCTCCTGATCAAGATCGCCGGGCTGCATATCGCGGGACAAGTTCGCGACAGATAAGATGATCGACGCCAGGAATAGTCCGCTGCCGCGCGCCAGTTTACGCATGAATGTGATGCCAGCGAAGAATATACCTTCAGACCGGCGGCCGGTTTTCAGTTCACTCTCTTCGACAATGTCAGCAATCATCGAGCTCGACAGGATCTGATAGGTGATGATCAAGGCAACATCCAGCATCGTGACGAACAAGATGATGTTGAACAGGAGCTCACTGCCATTTGGCGGCATCAGGCCAAGCAGGCGAAGCACCACAGGCAGCGGCGCGACGGTAAAAGCCAGAATGCCAACCGTGATCGCACCGCGTTTCTTTCCGAGCGTCTTTGACACAATCGGGGCCATGACCAAAGCAAGTCCGGCGGATATGAAGACGATCAATGTCAGCAGCGAGGTTTGCTGGGTCGTGAATTCCCAGAAAAAGCCATTGATGAAATAGTTCAGGGTTGCCGCTATACCAGCTGCCATGAAGCCAAACAGCGCGGCCACAAAAAGCCCCTGAAACGACCGATTGGACAGCGTTTCGCCAATCTCGGAGAAGACCCGCCTTATGGTAATCTTTCGCGCCGCAGGTGGCTGCCGCAAATGCGGGATGTAAGAATGCGTCCCGCCTGCCGAGACCAGCACAGAAATGACGATCATGATCGCGGCGACAGTGCCATACGTTTCGTAGCCGTCGACATTCAAAAAGCCGCTGCCATATTCCTCCGTCGGAACCAGAAGATACCGCAAAGCGAGCACGGCAATGCTGAGCCCGCCCAGCCAACCGAAGACATATCGGAAGGACAGGAAGGACGTGCGCTCATCATAATCATCCGTCAGCTCTGCCACCAGGGCGCTGCTCGGCACTTCGTAAAATGTGAAGGAGACGCGCACCGCAATGGTAATCGCCAGCAAGTAGGGAAAGAGCTCATTCCCGCTTAGTCCCGAAGGCGGATTCCAGACGAAGAAATAAGCGATCCCGACGGGAATAGCCGCCGCATACATGAATGGGTGTCGTCGCCCCATCGAGGTTCTGAGATTGTCAGACCAATATCCAACGATCGGGTCTGTCACCCCATCGACGACCATCGCAATCAGCAGCGCAGCGCCAACCAGGGCGAAATCTACACCCAGCACTTGTCCGTAATAGAGCAGCAGGAAATACTCAAAGCCGTTATTTTTGATACCATCTGCAACGGCGCCAAAACCATAGGCGAGTTTAGTCCAGATGCCAGCTTTCGGCGCGGCTGCTTCGGCCATGTGTGCTCCTTAAAGATGTGGCGGGCCTCTAACGGGCCCGCTCACAATTTGGTTGAGGCCTAAAGCCCGAGAACCATCTTCGACATGATATTGCGCTGGATCTCATTTGACCCGGCATAGATTGATGTCTTGCGATAGTTGAAATAGCTCGGCGCAACTGGCGCCGCATAATCGGGTGTCGCGAGATCGCTGTTCGCGCCGGCACGGGCGACAGCAAACGTGTCCCGCACAAATGGCGCGGCGTATCCGCCGACCGCTTCAAGCGACAATTCGGAAATGGCTTGCTGCGCTTCTGATCCGGCGCATTTCAGCATCGAGCTTTCCGGGCCAACGGCCTGGCCAGCCGACAGGGCTGAGAAAATACGAAGTTCAGTCGCGTTCAACGCTTCGATCTTCATTTCCATCGCCGCAATCTTGCGTTGGAAATCCGGATCTTGCAGCAAAGGCAATCCGCCCGATTGTTCGACGCTGGCAAGCTTCTTGGTCTTGGCCAGGGCGTTTTTCAGGCCGGGCGCATAAGCATTTCCGCGCTCGAACTGGAGCAGGTATTTGGCATAGGTCCAGCCTTTATTCTCTTCACCGATCAGCGCGTCATCAATTTTGACGCGAACATCTTCGAAGAAGACCTGATTGATCTCTTGCTGATTGTCTGTCGGGCCATCGAGCGTTGGCAAAGACGAGACGGAAATGCCAGGCAGATCCATCGGGAAGATCAGGAAGCTGATCCCCTCTTGCTGCTTGCCTTCCTTCGACGTGCGCACAAGACAGAAAATCCAGTCGGCCCATTGGGCCTGTGTCGTCCAGATCTTCGAGCCGTTGAGCACATATTCGTCGCCATCGCGGACAGCGCTCATTTGTAGAGAGGCGAGGTCCGATCCGGAACCCGGCTCGGAATAGCCCTGACACCACCAGATTTCAGACCGTTTGATTTTGGGCAAATGCTCAGCTTTCTGCGCATCATTGCCAAACGCCATAATTACCGGCGCAACCATGGATTTGCCCATAGGAGACATTTGCGGCGTGCCGGCTGCGGCCATTTCCATATTCAGTATATAGCGCTGTCCAGACGTCAGGCCCGGTCCACCAAACTCTTCGGGCCAATTGATCACGAACCAGCCTTTTTCATCCAGTTTGCGCTGCCATTCCAGCATCCCGTCTTTATCGAGATAGCCATTCTTGGACAGCGAATTGCGACGCTTTAACTCGTCCGTGTAATTCTCGGAGATCCAATCACGCACTTCCTTTTGGAAGGCGAGATCTTCAGGGGTAAAAGAGAGATCCATGCCTGGCTCCTATTCCACGATATCAAACAGTTCGACTTTTGGGGCACCCGCAAGACAAGCACCGAGGCTTGGCTGCGCGGCTTTGAAATAATCGGTTTGACCGTGCGCTTTGAGCGCATCACCAGACGCATATTGCTCCATGAAGATATACGTCGTTTCGGAGCCTTTCGCTTTATAGAGCTGGTAAGTCAGGCATCCTGGCTCATTCGCTTTGACTTTCGCCATTAAGTCTTTTGCCGTGGCTTCAAAGTCGCCTTGCTTTCCGTCCTGGATTTCGAGTGTTGCGACAACTCCAATCATGGCGGTCTCCTTATCTTCTGTCTGAATATGGATCAGACCCTATGTGGCTTTGCACGAACCACAAGCCCTCTCCCCGGGAAAGGTCAGCTTGCTTATAGCCATTAATTGAACGTGTTCAACTATTGATTTGAAAACTCAAACTCAACTGACAGCCGTGCAAATGCAAAACGCCCGACCTTCAAGGCCGGGCGAACTGGTTGATTTTTTGGAGGATTTACGCCCTCCATTAGCGGCGCTGCTTCAGCACCATCTGGAAAATATCGTCCATGGCTGAGCCATCGCGATCTGCATCGAACAGCGCACCGAGCATACCCAATCCATCAGATTGCGCTGGCTGTTGCTGCCGGCGTCCGCCACCAAGCAGACCGCCGAGCAATCCGCCAAGCCCGCCGCTTTGTTGCTGCGGCTGTGCCTGACCGCCGCCGAGCAATCCAGCGAGCTGCGAGAGCGTATCCGGCTCTTCGCTTTTCTTGGCCAGCGAACCCATAACCATCGTCGCGACCACGGGCAGCATTTGCTTCAGCAAGTCATTGCCGAGACCGGTTTTCTCTGACGCCCGGCTGGCCACGGCGCGGCTGACATCTTTTGATCCGAGCAAATGGCCAAGAATGTTGTTACCATCCTGGCGCGTGTCACTGCTTCCGAGCAGGCTTGGGTCATCAATGTACCGGCTGTGCGAACCTTTGTTCAGAGCGCCGAGCAAGGCTTCGACGCCGCCAGGTTTGCTGGCATTGGATTTCAATCCAGCAGCGAGCGCCGGGATCAATGCCGCCATGGCTTGTTGCGTCATGTCATCGCTGAGCCCGAACTGTTGTCCGAGCTGCTGTTTGGCTGGTTGCGCTTGTGCGCCGGCCAGTAAATCAAGTAATCCTGCCACGTGTTTCCCCTTTGTTGCAGACCTCAGACTTAAGGTGAGGGAACCAGATCAACAAGCAACAGGTCGCAGCGCCACTGCATCGAGCGCTTCATCCAGCACTGTGATATCAGCGCCTGGCTTTGGGCCTTTTTCGCTGAGTGTCCGGCGCCATTGCCGCGCACCCGGCATACCATTGAACAGACCAAGCATGTGCCGGGTTATCTGCGATAGACGCACGCCTTCTTGCAGCCGCGCGTCGACATAAGGCCGATACGCGGTCACGGCGTCGAACGGGTCCAGCACAGGCGCGGCCTGATCGAACAGCGTCTGGTCAACCTGCCCCAACAGAGCGGGCGTCTGATAGGCGGCGCGCCCCAGCATGACGCCATCAAATGCTGCCAGATGCTCTGCGCAAGCCTCGAGCGTCTTGATGCCGCCATTCAGGACGATTTTCAGATCCGGGCGCACGTCTTTCAGGACCTGCACCAGCTCATAATCGAGTGGCGGAATGTCCCGATTCTCTTTCGGGCTGAGGCCTTTGAGCCAGGCTTTGCGGGCATGAACGGTAAACACCTCGCAGCCCGCATCAGCAACGGTATCAACAAAAGTGAACAAGGTTTCGCGCGCCGGGTCGTCATCAATCGCAATTCGGCATTTGACGGTCACCGGAATCGAGACCGCCGCGCGCATCGCTTTGACACACGCCGCAACGGTCTTTGGCTCGCGCATCAGACAGGCACCAAATGCCCCGGATTGCACCCGGTCGGACGGACAGCCGCAATTGATGTTCACTTCATCATAGCCAAATGATTCAGCAATCCGCGCAGCTTCGGCCATCTTGTCCGGCTCATTTCCGCCTAACTGCAAGACCAGAGGATGCTCCAAGTCCGAGAAGCCGATCAAGCGCTGGCGGTCACCGTGAATGACGGCGTCGGCCGTGACCATTTCCGTCCACAGGAGCGCCCGTTTTGACAGGACTCGATGAAACGCCCGGCAATGCCGATCGGTCCAGTCCATCATCGGAGCGACTGAGAATGTATAATCCAGAGCTTGGGTCATTTTCTCGCCTGATACGCGCCGCCGCTCAGAATGAAAAGCGCTGTGTATCGGGCGAACTGAAGAAAGCTAGCGCTCTAAGCTCACGGCGACAGGCGATAACCGCCAGCTTCCGTCAGCAGGAGCCGCGCATTGCCAGGATCGGGCTCGATCTTCTGTCGCAAACGATAGATATGGGTTTCCAGCGTGTGCGTGGTCACCGCCGCATTGTATCCCCAGACCTCTGATAACAGCTCTTCCCGGGCCACGGGCTTGCCGCCAGCACGATAGAGATATTTCAGGATATTGGTTTCTTTTTCCGTCAGGCGGATCTTGCGATCATCTTCTTTGACCAACAGCTTCATGCTCGGCCGGAACTCATACGGCCCGACATCGAAAGTCGCGTCTTCGCTTTGCTCAAAGCTGCGCAGATGCGCCCGAACCCGCGCCAGCAGGACAGAGAATTTGAACGGCTTGGTAACATAATCATTGGCGCCGCTATCGAGGCCAAGAATGGTGTCGGCGTCGCTATCCTGGCCCGTCAGCATGATGATTGGCGAGCGAACCCCGCGGGTGCGCATCACTTTACAGGCTTCGCGCCCGTCCATGCCTGGCATATCAACGTCGAGCAGGATCAAATCCGTGCGCTCTGATTCCGCGATTTTGACGCCGCTTGCCGCATCCCCAGCTTGCAGCACACTGAAACCTTCATACAAATCCAATTGCTCAGCGAGCGCTTCACGCAAGTCGTTATCATCGTCCACCAGCAGGATGGTTTTTGTCACAGCCATGACTTTCTCCCTTGTCTTGTCGCCAGCAAATAGTGAATGAGACCAAAGACTTCATTACACGCTTCTTCAGCTGATGTCACAAAAAGGAGAGCAGTGCGTGACTGAAATTATTTTCATCGCAACCGCCCAAGGAGAATTCTCTGGCGGCGTTATACGCTGCCAATGCGCGCTCGGACGCGGCGGCGTGATTGAGGCGGCGCAAAAGCGCGAAGGCGACGGGACCAGTCCGCTTGGCACCTGGCATCTGAAACGCGTCTTCTATCGCCCCGACCGCGTCGCTCGCCCGGAGACGGCTCTGCCGATCATTCCACTCGCCGAGCAGGATGGCTGGTGCGATGCGCCGGACCACCCTCTCTACAATCGCCCCGTCACCCTGCCCTTTGCGGCGAGCCATGAAAAATTGTGGCGCGATGACCATGTCTACGACCTGATTGTCGAGCTTTCGCACAATAATGACCCGGTCATTCCTCACCTCGGCAGCGCGGTATTCCTGCATTTGTCGCGCGATGATTTCCGGCCGACAGAAGGCTGTGTCGCGATCCCGCGCGACGAAATGCTGGCGGTTTTGCGCCTGGCGAGCCCTGAATCATCTGTCGAAATTCAGTCCTAGATGAATACCAGCTAACGCAGCTGACCATATTCCAGCCACACGAATCACTGAAAAGTAATCCTGTTGGGGCGGGCTTCGTAAGGAGGCTGCACATGTTACAGCTGACTGAGTATTCGCCAGAACGCCCTGAATTTGGGACGTTTTATCTCGTGACCCAGAACGGTGAGCATGGTCCATATGAAACTTATGACGACGCCATCGACGCTGCAGAGCACCCACAACCAGACATGATTGGATTCAATCCGCGTCGTGGCTATTTCGTGGTAGATCGCTCAGAACCTGAGGCGAATTAGGCAAGCTCAGCCATAAATTGCTGTAGCTTCATGACGGATGGCACCGCATTGTCGCGCAGTCGCATCATGATGGCGAGCTTCTCGGTTTCGTCTTCGCCAATCCCGGAGACCAGCTGGGAATAACCATCAAGGCGGTTATCCCTGAGCCAATGGCGCAAGTCTTTCTCTTGTGACCAATTATATTGGTTCATCATAAACGCCGAATGCATGCGGACCCAGTCTGTGGCGTGGTTCGGCAAAGGCACGACCTGACAGAGTCGGTTTTTTTCTTCTTCGGTGTCTCGGGTCAGATCGATATGAGCGATAAAGGCGGCGCTGAAGACAGGCTGTACAGTGCGTACGGTCTGCAAGCGGATCGTGTCGCCTTGAAAGACGTCCGTCTCTTCCATATTCGCAACCGCCGCGGCTGAGCAATCGACGAACAAGGTGTCAGGGTCATTTGGCAATGTGCCACCATCGAAAATGATCTGATCTGACTCGATACGCTGAATTCGTCCTTTGCGGATGACATTTTTCACCCGGCGTAATTGCTCCCGCTCGGGATCAGAGATCGTCGCGCCATGAAACATGCTTGGCTCAACTTCCGGGTTGATACGCGTGAAAATTCCGGCCTTTTCCAGTCGTAGAAACAGATCATCAATCGAGTCGGCTGCCGCGATGGCTTCCATTTGATCCGCCTGCGCGCCCATTGTCATTTCAAAGAATTGCTTGTCCGGCTGCGTGGTTTCACGGCGCATCAGCCAGGCATCACGCGGGCACACCCAGTGGATCTGATCCGGATCAACATGGTTTTCCAGCAACCAGATCACCGCATCTATCCCGGTCTTGCCACCGCCAACTACGACATAGCGCGAAGGCGTTTCAGTGACTTTCGGCAAATCATTGAGCGGCATCATTTTGACGCCGTCAGCAATCTCGAAATTCGGCGTATGCGTGGACGGCACGGTGGTTTTCAACCAGGTCGCGTCGACAATTTTCTCGCGCACTTTGACGGCGTAAGTCTTGTCTGATGTCAGCGCACTAATTTTGCCATCGCCTTCATATTTGCACATTGGCAAATAAGTGGCGCGCCCCGTCGGCAGGAATTGGTAGCGCATGACTTCGTCAAAATAGGCCATGATTTCTGGCCCCGTGGCGAGGTCCTGCAGGCCTTTGTTCAAGCCCAGCGTGTCGATAACTCCTTTGGACAGCTCTTTTGAACTGACGCCGTAATAGGCGGATGGCTGGTGCAGCGTCACGAATGGATACGCATCATTCCAATGCCCGCCAGGTTTCTGGTGCATGTCGACGATCAGAACCGTCTTGTCACTTTCCGTCAGTATTATGTCTGCAAACGCCATCCCCATCGCGCCCGCGCCTACAACTAAATAGTCAACTTCAATCGTCTCTGGAGTCATGGTCCCATCCCAGCAAATATACCGCTTGATAACAGTGTTATGTTCTGATAATAACAGCGTTATTGAAAGTCAAGCGAATTCCAGTCATGAGCCCCACTAAGTCAAAAATCCTAACAGCGGCTTCAGAAATCTTTGCCGAAGCCGGCACGGGCGGCTTGAGCGTCCGCGCTATTTCAGGGCGCGCCGGTCTGTCGACGATTGGCATCTACAATCACTTCAATGGCAAACAGGGCATTCTCGATGCGCTCTATATTGAGGGCTTTGAATTGGTCATGGCGGCGATCGACATCGATCTGGATGCGGTCAGCCCCCGTGAAGCGGTCCTGCAAGGCTTGTCGAATTATGTCGACCTCGCCGCCAGGCATCGCGGACATTACCAATTGATCTTCGGGCGCGGCGACCCGTCCTATACGCCCTCTTCCGGCGCGATTGCGGTTGGTGAGGACGCCTTCAACCGTTTGACCGCACTGGTTTCACGCGCCATTCCATCTGCCGTATCCAACCGGCAAAAGCGCGAGGCGGCTTTGCAGCTCTGGGCGCTGACCCATGGCTATGTCAGCTTACAGGATCATGAGGCAACTGACCTAATCCCGATGACGGCCTGGCGCGATTTGATCATCAACGCTGTGACCACGCATCTCGATGCCGTCATCGCCAAGTTCGAAGCTTAGCTTTCGCGCGCACCAAACAAGGCCGTCCCGACACGGACATGCGTCGCACCGAGCC
The DNA here is from genome assembly GCA_965277015.1 of Henriciella sp. Lineage (GTDB taxonomy): Bacteria > Pseudomonadota > Alphaproteobacteria > Caulobacterales > Hyphomonadaceae > Henriciella. The sequence continues at coordinate 248,948 of OZ255705.1, read as the reverse complement.
GCGCGGCGAGCGCATAATCACTGCTCATCCCCATACTGACGACTGACAAATCATTTTGCGCCGCGATGCGTTTGAGCAAAGCAAAATGCGGCGCCGCGGGTTCTGCGGCTGGCGGAATGCACATCAAGCCGGTGACGCGCCCTGGATAGGTCTCTCGCGCCTGCGCCAGGAGATCACTCAGCCCCTCAAGGCTGACCCCGCCCTTTTGCGGTTCGTCCCCGGTATTGACCTGGATCAGCAGATCCGGCGGCGTCGCGCCTGTTTTGGTAATCGCTTTGACCAGGGCTTTGAGCAATTTCTCACGGTCGAGCGTTTCAATCACGTCGAAAAGTTGAACGGCCTCTTCAGCCTTGTTGGTTTGCAGCGGACCGATGAGGCGCAGCTGCAGATCTGAAACCTGCGCCTTTCTCGGCGTCCAGCGTGCGTCGGCTTCCTGCACACGGTTCTCACCGAAGGTGCGCTGGCCTGCGGCGAGCGCCGCATCGATCCGATCGTCAGCTTGGCGCTTGGACGCAGCAACCAGACAGACTTCATCGCCAATCTCCGAAAGGATGCGTTTGCGGGCTTCGCTGATTGAGGCGGGCTGTGTATCGTCAGTCATTATGGGGTTGAAACACCAAGCCGCCTCCGCCCGCAAGTGGCGCGCCGCAATCCGGCAAGTCGAACGGCATTTTCCAGCGCATTTACCGCCGCTTCTATTTCTAACTGATCCCAAGCGCGTTGCCGAGCCCGCCGCAGTGGTCCGGATTCTGCCACCAGGCTCGGGCGTCATTTATCGTCATTTTGGCGCACCGGATCGCGAGACAGTTGCGCGCCAGCTTCGCGACATCTGCTCACAATGTGAGGTCCGACTGCTGATCGCGGGTGACCCGGATCTCGCCGCAAGCGTGAACGCTGATGGCGTTCATTGGCCTGAAGCGAAACTGGCAGAGGCAGAGAACTGGCGTGGGACATTTGCACTCCAGACCGCAAGCGCGCACGCGCCCGCCGCAATCCACCGGGCAGAAATAGCAGGCATGGACGCTGTTTTGTTTTCCGCCGTGTTTCCGTCAAACAGCCCAAGCGCGTCTGTTCCGCTCGGACCTCAACGCTTCAGAGACATTGCTCAACGCGCAGATATACCGGTCTACGCCTTGGGTGGTGTGACGTCTGAGAATGCTGAGCTGGTGGCGGACCATGCAGGGCTTGCGGCGATTGAGGGCCTGCTTCCTAGCTAACGGCGCGCACGGCGTCAGCGACAGAGTCGACGGCCTGGTTCATCAGTTTCGCATCCGTTGCTTCTGCCATGACCCGAATGAGCGGCTCAGTGCCAGACTTGCGGATCACCAGGCGCCCTTTCTTGCCAAGCTTCTTTTCAGCCGCCGCGATTGCGGTTTGAACCGAGTCGTCTTCCAGAGGCGCCCCGGATTTGAAACGAATATTGACCAGCTTTTGCGGCACCGGATCAAACACGTGGGCAATTTCAGACAAGGGCTGCTCGCGTTCGACCATGACCGCGAGCACTTGCAGCGCCGCCATCAGGCCGTCGCCGGTCGTCGAATAGTCCGACATCACAATATGTCCGGATTGCTCTCCCCCGAGATTGAATCCGCCTTCGCGCATCCGCTCCACGACATAACGGTCACCGACTTTGGTGCGCTCGAGCGCAATGCCCAGGCTCTCCAGATGGCGTTCGAGGCCGAGATTGGACATCACAGTTGTGACCACGCCGGGCTGAGACAGCTGGTTTGAATTATTCCAATGCTCGGCGATCAGGCCAATCAGCTGATCGCCGTCAACCTCATTGCCTTTTTCGTCGATGATGATGCAGCGATCTGCGTCGCCATCGAGCGCGATGCCAATATCAGCGCGATAGGTCTGAACCGCTTCCTTGAGCGCTCGCGTGTCCGTCGAGCCAACTTCTTCATTGATATTGAAGCCATTCGGCTCGACGCCGATCTTGAACACTTCAGCCCCGAGTTCGAACAGCGCAATCGGCGCGACTTTATAGGCGGCGCCATTAGCGCAATCGACGCAAATCCGCAGGCCTTTCAAATTCATCCGGCGCGGGAAGCTGGCTTTGACGATTTCGACATAGCGCGCTTGCGCATCATCAATACGCTGTGTGCGGCCAAGATCATCAGACGCGGCAAGCTTGTCATCCAGCGCGCGGTCCATGCGGCTTTCAATCTCCAACTCAATCTCATCGGAGAGTTTGTACCCGTTCGGGCCGAAGAGTTTGATGCCGTTGTCTTCATAACTATTGTGGCTGGCCGAAATCATCACACCAAGATCTGCGCGCATTGATCTGGTCATCATTGCAACACCTGGCGTGGGCAGCGGCCCAAACAAGGTCACGTCCATGCCGACCGAGGTAAAGCCAGCCACCAGAGCCGGTTCGATCATATAGCCAGACAGACGCGTATCCTTGCCGATCACGACGCTATGACGACGCGGGCTGGTCGTACGAAAGTACTTTCCGGCTGCCATCCCCAAGCGCATTGCGATTTCCGGCGTCATCGGAGGTGTGTTCGCAGTGCCACGGATTCCATCCGTTCCGAAATATTTCCGAGTCATAATGCGCTAATTCCTTGCTTCAGGCATTTTGGCAGGTTTTTAATGCCCTTGCAGGCGCCATGCCACAGTTTTGGGGGAAATTCCAAGGCAGGTTTCAGGCTTTTGTGGCACATCATCTGCATGATGGTGGGTGTTGGGGAAATAAGAGGAACGCAAAATGCGTATTAGATCACTTCTGGTGGGCAGTATGCTCGCCGCAACTCTCGCGGGATGTGCCACTGGCCTCCCATCAGATATGACGGTCGCAGAATTTTGCGCCAACCCGGACAATGTTTCCGAAGAGGTTTGCCGTCTGAAAGTCGAAATTGACGGCAATGCCACAGCGCTTGCGGACACAAATATGAGCTTGGGCGAAGCGCGCCAGATCGCCAATAGTGCGGTTTCAGCAGCCGCGGCCGCGCAAAGTTCAGCCAATGCCGCGCAAAGCCGTGCTGATCAGGCCTATTCACTGGCCTCCAGCCTGTCTGAGAAAGACCTGGATTGCAAAACCACCACGGTTCAGAAGTCGAATGTCGGCACCTGTGAGCCAGGTTATACAGTCATGGGCTGCGTCCAGACTCGTTACACCCACCGCGCTGGCGGATTGTCCTTCTTGCGCGAGCTCAACAATGAGCAATGCCGTTTCAATAGCCGCGTGCTGGAAATGCAAGTTCGCTGTTGCCGCGCAGCAGCCGATGGCGGCTCAATGGCGAGCGGTTCTTAAATAGCCAACGCCTCCAAAAACAAGCACAGAATTTGCAAGGGGATCCTGAAACGGGTCCCCTTGTTTCCTTTTTGCGCCCCTGTCTTCGACACAATCCGAAATAGGATGTGCAATGACGAGGAAGCGAGCCTCGGTTTAGGGGTGCGGGGACGTTAGAATTGGTGTGGAGTAATCTAGATGTGTGGAATTATCGGCATTCTCAGCCGGGAAGGCTCAGCCTCTGAGCGTGCCATGGAAGCGCTACGGCGCCTCGAATATCGCGGCTATGACAGTGCGGGCATTGCCACCCTTGATGGCGGCAAGCTGGACCGTCGCCGCGCGGCAGGAAAGCTCAGCAACTTGCAGTCCTTGCTGCAGGAAAACCCGATCGATGGATCAATTGGCATCGGCCACACACGCTGGGCAACCCATGGCGCTGCCAACACGCAGAATGCCCACCCTCATGTCTCCGGTCCGGTCGCACTTGTACACAATGGCATCATCGAGAATTTCCGGCATTTGCGCGCGACTCTCGAGAAAAAGGGACACTCCTTCCAAACCGAAACTGATACCGAGACCATCGCTCACTTGATTGCGTCGCATCTCGACAGCGGTTCGGATCCCGTTGCGGCGGTGAAAGCCGCTCTGAGCGAACTCGAAGGCGCGTTTGCTCTGAGCATCTTGTTCGAGGGGCATGATGATCTGCTGATTGGCGCGCGCAAAGGATCGCCGCTGGTGATTGGGGTTGGCGAAAATGAAATGTTCCTGGGCTCAGATGCCCTCGCTGTCGCGCCATTCACCAATCGAGTCATTTATCTTGAAGAAGGCGATTGGTGTGTCCTGGCGCACGACTCGTACACGATATTTGATGAGGATGGCGCCGAAGTCACACGCCCTGAATCAATTGTCCAAGCAGCTGGCGCGACGGTCGAAAAAGGCAATTATCGCCATTTCATGCAGAAAGAGATTTTCGAGCAGCCTGATAGCACCGCACGCACGATTGGCGCTTATGTCAACGCGCTCGACCAGGCGATTGAATTGCCAGGTGACGAGGATGCGATTGATTGGGCAAACATTACCCATCTTCACATGGTCGCTTGTGGAACGGCCTATTACGCAACCTGTGTTGCCGAATACTGGTTCGAGCAATTTGCTGGCTTGCCAGTGAAGACCGACATCGCGTCGGAATTTCGTTACCGTCAACCGGCTTTGCCCAAGCAAGGAGGCCTCGCTTTGTTTGTCAGCCAATCCGGCGAAACGGCTGATACTCTGGCGGCGCTGCGTTACTGTAAAGCGGCCGGGCTGAAGACGGCAGCTGTCGTCAATGTGCCCACCTCGACAATTGCGCGCGAAGTCGACCTGGTCCTGCCGACTCTGGCGGGCCCTGAAATTGGCGTCGCCTCGACCAAGGCATTTACGGCGCAGCTGTGTGCGCTTGCAGCAGCGGTGATTGCTGCGGGAAAAGCGCGCGGACATCTGGATCGCGCTCGTGAAGTCGAACTGGTTGATGCGCTGAGCGGTATCCCGCGCCTGATTTCTGAGTGTTTCTCGCTTGATGAGCCCATTGCAGCGCTCGCCCGTGATCTGTCAAAGGCGCGAGACGTGATCTATCTCGGACGCGGCGTACATTTCCCAATCGCTTTGGAAGGCGCCTTGAAGCTGAAAGAAATCAGTTACATTCACGCCGAAGGCTATGCCAGTGGTGAGCTCAAACACGGTCCAATCGCCCTGATTGATGAGCAAACACCGGTGGTCTTCGTCGCGCCCTATGACACGCTGTTCGACAAGTCCCTGTCCAACTTGCAGGAAGTCGCAGCAAGACGCGGTAATGTTCTCTTGATCAGTGATAAAAAGGGTCTGTCTGAAGCTGGCGACACGCCAGAGAATGGCATTGAGCTGCCTGAGTGCCACCCTTTTGTAGCACCCATTCTATATTCATTGCCGGTGCAGTTGCTCGCGTATCATATCGCTGTCGAGAAAGGCACTGACGTGGACCAGCCGCGCAATCTGGCTAAGTCCGTCACAGTCGAATAAGTCGACTGCAAAATCGCAAACAACCCGGTCTGCACCATGCAGACCGGGCGTTATGTCATGCTCATACAACAGTTCCGAACAGTCCGAGTGTCAGAGCTGCGCCAACAATGGCGAGTGGAAGTGAAAGAGCGGTTGCGAGAAAGCTCGTATGAGCTTCGGTTGGGGAGGAAACACGCATGGGATTAGTCCTTCTTTGCGTTGTAAGCGGCGACTATTCGCTGCCCACAATCGACATATAGGACCCGGGAAATAAAAATCAATGAATGATATGAAAATTATTCAGCGTTCATTTTCTCACGCGTCCGGATAGGAACGCTTAACCCTGCCAGGATAATATCCATGACGCCTTCCAGCTCTCGCTCAAGCTTCGGCAATGTCAGACGTGACCAAAGCTGCGGATACCGGAATTTCATCGTCGCTGATTGCATCATTTCTGCAATGAAATGAGGGTTTTCCATAGGCGCAAAGGCGCCTTCAGCGACCCCCTGCTCCAGCAATTGCACAAGATAGACGCGCTCTTGTGCCATTTCCTCATTGGCAAAGGTCGGGCGTTCTCTGGACAGAACTTCAGCGATTTCCAGAACCTTGGCATCCTTGTCGAGCTTCTCGAACGTCTTGGTCAGTGCCGTAAGGTGGAATAAGCGCATTTTCTCAGCTGCCGAGCCTTTACTCCGCACCAGAGCGGCGTTCTGGGCGTTGATCTCCATATTCAGCGTGCGCGCCATGGCTTCAGCAATATCTATCTTCGACGCAAAGAATCGATAGATGTTGCCTGCGGACATGTCGCAATCGCGAGCGATTTCGGCCATTGTCGTCTTGGCGTAGCCATAGTGCATGATACGCTCCATAGCTGCATGGAGGATCTGTTCGCGGGTATCGAGCTTATCGTTCATGGGACATAGAATAATGGAAAAGTGTGAATGATCAACAAATTGTTCAATTTCTCATACAGTCGAAAGAAAACGCCGTGACTGAATTTGTGCGAATTGGCGTTTTAGGCGCCGGAGCCTGGGGCACGGCGCTCGCCGCGTCTCTGTACAACAAGGCTGATCGCAGCGCCGCCAACATTCCGGTCTGGGCGCTCGAAGACTCCGTCGCGGCCTCGCTGCGCGCAGGGGACGGCAACCCCGTCTATTTACCTGGGGTCGACCTGCCGCCAATGCAAGCCAGCACTGAGATTTCCGACCTCGCCGGTTGCGACGCTGTTCTGGCCGTTGTTCCCGCACAGTTTGCACGCGGGACGTTGAGCGAACTGGCGCCACACTTGGCGCCCGGAACACCCGTCCTGTTGTGCGCCAAGGGGATTGAACGCAGTTCGCTGAATTTCATGACCGACGTTCTGCGCGAAGCCATCCCGAATGCCGTGCCCGCCGTCTTGTCAGGTCCAAGCTTTGCGGCAGACGTTTCGCGCGGCTTGCCGACGGCCGTCACCCTGGCCTGCGAAGACGAAGCGGTCGGCAAAGCCTTAATGCACGCAATCGGGCAACCGGCCTTTCGCCCCTATTGGAGCAATGACCTGATAGGCGCAGAAGTCGGCGGCGCCGTAAAAAATGTCCTCGCAATTGCCTGCGGGATTGTTGAAGGCCTGCAACTTGGAAAATCGGCTCATGCCGCTTTGATCGCTCGCGGCTTTGCTGAGATGACGCGCCTCGGTGTGGCCCTCGGCGGCAAGCCCGAGACATTAGCCGGCCTGTGCGGCCTGGGCGACCTCGTGCTCACCTGTTCGTCGCCGCAATCACGGAATATGAGTTTTGGCCTGGCGCTTGGACAAGGCCGGCAAGCAGATGACATTCTGGCCGAGCGTAAAGCCGTCACAGAAGGACACGCCACCGCACCCGCCCTGGTGACACTGGCGCAAAAGCTCGGCATTGAAATGCCGATTTGCGAATCCGTGAACGCGGTCTTGAATGAACAAGCCACGGTATCCGAGGCGATGTCGGCGCTGCTCGCCCGCCCCTATAAAGGAGAATAGAATGCCGCTCTTTCTGATCAATGCCCGCGACAAAGCTGGCACCACTGAGCTTCGTCTCGCCAATCGCCAGGCCCATCTGGAATGGGCTGGCGGGTTTGCTGACAAGATCGCGATGGCAGGGCCTGTGCTCTCAGACGATGGTGAGACCATGGCTGGCTCGACCTTTGTGATCGAATTCGACTCGCTCGGTGACGCAAAAGCCTGGGCGGCGGAAGACCCTTATGCCAAAGCCGGTCTGTTTGATCGCACCGAAATCATTCCGTTCAAATGGTTGCTGGGCGATGGTCCGTCCAATGGCTAAAAACGCCGCGCCGTTCTGGGAACGCAAACGGCTCGAGGATATGTCACCAGACGAATGGGAATCAATCTGCGATGGCTGCGCTAAATGCTGCCTGATCAAGCTCGAGGATGAGGATACAGGTGATATCGCGCTGACCCGGCTGCATTGCAAACTTCTGGACGCGGAGACCTGCCGCTGCAGCGACTATCCCAATCGCAAACAGCATGTACCCGACTGCGTTATTCTCACGCCCAAGGACATTTCAGAACTGCGCTGGATGCCGAAATCCTGTTCGTACCGACTGATCCATGAAGGTCACAAGCTTCCCGACTGGCACCACTTGATCAGCGGCGACCCTCAGCGCGTGCACGAGAATGGTCACTCGATCATTGGCCGCACGCTGAGTGAAGACACGTTGTTCGATCCAGACGATGTCGACCAGATCGAAGCCTGGATTGTCGATTGGGAAGGCAATGAGCCTTAGTGGGCCTTATGGCCCTTCAACGGTATAGCCTTTGTCCCGCAACATCACGATCACGCTGTCTGGCCCAGCGAGATGCCCCGCCCCAACGGCAATAAAGACAGACCCTGGTTCATCCAGCATGGCCTCGATTTGCGGCACCCAGGCCTGATTGCGTTTGACCAGAAGCGATTGATAGGCTGCATCTGTGAAGCCATAGCCATCAGGATTGGCGACCAATGTGGCAATCCCGTCAACATCGCCTTCGGCCCACTCATCGACCAGCATGTCGAGCATGCGTGGAGATTCATCGAGCAGAAGCGCGGTCTCATAAAGCATGGTGATCTGTTCTTCCTCGGGCAGCAAATCAAACGCGTCTGTCTGTTGCGAAATCTCTTCGAGGAATCCGAATGTCTTGCCAGCGGCTTCAGCCTCCGTCTGGATCACCGTCTCAACACCGGAATTCGGGTCATAGCCGTCATTGACCAGTTTCATGACCCCAAGATTGACCGAGGCCATCCACGGCTCAAACGTGTTCATCGCGTCGAGCGGAACGCCGATGGAATCAAAAGCCGCTGAAATTATGGCTTCGTCATCATCATTGAGGACGGCCTTCAAGTTGCGCCCATCGTCATACATGCCGCGCTGCAGGAAATCCGTAGCAATGGCACGCTGCGCTTCGGGGCTTTTCATATCGACTTCAAAGACAATCTTGTCAGCGTTCGAGATCGCCTCATCAAACGCCTCTGTTCGCCAGTCCAGCTCCGGGCGCAGCAAATGGACGGTGCCGAATACGTGGATCGTTGTGTCTTCATCAGACAGGCGCCACATTGCGGGCGAGCCGGGCCCCTGCGACGCTTGGGCTGTAGCCAGAGTCTCGTCAAACCCGTCGAGAATATCAGCTTTTGACGGCCGTTCCGGTGCGTCCGTCTCAACGCTTGGAGTATCTGGTGTTGCCGGTGTATCCACCGAAGCAGATTCATTGTTTCCGCACGCCGAAAGCGCCAATGCGATACCAAGAATCGAGGCGCTGACGCCCAATCGTAGCTTGCTCATGCTCATTCCTTCATGTTCTCAGCTGTTCTGCCAAGTGTCGGCCGTCTTGCAAAGAGATTACCCGCATTCTGCAGATTGCATCCCGATACAGCTTGTCGTAAGAGCGCTTGAACGCACCTATAGCTCAGCTGGATAGAGCGCTGCCCTCCGAAGGCAGAGGTCAGAGGTTCGAATCCTCTTAGGTGCGCCAATTTTGCTCAAAACAGGACTGATAAGCGAGCGATCTAGTGCCACATTGTGGGAGACAAACGCGTACCATCGGTGCTTTTCCTTGCGTTGAAACTTGTTGGAGCAAGCTTGCCAAACAGTCTGGACGGCTAAGTTGAGCTGCCTTAAACACAAAATGGTGCCCCCGCAATGAACTAGAGCGTTGCTCCTAGTGAGGCTCTATCTGTGAGAAATCCGAATGAACAAATTCGTTAGTTCCGAAAATCGGTTCGTTTTTCTTTGGTCTCTCGTTTTCTTCAGCGTAAACTTGGTTCTCTTTGAACGATTCATCCGATTGGGGATGCCCGTAGACTGGCCACACCATGTAAAATTCGCATTGGATCCAGAAATAGGACTACCCACGAATTTTCTGCTGCACATTCTCATTCGAATATTCGGCGAAAGCTCTCTTGTACTAGCGGGCATCGCCGCATCGGCTAAAACTGCCTGCTTACTCATCGTGTTTAAAGTGTTCTTGCGATCTTCCTCACCGTTACGAGGTGCTGGGCTGGCGACCGGGGTCGCGCTTGCTATGCCAGTGTTTTTCCTGTCCTTGGATCCAAGACCATATCTTGGAACATTTTCCCCGAATCTGGCTCATAATCCGACCTACATACTGATGCTGCCCTTCGCTCTAGGATTGTGGTTCGTATTTTCTCGTCAACTCTTCAAATGGAACTCGAGAGAAATAAATCGTGTTCGCCCACTCTGGTTAATTGGATTTGCTTCGCTAAGCGTTGTGACGGCACTTGCAAAACCATCTTTCCATTTGGCCTTGATCCCAACCGCGATGGTGTTGTGTGCGATCGTATTGATAAAAACGCCAAACCATTTGGTGAGATTGTTAACCTTGGGAGTCGCGCTTTCCCTTCCAATATTGTTGCAGATGTTTGCGCTAAGCGGTCTTTTGCCTTTCCACGTGATGGAGTCGAGTTTTATCATCGCACCATTCCAAGCCCTCGCTATTCATGTGAAAGATCCGGCTGGCGCGTTGATCTCATCCCTACTTTTCCCGATTCTTGTGGCCCCATTGGCCTTTCAGAAAAATCAGAAAGGTACGTTTTTTGCCTGGTCTCTAATCTTGTTCGCTAGCGCTTTGATTATTGCGATTTTATTCGCGGAAGCAGGACATAGAATTGCACATGCCAATTTTTACTGGTCAATATATGCGGCAGTGTTCATCGTCTTTGTTGAGTCTGCCGTGCTATTGGATCAAATTCTGGAGCGCAGATCGAACCCGACAATTAGGTTCACAGCGAGTATAGTGTTAGGAATGCACGCTATTGCAGGTATTTTGTATCTCGTGGCCTTAGCTGCGGGGATGGATCCCTTGTTCGCGACCTATGATGAGTGGTTGCTTTCGAAGAAGTAAGGTTATTCGAATGGATCCTGTTTACCACAGGAAAACCGAAAATTGCTTTCAACTCCTACACGGAAAAAGGATCGCATCGGCTCAACTGCATAGAGAGAGTTAGATGTGCTCCGAGCACAAGTTAACTTAGTTTTGGAAGGAATTTTTGACGCCAAGAGACCAAATGGACTCTCAACTTCGTCTTGCCATCTGTGCCGCTCTTCCAAAAGAAAACCCGCGAAATCGACATATGGCCGATCCGCGGGTTAAGATATTCGACCTTTCGGGAGGAAACATCGACAGGGTCGAGATAGCATGTCTTTTCCCGCGCACCATGATTTTGGTTAAAAGCATTCGCCTTTCTTGGTATCTGCACAAGAAACACGCGCCCGAGCGCCAAAACCCGGGACAAATGCCCTCTATTTAGGCGCAGATCGCGGTTTCAGTCTTCCAGAGTGTCGCCCCGTCCGCCAATCCAGATCGCATCCGGGACACCGCCAACCAGGTCATGTTTGGCATCCCAATAGACAGACGTCCGCACGGTCTCGCCGCTGGGGTAAACCAACGTCCAGGTTTCCCCACCGAGCGATCGATGTACGTTTTGAGCTCGCTTGCTCATGCCCTCACTAAGCGTGTGCCCGCGCTTCCGGCCACAGACGCAGGAAATTCTCTGTATAGAATTGCGTTTTCACGGCTTCGCTCATGGCGCCAATGGATTGCTCAAACTTGCCAATCGGATCCCTGCCCCCTTCGACATGCGGATAGTCCGAGGAAAACAAATACAGATCCGGCGAAGATTGCTCGATCAACACACTGACATCCTCAACCGGAAAAGGCGTGAAGCCCATTTGCGCGATTAGCTGTTCGGAAGGTTTGCGCTCAAATCGCAAGGTCTCGTCGACGCGGCCATAGACACGGGTCACCCAATCGAGCCGGCGCAGCAATTCCGGCACCCAGCCCGCGCCAAGCTCGACAGCAGCGCCGCGCAGGCCAGGATGGCGCTCAAACAGGCCATCAATCAGCATCATTGATAGGAAGGCTTCGACGGGCTGATGCAGCACTGCTGCGTCCTTGGTGCGGACATTCTCGCCGCCGCCCATCCAGTCACGCACCGCCGCGCGGCCATTATTACTCCAGGATTTCAATGCCTGTAGAGGCGATCCCCCGACATGCAGAACGAACGGCACACCTGCCTCCGCCAAACGAGCCCAGAACGGCTCCAGGTCAATATGGCCAGGCGCAAACCCGATTGGCGCGCGGTGCGGCACCCAGATCGCTTCCATGCCGCTTTCTATGGCGAAGTCGAGCTCTGCAATGGCAAGCTCTGGCGTATCGAGCGGAACAATGCCGACGCCCATCAGACGCGCATCATCAGCGCAGAAATCAGCCATGTGCCGATTGTGCGCGCGCGTTGCGGCATAGCGCAGTTTCGGATCCGTTTTGGAGCTTGGATGAAACGGGAAAGCGACGGAATGGGTCGCGAAGACAAGCTGTTTGTGGAAGCCAAGCATGTCGAGGGCTTTGGTGCGATCATCGCGATTGAATGCACCGAGTGCCTGGATTTCTTTCGACTTGGCGATCAACGTATCGCCGAGCGCGATCTGCTCGGCGATGTGGGCCTCTGAATGCTGGCCGCCCTGCTGCATGATCACATCGACTTCTTCGTCCGTGACGAGCGAGGCTGAATAATTCACTTCCGGTATGTCATCGCGAACGTCCGGATCGGCATAGCGTTTCAGAAAGTCCGGCAGCTCCATGATGTGACTGTCCGCATCATAAATCGCTCTATTCGCTGGTGCATATACCATTAGTCCTGCCCTCTTCTCACCGTTTCACAGTGAGCCTAGGCAGTCGTACCCGGTTAAGCAAGGCACTCGCAAAGCGGTGCCAGAGGCGTCTATTTCTTGCTGCGCTTCTTCTCACCGTTCGGACCGCGCGGCTTTTTCGGACCAGTTCGCGGCTTCTTGGATTTCGGCTTGGAAAATTTATGATCTGGATTGGCCCGCACTTTCGGGCGCGGCTTGCTGGAGCGATTATCTTTGCGGAATGGCGGGCGCTCAGGTGCCGCCTCAGGCTGAGCAGAGCGATCCACCCAGATACTGTCGTCGATGACTTGTTGGGCGCCAGCAGCCTCCATTAGCTGCTCAGCGGCGTGTGGCTTCAACTCGACATGCGTAAACCCGGCGCTGATCTGGATCACGCCGATTTCCTTTCGGGTAAAGCCGCCCGATTTGCAAAGCATGGGGATCAGCCATTTGGGGTCAGCCTTATTCTTGCGGCCCACGCCTAATTTGATCCAGTTGCCATCATCGAAATCAGATTTCGCGCGACCACCACCGCGTTCACCCCGGTCGCCCCGATCCGGACGATCACCGCGCGGCGGTCTCGAATCGAAACCATCCCGGTCATCCCGGTCGCGGCGCGGTTTGCGCTCTGGCCGGCCTTTATCAGCAGAGACATCCTGCAATACTTCCGGCGCAGAGTCCTTGGCCCGGGTCAGTCTGACAATGGCGCCAGCCAATTGCTCCGGAGAGAACGTGCTGGTCAGCGCTGTGGCCAGTTCTTGCTCATTCTTTTGAGGCGGTGCGTCGAACATTTCATGATTAAGCAGACGCTGGTTCAAAGCCGTTTCAATATCAGACGCAGACGGCGGCAGGTTCCATTTCGCCTCGACACCCGCATCTTGCAGCAACCGCTCCGTTCGGCGACGGGCGCGGACAGGAACGATCAGCGCGCACACGCCTTTGCGGCCGGCGCGCCCCGTGCGGCCTGACCGGTGTAGCAGGCCTTCTCTATTGCGCGGCAAGTCGGCATGGATCACCAGATCGAGTCCCGGCAGATCCAGCCCGCGCGCCGCAACATCGGTCGCAACACAGACACGGGCCCGGCCATCGCGCATGGCGGCAATAGAATTCGTCCGTTCTTTCTGCGTGAACTCACCTGACAAAGCGACCACATCAAAGCCGCGATTGGTCAGTCTTGAGGTCAGGCGATTGACCGCTTCACGGCGCGCGCAAAAAACAATCGCATTAGGCGCGTCGTGATAAAGCAATAGATTGATAATCGCTTTTTCAGTGTCCGTCGGTACGACCGTCAGCGCCTGATATTCGATGTCGATATGGGTCGATTTTGCCGCCATCGTGTTCACACGCTCGGCATTGTTTTGATAATTCTCAGCCAGGCGCGCGATCGGCTTGGACACAGTCGCAGAGAACATCAGCGTGCGGCGTTCATCCGGCGCCGCATCGAGGATCATTTCAAGCTCTTCACGAAAGCCCATATTGAGCATTTCGTCGGCCTCATCGAGCACCACGACTTGCAATTGCTCCATATCCAGCGATCCGCGGCGAATATGGTCCACCAGACGTCCCGGTGTACCGACGACGATGTGTACGCCCTTATCCAGGGCGCGGCGCTCGTCGCGATAATCCATACCGCCAATACATGAGGCAATCTTGCCGCCAGCCGGGGCATAAAGCCATTGCAGCTCAGCCGTGACTTGCAAAGCCAGCTCACGCGTCGGCGCGATAATCAAGGCTTGCGGAGCGCCCGCATTCGGTAATTTCGGTGCTTCGCCCAGCAAGGACGGCGCCAGCGCCAGACCAAATGCCACAGTCTTGCCAGACCCGGTTTGCGCCGAAACCAGCAAATCGCGTTCTGCGAAATCCGGGTCGAGAACCGCCTCCTGTACCGGGGTCAGCGTGTCATACCCCTTGGCAGCGAGCGCCTTTTCAAGCGGCTCAGCGATCTTCATTTGCGTCTGCATTTTCTGGCTTTCAGTTTCTCGGACCCTGAAATGGATCTGGAATAGATGACAAGGGTCGAGCGATAGAGCCCATATAGGGTTCTGATCCGCGTGTATAACAAGAAACGCAGGTTTGTGTGAAACCTTTGGCGCTTTGCCGCGCAGCGTCGATTTTAATAAGAGGCGAAGTTAACTGGCACGGGCACTAGGACTTGAACCCAGGACCCTCGGTTTTGGAGACCGATGCTCTACCAACTGAGCTATACCCGTCCAGTGAGGCGCTTATGTGCCTCAACCTTGCCTTAGATGCAATGGTCTGGGCACAGGAATTTCAGCGTTCTTTGGCGGGGACGTCACCCGTTTGCGACGATGCAAAGGCTTGGTTAAACATGATCCAGCCCTAAAGGAGACGTCATGGCCCGCATCCCATATGCAGACGAAAACCAGTTTAGTGAGAAAACCGCACATCTCGTGAAGCAACTCGCGCCGTTGAACATCTTTAAAATGATGGCCAACGCCCCTGGATTATTACGCCCGTTTGTTGATCTCGGCGGTGCGTTTCTATTTGAAGGAAAACTGGACCCAGTGACGCGCGAGTGCGCGATCTTGCGTGTCGGGTATTTGTCCAATGCCAGTTATGAGACCGCGCAACACGAGAAAATAGGTCGCGACATCGGAATGAACGACGCTCTGTTCACGGCCCTGCGCACAGGTGCGGATGCTGCCGACCTAACCGAAGAACAACGCCTGACGGTCGCCTTTGTTGACGACCTGGTGGCAAATGTGAAAGCCGGAGATGCGACATTCATCCCCGCGCTCGCGCATTTTGGGCCGGAAAAACTGCAGGAACTGACGCTCGTTACAGGCTTCTATATGATGGTCTGCCGTTTCCTGGAGACGTTTGAAGTGGATATCGAATCAGGCGGCCCGGCGGGCGTAGACGTTTCGGCATAAAAAAGCCCGCCTGTTTCCAGGCGGGCTTTTGGTGTTTTGATTGGCTGTATGCCGGTCTTTTACTTGGAGACAGAGGCCACGACACCGGCGCCGACGGTACGGCCACCTTCACGGATCGCGAAGCGCAGACCCTGGTCCATGGCGATCGGCTGGATCAGCTCAACGCTCATTTTGACATTATCGCCTGGCAGAACCATTTCCTTGTCCGCTGGCAGCGTAACCACACCGGTCACGTCTGTCGTACGGAAGTAGAATTGTGGACGATAATTGGTGAAGAATGGCGTGTGACGGCCACCCTCTTCCTTGGTCAGGATATAGGCTTCCGCCTCAAACGTTGTGTGCGGTGTGATCGAGCCTGGCTTACACAGAACCTGGCCACGCTCAACGCCTTCACGGTCGATGCCGCGGATCAGGGCGCCGATATTGTCGCCAGCCTGGCCCTGGTCGAGCAGCTTACGGAACATCTCAACACCGGTACATGTGGTTTTCTGCGTGTCACGGATACCAACGATTTCGATCTCGTCACCAACTTTGACAATGCCGGCTTCAACCCGGCCGGTCACAACCGTACCGCGACCAGAGATTGAGAACACGTCCTCAACCGGCATCAGGAAAGGCTGGTCAATCGGACGCTCTGGGGTTGGGATATAGTCATCCACAGCCGCCATCAGTTCGAGGACTTTCTCTTTACCGATATTGTCGTCACGGCCTTCAACAGCCGCCAGCGCCGACCCTGCGATGATTGGAATATCGTCGCCTGGGAATTCGTAAGAGCTGAGCAGCTCACGGATTTCCATTTCAACCAGCTCAAGCAGTTCTTCATCATCGACCTGGTCGACTTTGTTCATGAACACGACCATGGCCGGCACACCAACTTGCTTGGCCAGCAGGATGTGCTCACGGGTCTGTGGCATCGGGCCATCCGCTGCGTTCACAACCAGAATCGCGCCGTCCATTTGCGCCGCACCAGTGATCATGTTTTTCACATAGTCCGCGTGTCCAGGGCAATCGACGTGAGCGTAGTGACGGTTTTCCGTCTCATACTCAACGTGCGCGGTATTAATCGTAATCCCGCGGGCTTTTTCTTCAGGCGCACTGTCAATGTCAGCATATGACTGGGCTTCACCGCCGCCAGCCGATGCCAATGTCATCGAAATCGCCGCCGTCAGCGTTGTCTTACCATGGTCCACGTGTCCGATCGTACCGATGTTCACGTGTGGCTTATTGCGCTCAAACTTTTCTTTGGCCATATCAAGGCCTCCTATTCGTATCTATTCGTTCGACAGGCTTAGCCAGCCAGTTCAGAAACCAGTTTCTGTGCTTCGCCGCGTGGGACTTCCGCATAGTGCTCAAACTGCATCGTAAATTGTGCACGGCCTTGTGACATACCGCGCAAATTACCAACATATCCGAACATGTTCACCAGCGGCACAAAAGCATTGATCGCTGTTGCATTGCCACGTGGTTCAGACCCTTGGATCTGGCCACGACGTGAGTTCAGATCGCCAATGATGTCGCCCATATATTCTTCAGGGGTAACAACTTCAACCCTCATCACGGGTTCCATCAGGCGTGGATCGCCTTCGGTCTTAAGTTCGCGGAACGCCGCGCGCGCCGCGATCTCAAACGCCAGAACACTTGAGTCAACATCGTGATAAGCACCGTCATAAAGCGTCGCTTTGAAGTCAGTCATTGGATAACCAGCCAGAAGCCCGTTTTCCTTGGCCATTTTCAGGCCTTTTTCGACACCCGGGATAAAGTCTTTCGGGACGTTACCGCCAACAACTTTGCTTTCGAACTGGAAACCAGACCCTGGCTCAAGTGGTTCGAACTCAATCTTGACCCGCGCAAACTGACCGGTACCACCGGACTGTTTCTTGTGCGTGTAATCAATGTCAGCGCCTTTGCCGAGCGCTTCACGGTAAGCCACTTGTGGCTGACCAATATTCGCTTCGACTTTAAATTCACGCTTCAGACGATCGACCAGAATGTCGAGGTGAAGCTCGCCCATTCCTTTCATGATTGTCTGACCAGACTCAAGGTCGGTCTCAACCTGGAAGGATGGATCTTCAGCCGCCAAACGCGCCAGGCCGAGAGACATTTTCTCTTGGTCAGCTTTGGTTTTTGGCTCAACTGCAATCTCGATCACCGGATCCGGGAAGTGCATGGTTTCCAGAACAACCGGGTTTTGCTTGTCAGAAAGCGTATCCCCTGTCGTGGTCGCCTTGAGACCTGCAAGCGCTATGATGTCGCCGGCAAATGCTTCTTCAATTTCCTCACGGTTATTGGAGTGCATCATCATCATACGACCAACACGCTCAGGCTTACCCTTTGTCGCGTTCAAAATCGATCCGCCTTTAGTCAGCGTACCGGAATAGATACGGACGAAGGTCAGCGATCCAACAAATGGATCGTTCATGATCTTGAAAGACAGACCAGAGAATGGTTGTGCGTCATCTGCAGAACGCTCGATATTCCGCGTTTCCGACTCATCGCCTGGTGCGAAGCCTTTATAGGCAGGAACGTCCAGAGGACCTGGCAGGAAGTCGACGACAGCGTTCAGCATTGGCTGCACGCCTTTGTTCTTAAATGCAGAACCGCACAGGACAGGCACAAACGCCATAGACAATGTGCCCTTACGGATGAGCTCGCGAAGTGTTTCAATTGAAGGCTCATTGCCTTCCAGATATTGTTCCATGGCATCGTCGTCCATTTCGACGGCGATCTCGATCAGCTCAGCGCGCATTTCTGCGGCTTTCTCTGCGAGTTCAGGGCGAATATCACGAAGCTCCCAAGTCGCGCCAAGATCTTCGCCGGCCCAGACCCATTCCTTCATGGTCAGCAGATCGATATGACCTTCAAGCTCGGTTTCAGCGCCAATTGGCATCTGAATCGGCGCCGGGATCGCGCCGGTACGGTCTTTGATCATGTGCACGCAGTTGAAGAAGTCAGCGCCGATCTTGTCCATCTTGTTGACGAAGACAATCCGCGGCACGCTGTAGCGATCAGCCTGGCGCCATACGGTTTCAGTTTGCGGCTCAACACCAGCATTGGCATCAAGCACACAAACAGCGCCATCAAGCACAGCCAGCGAACGCTCAACTTCAATTGTGAAATCGACGTGTCCAGGCGTATCAATGATGTTGAAACGATACTTGTCAGAAAGCGGCGTCGTGCCGTCCTCAGTACGTTCCCAGAACGTGGTCGTCGCAGCCGACGTAATCGTGATCCCGCGCTCTTGTTCCTGTTCCATCCAGTCCATTGTCGCAGCGCCATCATGCACTTCGCCAATTTTGTGCGACTTACCAGTGTAATAAAGAATGCGCTCTGTCGTCGTGGTCTTACCGGCGTCGATATGCGCCATGATTCCAAAGTTACGATAGCGATCCAGCGTGTATTCGCGGGCCATGGCCTTTACCTTCATTGATTGGTCCCGAAGGACCCTGAAACTGTTAATTTACCAGCGATAGTGCGAGAATGCACGGTTGGCTTCCGCCATCTTGTGCGTGTCTTCGCGCTTCTTCACAGCGTTGCCGCGTCCCTGGGAAGCATCCATCAGCTCGCCCGCAAGACGCTCACGCATCGTGTTCTCGTTACGGCTGCCAGCCGCCGCAGCCAGCCAACGAATGGCCAGCGCTTGACGACGTTCCGGACGAACTTCGACAGGCACCTGATAAGTCGCACCACCAACCCGGCGAGAACGAACCTCAACCGCAGGGGAAATCGCTTCCAGCGCTTCGTGGAAAACTTCGACAGGGTCTTTCTTGGCGCGAGTCTCGACCAGGTCGAGCGCCCCATAGACGATGCGTTCAGCAGTCGACTTTTTCCCGTCTCTCATGATCTGATTCATGAACTTGGACAGGATGATGTCTTTAAATTTCGGATCAGGCAGGACCTGACGTTTCTCAGCACGGTGACGACGAGACATGTTTTAGCCCTCCCTTATTTCGGCTTCTTAACGCCGTAATGCGAACGACGTTGCTTACGGTCTTTAACGCCCTGGGTATCCAGAACGCCGCGAAGAATGTGGTAACGCACACCCGGAAGGTCTTTCACACGACCACCACGGATCAGCACCACAGAGTGCTCCTGGAGGTTGTGGCCTTCACCTGGGATATAACAAAGCGATTCAAACCCAGTCGTCAGGCGGACTTTCGCCACTTTCCGAAGCGCCGAGTTCGGCTTTTTCGGGGTCGTTGTGTAGACGCGTGTGCAAACACCGCGACGTTGTGGGTTGCCTTTAAGGGCGGGGGTCTTGGACCGCTGCGGCTTAGGCTTGCGCGGTTTGCGGATCAGCTGTTGAATCGTCGGCATAGGGGCCTTGATACTCTCTTGTTTCCTGGCCCCTTTTGGACCAATTTCAGGTGAGACGCAGAATGGGCCGTGAGCTCCCTATTCGTGCATCCGCTCAATTCGGTGCGTTCGCCAAACGGGCAATCCCCAAAAGGATTACCGGGCAGATTCAATAGAACCTGCCCAGCCAGCATTTCGCGCGTTTAAGCCTCCATCTTCGCCACGTCAAGCCTTGGCGACAGAGACGATGAAATTCTCTCTCCGAGGGAATTAGTCGATCACCAATTAGCGCCGCATCAGCGCCATCCAGATTGCCAATTGCCGGGATAAGCGATGCGTCAAATCTGGGCGACCGGGATAGACCTCTTGATTGCTTTTCACGAACCGGCGGCGGGCAATATCGAACGGCTCTAGAATACTTGTTTTGGGGTTGGCTTCATCTTGACGAATGGGCGCATAATAGGCGCACTCCTCGAAAAAATAATGGGTCGCCTGCATACATCTTGTGAGGGCTGGGTTTAGCCGCGGACTGTCGCCGTGCAGAAGATTTGCTGACAGGATGACCGCCTGGCCTTTCTGCAAGCGCGCTTGCTCTTGCCTGTAGCTGCGCGCTGCAATCTGGGCCCCGACATGTCGTTCATAATCTGCATAGGACTTTTCGCCTTCCAGATCACGCCGGTCAGTATAGGGGCGCTTATGACTTTCAGGATAATAGAAAAGCGGCCCGGCCTCTTCGTCGACCTCTTCAAGCGCGACCCATACAGAACAGGAAAACCCCTGAGGTCTGGAATTGAATTGATACGCATCAGCGTGGGCCTTTCGTTCTGTTCCATAGGCGAAATTGCGGGTTTCGAACGGAAAGGCTCGCCGGCCATACAGACAGCTCAATAACCGGATCAGACTGGCATGCGTGGCTATATTCTGAACCGCTCGATTTGACATCCAGGCATTTTCGACACCCGCCGCGTTTACAGCGAACGTTTCGCAGAACCAGCGGGCTTCATCGAGATCGTACAAATAATATTTCGGATCTATGACCGCGAAACCATCGCGATTCATCGACTCGATTGAGGCTTCGTATTGAGGGTATCGCTGAATGAGGGCATCACACGCCGCCTCATCTTGTTCAATCAGCGGGGTGTCATCGGGGGCGGTTGTATATGGCATGGGCACTCCACGGTTGCATCATCATCAAACCGTCCCCTGGCACCCCGACACTATGGGACAGTTTTTCGAAGCCTCCAACAAAAAAAACGCCGCATTTTCAAGAGAAAACGCGGCGTTCTTGTTGTGGTTGTGTTTTGACTATTCAGCAGCTTCCGGTGCGGGCAATGCGGCTGCCGCTTCTTTCGCTGCGGCTTCACGCTTATTGCGCAGCTGCGTATCACGGCGCGTGGCAACTTTGCGCATTTCGCGCATTCCACCACCGGTACCAGCCGGAATGAGGCGTCCAACAATGACGTTCTCTTTGAGGCCTTCGAGCGTATCGACTTTGCCCTGCAGAGCCGCTTCGGTCAGCACGCGGGTCGTTTCCTGGAACGAGGCCGCAGAGATGAAGCTGCGAGTCTGGAGCGACGCTTTGGTGATCCCGAGCAGAACCGGAACACCGGTTGCTTCACGCTGATCAGCTTTTTTCGACTTACGCACTGCAGCGTTCGCGTCATCAAGCTCAAGGCCATCGACATGCTCACCTTTGATCAGCGTCGTTGTACCCGCATCCGTGATTTCGAACTTTTGCAGCATCTGACGCACGATGACTTCAATATGCTTATCGTTGATCGGAACACCTTGCAGACGATAGACCTTCTGGACTTCGTCGACGAGATAATCCGCCAGGGCTTCAATTCCGAGCGTTGCCAGAATATCCTGCGGTGCCGGGTTACCATCGATGATGTAATCGCCGCGCTTCACATAATCGCCATCCTGCACGTCGAGACGACGGGCTTTCGGAACCAGGAATTCGATGGCGTCTTTGCCTTCTTCATCCGGCACAATGGCGATTTTACGCTTCTGCTTATACTCACGGATAAACTGAATGCGTCCGTCCATTTCTGCGATCACAGCGTGATCTTTCGGACGGCGTGCCTCGAACAGTTCGGCCACGCGTGGCAGACCGCCGGTAATATCCTTGGTCTTCGCGCCGCCAGTTGCAACACGCGCCATGGATTCACCG
This sequence comes from Henriciella sp., assembly GCA_965277015.1. Classification (GTDB taxonomy): domain Bacteria; phylum Pseudomonadota; class Alphaproteobacteria; order Caulobacterales; family Hyphomonadaceae; genus Henriciella. The sequence goes on along the minus strand of OZ255705.1, from coordinate 227,185 downwards.
ATTTTGACCGTGTCACCCTCTTCAACCGAGAGGATAGCGCCTGGTGAAAGCATGTAACGCGCCTCATTACCGTTCGGCAGAGACATCGCTTCACCGTCATCATTCACAATCATCAACGATGGGCGCAAATCTGCGCCTTTCGAACCACGACCATCAATAATGACCCGAGAGGTAATACCTGTCGCTTCATCAGTCTCTTCGCGAGCCGTCAAACCGTCCACGATATCGATCAAACGGACCTTACCTTCGACTTCCGAAATCATCGGCTGAGCAAATGGATCCCAATCCGCAATCTTGTCGCCTGGCTTGACCTTTTTCTTGTCTTTGACAGACAAAGCCGTTCCGTAAATTGGCTTGAAGGTCTGACGGGTCCGACCATCAGAGTCTTCAATCGAAACAATCATATGACGGCCGGTCACGATCAGTGCCCCGTCTTCGCGTTTCACGAATGTCGGGTTTTCGAATTTGATCTTGCCTTCGACTTGCGCCTCAGCAGAACTTTCTTCGGCCACAGACGCCGCGCCACCAATGTGGAAGGTCCGCATGGTCAGCTGCGTTCCCGGCTCACCAATTGATTGCGCTGCGATAACGCCAACGGCTTCGCCCTTATTGACGACTGTCCCGCGGGCCAGATCGCGTCCATAACAAGAGACACAAACACCGATCTTGGTTTCACACGTCAACGGCGAACGCACTTTGATGCGATCAACACCGGCATCTTCGATCGTCCGCGCCAGAACTTCGTCGATATAGGTGTTTGCCGGAGCAACCAGTTCGTCCGATTTCGGGGCTTTGACATCTTCGCCGGTGACACGGCCAAGGATCCGCTCGCTCAGTGAAACGACGACATCAGCGCCTTCCATGACAGCGGACAGCTCAATGCCCTGATCGGTTCCGCAATCATCTTCAGTGACGATACAGTCCTGAGCAACATCCACGAGACGGCGAGTCAGATAACCCGAGTTGGCCGTTTTCAGAGCGGTATCGGCGAGGCCTTTACGTGCACCGTGGGTGGAGTTGAAGTACTCCTGGACGGTCAGGCCCTCTTTGAAGTTCGAGATGATTGGCGTCTCAATGATTGAGCCATCCGGACGGGCCATCAGACCGCGCATACCAGCAAGCTGTTTCATTTGGTTCTTCGAACCACGGGCACCAGAGTGCGCCATCATAAAGACCGAGTTGGTCTCTTCGAGGCGACCCGTTTTCTTGTCAGTCGCGGCTTCGCCTGCCGCATCCATCATCGCATCCGCGACTTTGTCTGTGCAGGTCGACCAGGCGTCGACGACTTTATTATATTTCTCACCACGAGTGATCAGACCATCAGCATATTGACGCTCATACTCGGTCACTTGCTCTTTGGTTTGCTCAACCAGTTTCACTTTCGCGGCCGGGATCTTCATATCGTCCTTACCGAACGAAATACCGGCTTTCGCAGCTTCACGGAAGCCAAGCGCCATCAAGCGGTCAGCAAAGATCACGGTCGCCTTCTGACCACAGTGACGATAAACTTCGTCGATCAGGTTCCCGATATTCTTCTTGACCATGACATCGTCCAGAAGCTTTTCGGGATCGATTTTGTGGTGGCGTGGGAAGATGTCAGAAATCATGAACCGGCCAGGTGTCGTATCGATGACTTTCGACAGCGGCTCATTATTCTCATCATTGGTGTGATACATCGCCTTGATCTTGGCATGCATAGACAGCTTGCCTGATCCCAGAGCGTGTTCGAGCTCAGCCATGTCGGAAATGACCATGCCTTCACCCTGCTCGTTCGGCTTATCGAGCGACAGGTAGTAAAGACCCAGAACGATATCCTGAGACGGAACGATGATCGGCTTACCATTGGCTGGCGACAGGATGTTATTTGTCGACATCATCAGCACGCGCGCTTCCAACTGGGCTTCAAGGCTCAGTGGAACGTGGACGGCCATTTGGTCGCCATCAAAGTCAGCGTTGAACGCGGCACAGACCAATGGGTGCAGCTGAATCGCTTTCCCTTCAATCAGTTTCGGTTCGAAAGCCTGGATCCCGAGACGGTGCAATGTTGGCGCACGGTTGAGCAGGATCGGGTGCTCGCGAATAACTTCTTCGAGAATATCCCAGACTTCCGGCTTCTCTTTTTCAACCAGTTTCTTCGCCGCTTTGACCGTGCCGGCGAGGCCTTTGGCATCGAGGCGGGCATAGATGAACGGTTTGAACAGCTCGAGCGCCATTTTCTTCGGAATACCGCACTCGTGCAGTTTCATGTTCGGGCCAACAACGATCACCGAACGACCAGAATAGTCGACGCGCTTACCGAGCAGGTTCTGACGGAACCGGCCATGTTTACCTTTGAGCATATCCGACAGGGATTTCAGAGGACGCTTATTGGTCCCTGTAATCGTCCGGCCACGGCGGCCATTGTCGAACAGAGCGTCGACAGATTCCTGCAGCATCCGCTTCTCGTTACGGATGATGATGTCAGGCGCACGCAGCTCCATCAGGCGCTTCAAACGGTTGTTCCGGTTGATCACGCGGCGATAGAGATCGTTCAGGTCAGATGTCGCAAAGCGGCCACCGTCCAGCGGCACCAATGGGCGCAGATCTGGCGGAATCACCGGTACGACATTGAGGATCATCCATTCTGGCTTGGCACCAGAGGTCAGGAAGGCCTCAACGACTTTCAGACGCTTGGAATATTTCTTGGTTTTCAGCTCAGATGTCGACTCCGCGAGGTCTTCGCGCAGCGTGTCTGCAAGCAGATCTAGGTCGAGTCCTTCAAGGATCTCCTTGACGGCTTCAGCGCCGATCATCGCGGTGAACGCGTCTTCGCCGTGCTCATCCTGCAGATCCATATACTCTTCTTCTGAGAGCATTTGCTTTGGTTCGAGCGGTGTCAGGCCAGGTTCAGTGACGACATAGCTCTCAAAGTACAGCACGCGCTCAACATCTTTCAACGTCATGTCGAGCAGCGTCGCAATCCGGGATGGCAGGGATTTCAGGAACCAGATATGAGCTACCGGCGAGGCCAGCTCAATGTGTCCCATACGCTCACGGCGCACTTTTGCGAGCGTGACTTCAACGCCGCATTTCTCGCAGATAATACCGCGATACTTGATCCGCTTATATTTCCCGCAAAGACACTCATAGTCCTTGATCGGTCCGAAGATCCGCGCACAGAACAGGCCGTCACGCTCTGGCTTGAACGTCCGGTAATTGATCGTCTCTGGCTTCTTGATCTCACCCGAAGACCAGCCGCGGATTTTCTCCGGGCTCGCAATCGTAATACGGATCGCGTCGAAGGTTGGGACTTCTTCTTTTTGTCTATAAATGCTGGCTACATCTTGGCGCATATGTTTCCACTCCTTGGGAGGGTTTGGTCGACTTCCCCGCCGAAAGACCGACCTTTGAACCTGTTAACTCTACTAATCCTCTTGCGAGGCGTGACGGCTATTCGGCCGCCACGTTTGAGTCTCCGTCATTATCTCCGATCAACTCGACATTCAGGCCGAGTGACCGCATCTCTTTGATCAACACGTTGAAGCTTTCTGGGATACCCGCTTCGAATGTGTCGTCGCCGCGAACAATCGCTTCGTACACTTTTGCCCGGCCCGCGGTGTCATCTGACTTGACCGTGAGCATTTCCTGCAGCGTGTACGCCGCGCCGTAAGCCTCAAGGGCCCAGACTTCCATCTCACCGAAGCGCTGGCCACCGAACTGAGCCTTACCGCCCAGTGGTTGCTGCGTGACCAGTGAGTATGGTCCGGTTGAACGGGCGTGGATCTTCTCATCGACCAAGTGGTGCAGTTTGAGAAGATATTTGTACCCGACGGTTACTGGACGCTTGAACTGCTCACCGGTGCGGCCGTCAAAGACAACCGACTGACCCGAACTGTGCAGCCCTGCCCGCTCCAGCATTTCAACAATGTCTGGCTCACGCGCACCATCGAAGACCGGTGTCGCAAATGGCACGCCTTTCTTCAGATTGCCCGCGAGTTCGACCAGCTCTGCTTCGGTTTCCGGCAAAGGTTCATCCTTGCCATAGACCGTTTCGAGCGTCTTACGCAGCGCTTTTTCGTCATTATTCGCATGCCACTCTTCAAGCGATTCTGTGACCATCTTGCCGAGACCGGCAGCAGCCCACCCCAAATGGGTTTCCAAAATCTGCCCGACATTCATCCGCGATGGAACGCCGAGTGGGTTGAGCACGATATCAACAGGCGTACCATCCTCGAGGAATGGCATGTCTTCGATCGGGTTGATTTTCGAAATCACACCCTTGTTGCCGTGACGACCAGCCATCTTGTCGCCTGGCTGAAGCTTACGCTTCACAGCGAGGAAGACTTTGACGACTTTCATCACGCCTGGAGGCAGATCATCGCCCTGCTGGACTTTGTCGACCTTGTCGTTGAAGCGCGCATCCAGTTCACGGATCGCATCGTCGAACTGCTCACGCAGGCGATCGATCTCAGATTGCGCTTTTTCGGATTTCAGAGCGACTTCCCAGAGGTCACGATCGCTCAGCTCTTCAAGCGCTGCCGCTGTGATCTTACCGGTCTTGAAGCCTTTTGGCCCGGCGGCCGCATCTTTCCCGGTCAACACTTCGCGCAGACGGTCGTAAGTATTGCGCTCGAGGATAGACTGTTCGTCTTCCTTATCCTCTTGCAGCTGTTCGATTTGCTCACGCTCAATTTGCAGCGCGCGTTGGTCTTTATCGATGCCGTGGCGGTTAAACACCCGAACTTCGACAACTGTACCGGCATCGCCCGGAGGTACACGCAGTGAGGTGTCGCGAACGTCGGAGGCTTTTTCACCAAAGATCGCCCGCAGGAGCTTCTCTTCCGGCGTCATCGGGCTTTCGCCTTTTGGCGTCACTTTACCGACCAGAATGTCACCAGCGCGAACTTCTGCGCCAACCGCAACAATCCCGGCTTCATCAAGGTTCCGCAGAGCCTCTTCACCGACATTTGGAATGTCGCGTGTAATCTCTTCCGGGCCAAGCTTGGTGTCGCGCGCAGCGATATCAAACTCTTCCAAGTGGATCGACGTGTAGACATCGTCGCGCACAATACGCTCAGAGATCAGGATCGAGTCTTCGAAGTTATAGCCATTCCAAGGCATAAACGCGACGAGCACGTTCCGGCCAAGCGCCAGCTCACCAAGATCCGTGGATGGACCATCAGCAATAATATCGCCTTGCTTGACGACATCGCCCACTTTCACAATTGGGCGCTGATTGATGCAGCTATTCTGGTTTGAACGACGGAATTTCGACAAGCGATAGATGTCGACGCCGGATTTCCCATCCAGGTCTTCTGTCGCCCGGACAACAATCCGGACCCCGTCAACTTGCTCAATCACACCATCGCGTGAGGCGACAATCGCGGCGCGACTATCACGCGCAACAACAGCTTCCATACCGGTTCCGACCAGCGGCGCATCGGTCTGCACCAAAGGCACAGCCTGGCGTTGCATGTTCGAGCCCATCAAGGCGCGGTTCGCATCATCATTCTCGAGGAATGGGATGAGCGCCGCAGCGACCGAAACAACCTGTTTCGGCGAAACGTCCATATATTGAACGTCTTCTTTGAGAACGAGCATCGCTTCGCCATTGACGCGAGCGTTTGCAAATTCGTTCTGCAGCTCGCCCTTTTCGTCGACTTGCGTGTTCGCCTGAGCAATTTTGTAGAGCTGCTCTTCCATAGCTGAAAGATAGACAACCTCTTCGGTCAACTTACCGTTTTCAACTTTCCGGTACGGGCTTTCAATGAAGCCATACTTGTTGACGCGGGCATGCGTCGCGAGCGAGTTGATCAGACCAATGTTCGGGCCCTCTGGCGTCTCAATCGGACAAATCCGACCATAATGAGTCGGGTGCACGTCGCGAACCTCAAAGCCAGCCCGCTCACGCGTCAGACCACCTGGGCCAAGCGCTGAGAGACGACGCTTGTGCGTAATCTCTGACAATGGGTTGGTTTGGTCCATGAACTGAGACAGCTGCGAAGACCCGAAGAATTCGCGCACAGACGCCACAACTGGCTTCGCATTGATCAGATCATTCGGCATCACAGTATCGATGTCGACAGAGCTCATACGCTCCTTGATTGCCCGCTCCATGCGGACCAGACCGATGCGGTAATTGTTTTCCATCAGCTCACCGACAGACCTTACCCGGCGATTGCCAAGGTTATCGATGTCGTCAACTTCGCCATTGCCATCCTTGAGATCAAGAATGACTTTCGCGACACCGACAATGTCATCATTGCGTAGCGTGCGGACCGTGTCTTCAGCGGCCTCATAGTCCGAGACCGCAACTTTCAGACGCGTGTTCATTTTCACCCGGCCAACAGCCGACAAATCGTATCGCTCGCCATCAAAGAACAGCTGATTGAACAGCGCATCAGCCGCTTCCTGGGTTGGTGGTTCACCCGGGCGCATGACACGATAAATGTCAGACAGCGCCTCGAAGCGCGTATCATTCTTGTCGGCCTTCAGCGTGTTGCGCAGCCATGGACCGCGCCCATCACCGTCCACATCAAGCACTTCCATAGCCTTGATGTTCTGCTCGCGCAGTTCGGCAAGAAGTTCTTCGTCGAGCAGATCGCCGGACTCGCCGTAAATCTCACCCGTTTTACGGTTGACGATATCACGCGCCAGGAATTTGCCGTCCACTGCTGTGGTTGGCAGCAGCAATTCTTCCGTTCCGCCCTCGACGATCCGCTTGACCGCGAGAGCCGTGATCTTGCGATCTGCTGGCGCGACGACTTTGCCAGTTTTCGCATCGACCAGGTCAAAAGTCGGCTTCACGCCTTTCCAGGCATCAGGATTAAACCCGGTGATCCAGCCTGCTTTGTCGAGGCGATAGATCGAGTGGCTGTAGAACATGTCGAGGATCTGGTCCGCGTCATAGCCAAGCGCCATTAACAGCGTTGTCGCTGGCAGCTTACGCTTGCGGTCAATCCGGACGTTCAGAATGTCTTTGGCGTCAAACTCAAAATCGAGCCACGAACCGCGATATGGAATGATCCGCGCCGCAAACAGTAGCTTGCCTGACGTGTGAGTCTTGCCTTTGTCGTGATCGAAAAACACACCAGGCGACCGGTGCATCTGACTGACAATCACGCGCTCAGTACCATTCACGATGAAGGTACCTTTATTGGTCATCAGCGGGATATCGCCGAGATAGACCTCTTGTTCTTTGACTTCTTTGACCGACTTGGCGCCAGTGTCTTCGTCAATATCGAACACAACCAGCTGCAGGCGCACTTTCAGGGGCGCCGCATATGTCAGGTCGCGCTGCATACACTCTTCAGTGTCGAATTTCGGCGGCTCGAACTCATAACTCACATATTCCAGTGACGCCCGCTCGTTGAAATCAACGATTGGGAATACTGTCTTGAACACACCGCCCAGACCGTCATCCGTCCGCTCTGCTTGCGGCGTATGCATCTGAAGAAAGTGTTCATATGAGGAGCGCTGAACCTCGATGAGGTTTGGCATGTCGATGGCTTCGGGAATTTTGCCGAAGGATTTGCGGATGCGTTTCTTTTCAGTGAAAGAGAGTGCCATCTTGTCTTCCGTATTTTGCCGCTTGAGACAGGTGCCCAAGCCGCGTGTCGCCTAAAACGCGAGGACGCGGCAAGGCCAAACAGACCTTGCCGCGCTTATTCGAACCGAGATGGCGCTTCGCGCAAACCCCATCCCGTTTTACTTTACAACCCTCATGCGAGGGCAGAAGCGTTACTTGAGCTCGACAGTCGCGCCGGCTTCTTCGAACTTCTTCTTGATTTCTTCGGCTTCGGCTTTTGCGACGCCTTCTTTGATTGGCTTCGGAGCACCTTCTACGAGCTCTTTGGCTTCTTTGAGACCAAGGCCGCCCACGACTTCGCGGACAACTTTAATCACGTTGATTTTCTTGGCGCCTGCATCAGTCAGCACGACGTCAAATTCGTCTTTCTCTTCAGCAGCTGCGCCGGCGTCGCCGCCTGCGGCTGGGCCAGCAACAGCTACTGCTGCCGCGGCTTTAATGCCACGCTCTTCGAGAAAGTCGTTAAGTTCTTTTGCTTCTAGAATGGTGAGGCCCAGGAGCTCTTCACCAAGTTTTGCGATATCAGCCATTTGTTCTGATTTCCTGTTACGGGTTGATGTTTGTTTGCTGGTCTTTGTTGTGGGTTTGACCTTATGCCGCTGCTTGTTCGCCAATCATGCTGACAGCGCCCGCCAGACCTTGACCCGGCGCGTTGATGCGCTGACCAATCTGACTTGCCTGACCCATGAGACGGGCAACGATAGTTGCAATCTGTTCCTCGCGGGATGGCATTTTAGCGAGCGCTTCCACGGCCGCATTATCAAGAATGTCATCTCCCATGAGACCACCAATGATAACGAGCTTGTCATTATCCTTAGCGAACTCAGAGGCGCCCTTTGCCGCAGCAACTGGATCCTCAGCAAACGCAATCACAGTCTGTTCGGTGAACATGGCTTCTGCCGCGTCGCCGCCTTTTCCATCAAGCGCTTTCTTAAAGAGACGGTTCTTGACCACCTTCGCTGTCGCACCCTGCTCGCGCAGTTTGCCACGGAACTCGGTCATCTCCGCAACTGTAAGACCGGTATAACGTGCCACGATGACACTGCCTGAGTCAGCAATAACGCCTTCCAGCGATTTGATGGCTTCGGCTTTTCCGGCTCTATCCATTACGGATCTCCTTCAAACAAGGCGACCGGACCATCCGGACACCTGGGGTTGCCTTTGGTAGCGTAGACGCTACCTCTAGCGCCTGCCCAGGGTCTCAGCAGACCAGTCCAATCTGTGAACATCACAGACCAACCTGCATCACCCCGTCTATCAGGGGATTTATGCTTCCGAAAAAGCTACCCATGGTCTCGGACAGGAAACGGGAGACCGACGACTCGTCAATCTCCCGCAAGCCGCGTTCCTTAACCTTTCATCCACAAGCGCGCAAGCCCTAAAAACAGAAAAGTCAAGGGCATTCCGAAATAGTCAGCTATTTGTCATCTAAAGGCCGCTTCTGACCGTCAATCACAACGCCCCAAACCTCGATATCACCCCACGCATTCGCGGGCGTCTGGAGGGGGTCTTGGTCAAGGATTGTAAAATCAGCAAATTTTCCTGGCGCGATGCTGCCAATCTCCTGCTCCAAGCCGAGTGCATAAGCTGCATCGATAGTGATCGATTCAAGCGCTTCCTGGGCCGAAAGCTTCTCACTCGGTGTCAGCTCACCGCCCTCGCGGGTCGAGCGCAGCATATGCACGCTGGCCGCGCGCAAAGGCAGCGGCGGTGCGAGCGGGGCATCTGAGTGCAACGTCACTGGCACGCCGGCGGCGCTCAAACTGGCCAGTGGCAGGATCCAATTGCCGCGCTCCGGGCCGAGCGGCGATTGATACGCTTCACCGAGATAGAAGACATAGTGGCTCGCCGCCGACACACCGGCGCCAAGATCAGCGGCGCGGATGACTTGCTCAGGTGAGAACAGGCCAGCATGCTCGAAGACGAATTTTCGATCCGGTGCTGACGGTCGCAACTCTGCCAGAGCATCCAGCGTGGCAGATTGCGCTGCATCCCCGTTGGAATGGATACGTACAGCAAGGCCCGCATCCCAATAAGGTTGAATGGTCGGGGCAATGTCGCCGGGCTGAATCACCCAAAGCCCTTGCGTCCCTTCAGATTGGCCGCTCAAATAGCCAGGGTCTGAGACCCGCATGGTCTGAGAATAGTAAGCCGCATCCGTGAAGAATTTCACTTGCGGCAGCACAGGCGCGGGCGTTGCAATGTCGCCAGACACCATGCCCAGGACCGTATCGACGCGGGCCTCGCCAAATGCCGCATCGAAAGCCCGATGCTCTGGCACAAGATAAAGCCGGTAACCTGCATGTTCGATGGAGCGCCAATTGCCGCGAATATTCGCGTCTTCCAGCGGCAGCGTGAATATCCCGTAGCCGAGATCAGCAACGGTCGTGACACCGCCAGCGCGCAGCAGGCTCGAGAACCCTTCCAGTCCGCTAGAGAGCCGGTCAGGCGCCAGCAAGATGGGCCCAATCGACGCCATTAAAGGCGGGATCGCGTCTTCGTAAATCCGTCCGGTCAGCGCGCCGGAGGCATCCAGATCGACGCCTTCAAATTGCTCATGCAAGGCGACATCAATTCCTGCCCATTCAAGTGCCGCGGAGTTCAGATAGAAATCGTGGCTGGAATAATGCCAGATCACCAGCGGCCTATCTGTCGTCACCGCGTCGAGATCGGCTTTGACCAAATCGCCATGCACCAGATTGTGAAAGCCATAGACAATTAGCGGCTCGCCCTCGGGCGACTTACCCACAATCTCACGCAGACGCTCAAAAAAGGCCTCACGATTAGGCAGCCCTCGAACCATGCCTTGCGGCGTTGCCATTGGCCATGGCGGGGTGAGTGGTGTCGCATATTGCAGCGATGACAGGCTCATATGCACGTGCGGATCAATCAGACCTGGAACGATGGTCTTGTCCACGAAGCTTTGATCAAGATCCGCCCCAGCGAATAGCTGTTCCAGGGTCTCCTGCGTATCGACCGCGAGGATCGTGCCGTCGCGCACAGCAATCGCGTTGCCAGTGTCGCTATCTGACATTGTGATCACGCTCTCGGCGGAGAAAATCACCACCCCCTCACCGGCCAATGGCGCGGTCTGAACATCGCTAGCTGGCGCACCACAGCCCGCGATGCAGCCGAGTAAGAGCAAGTTGACTAGATGACGTCGCATAGTGAATTCCTCCCAAGCTCACTTGGCCCGTCCCGCGTATAAATGCAAACAGACTGGACAAACCTGTCCGCGCGCGGTCTGGATGGCCACAAACAGGATTGAGGGAGCTAGACATGATGAAATTCAAATTGGGCATAGCGTTAAGCGCGCTTCTTCTCGCAGGGGGCTGCCAGGATTCGGGCAGCACGAACGCCGCGACAGAAACCGTCACCGTTGCCGCGGCACCAGAGATGACCCAATCGCCTCTGATGCCGAGCGCTGAGGACATTGAGGGGCATATGCGCTTCCTTGCAGACGACGCATTGCAAGGCCGTGAGGCTGGCACAGAAGGCTATGATGCCGCCGCCGCTTATGTCGCCGCGACCCTGGAAGATCTTGGCGTCGCGCCCGCCGGAACCGATGGCAGTTATTTCCAGACGGTTCCATTGCAGCGCAGCTACCGCGTGCCGGACGCGCTTTCATTCGCCGTCACAGACACCGCAACCGGCACCGAGACCAGTTTCGAAACCAATGTCGATCATGTCGTGGTCGGCTCGACGCGCGCGGCCGAAAGCTCGGTTACGGCAGAAGCGGTATTTGTCGGCTTTGGCATCGTTGCCCCGGATCTCGGCAGAGATGATTATGCAGGCCTTGATGTAGACGGCAAAGTGGTCGTCATGCTTGGCGGCACACCGAAAGGCATTCAAACCGAAGAGCGCGCCTTTTACGGTTCACGCAAAACGGCGGAAGCGTCAAAACGCGGCGCCGTTGGAATTGTTACTCTGGCAACACCCACGCGCGAACAGGTCTATTCCTTTGCGCGACTGGTCGGTGAGGGACGCCTGGAGGCGGCGCGCATGAGCTGGCTTCAACCTGATGGTGAGACCTACTCACTGGCGCCCGGTATTCAGGCCGGCGCGTCCCTGTCTATGTCGGGCGGGCGTAAACTCATCGAAGCCGCCGGTCAGGATTTCGATGCTCTGATGGAAACCGCCGAAGCAGAAGGTGGCCCGGTCGCGGGATTTGCTCTGCAGCAGACTATCTCGATTTCGCAGAGCTCAACGCTTGATATCGTCGAATCCGACAATGTCATCGGGATGATCGAAGGCAGCGACCCCGACCTGAAAGACGAGATTATCGTACTCACCGCGCACCTCGATCATATCGGGATCTCAAAATCGTTCGAAAAGGATAAAATCAATAATGGCGCATTGGATAATGCTGCCGGTGTTTCGACCCTGCTCGACGTCGCACGCATGATTATGGCCGGCGAGCAGCCGCGTCGTTCGATTATGATCTTGATCGTGACAGCCGAAGAAAAAGGCCTGCTTGGGGCGCAGTATTTTGCCCAGAACCCAACCGTCGACGCGTCGCGCCTCGTCGCCAATGTCAATCTCGATATGCCGGTCCTGACTTATGCGTTTGAGGATGTCGTGGCGTTCGGCTCTGATCGGTCGACCATCGAGTCAGCAGTTCAAACAGCCGCGGCGGACATGAATATGAAGCTCAGCCCTGACCCATTCCCGGACCAGGGATTGTTCACGCGTTCTGACCATTTCCGCATGGTCGAGATTGGTGTGCCTGCAGTCTTCCTGGCGACGGGCCTCGAGAATGGCGGCGACGAAGCCTGGGCCACGCATTTTGCCAAAAACTATCACCGGCCCTCCGATGACATGGACAATGCGCTAGACTTTGACGCCGCAGCCCGTTTTTCAGAAGTGAATGCCCGCATTGCTCTGGAGCTGGCCAATCGCGATGAACGTCCATTGTGGCTCAAGGATGACTTCTTTGCGCGTCAGTTCAACGGACCGCAAAAAGCGGAGTAAGCCCTCCGCCATATCACCCAAAGAAAAACCCGCTGGAGCGCTCCAGCGGGTTTTTTGATTGGGGTCAATCAACAGCGTCTAGCTGGCGATTGCGTCACCTGAATCGATGATCACGCCAGGGCCCATGGTAGAGCTGAGCGCAATCTTTTTGACGTAAGTGCCTTTGGCACCAGTTGGCTTGGCCTTCATCAGGGCGCCGACAAATGCGCGAACGTTTTTCTCAATCGCATCTTCGGTGAACGAAGCTTTGCCGATGCCCGCGTGAATGATGCCGAATTTTTCGACACGAAACTCGACAGAACCGCCTTTGGCGTCCTTGACCGCTTGGCCAACATTTGGCGTCACAGTTCCGACTTTCGGGTTCGGCATCAGACCACGTGGTCCAAGGATCTTACCCAGGCGACCAACCACAGACATCATGTCCGGGCTTGCGATCACGCGGTCAAAATCAGACTTGCCGTTCTGGATTTCTTCCATCAGGTCTTCTGCGCCCACGAATTCAGCGCCAGCCTCTTTCGCTTCATCAGCTTTCGCATCGCGTGCAAACACAGCGACGCGAACGTCTTTACCGGTGCCAGATGGCAGCGAAACAACGCCGCGAACCATTTGGTCAGCATATTTAGGGTCAACGCCTAGGTTTACAGCAATCTCGACAGTTTCGTCGAATTTCGCTTTGGCGTTGGACTTTACCAGTTTCACAGCATCCGTGACGCTGTAAGTGGTGTTCACATCCACAGTTTCTGCGGCGGCGCGGTAACGTTTTCCAGCCATGCTCTTATCCCACCACTTCGAGACCCATCGAACGGGCAGAGCCCTCGATGATCTTGGTTGCTTGATCGAGATCGTTTGCGTTCAGGTCGACCATTTTCGCTTCGGCGATTTCGCGGCATTGCGCTTTGGTCACAGATCCGGCGACAGATCGGCCTGGCTCGCTGGAACCGGACTTCAGCTTGGCCGCTTTTTTGAGCAGCACTGAAGCAGGCGCCGTCTTCACGACGAACGTGAATGACTTGTCCTGATAATAGTCGATGACGACAGGAAGGGGCAGGCCCTTCTCTACCTTATCGGTCTTCGCGTTGAAGGCCTTACAAAATTCCATAATGTTGATTCCGCGCTGGCCTAGCGCCGGCCCAACTGGGGGCGACGGGTTTGCAGCACCGGCAGGAATCTGGAGCTTAAGCTGCCCCAGCAGTTTCTTCGCCATGATAGCCTCTCTGGCAAGTGTGGTGTCTGGTGGTCTTTCGATCCAGACGCCAGGGTTTAGAGGGTTCGTGGTTCGGGCTGACAGCCCCTGCCACAAACGGTTTTACTCACGTCTGAACGTGAGCGCTGGGCTAAAGCACTTTCAATTCGCTGGGTCAAGCATAGCGCACAGGATAGAGTGCGTCCGCGGCATCACAATTTCCGCTTGAAGTGAAGAATCAACTTGCAAGTACAAGTGCGGTTGTGGTGCCTTTCAATCCAACTGAGTAGATGACAAAATCTGTTTAGAGATTGGAGTATTGTGCGAATGTCGAAGTCTAATCTTACAAAGCTCGCCGCGGTTGCGGTTTTGATTACCAGTGGAGGTATTCTGACGGCCTGCGGCGGCGGAGGCGGTGGTGGCGGCAGCGTATCACCACCGCAAATGGTTTCACCGCCTCCTCCGGCGAGCCAAGCCCCGACCTGGACGCAAGGTGTGTTTGAACAATCAGGTGTCTTTAAAGATCAATGCGCAGCGCCCCGGCAGGGCGTCGATATACTCGGCGATGCCTTTCCGGATGAGGCCGGTTCCCTCATCGAAGAATTGTTCTGGTTGCGCTCTTGGAGTGATGAAACCTACCTCTGGAATGATGAGATTGTTGATCGCAACCCAGCAACTTATTCTGACCGTTTGGCGTATTTCGACGACCTGAAATCCGGCGCTGTAACCGCATCAGGAGCGCCGCGAGACAAGTTTCATTTTACCCAACCAACTGACGAGTTTTTGGAATCGAGGCAATCTGTCCCGACCTCCGGATATGGCGTGAGCTTGATTGCGCTTTCAACGTCACCGCCGCGCGACTACAGAATACGATACACGGAACCCAATTCGCCTGCTTCCGCTGTGGTAAATGGGCAACCCAACTTCGTTCGCGGGGCTCGCATTCTTGAAGTAGATGGCGTGGATCTGGTGAACGGTACATCGCAATCCAACATCGACGCGCTGAATGCCGGATTGTTTCCTGCAGCTCCCGACGAAACCCACACGTTTCTGGTTCAAGACCCAGGCTCTGCAAGTACCCGAACAATCACAGTGACATCAGCGGATTTGGCCGTTCAACCGGTCAATCGAACAAATATCATCAATACACCCACCGGTGATGTCGGCTATATCTTGTTCAACACGTTCAGTCCGTTTTCTTCTGAAGCCGCGATCGCAACCGCATTCACCGATATGAACAATGCCGGCGTGTCTGATCTCGTGCTCGATCTTCGCTACAATGGTGGCGGATTGCTTCAAGTCGCGGCGCAGGTCGGCTACATGATCTCGGGAGGTAATTCAGCATCCAGAACGTTCGACCAACTTGTCGTCAACAACAATCCTCGCAACTCTGTTTCAGGGCAAACCTTTCAATTCGAGAGCCTAGGCCAAGGTTTTTCTGTTAATCAAGGCACCGTCTTGGACACTCTTAGTCTGAACCGCGTGTTTATTCTCTCTACCGCCCGAACATGCAGCGCCAGTGAATCTGTGATCAACGGTTTGCGTGGAATAGACGTTGAGGTTATCCTGATTGGCGGCAAAACCTGCGGCAAGCCCTATGGATTTTTCCCAACCGACAATTGCGGCGAAACCTATTACACCATTCAGTTTGGTGGCATCAATGCCAAGGGCTTTGGCGAGTATTCGGACGGTTTCCTGCCGAACAATTCCTCTGATACCGTCGGTGTCAAGATTCCGGGCTGCGCGGTAGCGGATGACATCAGCAAAGAATTGGGCGATCCAACTGAAGCAATGTTCGCTGCAGCCCTGAGTTATCGCGATAGCGGGACGTGTCCGACGGTTTCTTCTAAAGTAACGCTGGAAAAAGTTGTGGTCTCCAAGCCGAATATGACCGAGGTCGCGACTACCGCACTTAAGGCGGAGGAAGATTTCATTTTCAACAGCAAGGATTTAACGCGACCATGAAGATACTCAATTTCGCGTTCGCCTTAGCTGCGCTCGCCATTGGCGGATGTCAGCACACGGGTGACGCTACGCCCGCTGTCTTAGCAGACGCTTCCGAACCGAGCATGCAAGCTCTAAAGAGCGCTCTCGCGTCGGCTTTGGGTCGTTCTCAAGTCGAGCTCGGAGCAAGCGATCCAATGCACATCCCGAGGGTCTCAGTCTTGCCACCACCTTTGTCTCCACTTGAAGATCGCAGCCCGGTAAAACCAGCTTTGTTCGATTTGTTCATCCGCAACGGATCTTGTTTTGCGATTCAGGTTGAGACGAAAATCGAGACGGAACTGACCAACGTCCCCTGCCGACCGCTCTAGAAACAAAATCCCAGAACCGAAAAAGCCCGCCGGATTGCTCCAGCGGGCTTTTGTCATCCAATGTGCGAGCCGTTTAGATAAACGCGTAGCCATTGGCATTGATATAATTGATCAGCTCATTGCGACGCCGGCCCGGATCCGGGTGGGTCGACATGAATTCCGGTGGGCGATTGCCGGCGCTTTTCTTGTCCATCAATTCCCAAAGTCGAGGTGCCTGAGTAACGTCATAGCCAGCTCGGTGCATGTAATCGACGCCCAGCTTATCAGCCTGCAATTCGTGGTTACGGCTATATGGCAGCAGCACGCCAAACTGGATGGCAGCACCGCCGAGCGCGGCCAATGTACCGCCATATTGGCTCAGCTCATCTGACTGCGCGATGGCAATCTGGCCGGCGACCATCGCGACTTGCGCCGTCATTTGTGCCGAGGCACGCGCCGCCGAGTGACGACCGTCAATATGGCCTGCCTCATGCCCCAGAATGGAGGCCAACTGATCGTCATTTTCAGTCAGCTCGGTGATCCCGCGATAAACGCCAACTTGCTGACCCGGCATCACAAAGGCGTTGATATCATCGGTGTCGAACACCGCGACTTCCCACTCATTCGGGACATAGGCGACATCTTGATTATATTTGTCTTTGAGCGCCGTCGATCGGCCTTTGGCGGTGCGGTCCCATGTGGTCAGCACACGGCTGCGCAAACGGCTATCACCCGTTTGCGGGGTCTGTTTCTTCATTTCCGACCAAGCCGTTGTCGACATCGCCGCCAGCGACGCATTGTCAAAGCCTGGCAAGATCAATTGCTGCTCGCCTGTGACCGGATTGGTTGAGCAGCCTGTTACGATCGGCACAATCGTTCCACAGGCCAGGCCGCGAATGATCGCACGGCGCGACATGCGCAGGCGCGGCGCCTTGTCCAGAAAATCGCGCGGGGCATCAATTCGATCCCCAGTCTCAATCATTTCGTCTGTAATCAGCAACTTGCTCATAAACCTGTCTCCCTTTGTCTCACCAGTCTACAGCCGAACACGGCTCAGCGCAAAACTGATGCTTCTCCAATTACTTACCCGTATTTTGCCACTCGTCACCTGAATGACGCATGAAGCCAATATCGACGCTGATCTTACGCATCAACCAATAGGTCTTTTGCCTGACCCACCCAGTTTTCGCGGCTGACGCGACCTTTGAATGACAGGTGGTTTTCGATCCAGGTTTCATGTTCTGGCTGCCATTCGGCGATTTGCCCAAAGGTCCAGATGCCGAGGCTATTCAGAACTTCGGCGATTCTCGGGCCAATCCCGGTAATGGTCGTCAGATCATCGCCGCCAGAGTCTGGTTGTTCAACTTGCTCCGGCTGTTCGCCTTCCAGTTCCGCCAGCATCGCTTCTGAAGGATGGACTTCTTCTTCCGCGGCAGCGACTGCCTCGGACGCAGGCGTTTCTTCAATGGCCGTCGCTGGCTCGGGCTCGGGCTCGGGCGTTTCTTCAACGACTGCCACTGGCTCGGGCTCAACTTCAGTTTCCGCCTCTGGCTCCGTCTCAATTTCAGACTCTGGCTCGGTTTCCGTTTCGGGCTCAGCTTCAAGTTCGGGCTCGGCTTCTGGCTCAGAGGCGCTTGTATCGGTTTCAACCAAATGCGGTGTGTCGGCCTCGCGTGTCGCTTCGGCCTCCTCTTCACCTTCAGGCGTTTGCTCGAAATATGCCAGACGCCCTTCAAGGTAACGGTTGCGCCACCGCAATTGCGCCAGTTCTTCGTCAATCTGGCCCGTTTCCTGGACATCGACAACCGGGTCGGGCTCAGGCGTTGGTGCCGCGACCAGGTCTGAAACTTGCTCCGATGCCACTGCGCCGGCAGAAGCGGCCGCTGTCATTTCGATCAGCTTGGACTCCAGCGTCTCGACGCGTTGGCGCATATAGCTCGATTGCCAGTTCAGTTTTTCGAGGTTGGGACCCGGCGGCGTGTCATCCTGGTCGCTGATCGTCGCAGCAGCCGCCAGAGACGGTTGAGCCTCTTGCGCGGTCGCAATGTTCGTTTCCAGATCAACAACTCGCTCCTCAAGCCAGGTATTGCGATCCCTGAGCTTGGTCAGCTCTGCCTGATCATCATCGGACAGCACGGCGCCCGCAACAGCACCAATCGCTGCGGCACCGACCATTTCGCCGACACCATTGTTGCTGGAATTTTCTGACTTCAATGCCTCAAGCTCGAAGCGCGCGCCGCGCAATTCTTCGCCGAGGGCTGCGATCCGGTTTTCGCGTTCCGTGAGTTCGGCTTGCAGCGTATCATCACCGCTGGCCAAGTGGACCGCCTCTTCTTTACGTTTACGTTGCGCCGCGTACAGCGCCTCGGCTTCGGCTTTCGACTGAGTGAGTTCGGTTCGCGCAATTTCACGCTCAATTTCGGCCCGTCGCACGCGACTGCTCGACATCACGCCTCTGAACGAGAAGCCAAATAGAAGGCCGAGCACCGCGGCAGCGGCCAGCGCCATCCACATATTCGCAATTAACCACTGCATCTAATCGCTCCGTTCCTGGACGTTAAATTCGATTCGACGGTTCGTCGCGCGCCCCTCTGGCGTCGCATTGTCCGACTCAGGCTGATCGGGACCATAACCGGTTACGATCAGTCGCGCGATGTCAAACCCTGCATCTCGCATGTAATTGGCCACGGCCTGCGCGCGCGCCTCGCTCAAAGCCAGGTTTGCTGTGCGGGTTCCAGTATTGTCTGTATGGCCAGCAACTTCGAAGGCCAGTGCTTCACGACAGGATTGAGACACCGCCATAATCTTATCCAGCGTCTCTCCACTTTCACGGGAGATCTCGGCGCTGCCAAACTCAAATACAACCGCATTGGCATCCATGATCAGGTCAAACGAGGTCTGACAGGCCAGGAGCGGGTCCTCGCTCAGCTCAATGCCAGCAATCTCTTCCAGTTCGACCGTCACAGTTTCTGCGGCAATTTCAACGGCATACTCACCTTCCAACTGGGCCATATCTTCCCGCAGGAATTGTAGCGTCGAACTGGTTGCTTCACCTTCGAAGACAAATCCATCGCCGTCTGGATCAAACTCCATTTGACCGCTTTCAAATTTCGAGAAATGCGGCAAGCCGAGTTTGACCCCTTCAATCCAGGGTTCGAGCTCAGTGACTTCCACAGTCATTTCATCGATTACGGCGCCGTCAAAATAAGTCTCCGCAATTTCAGCGATTTCAGCTCGGTCCTCTGCCGACTCGCAGCTGCCAGACAAGACAAGCGTGTCGCCAATATGCTCAGCTTTCCAATGGCTAGGGCCGTCAATATTCGCGACGCCGGTCCAAGGCTCGGCAAGGTTCAAAATAGATGCTGTGGCCTGGATTCGTGCCTCGTCTTGCATCGCGATGCCGCTCAACTGTAATTGATAATCGGTCAAGCGGGCTTCACCGCTATCCAGCAAGCTAAGTTGAGAGAGTCCAAACTTCGCGGTTTCAACCCAATTTCCGTCTGGAACGCCGAGCGCGAGCTCCGACCGGTCATCCAGTGACGCTTCGGTCAAGCCTCGAAGATGACTGGAAAGCTCAGCCTTAATGGTATTGTCCGGCACGGCACCGACAAAAATTATCGCGCCGCCCGGGCTTTTAATCGCTCGCCAGACAAATGGCGACGCGACGGAGAGATCCCGAATCTCGGCAAATTCTGTCTTCACAGACCAGACCCCGCCCCGCAAGGCGCCGCCCGGACCGGAAGACGCATAGACGGCTTGTCGGGCAATTTCGGCCGCTTCGACAGATGGCGGCGCGCCCGCAATCACCGCGCGTTGGCCGTCCATCGTGACTGTTGCCCAGGATTGACCAGACTCTTCCAAAGCCGCACTGGCCGCTGCCTGCAAACTGTCTTGCATTTGTACAGCATTGAGATGGTACTCAGACGACCCTTGTACCGTCACGAGTCCCAGCAATACGAGACCTGCGCCACTCAAACCGGCTGTCAAAACGTCATATGCGCTCATAGGGCAATCTCCCCTCGTAAAGACTGCTTTAACCTTGAAAGGTCTGCCTTATCCCTTGGAATCAGGCAAGTGCGTGTTACAGGGCGGGCATGAACGAGACTTTCGACCATATCACCTCCGCCGGCAATCCGCTGATCAAGCAGCTGCGCAGCCTGGAACGCAAAAAGGCCCGCAATGAGACCGGGTTGTTCCTGGCCGAAGGCGCGCGCCTGATTGAACAAGCGCTCGCTCAAGGCTGGCAAATTGAGACACTGATTACATCAAATTCGGGCGCCGAGCGTGATTATGTTCAAGCGCTTGCGGCGCGCGCAGAAGCCCAAGGCGCGCGGCTGATACAAGTTCCCGACCGCCTGGCAGGATCAATCGCCCGCAAAGACAACCCGCAAGCGGTTATCGCCGCGATCAAGCAGCGCGACCTGACGCTGACCGAAATGCCAGCCGATCGGGCAGGATTGTGGATCGGGCTGTATGAATGCCGTGACCCGGGCAATCTCGGCACCATCCTGCGAACAGCGGATTGCGCTGGCGCTGCCGGCGTCGTCCTGATCGAGAATTGCTGCGACCCGTTCAGTGTCGAAGCCGTGCGCGCCTCGATGGGATCGCTGTTTGATGTTCGTCTCGCCCGCGCTGATTTTGCCAGCTTCAATGCCTGGCGACAAAAAGCCGGGCTCAGCATGGTCGCAGCCAGCGTCAATGGCGAGACATCGCATGTCGGCGTCGATTTTGAGACGCCCAGCCTGATTCTGATGGGTAATGAGCAAGCCGGCTTACCGCCAGAAATTGAGGCCGCATGCGACACCCTTTGCCTGATCCCGATGCGCGGCGGCGCGGATAGTTTGAACCTCGCCCAGGCGACCGCAATCATGCTCTATGAGGGCTGGCGCCAAAGAGGGTTTGCGTGATGGATCTGACCTCAACCCTGTTTCTCGCGGATCAATGGGCGGAAGACCAATACGCCCTTCTGGATAGCGGCGATGGCCAAAAACTGGAACGTTTTGGCTCGCAAACCGTGATCCGGCCCGACCCGCAAGCCTTCTGGCCACCTGCAACACCGGTCGATCAATGGCGCGCTGATGCACGGTTTGATGCCAAAGCCGGCGATGATGATCGCGGCAATTGGAACCTGATCAATCCCGCCGCCCCCGAGGCCTGGCCGATGCAGTGGCGCGGATTGCAAATCAATGCCCGCCGGACCCCGTTTCGTCATCTTGGCCTGTTTCAGGAGCACAGCGTTCACTGGCAATTTGCACAGGATCGCATCCGTTCTTCCGGGCGCAAAATTCGGTTGCTCAATCTGTTTGGATATACCGGGATGATGAGCCTTGCGGCCGCGCAAGCCGGCGCTGAGGTGACGCACCTTGATGCCAGTCCGAAATCGAATGGCTATGGCAAAGATCACGCCGAGCTGAGCGGTCTTGGCGACGCGCCTATTCGCTGGATCGCTGATGATGCGATGAAATTTACCGCGCGCGAGATCCGGCGCGGCAATATGTATGACGCGATTGTACTGGATCCACCGAAATTCGGGCGCGGCACCAAAAACGAGACGTGGCGGTTTGAAGAAGACTTACCGGCGCTGCTGGCAAATGTGCGCGCTTTGCTGTCAGATCAGCCCCTATTTGTGATCCTCACAGCTTATGCTGTCCGGCTGTCACATATCGCCCTGGCGCAAGCCCTGGCCGGTCATATGCAAGGATTGAACGGCGCGATCGAAATGGGCGAAATGGCCATCCCGCATCAAAATGATGACCGGCTATTGCCGACCGCGATTTGCGCCAGATGGACGGCGTCTTAAGCGCGCTCGGTCACGACAATTGCCGCGCAGCTGACCACCATGATCAGCATCGCCGCGATCCACAAACTATCGGTTGTCATAATGTCCACCGACGGCGTCTGGACCTGGCTGAAAGACAGGTTGAGCGCTGTGACACGCCCATTCAGGGCTTCCATGAGACCGCCAATCTGTGAAATCGCCGCCCCGACGCCGAGTACTCCGGCGCCGAATAGAAGCGGACCACGCCAGCGGGCGCGCTTTTGGATGGGCTGCATGACGCGATCGACGAACGCATCGCTCTGCAGCGTGTCATCTTGCGCCTCGAACAAGGCGGTCAGGTCGTCATATGTCTCTTCAGTTTGCATCTTCTCTACTCCATCACGCCACGTCTTCCGCCGCAAGCTGTTTGCGGAGCGCCGCGACGCCACGATTGACGTGCGATTTTACAGTCCCCAGTGGGAATCCGGTCACCGTCGCGGCTTCCGGATGGCTGAGGCCTGACGCCACACACAAGACCACACAAATGCGTTGGTTTTCGGGCAAGACCTTCAAGGCGCGATCCAGGTCCATATGATCGGCAAGGCGCGATGCCGATGTGTCAAAGGTGATAATGTGAGCCCCCTCATCAAACTCGACTTCAGGTTTTTGCTTGCGCCGAGCCTGCAGGAATTCCCGGTAAGCAATCGCGCACAGCCATGATTTGAATGACCCGCCGCGATAGGACCCAATCTTGCGCCAGGCGGTCAGGAACGCGGCCTGCGCGATATCATCTGCTTCTGCTGCGTGGCGGGCCAGTCGGCGGGTCATGCCGCGAATGGTGCCCTGGTGTCTGCGCACCAGGGCCTCGAACGCTGCTTCTTTTCCAGAAGCAGCGTCGCGCGCGAGATCGATATCGGGTTTCATCACGAGGCTGCGCTACCAGACTAATTGTGACTGAATCGCCAGAGCCCGAGATAAGCCAGTCCCAAGATCACCGGGAAAGAAGAAATGGCGACAACACCGCGAACAGCTTCCGGTTCATCGGTTGGCATGATCAGACCAAGCGCGATAAAGGCAATCCCGAACGCAATGAGCAGGATACCGCGTCGCAGGTCCGATTTCACCGGATCATTCAGGTAAGACATCCGCTCCACCAGTTCCGGCGAGACTTCCTGTCCTTTTTCGACGGCGAGGCGCAAAGTCTCGTGCGCGGTATGGCGCTTTTTGTAATTATAGTGACTGAACACCCATATCGTGGCCACCAGGGCGCCGAACAGAAAAATCGGAACGAGAATATCATCCATGGTTTACATCCTTATCGTTACACCCAGTTTGCGGGCTCACTGATAGAGATGCAATCAATTGCGCGTTTGGATGCAGGCGACCTAAAGTTTTGCTTTTGAGGCTGCTTCGGTGACGGCAGTCCAGGCGGCTGTCATGTCGTTCGACCAGGTCTCGCCCGCCAGCGATTGGAAGACGTCGCCCATCACGACAAAGAACCCTTCGAAGATGTCGTCTGTAATGCCATAGCCTTCATGGTTCATGCGCTCAGCGGAAACAAAGCTCACAGCGACCGGGTCATCCTGCAACAGACCTTCTGCCATGGTCAGCGCTTCGTTCAGCATATGCCCGCGGGCGCCGTGATCGGTGTCGAGAACAAACAGTTTCTCGAAATCAGGGAACCGCTCAAACAGAGCAGCGTAAACAGGCGGCACGACATCCTCGCACCGATCGGCGACGGCTTCGAGGCTGGCATTAAAGGCGGTCAGATGAGTCATGTCTTTTCGTATGGCGGAAACCATGGCAGGCCATCAAGACCACTCACCGTCGCAGGGCCGATATGGACACACAAAACACACTCCGGCGTTATACGTCGCTGGCGGTTCTGATCGATATGATCCAGCGCCGCGCGATCAGCTTCATGAACCCAGCCTTTTGGGATGACCGCAATGATGCATTCTCGCTGGAGCGGTTCCGGCAATTGGAAGAGTGCGGTTCCGTGCTGGCGCTGTGTCTGACTGGCGCGGATGAGACCTATCATCATTGGAAGGTCTTCTCACCCGGCATGGAAGGGGTCTGCATCTGGTTTGACCGCGACGGCCTGATCGAACAGTTCGAAGAGGATAGTGAAGACTTGCTGCACGGCGATGTCACCTATCACACAATTTCTGAGCTCAAATCCATGCACCCGAGCGCCGACCGCATCCCGTTTCTGAAACGGGTTCAGTTCGCCGATGAGCGCGAATATCGGTTCCTGATGACCGAAGACGATCCGCATATTGATCGCTGCGAGCAAAGCCTGGACCTGGCCCTGGTCACGCGGATCACGCTCAGCCCGTGGATGCCGATCTCAATTGCGGACAGCGTCAAAGCCACCATCGCCGCCCTGCCCGGCCATTCGATCCGCGTCTATCGTTCGACGCTGGTTGAGAACCGAGACTGGAAATCCGTGTTTCGCGGGATGGAAGGACGTTGAATTCGAGATGAATCAGCCAAGCGGTTCAAGACCACGGACCAGTTGAAGAAAGTTCATGCGCGAGGCAGCGCGTCGATGTGCGGCCAAGGATTGATAATCCGGATCATTGAACCAGGCCTTGGCGGAGGATTCGTTCGGAAACCTAAGGATGACCATCCGTCCGCCAAGCGCGTTATCGCCTTCCAGAGATTCACTGTCCTCATCAACAGAGACCAGTTCGCCGCCATGCTTGGTTAGCAGCGGCATGAAACTCCGTTCGTAGATGCCATATGTTTCACGATCCGTGATCTCGGAAATATTCGCGACCAGATAGACGGGAGCATCAGACATTGTTCTCTGCCCCTAAAGCGGAATATTATCGTGCTTCTTCCACGGATTGC
The DNA here is from genome assembly GCA_965277015.1 of Henriciella sp. Lineage (GTDB taxonomy): Bacteria > Pseudomonadota > Alphaproteobacteria > Caulobacterales > Hyphomonadaceae > Henriciella. The sequence goes on along the minus strand of OZ255705.1, from coordinate 202,556 downwards.
TCAACTCTTTGCCTTGCAGCGTGCGAAGCGCTTTGGCGACGCGCCGCCGCGTTGAGTGCGGCATGATGATGTCGTCGATATAGCCTTTTTTTGCCGCGACATAAGGATTGGCGAAATTGTCTTCATAGCTCTTGGTATGTTCGGCAATCTTGGCATCGTCGCCAATATCCTTGCGGAAAATGATCTCCACCGCGCCCTTGGCGCCCATCACGGCAATCTCGGCGGTTGGCCAGGCATAATTCACATCGCCGCGCAGGTGTTTGGAACTCATCACATCATACGCGCCGCCATAGGCTTTGCGGGTGATCACCGTGACTTTCGGAACCGTCGCTTCGGCATAGGCGAACAGCAATTTGGCGCCATGTTTGATCAGGCCGCCATATTCCTGCTTGGTGCCCGGCATAAAGCCCGGGACGTCAACGAAGGTGACAATCGGAATGTTGAAACAATCACAGAAGCGAACAAAGCGCGCAGCTTTGCGTGAGGCATCAATATCGAGCACGCCGGCGAGCGTCATCGGTTGATTGGCAACAAACCCGACACTCGCGCCTTCGATGCGGCCAAAGCCGCAAATGATATTCGCACCAAAAGCCGGACTGATTTCGAAAAAGTCGCCTTCATCAGCGGTCTTCTCGATCAGCTCTTTCATATCATAAGGCTGATTGGGATTGTCCGGGATCAGCGTGTCGAGGCTGTTATCGACGCGGTCAATTGTATCATAAGTCGGGCGCACCGGCGGGTCTTCGCGGTTTGACCCGGGCAGAAAATCGATCAGGCGGCGCATTTGCGTCAGCGCTTCAATGTCATTCTCAAAGGCGCCATCGACAACGCCGGACTTGGCCGCATGAACAGAGGCGCCGCCCAGAGTCTCGTGCGTCACTTCTTCATTGGTCACGGTTTTCACCACATCCGGACCGGTGACGTACATATAGGATGTGTCTTTGACCATGAAGATGAAGTCGGTCAGCGCTGGCGAATAAACATCGCCGCCGGCACACGGCCCCATGATCACAGAAATTTGCGGAATAACGCCGGATGAGAGCACATTCTCCATGAAGATATCAGCATAGCCTGCAAGACTGTCGACCCCTTCCTGGATGCGCGCGCCGCCAGCGTCGAAAATACCGATGACCGGTGCTCCGACTTTGACAGCGGCTTTCTGAACTTTGGTGATCTTTTCCGACTGCGCCAGTGACAATGATCCGCCAAACACCGTGAAGTCTTTTGAGAAGACATAGACCAGGCGGCCATTAATCGTACCGGATCCAGTGACCACGCCGTCGCCTGGAATGCGCTGTTTTTCCATCCCGAAATCATGAGAGCGATGCTCAACAAACATGTCGGTTTCTTCGAAACTGTCTTCATCGAGCAACAACGCGACACGCTCGCGAGCGGTCAGTTTGCCTTTTTCATGCTGGCGTTCGATGCGGGCTTTGCCGCCGCCAAGTCGTGCTTTCTCGCGGCGGGCCTCTAGGGCTTCGATCACATCTTGCATATTGCTCCGACCTCCAGTCATCCACAGTCCTTGTCGCTGGGTTTTATAGAGGCGGCGCGGAAGGGCAAGTCTGGCGGATATGCAAAACGGGCCTCCCCAAGGGGAAGCCCGTCAGCGCTTTCATTCTGAAAGTTGTGGCTATTATCTGTAATAGCCGTCGCGATGGCCACGATTGCGGTGCCGCTGTCCGCGGTTTGGGATGCCGCGAATATCGCGAACCTGGTCGCCGCGTCGGACAATACAGGTCACCGGGCGCTCGATGTCGCGGCGACGTGTCTCAAACTCGACTTCATTGAAGGTGACCCGGAAACCGCGCGGACCAATCTGTTCGGCATAGCGTCCATCATCGAAGTCAACGTCACGGAAGCCGCGATAATGCGCTTCTTCGCGGATCGCTCTACGACACGCTCGAATGGCTTGACGTTTCATCTGACGGTTGGCGCGCCGATTGCCGTAATGACCATTATGGCCGTAATGGCGATTGGTGCTGTATCCAACAGTTCCATAGCCGCGATTATTGACATTCAATTGCAAGGCACCGTTTCCGGTCTGCACCGAAATGCTGCCTGTTACGCGTTTGCCAGAATGGCCATTGTCGGCCAGGGCTGGTGTAGCGAAGAGCAGAGGCGCCGCAAGGGCAAGCGCGGCTGCTCGAGGTTTCATGATGCGATTTATCATGATCACAGAAAATCATACCCTGTTGCAACTGGGCGTGAGTGGCGCATTCGGGTGACATTCATGTCGTCAAATCGCTGCCCGAACATTGCCATTTTGTCAGATCACAGTCAGTTTGCGCTAGATTTCTTGGCGTGAGGAATTGAAGAAAAGTCTAGATGGGGATCGATATGAGACTATTCACAGCGAGCGCAGTGGCGCTTGGACTAAGCCTGTCGGCGATGGCCGAAGACACCAGCCGAAACGAGGAATTGGCGACTTCGCTTAATCAGGAGACCATCCAATTCATCGCGGAATCGCTGGATCACACGGTCCGACGCGGTATTGAGGATCAAATCGGTGTACTCGCCGTGTATCAGGATGAATCGAGTGACACTGAACTGGTTTACGCCATGCAAGGCAAAGCCTGTCAGGACAGTCCGGACTGCCTGGGCCTAGAGATCTACATCATTTACGAAGGCGATTTCACCACCGAACAGGCCAATGACATCAATCAACGCTGGGCAGCTATCAAAGCGACGGCGAATGATGGCAGCCTGTATCTGACACGGTATTTGATTCTCGATCAGGGCCAGACCATTGGCAATATTCGAACAAATGTTCTCAATGCATTGGCAATTGCAGAGAATGTCGGCGACGAGCAAAACGCCGGCGCTGAGACCGAAACGGTCCTATCGGTAAGCGACATTGATTTCGGAGAAGATGCTGGCGCGTACATGAATGACGGAGCCTGCGATGATGCTCGCTTTGAAGAAGACGGCGACCTCTGGGACTATCAACGTAGCCATGTCCTGAACGATGCGACTGATTGCAAGACCCTTTACGAAGCCGGTGAGCTGACCCTGTATCTCGATTTTGGGGATAATTCCGGCGAATACGCAAACGACGACACATGCGATGATAATCGGTTCACCGGTGAAGGCCGTTCCATCCTGGAAACCGATAGCCATGTGAAGCGTGATGCCGTGGATTGTATTGTCGCCTATCGCGCTGGAACGATCGATCGTCCGCAATAAGCAGACTAAGTAGTCTTACCAATACGCGTGTTCGGGGGCCGTTCTTAAGTCAATGGTTGAGCTTTGACTGAGGGCGGATTCTCCGCGCGCGATCGCGCGATTTCAGCATCGTCCAGCAAGAACTGTCTCAGCCAGTGGCTCTCGTCGCACCAATATTGATGCGGCGAAACACACTCGCGGAGCAAAAACATGGCCTTGAAACAAATCGTATTGCGTCTTGCCCGAAACGAGACAGCGCCTGAGGGCGATGATCGTCAGGGATATGTGATGATCGCCCCCCTCGATTCCAAAGGGCGGATCGATCTCGAAGGTTGGCGGGCCAGTAAGGAATTTTGCGAAGTTAAGCGGTTCCATCCCGACCCGAATGAAGTGGCGGATGGTTGGCTAACGCATAATGGCAGCCATTGGCGCATTCGCTATGACGAGGATCGCGAAGGTCCGGATGAAGGCGGTTATCGGCTCGGCGACCATGAATTCCGGCCGGGCGAATATGTCACCATCGCTTCTCATGGCGTCACACCGCTGGTCTACATTGTCACCGATGTCATGCCATTTCGGGATGCGGACGCGGCTTAATCATCATCACCGATTTTGCCGCGCAGCGCTTTCACCGCGCCGCGTTGCTTCTTTGAGGTCAGTCTGCGGCGCACGGATGCCCGTGTTGGCTTGGTCTTGATCCGGCGGCGCGGCGGTTCAGCCACTGTGCGGATCATGTCGGCCAGGCGTTTGCGCGCCGCTTCACGATTCAGCCCCTGGCTGCGATGGTCCTTGGCCTCGAGGATGAGGTCACCGTCCTGAGTTATCCGACTGCCATAGCGACGCTGAAACCTGGCTTTGACTGGTGCCGGAATCGAACTGGCCAACACGTTCCAGCGTAGCTGGACCGCCGTCGAGACCTTATTGACGTTCTGTCCCCCTGGGCCAGAGGCACGAATAAACCGCTCGGTCAGTTCCCATTCCGGAACTTGAATCGATTCAGTCACAAACACGTGATCACTGCTGGACATGAAAGCTCCGTTCAGGGTCAATTCAGGCGGCATTCCTAGAGTTGTATGTAAGGCTTGTCACGAGCAGCCGAAACTGCGGGCGCCCAGGGGGCGCCGAATTACAGAAAGGAGGACGGCTCATGTCCATCCTCTCAAAATTGACCTCAAGCGTTGCGGCAATTGCCCTGACAGCCGCTACTCTCGCGCCTGTGGCCTATGCAGATCGCAGCGACCGCGACCGACGGCCACAATTTTCATCGGAGAAGCGCGCTGAACGCGGTCGGGACAATGCGCGCAGCGACCGAAATCGCCAGGCGCGCATTGAACGCAGAGAAAGCCGCCGCGAAGGCCCCAGAAATGTTCGTACCGGCGACAATACTATCCGCGGTGAGCGCAGCCTGACACGCCGCGACATGCCGCGAAATGTGCGTCGGGATAATAACGAACTACGCGGCGGCGAACGCCGACAGGAAAGACGGGCCGAGCGCCGCAATGACCGTCAAACAGAACGACGCCAGGAACGGCGTAACGATCGCCAGGTCGAGCAACGTCAAGAAAGACGCGCTGACCGTCGTGCCGATCGCCGCATCGAACAGAGACAGGATCGCCGGGCGGATCGTCGTTTTGAGCAGAGACAGGACCGAAGAGCCGATCGCCGCGCCGATAATCGCCGTGAAAACCGGCAGATCAGGCGCAATTCCTATGATCGCGGTTACAGCCAGGCCCGCAGAGATGTGCGCACCCGGCAGCATAATCGCTATCACAATAACCGGAACTATCGCAGCGATCGGCATTATCGCAATCACCGGACGTTCAACCGGTATTATCGCCGGCACAATAATGGCTATCATTATCGCCATCAGTATCGTCGTCACAATTTCCGGCACTATTCGCCGCGCGCCTATTATTATGGCGGTCACCGACCATTTTACTACTATTCGCGCCCGACGTTCAGCTTCGTCTATGACAGCTATTACACGCCGCGATACCGCATTGGTGGGCATTATGGCTATCACGACAATTCGGTGATTATTGGCGACTATGATTATTGGGGCCTCTACGATCCGCCTCACGGGCATCACTGGGTCCACGACTATGATAGTGGCGACGCCATCCTCGCCTCAATTGCCACTGGTGCAATCATTGGCTTGGTGATCGGAGCCCTGGCCGACTAACCCCGAAGCGCTTCCCTCTCACGCTTCAAAACGCTCTTTGAGTTCGCTCAGAGGGCGTTTTTTAATGGTGCGCACAAAAAAACTTCGCTGCTTCCGTTACATTCATCTTTCATTAGGCAAGACTCATGCTTAATCCTGTTTATCCGGAGAGCTCGCGTGGCCCCGGATTTGTTCAACAACTGAAAGGAGGTGATCCAATGTCAAGTGAGAAACCAGGTGAGGCGATTGGATTCGTTTGTAATGGTAGTCTTGTGGAGCAACCTCTGCGAGCCACCTGATCAGGCCCGGCAGCCCTGTTGAACGCTGTCAGAATTCAAGAGCTAAACCGGCTCACGAAGGCCGCTCGTTAAATCGAGCGGCCTTTTCGTTTTTGGGATTCGAATACGCTGAAAGTGCCGGACGCGACGTCGGCTCGGTCGTGGGCTTGTCGCTTGCACAGAGCCCGGCTAGCCAAGAAGGCTGTTAGTCGAGGATCTTCCATGCCGTCAGCCAGTCCCCTACCCGCGCTCCCATCCCAACCTGCAGAGACGCCATGGCCGACGCAAACCTGGCCCATCGGAGATGTGCCCGACTCGACAGATAGCCAGGCGCTGGATGCCTTGCTCGATATGGGGTTCAAAGACCTCGAGGCGCTCGGCCAAACGCATGCTTTTCTTGCCATAAAGTCGGGGCGGATTGTCAAAGAGCGCTACGGTGAAGGGTATAGCGCTGAAGACACATATCATTCCTGGTCGATGGCCAAATCGATGACTCATGCCTTGGTCAGTTTTGCGGTTGAACAGGGCGTTCTGTCTTTGGATGCGCCGGTGAACGTCCCGGAATGGCAGAGCCCGGATGATCCGCGCGCGTCGATCTCGCTGGACAATTTGTTGCGCATGTCCTCCGGGCTGCAATTCACGGAGGATTATGAGAATTCGGGCATCTCCCACACAATCGAAATGCTGTTCGGGTCTGGCAGTGACGATGTCGCGCATTTTGCGGCGAGCTTGCCGCTCGAGCACCCGCCCGGGACTTTCTGGTCTTATTCCAGCGGCACGACCAACATCATTTGCCGCTTGCTCGCTGAGACCCTCAATCTTGATCGCGACGGGTTTGAAGCCTTCATGCGCGGCAAGTTGCTGGCACCGATTGGCATGTCATCAGCGCAGCCCAAATTTGACACTGCTGGGACATTTCTCGGCTCGAGTTTCTGTTTTTGCACGGCACGAGACTTTGCCCGGTTTGGCTTGCTCTATTTGCGTGGTGGCCAGTGGGACGGGGATCAGATTCTGCCCGAAGCCTGGGTCGATCATGCCCGAACCCCGACACCGCATGTCCCGGGCGACGAGCCAATGGGATATGGCGCACATTGGTGGCTCGACATGGCCGGGCCAGGAAGCTTTTCCGCCAATGGCTATGATGGTCAATATATTGTGCTGGTGCCGGAGAAAGACCTCATTCTCGTTCGCCACGGCGCCTCTGAAGCGCAAAAGGACAATGTGCGCGCCTGGCTCGCGGATGTCGCGGCGTGTTTCGAGTGAAGCGCGGCCGGATCGATGGAGAGCAACTTGACGGCCGCGTAATGGCGCGCCTAGTTCCGCTCATGCGATCCATTCTCTATCTCCTCCCATTAAGCGTCGTCGCCTGCGGCGCGAGTGACCTCCCGCCAAAGCCGGCAAACCTCTGCGACGAGGCCGGCGCGCGCTGTGTCAACGCGCCGGTGCGGGATGTTCTGGCGGTCGATGGTGACACATTTGAATTGCAACGCCTGACCAATCGCGGGACAGAACGGATCCGTCTGCGCCTGATTGGCTGGGACAGTCCTGAAACTGGCGACAGCGCCGGATGCCCGGCCGAAGACGCGCTTGGCCAGGAAGTCGAAGCCTTTGCGAAAGACTTGTTCGCGCAAAGCCAGACCCTGACTTTCAAACCGGAAGGCACTGACCGGTTCGGCCGTACGCGGGCGCATGTCTATCTTGATGGCACGCATATTGGCTGGCTTCTGGCGAAACAGGGTCTGTCCAAACCTTGGCTGAGCGAGACCGTGAAACCAACCTGGTGCGAGTAGCCCAAAACGGGACACGGCCTCATAAAAACATGACTTATCCGCAACTTGCGAGATCGGCCCGAGCTTTGCTTGTATGCCGGTATGAAGGCGTATGAATCTCTTTTTCATCCCGGCCGGACCTGGTTCTTCACGCTGAACCTGGCCGATGAAACCAGTACTTTGCTGACTGAGCATGCCCGTTTGCTGGCCGAGAGCTCACGCGAGGTTGAGGCGCTATATCCGTTTGATACGATTGCCGCCGTCATATTGCCCGATCATATGCATTTGATCTGGACCCTTCCGGAAGACGATATGGATAGTGCCCGCCGCGTCGCCAATTTGCAGGCTGGGTTCACGCGGCGAATTCTGGCGGGCGGACATGTGCCGCGCAAGAAGCGAAACACCACGCTGTGGCACCAACGCTATTGGGACTATAAAATCCGAGACCTGGTCGATCTCGAACGTCATATCGGCTATATCCATGGCAACCCGGTGAAGCACAAACTGGCGCCTCATCCTGACAAGTGGCGCCACTCGACATGGCATCGCTTCCGCAAGGATGGTTTTGTGCTCTGGACGGTCAAACCGCTTGGCAGTGCTGGCGAATCTTAGACGCCGCGACGGCAAGGTCTTGCAACGCTTTCAATTTGGCCCCGTCTTGTCATAGAGTGCGCAGCAATCACACTCACAACGCAAGAAGATATCGCCATGCCCGCTATTGAAATGACCCCATCGCAAGTTTCCGATTATATCGCCCAAGCCGGGCGTGATGCCTGGGTCGTCCCAGATGTCCCAGCTGACACACCACGTCGCAAAATCGAAAAAGTCGGAGTTATCGGTGCTGGCACAATGGGCGGCGGCATCTCGATGAACTTCGCCACAGCAGGCATTTCCGTAACGATCCTGGAACGCCAGCAAGAAGCCCTTGATCGCGGTCTGAAAACGGTCCGCGGCCATTATCAACGCAGCGCGGACAAAGGCCGCTTCCCAGTTGAGGAAGTGGATGAGCGCATGGGCCGCCTGAACGGCACGCTGACCATGGATGATTTTGCAGATTGCGATCTGATCATCGAAGCTGTGTTTGAAGATATGGATCTGAAGAAGCAGATCTTCACTGATCTTGATCGTATCGCCAAGCCTGGCGCGATCCTGGCGACCAATACATCCGCGCTCAACATTGACGAAATTGCCAGTGTCACCAAGCGTCCCGAAGATGTCATCGGGCTGCATTTCTTCTCACCCGCAAACGTTATGAAACTGCTCGAAATCGTGCGCGCTGATCATACGGCAGATGATGTCATCGCAACCTCGATGGATCTCGCCAAGACCATCAACAAGATCGCAACTTTGGTTGGTGTCTGCCCGGGGTTTGTCGGCAACCGCATCTTGTTCGCGCGTCAGGCACAAGCGCAGAAACTGGTCAATCAAGGCGCTATGCCATGGGATGTTGATGCGGCCCTGAACACGTTTGGCTTCCGCATGGGGCCATATCAGATGTCCGATCTTGCTGGCCTCGACATTGGCTGGAAGAAAGGCGCAACAACTGCCAACCCAATCCGCGACGCCCTTTGCGAACTTGATCGCCGTGGCCAGAAAACCGGCGCTGGCTATTACGATTATGATGAAAGCCGCCGCCCGATCCCCTCCGATGTGACGGCCAAGATTATCGCTGACGTCACCGGCGTCGAAGCCGGACAGGCACCGGGGCAAGACGAAATTATCGCCACCTGTATCTATCCGATGATCAATGAGGGGCTGAAAATCCTCGAAGAGAAAAAGGCCCAGCGCGCATCAGACATCGATATTGTCTGGCTCAATGGCTATGGCTGGCCATCTGATAAAGGCGGACCAATGCTGTATGGCGATATGGTCGGGGCTGAAGCGGTTCTCGCCACGATGGAAAAACTCGGCGCGGATGATGAGCGTTTCGCCCCATGCGCAACTCTGAAACGTCTGGCAGCTGAAGGCGGCCGGTTTATCGACGTTCAGCCTGGTTGATGACATCCCCGCCTGCCCCGTTTCCCGGCAACTATGATTATGTCATAGCCGGTGCGGGGTCTGCGGGCTGCGTGGTGGCCAATCGGCTGTCGGAAGATCCGTCGAAAAAAGTCCTGCTGCTGGAGGCCGGAGGCCGGGACAATTGGATCTGGTTCCACATCCCAGTGGGTTACCTTTTCGCAATCGGCAATCCGCGCTCCGACTGGATGTTCGAGACAATCCCGCAACCAGGCTTGAATGGCCGCGCACTGAATTATCCGCGCGGCAAAGTGCTGGGCGGATCATCTGCGATCAATGCGATGATCAGCATGCGCGGCCAGGTTGCGGATTATGATGGCTGGCGCGATCAGGGTTTGCCCGGTTGGGGCTGGCGCGATGTGCTGCCTGTTTTTCGCGAAATCGAAGATCATTTTCTGGGCGCGAGCGATCTGCACGGCACAGGCGGTGACTGGCGCGTGGAGCCGCCGCGCATCAGCTGGGACATTCTCGATGCTGTTCGCGATGCGGCGACCGAGATGGGGATCCCAGACACGGCTGATTTCAATACAGGCGACAATGAAGGCGCCGGTTATTTCCACGTCAATCAGAAAGCTGGGCGGCGTTGGTCGGCCGCACGCGGATTTCTGAAACCCGCCAAAACGCGCTCGAACCTCCGCGTCGAAACCGGCGCTCTGATTGATACCGTAACCCTCGATCAAGGCCGTGCGACAGGGCTGACCTTTTCGCAAAACGGCCAGCGCTATCACGTTCGCGCCGGGGCAGAAGTAATCCTCAGCGCGGGGTCGATTGGGAGCGTTCAAATCCTGCAACGCTCCGGCATCGGCCCTGCAGACACGCTCAAATCAACAGGGATTGACCCGGCGCATGATTTACCTGGCGTCGGGGCGAATTTGCAGGATCATTTGCAACAACGTGCGATCTATAAAGTCGCAAACGCGGTAACGCTGAACCAGACTTATTATTCCCTCTTCGGCAAAGCCGCGATGGGTCTCGACTATGCTTTCAGGCGACGCGGTCCACTGACCATGGCGCCCTCACAGCTCGGCATATTTACGCGATCTTCGCCGGATCAGGCGCGCGCCAATATCCAGTTTCATGTCCAGCCCTTGTCGCTCGACAAGTTCGGAGATCCCCTACACCGCTTCCCGGCGATTACGGTCGCAGCGTGCAATTTACGGCCAACATCGCGCGGCACCGTTCGGATCAGCGGTCCGGGTATTGACGCAGCCCCGCGGATCGACCCCAATTATCTCGACACTGAGGCAGATCAAAACGTCGCCGCGAATGCCATTCGCGTCACGCGCCGCCTGATGGGGCAGCCTGCTTTGGCACCATTCCAGCCTCACGAATATCTGCCCGGGTCAGATTATCCGGATGAAGATCTCGCCCGCGCAGCTGGCGATATAGGCACGACGATCTTCCACCCGGTCGGCACCGCCAAGATGGGTCGGCAAACGGACCCGATGGCGGTGGTCAATGAGAAGTTGCAAGTTCGCGGCATAGACCGGCTTCGCGTGGTCGATGCCTCAGTGATGCCGACCATAACGTCTGGCAACACTAATACACCGACCATTATGATCGCCGCCAAAGGCGCGGCAATGATCAAACGTGGCGACTGAAGGGGAAGCGCTGATTATTCCGTCAGCGCATCCACTTGCTCATTGATCAGGACAGGCTCGCCAAAGCCAAGTTCCGCAAGACGCGGAAGCTGTGTCGCAGCATCACCAACAATCACATAATTCATCGCTCCTGGACGAATGTATTGCGTTGCCAGAGATTGCATGTCTTCGACTGACAGAGCTTCAACGGTCTCGATTTGCTGCGCGACATAATCATAAGGCAGATCATAGTCAGCAATATCGGATAGAACATTCAGCTTCGCGCCAAGGGACTCAAACCGGCGCGCCTGGCTTTTGGTGAAGAAGCCTTGCGTCACGTCCAGGTCATTCTCGGTAAAGGTCGCCGCATAATCGGTCATGATATCCCGCACCAGGCTGGCCGCTTCGAGCGTCACGTTTGAGCGCACACCGCTAAATACACCGAACGTCCCAACTTGGTCTGTGCCGGTGAAACCTGTTCCAATGCCATAGGTATAGCCTTTACCCTCGCGCAGCTCCTGGGTCAGGCGCGAAGCAAATCCGCCGCCGCCGAGACGATAGTTCATCACGCCGGCTACATCATAGTTCGGGTCAGTGCGCTTCAGAGCTGGATAGCCAAACCGGAACACCGATTGAGAGGCGCCTGGAATGTCATAGAAATAGACCTGGGATTGGTCAGGCGCTTGCGGCATTGCGGAGGCTGGCAGATTGATCTCAACCCGACCCCATTTCGAAGACAGGCCAGCCAGCGCGCCAGTGACGTCAGATTCGGCCACGTCGCCGACCACGCGCAGACTGGTCAGATGTGGTGACAGATTTTCCTGTTTCCAGACCTTGAGATCATCAAGCGTGATTGTCTCGAGATTGCTTTCACTGCCAAGCGTGCTGATCGAGCGCATGTTTCCGTCACCATAAGTGACCCAGGCAAGCGCGCGATCGGCAATCGTGTTCGGTTGCTGGCGACCCGACTGAATGGCGTCGCGCGTTCGCGAAACCGCAAGATCAAATTCCGCCGTATCCCAGCGCGGCTCTAGCAAGGCTTCTTCGATCAGAGCCATGGTCGGCGCAAAATTCCGGGCCAGCGTTTCACCGCTGATCTCGAAGCTCTCTGTATTGACGTCGACATCAACCTCAGCGCCGAGCAAAGCCAGCGCATTGTCAAACTCGGCCGGGGTCTTCGTCGCCGTTCCTTTGGTGAGAGTTTGAGCGAGCAGATTGGCGGTCCCGGCTGTCTCTGGTGTGTCGAGCAAGTGACCGCCCTCCATGACCATGGAGAAACGCACCAGCGGCAGTTCGCTATCAGAAATACCATAGACTTTGATGCCATTTGGCGTTTCGCTCTCCCAGACATTCGGCGTCCCAAGTTCCGGTGTTTCGCCATAAGGCGGCTCAACACTGCGGTCGATCACGGACGGGGTTTTCTCATAGTCAGCATTGACCGTTGGATCGACAGCCTCTTCAGCGCCCTGCACGATCGGCTCGATCACCACTTCAGCCTGGGTGGACCCTTCCAGGGCCAAGTCGGGCGCGCCTTTTGGAACGAAGCTCGTCGCGACATGCGGCTGACCTTTGATATAAGTCGCATAGACCCGGCGGACGTCCTCGGCAGTGACGGCTTGCAACCGCGCGAGGTCTTCATCGATATAGCCCGGATCACCGGCAAAGATGCTATATTGCGCCAGTTGCGCGCCTTTTCCGAGCACACTGTTCAAGGCGCTATAGAAATTGACTTCCTGACGGATTTTTACGCGCTGCAGCGCTTCATCACTGATCGGCTCAGCTTCAAACCGGGCGAAGCCGTCAGCCAGGGCATCGGCAACAGTATCCAGATCGGTGCCGCTGAATGCGTTGACCTGGAGGATAAGTTCGCCGGCCAGCTCGCTGTCATAATTGAAGCTGCCCACCGAAGCCGCGACTTTCGCTTCATCTATCAGGACCTCATTCAACGGCGCTTCTTTGCCGTCCGTCAATAGCTCGGTCAGTACGGACAAGGCGTAGCTATCCGGGTGGTATTGTTCAACGGTCGGCCAGACCATTGTCAGCTGCGGCAGCTGGGCAAAATTGTCTTCGTGATAAAGGCGAACGGTCTCTTCGACTGAACCCGGTTGAGGTGTGATAGGTATAATTTCAGGGCCGCGCGGGATTTCACCAAAATAGTGCTCGACCCAGGCTTTTGCCTGCACAGTATCAAAGTCTCCGGCGACAACCAGCGTCACATTGTTCGGCGTGTACCAGGTTCGGAAGAAATCTTTGACATCATCCAACGTCGCCGCTTGCAAATCCGCGAGCGAGCCAATGACTTGCCAATTATAGGGATGCGACTCCGGATACAAAGCTTTGTGCATGACATAGAAGGCATGACCATATGGCCGGTTGTCGACGCCCTGGCGCTTCTCATTCTTGACGACTTGTTTCTCTTTTTCGAGCACTGGCTGGGTCACGGTATTGATAAACCAACCAAGCTTGTCAGCTTCCGCCCAGAGCATTTTTTCAAGCGCGTCATTCGGCACGGTCTGCAGGTAATTGGTGCGATCACGGCTGGTTGAGCCATTTGCGCCTGAACCGCCAATTCTTGCTGACAGACGGTCGAGTCCGCCCGGGCCGAGATTCTCAGACTCAAGGAATAGCAAATGCTCAAACAAATGCGCGAAACCGGTGCGACCAGGTTTCTCCCGGGCGGATCCAACATGCGCGGTCAGAGATACGGCGACCACGGGGTCTGACCGATCAACATGGAATAAAACTGTCAGGCCATTGTCCAAAGTGAACGACTCATAAGGCAACAGCGTTTCAGCCTCGGCAACTTGCGGCGCGGTTTCCATCTGCTCGACTTGCGCAGGGGCCGGCGCTGTTTGTTCGACAACGGTACACGCAGAAAGCACCGCAGCTGCCGAAACGGCAAGGGCGAAATGATTGGACATGCAATAGCTCCAGAATCTGTTTTGCGACGAACGTAACACCGATCCGTCCTCGCCGACTATAGCGACGAGATCAAGCACCGGGTTTTTCTGGAAATTGTTGCGGCTGCCTTGGTGAACATTTTGAAATCGAACGCAGGAAGTTTGGGACGTGGGATCAATGACCACGCCGCCAGTTTGATTTTAGCCTCGCAACCAAGAGTGGATAACGCGGTCATTCAGCGCAATGGGACAGGCGACGAACAAATGACACTTGAGCACCAACAAACGGACAAATCGGATCGTATGATCCCGGTTCACAGGGATTTGTTCGCAGATCGGTCAAGAAACGCCTGGGGCCATTGTGGTGCTGCGATTGACTTGACCCCTCTCAAGACAGGGCAAGAGACAGGCCTTTTTGTCAATGAAGCGTGGTTCGCTGGAGACTGCATGTTCACCCAGCGCGCCCTTGACGGCAACACGCACAGGCACGAAGCGAAGCATATCCGAGAGACCGGAAACATGCTCTACGTTTATCGCTACCTGACGGGCAGCGTTGTCGGGCGCGCGGATGACGAACCTTACGCTGTCTATCCTGGCATGATTGCGATTCGCGATTACTCACGGCCGTTTGAAGGCCTGCAAATGCCTGGGGTGGCGCAAGGCGTGTTCTATCCGCACGAGGTTCTCGGGCTTCGTCCAGGCGCGCGACCGCACTCGCATTTATTTACGGAGAATTCCAACTTTGCGAAAATTATGCATGTTGAGTTTGATAGCCTGTTCCTCGCCTTGGGAGATGGCGCGACCCATTTACCAGCGAGTCAAACCGAACGTCTGAAAAATTGCGTGAAACTGGCGATTTTTGGGGATGAAGCAAAAGAAGATATTCGCACCCAAGCGCGCGGGGCGTTGAAAGAAATCATTTGCGCTCATATCGAGGAAAATCTGACAAATGCCCAGCTCTCCACCGCTTCAATACTGCGTCAGTTCGGCGTATCCCGCGCCACCCTGTTTCGTATGTTCGAGCCCGAAGGCGGGGTTCGTTCCTACATCAACGAGCGCCGAATTTATCGCGCCGTGTTCCAGATCTCAATTGATCCCATGACGCGCGGAGAAATCAGCAGAGCTTCCGAAATGTGGGGATTTTCGTCCGATGCAAATTTCAATCGGTCCGTTCGGCGCTGTTTCGGCGTCAGTCCCAGTTCCTTGTTCGAAGCGCCGTTGGAACGGACAGCGCCGCGGACCAGCGCACCGTCTTTGGTGCATCGGCACACGGTAGAGCTCATGAAGCGCGGCGAGCAAAAATTTCTCTCGACCAGATACAATTAGGAATGCTGACGGCTCGCCACATCTTCTATCTCACCCACGCACCCGGCGCATTGGTGCGATAGCCCAGCGATTGATAGGCCGCATCAACCACACTTTGTCCGCGATCATTGAGCAATAGGCCCTGCCCCATCTGATTCATCGTATAGCTGAAGGCGAGCCCGCACTCGGGATCAGCAAAGCCAATCGAGCCACCTGCCCCGACATGACCGAAAGCGGCATCACCCAGGACAGCGCTCATTTGATCACCTTGTGGATAGGCGCGATTGTCCATCGATTTCATAAACCCTGATGCAAACCGTGTCGGCGCCAGTAACGTCGCATCAATGCCCGTCGCCGTCGTGACCCGCCCCATCGCGGCGAGGCGATCAGCTGAAACGAGCGAGCCATCATTCGTCGCCAGCGGCGTATACCACGCCACCTGGCCTCGCGCGTTGGAGATACCGCCGGCGCCGCCAATCTGGGCTTTATGCGCCTCAGGATCGTTCATGTTCCAGCCGCCATTATTCAGAAAGGAAAGCGACTGTAGTGATTGCGGGTCCGTGAAGAGTTTGGTCGTGAACGCCGTTGGCACATCGCCATCTTTTGGCGCATAGGTGCGGATCGGCGCAATCGGCTTGTCGAACCCATCTGGCACCCCGATCCAGAAATCTGCGCCGGTTGGACCAGCCACTTCATCAGCAAAGAACTGGCCGAGCGACTTGCCAGAAACCCGGCGCACCAGCTCGCCAACCGTCCAGCCAAAATTGACCATGTGATAGCCATTTCGCGTCCCCGGCTCCCACCAGGCTTCCTCGTCTTCCATGCGTGAGATCATATAGTCCCAGTCGAGATAACCACCGGCGCGGATCGGCTCGCGATTGGTCGGCACAGCGCTTTCATGATTGAGCATCATTTGAACCGTGGTCTTTTCCTTGCCATTCTTGGCAAAGCTCGGCCAATATTCGGAAACCAAAGCTGCCGGGTTCAACAAGCCGCGGTCAATCAGGATATGCGCACACAGCGCCGTCGCGGCTTTGGTACAGGAAAAGACGATCGAGACCGTGTCTTCCTGCCAGGCTTCACCCGCATCCGGATCCGCCATCCCGCCCCATAGATCGACTTTGGTTTCGCCATCCACGCTCAGGCAAACCGAGGCCCCGACCTCACCGCGCTCGGCGAAATTACGTTCGAATTCTTCCTTAACGCGTGCAAACTGTGGATCACAGTGGCCTTTTATCTGGCTCATGGTCGGGTCTCCTCCTATATGCACAATTATAGAAGCAGGGTTTCGGGCGCAGCGCGAGGCTGACTTTGGGGCACGTGGCGCGCGAGGGACTCAGCATGGCGAATAAGCAGGCGATTTTTCTCGAAGGCAATCTGCTGCGTCACATCATCATAATGGCCTCGACGGCCAGCATTGGCCTTGTCTCGATCTTTCTTGTCGATTTTGCTGACCTGTTATTCATTTCGATGCTGGGTGAAGCTGAACTGGCCGCAGCTGTCGGATTTGCGGGCACAGTTTTGTTTCTTACATTTGCTGTTTCGATCGGTCTGACCATCGCAACCAGTGCTTTGGTGGCGCAGCGCCTCGGACAGGACAAACCTGTCGAAGCGCGCCAGATCGCTTCAAGCGTGATGATCTTTGGTTTGATTGTCAGCATCATCCTGGCGACTCTGTGCTGGACCTTCGCGCCAACGCTGATTGGCATTATCGGAGCCAAAGGCGAAACACTGGACTTGGCGGCCCGCTATTTCCGGATCGTCGTCATGGCGATGCCAATTGCCGCTGTGGGCATGATGGCCAGCGGCATCCTCCGCGCCAGAGGCGATGCGCGCCGCGCCATGGTCGTCACGCTGACAGCAGGCGCGGTGAATGCCATTCTCGATCCGATCCTGATCTTCGGATTTGGGCTCGGTCTGGATGGCGCAGCCTATGCGTCTGTCGCCGCCAGGTTCGCCACCCTGGCGACCGCTTTGTATCCGATCTTCAAACATTATGGCGGGTTCGCAAAAATCGACCTGGCCCAGTTCAGACAGGATCTCAAACCCATCATCGCGATCGCGGCACCAGCCATGCTGACCAACGTTGCAACGCCGATAGGCAACGGTTTCGTGACTCGGGCGATTTCGGAGTTTGGCGACAGCGCCGTCGCGGCTATGGCGGTGGCAGGCCGTCTGACGCCGCTCGCTTTTTGTGTGATCTTCGCGCTCTCCGGCGCTGTGGGTCCGATCATTGGCCAGAATTTCGGCGCTAAGCAATATCCGCGCGTGCGCAGTACCTTGATCAAAGCGGTTCAGTTTACAGCGATTTATGTCGCCGCAATGTGGGCAATCTTGATGCTGACAAATGGCTTTATCTCAAGCAGTTTCAAACTCAGCGAAGACGGCGCCAATATCATCTTCTGGTTTGCCCTGGTGGTCACGCCCCTATTCCTATTCAACGGCACCTTGTTCGTCTCAAACGCAGCATTCAACAATCTGCGCCGACCGCTTTATTCGACGTTCCTCAATTGGGGAAAGAATACGATTGGCGTCGTGCCTTTCATTGCTATTGGCGCGTCGATCGGCGGCGCGCCAGGCGTCTTGATCGGGCAGTCGATCGGCGGCGTCCTGTTCGGGATTGTCGGGTTCTGGCTCGCCTATCGCCTGGTCGGGAAATATGAGAGCGGCGACTCCGATCCGGATAAGGGCATGCCATTCCCGGTCATGCGTCGCCGCGCCGAAGCGCCATTCAACTCACCACGCTCATAGGAAATCCGCTAATGGCATAGAGCCAGCGCTGGCGCATCATCGCTGTGCAACAGCTTACTGGTCGTTCCGCCGAACAGCATTTGACCAAGCCGATTGTGGCCATACGCGCCCATCACGATCAGAGACGCGTCATGCGCCTGAGCTGCTTCCAGAAGCGCGCTTGAAACCGTGCCACTGAGTTCAGCTTCAACCACTTCGAGGCGCTGCTCATGCAGGATTTCGGTCAAACGCTCGCGCGAGCTCTGACAGACATGCGCCCATTGGTGCCGCACCTTGTCAGGATGTTCTGCGATCACAACTTTCTTATAGGTGGCGATCAGAGGCATATAGAGTTTGACAGTTCGCGCGGCGAGTGGACTGCCATCCCAGGCGATCATGCACGTATCAGACGTCCGCGCCTGTTTCGGGGCCAGGATCAATGGCAGACCGGCCTCCATCAAGACGTGTTCGAATACCTGGTTCATGGGGTGACTGGATTGCGTTGCTTCACGTGTGACGACAAAAGCATCCGCCAAAGACGCCGCAACTGCGCCATGTGACGCCACGGATCCGATCTCCCTGTCGAAACGGGAATTCAGCCAAGGGCCGGCAGCACTGGTTTGCGCTGCGAACGCTTGCTCGAACTCCTTGACCAGATTGTCCTGTGCCTCGGTCATAGAAGCAATCGCCGACGCGCCGATAATCACCGTTTCAGCACCCGTGATATAAACCGCCGCATTGGCTGGGTCCGGCATCGCGCACAGCCCGGCAAGAGACGTTTTCAATCGTTTCGTCAGATCTATCGCGGTTTCAACCGCCGGTGAAATCTCTTCGACGTTACCGCCGAGCATGACTGTGACAGACATCATTAGGCCTCCTTCGCTTTGATATGATTCAAACTTAGGAAAGCCCGACACGCCTCAGTATAGGGGACATTGCGGAGTGTCCGAGCAGGCTAGTTCTGGTCTATTCTGAAAAATTGGGCCGCCGCGGCTAGAGCGGCGTATCATCATCGTTCAGGATCCGATGCGCCGCACCGTCGAGATCGTCATACTGGTCTGTATTGACCGACCACAGGAACGCCCCGAGTCCGAGCAGACCAAGCGCAAGTGCGACCGGGATGAGATAGACAATAATGTTCATTCTGCACCGCCATTAAGACGCAAGGCATTCAGCGTCACAATCAGCGACGAAGCCGACATGGCAATCGCCGCAATCAGGGGCGTGACATTTCCGGTTACTGCGATGGGGACAGCGATACAATTATACGCCGCCGCGAGACCAAAATTCTGCAGCATGATCCATCGCGTGCGCTTGGAGACACTGAGCACCGACTTGATCGCCGAAAGCCCGCCTGAATAGACGGCATCAGAGGCCGATTGCGAAACATCCATCGCGCCGCCCGGCGCCAGAGAGGCGTGAGCGATGGCCAGTGCGCCAGCATCATTCAAGCCGTCGCCGACCATCAGGACGTTCTTGCCTGACATGGCG
Organism: Henriciella sp.; assembly: GCA_965277015.1. Lineage (GTDB taxonomy): Bacteria > Pseudomonadota > Alphaproteobacteria > Caulobacterales > Hyphomonadaceae > Henriciella. The sequence continues at coordinate 183,161 of OZ255705.1, read as the reverse complement.
AGTGTTTTCAGACGTTCGGCTTTGCCGCCGGGCGAAACACGGGCGCGCCATTCAGCAATACCGAGATCGTTAGCCGTGGCTCGGACCGCTTGTTCTGTATCACCGGACAGGATCTCGATGGACAGACCGCGCTGGCGCAAAGCCGCAAGCGTCTCACGCGCATCGGATTGCAACTGGTCTTCAAACCGGAACTGTATGGGAGCGCCCTCATCACCAACAAACCACAAGGACGGACCGCTGCTTTCTGGCAGTGTTTCCAGGCCGACCCAGGCCGCCGACCCCAGTCGATAGCGCTGCCCATCAACCCAACCTTCAATGCCGAGGCCTGGCGTTTCTTCAACTTTTGTCGCCAGTTGACCTGGCCCCGCCGCGGCGACGACGGCGCGCGACAGCGGGTGTCGGCTTGCGCGGGCGAGCTGCGCCGCGAGCGCCAGTTCCGTGCCATGTTCCGAGGTGAGTTTTGGCGTGCCCAGCGTCAGCGTACCGGTCTTGTCGAGCACCACATGATCAATCTCGGCAAACCGTTCCAAGGCGTCGCCTGAGCGCAGGAATACGCCGCGTTTGAACAGACGGCCCGAGGCCACGACTTGGGCCACCGGGGCCGCCAGAGCGAGCGCGCACGGACAGGTGATAATCAAGGTCGCCACGGCCACCAAAATTGCCTGGTGGACACTCGCGCCCAAAACCAGCCAGGCCAGAAATGCCAGCGCGGCCGTCGTGTGCACGAATGGCACGTATAGCGCCACAGCTTTGTCCGCGATCTGTCGATAACGGGCGCGTTTCTGCTCTCCCGCCTCAAGCATGCGGGCAATGTCGGCCAGCAGAGAGTCAGATGCTTCACCAAGCGCTCGGCCCTGGATGGGGTGATCGAGATTGAGCGTTCCCGCATAAATCGTTTCACCGGGCTGAACCGCGCGCGGCAAGCTCTCGCCTGTGACCAGGCTTTCATCGACGCCGCTCGTGCCATTGAAAAGCTTCATATCGATCGCGGCGCGTTCACCAGCGGCGACGAGAATGGCATCGCCCTGCCGAACCTCATCAGCGCGTATGCTTTCGACATGGCCGTCAAGTGTGACGCGATTGACGGAACGGTTCTGCAAAGCCGCCAGGTCATGCGCCGCAGCGTGAGCCTGTCGCCGCAAGCGCGCATCAAGAAAGCGGCCAATCAGCAAGAAGAAGAGCAACATCACACTGGCATCAAAATAGGCATGATCGCCGCCGGTTGCGGTCTCCCAGACACTGACACCGAACGCCAAAGTCAGCGCCAGCGAAATCGGCACATCCATATTCGCCTGACCATGCCGCAACACCGCGAAGGCCGACCGGAAGAAATGCCGCCCGCTGAATAACAGGACCGGCAAGGCAATCAGACCGGAAATGGCGTGCAGCGCCGTGCGCGTCTGCGCGCCCATCTCGCCGTGCCCGCCCCACACGGACACAGAAAGCAACATGATATTAGCGAGCGCAAAGGCCGCGACGCCCATGGACAGCAATAGCGCGCGCTCTTCAGACTTTGCAGATTTGGCGCTCGCATCTTCTGAAAAGGCCGACACGCCATAGCCAAGATTTGCCACGCGCTTGGCAATCTGATTGGCACCGCCCTCACCTTTCCAGGCGATCGCGAGCCTGCCATTGGAGAGATTCATCCGCGCCTGCTCAACGCCGGAATACGCCATCACGGCAGACTCAATTTTCGAGATGCAGCCGCCGCATTTCGCGCCTCGGACAGACAGTGTCAGCGTGTTTAAATCGCCCTTCTTGCGGACAAACGCAGAGAGATCGCCCGCCAGAGATGTCGCCGGGGGTTCCAGTCCGGACGGACAGCCTTCGCCTGGTGAGAAAACAGCTTCAGTCATGGCACCAGAAGCGTCTTGTCGGTTTTGAACAGAACGGTCGCATCATCCCGGCCCAGAACCGATATGCGAAGCCGCCATTGCCCGGCTTCGAGCGTTCCAGATGGCGCAAAATACTCCCCGCCCGGCGCCGCACGAAAGGCTAGGACCTGATCGGCTTCCTGCGTCGCGAGACGGCGCAATTCGCCAATCACAGTATAGTTTGACAGAGGCCGGGCATCGGCGTCGCTGAGGCGAAATATGACGGTATCTTCCTGCAATCCGGCTTCGGCGCGCCATCCAAGTTCTGCCTGCGCGGCGCGCGCGGCCAATGTCTGATTATAGTTGATCCCCTGGACATAGGATTTCTTGACATCTTCGCCCGGGAAACTGGTCACGGCATGATACAGAAAAACGCCGTTCACGGCGAAAATCACACCGAAAAAACCAAGCATAATAAGCAGGACGTGCCAGCCCTTGAGCTTTTTCTCTGATGTCACAAAATCAGCCTCTGTTCCTGCATTCATCATCAGTTCGGTCCTCTAAATGCCGCACGATTGGTATCGGTTTCGTCGGTCTCTGTATCGCGGACAGTTATGGTGATTTGCCGTTGCGGAGCGCCTTGCGGTGCCGTTACCAGGATGCGGTAGCGGTCTACGCCAAATGGTTCGACTGGCAGCTCAAGTGGTTCTGCACTGTCATGGTCAAAACCGATCACGGAATAGTTCAAGCCGTCGATGCCCGTAATCGAGACTGTCATTGTCCGCGGCGCTGACAGTTTGTTGACGAGCTTCAGCGTGTAACCGTTTTGAATCTCGCCATTCGACAATTGCACAAAGGGTGGCGACCGGTCTTTCAGCACATTGGCCTCTATCGTGGCTTTGGTGGCCAGCCCCCAGACAATCAAGGCACCAATCACGGAAATCAACACGCCATAAAGCACCGTCCGCGTGCGCAGGATCTTGTACTTGGGCGGGGTCTGATGGTTCGCCCGCGCGGTTACAGCGACATCAGTATCATAAGCGATCAGACCCGTTGGTCGGCCGATCTTGGTCATCATCTGATCACAGGCATCAATGCACAGCGCGCAATGAATGCATTCCAGCTGCGCCCCATCGCGAATGTCGATTCCAACCGGGCAGACTTGTACACATTGATCGCAATCAATGCAGTCGCCGCGCTCATCCCAGCTCTCGCTTTTTCGCTTCGGACCCCGCGGTTCACCGCGATCGTAGCGATACGTCACGTTGAGCGCATGCTCATCTGTCAGCGCGCCCTGAATTCGAGGCCACGGACACATATAGGTACAGACCTGTTCGCGCATCCACCCGGCCAAAAAGTAAGTCGTCATGGTCAGAATGGCCGCGAACCAATAGGCCGAAAGCGGCGCCTCACCGGTAAACCAGCCTCGCGCAACCGTCGGCGCATCATGCCAGTAGAGAATGAATGCCCCGCCCGTCCAAAAGGCAATCACCAGCCAGATTGTATGCTTCCCCAGCTTGCGCCACGCCTTGTTAAAGCTCCATGGCGAATGATCCAGCCGCATCCGGGCTGCGCGGTCGCCCTCGAAGGCCCGCTCGACCCAGATATATAAGTCGGTCCAAACGGTTTGCGGACAGGTATATCCGCACCAAACACGTCCCAGAAGCGACGTGATCAGAAACAAGGCCAAGGATGCGAGGATAAGCAGTCCGGCCAGGAAGTGGATGTCTTGCGGCCAGATCTCGATGAAGAAAAAATAGAATTTCTCACTCTCGAAATCCGCGAGAACCGCTTGGTTCGGAATGCCCTCGCCGCGATCCCAGCGCAGCCAGGGCAGCAAGTAATAGACCGCAAGGGTCGCCGCCATGACGACCCATTTGACCATCCGGAATTTACCGTGCGCCAGCTTTGGATAAATATTCTGGCGTTTGGCGTACAAGTCCTTGTGCGACGGCGGGGTTGGCCCGCCTTTGCCTGCACCAGGATGCATGTTGAGCGTCGTCTGTCCCATGACAGTAAGCCCTATTCGCCCCCGCCCAGTGTATGCACATAGACGGCCAGGGCTTTGATGGAAGCGTCATCGAGGCGATCCTGCCAAGCCGGCATATGCGAGTTCCGGGCATTATAGATCGTGTCATGAATCGCGCGCTCAGAGCCGCCAAAAAGCCATTCTGCGTCGGTCAGGTTCGGCGCACCTTGCAGACGATCACCCGCCCCGTTCACGCCGTGACAAGAGGCACATTGTTGCTGGTAAAGTTCGGCGACACTCTCGGCTTCTTCGGCCTCGTGGTTTTGACCGGAGAGTTTCAACACATATTGCGTCAGGCCATCGATCTGATCGCTCGACAAAAGACTGTCCCGCCCGAACGCTGGCATCAGCGAGAAGCGCGTATCAAGATCGCCGTCATGTCGGATGCCGTGCCGAAGCGTGTATTCAATCCCGTCCAGAGTACCATCCCAAAGCCAGACATCATCGGCCAGAATGGGATAGCCGGCAGCGCCGCGTCCACCTGCACCATGACAGGTTGCGCAATTGTCGCCGAACAGGCTCTCGCCCATGGCCAGCGCGAATTGCTGCAGTTCACGATCAGTCTCGATTTCTTCGAGCGAGGCCCCGAGCAGGGATGCCGATTGGGCGACGCGCGCTGTTTGCAGATCTGCCACAGCCGCCGCGACCAGGTCGCGATCGGAGTGATTGCGCAATCCGGTCGTATTCGTACCAAGGCCAGGCAGCGCCGGAATGGCAGGCATCAGGATCATATAGATCACGGCCCAACCGATGCAGACATACCAGACAATCAGCCACCAGCGCGGCAGCGGATTGTTCAATTCTTTGATCCCGTCCCAGCTATGACCCGTGGTTTCAATTCCGCTATGTTCGTCAATGTCTTTGATTTCATCGGTCATCGGATGGACCTCCATCTTCTAAAGGCAGCCGAGCGGCAGCATCGAATTTTTCCTGGTTGCGCGGCCACAGCGCATAAGTGAGAGCACCAGCAAACATCAGGACGAAATAGATCAGTCCTCCGGTCTGCGCGAAGCTTGAAAGAAGTTCATACATAGCAGCGCTCCTCTATCGACGGTTGCTGAGATCGTCGGCTTCATAAGTCGAGAAATCGACCAATGTCCCCGTCATTTGGAGATACGCCACCAGCGCATCCATCTCTGTGATCAGGTCCGGATTGCCGTCCCAGTCACGCGCTTCGACCGTGCCTTCGCGGCCCGCTTCGGCTTCGTAAAGCGCCATCAGACTGTCATAATAGTCGAAGCCTTTATCGTTCGGATCAGCCTGGGCGAGGATATGGCCGGCAGCGTTCTCGATCATTTCATCCGAGTACGGAACACCGACCAGACGCTCTGTGCGCAGACGGTCTTCAATGCCCTCATATTTGAGCTTCTTGTCCATCAGGAAGGCATAAGGCGGCATGATGCTTTCCGGCACCAGAGCGCGCGGATCAATCAAGTGATCGACTTGCCATTGAGCGGAATATTTTCCGCCCACCCGCGCCAGATCCGGTCCGGTGCGTTTTGAGCCCCATTGGTGGGGGTGATCATACATGCTCTCGGCTGCCAGAGAATAATGACCATAGCGTTCGACTTCGTCGCGCAAGGGGCGAACCATCTGGCTGTGGCAGACATAGCAGCCTTCACGTACATAGATGTCCCGGCCTTTCAGTTCGAGCGGCGTGTAAGGCCGCATGCCGTCAACTTTTTCGATTGTGTTTTCCATATACATTAGCGGTGCCATCTGGATGATCCCGCCAATCGAGACGACAACCAGAATACCAATGGTGAGGAGGAGCGAATGGCGTTCGAGGACGCCGTGATTGTTCATCAGTCCCATGTTGCTACGGGCCTCCTATTCGGCTGGGGCCAGCGCAGTGCGCGGCTCAGGTTGTGCTAAAGGATCGGTTGCGGGTTCGAGATCTTCGGCTTCGCCATGGCCCAGCGTCGTGCGGATCAGATTGACCGCCATGATCGCTGCGCCGCTAAAGTAAAGCAGACCGCCCAGCATCCGGATGATATAGCTGATATGCTTGGCCTCAACCGTTTCAACGAAGCTATATTCGAGGAAGCCATACTCATTGTAAGCGCGCCACATCAGACCTTCCATGATCCCGGCAAACCACATGGAAACCATGTAGAAAATGATGCCAATCGTGGAGATCCAGAAATGCCATTCGACGAGGGATTTGGAGAATAGGCCCTTCTTCTTCCACAGCCATGGCACGAGACAATAGAGCGCCCCAAAGCTGATATAGCCGACCCAACCCAGCGCACCGGAGTGCACATGGCCAATGCCCCATTCCGTATAGTGACTGAGCGAGTTCACCGCCCGCACGGACATAAGCGGTCCTTCAAAAGTCGACATGCCATAGAAGGCCAGAGAGACGACCATCATCCGAACCACGGGATCTGTGCGCAGCTTGTCCCAGGCCCCTGACAAGGTCATGACGCCATTGATCATTCCGCCCCAACTCGGCATCCACAGCATGATCGAGAACGTCATCCCGAGCGTCTGGGCCCATTGCGGCAACGCCGTGTAATGCAAGTGGTGCGGGCCAGCCCAGATATAGATGAAGATCAGTGACCAGAAGTGTACGATGGACAGGCGATAGGAGAAGACCGGCCGGTTCACGCGCTTCGGAATGAAATAGTACATGATCGCCAGGAAGCCGGTGGTCAGGAAGAACCCGACCGCATTATGGCCATACCACCATTGCGTCATGGCATCTTGCACCCCGGCAAAGACTTGCACTGATTTACTGCCGGTCAGGCTAATCGGAATGGAGAGATTATTGACGATGTGCAGCATCGCAATCGTCACGATGAAGGAGAGATAGAACCAGTTAGCGACATAGATGTGCGGCTCTTTGCGCTTCCACAATGTGCCCAGGAAGACGAGCAGATAGACCACCCAGACCAGGGTAAGCCAGAGATCGACATACCATTCCGGCTCGGCATATTCCTTGGATTGCGTGACGCCGAGCAAATAGCCAGTTGCCGCCAGAACGATAAAGATCTGATAGCCCCAGAACACAAACCATGGCCACATGCCGCCGGCGATACGGGTCCGACAGGTGCGCTGAACGACATAGAAACTGGTCGCCAGCAGGACATTGCCGCCAAATGCAAAAATCACCGCACTGGTGTGCAGCGGACGCAGCCGACCGAAATTGGTCCAGCCAAAATCAGGGAAATAGAAAATTGCTGGCCAGGTTAGCTGCAGCGCGATGACCACGCCGACCAACAAGCCTGCAAGGCCCCAGAACATCGACGCCGCAACGCCGAATTTGACCAGCGTATTTTCATACTCGCTTTCGTCAAACGGATCGCGATCCACCAGGCCACCCGCCCATAGCGCGGTGCCAAGCAGGAAGGCCCCGCCCAGGACCAGGAAGGTCATCGCCTGAATCTCCATGCCGCCATCCTTGGCGAACGTCGCCATCAGAAGCGCAAGGAACAGGAACACGCCCGTAAGCGTCCCGACTGCGAGAATACTGGTATTATTGCCCCGTCTGATCGACTGAATCATTTGCGTCATTGCCGACATGCCCTCCGATAGTCCCCAAAACGGGGCGGTTTCAGCTTGAGCGAGGCATATCTTTCGCCGCTATCTGTCTGAATAAGGGAAAACCCCTATGTGCTGTGCCGCCGCACTCGATAGAAGCAGATCCATGCAATCGAAGGGACAGCCGCGATGACCACACTCATGCAAGCCCTCTATGGTGCCGCAATGATCCTGATTGGCGGCCTCAAAACCTGGGTGCATATGGGATCAATTCCGATGCTCTCCTTACCAACGTGCAACGGCGATACGCTGACCATCGCGCTAAGCAATGCCAGCTGGTTTGAGCGCGCCCATTGCTGGGGCTGTTACATGCTCGCCGCCGGTCTGATCGTGATCGCATTTGCAGGCTATCAGGCACTGATGAAGCGGCGCTCTGTCGCCCCTTCAATGGATTGATTGATGTCCGACGCCCGTTACAAAGGCTGGCTGATGACAGATGATCAGCATTCAGTCCTGAAGGACACATCCGGGCGCTACCAAGACCAGAAATCGCTGGAGCCGTTGATGCGGTCGATTCTTGCGTCCGTGCCGGATGCGATGATCGTCATCGATGATACCGGGCAAGTCCTCGCCTTCAGCGCCGCTGCCGAACGGCTGTTCGGATACCAAGCGAAAGACATGGCCGGGAAGAATGTCTCCGTGCTGATGACGGGCGCCGATGAGACGCACCATGATCAGTATATCAAGAACTATCTCTCGACTGGCGAGAAACAGATTATCGGCATTGGCCGAATCGTTGCGGCCAAATTGGCGAATGGCAAAACCATTCCGGTGGAGTTGAAGATCGGCGAAGCCGAAATTGACGGACGCCGTCTGTTCACCGGCTATATCCGTGACATGTCTGAGCAGCAGGCCAACGCGCATCGGCTCTCGCAAATGCAAGTCGAGCTGGCAAATTTCTCGCGGCTAAGCGCGGTTGGAACAATGGCCTCGGCCATGGCGCATGAACTCAACCAACCGCTCACCGCAGTTTCCAACTATCTCGAAGCAGCGCGCGACTTGCTCGAAAATGCCGATGCCGACACGCTGGCTTTCATCCAGGAGGCGCTCGACGCCGCATCGGTTCAATCGATCCGCGCCGGGCAAATCGTCAGACGCTTGCGGGACTATGTCTCCCGCGGCGAGCTCGATATGCGGCCGGTCGATCTGGCGGAAGTCATGGAAGATGCGACCTCGCTTGCGAAAGTCGGGATTGAAAGTCAGTTGGCACGGGTGATTGTTCGCATTCCAGATGACTTCCCGAATGTTCTCGCTGACCGGCTGCAATTGCGGCAAGTCATCGTCAACCTGGTTCGCAATGCCATTGAAGCCCTCTCTTCGACGACCAATCCGCAAATTTGGGTTTCGGCCGTCACCGAAGACGATCTCGCCTTCGTCACGGTGGAAGATAACGGCCCCGGGTTTCAAGGTAGCGGTGACGCCTCTCCATTTGACGCTTTTAACAGCTCCAAGCCCGGCGGCATGGGACTTGGCCTGTCCATCTGTCAAACCATCATGGAAGCGCACGGCACCTCGATCACGTATCAACCATCGCAGCGCGGTGGCGCCACATTTCAATTTTCACTTCGCTTAGCTGAAGGAGCCCAAGGGGATGAATAGTCGAACCGTTTTCCTCGTTGATGATGACGAAGCCATCCGCCACTCCGCGAGCTTTATGCTTCGCCATGCCGGCTATGCGGTCAAAACCTATCCAGACGGGATCAGTTTCCTCGAACAGGTATCAGAAGAAAATGCGGGCTGTATCCTCCTCGATGTCAGAATGCCCGGTATGGACGGACTCGCGGTTCAGAGCGCGCTCAATCAGCGCGGAATCAACATGCCAGTGATCATCCTGACCGGTCATGGGGATGTCCCAGTCGCCGTGGAAGCGATGAAAGGCGGCGCCATCGAGTTTCTCGAAAAGCCGTACGAGAAGAAAGCCCTGGTCAGCGCCATTGAGAGCGCTTTCGTTCTGCTCGACAATCAATCAACCGACGATAAACGCAGCGCGGACGCCAAAGCAAAGCTGACAAGTCTGACCCCGCGCGAACTGGAAGTTCTGGAATATCTGGTCTCAGGCCTAACCAATAAAGGCGTTGCACAGGCGCTCTCAATATCGCCTCGCACCGTTGAAATTCACCGCGCTCACATGATGGAAAAACTGCAAGCTGACAGTCTGTCTAACGCGCTTCGCATTGCCTTCCTGGCAGGCATTGGCACGGATTAGGTTGAGGGACACTACCTAGAGACGCCCTTTCCGCGAACCGATAAAAGTTACAGATGCAAAACACCGCCCACTCTTCTTTCAGTGAAACGCGTGACCCCTCATCCCGGCTCGTTCTGGTTGAGGATGACGAGAATGTGCGACGATCGATGACGATGCTCTTGCGCGCTCGCGGGTTCCAGATCGATGCCTATCGAAATGGCATCGAATTCCTGATGATGCAGGGACAACATGGCGGTGATTGTCTTCTGATAGACTATAAAATGCCGCGTATTGATGGCTTAGAACTAATGCGTCGATTGCGCCAACAAGATGACCAAACACCCGGGATTATGGTCACGGGTTTCTATTCAGAAACCCTTAGAAATCGGGCCCTTACTGCCGGTTACACAGATATTTTGGAAAAACCGTCAACGCCGGCCTGCTTGATCGAAATGATCCGCGAAACGTTGAACTGATTCAGCTGAAACGCCGCTTCAGGTTGGCAATCACTTTCGACAGTACCAGCATTTCCGCCGACTGCGACTCGAGACGAGGTTGCAACTCCGCTTTCAAGTTGGACAAGTCGAAAATCGTCTCGCGATCCGCCGCATCTTTGATCCGGCTTTCGATCCAACCAACACAGGCGAGCCTCGTCCCTGATGTGACTGTCGCGACTTCGTGCAGGCTGGTCGACGGATACAATACCAGATCTCCAGCCTGCGCTTTGAGGCCCTGCGTTTGCCCGGCATGCTCGATCACCAGCTCGCCGCCCTCATAGTCTTCCGGCGACGACAGAAATAAAGTGAAAGACAGATCGGTGCGCATAGATCCCTCTGCGGTTTGCATGAAGGGATTGTCGATATGCAGACCATAACCACCGCCCGTCCCCGTCTTGCTCAACAAGAGCTTTGAAAACTGTTGCGGGATGGCGGCAGCTTTGAGCACAGCGTTTCCCGTCAAGGCATTTTGCAATATCTGTTCAACTTTTTGACCGATGCCAGTCGCCAAGTCCGCTTGCTGATTATGCTTCACTTGCTTTGCGACATGCCCTGCGGTTTCAGCTCCATCTTTCCAGGTCAGCGCCGGAACGAGCCCCCGCAAAAGGGCCAAATGATCGGCATCGAGCAGATTGGAAATCGTAATAAGCATATTCACCTACTTGCGACTGAGTTGCATTAAGCGCATAAGCCATACAGTATCGAACCTGAAACCTGAAGGACATAGGCGCATGAAGTTACGGATGAAGACCTGGGCTAAGCTGGGCCTCGGAACTGCATTGGCATCGGGCGTTGTTGCCGCTTGCGGACAAACCCCGAGCGAAGAGGTCACGGTCGAAGCAGAAGCACCGATCATCGCCGCGCCTGCCGGAGAGGCTGGTGAGTCCGGCGAAGGCGAAGGCGAAAGTGCCGGCGGGCATAGTATGACAAGCCTCCCCGTCGAAAAGCGCGTCGCCTTCATGTCAGGTCATGTCAAAGCCGGGCTGTCGCTGTTCCGAGCCGGCGCGCCGGATCAAGCCGCGAAACATCTGTTGCATCCGGTCTCGGAAACTCATGAAGCTGAGCGCGCGGGTATTGATGCGCTGGGATTTGATCAGGAGATCTTCCTGCAAGTTTCGCAAGCGCTGGAAGACGGCCGCCCTGCCGCGGAGATCGAGCCACAACTCGCCGCCGCCGAAGCCAATATGGTCTTGATGCAGACCAATGCTGGCGGTGACCCAGTCGATATTATCAGTTATCTGATGGATACAGTGTTTGATGAATACCGCGTCGGTGTCACGGATGGCGTGATTGCGGATCCAGGTGAGTATCAGGATGCCTACGGGTTCACCGTGGTCGCACTGGAGATCGCCAATCGGATCGAAGGCAAAGACACGGCGCGCTTGATCCGCGAATTGGACGCCTTGCTGGCTCTGTGGCCGGAATCCGGGCCCCTCGCCGACTCGACGCCGACATCAGTCAGCGCCTTGGTCGCGCAAACGTCGAAAGTGCACATTGCGCTCGGCGAGCTTTAAACCAGAGCGCTCTATTCGAAACTGAATAAAAGAAAAGCTGCAGCGCCGGCATCCGGGAGGAAACGAGGGGGCGCCAACGCTGCAGCCAAGTAGGCAAGCTGAAAGGAGACTCAAGCCGCTTGCCGATTAGAGGGATCGTCGAGACGCGCCGTCTCATAAGTCAGCCACGCATAATGTCGCTCCAGGCGAGTGATCGCGGCGATATCGAGCTCCGGACGGGTCGCCAATTCTTCCCGCCAGGCTTCAACGACGCGTACTTGCGTCTTCAGCCAACAGATCATTGCTGTATCATCTAGGGGTACACACATGGCTCTTTCTCCTATTGTCCAAACTGCCAGGACGCTGCGATTTTGAAATTGGTGCCGGGCTCTGAAACGCCGGCAAACACGCGCTCATAGTCTTCGTCGAACACGTTATCGACGCCGACATCGAGGCGCAGGCCTTCAACCATTTCCGGGCGCCAGGTGGCGTAGAGATCGACAACCATATAGCCGTCACGCTCATCCTGAAGCGTGAAGCCGCCCGCCCCGTCTGAAACCCGCTGTTCAAAGTCTGAAGCATGCTGCACGCGCGCGCCGATAAGAGAATTCCATTCCGGGACTTTCAGCCCAAGATTGACCGCCGTGCGATCGGGCGTCAGCGACCCGAGGTCAGAGCCATCTGCGAGATTGGTGCCTTCAATGCTTGAGAAACTCGCTCGCGCGAAGAAACGATCAGAATCATAGTGCAGCTCGCCTTCCCAACCTTCGAGTTCGGCATTGTCGACGTTTGCAGATTCCGACGTGCCCCAATTGCACGGCTCGAAGAATGGCGGCGCAAAACAAGTCGCCGCTGGCGCGACATTCACAGACAGGTTGATCAGCTCATCGGCTTCGGTTTCGAAATAGGAGACTTTGGCCTGGAAGCGGTCGCTCTCGACAAAGACCTTTTTGAAATCGACGCCTGCGCCGAATTCAACGGTCTGGGTTTCTTCCGGAACGAGATCCGGATTGGGAATAAAATTGTTTGGCGAAAGCACGAATGACCCAGCCGCCGGGTTGAACAAGACCGGGTGTGGGATCGAGAAATGCACGCCGTCGAGATAGAGCTCATTGATAGAGGGCGCGCGGAACCCTTCCGCATATGATCCGAACAATCGTAACCAGTCCGCGCCCTGTGGGGCGAAACTAGCCGCGAAGCGCGGCGAAACCGCGTCATCAGAATTGTCCTGATCCGGCGCAATCGAGGACGAACTTTCAAATGAATCGAACCGCACACCAGGAATGACGACGAACTGGCCCACATCCGTATCGACAACCGCTTCGACTTGAGCAAACACGCCCATGAACTCGCTCTCACCGTTCGGAACGCCGCCGCGTGTGCCATCCGTGGTTTCGTCATCGGTGCCGACTTGCTCGTCTTTGTACCAGTCACCGCCAATGGTCAGCGTCGTCTCTGCTGGGCCAAAATTGAAGCGCGACGCGTTGCGCAGCGAGACTCCTGTCGTCTCGATATCGCGCACCGTCGTTCGCGGAATTGTCGCATCAAATTCGTCCACGTCGCTGCTCGTCTGATAGGCTGTGAAGCCGAGATCGATCCAGTCATTGGAGTCCGGATTATAGTTCACACCGAGACGGAACGTGTCTGTCATTATGTCTTTTTCGACATTTCGGTCGAGGATCCCATCACCAGTTCCGGCTGTTCCCTGACCATTATTTGGCTCGATCGCTGTATTGCTAAAACGCTGCCAGGAGCCTTCAACGCTCAACGCATCTGTGACAGCGTAGCTGCCTTTGAGGAGCGCGGTTTGAATGTCATCGTCAGACGGCAGGTCTGCGCCAGAGGCGAGTTCAATGTCGCCGGATTGACGGATGCCAAAACTTGCCACCCCATCAAACGCGCCTTGCCGCGTATAAGCTGTGATCGAGGCTAATGATTCCTCATTCACGCTCTGATAGCCGATGCGGGCGCGTGCGCCCCAGATTTCATCCTCTGCGAGCAGATCGTCTGCATCAACGCTTTCAAACGCCAGGACGCCGCCGACAGCACCAGAACCATACAACGCAGATGCGGGTCCACGCACCACTTCAGCGGTCCCGATCAATTCAGGATCGACAAAAAACCGACCATCATGCGCTGAGGTGAAGCTCTGACGTGCGCCGTCCAGCAAGATCAGAACGTTCTGACCAGACAGACCGCGGATCGTTGGTAGCTCACCGGTTCGGCGCGGCCCACCCGCGAAATCCAAGCCCGGGACATCACGCAAAGCATCTGAAATCGAAGACGGCGCCAGCGTTTCCAAGGCGTCGCGGTCAACCACGGTCACCTGCCCTGGATAATCAAAAACCGGCAGCGGGTTCGACGTTCCGTAAATCGTCACGGTCTCTTCCCGCAACTCATCGTCAGCCGCCCCGGCCGATTCCTGCGCCGCGCCAAGCGGCGCGATTGAAAGTGCTGTTGAGGCAATAAGCGCCGCGCGAAATGCGCCTTGTCCAATGCAAAATGACATATTCGGTCCCTATTTCGTTTTGAGAATTATTCTCAATTGCAAAAACTTCGCTATACGTAGATTTTCCTAATTGCAAGTGATTCTCAATTGCATTACGAAATTTTTTCGGATTGAACTTTTCAGGAGCCCATCATGACCGCCAAACGGACACGCCTTTTTTCGGCGACCGCCCTCACCCTCCTCATCATTGCAGGCTGCGCCAGCACTGCAGAGACCCCGACGCAGCAGACCGAAATCACCCTGCCCGCAGCGTTCGAACAGGATCGCGACTCAATTCTGGCGATGACAGGCGATTACAAAGTGACGTTCGACTTCACGGAAACCGTGGCTTTCGTAGCGGGCTATGAATTGAAAGAGCCGAAACTCTCTGGCGGACATGAGTCTGTGCGCGTGGTCGAAGATCGCGGTGATTTCATCAGTCTGCAGCATTTGCTGGTGGTTGGTCCCGATGCATCCCCCATCGTCGTCAAACACTGGCGCCAGGACTGGCAATATGAACCGGCGCGCGTCTTGGTCTTTATCGGCGGCAATGCCTGGGAATGGCGTGATGTGCCCGCCTCGCAGCGCGCCGGCACCTGGTCTCAAACCGTCTATCAGGTTGATGATGCGCCGCGCTATGGCGCCGTTGGAACCTGGACATATGATGATGGTATTGCCGAATGGACCCCGCCGCACGAATGGCGCCCCCTGCCGCGCCGAGATATGACCACCCGCGATGACTATCACGCCGTCGACGCGGTGAACCGGCACGTCATCACGCCTTGGGGCTGGGTCCATGAGCAAGACAATTCAAAACTGATTCTGGACAGCGCCCCGCGTGCCCTCGCCCGGGAAGTTGGTCTCAATACCTATCGTGCGTTTGCCGATTATCCGGTCCAGGCAGCCGAAGATTACTGGGCGGGAACCGCCGACTATTGGGCCGGCATCCGCGCCCATTGGGCCGGCATTGAAGCGACACATGAGCAGTTCGCCATCACGATCAAAGGCGAGACGGAAGACCTCTACATGCCGCTGCTCACGCTCGCCAATGAAGTGAAGGATGGCGAGAAAGACCTCGAGCCTGCACTTACGGACGCCCGCGCCGTGATTGACAGTTTCATCACGCCAGACATCGGCGCCCTCGGTGATCGTCTGCGCCCAGGCGCGGTTTTGGCGAGCCTCGACTAGCATGGTGCGCTTGATCACACTCAGCATCGCGGCCTCTGCTTTCGCAGGGGCGGCGGTTGCCGATACGGCTTATGTTAAGCCGTCAGACTTTGGCCCTCAACTGGATCAAAAGATCACGGTCGAAGTGTCGTTCAGCGATTTTTGCTGTGAGCCGCGCTACGCGGTTCGCACCGACACTTATCAAGTCATCGGCCCCGACGGCGGTTCAGCCAACCCTGACCGGGTCGAGACCCTCGCGACAACAACCGTGCTCGAGCAGACGATCAGCACGACCGGCACAACTCGAATCAGCACGGGCGAACGGCTTGGCCGTAAAGGCGAATATGTGTTGCTCGACGGCACGTACTACCTGGTCAACAGCCGGGATGCGGAACTGACTGAGATCCCACCGGGCACGCCGCTCCTGACATCTCAAACCGCGACGGTCTCTGACGCCTATGTCACGGTCGGCGCCCAGGATTGGGCTGCGATTCGCAGCAAAATCGGGCGATTAGCACTGATGCCGGCCATCCACCCAAACCTGGCGGACGTCGGAAGTCCGTTCGTCGCGCGGATTACTTTTGACGGCGCCCCACTTGCTGGACACGACGTGGTTCTGACCAGTGAAATGCAGCGCCTTTATCAGCGCGGTGAAACGCGGGCACAAACAGATTCTGACGGCCTCGTCACGCTGACGTTCGAGCATCCAGGGACCCACGTCATCATGGTCCGCCACCGCGCCCCGGCACCGACGGGCGCACAGACAGATATCAGAAGCTACACGACCGCGCTGACGTTAAGCGTCGCGCCAGAGTGATGGAGAGGTATGTGCAGCCGCACGAATTCTGTTTTCGCGCGGCTCGACCAACACGCCCAAGTTGACTGGTCTTCAATACACGCCATGAAACAAAAAAAGGGACGAAATATTTTTTCAATCCATTCAAATATATAACTCGTCGAAAACTATATATACTGAAATAATATTTGATCATTCGGCGGCTGCGAGTAGTAATAGATCAAAGACGACCTACGTCGAGTATCCCGCACGCGACTTTCGGATCACACGAAAATGCCTGGTCGGGCAACGTGCAAAAAGAGCCTTCACAAGATTCAAATCAAACTGCGTCCGACAAGGAAGGTTCGGTTATGAATATCTTGAAAATGGCCTGCATCGGAGTTGCGCTACTCGGCCACACCGTGATCGCTCACGCAGACCCCAAATTAGTTCCGCATCGCGGAATGTGGAAGCATTACTCAAATCAAAGCGTCCCTGAAAACAGCGTGGCGGGTTACCATCGTGCGGCCAAAAAAAAGGTAAATGGTAATTATAAAGCCGACTTCGTCGAAATGGACGTTCGGCGTATTTGGGTTGATGGCGTCGCGCGAGTTGTCATTTTCCATGACAAAGTCTTCGACCGCATGACAGACTATAATGATCAAGGGTATGGTGATTGGGCGAAGAAGAACTTCACTTTAACGGCGCCGCTCTCAACAACGAGCATCAACTCAGCACAACTCACCTGGGGCGAGTTCGACAAGATACGCCTCAAGCGCATGACCAAAGACGGCAGTTCAAAACTGACGAAAGAGCGCCTCCTCGAACTGAAGGACTTCGTTGAACAGACGGCGTGCAAGAAAGACCTGAAATTGCTTTTGGATGTTCAGGATCGGGAGGTCGCCGACCTTGCCTCTGACGTCGTGGCATACTATACGTGCCCCACTGGCACCAAACATGCCGGCGACAGTTTCGCCAAGCACGTATACCTCAAACTCTTTGTTGGACGCACGTTCCCGACCGATGTACAAACTCCGGGATCTGTCACCGGAGACGCTTCGGCCCTCTCCGCTCAACTCACCACTTGGTACGGCGCCGGCATTAAATACTATCTGCAATTCAATAGCAGTCAGTTTTCATCCGATTGCGAAACAGGTGAGTGGTGCCCAATCACTACAGGAGGCTCGGACAATAGAAAGTTTGCGTCGAAGACATTCCTACAGGGCGCGCTAAGCGACCCAGCCGTAGCCGGCATCGCGCTGAGCATGCCGGCAGAATACCCCGGGGAAGGCGACAATTATCCGGTATGGAGAGAAACCATCAACAACATGCTGGACTATCTGGTTGAACAGGATACCGAAAAAAAGTTGATGTCGATTGCGAGCCGACCAGAAGGCGCGATTATGTTCAAGGCCAAAAAACAAACCGGAAAAGGTTCGAAGAAAAACAAGAAAATAAAACGGTGTTATCCCTTCATATATGAGGGCGGCGGCGGCAATCTTCTCTTCTACAGTCGCGACGCCTTTAACGTTCGCAATGAATTCGCCATGCAAGACGAGTTCGATTATGTCGTTGCGGATGGATATATCGATAAGCAAGGAAATATCGGCTTCAATACAAACGCGGACATGGGCCGTCTGTGCAGTCTCTACACCTATATCGTCCTAGATTATCAGTCCCTATCTGGCGACAGCGAGACCACGAAGGCTGCCCGGTATCGAAAAATGAACAATGAGTACAAAGATTATTTTTGGATAAGGGATAAAAAGGCAATGGATTTTGAACTGGGCTATCAGTGACCACACTCAGAGAGAAAATGCGCCGCGCTGACTTTGGCGCGGTGTATTTTGTACGCCTCCGACATTAACCTGAAGACACTGAGTCATTTCAACCCGCACTATCTGCGCTTATTTGCCAGGAAATGGTGCCCCCACACGGACTCGAACCGCGGACCTATTGATTACAAATCAATTGCTCTACCAGCTGAGCTATAGGGGCACTGGCGGGTGCTTTATAATGGCATTCGGTAAAGCGCAAGCCGTCATGACAAGATCATGCAGTTGCCACATTTGATCCCGATCCCGGCATGATTTCGCCCTCCGCCTTGGCAATCCTGAAGTCCAAGCAAGATGGGAGCTGAAAAATGACAAAGACCCTGATCACAACCGCCCTGTTCGCCGCCGCTGCAACTGTTGCTAACGCCCAGCCTCTGCCAGCGCCGCCAACGGTCAAATATTCCGCACCAGACGCCGTGCCGTGTCACGCCCAAACCCTGCAAGTTTACTTCCCTGCAGGTGAAACCGCGATGACGGCCGCATCACAGGCAATGCTGGCGCAAGTCAAAGCAACACTTGATGGCTGTATTATCGGCCCTGTCTCCATCCAGGCGGTCGCCGCAGATGCACCAACGGCGAAAACCGCTGATCGTGTCGCTGAAGCGCGCCTGGCGACTGTGACCAGCGCGCTCGAACAATATCGCCTCACGGGCCACACCACGACTGCAGATATCACTGAAATCGTGCCCGCCACTTATAGCGCCCCGAATGACCGCAAAGTCGAAATCAGGCTTTCGGCCTGGTCGCCCGAAATCGGATAACGCTGACTAACTGACCTCCCAGATGCTCTGTTTCCTCCCGATAGAGAGCATAAACTTGCCCCCGGACCGCTTGGCGATCCGGGGGCTCTATTTTTGCGGTTTTGACGCGGTTCTAGTCGAAGAATGACAGCACAGCGCAAGCCGCGACGAAGGTCGCGATTGTGTGGCCACTATTGATTAACAGCAGCTCCCAGGAATGAGCTGGCGAATAGACATAGCCATACATCATCAATGGTACGCCAATCAGCAGCGCCATCCAGAGACCAAACAAGGCCGCTGTATCCAGCTTGCTGATACTCTTCTGCTTCATGTGCCAGCCGAGACCGAAGGTCAGGATCAACGACAGAACATAGCCTGCCGGCATCCACAAGACACTCTGGCCTTCAAACATTTCTTCCGTGAAGCCACTGGCACTCATCCAGGCATCGGAAAACAGTAATCCGAACCAGACAAAGCCGATAATCCACATGGCCAAAGCGCCCAGAACGACACCTAATAGGTTTACTCCTGCAATTTTTGGCATTCTTCCCTCCTAAAGGATGTTTCAATTATCCCATCGCGCGATAAGACGTGTGCAGCTTCTGCGGCCGAATCAGTCTGACGCAGGGGAAAGTTACGAACGGAAAGATAAATGCCGAGTAAACGCCGGATTCTCATCACTTCCGCCTTGCCTTATATAAATGGCATCAAACATCTGGGGAATCTCGCTGGATCAATGCTGCCAGCAGACATCTATGCGCGGTTTCAGCGGCTTCAGGGCCATGACGTGCTGTATATCTGCGCCACGGATGAACATGGCACGCCTGCCGAGCTTGCGGCGCAAGCGGCGAATGTCTCAGTGCAGGATTATTGCGACGAGCAGCATCAAATCCAGCGCGATGCCGGCGACGGTTTTTCGCTGTCTTATGACTGGTTCGGACGTTCCTCGAGTGATGAGAATAAGCGGCTAACCCAGCATTTCGCGCAAGTGCTGGAAGAAAAAGGCCTGATCGAAGAACGGGTCTCGCAGCAAGTCTATAGCGTTGATGATGGCCGCTTCTTGCCGGATCGCTATGTTGAAGGCACCTGCCCACATTGCGATTACGAAAAAGCCCGCGGTGATCAGTGCGATAATTGCGGACGTTTGCTGGATCCCGTTGATCTGAAAAACCCCTATTCTGCGGTCTCCGGCGGGACCAATATTGAGATCCGCGACACCGCGCATCTGTTCTTGCTACAGTCGAAAATGCAGGAAACGATCCGCGAATGGGTCGAGGCCTCGAAAGACTGGCCACAACTGGCGCGGTCAATTGCGCTGAAATGGCTGGATGAAGGCCTGCGCGACCGGGCGATCACACGCGACTTGAAATGGGGCGTCCCAGTTCTGGGCGCTGACGGCAATCCACGACCGGGCTTCGAGAATAAGGTCTTCTATGTCTGGTTCGATGCGCCGGTGGAATATATCGCCGCGACCGAGGAATGGGCAAAAGCCAATGGCGGCGACTGGGAACATTGGTGGCGCACGGATAAAGGCGCTGATGACGTCGAATATGTCCAGTTCATGGGCAAGGACAATGTCGCGTTCCACACAGTGTCATTCCCCGTCACGATCTTTGGCTCTGGCGAGCCGTGGAAAGCGGTCGACAAGCTGAAAGCCTTCAATTGGGTGACCTGGTATGGCGGCAAATTCTCGACCAGCCAGAAGCGCGGCGTGTTCATGGACCAGGCGCTGGATCTGCTGCCGGCTGATTATTGGCGCTGGTATCTGATGGCGAATGCGCCTGAGGGCTCGGACGCAGCGTTCACATGGGAAGGCTTCCAGGCCTCGGTCAATTCAGACCTTGCCAATGTGCTCGGCAATTTCGTCAATCGGATCACCAAATACACGGTCAGTAAGTTTGACGGCACCCTGCCCGCCACGGGCACGCCGGGCGAGGACGAAGCCTGGATGGCGGGTGAGCTGAAAGCCAGCCTGGCGCGAATCTCTGAGCATTACGAAGCGATGGAGTTTCGCAAGGCCGCGGCTGAAACGCGCGCGCTTTGGGCCGCTGGCAACGAATATCTCACCCGGGCCGAGCCTTGGGTGAAGTATAAGAATGATGTCGACGCTGCCGCGGTCGGTGTCCGCACGGGGCTGAATCTCGTTGCGATCTTTGCGATCATCGCGCAGCCGCTCATCCCGACGACGGCGAAAACCATTCTCGACACGCTCGGCATTCCGGATGGTAATCGCAAGTGGCCATCCATTGATGACGAAACACTGCTCGACGCGATGCCGCACGGCATGCCGATCCAGGCCCCGCCGGTTCTGTTCCAGAAAATCGAAGACGCCATGGTCGAAGACTGGACCGAGCGTTTCGGCGGCGAAGAAAGCTAATCCATGCCCCTCCAGAACCGCGTTGACCCATTCGGCCTGATCCATGCGGTGCCGGAGCGCGGTCTGCTGATGGGCAATCGCGGCGGTTGTTTTCACACGGCAGAACGCACTTTGAAGTCAACGCATTGGAAGACGCGACAATGGATTACATGCGTGCTCGAGTTCAAGGATCGCCAACGCACGCTGATGAGCGAAGGCCTCTACACAGAGCTGTTCTTTCTCGACGAAGCCACCGCGCTCGCCGCGGGTCATAGGCCTTGCTATGAATGCCGTTATGCTGACGCCAAGCGCTTTCGCGAGGCGCTGGTGCGCTCCGGTGTGTTTCACTATCGCCCGAAAGCCAGCGATCTGAGCGATGCCATAGCCGGCGAGATCCAGGCGGTATTGAAAGGCAAATCAGAGCGCGAAGTGGTCGCAATCGCCGATTTACCCGATGGCGCGATGTTTACCACCGGTTCGACCGCTTACCTGAAATGGCAAGGCCAAGCCCATGCGTGGCGCTTTAGCGGCTATGGCGCGCCGTCTGAGCTACCGGAAGAAGCCGTTCGTCTCACACCGCACATAACCTGTCAGGGGCTTACCCACGGTTATACGCCAACGCTGCACCCAAGCCTTCAGGCCTAGTCGATTGGTCTTGTCACGATCAGCTCATTGATCCGATCCGCTTTTCGCTTGGCCATCAGCACATTGTGCAAATACCAGATTTCACCGTCGCCGAGCGTGATTTCAATATCGCCGGTCAGGCCGAAGCCCAGCATGCGGTGGCGCAGGAAATCGTCTTTGCGATAGCGGCAACGGGCATTGGCGCCGCTTTCGGCTCGGTCGCCGCTGCCCCAAAAGACGCGTTCACGAACCTGACCGGGCGCAATCTCATAGTATTTGACTTTGTCGAAACCGAAAAACATCACCGCCCACATGACGAAGACGGCGACGCCAACAAACCAATAGAATGACGTGCTCATCCGAATATCAAGGCCGCCAATGAATGAGGCGATCGGGCCGGACAGATTGGCCATGAATAGCAAGATTGCGCCAATCGCCAGCATCAGACCGAGGATGACCGAATTAGCACCGCGCAATTTCACTGTGGTCGAGAAAATGATGAAGAGCAGAACGAAGACAAAGGTCTGACCTTGAACCCGCGCTGCGGTGCTGATTGCTTCAGCGCCTTCACTTGGCAGGAAAGTCGAAATCGATCCGAAAATCAGCCCAAGTGCCCAAATTGGCCACCAGTAGAAAATCGGTGAGTGTGCGTAGACTTTCAGCGTGCTCAATTGATTGAGCGCATCTTGCCCATGCATATGATCGTGTGTTGCCGCTGGTTTCGCCGCTGCGGGCGCCGGCTGTGCAGGTGTTTCGGACATGCGTGTCCCTCCATCGCTAAACCAAGCTTAGCAATATGAGACAAGAAGCGAAATCGATTTATTTCTGGAGCCGAATATGCCTTAGGCGTTTTCGTCTTCGTCCTGAGGCTCAGCCGTGTTGCGTAGCAAGAGGCGTTGCTGCAGCGCCATCAGCGCCAGGCCTCGGAACAGCGTTCCACGATCAGCGCCCTTTTTGTAACTGAGGCGCTTATAGGTCGTGATCATCCCATCGCAGAGTTCTTTGTTTTCGGCGCCGCTGCGATCTTCTTCTTCGATCAAGACCAGCATGCGTTCAACCGTTGGCTCGAGCGTCGAAAGATTGACCATCCAATTGACCACTTCATTGCGCGACGCCGCCCGGCGATTGGCCGCGGTTTGCGGTGCTTTCAGCAAATCGATGATAAGTTGCGTTTCGCGTTGACGAAGCTCTTTCGGGAACTCAGTGACTTTTTCGAGCTCACCACCCTGAATATTGCGCGCGCAATCGTTCGGGTCCTGCTCACCGAGATACTCATATGTCGCGATCATCACGCTGATCATTTCTTTGACATGCTCGTCACTGGCGACTTTCGAAAGCTCGAGAATTTCATTGACGAACTTTTCTCGCATCCGCAGTCCGGCAATGCGGTTTGCATCCCGCGCACTGTAGCCTTGGGTAAACGCTTTCTGAGCGATTTTGCGGAAATCGGCATAGAGCGCCGGACGACGCTCTTTCAGCGTCATGAAGATCTCGCCATACATGTCGCCTGAATCGACCAGACGTTGGACTTCAGTATCAAACATCGCCGGATCGACGGTCTCGCTGCCGCCACAGGCTGACAGTCCGAACACGGTACACGCAAAAAGAGCGGCTTTAAATCCCCGACGAATGCTCATGGTTTTCCTCTTCCACAAGATTGAAAGGCATCACTTGCCTTACTCCTACATTGCCGCCACGATGGCACAGTTACCTTAATATGCTGATAAGTGAGGGCTTATGTTTCGACCGGTTCCGATAATTTCTTCGATTGCAATCGCTGGCTGTCTTGCCGCCTGCGCGCCGGCTCAAACCACAGGCTCTGCCGTCAATTCGGACGGACCGGATGGTCCGGTAGAAACCGCCAGGCAGATCAAAGCGCCGGTTGAAATCACGGCCGATATGCCGACCGCGGGTACTAATCTGATCGATCTCTACACTTATCTGCACACCAACCCGGAACTCTCTTTCAAAGAGGTGAAAAGCTCTGCCATCCTGGCGAATGAGTTGGAAAGTCTCGGATTCACTGTCACGACCGGACTTGGAGACACCTGGACGCGGGCGAAATCGATGCGCGATAATGGCGTCGTCCGAGACGGCGTCGGCGGCTATGGCGTCGTCGGTGTGTATGAGAATGGTGACGGCCCGACGGTCTTGATCCGGGCGGACATGGACGCCCTGCCCGTCGCTGAGCGCACGGGGGTTCCCCACGCCTCGCAAGTTGTGGACGAGACCTGGACCGGCGTCTCAAACGGCGTGATGCACGCTTGCGGCCACGATATCCACATGACCAGCTGGGTCGGCACGGCGCGCAATTTGATCGCCGCCAAGGATGACTGGTCCGGAACCCTGATCATGACTGCCCAACCCGCCGAAGAACTTGGCAATGGCGCCAAGGCGATGATCGCCGATGGCCTGTTCGAGAGGTTCCCTCAACCCGATTACAATCTCGCACTGCATGTCTCCGCCAGCATTCCGAGCGGAAAAGTTTCATACTCGTCGGGCTTTGCCCTGGCCAATGTTGACAGTATCGACATCACGGTCAAAGGCGTTGGCGGCCACGGCGCCTATCCCCACACAACCAAGGACCCCGTCATCGTCGGGGCCTCAATTGTTACGGCGGTGCAGACACTGGTATCGCGCAATGTGAACCCGCAAACGCCGGCAGTCGTCACAGTTGGTTCATTTCAGGCGGGCGCCAAACACAATATCATTTCAGACGAAGCGAAACTTCTGCTCACAGTGCGGTCGTATGATGACGAGACGCGCGCCATGTTGATCGAAGGCATTGAGCGCATCGCCAAAGCGCAAGCCATGGCATTCGGCGCGCCAGAGCCGGAGATCTTTGTCGAACCAGACTATACGCCGTCAACTTTCAATGACCCGGACCTCGCTGCGACGGCGGCGGCGGCCATCGGATCGGCGATTGGGGCCGAGAATGTCAGCCAGGTCGAACCGGTTATGGGCGGAGAGGATTTCAGCCAATATGGCCGCACAGATGCCAAGATTCCGAGCCTGATCTATTGGGTCGGCGCGGCGGATCCGGAAAAATGGCAAGCCGCCCAAGACAGCGCCCTTGGATTGCCGTCGCTCCACTCACCATTCTTTTCCCCCGATTTTGAGCCAACAATCGAGACCGGCGTGAGCAGCATGACGGCGACGGCGCTGGCTTTGTTCGAAGGCGGCTGACGGACGACTGGAGCGCCATGCGCGCTGTCACGACAGCAGTTTGCGCCACGACACCCCTAGTCTCTCAGCGACTAAAAGCTAGGTTGGAGGCAAGGTCAGCGCGAGGGAGTGCGTCATGGATGTCAGTACAGCAGTAAAAAAGCGGATTTCGACACGCGGGTTTCTCAATACGCCCCTGCCGAAAGATGAAGTCGCGCAATGGCTGGAAGATGCGCAGCGGTCGCCATCCGGCGGCAATTTGCAGCCCTGGCGCGTGATCGCGCTTGCAGGCGATGACAAACTGGCCGTCGAAAACCTCGCCGCGGAAAAATTGCTC
This sequence comes from Henriciella sp., assembly GCA_965277015.1. Taxonomy (GTDB): domain Bacteria; phylum Pseudomonadota; class Alphaproteobacteria; order Caulobacterales; family Hyphomonadaceae; genus Henriciella. Next base: position 158,113 of record OZ255705.1, on the reverse strand, counting down.
TCCAATCCGCGCGGTGAGCCAACCGATTATCCAATCTATCCCGAATATATCTCGGATGCCCAAAATGCCCGCCGCCGCGCTGTTGGCGAAGCGATGTACAGCAAGATCGGCATTCCGCGCGACGACCGGGCAGGACGCATGGTTTGGTTCGCCAAGAATTATCGCTTTTTCAATGCTCCACTGGCGCTGTTCATTGTCATGGATGAACGAGTCGGCCATGGCCAATGGGGTCATGCCGGAATGTTCATGCAAACGCTGTGTCTGCTCGCGGAAGAGCGCGGATGGGGCACGTGTATGCAGGAATGCTGGGGCATCTTGCGGCCAACGCTGAAAGCGCACCTCGGCCTGGGCGAGCATGAAATGGTCTGGTGCGGCATGGCCGTAGGCATCGCGGATCCGGATGATCCCGTGAATGAGCTCTATACCGATCGTGCCAGTCTCGAAGAGTTTGCAGAGCTGCGCGGCTTTTAACGCCTCGCTTCGACCAAATTCATGCCACACTGCCCCGCCAGAGTCGGGGCATGGAAACGACTCGCCGCACCGTCTTGAATAGCCTGTTTGCGCTGCCGCTTTTGCCGAGCGTCAGCGCCCTCAACGACACCAAAGCGAGCCGTCTGATTGTGCAAGCGCGTCGACAGATCGGCGTCACCACGTCTTATGACGGGGCCTATGTTCGTCTCGATTATCCCGGCGGCGACGTGCCGCGATCAAGCGGCGTCTGTATCGACGTAATCATTCGCGCGTATCGCGATGCCTTTGCCTTCGACTTCCAGGAAAAAGTGCATCAGGACATGGCGGCGAATTTTGGTCTCTACCCCAAACGCTGGGGCCTAACCCGCACGGATCGCAATATTGACCATCGCCGCGTTCCAAATGTCGAGACCTGGCTGAAACGCCATGGCCATGAATTGCCCGCCTCGGATTGGCAACCTGGCGACTTGTTGACTTGCCGGGTGAATGGAAGCCTGCCTCACATTGGCATCCTGTCCAGCCGAAAGGATCGCCAGGGCCGCTGGAAAGCGATCCACAATATCGGGCTCGGTACGCGAGAGGATAGTCGCATCTGGAAGTATGGAGACCCACGCCGGTTCCGCTTCCTGCCTAGCTGAGCATCATTCGTAAACGCAGGAAATGCTCGTCCCAGCCTTTGTCATGGCCCGTGAGTTCGCCAAATTTGATAATCCCGGTATGAGTCATGGTCAGTTGGGTTCCGCCGTCCACGGCCAGCAAGTCCCACGTCACTGTTGTGATCACGCCTTCCAGCCATTGATGGGTGAACGTATGGACGAGTTTGCTGGGTGGGTCGAACGTCAGGACATCGCCCCACATCAATTTTCGATCATCCTTGTCGTGATGAAAACTGAGATATTGAAACGAGACCTTATCGCCTAAATCGCGATTGGTTTCGTGAAACCAGCGAGCGAGCAATTCTTTGTCGGTCAGATGGCGCCAGACCTTTTCCGGCGTCGCTTTCAAGTAGATGGTCTTGATCAATACCGGCTCAGTCATCATCTGCCTCCACAGCTTGTTTTAGATTTGCGAGTTTCTCATCCCAGAACTGGTCGAAGAAGCTGATCCAGTCGGAAACGGTTTTCAGGGTTTCTGGCTGCAGCGCATGCAAACGCTGTCGCCCGTGTGCCCGGACGCGGATCAAGCCGCCCTGTTCGAGGATCTTGAGATGTTTGGCCACTGCTGGGCGGGTCATCTCATACTTCGACGTGATCTCATTCAGGCTAAGCTCGCCCTGAGATAGCATCGTCATGATGCTGCGCCGCGTCGGATCAGCGATAGCCTTGAAAACCGATTGCTCTGACATTGACATGAAACCTTTCAGTTTCCTTATATAAGAAACCATTTGGTTTCATGTCAAGCGCAAATTGAAGGCTGGCATGTCTGGCAAAGCGCGCTAAACAGACGCCATGAAAATCGCGACCTGGAACGTCAATTCCATCAAAGCCCGCCTGCCCACAGTGATCGAAGTCCTCAAGGCCATCGATTGCGACGTGATCTGTTTGCAAGAAATCAAATGTGAGACGGCCGCCTTCCCGTACATGGAAATCGAAGAGCTTGGCTATAATGTCGAAGCGCATGGCCAGAAGAGCTATAATGGCGTCGCCATGTTATCGCGACATCCACTCGAAGATGTCGTCAAAGGCCTGCCCGGCAACGAAGACGATGAGCAGGCGCGCTACATCGAGGCTCTGGTACTGGCTGACACGCCCGTGCGTGTGGGCGGCCTTTATCTACCGAATGGCAACCCCGCGCCGGGCCCAAAATACGATTACAAGCTGGACTGGATGGGGCATTTGAAAACCCATGCCGCCAATCTGATGAAAGCCGAAGAGCCACTTGTTTTGTGCGGAGACTATAATGTCATTCCGCGCGGCGAAGATTGTTGGGAAGAAACCGTTTGGGAAGGCGATGCGCTAACGCTACCTCAAAGCCGGGCAGCGTTTCGCAGGCTGAAAAATATGGGACTGACCGAAGCGTTCGAAGCGACGGATAATCGCGGACATGAATATACATTCTGGGATTATCAGGGCGGCGCCTGGCAAAAGGATCATGGTATCCGCATCGACCATCATTTGCTCAGCCCGCAAGCCGCCGACCGTCTGGAAAGTGTCGAGATCTATCGCAAAGCGCGTGGGCTCGAAAAGCCGTCAGACCATGTGCCGGTGATTGTCACGCTGCGGGATTAGGCTGCCAAAGCTCACAAGGCTTCAGATACTAATTCCGTACGCACTTTGTGTTATAGGCCGCGACTTGATCATTGAGGGTCACCACCAAAGCCTGCAACGTCGCTTCTTTCTGCATCAAGTCAGCTTTCAGCGTCTCATATTCCAGTTTGGTCGCGTTTGCTTCCTCGGCTTCTTGCGATCCGAAATTGCGCATCGCTTCAGCGTTTTCCCAGGCATCGCCCGCGGCTTCCACATCGTCGACAAGGGAAAGGCGCATCTCGGCAATTTGTTGGGCTTCTGTCTGACGGTCTTGCAATTGCGCCGCTTGTTGCGAGCAGGACTGTGCCATCGCGCCAGGGGCTGCGAGGATCGCAATCGCGGCAAGCGCACTCAGGGAAGAAATCATTGGTTTCATTCAACTATCTCTACTTATTCGGAGCTGAAGCGATCCTGAACGTAAACGCCCAGATCTAGCCCAAAGTGTGACGAGAGCCTGGATGGATTAGTCTTTGTCCAATTCCCGCCGCGCGCGCGAAACCCGTTCCGGGTCTGCGAAACTGTCGATCAGATTGAACATCGCTGCAAAATCGTCAAGCAGCTCCCGGACGCGGTCCGGATTATCCAGCGGTGTGAACATGGATCCCGGCTCAAACAAATCGCCGCCTTCGAGTGCGATCAGCATCTCATTGGTCTGAAAGGCACATCTCAGCTTGCCGCCGCGAAAGACTTTTTCGAGCTCGATCAGGCGTTGCATCAAATCTGGCGTCAACAGGAAACGCGCTTCGACCTGGTCCGTGGAATAGACTTCAAAGGCTTGCTCAAAGGCTTTTGATTCAAGTCGCACACGCTGCATGCCACGCCCGCCGCCAAACCGGTTGAACAGTCCAGCGTCGCGCATGACGGTCGTGCGCCCGTGGAAATTTTTGTGGAAGCGAAAACGCAAACACTGGCCATCGAACACCGTCACCCAGCGCGTGCGCATGCGGCCACGCGAATCCGTCGTTCGGCGGCGCTCCTGCAAGCGCGCTTCAAAGAACTCGAAATCGACGCCATTGCGTACGCCGGTCAGTTTGTCTTCAAATTCGGAACGATCCCAACTCGGCACCAGGCCGGCGGCGTGAATATCCATGATCGTGTCTTGCGGCCCAGGAGTGGGGTCGAACAGCATGGCAAAGCGCGCCGCGACGGGCTCGATAATCATCTGCTTGGCGCGTTTGCCAATCTGATTGAGCGGCCCGCGCCCTGCCCCGTGAACGGCAAAGCCGATGACACCGGCAACAATGGCCAAGTGCGGCACACGAAAGGCAAAGAAGCCGAGCAGAGCGCCGACCAAAGCAATCGCGCCGCCGATCCATGACCAGCGTATAGAGGATTTCGCCGCCGCTTGCCGTTCGATTTCTTGCGCCTGCAATGCCGGGCGCAACTCGTCCTGATAGACGCGCGGAAAATCCGCAAAGTCCTTGGGCAGGCCGCGCATCGATTGCTGGATCAGCGGATCGATCTCGGCGTCCTTACCCCATGGCCCTTTAGATGTCGGCGTAGACATGGCGTTCTCCGGCAAACCCTTCATGGGTTACCGCGCCAAGATGGGCCGGACCGACCAATTTCGCAAATTTTGACAGCGTGCCATTGCCATAGGCCGTGACCCGCGGCGCCCATTTGCGCTTGCGATCTTCGATCTCAGCCGGGGTCAGACGGACATCAATCGTGCCTTTGTCTGCATCAATCGTGATGATGTCGCCATCTTCCAGCAATCCGATCGGGCCGCCTTCCTGGGCTTCCGGACCAACATGTCCGATACAGAATCCGCGCGTTGCGCCCGAGAATCGGCCATCTGTGATCAGCGCAACTTTGTCACCCATACCCTGGCCATAAATTGCCGCTGTGGTGGACAACATTTCGCGCATGCCTGGACCGCCTTTCGGCCCCTCATAGCGAATAACCAGGACATCGCCTGCTTCATATTCACGCTTGGAAACGGCTTCGAAACAGGCTTCTTCGCCGTCAAAGACCCGGGCCTTGCCGGTGAATTGAAGCTTCTCAAGCCCAGCAACTTTCACAATCGCGCCATCCGGGGCAAGTGAACCCCAAAGGCCGACAACACCGCCATTTTCCGTAATCGGTTTGGCGGCAGGATAGATCACTTTCTGAGTCTCATCGAAGCTCATATCTTCAAGGAAGTCGCCCCAGCTTTTGCCAGTGACCGTAAGACAATCCGGATTGATGATCTTTTCGTCCATCAGCGTCTTCATCAGCATCGGAACACCGCCGGCTTCGCCGAAATCCTTGGCGACGAAATTGCCCCCCGGTTTCAGATCCGCGATCCATGGGGTGCGTTGAAAGGTTTCGGCGACATGGCGAAGCGTGAACTCAACGCCGCATTCATGCGCCATAGCTGGCAAGTGCAGCGCGGCATTCGTCGATCCGCCCGTCGCAGCAACGACGATTGCCGCATTCTCAAACGCTTCGCGTGTACAGATCTCGCGTGGGCGCAAATTGTTCGCGACCAGGTCCATGACCACGCGCCCGGATTCGCGGGCATAGCCATCGCGGTCCGTCCATGGCGCCGGCATCGCAGACGAAAGCGGCAGTGCCAGGCCAATCGCTTCGCTCACACACGCCATCGTGTTGGCGGTGAATTGTCCGCCGCAGGCGCCGTCACCTGGGCAGGCGACTTTCTCAAGCGCGCGCAATTTCTCGCTGTCCATATCGTTGGAGCCGGCCGCATGTGCACCAACCGCTTCGAACACGTCGAGGACCGTCACGTCGCGGCCCTCAAAGCTGCCGGGCATGATCGAACCACCATACAGGAACACAGAGGGCACGTTGAGGCGAAGCATTGCCATCATCATACCAGGGAGCGACTTGTCACAGCCCGCTACCCCAACCAGCGCATCATAGGAATGTCCGCGCATGGTGAGCTCAACCGTGTCAGCAATCCAGTCGCGGCTGACCAGCGATGAGCGCATGCCTTCATGACCCATGGCAATGCCGTCCGTCACAGTGATAGTGCAAAACTCGCGCGGGGTACCATCTGCGGCTTTGACGCCTTCAGAGACCGCATGCGCCTGGCGCATCAAAGCCGTGTTACACGGCGCCGCTTCGTTCCAGCAGCTCGCCACACCGACAAAAGGCTTCTTGATGTCTTTGGTCGACAGGCCCATTGCGTAATAATAGCTGCGATGCGGCGCGCGCGCCGGGCCTTCCGTCACATGACGAGACGGCATTTTGGATTTGTCCCAGGTTTTGCTCATTTTGATATTCCTTTACTGGGCTGACGCTTAGCCGCTCAGCCCATACCTGTCACCCACACAAAAAGGGTTATTCTTGCTCAAAAATGGCAGTTTCCATGCCGTCCGGGTCGATCATGCCGCGATACATGCCTTTTGAGTTGAAAACATACTCATATTGACCCTGCCCATCGATGACGACCACGCCGCCATCGCCGCCAAGCTCAGCGACTTGCGCCAGGGCGTTTTCTGCGGCCTCGCCTACGCTCTCGCCAGCCAGATCAACCCGCGCGCAGATGGTCTTGGCGACGGCGACGCGAATGAAATACTCGCCATGTCCGGTGGCCGAGACCGCGCAGACCCCGTTCTCGGCATAGGTCGCCGCACCAATCAGCGGCGAGTCACCGATCCGCCCCGCCGCCTTGGCCGTCATCCCGCCGGTCGTCGTCGCAGCGGCGAGATTGCCATTCACATCAATCGCGACTGCCCCGACTGTGCCGTGGCGATCGGCATCTGTCCGCGTCCGCTCGCGCAGCACACGCTCGAGCGATTGTCGGCGGCGATCAGTGTCGAAATAGCTATTGTCGACCATTTCCAAGCCGACAGATTCAGCGAATTCATCAGCGCCCTCGCCCGCAAACATCACATGTTCGGACTGATCCATCACAGCCCGCGCTGCGAGGATCGGATTCTTGACCCGTTTCACGCCTGCTACAGCCCCGGCATCGCGCTGATCGCCGCTCATGATTGAGGCATCCAGCTCATGTTCTGCGGCGGCGGTAAACACCGCGCCTTTGCCTGAATTGAACAGCGGATCATTCTCCATTGGGATCACGGCTGCTTGCACAGCGTCGACAGCTGAGCCGCCTGTGCGAAGCACATTTGCACCCGCTTCCAGCGCGGTCTCCAGCGCCGCTGTATAGGCCGCCTCGCGCTCTGCTGACATATTCTCGCGCAGGATGATCCCGGCGCCGCCATGGATGACCAGACGCCATTCAACTTGCTCGACCGTGCTTACAGGCAAGGCTTCCTCCGTAAGTATTCCTGCTGGGGTCTGACAGGCGGCAACAGCAACCGTCAGGGCGGCGAGAAAGATACGGATCATAGCGAATTCCTTATAAGGCGGCGAGTTGCTCCCGGGCGAGGCTAAGTTTGTCACGTGTGCCTTGCAAGTCCGACAGACGCGCGCGCTGCTCAGTAACCACTTCCGGCGGCGCTTTGGCCACGAACGCATCGTTCCCGAGACGCTTTTCAAGGCCGGTAATCTCGCCGCCCAGTTTACCGAGTTGTTTGTCCAGACGCGCGACTTCTTCGCTGGCGTCAATCAGATCAGCGATCTCCAGGACAACTGTCGCTTCATCGACGACAGTTTTCACGGAGCCCGCTGGCGCAGAATCCGCGAGATCGAACTTTTCGAGCCGCGCGAGCCGCATGATGACATCGCGGTGCGCTTCGAGACGGCGTGCGGTTTCATCATTGGCACCGGTCAGACTGGCAGGCACTTTGGCCCCCGCCGGGACATTCACATCGGCGCGAACCGAACGGATTTGCGACACCGTTTTGAGAACCCAGCTGAGCTCATCTGCGGCCACTTGATTGGCGTAGCCCTCTTCAAGGCCCGGCCATTTTTGCTGCATCAGGAAGTCCGAGCGCTCTGCGGTCTGCTCCCAGAGGGTCTCAGTGATGAACGGCATAAACGGGTGGAGCAGCGCAAAGATTCGTTCAAGTGTCCAGCCGAGCACAAGCTGGGTTTCGTCCTTTTCTGCCCCATCCGCGCCTTGCAGGACCGGTTTTGAGAGCTCCAGGTACCAGTCGCAAAAGACATCCCAGACGAAATGATAAGCGACGTCAGCGGCATCATTGAAGCGGTAGTCTTCGATCGCTTCCGAGACCTGATCACAGCATTTATACAGCTCACCAATGATCCACTGATTCAGCGCCAACCCGAGTGTTTCCGGGTATACTGGCGTTTCGAACCTGGCTTCGTACATTTGTGCGAATCGTGTCGCGCTCCAAAGTTTTGACCCGAAATTCCGGTAGCCCGCGACGCGGTCAACAGAGAGATTTATGTCCCGTCCCTTGGTCGCCATCGCGGCCAGCGTGAAGCGAAGGGCATCCGCGCCGTAAGCTTCGAAACCTTTTGGATAACGCTTGCGCGTCGCCTTCTCGACTTGCGGGGCCTTCTCTGGCTGACGCAAGCCCGTCGTACGTTTGCTCACCAATGCATCCGGGTCGATGCCATCAATCAAGTCGACCGGGTCAATGACATTGCCTTCGGACTTGGACATTTTCTTACCCGCTTCATCGCGGACAATGGCGTGGATATAAACGTCCTTGAACGGCACTTCGCCGTCCATGAACTTGATCCCCATCATCATCATCCGGGCCACCCAGAAGAAGATGATGTCGAACGCGGTGACGAGCGTTGCGCCAGGGTAGAAGGTCTTGAGGCCGTCCGTCTGTTCCGGCCAGCCTTGAGTCGAGAATGGCCACAGGCCGGAACTGAACCAAGTATCGAGGACATCTGGGTCTTGATCGTATAGCACGTCCAGCACATCACCTTTTAGGGACACGTGCGCTTGAAGTGTCTCTTCTGACATAACTCCAAGTTCTACGAGTTGTTTACGAGCGAGCTCTTCGGCTTGGTCCCGATTCTCGGCCACAACGAACGGTTTTGGAGCTTTAGGAAACTCACCGATTTGAGACCCAAACAACAACTGGGGGTCCGACAAGGAATCGCTTGGGGACAAATACCAAACCGGGATCCGGTGTCCCCACCAGAGTTGGCGCGAGATACACCAGGGCTCGATATTCTCCATCCAGTTATAGAATGTCCGGTCCCAATTTTCTGGAACGAACTTGGTCTTGCCGGTTCGCACAGCGTCAATCGCAGGCTTGGCGAGCGTTTCAGCGTCAACGAACCATTGATCGGTCAGCATCGGCTCGATGACCACGCCGGAGCGATCGCCGAACGGCTGCATGATTTTCTTGTTCTCCACCAGGGGAACGAGCGGCGCTTCGGTTTCCGCATCCTTATGCTTCGGATCCGGCACCATGACCGCATTGCCCTCAGCCGAGATGTCCGCAATCACCGCTTTGCGCGCTTCAAACCGTTCCAAGCCGCGATACTGATCCGGGACCAGGTTCATCGCTGCGATTTTGGCTTCGTCAAAATCTTCTTCGCCGGCTGCAATGCGCTGCGCCACAGCCGCTTGATCGGCATAGGCTTTGCCATCAGCGCGCATAAAGCCTTTCTCATCCATCAGAGCATACATTGGGATATTGCCGCGCTTGGCGACTTGATAATCGTTGAAGTCGTGGGCGCCGGTAATCTTCACCGCTCCAGAGCCAAAGTCGGGATCCGGATACTCATCCGTGATGATCGGGATCAGACGGCGATGCTCCTTTGGGCCAACTGGAATTTCACAGAGCTTGCCAACAATCGACGCATAACGCTCATCGCTTGGGTGCACAGCCACGGCGCCATCGCCAAGCATGGTTTCGGGCCGGGTCGTGGCGATGGAGATATAATCCCGCTCTTCCGTCAGCGTGACGTTTCCGTCCGCGTCTTTCTCGACATAGGTATAGGTCTGCCCCCCCGCCAGCGGGTATTTGAAGTGCCACATATGGCCGTCGACATCTTTATTCTCGACTTCGAGATTGGAGATCGCGGTCTGGAAATGCGGGTCCCAATTGACCAGACGCTTGGCGCGGTAGATCAGACCTTCATTATAGAGATCAACAAACGCCTTGTTCACGGCAACGTTGAGATCATCATCCAGCGTGAATTTGGTATTCTCCCAATCGCACGACGCGCCGAGGCGTTTCAGCTGATTGAGGATGGTGCCGCCGGATTCTTCTTTCCATTCCCAGACTTTGTCGACAAAGGCGCCTCGCCCCATCGAACGGCGGTCCTGATTGGTCCCACTTGCCGCCAATTGGCGCTCAACCACCATTTGCGTCGCGATCCCGGCATGGTCCATGCCGGGCTGCCAGCGGACATTCTTGCCGCGCATCCGCTCGAACCGGCACAGGATGTCCTGGATCGTATTGTTGAGCGCGTGACCCATATGCAGGCTGCCAGTGACATTCGGCGGCGGAATCATGATCGCATAAGGCTCAGCAGAGCTGTCCATGCTGGGCCGGAAACAGCCCTCTTCTTCCCAGCGCTTATAGATACGCTGCTCATGAGCTTTCGGGTCAAAACGCTGGTCGATCATCTAGTTACGTCCGGTCATCAGTCAGAAAATAGAAAAGGCGCGCCATCTCTGGCGCGCCCGTGTCTCTTTAGCAGAGGATTTGAGTGGGTCTAGCCAGCCATGCGTGCAATTCGCTGCACTTCAGCTTCGACTTGCTTCTCAACAATGCTTGGCAGGTTCTCGTCGAGCCATTCTTTCAGCATCGGACGCATCATCTCACGCACCAAGCCTTCAATCGTGGTCGCACCACCTGCCTCTTCGCCGAACTCGACATTTGAGAGGAGCTTGCCGAGGGCGCCGGCTGCCGCAGTGACAGTGGCTGTATCGGTGAGCGGGGCTGCTGTGGCTGCCATGGGTGTTTCCTCTTCAATCTGTGGTTCTGGTTGAGGCTCTGGCGCCGCTTCAGCGACTGGCTCAAAACTGTCTTCAATAGGTTCGGCTTCGACTTCCGCGAAATCCTCAACGCCTTCGAAAGCGTCATCATCAAACGCTTCAAAACTGTCCTCTTCGATCGCAAAGTCGAAGACTTCTTCGTCAGCTTCAGGGGCTTCGACAGTGTCCGTCTCGGCTTCCAGTTCGGCTGTCGCTTCTTGCATCGACTGGCTGATCGCCGCGAGCACGTCTTCTTCTGATTCGATCGGCGCCGCGTCAGCGCTCAAAATGTCTTCATCATCAAACATGCCTGAATCATCGGCAGACGCTGCTGGTTCAGCTGCTTCCGCCGCGGGGGCATCATCATCAGCAATGATTTTTCTGATGGAAGAGAGAATTTCTTCCATGGTCGGTTCTTGTTGCGCTTGCTCCGCCATAGCCGTTCCCATTACATTTAGCTTACCTATTAACCGGCTAATCGAGCTCGGTTAACAAGCAATTACGAACGCGATAATGCTGCGATTCGCCTCTAACTTGATAAACTTACAGTTCTAGGCGTCCCATAGCACGTAGCAGCTGATGCGTCGCCACGTATGCGTCGCGCCGAGCGTTGACCAGCCCCAGACGCGCTTCGAGCAGTTGTTGCTCCTGGTCCAGAACATCCAGAGTTGTTCGCGTGCCGACGCTCAACTCTTCCTGAGCCCCTTCATAAGCAATTTCAGCCGCTTCGACTTGCAGCTCTGATGCTGTTATCGCCTGTTCTGCAGCGATATTGCCGAACCAGGCTTGCGCGACACTCGCATTGACTTGCCGTTCGGCATTGATTGTTTGCAAACGAGCTTGTTCGCGCTCGAGACGCGCCGCGCGGATACGGCTGCGCAGAACCCCACCCTGAAACAGAGGGACACTGGCCTGGGCAAAGACGCTGACACTGGTGTCGCGATAATTGTCGGCCGGCAAATTCGTGAACCCGCCAGTCGGGGAAATGGTGACGGCCTCTAGGTCGAACGTCTCCTGTGCGCTGGCGGTCCCGACGATCGAAAGGCTCGGGCGGGTTTCGCCTTTGGCCGCCCGAACCGCTTGTTCGGCAACGCGTTCAGCCTGGCGCAAGGCTTTCAGGTCCGGATTATCGACCAGCGCCAATTGTAAGGCAGCTTCATAAACTGCTGGAATCGCCGGAGCGTCGGGCGTGGGCGACAGATCGCCTGCGGCCTGTCCGACAAACACTTCATAGATGGACAGTGACGCTTCAAGCTGCGCCTGAGCCCCCGCATAAGCCGCCTTGGAACCCTGAAGACGGGCTTCGGCTTGTTTGACATCCGTGCGCGTGGCGACCCCCACTTCAAAACGATCAGAGGCGGCACGCAATTGTTCTTGCAACAAGGCGACACTATTGGCGCGAATGAGCAGCGTCTCGCGATCGCGTGTGACATCAACATAGCTAGTTACAACATTCAGGATCAAATCCTGAGCGGCACCATCAAACTGTGCGTTTGCGGCCAGAATGCCAGCTTGCGCCTGGTTGATACCCGCCGAAATTCGCCCACCCGTATAGACGGGCAGCGAGGCTTGCACCTGAGCGGATGCTAGCGGTTGATCACCTGTTCCAAATGCCAGCGGCTGATTGCTGTCCGTGGATTGATATCCGGCCGAGCCCGACAAATTGACACTCGGCGCACGCGCCCCGCGGGCCTGGCTGAGCTGTTCGCGGGCAACGCCCACGCCGACCCGCTGCGCCTCAAGCGACGGATTGCTTTGAAAAGCGAGATCGAGCGCCTCTTGCAGAGTCTCGGATTGGCCCGGCAATGCCAGCAATAAAGCGGAGACAGAAACCAGAAGCGATTTGCGGAACATGGGAGGCCTCATTTCTACGATGCGGTGAGCCATACTTAGCGTGTGATTAAAAAAAGTGAACACTGTTCACCATTTTGTCGCGCAAGCCACTCAAACACGCCCCGTCAGCATCGCCATCAATACGGATGCCCGTTTCTGCAATGCACTTGGGTTTGGATTTCGAGCCCAAACATGGCGAAGGCGAAAATGTCCGGCTGCAGGCCGCAATGCGGTGTTGACGGGCAAACGGGGCAATAAAGCGTCAACAGGCTCGGATCGACGCAACCCGGCCCACTCCTGCGCGATCGCTTTCAAGGCGTCATCGAGGGACGTTTCGTCAGACACCACCCTCACAGCCACTTGCACCAGAGCTGCTTCTGGTTCCAATGAGCGATCATTTTCCAGGAATGCGGCTTCGTGCTGATCAATCAGCGGCAACAGATCGGCAATGTTAAGTCGATCCCGGGCCAATTGGTCCGCCAATGCCAGAACCACGTCATGCTGGCGCACCTCGCCGCGCGCCAGTTCCTCAAACGCATCGCGCCACCACTGAAAACGAATATTGCCCAGCGTTTGATCCGATACCGCCACGCGAATGCGGGCCAACTCATAATAGAAGGCATAGAGAATGATCAGCGTGAGCCGGTCATCCTCACTGGCATACCGGCTCGACAGCCAACGTGCTTCGTCGACCGTTTGAATTCGCTGATCCAGACGAACGGCAATTTCTTTCAGAGAATCACTGGCAGGACTGGTCATGACACCCATATCTGTGGCAAGCGCTGCATAGAAACAGCGAAAAAATTCTTCAAGGAGACCAATGACATGGCATTTGACCTTCCCGAACTCCCATATGGCCGCGATGGCCTGGCCCCGCATATTTCAGAAGAAACGCTGAACTTCCACCACGGGAAGCACCATAATGCGTATGTGACCAATCTGAACAAACTGATTGATGGCACTGACCTGGCTGACGCGTCGCTCGAAGCGATTGTGCAAGCCGCTGCCGGCGATGCCGCAAAAGCCGGTCTGTTCAACAATGCTGCACAGGTCTGGAACCACACATTTTACTGGCACTCAATGAAGCCCGGCGGCGGTGGTGCCCCGCATGGCAAAGTGGCCGAGATGATCGATCGCGACTTCGGCTCTTATGATGAGTTTGCGACACAGTTCAAAGCCGCGGGTGGCGGACAATTCGGTTCTGGCTGGGCCTGGCTGGTCCTGAAGGATGGCAAACTGGCGATTACAAAGACGCCAAATGCAGAAACCCCGCTGACGGATGCTGGCGTTACCCCGATCCTGACAATGGACGTCTGGGAGCACGCTTATTATCTCGATTACCAGAATTCTCGCCCGAACTATATGGCGAGCTTCCTGGACAATCTGGTCAATTGGGACTTCGCCAACCAGAACCTGGCTGACGCCGCCTAAACGCATAGGTACAAGACCAACTGAGAAGCCCACCTTTGCCGGTGGGCTTTTTTGTACTAAGTGCACCGCAACATGATTGCCGGCGCAGTGATTCGAAGTCGGCCCCGCTGTTCACTCCGGAACAGCTTGATGTGACCGACCCTTCCAATCTCTAGCTGGACAATACATTGACTGAAGAAAACAAGATTACGTTCGCCGAGCTAAACCTCGACCCCCGAATACAAACTGCGATCGATGCTGCGGGCTATGAACACCCGACGCCGATCCAGGAACAAGCCATCCCGGTGATCAAAAAAGGCGGCGATGTCACAGGCATCGCGCAAACCGGAACCGGTAAGACCGCCGCTTTCACGCTGCCGATGATGCATCGCCTCACCAAGGGCCGGGCCCGGGCGCGGATGCCGCGCAGTCTGATCCTCTGCCCAACGCGCGAACTGGCCGCGCAAGTGTCGGAGAATTTCGAAACTTATGGCAAGGATTTGAAGCTCAATATGGCGTTGCTGATAGGCGGCGTCAGCTTCAAGGAACAAGAACAGAAACTGATGCGCGGCGTCGATGTCCTGATTGCGACACCGGGCCGTCTGATCGACCAGTTCGAACGCGGCAAGATCCTGCTGACCGGCGTCGAAGTGTTCACCATTGATGAAGCTGACCGCATGCTCGACATGGGCTTCATTCCGGACATTGAGAAGATCTGTAAGCTGCTGCCACCGCGCCGCCAGACCTTGCTCTTCTCGGCGACCATGCCGAAGGAAATTGCTCGCCTGGCCAAGACCTTCCAGAAAGACCCGGTCCGCATCGAAGTCGCACGTGAATCCAAGACCGCCGAGACAATCGCGCAACACGTGGTGAAACTGCCGCGCGGCGATGACAAGGCGAAACGCACAGCCTTGCGAAGACTGATTGAAAGCCGTGATGTCAAAAATGGCATTGTCTTCTGCAACCGCAAACGCGAAGTCGATATTGTCGCAAAATCGCTCTCTTCACACGGCTTCAGCGCGGCCCCGATCCACGGTGATCTACCGCAGAGTGCGCGCACCGAGACCCTCAACCGATTCCGAGATGGCGATTTGCAATTGCTCGTCGCTTCGGATGTTGCAGCTCGCGGCCTCGATATCCCGGATGTCGGCCACGTCTTCAATTATTCGCCGCCGCCAAAAGACGAAGATTATGTCCACCGAATTGGTCGTACCGGCCGCGCGGGACGCGAGGGCGAAAGCTTTACCTTGGTCGGCCCGGCCGATGCCAAAGGCTGGCGCGGTGTGATGATGCTGATCAATACAGACGTTGCTGAATATATGCCGGACGGTCTGCTCGAAGAGCTCGAAAACGTTCCGGAGGAATCGGATGGACGCCGCGGACGTGGCCGCAATGAACGCGGCAGTGGCCGACGCGAGCGCGGTGACCGCGGCGGGCGTGGCCGCAATCGCAGCGAACGTTCAGAGCGCAGTGAACCTCGTCCTGATCGCGCCGAAACATCGGAAAGCGCCGAACCGGTCGAACAAGCCGAGAAGCAAGATAGCAAGCCTTCAAAGGCCGAGTCTGATCGTCCGAAAAAGGAGCGCAAGGATCGTCCGAAGCGTGACTATAAGCGCAAGGATGATGACCTGATCCTCGACCCGGCGCCAGACGATGTCAAAGGCTTCGGCGAAGAAGTCCCGGCATTTTTGAAATAGAAAAAGCCGCCTCAGTGAGGCGGCTTTTATAATTGGACCAGGTCTGCTCTATTTCTTCATGCGGCCTGCGACTTGTTTACGGAACTTGTCGCCATAAGGCGGGCGCATCATGGCGAGAATCTCATTTCCCGTCTGCGTGTAGATCGCCTTTTTGTGACTGAATTCCAGAAAGCCATCATGGCCGTGATAAGCGCCCATACCGGATGGCCCAACGCCGCCAAAGGGCAGGTCTTCCTGGGCAACGTGGAACACGACATCATTCACTGTAACGCCGCCGGATGTTGTATTGTTGAGCACCATATCGCGCTCATTTGAGTCCTCGCCAAAATAGTACAGGCCGAGCGGCCGCGGGCGATCATTGATATAGGCCACTGCGTCGCTCGTCTGTTTATAGGATTTGATTGGCAGGATTGGCCCGAAAATCTCGTCCTGCATGACTTTCATATCGTCGGTGGGATTGATGACGATGTGCGGGGCCATTTTGTGATGCGGTTGCTGGCTGAAATTCTCATCCTGCGGATTGATTTCGACAACTTCAGCGCCCTTTGCGCGGGCATCGTCCAAATAGGAATTCAACCGATCATAATGGCGTTGATTGACGATCGACGTGTAGTCATCATTGTCTTTCATCCCATCAGCAAACATTTTGCCGACCGCTGCCTGCGCAGCGCCGACAAAGTCGCCGGTCTTGTCTTCAGGTACAAAAGCATAATCCGGCGCCAGGCAGATCTGTCCAGCATTCAAGGTTTTACCGGCCATAATTCGAGCCGCTGCCTTTTCGAGATTGGCAGACTTACCGAGCACCACAGGCGACTTGCCGCCCAGTTCGAGCGTCAGAGGCACCAGATTGTCCGCTGCCGCGCGCATGACGTGATGGGCAATGGAGGTCGCCCCTGTAAATACGATGTGGTCGAAAGGCAGCTTGGTGAACGCGGCGCCGACATCCGGGCCGCCAGTTGCCACTGCAACTTCTTCTTCGGTATAATATTTGGCGAACAGCTCTGCCATCAACTCGCTGGTCTTTTCCGTAAATTCGGACGGCTTGATCATCGCACGATTGCCCGCTGCGAAAACATTGGCCAGCGGCGCAAAGGTCAGATTGACCGGGAAGTTCCACGGGCTGAGGATGCCGACCACGCCTTTCGGCTGATACTGGACCTGCGCTTTCGAACCGAGCAGTCCCAATGGGAATTCGACTTTCCGCTTTTCAGGCCGCATCCATTTGCGCAAATGTTTGCGAGAGAATTTCAGCGCTCCGATCGAGCCAGCAATGTCTGTCAGGTTCGATTGATCGATAGAGCGGTGACCAAAGTCTTCGGCCATGGCTTTCGACAAGGCCTCGCCATGCGTGACCAGCAAGTCGATGGATTTATCAATCCACGCCTCGCGCTGTTCTGCCGATGGCATGCCGTCGCGAATGTGCGCCGCTTTCTGTTTCGCCAGAATAGCCGCCATGCCATCCGCTGAGAGTCCGTCCAATGCCATTCTTTCCTCCAAGGTCTCTTATCGTTGACGTAAAGGATAACCCAGATCCCGCAGAACTCAAATCAAAACCGCCTGCCCCCACGTCACGGTTTTCACCAGCTGCCAGCTGAATAGATTAAGTCAAAAGGGAGAGCGCTATGCCATTCACCAAAATCGCTTATGACGTTGCCGACGATATTGCGACCATCGCTTTCGATGATCCCAAGACGATGAATGCCGCTGGCATCGACACGATTGAGGAAATGCTGCTGGCGATTGAGCAAGCCGCCGACGAAGCACGATGTACGATCATTACCGGTAATGGCCGCGGCTTTTGTTCAGGTGCAAACCTGTCATCAAGCCCAGGCGACACACCAAAAGGCAAACCAGACGCCGGAAAGGCGCTGGACTCGCACTATAATCCTTTCATCAAGGCCATGCGCACGCATCCACACCCGATCATTACTGCCGTAAACGGCGCCGCAGCTGGCGTTGGCTGTTCCATCGCGCTGATGGGTGACTTTATCATCTCAGCTGAAAGCGGCTATTTCCTGCAGGCGTTCCGGCGCATCGGTCTGGTGCCAGATGGCGGCTCGACCTTCCTGCTGCCCCGCATGGCGGGACGCGCGAAAGCCATGGAAATGGCCTTGTTCGGAGACAAAGTCTTCGCGGCACAGGCCCTGGAATGGGGCTTGATCAACCGGGTGGTCGCGGATGATCAGCTGATGAGTGAAGCGCAAAGCTATGCCAAGCGCCTTGCGGATGGTCCGACACAGGCGCTGGCGCTCATTCGTGATCTGGTCTGGCAAGCTGAAGACAATGACTTTGACAGCCAGCTTCAAGCCGAGCGGTTTGCGCAACGCACAGCCGGTCGCCAGCCAGATTTCAAGGAAGGCGTGAAAGCATTCCTGGAAAAACGACCAGCAAATTTTCGGCACAGCTAAGCGGTTCGCTTAAAACGTCATCCGTCGCGGCGATTTCACTTTTGCGCGGCGGGCTTGCACGGCAACGTCGAGTGCTTTGCGACCCCACGCAGAGGCTTCATCGCGATCATCAAGTGCGTTTACGGGCAGAGAGACATAGCTCATCTGAATGGTTTTTCCGGTGCTCGGATTGGTCCATTCAAAGGCTTCACCACCAGCCGATTCCAAACGCTCTTTGAGAACGTCGTCTGATTTCACATAGACGCGGTCTTTATCGATCAGAGCAAACATATCTTCGCCGGAATAGACCCCGGCACCGCCAAACATTTTCCGAATTCGGATACGACCCAGATTGGCGAACAGGTCTTCTACATAGGTGTGGAACGGGTTGTCCATTTTTGTCATTCAAATCCTCCGGTTGTTGACCCACTATCTGTCTACCGATTTCAGTATCGGCGCGTTTTTGGGACTTACGCGAGGGAACATGGTATTATTTTGCGGTTTGGCAACCCTGACAGCGCTGGCACGCACGCTTAAATGTGCGTTTTCCCCTTCTGAGGAAGAAAATACCCCTCTCACAGGGTCAAGTTGCAGGTATTTTCGCGTGACGCGCTACCAGTCAATCGCGGCATAAACCAGTTGCTGGAATTGTGGCCGGATCGGATAGCTGCCGGTTGGGATCATTTGCGTCGCCTGAATGGCGATCAACTCTTCAACCGGATCAATCCAGAAGAACGTGTTGGCAAGTCCGCCCCAACTGAACGTGCCGGGCGATCCGGGTGTCAGCGTTTCAGCGACATCGACCACAGTTGAGCCGCCGAGACCAAACCCGTTGCCCTCCATACGCGCCTCGGAAAAGGTCTTGTCGCCCATCTCCTTGATCGACCTGCCACCCGGCAGATGGTTCATCCGCATGAATTCAACGGTTTTAGGACTGAGCAAGCGCGCGCCATCCAGGCTGCCGCCATGCAACAACATTAGACAGAAACGGTGGTAATCGTTGAGCGTAGAGACCAGGCCGCCGCCGGCATTCAGCAATTTTGGCTGTGTCTTGTAGGCCTTGCTCTCTGCGCCTGCCCCATCGCTCAGCGTAACTTCGCCCGTGATCGGATTTTTGGCATAGCATGCCATCAAGCGATCCAGTTTGGCTTCCGGTACAAAGAAATCAGTGTCGACCATGCCGAGCGGTTCAAAAATACGCTCACGGAAAAACGCATCCAGAGTCATGCCGCTGGCAACTTCTACAACGCGGCCGAGAATGTCTGTCGAATGACCGTAATTCCAACGCTCGCCTGGCGAAAACACCAGCGGCAATTTGGCGATCCGCGCGCACATCTCGCCGAGAGTCTCACCGCCGCCGTCGCCGATACCGCCAATCTTGGCGCCGCGATACAGCGCATCGACTTCGTGCTGGAATAGGAAGCCATAAGTGACACCCGTCGTGTGCGTGAACGCATCGAGGACCGTCATCGGACGATCAGGCTTGCGAGTTTTATAGTCTTTCAGATCGCCGCCATCCCAGACCTCGACATCGGCAAATTCAGGAATGTAGCGCGAGATTTCATGATCGAGCCGGATTGCCCCCTCATCATGCAGCATCATCGCAGCAACCGAGGTGATCGGTTTGGTCATTGAATAGATCCGGAAAATCGTATCCGGGCCAATCGGCGACCCGCCGTCCAAATGCGTATTGCCGCGATAGGCTTCGTGAACAATCTGACCATTGCGCGACACCATGGTCGCCATACATGGCAGTTTGCCCGACGCGAGATAGGCCTTGTCGAAATAGTCCGGGATAAAGTCCAGGCGCTGCCGGTTCAGGCCAACATCTTCCGGTGCGAGCTCGTGTTCAGTATCGGCCATTTATATCTCTCCTCGCTTCGCGGCGCGGCTGAGCTCGCGGGCGATGATAATCTGTTGGATCTGGGTGGTGCCTTCATAGAGGCGGAAAATACGGGCGTCGCGGAAAAACCGTTCGACGCCATAATCAGCCACATAACCCGCGCCGCCAAACACTTGCACCGCGCGGTCAGCGACCCGGCCGACAGCTTCCGATGCAAACATCTTGCAGCATGAGGCCAGCATGGTGACAGGTTCACCGGCGTCGCGTTTCTTGGCCGCGTCGAGGATCATGCAGCGCGCCGCATAGGCCTCGGCCTGGCTATCGGCGATCATCGCCTGAATCAGCTGATGCTGCATAATCGGCTTGCCGAACTGCTCGCGTTCCATGGCGTAATTGACCATCTCGCTGATCAGGCGGTCCATCATCCCGGTACAGACTGAGGAAATGTGCAACCGGCCCTTGTCGAGGACGCTCATCGCGACTCTGAAGCCTTCGCCTTCGCCGGCAATCATCATTTCTGCCGGCACACGCGCATTGTCGAAATTGACGTCGCATATATGCGCGCCCTGTTGACCCATTTTCTTTTCTGGCTTGCCGACGCTGAGGCCCGGCGTATCGCGAGAGACGATGAAGGTAGAGACGCCTTTTCCGCCAGGCTCATCCGGATTGGTCCGCGCCATGACAGTAAACAAGTCAGCGACATTGGCATTGGTGATATAGCGCTTGCCACCATTCAGGACATAGCTGTCGCCGTCCTTGGTCGCTTTGGTCTTCAGGCCCGCTGCATCTGACCCGGCTTCTGGCTCAGTCAGTGCAAAGCTGGTGACGATATCGCCGCTGGCAATTCCCGGGAGATAGCTCTCTTTTTGCTGCTCGGTCCCAAACAGAACCAGCGCCTGAGAGCCAATCCCGATATTCGTGCCAGCGACCGATCGAAATGCCGGTGAGGTCCAGCCAAGCTCGAACCCGACCAGGCATTCGGTTTCCATATCCAGTCCGAGCCCGCCATAGGCCTCAGGGACAGCCAGTCCAAACAGGCCAAGCTCTTTCATCTCCTGCACGATCTCACCAGGCACCAGGTCCTCTTCGGCGACTTGTGCTTCAGCCGGGACGCAGCGCTCGCGTACAAAGCGGCGCACTTGTTCGATCAGAGCGTCGCGAATTTCGGGATCAAAAGCCATGTTTGGGAACCTCCTGACAGGCACAATACGCATACAAGCACAGCAAGTCGAACCCTGACGCATCGTCACGCTGGCGAATTATGCAGGCGGCGTTATCAAGGTCGCGCTAGGAGGGCTGATATGCAAAAGACGACAATCACCGAAGGCGAGTTCAAGGGGTGGTCGACCTGGCCTAATGAGCCATTTGAGCATGACGCGGCTGGCCCGTTCTATTTGCGCGAAGACGAGGCCGGCAAAATGGTTGCCGCGTTCCGCGCGAAGCGAAAGCATATGAATGCAGGCGGCGTCGTGCATGGCGGCGCGTTGATGACGTTTGCCGATTTCGCGCTCTTTGCGCTGGCGCATACCGGGGACGATGACGGCTATGGCGTGACCGTGGCATTCACCTCTGAATTCCTGTCAGGCGCACTAGAAGGCGAACTGATCGAAGCGCGCGGCGAAGTGATGGGCGGCGGAAAGTCGATCACTTTTGTTCGCGGCGTCATCACAGGCGATGGCCGCCCAGTACTGAACTTCTCGGGCACCATCAAGAAGAAGCACAAGAAAGCAACCACCGCATGACCCGCATCGGCACGCCGCTCTCTCCCTCAGCAACGAAAGTCCTGTTTCTCGGCGCGGGTGAGCTGGGCAAGGAAGTCGTGATCGAGCTGCAGCGCTTCGGGGTCGAAGTGATCGCTTGTGATCGCTATGCCAATGCGCCCGGCATGCAGGTCGCGCATCGCGTGCATGTCCTTGACATGACCGACGCTGCTGCTCTGCGCGCCGTCATCGAACAGGAAAAGCCTGACCTTATCGTGCCGGAAATCGAAGCCATCGCGACAGATGAACTCGCCGCGATTGAAGCGGAGGGTCTTGCCAAAGTCATCCCCACCGCGCGCGCGACACAGCTGACCATGGACCGCGAAGGCATTCGCCGTCTGGCGGGCGAAACACTCGGCCTCAAAACCAGCGCCTATGCGTTTGCCAGCGATGCTGAAACGCTCGCGCGCGAAGCCGACCGGATTGGCTATCCGGTCTTCGTCAAACCGGTCATGTCCTCCTCAGGCAAAGGCCAGTCAAAAGTCGACAACGCCGCAGATATCTCAGCGGCGTGGCAACATGCGCTCACGGCCGGGCGCGGCAATCAGGTCCGCGTGATCGTCGAAGGCGCAGTTGATTTCGATTATGAAATCACTCTGCTCACCGTGCGACATGTGGGCGGCACGGATTTCTGCGCGCCCGTGGGTCACCGCCAGGAAAGCGGCGACTATGTCGAAAGCTGGCAACCGCAGCCCATGTCAGATGCCGCTCTGAAAACGGCGCAGGACATGGCGCGCAAAGTGACCGACGATATTGGCGGATACGGCGTGTTTGGCGTGGAGCTTTTCGTCAAAGGTGACACGGTCTGGTTTTCTGAAGTCAGTCCGCGTCCGCATGATACGGGATTGGTGACCCTCTCCACTCAGGACCAAAGCGAGTTTGCTTTGCATGCCCGCGCCATTCTTGGCCTCCCTGTCGACACAACGCTCAACCGTCCAGGCGCGAGCGCCGTGATCTATGGTGGTGTGGATGCTGAAGGCGTCGCGTTTGAAGGCGTCGCCGACGCGCTGTCTGAACCGGGCACCCAAGTGCGCTTGTTCGGCAAACCAGTCTCATATGAGAAACGCAGAATGGGCGTCGCGATCGCACATGCTGACACAATAGAAACGGCGCGAGCGAAAGCCACCTGCGCCGCAAATACTATAAACGTGGTTGAGACTTAATTCTCGATCTCAAAGGTCAGCCCGGCTTTCTCAGTCAGGCGTTTCACGAGATGGCCGCCCATAGCCGGCGCTGGCGTCCAGACCCCACCTGGCGTTCCGGTATCATCCTTGACCAGACAGATGGCGCTTTCAGCAATCATCTTCGATGTCGAGCCATAGCCAGGGTCCTTGTCGCCAGTGACGCCGCCGACAATCACTTTGCCATCAGCGCTGGTGCCATAGAACATCACATCATAGAAGCCCGCTTCGCGCTCTTCAGGGCTCGGGCCTTCGCCTGGCTTAGGGCCGTCATCGCCGCCCATCATATCCATATTGGCCACCGCTTCAGCAGCGGCTTTACCCTGGTCGCCAGGACCGGTGAGCATCATCTCGTCATAGACAAAATCCTTGCCATAGCTGTGCCCCATGAGCGCGTTTGAGCGATGTACGTTCTTGGTGTTGATCGACGCCATGATGAAGGGCGCTGACCAGCTGCCAATGTCAGCATCTTCGATTGGTGCCATACCGTGTGGTTGTTCTGGTCCATCGAAGCCCATGGTCAGGCTGAACGGGTTTTGCAGAACGCTGAGAATCGACGGGTCTTTTCCGACGGACGCCATGGTCGCCTTAAAGCTGGCGGCCGTCCCACCCGAGAACGTCCCCTGCATTTTACGAACGCGGCCTTTGATGCGCGGAACGGGCGCGCCGAAGCGCTCTTTCGCGGCTTCCTGCGTGAACCAGACACCAAGATCGAACGGGATGGAGTCAAATCCGCAAGAGAAGACGATCCGCGCGCCGCTGGCTTGTGCAGCGCCTTCATACTTCTCGATCATTTGATGCATCCAGGCCGGCTCGCCGCAAAGATCGACATAATCTGTACCGGCATCGGCGCAGGCCGAAACAACGTCTTCGCCATAAAGCTGATATGGCCCGACAGTGGTGCAGATACACCCGGCGCGCTCGGCCATCGATTTCAGATCGGCTGGATTGTTGGCATCTGCAACCACCAAAGGTGTGTCGGCTGGGGCACCAATCTCGTCGCGGACGGCAGCCAGCTTTTCAGCGCTGCGCCCCGCCATGGCCCATTTCAAGTCTCCGCCGACGCCATAGGTTCTGGCGAGATATTCGGCGACCAGTCGGCCCGTATAGCCGGTTGATCCGTAAACAATGACGTCAAATTCGCGGCCAGTAGCCATGGCACTCTCCTATATGTGATGCGCTTTAACTGGCGCACCAAGGGTGGCTTGGCAAATGTTCTCGCAGCGTCACGTGTGAACGTAGATCAATCCCGGGCCGAATCCGCAGGGGCCGGCAACAGCTCGGCAGCAAGCCGATCAAGCATCTGTCCTGCTTCAGTCTCAATCGGATAGATCGCTTGCGCCGTTGCCAGGTCTTGCCGCGCTTGAGCAATATCGCCCATGACCGTTCGAGCGCGGATCAAGCGCATCCAGCCTTGCAGATCATTTGGGTCCTGCTCGAGACGGGCAGCCAGGCCTTCAACCATATTGCCAATCATCGCCGCCTGCTCATCTGGCGACATCGCTTCGATGCGGGCCTGGGCGTCAGGATCAATTTGCGGCGCCGCTGAGCGATCCTGCAAGATCTGAATCACGCGGTCTCGCTCCGCCACCAATTCTGCAGCGCCGCCTGAAATCTCTATCGCGGTTTCATAAGCGGCAAGACCGGCTTCAACAGCCCTGAGCCGCAAATAGGAGCGCGCCAGAAGAACGTAGCCATCGGCTGGAGGATTAGGGTCCGCTTCGAGGCGGGCGCGCAGCTCGACGACCAATTCCTCTAGCGTCTCCGGGAGCTCCGACATCCGCTCCGCCTGATAGTCCGCAACTGTCAGCGGTTGGTAGCCCGGCTGACCAATCTGGCTGTAAATCCCAACCCCGCCGAGCAGAAGCACGGCGGGCACAATGCCCATGGCGAGTGTTTTCAAGCGCGCGCCGCTGACGCTTTGGTGCGGATCATCGAGCAAAGCCAGGATCCGGCGGTCAAGCGCATCGCGGGCCTCTGACGCTGCTTGCGATCCAAGCCGCCCCTCAGCTTCGTCCAGGTCCACCGTGGCGCGCTGGCGGCGGGCTTCATCAAGCGCGGCGACAGGCGGTTCACTTGCCATGCTCAGAAACGGCATCATCACATAGCCGCCCGCAATCACCAGCAGCGCAAAGAAGGCAATCCAGATCATTGTGGGTCATCCTTGCCGGCCAGGGCTGCCGCGATGCGGGTGCGATCTTCGTCACTCAAAGCCGCAACAGGCGCCGTTTCGACGCGCTGCAAACGCATCAGGAACCACGCCCCACCCAGGAGAACCAGGATGAGCGGCCCACCCCATAGCAGCAGCGTATTCATCTGCAGGGGCGGCGACATCAGCACATAGTCCCCGTAACGCGCGCGCAAATATTCCCGCGTTTCGTCGTCGCTGTCACCGGCTTCGACGCGCTTGCGAACGAGCCGTCGCATATCTTCTGCGAGCGGTGCATTGGAGTCATAGATTGATTGGTTCTGGCAAACCACACAGCGCAGAGTTTTGGAAATCGCTTCGGTTCGGGCATCGACATTTTCGACCGGTGCATCGCCCGGTTCTTGGGCCTCGCTTAGCCCGGCATAGAGCATCACGAACGCCAAGCATGCTGCCATCAGCGCTCTCATGATGGCGCCTCGCTTTCCCGCGCGATTGCCTCGATGACGGGCCGGATTGTGGTCTTCCACACGTCCGGTGTAATCGCGCCAATCTGCTTGTAACGAATGCGCCCATCTGGATCGATGATGAAGGTTTCGGGCGCGCCGGTGACGCCCATTTCGATGACCAGATCGCTCTCGGCATCGAAGATGATGTCCGTATAGGGGTCGCCATGCTCTTGCAGCCAAGAAAGCGCATCTTCGCGCTTATCGCGCCAGTTAACCCCAACGATACGGACGGTGTTGTCGCGCGATAGTTGCATCAGCGTTGGGTGCTCTTGCAAACACGCGACGCACCAGGATCCGAACACATTGACCAGGACGGTTTCGCCGACCAGATCTTCTCTGTTCAGCAAAGCGGTCTCAGAGCGCAGTTCCGGCAATTCAAATTCCGGCATCTCGCGATCAATCATTTCAGTCGGGATAACGCTTGGATCTCGCGTCAGACCAATCGCCAGAAACACCGCAAGGACGACAAACACGCCAACTGGAAGGAGACGAGACCAAGTCATATGCCCTATTCCGCCGCCACAGGTTGCGACGCGAGCGTTGGTGCTCGGCGACCTGAAAAGGCATGCCGTCGATCCGCCAAGGAGGCGAAGCCACCAAAGGCCATCATCAAAGCGCCGATCCAGATCCAGATGACGAGCGGATGGTAATAGACACTTACCACCCAGCCCTCTTGCGGATTTCCTTCGCCCTTGGCCGCATACAGGATAAGCAGGGCACCAATCTCCATCGCGCCTTCGGTCGTATTATTGCGCTCAACCGGATACATGCGTTGCTCGGGGTTGAGGACCGCAATGCGTTTGCCGCCGCGCTCAATCACGACACGTCCGGCCTCTGAAACAAAATTCGGTCCTTGTGCCCGGTCAACACTTTCAAGTGTAAACTCATAGCCAGCAACCGAAATGCTCTCGCCAAGCTTAAGCCGATCGACTTCCTCATCCGACCAGACGCCCATCGCGACGACCCCGACGGTACAGACGGCCAGCCCGAGATGCGCCAACGCAAATCCATGCGTGGCGCCAGGCAGCAACGCAAAGCGTTTGAGCAAGTTTCCGATTGTGCTTTTTGTCTGTCCAATACGCAATTTGCGACCGTAATTTGCGATTGTTCCCATCAGCAACCAGACTGCGAGCCCGATCCCGATCGCACCGAACACAGATTTACCAAACACCGCAACAGCTATGGTCAATGGCACTGCGGCCGCAGCCATGATCAGCAAAGTCTTTCGCAGCCGGCGCCAGCTGTCGCTGCGCCATTTGATCAGCGGGGCGACAGCCATGAAGATGATCAGGATTGCCATGATCGGCCCGAATGTCCGCTCGAAATATGGTGGGCCAACTGTGATCTTGTCGCCGGTCAACGCATCAATCACCAACGGATAGAACGTCCCCAGGAAGACCGTCGCCGTCGAAACGACCAGCAGGATATTGTTCAGGACGAGACCGGCTTCCCGGCTTTCCAGTTCGAAACTGGCCCCATGCGCAATTTTTCCAGAGCGCAAGGCATAGAGCGCCAGTGCACCGCCCGTGGCGAGGATCAGCAATGCGAGAATGAACACGCCGCGATCCGGATCGACAGCGAAGGCGTGCACGCTGGTCAACACGCCAGATCGAACAATGAAGGTGCCGACCAGGCTGAGCGAGAATGTTGTGATCGCCAATAACAGCGTCCAGCGAATAAAGCTGCCGCGCGCCTGAGCCACCAGAGTGGAGTGGAGAAGCGCCGTACCGGCCAGCCAGGGCATGAAGCTGACATTCTCAACCGGATCCCAGAACCACCAGCCGCCCCAGCCCAGTTCGTAATAGGCCCAGACACTGCCGAGCACGATACCAATGGTCAGGAAACTCCAGGCCAGAAGCACCCAGGGCCGCACCCAGCGTGCCCACATCGCATCAACCCGGCCTTCAATCAGCGCCGCCACCGCGAACGAAAACGCGACCGAAAAGCCAACGTAGCCGAGATAGAGAAATGGCGGATGCAGCGCCAACCCTGGATCCTGCAAGAGTGGGTTCAGACCGACACCATTTTCGGGCACCGGCGTCAGCCGCTCAAACGGGTTGGAGGTGAAAATAAGGAAGGCCAAAAACCCTGTCGTTGTCAGACCTTGAATGGCAATCGCCCTTGCCCGCAAGCCTGACGGCAGCGTTTTACCGAACCAGACAATCGCGGCTCCAAACATCGCCATGATCATCACCCAGAGCAGCATAGACCCTTCGTGATTTCCCCATGTGCCACTGAATTTGTAGATCAGGGGCTTGCTGGTATGTGAATTGGTCGCAACCAGTTTGACGCTGAAGTCCGAAATCATGAATGCGTGGGCCAAAAGCGCAAAGGCGCCTATACAGAGCAGCGCCTGTGCGATGGCAGCGCGGTCCGCGAACATCATCGCCCGGCGATCATTCTGATGCGCGCCTTGCAGGCCCATCCATCCTTGCAGAGCGCTGAGCAATAGCGCCAGGATGAGAGCGATCTGACCAATTTCAGCGAGCATAAAACCTCGTGACCAAAAAGGCGGGCCACCGCGGTCCGCCTCTCAGAGTTCTATATGTCAGGACTTGGCCTGCAACCCAATGCTTCTTCTGGCCGCAGGACTATTCCCTACTCAGCCGCGACGCGGGCCGCTTGTTCATTCATGATGTGCAGCGGCGGCTGGCAGGCCCAATCGGCAATCTGCTCCAGATCGTAATGGCGGCAGGCCTCCATCAGCATCCGCACTTCGGTCCACATGTCGCCATCAACGATTGGCATGAACAGATCAGCGATATTATCGATCCCGAGATACGTTCTGACGCCAGCGTTTTTCAGCTTCACGAAGGGTCCGATGGAATTGTGCAATGGGCCTTGCATGGGCAACTGTTTCATCGATAGAGCGGCAGATGGGCAGATGACGATGCCGACATCGGCTTTCTTGCAAAGCTCGACAATCCTGTCCTGCTCGCTTTCATCCTTGGCCGAAACCGAGATGGAGTGAATGCCATAGACCCGGCCTTGCATGCCATGCTCCATAGTCTTGAGGCAGAGCAATTCGGTTTCGTTCTGGAACGGATTATTTTCCTGATCGACGTGAACTTCGACCATTTTGTTCAGCTCTTTGGCTGTCTCCATAACGATGTCGAGATGCTTCTCTTCCTGCGGACGATCGCGCGAGGGCAGGCCGCCGCAATAGTCGGCCAGTTTACAAGCTTCGATATATTGCTTGCGCGAGGCTTCATCCAAAACGCCTTCGAGTGGCTGGACGCCAATCTCGAAACGGATCTTGTCCTTGAACCGTTCTTTGACTTCGACCGCCGCCTGGATGGGTTTGAGACCGATAATGCTATCCGCATCAACCATGGTGCGGCAATATTGTGAGCCTTGGTCAACGACGGTCTGCAAAGCGCGCGAAATCCGTTCGACCAGGTCTTCGTGCGTGTAATTCTCTTTCAAGTGGCGATACAGCTCCCACTTCTTTTCCATGTCGGCAAACCCAAGTGCCAGGTTTTCCGGCGAGATCAGATAGGCTTTGTCAAAATGGCCATGATGGTTCGACCAGCCGCCGCGTTCGCGCACCAGTTCCAGAAAACGCGTGCGCAGATCCCAGGGGCGGTCATCGCTATTGATCTTATAGCTATAAGTACCGGCTTCGAGATCCGAGAGCACCAGCTCAATCGTTTCCTTGGCAACGCTGCGATCCGTGTAAAGCGGGATCCCGTGCTTTACAGAAAGCGAGCGGATGCTGGCGGCGTCAGAGGCTTCATCATAAGTCGAATCGCCGGTCAGGATATTGACGACAAAATCAACCTTCCCGTCCTGGATCAGCGTTCTGATATTGGGCTCTTCGTCGCTGGAAATCTTGCGTGCGGCGATTGATTCAACGCCGTTATCGGCCAGAAAACGATGCGTTCCTGGCGTCGCATAGAGACCGACGCCAATGTCTGACATTTTACGACAAGCTTCGAGCAGAAATTCCTTGTCTTCGGTCGCCCCCGCGCTGATCAGCAAAGAGCGTTGCTGCCCTCGCGCCAGCATTTTCAAGTTGAACCCGATCAGGTCGATTTTTGAATGAGTATCCAGCGCAGCCATGGTTGATCCTCTCTATGAGCCGTGTTCGCCAACGCCGCCCAGCGCGCAAACGGCCTGAACATGGTTCGATTCCTGCTCGAGTCAATCGCGCCATGAATGAATTATGTGCGTAACCAAAATCGGTTGGCCCGGAAGACCATTGTAAACACAACAAAGCAAGCCCTCCTGTGACGGAAGGCCTGCTGATTTAGCAAATTGTGATCGAGATCAGGCTTTTGCTGGAAAGATTTTCGGGTTTCGCAGCAATGCAGCGCTGAGCAAAGCGACGACGAGGCCGACCGGCAAGATTTCCATGAACGTGAGCGGCATTCGAAACGCTGGATTTTTGTAACTCGCCATCGTCGATTCGACTTTTTCGACTTTGGCCGCAAGCGCCTCACCCGTGATCCCTTTGGCTTCATAACCAGCGATCAGAGTTTGCTTGTACTCTTCCATAAACGCGTAGTCAGTTAGCCACAAATTTAACTCCCACCCCAACGCATGGACCACGCCAGCCACAGCTGTGATACCAAGTCCAAGACCAAACGCAGGAAAGAACTTAATCACGCCTCCCAACTCTCTGTCTCGATAGCGTTTGATGGCGACGAAGATCAGAGATAGCGCCACGAGCATTGTCAAATAGCCAACAACGCTCGAGCCACTGTTGTCGGACATGAACATCCCAAGCGATATGACAGTGATAATCACCACCCCAGCGATCGCGCCATAAACCAACATGATCCGAAACATAATTACCTCCTTTGGTTCAAATCAGACGTTTAGCCCTGATCCAAACCTTCTCCCCGAGCTATCGCCCATCCGGGTGATTTTCGCGAATGACCCAAAAATCACCTTATGGGATGAGCGCCAGATCCTTCGCTTTCTGCACCGCTTGAACACGCTGATTGACTTGAAGTTTTTCATACAATCGCGAGACATGCGTCTTCACGGTGTTGGGCGACACATGCAGGGTTTCGCCGATTTGCTTATTCGATTTCCCGCCCGCCATTTGCTCAAGGACGGCATGTTCCCGCTTTGTAATACCGAGGCTTTTCAGCGCGGCTTCGTTGAGTTCAAATCCCGGCGAAGGGGCAGCGGGCGTCAGGGCCCGGCTGAGCCATATTCCGAGTCCAGTGAACCCGATCGCGATCAGCACCACGTAAAATTCTGTCGCAAACAATTTGGTCAGGTAATGATACTCGATCCATTGCAACCCGAATGCGATGGCCGCGAGCCCAAGAGCATATAGAAGAATTGTGCGCGTCACGGCAAAATCATGCCAAACCCTCTGAATATTGACCAGCTCAAAATTCCCGCCGCACGCCCTGGCGATTCTCCCATAAAGAGAAATTCGACCTTCGGTGCTCGCCTCAAAAATGAAACAGTCGCTTTTTGCAGCTGCTTTTCATCTTTGAGGGAACGCAAAAAGTTGCATTATTCAGGCCATAACTGCTCAAAATTATTGTTTTGTTTCCGGTATTTAGCGGTGATCTCTTGCGTTGATCCTGAGATTTGGTTCGAGCATTGCATCCATGACAAGGAAGAAATGCTCCTACCCCTCGCAATTTTGCCCCAGTCGAGTGTATAATGGCCATCATGAGTGACGTAGCTGAACCACACAAAATCCATCCGTCAGACGCGATCGCGCGTCTCGAATCCGCACAAAATGCCTCGAGTTGGCTCGCCTGGGGAGCGCTTGGTTTAGCCTTCTTATGGTGGGTCGCAGCCTTTGTCGGGTCCGCCGCCATGATTGGTGCTGAAACACTCGGCACCATGCAACCAGCTCTGATCATAGCCGGCCTGATCGCAATTATTCTGCCTGGCTTGATGCTCGTCCTCGCCGGCATGATGGCGCGCGAGCAAGCCCGCGCAACTGCCGCGAACGCGGTCGTACTCGAAGCTGCCGCTCGTTTGCTTCTGCCGTCGGAAACCATGGCCGACGAAGCCCGCCTGTTTGCCGATGAAATGTCCAAAGCCAGCGCCGAAGTTGATCGCTCCATGGGACATGCCCTGTCAGCGATGAAAGCCATGGCCGGCGAAATCGGCGATGAGAGACAACGTCTCGAATCCGTCACTTATGCCAGCGCCGACAATGCGCGTGATCTGGCTTCGCGTCTTGGCAATGAGCGCAATGGCCTCGAACAGCTGGCAAAGGATTTGCGCGAGCAAACCGACCTGCTGAACGATGCGATCCCGGAACAGGCGACCTTGATGGTCGCTTCCGCAAAAGCCGCGGCGACCGAAGTCAGCGCCGCCGAAGACGCCCTGCAAGGACGTCTGGCAGCTTTGGACCAAACCGGACGTGGTCTGGCACAGAAGATTTCCGCGATGGATACGCTTGCTGCAGAAGCCGGTGAACGGAACGAGACTCTCTTGTTCGCGATCGCGCGCATGGAAGAAAAACTCGAACAGTCCCGCAAGACCGTCGAAACGGCAGCGCGTGCAGGTGAACTCGCGGCCGCCGCCGCCGGCACGACCGGTGATCGTCTTCTGGAATCTGTCAAAGTCGCGCTGGACGGCGCCAAAGATGCCAGCGCCCAGATCCAGAACCAGACCTTTGAAGCTTCCGAATCCGCCGCCCGCGCGCTTGCCGAGCTGAAAGATGCTGGCCAGCAAGCCGCCGCCGCAGTGCGCGCTGCTGGCATGGCGGCACGCGCGGAGATGGATATTTCCGAACGCCGCGCGACCAATACAAGTCAGGCACTCTTGAAAAAGACCAAAGCTGTCGAACTCCGCGTTGCAACGACCGGTTCGAATGGCGAGCGTATCAAGCCGGCTGCCGAAACCACTTTTGCTCCTAAACCAGCGTCACAGCCGGTGGTGCAATCCCCGTCACGCGCCGTCGAGGAAGATCTGTTTGATGCCAGCGCCGACCGTATGGCCAAAGCGATGCTCAAAGAAGCCGGGACAGACGCAGCATCTGAATTGGCGGAATCCAATGGACATGCGCCGAATGGAAATGGGCACGCGCAAGACAGTGTCGACCTGGAGGATGATTTCGATGACATCCAGGATGAGTTAGACTCGTTCACAACCAGCGCTTCATTCGGACCGGAAGACGAGATTGAAATCGGCACGACGCGCATGGGCGGCGACTCGCTCAGCGACATCATCGCCGATATGGAGCGCGACGAGAGATCAACCCTGTCACGTGAAGAGACGGCAGAAGCGCTGCTCGGACAATTGCAGGATTCCGGTATCCAGCTGGGCGATGTGTTCCGTCCGAAAGACAAGAAAAAGATCGCTCAAGCCGCCCGCAAAGGCGAAGACCATCGTCGCAATGCGACAAGCCAACAAGTTGGCCGGCAAGTTGATCGGGTTCGACAACGCCTGCGCGGCAATCTCGAAATGATGACCCTAGCCCGAGACTTCCTGGCGCTAGAAGAATCTGACGCCTTGAACGCACTCGAAAACACGCACGCGTCCGGCAAGAATGCCAGCGCGCGGTTAGCGACTTATCTATTGCTCGATGCGGCTGTCACCTGAGCCAGTCAGTGCGCCCTAGGCGCGCAATGACTGCTCTTTGTGACTTTCACAATATGGCGCGCCATCCAGGCTCGGCTTTCCGCAAAAGTGGAAGCCAGCCTTTCCAGGTTCACCAATGGGCCATTTGCAGTGCACGTCGCGCAATTCGTAAACAGCGACAGGACCGGTTGTCTTACGCGCATCAAGAACGCGTTTTGATCTCTCTTTTGTACTCATACGGGTAATCATAGTCTCACTATCAGGAATGGCAAATGATTGGCGGTATTATTCACCGATCCATTTAAACTCCTGATCATCCCACCATGGGAAGAAGCTCGGCATACCTTCGGAAACTTTGACCGGATAGACCGGTTTACGCTTCTCCAGGAAGCTCATCACGCCTTCGCGGGCATCCTCGGTCTGGCCGCGCGAGAAGATGGCAGCACTATCGACAATATGCGCTTCCATTGGGTGGCTCGCCCCGAGCATGCGCCACATCATCTGGCGCGTCAGTGCCGTCGAAACCGCAGCCGTGTTTTCAGCAATCTCATTCGCCATGGCGCGGGCGACGTCCATCAGGTCCGCTTGAGGATGCACTGAATGGACCAACCCGCCTTTCAGCGCCTCTTCGGCTGGGAAGACCCGGCCTGAATAGCACCATTCCAGCGCCTGCTGAATACCGACCAGACGTGGCAGGAACCAGCTAGACGCGGCTTCCGGGTTGATCCCGCGGCGATTGAACACAAAGCCAAAGCGCGCATTGTCAGAAGCAATGCGAATATCCATAGGCAGCTGCATCGTGACACCGATGCCAACCGCCGCGCCATTGATCGCGCCAATTACCGGTTTCAAACTATCAAAAATGCGCAAGGTCACGCGTCCGCCGCCATCGCGCTGAATGTCGACTTTCTCGGCGCGACCAACTTCGCCGCTATCGGCGCGCGCTTCATAGTCAAATGTCTTGGCGCCTTCGGACAAGTCAGCGCCGGCGCAAAATGCGCGATCGCCAGATCCCGTTACGATGACTGCGCGGACATCGTCATTGGCATCCGTCTTGTCGAACGCGTCGATCATTTCCATCATCATTTTGCCAGTGAAGGCATTCATTTTTTCGGGACGGTGCAGAGTCAGGATCGCGATTGCGCCTTCTTGCTCCAGTTTGATTGTCTCATAATCGCCAAGGCTGCTCATCTTGCTCTCCTATAGGTATTTTGGAGACAAGAAGCGGTCTCTCGTCGCACCCGTCAACCGTGACGCAGCGTTGCCCCTTTAGAATCCGTGACGCCTGTGTCATCTTCTGTGAAACAGACGGCGCATCAGGCGCCGCCGGAGGAAATGAGAATGGCTGAATTTGACTATATTATTGTCGGCGCTGGCAGCGCCGGATGTGTTCTCGCCAACCGCCTGACGGAGGATGGAAAATCGACCGTCCTGTTGCTTGAGGCCGGGGGCAAAGACACGTCAATGATGATCCATATCCCAGTTGGTTATGCCTCCACTCTGAAGGACCCGAAAGTCAACTGGATGTACGAGACAGAGCCTGATCCGGGCACCAATGACCGCGTCCATACCTGGCCGCGCGGCAAAGTCCTGGGCGGCTCATCGTCAATCAATGGCTTGCTCTATATTCGCGGCCAGCGTCAGGATTATGATGGCTGGCGCCAGATGGGCCTGCGCGGTTGGTCTTATGATGATCTCCACCCCTATTTCCTCCGCAGTCAGAACCAGGAACGCGATGGCATGGACGGCCACGCCAAAGGCGGCCCGCTAAATGTTTCTGATGTCACGGAACCCCACCCGATCTCCGACGCCGTGATCGAAGCCGGCAAGGCCATGGGCCTGCCCCACCGCGATGTGAATGGCGAGGACCAGGAAGGCGTTTGCTATTATCAGCTGACAGTCAAGAATGGCCGCCGATGCAGTGCCGCTGTCGCCTATCTCAACCCGGCCAAGAAACGCCCTAATTTGAGCATCGAGACCAAAGCGTTGGCGGCGCGAGTCTTGTTTGAAGGCAAGCGCGCGACCGGCGTCGAATATACGCAGAATGGTCAGACGGTTACGGCCAAAGCCCGCGCCGAGGTCATCCTTTCTGGCGGCGCAATTAACAGCCCGCAATTGCTCGAACTTTCTGGCATCGGCCATCCGGATTTGCTGCGAGAGAAAGGCATTGAAGTCGTTTCTGCCCTGCCCGGTGTCGGCGAAAACCTGCAGGACCATTTCGTGCTCGGCAATCGCTATCGCATGAAACCTGGAACGCCCTCGGTGAACCAGCAATCGCGCGGGCTCGCCATGGTTGGCGAAGTGTTCAAATATCTGACTCAGCGCAAAGGCTTGCTGACACTGTCGGCGGCACATGTCGCAGCCTTTGTAAAAACCCGTCCGGAACTCGCGACGCCAGACGTTCAATATCACATCCTGCCCGCCACGATGGATATGCAGAAAATGACTGAAAGCGGTGACATGGAGCTCGAAAAAGCCCCCGGCATCACCATCGCTCCGTGTCAGCTCCGCCCGGAAAGCCGCGGCAGTGTGCACATCAAATCGGCCCAGCATGACCAGCACCCGGCCATTCTGCCGAACTATCTGCACGACCCGCTGGATCAACAAACCGCGATCGCTGGCCTGCGCTGGGCACGGAAATTTGCCGAGCAGGATGCCCTGGCGAAATATATCGATCACGAGATGGAGCCCGGCCCGGACGCGCAATCGGATGAGGACTTACTCGCTTATGCCCGCGAAACGGGCGGCACGATCTATCACCCGGTCGGCACCTGCAAGATGGGCATTGATGGCGATACAATGGCGGTCGTTGACGACCAGTTGAATGTCCGGGGCGTTCAAGGCCTGCGTGTCGTTGATGCCTCTGTCATGCCGCGCCTGGTCAGCGGCAACACGAATGCGCCGACCATTGCCATTGCCGAAAAAGCCAGCGATATGATCCGCGCAGCCGCCAAAGAAAGCGTTTCCGCCTGATCAATGCCAAATGATATTCCTATTGAAGCGCTGTTCGCGCCGGTCTTCGTGATCTCGGTGATCATTGAATGGTGGGCGGTCAAATCTGGCCGTGCCAAAGGGCGGTACGAAACCAAGGACGCGATGACCAGCATGACCATGGGTCTGGGCAATGCCATTGTTGGGACGTTGACCGGCGTTGCCGCGCTTTGGATGTTGATGCTCGCCTGGCCCTACCGCGTGATGACCGTGCCGAATACCTGGTGGAGTTTCGTGATCGTCTTCGTGCTGTATGATTTCGTCTATTACTGGAAGCACCGGTTCGCGCATCGCGTGCGTTGGTTCTGGATGGAGCATGTTACGCATCATTCCAGCAAGCACTACAATCTGACGACAGCGCTGCGCCAGCCCTGGTTCGGACCGTTTACCGGGCTGATCCTGATCGGCTGGTCCCTGGTGCTGCTGGGCTTCCACCCGTTGATCATTGGCGCCGCAGGCGGGATCAATCTCGTCTATCAATTCTGGATCCATACCGAAGCAATTGATAAATGCCCGCGCTGGTTCGAAGCCGTGTTCAATACACCGAGCCATCACCGCGTGCACCATGCCACCAATCCGCGTTATCTGGATGCCAATTATGCTGGCGTGTTTATCACCTGGGATAAGATGTTTGGATCATTCATTCCTGAGCAAGAGGCGGACAAGCCAGATTATGGCATCGTCAAACCGCTTGGCAGCTATAATCCGGTCATTGTCGCATTCCATGAATTCTTTGCCTTGCTGCGCGATTGCGCATCAGACGGCTTCAAACCGCTGACCTGGGTCAAACGCGCTGCCAATGCGCCAGGCTGGAGCCCGGACGGGGTGCATAATCGAACCGAAGAAATTCGCGCCCAATGGAAAGCTGAGCAATAGCCGACCGTTAAGCAGAGACGTCCGGCAAAACCTGTGCGTGCTTGACGCTGCCATAAGCAAAACTGGTATCGATGCTTGCAATGCCAGGCACGCGTTGCAGCTCACGGCGCACGAATTGCTCATAATCATCGAGATCCGCCGCGATGACACGCAAAAGATAATCCGACCGCCCGGTCATCAACCAGCAATCCATGACTTGTGGCATGTTGATAATCGCCCGCTCAAAGGCCTGCACCGCTTCGTCACTATGGCGTTCAAGCTTGATCCGGATAAACACTGTGACAGGCAGCCCCCAGGCTTTCTGATCGACCAGAGCCGTATAGCCCGTGATAACGCCCTGCTCTTCCATCAGGCGCAAACGGCGCAGGCAAGGGCTGGGCGAGAGGTTCACGCGCTCTGAAAGCTCTTGATTGGTAAGGCGGCCATCCGCCTGCAATTCCTTCAATATCTGGCGATCTTTGCTATCCATCGACCCATCCTTGGCAGTTTCTGCCAATATATAAGCAAATGACTTGCCATTTCGCAAACTCCTGCGGGCCGTTTTGAGGTATTCTTTGCGTATAGGAGATGCCCCATGCAAGACGATCAAGCCAAAGGCTTTGCCACGCGCGCCATTCATCACGGCTATGATCCGATCAGCGCAGAGGGGGCGCTCACCCCGCCGCTGCACCTCACCTCAACCTTCGCGTTCGAGACTGCTGAGCAAGGTGGCGCGCGATTTGCCGGCGAAGCGCCCGGCCATATCTACTCGCGCATCTCCAACCCGACGACCGACCTTCTGGAACAACGCATGGCCTCTCTCGAAGGCGCTGAAGCCGCTGTCGCGATGGCGTCTGGCATGGGGGCGATCACCTCAGTCCTGTGGAGCTTTCTGCAAGCTGGCGACGAATTGATCACTGATAAGACCCTGTATGGCTGCACGTTCTCATTTTTCCAGCATGGCCTCAGCCGATTTGGTGTGACGGTCACACATGTCGACCTGACCAATCCGCTGGCTCTGGAAACAGCGATTTCTGACAAGACCAGGATCGTCTATTTCGAAACACCTGCAAATCCGAACATGCGCCTCGTCGACATCGCCGCAGTGAGCGCGATCGCCAAACGTCACGGGGCAAAGACAATTGTCGACAATACTTATGCCACGCCTGTGCAAACGCGCCCGCTCTCGCATGGGGCTGATATCGTTGTGCACTCGGCAACCAAATATCTCGGCGGACACGGCGATCTGATTGCCGGTATCGCGGTCGGCTCAGCTGACGACATGGCCGAGGTGCGCATGGTCGGCGTCAAGGATATGACAGGCTCGGTGCTGGCGCCGTTCAATGCGATGTTGATCCTCAGAGGATTGAAGACACTTGCGCTGCGGGTCGAACGACATGCCAGGAGCGCACAGGAAGTCGCGGAAATGTTGGAGGGGCACAGCCAGGTATCGGCAGTTTTCTATCCCGGTCTGGCAAGCTTCCCGCAACATGAGCTCGCCAAACGGCAAATGCACGGCTTTGGCGGCATGATCGCGTTTGAACTGAAAGGTGGTTATGCGGCGGGTATTGATATGATGAACCGGCTCCAGCTGATCCGCCGGGCCGTGAGCCTTGGCGATGCCGAGACCCTGATCCAACACCCGGCGAGCATGACGCATTCAACTTATTCGCGCGAAGAGCGTGAAGCGCATGGCATCAGTGAAGGTCTGGTTCGGATATCTGTCGGGCTTGAAGAGGTTGCTGATGTGATCGAAGACCTGCACCAGGCGCTGGGCTCTAATCAAGTGGTTGCCGCCTAAGGCCGCTAAGCCGGTTTCTCGAAAATCACGCTGAGATTGTTCGCGGGCATGTCGACAATTTCCGCGAGTTGCAGTCCTGCTGCGATCGCGAGTGGTACAATCTCAAGCTCCAAATCGCGCACGCCCCAGCTTGGGTCCCGCCGCTTCAAATCCTCGCTGAAGCGTGCATTCGATGGCGCGATATCGCCGCTTTGCGCAAACGGCCCATACAGCATCAGCCGCCCGTCTGGCGCGAGCAGTCGCCCGGCGCCCGCGATCAGGCCAATCGCAGCGTCGAACGGTGCGATATGAATCATGTTGGCGCAGAACAGGCTGTTCCAGGCTTGCTCCGCCGCGCCCCATTCTGATTGGGCCGTGTCGACCGTGAGCGGCCCCAGCAATCGATCATGCTCGACATGTTGCGCCCAGGCGGCTTGGCTGGCCTGGCTGGCCGGATCAATGTCGGAATAGGTCCATTCCAGGTCTGGCGCGCCTGCCGTGATATGGGCACCGTGCTCCCCGGTCCCGGAGGCAATTTCCAGCACGCAGCCTGCGCGCGGCATCAATCGCAGAAAGGTTTCTCTGACGATATCCTTGTTGCGGCCCGTCGACGGCGAAAACCGGCGACCATCTTCTGCGGTCTGGCGTTTCTCCAGTGCGAGAGGTTGGCCTGATCCGGTCTTTTGATAACCTGCATTCTCATCTGTCATTCCCTGCGCATAAGGGTTTTTGCGGCCTCATGGAAGCCGCCGAGAAGATCGCGCTCAGGCCGCCGTCGTCGCAACCGCCCGCTGCCGTGAATAGACAAATTCTTCAGCGTCCAGATCGACGAGCGGAAGCTCTTCTCGCTCTTGCCAATAATCCTGAGTGTGTGCCCAGACCGGGTCTTCACCGCGTTTTGGCATCAGATGCATCGATCGCATCAAATATCCCGGATTGAAATTGTCACTGTCCATCCAGGGCAGAAGCTGCATGTCCTTGTCTTTTTCGCGCAAATCGACCCGCACTTCCTCGACGCCTTTGTTGTCCATGTGCTGCAAGAGGCGGCAGACAAAGTCACCGACCAAATCAACCCGCAAGGTCCAGCTGGCGCGGAAATAGCCGAACACCCAGACCATGTTTGGAACGCCGGTGAACATCATACCGCGATAGGTAACTGTCTGGCTGAAATCGACTGGTTCGCCATCGACTTCGAACGGAATGCCGCCGAGGATCGAGAGATTGAACCCCGTCGCTGTGATGATGATATCCGCGTCGAGATGCTGTCCGGATTTGAGCAGAATTCCAGTCTTGGTGAAGCGCTCGATCTCATCAGTGACAACACTCGCCGCGCCACTCGCAATGCCTTGGAAGAGATCGCCATCCGGGATGAAAGCGAGGCGTTGCTGCCATGGGCGGTATTTGGGCGTGAAGTGCGTTTTGATATCGAAGTCCGGACCAAGATAGGCTTCTGCAGCTTCGAGCAATTCCGCCTTCACGACATCTGGTTCCGTCAGGCAACGTTGGCAGGTTTCATCCTGATCAAACAACGCCTTCTTGCGGGCGATCTCATGCACCAGCTCATCGGAAACCCCAATGCGGCGCAGCTCGTCTGCCAGTTCATTACGGTTTTCCGCGGGGAAGAAATATGTCGGCGAGCGCTGCAAAAGCGTGACATGCGAACACTCACCAGCAATTGCTGGCACCAATGTCGCCGCAGTCGCTCCGGAGCCAATACAGACCACGCGTTTATCCTTGAGATCTGTGTCCTCAGGCCAGGTTTGCGGATGGATAATCTCGCCCTGAAAATCATCCATGCCGTCCCATTCTGGCGTGTAGCCTTGGTCCGGGTTGTAATAGCCCTGGCACATCCACAAGAAGGTACAGGTATAGGTTTTCTGCTCACCGGCTTCGCCGCACGTCGCCGTCACCGTCCACAGCTTGTCTTTCGATGAATAGCGCGCGCCGGTAATCGTATGAGAATAGCGAATGTGGCGCGCGATATCATTCTCGTCGATCACTTCGCCCATATATTTCAGGATCTCGTCAGCGGTCGCAATCGGTGGCCCGATCCAGGGCTTGAACCGGTACCCGAACGTGTAGAGATCGCTGTCCGATCGGATGCCCGGATATGTATGTGTCCGCCAGGTGCCGCCAAAGCTCTCGAGCTTCTCCAGGACCAGATAGGTTTTGCCAGGACATTGTGTCTGTAAATGATAAGCGGATCCAATACCGGAAATCCCGGCTCCGGCGATCAATACATCAAAGTGGCCATCGACTTTTTGCGGCGCCATGACGGCATCCTCCCTGTTTTCCGGGAGGCTGCCGTTCAAGCCAAGCATCGCCAATACGGGACATGCCGTATCTCACGCCGCGACAGGTGGACTTAAGAGCGCGGTTCGAACCGATCGCGCAGCTCCGGTTTCAGGATCTTGCCATTCGCATTCCGCGGCAGCGGCTCATCCTGAAACTGAATCTCCACGGGCACTTTGAACGCCGCGATTTGATTGCGGACATGTGCTCGCAACTCATCTTCGCTGGCACTTGTGCCTGGTTTCAATTGCACGACAGCGCCAACTTCCTGACCGAGAATTTTGTGCGGGATGCCGACAACAGATGCGTCCATGACAGCCGGATGGTCATACAACGCGCTCTCTACTTCGATACAGTAGATATTTTCGCCGCCTCGGATCAGCATGTCCTTGGCGCGGTCAACCAGGTACAAAAAGCCCTCTTCGTCGATACGGGCGAGGTCGCCGGTGACGACCCAACCATCAACAAAAGTCTCAGCAGTGGCTTCGGGTTTATTCCAATAGGCCTTGCAATTCATCGGGCCTTTGCACCACAGCTCACCAACCTCGCCGGGAGCGACTTCCTTGCCGTCCGGATCGATGATTTTGAGTTCGACCGCGCCGGGAGGCGAACCTGCGCTGTCCGGGCGGTTCACATAGTCCTCGCCAATGTTCAGCGATGCCGTCGCACAGGTTTCGGTCATCCCCCAGCCATTGCCAGGCGCCGCTTCCGGGAAGCGTTTCTTGATCGTCGTCACCAGTTCCGGCGCAGATGGCGCGCCGCCATAGGAAATCGCCTTGATCGTAGAGAGATCATAATTGTCGCGCTCTGGATGTTCTAGCAGTTGCCAGGCAATCGCCGGCACACCGCCCACCGCATTGATCTCTTCACGTTCAATGATCGGCAGCGCTTCGCCAGCGTCCCACTTATACATGGAGACGATTTTATTGCCTTGCAGCATGCTTGGGATCAGCACCGCGAAGGCTCCGGTGGCATGGAAGAACGGGATCGCAAGCAAAGTCGCGCTTTGCTCTTCTGGATCGGGTTCAGCTGGCTCTTCGCCGCGACGCAGCAGCATGCGCATCTGACAGGTTAGAGAGTTCAGCATGTTTGAGATGATCGCACGGTGCGAGGCCAGCGCCCCTTTCGGGCGGCCGGTTGTGCCTGAGGTATACATAATGGTGGCGTCATCATCCGGGTGCAGATCGACCGCCGGCAGACCAATCTTTTCCAGGCTCGCCCAACTATTGGCAGTCCCGATCAAGGCTTCCATCGAATATACATTGTCGCCGCTGACTTTGTCTCCGCCGCGCGCGACGATAATCGCTTCAAGCTCGGTCAGACCAGCGACTTTATCCTTGATCCGGTCATGGATCTGCGGGTCGATCACGGCGATTTTCGCCCCGCAATCTTTCAAGCCATATTCAAGCTCATCAGCCGTCCACCAGGAATTCATCGGGGTCGCGATGGCGCCAATCGAAAGGGCCGCAAAGAACGGCACTGGCCATTGCGGGAAGTTCCGCATGATCACCGCGATACGATCACCCTTCTGGATGCCGAATTGCTCTTGCAGCAGTTTCGCAAAATGTTCGACGGCCCGCGTGAATGCTGCATAGGTCACGCGCTCATCTTCATAGACAAGGTAATCGCGTGCGCCAAATTGCGGCTCCGCCAGTTCCAGAATGGTACGAATGGTTGGCGGCGCATTGGCGTAAATTTTCATCGATACGCCATCGACAACACCATCGCTTAGCTGAAGCGGGCTATCTGATGCGGCAATCGCGGCATTGGCCTGTGCGATTGAAATGACGGGCCAACCGTCTGGCAGAGCTGCTGCGGCCATTGAATTCCTCCGGATGTATTTTCTTTATTGCAACCGGATATGAGGCAAGCTCAGCCCCTACGGAAGGGGCGACGCTGCGGCAGGTCTGTATTTGTTTTGGTTTTGGGCGATTTTACTCGTGGAACGAGCGCAATACATCCACCGGAAGTTCCATGCCGGCATCGAACTGATGATAGGCGTCAAGCGCCAGCACCAGGGGTCTGACCGGTTCGATCATGACGCTGGCAGTTGCGACAGGTTCGCTCGCCACATCCATAGATATGGTTTCTGCGTAAACTTCATTTTGAGATTCAAGATCCGGGTTCATCATCAGGACGCCCAGAAATGCCAGGACACCAGCGATAAAAACGGTAAAAAACGACTGCATTGAGGGACAACTCCCGACTACTCTACACGCTCCCCACGAGCAATTTCTATGCCACGTACCCTAACAAAGCGAGTTACTTTTAGCAGATGTTTTTAATAAATCAGTAACTTTTTTGATTCGCATCGCAAACCGGCGCTGACCAAAGAGATCAGCGCCGGTGCTCAGTCACTAAAGGAGCTGCGTTCTACAGCAGAGACTGAAAGCCTATTTTCCGAAATCGCAGAAGCGCAAGGTGCGATCAGTTCCATCTGGCTCCACCACTTGATAAGTTGGACCGGTGAGCTCTGCCGCATCGCACAGATAGCCAATCTGATACATGTCGAGGACATAGTCATTGTGAGGAATCAAGGCGTTCTCAAACATCAGATCCGCAGCGGTTTGATGTTCACCGAGGCGAAAGCGCGCCTTGAATTGTTCCATCGGTGACAGACCGCCCATTTCCAGCTTGCCATTAAGACTTGTCGCTTCACCGCGGGCATAATCGCGTAGTTCTGATGCCGCGCCGACCTGAGCGTGGTTGGGATAGGTTTCGATGAATTCATCCAGCGCTTCAATCGCGCCCCAAACTTGATTGCCAGCACCCATTTTCAGCTCAGCCATTCGGTACAAGGCGGCCGCGCGCTCGTCTTCGCTGGCGCTCTGCATGCCGATCAGCTGCTCGAGTCGCAAAATCGCAGCTTGCTCATTTCCAGCTTCAACCAGGTCATCAACCGTGCCCATGGCGAGCACGAACGGGCTCAGCTCATTGGTCTCTGCAGCGGGCGGGGTGTCGACAATCACTGGCGCCGTCTCAACCGGGGTCGAGGCGCAAGCTGTGGCAAGGGCGAGCAAGGGGACGGAAAAAAGAATGCGCATGATTTTATCTCTCTCAAACTGTAATTATCATTGGTCCACCGGGTCGGTGGCGAGACTAAGGCAGAAATCAGGAAAGGGTTGGATCTTCGCACCAGACCGCACCTTTAACATCATCGCGGAGAAGACCATATTTGTGGACGATCTCAGCCGTTTCGCTGCCATCAGAGGCGCAAATAAAGCGCCCTTCTCGCAGCAGATAGAGCTGCGCTTCATTCGGGGTCAGACCGGATTTGCGATA
Source organism: Henriciella sp. (assembly GCA_965277015.1). Classification (GTDB taxonomy): domain Bacteria; phylum Pseudomonadota; class Alphaproteobacteria; order Caulobacterales; family Hyphomonadaceae; genus Henriciella. Next base: position 114,162 of record OZ255705.1, on the reverse strand, counting down.
TCGCGCCGCGGCATCGGAAAAATCGCCCATCAGGACTTTGTCGTCGAACCAGTCTGGAAGGTTCTGCAATCGCGCCAGGCGCGTCTGCGCCGCTTCAATCTCTGCGGCAGCAAAAATCAACCGTCGCTCAGCCGCAGACGCGCGCGGATCTTCGGGTTGCAGCTGCGCGAAGGCTTGAAGGTCTTCTATCGCACCGGGGAGATTGAACCGTCCGTCCAGGCGTTTGCTGGCGCGCAGGAATAAGGCATCGCCGCGCTGCGCCTCTGTCAGGTCTGAACGAGACAGCAATTGATCCATCTCGGCATCCACCGAGGCAACACTTGGGTTCTGATCGAGGCGGGACATCTCAGCGCCGAATTGCGCCGCATCCATGCTCGCCGGAACCGTCTCACAGGCAGCCACGATAAGTATGAGGCATGAAAATAGTGACCGTGATAACATAGGGGTTCCTCTTGCGATCCGTATCCGGAAACAAGAGGCTTTGGCAGTCGACTAAGGCCGAAAAACGGCAGTCGCTGTTACGGTAAGATTAAGCGCGCGCGAAACGTTCGATTTCAGCAACATCGCCGCGGCCGAGCGCTTCAATCGCGCGGGCTGCAATATGACGCGCTGTGAGCCCGGCCTCTTCATACATCAATTCGGGCTTGTCCTGATCCTGGAACACATCCGGCAAATGCAGCGTCCGGATCTTGAGCCCGGTATCGAGCGCGCCAACCTGCGCCAGATGTTGCAGGACAAATGCACCAAAGCCGCCGCGGGCGCCTTCTTCCAGGGTAATCAGAACTTCATGATCGCGTGCCAGGCGTTCGGTCAGATCGGCATCAATCGGCTTGGCAAACCTGGCATCTGCAACGGTACAGGAGAGGCCTTGCGCCGATAGCATCTCTGCCGCCTTCAATGCTTCTTGCAAGCGCGCACCATAAGACAGGATGGCTATCGATGTCCCTTCACGGACAATCTTGCCTTTGCCGATTTCCAATGGGGTAAGGACATCTGGCATCTCGACGCCATAGCCCTCGCCGCGCGGATAGCGGAACGCGGACGGCCGGTCATCAATCTCATTTGCTGTTGCGACCATCCGTGCGAGTTCCGCTTCATCAGACGCGGCCATGCAGACAATGCCCGGCAAGGCGCCAAGATAGCCAATATCAAAACTGCCTGCATGTGTCGGGCCGTCAGCGCCGACCAGACCCGCGCGATCGATCGCAAACCGCACAGGCAGGCTCTGGATCGCCACATCATGGACGACTTGGTCGTATCCGCGTTGCAGGAAGGTTGAATAGATCGCAGCATACGGCTTCATGCCGTCGGCTGCCATACCTGCTGCCATTGTCACGGCGTGTTGTTCAGCAATGCCGACATCAAAAGCGCGGTCCGGGAAGGCTTTCTGAAACAGGTTTACCCCTGTGCCAGACGGCATCGCCGCCGTTATTGCGCAAATCTTGTCGTCGGTCTCTGCCAATTTGGCCAGTGTATGACCAAACACGTCCTGGAATTTCGGCGCGCCTGGCTTGGATTTTTGCTGTTCGCCTGTGACGACGTTGAATTTCGACACGCCATGATATTTGTCGGCGCTGTTTTCGGCGGGCGCATAGCCATGCCCCTTTTGCGTCACGACATGAAGCAGGACAGGCCGCTGCATCTGTTTGACGTTTTCGAGCACGGGCAAAAGCACGTCCAGATCGTGGCCGTCGATCGGGCCAACATAATAGAATCCAAGCTCTTCGAACATGGTGCCGCCCATGGCGAAGCCGCGCAGATATTCTTCGGCTTTGCGCGCCGGGTTGGCCAGGCCAATCGGTTTGGCCACGGATTTCGCCAATTTGCGCAGACCGCGATAAGAGCGGCCAGAGACAAGTCGACTGAAATAATGGCTCATCGCGCCAACCGGCGGCGCAATCGACATGTCATTATCGTTCAGGATGACAACCTGGCGCTTTTGATCGCCGCCAACATTGTTCATCGCTTCATACGCCATGCCCGCCGTCATCGAGCCGTCGCCGATCACTGAAACGACGTGATTATCATTGCCTTGCAAGTCGCGCGACGTTGCAAAGCCATGTGCTGCCGAAATCGATGTCGAGGCATGCGCTGCGCCGAACGGGTCAAACTCGCTCTCAGCACGTTTGGTAAACCCGGAGAGCCCGCCGCCCTGGCGCAGGGTGCGAATGCGATCGCGGCGCCCGGTCAGGATTTTATGCGGGTAACATTGGTGGCCGACATCCCAGATCAGCCGGTCCGTCGGGGTATTGAAGACAGAGTGCAGTGCAACCGTCAGCTCAACCACGCCGAGCCCGGCCCCCAAGTGTCCGCCGGTTACAGAAACGGCGTCAATGACTTCCTGACGAACTTCGTCCGCGATTTGCTTCAGCTCTTCACGCGACCGATCCGTTAGATCATCGGGCGTCAGGATTTCATCCAGCAATCGGGCGTTCTTCAGGTCTGTCATCAGTTGGCCTCCCAATAGCCAATAACCTCAATCTGTAAGCTTAGTGTTTTCTATCCAAAACAAAATCAACTGATTGCAGCAAGATATTGGCGCGATTGCGGAAGATTGCGAGATGTTCTTTGGCCTGCGCGGCGAGGAGCCGCACTCTCTCACGGGCCTGATCGACCCCCATAAGGGTCACAAAATTGGCTTTTCCCGCGATTTCATCGGTGCGCAGAGGCTTGCCAACACTATCCTCTTCACCCGTGGCATCGAGCAGATCGTCGGAAATTTGATACGCCAGGCCAAGATCATGGGCGAAGCCGTGCAATGCTTGCCTTTCAACTTCGTTGGCACCGCCAAGAATCGCGCCCGCTTCGACTGAGTAAGAAATCAAAGCACCGGTTTTGAGTCGCTGCATGCGCGTTATCGTGTTCAGGTCGCGCGGGCTCTCATCCTCAAGCATATCAATCATCTGGCCGCCAACCATGCCCTGCGCGCCTGAATTGTCAGCAAGCCGCTCTAGAAGTTTCAGGCGGATATGTGGATCCTGATGGGTTTCTCGATTGGCCAGGATCTTAAATGCCAGGGTCAGCAAGGCATCCCCTGCCAGAACCGCTGTCGCTTCATTGAAGGCTTTATGCACCGTCGGCTGGCCACGGCGAAAATCATCATCATCCATGCACGGTAAATCGTCATGAATAAGCGAGTAGCTGTGAACGCATTCCAGCGCCGCGGCGGTGCGCAGCAGGCTTTTTTCAGGCGCATCAAAGATCGCCCCGGTCTCGATCACATAGAATGGCCGCATCCGCTTGCCATTGGCCAATGCCGAATGACGCATGGCTCGCATCAGGTCTGCTTCCGGTCCTTGCGCAGGTGGAATAAGCTGGTCCAACGCGACAGTGACGCGGTCGGCGATTTCGGTCAGCCGTCGACCAAAATCAGGATCCGCGTCGGCTGCCATTAGCTAAAGCTCGCAGGCTCTGTCTTCGGCTCCCCGTCGGCGCCTTGTACAATCTGTTCGACTTTCAATTCGGCTGATTTCAGGCGCGATTCGCAATGCTTTTTGAGTTCGGCACCGCGCTCATAGATCGCAATCGACTTTTCCAGCTCGACATCGCCCTGCTCCAACTGGCGGACAATGGTTTCGAGTTCAGCGAGCGCTTCTTCAAAGCTCATCTCTTTGACGGGTTTCGCCTTAGTCGCCATGTTTCAGTCCCAATAACCAGTTGCTGAGACGTCACCTTAGAGCTGGTTTTGACTCGCCTCAATGGCGATTTCAGGATTTTCCGCGATATTCGTATACTCGGTAGCTCCAATACTTGTCGCCGCCATCAAAGACGCAAACCCAGCCCAATTGGCGGAGCGGTCGGCGCAGCATTCTGTTGAACCAGCCATGCGCGGCCAGATAAACGGATTTGCCATTAGCCGCCTGATGCAAAAACTCAGCGGCCTCGACGGCGCGAGCACGCGCCTCCGTGACACTTTCACCATCCAGCTTGTGCCCGCGCAACCAATAGGCGCGCGCCAGGATGTTCCAGGTCTTGGGCAAATAAGTCTTGGTTTTGAAGCGCGGCGGCGGCAATGGCGCCTCATTAAAGACGGCGTGCGGCTCCGACTCGCGGCCATCTGTCGCCCAGTTTGCTGTTTCGATTGCCCGCGGCCGGACCGAACTCAGCACCAGATCGACATCTTTAACGACAGCTTTGAGTTTTTCGGGCGGTTTTTGATCTTCTGCGAGACTTCCGGCTTCATAACGCTCCCACCAATCAGCATAGGCCTGCCAGGTCAGTTTAGGCCCCGCGGAGCGGTCCAAAGCCGGCCGGCCATGTCGGGATACGATGATCGGTCCGCGCTTTTGCTGCGATCCGTTCGTGTCGTTTCGATCAGCGATGACAGCCCCCATGAGTTTCAAAGCCCCATCGCCGATTAGCCACGTTGCCAGCTGTCTTCAAGCCTCTTCCTGATCAAATTGGCCGGTTTTGGAGCGCGTTGAGCATCCCCGAAGCGCGCCCCGACAAACTCGTATCGACAGCAGCGATCTGATCCATACGCCGCCGCGCCCGCGCCATCAGCGAGCGCGCTGGCGATGGCAGAACCTGCTCGCCAAACCGCCAGGCCTGCCCAGCCAGCCGCGACACCTGAACTGGCGCCGCGCGGCCAGCAATGACGCCGATATCGATAGGGGCTTGCAGATTGGTATAATGGCGCTTGTAATGGTCTAATCCAGGCCCTGAATCATAGATTTTCAAGCCATCATCCGGCATCTGTTTAAGGACATCATGAAACAGGAGATTGCCCGGCGAATATTTGCTGAAGGACTGATCAAACGCAGTGATCCAGCCATGCATCACTGTATCAGATTGCAAGTTGAATTCCCCGGCAGCGAGCTGATCGCCCAAATCCAACGTCAGCAATCTCGAGCGAAAGCGTCGCCCCTCGAACGAGCGTAGACGATCAAACAGCGCGCGTGTCCAATCCGCGTCCAGAACATTGTGATATCCGGTCCGCACAAATTGCTGTTGTTTGAGGTCCATCAAACGCTCGAAACGCGCCGGTCTTTGATCATCGGGGTTAAACTGCCATTCGCCAAAATCGCGCGTCAGGTTTCTGGAAACCCGGCGCATTTTCTTGAAATGCTTTGGCCAGGCGCTTTGCTGACTCGAGATAAAGGCATCCCAGCCATCGGAAAGATCGGTAAGATTTGCGCCAACTCGCCGTAACCCGTCCGTTTTGGCGAAGCTCCGCGGCTTGAGCCCTTGCGTCGTCATGCCGGAAATATCGAACCCGGCGAGGATTTCCTGAACCGTGAGTTCCGTGTCTGCGGAAACTATCGGGCCATTCCAATCGGAAAACGGCGCCCCGATTGGTCGCGCCCAATTGCCGGGACGCACATGCAGCGCCCAGACGGCAAATACGCCGTTTTTGTCACTGGCAAAGCCGATCCGCGTATCGTCGCGCACGTCGCCGACCAGACGGGCAAAATCCGGATCGAAGAAGGGGTCGTCATATATCGCCCGCGCGTCGCGCAGCGCCGCATAGATCTGCCATTGCTCGGCAGACATCTCTCGCGGACGATACAATTCATACTTCACGGTTGAGTGACCCCATTCGCGTAATTTGCAGATTATAATGCAATTTACATACCGAATGACCGTCGTTTTATCGTGAATCTAGCCGGTGAAATTTAACCTATAGGCCCCGCCAGACCCGGCTTTTCATGCATGGCTCGGCTTGCGCTCCGCTGCAGCGATAGAATGAGAATAGTACGGTATCGGCACGGCCGATCAAGTTTTCAAACGGGACAAAGCCAACAGACGCCTGATCCCCCGTCCATCCCGCTCTGGGCGGACAGCCAGCCTGATCAATCGCGCCATCAGAATTTGCCGGACAATGTCCCCTGAGGTTGCGGCCATCCATCGAATTGTCGCGATTATCGCCCATGAACAGGAAGTGCTTCTCTGGAACTTCGAACGTTATCGAGATATTGGTCCCGGTTTCGCCATCAATGTCGTGGCTGACCCACGACGCATCTTCATAAGTTTCAGTGAACTCCGCGGCGGTCACATATCGTCCACTTTCATGCTGACGATATCGGACGCGGCGATCAAATGTTCGCTCAATCGGAGTGCCATTAATCGCCACTGGCTGACCATCACGCACAGTGACCGTATCACCTGGCAAGCCGATGATCCGCTTGATCATCACCCGCGGCGTGTGCGTGTGCTCGAACACTGCGACGTCGCCGCGCTTGGGCATGCTGGCGAAAATCCGACCTGATGGCAGCGGCACATAACGCCCGAGGCTGAACGGCAAGGAATTGCGTGAATAGCCATAGGCGTATTTGTTCACGGTCACGCGATCGCCAACTTGCAGGTTCGGCACCATGCTTTCCGACGGAATCACCCGCAACTCATAAAAAAGACCGGAAAAGATCAGAAAAAGTGGAACAAAGATGGATAGCGTAATGCCCCATTCACGTAGCTCTTTGATGGCTTTTTCTTTTAGCGAAAGCGGCGTCTCACTGGCGTCGTCAGACTTCACGGTATCATCTTTCATGATAAGCGAACCGCCGTTCCATAGGCCAGCAGCTCTGCAGAGCCGCCCATAATCATGCTCGTCGTGACGCGCATATTGATCACCGCATCCGCCCCCTTTTGCTGGGCGTCTGCCATCATGCGATCAATTGCCTGCTCACGCGCTTCAGCCATGAGTTTTGTATATTCAGGGACTTCGCCGCCAACCAGATTGCGTAAAGCAGCCATGATATCACGGCCGAAAAATCTGGTTCGGACCGTGTTGCCTTTGACCGTACCAATAATCGCCGCCACATCCCGGCCCGGCACGGTTTCGCCCATAGTCACAATCATGCTGAGCCTTCCTTATTTGTCGACAGTCTTAGAATAATGGTCGTCTTCGGAATTATTCATTCTATCGACGATGACTTTTGCCAGAAGCACGAGAAACCCCAATCCGACAAGACCAGGAATCAGTAAGACGCCCCAGAGCGGCGCGCCGACTTCGTCGCTAGCCTGATTGATCGCGAACCCGATCCCGAACAGCATCAGAATGCCATAAATCGCTGCGCCCAGAATGATCAGACCGATACCAAGTGTGAACCAGCCATTGGTTTTTCCAGATTCCGACATCACGACCTCCTGAAACAGTGCGATTGAAGCGGTTTAGACTTATCGCGGTGTTCTTGTCGAGAAGATGGCGGAGACGAGCTCAGGCGTCAGCGCTATACCAGGCAATACCATCAGCATCCACCGACCGGTTGGCATCGCCGTCCGCCAGCAAATAGTTGAGATGCGCGATCGCCTCGCCGGTTGCCATCGAGATCACATCGTCGCCGATTCGACGGCCAAAGATCGCCGGGAAAATATCGACCACCCGGCGCGGCTCCTGTTCCAGCCTTTGTTTCAGGCGTTTCAACGCAATGCCATGCCCCTTGATCAAATGATCGAGCCGCACATGCGCGCCCGTGAATGGCTCGTTATGCGCGGGAAGAACCAACACATCATCGGGCAATTCGTCTTTCAGTTTCTCGCAGCTTTCCAACCAATCCTGCAGCGGATTGGCGTTCGGCTCGGTCGGGAAGACTGAGACATTGGATGAAATCCGTGGCAGTAGCTGATCGCCTGAAATGACGACATTCAATTCCGGGCAGAACAGACAGCTATGTTCCGGCGAGTGTCCATGGCCCGTGATGACTTGCCATTTCTGACCCGCCATCTCAAAGCCATCACCATCCTCGAGCCGGCGATACGCGTCCGGCAAACGCGATACCCCGCGCCCAAACCCACCAAAGCGAGATTTATAGGTCTCGATCTGCTCTTCGGTCCATCCGGATTCACGATAAAATGTCGTTCCGGCCTCAGGGGCCTCACGCCCGGTATCAGCAATCAACATGCGGCAGGTCACATATTCGAGACGACTGATCCAAAACTCGGAATCCGGGAACTTGCGGCTGAGCCAACCGGCATTGCCGATATGATCGGGATGCATGTGCGTGACGATCACGCGCCAGACCGGTCTGCCACCAAGTTTTTCGTCAAAGATCTCGCGCCACGCGGTCTTGGTGTCATCGAGCGGCATACCTGTATCGACGATGGTCCAACCTTTTTCGCCATCATCGATCAGCCACAAATTGATCCATTGCAGCGAGAAAGGCAGCGGCATACGCACCCAGTGAATACCCGGCGCGACTTCCATTGTTTCACCCACTGGAGGCGTTTCCTCACCGAAAGGGTATTCGAGCGGCGCGCGTCCAGGGGTCTTGCCAGTAAATCCATCCATCGGAGACGTTTGGCACGCCGCGCGCCTCGAACCAATCCGTCACCGTGCGGCAGGCTGAACTAAGACCGGCTTATCGCGACGCGACTTTGGTGACTTTGGTGCCTTCAATACTCACCCCGGCCATCAGGCCGCGTTGGTCAAAGATGAAGGCATAGGCGTCATCCTGCAGGGTTGATGAGGACAGATTCTCCGCGATGCCGGCATTGACCACGACCACAGTTGGACCCACGCCGATTTCCCAACCATCCGATTCTTCGAGGAATTGGAGCGCATTATCATTCATCAGGAATACTGCATAACCATAGGATTGCGCCCCCGCTTGCAGACCCCACGAGCCCGTAAATGAGGTATAATAGCCGCTTGTCTGGCCGCCTTTGCGAAGTTCACCTTCGCCATAAGCGCCGCCAAAGACCAGTCCGGCTTTGACCATGGACGGGAAGACCAGAACCGCGCGTGACTGCCGCGAAATCGCTGCTGCGGCAGGATTTTCACGGATCAATTTGTTCAATGCCTGCGAGCTGGAAGCCGTTATGTCAGCTTGTGAAGCCGGCGAATTGGCTGTCGTCGAACAGGCCGAAAGCACTGGCAGCGCTGCCAATGCGCTCGCTGTCGCGATTTGTTTGAGTAGGCGCATGACCGTCTCCTGTTTTGTCCATGCATTGCGTTGAAGTGAGGTCGGACTCGCCCCGGCGCAACTTTACGTCTTTGTCAGCTTAGCACTCAACGACGTTTACAGCCAAACCGCCCTGGCTGGTTTCTTTGTATTTGGACGACATATCGAGGCCGGTCTGGCGCATGGTTTCGATCACCTGGTCAAGACTGACTTTGCCTTGTCCGGTCTGATGCAAGGCCAGACGCGCCGCATTCACCGCTTTCACGGTACCAATCGCGTTGCGCTCAATACACGGGATCTGCACCAGGCCACCGACCGGATCGCAAGTCAGGCCGAGATTGTGCTCCATGCCGATTTCGGCCGCGGCCAGGCATTGAATCGGCGTCGCCCCCCAAACGGCAGCAAGTCCGCCCGCGGCCATCGAACAGGCAACCCCGACTTCGCCCTGACAGCCCATTTCGGCGCCGGAAATTGAAGCGCGTTGTTTGTAGAGAAGCCCGATACCGCCAGAGACAAACAGGAAGCGCTGCGCTTTTGAGCGCATCGGAACGCCATCATCATCACAGCAATAGTGGCGCAGTACCGCTGGTAATATCCCGGCGGCGCCATTGGTTGGTGCGGTCACCACTCGACCGCCCGCCGCATTCTCCTCGTTCACGGCCATGGCATAGACATTCAGCCAGTCAAACAGCGCCTCGCGCTCGTTCACGCCGGCCCCTGTTTTGAGCTTGCGATACAGATCTGGCGCCCGTCGCACAACGTCGAGACCGCCTGGCAATATTCCACCTGTGTGCAAGCCGCGCTCGACGCATTTCAGCATCGTATCCGTAATGAAATCGATTTGCGCCAGCGTTTGCGCACGCGGGCGTCGCTCATCCTCATTTGCCAGGATCAGGGCATCAATCGGGATGTCATTCTGGTCGCAAAGCGCCAGCAGTTCAGCCGCAGACCCAAACGAGAATGGCGAGCTGGCTTTGTCCTTCACCACATCATCCGGGGCGGGTTGGGATAGTCGCCGCGCAGACGCGACAAACCCGCCACCAGTCGAATAATAGACTCGGGTAAAATCAGGCTCGCTAGCGGTTGCATCAGCAAACAAGTGCAGCGCCATGCCATTGGGATGCAGATCGGGAACGATATCGCCGCGATACTGAATATCCCTGACCGGACTAAACCCGATTGTCGGACCATCGCTCAGCGCCAGTGACTTGCCCTCTATCGCCGCTTTGAACGCGGCTTCTGCAGCATCCGGTTCCGCCGTTTCTGGCTCGAACCCGAGCAGCCCAAGTATCACAGCTTTGTCCGTTCCGTGGCCCACCCCTGTCAGCGCCAAAGAGCCCTGAAGCTCAACTTCAATACGCTGCGCTGAAGCGAGAAAACCGGACTTGCGGGCTTCGCGCAAAAACCGTTTGGCAATGCGCATTGGCCCAACCGTATGCGATGAAGACGGTCCCAGACCAACACGAAACAGATCCAGGACTGACAGCATTGCGTTTCTACTCTCGGATTACGAGGGCTACCCCTACGATCCCCTTGCCAGACGAGCAAGCCCGCGCGAGGGTTCAGTCAAAAGATCAGCGGAGGACACAATGAGCTATATCAATCGACGCAGACTACTCCAATCCAGCAGCGCCATAGCGGCCTTTGGCGCACTCGGCGCCTGCGCGGGTGCTGACCAAGAAACACCCGAGATCGAAATCGAAACGCCGCCGCCAGCCGACGCGGAAACAGCCGGATATCGCGCCTCGCCTATCCATGATGGCATCACGCAATTGGAGCAACTCGCCAGCGGTGAAACCACAGCTCTGGCTTTGACCGAGGCCGCGATCGCGCGCGCCAAATCCGCAACCCCCCTGATCAATGCGGTCGCAACCGAGACCTATGACACAGCGCTGGAAGCCGCCGCTGCACCGACAGATGGCGCCTTTGGCGGCGTGCCGACCTTCATCAAGGACCTGCTAGACTGGAAAGGCGCGCAAACGCTTTACGGCTCGCGTGCCTTCCGCGGTTATATTGCCCCAGACGATGCTGAATTCGCCAAAGCCTGGCGCAAAGCCGGTGTGATCAGCCTCGGCAAGTCAACCAGCCCGGAAATGGGTCTGATTTCCTCGACTGAACCTCTGGTCACGGGCGCGACGCGCAATCCGCATGATCTCAGCCGAATCCCAGGCGGGTCGTCTGGCGGCGCAGCAGCTTTGGTTGCCGCGCGCGTTGTCCCGTTCGCGCATGCCAGTGATGGCGGCGGATCGATCCGAATTCCGGCGGCCTGTTGCGGCCTGTTTGGTTTGAAACCAAGTCGCGGCGCCTTGCCGATGAGCCGCGATTCCGGACCCGTGAATATCTCAGTTAATCACGCTGTGACCCTGACCGTCCGCGACAGCGCAGCTCTGTTTGCCGCGGCAGAAGCCGATCTCGAAAGTGATTTGGCAAAAACGGGGAATGTCACAGAGGCGTCGACTCGCCGCCTGAAAATCGCTTATGCGCCAACCCCAACGACCTCGGCGACGCTCGATAGCGAAACGCAGGCCGGCCTGGACCGGACAGCTGAGCTGTGCCGATCGCTCGGGCACGAGGTAATAGACTACTCCATGCCGATTGATGGCGAGCGTTTCCTCGACGCATTCCTGCTCTATTGGGCCGCTGGCGCCGCCGGGTTTGCACAACAGGCCAGCGAGTTTAGCGGTAAACCCATCAGCCCTGAGATTCTCGAGCCATGGACGCTTGGCCTGGCCGCTGAATTCCTCGGTCGCCAGGGTGATATGCCGGAGGCGATTGCCTACCTTCAGGGCTTCGAAGCAGAGTATCACGCGATGTTCGACGATTTTGATCTTCTACTCATGCCGACAGTTTCAACCGTCCCGCCGAAAATTGGATCGCAAGCGCCGGACGGGGATTATGACACGGTCCGCGCCAATGTGCTCAACTTCGCGGCGTTCACAGCGCCAATGAATGTCTCGGGTGCGGCATCGATGAGCGTGCCAATCCAATGGAGCGCCGACGGCTTGCCGATCGGATCGATGTTCTCTGGCAAACGCGGCGATGATGGCTTATTGCTGGCTTTGGCGTATGAGCTGGAAGAGGCCCAGCCCTGGATTGATCGCATGCCAGGATTCAAGCCAGCTTGAAGACTCAGGAGACCCGGTCATGGTGTTGAAATCTTGCCTCGCATCGCTGTCCATCGCCCTTGCCTTACCGATTAGCGCCCAGGCGGAAATCATATCCGCCGCGCCAGATCATTTCACATTGAAACTGGAAGCGGAAACGGAGCTAACGCCTGATGAGGTTTGGACGCGGCTGATTGTTCCCGCAGACTGGTGGCTGCCGGATCATAGTTTTTCCGGCGATTCCAATAATCTCAGCCTCGACGCAATGCCGGGCGGCGTTTGGCGAGAAGACTGGGAGCATGGCTCAGTCTGGCATGGCACAGTGCTACAAGCACAACCCGGCAAGAGACTCCGCTTGTCCGCGCCGTTCGGACCATTGCAAGGCATGGCCGTAACATCGATCTGGACGATAACACTGACTCCGACGGAGTCCGGAGGCACGCTGATCACGTTCGACCACGTCACCAATGGCAGTGCTGCCAGCAACCTTCAGGACATCGCCCCGGCGGTCGATTTCGTCAAAAGCGAAGCGCTGAACAGCCTCGCCCGGCCGCGCGACGAATAGACAAGCTTCCGCAAGGTCGGCCTTGCCGCAACTGACAAAGCCCGTAACGCTCGCACGCAAGAGAGATTGGGCATGACAGACAACACTCCCCCTGCAGACACGCCGCTGCGGCCACTAACGCCGTTTCAGCAAAGCATGATTGCTGTGGCCAGCGTCGCTATGGGCGCGGGCATGACAATCAATTTCGTGGTTGTTGCACCGCTCGCCCGCAAGGCCGGTTTGACCGAGATCCAAGTGGCGGGAATTCTCACTTTGTCGGCCTTGATCTATGCCTTGATGATCCCGCAATGGGGGCGCTGGGCCAACCGGTTCGGGCGCAAACGCGTGATGGTGTTTTCGCTGATGTCGATGGGCATCACCAATATGGCCTTCCTGTTCGCACTGGAAGCGGCGCTCGCCGGCATGCTCACCGGGCTGACAATGTTCTTCACTCTGGTTTTCGTTCGCATCTGGTTTGGATTGCTGGCACCCGGTCTGCAGCCTGCAAGCATGGCGGCAATGACAGATGCAACGACCCCGGCCACCCGCGCCGCCGGGCTTGGCATGCTCAGCGCCGCGATGAGTATTGGGTCAATTCTCGGCCCCGCAGGCGCAACGGTCCTGGCTCCATTTGGGGCGCTGGTTCCACTTTGGGGATCAATTATCTTGTGCCTGGCGTGCGGCGTGCTGATTGCCTTCGCGCTGCCGAAGACACGCAACACCCGCTCCAGCGCCGACCGTCCATCGCCGCTAGCGATGAGAGATCCGCGTGTGATGCCGCATTTGATCTTTCTATTCACCTACTTTGTCGCTGTCGGGATGATCCAGCAAACCCTCGGCTGGTTCATTGAAGACCGCTATGACCTCGGCGAAGAGAAGACTGTGCTCTTTACCGGGATTGCCTTTGCCTGTCTGGCCGTGATGATGGTGGTGGTCCAATTTGGCTATGTCCAGCCGCGCAAGCCGGATCCGCGCGGCATGTTGCCGACGGGTCTATTCTTGATCGCGATCGGCTATGTGCTCGCCAATTTGCTGATGCCATTTTGGGCAGTGTGTATTGCCTTCCTGATTGTCGGCTCAGGCGCCGCGCTGGCCGTACCAGCCGCGAACGCCTTGGGCAGCCTTTCAGTGGAACGGCATGAGCAAGCTTCTGCTGCGGCTTTGCTCGCCGCGGCGCCACCTGCCGGGTTCATATTCGGTCCGCTGATTGGCGCGACGATGTATCAGTTCGCCGCGCCATTGCCGCTTTATTCGTCGGCTTTCGTTATGGCGATCCTGGGCGTCTATGCGGTGATGATTGTCGCCAGACGCCCGGCCTCATAACGCCTGAATCATTCAGGCGCGACGAAACAAAACGCGTTCAGCTTGTTCCCGTCCAGATCACGAAAATAGGCCGCATAGAAGCCGCCGCCGCGATCACCGGGTTTGCCTTCACAGGTTCCGCCCTGCTCCAACGCGATGGCATACAAGCGATCGACTTGTGCCGGGTCCTTGGCTTGCAGCGCCACCATCGTGCCATTGCCGACGCTTGGGGCACTGCCATCAAACGGCTTGGTGATCGCCACCCCGGCAGGCCCATCCATTTCGCCCCAGGCAATGAATGTGTCTTCATTCATCATCCGGCCAACGCCCATTTCTTTTGCAATGGCGTCATAAAACACGCCGCCGCGCGCGAGGTCTGCTGTTCCCAGCGTTACATAACCAATCATTCCAGCCTCCTTGTTGAGGCCGGAACATTACATGAACAATATTGGATTGCAACCGCTACATCGCGCTGATGCCACCGTCGACTTTCAGCTCTGCGCCCGTGACGAGTTTGCTTTCATCGCTGGCCAGATACAGCACGGCGTAGGCAATATCATCCGGCTCGCCGACTTTGCCCAATGGGATCTGGCGACCAAGTTTGGCCAAAGCTTCTTCTTCGCCAAACATTTCCTTGGTGCGATCCAGAATAGGCGTGTTGATGAAGACCGGGTGGACTGAGTTTGAACGGATCTGACCGCCGGTCTTGGCGCAGTGCAAAGCAATCGATTTGGACATATGCCGCACCGCAGCTTTCGCCGTGTTGTAAGACAGATAGTTTCCGCTCGCGACGATGCCTGCGATGGAGCTGATATTGATGATCGAGCCGAGGCCATGATCGCGCATCAATGGGATGGCATATTTACAGCCAAGGAAAATGGAATCGACATCGACTTTCATGACATGCTGGAAGACCCCATAGTCTTCGTCTTCAACGCTGCCCAGCGATCCGATTCCGGCATTATTCACCAGCACGTTCAGACCGCCCATGGCGTCATGTGCGTCCTTCACGACCGTCTGCCAGCGATCCGCGTCGGTCACGTCATGCTGCCAGGCAAAGGCTGTACCCTCACCGAGCTCGGCATTGATCGCTGCAGCCACGCTGTCTGCGCCGTCGCCATTAATGTCGGTCACAGTGACTTTCGCCCCTTCCCGGGCCAGCATCCATGCGGTTGCTTCGCCGAGGCCTTGCGCGCCGCCCGTGATGATTGCTTTTTTACCTGATACGCGGCCCATGGCTGCCCTCCAAAATCAATGTCCAAGCGTGGTTTAGCCATCCCGCGGAACCCGGCGCAAGCCCTGACGCGGCGGAGCGCGTTCACACCAAGTTGAGAAAACGCGATTTGAGGTGTGACCGCATCTTTCGCATGTGAAGCACCACAAATGATGGAGTATTCAATGCGCGCTTCGCTCGCCGCCCTCACTGCCGCTGTGATCGTCTTACTTTTTGTCTCGCTCCGCGGCGGCGCACAGCCCTTGCAACAAGTGCCTTTGGCCAGTGGAGTTGCCAATAGCCCCGTCGTGGCAGAGCTGTTCACCTCGCAAAGCTGTTCGTCCTGCCCCCCCGCAGAAAAACTGTTCGCAGACCTGGCTGAGCGCGCTGACCTGATCGTCCTGGAATGGCATGTCGATTATTGGGACCGCCTGGTGCATGGCCGTGCCGGATCCTGGAAAGACCCTTATTCGAGCAAGGCACATACGGCGCGACAACGTCAATATAATCGCGCGCTGCGCGGGACGGCCGGTGTTTATACACCGCAAGCTGTCATCAATGGGCGGTCTGAAACCGTCGGCAACCGCGGCGGGGACGTCGCAGATCTTTTGGCGGCTGATGCCTATGCAACGGCGAGGATTGAAGTTTCGGGCAATAATGATGGCCTGACAATTGATGTCGCCGCCTTCGACAGCTCGCTCCCGCGCGGTGCCGAGATCGTCCGCTTAACCCTGCTGCCCGAACAAACCACATCCGTGCCGCGCGGCGAGAATCGCGGCGCCGTTCTGACCAGTCGGAATATCGTCATCGCTGCCGAACCGGTCGGAACTTATGATGGGGCGCAAACCTCCATCGCCATAGCTGCTCCGAACCCCGGAGAAGGCTGCGCAGTGATTATTCAGGAGCAACGTGGTGGGCGTCTCGGCCCGATTCTGGGGGCAAGCTATTGTTAGCGTCTAGGTCAGCTGGTTCGCCAAAGCATCCATGAAGCTAGCAAGCTCAACATCGAGCGCCGTCACGCCATCTGCATCATGCGTGGTCAGTGTGACCTCGACCCGGTTATAGACATTGAACCATTCCGGGTGGTGATCCATTTGCTCGGCCTTTAACGCGCTCGACGTCATGAAACCGAAAGCGGTTTTGAAATCCGCAAATTTGAAAGTCTTGGAAATCGCATCGCGATCGCCGGCAACATCCGCCCAGCCAGTCAGCTGAGCCAGTCCGGCCTGAGCGCCAATTTTGTCTGCCATTATTTGTTCGCTTCTGTATCTTCCGTGGTCTCGTGGACGAAATACAGCCAACGGCCGTCTTCGGCAATCGCTGTTCGAACACCCGGATAGTCCTGACCGTCACGAATGCGGGCAATGCCCGGGTCTCCGACCAGCGCATGCAAGCGCGCCCGATCAGCAAAGCTCAATTTCTCAGGCAATAGCGCCTCGGCATCGCGGGCTGCGAAATCTGGCCAGATATACCAGGTTTGCTCGCCGACCTGGCGAGTGCCATAAGGGCCGTCCAGCAATCCATCCAGACGGTGCAACGGATCAAACCCGGTGCGCCTCAGCAGATCCCAGTGCACTTTGTGCGACTCGCCCGCAAAGTTTGAAACAAAATTCTCTTCAGCGGTTGCAAGACGAACCAGACGATACATCGAGTCGCGCTCAAGCACGGCGCGAATCTCGGCAATCTTGGCCTCGACACCAGGTGTCAGCGGTTGGCTCGATTCCATGACCACGGGAGCGGCCATGACAGCAGGCGCCGCAGCGACCGCCAAACGGACTTTAGGCGACGTGTTTCCGCTGCCACAGGCAGTCAGAAGAAAGGCAGCGCCAATTGCAATAAATAGTGGTTTCATATGCCCTCAAAACCGGTTGCTCCTTTCAGGTCTTGCAAAAGCTGCGCCTCATTTAGAACTTTGATCGTGTGCATGCCCATGGCGCGGGCTGGCTTCAAATTGATGCCGAGATCATCCAGATACACACAGCGCGCCGGATCAACGTCCAGGGCTTCGCACATCAAAGCATAGATCCGCGGATCAGGTTTGCGGATTCCGAGTTTAGAACTTTCGATCACATGATCAAAAAGCGTCATAATTTCAGATACTTGCGCCGCCTTGTTGGCATCAGAGCTCATTCCAGCCCCTTTGCCGATGGGTGCATTATTTGTGATACAGCCGACTTTGACCTTTGATTTGCAGACCTTCAGCGCATTGACCACAGACGGGCGGACACTGCCCGACAGCAAACCCAGAATATCCTTGCCTGGCACTTCGTGTCCCAAAGCGCGGCTTTCGTCCCGAAACAGGACGTCAAACTCATCCGCGTTAACCTCAGAACGCTCTAGCTTCGCCCAGGCATTTTCCTGGATATTAACCGCGTTGACAGACCGAACAAAATCCGTCGGCAAGCCGTTTTCTTGCTCATAGCGGGTGAAGGCCTCGAACGGAGACGAGGTCAGGACCCCGCCAAAGTCCCAGATAACGGCTTGTAAGTCGGTGGTCATTCATTCGCTCCTAGCGTGCATCGATAAGGGTTTTCTTGTCTTTCAGGGCCATGTCCTGGCGCGGCGCGGCTTCAAAGCCAACGGCGTCGAGCAGGGATTGGTCACGATCTTCGCCCGGATTGTCCGTGGTCAAAAGCCGGTCTCCGACGAAAATCGAGTTCGCGCCGGCCAGCAGACAGAGCGCCTGCTCGCCCTCGCTCATGCCTTCGCGGCCAGCCGATAAGCGGACCCAGCTCTTCGGGAACACAATCCGGCAAGTTGCGATGGCGCGTGCCATTTCCGTTACGCTGATCGCCGGACTATCGCCAAGCGGCGTGCCCTTGATTGGCACCAGCATATTGATCGGAACACTTTCCGGATGGGGCGTCAGTTTCGAGAGCTCATGGATCAGGCCGATACGGTCTTCGCGCCCCTCGCCCATTCCCAGAATACCCCCAACGCACAGTTTCACACCCGCGACCCGGGCCTTGGCGAGCGTATCGAGGCGATCCGCATAAGTGCGGGTCGAGACGACTGTCGTATAGTATTCCGGCGACGTATCGAGATTGTGATTGTAATAATCGAGCCCGGCATCTTTCAGTGCTTCGGCCTGTCCCTCTTCCAGCATGCCAAGCGTGACACAGGTTTCCAGGCCTTCGGCTTTAACCGCAGAAATCATCGCCGCGACTTTGGGCACATCGCGGTCTTTCAGAGAGCGCCAACCCGCGCCCATGCAAAATCGGTCGGCGCCATTCGCCTTGGCCCGCTTGGCCGCGTCTACCACTTCATCCAGTGGCATCAGTTTTTCAGCATCGAGCCCGGTATCAAAATGTGTCGATTGGCTGCAATAGCCGCAATCCTCAGCGCAACCGCCTGTCTTGATCGACAGAAGTTGGCTCTTCTGAAGTTTTCCGTCGGCCCAATTGGCGCGCTTAATCTCAAGCGCTTGTCCAATCAGGGTGTCGAGCGGCTGTGTGTAAAGCGCTTCGATTTCGTCTTTCGCCCAGTTATGGCGCGGCATATCAAATGGCATGGGAGGGTCCTTCTACACTGTGTTTATCGGGTCATTACGATCGCCCTAGCACTCGACCGGGCTTTTCCCTCAGGCCTGGCAATCTGGCAAGCGCAAAACCATGTCATATCCACAAAAGCTAGACAGCGGGCCGACGCGCTCTACATGCCTGCGCATGATCACACGTATTTTCCTGGCGTTTACTGCGCTCACCTTCGTTGCCTTCGGTATCTGGTCGATAACCGATCCGGCTGGCATGACGGCCCGCCTTGGCGTTACAGCTGGCGGCGTTTCCGGCACATTTGAGATGCGTGGCATCTATGGCGGCGTCAGCCTCGGCGCAGCTGCGCTGTGCGCACTCGGCGCTTTTCGTCCGCGATTTGAGTTTCCGGCATTATGCTTCATCGCTGCCTATATGGGCGGCTATGTGCTCGGCCGCGCCGCATCCTTTGCCTATGGCGACACCGCCATGGCGTCGAACTGGCAGTTTGCCGGATTTGAGCTTGTGATGTTCGGTTTCGCAGCCTGGCTGGTCTCCCGCAAGGCATAAAAAAAGCCCCGCGCAATGGCGGGGCTTTTCAATCAGGTATCGCAAAACGCTAGAACGTTTTCCGGACTGTGACACCGTAAGTCTGCGGCTGGCTTGGATAGCCGGTCCAGGTTCCGGCCTGTGCCACGCCTGGGAAGGCTGTCGTGATGTATTCGTGGTCGAAAATATTACGACCCCAAAGTGTCACGCCCAGTCCATTCGCAGACGTGAAGCCGAGTGAGGCATTCACGCTGTTCACTTCACGGTCGTAGAGACCTTCGAGCGCTTGGTTGATGGCTGCAGTGTTGCCGCCATCCCCAAAATCACTATCCGCCTCATACTGCCAGTCGGCTCGGAAGAAGCCGTCCCAATCGCTATTTACGTCGAAATCATAGAGAACCGATGTCGAGGTAATCACGTCCGAAACGCCAGACACTGTTGTGCCGGAAAGATCGTTGCCCAAAAGATCGATAAACTCGTCATAGACCGGATCAAGGAATGTTCCAGCAAAGGTCAGAGTAAGATCGTTGATCGGGCTCCAGGATGCGTCCAGTTCCAGACCGGTTGCTGATTGCTCAGCCGCATTATCGAGTGTGAAGCCTGTGCCGTTAAAGACGTTCGATTGGAAATTCTCAATGGTTTGGTCAAAGATCGCGACGTTCAGCGCGAAATTATCCCAGGAGCCTTTGAGCCCGATTTCAAACACTTTTGCTTCTTCTGGCTCAGCGAAACGCGTACCGGTTGTCAGGTTTGCTTGCGCCAGACCGGCATCCGTGATCGGCGAAGATGGCGCCGTCCGAAGAACCTGACCCGTGAACGGGTCAACAACTGTTCCGACGCCCTGGCTCGTCGCCGGGTCAATCGCTGGTGTGAAGTCAGTTGCAAATGGCCGGCTGTCACGTGACAGGTTGAACGAGTTCGACTTGAAGCCGGTTGAGTAAGACCCGTAGACATTGATATTGTCGGTCAGGTCATAGGCCAGACGCAGCGAGTAAGTCAGATCATCTGCCTTAATCGAGCCATTCTCAACCGCGTTCGGAAAGTTGAGGAAAGGCGGCTGGAATTGTAGTGGCTGCAATCCGATCAACGGGTTTTGTGTCGCCGCTGGTGTGGTCGGATCATAGTTGCTCGCAATCGCCAGAGCTTGCTGCTGAATCGCAGCGTAGGCCACCGGGTTACCACCGATAAAGGCGCCGATCGCTGTAGGATCAGTTGTATCAACACCGTTCAGGCCGAGAATAGTGCTTGTCACCAAACCATAACCAACTTGGGTCAGGTCCAGCGAAGACAGAACATCGAGGCTTTGAATGTTCAGCGTCGCGTCTTTTTCGTTCTCTGTATAGTTCAGGCCAAGCGTCGCGGTGAAGCGATCATTGACGTGCCAGTCCAAAGTCCCGAACAGAGACACCGCTTGGTCATCCTGGGTGAAGCTTTCAATATTGCCCTGACCTGCGCCAGCGAGCGTGCCCGCTGGAAGGCTAAGACCGGCTTCGAGACCGCCAAGTGGGCTCGCAAGCGTGCCGCCTTGGAACGCGCCGACAATCGCAGCGATGTCAGCTGGGCTCGTCGCACCCGCAAAGGCTGCACCGAGATCGATGAAGTTACGGAAGTCAGATCCGTACAGTAGCTCGTTCTGAACCGCAGCAGATTCGTCAAAGAAGTAACCGCCGACCATCCAGTCAAAATTGCCTGCATCATTTGATGTCAGGCGAATTTCCTGCGTGAAGGTTTCGAGCTGTTGCGCTTCGGTCAAGCCAGCCAGGTCTGCACTCGTGAAGTCGATGTCGTAATTATTGGCGACGTCAGTTTCGCGGTAAGACGTGATGGTCGTGACTGTAAAGCCGTCAAACTCGATATCGCCTTGCAGCGAGATGCCTTTGTTTTCCAGCGTGTTGTTTGGCGTTCCATTGAGGAAGATTCCGCGATTGAATGGCGTCGCATTGTCG
Organism: Henriciella sp.; assembly: GCA_965277015.1. Taxonomy (GTDB): domain Bacteria; phylum Pseudomonadota; class Alphaproteobacteria; order Caulobacterales; family Hyphomonadaceae; genus Henriciella. The sequence continues at coordinate 93,194 of OZ255705.1, read as the reverse complement.
ACGTCGCCGCCAATGATGCGAATAATGCTCGCGGTTGGGCCTTCGACCAGGTTCGACGCGACACAGCAAACTTCGTCCACTTCGTCAGCATCAACGATCAAACGCCATTCTTGACGATCGGTTGGCTCAAGCAGCAATTCGCCGCGGATGTTCCAACGGTCACGATTGTTCAGCTCAGCGCCGTCGACCAGGTTTTCGGCTGTGCCGTCACGTTGGTTGATACCGCCGCCGATCGAGAAAGCGAGCTTTTCAGTAATCGGTCCCGTCAGGTAACCGCGCGCACGGCGCATGTTGAAGTTACCGACACTGATTTCAGCATTTCCGCCAAGCTCGAAGTCTGGCTTGCTGGTGACGACCGAAACAACACCGGCAGATGCGTTCTTGCCGAACAGCGTTGATTGCGGACCGCGCAGAACTTCAACGCGCTCAAGGTTCGGCAAGTCGCCGATCGAAGCCGCCGCACGTGAACGGTAGACGCCGTCGATAAAGATACCGACGGATGGCTCGATCCCGACATTGTTGGCGCCATTACCAAAACCACGAATGGTAAAATTGGCATTGGCCGAATTCTGGAACGTCCGGAAACCCAATGAAGGCACCAATGATTGCAAATCGTTCAAGTCGAGGATTTCGGCTTTTTCGATCACGCTGTTGTCGACAACAGAAACAGCGACTGGCACATCTTGCAGAGTCTGCTCACGCTTTGTCGCTGTAATGGTCACAGTGTTGAGGCGCTTGGCCTGCTCTTCACCGTCATCTTGCGCCATGGCGGTAAGGCCACCACCAGCGATCAAAGCGGTTAGTCCAACACTGAGCGAAAGGCCTGCTTTCAGGCCAAAAGTAGTACGAGTGGTCTTTTTCAACTCACGTCTCCCGATAGATTGTAAACTTGTGTTTCTGGGGGTCCTCTCTTGGTGGAGGATTTGTAAGAATGAATAGTTCGCTTCGCTGCACGGACAAGTCGAGAACTGCAATAATCGCGGGAACGTGAACAGGCGCGGCAATTGCGCAACACCAAGTAAAAAACCCCGCCAATGAGGCGGGGTTCTTACGCTGTTTTATTCGTATCGTGCGCTTAGTAGACGCCTTGTCCAACACCGCCGTCAAAGACCATGGCCTGGCCCGCAGATTCGCGCGTTCTTTCGACCTGTCGCTCAATGGTCTTCATCACGGTTCTCGATTTTGGAACACATGTCTTGGTCTTGGTTCGGGCTTCGACCAGTTTGATACCAGCCCCATGCCGACGCAGCAAAGACCGCTCATTGCATGAACGTGCCGGCGCTTGCGGGGCGCATGTCAGGTCGCCGCCGCGTTGATGGACAAGTGCCTCACCCTTGCGGCAGGCAAACGTCTCACCATGCGTGAAGCTGGCTTTGCCGGCTTCAACGCGACCAAGTGTGACTTGCATGCTTGTCCCTGCCATGCAGCGATACAGCTCGCCATGATAGGCCGCTGGCACGCGATCGCTTGCATCGATGCGCGAAGCTGGATGCGGCACGCCTTTATCATCGATACAAACAGCTTGCAGCGGACGGACAGTCGTCTTGATGACAAACTCGTCTTCGCAATACTGTTCCGTTGTTGGAACCTGTTCGGTAATGGTTTCCATGAAGGTCTCAGCACCGCCCTCGACGTTCAGTTCATTGATCGCCGTCGGCGCCACCCCTTGCGCGGTATAATAGCCGCCACCGCCAGAAACGATGACGCTGCTTTCGCCACCACCGACAATACTCGTATTGAGATAGCTTTGCGTATTGGTGACGATGCTGCCCTGGTTCACAGTAACGTTTGAGCCATGCACCATCACATTTGGTCCGGAGACGTTCACGCCAGGAATGTGCACGCTCGGTCCCTTCGGACCTTTACAGCAATGCCCGCTATTGCCGCCGCCCATGCCAGCGCCTGGCACCATAGCGGGGGGCGGACCACTTGGCGCGCATCCGCCACTACAAGGCGTCATGCCGCCCGAACCACTTCCCGCATAGGCCATGCCGCCCAATATAGCGACGGAGAGTAAGCCGGCGCCGACGAGAAGTGTGTTCCGAGTTGATACGGTCATTGAATGACTCCCAAACAGTTCGCCTAGTAAGAAGCAGGTTCCGTGCCGAGTTTCCCCTATCCGTTGAGTTGAGGCCCAAAATGAACCGACTTTCGCCGGTTAAGCGAAACCCGCAAACTGGAACAAACATTGCGACACCGTCTCCAAACAGGAAACCGGCGGGGTCGAACGAATGGCCCTCCTTAGAGAGACAGAAATGACGACGATGCCCCATCATCCGAACACGCAGACGCTGCTTTCAGCGTGGGAACGCATGAACGAAACCCCCACCGAAAGTCTCGGCGCTGAAAAGGCGAGTGATCACCCGGATTTATTAGAGTGCTTGTTCGTGATTGAGCGGTCCGATGAAGGTCGCTGGCTATTTCGCAATGCGGGCGATCAGCTCGGCAAGCTTCTTGGCCGCGACCTCGGACAACATGATTGTCTCGATTTCTGGACCGGGCATGATCGCAACATGGTGGAGTCGCTGATCGACTCAGTTCGCGAGAGTCGCAAGCCAGGGATTCTCCGCGCCACAGGCGAGACGCTCACTGGCACTCAGATGGATATTGAGTTGACCCTGGCGCCATTGCCGTCACCGCGCAAAAGCAATCAAAACCGCCTGCTGGGCTTGTATCAAGTGCTGCAACCAGAGGCAGTTCTAAATGGACGTCCGGTCTGGCGTCATCGCGTCACCGCCGTCTATCCCCCGCGCCCTGAGCGGCAGCCGGCACAGTTGCGCCTGGTCGCCAATAACGATTAAGCCGCTTCTTTGGCCCGCGCGATCAGCTCAGCTTTGACGCGCTCGGCCAGCTGCTTGACCGTGAACGGCTTCGACATGAAGCCAACTTCGCGGTCACCATCCAGTTTCGCCGCGACATCGCGCTCAGCATAGCCTGACATGAACAGCACTTTCGCGGTGCCGAGCAGGTCTTTTGCTTCCTTGATCAAGGTCGGGCCATCCATGCCGGGCATGACCACATCCGAAACGATGAGGTCAAAGGCGCCGGGATTCTCTTCGAGTATTTCCATCGCTTCTTCGCCGTCGCAGGCCTCTTCAACATCATAACCGCGTGACTTCAGCTGCGACGCCGCAATCGAGCGCACGCCGTCTTCGTCTTCGACCAGAAGAATGCGTCCGCGTCCTGAAATATCAACCGGAACGAACACGTCTTCTTCGACTTCCGCGGCATCGGGTACAACTTCCGGGATTTCATGAGCCTTCAAAGCCGGCAGATAGATCTGGAAATTCGTACCTTGGCCGACTTCGCTCACCGGGCAGATATAGCCTTCAGACTGTTTGATGATGCCATACACCGTCGACAAACCAAGTCCTGTCCCGAGGCCTTTTGGTTTGGTCGTGAAGAACGGGTTGAAGATATTCTTTAGGTTGTCCGGCGCGATTCCGTGGCCGGTATCTTCGACTTCAATCAACAAATACTCGCCATCTTCGACAAAGCGGAAGCCATTCTTATGGGCGTCTGCTTCACTTGCGCGTGAGGTCTTGATGGTCAGTTTGCCACCATTGCCACCATCCATCAGCAACGCATCGCGGGCATTGGTCGCCAGATTGATGATCGCTGTTTCGAGTTGGTTGCGGTCCGCCTTGACCATTGGAAGGTCGCGGCCATGGACAACATTGAAGTCGATCCGTTCATCCAGAAGCTGGCCAAGCAGAATAGCAAATTCGGACAGGAACTCGCCCGGCTCAAACACTTCACGTCGGAAGGTTTGTTGACGCGCATAAGCCAGCAGCATTTGCACCAGATCTTTAGCGCGGACTGAGAATTCGTGGATTTTCTTCAAGTGATCGAAAGACGGATCACCAACTGGGTGTTTCGACAGCAATTCGTCATTGTTCAGCATGATACCGGTCAGCACATTGTTGAAATCGTGCGCGACACCGCCAGCCAGCTTACCAATCGCCTGCATCTTCTCGCCTTGCGCCAAACGCAGCTCAAGCTCTTTCTGCTCGCTCATATCAATTACATAAGCGACGGCAGGCTGTCCCATGCCATCAAGCGTGACGAATACATTGACGTGCTTCTGGTCTTCATCCGCGAGGCGCAGGCCGACCGGCTTATCGATTGAATCCAGCAGGATTTCACGCAGCTTGCTTTCGCCTTCCTCGGCAACGAACAAGTCGATGAAGCGCGTGCCCGGTGATGCGTGACCACCGGCCAGGCCCATGAGTGAGCGATTGCTGTCAGCAATGATCGCGCCTTCTAGAGACCCGCCTTCCAGACGTGCGGCGCCAAATGGCGCATCGTCAAACATCGGGTCGCCTTCCGGCCGTGGCGGACGGCTGGCTGATGCGGCGAGCATCCGGCTTTCGCCGTCCAATAGATTTTGCGTGTTCGCCAGTACGACGGTTCGACCTGTGGCGTCGGCACCTTTGCCGTTCCAGGTGGTGATCGTTTGCACTGGCATCTCAACGCCGTCGCGCGAGCGGATCATGATGTCAGCGCGGCCCGGCACGCCAGATTTGCGATCCCGGCGCAGCATTTTGACAAATTCCGGACGCATAATGTCATCGAGGCGGATATTCTTAGCGCTTTCGGGGAAGCCCAGCACTTCGCGCAACCAGCCATTGGCGTAGGAAATGGTGCCGTCTGCACCGGACGAGAAGAAGCCCATCGGCGCGTCTTCAACATAGAGGGCGCGCATATCCGCAGCGCCGGTTACTTGCTCGGAGCCCGTGATCCGTCGCAAACGCCAGATCGCGCGATCACCTTTTAGCGGCGCAACTGAAGCTTCGTATTGAACCGGGATGGCATCTGTGCCGAGCGTCATAGCAGGCAGGATTTCGCGCCGGTCTTCACCCGCTTTCGCAGCTTTTGAAAGTCGGAAGATCGGCGCAGCCAGACCTGGCGCCGCACTGAAGATACGGTCAACCGAAACGGGTCCCAAAGCATCAGACTGTCCAAGCAACGCCATTTGCGTCAGCTCAGTGTAAGCTTCGTTTGCAGCCAATGGCGCACCGCCCTGGTCACAGATCAAAACCGCTTCATCAAGCGCTTCCACCCATGAAAAGCGTGGCGTCGCAGGTTGCACGGCATCGGCCATCGCGCCGCGTTCGGGGAACAGACCCATACGACGCCCAGCGCCGCGCAAGATCCACAGCAAGAACACCATACCGCCTGCGGCCATGGAAATCAGCAGAATCAGGCCAGTTGGGCCACCCGCCGTCGGCCAGGCCAAGGTTGCGCTTGCTGCGCCAACAGCCAAGAGCAAACAGGACCAGAATCCCATTTGCAGCCAATCCAATTGGCGGACGCTTTCCAGCGCCGTGTGTTCCTGGGTCTCTGGCACTTCAGCCGACATAACGCATACTCCAACGCGGACATATGCATGTCCGATGATTCGCACTCACATATAGCAGGACTTGATCAGTTTACGCACGGTCCTGCACCAATTTATCCTTTTGCACCCGAAATGGTTAATCAAACGAGAAGGCTGGTTAATCTTACCTAACCAATTATACAGGTTTCACTACAGTTTACGAAAGGATTGCTATGCGTTTCGCCTCCTCCGCTCTCGCCCTGGTTTTGATGTCAGGACTCGCCGCATGTGGCAGTCAATCGCCAGGAAGCTCAGAGCCTCCTGCTGACTCATCCACAACTCAGCAAGTCGACGCGGCGAAAATCGCTGAAACAGAGCGTCTGAACGTCTGGTTCGAAAACAAGTTTAATCAAGCAATCGCACGCAGCCCAATGTCTGCAACGTTTCTGGGCAGTCGTGAAAATTACGATAAATGGGACGATGTCAGTGAAGCCGCGCAACAGGCTGAACTCGAGATCCAGCGCGCCAATGTTGCCGAAATGCGCGAAACCTTTGACCCGGAAAATCTGACCGGTCAGGGACAGCTCTCTTTCCGCCTCGCCGAATATGAACTCGAGCGCGATGAGATCGCTGCAAAATGGCGCGGCTATAATTACGCCTTCAGCCAGATGCGGGGATCCCATGCCGGGATTGCCTCTTTCCTGATCGGCCAACACAAAGTCACCAGCAAGTCTGACGCAGAAGCCTATATCGCCCGTCTCAAAGGTGTTGAAACCTATCTCGGCCAGAACCTCGAAAACGCCAAAACCTCTGCAGAGCGTGGTATTCGGCCACCGCTTTTTGTCTACGATTTCGTTATTGAAGGCGCCGCAAATGTCGTCGATGGCTATCCGTTTGAAGGCGTTGGACCGGAACGCCCTTCCCCGCTTTATGCCGACTTCACCAGCAAGACTGAAGCCCTGGTGACAAATGGAACGATCACCCCCGACGAAGCCGATCAGCTCAATTTCGAAGCTCGAGGGGCACTGCTGAACCAGGTTTATCCAACGTATTTCAACTTGATCACCTGGATCAGCGAAGACAAAGCCAATGCCACCGCTGATGACGGCGCCTGGAAACATCCGAGCGGGGCTGAATATTACCGCGACCGCCTGTCTCTGATGACGACGACGGATATGAGCGCGGAAGAAGTCCATGATCTGGGTCTGTCCGAAGTTGCCCGCATCCATGATGAAATGCGCACGATCATGACGCAGGTCGGGTTTGACGGCAGCCTGCAGGACTTCTTCGATTTCACTCGAACGGATGAGCAGTTCTTCAAACCCACAACCGAAGAGGGAAAGGCTGAATATCTGGCCGAAGCGACGGCAATGATCGACACGATGCGCGATGCCCTGCCCAGCGTGTTCAATACGTTCCCGCAAGCCGAGCTCGAAGTGAAAGCCGTCGAAGCCTTCCGTGAAAAGGCCGCCGGCAAGGCCTTCTATCAACGTCCGGCGCCGGATGGGTCACGTCCCGGGGTCTATTATGCCAACCTCTATCGGATGCAGGATATGCCGCTCTATCAAATGGAAGCATTGGCTTACCATGAAGGCATTCCCGGCCACCATATGCAGCTGGCGATTTCGCAGGAGCTGACCGGCATTCCGAAGTTCCGCAAATATGGCGGCTATACCGCCTATACAGAAGGCTGGGGCCTTTATTCGGAATTCCTGCCGAAAGAGATGGGCTTTTATGAGGATCCATATTCCGACTTTGGCCGCCTGGCGATGGAGCTTTGGCGCGCTGCACGCCTGGTGGTCGATACCGGCCTGCATGAAAAGCAATGGACCCGCGAAGAGGCGATCGACTATTTGCTGACCAACACGCCCAATCCGGAAGGCGACGCGCGGAAAGCCATTGAGCGCTACATCGTCATGCCCGGACAGGCCACGGCTTATAAGATCGGCATGATAAAAATTGTCGAGTTGCGCGAAGACGCCCGGGCCCGGCTCGGCGACGCTTTTGATATTCGGGACTTCCATGACGTTGTGCTCAAGGACGGACCCGTACCACTTGAAATCTTAGAGGAGAACGTTGAGGCGTGGATCACAAAGCAGTGAGTTCCCAGCAAAAACCTTCCCGTAGAGGCAGATTATTAGAAATCTGATTCCATTGTTTAGGTTTTTTTGTTGCACTGCGGCAATTTCATACCCTATTTGACCATCATGAAACTCTCAGTCTTAAAAGAAGTGGCCGCAGGCGACCGTCGTGTTGCGGCCACACCAGAAACCGTAAAAAAGTATATCGGGCTCGGCCATGACGTGACGGTGCAAGCCGACGCTGGCCTGGACGCGGGCTATACCGATGCTGCTTATACCGAGGCTGGCGCCAAAGTCGTAAAGACGGCCGCCAGCGTCATCAAAGATGCAGACGTCTTGCTCTGCGTGCGCACACCCGACGCGACAAAATTGCCGGAAGGGCTGACCGTCATCGGTCTGCTCGACCCGTTCAAGTTTGACGCCTCGGCTTTCAACGCCAAGAAAACCACAACCCTGGCAATGGAATTCACGCCGCGGATCACGCGGGCGCAAAGCATGGATGCATTGTCGAGCCAATCAAACCTTGCGGGCTATCGCGCCGTCATCGAAGGGGCGACGCTTTATGGCCGCGCCATGCCTATGATGATGACCGCCGCAGGCACGGTTGCCCCGGCCAAGGTGTTTGTCATGGGCGCCGGCGTTGCCGGTCTGCAAGCGATTGCGACGGCCCGCCGCCTCGGCGCGGTTGTCACGGCCACTGACGTGCGCCCGGCTGCGAAAGAACAAGTCGCTTCTCTCGGCGCAAAATTCGTCGCAGTTGAGGATGAAGAGTTCAAAGCCGCTGAAACGGCTGGCGGATACGCCAAGCAAATGTCTGAAGAGTATCAGAAGAAACAAGCCGAACTCGTCGCCAATCACATTGCCAAACAGGACATTGTCGTGACTACCGCGCTGATCCCGGGCCGTCCGGCCCCGGTTCTGGTCAGCGCCGAAATGGTCAAGAGCATGCGCCCAGGCTCGGTGATTGTTGATATGGCTGTCAGCCAGGGCGGCAATTGCCCGCTCTCAGAGCCTGACGTGATTGTTGATGAAGGCGGTGTCAAAGTCGCTGGCTTCACCAATTTGCCCGCCCACCTACCGGCGGATGCCAGCGCGCTCTATGCCAAGAACCTGATTGCTTTCCTGCCGCTGATCACAGCCGAAGATGGCAGCCTGAACCTGGATACTGACGATGAAATCGTCACCGCGATGATACTGACCCGCGGTGGCGAGACCGTGAATGAGAGGATCTCCTCATGAGAAAAGCCCTGACCCTGGGCATTATGGCAGGCGCTCTTGCCCTGCCCGCCTATGCTGCTGAAGCCAGCACGATCAGCCCGACAGTTTTCCTGGCAGCGATTTTCGCCATGGCCTGTTTCGTTGGCTATTACGTTGTCTGGTCGGTGACCCCGGCCCTGCACACACCGCTTATGGCGGTCACCAATGCGATTTCCTCAGTGATTGTTGTCGGTGCAATCGTCGCGGCAACGGCCTCCGGAGCCGTTGAAGGCGGCTGGATCGCCAAAGCGCTTGGCGGCGTTGCTGTCGCCCTGGCCAGTGTCAACATTTTCGGCGGCTTCCTCGTCACCCAGCGCATGCTCGCCATGTATAAAAAGAAGGGGGACTAGACCTATGGAACAGTTCCAATCGACTTGGGCGCCGCTGCTCTATCTGACCTCCGGCATCCTCTTCATTCTGGCCCTTCGCGGCCTGTCCAGCCCGGCCACCAGCCGCGCCGGTAACCGCAATGGCATGATCGGCATGGCCATCGCTGTAGCGACCACACTAATCCTGTTCTGGAACGCGCTCGACGCGACCACTTGGGCCATCCTCGCTGCCGGTGCCCTCGTTGGCGGCGGCATCGGCGCTTATATCGCGCGTAAGATTCCAATGACAGACATGCCGCAACTCGTGGCGGCGTTTCACTCGCTCGTCGGCCTCGCCGCCGTGCTTGTGGCGGCGGCAGCGCTGTACGCACCCGTGAGTTTCGGGATCGGCAATGTCGGTCAACTCGCCACGGCGTCCTTGATCGAACTGTCCCTTGGCTCAGCGATTGGCGCATTGACCTTTACCGGGTCGATCATCGCCTTCGCCAAGCTGAATGGAAACATGTCCGGCGCACCGATCATGCTGCCGGCCCGGCATGTGCTGAACATTGCCATCGGCGCTGGGATTATTGCCCTGATCGTCATCCTGGTAATGAGCGGTGGCAGCGCGACATGGGCCTTCTGGGGCCTGACCGTTCTGGCACTGGTGCTCGGCATTACGCTGATCATCCCAATTGGCGGCGCAGATATGCCGGTGGTTGTCTCGATGCTGAACTCCTATTCGGGTTGGGCCGCGGCAGCGCTTGGCTTCACGCTCGGCAATTTCGCGCTGATCATTACCGGCGCGCTGGTGGGCTCGTCCGGAGCGATCCTGTCTTACATCATGTGTAAGGGCATGAATCGCAGCTTCATCTCAGTCATCCTGGGTGGGTTTGGCGGCGACGATGCGGCCGCTGGCGCTGCTGGCGGACAAGACGACCGCCCGTTCAAGCGCGGCTCAGCTGAAGACGCGGCCTTCATTATGAAGAACGCCTCGAAAGTCATCATCGTGCCAGGCTATGGCATGGCCGTGGCGCAGGCCCAGCACGCTCTGAAAGAGATGTGCGACAAGCTGAAAGAAGAAGGCGTTGAAGTGAAATATGCCATCCACCCGGTTGCCGGACGGATGCCGGGTCACATGAATGTCCTGCTCGCTGAAGCCCAAGTACCTTATGATGAAGTCTTCGAGCTTGAGGATATCAACTCTGATTTCCGCAACTCAGAAGTCGCTTTCGTGATTGGCGCGAATGACGTTACCAACCCATCAGCGAAGACAGACAAGACCAGCCCGATCTATGGCATGCCGGTTCTGGATGTCGAAAACGCTGGGACAGTCCTCTTCATCAAACGCTCCATGGGCTCTGGCTATGCCGGGATCCAGAACGAGCTGTTCTTCCGCGACAATACAATGATGTTGCTGTCGGACGCCAAGAAGATGGTCGAAGAAATTGTGAAGTCGCTCTAGGAGCGGCTTCACAGCCAAATTAAGAGGGAGCTGCCAGATATGGCGATCAAAACGCGATTCACGGAAGAATTCGGGATTGAACACCCGATCGTTCAAGGCGGCATGCAATGGGTCGGATATGCCGAAATGGTTGCCCCCGTTGCCAATGCTGGCGGTCTCGGATTTCTGACGGCGCTGACCCAGCCGACCCCGGATGACCTGTTCAAGGAGATCAAGCGCACGCGTGAGATGACGGATAAACCGTTTGGCGTGAACTTGACCATCCTGCCCGCCATCAAGCCTCCGCCCTATGCCGAATACCGGCAGGCGATTATTGAAGGCGGCATCAAAATTGTCGAAACGGCGGGACACAGACCGCAGGAACATATCGACCATTTCAAGGAACACGGCATCAAAGTGATCCACAAGTGTACCGCCGTACGCCACGCTCTATCGGCGGAACGGATGGGCGCTGATGCGATCTCGATTGATGGCTTTGAATGTGCCGGTCACCCGGGCGAGGACGATATTCCGGGCCTCATTCTGATCCCTGCAGCGGCCAATAAAGTCAGCGTTCCAATGCTGGCCTCTGGTGGTTTTGGCGATGGGCGAGGCCTCGCGGCAGCCCTGGCGCTGGGCGCCGACGGGATCAATATGGGCACACGTTTCTGTGTCACCCAGGAAGCCCCGATCCATGAGAATTTCAAACAGCAAATGCTCGAGAATGATGAGCGTGACACCAAGCTGATTTTCCGCACCTTGCACAATACAGCGCGGGTGATGAAGAACTCTGTCAGTTCTGAAGTCGTGGAAATCGAAGGCAAAGGCGGCGCGCAATTCTCTGATGTCCAGCACCTTGTTGCGGGCGCTCGCGGGCGCAATGCGATGGAGCTTGGCGACCCGGATGGCGGCATCTGGTCAGCCGGACAAGTGCAAGGTCTGATCAATGACATTCCAACCGTCAAAGACCTGATCGACCGGATCGTCGCCGATGCGGAATCGATTATCAAAGACCGTATGAACGGTATGCTCGCTTAGGCCCTTCCCCGGACGCAGACTCACGCTAGGATCGCCCTTCTGATAACCATCTCGAAGGGGTTTCACGATGGGCGAGATTATTGCCGAAGTGTTTTCCGTCAGCGGCTTGTTTACGCTGTTTATGTTGCTCTTGTTGCAAGCCGTGCTCGGCTTCGACAATTTGCTTTATATCTCAATCGAATCGCAACGGGTCGGGCCGGAAAAGGCCCCCATGGTTCGGCGCTGGGGTATCGCGATCGCAGTTATCTTGCGCATCGTGCTGCTCGTCATCATCGTCAACGTGTTTTCTCTGCTCGCAGAACCGCTTTTCAATATCGGATTGAAGGGGTTTCTCGAGGGCGAATTCACGCTGCAGGCCCTGGTCACACTCGCAGGTGGCGGCTTCATCATGTATACCGCGATCAAAGAGATTCATCACTTGCTGGCGGTCGACCATATTGAGCATACCGAAGGCTCAGCTGGAAAATCAGTGGCCCAGGCGATTGTTATGATTGTCGCCATGAACCTGGTTTTCTCTTTCGATTCAATCCTGTCCGCGATGGCGATCGCCAATGTCGAAGTGGCCAATGTGGTCAATGCATCCGGCGATATCATCAACACGTTCACAGGGACGGTCGTGCAATGTAAAGCCGATCTGATTGCCAATCCGATTGCTGGCGCCATCGGGTGTGAGCCTGGAAAAGACTATCAAGTCTGGATCATGGCGATCGCGATCTTATCCTCTGGCATCGTTATGATCTTGCTGGCGGATTATGTCGCCGACTTCCTCAAGCGTAACCGCATGTATGAAGTGCTCGGCCTGTTCATCCTGTTCCTGGTCGGCGTCTTGCTGATCACTGAGGGCGCGCATCTGGCGCATCTGAAAATGTTTGGGTTCCCGGTCGATGCGATGAGCAAATCGAGCTTCTATCTCGTGGTCGGTGTCCTGGTTATCACGGACATCATCTCGACCAATTACCAGAAGCGTCTCTGGGCGCAGCGCGAGGCCGAGCTGCGCAGTTCTGGCAACAAAGCCGACGACGCCATCAAAGCCGTCGACGCACATATCGCCAAGCATGGCAATGTTGGATAGCGGCAATAAAGGACGTTCGGGTTTAAGACTCGAACGTCCGTAGCTTCTTGGTGAGCTTCAGCGCGACTTTATTGCCTTTGCGCCCCATCTGGCCCTCATAGGCCGGTTCGCCGTCGCGCCCGCCTGAGAGCAACTCGACAGGCTGATCTGCCGGCAATCCGAGCAACAGAGTCGATCCCGCCTTCAGAGCCGTGAGCCGGCTCAAAGGCACAGACAGACTGGCTAGGCGCGCTGTGGCAAGGGCGGTAATCGGGGCGCTCTTGGCGTCAACAGTATCAGTTTCTGCGACAGGCCCCGCACCGCCTTCTATCACCGCAAGCTCGGAGTGCAGGCCTGCAGCCTCGACCAGGAATTCGGTGATCGAGACGTCCGAGGCTGGCAGCAAGCTAGAGACATATGGAATATCGGTTTCGATCGACTGCAGCGTCAGGCCATCACTGAACGCGGCGCCGAAAGGTTCGAGCAATTGCTCCAGCAGGGCGCAGTCAATCGCGCTGAGATTCCAGCCATCGCCAATCCGGCCGGTCGATCCGCGCGCGCCACAAGCTTTCGCGATGATCGCATCTGCAAGCTGCGGCGGCAAACAAACCAGCGCATGAATATCGGTTTCTGATGGACCGAGGCAGGCCACTGCGCTGGACTTACCATTCAGCAATCCAGGCAGATCTGCACGCGCCACAGTGGCTTGTTCGGAGACATTGATTGCGGCCTTAATTCCTGTGCCCTTGCCCAACGCCATGGTTAATCGAGACGCCAGGATCTGCCCGCGCTGCATATCTGGAGCGTCTTCCAATGGCGCGTCCTGATCGAACAGGACGGTCTCGCGCGGGGTTACGGATTGGGCTTCAATCGGCGGTGTATCCAGCGCGCCTTGTTGCGGTTTAGGGCGCAGCAGGGCTTCGATTTCGTCAGCGGTCAGAACCCCGCGCGCTGACGGAAATTTGTAATCGTCGCCAGACTCCGCGCCAGCCGCATCCGCACCGGCCTCGTCGAGGCGGTCGGCTGGGGTTTTCAGGTCGGGACCATTTCGCATTCTGCACCTGTCGCCAATACGGATTATCAGTGCGTTAACACGGTTAATGAATCGTTAGGATTTTGGAGTCCGCCGGGCGAGAATCGCTGGCTTTAATCGTCGCGAACGACCCGCTCATTGCGCTCGTGACGCTCTTGCGCCTCAAGGCTTAGCGTTGCGGTTGGACGCGCTTCCAGACGGCGCAGGCCAATCGGCTCACCGGTATCGTCGCAATACCCGTAAGTGCCTTCGTCGATCCGTCGGATCGCCGCATCAATCTTGGAAATCAGCTTGCGTTGACGATCCCGCGTGCGCAGCTCAAGTGCTTTGTCGCTTTCGGCGGATGCACGGTCCACCAGATCGGGATGGTTAGATGATTCAGCTTGTAAATTTCCAATAGTGACTTTCGCCCCATCCAGAATTTCAGATTTCCAGTCTTCGAGCTTCTGGCGGAAGAACGCCTTCTGCTTCGAATTCATGAAATCTTCTTCATTCGACGGCCGGTAGCCATTCAGATCAAGATCGCCCATGGAATCAAATCCTCTACGAAGTTTGCGCGCCCTATACTGCGGACGCGTTGGATACGCAATCGCAATAATCAGACCAAATGTTCTCAAACATCCCTCCGAATTGTGGCAGACACTGGGCTTATGCAGGGCTTTTGCAGCTTATCCGGTAACGAACACTTGATCAGAACCACCGCTTCGTGCGCTAAAGGAATCGGCAGTCTGCGAGCGCCACAAGACAGGATTGACCCCTAGTATATGACCTCCCGATGGAGACAACGCGAAGTTCAACGGCCGTCGACCTGGCGGCAATCGCTGCTGTTTAACAGCCTGATTCTGCTGCTGCCGATTTTCGCCGCACGAATTATCATCGCGGCTTATACATCAGACATCGCGACTGATCCGCTTGGCCTTGATGCGCGCACTGAAACGCGCGCCGAGATTGAGTCGGAATTCAGCCAACTGATCGTACCTGATGGTCAGGAGCGCCGCGCGTGGGCGATGCGCATCGAACAGACGCTCGACCAGAGAGACTTTTCTGCAGCGCGCGGCTACTTGCTTGCGGCACCGCTCATGCTTAACCGGCAGGACTCTGCGGCAGTGCTTGCGGCGGCCGATGCCGAAAGCTCCGGCACCCGCGACCAGCGACTGGCGCGTGCAGCGCTTCTATTCCTGCCAGAAGACCTTCGCGCCACCTATCAACGCACGACCGCGCCGCCTCAGCCCGTCGAACCGCTGCCGGAGCCCGCCGCTGAGACAGACGAATCTGACACCGAAACTGCTGCCTCCGAGATTGAGGTTGAACCGGAAACGCCGCGCATCGTTGCCGATGCCGTGCAGCTTGCGCCCCTCGATGAACCGTTTGCGGGGCAAGGCTCGTTCTTCCTGCTCGGTGATCCGGAAGACCTGACGCGGCGCAGCCAACGCTGGCTTGCTGGTGAGCAAGTTGATAGCCTGCAATTGCGATTGCGTGCGCTGGGTCTACTCACCCAAAACGATCCCACACCGGAAGCGCAAGCGGTGTTCGAAGCGGCTTCGATCATGCGCGCCGCCCACCGTGCCGGGCGGCTGAATGACCGGTTCGCTGGCTATTTGCGCAGCCGGATTGAAGATGCACTGCCTGAAGAAATCCTGCGAGCCCAATTGTCGGCTGCGTTTGAGCCGGTGATGACCACCGAAGCCCGGACGGATCAGATTCTGGCGGCCTACCGCACGGCGTTGCAGCCTTTGGCGCGAGAACGATTGGCCCGCGACATGACGATTATTGCGCGCATCGCGGAACTGACGAGCTCGTCTGGGGCGATCACACTGGTCGAACAAGCCACGACGCCGGAAGATATGCGCCGCGCCCTGCTCCTGTCTGAGGCCGGCGGCCACCGTTCCGTCGCGCTGGCCCGGGAAATGGGACCAGAAGTGCTGTCGCTGGCACAGATTGGCGTAAAATGGAGTCGTTTGCTGGTGTTTCAGGTTATGGGCCTGATGGCGCTGGGCATGGCGTTGATCTGGGTAACGCTGTCGGCGCTGACGCAAACGGATACGATCCGCGCGCGTTAAATTCCAAACGCGCCTTTGATGCCATCAATCAAGAGCTGCACGGACAAGGCGGCGAGGATTACACCGAAAATCCGTGTAATCGCGCCAGCAATGCTTTCGCCCATAGCTTTGACCAGAGGCCCGGCCGCCAAAAAGACCAAAAGACAGATAATCATATTGGCGACAATCGCGCTCAACACCGCACTCTTGCCGATCCAGCTCGCATGTTGCGACATATAAAGCATCGCTGTTGCGATGGAGCCCGGGCCTGCCAGCATCGGAATACCGAGCGGAAACACAGACACATCATCGAGATGCTCCGGCGTTTCATCACTATCAGCAAGCACCGACTCGGCCCGGTTTTCACGTCGCTCAGTGCGTTTCTCAAACACCATGTCGAGCGCAATTATGAACAGCAAAATGCCGCCCGCGGCACGAAAGGCATCTATCGTGATGTGCAGCTTCTCAAGCAACCACGCGCCAAAGAAGGCAAACCCGAATATAATCAGCGTCCCGACCAGAACCGACCGGATCGCCATTGACCGGCGATAGCTGGCCGGACCGCGCACGGTCAGAGATGCAAACACAGGGGCAACGCCGAGCGCATCAATCAAAACGAAAAAGGTCACAAAGGACGCGATGAAAATTGAAATGAATTCGCCGGACATGATTACGGCTCCCTCAGAGATAAAAGAGGCCGCCCTCTATCCCTGATCTTTCAGCGCGTCGAGGATTTCAGCCACATCGGGATGCATGTCGGGCTTGCCAGAACGCATAGGCACAACGCTGGACGCCATTTCGCCAGACGACACGGCGAGGACCATACGATGGCCGCGCAAACGCTGCAGTAGACCTTGCAGGCCTTTTGGGCCATCGGCGCGGAGAAAAACATCATGCCCGATATCAACGCAGATGTTTTCTGGCGCATCACCCGCTTCGATGAGCGCAATCGCGTCATCAAGCGTAAAAACAGGAGGGGGTTCGGGAAGCTCTATCATATTCGATGGATCAGCCATTTCCTACCTCCGCAGCCTTTAGCAGTTTTCGGCATAAGGACAGCGCTTGGTAAGTTTGACCCGCGGCACATGCCGTGGATATCTCTACAATGTGCGCCCGCACGTCTTCTTTTTTGGTTTCGTTCAATGCCGCAGCGATGGCCATCACGGCCTGATCATATAACTGGCCTTCCGTCTGGCCGGTCAGGTACATTTGCATCACCGCGAAATAGAGGTGTTCTTCTGCACTGCGGGTTTCATCAGGGTCCAGAACGTCTTTTTGACGTAGAACACGGGCCTGATTTTGCAGCAGAATGGTCCCACGACGCTCGCCATTGCGCAGCACAGCGCCATTCACGACGACGGCTTCCTTTGGCTTGAGCGACAATTTTAGCGGCATAGACCGATCTCCACAGTTCTACTTGGACTAGGCGGAAATGGTTAACGCAGACTTTCAAATTGGTAATGTCACCGCCAAAGCGCAGCTCCATCAACTGCTTAGCCCCCCGCACAACGGCGCCAGGGTCGCCCCGGTCACTTCGAATCAGTCGCGAAGCGGCGATTCATCAGATAAAGGCGCCTTCAATCGGCCGGGATCTAACGCGCTCTGCACGTGGTGATTGAAACCTCCCCTCACGTCACGGCTTGCTCTTCCCGGCGCAAGGCTTATCCTTAGCGTAAACGTAAACAAGAGGCTCTCCCATGCGCTTTGAAGGCACTGATAACTATGTCGCAACTGAAGACCTTCGGGTGGCGGTGAACGCAGCAATCCAATTGGAGCGTCCGCTTCTGATCAAGGGTGAGCCAGGCACCGGTAAAACCGTTCTGGCCATCGAAGTCGCCAAGGCGCTCGGCTGTGAACTGATCGAATGGCACATCAAATCAACGACCAAGGCCGCTCAAGGCCTTTATGAGTATGATGCCGTGTCACGTCTGCGCGACGGTCAAATGGGCGAAGAGCGCGCCAAGGACGTCAAGAATTACATCAAGAAGGGCAAGCTGTGGGAAGCCTTCACGGCCAAAAAGCGCCCGATCCTGCTGATTGACGAGATCGACAAAGCCGACATCGAGTTTCCGAACGATTTGCTGCAAGAACTCGATCGCATGGAATTCTACGTCTATGAGACAGATGAGACGGTCAAAGCAAAACAGCGTCCGATTGTGATCATCACATCGAACAATGAAAAAGAACTGCCGGACGCCTTCCTGCGCCGGTGTTTCTTCCACTTCATCAAGTTCCCGGACGAGCAGACAATGAACCAGATTGTCGACGTCCACTATCCGGGCATCAAGGAAAAACTGGTCTCTGATGCGCTGACAACATTCTATTCCATGCGCGAAGTACCGGGGATGAAGAAAAAGCCTTCAACCTCTGAACTGCTCGATTGGCTGAAATTGCTGATGAATGAGGATGTCGATCTGGAAACCCTGCGCGAGCAAGATCCAGAGAAACTGACACCGCCTTTGCATGGCGCCCTGCTCAAGAACGAACAGGATGTGGCTTTGTTTGAGCGGCTGGCATTCCTCAATCGCCGTCAATCGGGACCAACCCCGCGTGGTCCAGCGGGATAATCCGCCAAAAACCGCCTCGGCGCATGATCATAAAGCCCGCCTTTACGAATTGCCGCGTATGCGACGTGCATGAGGTGTCGGGGATATACATCCAGTCTTCAATCGACGTTCTGGCGCGGCCTCACTCTGGCCGCCGCCATCACGGCCCTGCCGCTATTTGCGGAGGCCCAACGCGCCCTGACCAATACCGATTTCGAGGACAATGATCCGAGCGGCCCAGGCGCGCCGAGCTATCAGATCTATGATGATACCGATGTACCGGGCTGGATCGACCAAACCGGCAAAATCGAGCTATGGGACGATACGTTTCAAGGGGTCGCGTCCTATTCCGGTCAAGTCCATGCCGAGATGAATGCCAACTCACCGGGCACGCTGTATCAGGACATTTGCATGGAGACCGGCGAGAATTTCGACTGGACGTTCGCGCATGCCGCCCGTTCGGGAGGCCCTGGCCACAACCCGCAAGTCGCCGTGTTCGAAATCGTCGACCCCAGCTCAGGCACGCTGGTACAATCCCTGTCGACACAGAACAGCTTCATTGGCGGCGGATGGTCGGTGAATGTTGGCGCCGCCACCTATACTGGCCCCGCTGGGGTTCAGCGGTTTCAGTTTCGCAGCACCAATCCTGGCTCATTCGGGAATTTTCTGGACAATATCGTCGTTTCACTCGCCGCCTATGTCGAAATGGGCGCTGATGATGCGAATGCGGAATCGATCTCGTCAGGCCCGGGCATGATCGTGTCCGGCACCGTCGATGTCGCAACCAATGTCAGTTTCTCTGTCACCGGCGGGACAGCCACCCTTGGTAGCGATTACACTATCGGCGCAGGCAGTATTACGGTTCCACCCGGTGTTTACCCGGACGTGTTATTCCCATTGCCAATCACGATCATCGATGATGCGGTGTTTGAATCAGATGAGACGATCGAGTTTACAATCGGCACACCGAGTAGCGCAGAGCTCACAATTGCGTCCGGCCAATGCGGACCTGCCCCCAATCTGGCGGCGACATATACAATTTTCGACAATGACCCGAACCTCGATATCGCCAAAACTGTCGAGACATTCGATCCGGCCCTGGCCGGCGCAGATATGTACTCGGTGCCTGGCAATGATGTGATCTACACATTCAATATCGAAAATACGGGCAACGGCCCCATCGATTCAGATTCGCTGTTTCTGGTCGACGAGCTGCCGGAGGAAATCACCTTTTACAATGGCGACATGGATGGACCAGCCGGTCCGGAAACCGATATGGTCAGTTTCTCTCAAACGGGCACAGGCTTGAGCTTTGACCCGGCATTGCACGTCCGGTTTTCAGATACCGGCATAATGCCCGCCTCAATTGCGGATTGCATCTATTCTCCTGCGGCCGGATATGATGACGACATCACACATGTGTGTATCCAGCCGGACGGAATCCTTGCCGCAGGATCGCCCGGCGATACCGCAATCTTCCAGTTCCGCGCCTTGATCAAGTAAGCGGCACTCGCACCGCAAAGATCAGACGCTCAGCATTGCCATCACCGCCTTTGATCGGGCTATCGGTCTGGCCTTTAACGTGCCACCCCTGCCCGCCAAGCCAATCGACAAAGCCCTGCTCCGCACGCGCGATTGCGGCGCGATCCGAGACGATACCGCCTTTGCCAACATGCTCCCGACCGACTTCAAATTGCGGTTTGAACAAAGCGATCAGCGTCGCCTCATCCGCGGACAGAGACAGCGGCACAGCCAGCAATTTGTGTAGCGAGATGAAACTCGCATCGCAGACGATCAGTTGCGGCGGCTGTCGCACCAGTTCCGCTGTCAGGGCGCGTGCGTCAGTGGCTTCGTGCGAGGTCACACGTGGGTCCCCCTGCAATCTCGCATGTAGCTGGTCGCGACCGACATCGACGGCAATGATAGACGCCGCACCGCGTGCAAGCAGGACCTCGGTAAAGCCGCCGGTCGACGCGCCAACATCCAGGCAATGCGCGCCGTCAGGATCAATTTCGAACACTTCCAGGGCATGTACAAGTTTCAGCCCGGCGCGTGACACCCAGGGATGTTCTGGCGCAGCCTCAATGCGGGCATCCGGCGATATTTTTTCAGATGACTTCTTCAGAACTTTGCCGCTGACAGAGACTTTACCGGCCGCTATTGCGGCCTGCGCTGAAGCGCGACTTTCAAAATGGCCCAGCGCCACCAGCACCTTATCAGCGCGATCAATTGTTTGAGACATTGCTGACTTCTCCGGCAAACGCCTTACACTCTATAAAAATAGCCAATGGAGCTCCTCACATGATCCGTAAAGCCCTGCTTGTTGCCATTCTGCCCTTTGCCGCCTGTGCTCACGCCCCCGCTCAGGACGATGTCGCTGCTCTGCCGACGACCGCCGAAATGCCTGGGCCAGATCAAGGTGTGTATCCGAGCATGTTGCGCATGGGCGGCGATATTGTTGGTGGCGACGGCAATGTCATCGGATCGCTGAACATTCTCGACGGCCCGAATGGCGTATTGCTTGAAGCGATAATCAGCCCAGGCGGGCTGACTCCTGGTTGGCATGGCCTGCATCTGCACCAGGTCGGCGATTGCTCTGATACGGGCACATTCAAATTGTCGGGCGGACATGTTGGCAAAGTCGAAAACGGTCATGGCCTGCTCAACCCCAAAGGCCCTGAAGGCGGTGATTTGCCGAACATCTGGGCGGCTGCAGATGGCTCAGCCGGGTATGAGGCATTCTCGACGCTGACAACTGGCGCAGACCTCGCAGACGCAAACGGCGCAGCCCTGATCATTCATACCAATCGCGATGACCACATGACTCAGCCAATTGGCGGCGCTGGCGCGCGAGTCGCCTGTGCGGTGATCAAGTAAACGCGAAACCACAGCTCAGGCCGCGCTAGCGCTAATTCAGGGTTTTCGCGACTCTGAAGCCAATCGCATCATCTCTGCGCGACCCGGGTTCAGAATCACGTTTCGCCGACCGGACATAGGATGGCACTTTATTGAAGTCGCCGCCGCGAACCGCATGCGCACATCCCGCATCGCCGGGAATTGCGCTGCCATTTGCAGGCAATCCGGCATAAGATCTGCGATAGCAATCAGCGGTCCATTCTGCGAGATTGCCATGCATATCGTGCAGGCCAAACGCGTTCGGCGCATAGGATCCAACCGCAGTCGGTTTGCGCAAATACGGACCACCCGCGGCTTTGCGGTCATAGCTGCGCTGGCCATTGAAATTGGCTTGCTCGCTCGAAATCCCGTCACCGGTCGAAAAGGGCGATGTTGTCCCGGCGCGCGCTGCATATTCCCACTCGGCTTCCGACAGCAAACGGTAGGGCGTGCCGTCGGTTTTGCTATTCAGCCAGGCAATATATGCCTCTGCGTCGGCGATGCTGACATTCATCACAGGACGATCATCCAGCAGCCAAAGCGCATCCACGCGCAGGTCCGCCTTGGGATCATGCGAACACGCCCCTTCGGATCGGCAGGCCTCGTACTGGCCAAAAGTGACTTCCATTTTGCCGACAGCAAATGAGGCGATTTGGATCTCTCTTTGCGGGCCTTCATCGGTTTTGCGATCGCGCTCGTCCTCGGGCGACCCCATGACAAAGGCGCCTGCTGGCAAGGCCACCATGGCCGGACACGTGTCGCAATCCTTGAACGTGTCGAAGGCGGCGATTTTGAATGGCTCATCTGGTGGCGGTAATGGATCGCTGGTCTCGCCCATATCTCTGCCAGATGTGCCGACTGACGGGGTCAACGCGATATTGATTGCCGCCGGCGCCGCTTGTGTGCAATCCCCGAAACAGAAATCATCGCCAATCAATCCAGAATTATAGAACGGTGTTTGCGCCCCATTTGTCGCCTGGTTCACTTGATCGGCAACCCGCTTGAAAACTTGCTCGGCGATAAGACCATCCTGCAGGATTACTGCCGCGAGAGCCTGCGTGTAAGGACTATGTCTGCCGCCGCCGTCCGACGCCGTAAACCCAGGTTCTGTCGAATAGGATACAAGCAATCCGCGCGACCGTGCCACAGGGGCCAACCCGCCGGATCCGGCGGATCGATTGGCGCTTGGCAGGGGATTGTTGCGGCATGCGTCGAGTATGACGAAATTCACGCCATTGCCGGCTGCGCGGACATGCTGCAGCGCTTGTCCCAGGCGCGGTGCCTGGGCCCAGACGTCTTGTTCTGTACGGGCCTGGACATCGACGGGAATGAGATAATTATAGCCCTGCGACTGAACCCCATGCCCGGCGAAATAGATCAAACCGACTGCGTCTTCACCGCCTGCTGCGAGGCGTCGTCCATGCGCCGCGAACGCATCTTCCATTTCGTCTTCAGTGGCGTTGAGCTGCAAGGACACCTGAAACCCCACGGCTTCGAGCGATTGTTTCATTAATCGCGCGTCATTCGCAGGATTGGGCAGTTCCCAACCCGTAATTTCATAGTCGCTATTGCCAATCACCAAAGCGATCCGCGCCTCAGAAAAAGCCAGAACAGGCCACAAAACACTGGCAAGAACAATTATCAGGGCACGCTTGATCAACATCGCGTTTCCTCCGCTGTGCATAGCGTTTCTGGATGGTCCCCACCGTCCAACGCACGCCTCCCCTGAGTTCAAAATGAGCACAGACTGGTTCGCGATTCCAGCGATTTTGTCTGAACGTATTTGTAATCGCTTGCTATTGCCGGGTTGGCGGTGGCGGCGGCGCTGGCGGCGCGGCGACCACGGGATCAGAGAATGTCGACATAGACCGCGCCGTCACAGGCGCACTGACAAGAGACGAATTGAGCGATGCCGCAAGCTGAGTCGCCTCATCAACGGAAATGAACCCTTCAGCCACTTCCTGCATTAGCGCCGCTTGGGCGCGCTGCATTTCGACTCGCATCGCGTTCGAGTTTTCGAGCTGGGTGATATACGCATCCATGACTTGCTTACAGCGATCAGATAGCGCGGTTTCGCCTTCGCTCTCGACATAGCGCAAATGCTCAAAGCAGAGCTGCACGCCATAATCATTCTGGACAATTGCCATCGTGATGTCCCGCACGGCTTCAGCCACGGCATAGGAAGGCGGATAGGCCGGCGTCGACGGCCAGGACCCGGTCATACCTCCGGCGCCCGACTCAGAGACCGGCGGCGCGGTTTCGGCGAGACGGTTATTGGTGTCTGCAGTTGCCTGCGCAGAGGCTTGCGCGCGTTCCATTGACCGACGCTGAGCACGAAGATCCGTGATCTCTCGGCTGCGGCGCTCAACATCGCTGGCCGAGCATCCAGGCTCTTCGACGCCGCCATAACACTGGGCATTCACATCCTCGAGGATGGTAATTTCTTCATTCGTGTGTTCGATTTCAGAGGACAGCCGGGTCTGTTCGGACGAGGCCATGGCGGCGCGTTGCAAATATTGCTCGCGATAATTCATGCCGCTGCCTGCAGAGGCGCTGACCACTGCGTCGCCGCCTTTGACCGAACCGGTCAATTGTTCAATCGCCAGCAGTGCGATCATATTGGTCTGGAATCGTCGCAGCATGATTGAATACTGCTCTTCCGACAGGCCATTCATATAGGCTTCGCAGACGCGGTAGAAACCGTCCCGCAAAGTCTGGATCGTTTGCGTGCGCAAGCCAATATTCGCGGCGGCTTCTGAAGCGCCGCCTTCCGCGGAAACGGCGTTGGAAATATCCGAAACACTGACGCCTGCTTGCGCCGCAATGGCGGACAGAGCGTCCGGGGCGGGTTCTGCACAGACGACGCGAATGTCTTTGTCCGGTCGCCGGTTCGATAGGACAGCGCGTTGCTTGGCATCGATAAACACACCGGCAGGCGCATAGCCTTTACCATTCATGCCAGAGCCAAGAGTCTCTTTCTTGTTCACCGCAGCCAGGTTTCCAAGTGACCCGCAAGCCGACAGGCTCAAAGCGCTCAAGGCGATTAGACCAATGCGAAACATGAATACGTCCTCCAACAAGAACAGGACGCGAGAATTGCATTTTAGTCAAGCAACACAATGCTTTGTAGGCGAGTCTTAGCCTAGCGCTTCAAACCACAGTTGAAGTGCGGCAGCATCCCGGGCCCGGCCCGCCCGAACCGCTTTTGCTTCATCATCTTCGCCCCATTGCTCAATCTGCCAGTCCTCATCAATGCAAGAGGCCAGAAGCGCTTGTTTTGCGTCAAGTTTTCCGCCTTCCATGGCGAGCGCCAAAACAGCTGAACCGAGCAGGCTACAGGCCCAGGTCAAAGCCGTGAGACGGAAATCGTCGAGCGACAAGGCATAGGTGCGTACGGCCTCCAGACTCGCGTCTGGCTGCGGACTGGCGATCAGACCGATTACCGGCACGAGCAGCACGCCATGCTGTTTGCCGACCCAGTCCCGCATCGGCTTCCACGCCGCGTCCTGGCGGCGCTGAAGTTCGGCTGGGGCATCAGCCAGATAACAGGTCACATCCGTGCCGGCATATCGGCTCAACTCGTCGGCCAGGTCGGCGCGCGTTTCCGGGGTCCGGTCAATCGCGACATTGGCCAAGCGCGTCAGAGTCATGCCCTGCAGATCCAATGTCTCGCCCTGGGCATTCCATTCCGCTGCTATCGCTTCGGCCAGCGCTTCGCTTGGCACGGTCAGCGTGACTTTTGCGGGCGTCTTGATCGGGCGACCATCCAGTTCAATCGAAAAGCCCGAGGCATTCGAAACAATGCTGGCCAGTTTGTAAAACCGTTTCGGAAGATTACTCTTATCCATTACGAAAGGCGCTCCGCAAAGGCATCGAGACTGGCATTCAACGTTTCGAAATCATGATGCACTTCGTGGGCGCCAATTGCCGTCAATTCGTCTGCGGTGCCGAACCCCCAACTGACGCCGAGTGTGTGGATGCCGGCATTCAGACCCATGCTCATATCGTGGATCGCATCACCAATGATCAGGCTCTGATGCGGTTCTGCGCCCACTGCTTTCATTGCTTCATCGCACATGAAGGGATGCGGTTTGCCTGGACCGTCATCCGCGCACCAGATCGTGTCAAAGAACGGCTTTAGCGGATGCATGTCGAAAATGGCGCGGATGCCCTGATGCGACTTGCCGGTCGCCATCGCAATCAACCAGCCATCATCCGAGAGGCGCTGCAGCGTTTCGACGGCGCCGTCATAGAGCGGCTCCTTGAAATCCGGCTCTGATCGACGCGCCACGAAAGACTGCCGATAGGTGTCTACGAGCCGTTCTATGTCGCCATAGTCCGGCGCCAAAATCTCACACGCCTCATGCAATCCGAGGCCGATCGTTTTACGGGTATCGTCATAGGCGGGTGGTTCGAGCCCGAGGGTTTCGAACGTCCGCACCATCGCCGTCTGGATGACATCGCGGCTGTCCACAATGGTTCCATCCATATCCCAAATTGCAAGTTTCAAGCTCATGGCCCGCCGTTTAGGCGGCGCTGGCTTTTCTCGCAACCAGTCTTTGCCAGATCAGAAAGATTGGTGAGCCTAATTCGAGCAGCATGCCGGCGAATTGCGTTTCCAAGCCTGGTCCGATGGTCGAATGTGAAAGGAAACGCGCCAACCCGCCGAGAAAGATCACGCCGCAAATGAACGCGAGAATAACGCCATGCTTTTCGACATTCGGAATCGCCCACCACAGAAGGATCGTGACGAGAAGGTAGATCGCAGACAAATAGCGCAGCTGATTGTCAATCGCGGCGGGGTATCCGCCATCTGGCATGAAATAGGCGGCGCCGAACGCGATCCCCATGACAGAAAAAGCCAACGGGATCAGGGACAAGACCCCGAGCCCAATTTGCAAACCGAGCTTCATATTATACCTCCACAATGCCCGACGAGATCTCCTGAGCGCGTGCGTCGAACGCCGCTCTGGTTCCGCCATCATCTGTGGAGCAGACCAGATATCCCCCGCCCTGTCCAATCACGCGGGCAATCTCTGGCCACATCACTTCCGGCGTTTTCGCCTCATCCCACATTTTGGACATAGCCGGATCCATGCGCCGCGCTCCGCCAAATCGGTCAGGACGCGCTCGGGCGCCGTCCCAGATCTTGGTATTCAGTAAGCCAGGACACAGAATCGTTGTCGGGATGGACTTCTGGGCCAGCTCCCCGCGCAGCGCTTCGGCAACTGCAAAGGTCGCATGCTTGGTCGTGGCATAGAGCGGAAAGTCGCCTTCCGGTGGGCGCAAAGCCGCGGTCGATGCGGTGACGCCGACATGCCGCGCTCCTTCAGCATCCTCCAACAGAGGAGCGAAGCTCTGCGCCGTCCAGATCACCCCGCGAACATTGACATCCAGGCCCCATTCAATGGCGTTTTGCTTGCCGGTCAGGATCGGTGAGCCAACGCCGACTCCAGCATTGATCCAGAGCAGATTGATCGGCCCATCCGCACGAACCTGTTCAGCCGCGACGAGACACGCATCACGGTCAGAGACGTCAAAAACCAGAGGGAAAGCGCCGCCGCCAATGTCACTGGCTACACGTTCAGCGGCGTCTCGGCGAATGTCCTGAACGCCGACTTGCATCCCCGCCTCTGCCATGTTGCGCGCGAGCATTTCGCCAATGCCGTCACCGGCTCCCGTGACGATCGCGCGTTTACCTTTAAAAGCCGTTAGATCCGTCATCATGACCTCTTCTTCTGTTCGATTTCAGGCGCGTGCCTAAGGGTAGAGCCGGGTTGTTGTCCAAGCCGCGCCGTCCCAAATCAGTTTCAAACGATCATGCATCCGGAAGGCCTGGTCCTGCCAGAACTCGATTTCCAATGGCATCAACTTGTACCCGCCCCAGTGCTCGGGACGGGGAATATCATCATCGTCACCATAGATAGAACTGATCTCAGCCACGCGCTGATTGAAGGTTTCCCGATGATCCAGCGGGCGCGATTGGTCTGACGCAATTGCGGCGATCCGCGATTGCGGCGCCCGCTGACTGAAATAGGCATCAGATTGAGCCGCCGCGCTTTTCTCTATCACGCCGCGAATTCGCACCTGGCGGCGCAGACTTTTCCAGTGAAAGCACACGGCGGCTTGAGGGTGCGCGGCCAATTGCGTGCCTTTGGCGCTGTCATAATTGGTATAGAATTGCAGCCCGTCCTCACGGCTCAGACCGCGCAACAGGACAATGCGCACATCTGGTAGCCCGTCCGCATCGACCGTCGCCAAAGACATCGCCGTCGAATCGTTCGGTTCGCACTCATTCGCGTCTTTCAGCCATGATTCCAACAACTCTATCGGGCGATCGGTATCAGGGATCAGCGGGCGATCGCCTTCAGCGGCATAGTCCGCGGCACTTGGGGACTTGGGAATGGAAACGGGTACATCAGTCATACAGATCATCCAGACAGGAACGTTAGGGGTTTGGCAGGCGCCAGTTTTGCATATAGGACACGGCGAATTAGAAACTACGGAACCGCCCTCATGTCGCATAACACATTCGGACACATGTTTCGCGTGACAAGTTGGGGCGAAAGCCACGGCCCGGCTCTAGGCTGCGTGGTCGATGGCTGCCCGCCCGGATTGAAGCTCGATGCAGCCTTCGTGCAGCGTTTCCTGGATCAGCGCCGCCCAGGCACCAGCCGCTTTGTGACGCAGCGCCGTGAGCCAGACCAGGTCAAGATTCTGTCCGGTGTATTTGAAGATGACCGCACGGGCGGCCCCGTCACCACGGGCACGCCGATCAGTATGATGATCGAAAATGTCGATCAGCGTTCGAAAGACTATTCCGAAATCCGTGATCGCTACCGCCCGGGTCATGCTGACTATACGTATGATCAGAAATATGGCGTCCGCGATTATCGCGGCGGCGGGCGCAGTTCGGCCCGCGAAACAGCAGCCCGTGTCGCGGCGGGCGCCGTGGCCCGCTGCGTTCTCGGCGATGGCATTCAAATTCGCGGCGCCGTTGTGCAAATCGGCGAACACAAAATCGATCGCAATGCCTGGGACTGGTCGATTACCGGCGACAATCCGTTCTGGTGCCCGGACGCAAAAATGGCCGCCCAGTGGGAAACCTATCTCGATGAGGTGCGCAAATCCGGATCCTCCGTCGGCGCCGTCGTCGAAGTCCAGGCCTCCGGCGTTCCAGCCGGATGGGGCGCGCCTGTCTATGGCAAAATCGACAGCGAACTGGCCGGTGCAATGATGAGCATTAATGCGGCCAAAGGCGTTGAGATTGGCGCCGGGTTCGAAGCCGCCGCTTATTCGGGCGAGCAAAACGCGGACGAAATGCGTATGGGTAATGATGGCGTCCGCTTCCTATCCAATAATAATGGCGGCGTCGCAGGCGGCATCTCAACCGGGCAGGATGTGATTGTCCGAGTCGCGATCAAGCCGACCTCGTCGATCCTCACCGAAACAAAATCGGTTACGCGGGACGGCGAAGAGGTCGATGTCCGCACCAAAGGCCGCCATGATCCATGCGTCGGGATCCGCGCTGTACCTGTCGCAGAAGCGATGCTGGCCTGTGTTCTGGCCGATGCAAAATTGCGACACCGCGGACAGATCGGCAGCTAGAACTGTCTCTGGTTCATATCCGATTCACATTTGACGGGGCATGTCGCGCGCATCCAATCAATAGGAGCGTAAAAAATGACAATCTCCCAGTTCTTTAAACTTGCCGCCTTTGCCGGCGCGATGACCCTGGCTCTGCCCGCCCACGCCCAGGACGCAGCCGAGAATGGCTGGAGCGGCGAAGGCTCGCTCAGCGCCGGCGTCACTACCGGCAACACTGAAACGACAGATCTCGGCCTCGGCGTCGATGTCTCCCGCGTCATGGATGTCTGGACCATCGGTCTGCAGGCCAGCGCTGATTATGGCGAAACAGATGGCG
The DNA here is from genome assembly GCA_965277015.1 of Henriciella sp. Taxonomy (GTDB): domain Bacteria; phylum Pseudomonadota; class Alphaproteobacteria; order Caulobacterales; family Hyphomonadaceae; genus Henriciella. The sequence goes on along the minus strand of OZ255705.1, from coordinate 64,258 downwards.
CAGAGACCAAGAACCGTGTCTTCCTCGGCACCAACCTTGACCGTCAGATCAATGACCGCCTGTTCGGCTTCGGTCAGCTGTCTTATGAGCGCGATGAGTTTTCCGGCTTTGAATCGCGGGCCTTTATCGGCGGTGGTCTCGGCTATGAAGTGCTGAACGGCGACGTTACTCAGTGGACGGTTCGCGGTGGCCCGGGTCTGAAGATTGACGAGATCGAAGCGGTCCTGGACACAACAACGGTTCCAGCAACCGTCGTAACCGCAGCGACAACTGAAGAATCCTTCGGTGCAACGGCGCAATCCAACTTTGCCCACCAGTTCAACGACAATGTTGCTTTCACCAATGATTCGACGGTTCTCTACGCAGAGACATCGACCCAGATTGGCAATATCGCCGCTTTGACCGCAACGCTGACCGATACGCTATCGGCCCGCGTTTCCTTCGAAGTGCGCCATGACACTGATCCTGTCGACGGTTTTGAGTCGACCGATACGATCAGCCGCGTCTCGCTGGTTTACGGCTTCGGCAAATAAGCACGCAGCCTGTCCAACTCGAAAAGCCCGTGCCGAAAGGTGCGGGCTTTTTCTTGGCTTGATTACCCGTCCGTCGCCCCCATTTCGAAGCGATGAAACTTGATCATCTCGTCCTGCTTGCGTCGAACCTGGCCGACAGTGCCCGGCACTATGACATTTTATTGCCTCGCCTCGGCTTTGAAAAATCGCGCGACTGTGTGTGGGTGAATTCTGAAGGAGTCGCCATAGACTTGCGCGCGGCCGAGGACGCGCAGGCCTATAAACGCTACGCCCCTGGCCTCAATCATTTTGCCTTTTCAGCTGGCTCGCAAGCGGAATTCGAACGGATCGTCTCCGACCTGTCTGCAGCGGAAATAGATGTGCCCGCGGTACAGACTTTTGGCGATGCCATGGCGGTCTTCATTCCCGATCCAGACGGATTGAGACTTGAGATTGGCTGGGAGCCGATGACCGGATGACGCGTCTTGGGGGTCTGGTTTTTGGTTCAAGGGCAAACATTGGTTGAGTGGCAAAAGCATCGGGCTCTACTCAAGCTTCGCGCGCATCTCACCAATCACCTTTAACGCGCATCGAAGCTCATTGAGATCAAAATCGCGGCTTAGACTGTTCACCCACTCGGATTGCCTTTGATCGGCTGCTGCATAGGTGTCTTGTCCATTTTTGGTCAGAACAACCAGATTTGCTCGACGATGTTTTGGATTAGACTCAAACGAAACAAGACCGTCTTTCTCAAGTTCGTTTGCGATACGCTGAACGCCCTGTCTTGAGAGCCCCATGCTGCGCGCCAACCAGGCAACGGACTGGGGCGTTTCTGCAAAATGGATGGCCCCAAGCACCTGCCACCGCGCACTCGATAAACCGAGTGGCTCAACCAGCTTGTCACCCGAAGCCAATAAGCGACCATTCAGTCTGAATGTTTCCAGCACCAGATCCGTCATCACAGCTCCTGCAGGCGAGTGTCTATTTGTGGGCATACATCAACTCCTATTGACAACATATTGTCAATTATGCTTTGACCCAATTTGACAACATATTGTCAATTAAGTCAATCAAAGGTGAGTTAGCTATGTTAGAAATCAAACCATTCGATCCTCATTGCTCGATAGAGCAACAACTCGGCACCGAACAAACGCCGGTCATTCTGATCAATCCGTTCCACGTCGACAGGGCCAATATCAACGAGGTTATCAAAGCCTGGGAAGCCGATGCGACATGGCTGAAAAAGCAGCCAGGGTTCATTTCCACTCAGCTCCATCGTGCCATCGAGCCGAGTACGATGTTTTTCAATTACGCCGTGTGGGAATCGACAGCGCATTTTCGCGCTGCCTTCGCGCACCCGGACTTCCAATCAACTCTGGCCGCGTATCCTGATGGCACGGCGGCAGCGCCGCATCTCTTCGAACGCATCGCCGTTTCAAATCTCTGCACCGCGTAAGGAAGACGTGATGAAAAGCCGAATTCATGCAATCGCCGGTATCGTCGGGTTCTTCTGCATTCTGACATTCTGGACCAGCACAGCTTACTCTGAATTGTTCACATCACACGAAACCGTCGCAGCGGTGAAAGCGATGATCTTGCGCGGTATGTTCATCCTCGTCCCAGCAATGGCGCTCGCAGGCGGCTTAGGCATGTCGGTTGGGGCAAAGTGGAAAAGTCCATTGGCCCTCGCCAAGAAGAAACGTATGCCAATTATCGCGCTGAATGGGCTGGTCATTTTGCTCCCATCAGCCTTTTTTCTCGCGTTCAAATCTGGCGCCGGTGAGTTTGATAACTGGTTCTACGCGGTGCAAATCTTGGAGCTTTGCGCAGGTGCGTTGAACCTGTCACTTATGGGGTTGAACATTCGCGATGGATTGCGAATGAAAGGGCGTATTGGAAAAGCAAAGGTTGGATGAGCCCACGCCCTCCCGGACTGTGCTTTGCTCAGACCGGCGAGCCTATCGCGGATTGGGACATTTCTGTCCCGGGGAAAATAGATAGGGACGGCCCCCACGGTCGCGCTGCCCGCGCCGTGGGGCGCGCTGGGAACGGTGAGGAAAGACAGGGCTCAATCCGACCAGGTTCGCGGGCGCGTATAGTCCAGCCCATGATCATCCACCGCTATCTCATGGCTCATTATAAGCAGGTGCCAGTCTATTTCTGGCCGATCCTGTTCTTTGAGCTGTGGCGGGTGGATCGCTGGAGCGCCGAGACCGGACGGCAGGCCTTTGTGCAAGTTGACAGCTACGGCCGCGCCTGGGTGCCATACTTTGAAGGCATGGCGCGGAACTTTGCGGCGTATGACATCGCGACGCGGTTCTATTCACCGAACGACGTGGATAAGCTCTGTCCGGATGTGTTCGAGCAAGCCCTTGCCACCCTCTCCGTAGACGCCTGCGAAGGCAGGGGTCCAGGGACGGCAATCACCAATCGTGCAAGTGGCACGCTCATGCCATGGATACCTGCCTGCGCAGGTATCGGCGGAGGTAGAACGCGGGTGCATCTTGAGCCGGGATAGCGCTCAAAGCTCCAGAACCATTTGACAATTACACCGGTCATACGGTGTCTCCGTCACCTCATCTCCTGTCAGCTCTCGGAAACCGGACTTGCGATAAAGCGCGAGTGCGGCCGCCAGCACTGTATTGGTTTCCAGCCAGATCTTCACCGCGCCCATTTCGCGGGCCTTGTCGACAGCAGCGTCCATCAGAGCCCGGCCAATGCCCTGGCCTGTCACATCGCTGCGCGCAGACATCTTGATCAGCTCCAGAACGCCGTCTTCATGCCCCGGAACCAACCCGACCGTGCCGACTGGCGCGCCGCCAAGATCCGCGATCAGAATGGCGCCGCCTTTGTCCAATATATGCGTTTTCGGGTCTTCAAGCTGGGCCCGGTCTTCGGCTTCAACTGTAAAATATTGCTCGACCCAGGCAAGATTGAGATCGCGAAAAGCGTCAGCGTCACTTGGCCGAAAGTCTCGAACCGTAACTGCGCTCATCGCTACCCCACAAAAGCCCGTTCGATAACGAAATCAGCCGGCTCGGAATTCGAGCCCTCTTTCAGGCCGTTCTCTTCCATCAGGCTTTTTAGCTCTTTGGTCATATCGATCGACCCGCAAATCATCGCCCGATCGACAGCCGGATCAAGCGGCGGAACACCAAGATCTTCAAACAGCTTTCCGGAGCGGATCAGATCCGTGACGCGGCCCGACTTTTCGAAATCTTCGCGGGTGCAGGTTTGATACAGACGCAGCTTGCCACGGCCAATCTCGCCAATGTCGGGATCATTGAGAAAATTATCGACGGTCTCTCGCGAATAAGCCAGTTCAGCGACATCGCGGCAAGTATGCGTGATGATCACTTCGTCAAACTTCTCATAGGTTTCCGGGTCACGCAGCACGCTGGCGAAAGGCGCAAAGCCGGTTCCGGTCGAGAAACAATAGAGGCGTTTACCGGGAACCAATGCATCATGTACCAGGGTTCCAACCGGCTTCTTGCCAAGCAAGACTGTGTCGCCCACCTGGATCTTCTGAAGCCGCGATGTCAGCGGGCCATCCGGCACTTTGATCGAATAGAATTCCAGCGTGTCATCCCAGTTCGGACTGGCCACAGAATAGGCTCGCAAAAGCGGCTTCTTTTCACCCATCAGGCCAATCATGATGAACTCGCCAGAGCGGAACCGGAAACTCGCAGGTCGCGTGATGGTGAATTTGAACAAGCGATCCGTATAATGATGCACCGACAGCACCGTCTCTTCAGTGGGCGCATTCGGGTTCACTTTTTTCACAGGGGCGTCAGCAGTGGCAGTCAATTCGACCTCCTCGGAACAATTCTTCAGCGGCGCATGTGTCGTATCTCACCGCTGAGTACAAGAGGCCGAATGAACGCATTAGCAGAGCTAAAACCATTCGGGATAGCCCTTAGAGCGGAATTTCGCCGATCACCCAGTTCACATCGGTATTGGTTGTTTCCGTTAGAATGCCAAGCTCATAGATATTCTCATAGCCGTAGCCAAAGAGGTTGATGAAAGTCGGAATGTTCAGCGCCATCGAGATCCGCTTGAGCGGAATTGGCTCGGCATCATCTGTGAAATTATTGTTGCAATAGATCAGGATACGGGTGGTTTTGGATGGGATGACTTGTGCCAGTTTTTCGTCTGTAAACTCAGAGAATGGGAGGTTCACTGCGCCGTCAATATGTCCGAGTTCGAACGCATATCGGCTTCGGGCGTCGAGAATGATCGTGTCCGGGGCTTCGGCCATCTGATTAAACGCGTCGAGCGACAACAGCCGCTCTTCGCGCAATTGGAACACCTCGCTGCTGACATCCATAAAGCCGGCAAAGTCGATTTCAGGCGAGCCCGGCGCGTCTTGTGCGGTCGCTGCCAAACCAATGCCAATGAAAGTGACAATCGCCAATAGACCACAAATGAGACTGTTTCGAAGGCTGTTCTTGCGCGAAAACATGTCGGACTCCCTTTGCTATCTTCAAAGTGAGTAAAGACTCATTGTGGCAGGATTGGGCGCACAATTGAGGCCTTAACGCCCCAAGGCTTGTTCCCAATGTTGACGGCACAAGGAGACATAGACTTCCTTACCAACGCTCACCTGCGCACCTTCAGTCAACGCGTTTCCGGCTTCATCCATCCGGGCCGTCATGGTTGCCTTTTTTCCGCAATGGCAGATGGTTCGCGCCTCGCGCAAATTATCCGCAATGGCCAGCAAGGTCGCAGAGCCTTCAAACAGCTCGCCCTGGAAATCCGTCCGCAAACCATAGCAAAGGACCGGCAGCTTCAACTCATCCCCGACCCGCGCCAGCTGCCAGACCTGCGACTTGGTCAGAAATTGTGCTTCATCGAAGAAAATCGCGCCGAGGGGTATTTCAGCATGCTCGGCGGCAATCGCCCCGAACAGATCGGTGTCAGACCGGTAAAGGTGCGCGTCGGCTTTCAAGCCAATCCGGGATTCTATCTCACCCTGATCGGCGGCCGGGTCGACACCGTAATGACCCGACGTCCACATCATCACGTCCATGCCGCGCTCGCGATAATTGTAAGCAGCCTGCAGCAAGATCGCCGACTTGCCAGCATTCATCGCGCTATAAGTGAAGTAGAGTTTCGACATGTAGGTCGGTTTAAATGATTCTCGGCGCAAACTCATGTGGATTTTGCGCTCTTTACCTTTGCGCCTCAATCGCCTTTAAGCCGCCTCAGGATCTTGGCGAATAACGGAAACAACACCATGCAGTGGAATGTCTATCTCTCTGGCGAAATTCATACCGATTGGCGCGACCAGATTATCGCTGGCGCCAAAGCCCACAATCTCGATATTGCCTTCAGCTCTGCCAACACACACCATGCCAGCAGCGATGCGGCGGGCGATGTGCTCGGCCGTCCTGAAGAGGATTTCTGGCGCGATCATCAGTCAGCCAAGGTTAACTCGCTGCGCATCCGAACCCTTATCCAGAAATGCGATATCGCCGTCATTCGGTTCGGGGATAAGTATAAACAATGGAATGCGGCCTTCGATGCCGGCCAGTGCGCCGCCCTCGGCAAGCCCTACATCACCTTGCACGACGCCGACATCGTGCATGCCTTGAAAGAAGTCGACGGCGCCGCCGCAGGCTGGGCCAAATCACCCGACCAAGTGGTTGAAATTCTGAAATATACGCTCGGAAATTGAGTGCGAATCAAACACCTGCGACTTCGCTGGCCGCGGCTTCGGCTTTGACCCATTTGATGAAAGACCGGACGTCTTCAGACAGATGGCGGCCTTTCGGCCAAACCAGCCAATAGCCATAATCGACACTGATCGAGCCATCTGCGAACGGCGCAATCAATCGGCCCGCCGCGATGTCCGCTGACGCGATGGCCCGTTTTGCAAGCACAACACCTCGGCCGGTCGCCGCGGCTTCAATCGCCAATGCGGATTGGTTGAAGCGCGGCCCGCGCGTGCCATCAACATCAGCGCCAGCACCGCGTGCTTTCAGCCAGCTCGTCCAATCAGGACACGAAGGATCAACCTCTGCGCTGACATCGTGGATCAGCGTGTGTTTAGACAAATCGGCGGGCCGACGGATCGCGTCCGGCCCTTCCAGCAGTTTCGGCGAACAGATCGGAAGCACTGTCTCGTCGAGCAGTTTCTCAGCTTTCAATCCGTCATAATCCCCGGCACCATATCGGATCGCGAAATCCGCATCGGCTGTGGTGAAGTCGGTGATGCCGCTATCTGCGCTGACCCAGGCTTCCACACCAGGATTAGCGCTGTGGAAACGATCAAGGCGCGGCGCCAGCCATTTCGCTGCGAAGCTCGGCGCAGAACTGACCATGACCCGGCCCTTGCGCGCCGGCGCCTGCATGATGCGGCCGGCTTCAGCAATCTGGTCAAAGGCTTCGCGCACCAGTGGCAGAGCCGCCTGCGCCGCATCGGTCAGCAACACGGAGCGCCCGGTGCGCTTGAACAGCGGCGTCCCGGCATAGTCTTCAAGCTGGCGAATATGCTGCGATATCGCGCCAGGCGTGACGTTCAGCTCATCAGCGGCCTTGGTGAAAGACAGACGACGCGCCGCGGCTTCGAAAGCGCGCAAAGCGTTCAGGGGCGGGAGGCGATCATTCGTATCGGACATAATTTACGTCTATAACCAGATTTTGATTGTAGTTTCTCTAAACAATGGAATAAGGCTCTTTCGGTTGCGGAAACCGCTCCGTCAACTCATTTCTGCGCGACAGATCGATCTAACGGAACAAACAGCGTCATGCGTCTCTTCCCTGCTTTTTTCTATACCGACAATGCTCATGTCACTGTTTTCGGCGGTGGCGAGGAAGCGCGGCGCAAAGTTCGATTGCTGGCCAAGACGACGGCCCAAATCACAGTCATCATTGATACCGAGATCGATCCCGGCTTCGCACAAGAGTTTGCGGGACGGATCACTATCGCACCGCGCGATATGGCAGGTCAGGCCCTCGATCGCTCCAAGTTTGCAATCATTGCCTGCCGCACACAGGAGAATTGCGATCAGTCCATCATCTGGGCGCGCGAGTATGGCATTCCAATCAATGTCGTCGACCAACCCGAAGAGTGTGATTTCACCATTCCGAGCATTTTGGAACGCGGCGAGATCGTCGCAGCGGTCGGCTCCGGCGGCGCAGCGCCAGTTCTCGCCAAACGGGTCCGCACCAGTCTCGAAGCGCTGATGCCGCAGAACATGGGCCCGCTTTCAGAGATCGCCCGCGACTTCCGTCCTCGTGTCCATGAAGTTCTCCAGGATGGAACCAAGCGCCGCCAGTTCTGGGAAGCCGCCTTGAACGGCGCACCTGCCGATTTGGCCATGGAGGGCAAGTTTGACCGCGCGAAAGCCGCTATGGAAACTCTGCTGCAGGCGACGGCGAGCCCAACCAACCAGATTGGCACGGTTCACATCGTTGGCGCCGGGCCAGGCGATCCAGAACTGCTGACTCTGAAAGCATTTCGCTTGATCCAGAACGCCGACATTGTCTTCCACGACCGCCTTGTTAGCGACGAGATCATGGATCTGGTGCGCCGCGATGCAACGCGAGTCTCTGTTGGCAAAGCCAAAGCCAATCATAGCGTTCCGCAGGCAGAGATTCACGACTTGATGATCAAGGCCGTGCAGGACGGCCAGCGCGTTGTCCGCCTGAAAGGCGGAGATCCATTTGTCTTTGGCCGCGGCGGTGAAGAAGTTGAAGCGCTGCGCAATGTTGGGATTGATGCCATTGTCGTCCCCGGGATTTCTTCAGCTTTGGGCTGCGCCGCCTCCGCCGGCCTGCCACTCACGCATCGTGATCACGCTCAGACGCTGACCTTTGTCACCGGCCACGCCAAGTCTGGCGACGTGCCGGATCTCGACTGGCAGGCGCTCGCCAAACCCGCCCAGACGGTCGTCGTGTTCATGGGCGTCGGGACGGCGCCTACAATATCAGAAAAACTCATCCACGCAGGACGTGCCGCATCAACGCCCGTCGCGGTGATCGAGAACGGCACGCGGCCCAATGAAATTCGGGTATTTGGAACGCTCGCTGAACTACCTCAATTGATTGAACGCGCCGGGATCAAAGGTCCTGCGCTGCTGGTGATTGGAGAGGTTAGCGCCATTCCAGCCGAAGCCCTGGCTCAACTCTCATCGGAGGCTGCCGCATGACATCTGTACGCCCAAAATTGAAACCTGACACACCCAAAACGGTGACAGCCTGGGAAACCGCATCCGGCAACGTTGTCTGGATGCGCGCTGATCAATCCTGGACCCAGGATGCCAGCGAAATTGGCGTCTTCGCAGGCGACGCGGCCGAAGCCGCCCTCGACAAAGCCAAAACGCAAGAAGGTGCGATCACCGACCCGTACTTCATGGAAGTCACCGCTGACGGCAAAGTCGCGGGCCGTGAGACTCTGCGCGAAACCATTCGAGCCAATGGTCCGACGGTTCCCTATGGAGTGATCATCTGATGCCAGAGCGCGAAATCTCCAAGCTAACGCTTTATGGCGACAGCATATCGGGCAATTGTCAGAAACCGCGCTGGACCGCTGATTATCTCGACATCGAACATAATTGGGTTGAAGTAGATATTCTAAACGGCGGCACCCAGTCTGAAGAATTCCTGGCCCTAAACCCTGTCGGCCAGGTGCCGATTGCGCGCTGGCCAGATGGCCGTGTTCTGCCGCAGTCGAATGCCATTATGCTCTATCTGGCGGAAGGCTCTGACCTGATCCCTGAAGATGCCTTCCAACGCGCGCAAATGACGTCCTGGCTGTTTTGGGAACAATATTCACACGAGACCTCGATTGCTGTTCGCCGGTTCAAGAAACACTATCTGAAACTGCCAGATGAAGAGATCGACCCGCAATTGATGGCCAAAGGCCGCCGCGCGCTTGGCGTCATGGAAATGCAGCTCACCTGGACCGACTGGCTGGTGGGCGACGACATGACGTGCGCCGATATCGCCCTGGTTGCGTATACAAGAGTTGCCCATGAAGGCGGCTTTGATCTGGCACAATTTCCAAATGTCGAACGCTGGGTGAGCCGTGTCGAAAGCGCGCTCTCCATCGGTCATGCCATGCCCAAAGAAGGGGTGACACTGTAATGTATCGCTATGATGAGTTTGACGCCCGGATCGTCAAAGAACGCGTGGATCAATTCCGCGGGCAAGTCGAACGCCGAATGTCAGGAGAGATTCTTGAGGATGAGTTCAAACCGCTTCGGCTGCAGAACGGCGTCTATCTGCAATTGCACGCTTACATGCTGCGCGTCGCGATCCCTTATGGCCAGCTAAACGCTGCGCGAATGCGCAAGCTTTCGAAAATCGCCCGTGATTATGATCGCGGCTATGGCCACATGACGACCCGTCAGAACATTCAGTATAACTGGGTTGCTCTGAAAGACATCCCGGACGTTCTGGAAGAGCTCGCTGAAGTCGAGATGCACGCGATCCAGACCTCTGGCAATTGCATTCGCAATGTCACATCCGATCATTTTGCTGGCGCCACCAAGGACGAAATCATGGACCCCCGCCCGTGGTGTGAGATTATCCGCCAGTGGAGCACCTTCCATCCGGAATTCGCCTTCCTGCCCCGCAAGTTCAAAATCGCTGTGACGGCAGCTGAGCATGACCGGGCTGCGATCCGCGTTCACGATATCGGCCTGCACATGCGCGAACGAGACGGTGTGGTTGGCTTTGAAGTTCATGTTGGCGGCGGTCAGGGCCGGACGCCGATCATCGCCGCAATGGTCAATGAATTCGTCCCGGAAACTGAAATCCTCGATTATCTCGAAGCGATCATGCGGGTCTATAACCGTTTTGGCCGCCGCGATAACAAGTATAAGGCACGGATCAAGATCCTGGTCACGGAAACTGGCGCGGAGGAGTTTACCCGCCTGGTCGCAGAAGAATATGCCGCCCAGCAAGTCTCCGAAAAGATCGCCCTGCCCCAGGCCGAGATTGATCGCATCAATGCCTATTTCGCGCCGCCGGAATTCGCCGACAAGCCAGAGACAAGCGAGGGCTTCGAACGCGCCAAAGCCGCGGATCCGGCCTTTGCCAATTGGGCGAAGGTCAATCTGCACCCGCATAAAGTGGCCGGGTATACTTCGGTCACGATCAGCCTGAAGCCAATTGCCGGTCTCGCCGGTGATGCGACGGACAGCCAGATGGCGGTCATGGCGCATCTCGGGGAGACGTATGGCTTTGATGATATCCGCGTCACACATGCACAGAATGTCGTGCTGCCGCATATCGCGCTGGATGATCTCTACAATGTCTATCGCGAGCTTGATGCCGCTAGTCTGGCAACCGCAAATGAAAGCTTGATCACAGACATGATTGTCTGTCCTGGCCTCGACTATTGCAACCTGGCCAATGCCCGCTCGATTCCGGTCGGGCAGGAAATCCAGAAAGTCTTCGACGATCCGGCCTATGAGCAGGATATCGGCAAGCTTCACTTGAACATTTCAGGCTGTATCAATGCCTGCGGGCATCACCATGTCGGCCATATCGGCATTCTCGGTGTCGACCGCAAAGGTGAGGAATATTATCAAATCTCGCTCGGTGGCCGCGCTGATGAAAAAGCGACAGTCGGCCAGATTATCGGCAAAGCCTTGCGCTATGAAGAAGTTCCGGGCGCTGTGAAGACACTCGTCGATACCTATCGCGATTTACGCACCAGCGCCGATGAGCGCTTCATTGATGCGGTTGAACGCCTCGGCGTCGAACCTTTCCAGGAGGCGATCTATGCCACTGATTAAGAATGGCGCTGAAGCCGAAAACACGTGGACTTTTGTAGAAGCCGATGCGGACGTGCCGTCTTTAGGATGCATAAGCCTCCCTTTAGCTAAGCTAATAGAAGATGCCGACGCTCTTCTGGCGCGAAATCAGCAGATTGGCGTGCGTCTGTCACCGGACGACGATCCGCATGATTTGACGCCTTATATCGACCGTATCGCCTTGATAGAAGTGGATTTTCCTAAATATACGGATGGTCGTGGCTATAGTCAGGCACAGCTTCTGAGACGGCGGCTTGGCTATACAGGAGAGCTGCGCGCCGTGGGGCACGTGCTGAGAGATCAGATTCTCTATATGAACCGTTCAGGGTTTGATGCTTATCAGACCACAAGGGCCGACCTACCTAATGTTGTGAAAGCGCTGGAAGAGTATTCAGCGTTCTATCAACCCGCTGCGGACGACCAGGACACGGTCTTTTCGAGGCGACACTCGAAGGTCTAAGGCACATGCCCTATTCAGACATTAGCTTGCGGATCGACGAAGATGTAGATCAGCGCCTCACGCGCTTGAACGACGAACTTCGCGATGCCTCTGCCCAAACCATCCTGCGCGCCTCAATCCTGCGCGAATGGATGGGTGAGCTGACTTATGTCTCTAGCTTCGGTGCGGAAAGCGCCGTCATGTTGGCACTGATCGCAGATGTCGAACCTGACCTGCCAATCGTTTTCCTGGAAACCGGCATGCATTTTCCGCAAACGCTGGACTATAAGGAAGAGCTGATCGAGCGCCTGGGCCTGACCAATGTGCGCGATATTCCGCCTTCTGAAGAAGAGCGTCTGGCTGAAGATCCGAAGAACACATTGTGGAAAACCGATCCGGATGCCTGCTGTGCTCTGCGCAAAGTGCGCCCGCTCGAGCCTGCATTGGAAGGCTTTGATGCCTGGATTACGGGTCGAAAACGCTTCCATGGCGGTGCGCGTATGTCGCTGCCAGTGTTCGAGCACGCGGCCGGCCGGTTTAAAGTCAATCCGCTCGCCGGTTGGACTCAGGAAGACGTGCAGGCCTATTTCAAACGCCGCGAATTGCCGCGTCATCCATTGACGGCGCAAGGCTATCCGTCAGTTGGCTGCTGGCCTTGCACCAAGCCCGCCGAGGATCCGAACGATATCCGTTCCGGTCGCTGGGCAGGACAAGACAAAAGCGAGTGCGGCTTGCACATCGACAAGAATGAGCGCCCGCGAGTCTTCTAAGGCCTGCGCGCCAGACATATTTTAGCCAGAAAGCATGTCATACTCCATGGCATGCTTTCTGCGTTTAAGGGGATCATTGCAGCGCTGCTTCTGAGCAGCTGGAGCCTGGTTGCGGCAGCTGAGCCAGCGGCCAAATTGCTCGGTGACGCCTTGTTGCAAGAAGCGCTTGCGGCGAAAGCCGATGCTCGTAGCGAAATTGGCAATGATCGCTATTTCAGCGTCATCGATTATCGCGCGCCGTCAAACGTCCCGCGCTATTTTCTGATCGACACAAAGGACATGAGCGCCGAACGCTTTCTGGTTGCGCATGGACGAGGTTCTGACCCCGACTATGACGGGATGGCAGATACGTTCTCGAACATCAAAGACTCCAAAATGACCTCGCTTGGCGCGTTCGTGACCGGTCGAACCTATTATGGCGCGCACGGCCTTTCGCTCAAACTGAAAGGCCTGAGCCCGCAAAATGATCTTGCCGAGGAGCGCTTGATCGTGATCCATGGCGCCGACTATGTGACCGCGTCACGAAACGTACTTGGCCGCAGCTGGGGCTGCCCTGCCCTGGAGCGTGCCGTCGCTCAGCGCATCATTCCCCTCATCAAAGGTGGCAGTTTCCTGTATGTGGTTGGCACCGAGACGAAGAGGTGATGACATGACCAATGACGAATTTCGCGCCTTGGCGCTGACCCTGCCGCAGGCGATCGAGAAACCGCATTTTGATCGCGCCAGTTTTCGCGTTGACGCCCCGCGCGGCAAAACCATTGCGACCATGTTGGAAAAAGACGGGACGGCGAATGTTTTTTTGACCGTCGAAGAACAAGAAATGCTGATCAGCGCCGAACCGCGTATCTTTTCGAAAGTGCCAAACAAATGGGGCGACAAGGGCGCAACGACGCTGCAGCTCTCGGAAACGGATCAAACGACTGCCTTGTCAGCCTTAAAAATGTCCTGGAGGCATGCGGCGCCGCCTAAGCTCCAAGACATGCTTGAATAATCGGCACGGTTCAGTTTAAAGCGGCTCTATGACTGATCAAATGCCTGACCGCCTGAGTGTGAATCCGAACAGCCCCTATTATGACGAGCAGCTTTTGCTGCGCGGCGTTGGGATCCGCTTCAATGGCGAAGTGAAAACCAATGTCGAAGAATATTGTATCTCCGAAGGCTGGGTAAAAGTCTCCGCTGGCAAGGCCGTGGATCGCAAAGGCAATCCACTGACCCTGAAGCTTAAAGGCACTGTCGAAGCCTGGCCCGAAAACGACCAGCCAGACTAATCGGCGCTATTCGCCGGCCAATGCTTCGTACACGGCTTCGCTGGACGCTTCGCGAAGCTCCAACGGGCCGTTTGGATTATTGTTGTCAAAGATTTGCACCATGCCGATGAAGTAAAGCTCATTGACTGGATCAATCCAGAACCACGTACTCGCGGCGCCGCCCCAGAAGAATGATCCTGCAGGGGTTTTGCTTGGAATGACTTCTGGGTCTTCGATCGTCCCGAATGTCAGCCCCATGCCAAGACCATCATAAACCTCGCCTTGGTTTACACCCAGCGACGACAGAGACTGGCCGTCGCGTAGCACATTGGTTCGCATCAGTTCAATCGTCTCTGGCTTGAGGATGCGCGCACCGTCCAACTCGCCTTGATTGACCAGCATTTGTGAGAAGCGGGCATAATCATCCATGGTCGAGACGAGACCGCCGCCACCCGATTCCAACGCGATGGTTTCCTTGCGAAACTGAACCGTCGGATATGGAACAGGCACCAAAGCGCCGGATTCCGGGTCAAACCCATAGACTTCGCTGAACCGGTCATAATCAGCTTCCGGTACATAGAATCCAGTATCTGTCATGCCGAGCGGCGCAAACAGGCGCGATTGCAAATACTCACCAAAGCTCTGACCGCTCAGTTTTTCGATAATGTGGCCCTGGATATCCATGCCCACGCTATAGAACCAGGCTTCACCTGGCTGGAAAAGAAGCGGCACGCCCGAGACTTTTTCAACAAACGTCTGCAAGTCCGGGGAGCTCAGGATTTTCTGATCCCGGAAGGCGGCATTGGCTGGATCTGTACCGCCCAGGCCGTATGCGAAGCCGGAGGTGTGTGACATCAGTTGGCGCATCGTCGGTTGGCGTTCGAGATCAACCAGAATTGCTGACCCATCTTCGTTGACGCCGCCGAGCACTTTCAGGTTTTCAAATTCTGGAACATATTTCGAGACCGGGTCATCGAGGTCGAATTTGCCATCCTCATAGAGCATCATCATCGCCACACCGGTAATCGGCTTGGACATGGAATAGATGCGGTAGATCGTATCGCCTTCAATCGGGGCCTGGCTTTCGAGCCCCCGAACACCGGTATAGTAATCGCTGATCACTTCACCCTTATGCGCCAGGCGGGTGTGGATGCCATAGAGACGACCGTCCGCCACATAAGCACCCATCGCCGCCTCTAACGCCGCAATACCCTCTGCAGAAAAAGCCGGCACTTGGGCCGCGGCGACTGTCTCGGTATTTTCCATCACCGGCGGTGTTTCAACAATGACCGGTGCGGTTTCCGGGGCGACCGTGGCGCAAGCCGAGAGAGTCAAAGCGCACACGCCGCCCATCAGGGTGCGAGGTGAAATCAGGCGAAAATTTTGTAAATCGATCATGGCGTCCTCAGAGGTTTCTGCGAGATCATTGAGGTAGTCTGTCGAATGGGACAAGACCTACCGTCGCGATGTCTCGGACTTGTGATCAATCGCGCTGCAGCCCCATATTATCGATCAACCTGGTTTTCCCGATCCACGCCGCCGCCAAGACGCGCGCCTCCTGCTCGGAAATGAGCGCCGCTCCTGGCAGGTCCTCAAGGGTTTCAGGATCAACCGCAGAGACATAGTCGAGACGGTCAAAACCGGCCTGCGCGATCCACCCCCGCGCCTCCGTCAGAGCTTCATCAACTGGGGCGCCAATGGCCATTCGGCAACGCGCGCGGTGCAGTGCCGCGCTGATCACATTCGCGGCGCGGCGATCTTCGGGACTGAGATACGTATTGCGAGACGATTGCGCCAGTCCGTCCGGATCACGCACGGTTTCGCCGCCCAGGACATCGATCGAGAACCCGAGATCGCGGACCATGCGCCGGATGATTTGCAATTGCTGGTAATCTTTCTCGCCGAAGACAGCGACATCGGGCTGTACATGCACAAACAAGCGAGCCACGACCGTTGCGACGCCATAGAAAAAGTGCGGGCGGAATTGGCCATCAAGCAGATCCGACATGTCCTCAACCCGGACATTGGTTTTCGATCCGTCTGGATACATTTCCTCGACGCTTGGCAAATAGACAATGTCCGTTCCGACTTCAGCCAAACGCGCAATGTCGGCCTCCTCCGTGCGCGGATACGTATCGAGGTCTTCACCCGGGGCAAATTGCGTCGGGTTCACGAAGATGCTGACCACTGTGATATCGGATTTCTCACGCGCCATTCTAACCAGCGAAACATGTCCGTCGTGCAACGCACCCATGGTCGGTACAAAGCCGATCGTTCGGCCGGCACGGCGATGTTCGCCTAATGTCTCACGCAGCGCGCTCAGTGTCCTCAACCGAATTGGAGATTTAATCATTACTTTCGCTCCAGAATGGCATTCGTAAACGACCTGTTAACTCTTTCCGGCGATTCCTTAAGACATGAGAAAGCACATCCTTCCCCGCCTGAAAGCGCTGCTGACTGCAGCTTGTGCAACCCTCTACACAAGGCAGACACGGCCCGCCACGCCGAAGTTCAGTCTTGATCCAGAGCCCGATTATTTATCTGGTCATGACGATACATGGCTGTTCGATGGCGAAGCGGTTGTTGAAACGGCACGGGCGAGACTTTCCAATGAGATGAATGGGCTCGCCGAGAGCTTGTCGGATCTGCGCGAGGCACTGGCCTTGATCCACGGCGAGACGCCATTCCCGATTGAGGCAACGACGCTCGCACCATGCGCGATCTTGCATCATGATGACATGCTGTTTGATGGCGAGGCAGACGCGCCATTCATGCCAGCACAAGAAGAGATTAGCGGCGGCGAAGGGGTGTTCCTATTCGACGATGCGCCAACCTTCGAAGACGAGCTTGCTGCCCAGCATCAACACGCAGCTTAATGACCTAACGGAGAGACCCCCCGGCTATGGCCGACGGATACGGACACATAGGCGATAACGCCGATACGCTTACGCTTTCCACCCCGGCACAAAAACAGTGCCGGGTTCTCGTTGTTGGTAATGAGAAAGGCGGCGCCGGTAAGTCGACTGTCTCGATTCACATGGCGATTGCCCTGATGCGCATGGGCCGCAAAGTCGGCGTCATCGATCTTGATGTCCGGCAGCGCACTTTGACCCGTTACCTCGAGAACCGCATGCGTTGGATGCAGTCGACCAATGCTAAACTTCCTATGCCGGAAATCATCCGTGTCGATGCCAGCGCCGAGCGTGATCTAGATGCTGCCGAAAAAGAAGAAACCGAACGGTTTCACACATCTCTGGAGCGCCTTAAGGCGGCCTGCGACCTGATTATCGTTGATGCGCCTGGCGGCGATACCTACCTGTCGCGGATTGCCCATATGGCCGCTGACACACTGATCACGCCCTTAAATGATTCTTTTGTCGATTTCGACTTGCTGGGTGACGTCAATCCGCAAACTCTGGAAGTCCTGAGACCGAGCTTTTATTCAGAAATGGTCTGGCAGTGTCGCAAAAGCAAAGCGCGCACATCTCGCCAGCCGATTGACTGGATCGTGATGCGCAACCGCGTGTCACCGCTGGAAGCGCGCAATAAGCAAAAAGTTGGCGAGGCATTGTCGAACCTGTCCAAGCGGATTGGTTTTCGACTCGCACCGGGCCTCTCGGAACGTGTGATCTATCGCGAATTATTCCCCGCAGGACTAACGCTGCTTGATCTCACAGAAAGCGGCTCGAACGTCTCATTCACGATGAGCCATGTCGCCGCGCGCCAGGAATTGCGCGATCTGGTGATCTTGCTGCAATTGCCGGAACTCGCGGGAACAGAGATCTCGTTCTAGACTGCGATCCAGAAACCAAATCTCTCTCTACATGTTGGAATCTAGAACGCCGCTGACTCAGTCCGGCTATGGCGAGTGAACCACTCAAACACTGGAAACTCGTCCTTTCGCTCCCCAAGTCGCGCAGGAATGACAAAGGCGGGCGGCCTGAACAATGCGCCAGGCGGCATGCCAAATGCTGATTTTACCGCCCGATTGAAGTTTGCATTTGAGGAAAATCCCCATTTCTCGGCGACCTCGGTCAATCGGCCGCGATGAATCCCACCTTCCGCGAGATCCCAGATCGCTGAGTACAAGCGTCTGTCCTGGATATATCGGCGTACCCCGCCATCAGCTTCGAACATTCGATAGAGCGTCGCCCGTGACAGATTGAAGGTGTTACAAATTGCTGCCGGCAACAGGCTCAGATCGCCGAGATTGTCCTCGACATAATTACGAATGAGTGTGTTCCGCGAACGCCACCATACCGCACGATCAGATGAAGCATGTCGACTTTGAGAAATGATCGAATTGGCCAGATGCAGCAGCGTGTTCGATTGAAAGCCAATCGCACCAGGTGTGACGCTCAAGTCAAAAAACAGGCCGATCTCGGAGGCCAGCAGTTTTCCTTGCAAAGAGTCTGTCGTCAGCAGGATTGGATCGAGCTCGTCGTCGTCAGAGAACCCAAGAAGCTCGCGAGGGATGAATATGATTTCACCGACCGCGTCTTGGTGACTCCCTTTGAACGGCCGCGCGAGATCGATGATCGCCACAGCCCCTGGCCGCTGCACAAATCTTTTCGTTTCGAATTCCATCGCTGCTGTGCCGGACTGAATCGTCTGAACAGCGAGCATGCCTTTATTGAGTCGAGCAGATCGATTGCGATTTCGGATCAGCTGGCTGCCCGTCGCATAGCGGGCCCCGGCAATCGGACCGTGCACGAATGAACGCCACAGATTTGTGCCGTCTTCGTTTTGCGGGTGAAGCGCCAGGAGCTCGGCGAATGGCGACCATGCCGTCACCCATTCTGCCATTGAGATTGATTTGAGGCTCCAGTCCGATGCGGAATGGAGCGTGGGCGAAAGAGTTGTCACAGCGTTATTTTGCATGACATCAACTTACGGTGATTTGAGTTCTCAGAAATTCTCATTGCGTCTCAAATTTGAGCAAATACAAATAATCGTGACGAAAAAGATCCTTCAAAAAATTACTGACTGCGTATTTTTGAGACATGGAGGTAATGACGCATCGAATACATTTACGTATAAAGTTTATGTACGATGTAGTTATGACGTTACTAGTACATGTGAATAGCTCTTAACTTCCTTTTGGTTGCATAATACTAACGTCCCCTAGTACTCACGCAATCAATTGGCGCGCCTTGGCCGTTTAACGCAGTCGGTCAAGGCGCATTTTTTATTCACCGACCTCACATGAGCATATTTACTTATCAATTGCGATCATTCAATCATTATTAGCGCATTATTTACTAATTTTACTAGGATTGTAATGCATAAATCTATCGTATAGGTGCAGTATCCGCTGGGGCGCTAAACCGTATTAGCGCCCGAAATCCCGCATCACGAACTCAGCGACACCCACCCCGACCGCTCCAAGTCCATTGACTCACTGTCCGCATGCGCGTCGTCAGCAGAGACCACCCCGGGCGCATCGAACAGCGAGCCAGGCGTCCCGCCAAAGATCTGCCGAACGGATCGATTGAAGTTCGCGGCCGATGAAAACCCCCAGCGCTTAGCGGCCCGCTGAACATTGCCGCGACGTTTGCCGCCTTCCAATATCTCCAGCGCAGCGCGAAATAGGCGCCGATCAACAATATATTTCCGCACGCCGCCCTCCGCCTCAAACAGACGGTAGAGCGTCGCACGTGACACGCCAAATTCAGGCAAAATAGTTTCTGCCGCAAGATCTAAACGGTCGAGATTGTCTTCAATGAACCGATCAATCGCAGCACGCTGCACCATGCGGGCGGACTGCCGAGCGCTGTACCGATGACTGGGCGCCGTCAGAACGGCCCTTGTGCAGGCAACGAGCTGATCCAATACCCGTAGGGAAAGCGCATCAGAGACACTCAGCAAACACTGCAATGTTTCACTCAAAGCGGTCTGTAATGGCGCCGAATCCTGCGCCGCCTTGTTGACGACACTCAGTGCCGGAATGTCTCCCGGCTGCAGGCCCAATATACGGTAAGGAATGACCACGACATCAATCGTCGAGGGATATTGCAACGCTTCAAACGTATGCGCAAAGTCACGCAGCACGATATCGCCTGTTCGCGCGCCAAACGGGACACCCTGTGTGGATCCGGTGACATGGCCATCTACATAGCGCGTGATCACAACAAAGCGGTTGAGCATCGAAACATGATCGTGCGTACGCCTCAATACCTGACCGCCAACCGTCGCCTGACAAATCAGACACGGACCAACCGCCCAAGTGCGCGCGGTAAACTGCCTAAGCATTGCCGGCGTGGTTAAGGGCGATACCGAAAAGAGCGGCGCGCAGACACTGCGCCAGTCCGCTGCAGCTCCGTGCCTGAACGAGGATTGCACGGGCAACACGTCACTCGGCGTACGTGCGTTGATTTTTTCTATTACGCTCAATGTCACTTCCAACGTGAAGCCACAAACGAGTGGCGTGAATACTTTCCTCGCACCCACTATTAATCAAATAATTATTGGAATCAACTGATTCGAATAGATTCGAATTGGCTTAAATATCAATATTCGACTAATAGTAGAATATTGATTACTCGCGCGAAAAAGAATAGAAGCCACCACAGGATAAGTAGCCGGTGACCGGCAGATGTCCTGGCGATTCAGAAAGGGATTATTCAGCGGGCCGCAAGGCGCGAATTAGCCGCGATCAACGTCGAGCCCAATCCAATCCTTCGGAGCGAGGCCGAAGATCATATCCATCACTTCAAACTGCACACCAACGGGCTTGCGAGAATTCGAGTTCCACAAGGCCACCACACCAGATTGCCGCTCGGGATCGAACAGGATGAGCGAACGATAGCCATCGACTGCACCGCGATGCCCGACAACCCGGTATCCCGGCGCGCCATATTTGTAGACGCGCCAGCCGAGCGCATAGCGTGCGTCTCGCAAATGCCCGCCATAGCGGCGGCTCATGCTCGATTGCTCGCGGCGGGTATAAATGCGCGGCGCATGCAACTCATCCAACGTCTCTGCCGCCAGCACCTCTGGCTGCAACCCCATCTGCGCCTGAGCGAACCGCGCCAGGTCCAGAATCGAGCCGTTCACGCCGCCCGCTGCCGGCACGCGATAATATGAGCGCTTCAAAGGACGTCGCACCGGACGTGCATCCGAGCGCCGCTTGCGATAGGGTTCCGCCCAGGAGAATGATCCGGTCAGAGCCTCAAGTCCGTAACTGGCATTACGCATGCCAAGTGGCTCAAACAATTCGATCCGCACGACGTCTTCGAAGGGAATGCCGCGCACCGAATTGACGATTTCCGTAACCGTATCGAACGCGACATTTTGATAAGTATGGCAGTCGCCGACAGGGCACATCCGCTTCAGCTTGCCAAGGCTGGTGCGGATTTCAGCCGGGTTGCCGCCATCTTCGAGACGTGTGTCATAGGCATTCGGAACAATCCCGATTTTGTGCGAGAGCAAGTCCTCTAAGGTTCCAACTTTTTCGCCGCCAAGAGGCAAGCGCAGGGACGTGTTGAATTTTGAAATCGTATCTGAAAGCTCAAGCTGTCCGTCTGTCGCCATTTTGCCAATCGTAGTCGACGCGACGCCTTTGGAAAGCGACGCCCAGCGGAACACAGTATCAGGCGTCACAGCGCCGCCATTCAGGCTGGTTTCACCATACCCTTCCGCAAACGTCATCTCGCCATTTTCGATCACCGCGACTGCAAGCCCAACAATTTCGGCTTCTTTTGATAGTCGGGTCAGGCGCTCATCAAGCTTTTGCTGATCGATCGGGGCTGCGAGGGCGCTCGCCAAGCCGATGGTCAGAACACCGGCGATAAGTCCAAGAAAACGCAGTCCGAACATGAAGTCCCCTAAAACACAAAATCTTTAGTCTGGTTTAGAGCCCTCATCGCCTTCGGCAACCACGCTGCCCGCGCCAAATACGCGGCCATTCAAGACGGGCAGAGCGGCGCCATCTGGCTCGATTGGTGGCTGGACGTCACTGAAGGTCATCCGCAAATTGATTTCTGGTGTCGCATCGCTCGGTTCGAAACTCTTATAAGCGGCCTCGATCAGATCCGTGACGTGCTGATCGCGCGACCGGGCGGTGGAGCCACCAAACATGATAGCGACAACCCGGCGACCGCGGCGCTTGGCACTGGTCATCAAGTTAAAACCCGAGGCGCGCGTGTATCCGGTTTTGATCCCGTCGACGCCCGTAACCGTGCCAATCAGTCGATTGTGATTCTTATAGGTGGCGCGGCCCCAGGAAAATTTCTTATTCGAGAAATAGCCGTAATAATCGGCATGATCTTCCAGCAAGCGCTCAGCCAGAACCGCCATATCGCGCGCCGTTGAAAGCTGTTGTGTATCCGGCAAACCGGATGCGTTTCTAAACGTCGTATTCTCCATGCCCATATCGCGGGCTTTGGCGGTCATCAGCGTCGCGAACCGCGCCTCCGTTCCGCCCAGACGCTCGGCGACAACAACGGCAACATCATTGGCGGACTTTGTGACCAGCGCGTTGATAGCGTCCTTGGTCGTGATCGTTGATCCGGCGCGCAGGCGCAGCGAGGATGGCGGCTGTTTCGCGGCGGCGCGAGAGACCGGCAGAGATTCATGCAGACGAACCTCGCCAGCTTTCATCGCATCAAACAACATGTAGAGAGTCATCGCCTTGGTCAGCGAGGCGGGGTAGCGCGGCGCATCAGCATGACGCGCATGAAGAACTTCATCGCGCTCCAAATCGATCACAATGGATGCATATTTTTCGGCAGTCGCGGTCGGAGATGCCCCAAGCGTAAAAATGGCGGCCGCTGCAAATGCAGACTTTATAAACAGCACAGGGGCTTTCACGGCCATGCAGGGGTCCTCCGTTCAGATCTGCCCCGGCGACCCGAGGAAACACTAGGATCGATTGATAAGGTTATCTAGAGGTAAATGCACATGGCAATTTTGTTAGGATTTAGCCATGTTTACGAGCGAATCCGAGATTTTGTGCACTGCACAACAATTTGTTGCAATTGCGAGCGCGTTTTGTATATTCCCTTACGTAAAAGAATTGGACATCGACCATGACCGCAACCAGCACCCCTTTCGCGTTTCCTTTCAAGGCTTTCAACACGGATGCTTTCACAAGTGCCTTCACCGATAATGATTCGATGAACGCGCTAACCCGCGGCGCGATGGAAGCTTCAACCGCAAGCACGCGCGCTTCGATGAAGGGCATGCAGGATGTTGGTCAAACCATGATGACCCATATGAAACAACAAATGACGCTGTCGGTTGAGACCTCGAAGAAATTCGCTGAAGCGGAGTCGTTTGAAGCTGCAATGCGCATTCAATCCAGTTTCATGAAATCAGCTTTTGAAAACAATCTCAAAGGATTCAGCGAAATGTCCGAGCTTTATGCGGACACGCTGCGCGAAGCTTTCGCGCCGCTGGCCAAGCAAGCCAAAAAAGCCGCCAAGAGCGCCAAATAGGTCTGACACCTCTGATGCGTTGCCAAGCGCTGCGAAACAAAATGATCAGAAAACCGGGCTAACATGCCTGGTTTTTTTGTTTGTCACCCTGACAAGGCGGTCGAGTCCGGTCACTATGTTGGCATGAAAGATTTTATCAGCTTCAAATCGCTTAAGCGCCCCCCGAAACCGAATACGTGTTTGGTCGCGCCCGAAAACCACTGCCTTGCCGCCGAGCCGGATTTCGCACCGCCGGAACTGGACATGAGTGGCCGCGGCCTGTTCTCCAAGTTAAACGAGATCATTGCGACCCAGCGCCGGTTTGAAGACATTCAGGTTGACGCGGAAAAACTACGATTGAAATTCGTCGCAACATCCGGATTGATGCGCTTCAAAGATGATGTCGATATAGAAGTTATTCCGCTTGAAAACGGCAAAGCGACCTTGGCAATCTACTCGCGATCAAGGGTCGGATATTCAGATATGGGCGCCAATCAGAAGCGCGTTAGAAAATTAATTCACGAACTCGGCACAAAATGATCACTTTGCGGCTTGATCCTTAGCCTCCGCAGCGTCAGTCTACACTTTCGAAAAGGAACACTTATCTTCTAGCTCATGTCTATCAGAATTGACCGCATAAAGCTCTCAGATCCGAACGAACCGCAAGGCCCGAATGGTCCCGGCGGTAACGATGAAGATGGTGGTCTGGGGATCGCCACCAAAACCCGGGTTCGGACAAAAAAGCCGAGCATGTATCGGGTGTTGATTCTGAATGATGACTATACACCAATGGAGTTTGTCGTTCTGATATTGGAGCGGTTCTTCCATAAGAACCGCGAGCAAGCGACGCGAATTATGTTGCATGTTCACCAAAAGGGCGTCGGCGTTTGCGGCGTCTACACGTATGAAGTGGCGGAAACGAAAGTTGCGCAAGTCATGGATCTGGCACGCCGTAACGAACACCCACTTCAATGCACGATGGAAAAAGAGGACTAGGAGACCACAGATATGCCAAGCTTAACGCCTAGCCTTGAAACCGCACTTGAACGCGCCCTGACAGCCGCAGGCGAGCGCCAGCACGAATATGCAACTCTGGAGCATTTGCTGCTCGCGCTGACCGAGGATGAAGACGCCGTCGAAGTGATGACCGCCTGCAAAGTCGATATCGCTTCGCTGAAACAGGCGCTCGAACAATATATCGACGAAGACTTATCGAGTCTGATCACTGACACACCATCTGGGCGGGTCCAACCGACAGCAGCCTTCCAGCGCGTGGTTCAGCGTGCAGTGTTGCATGTTGAAAGCTCTGGACGCGATGAAGTTTCCGGCGCCAACATTCTGATCTCAATTTTCTCAGAACGTGAAAGCCACGCGACATACTTCCTGCAAGAACAGGACATGACGCGCTATGATGCCGTCAATTATGTCAGCCATGGTGTTTCGAAAGTGCCGGGTCAGGCGCGACCGAGCACGCCGCGCGGCGCAGAAGCAGAAGAGGCACCGCCAAACGCACCGCAAAGCGAAGCGCTGGATGCCTATTGCGTTAATCTCAATGAGAAAGCCAAACTTGGCAAAATCGATCCGCTGATTGGCCGGCAAATGGAAATAGAGCGCTGTATCGAAGTGCTCTGCCGCCGTTCGAAAAACAATCCGATCCTGGTCGGCGATCCTGGCGTTGGTAAAACCGCGATCGCTGAAGGTCTCGCCCGTATGATCGTCAATGGCGAAGTGCCAGAAATCCTGGATGACGCCGTGATCTGGTCACTCGATATGGGCGCCTTGCTTGCAGGCACGCGCTATCGCGGCGACTTTGAGGAACGCCTGAAAGCTGTGATGAAAGAAATTGGCGAGCAGGATAAAGGCATTCTGTTCATTGATGAGATCCACACGATTATTGGCGCGGGCGCGACATCCGGTGGGGCAATGGATGCCTCAAACCTGCTCAAGCCAGCGCTGCAAAACGGCGGCGTGCGCTGCATGGGGTCCACAACCTTTAAAGAATATAAGCAGCATTTCGAAAAAGACCGCGCGCTGTCGCGGCGCTTCCGCAAGATTGATGTGGTCGAGCCAAATGTCGAAGATGCTGTGAAAATTCTCACCGGGCTGAAATCGACATTCGAAGACTTCCATGGCCTGCGCTATACCAATGATGCGATCCGTGCTGCGGTCGAATTGTCGTCTCGTTATATGACAGACCGCAAGCTACCGGACAAAGCCATCGATGTGATCGACGAAGCCGGCGCGACGCAGTGGCTGGTGCCAGAAAGCAAACGCCGCAAAACAATTGGCGTCAAAGAGATTGAAGCGATCGTCGCGAAAATCGCACGCATCCCCCCGAAGCAGGTGTCGAAGGACGATGCTCAGGCAATCAAGTCGTTGGAAGCCGATCTCAAGCGCGTGGTCTATGGTCAGGACGCGGCGATTGCCGCCCTCTCCGGGGCGATCAAATTGTCCCGCGCCGGGCTCCGCGAACCGAACAAGCCGATTGGCTCCTACCTGTTTACCGGTCCAACCGGAGTCGGGAAAACCGAAGTTACGCGCCAACTCGCGTCGATACTGGGCGTCGAGCTGCACCGCTTCGACATGTCGGAATATATGGAACGGCACTCGGTCTCTCGCCTGATCGGCGCACCTCCGGGCTATGTTGGCTATGATGAAGGCGGTCTGCTGACAGATGCCGTCATGCAACATCCGCATTGCGTGGTTCTGCTCGACGAGATCGAGAAAGCCCATCCAGACCTGTTCAACGTTCTGTTGCAAGTCATGGATCACGGCACGCTTACCGATGCGAATGGACGCAAAGTCGACTTCCGCAATGTTATCCTGGTGATGACAACCAATGCCGGGGCTTCAGATGCAGCGAAAAACTCCATCGGCTTTGGCCGCGGTCGTAAGGATGATGAGCAGGAAGAAGCGCTGAAGCGTCTGTTCACGCCGGAATTCCGCAACCGTCTCGACTCCGTTATCACATTTGGCGGCCTGACACCTGAAATCATCGAGCGCGTGGTCGAGAAATTTGTCCTGCAATTGGAAGTTCAGCTGGCAGATCGAAATGTCACGATTGAGCTCGCAACGGGCGCCCGCGACTGGCTTGCCAAGCGCGGCTTCGACGCAGAATTCGGGGCGCGGCCTCTGGCCC
The DNA here is from genome assembly GCA_965277015.1 of Henriciella sp. GTDB lineage: Bacteria > Pseudomonadota > Alphaproteobacteria > Caulobacterales > Hyphomonadaceae > Henriciella. Next base: position 37,969 of record OZ255705.1, on the reverse strand, counting down.
GCGTCATTTCCGAACACGTGAAGAAACCGATGGCAGAAGAGCTTCTGTTCGGCAAACTCTCCAAAGGCGGAACCGTGAAAATCGGCCACGACAAGAAGAAGGACGAACTGACCTTTAAATATGTCGATGAAAAGCCGGCTAAGCGGAAACCAAAACCCGCCGGCAAAGGCAAACCTGAGAAGGTTTAGATCAAACGGAGTCCCTCATCCTGAGCCAAACCCAGGAAGAGGGACACCGAATTTATCAACTAAACCACCAACGCCGTCTCTGGTGCGACAGTCAGGTGCGGGACGCCATCACTGGTTTTCGTCCACGACACACCTTCGGGTGAAACATGCGCGGTTATGCGCTGTCGAAGTGCAGAAAAACTCTCCCAATCGACGACATCGACGGGTTCATCAAAGTGCAAGGTCACTTCGTAACCGGCGCCGCCTTGCAGCTCGCGTACACCATGGATGCGACCGGCAAATGGCCGTTTCAAATAGTGGCCGCTGACCCGCTCGCCGACTTGCCAGCTTGCTTCAGGGGTGTTGGACAGCCGTGCCGAGGCAGTGTTCCAATCGCGGAACCCCATTTCTTGCGCCACTTGTTCGAGCGCTGCGGCGAGCGACAAAGTCGCCGGCCCTTCAGCCTTGATTTGGCGTGCCCGGGCTTTGGCCTGCACGCGCGTATAGATATGCGAAATCATCGCAGTTTCCTTTCACGATTCCAATTGGTCGTTCAAAGGGCGGAGCTCGCATTGCCGCCAGACCGGATGTGAAATGGTCTGCGAAAGAACCGGAAAACCGGTGAGATCTTCACCAAGGACAATCGCGTCCAGCGAGCGGCAGGCGTCTCAACCAAGGCGCCCGATAACTCATATTGGATCGTATCGTCAATCGAAAACACAAACCGACCAGGTCAGGCCTTTTCGGTTTCGTCGTCTATGATCTCCATCATCCGGTCATGCAACTCGGCTTCCCAGGACTCCGCCCGATCCCGGACGCGTTGCACATAAGCTTCATTTTCATGCGCCGGGATGTTGATGTCATAGACGTCTGCCACTTCGATCATTGATTGCTGATCCATCTCGTGGAAGGCGTCTTTCATCCGTTCAGCTGCTGCGCGTGGTGTACCCAGGGCTTCAAAAGCAGAACGCCCGATCCGAAGCGAGCTGTCATAAGTTTCTCGTATAATATCCCGGCAACCATGCGCCCAGAGCTCATACGTGTGGTGACGGTCAACGGACCGCGCGATGATATGCAAATTCGGATAATTGCGCGCCGCATAAGAGACGAGTTCAGTAATCTGATGCTTGTCATCAATCGTCACGATCAGCAGCTTGGCCTTGTCGATACCCGCCGCATGCAACAGATCAGGGCGCGTCGCATCACCAAAATAGGCATGACTGACGCCGTAAGTGCGAATGATATCAAGCTGCTTTGAACTATAATCGATCACGGTCGCTTCATGCCCGGCTGTGCGCAGCATACGATCGACAATGCCGCCAATACGGCCGCGTCCGGCAATGATGATGCCATTGTCTTCGGTAATCTCATCCGCTTCCTGCTCCTGACCTTTGGCGTAGAAGCCCGCGATCTGGTCATAGACGATAAAGAGCAAAGGCGTGATCAGCATTGAGAGTGCGACGACCAGCAGCAGCAGGTCTGTGACCAAATCTGGCAAGATGCCATTACTGGCGGTGAAGGCGAGCAGGACAAAGCCAAACTCCCCGGCTTGGGCCATGCCCAGCGCAAACAACCAGCGCTGCGCGCCTCTAATTTTAAATGCCGTCCCAAGCAGGAACAATACCGTCGCCTTCAGAGCGATCAGTCCAATGGTCATACTAATCACTGTGCCGAAATTTTCCGACAAGAGGTTGAAATCAATGCCAGCCCCGACGGTGATGAAGAACAGGCCGAGCAACAAACCACGGAACGGATCAATGTCAGATTCCAGCTCATGCTTGTACTCAGAATTGGCCAGAACCACGCCCGCCAGGAATGTCCCCAGTGCCGGTGAAAGTCCGACCAGCGTCATCAGCAGCGCGATGCCAATCACCATAAGCAAGGCCGTCGCGGTGAACAATTCTCGCAGCTTGGCGCCCGCCACGAAGCGAAACACCGGTCGCGTCAGATAGTTTCCGCCTAAAATGACTGCCGCAATCGCGCCGACTGTGACCAACATGGTCTGCCAGCCATTCAAATCTCCAACCAGACTTAGGCTTTCGTGAGAGTCTCCGCCCGCCGTTGCTTGCACCACTTCAGGAAACGCCAAAAGCGGAATGATTGCCAGCATCGGGATGAAAGCGATGTCCTGAAACAACAAGACCGAGAAACTGGCTTGCCCACCATCGCTTTTCATCAAGCCCTTTTCGTTCAGAGTCTGCAAAACGATCGCCGTAGATGACAGGGCCAGGATCATCCCGATAATCAACGCGGTGTTCCACGACTGCCCAAACGCCATTGCAACAGACATGACCAGGACCATGGTCATCAGCACTTGCCCGCCGCCGAGGCCAAGCAAGCGATTGCGCATTTGCCAGAGCAATTTGGGCTCGAGTTCCATGCCGACCAGGAACAGCATCATGACAACGCCAAACTCCGCAAAATGCTGCAGCGACACGACATCGACGCCAAGCAGTGACAAAAGCGGGCTGATCGCAATTCCGGCGATCAAGTAGCCAAGCACTGAGCCCAGCTTCAGCCTCGTCGCAATTGGAACAGCAATGATCCCGGCAACCAGCAGAATAAAGGCCAGTAATAGAAAATCGGACATGTGATCGCTTTCAGAAATTACGCTTCGCAGCGATATAGTGACATTTCGGAACAATGCGAAAGTGGCATCGTCTCATCCGCCACCAATGCGGTCATGCTTGTTCTCATTCGCGAATGTGATGTATGCTCCCGGTTTAGAGTATCAGGAGGTGGACGCATGCTTCGGTGGATTTTGGGCATACTGATCGTCATCATTGCCAGTGCCGTTGCGGCCTGGTGGTGGTTCACGCGCCCTCTGGTGATTCGTCATCCGGCGTTCGGAACGGACTGTTCGAGCCTGGTCGGTGAAGCCAATCTCAATGCCAAAGTCGACTGTGTTCGAGTCTGGTATGGCACCAATCGTTTACTGCTCACGGATGACACAAATCTGGCCAGTGATTCCCAGGATGTCAGCGAAGCACTGGGGCAAAGCGGCGATCAGCTACGTCTTGGCCGGGCTGATGTGTGGCTGCCTAAACTAATTGAGGATGGCGGTGAGCGCGAGCGCGGCGAGACACCTCACGTGCAAGGTAGTGCGCCACAAGACGCCAATAAACTTGCCGAATACGTTTTCCTGACCCGGATCACGACAAGTGGCCGCGAGACGTTCACCGCGACATTGCAGGACGCGATTCATTATGATGGCACGGACTCCGTCCTGTTATTCGTGCATGGATTTAACGTCAAATTTGACGAAGCCCTCGTCCGCGCCGCGCAGCTCTCGAATGATCTGTCCCGAGAGGATCAGTTCGAAATCGGTATTCCGGTTCTGTATAGCTGGCCTTCGGCGGGGGCCCTGTCGCTTGAGGATTATCAGGGCGATCGGGCAAGATCTCTCAGCGCGGCACCTTATCTCGAAGAATTCCTTGATATCATCACTGAGGATCTCGACGTTTCGAGGATCAATATTATTGCCCATTCCATGGGCAATCGGGTGCTAACCACAGCCCTTGAAGAGTATGCCCGTGACTATCTCGAGCGCCACAATCGCGACGATCTGGAATTTCGAATTCTGCTTGTTGCGGCCGATGTTGAGCGCGACATCTTCGCTGCAGCAAATGGCGTGTTCGACAATCTCGATGCGAATGTCACGATCTACACGTCGGATACGGACCGCGCCCTGCATATTTCGAGCATCGTCAATGCCAACCAGCAAAAACGTCTCGGCGATACAGACACGAACCGGCCCTATATCCGCACCGCGCAGAATTATCAGACAATTGATGCCACCTCGGTCACAACAGAATTGTTCGGTGTCGGTCACAATTACTATTCGGACAATCCGACCATCCTCTGGGACATGATGTGTACGATTGGTGAAACGCGGCCGCAAGATCGCGCGCTTGAACTCGCTCGCTTTGGCGACTTGCCAGACGGTGATCCATATTACCGGATCAATTCCGAGATCGCGCCTGAAACCAGCGCCTGCACCTTACACCGAACAGCCTTCCCGGCTTCTGGTTTGCCGCAGCAGCAAGTCGAAACCGTCGAAGAAGCACCGCCAAGCGTGCCGTCCCGGTCCATGTCGCCGCCGGTTGAGAGCGTCGAACCCGAACCAATGATTGAACCACAAGCAGCGCCAATCGCTGCGACGCTTTATGTGGCCTCATATGAAACGATCGATCTGACGTCCTATGAGAGTATTCTGGAAAGCGCACTGGCCTCTGATCGCGAGATCGCGATGATTAACATCCGCGCTTATTCAGACACGGTTGGGGCAGCGGACGAAAACACCGCGCAGACGCAAGCCTTTGCCGACGCGGTGGCTGACTGGTTTGTCGATCGCGGCATATCGCGTGACCGCGTGTCCGCTCTGGGGCTCGGCGAGGCGGATCTGGCGATCGAAACCGCAGACGAAACACCGGAGACCCTCAATCGGCGCGTCGAAATCGAAGTGGTTTACGCCGAATAAGTCTCTGATTCAGTCAGCGACCACCCGGAAACCCAAGCCGCCATCCTTGGTGGACTTGCGGAACCGCGCCCGGCTTGCTGCGCGGTGTTCCGCGGCCCCGGTCTTGAACGAGCCACCGCGGACGACTGGACGGTTGCAATCACCGCTGGTCACGACGCGGCCATCACTTGGAGCATCGGTATAATTATTGACATAGCAATCGGCGACCCATTCCCGAACATTACCGAGCATACCCGCCACGCCAAAAGCATTTTCAGGTGCCCCGGATGTGTCACGTGCTGCGCCGGAGACAACCCCGCTACCTGGATAGGACGCACCCCACCAATAGGCCGTATCGGTTCCGGCACGCGCCGCAAACTCCCACTCCGCTTCGCTCGGCAAACGATAATTCTGTCCCGATACCTGGCTGAGCCAGGATGCATAGGCCAAAGCGTCATTCCAACTGACGCCGGTCACGGGATAGCTGCCTTCGCCGCGCCCTTGCGCCGCCCCGCAGCCATCAGCATCAACACACATTTGCCACTGCGCCCAGGTCACTTCTGTCTTGCTGATTGAAAAGGCTGGCAGAGTGACTTCGCGCCGCGGACCTTCATTGCCTGTGCGATTGGCTTCGCTGTCGGGTGAGCCCATTAAGAAGGTGCCTCCGGTCAGACTGACCATTTCCGGGCACATTTCGCAAACGGGCGCTTCAGCGATTGTTGGGGGTTCAGGGTCCGTATCCTCGCCGCCTTGCATGGCCTGAAAGCCGAACCAGCCCCCTATTCCAACCACGGCGAGCGCGCCGAATATCATCGGCAATGCGCTGGAGGATTTCTTACTTGGCGAGGCAGACGGCGCCGGCTGCGCGGGGACCGACGTCGGTTTGGGCTCAACGGCGGGTGCTGGCGCTTGTGCAACAGGTGCGGTCGGTTGTTGAGTCGGCGGCGGGGCAACTGGCGCGGCCTTTTGGGCTGGCTCTGGTGCAGATACTGCAGCTGGCTTCGGTTTTTCGAGCGCGCGCCTGAGGTCTTCGACAAATGTCGTCCAACGCTCATCACTGCGGTCGCCATTCCAACCGATCAGGTCAGCGGTTTGCACCAATTCGAACATGATCGGGCGCTCAGCGTCTTCGATCATTGCCGGGACCAGGACGCAATTTCGCTGACCTTGCGTGGCTTCGGCGCGCACCCATGTCGATTTGACGGAGGTTTGCGACCAGAGAACCACCACCACATGCGACTCGCGCAACATGGTTTCGGTGACTTCATCATAGGTTTGACCGGCGCGCAGAATTTTGTCCCACCAGACGGAAAACCCTTCTGTCTCGAGCGCTTCAGCAATAATTTGGGCAGTCGGGCGATCGACCCGGCTATAAGAAAGAAAAATCTCCGCCATCGTCCCCAATCTCTCTCTTTTTAAATCGTTAACCGTTTCCCACAGGGCAGGGATGACACAGATCTTGGCCGAGCAAAAGCGGAACTTACGGGGCAACTGAGTTCAAGTCGCCTATTGAAAACTCCTTTGGTTTCAGAAGCCAAGCGGGAAATCGTCTTGCATCCCCCCAGCAATCCGTGTTTCGATGGACGAGGTTCATCGGAGCGCGGCGATCAATGAGTTTTCGGTTTAATGATGAACTCCTCCTGTCAGAGGCCGATCGCGATCTGGCGCAGGCTTCTTATCCCAACATCTTTTTCGCACTCGACCACCCGGCTTTGCGGGACGAGTTTCACCGCGTCGACAAGCTTGCGATCAAGGCAAAGAACACCTCGCGTCGAATTGGCTGCGCGGCGCTGGTCTTTGCCACGCTGTCCCTGCTCACCTTCCCGCTGGAACCGTTAATCGTGACCCTATGGCCAAGCGGAGCATCACAAGTCGACATGATCCGGTTGCTTGGCGTTCTCGGCGCGGTTTTTGGAATCCTGGCGTTGGTCTTCGGCAATATCGGCCTCGGCTTTGGCAAAGTGAAGCGTAGCTGGCTGCAGAAGCGTTTGATCACCGAACGTTTGCGGCAATGGCATGCACAATATCTGATCGCGCACGCCGTCAGTGCCGCCAGCGCGGCGAACTCGGAGACAGAGAAAGCTGACTGGCTGGAGCGCCGGGCACACGCCTTTGCGAGATTTAAGCGTAGTTTCATCGACCAGGTTGGAAGTGAGTACACCAAATTCACCGATGCTTCCGCGGCTGCCTATTCCGGCCAAAGCATCATCGATCCTAAGAAAACCAAGGATTTCTGGATTGAAAAGGATTGGGCGCAATCGGCTGCGGATAAACCCCAGAAGGATGATGAAGAAACCCTGAACGAACTCTACCGCGCTCTCGAAGAGACCCGAATCCGCGGCCAGATTCAGTACACCAATTATGTCCTGTCATCAGACGGCAAGTTCTGGTCTTCGCCGTCCAAGCAGCTGCACATCCTTGGCAATTTGAGCTACATTCTGGTCGTCCTCGCGTTCATCGCAAACTTCATCGCTCTGATCGCCGGCGTGTGGCAGGCATTTCCGATCCATTGGGAGATACTCAGCTCTCTCGCGATTGCTTTTGCGATCCTGGCAGTCGGCGCCCGCGCCATGCTGGAAGGCTTGCGGCCGCAACGAGAAACGCGCCGCATGCAATTCTATGCGGCCGCGATCAATCATGCGGGCGACAGCTTTGCCAAAGCTCGCACGCATAATAAACGGATCGAAGCCGCCAGCTTGTTGGAGCGCGCTTCTTACGATGAGATGATTGAGTTTATCAGCTCAAACGAGCGCGCCCGGTTCGTGCTTTAGCGGCCACAATTGGCCAGCACGTCGTCATCGGCGCTCAGCGCATCAACCACACGATAAGGCGCATCGGTCGCCAGCAAAGTTAAACCGCCATCGACCAGATCCTGGAACTCGCTTGGATTGCCATCCGCCCAATATTGATCATCCAGCCGGTCACCTGGACGCCCCAAGGTTCCGAACGCCGTCTCGACCCCGCGACTGCCCACCGCTTGAAAGGCTCGTGGGTTTGGGTTGCGCGTGCCCATCCAGGCAACAACGTGATCGAAATTGACGCCGGCGGCTTCAAGCTCGTCCTGATGGTCGCGGCTATCGACGCCGGCTGTCATCATCAGATCTGGCGCCAGGCCTGCGACTTCGATGGCTTGATTGTCGTTATAGGTAATGAGGACGACATTATTTTCGGCATCGGCGGCACGGACATGCGAGATGATATTTCGGAAACTCGTCGTTGGCTTCTTGTCCAGCTCAACAATCACGCCGCGCGATTTCGCCCAGAGCAAGACATCGGACAGCTTGGGCGGGTTAAAATCTGTAATCTGACCATTATTATCTTTGAGGTTCAGCGTTTGGATGGTCTCCCAATCGGTATCGGCGACCGCGCCGTCGCCCGTTGTCGTCCGCCCCAGCGTACGGTCATGCAGCAGGAACAGCATTCCATCGCGGCTCTCAACCACATCAATCTCATGAATCAGCATGCCTTTATCAGTAGCATAATCGAGCGTTTCGATCGCATTCTCGGGATAGCCTGGCGCTGGCCCGGCCCGATGCGACGCGATCAACAGGCCGCCTGTCTCACGCACACAATCAAAGAATTCTGGCAATGGTCCGAGATCAACCCCCAAAGAGACTGCTGTATCGGTAACTGCAGCGATCGCAGCTGCGTCTACGCCGGAGCTTGCCGGCGGATCAAAATCGCCCGCCTCTTGCTGGCAACCGGAAATCGCGATGCTCGCCGCGAATACGAGACCTGGGAGGAGAGATTTCATGGAAATGCACTTTCGTTTCTTGCTGTTCTATATCCATCAACCTACAACAATAATCAGGCTCCGTAAGGGGCGATAATGATAACGTATTATGGAGGAAACCGATGCAAGGCATCATGCAGGACTGGCCGCTGACGACGAATAGAATTCTCGAACACGCAAGGCTTATCAACCCGAAACGCGAGATCATTACGCGCCGGGTCGGCGGACAGATTGTTCGCACCTCCTATGCAGAGCTGTTCGACATGTCGAAACGAGTCTCCGGTGCCCTGATCGAAAGCGGTATCGGGCTCGGCGACCGGGTTGCCACACTCGGCTGGAACTCGGCGCGTCACATGGCAGCCTGGTATGGCACAATGGGCATTGGTGCTGTCTTGCACACCATCAATCCGCGCCTGCACCCGGAGCAAGTTGCCTGGATCGCCAATCACGCTGAAGACAAAGTGCTGATCTTCGACATTACCTTCCTGCCGATCGTCGAAGCGATCAAAGATCAGCTGCAAACCGTAAAAACCTTTGTGATCTTCGCAGACGCTGGCGATATGCCGGACAACACGCTCGGCGCGGTCGCATTTGATGAGTGGATTGCCGGCAAATCAACCGCCGCAAGTTGGGGCGACTTCCCAGAAGAAACCGCCTGCGGTCTTTGCTACACATCCGGCACCACAGGCAACCCAAAGGGCGTGCTCTATTCGCACCGCTCGAATGTGCTGCACACAATGATCACAATGTCGAAAGATGCCATGGGCATGGGTTCGGATGATGTGGTTCTGCCAGTGGTTCCGATGTTCCACGCCAATGCCTGGGGCCTCGCTTTTGGCTGCCCTGCAACTGGTGCCAACATGGTGATGCCTGGCGCACAAATGGACGGCGCGAGCATTTATGAATTGCTCGACACAGAGAAAGTCACCATCACCGCCGCTGTGCCGACCGTCTGGCTCGGCCTGCTCGGATACTTGCGTGAGAATAATTTGAAACTGCCGCACTTGCGAAAAGTCGTCATTGGCGGCTCCGCTATTCCAGAGGCCATTCTGCGCGCCTTCGAAACCGAATTTGAAGTCGATGTCATCCATGCCTGGGGCATGACCGAGACCAGCCCGCTAGGCACGCTCGGCACCCTGCCGCCGCATCTGATGAACGCCGACATGGACACGCGGATGAGCCAGAAGCTGAAACAAGGACGACCGCCTTTCGGCGTCGAGCTGAAAATCGCTGATGATGAGAATAAAGACCTGCCATGGGACGGCGAAACCTCAGGGCGCCTGCTGGTGCGCGGACCCGCGATTGCCGGCGGCTATTTCAAAGGCGATGGCGGCAACGTCCTCGACGAGAATGGCTTCTTCGATACGGGTGATGTCGCCAATATGGATGAGTATGGCACGATGCAGATCACAGATCGCGCCAAAGACGTCATCAAGTCGGGGGTGAGTGGATCAGTTCGATCGACATCGAGAACATCGCTGTCGGGCACCCGAAAGTCGCGAATGCGGCAGCGATTGGGGTATACCATCCGAAATGGGATGAGCGCCCATTGCTGATCATTCAAACCGCTCCGGATGAGAGCGTTTCGAAAGAAGACGTCCTCGCCCAACTTGAAGGCAAAATTGCCAAATGGTGGACCCCGGACGATGTCGCGTTCATCGACGAAATCCCGCTGGGCGCGACCGGCAAGATCAACAAGTTGAAATTGCGAGAGATCTTCAAGGACTATAAGTTGCCAACGGCATAAGAGGGCAGATCATGCAGACCATCGCCTTTATCGGCCTCGGCAATATGGGCGGCGGCATGGCCGCCAATCAGGCCAAGGCTGGCCGCACGGTGCGCGCCTTTGACCTGTCGCAAGAGGCGCTCGGAAAAGCGGCTGAGGCAGGCTGCGTGGCCTGTGCCTCGGCCGACGAGGCGATCCAGGGTGCTGACGCCGTGATCACCATGCTGCCGGCTGGCAAACATGTTGTGGGAGTCTATCAAAACCACGTATTACCCCATGCCAGGGACGGCGCTTTGCTGGTCGATTGTTCGACGATCGATGTCGATAGTGCGCGCCACGTCGCGATGCTTGCGCGTGATGCCGGCAAAGGCTTTCGAGCTGCCGATGCCCCGGTTTCTGGCGGCACTGCAGCTGCCGATGCCGGCACGCTCGCCTTCATGGTCGGCAGCGCCGAGGCAGATTTCAAGGCCGTCGACTCCATCCTTGCGCCAATGAGCCGCGTCACCATTCATGCCGGCGATAGCGGCGCTGGTCAGGCCGCGAAGATCTGTAACAATATGCTGCTCGGCATTTCCATGATCGGCACGTGTGAAGCCTTTGCCCTGGCAGAGCGTCTCGGTCTGTCGGCAGAGCGTTTCTATGACATATCAAGCCAAAGCTCTGGCCAGAACTGGTCAATGACATCTTATTGCCCGGTTGAAGGGATTGGCCCGGCCTCTCCTGCAGATCGCAATTTCGAAGGCGGCTTTGCCACGGACATGATGCTGAAAGACCTGCGCCTGGCCAAGGAAGCCGCCATATCGAGCGGCGCCGTGACGCCAATGGGCGGACACGCCGAATCTTTGTACGCCCTGCTCTCTGAGCAAGGTCTGGGCGGCAAGGATTTTTCCAGTGTGATTGAACTGCTCGCCAAGGGCACAGTTAAATAGGTCGTTCACGCCGCATAAACCTAAAACCAGCAAGCTGAACAAAGTTAATCTTGTCTGCCTTAAACCAGACGTAATTAAACTTGAGACAGCTTATCGATGCCCGTTTTCCTGAGCCTTGCTTTTCCATTGATGACCGGTGCCGGACCGATGGATACCGCGCTGCGCGCCACAGAGGCTCCTGAGACATTGCGAGCGGCCTTCACAGTCGAAATGACCAGCAGCAAAGCCCGGCGCACGTTCACATTCGATCCGCGCGAACCAGAAAACCGGCGCTGGCGTCTGGTGGTGGCGTCAGGCGAAGACGGGGATCTGGACCAGGCTGCTGCAGCATGGGGCGCTGAAGTCGCCCCAGATGGGCGGCTCTTCCCCGATGATTTGCGCGCCAGTCTTGGCGCCCGGGTCTCTGTCGATGATCTTGGCGCGGCTTGGCGGCTAAAATTTCAGCATGCGCCCTCTGCAAATGATTCGGCGCTTGACGTCTGGGCCACCCAGCGCTTGCAAGCGCAAGCCTGGCTGGAGCCACTGGACGGGCGCTTCCTGCGGATCGATTACACGCTGCCCCGCCCGGTACGTGGCCCGAAAGGCGGACGGCTGACCAAGTTTGAACAGTCCTATTTGCTCGACACAGAGCCAGAATGGGGCCTGACCTATATCTCTCAATTCGCACTGAATTTCGAAGCCAAAGCGCCGTTCCGGACCATCCGTCAGGATTATAAGGCAGAGATCACGCAGGCGACCTTCTTTTTCGCCAGCCCGGCCCTCGAACAGCAATTCGTCTCGGCCAATTTATCTGACTTTCCGCAGCGCTGAAATTCGCCGCAGATCAGTGGTTGCGGAGCGCCGATACGCAGTGTATGCAGCGCGCTTCCGATGGTTCGGTAGCTCAGCTGGTTAGAGCGCACGACTCATAATCGTGAGGTCGGGAGTTCAAGTCTCCCCCGAACCACCAGCCCCTTTGTTCTCATCTGAAAACATTGGATTTTCTTCTGAGAATTGCCCCGCACGGGCATTTTGCGGGGCACTTTGTTCTGTATACCTTCTCACAGCGGCGTCCGCGAGACGCTGCTGATTGGCCCCTTTTGTATAGATAGACGCGGAGCGCGTATCGCTGTGCCCAAGCTTGGCAGCGATCTCGTTTTCGGTCGCGCCCGCCTCGGCCATTCGGACGCCATCGGCTTTTCTCAATCCATGCAACGTGAGCCCTTTTGGCAACCCGGCTTGCTCAACCCATCGACGAACCGCGGCGCCAAAACCTTTCTCCGAAAACGGTTTGCCGAAGTCGGTTTGGATGTAGTTCAGTCCTTTCGACGGAGCAGAGTCCAACGCCCTCGCCAGTTCGGGAACTACGAGGATGGAAACGGTCTTTCCCGTCTTCTTTTGTTCAATTCGAAGATGAGTTTCATCACGGTGCTGTCGCCCAATCCGAACGACATCGGATCGGCGCAAACCACCGTCAAAGGCGAGGTGATAGGCCGTGCGTGCGGTCGTGCCGTACGGATGCGCGGCCTTGAACGCTTCGCGCTGTTCGCGAGTCCACGGTTTCCAGGTGCTGTCGCCCATCATTAAGCGCTTCACGCCTTCTGCTGGGTTGTGATCAACATGTCCGTACTCCTGGGCCCATTTATAGAGCGACTTGATCACTTTGATCATATTGTTCGCAGCGCCCGGCGTCTTGGTGCGCGCATCACGTCCAGCTTGAACCGCTGCTTTGGTGAGCGTCCGGCAGTCTCTGTGGCCGTTCTCGCGTGAGATCCGAAGAAGTACCGATCTTCGCTGGGCCTGCGTTGCTGGTTTGGCTGAAGCGAATTCTGCGCTGACCATATACTGATTGATCAACCAAGCGAGCGAGTGAACCACGACATATGGGTTCTTTGGCCGAGGCCGTTCATTCGCCTGCATGTCTTCAAGGATTGCTTTGTATTCGGCCACCCAGGCCTCGGATCCTTCCGGCGATCGAATGCGGCGCTTCTTGTTTTTCCCATCCACGACTAAGCGGACATACCAGCGCTTTCGACCCGAACGGTCGTGATCGTACATCGTAAAAGGATAGCGCACTGATGCCATTGAAGCCCTCATAGAGCCTGCCCTTTCCAATCATCGTTGGCAGGTTCACCAACACGAGGCAGACTCTCAACGTGTTCGTCAAGGTCTCGGATATCCCAAACGCGCTCACCACCGCGCTTTAGAGGCTGAGCGACAGCGCCCTGATCCACAAGGCGACGAAGCGTTGTTTCAGATGTCCCGATATAGCGAGCAGCATCCTGCGCTTTCATCAAACGTGGCCAGGCACTGATTGAAAGTCGGTTCTTCACGTCGAAGCCCTCGCTGATCCATTGGCATCCAAATGGTTCGGACACAGCGCGACTAAACTATGAATCAGCAATGGCCGCAGCAAAAACCGCTGGCAGGAACGCACACGAAAATCAGCGGCTATTCTTGTGAACGCTACGGTTTGGCAGAATTACGTTCTTCAACAATCCTCCGCATCGCCGTAATTATTTCGGTTTTGGTTATCTCAGGATCCAGCTCGGCAAAAAAAGTTTTTACAAACTCATGCGCAGGCGTGAGTCCGCTTCCTTGGTGATAATCCAGCGTAAAGGACCGTTTGATCATATCAGACCAGATATAAGCGATGCGTCTAACCGTGTTTTCTAGCGCAAAATTGCGCTTACGGCCTTTAACCGGCGCAAAGCGTTCTGATCCTAATTCAGCCACAACCAATAATAGCGATAACAAATGGTCTAAGTCCGCTACGTAAGCGCTTCCCTTTCGCGCTTCGAAACCGCCGATCACAGGAATGTCTGGATCAGCGGCCCTGTCATTCTCGTGAAGCGCGGCAATGGAAAGATCGGATTCTAAGTCTTCATATTCGGAAGACGACAATAGTGCTCTGAACCGTTCGGTTTCTTGTTTTAAGCTTTGATAGCGTTTGCGAAGCGCTTGCTCATCGGAATTGTCGCTTAAAACGCGTTTATCGAGCGGATACCGCCGAAATAGAGCCCTTAGTTCGCGCATTATGCGCACATCGCTAGAATCAAAAGCGAATTGCTGACTAAGTTTTACAAAGAACTCTACTTCTGTGCCGTTTTCTGACTGGTCCATGGCTGATCCTTAGATCTTTTTCACGCCTGATTGCTCGCCAGTTTCTTTAGGCGTTGGCTTTGTGAGTTTCAATTTACCGAACGCGCTATCTAACAAACCAACAATGGTCTCATAATACTCTGATAGCTTAAGTGGTTCGCCATAGGGTTTTGACGTAATTGCATCCGTTAGAACACCGAATGCCGATTGAATGGCCAATTCTACTTTGAAGAGATCTTCTTTCTTGGTCCCATCCGGCATCAAGCCAATTATCTCGTCGACCACATGTTCGCGATACCGATCAAACGACTGACGGTGTTCGACGTTTGAACAACCGCGCTTTACGGCCATCCGCACAACGCCTGCAAACTCCTTCCCTGCCCAATGACCGAAAAATGCGTCTGTCAGCGCTTCGGCTGGTTTGGCACTTGAGGCGATTGAAGGCACTATTTCATCAAAAGCGCGACGGGCACTCCCAAATGTATGAGACGTGACGAAACTCAAGAATGCATCTTTGTCCGCGAACCGAACGTAGAACGCCCCAACAGATGTCTCCGCAGCCTTGGCGAACTCTGAGATTGAAATGTCCTCATAGTCAGCGACCGCAAGCAATCGTCTTCCCTCTTGGAACAGTTTGAGGGTTTTTGATTCCGCCAGGCTGACAGCCACGCGACGACGGCCACGTGCATTTGCAGGTACAGAAGAAACAGTTTTCATCGATTGGGCTGTATCACAGATTTAATAGAATAAGAATTCTGATTCTATAATAAACTGAGTTTCTTGTCGAACTATGACTGGTTTCCCAATCAAGACGTCAGAAATCTGCGAACGCCCCGCCCCTAGGGAGGTTGGGTGCGTCTGCTTGGCGAGCATTAGGAGACATAAGTCGGTGGCTTATGACGCCCTAAAAAAGCCGCCCGAAGATAGTGCTCTGTGTTTTGAACCCACTGAATAGGTTTCTCTAACGTGTAAGGAAGTCCGTTAGAATTTTAGCGCATCCTATTTGCTCGAACGCAGGCCGCCAAAACAACTCTCGAAGCTCACGATAATTCTCAATATTCTCCGTTCCGCACACTGCTGCCGCGTGTTCGGTTCGTTTTAGTCGATAAGTCGCGCTTCGAGGTTTCATCATCTCATGCAACGCACCAATCACATCGAATACGCGCTCGTTGAATTCAATGGGTGTTTCGAGTTCGTCACGGTCAATATGTGATTGTGTCTCGATAAGATACTCGAATATTTGATTCGCCGACCTTGCATGCGAGGCAGCGATTTGGAGGCGAAAACTGAGTTCCGAGAGATCTGAGCGGTAAGGATAATGTAGCTCCCATTGTTCGCTGTTTATTTTTGGCAGATTCTCGTCCACAAATGAACGCGATAATTCTGAAAAGTGAATTGCGACTTTGAGTAAAGCCATCGGGTGCTGAACATAAAGACACTGATCCCCGCGCAATCTATCGCTCTTGTCGACGGGCGGGTACTCTGGCGTCATGCGTGTGAATTCTGCTCCGAAGGCATCAGTTATCGCAAATTTTTTCTTGATCGATAGCTCTTTGTTGAGCACGGCCGCATCGCACTTTTCGAGTATCTCAGACACAACAAGTTCCGAGCTCACAAAATCACGATACTCGGTATGAACCGGTGGTGCCTCATCCGGAATGATCGTCTCTTCGTGATTTTCAGAAAGCGCTGCATTTAACGCATCTGCAGCTGTTCGAACGGGCCTTTCTATTGAGGCTATCCGTATGAAATCAAAATCATCAGTCTCATCAAAATAACCAGTGTACGTATCGTGAAATTGGTGGAGTGGTTCCATTCTGCCTGACTCGGCATAGCTCACAATTTCTTCCAACCCGTGACTAGGAGTGACGGCCCGCATAAGCGCAAACCCTGCATCGGCTTGTTCTAAACGCCGCCACAGAATCCTAAAGTGCTCATCGGGATGCTGGGCAGCAATGCGTTTCAACTCCTTGATGTTGATTGGCTCAACGGTGAACGGAGCATCACGCTTTGGGAGCGCCATGATGTAGGGCTGCATCTCATCGTCCATAAAAGCTATATAGCCCATGCTGGAACTGCCACTTATCTCATGCCGATAAAGCGCGTATCCGTTATATGTTTTTGCAAGTTCATATCCGCTAAATTTCCGCCCGCCGGATACGATATCAAGCACGTTAAGATTAGGGCTCCATTGCGCGCGATTATCAATCGTACCCTGTGCTTGAGCCGCAAAAGGTAGCGAGACGATCATGAAAAGTAGGACTATGAGTTGTTTCATTGTTCAGTCCCTAACGTGCTGGGGGGCAATAAGGTGGCCGTTCAAAAGACGTCAGTGAAGTGTCGTCGCAAACATCCTGTTGGCTGGAGGCAGCTAGTCCAATAACCGCAAGAGCGGCAAGCCCTGCCGCGGCTTTGCTCTCGTCGAATCTGTATCTAGGCTTGTAATTGTCAGCGGCGTGCACTGCCGAGCGTGCAAACAAGTTCGCCTGCTCCACATCATCATGGACTAATTTGAAGGTGGGCGAATTCGGATAGAAGGTGCCTGCGTAAAATTCTTCAAAGGAGTAGTCTCGTTTGATTTTTGGTTTCCGCTTTTTCCAAGGCCGTTTGTCTCTGCCCTGTGGAAGCTCCGAGACATCAATATAATTCCTGGCGAACACTCTTATCGTCTCAGGCAGCCTTCCGCATTGCATTTCGATGATTTTGGAGAACGCAAATATCGACTTCTCAGAATTGTTCATGCGTTGATAGTCTGGCCAGTTTCCAGTCGGAACATACAGACCGTATGGTGCAAGATGGCTGGCGGCATATTTATAATTACCAGGCTCCAGTCGTCTGGATTGCTGAAAATGCGGGAGGATCAACACGGGCTGGGTCACGCAAACCTCGCCTTCAACACGTGCATTCAAAGCGCTACGGAACAGCTTTCTTTGGTGCGGCACAATGTATGGCTTGTTCAATCCATTGGTGCATGATTCATACCCCATAGGAAACTGAGGTTCATTCACGACCTTATTTCCGACCACAACAAATGAGTTTAGTTTGTATGCCCAACCTTCATATTTCATGCAAACTTGATCAGCGAGTTTTTGCCGTTTCTCTGCAAGCGCCCCTTCAGGCAGGGCAAAGATTCCCAGCAAATATAGAAACAAGATAACGACGTGTTTCCTCAGCATTCCATGCCTCCAAGTGTTCTGTATTTAAGGTTACAATCTAACCTATGTCTACCGCGTTGCCCCAATCTGACGCATGATCGAAAAACGTGACCTCAGGCGCAAATATTGCAGGCTCGTACTGTGTGTCTGCCTTTGGTGTCAGACCTAACACCAGATGGTGTATGGGATATTGGCCATTTGTGCGCTTAACTCGCCTGCGGCGCGCCAAGAGCATCGGCTCGAACTAAATACACCAGTGACACTTTTTGCCTGGCCAACTCTAGAATTACCTTCAGTGGTGTTTAAGCCTAAACTACAATCAAGGGTGTGGAGGAATAGCGTTGTTTTCTAATCGATTGGAATTTGTACAACTCGACGGGAACGGTCAACAAGCGGTTGCTGTGTTTACCAATCGTATGGGAATCGGCCTATTGACACCCTTCTCCAAGGAAGTTCGGTTTACTCGGCTAGAGTGTGAATCGCTCCTGAAATCGCTTGAGTCGGACAAAAGCATGAACGCCTATATGTCGACGCGGGCGGTATTGGATGCAATGAGCTACTTTCGGGTGAACAATTAACGGCGATATGGAGCTCAATCTCGCGCTGCGCGATAGCGACGCAATTGAACAAGGTGACCGATCCCGTGATAGCCGTTCGCACAGGTTG
This sequence comes from Henriciella sp., assembly GCA_965277015.1. Classification (GTDB taxonomy): domain Bacteria; phylum Pseudomonadota; class Alphaproteobacteria; order Caulobacterales; family Hyphomonadaceae; genus Henriciella. Next base: position 20,053 of record OZ255705.1, on the reverse strand, counting down.
CAATCAGCGGCTCAGAAGGGCTTAACCTCGCAATACCGGTACGCGCTAAGCCTCTAGAACTTTCATCGAGGCAGAGCATACCCTGCATATGGATTTTGCGCGGAGCACTCAAATCCCAAATCCGTTCCCCGGGATCCTCGGCAATCGAAAACAAAAATTTGGAAGTATGGTCAAACTCTAGATATCGAATATTGTCTTCACTGTGCCGACCGGAAACCGAGTTGTACCCGATGAGCCGTACGATCTCGCCAGTAGCCTTATCGAACATTTGAATACGTCCGGTGCTGGAGCCTATGGCAAGGTATCGCTCATTGGGAGACACAGCGAAAACACGTGAAGAATAATCACTAGAAAACCACTCGGGCACGTTGAGTTGTATTCCGTGAGCGTCAACAAAGAGGCGTTTTCCATTCCGGTGCTCTGTTCTGATGGGGGAGTTGTTTCCGTCTTCGTATAACCATGTAGTATGAGGGAGAAAAGGCTTCCCCGGCTCATCAAGAACTGGATCTCCGGAATGCACACACCAAACTTCTTCGCGTTCCTCATGCGAGCGCGTAATTAGCTTTGAGCCATCCTCGGAGAAAAACATTATCTTCGGCGTAATGCCGCCCTCAATTGTTATTGCCTTATCCGTGAACTCAATCATGACTAAAACAGAAAGCCCTATTTTATGAACGTTGCGCAAAAGCTATAGAATAGATTTTGGCTCCGGCAATGTTGCCCACGAGGCGGAATTTCGATTTATCCTCACTTAATAATCCAGCTTTCAGCCCTCAACCGCCAAGGCTCAATTAAAGCGTGCCTTGCAATTGTGGCTCCAATCAGAGCACTAACCGCGTCTGATCATCAGCGAACGCCAGCATGTCACGTCACTTCGACGCCCAGAACGGACGCTCGTGATTTCTGAAACGCGAGCATGACCGGGGGTTAGCATGTCATCAGCATGCGCTGATCCCTCAGAAAGCAAAAAGGTTGACCGTTGGCGGCAGGCACGTAGTTAAAAGTAGCCTACGGCGCCCCCTTGAGCACAGGAACGGTAAACTATGAGCTACTTGGATAGATACAATCTCCATAAGAAGCATGTATGCGGTATAGTACTCGGCATCAGCACTGCCTCAGCCGATACGAAAGTTCGTCGGATCAGAGAAATAATGGTGAGAGCAATTAAGCAGAACGACGAAGAATTGGCGCAGATCGCATGCGACCTGGCAGCGGATCGTGTAAACCGTTCTAGCTCTTTGTTATCCGAAATGGATAAACAATGGAAAGCTAATTTTTTTGGCTAACCGATTATTTTGCTTGTAACTCTTTCCACCGTCTCCTCAGATGCCAGAGGTGGTCCTTAACTGAGCGGCTTAAACTCGCCCCATCTAAGCCGCTCGCGTGGTCTGATGGGTTAGCAAAAGCAGGCAACAGTCGAGTGACCTAATTGCGTCGAATGATAGCTATCCACTATTTTTTTATCGCTCCGGCATCGCTTTTGACCGAAGGCTCGTTTCAGAATAACGTTGGTGTATTGGGCAGTGCTGTGCTGAGAGCTCCCCACCTCTTGACTCTGTCGGAAAATCGCCTCGATAATCACCATACTCGGGGTTCTGTGTTACAGTTGAATTTCGCGAGCTGGTCATATAGATTAGCCATGTTGGACAGAGTTCAAACTCGATACCGATGGGAGCCTCAAGGGTGGACCCGCGCAGCAAGAAAGAGGTTGGAGCATTTCAATGCTTACTGCCTCAGAGTGCGAAGCTTTGTTTATCGCAAAATATCGATTGATCAGGAACGCGAATCTTGGTTTTTTCGCCACAATGAGGCGTCTGCGCTTTGCAGGCTTCATTTGCGTGATCCTAAATGATCATCAAGTTTGGCGCGTCCGTGTTAGCGGGCATCCTCCGGATGAGAACCACGCCCGGCGCCATGGGGCCGAGAGTATCGAGACGATGCTTATTTGTCACCGAGTCCCAAGTATGTCTGAATTTTAAGGCGTGTTCTGTTTGAACGTGCTGAGAGTTTTCTGAGGATTAGCCTCAGATTATGTCCCAATCTTCGGGATAAAAGGAGCAGGCCATGGAACATATGTTCGGCTTGCTCGTTTCGCTCGCGAGCCCATTGCTCGCATTCTTCCGGTGTAATGACCGGTCTCATCTGTACGATTCTATTTCAGGTAAAACGACGAAACGCGTCTCTAAACAGAGAAGCGTGCTTTGGGGTGCCTGGAGTTCGAAGACGACGGTGAGCGAAACGAGTGAGTGGGACGGGCGCTCTAAAGATTAGTCGCCCTCCGCACCGCTAATTTCAAAAATTTTTGGTCTTCTTCAGTGAGCTGGACTCGGCCTTTTTCTGACTTGTAATAATATTACTTCTTGGGGCATTCCTCTGAAGCACCAATCGCTTTAAGCGTCCGCACTTACGCTAAGTTCTGCTAATGGAAAGGGCCAAAATTCATCCCACACCGGTCGATCTTAATGTCCGGTTTTAGGAACTAACGGTCACAACCTACACAGGGTTGCGATCCTAATGTCTGCTCCCGGCGTCGGAGCGGTCATTGACAATCAGACTATGGTACGCGCTATTGATTACTCGGGAGGACTGGACAAATGAGTTGGTCGGATTGGGCAGCTATTGCCCAGATTGTTGCCACGCTCGCGATAGTTCCAACGCTGATTTATCTGGCTCGGGAAGTGAGTCAGGCGGCTCGGATAGCCCAAGCAGAGAGCAATCGAGAATCGGCGACGACTTATGAGCATTTTCTCCAGTTGCAGGATTCGCATACGCGAATGTGTTTCAGGAGAGGTCTGGTCGAGTTTGACGAACTGTCGCCGGACGACAAGATGCTCTTTCACACGGTTGTTCACCCGCTGGTGCATCAGGCCCAGGGTATCTTCAAGGATCACGAATTGAAGCTGATCGATGACGATCTGCATGAGTCTTGGTTGACTGACATTGCTGCTGTTCTTTCGTCACCTGGTGGACGGCAGTGGTGGGGCAACGCACACCGCTTGTTTGCCAAGAGTTATGTTCAAGCACTCGACGAACGCGTTCGATCTAGCGACGTGCACATTCTCGAAATCCTACCCTATTACGCCGCAGAGGAACCCTGATCGCGAAACAGTTGCGGGGGTCGCAATCGATAGCGTTAGGTAAGCGGCAGTTGGTAATATACTCGTTCGATTGTCAGAAACACGCCGGTTGCAAGGTCAGGAGAACTTATGACGCTAGAGACAATGTACTACATAAGTCAGACGATCGCCGTTATTGCGATTATCGGCTCTCTCATTTTTTTGGGGATTCAGGTCCGCCGTGCTGAAATGGCGCAACGAGCAGCGAGCCTGAACGACGTCTTGGACGCTTACAGTGATCGGGTTAATACTTGGGTCGTGACGGAGCCAGAGGTGGCGGACATCGTGCAGCGTGGCTTGCATGGTCTCAAGTATCTCAATCGGATTGAGAAAACCCGCTTCGGGTTTCTTCTGTCGCACAACGTCTTACAGATGCAGCGAGTGATGGAGCTCCATGCTCGTGAATATGTCACCGATACAGACTATCAAGCTTGGTTAGACTTTACCCTTAGCATTTACAGGACCAAGGGCGGCGAAGAAATTTGGATCGATCAACAAAAAACCGTCTCGGAGACCATTTCCGACCTTCTCAACCAGGAGCTACGCGCGACCCCGGATGGCCCCACATATTTGGATTTGATCCCCATTCTCCAGATGACGGAACGCGAGCTACAGGATGCCTTCGTGGAACTTTCAAAAAGTCCAGATTGACGCGCAACTTTCTGGCTTGAAGCCTATGACTTGCGAAACACGATCGATCGTGTGTTGCTCGCCGAGCGGGACGCAATGCTTATGTCCGCTCCTGACCAAAAGCAGACATCTCCAGAGTCCCATTTGAGGCGAGATTTGGACTCTTAGAGTCTGTCGATTATGAAGCTGCCCCTTGCAAGGAGCGCGATCATGGTTCCAATTATGGTTTTCGGCGTCATGCCCACTGTAAAGTGTTGGATTTGATGTTCGGCTTCAAGACTAATTCTGTCCCAACGAGGCCCGACGATGCTACCGCCTAGTCGTTTCCGCAATCGCGCGATGTATATGGCTAACAACCACCGAACCCTGCCCCACCGCTGACGCGACACGTTTTACAGATCCGGCACGCACGTCGCCAACAGCATAGACTCGCGGCCAACTTGTTTCATACTCGCTCGGCATGCGTTCAATCGGCCAACCCGCCTTTACAAGATCCAGGTTCTCGAGGTCTATACCCGTCCGAACAAAACCGGTGCGGTCGCACGTCATGTCTTTGGGCAACCAGCTAGTTAAAGGCTTCGCTCCAACAAACATGAATACAAATGGTGCGTTACACGTAGCGATTTCGCCGCTGGCGCGCTTATTGTAACTAATCGAAACCAGCCGATCCTGTATCTCGTCTGCGCCTTTGACCCCGTGCAATGCAGCTATCTCCGTCTCGGGGTGTAAGATGACATTGGGTGTTTCTTCCAGCCTCCTCACCAAATATTCTGACATCGTCTCTCGGATGTCAGCACGACGATACATGACATGCACTTTCGAGGCGGAGTGGCTGAGGAAAACTGCACCTTGTCCCGCTGAATTGCCTGCTCCAACGACAACGGCATCCGAACCACTGCACAACTGAGCCTCCATTGGTGTAGCGCCATAGTAAATCCCGCGACCTTCGAACCGTTCGATGTTTTCGAGCGGGAGTCGCTGATATTGGGCACCGGTCGCGATAACGACTGCCTTAGAAGTGATGCTGCGACCATCAGAAAGGCCAATCGAGAACCCGGACCCCATTCGCTCAAGCGAAACAGCTTTTACCGGCGCCGTTAGGCTGACACCAAACTTCAGTGCTTGGATAATCGCGCGCTCCGTCAAATCCTGACCAGACACGCCCGTTGGGAACCCTAGATAGTTTTCGATTTTTGACGATGTGCCAGCCTGCCCACCTGGATTTCCAGAATCGATTGCAATGACGCTAAGCCCTTCAGAGGCGGCATACACACTTGCCGCTAATCCGGCGGGCCCAGATCCAACCACGATCACATCGGCCGAGGCGCCGTCTTCCAGCAAATCGAATCCGAACGCGTGTGAAATCTCCGTTGCTGTTGGGCGCGTTAGCACTTCAGAGCCACCTCGAAACACGACAGGCAGATCGGATGGATTGATGCCTTTTGCGGTGAGCAGTTTTTCCGCGAGCAGGTCTGTTTCTGGCGATAGCCAACGATGGGGAACGCCAAACTTTGTAAGCAGATCACGCGCCGTAAAAACAAGACGGTCCTGCGGTGCACCAATAACAATCACAGAGCCATGACCTGAATCTCGCGCGAACGCTCGTCGTGCTGTAAGCGTTTGAACGATGATGTCTGAAATGCCAGAGTTAGCGACCAGCAATTCCTGAAGGCGCTCATAGCTGATATGCAACAAGTCTCCAGCTTCCCCCATTATCACACTCACCAATGACGCGGCGCCAGTGATCACAGAAATATCGCCCGTGAATTGACCGGGCCCCATCCAGCCAACACGCTTTGCACCATCGGGAGTCTCGATAAAGATATGCGTTTCACCTGAGAGCGTGACGAGAAAGTCCTGATGAGTCGCACCTAATTCTGTGAGGGTCGCCCCCCTTTGATGCGCAATCACCCGCCCATAAGGTTTGAGCACTTCAATTTGGTCGGCATTAAACGTGTAGTTCACATCTGCGGGTATAGTCGGCAAAGAATTGGCTCCTCAATTAGTCTCGCGTGGACGCATAGAAATCACAATGAACGCCCCATCGGAGAAGTCTGTGACGGCGCCTGCTTTGCAAGGACACCTGTTCCATCAAGTTGGTTATCCTCAAGCACCCAGATGCTGAGGACTAAATTGATGTCCGCTTTTGCTCGCGGTGAAGACGAGCCCGTCAAACGGGGACTGCTTGACGGGCTCTACAAACCTTAGCGCAGGCTGGGTGTGGGACGCATGCGAAGGTTTGTGGTTTTGGCTTGCTATTTTTCGCCATTTTGCTCCTCAAATCTCAGAACACTAACCAGAGCATCGTGCGAGAACGATTGGAACTTCAGCCGTAGTGCGACCGGTGGACTCCATATTCACCGCATGATCCAAGAGTTCGAGAAAATTGTTACCGGCGACATCCTCAAGGGCTGCATCGACGTGAATATACAGGCCTTGCTGTGGCCACGGGTTTTGAGGTGTGAAGCGCCAGGTCCGCTCACCGACGCCAACTTCAATCTCCCCCTCCACGATCTCTGTAGGCAGGGCACGCACCTTCAAATGCTTGGTCAGGAGATGGCGATCAAACGGCCGATCAAAAGTGACTTCCAGTGGCTCCCTTGTCGTTGCGCAGGGAGAATTCACCTTCCAAAGTTGCGCATCAGGCGTGGTGCGAAGCGGATCTGACACGAGAAACGTCTTCGAGAACCCCGGTAAGACCGACGCCCCATCGGCCGACGGCCAACCTTCTTCGACAGACAGAGTGTATCGTTCACCAGCAAGCAAAGCCGGACCGAGTTTACGATTGGTGGCAACGCCTCTCTTTATTCGACCGGGATCAATCAACACGGTCAGGCGGGTGCGTGTCTCATCCCACAGTTCTTGTTTGAACCTCATAAAAGCGGCATCGTCGACGGTGCCAGAGGCGTCGCGCAGATTAATAAACTCGTACGCAACTTGCGGCTTCATTGGCACAGAGAAATGGAGATAATACCGGAGAGTGTTTTCTGGTAGCGTATCACCGCTCGGGTAAATCTCTGTGACTTCGGCCTTCGCTAGAAAGTCTGCCTGAGGCAAGCGAAACGGAGTGAGTTTTTCCACGTCTCCGGGACGCTGTGTTCGTGCGACATATCCTTGACCGGCTTCAAACCCAAAGGCAGGCTTGAATGTCAGCACATCCCTGAACAGAGTGTACTGCCCGGCGAGCGGTGTCCTATCCTCGCAACAATCATCGACGGTGCCGACAAAAATTTGCAATGAGCCTGAAGGAATCTCACTTCCTGATCTAGTGTCCGACCCTCGAAGCGCGACAGATTCTGACACTTGTTCTGGCAAAGTCAGGTCCTGGGCCGCAACCGAATTGTTGAGGGTGCACGCTCCGAATAGGATCGCCAATATCTTGGCGATCCCGTTGTTAAGAGCAGGCACCATGATCAGTTAGAGATCCGTGCGGCGGCGACAGCGGGGTCGTATTGTGGAAAATCGGCCTCCGCGAGCAGGTTGTGAATGCGGTTCGGGAACCATGCAGGATTGGTGTCGAGGTTCAGGCTGCCTGTATAGGCATCGCGATTCACAGAGACAAAGAAACCGCCGCCAACTAAGTCCATGTGCAGAGGCACACCTTCAAACATTACGGCCTGGCCAACAGGTCCGACGGGCATGAGCGGGTTGTCATCCAGTTTGGGACCACGCTGAAAGTCTTCATGAGTAACAACTTTCGCATCTTGCAGTCCACTGATGGGAATGAGTTGCGGCGAACGGCTATTGCTTGTGACAAACAGCGAAGGTTGGGCTTCGCCACCAAACGGGCTCTGATGGTTGTAGGCGATCATGTCGAGCGGCTGGCCGTTGCCATAATCCATGATCGTACGGGCTGAGATCTTCGCACCATCTTCGATATCAGACAGGGGAACCAGGACAATCGGGCTGCAGGTATAGGCGGCAACAAGTTGGGGCTCGCCGTCAATCTCCTGGATTGACATCGCCCGAATTGGCGCACGGCTCTCATATTGGTCGTGGGCGATATGGTACATCTCAACGTTGGTAACACTTTGTATGTTGTCAAACGGGTAAGACACGCGGCGCAAGGACGAGAGGAAATTGTCGGTGGCGACGCCTGCTACGAAGAGTTCTCCTTGGTAAAATTCCATATCCATGATCGCCAGTGTGCTCAGCGGCACTGCGGTCTTAGCGAGATCACGTGGCATCGCTGGCGTCATAGGGCCACCGGGACGCCCATTGAAAGTGATCTCACCTTCCGGGAATTCGTTAAGCTCTTGCTTCTGAAACTCGAGCGCAGAAAGATCCACGAGGCGAAGGCTTTGGTCTTGTGAGACTGCCACAATCGCGGGCTGAGAGACGAGATTGCCGATCCGGGTTACCGACATGTAGACGTCGTTCGAAACCGGGTGTGCCGCGATATCATTGATCTCGATAGCGCCTGTCCCCACGCCCAGAAGCTCAGCGATTTTGGCGTCGATGTTGGCGATAGAGCTTGGCATGATTTGCGCGTTCGAAGCTTCACCCGGAACCTCAAAGGCGTAGATTGCGCCGTTATAGTTGTCGCCGACAAAGAGCGTGCCGTCATCAGAAAACTCGAGCGCTCCTGCGTATTTGAGATCGAGTGATGTCTCGGCCGCTGCACAGTTCGCAACCGTCAACGCGGTGGCAAGAGTGACGGCGATTCTGGAAATGTTTGGCATTTGGTGATCTCTCTTTTGTATTTTTGGTTTAGGGCGCATTTGATTTGCGTATTTGTCGCCCGCCCGATAAAGTGAATCAAATGAAACGATTTCACTGTCATTGAATGTCATTCACTATGGGCACTCCACCGCTTTCGAAGATCGACTTGAACCTGCTAGTTGTGCTGGATGTGCTGCTTCGCGAGAAAAGCGTGGCGCGCTCCGCAGCGCACCTGAATGTCACTTCGTCGGCCGTGAGCCATGCGCTGAAGCGACTCAGAGTGCTGTTCGACAACGAGTTGCTCGTACGCGATGGACGGCGCATGGTGCCAACCGCAAGGGGACGTAGCCTAGGTGAAATGCTACCATCCCTCCTGGCGCAGGTTGAACAGGCTCTCGTTGCTGAAAGCCCATTCGATCCGGCCACCTCCGGTCGCGCGTTTCGCTTAACTGCCCCAGATTTTATGTCTCCAATTCTACCGCGCTTGCTGAATTTGGTGGCGGAAGAAGCTCCAGGGATCAGGGTTGAGTTCGCAGCCTATTCGCCATCTACGCCAATACACTTAGATCAAATGCGGTTTGACGCTCTCATCGCACCAAGCTTCAAACAACAAGACAACCTCCGCGGGGTGGCCATCGGTGCGTGGCCTTGGACCGTATACGGGCGCGAGAACCACCCTGCGTTTGATAATTGGTCGCTGGAATCGTGGGCGCGGTACCCGCATCTACAGATCGGCACGTCACCTCCGTCCGGACGCGAACCGCTTGATCGCAAGGCTATGGAGAAAGGCGTCACCCGGCGTATAGGTGCCGTCGTGACACACTTTTCTATGGCCGCGCCCATTCTCACCAAGACTGACATGCTCCTTTCGGTGCCCTCAGTCGCTATGCACGATGCGGCTGGTGTTTACGGGTTAGAAGAGCGCCGAATTCCGTTCGATCTGAACCCATTGGAATTAACTTTGTTCCGGAGGGCAACCGCAGGCGATCAGCCGGAGATCCGCTGGTTTCATGATCGGCTCGCCGTAACCGTCGAGTCTATCGCGGCATCGAAATAGGCAAGGTTCTCTCGAATTCCTCGGGGCGATCTATGAGTGGCCAACTCTAGGTGGACGTTGCACGAGACTCCCGTTCGCTCGGTCACTCTGACTTCAATCTCTCTGAACGTGGAGCCAATGCGCTGGTGTCTTAGCGCTGAGCGAAACCAGGACTCTCCTGAGGGTCTTATTGCGGGCGACAACGGTCTCACGCTCAGAGGCCGTTACGGTGCGAGTTTAGGACGCTCCGCCAAACTCTCTTGGCGGTCTTTCGCTGACATTGAAAGTTGGGATTGTTGTCCAATTCACGGCGGGTTGGCTTGGTCGACGGCGCGATGCGTAGCTTTGTTCGTTACGCGCAATGATAACCGAAATCATTTCAACTCGAAACGCGCATGCTTTCGTAAGATCGCGCGACTCGTTCAACTTGCAATGCAAAAAACTCAGGATCCAATTTCATCTGGGCGTCGACTTGCAGGATCATGATGTCCCTTTGGTACCGATGAGCGAGATACGCAGAGTCGGCACTTGCAGATATCTCTCCCAGGGTCTTGGCGGCATCAAATGCGCTCACCATTTCAAGTTCCATTTTGGTTCGGAACCCTCGCGCGACGTCAGCTAAAGCCTGATCGTCATCTGTGGCGCTGACAACGGTTTTTATGAGCATACATGTATACCGGCTTGGGTCGTCTTCATCAGCATCGCCGATTTGTCTGATTTTTTCGACGAGCGCAGCCAGAGGTGAATCGGCCCGAGTAACCTCGTGCGCGAATAAAGTATGCTGACAATCAAAATAGTGGGCCAGCGTAAGCTTGTAGAGATTTTCCTTGCTTTTAAAGGCAGCGTAGATGCTGCCCGGTTTCATATTGAGCGCTGCCTCCAAATCTTTCAGCGACGTTGCATGGTAGCCCTTCCTCCAAAACAAAGAGAGGGCCGCGTCGAGAGCGGCGATTCGGTCATATGATTTTGTTCGCGCCATTGATCCGTCTTTCTAATCTACGACGCCTAAGATTTCATTGAGCGGCATCAGTTGGAATTCACATTTGAGTGATCACTCAAATTAATTGTTGAGCAATCGCTCAATCAACGGTACCTGCAACTTGAATGCGCTCCGCACGAAAAAATTCCCATCGGATTTCACTATGAATGTTCAAAACAAACCCAACCCATCAATCAGGGAACTAACCCGCAAAGGTGGGATCGCAATGATACTGGGAAGTTTGATCAACCTGCTACGGGTTGTTCCGATCTTTCTATCTGATGGTGTGACCTCAGAAAACTTCCCACCTCAATCGGCAGCGGACATCGCGTTCGCAGCGCAGCTTCCACTATGGGCCGTCACGCATGCCGCCGCGCTTATTGGGGTTGTGTTGATGATCTTGGGCGCGATAGCCTTCGCCCGCGCTGCTGAGGCAAACGGGCAGACTGAGCCAGGCCTTATGGCGCAAATTGGCATCACGCTGAGCATGATCTTGCTAACGCTCGGACTGGTGTCTGATGGGCTCATATTGCCTCTCTTGATCGAGAGACTGATGGATGATGCTGGTTTAGATCTGGTCGAAAGCGGCTCATTGATCGAGTATGCACATTTGTTTGCCACAAGTTTTGGCGGGATCGCAGCAACATTTCTTTTGATAAGCGCGATGTTTCTCGGCATCACCTTGCTGCGCGCGTTCGAAACGAAAATCTTAGGCGGCCTTGGCATCGGAATCGGAATTGTAAGCCTCCTTGGCTACATCACCGGCGTCTTGAACTTGAACATGACGTCCTCGCTTCACCTTACTGGTCCGCTGACCGCGCTGATGTTCTTCTACCTTATCGCGGTCGGCGTGTTTCTTCTTCGATATTCGCACGGGGGCGATGCGAACTGAGTGTTCAGCGCCTCATACATTCTCCCAAAAAGGAAACTCTAAATGTCAAATTCACCAGAAAACAATTCTTCCCTAATGTCTGATATTCTAGGATCGTTTTTTTCACTACCAAACTGGGTCATTGTCTGGCTGCTCGCAGTGCTTGGACCGGTGAACATGGCGTCGTTCTTCTTTCTATCAGAGCCAGAAGGTCCGCTCGTCGCTGGGCTGGTTGCAGCTGGTATGATCTTGAGTCTCTCCGTCGTCCCATTTGAGCGAGGGCTATCGAAACTCACTGCCGTGGGTCACCTCGTTCCGTGGACCATTCTAGTGTTGCACATCGTTTTTGCACGGCCGGAAGTAAATGGCGTCTATGATATTTATCTGACAGTCTTAGCTGTGGTAAATTCTATCTCACTCGCGTTTGACTATGTCGACAGCTACAAATGGCTGAGAGGAAACAGGGCCATCGCCGGCGCTCACTAAGCGCTTGTGGTCGCGATTCTTCACCTCGCGATAGATCGTCTCTACATTCCTCAAACATGACGTTTCGTCGCCATTGCGGCCTCCAGCACAGGGTTCGGCGACAGATTGCGCCAAAGATGAACCTAGGTACAAATCCACTGATGTAAAAGAATTGAACATGACACGTTTCATAATACTTAGCGCGGGCGCAATCCTTGCAGCAGCTTTGATTAGCGGCTGTACTTCAACGGGTGCGAACACGATCACCCCGAAACCAAATACCATTGCGGGTGTTTCAATCGCTGATGCGGGAGGAAAATTCTTCTCCCGAAAAGTGCATCTGGCGGCGGATACCGAGACAGTCTTTTCGTACATGACCGATTTCAGCGCTATTCCAGAATGGTTTTCCGTGGGGTCGGTTAATGTAGATCATTCCGCATCGGAGAGCGGACCTGAGGTTTTCGGGATTGGGACGGTTCGATCCCTTAAATCATATGGACTGACGATCATTGAGCGTGTCGTGGCAAGCGATCCACCAAACTCGTTCGCTGTTTCTTCTATAGGAACATCAGCATTCGCCCCTTTGAAAACGAGAACAGAGATCGTCGAAATTTCTCCCGGTGAGACAGGGAGCGATCTAACTTACTCTGTTATCTACGATACCAAGTCTCTTCACCCAATGAGCCCATTTGTGTCGGCAACACTTGAAGGGCAAATGGAAAAGGGGCTCGACAATTTAGTCGACCGCTTTGGCGGGTATCGATACGAGGAGTAGCTGGTTGTCGGTGTCGCGCCCAAATTGATCAAAAAAAATCCCTGAACTTGGACTTTCCTGCGCATCCAGGGCGTCAGGTTTAGGGCGTTTTGCGTCATAGGCGCAGTGGCTGTTGTGGGGCGAGTATAGGGCACTGATAAACCTTGGCCACTAGGAGGTTTCGCGGTTAGAAAGTCTGTGCAAGATGGGGTTCACGAGCATCTGACGCGCAAATGGTATTGTAAGCGACTGAAGAATAACTTGGGGAAATGGAGCAAAGCGCTGTTTGATTTGAAGTTCGATGGTAGACTGATCGGAATTATCACGAATTTGAACACGGTATTTCCGCGACGGGCGCCCATCAGCGCCACTTACTTCGACTTGGAAGCTTTTAGCTTTCTCGCTGTATTCCGAGACGCTAATCTTTCGACTTGGCCCTGCCGTACTTAAAGCATCCATGGAAACACCAACATCTGGTTCAACCATGGGGTCTCTTGATATAGAGTATTGAGGAATACTGCCTCGACCGTCAGGTCCCAAACCAAAAACTGAGTTCATCTGCTTCCAAGCGTCATCAACCGAATTGGTGGATTTGATGTTTCCTGTTGTCGTAAAATACATATTTCCTCTCCATGCTGGTAGCCGATCAACATATGGGGCCAACTTGGTGTCGTCTCAAGGATGTATAATTTACAACGGAAAAGTTTGAGCGCCAGCGTCCTAGTCAGGGCGTTTTAAGACGCACGTGATGCGGGCAACGTGTGGGCAACGTCGTTCGACTTCGAAGCGCTACATTGGACTATAATCAGCTACGTTAAACTACGTTGGGCAACGTTGTGCTTCTTTATTTTCAACGACTTACGAGAGATCGGAGCGTTGCCAAGGTTGGGGTTGCTCCAGGGCAACACAGCCGCGTGCCTATCCAGTGTTCGCTTCATAAAAGAAATCGGCGGGATGGACGTCAAGCGCTTCCGCGATCTTTCCCAGCATGGCGACCGTCGGGTTATACTCCCCCCGCTCAATCCCTCCGAGATATCGCATATCCATATCTGCTTTATGTGCGAGCTGCTCCTGACTGAGCCCAGCATCCTTACGAATCTTCCGAATGTTGAGGCCAACGACCTTTTCCCAAAACATTCAGCCAATTAGTTAAGGCCTACGCAACCTCTCTAGGGTATATATACCCTATTCTGAATTAAGCTGTGACCAGCGAAACCTTAGAAGGAGGTTGTAATGATGATTAAGATGATACTTGTAGCCCTTGGATTGACGATTTGCGCGATCACCGGGGCAAGCGCCCAAACTATGGTTTGGCCTGAAAGAATGGCTTCGCCAACGCCAGACGCCCGAATTAATCAATACGTCGAAGACGCCGGTGATGCACACACACGGGCGATCGCTGTTGCAGAGCGAGCGTTACAAACTGTCGTTTCCTTAGACGAGCTTGATACTGAGTTGGCGGTTTACTCAGAGATTGTGTCGGAAGGTGTGACATTCACCGGTGCAACGATTGACGATGGGCCTACAAGGAGTGCGCGCCTGATCGCCGGAACAATGAAGTACCGTTCAGGCGCCATCGCAAAGGGCACATTCGCTTTCTTGAGCTATCCGAAACAATCTCATTGGGGAGATGTGGTGCTGATCGCGAGTCCCGTCAGCCCTTTTGAGAAATTCGTTGGCGAAATCAATCACCCAGGCAGTCCGCACACATATCCAAAGGAAGGCACCATGTTGCTTAGGAACGGGGATCGTTTCACCGGGTTGTTCTATAGGGGCGGTGGTGCTTCGGGAGTGTATCAACGTGCTAGCGACGGTATGACATTTACCGGCAAAGTCGGGTTCAACGGCTACTCGTTCAAACTTGAGAACGGCATCGTTGAGGATGAAGCAAAAAACCTAGTCGCGGTCGTTCGCGACTAGGATTCCAAGAGAGCGCACCCCTCTTTTGCGGGGCAAAGTCCCCTTTTGTTCATGGCGAAACATGGGGGTGCTAAAGTGCCCCGCAAGGGCGTAACTTATTGATCCGGTTCGGATTCCTCCGTCTCCCCCGAACCACCATTTGTCCCCTTGTTTTTCAATGTTTTTTATCTCCGTGAGCATCAACTCGGAGATTGAGCTGTAACGCAAGCTCCGTGAGGAACGCATCAATCGCCGCCGTGGAGTTGAATAGACATGATGGATCGAATGGAGCGTAGATTTCGGTCGTGCTCACGTTCGGAGATTTGTGGCCCAGCTGCGCAACAACCTCCCAGGCCGGAACGCTGCTTTTTCTCAGTCATCGCGCCATAGTGTGGCGCAGGCCACACGGCTGGACAGCGTCGTCCACTCTGGTGACTTTTCGCAGTGTTTTCCACGCCGCTCTGGACAGACCGGTGCCAAGTAATTCATGACAAAGGTTGAAAACCACCCATGCATGGGTAGGGTTGGGATATGGATCAGCCGAGTTGGATCAAACCTGAAAAACTCCGGTCGAATGTCGCGACGCATCGGCTATTGGCGCGCCAATCCATTCTGGATCGGTTGAATCTAAATGATCGACAACTGGTTCTGGTTCAGGCCGCGGCGGGATATGGCAAAACCTCGTTGCTCGCGCAGTGGTTTTCCTTTTTGGCGCAGCAATCCGAAATGGCCGCCTGGGTGTCCTTGGATGAAACCGATTCTGATCCTTTCACCTTCCTCTGCAACTTGATGGCATCGTTGCAAGTTGCAGGGTGTAATCTGGATTATGAGCTACCACACCACCCAAACGTTCTTTCTAATCTTGAACCTGATGTTGTGTTCAGCGCGATGATGAAGAAGCTCTCGCGCAAGACGATTCCGAGTTTCATCTTTTTGGACGACTTCCAACTCGCGGCTACCGATGACAATTGCAAGCTGGTTCGGCGATTGCTGGAAACGCTTCCGACGACCAAGCTGGTTGTTTCTTCCCGCTCTATCCCGCGCGCGTTCGGCATGTCTGAGCTACGGAGCCAAGGGCGCTGTTTCGAAATCTCGCAACGTGAGCTGCGATTCACGAAGTCGGAAATCGAAACCTATTTTCACGGCTTCAGTGTAGACGGCCCCGACAGCCCAGTGACTGAAACACTGCTACGGCGCACCGAAGGCTGGCCGATCGCGTTGTTCGCGACGCGCACTTTACTTCGCGATGGCGTATCTATTGAGGATGCGCTTTCTCAGGCATCGGGTCGAAGCGGTGTTTTGTCCGATTATTTCATGGAGCGCGTCTTTTCTTTACTATCCCAGGAAGAAAAAGCTCTGCTGCTCCAAACCGCCAGCTTTCACCGCGTGAATGGCGACCTCGCTGATGCGGTTTGTGAGACGAACTCGTCCTGGGCGCTATTGGAGAATTTTGAACAACATGAGTTGTTTGTCACCTGCCTGGACGAGGATCGTAATTGGTATCGGTACCATCGCTTGTTCGCGGAGTTTCTGATAGAGCGCGCGCGGCGGGACACACATTTCGATTTCAAAGAAATCAATGCTCGGGCGTCGAAATGGTCGCTCGAGCAAAACCATCATAGCGACGCGCTCGAATACGCACTGCGGAGCCAAAACCCTGACTTGATAGCTGCGACGCTCGAATCCATCGGCGGATGGCGACAAGCGGTAACCGGAGACATGCCAGCGGTTATTCGCGCCTTACAAGTCATTCCGGCAACGCGATTACATCTGTATCCGCGCTCTTGGTTCGCAGATATTTATCTGAAGCTGAAGAGCGGTCAGTGGGAGGCCGCCCGACAGTCTTATGATCAACTGACCGAAATCTACAAAGTCAGCGATCAGGAAGATCCGGTCTTTCGGAGTGAATTGATCATATTTGACGGCCTGATAACGGTCTATTTCGACGTGGACCAGAAAACCACGCAGGCGATCCGGGAATTGGAGGAACTGGAATTAACCGCGCGCCGAGATGATCACTTTCTGCAATCCACCCGCCTAAACCTGCTCTGTGGATTGCATATTCGGACCCTTCACTTTCAAAATGCGCTTAGAGAAGGCGACGCGTCCATTCGCCATTATCGAGCATTGAATGCGCTTTATGGGGAAGTGTTCTTATATCTGCACCAGTGCTTTGCTTTGTACGTCATGGGGCGCTTGCGAGATGCAAAGTCGACGCTATTGCAGGGCTTGGAACTCATCGAAGAGCATTATGGACAGGGTGCCGAATTGTACGCACTCGGAGCTGCATTTGCGGCTGCGATTGCGTATGAAGAAAATGACTTGGTCCAGTCACAGGCCTACCTCGATTGCGCCTTTCCCATCATTGAACAGTCCGATGCCTGGATTGAGGTCTATTTAGTTGCTTATGAAACCGAACTTTCGATTGCGGCATCGTTGCACGACTGGAGCCGCGTTGAAAACACCGTTGTGCGGGCGCAGCGCGTGGCGAAAATCAGACAACTCCCGCGCTTGGACCGCTTTGTTGCATCAACGGTTATGGATTTGCGTCTGCGACATCACACGCATGAATCTGATCTGGAATTGGACCCAATCAGCGCGCCGCATTCACCGGACTCGGTGGGAATCGGTGATCTCTCTGAGATTCTAGCGGTTGGTCGAAATATGCTCCGGATGCAGCAGTCAGTTGAAGCAGCTGAATATTTCGGAAAATGGGCTGACATTCACAAGCGCAAAAACCTCATTCGCGGATTCATCAAACTCAAATTGCTTGAAGGCATTTCCAGACATGCTCAGGGCGCACTCGCGGATTCAGCGACGGCGTTTGAAACAGTATTATCGTTCGCGCGATTTGAAGGTTTCAAACGATTGATTATCGATGAAGGGCATGCGGCGGCATCCTTAATCAAAACTGTGTCTGCTGAATCGAGACAATCCGGGGTTAGAAGGCTGCGAGACCGATTCTTGGCGGAGCTGATTTCAGATATAGATACGGGCAGTCTTCACCGATCTGACGGACCATCAATTCTCAGCGCGCGTGAGGCCGACGTCATGCGGCAAGTCTTGTCCGGTAAAAGCAATCGAGAGATCGCCGTCGCCCTATCCATTTCGCACAATACCGTGAAATTCCACCTTAAGAATGTGTTCCAGAAACTATCTGTTTCGAACCGCGCGGAAGCCATCAATGCCTGCCTGCGCGCGGAAGTGATTTAATTGTCGCGCCCGCGCATATTCGAACGCATTGGGGCAAAGCCTACCCGGTTTTAACGCGCCACCTACCCGGGCGGGTGTTCCGGAACGATCACCATGAAGCCTACCCTCTATTTCAATACACGAATAGGAGTCGAGGGATTGCGTATAGGCGTAGATGTTGGCGGAACGAACACCGATGCTGTTTTGATGAACGGCACGGTCGTCTTGGCTAAAGTCAAATCACAAACGACAGAGCCAGTCGAACGCGGCATTGTGGCCGCGATCTCCGCCATTCTCTCCGAGGCCAGGATTACTGGGGATGACATTACCACGGTCAGTATCGGCACAACTCACTTCACCAATGCGTTCGTTCAGCGCAAGCGTTTGGACAAGGTTGGCGCCATTCGGATCGCCAAACCTGCGGCGCAAGCCTTGCCGCCATTTTCTGACTGGCCGGAAGACATTCGTGCGGCTCTGGGCGGAAATGCCGTTTCGGTTCAGGGCGGTTATCACTATGATGGGCGGGTTAATTCCGAACTCGATGAAGCGGCGATTGCGACGGCTGCGCGGACGTTCCGACAAGAAGGTATAAAGGCGATTGCGCTTTCCGCGCTGTTCGCCCCCATCAATGATGAGATGGAAACCCGCGCCTATGAAATCCTCAAACAGGAGCATCCGGACGCATCGGTGACTCTATCATCAAAGATCGGCCGAATTGGACTGCTGGAACGAGAAAATGCTGGGCTCATGAATGCGAGCCTCTCGACCTTGGCCACTGAGACTGTTGACGGTTTTGAACGTGCGCTCGCTAAGCTTGGTATCGCAGCGCCGTTCTTCGTGTCTCAGAATGACGGCACCTTGATGAACGCAGAGACGGTGAAGGCCTACCCAGTTCTAACCTTCGCCTCTGGTCCGACAAATTCGATGCGCGGCGCGGCATTTCTGACGGGAATGAAAGATGCGATGGTCGCCGATATTGGCGGAACCACAACAGATATCGGTGTGTTGAGCGGTGGTTTCCCAAGAGAGTCTTCTATGCAGGTCGACATTGGCGGTGTGCGCACAAATTTCCGAATGCCGGATGTGACGGCGATCGGCCTTGGTGGCGGCAGCATTGTTCGCCCGAGTTCTGGCGAAACCGTGAGCATCGGACCAGACTCAGTGGGGTTCGCGCTCACCAGCAAAGCGGTGGTGTTTGGAGGCGATACGCTCACCGCGACTGACATTGCTGTAGCGGCCGGTTTTGCAGAGATAGGCGATCCCGGACGGGTCGCGAGCCTGGACCGCACGCTGGTGGCCGCTGCTGTCAATGAAATCCACCGATTGGTAGAAGACGGCATTGATCGGATGAAAACCAGCGGCGATGGCACACCGCTCATCCTGGTCGGGGGTGGTGCAATCCTGATCGATAGAGAAATCAAGGGCGTATCGGAAACTTCGATTCAGGCGGAAGCCGGGGTGGCCAACGCGATCGGTGCATCGATCGCCCAAGTGGGCGGAGAAGTCGACAAGGTGTTTGCGTATGACGCCATTGGCAGAGAGGCCGCGATCGAGAGTGCTACGGCTGAAGCCAAGGAAGACGCGATTGCTGCGGGTGCTATTCCAGGCAGCATCGAGGTGATGGATATGGATGAAGTTCCGCTTGCTTACATTCCAGGCGGTGCGGTGCGATTGAGAGTCAAAGTGGCGGGCGATTTGTCGATGTCGGCGGAGGCTTCGTGATGGCACTTAAATTTCCCTTCTCGAAAACTGCCCCGGCAAAAAATCGGACCACTCGGGTCGATCTCACGCTCTCAGAAGCTGACCTGCACGATTTTGCGCGCGGCGCGGCGTTTTTGGGCACAGGTGGCGGCGGCGACCCCTATATTGGCAGATTGATGGCGCAAGCGGCGATCCGTGAATTTGGGCATCCACGGATTGTTCACCCGTCGGAGCTCGAGGATGATGCGACGGTTGCATTTGTTGCCATGCTCGGCGCGCCGACCGTACTGAACGAGAAAGCGGCCTCCGGCGAGGATATCGATTTGGCGATTGAGCGCCTATCTCAACGCATTGGCAAACCCATCGATGCCCTTATGCCGGCTGAAATTGGCGGCGTGAACTCGACCTTGCCGATTGTTGCCGCGGCGCGGCTTGGTTTGCCATTGTTGAATGCCGACGGAATGGGCCGGGCATTTCCCGAAATTCAAATGGTGGTGATGAACTTCGAAGGCGTCTCTGCAACTCCATTCGTCATTGTCGATGAGCATCTAAACTCAACCATTGTCGAGACCAAAGATGCCGCCACGGCCGAGGGATTTGTGCGAACGCTGGCGGTTCACATGGGGCTCAGCTGTATCGTCGCCGGCTACCCAATGACTGGCGCAGATGCGAAACGCGCCACGATACACAACACCTTGACCGAGGCGCTGCACATCGGCCGAGCGATAGAAGCCGGGCGAAAGGCTGG